>NZ_CP109553.1:4800000-8856540 GCF_045040085.1 Nocardia sp. NBC_01388
CTGGGCGCCGGCGTGCTGCCCACCGTCGAATGCCAGCCAGCCGGCCAAGCGCAACAGTTCACCAGCGTTGCTGTGCAGCCGTCGTCCCACGGTATCGGTGTAGCTGCTGTGGTCGATCAGTTGTACGACCTGGCGCACATGCGCGCGGACCATCAGCAGGAGCCTGTCACCGCCTCCACCGTCGTCGAGTCGCCGCAGGCTGGCGTTCATGAGGTCGAGTTCGTCGACGGCGTTGAGAGTGACTCGCCGAGACTTGCCCGAACGAGTGAGGTACGGGACGGGCTCGGCCAGCAGCCACTGGTGAGCGGGGGCACTCATCGCGGCCCCCATCACGGTGAGAAATGATCTCCGGTCCATGGGATCAGCCTCCGTAACTGCCCGCATTGCGCGCGCGGCCCCTTCG
Organism: Nocardia sp. NBC_01388; assembly: GCF_045040085.1. Classification (NCBI taxonomy): domain Bacteria; kingdom Bacillati; phylum Actinomycetota; class Actinomycetes; order Mycobacteriales; family Nocardiaceae; genus Nocardia; species Nocardia sp. NBC_01388. The sequence goes on from NZ_CP109553.1 coordinate 4,800,404, forward strand.
GCTGTCCACGGTAGTTGCAGTCCACTGTCGGCGGGCAACAACGGCGGCTGATCATCTCCGCGGGCAGCGGGCCAGCCCAGAGTTTCTGGGCTGAGAGGTCGGTCCAACTCCGCAGCCAGCAGGGTGGCGATCAGCTCCGGCCACGGCGCGCGGGGACGCTTTCCCCGAATCCATTTGTACGGCGTCTTCTCGTGAACGCGGAGTTCACAGTGTCCGTTCAGGGCGGCGTGGTCAATAAGCCTGCGGGCCAGGGTTTCCGGGCTCCATCCGAGCTCTCTCAGTGATGCCGCCAGTTGAGGATTGTTCACCTCGCCTCGCCTCCTGATCAGCAGCTTTTCGGCGGTGTGATGCGGGTGACTCTAGCGCCGAAACCTGAGCGTTGGGCTCCAAATGCTCCAAAGGCACCAAGGGCACCAGTTCCGCTGCGGGCGCATTCGCGGTGTTCTCGAACTGCTTGGAAATAGCAGCGCATGGCGCGGATCGCGCCAACCGAGAACGGAGGATTCCCCATGAGCCAGAAGGCAAACCAGCGAATCAGCGTGACCCAGGTAGCCGGTCATATCGGTGCGGATATCGACGGAGTTGATCTGTCGGTTCCCCTCGATCCCGAAACCGTCGCCGAGATCCGCGAAGCACTCCTGGCGCACAAGGTGGTGTTCTTCCACGATCAGAAGATCGGCCACGCCGAACACGTCGCGTTCGGGCGGAGTTTCGGCGAATTGACACTTCGCCCGCGCCCACAGAGCGGGGGCGAGCTCGATGAGTTCCCGGAGATCTGCACCATTTCCCCGACTGTCGATCTTCAGCGGTACGGCCGCGATATCGAGGCGCACTACCGGAGCCGATGGACCTCGGCGAGCGGCGGGTGGCACACCGATATGACCCATGCGGTCAATCCTCCGATGGCATCGATCCTGCGTTCGGAGACCGCACCGGCGTTCGGCGGTGACACGCAGTGGACGAATCTTGTTGCGGCGTACGACGGGTTGTCGGGTCCGCTGCGGCGGCTGGTCGATGATCTGCGGGCCGAGCACACGTTCTGGGCGGGCTACCAGATGTCGGAGTACGACGAGGTCGACAGCTCGATCATGGAGATGGTGAACGCGCGAGCGATGGTCTCGGTTCATCCGGTTGTTCGCCTGCACCCCGAGACCGACGAGAAGGCATTGTTCGTCAACCCATCGCGTACCAGCCACATCCTCGGGATGAGCCGGGTGGAGAGCCGCCGCCTGCTGGATCTGCTGTACGAGCAGATCACCCGGCCTGAATACACCGTGCGGTTCCGGTGGGCGCCGGGTTCGGTCGCGTTCTGGGACAACCGGGCGACCGCGCATATCGCCGCCGCCGACGTCAACGCCTCCGACGGCTCACGCATTCTGCATCGCGTCACTCTCGTCGGCGATATCCCCGCTGGCCCCGATGGGTTCTCCTCCTATGCGGTGACCGGTCGGCCGTTCGGGAGCGCAGACCGGTGAGCCTCGCCGACAACGCTCCGTTCGTGACGGGCTCGCTCACCGATATCACGAACGCGTACACACTGTTTGAGCGATTCCCCCAATATCGGTCCGTACTCGGGTGGATCGGGGACTTCGTCCTGGCACCGGATTCACGGCTGCACCGGCCCGGGCCGGTGTGCCCACGCCTGAGTGTGGCGATTGATCAGGACATGGTGCGGCTGATCGCGGCTCATACAAACCGGGCAACGGTGCACGAGGCGAGCGAGACCGTCCCCGCACTGGCCGACCTGTACTCCGAAGTGTTCGATGAGGCCGAATCGTTTCGGCGTGGAGCGCTGCTGGCGGTGTTCCCGGATATCGACCCCGCCGGCGCCTCGGAATTCATCGACGGCGGTCATGCGCTGCTTCGGCTAGATTTCGTGCGGCGCGGATTGATGCTCGGCGAGTTCCATCAGGCCAGTTCCGTTGGCAGCGTGCATAATCCGGCGTTTCCGGTGATGCGGTCGCCGGTGCCGATGTTCGCGGTCCGCGCACTGACCGTCCACGATCTCTTGTTTCTGGATCGGCCCGGCAAGCAGCGCGAGGAACTGCTGGGCTACTACCTCAAGCATGTCGGCGGCCGCGCCCCCGCGGCCGTTGTCGACCGAGTCCAGCGGACTCTCGCAGCGATGGGGCACTGACATGGATATCTCGCTCAGCACAGAGTCGAATCTGGGAGACGCCTTCACCGCTGCGGTGGCACGCAACAGCGACCGGATCGCGGTCCGGTCCGGCTACGAGGTGTGGACCTACCGTGAACTCGCGGAGCTGACCGGCGCGGTGGCACGGGGCTTGACCACGCTGGCCGGTCCGGACCGTGAGGCGGGAGTGGTTGTGGTGCTGCTGGACCGGTCGGTGGAGTTCGTCGCCGCACTGATCGGCACAGTGAGCGCAGGGCTGACCTACCTGCCGATCGACCCGTCCGCACCGCAGGAGTACATCGCCGGGCTGCTCGAACAAGCGCGACCGGCGATCGTCGTCACCAGCGAGGATCGAATCCCGCAGGCTCCTGCGGGATCGGCGCGGTGGGTGACGGTCGCCCAGCTCACCGCCGCCGCGAGCGCGCAGACGCAATTGCCCGCGCCGCGCCGTGAGGATCCGGCCTATGTCATCTTCACGTCGGGATCGACCGGTAGGCCCAAAGGTGTTGTGCTCGCGCACCGTTCGATGCTCAATTCCACGCAGGCACGGATCCTGGCGTATGGCAGGCCGGAGCGTATTGCGTTACTGCATTCGCCGGCGTTCGATGTCGCGTCCGGGGTGGTGTTCTATGCGTTGCTGGGCGGCGGCACGCTGATCGTCAACACGATGCCGTTGACTGATGTGGCAAGCACAGTGGAGCTGGTCCGCCGGGAGCAGATCACACACCTGGTATATGCGGCGGGGCTGTATCCGCCTTTCCTGGAGCGGATTTCGGCCGACCCGCCGCCTTCGTTGACGACGGTCATGATCGGCAGCGAACGGTGGAGCGAGATGCTCATCGACCGGCACGCCCAACTGCTGCCACATACTTCGCTGTACAACGAGTACGGGCCCACCGAAGCCTGCGTATTCTCCAGCTACGCACTGGTGTATTGCGGCACGTCCGGGCAGCAATTCGCGTTGACTATCGGCACACCGCTGCTCAACACTGGCTACACCCTGCTCGATGAGACCGGCACCGTGATCGAGACCGTAAAGGGCGCGACCGGAGAGCTCGGTATCACCGGCCCGCAGGTGGCACTCGGCTACCTCGCCCAACCCGAACTCACCGCCGACCGGTTCATCGCGTTGCCCGGCGGCGAATCGGCCTATCGGACAGGCGATTTGGTCGAAGTCGGCCCCGATGGCCAGTTCCGGTTCCTCGGTCGAGCTGATCGCCAACTCAAGATTCACGGCAACCGGGTCGAGCCGGGCCACGTCGAAACCGCACTGATGTCCCACCCCGGCGTGGAGCAAGCGTATGTGAGCGTGCGCGCGGATCTGGGCGCGGAGGCCACACTGGTGGGTTACCTGGTCACCAGTGGCGATGTGGTCGTCACCGCAGCTCAGGCACGGGCGCACTTGGTGTCCAGGCTGCCTCGGTACATGATTCCCACCGCCTGGGTGAGCCTGAAGTCATTGCCGCACACCGCGAACGGCAAGATCGACGGACGTCTCCTTCCTTGCCCTGCGGCACCCGTTCGGTCCGGCGCAGCCGCAGCTGATGAGGTCGAGGCGGTCCTGGTCGAGATGCTGGTCGAGATAACCGGGATCGAGCAGATCGCGGTCGATACGGATCTGCGCGGGCTCGGGCTCGCCTCGTTGTCACATGTGCGGTGCGCGGCGGCGATCAGCAGCCGCTTCGGGGTCGAGATCCCGATGGCCGTGCTGTTCGCCGTGTCCGACGCGCGTGAGCTCGCCGAACACGTGCGGGGCGCGGACCGAACCGGCAGGCCGGCGCTGGTGGTGACCGGCCGCGAGACCGATACCGCCCCGCTCAGCGCCCAGCAGCGTCAGATCTGGATCCTGCATCACCTGGCGCCGTCGGCGCTGGCCTACACCACCCAGTGCACCCTCGACCTGACCGGAGAACTGGAGCCGGTCGCGCTCGAGGAGGCTCTGACCGGCATCGTCGCCGGTCACGAGATCCTGCGCACCACCTTCCACGACAGCCCGCACGGCCCGGTCCAACGCGTCCACGCCCCTTGGCCGGTCCGCGTCGAACAGGTGGATCTGTCCCCGCTCGGCGAGGATGATCAGCGCCACACCCTGGACGAGCACAAGAACGCGGCGATGCGCTGCGGGTTTGATATCGCGGCACTGCCGTTGGTGCGCTGGTATCTGTACCGGCTCTCACCGGTGCGGTGGCAGTTGTTCCAAGTCGAACACCACTTCGTCCACGATGGGTGGTCCGCGACGCTACTGCTGGGCGAGATCCGCGACGCCTACCACGCGGCCCACCATTCCCGTCCCTACCCGCGCCCGGCCCTGCAGGTTCAGTACCGCGACTACGCCCACTGGTACCACGCGTGGCGTGGCAGCGAGCACTATCGCCGCCAGCAGCAGTACTGGCTGAGCACATTGCAGGGCTGCTCTCCCGTCGGTATCACCTTCGAACCGGACCACCCGAGGCCGCCTACGCAGAGTTTCGATGGAGGGTGTCTCCGGCTGAGTATCACCCCGGAGGTCGTGGCCGCCATCGATGCCACGTGTGCCCGCCAGGGAGTGACGCGGTTCGCGATGTTCTTGTCCGCGTTCGCTTTGCTGGTGTGGCGGCATACACACGAGCCAGACATGGTGATCGGGTCCGCGCTGTCCAACCGCCGCCAGGCCGAGACCGCGAATCTGCTCGGCATGTTCGTCAACGCACTGCCGTTGCGGCTGCGCCTCGAGGACTCCGCCACCGCTGGCGAAGTCGTCCAGGACGTCATGCAGGTGCTACTCGGCGCGCAGGACCATCAGGAATTCCCGCTGGTCGATTTGGTCGAGTCCCTGGACCTGCCGCGCGATCCCGCGCGAAATGCGCTGTTCGGGTTGATGTTCGCCTTCCACGACAGTCCACGCCCGCAGTTCGAACTCGATGGCTTGCGTGGTGAGCTGCGGATCGACCACAACGGGTCGGCGAAGAACGATGTCAACGTCGTGTGTGTACCGGAAATGGTTGCGACGCAGGACGGTTCACGCCGCATCGGAATCGATGTTCTGTGGGAGTACAACAGCGCCCTGTTCGATCCGGCGACGGTGCAGGAGCACGCCGCCCAATTCGCCCACATCGTCGCTTCGATCACCGACTTCTGGGATACCCCGATCGAGCGCCAGGATCTGCTGGGGCCGGTGATGACTCGCCGCATCCTGTCCGCCGGTATCGGGCCGGACTCGGCACCGACGTTCACCACGATCACCGAGGGCGTCGAGCACGCCATGACCTGCGCCCCGGACGCGATCGCGCTGATTCACCGATCCCTCCAGGTCACCTACCGTGAACTCGATGAACTCGTAGCACACTACGAGAGCGTGCTCGACCAGGTCGGGCTAGGCGCGAGCATGACCATCGCGATCGCCTACCCCAGGTCGGTGGAACTGGTCGCGGCATGGCTGGCGGTACTGCGCCGCGGCGGAACCTACGTCACCCTCGATTCCACGCAACCACGGATGCGGCTGCTGACGCTGGTACACAACAGTTCCTCGGCGGCAGTGCTGTGCGCCTCCGAGACTGTCGCCGCATTTCGAGGCTCCGCAGTGCCGGTGATCTGCCCCGAGAAGGCCGCCGCCGCACTGATACCGCCGCCGCTGGCGGTGATTGAACCCGGCGCCCCGGCGTATCTGACCTACACCTCCGGTTCGACGGGAGCGCCGAAGGCAGTTGTGGCCACGCACGCGAACGCGGTGGCCGCGATCCATGCGCGGACCGTCGAATTCGGCTCGACTCCGCCGCGCACGTTGGTGACGCTGCCGGTGGTCTTCGACGTCGCCGCGTCGATGGTGATGTGGACGCTGTGGCTCGGGGGCACCGTCCTCTTCCCCGACACCGACGAAGCCGGCCAGGATCCCGATACGTTGCGCTCGCTGATCGACGCACACGAGGTCACGCACCTGAACTTCGTATCCTCCTTCTACACGGTCTTCCTCGACGGCATCGAAAACCATTGGGCGAGTTCGCTTCAGGTAGTCGCGGTCGGAGGTGAGCCGTGCACACGCGACCTGGTGCACCGCCACGCCGAGGTGTTGCCTGAGGTGGCGCTGTACAACGAGTACGGGCCGACCGAAGCGACCGTATGGAGCTCAGTGGCACGGGTGCATCCACCGGCCCGGCGCACCAGCACGCACCGGGTCGCGATCGGACGACCGATCGCGAACGGCGCACTGTTCGTGCTGGATCCGCGCGGGCACTTCTCGCCTATCGGCGCACGGGGTGAGCTGGCCATCGCAGGGGCGGGCGTATCGGCGGGCTACCTCGGACGACCGGACCTGACCTGCCGCCACTTCGGGCCACTGGCGATCGGACCCCGAGCCACCGAACGCGTATATCGCACCGGTGACGCCGCCCGCCTGCTGCCCGACGGGGAATTCGAGATCCTCGGCCGCCTCGACGACCAGATCAAGATTCGCGGGTTCCGGATTGAGGCAGGCGAGGTGACCGCCTGTCTGACAGAACATCCGGCGGTGAAAGCGGCATTCGTCGCGATCGACGAGGTAGCAGGCACCCCGCAGTTAGCGGCGTTCGTGGCCGCCCCGGGCCACGACCACACCCTGGCCACCGAGTTGTGCCGCTGGCTCAGCGAACGGCTGCCTGCCTACATGGTGCCGTCGCTGTACGCGATCGTCGGCGAGCTGCCACGCACCCGTATCGGAAAGATCGACCGCACCCGGATGCCGACTCCGACCGGCCCGCACGTTGCGACCGAAAACCCCGAACCCCAAGGTGATTCGGTACAGGGGCTGCTGCTGCAGTTGTGGCGCACTCTGTTGGGCCGCCAGGACATCACCGTCGACGACGACTTCTTCACCCTCGGCGGTGATTCGCTGCTCGCGATCCGGGCGGTGACCCTGGCCCGCTCACACGGACTGGCTCTGTCGGTCCCTGCCGTCATCCGCGCACGCACCATCCGAACAATCACCGAAACTCTGCCCACCAGCCCAACAACGGTGGATCGGCGGCGACCCGGCGGGACAATGCTCGCGCTCTCGGGGATCCAAGGATGGTTCTTCGCACAGCAATTCACCGACCCGGACCGCTTTCAGGGGGTCCGCGCATTCCAGATCGACCCCCGCACGCAAGCCCGCGATCTGGTCGCCGCGATCGAATCGACGGTGGTCCGCCACGACGCCTTCCGCACCGCGTTCGAGCAGGTCGGTGATCAGTGGCATGCCCGGCTACTCGACGCCGCGACCGGCCCGTCCGTCAACCACGTGACTTTCTCTGCGGTGCACGATGATTCAGCACTGCACCGGCACCTGGCCACAATGACCCAGACCCTGTCGATCAGCGCGGCCCGGTTGTGGCGCATCGACCTGTGCACCAAATCCGACTCAGGACGGCGGTGGCTGTGCCTGGCATTGCATCACCTCATCGTCGATGCCGTCTCGTGGGACGTCCTTGTCCGCGATATCGAAACAGGCATCCACCGGCGCTCCGTCGGGGATGCTGCAGTCGAAAATCGTGTTGCCGCGGGCATGCCGGAGCGAATTCCGCTGCAATCCAACGACTCCGAAGTCAACCATTGGCAGACCCTGGCGGACACACCGCAACCGAGCATCACTGGCGCAGCAGCAGAGCGGACCCCGTTCGGCGCCCTGTACCGCACCGAGCACAGCTTGTCGCCGCTGGCGCGGCGACTGCTGGTGCGTGAACTGCCGCTGCTGCAAGGACCCAGCGCACGAGCAGTGCTGCTGGCTGCGCTGGCCCGCGGGGTCACCCGCACGCTCGGGCGACACCTTTACGTCCTGTTGGAAGGCCACGGCCGCGACCATCTGCCGGGCGCGGAGGAGATCGTCGGCTGGCTGACCGCACTGTATCCGGTATCTCTGCCGGTCGGTGAGCAGACTGAATTGCTCGCCGCCGCCGAGGATGTCGAACACCGCCTGGGCGAGGTTCCCGCCGACGGCGCGCACTACGGCGTCGCCCGCTACCTCAAGCCGGCCACGCCGCTCGGCACCCTCACCGCCCAGATCACCGAACCCGAGATCACGTTCAACTTTCTCGGCCAGCGCAGCGCGCCACTGCCCACCGACATCCTCACCCCGCTGCCGGTCCCAACCGGATTCGGGATCGGCCCGGCCAACGTCCTGCCGACACCGCTGGATATCATCGTGGCCGACACCGAGCACACGATGGTCGTGCGATGCGCTGTCGATCCGGCCCGAATCGACCCCAGCGCCGCCGACGCCGTGCTGAAAGTAATGGTCGACGCAATCGAGGAGACTGCGGCCGCAGTGCCTCTCGGTGGCAGCGCGGGCTCGCCACCCCACTTCCTGGTACACCCCGTCGACGGCACCATCACCTGGGCGCAACCGCTGGCATCGCGGCCGGGCACCCCGTGGCGGTGGATCGGACTTCCCCAATCTGAACCGAGTCCAGATACCAGCGTCGCCGGGCTCGCGGCAGAGTACTGCGCACGGATCCGCCGCATCCAGCCACACGGCCCGTACACGATCACCGGGTGGTCCTTCGGCGCCGCAGTCGCGTACGAGGTGGCCCGAGAGCTCGAGGGCGGCGGCGACCAGGTGGCCGCCGTGACACTGATCGACCCGCCGACCTCGGCGAGAGAACGCGCCGACGACAAGGCGTCCCTCACCGACCAACTGCATCGGCTCGTGCCCTGGATCCCGAGGTCCGCGGTCGCATCGGGTGTCGTCGCCGCCGTGAATCTTCCGGAGCCTGAACGGATTCGGGGCCTGATACAGCAGTTGTTGGACGCGGACTTCGGCACTGAGGAACGGTCGCTGCTCCACCAGCAGGTCGGTGTCTTGCTCGCCAACCGGCGGGCGTTGGCGGCCTGGCATCCGGTCGGCCAGGTCGAGGCTCTCACCGTCGTCGTCTCCCAGGACACGAGCGTCGCCGGGCTGGTGGATATCGGGGCGTGGCGACCGCACAGCCGCACGCTGGTGCGTGTGGAAGTCGTTGCGGGCGATCACTTCTCGATGCTGTCCGGCGAGGGACTGACTGCGCTGCGCGATGTCCTCGAAGGTCGCAGCGAATGAGCATGTACAGCGGATGCGGCATCGCGGGAACGCTGGTCCATCACCGCGCCGGAGGCCCGGTACCTGGGCGCTTCGATGTGGAAGCGATGACCGCCGCGCTCACCCACCGTGGTCCTGACGCCGAAGGGATCTGGGCCATCGACACTGTCATATTCGGGCACCGACGCCTGAGCATCGTCGGCCTGGGAGTGGCTGGCGCTCAGCCGATGACACGAGCGCATCTGACCATCACCTACAACGGCGAGCTCTACAACTTCCGAGAACTGCGGAAGGAACTCGCCGCGGAGTTCGTGTTCGAGTCCGGGACCGACACGGAGGTGGTGCTGCGGGCCTGGCAGAAATGGGGACCGGCGGTCCTGCAGCGGTTCCGTGGCATGTTCGCCTTCGCTATTTGGGACCAGCGGGCCCGGCACCTGACGCTGGTGCGCGACCGGCTCGGCATCAAACCCCTGTACTTTCACTCCGGCCCCGCCGCGTTCGCGTTCGCCTCCGAAGCGCAAGCACTACTGCAGTGCTCAGGTGTTCCCCATCGCCCGGACCTCGACACCATCGGGCACCAGCTGTTGTGCTCGTCGACCCTCGAGGTCGATCCCTGGCGCACCGCCCTCGCCGAAGTCCGCGCGGTCCCGCCTGCGACCTACCTGGTCGTCACCGCCGAGGGCACCACCTATGCCACCACCTACTGGTCATTACCTGAAACCGACACGCACGCACAAGGATCAGCCGCCGAACTGGAAGAGCTGCTGACCGACAGCGTGCAGAGGATGCAGGCGGCCGACGTTCCGGTGTGCGCCTTTCTCAGCGGTGGCCTCGATTCCTCCGCGATCACCGCACTCGCAGCACGTCACGGCCCGCTCACGGCGGTCACCATCGCCTACAACGCGCACGAACTCGCAGACCGCGCGGCATCGACTTTCAACGACGACATGCGGTTCAGCCGTCTGCTGGTCGAGTCCCTTCACACTGAGGTCGACCACCGAATCCATGTGCGGCCCAACACGATCACCCTCGACGACATCGACTCTGTCTGTGACCTGGCAGCGGTCAATGACGATGTCCGGTTGGTCAGCATCCTGGCCAACTACCGTGTCGTGCGTGATCTGGGCCTGCGCGTCGTGCTCAACGGTCAGGGTGCGGACGAGATCATGGGCGGCTATATCGGCCAATCGAATTTCCTCGCCAACATCCTCGATATCGGCGATCCGGGCAAGGACCTGGTCTACCGCCTGCCCGCCTCACGCCAGGCACCAGGGCTCTCCGCAGATGTCCTGCGTAACCGTCGCGCCGCACGCACAGCGGTGCTGGAGATCATGCACGACCAGCCTGGAACGGCCCTCGAGCGTGCGCATCGGCTCCTGGTACGCACCCAAATCCCCCGGATTGTGCAGTTCGAGGACTTCCTCGCGATGCGCATGTCGGTCGAGGCGCGGTTCCCTTTCCTCGATCACCCGTTCGTCGAATGGTGCTTCGCGGCGCCCTTCGAACGCCACATCCACCCACGTACCCGGCACGGCAAGGTGCTACTGCGCGCGTGCATGCAGCCGAGCATTCCCGGCACTGTGGTGTCGAGGCCGAAGGCGGTCTTTCCCTACCCTGAAAAGGGCGCATTGCACGGCAGTTTGGTAAGTCTGGCGCGCCGTCACGAGCGATCCATTCGCGCCGACCCGCTCGTGGGTGCACTTTTCGCGATGCCACGCGAAAGCGACCTCTCGACGTGGTCGATAGACCAGCTGTGGCTCGTCTTGGCGATGTGGCGGTGGCACAACCGACTCAATTCCCCCACAAACCGACAAGTCCAGGTGAGATGAATATTGTTCTGGCCGTGGCTCTTTCACCTACTTGGGGTTTTATCCCTTATGGGACTTTCGGATTCACCCGCGGTCGCCGCGATCGGCGCGATTGCTACACTCCCACCACCGTTCCGCTCACATCCCCTGCTGAGGAGCTGGTCACCCCCATGAATTCCCGCGTTGAGGTAGCACTGTCCGACCTGCCGGTAGGGCTGACATTCGATGATGTGCTGCTGGTACCAGCCGATTCGGACGTGATTCCGAGCGGGGTCGACACCACGACCAGGGTCTCCCGCAACGTCACACTGAACGTGCCGGTCGTCTCGGCGGCGATGGACACCGTCACCGAAGCCCGGATGGCTATCGCCATGGCCCGCCACGGGGGTCTCGGTGTCCTGCACCGCAATCTGCCCGTGGACGCGCAGGCGGGACAGGTCGAAATCGTCAAGCGTTCCGAAGCGGGAATGGTCTTCGACCCCGTCACCTGTACACCGGACGCGACCCTGCAGCACGTCGACGACCTGTGCGCCAAATTCCGGATCTCGGGCGTACCGGTAGTCGACGACAACGGGTTGCTCGTCGGAATCATCACCAACCGCGACATGCGATTCGAACGCGACATGTCACGACCCGTGCGTGAAGTCATGACCACCGAGCGGCTGATCACCGCCCCGGTAGGAGTCACAGCCGACGACGCGCTGGACATTTTGCGCGCCCACAAGGTCGAGAAACTGCCGATCGTCGACGCGGCCGGAAAGCTGGCGGGACTGCGCACGGTCAAGGACTACGTGAAGTCCGAGCACTACCCTCTGGCGGCGCGTGACAGCCAGGGCAGGCTGCTGGTCGGCGCCGCCATCGGTGTCGGTGAGGACGGCTACACCCGTGCCATGGCACTGGCCGAGGCGGACATCGACGTGATCATGGTCGACACCGCACACGGCCACCACCGTGACGTCTTGGATATGGTCGCCCGGCTCAAGAAGGACCTCGGCGACAAGGTCGACATCGTCGGTGGCAACATCGCTACCCGTGCGGGAGCGCAGGCGCTCGTCGACGTCGGCGCCGATGGCGTCAAGGTAGGTGTCGGACCCGGCTCGATCTGCACCACCCGGGTCGTGGCCGGTGTCGGTGTTCCCCAGATCACCGCCATCGCAGAGGCTTACGCCGCCTGCGGCCCCGCCGGGGTCCCCGTCATCGCCGACGGCGGCGTCCAGTACTCGGGCGACATCACCAAAGCGATTGCGGCAGGGGCCAGTACGGTCATGCTGGGCAGTCTGCTCGCCGGCACTACCGAATCGACCGGTGACGTTATGCTGGTGGGCAGCAAGCAGTTCAAGGTATACCGGGGAATGGGCTCGCTGGCGGCCATGCGCGGCCGCGATGGGGGCAAGTCCTATTCGAAGGATCGCTATTTCCAGGACGACGTCCTCGCTGAGAAACAGCTTGTCCCCCAGGGCATCGAGGGGCGCACACCATTCCGAGGACCTCTGCCGGATGTCTTGCATCAGCTCGTGGGCGGCCTGCGCGCTGGTATGGGCTTCGCCGGCACCCGCACGATCCCCGAACTGCAACAGGCACAGCTGATGCGAATCACAGCAGCGGGCATGCGCGAGAGCCACCCGCACGACGTCGCCATCACCACCGACGCCCCTAACTACGCATCACGGCCGTAATCGGCGCCCCAACGGGTTTCCGGAAACAAAAACGTGAGCCGCGACCACCAAAAACCCGCACTCACACAAAGGGTGAGGGTGGCCAGCGCTTCGACGGAGCTGACCAGAAAATTCGGCAGGTTGTGCGGTCTTGAGGAAAGCGTGCCCCGAAACACGGCCGGTCCAGCCCGTGACGGGCTGGACCGGTGGAAGATTCCGGTTGCGCCGTCATCAGCGTCGGCTCCCCTTTTCCCAGGCTCTGTCGACCGCGCGTAGGACGGGGCCGCTGTTCGAGCAGCTCACACCGTTCAACATTGACGTGAAATCGGCCGCTGAGAAACAGCCTTTCACCGAATTTCAACGCCCTTCCTCCCCCGTCGACCCCGCTCGCGCTGCGTCGCAATGCGAAACTTAAACGCATGGAACTCAACGGCGTGCCAGTCACAGCTGCCCAACTCGCGCCATTGGGATTCGTCGGATTCGGGCACTTCACCTCGATGCGGATCACGGCCGGCGCAGTCAAAGGCCTGACGTTGCACCTGGATCGGCTCCGCCGCGACTGCCGCGACGTCTTCGCCACCGAACTCGACACCAACCGCGTACGCGATCTCGTACGCCACGCACTGCCCGCCAGCGACGATTCGCTGGTTGTGCGCATCACCGTCTACGACCCCGCCCTCCAGCTCGCACACCCCGGGGCCCCCGCGCAGCCACATATCCTCGTCAGCGCCCGCCCAGCACTGGTGGTCCCGCAAACCCCGCTCACTCTGCAGGCCGCGGTCGGTCACCGCCAGATGGCGCGGATCAAGCACCTCGGCCTGTTCGCCACGCAGTACCTGCGCGCAGGCGCTCAGCGCGCCGGGTTCGACGACGTGTTGCTGACCAGCCCCGAGGGCACCGTGTCCGAAATCGCCACCAGCAACATCGCATTCATTAACGACGACGGCCAGTTGATCTGGCCAGACGCCGAGGTCCTGGTGGGCACCACCATGCGGCTGATCAACCAGGCCCGCGACGAAGACGTCCTCACCGAGAAAGTCACCCTGGCCGATCTGCCGAAGTTCGCCGCGATTGTCGCCACCAACGCCGCGGTCGGTGTGCGGGCGGTATCCCGGGTCGACGACACCGCATTTCCCACCGAGCACGCACTGATCCACACCCTGCGCGCAAAGTACGAATCCATTCCGCCACAACGGATTTAGGCCCTCCCACGATCGTGCTGCGACTAGGCTTCGACACCATCGCACACGGACTGGAAAGGGCACGCACTGATCGCCATGCCTCGAACGTTCGCCCTGTTCTTCACAGAAAGCTCCGCCCGCGCTGCGCCTACGCAATTGCGGGTATAGGTGTGTTCAGGGAACACGGGGATCGCATCGAGGCGCTGTGTGAGAGGGTCCGGAGTTCAGGGCCGCCGTAGTGTTCCTCCGCCGAAAATCGGGCGAAAATGGGAGCGAGAGTTTCCAGCTCAGTCGCCACCACACCGAGCATCTCGATGCCTAATCGGTCAGCACGATTTCCGGGGAGCATTTGAGCGCCGAGGCGAGGACGGTGATCTCTGCAGGCACGCGCAGGGCGCGGCGGGCCTCGTCCAGATGGATGTGGGCCGTGCTCTGTCCAAGGATGCCTGGATGCTGGTCGATCGGCACGACCGCGACTGTGCGCTTCCAGTGCCGGGTCAGACTTTCGACAGCCTCAAGCTGCTGAATCGGCTCGGCCGATTTGAATAGCGGTGAGGGATACATCAGCACGAGACCGTCGTTGCCAGGCAGCATCCGGTGGGTGACTCGCGACACCATCCAGGCACCGAGGTTGTGCCCGCGTTGCACCGGCTCGATCAGGATCGCCGAGAGCACCAACAGCGCGTTATTGAACGGCACGCCGTCGAACTGGTCTTGGACATGGTCGGCGGTCCAAGCTCCGTCGAAGATCGGGCTAAAGACTCCTGCTTCGGTCGAGTAGTCGTCCAGGATGGCGCCGGAGAACGAGTCCTCGCCGACTTGCACCGTCAGGAACTCACAGACGCCGACGCACACCTGTATGTCGTCGACCTCAGCCGCAGACATGAGCAGTTGGGCTTGCCAGTCCAGGCACGCCGGTGTGTCGAGGGTGTTCATGCTCCGGTACCGCAGCATCGGATCGCGCAGCGTAGCGCCGGTCGACCCGGCTTCGGTGACTTTCGCCGCCAGATCGCGCAAAGAGGTGAGCACGAATTCAGTATGCAGAGATGAAGGCCCCGAATGGCTCAGACTCAAGGAACTCGCGCCGGATGCATGTGCACACGATGATGACGTTCAGCACCCGCCACGGATTTGGTTGGCGCGAGGCGAAGGTAGGAGCCTTATAAGCCGTCGGGCATGCGCCATTCTCGTGACCGAGTCAAGCTGGCGCTGCCGGCTGGCCGAGCGGACCTGCGATGCGCCAGTGACCAACCGAGAATGGATGACCCAGGTTAGTCCCGCTGCGCCACCTTCAATTCCGGTTCGTAACTGTTGTCGTACAGAGCATCGACAGCCTTCTTAAACCGTGCGTGGGCATTGTCGGAATGACCTGCCTCCAGGCGTTGCCGCGCAGTTACCCCGTTGTCACCCAACTCGGCGAACCGCGGCAAACTGTCAGGCAGAACCATCCCCCTGACCAAGGTGGGTATGAGCACATCAGCGATGTAACTACCGATGTGGCACAGCTCGGGCACAGGCGCGACCCAAGTGATTCCGTCAGGTCTCAGGACATGCACCGCCGTTTGGGCTGTCACGACCGCGACCTCACCGGGAGCAGCCGATTTGAGGATGTCGCCGACTGCCACCGCACGCATGCTGTGAACACTGGTCCAGAACGGTTCGTCCTCGTCCTGGAACGCTGAACGCGGAAGGGCGAGTCGGATCATCCGATGCTTGTCAACGTTGGAGTATTCCTGAAGGAGCAGAAGCGGGTGTTCGTTAACGACCGGCATACCCGTCATGATCGAGAGCAATGCACTGATGGACGGAACCTGTGACATCGTGTCGATGTAAGGTTGAAGGCACGCAACGCGATCACCGAGCTTCGCGCCCTCGTCGAGTTCCACGAGACCCTTACGAACTACGCTTTTCCGCCACTCCTTGAAGGTCTTTTCGACGCGGATCGGGAAATCGACCGTCTTGGCCTCTGCGGCGGAAAGGGGTGCGGCCCTCCCCAGTTCGACGAGCTGGTACAGCACATTGTCGATGGCTGCGCGCATATGGTGCACGGCTTCGCTGAACAGCATCGTCGCCAACGGGGGGATCTCTCGGATGCCCTTAACTACCAGGTCGTGACCACCATCGTCTCGCTCTACCTGACGTAGATCCAGAGCCACCTTCGACCACTCTCCAGCGACCTCGCCAAGTTCGGCCGCGAGTTGGTCTGCTCGCACCAACCGAAGTACAACGGGGTCCAACTCCGCTGGCAACCAAGACAAGTCATGATTCATCCGTCGACGATAGCTCGGGACACCTCGCAGCTAACAACGATTTTCTGCCCGCTGGCGTCGGTCGTCCTGATGTTGATGCAGCATCAACGTACAACCGATTGGCTCGGTGATCGCTTCAGACCGACAGCGCCACAAAACCTTTGCTGTGATTGCCCAACTGCTGAGCAAAGATGCTGGAGACGGAGTCCTGCAGTCACGACCAGTTTGCTCACCGGCGTATGTCGGGCAACAGGATGCTGTCGAGCTTGCGGAGGAATCGGGGCAGGTGTGGATCAGTGGCCGGCAGGCCATGCGGGTCCAGATCCCACCATCGTCCACCGTCGAACTCACTGGGGTCGAGTGTGTACCGGCGAGCGCGAACGCCGCGGATCACGTACCACAACGAAATGTCGGTATGAACCGGCGTGCTGCCGACGGTGCCGTTGGTGAGCAGCACTGGTTGCTGGCCCACCACATCGAATTCGGCCTCGATACCGAGTTCTTCGCCAGCTTCCCGGCGGGCCGCTGCTAACGGATGTTCGCCAGGCTCCACATGTCCGCCCATCGGCAGATGTAGTCCGGCCAGGCGATGCTGGCCGAGATACACACCTCGCGCCTCGGGGTCGACCATGACCATATAGACGGCGAGGTGTGGTGACGGGATGTCTGGCTTTGCCCGCCGGAAGATGTCGTCGGTCGAACCGAGCCAATCCAAAGTTCTTGCGATGTGGCGTCGTTCGAGATCATCGTAGGGCGAGATGCCCGTAATGAGGTCCGCGACGACCGCAGTGGCAGGCCGCATAGCGGCGAACCTTACCGAAGCGGTCCGACACGTTCGTCACCTGTCCGCTTCGACAGTTCATCTAGCACGGCATTCGTGTCATGGGCGATTGTCGAGGCGGCTGCCGGGTGTGTCTACGGTGCCATGCGCACGAAGGGCTGCGTCAAATTCACTGTAGCGAATTCACTGCCTCGGACAGGTTCGCACCGATGGATTTGGCATGACCCTAAACGCGGTGCGCCTGTGTGAAGTTAGGCGTGGTCAGCTTCACCATCTGCGACACCCTTCGCCCAGGCGTCCCACTCCTTCGGCGTGTAATCCAGCCTGACCGCTTCGCCTTTCGCGTCCGCACCTTTGAGCGTGGCAGCCCCGTTGGAGTGGAGGGCGACCTCGATGTTGCCCGTCGTGCCGGAATTGGCGCTGAGAGTCAGTTCAAGTAGGCGCGGCCAATCACCGCGTGGACACGCGATGATTGGTTGTCTGTCCACGTCGCCCGCGTACTTGCTGTCCTGGATGAGCACCCGCTCGCCATCAAATTTCCACTCGACACACGAAGGGCCGTCATTGGAGCGGAGCGGCTTTCGGAAGCCACCTTTTGTCCAGTTCACGGGCTTGACTACGCTCATAATTCTCAAGCTATCCTATCTGCCGTTCGGTCTATCAGGGTCAATGAGTCTTCACGGCTCAGCGCCAAATCGGCCTGCCGCTCGAAGAGGATGCGTAGTTCACGCACCCTGCCCGGATCGTCGATAATGCCGCGTGTCACGACCGACTCATGCCACGCAACAGGACTGAGCATGGGGCTCGAGAAGTAGACGATGTGAAACGGCGATCCAGACAGGATCGGCCTGACAGGCGCTGTGAACGGAACGATCCGGATATCGATCGTCTTCTCGTGGTTCCTCATCATCTCCGAAAGATGCCGAAGCTGACCGCGCATTACCGCCTGGTCGCCGGTCAGCTGTTCCAGGGCAGCTTGGTGGATCAACGCTGTCAGACTCAACGGATCATCACCGATCAGGCGCTGCTGGCGGCGCATTCGCACCTCGATGTAGAGGTCTGTATCCAACGGGCGGATGCGGGCGACGTCGGACGCCATGATCGCCCGCGCGTAGTCCTCGGTTTGCAACAGACCGGGTATGACCAGCGCTTCGTAGGTCGCGATCGAGGCCGCCCCGTGCTCCAGGCCGAAAAGCCGACGTGTTTCGTCATCGAACAGTCCCTGATAACCCATCCAC
The DNA here is from genome assembly GCF_045040085.1 of Nocardia sp. NBC_01388. Classification (NCBI taxonomy): domain Bacteria; kingdom Bacillati; phylum Actinomycetota; class Actinomycetes; order Mycobacteriales; family Nocardiaceae; genus Nocardia; species Nocardia sp. NBC_01388. Next base: position 4,818,453 of record NZ_CP109553.1, read on the forward strand.
CAGCCACGTTCACGCGCTTCGGTACGCAGCACTTCTAGTGCCTGGCGCTCCTGAGCGTCGACGCTGAACAGATTCAGCATGGCTTTGAAGTGGTCGTCGGTAAGCGCTCGCCGATCCGACATCAGCTGATGCCAGTAGTTGGTGGTGATTCTCAGGGCGCTGGCCGCCGTCGCGGGGTCGATATTCAGGTCGGTTCTCCACTGGTTCAGGCGGAGCAACAGCTCCATTCTCGCAACCGTGGGCGACATCGGCACGACAGCTCCTTCCGTCCGTGGGGCAATCCTACCGTCCCCCAGAATCTGTGGTCTGCCTGTTGCGTTGTCAAGTTGACAAGTCTAGTGTCAGAGGTGTTGAACGTCACAATCGATGACAAGTTCAGTACGTGCGTAAGTCAGAGCGGGAGCTTGGCCATGTCCGTGCAGCTAACTGATATGCCTTTAATCGCCAGCCAACAGACCCGGCATCAGGCGGAGAGTGACAGCAAACCCCCGCGCGGTTGCGTCTGGTCGACTCGCCCGGTCCACGCCCTAAAGCGGCGGAACACTGCCAGGCTCGCCAGCCTCGGTGCCGAAAGATTCTGCCAACCGGATCCGAAATCCGATCGGGTCGAGCGCTCTTGGTCCGACTCTTGCCGCCTCCGCGTCGCAGAAGGAATCCCCGAAGTCCTCGTATCAGGACTCTCCGGGTGATCTCCCATGCAACCTCCAGACTCATCGTCACCGGCGCCGGAAGAACCGGATGTCCACGTTCGGTTCACCGATATCCGCGACGCGGCCCGACCCAAGGTAATCGCGGACTACCGCGTGAACCGCGCGGCGGCAAAGAACTTCCTCGACGACTGGGCCCGACACCACAGCCCAGACCTTGTCGTCCGCATCGTGACCGACGACTGCGTCGATTTCAAACGAATGATTTGCGAAGGACTCTACCGATGGTTGTGAACACGGCCGGACAAGGACCCAGTTCGCAGCAAGACGTGGCCCCCGCAAATCCCGCTGCGGGTCCTGCCCGTTTGGGTTGTGCCGCAACAATGTTCGACCTCACGAAACAGAAGTGTCGAAGGCTCGGCCGTGAGCAAGTGACGCGCCGAAGTTGCTTAGTTTGCCCGATCGTCAGTAACTACCGATGAGGAGGTCTTCCGATGTTCGCTTTCACGTTATTCCTGATAGGTGTGGCCGCGGGTGGCGTGCTGGTCTGGTTCGCTTTGCGCTACACCACGACTGACGCTGTTCGTGTAGACGGTGGTCATAATGGCCCCGACTGGTCGGCAATGAGCATCGTGGCGCGGGTGGAAGCCGAGAACCGCCAGGCTCGTACGGCCGCCGGGACCGGCGGCGTCCGATCGGTCCCGGGCCTGCAGATCATGGCTTCGGTCAGCTGAGGCGGTGCCTGGTGTCCACGATGTTCGAAACAGAGTGTGAGCGTTCCGGAATCGATCTAATGATCGAGCAGCGGTGCGCCATCTATGAGCGCCGCTTCGGGCTAGCTGCGTACCACGATCCCAGCAGCGGCCACATTCTCGCGGCTACCGATCGGCACACTGCGGGTGTACTCGCGCCGCGATCGCTCGCGGCGGCGGCTTTCCCGCTACGGGATTCGGGGTCGGTTCCAGCGTTCTCGGTCAGCGGCAACCGGTGGATGTTTCTCACCGACGGCGTGCCCGATGCGCAGACCGTTCAGCAAATGCTAATCACGGCGTTCCGGTATCCGATCGTGCCGATTCTCGCGCCTACACCTGTGGCACTGCCGACCCTCGGTTCGGCATTGCGCAGCTGGCTGTATGGCCCGCGCAGCCCAGCGCGGTCGCCGATCACCATTGTCGTGGCTGCGCTCCAAACCGCGGCCCACCGCTTCGATTCCTGATTGTTACAGGAGCTTGCAATGCCCGATCCCGCCTACCGCGACCCACAACAGCCACGTCCGGGAATGTTCGTTCACGCCGACGGTGAACTAGCCGAGTACCTGTGCCATGCCGAGCCCCTGGGTATGACCGCACAACGCGCGCAGCAGCTGCACGACCTGCACGCCGGCCACTCCGCTGATTGCCTGATCCTGGCAACCGCTGATCAGCAAATGCCCTGACTCTCAATCGAATTCGACTCGCTGCCAGAAGGACGCTCGCTATGCACCCGCGACGCAAACCCCTCGATCCGCAACCTCGGACGGCTTTGGGATACATCAACCGCCTCCGGCTCCCTACCGAAGTATCGCCAGAGGTCCATGCTCTACCGATTCGCGCCTGGGCCGATAGGCAAGGATACCGTTGGGGTGGAACATATTTGGCTTCTTCCGACGACGAGCAGACCGTGGCCGCGCTAATTCGCGCAGCGGGCAGGCCCGACGTCGATGTGATCGTCGTGCCGAACAGCAAGCACCTACCGGCGGGCCAGCACGTGGTGGTCAGTGGAGATCGCCGCATTCGGGTAGTCGCCGTACGGTGACGCCGACAAGGTGACCACACTCGACCCTCGAGTCCACCAAGCAAGGTCGGCAGGTTCAGTCTGAACCGCCGGATATGCACGGACGGTAGTGCCCGCGCACATCTGATAGCGCCGAGGCGCGCAAAATCACCAGGCGCTGTCGGCGAATGCTGGCTCTATTCCATTATTCGTGATCTACCCATCTGTAATACGCAGGAGCGCTTGCTGTTCAGGTGTATTGACCCGAGTGTTGTTGCTCAGCGCTCGTCATCCAACTACGCCAAGACCCCATCACGTTCCCGTGCGGCACGTTCCCCGCGGGCAGACGGTATGCACTCCCCGAAGCAAGCCCGCTGCGCCCCGGATCAGACGCTCGGACTACGCGCCCTCGTCACGTCGCGGCCTTGACTCGCGCGACGGGCTGTCAGTGCTGAAGGCGTGTCCGCGCAGCTGTCTTTGGCTGACGAGATATCGCACGTCGCCGCTCTTGCGCTGTGGCTCTGGCCTTTTCGCGGGCGCTCTCGATCAGCTTTCTCCGGCGATCGGGCGACGGAACGCTGGCATCGGGCTTTGCTGCTACGTCGTTGGATTCGGCCGGCGATGATGCTCGTGCTCGGGTGCGGGATTCTTCGGCGGTGGGCTTAGTCTGCGCGGTGTCCGAGGAGGGTCGCGCTCCGGACTCTTGCCTTGCGCCGCTGATCTCCTGCGCGTAGCGGCGGTGCTGTGCTTCGATGCCCCCGGCTTGGAAGGCTGGCTGCTTGTTGCGCGGGTCGCAGTCGATACACAGTTTGTTGTAGCGGTCGGCCATGTAGCGGTATTCGCCGCAGCGCTCGCACCAGTCGTTGAAGCTGCCGGAAACTGCCGGGGCGGGTGTTGGTGTTCGCGGTGGGTCGGGGTTGGTGTGGGTTTGTACCCAGGCGCTGATGATGGGCTGTGCATGTCGGTCGGCGTAGCGCCACTCTTGCCGGAAGATGCCGCGCCCGTCCGTGGGGAAGTGTTCGGCCAGGTATTCCAGGCGCACCTGCAACTGATCGGTGAGGGTATGTCCTGGTTCAAGTTCGGGTAGCCCGGAGCGGCCGAGGCTGCGGCATTCGCCGCACAGGCCGTCATCGCCCCGTCCGGCCTGGGCGCGTTCGGTGTGCCGGTCGATGGCAGCGCGTTCCAGGCGGCAGGACACACACAGTGTGGTCGGGACATGGGTCAGGGCCTCGACGTCGTAGTCGCGGCGGCCGATAATCGGCGCCTCACGAGGCACCCCTGGATCGTCGCGTTCGTTCTTGTCCAGGGAATCTTCATAGTCCTCGATGATCTTTGTCCTGGGACTCCGCCTCCTGTTCTCCGGTGCGACGCGTTTGTCCGGGTCGATATCCCGGCTAACCTTGCTCGCTCGCGGAACGATCGGTCCGGTCTCGGCCCGGACGGGCGGTGGTTCGGGAATGTATTGGCGTTCACCGGATTTCGGCACGCACGCTTCGATGAGAGGCCGGAATTGTTCGTTGTGGCGCCAGAGGTTGCGTAGTTTCGTGACCGCGACGGTGGGGGTTTTGAATCGCAGAGTGTTGGCGATCTCGACGATCATCGCCCACGTCGCGTCGTCGGTGCCGGCTTGTAGTTGGCGCAGTTGCGCTTTCGCGGCACGAAGGTCTTGGGCTTCGACCAGGGTGCGGATCGTGCGGATGGCATCGGCTTCGGCGGGGTTGCCCAGCGGCGGGGTGGGGGTGCTCATGGCGGCGCTCCCGTAGTCACAGCCGTCGTCGGTGTGGTCGCCCGCCTGATTTCGGAGGCTGTCTGCGTTTAGCCGGAGGTTGTTTCGCCGGTTGTGCTGGTGGCGTGGGCCGTTCGCTGCCGGGGGTCGGGGTCAGGGTGATCCGGTTGGCGTCGCGACTGATCGCGCTGCCGGCTTGTCGCGGTGTAGGTGCGGTGGGTGGCTGGTTGCGGTGCAGGGTGTGGGGTCTGCCGGTGCGCAGGGCATCACGGAGCTCTCGCACGGTGGCGACGTCGTGTTCGAGTGAGCTCAGGTCGCGCTCGAAGGCCCGCATCTCCCGGACCACAGTGTCCGGCAGTGAGACATATGGCGCTGGTTGTTGGCCTGGTGTGGCCTCGAATGTGGCTGCCGCGGCGACTAATTCGTCGCAGGAGCGATAGCGGGACGGTGGGGTGTCGTAGACGGAGGTTCGGCCGTCCTCGCCGGTGTGGATGTGCTGGGCGTACCACTGGTGCTCGTCGAATCCGATCTCGATGAGGTGGCCGGCCCGTGTGAGGTTGCCGTACCGGTATCTGCCGGCCCCTCGGGTGAACTGGTCCACGCGCTGTTGGGCTCGGTCGGCGGCTTCGTCGAGCCAGGTGCTGGTTCGTGGCGGGGTCATCCAATCGATGTCGCTGCCTCGAACGCCTTGCCGGATCTCGTCCAGGCGTGATCCGACGGTGTCGGGCTGCTCCGCATCGATGCCGGGTCCACGGTCGGTCCGAGAGAGCCCGGCTCGATCGGTGAAGTCGACAATGTCGGTGTAGAGGTCATCCGCGCGGAGGTGATGCTCGAATCGGCGGCCTACCGCCCACGGGTTGGCATGGTCGATCAGGGTGTTTCGGTAGGCATCGCACAGCACGTCGTAGCGCACGTCGTCGAGCCAGGACTGCGTCGACGGGTCGAGGGGAATCGCTGCGGTACCGAGCAATTGGTCGAGATGGCGCAGCTGGTCGCCGAGCTCCCCTGCCGTCAGGTCGGTCCCGGTCATGAGGGGTCGTGCTGCGGCACCACTGTGCGGGTCAGGTCCGGTGATGGTGATATCTACCCGGGTCTCGGGGGCTGTTGCTGCTGCCCGGTCGATAAGCCATCGGCGCGCAGTCGACCAGCTCGGCAGCGACGCCCAGGTGGTGTGACCGGCGGCGCGGTAGCTGCTCAGGTATCCGTAGACGAAGTCGATATGGTCTGGGGAGCCCGGGGCGCTGCCGATGCCCATGTCGGTGCGTCGCGCTTCGGCCAGTTCGCCTGCCATCAGCAAGTTTCGGACTTGGATCGGATTGGCCAGATCGGTGGTGCCGGTGCGTGCGTAGTCCCCGGCGATCTGGTCGAGCATCTGTTGCATGCTTTCTGGGTTCTGCTCCCAGCGCCGCGCTGCGGTGGCTAGGTGGTCCCAGTGGTTTTTCCAGGGGGCGGGGGCGGCATGCCAGCGGTCGGTGAGGGCGTCGATCTGCTCGGTGATCTGCTGATGTTCGGGTTCGGAGACAATCGCCCAGTTCAGCGACCCGATCATGTAGTGGTAGAAGCGGAAGTCGTTGCGCAGCTGTTCTTCGTCGAATCGCCGGTCGGGTGTGTGCGGTGTGTCGGCCATGTCGGTGCCTCCTTGGTGGGTGTGGAGTGGGGTGCCTCCTCGGCGTTGTGGCGTGGGCTCAGGCCCCGGTCGGGGCCAGTTCTGCTGATGTGTCGCGTCGTCGGTGGAATGCCGGGCATAGCGTTGACGGCGGTATTCCAGATCCACTGCCTCAGAGGCAGATTCGGATCAGGGGGCGGCGGCGGGCCTGCCGTCGCCGCGGTGGTGAGGTAGCAGGCAGTGGGTGGGTCGGTGTCGGTTAACACCAGCGAGGCCAGTGGGCTGGTGGTGGGCTGGTTGTAGCGCAGGGACTTGGTGAATCGGCGGCCGTGGCCGATCAGCCCGCTGATCAGGGTGTGTTCGAAGACCGATTCGAACGGGATCCAGTCAGCGCTCACGCTCATCAGGGCGATACGGTCCGCGACCGCCACGCCGGCCGCTGTGACGCCGAAGGTGAGCAGGACGATCAACTTCGATCCCGGAAGGGCCTGGCGCAGCGCGAATTCGGTGCCGAAGGCGTGGCGGACGTGGGTGAGGGTTTCGGGCTCGACGATGAACGGGCAGTCGGGGGCGTGCTTGATGAGCAGTTTGTGACGCCCGAAACGAGCCGGAGCGATGTCCTTGACCTCGCCGAGAGCGAGCATCAGTCTGCGATTCTTGCCGGGGCCGAGCAGCGGGGCGAACGCCGCGGTGCGGCGGGCAGCGATGTCGGCCTTCTCGGCGACGGTGAACGGTTCTGGTAGCCAGAGCAGTTCGGATAGATCCCGGGTCTTGGTCGTTTTCGTTTCCGCTGCCATGAGTACGTATCGGCGGATCGCAGGCCAGCTCCGCCTGCCCGACATCGCCGGCACCCATCGAACGAATTCGGCTTCGTCCCAGAGAAAGTGAAGCAAGCCGCGCAACGACAGCTTGGATACGTCCACCTCGTCCGGCGCCTCGATATCGCCGGTGTCGGCCTGGGCCGTGGCGCGGCCTGTGCTGCGGGCCATAGGGAATCCGAGCGCAAGGCGTGTGAGTCCAGTGCTGGGTTGTTCACGAATCGCGGTGCCGAGCAGAGGCGCTAAGCCGGTCAATTCCACCGGCGGGGTGTAGGACGCGCATGCGGAGGCATGATGGGGTCCGGTGCCAGGCATGCGTTTGAGCACGTATCGGCCACTGATGCGGGCGACGTACATATCGACCCCACCGGTTTCGCTTGCGCTGCACAAACATCGGGGACGGTGATGGGGGCTGCAGTGCACCGCCGCCAGCAAGGGCTGCAAGTAGTCCTCGCCGACGCGGGCCCGGTCGATGATCTGATCGTCGATCGCGTACATCGCCTACCCCTCCGTACCCGGAACCATGCTCAGTGGCGGTGCGTGGGTGTCGATTTCGGCGGCGAGGTACTCCTCGACTCCCGCGTGTAGAGGCTGTGGATGATTCTGGTAGCGGCAGTGGTGGGGGCGGCAGGCGGAGAAGTCGCTGATACGTGTGAGGCGTTCGATCGCCGGCCACAGCCACTGGGTGTGCCAGGCGGTCATGTCCTCGCGCGCCAACTCGATGCTGTCGGGGCCACACCAGTATGCGGCAGTGTGAGCCGCCATCAGGGCGGTGAGTTCTTCGACGACGACCTCGTGGCGGTACCAGCAGGCCGGTACGCGGGACCCGAGTTGGTAGCGGTGGCGCAACCAGTCCACCCAGTCCAGAAGTTCGGCCCACAGCCGGGCGGCATCGCGCTGATCGATCTCACGCCAGCAATAGCGACACGGCTGCAGCGTCGATGGTGCCGGATTGCTTGGCTGCGGGCCTGGTTGTGTCAGTGGACTATTCATCACAGTCCCCTCCTTCCTTCTCGCGCGGTGGGCTGATTTGGTGAGCCTCTGGGGGTGGGCGGCGCCCGGCGACGATGTCGTCGAAGGCGCGGGTGGAGGCGGTCACGGTCTCGCGCCACCTGCGGTGTTCCCAGACGCTGGGTAGGCGGAGCAGCATGGCGGGGGCGTTGCGGTAGATCAGCAGGCCGTGGTCGGTGCCCAGTTCGCGGATTTCGTCGGTGCGCAGCACGGTGTCGTCGTGCAGGGCGTAGCTGCGTGATCCTTCGTGCAGGCTCGCTTCCCAGCGGCGGCGTTCCCCGATCAGCCGCGAGAGCGCGGAGAGCTCTTCCACGCCGCGCAGGCCGGGCAGGATCAGCATGGCGGGCGCGGATTGGGCGAGGACTCTGCCGCCTTCGGCTCCCCAACGCAGTTCGTTTTGGTCCTGGTTGTGGGCGAAGGCCCATACCGTGATGCCTTTGCCACCGGAGTCGGTCATGATCTGTGGCAGGTCGGGAATCGGTGCGACGTTGTTCATTTCATCCAGCACCAGCCGCACGGGCGGGTCTAGTCGCTTGCCGGGCAACAGCTGAGAGGCCCGGTCCGCGACGTAGTGCACTTCCGCGGCGAGTGCCGCGACGAACGGTGCCATCGATCGCGTAGTGCCGCGGGAGACGAGGTACAGCGTGTTCGCTCCCGAAAGCACGAATTCGCCGACGTCGAAGGACTGCTCGGCCGGCACATCGACCGCAGCGAGGAGCGTCGGGGACGCCAAGGGCTCGAGCAGCCGGGACGCGGCAGCGAGGACATCGTCGCTCGATTCGCTGGCCGAGGACAGGATTTGGTCGAGTTCGCTGGCCCAATCGGGCAGGGTGTCGGCGAGGATGTCGACGGGGGTGTGGTTGGTGCGTGCCGAAACCCACACGCGGACTTCGCGAATCGAGAGCCCGCGCAGCGCGGCGGCGTGCAGGCAGCAGCGCAGCATGGTGGCGGCCTTCTGCTCGAAGTAGGCACCATTGCGGGTGCCTTCCAAGGGCATGGCGCGTGCGAGTGCGTCGGCCCGGCGGATCGCGGTATCGGGGTCGGTGCAGCCGGTCAGGATGGACCAGGCGATGCTGTCGGGCCAGCCGGTCAGGTGTTCGGGGTCGAATACCGCTACCCGTCCGCGCGCGGCTCGGTTCAGGAGTGTGGCGGCAACCAGGTCGGCTTTGGTGGTCGTGGCCAGGACGAAGCCGGGTGCGTCGATGACGCGTTGCCAGGCCACCCGCCAGGTCTTTCCCGCGCCGGTAGGGCCGTGCACGATCACGCCGTCGCGGTGCTGCAACCACACATGCCGGCGCGGCTGCTCGATCAGAGCACCGACATCCACCGCCAGCGGTGACGGATCCGTTTTCCCCTGCCATACCAGGCTTTTCATCGTCGCCGCCGGGGAAGGTGGATCCTCCGATGGGGCGGCCTCTGCCCTGCCAACCGGGGATATTCGTAGGCGGCCTTATCGGCGGCGGAGTGCTCGTCGAGTCCGAGGTGGTTCAGGTCGGCCGAGCCGGCGAGCCCGTCGCGATGGCGACGGCGCAGGCGCGCGTCGATTTCACTGCCCGCCATGGCAATCGCCGTACACCACAGTCCGGCGACGAGACCGATGCACAGCCAGGTCAGCCAGGCCGGACCCGGGCGCGGGTCACTGGGCCACGCGGTGGCAGGATCGGCAGGTCGCGTCACCAGTCGGACCAAGGTCGCCGACATCTGTTCTGGCACAACGATTCCGAATCCATGACCCGCTATCGCGCCGGATAGAGCGCCACCACCGAATACCCCCACCATGGCGATGGCGAGGACGTACCCTGTCAGTGTCAGCCCTGCCGGCAGGATCGGTTCGCGCCGCATCGGGTGCGGGATCCGTCCCCCGTTCACGACGGTTCGCCTTCCGGCTCATCGTCTTTGACGTTCGTGCGGGCAAGGTCGCGCAGCGACAGGGTGTCGGAGACTGTCCGGTGATCGCGGCATCGGTATCAGTGAGCGCCGCCTCGAACGGAGATCGGGTGTGGGTGACCAGGATCGGATCCCGTGAGCCGATTTTCACCAGCGCTTGCCCGCGTCCGAGCCGCATCAATGTTTCCTCGGTTCCCGGTGGCAGCCGGTACAGGCGTGCGGTTTCGGCGGCATCGTCGGCGCGGGCCTGGCCGAACAACACGACGATCGAAGCTTCGGCCATCAACGACCGCGCCGGAGAATCGGCAGGTGTATCGGCGGGGTGATGGAACGCCGACACGGTCGACAATGCCAGTCCCCGTGAGAGTTTCAGGTTCGATCGGAAGACTTCGCCGGTAGAGCCGACCGCGACGTGCCAGCCTTCCTCGACCACGAGGATGGTTTGCTCGTGCGCTGCTGAGCGGGCGGCGAGCTTGTTGGCCAGCCAGGTGTTCGCGGTGGTCATCACCACCCGCAGTGCGGGGCCTTCGGTTGGCAACGCGGACAGGTCCATATGGACCAGCGGATGCGTCTCCAGGGCATCACGCACCGCAGGGCTGGTAGGTGCGTCGACCAAACCGCGCAGGTCCCGGTCAGCCAGGCGTAGCAGGGCCAGTCCGGGTTCCAGGCCCCATTCCAGAGCGCGTTCGCTCCAACGGCCACCCAATTCGCGTCCGTCGTCGGGGCGCGGATCCAGGAGCCGCATCGCCAGTTCCCGGATGATCGGATCGCGTCCTTGGGCGCGGGCGTCGGCATTGACCAGACTGAGTCCGGCACCGACGGCGGCCTTCTCCTTCTCGTCGAGTGGGCGGCCCATGGCGTCGGTGAGCACGGCCAATACCAGTGCTTCTTGTCCGGCGGGTACGACACCGTCGAGGCCGCCGTGGTGTTCCCCGCCTGCGCTGATGGCCGGGTCGAGCAGATTCAGGCGGGCGCCGGCGCCGCCGACTTTGAATCGGATGCTTTCTGCGCCAAGGGCTTCGGTCAAGGGGGTGTATTCCCCGCGCCCGGCTTGGGGTTTCTTGTCCAGGACCACGACCTGGCGGCCGGCAACGAGTTGCCGCAGCACGCACACAGTTTTGATCCACGAGGATTTGCCGCGCCCGATATCGCCGATGACGCACACATTGATGCCGGAGGTCTCGTCACCGTACGCGGCGAACGCATCGACGATCTCCAATTCCTGGGAGATGGTGTTGAGTCCGGCCAGCACCCCGTCTTGGCGCACACGACGGCGGCTGGTGGCCAGATTCCATGCCTCGGCTTGGCGGGTGGTGGTCCACGCGCCCTCGCTGTGTGGCTCGTACCAGCCGTACCGGTCCAGCCAGCGCGTGCGGCGCGGCTCTCGCCGTCGTTCCATCGGCGGTGGCTGCTGCGTGTTCTCGGTGAGTCTGTGCACCGTGGTGGGGCCGTCCTGTGTGGATGGCGTGCGGGCGGTGACTCGAGGGTGTCGCGGCATGGGGCACCTCCTACTTACCGGGTGTGCGGGGTGGCCGCGAGTCCCCGGGCCAAGGGCAAGGTGGTGAAGACAGCGACGTCGTGATCGCCTACGCACCAATTGATTTCGGTGATCGCCGATTCGCCTGCGGCTTCGGTGACGCGCAAGCATGCTCGGTCGAGGTCATCGGTGTCGCGGCCGGTGACTGCGATGCTGGCGGTGTAGATGACGCCGTGGTGTCCGGTACCGGGCATGAGGTCTTGGCGTCGGCGTTCGGAGGCGTCGGCGAGGACTTCGGTGGACCCGTCGTCGAGCTTGCCTTTCTCCTGCTCTTTGGCTTTGCGGGCCTGATCGGCGGTGACGTCGCCCTTGGCAGCAGCGCGGGCACGGTGCGCGGGCACGAAATCCAGTCGCACACTGAGGGTTCGGATGGTGGGCATCGGGGCGATGTCCTCATCGCCAGGATCGGCCTCGACACCGGTCAGTAGCGGTGCCAGCCATAACGGTCCCAATGCGACCGGTTCGATCGCGCGTGGGCGGATGTGTCCGACCCGGGTGCGCCATTGCCCGTGCGGGCCGATCGCGACGCAGTCGCTACCGCCGACATAGCTGGGCCAGCAACTCCCCCAGCTGGCGTCGCGGTGCCGGTCGATCTTGTAGCTGGGATCGAGCAGTGCCCGGATGACAGCACACACGCGCCGTTCGCCGAGTACATCGACCCGGCCCATGCCTGCCATCGCCAATAGTCGTGTGGCGCGTTCGGTTTCATCGCGCACTACTTGTGCGATGCCGCCGCCGATCGGGGCGTTCTTGTTGCGTGCGAGCCGGGCGGTCTCGGCCATGAATGCTTCGGTCTGCGGGAACCGCAACACCAGCAGGGACCGGTGCTCTTCTGCGAGGGGGGTGAGGGTGTCGATGAGAGTGCCGTAAGACTCGACTGCCGGCAGCAGCCGCTCGTCACGAAGGCGGGCCACGCGGGTGTGCGCCCAGCGGGTGTGTCGGGTCATATCGTGCGGGACGCTGCGGTGCAGCAGTTGCAGGCCTCGTACGTGGGAGCTGGTGCGGGCCATCTGCGCCAGGAACATCCCGAACGCGCTCGACATCGACGCGTACGCAGCGTCGCCGCGTAACCCGCCGGCGATGCCGTCCACGGCGATGACGACCGAATAGTACGGGCGCTCACCAGGATTGGCGGTCCGGAGGATGAACATGTCGTCCAGGCCGGTGCCGGCCACCGGCAACGGTGCGGTGTTGCCCAGCGGCGGTGGGAATTGCCAGCCCGGATCCAACGCCGGATCCCCGTGGGCGGGGTCGCCCGGATTGCGGTAGATGTGCTCGCCGCGGCGGCGGCGACTGAAGGTGCGCAGGTCGTGGGCGCGACGGGACGCCCAGGAGGGTTTGTCGCGCCATTCCATGGTGGCCGCGAACACGGCGATCAGCCATCCGAGGGCGGTCATGATCGCCCATGCCTGTCCGCCGCCGAGGATGTAGATCGCCAGCGAGGCAACGATACTGAGCGCCCACGCGGTCACCACCGGTCGCGAGAGGCCCAGCCAGCTGCGGCGGGCGATTTCCCCGCCGAGAATGCTGGTGCGCATCGCGGTGCTCATTCGCTACTCCCGGACTCGGCTTCACCGGGTGCGGCTTCGGCGGTGCTGCGCGCTTTGTTCAGCGCACCCGACGCCGCTTGCGCCGCAATCGGTGTCGCGACCATCGCCGTCTTGCCCAGTCCCTTGGCGACCGATCCCACCGCGCCCGCCGATTTGCGTGCTGCCGACCTGCCACGACTGGGCTTCGACCCGGCGTTCGCGCTCAAGGTCCCGGAAAACCGTGCAGCGGTGGACGCTCCGGACGAGCTCGACCCACCACCGGTACGCGGCCCGGTTGAGCTCTCCCCGCCTGAACTACCTCCACTACTGTCCGGTGACCGGCCACCTCCGCTGCCGCCCGCACCCCCGCCGCTTGTCTGTTGTCCACCGGCTGCGCCGCGTCCCGGGTTGCGGCGGCCTGTCCACCACATCGCGGTGCCGGCGCCGCCGACCGCCCCGGCCATGAGCGACCCCGACTGCCCGAATCCGGCGGCGTCCGAACGTGAGGGCAGCAGCGGTGCGTACCGCAGCAATGTCCACGGCGCCAGGCCGACAACGAGGAAGGCGACCACGACCAAGCACAGCTGCCCGAGGCTGCCCAGTTGCTGCTGGTCCCCGCCGCTACCGGTCAGCGCAGTGTTCAGCAGTCCGGTCATGGTGGCCAGCAGCAGAAATAGGAGGGGTTTGGAGAACACGATGGCGATGAACAGCAGCACCGGGCGCAATGCCTTCTTGCGCCACTGCGGGTGCACCCACATGCCGAACCCGATTCCCGAGGCCACTGCCAGCATCGGCAGAGCGACCTGGTGCATGAGCAGCCCGAAGTACACCGCCAACGCCCCGGCGATCAAGAGCAGGAACAGGATCAGCCCGACGATCACCCCGCCGGCCAAATTGCTCGCGGTGAGTTTGCCGGTGAACAGCTGCAGGTTGGTGATCATCTGCCCCATATCCGGGCCCGACGCATGAGTGATCGCGTCGGAGCCATCATTGGCCACACTGACCAGCAGGGTCGCGAACATCGGGGCGAACAGCATCAGCAGGACCCCGGCCGGCATGTAGCCGAACAGGTCGGCGCTGATGGTCTTGATGGTTTCGCCTTTCGCGGCGGCCCGCCACAGCGCGAACAAGGTCATCGCGCCCATGACGATCACCCCGATACCGGTACTCATCGCGTACCAGTGCAGGAACCAGTCGGCGTTCGGATCGAACTTGCCGACGCTGGAGAGCCCGTCTAGGACCCGCGAACTGAGTTGCACAGCACTGTCTTTGGACGAGTTGGCCCAGTCGTCGATCACGCTTTGCGGGTTGTCGATGAACCGCCATGTTGCCGCACCTGCGTGCCACAGCCACCCGAAGGCCGACACGATCGCGGCGCCGCCTGCGTATTGCTGTCCGATCACCGAGTCCACGCCATTCTGGATCCGGTCGGACAGGCTGGTGTTCTTGTCGAGCCAGTTGGCGGTGCCGCCGAAGAGCTTGCCCACCGCGCGGTTCCATACCAGGCATTGGGTTTGATCGCCGGTGGCGGGATCGGAGTGGGTGCAGTCGAGGAAATAGGCGTGCGCGCAATAGGCGAACCCGACGTGGCACGGATCGGTCCACACTTGGTCGGGGACTTTCTGATCACCGAGCTGTGTGCGGATGGCGCTCATCGATTGGTCGTCGGGGTGGGTGGCCCAGTCGAAGCCCCACGCATTCGATGCCGTGCGACCGGACCAGCGCTTGAGATCGTCCGCGCAGGCCGGTGCGGGCATCCGATAGTTGGGGTCTCCGGCCGGAAATACCTTCGGCAGCATGTCTTTCGGAGGTTCGTCGTGCTGACTGATGAGGGTTTGTACCTCGCTCCCCCTGCCGGGGACAGTCGAGTCCGCGCCGAGTAACTGTGCTTTCTGTGTGTCGTCGGAGGTCCAATACATCAGCCTGTCCTCCACAGGCATGACCGCGTTCACGTACGCGCCGACGTCGCCGCCGCGGCTGGCGCAGGTGCCCGAAAACCATGCCGTCTTGAATTCGTCGGTGTTGGCGATGAATTGGCGCAGATCCGTGGGAAACCCGTCCGGCAGCGATCCCGCCGAGACCGGCATGGTGGGGCCCGGGTCAGCAGCGGCGATCCCCACCGAATGGACGCATGCGGTGAATATCGCTGTCGCGGTGAAGATTACGGTGGCGACTGCTCGTAGGCGCATGAGGTGCACCCCCTCAGTTGACGTAGAAGCTGTAATAGCCCGACTCGAGCGCCCCGCTCAGCGGCGACTGCGCGCCGGGAGCCACGCTCTGCTCGGGTGTGGGTCCGGTCTGAGAGTTGAGTTCCTTCACCTTCCAGTCCCCGCCCTCCCACACCAGCGACACCGAATGGGTCGCCCACGCCGTGATCACCGACGCCGGGTCGCCGTCGCTGATCGATGACCGCGATACCGCGACCGTCCACACGCTCACCCGCGCGGCCGAGGAGGAAAATTCCACCATCGAGACTGCCGCCGGGACCAGGTTGACCACGTCAGTTCCGGGAGCACGGTTCGCGCCGATCTCCAGCGAACGCCGCAATCCGGGGCCCGGGTCGCGGGCGATGAGAACGTGCTCGACCGTGGACATCGGGATCCGTCCTTGGCCGGCTTGGGTCAGTGCCTGCACGGTGTTCACCGCGGCGGTTTCCGCGCCAGCCCGATCGTGTGCGTACCCGACCGGAACACCACCCGCGGTCGCTGTCGGCCCGTGCGCGACCCGCACCGTAGTCATCGAATCGTGGCCGCCCGGAGAGCTCGACCCACAGGAATCGAGGGCGAAAAGCCCTGCAACAGCGGCTGATGCCACCACCAGGGCCGCGATCAACCACCGGCGCAACGACATCCGAGGCCGTTGCGGGGCCGTGGCCGACGCGCCGGGAGTGACCGGGGTGCTCGCTTCGGATTCGGGCGAGAGCTCAGCGAATCCTTTGCCATGGGTGTGTTTCACAGCGACCTCCTCACCGCGGGGCGGTTCATCCGCCGACGACGAATAGGACAGTGGCCACGAGCGGGGATGCGAGCCCGACCAGGCCGAGGGAGACCAGCGCGTCTTGCAGTTCTTCGCTGCCTTCGGCGAGATCGTTGGCGTAGCCGCGGGACTTGGCGCGTTTGACCTTGAATGCCCCGATGATCACCCGCACCGACGCGCCGATCACGACCATCGCCCACAGGAACGCCACGATTCGTTTCCACGAGGAATCCAGTGCACCGTCGAAGAGCCCGAAGTCCGGTTTGATCCCCCCCAGCGGGTTGGTGATCTGCGCGGACGCCGAAGGGGCGGCGCAGGCGACCGCTACCGCGCCCGCGATGGTCGCGCCCACGCCACGGCATGCCCGAATTACCAGCGGGAGCATGTGTTTCATATCCATAGCCGTTCACCTCATTTGTGTTCGGATCGGTTCTCACCAGCCCGGGTCGAACTCGTCGACCGGGGTGGGGGCTGCGGGAGTGCGGATTGTTCGACTACGTGCGAGCTGCCCTTCGCGCAGCGCGTACGCCAGGAGCCGTTGATGAGTCGCCTCGTCGGTGCCCGCTGCCCATCGGGTCTCGGGGACGAACCGGGTTTCCATCGGAAGGTGCCGTGTAGCAAGGGTTTCCGCGACGTTGTCGGCGACCGTGGCGGCGACTTCGGTCCAGGCACGCACCGATCCCCGGCCCATCCGGGTCACTACGATGCGTTCGCCGCCGGCCAAGACCGGGTCGAACGGGACCGGCACCACGCGAGTAATCCCGGCCGAGGCCAAGGTGCCGACGATTTTGTCCTGCGCAGGGCCTGCGCCGCACAGGACGATTACCGCCCGTGCGGCCAGGTCCTCGTGACCGTCTTCGGCGATGCCATCCAGGAGTCGCAGCGCTGAGACGATCACATCCCGGCGCCCGATGATCGGTACCACCAACTGTGTGGCGTTGGCTACCGCCCACCGGAATCCCTGTGCCCGGTCGTTATTGCCGGTATCGATGACCACCATTTCGCGGTGGCGGCGCAAGACCGCGAGGATCGCCGCGCACTCCTCACGCCCGATACACACACTGCCGCCGGGACTCTGGTCCGAGGCGAGGATTTCATCGAGGGTGGGCTGGCGTTGCAGGAACCGTGCCAGACCGGACGCGTCGGCGTTAGCCGTGCACAGCTCGCGGGCGTGAGCGAGCACGTCCCACACGGTGTGCTCACTGGGACAACAGGCCGCGCGCGCCGCGAGGCTCCCGCACGCTTCGTGGGCGTCCCAGGCCACTACACGGCCTCCGCGATGGCGGCCGAACAGCGCTGAGAGCAACACCGCTGCTGGGGTCTTGCCGCTGCCGCCCTTCGGATTGGCGATCAGCACTACCGGGGTGCCGGGCAGCGGCTGACGGATGCGTTCTACCGCCTGCCGATACGCCACTTCGTCCCCGCGTCGGTGGGGGCGCACCCGACATCCGAAGGCGTTGACTCGTCCGCGCCATCCCCAGCGGGCTGGGTCGGTGTGTACTCCTGCGGCGGGTTTGAGCAGCATCGCCAGCCGTGCCTCCCGGACTGCTGCGACCTCGTCCGAGGACGGCTCGCCCGGTCCGGCCAGATTCTCTTCCCCGACGCCATAGGGGTCGTGCTCCTCGCGCGCCGGCACGTCGGAATTGTCGTCACTGTGCTGCGAACCCCTCTGGGTTTCGTCGCTGTGTGCGGGGGTGCTGGCGGCGCGTAGCCGTTGCTGGCGCAGGTCCACCGGTTGTTCTGCGGTGTAGTCGTCACGTTCGACGGCGTCAGTGCCCGTCTCGAGATCGTTGTCCATCACGACCCTCCTTTCCCAGTTCCTGTGCTGGCGTGTCGGTTTCGGCATCGGCGGCCAGTTCTCGCAGCAGTTTGTGGACGAAGCGCTCGCAGGCCGTTGGCGGTGGCAGAGCGGCCGAGCGGGTATCGCGGGCCGCGGCTCGCGGGTCGGCGCTCATCACGCGCCACCCATCGTGGCGGCGTACTTCGTCGCTAGCGCGGGGATGTTTTTCACGTAGTTCAAGGTTTCGGCGTTCTGACACACTCCCCCGCTCTCGAAGGTGCCGCCGGGTCCGCAGTTGTACATGCTCAGCCACAACTCGGTCAGGTCACCATGCAAAGTGCCTTGTGCCAGACCGTTTTTCGCGCTCTGTACCTGGTCGCAGTCGTAGCGTGCTTGCGTCATCACCGCATCCGGAATCGAGTGGATATCGGCATAGCCCTTGCCCTCGGCATCAACGCCGTACGCCGCCCATGTCCCGAGCAGGAACTGCGCCGCTCCCTGCGCGCCCTTCGGCGATCCCGCGTCGGGGTTGAACCCTGATTCCTGCTCCAACTGACCGGCCAACAGCGGACCAGTGACCTCCGCGCAGGTCTTGGCCGCCCGAAGAATCCAGGGCTCGAATGCCGGGGGAACAGATCCGGGCCGCAGATCCGGGGCACTCCCGCCCCCGTCCACCGCGACCGGCATGCAGCCCGCAGCGAATCCAGCAGCTTGCGCGATACCGTATTTCGCTCGCGAACTCTTCGGGTCGCCCGGCGCCGCGACGGTTGTCGTACTCGCGGCCGGCGTCGCCGCAGCATCGGAGCCGTCAACTGGGGCGCCGTGTTGCGCCAGCCATGGCACGGGGTCGATCTGTTGGCCGCCCTGTTGCCGTCCGCCCGGGACCACTTCGAAGTGCAGGTGCGGCCCCGTGGCTTCCCCGTTGCTGCCGACCGCACCGATCCGCTGGCCCGTTTGGACCTGTTGTCCGACAGTCACGTTCACGCCGTTGTCGAACATGTGCCCGTACACCGTCGAGAGCAGGCTTCCGCCGATCTGGGTGTCGATGATGATCCAGTTCCCGAATCCCGATGCCGGGCCGGCCGCGGCGACCGTGCCGTCGGTGGCCGCCAGGATCGCCGTGCCCGCCGCGGCGGCCAGATCCACGCCCAGATGTACCCCACCATCGCGGGGCCCGAACGGCGAGGACACCGTGTAGGTTCCCGCCGGCAGCGGGATGACCACCTGCGCGCCCGTATGTGGTTGTGTGCGTGGCACATCGGGCAGGCAGCCCTGCTGGACCGGCGTGCGGTCCCCCGACCCCAGTAGCAACGCCCCGCCGGCGATCGCGAGCGCCACGACCGGAACGAGCACCACGGCCAACGCGCCCATCACACCGCTCCGACGACATGGCGGATGCGGTTGCTGAACCAGTCGGTCAACCACTGCACCGCGGTACGGCCATCGGAATCCACGACGTAGTGGTCATAGCTCTCGTGCACACCCGAAAGCAGGAACGACATCGCGTCGCTGCCCTCGGACAACAGCTTCGAGATCGCATCGATGCCGTCGTTGCCGTTCGCGTCGGTCTTGGTGCCGTTCGCGTCGGTCTTGGTGGTGAGCGACTTCGCTAACCCGCTCAGATCGGTGGTGCTCTGCGATCCTTGCGACGATGTGGTCTGCCCGGTGAGGGTGTTGAGCGCGAGGGTGGCGAATCCGAGTGCGGTGGGAACGAAGTCGAGTAGGCGAGCGCCGACGGCGAGCAGATCGCCTCCGCTGCTGATGGTTTGGGCCAGCGCCCAGACCTTGTCTTGTAGCTGGCCGACCTGTTGCGCGAGCGCCGCCACGTCGAGATTGGCCAGCACACCCACGATCACCGAGACGATTTGGGCGGTGCCGGTCGTATCCGGGATCATCGCGATCAACCGTGACGCAGTGTGCAGATCGACCCCGGCGGCCATCTTCACCAACGGCTCGAACAGGTTGTTGAGCTGCCCGAACATGTCGTGCAGACCGTTGACCTTGCCGGCGGTATCGATGCCCGGATCCGCGAGCAGCCCGATCATCCGCCCCAGCGTGTCGGCCACAGTGGGGACGTTCTGCGCGAACGATATTCCGTTGCTCACGACGTTCACCAGCTGGTTGACCACCACCGAGGGCTTGAGTACCGCCAGCACCTGCGCGGCCTGCGAAGCCGTAGCGGAGGTGGATGAGGAAAGTGAATCAGTCAGTGGCGCTACCGCATTCGCGGCGGTCTGCACGTCCTGCGCACGTGCGGTCCCACTATCGGCCTTGTCGCTCTGTGTGCCGAGATCAGACAGTGCGTCCATCGCCTTGCTGACATCGGAGCGTCGCACCCCGTCCAGGACGGACCCGGCGAGCTTGTCCGCAGACCCGTCCGAGGCGTCGGACAACTTCTTCTGCGCGTCAGGGGTATTGGAGACCCAGGTGCTCAGATCAGAGAGGGGCTGAAGGGTTTTCGCCACATCGGAGGCCGTTGCGGACAGTGTGGTCGAGTCCGCACCGGTGGCGGCTTGGGTACCCAGACGGGTGATAGTCGCGGGCAGATCCGCGATCTTGTCAGCCGACAGATCGGTCGAAAGCGCCTGTCCCAGATCATCTTGCTGGCTTGTACCGGCGCTGCCGGTGCCGGTCGAGTCGCCGGACTGGGTCAGCGCACGCCCGATACCGGCGGTAATCGGATCTTCACTGGAGTTCGTGGCGCAGTACTTGTCTTTGGGGGCACAGATTTCCGCGGTCACCGCCGACAACCCGCAGAACCCACTCGCCCGCGTTCCGGCGATGCCCTGGCCATCTACCGTCGGGCCTATCAGTTTGCCGCCGGCGGTGCCCTGTTTCGGATCGGCCACCAGTCCCACTCCGAGTACCCGATCCGCGGCAAGGGGATCTGCGTTGCATCCGATCGAGGCGGCAACATCGCCCATCGCGTCGGCGCCCTGGCTGTAGCCGGCGAGCACGAATTTCGTTGCAGGACAGGCCCCTGCGATATCGCCGACCACCCGCCGCACCGCCGCGACACCGGTGGCCTTGCTGTCGCTGTAGGCCATCCCGTCGAACGCCTCGGCCGCATAGGCGGGGAACCGGTACTCGAACTGAGCGCCGAGCTGCTGCGCCAAAGCTGTTGCCACCGGGGCGAACAGACCCACGGCTTGCGTCTCGTCAGCACCGGTGTGCGTCTCCCAGGTACCCGGCAGAAACACGCCCGCCACCGACGGACAACCCGAGGCGCCCTGATTCGGCGCGGACGAATCGGCCATCGCCGTGCCGGGTACCGCCGTCGCGGCCAATGTCAGTGCCCCAGCGACCAACAGCCCCAGGCCGGCGCAAGAACGCGAGGTGGCGGCACTGCGCGTATAGCCGAGTCTCTTTGTGCTGCCGCTCATAGCTGTTTCCCCGGGAACTGCTTGCGGGATCGAACCCACTCATCGACCACCGACGCCTCCAGGAGCAACGGAGAATTCATCGCATCGCTGCTTTTCCACGCCCGTGAATACAGCGGATGACCCTGGATCCGGAGGTGCCGGATCCGGTCCGGTGAATGCCCTGTCCGCTCACCTATCTGACGAATATTGAGCACTCGATCACGGCACACCCGACCACAATTCTCACACGGCTTTTCTGCCACTGTGCACCTCCTATTCCAAGGCTGCCGAACAGCAGAGCCTCACAGGCTGGCGGATCGTTTATATAAATCCGGCAGCCACGCTCCGCTGATGGCATAAAGAAGTTCCACACCGAGGATCGACGAGAATAACGACGAATCAACTCGGCGATATGGGATAACAATCTGCAACCGAGAACGGCTGGCAGGACAATTAATGAGCTGGCGCGATTAGAAAGCGCGAACCATAGCGACTAGCTGCAGCGATCGCTAGTCCTCGTCCGACGTCCAGCGATGCCGTACCCTCCGCCTCGATCGCAGCTCGCTGTCGATCATCTCGTCGTAGAGTCGCTCAAAACTCTCGCTGAGCGCCTTGTCCCACACGAGGATCGGCCGACCATCACCCGATCGGCGAGAACGTCGGCAACCGTGTTCAAGGATCTTCATCTCACTCACTCCCTTCATCCGATTGCGTCACTGATACGCATCAAGGGCGCGTTCAGGACCATCGGATTCGCAGGGCTTAGCCAGACTCTTCCATAAAATTTCTTGCGCCAGTCACCGAAATCGGTGGGGCAAATGGAATATCCGGCTGTCATCCGGTTCCGCACAGCGGGTGCCGGGAGGTGCCTCACAAAAGAGGCAGGTGATCAATCTAACCTACGTGGACATAGTTGACAATATCTTTAGTGCCGACTTGGGTTGCGTTTGGATATCAGAAGACATGTGATATGTCGTTTACGGGCAGCTAATGGCACAACTCATTTAACGATGCACAAGTCGACAGAGCGCCACAGGGAACAGAGCACGATCGGGCTCATCGGCATGGGTCCCTGTCGAGCTAAAGGCTATCTCGACGTAGTCTGCAGCGAGATTCGCGATGCTCGGCCGCTGCCACTCGGGCACTGTGGATGTCGATGTCGGCGGCGATAATTCGGGCCGTGCCACTGCTCGGCCAGCTCTGAGTCCGTGCCACTGCTCGCTTCAGCGGCTGCAGCACTGGAGGATTCGACATTGTTCCGCCCCACCTAGCAGTAGAGCCAGGACTGGTAGCGGTCGGTCAGTTGGGCTGCTCAAATCTGTTTTGGCACTGCAGATTTGCACCGCACTCCTCCTGCGCGTGACTGGAGTTTCAGCAACCGCCTACGTTAAGCGGCCCCCTCGGACAGCGGTCGACATCGGGGACATGCATCGATGACGGACGGCGGCATGGCTCCGACGATCGCAATGTCCGCAAGTACCTGCGGCTGGTCACCGGTAACGATCCGCGTCCAATGCGATTCCAACTGAATCCACTCGTCACCTGCGTCGAATCGGATACGGACTCGGACGCTGGCGGTCGTACGGGTTCCCACAACCATTTCGAAACCGGTTGCGCGGATCTGTTGCCGGTCATCGGGGTGCAGCAGGGGCAGGTGATGAGCCCACATCCCGATCGGGTCATCGTCATTGGCAACCCAATCGTGAATGACAAAACCGCTGAGATCGACAAGAGCCAAGGCATGTCCCGGCGGTATCGGCGCGCGGCGCAGTGCCCGGGAATACAGATCCGGAGTTTTCGGCGGTTCGACGTCGGTGATGTCACACACGACAACACGGCCCCTGCGGCCAACGCCCGTTCCAGACGCGCGAGCGGCCAAGTGAAGCCGGTGCATGGTGCCGTCGATGAAAGTCCTTGTTGCGCCTCCGATCCACTGGTCGACTGGATCGGAAAACCTGAGCAGGGACAGGAATTCGGACCGATCGTCGAACCGATCGAAGCACGCAAGCATCTCCGGAAGCATGGTCTGCTCAACGGGTTTGCCGTCCATCAGCAATGACCGCGCCTCCGCCGACGCACAGACCACCACTGCGGCATCCCACTCCACGACACCGACGCGAGGAGGCGGGGGCAACTCCTCCCCAACAGCGCCGGCCCAAATGGCAACTGCCCGAACGTGTCCGAATGGGCCGGCAATCGGAGTGGCAACAACATTCATCGACGTACCGCAAGCAAGTTTGGCCTGGTCGGTCGTGAACCGCCGACTAGTGACGCAGTGCTTGATGAGGGGTCCGAGCTGACGAGCGATCGTCGCGTTAGGTGCGATCGTCACGCGGCTGAGGTTGGCGAACCGCCTCGGATACGCACCATCGACGATCACGGTCGGCTCGCGGCCCTCGAAGAGAGTCTCCGCAACTACCCAATGCTTCGGCGCATGCGTTCCGCGCGGATGCAGGCACCCGGCTAGTTTCTTGGGCATTCTCGCCGGGGTAGGCGAAGTGTTATCAAATGGATCGGCCATGAGTACAACCCCTTCCAGACAGCGCAAATCTTCTGCTCCGGGGTTACCCCCGGTGCACGCTGCCTGGCGTGGACCACATGAAACCGACCACCGCCGGATTCCCGATTCTGAACGGGAGCGTAACTCTGGATTGTATCTCGCAAACCACTAGCAATCCATGGTGAATTTGAGCAGCGCCGCTGTCGTCTCCTGGTCGATCGCGACCAGGCTGGCACGAGCGCTGATAGTTATCCAGCTGCCATCGACCCCGCGTACACGCATCTTCCCCGTCGTAGAAGACTTAGCCAACCCACGTGCCATCTCGACCATGACGGGTCGATCATCGGGATGAACTGCAGGAGCAGGCTCGCCCTCGATACCGCGCCACGCGATCTCTTCGGGGATCGGCGAGCCATGCACCCAGCGGATCAGACGCAGATTCCGAAGGTTGATCAACGCCCGGTACTCCCCCACCGGTGTGTCAGCCTCCAGCAAGCGATGCTCCAGCAGGACCAACGGCTGAGGCTCTCCAGTCGCGCCGACCGAGATCTCCTGGCTTATCCCCCGTGCAACCCGATGCTGTAGCTGGTCGATGAGCGACTCGTAGATTCGGCAGGAGAAGTGCGATCGAAAGCTGGCGCCATCGCGCCGGTAGACCGTCCAAACACCTTGGTGGGTGGTTCCAGGCACGGCAGCGATGATGCGCTTCATCGCGATCAATTCACGCTCGTCGGTCTGCACCTGTGCGAACATGTTCGCCAGGGAGCGCTCCATCCCACGATGCTCCTCGGGGATGTCGGCAAGATCTGCCCACTCGGCGCTACCCAGAGCTGTCAGAGTAGTGAGGTTGATGTCCCAGGCCCCTGCCCGCGGACGCGGCGGCGCAACCTGGTCCTCTGTTCCCGACCACACCTGCACCCCGTGCAATCTGTCCCCAACGAAGTGTGGATACACTTCCACATGCCGGCCGGCTCCGACCGCGGTCAGCGGCTCGCGCGTCCGTGCGACGACAGTGACGGCCTGCCGAATCTTCGCAGCAGCGCCCTTTACCGACTTGTCGAGAGACAGAAACTCCTTCGGATGTCCGCCCCAATCAACGATTGTGTAGTTACCGTCCAGTTCACCGAATGTCTCGATGAGCAGCCACTGTGGCGACCGCGCGTGTTCCTCCTGACGTACGATTTTATCGGCCATAACGCAATAGTGCGCCTTTCGTGTCCGAAGTTCGCGAAAAACGGAGAACTATGCTGACCAGTGCAGTTGCCTTCGATGACTCGTATTTTCGGGATCCGCACCAGTTCTATCGGCAGGTTCAACAGCGTGGGCCGATCCACCGGTTCACCACCCCATCCGGGGTCCACGGCTGGCTCGTCACCAGTGACCGCCTTGCCCGCATCGTGCTCACAGATCCTCGGATCGGCAAGGGCCGCGACACCATGCTCGGCGTATCCGCCGACGATGGCGCCAGCATCGGACTTCGACAGCGCCTCCTGCGCTATGGCACTGAGTGGGTAGTCACCCATATGCTCGGCTCCGACCCACCCGAGCACACACGGTTGCGCAAGTCAGTCGCCGACTACTTCACCCCTAGCGCTGTCTCGACGTTAGAGCCCCGAATCCACACGCTGGCAAATGAATTCGTCGAGTCTATGGATTCCACTGCACCGGTCGATCTGGTGTCCGCCCTGGGCTGTCCGCTACCGGTCTCGGTAATCTGCGAGGTCACAGGCATCTCCCGCCGCCACCAGCAACGCATCGAGCGGTCCTCCGCAATACTTTCGGATGTCACCGTGGCTGACGGACGTCAATTACGCACTGCCAGTATCGATTTCGCTCGACTGATCCTGCCGACCTTCGCCGCCCGCCGACTCCGTCCTCGCGACGATCTGATCACCTCGCTGACACACCAGATGTCAGCCGGAACGATAGATCTCAAAGAAGCGCTGTCGACGGTCTCATTGCTGCTGATCGCCGGACACGAAACCACGTCCAACCTCATCCTCGGCACCATGCTCTCCCTGCTGCGCAACCCGGACGAGCTGCAACGCGTCCGCTCAGACCCCACCAGGGTCAATGCCATCCTCGACGAGACGTTGCGCACCGACCCGCCACTCCCCGTAGCGACGCTGCGTCAAGCTCATGCAAACCTCGACCTCGCCGGCCAACGCATCAACCGCGGCGAGCTACTGATGGTGTCGCTCCTCGCAGCCAATCACGATCCCGAATCAATGACCCACGCAGACACATTCGATGCTGATCGCCACGTTCGACACATCTCGTTCGGAACCGGAATTCACCACTGCCTCGGCGCCCGGCTCGCCCGCGCTGAAGCAGTAGCCGCGGTCACATGCCTGCTCGAGCAGTACCCCACCATCAGCCTCGCCGTACCAACCGAATCGCTGCGCTGGCGCCGGAGCATCTTCTTCCGACGGTTGGAAGCACTTCCCGTGCACGTGTCTCGCGAAGCCGGTCAAAAATCCGCGACATAGTCCACCAGACTATGCGCAATTTAGAACAAGCGAGCCGCTGACCATTATGGGATCTTCCTGTGCCCTATGCGATGTGCCCGAATATATCGCTTATCAGTTGCGATCGAATGCCCGATTCAACTACCTTCGTACTACATCCCACATCATGGGGATACCCGGTAACTGCGCAGCGGAGCCGGATGAAGATTTGTTTGAGCAGACCGAATATCCTGCCGTCGCATTGTCTCCGACCTCGCACGGTAGCGTCGTTCTTGCCGACTGATTTCAGTGAATCGGGAGGTACATGATGCAACCGCCAATCCCAGCCCGACGACCGAAAGTTGTTGCACATCAGCAGCAGAAGGTCGAATTCGACTACACAGCAGCCGCGTCTCGCGGTCTCCCAACTGAGGCTCGAGGCCCCGCCGTCAGCTCTCCTTTCCCGATCTCATGGCCCGGTCAACTCTCTTCGCTGCCCAAAACACTGCGCATCAATCGTCTTCCCGTTCCGGGATTGAGAATCGATGCGGCCGCCGAGAACGAGCGGTTCCACTACAGCGTCTCAACGATCTGCTGCCACGGCCGACTCACCGATCGCGCCCCGATCAAATCGCTTGGCTGGATACCCGGCCAGCGAATCTCGCTCACAGTCAATGCGCGAACCGTTGTCGCAGTGTGTGATCCAGGCGGGAGTGCCCAAATTGGCCTCAAGGGCCATTTGCGACTCTCAGCCGCCGTTCGTCATCAATGCGGAATCGAACCCGGCGACCGACTCCTCGTTGCCACATCTCCGAATCACCAGGTCGCGCTTGTCTATACATTCGCTGTCATCAATCTCGCGCTTGCGGCCCTTCACAACGAAGTACGCAGCTTCAGCCGATGACGACACCCGAGATCGAAGCCGCTTGGCTACTGCTCGCACGCCTGGGACTGACCCCCGAACAGCTCCTCGCAGCCGCATCACCGGTCGCGGTCCCAACCTTCGGTGAATACATTGCGACAATAAGTAAGTCGTTGGCCCCCAGCACACTTCGCGTATATGGCACCTACTTGCAGCGCATCGCCGAGGAGTGGTGCACGCGTGTGCTCACCGAACCGACCCCCTCAGAGCTGAGGCAGCTCGCCGAGAAGGTCAGGCACAATGCCATCGTCCGGCGGAACTCGCGAGGCGGACGTAGCGCCGCCGAAAACCTTATCGCCGCAGCCCGTTGTGTGTACCGCCACGCCGAAGAGGACGGGTACATCCGACCCGACAACAATCCAGCACGCCGAGTCGCAAAGCCACGACGGCTTGCCAGCACAAGACGAGCAATCTCAGACGCTCAACTCTCCGAGATCATTCGAGTCGCCGCAACGACAGGGAACGATCCCGATCTGGATGCCCTGCTTCTGCGTCTGCACATCGAGACCGCCTGTCGTCGATGCGGTGCCCTGGCCTTGCGGCCGATGGACCTCGATCCTGAGCAATGTCTCGTCTTCCTTCGCGAGAAGGGCGAAACCGTTCGCTGGCAACCGGTATCCCCAACGCTGATGCAGGCCATGCTCAGCCATGTCGCCGAACGACACGGGGACACCACTATCAAGACCTCCCCACTGTTTCGCCGCCGAAACGGCACACCTATCACCCGTCGTCGATACGACTCGCTGTGGAACCGTATCGGTCGGCAACTGGAATGGGTTGCGCGCCAACAGATCACTACTCACTGGCTCCGTCACACCACCCTGACCTGGGTCGAACGAAACTTTGGATATGCAGTCGCCCGCGCGTATGCCGGACATACGGACCCTGATGGGCGTACCGGCCAGACCGTCACCTACATCCGGGCAAGTCTCCAGGAAGTTGCCGACGCCCTCGCGGCCATGACCGGCGAACCCCATCCGCTTGCAGGCTGATGAACGACGCCATCATTCTTCACGACGGCACGGAGGTCCTCCAACCAACACAGTTGGAGGTCATGCACTCGGATGTGGCGTTCGACATGGTTGCGGATGGGTCGCACGGCATTGAGGTCTTGCCCGGCAGGGTCGTCGAGTTTCCAGTCCCGGTAGATGATTCCGGAGAAGTAGGGGCAGGTGTCGCCGCATCCCATCGCGGGCCATCGGTCGACCGGTCCGAAGTTTCGTCCCACTGTTCGTCGAGCGGATTGCCGACCGGACACTGGGTGCCGCCGACTAAGGAATCAAGCCGGGGCTGCGCGACGATGGCCCGGAAGCCGCTCAAGCTCAAGTCTCGTCGAGCTGGCGCAGCTGCTGCCGCAGGCAATCACATCGTCATCGGGGGCAGGATGCCCTGCTGGTGCAGCCACATCATGATCGTGTGCACGACCTGCATCACGGGCGATTGCATGTCCATATTGTTCATGTCCATCGATCTCAACTCCTCAATCCCACGTCGGTGGAAAGTCACCTGACTGTGTCGATATCGACGATCCCACCGCAGGCCCCAGCACCAGCAGAGTCCGAGGACATCACCGCCGTGCCCAACGTCCTCACTTGCCAGATGGGCCGCTTCGGCCAGAGGCCGTCAGGATGCGAGTTCGCGCACCGACGCACTGTTCGACAGTGCTGACGATCCGGGCAGATCCGCCCTTGCCGATCGAATCACGGATCTCTACTATCGCAATATAGTAACTACTACTAACCGATAGTAGATAGTGAAAGGCAGAGGTATGGAAGCGAATTCGACATCCACCGCAGTCACGACGAGCACGGCCGACAGGTTTTCAGCCGAAGGCTGGTCCGGCGAGGAAGGGCTGCACTGGGTTGATCAGCGCGAGCGCTACACCCGCATGCACCAGGGAATCACCGACCGCATCATCGAAGCTGCGGCGGTCGAGCCGGGAGCGGCGGTGCTCGATATCGGCTGCGGCACCGGGGATACGACCTACACCGCTGCAGCAGCCGGAGCCACACGGGTGCTCGGCATCGATGTGTCCGCGCCGATGCTGGCAGAGGCGGAGCGGCGGCGCACGCCCCACGAGGCAGCCCAGGTGACCTTCCTCCGAGCCGATCCGCAGACGCACGCGTTCACGCCCGGCGCTTTCGACGTGGCGATCAGCCGTTTCGGGCTACTGTTCTTCACCGATCCGTCTGCCGCGTTCGCGAATATCGCTGCGGCACTGCGGCCCGGCGGCCGACTGGTGTTCAGCACCTGGCAGTCCCCCGACCGCAACGAGTACTTCACGCTGCCACTGAGCGTGCTTGCCGCCCGGATTCCGATGCCGAAGCGCGACCCCGACGAACCCGGCGGATTCTCCCTCGCCGATCCCGACCGCATTCGAAACCTATTGACCAGTGCAGGATTCGACCACATTGATATCACCCCCGTGCAGGAACGCCCGTGGATCGCGCGCGATATCGACGACGCCCTGACCTACCTGCGCGCTATACCACTGACACGGTCCCTGCTGGCCACACTCGACGCCGAGGCCGACCGCGAACTCGAACTGGCGCTGCGCACGGCGTTGGCACCCAAGCAAACCGACGACGGCCTACGGCTGGGCACGGCGACCTGGCTGGTGACCGCCCGCCGCGGCGAGACCGAGTAGCCCCGATAACCAGCCCGCCCGATTCCAACACCCGTGGTCCGCCACGCTCTACTATCGATGAGTAGTAATTGGAATGGGGTGGGATGACCGACACACTCGACCGCGCGGTCGCGGCGCTGGGCCGATTGGAGGGCCGCATCATGCGGCTGGTCTGGACCAGCGCCGTCGCAACCGAATTCGTGGTCCGCGACATCGGAGACCTGGTGCCCGAACTGGCCTACACAACAGTGATGACCACGCTGCGCCGGCTCGCCGACAAGGGCCTGCTGCACGCCGAGGCGCGGGTGGGCCACCGGGCGCACACCTACCGCGCCGCAGGCACACCCGCCGACTACTTGGCGGCCGCCAGCCGGCGCGAAGCCGGCGAGGTGGTGGCACGCTACGGCGATGCCGCGCTGGCGGCCTTCGCGGCTCGGCTCGGTGAACTGACCGATGAGCAGCGGCGCCGATTGCGCGAGCTGGGCTCATGACCTCCCCGCGTTACGATTGGCCGGTCCACCTCGCGATCCTGGCGATCCTGGGCGGAATCCGGTTCTCGTGGCAGATGCCCATGTCGGTGTGCATGGGGATGACACTGCCCGAATGCCTCGGTCTGGCCAGCGCCATTGTGGTGATCGCGGGGCTGACGCTGACCACCGCCCGCGGGCTCTGGCTGGCCAGGCGCAGTCGTAATGCCGTGCGCGCACTCTCCCTTACTCCGATCCCGCCCGCACTGCGCGGGGCCATCGACCGCACGGGCACGATCTCGACGCTATGTCTGGCCGATACCACAGCGACAGCCTTTTGCAGCGGCTTCCTACGACCCCGTATACGGGTGACCACCGGCCTGGTCGAGCGCCTCTCGCCCACCGAACTCGACGCGGTGCTGCTGCATGAAGCCGAACACGCGCGCCGCCGAGATCCCTTGCGCCGACTAGTTTTCCGCTCACTCGCCGACGCCGGCTTCCTGTTTCCACTGCTGGCCTGGTGGGCCGCGCACGAACAGGAGCAGTCCGAACTACGCGCCGACCGGGCCGCAGTCGCCGCAGTCGGAGCCCGGCCCGTCGCCGCCGCCCTGCTCGCATTGGACACTCCGGCACACCTGGCGGGCGCGGCCGGTTTCGAGGGCGCCGGCGCAGCGCGAGTGGCACAACTACTGGGCGACGACCACACCCCGCAACCACCCTCGCTGCCGATGTGCCTGGTGTCGCTGACCAACGTCACGATCCTGGTCAGCCTGGCCATGTGCGTCGGACAGGACGCTCTGGCCCACCTCTGATGCTCGGCCCACACCCTGTCCGGTGTCTCGTTCCTGCGGGACACCGGACCGTGCACGTCCGACAAATGTTGGACCAGGGACGGCAGCAGTGGGTCAGCATCGAAGGTGGCTCTGCAGCTTCAACACTCCTGCAACAAGTTCTAGTATCGAGCTGTGGCTGTAGCGCACCTGGGATCCATCACCATCGACTGCGACGATCCGATCGTCCTTGCAACTTTCTGGGCTGAAATGCTGGGTGGTGTGATCGCAACGAGCACTGAGAGGTTCGTCAGCGTGAAGCTTCCCCACATGATCCTCACAGCCATCCGCGTGCCGAACTACCATCCACCGAGCTGGCCGGATGAAGGCACGCCGAAACAGGTCCATTTAGATCTGGCGGTGACAGATCTCGACTCGGCGCAGGAAGCGGCCGTGCGACTCGGAGCGCGACTCGCCAGCCATCAAGCAGCGCCCACCAAGTGCCGAGTTCTCTTCGACCCAGCCGGTCACCCATTCTGCCTCTGCCTGCCGCCTGCCGGATGAGAAGCGGCGGCATCGTCGGAGGATGGAGAGGTTCGGGCAATACAAGAAACGGCATACGAGCGCTTCTGTGCCGATTGCCTTTGCGCCGCCTGAATTCTCAGGCGGGGACGGATGTCAATTCGCACCGTCATCGGAAGCGCCTGGTTCGCTTGCCAACTCAACACACCAGGCCGCCATGGCGTAGCGTCCACGGCGCCACACTGCTTCTTCGGAGCCGAAGTGGCCGTCAAATTTTCGGCCAGTGTAGCGACAGCTTCCGTACCCGGCACACATGTGGCGCGCGGAAGCTGATGACCGTCATGTCACCGGCCACCCCGGAGCCGGGGGTTGCGCTACCGGTGGCGTAACCGGTTCGCGCCCTTCAGCGCTGGTAACGATCGGCGGTTCCGCATGCGGATTCGATTGCGTCCATTGCGTACAGCCGTCGGCTTCGGCAGTATCGGCCTCGCGCTGCGGCGACGGACCCCAAGCGTCGGTCACAGTCCAGCCGTCGAACACATTGAAGCGGGGCGCGCGATGCACCGGTCCGCCTGTGTCGGTCGGCATCGACGTTGCTTGCGATTCGCCATGGGGTGCTGTGACATTCAGCCATCTGACCCAACCACGCGCTGTTTCACCGTCTTCACGGGTGGGCCGCCAGTGATAGGACTTGCCACCGTCGTCGGATTCGGCGACATTGCCGAAGTCGAGGCAGTACGCGGCGGTGAAGCCGTGATCGTTCGGATCGACCTGCAGGATCCGGGCGAGAAACGTTCCGGCCCAGCGCAACTGCCAATCGCCCTCGCGTGCACCGGCGGGATATGAACCACCGTCAGGAATATGTAGCCAGCCCACCTGCGACACCGCCTGGGAGTATCCAGGGTAGGCAAGCCGATCCCCGACCGACAGCGACAGGCGCTTGCTTTCGGCCAACGCTCGCACGACCGTCGATTCCGGTCCCGTCAGGTCGATGCCGTCGGCGGCGCTCCACTGGAATGTGTAGTCACCGGCCCACGCGGAAGGGAAAGCGTATTCCGCCGCAGGAACCGCCGCCAGATGCACGGGGGCCGCGAGGGTCTCCGCTGAACGATTGCCGGCCGAGCACGCAGTAACCAGTAACAGGGCGGTCACTGTACTGCCGAGCCTTATCGAGCGGCCGAGCGAAAACATCACCAATCCTCTCAGCACGGTGAGGCCTAAATTACTGCCCGATCGCACCGGTCTAGCCGCATCAGACTACAGATCGGAGGCGAAGAACGCAGCTCAGGGTTTGCGGGTCGATATGGCGATGCACTGACCCACAACCGTACGCCGCGGGTCTGCGGCCGATGTGTTGTTGCTGCGCATCGCGTTCGCTCCGGCGTGCCGCCGGCCCGCATCTATGCCATGCAGCACGTTGAACACCTGAGGATGCTCATCGATGTAGTGCGAGCAGCCGACCAAGGGCCGCACCACTTCGTCGATGGTCGGGACCGAGCCAGCGGACCCGAACGACAGCCGAATTGCCTCTGCACAGCCGGAAAGTCGAAGTCACGACGCGACCTAGAGCTGCCTCATGAATGCACCCCGCAGACGATCCGTACCGAGGCGAGGCGTCTGTGCCATTCTGTCCGCTATGCCCAACAGAGTCGTCGAAACGCTCGCCGCTTCCGCCGCAATGAGACCCGGCACCGGCGTACCGGGGCATCCGACGCTTGATACGCAAATCTTCCTTCATATCAATGCCTTTGCCCGCGCTACGCCGTGGCTGCATCCGATCGTCTCGGCGTACCTCGGCACGGCGGCACTGCTGTTCGTGGGACTCGCGCTGACTGGACTGTTCGTTGCTCGGCGGCGCATGAGCGCGACCGCCATGGCAGCCGCGCTCTGGGCACCCGTCGCCACCGTCATCGCGGCTCGGCTGAACCAACCGTTGGCAGCGGCTGTCGGCAAGGTGCGGCCGTATGTTGCGCATTCGGGCGTTCTGGCTCTCACCAGTCGGGCCGGTCCCTCGTTCCCGAGTCATCGCGCGGTGGAAATAGGCGCGATCGCGGCCGGCATGCTTCTGGTCCATCGCTACCTCGCGGTGACCGCCGTGATCGCCGCTCTGACAGTCGGTTTCGCGGACGTGTATACCGCCGCCCACTACCCTCAAGACGAACTGGCAGGCTTCGTGGTAGGTGCAGCGATCTGCCTGATCGGATTCGACCTCACCCGGCGACCGTTGTGCTGGTCACTGAAACTGCTCGGCCGCACCAGATTTCGACGGTTAA
Organism: Nocardia sp. NBC_01388; assembly: GCF_045040085.1. Classification (NCBI taxonomy): domain Bacteria; kingdom Bacillati; phylum Actinomycetota; class Actinomycetes; order Mycobacteriales; family Nocardiaceae; genus Nocardia; species Nocardia sp. NBC_01388. The sequence continues at coordinate 4,851,611 of NZ_CP109553.1, forward strand.
TCACCGTGACGCCGGGCTAGGACGAATCCACCACCCGACCGGTCGTGAACCGGCGCATCCCGATGACTGCGACATGCGCCGGAACGATCGAAATACGCTACAAGTGAGGGATATTCGCACCCGGGTGAGTCAGCAACCGTGCGCAAACCGACATCGGCGGCGTATCAATTCAATGGGTACTGGCCGGCGCCGGTGCCGCCCATTCCGATGACGTCGCCGAGCAGCGACACCACCCCCTGTCCGATCGACAGCACGTCGTACCCGATCGTTCCGAAACCGGTCGCGAAGTTCTGCATTTCCACCACTCCTGTCGGTCATTCCGAAGATGACGCGCAGCCGCGCACGAACTGTGCCGGCTGTCGTGATTGAACGAACAGCGAAACCAGAGGACGTATGCGCCTTGCGAAAACAGGATGTTGCATTCAATATGATAGCGAAGTCACATAACCCAGTAGGCACAACGGCCGATGCGCAACCGGATTCGCAGGAAACTCACAGCGATCAATTCGAATTGAAAACGGACCAAAGGGTATTCACTGAGAGTCACGCCAACTCCTCCCTCCTTGTCACATGCTGTGCCGACAAACACCTGCGCGGCGATGACCAGGCCCGGTCCTTGTGTTCTTCCGAGATATTCAGGGGCGCAGGAGAACCGCGAGCCTGACGATGTGCACGACGCGCGACGCCTGATTGCTGGGCTGCAGTCCGGTCGATCCGGAGCAGTAACAGCAGGAAATAGCACTCACAGGAAATACCCAGCGCGTTCAGAGGTTGCGTATGCGCGCCCGGGGCAACCTAGACCGATGTCCAACCGAGCTCCCGGAGCGCGACTGTCCGCCATCCATGACGAGTCGAAGGTCGTCAGTACGCCATGCGGACCGCAGGCGAGCCAGTGGTGAGTGTGCGCAAGACACTTTCGCTGCGGGCATCGGCCGTGCCGCTGCGCGTCGGGCTGGTAGTCGCGCTGGTGGCGTTATCCGGGCTGGTCCTGCTGGCCTGCGGCGTCGCAGTAACCTCGGTGCTCGGCCGTTCCCTGGCACAGCGGACAGACGAGCAACTCTATGACGCGGCGCGTACCTGGGCACAGCCGCGGGCGATGAAACAAGTGACCGCCAATGACGGCAGCACACAATGGATCCCGGCCAATATGACCGCTCCGCCCACCCAGCCCAATCCATCGCGAGAGCAGCCCCGAAAGTTCTTCGAGCAACGCAAGGGTCCCGATGGAGCGCCCTACCTCGAACTCAACGGCGGCGACAATTCTTCGGGCACACCGGATCTCAGCACACAGAGTACTGACCGTCCGAAAACCGTCGATTCCACCAATCGCGCCGGCGTGCACTGGCGAGTGCTCACCACCACCAACGAATTCGGCTCGACTACGATCGGGCTGCCGCTGAGCGACAACGAACACATCGTGTCACGGTTGATCTACTTCGAAATCGTCACCGCCGCATGCGCATTGCTGGTGCTCGCCAGCGGCGGTTATCTCGTCGTGCGACGAAGCCTGCGGCCGTTGCGCAAAGTCGAAGAGACCGCGGCGGCGATCGCGGACGGTGATCTGCATCGGCGGGTACCGGTGCGAGGGGTCAATACCGAGGTCGATCGGCTGGCGCAATCGTTGAACGTCATGCTCACCCGGATCCAGCAGGGTGTCGCGGCGACCGAGGCGTCCGAGGAGGACGCCCGCCGCTCGGAGGCACGGATGCGGCAGTTCATTGCCGACGCCAGCCATGAGTTGCGCACTCCCCTGACCACGATCCGCGGCTTCGCGGAACTGTACAGGCAGGGTGCCAGCACCGATCCCGACACGGTACTGGCCCGCATCGAAACTGAAGCCGGGCGCATGGGTTTGCTGGTCGAGGACCTGCTGATGCTGGCGCGCGTCGACGCCAAGCGCCCGTTCGACCGCAAGCCGGTGGATCTACTCGGTCTGACGGGCGATTCGATTCACACGGCACAAGCTGCGGTCGCCCGGCAGCGCAAGGATCCAGCCGGCCCGCAACCGCGCATCGGATTGGATGTCGAACCGGGTGAGGGCACGATGGAGGTAGTCGGCGATGAGACGCGGCTGCGTCAGGTGCTGACCAACTTGCTCGGCAATGCGCTGAACCACACACCTGCCGGCACACCGATCACCGTGCGTCTCACACCGTCCGTCGACGAGGTACGCATCGACGTGATCGACTCCGGGCCGGGCCTGTCGCCCGAGGCCGCGACACGAGTGTTCGAACGGTTCTACCGCACCGACAGCTCTCGTACCCGAGCCAGCGGCGGATCCGGACTCGGCCTGTCGATCGTTCAGGCGATCGTCTCCGCGCACGGCGGGCGCGCCAGTGTGCAGAGCGAACTCGGTCACGGGGCGATCTTCACCGTCATCCTTCCCCGAGAGGGTTCCCTTCCCTCCCCGCCCGAAGCGCTCCAACATATTTCGAGCGCCGGCACGGCCGAACTGGCAGAATCCCGATAGCAAGTGCCTGCGCCACTACGGACAACGCCCTGATCGCTCGGACTCTGCGGGCTTTGACCGCTGGTGCCGCGCAGCACGGGAGGCGGCCGTCATGATCGCCGCAACGGGTGGATGAGCACGGGACGTGTGCCCCCGAACAGATTCAGGCGTCGACCGTCACACCTTGTGCAGAGCATTCGGCCCGGAGTGCGCGCATCGCGTAGTGCAGACGTGACTTGACCGTGCCGCGTGGGACATCGAGTTCGTCGGCGATCAATTGTGTACTCGCGCCTGCGTAGTACGCATACAAGATGACGACTCGATGATCGTGACTCAGCGTTGCCAGAGCACGCCGGACCACCACGGTAACGGCAACGCCCGCGCACGGATCAGCGATGCCGGGCTCGGGCAGCCCGTCCGCGCCGGCGACGAATTCGTGCCGCCGCCGACCGCACCGAAGCTCGTCATAAGCCAGGTTCCGCGTCACCGTGAACAGCCACGAGCGCAGTGTCCCCGGCGACTGGCTGAGCAAATTCGGGTGCTGCCACAGCCTGACGATCGCCTCCTGCGCTATGTCGTCGGCGCGATTCGAATCTCCGACGAGACGATCGGCGAAGCGAGACAACGCCCGGCGGTATCGCCGGTCGGCCTCGCCCAGGCGATCGGACCGACAGCGATGTTCGACGCAGTTTGTCCTGACCTGATCTCTCACGCGGTTCACTCCTCGTCTATCGAATCTGTTCGACGCGATACCCGCAATCGAACTCGCCGAACGCTTCGACGTACTCGGCGGCGGCCCTCGTCCCGATCGATCGTCGGATCAGCTGTCGCGGAGCGGAATCAAGGTCAGAGCCAGGCGCGGGCAGAGCGCGACCGCGTCGCGAGCTGCGACGCCATATCGGGGACTGATTACCGGCGTAGTAAGAGAAACGGGATAACCCCAGTCGTCGCGGTCGAGGATTTCGGGGAGCAATTCGATGCACAGTCCCCGCCCATCACATCGGGTCCAGTCGATGTGCAGCCGCCAGGTGTCGTCTCCGGGGACGGTGTGGGTCATCGCGGGCTCCTGATTCCGGTTGCGGCGAAGGCTGCCTGACAGGTGCCGCGCGCATGCAGCTGAACATCATCGGCGAAAACGGTCAGGGCGGATCGCACGATGCGGGCAGTGCCGTCGGGGTGGTGGCAGGATCCGCGGCCGTCCACGAGGTGCGCCAATCGCATGACCTCGGCGGGATCACCACGGTGCCCGTAGGCCAGTTCAGTGAAGGCGGCGGCGAGTTGCGGGAGCCCGTTGCGGCACGGCCCGCACTGCCCTGCGCTCTGTTCGGCAAGGTAGGTGGTGATGTCGGCGCTCGCACGCAGACCACAGTCGGTGGTTGGGAGCACCCGGAGCAGTCCCGCGCCGAGTGTGGCGCGTAGTGGGCGCAGCGCGGTTGCCGACAGTGCGGCTCGCTGCAGCGCCGCGCGGGGGACCCAGGTGCCGTGGTATCCGCCGATCAGCACGGCCCGCACCGTGCCGGGATCGGTGTGTCCGGTGCGGGCGATCACGTCGAGCAAGGAAGTGCCGATGGGCACTTCGACGACACCTGTCACCGCCGTCCGGGACAAGGTGACAAGCATGGTGCCGGGCTCGTCGGTGGTGCCGAGAGCGCGAAACCAGCGCAGCCCGTAGCGGGCGATCAAGGCTACCTGCGCGAGGGTCTCGACATTGTGCACCAGTGTCGGTCGGCCACGTAATCCCGCTTCCGACAAGCTCACTCGCTGATCGCTGGGCAGCGCACGCCGCCCGGCGATGCGGTTGACGACGGCAGACTTCTCGCCCGCCAGAAAAGTCGCCGGTGCGGCGGTGAGCTCGATGCGGGGTCCGCGGTATCCGGCGGCGTGTCGTTCGGACAGCGCCTGACGTACCGGATCGAGCGCTGGCTCCGTCGCATACAGGTGGCACTGCTGCGCACCCAAGGCATCAGCGACGACGGTCAGCCCGTCCAGCACCAGGTGCGGAGCGCGGGCAAGCAGAACAGCATCCTTACTGCTTTCGGGTTCTCCCTCGGCGCCGTTGGCGATGACAATCGGCCTGCGGCCCGCACCGACCGCCGCCATTTTGCGTGCGGTGGGGAATCCGGCGCCGCCACGACCGCGCAACCCGGCAGCGGCGACCATGTCGATGAGCATCTGCGCATTCGCCGCCGCCGCGAGCGGACCATGACATGCGATGTGCGCGTCCAGTTCCGGCCCGGCAGCGGCCAACAGGCGACGCGCACCCGAGGGAGGAACAGACCGGATATCGTTGTGCACGGCGACAATTGGTGCGCGGTGATTCTTCATCGGATACTCCCCTCGCGCGCTTGCCCGAATTCGGCGAAGTCGCGGCTGATTCGCCAAGCCAGCACCGCCGCCACGGTGAGCGTGCACGCCGCTGCGATCGCGAGCATCCATGGCCGCCCCGCGTCTGTTCCGGCACCGAGTGCGTGGATCAGCGCGACCGGCCAGAAGGCATAAGTGGCCCAATGGATCACACGAAACACTCCGGGGCCGAGACGACGGCGCAACAGTGCGGAAACCACGATCGCGACGAGCAGATCGACGGCGACTGTTCCCAGTCCCAACCACAGCGGACGGTAGTGTCCCGCGAAGGGCACCAGGACGTCGACCAATCGCAACTGGGAATACGGATCTGCCAGCAGGCTGAGCACGTGGACGGCGACCAGGGTGGTCGCGATCAGCGCGGCGCCGCGGTGTAATTCGGCAAGGCCGAAGCGGGGTAACACCAGCGTGCGCCCGGAGCGGGCACCGATGCCGGTGACCACCGACACGGTCAGCATGACGAGGGCGATGATTCCGCTCCCCCGGCCGAACGCCCAGAGGGCCTGGTCCACATTGGTCTGCATCGCCTACGCCTCGTCGCTCTCGGCGGGCCAGTTGCCCAGGGTGCTGATCCGGCCGTCGCGATCGACCAGCCGGGCCGGCAACCCGGATCGGCGAAGCTCGCCGAAAGCCGTCCTGCCACGGACGATGCTCGCGGTGCTTGCCGCATTCGCCGCCAGGCACGAGCCGGCCGCGACGGAGACGGTGCGCCACACCGGGTCTGCCGCTACCCCGGTCCGCGGATCGACGATGTGGTGCACGAGCCGGCCGCCGTGGAACCACCGTCGGCGCAGGGTGCTGGAGGTCGCCACCGCCGCCCCGCCCGGCAGCCGAATCTGGCAACCCGGTTCGGCAGGCCCGTCGCGCACCTCGATCTGCCATCCGTTCGCCGGTGCGGGCCCGGCGGTGGCGATATCGCCACCGAGACCGACCAGCACTCCGCAATCGAGTTCGCGCGCCACCAGGTCTGCACATCGGTCCGCGGCGACAGCCTTGGCCGTCGCCCCGAGATCGAGCAGGACACCCTCGGGCACCGTCACGGCGTGATCCACGAGGGTGATCGTCGACCAATCAGCACGCCGGGTGACCGTAACCCGCACGGGCGCAGCCTTTTCCATGACATCGGCGTCGGCGATCAACGCATAGTCGCGGTCGTAACCCAGATCGACCAGCACAGCCCCCACAGTGGGATCGACGTCGCCATGGGTGGTCTTCGCGACCTCGAGCGCGGCACGCAAATAGTCGGCGAAAAGTGCACTGACCTGGACGGACCGGCCACCGTGGGCACCCAGCCGAACGAGCTCCGAGTCGCTGCGAAACCGGCTGCACGCCCGATCAACCGCGTCCAGGTGCGCACGGACCAGGTTGCTGGCCGACGCCAGCCTGGCTGGATCGGTGACAACGAGCCGGGCCGTCGTGCTCCACAGCGCCCATTCAGCAGCTACGGGCCGGTTCGGGTCGGTGCGCACCGACAGGCGAGGGGACATCACGATCCGCTCGAGCGCGCGTGCGACGAGCCTGTCCCCGGCCGAATCTGCGGCACCGCACCGCTGCCGACTCCGTTATCTGTTCCGGGTGAATTCGATTGTCCTGCAGTCGAAGCAGTGCCATTGCCAGGTGTCGATACCGGGGCAGCGCTGGTGTCGGAATACGCGGTCACCGAGGCACCGACGGTGCCCGCCACACCGAGAGCCAGCAGTGCCCCGATCGCGGTGCGCCCGGCGTGGCGACTGGGTTGCGAAAACGCCATGGCTCACCTCTTCCTCGTCGACAGCGTCGAACACCATCCTGCGCATCTACTCTTGGAACGTTCTGGGAATCCGCCCTGCGTATGCTCCGGGAGCAGCGTTCCGGAGCAATTCGATGGCACGCTGGCAGCATGCTCGCTACCGACACCGACGGCCCCCGGGTGTTACTGATCGAAGACGACCGCCAGCTCGCCGAGATGGTGACGAGACTGCTGGTCGACGAGGGTTACCGGGTCGAAGCGGCCGGGGACGGGCAGAGCGGGCTGCACCAGGGGTTGACCGAAGAGTTCGAGGTGATGATCATCGACCGCGGACTGCCGGTGCTGGACGGATTGGATCTGCTGCGCGCACTACGTGAGCGAGCGGTCATTACCCCCGCACTGGTCCTCACCGCCCGCGGAGCGCTGGCGGACCGGGTGGAAGGTCTCGACGCCGGCGCTGAGGACTACCTCGTCAAACCGTTCGAGATCCCGGAATTTCTCGCGCGGATTAGAGCCCTGCACCGTCGGCACCTTGTTACCGCCGTGTCACTTCCGGTCGGCGCACGGATGCTGGTGCTATCGAACCGTACAGTCATCGACCCGGACGGCGCCCACAACGAGGTGATCTTGTCCGAGCGCGAGTGCGGACTGCTCGCGACCCTGGCCCGGGCGCCCAGGCAAGTGTTCACCCGGCCGCAACTGCTCGATCTGGTCTTCGATCGAGCCGACGCCATCGGCACCGTCGATACCTACGTGCACTATCTGCGCCGCAAACTCGGGCGCGAGGTCATCGACACCGTGCACGGGCTGGGCTATCAGCTCGGCCGCCGGTGAAACCGCGCCGCCGCGACAGACCGGCCGCGATACCGACCGAACGGATCGTGCTGCGGCGCACCGCACGTGCTGCGGCGGTGCAGTCCGCGCTCGCGCTCGCCGCGGTGCTGGTAATGGTCGGAGTCGCGCTCTACATCGCCGATGCACACATCCAGAACAGCCAGATCGACGAGCAACTCTCCCAGGTCGCCACGAGCGTCGACGATGTCGGCGACCCGCCGCCCGGAATGGCGATCGCCATCAGCGAGCCCAGCGGCCGCACCTCCGTCAGCCCGAACGCACCCGCGCCGACCGCCAACGCGGTCACCGAACCGGTGGGCTACCGAAATATGCGAGCCGGCGACGTGGACTACCGAGCTCTGGTGGTCGACCAATCCGGTAGGAAGATCGCGGTGCTGCTGGACCTGACACCCTGGCAGCGAGGGCTGCAGCGATTGCTGCTTGCCCTGCTGGCCGCCGAACTGGCCGGCTTGGCCGCCGCCGCCGGTGTTGCCGTAGCGCTTTCGCGCCGCGCGATCCAGCCGTTGGCCGCGGCACTGGATCTGCAGCGACGCTTCGTCGCCGACGCCTCGCACGAACTGCGCGCCCCGCTGACCGTGCTGCACACCCGGACCCAGTTGCTGGCTCGCCGAAACGATCTCGACGACGCGTTGAGCGCCCAACTGCACGGGCTTGTCGCGGACACCCGTGCGCTCGCCGACGTCGTCGACGACCTGCTGCTGGCCGCGACCGCGCGGCACGAACCCGGCCGCAACGAGCGCGTCGAACTGGTCCACCTGTGCCGCGAAGTCGCCGAAAGTGTTGCCGCAGAATCGGATTCTCGTGGTGTCGCCGTCGATGTCATCATCGACCCAGCTTCCGAGAACGTCAGTATCAGCGGCGTCCGCCCCGCCCTGCGACGAGCGGTCTTCGCGCTCGTCGACAATGCGCTCAACCACGAAAAGCCTGGGGGCACCATCACTTTGAGTGTTACCCGGGCAGGCGGCGAGGCGCGGGTGACCGTCGCCGACACCGGGCCCGGACTCGAACCTCGCAATGCCGAACAGCTGTTCCGCCGGTTCGCGCACGGTGACGGGCACAGTGCGGGTGTCAGAGGACATGGGATCGGCCTCGCGCTGGTCCGCGAGGTGGTCGAAGCTCACGACGGGTACATCACCGTCGGCGGTGCGCCAGGCCTGGGCGCGACCTTCACGATGCACCTGCCTGTCGCCGCAAGCCGGTGACCGCCGGGTCGTCCCGGCTCCCAGAATCTTCGAAGAACCGGCCACTACGCTGCGCTCGACCGACTGCCACACATCGCGACCAAGGAGCCGTGCCGATTTGGGACCCACCACGATCAACGGGCTGCCCGCCCACGTCCTGTTCGTTCACATCGTCGTGGTGATGGTGCCACTGACCGCACTGCTGCTGACGCTCTCGGTCCTATGGCCGGCCGCCCGGCGGCGCCTCGGAATCCTCACTCCCATAGCGGCGTTCGCCACGCTCGTCTCGGTCCCACTGACCTCACACGCTGGTGAGTGGCTCGAACACAATTCAGCGCGCAACCCGCTGGTGCGAGCCCATGCGCATCTCGGTGATCAGATGCTGTTCTGGTCGGCAGGGGTGGTTCTGCTCTCCGCCGCGTGGTGGGCCATCCACGACGAGCGGCTCCGCACCCGGCTGAGATGGCCGGCCGCACAGGCGAAGACGGCCGGCGCGAACAAGGCCATCGTCATTGCGGTGGCGGTCGTGGCGCTCGCGGTATCGGCCGGCTCGGTGGTCGCGGTCTACCGGATCGGTGACAGTGGCGCGAAAGCCGTGTGGCACGACCAGTCCAGCTCCACCGCATCGGCGAACGGCTCCTGAACGGCGGCAAGCAGCATCCGCTCACCCGCGCGAGCCGATTCGACCTACGCGCTCCGCGCCTGGATGCTACCCGACCGCCCGATCCAGTCCGCACCACCGAATTGAATGGCGCTGCAACGATTCTGCCGGCTGCCGAGCTCGGCGAGGGTATATGGAGGAGGCTGCGCCCACGAACCCATCGTGAGCCCGCGGGGCCCGGCCACTGCCTCTTGCCAAGCGGTGTATCGCTACCGTGACCGCGTGTGGAGTACACGTTCGGACCGAGGATCTCTTGACTATCGGCGTAACCGCGCGATGATCGATCTGTGCGGGTCCAGATTCCGGCATGCCGAATAGAGGTGCGTCGATGTCACAGCCACAGATCGACCGGGAAGCGTTGAGCGCGGACCTGGAACGAGTACGGCACGACTTTCACCGACTTCTGGCCGCCACGGGCGACGAGGAGTGGGCGACGCGATCGAACGGCACGCGGTGGACGAACGAGGAACTTTTGTTCCACATGGTTTTCGGGTACATGATCGCCCAGAAACTGCTCGTTCTCATGCGCCTGTTCGGGCGATTACCCGCCGGACCGAGTCGGGCGTACGCCGGACTGCTGAATGCGACGACACGACCGTTCGACGTCATCAATTTCTACGGCTCGCGGGTTGCCGCGAAGGTCTACAACCGGCGCCGGATGGGGGCCAAGCTCGATCGGGTGATCGGTTCGATGCAGAGATCCTTGCGGCAGCAAACCGATGCGGACTTCGCCCGCGGGATGCATTACCCGAATCGCTGGGACCCGTACTTTCACGAGTACATGACCCTCACCGACATCTACCGGTATCCGGGGCAGCATTACGACCACCACCGAAACCAGTTGACGATCAACGGAACTCGCCAGCCGTAGTGCGATTCAGGTGCAGCAGTTGGGGTCCAGGACCAGGCACAGCGCCGACAGAGCATCTCGCCTCGCGCGGTGGTACATGTTCATGCCGCGGCGTTCGGACTCGATCAGGCCGGCCTTCTTCAACTGCCCGAGATGGTGGCTCAGTGTCGACTCGGCCAGCCCGACCGTCGCGGCCAACGTGCCGGTGTTCTCCTCGCCGAGCGGGTTGGTGAGCAGCAGCGACATCAGCTTGACCCGCACCGGGTCGGCGAGCGCTTTGAGCCGCAACGCGACTTCCAGTGCGGCGTCGTCGTCGATCGGCCCGGCCGCCACGGGTGAGCAGCAGACCGGGGCGGACATGTCGATCACGGGCAACGTCTTGGGCATGAAACCAATCCTAGACACCTTCTTGACATATGTCGAAGTTGTGACCGAGACTGGTCCTGCAAGTACTTCGACATATGTCTCACAAGCGGAGGTTCTCATGTCTCGTATCCAGCTCGCCCTCAATGTCGACGACCTCGATCAGGCGGTGGCGTTCTACTCGACCCTGCTCAACACCGCGCCGACCAAGCGCAAGCCCGGATACGCCAACTTCGCGATCGCCGAGCCGCCGCTCAAGCTGGTGCTTCTGGAGAACCCGGGCCAGGGTGGCAGCATCAATCACCTCGGTGTCGAGGTCGATGCCTCCGACCAGGTGCACGCCGAGATCGCCCGGCTTTCGGAAGCGGGCCTGTTCACCGAGGAGCAGATCGCGACCACGTGTTGCTTCGCCACCCAGGACAAGGTGTGGGTCACCGCCCCCGATGCCGAGCGCTGGGAGGTCTACACCGTCCTCGCGGACAGCGAAACCTTCGGTGTGACACCGGAAATCGCACTCGCCGACGCGGCACACAAGGATGATCAGGCACCGTGCTGCGGCACCGCCCAGCAAGCCGCCGCCGAAGGCGCCTGCTGCGGCAGCGACGCCAAGGCCGACGCCCTGACCTCCGGCGCCAACTGCTGCGGCTGACCCCCCGCAGCCCCGAACGCAGGAGATAGCCATGGATTCCGACCCGGAACAGATGCTCGAGGCAGTACGCGCGCGGTATGCCTCAGCGGCAACACAATTCGCCGACACCGCGCAGATCTCCGACGACGGCGGTTGCGCACCGGCAAGCTGCGGCACCGGTGAGGTGCGTTTCGACGACGCCGGTTTCGGCGCCCGCCAGTACTCGGCGACCGAGCAGGAAACCATTCCCGCCGACGCCGTCGCCGCGAGCCTCGGGTGCGGCAACCCCCTGGCGGTGGCGGACCTGTCGATCGGGGATGTGGTCCTGGATCTGGGATCGGGTGCGGGCCTGGACGTGCTGCTGTCCGCACGCCGGGTCGGCTCGACCGGCAAGGCTTACGGGCTCGATATGACCGAGGAGATGCTCGCGCTCGCCGAAGGCAATCGGCGTGAGGCGGGTGCCACCAATGTCGAGTTCCTCCGAGGCACCATCGAAGCCATCCCTTTGCCTGCGGGGTCGGTGGATGTGGTGATCTCCAACTGCGTGATCAATCTGTCGGTCGACAAACCGGCGGTGTTCGCGCAAGCCTTCCGGGTCCTGCGGCCCGGCGGCCGGTTCGGCGTCACCGACGTCGTCGCCGACGATCACCTCACACCGCAGGATCGCCTCGAACGCGGGAACCATGTCGGCTGTATCGCCGGGGCGCTGACCTTCACCGAATACGAGGCGGGCCTGTCCGCGGCCGGTTTCACCGGTATCGAGATCACCGCAACGCACAAGGTGGCCCCGGGCATGCACTCGGCGATCGTCAAGGCCACCAAGCCGCGATAATCAGGCCGGGGCTCGGCCGGGTGAGTTCGTTCACCGGGTGTTCGTTTGCCTTCGGGTTCGATATCCATCAATATCGACGGGTGTCGAATCGAGAATTGCCGCTCACGGAGGTGACCTCACCAGCGTGTGAGGTCACCTCCGTCGTGCGCCGCCCCTTGACCCCGGTAGCAGCCGGGGATCTGGCGGCAGCGTTCAAAGCCCTGTCCGACCCGGTGCGGTTGCGGCTGTTGTCGGTGGTGGCCAGCCGCAGCGGCGGCGAAGCCTGCGTGTGCGACCTGTCCGAGGGTTTCGACGTCGGCCAGCCCACCATCTCCCACCACCTCAAGGTGCTGCGCGAAGCCGGGCTGCTCACCAGTGAACGCCGCGCCTCCTGGGTGTACTACAAGGTCGTTCCGCAAGCGCTGCAACACCTTTCGCAGGTGCTGCTGATGCACAGCGACACCGCGGAGGTGCACGCGTGACCACGAGCAGCCAGCAGCCCGGTGTGGTCGGCAAGCTCTCGACCCTGGATCGGTTCCTGCCGGTCTGGATCGGCGTCGCGATGCTCGCCGGACTGCTGCTGGACCGGTTGATCCCCGGGCTCGGGGATGCGTTGAGCGCGGTGCAGATCGACGGAATCTCCCTGCCCATCGCGATCGGGTTGCTGATCATGATGTACCCGGTGCTGGCGAAGGTGCGCTACGACCGCCTCGACACCGTCACCGGCGACCGGCGGCTGCTGCTGGGGTCGCTGCTGCTGAACTGGGTCCTGGGCCCGGCGCTGATGTTCGCGCTGGCGTGGATCTTCCTGGCGGATCTGCCCGAGTACCGGACCGGACTGATCATCGTCGGCCTGGCACGCTGCATCGCAATGGTCATCATCTGGAACGACCTCGCCTGCGGGGACCGCGAAGCCGCCGCCGTGCTGGTCGCCCTGAACTCGGTGTTCCAGGTCATCATGTTCGCGGTGCTGGGCTGGTTCTACCTCTCGGTCCTGCCTGGCTGGCTCGGGCTGGCACAAACCACCATCAGCACCTCGCCGTGGCAGATCGCGAAATCGGTGCTGATCTTCCTCGGAATCCCTTTGCTGGCAGGGTTTCTGACCCGCCGCCTCGGCGAACGAGCGAAGGGCCGCGACTGGTACGAGGGCACCTTCCTGCCCCGTATCGGACCGTGGGCGCTCTACGGCTTGCTGTTCACAATCGTCATTCTGTTTGCCCTGCAAGGCAAACAGATCACCTCCCACCCCGTGGACGTGGTGCGGATCGCGCTCCCACTGCTGGCCTACTTCGCGATCATGTGGGGCGGCGGGTACCTGCTGGGCGCGGTGATGGGTCTCGGGTACGAGCGCACCACCACACTGGCGTTCACCGCGGCGGGAAACAACTTCGAACTCGCCATCGCTGTCGCGATCGCCACCTACGGCGCCACCTCCGGACAAGCACTCGCCGGCGTCGTCGGACCACTCATCGAAGTCCCGGTCCTCGTCGGCCTGGTCTACGTATCGCTGACCCTGCGCCCGCGATTCCGCACAACAACGCCCGCCCCCACAGCTGCCACCGCGAAAGAAGTGCTGGGACAATGAATACGACACCGTCTGTGCTGTTCGTCTGCGTCCACAACGCAGGACGCTCCCAAATGGCCCAAGGCTTCCTGACTCAACTCGCCGGTGACGCCATCGAAGTACGCTCCGCCGGAACCGCACCCGCCGACACCATCAACCCCGCCGCCGTGCTGGCGATGGCCGAACTCGGCATCGACATCACCAACCAGCAACCCAAGATCCTGACACCCGACACGGTGCAAACCTCCACAGTCGTCATCACCATGGGCTGCGGCGATGCCTGCCCCTACTTTCCGGGCGTCGACTACCGCGACTGGAAGCTCGACGACCCCGCCGGCCAGGGTCTCGACGCCGTCCGCCCTATCCGCGACGAAATCCGCAAGCGCGTCGAAGAACTCATCACCGAACTGCTACCCGGCAGGTAGCTAGGCTCCGCCAACCATCCGCTGTTGCCGATGGTCGAGCATGTGGTTTCGACACCGCGCTCCGGCGCTCGTGTGCCACATTTATGAGCTGTGCGGTGCGTACATGATGATCGCTACGCCGGCCAGGCAGACGAGCGCGCCGGTGAGGTCCCAGCGGTCGGGTCGGAAGCCATCGAAGACCATGCCCCAGATCAGCGAACCGGCGACGAACACGCCGCCGTAGGCGGCGAGGATGCGCCCGAAATCTGCGTTGGGTTGCAGGGTGGCGACGAACCCGTACAGGCCCAAAGCGATGATGCCTGCACCGATCCAGGCCCAGCCGCGATGTTCACGCACCCCTTGCCATACCAGCCAGGCCCCGCCGATTTCGGCGACAGCGGCGAGCGCGAACAACATGATCGAGCGCAGCACAGTCATAGTGGACGACCCTACGAAACCGCGGTCGAGGTGCGACGACGTGTGATCTGCTCAGCAGCCACAGGCGTCGCCTGGTACCGAAGCGGCCCCGATGTCGCCGTCGAAAGGTATAGGGCAGCAGGACTGTTCGCTGCATATGAGCAGATCCTCACATCCGGCGGCCAGCGCGGCGCGCAGGGTATCGCGCACGGTGGTGAGCTCGGCGAGTCTGGCATCGACTTCGGCGAGCTTGGTGGTGGCCCGCTCGCGCAGGCCGGCGGCCGGGCGGCGTCGGCGGCTTCGGGTGACCTCGAGCAGGTCCGCGACTTCTTCGAGGGTGAACCCGAGACGTTGCGCGGCCTTGATGACGCGCAACACGGTAACGGTGTGCGCAGGATAGAGCCGGTGTCCGCCCAAGGACCGGTTCGGTTCGGCCAGCAGGCCCCGGCGCTCGTAGTAGCGCAAGGTCTGGATGTTCACCCCCGCCGCGGCGGCAACCGCGCCGGTGCGCAGACCCGGACTCATGAGCTGTGTCCGGCGGCGGTGCCAGCCTGGTTTTGCAGGGCGTCGAGAACTTCCACGTGGGCGAGCGGGACGTCGATGTGCATGAGCGAGCCGCCGGTGACGGGTTCGAAGGTGAACGTGAAGAACGAGCAGCACTGCGTTTCCCTTGCCGCCAGACCTCGGCCGATGGTTTCCGAGCCCGGTTCCAGCTTCAGATCCAGCCGCGTGGGGGTGGGGCGTTCGATCCGCTGTACCGCGCTGGCGAGGAATTGATCGAACTCCGCCACCCGGATCGGCTGCTGCGCGGTGGGCAGCGTGCACGAGTCCGGCACCCAATCACCGGAGGCAAGATTGATCGTCATAGACCAACGGTAAACCTGTACCTGGGTACCGACTGCAACACCGGATTCACCACTTCGCACCGAAGGTACGGTCGGTGCAGCCGGGAAGCCCGCACCGATGATCGGTTGTTCAGTCGCAGCATTCGCAGTCGTGATCAGCGGCTTGCTTACCGGCGCTACGAGCAGCTGGAGGTGGGCAGCAGGTGTCGCCGTGCCAGGCGTTGACACCTTCCCTGACCGCGATGATCGCGATGATCAGGGCGGCGATCGAGTCTGCCCACGACCAGCCGAACAGAGTGTTGAGCAGCAACCCGACCAGTAGCACCGCCGACAGGTAGGTGCACAGCAAGGTTTGTTTGGAATCGGCTACCGCAGAAGCTGATCCGAGTTCGCGCCCTGCCCGGCGTTGTGCCCACGACAGCACCGGCATGACTGCCAAGCTCACTGCCGCCAATGTGATACCGATTGTGGAGTGCTTGGCCTCACCGACACCCAGTAGCCCGCGGATCGCGTCGATACTGACGTAGGCGGCCAGCGCGAAGAACGAGAACGCGATGATCCGCAGCGCGACCTTCTCCCGCTTTTCCGGGTCCCGGGCGGCGAACTGCCAGGCGACCGCTGCCGCAGACGACACCTCGATGACCGAATCCAAGCCGAAACCGATCAGGGCGGTCGAGGACACGCGCGCGCCCTCGCTCAATGCGATGATCGCTTCGATCACGTTGTAGGAGATCGTCGCCGCGACCAGCCAGCGAATCCGGCGCGCCAACAGCGCTCGCCGTTGACGCGACGGACTCTGCAGTGTCACCGCCGACGACAGCGGCGGCATCCCCAGAGATTGCGACATCAGCAGCACCCCTCGGTATCGGAGTCGGAGCAGCACGCCGGATCGACAGCCAGCACCAGCCCGGTCAGATCTTCCAATGCCCGCCCGATCCGCGCGTCGGCCAGCTCATAGCGTGACCGGCGTCCCTCGGGAACGGCCACCACCAGGCCGCAACCGCGCAGGCACGCAAGATGATTGGACAAGATCTGACGGGAGACTCCGATCTGCCCGGCCAGATCGGAGGGATAGCTCGGTGCCTGACGCAAGCTCAGCAGGATCTGGGTGCGGGTCGGATCCGACAACGCATGCCCGAAGCGAGCCAGCGCGCCGCGATGCAGGAGGGTGTCCACGACTATGACAATACATCAGAATCTGTATTCAGAAATTGATGAACAGTGACATCGGAGTCAAACCTCAGACGTCCCGTCATGCCTGCGGGCTCTGGCGGTCACCCGACCGGCCACTGAACGAATTGCGCAGTGGCCACTGATTTCAGGCAGTGCGACGTTCGGCGAGGTAGGTATGCCAGTCGCGTTTGGCGATGCGAACCCACCGCACGGTGGTGCCCGGAGGCAGGCCAAGCAAATTGAGCGATGCGTCGGCAAGCTGCAGCGGGCTACGAAACGCTAGTTTGGTCAGGCAGTCTCCGGCATGGTCGAATCGCTCACAGCTGTTGCATCAGAAGCAATTCCATTCGATAACCACAGCGAGGGTCTCCGTGACCACCATGGCGTACGGCGCTTAACCGGTGCGGGTGTGGTCGATCTGCCTGGCCGTAACGATTTCGGGATGTTGCTGCCGGTGAGCGCCCCGCTCGACACCGCGCTGGAACCGGCTACAACCGGGATTACGCGTGAGGCTCGGGATCGGGTACGGACGGCGATCCGGAGCACCCGTTGCGCTCACGCCGTCCTCTGTGACCGCTCGAGCGCGGTGATCGACCGGCGCGTGCCGGACTAGCGTAATCGGTTGTCTGCGTGCCGAGTTCGCGTCGTAGCGGTGGGCGGTGGGCGCCCAGTCGTCGGCTGGCGTGGGCATGTCGTCGTGGCCCCCGCCAACCGATCACCACACCTCACCCACCACCCATCCGGCAAAGCGGAATCTCGCGCCCAACTGGATGATTTGGTGAATTCCCTTCTGTCTCGTTCGATCGATGATCCCGCCGATCTCCGAATCGAGCTGGTCGGCTCAACTCGCCGTGGCAGCGCGCCGTGAACTCGGCGCGGCCCGCCGGGTCTCCTCCGGCGGGGCCCTCACGCGTGACTCGACGGGCGGTCGGCGGGAGCGCCACTGCGCGACCTACACGATCGATTCCGCGTCCACCGTCACCGATCGCGGTGACGAGGTCCATGCGACGGTCTCCGGCCCGCTCACCAAGGACGGTGCCCGGGCGCTCAACGCACGACTCCCGCTCGACAACCGTGAACCGGGTCGACGTCCATATCAGCACCGACCCGGTCACCGCACTGCTGCTGAACTACGGCCGCATCGGGCAATGAAAGCCCACACACTCGCCGGCCAGGTGCTGACATGGGGCCGCAAACCTTGGCTCGCAACCACATTCGCTCAGCGGTTCCTTCCTGCCTGATAGTCCGGAAGAGCCTGACCGACAACAGAACTCCCAGCCGAGAAGCCTGGCGAAGTCAGGCCGGTCGACGAGTTCCCTCCACGGTATAAGTCACCGGCCAGCGCAGGACCCCGGGTGAACTCTCCTGAGCGAGGCCACGTTCGATGATGACCAGCTGCTGCCAGGTACGGGCCAGGGCAGCCTCGACGTTGAGACGGATCGCGGCATCGAGTCCGGCTGGTGTCATCGCCTTCGGAAGAAATACGTTCATCTGTCCGGTGCACGGTTCGGTCATAGAACCAATCCTGGCCCAGAGCCCTCGGTCGTGGGCACAATCCGCAGCAAGTCGATCATGGCCGATCCCTTCTTGTCAGCACGGATCGTCGCTCGACGCGGCAGGTAACGCTGAAGTCTGCCTGGACCTTGTCTCCCGAAGTGCGTGGGCGGCACGCCCACCGCACACGCCAGCCGGACGCCCCCAACGACGTGGACTCCCGCCGTCAAACACCCTGTTGCGTGAGAAGTCGGTCGCCCGCCTCTAGCGTGGTGTGGCGGCGCGGAAACGATGATACGCAACGGTTTTCGCTGGGCCGGGCCGCACAGGGGTCCAACGATCAGCGCGGGCGTGACTGGCGTTCTCGGCATTTGATCGGCACGACATATCGGTACATGTGGCACGCAAGGTCACCGCTACGATCCCGCCGCTCAACTGACGATCCCGTCGCCTTTCACCTGCTCGAACACCCGATTCAGGGTCGCAAGGTCGTGCTCGAGGAACCTTTCCAGATCGCCCGCCCGGCGCGGGGCAGTGCTGTGACGGCGGACGAGCTCGGCAATGGCTATTAACGCCTCGACGTCACGGACCTGCTCGGCGATCAACTCGAGCCCACGGAAGCATCCCCCGCGGCGCCAGTGCGCAAACTGGCGCTCCAACTCGCGACGCTCTAGATATCCGGACAGCTTCTACATTCACCTGCCGAACCAGGCTCCTACGGAGCGCAATCCGAACCCTGCAGGTTGTTGATCGTCAGCAACTCCCAAATCGTAAGGAACCGCTTGCGCCCCAGCGTGTCCGCAACCTCAAGCGTTCCCTATCTGTGGCGACCCGTGCGATCAGCGATATCAGCGGTCATGAGCAGGCACAGCTAGGCGCTCTCCCCAGAGCGGCGGCTGTTCGAGATCGCACAGAGCTCACCGGTCGCCGTTCGCCTCGCCGAGAATCTCCGCTGGCACTGTTTCGAGAGTCGGTGAGGCGTCCTGGCCTCTGCGAGATGAGGAGGGGCGCAACAGGACCACGAGCGCGGCGATGAACACGATGAGCGATGTCCAGTCGTTGAGCCGCAGTCCGAACAGATGGTTGGCGTGGTCGACGCGCAATGCCTCCACACCCGCACGGCCGAGGGTGTAGGCGGCGACGTATATCGCGCACAGCCGACCACGAGAAAGCTTGCGGTGCTTGTCGATCCAGAGCAACAGCAAGGCGACGCCGATGTCCCAGAGCGACTCGTACAAAAACGTGGGGTGATACAACGCGATCGAAGTGGTGTCGGCGGGGCGATGAGCCTCGTCGATGTGTAGCGCCCACGGCAGCCCGCTGGGGTCTCCGAACAGCTCCTGGTTGAAATAGTTGCCCCAGCGGCCGATCCCTTGCGCGAGCGCGAGGCCGGGAGCGACGGCATCGCCCAGATCCCAGACATTGATACCGCGCCGCCGGCAGCCGATCCACGCGCCGACCCCGCCAAGCACGACCGCACCCCAGATGCCCAGTCCGCCGTCCCAGATGTAGAGGGCGTGGATCGGATCGCGGCCCGGTCCGAAATACAGTTCAGGATCGGTGATTACGTGATAAATCCGGCCGCCCGCAACACCGAACGGCACCGCCCACAGCGCGATGTCGAGGATGTCCTCCGGGTCGCCCCCGCGCGCGGCCCAGCGGCGGCGGGTCAGCCAGATCGCCGCCATGATTCCGGCCAGAATGCATAGCGCATAGGCGCGCACCGGAAACGGGCCGAGCCACCACACACCTTGGGACGGACTCGGAAGATATGCCAGAACCACCAGATTGTTCCTCTCGATCACTCGAACCGACGCCGTGACCTGGCCCGGCAGCACACGCCCACCCTACTGCGACGTCGGCAGGTCGCCCATGACCAGATTTGTCACATCGACCGTCGCGAAAAAGCACCACCGTGGCCCGCGTAATTCGCCGGGTCACGGTGGTCTTCGGGCTTGGTCGATCAGCGTGAGCAGGTCACGAGATGGCGTTGATCGCCGTGGTCAGCTTGGTCTTGAACGCATCCGGAATCGGGATGTAGCCGGTCTGGTCGAGACCGCTCTGACCGTTGGTGATCGCGGAGGTCATGAACGCCTTGACGGCCGTGGCGGTGCCGGGGTCGCTGTACTTCGAGCAGACCAGCTCGTAGGTGGCCAACATGATCGGGTACGCACCCTGGGCGGTGGGCTTGTAGAACGAGCTGGTGTCCAGCACCAGGTCGTTGCCCTGGCCCTTGACCTGCACGCCCGCGACGGCCTTTTGCGCCGAATCCACGGTCAGCGCAACCGGAGTCGGGCCGGCCGAGGTGACGATCTTGGCCATATTCAGGTTCTGTGCCTTAGCGAAGGACCACTCGTTGTAGGTGATCGCGCCCTTGGTCTTGTTGATCGCGGCGGAGGTGCCTTCGTTGCCCTTGGCGCCCTCGCCGACCCCGCCGACGAACGACTTGCCGGCGCCCTTGCCCCACGCACCGTTGGAGGCAGCGTCGAGGTAGAGCTGGAAGTTGTCGGAGGTGCCCGACTCGTCGCTGCGGTAGATCACCGTGACGGCGTCCGACGGCAGGTTGACACCCGGGTTGAGCGCCTTGATCGCCGGGTCATCCCACGTCTTGATGCCACCGTTGAAGATCTTGGCCGCAGTCGGGCCGTCGAGCACCAGGTCCTTGACGTCACCGAGGTTGAAGGTGATCGCGATCGGGCCGAATACGGTCGGCAGATCCCACGCCGGCGCACCGCAGTGCGCGGCCGCCTTGTCGGGCTCGCCCTTCTTCGCGTCCAGCGGAGAGTCCGAGCCGCCGAAATTGGTTTGGCCGCCGATGAATTCGTTCACACCGGCACCGGATCCGCTCGAGGTGTAGTCGAGGCTGTACCCGTCGCAGTTCTGCTCATAGGCGGCGATAAAGCGATCCATCGCGTTCTTCTGCGCCGAGGAACCACTGGCCTTCAACGCCTTCTGCCCGCCACAGCCCACATCCGCTTTCACACCACTGCCACCGGCGGTGGTGGTGGCGTTGTTGTCACTGCCACACGCGGTCAAGGTCAGCACGCTCGCGGTAACAACGGCACCGAGCACCATGCTGCTGCGCTTGAAATTCATCGATTCCTCCAGGAATTGTTTCGCCTCAGCGAAATTAGAGCAACCCGGTTGCCGTAGACACTCGATAGAATGACACGAAGGTGAACAATATCCCGCCACGCACCATGGGCGGAAATATTACAATTATGACGATAACTGCAATTGTGTGACGAATCGTTCGGGCGGAGTACGCGCCGCCCGGACACACCGAAGTGATAATCGGATACGAGTGATCGGCAGCCCGGTGTCAATTGACGGGCGGTGCGATGCGTGGCAAGCGAATCGTGAAGCGCGCTCCCCCGCCCCGTCGTCCTTCGCATTCGACTCGCCCATCATGCGCGGCAACCGTTTCCGCGACCAGCGCCAGCCCGATGCCACTGCCGGCATCGGAACCGCGAACTGTCGGTGCCGTCGCGAACCGTTCGAATATGCGGTCCCGTTCCGCGGCCGGCACGCCCGGCCCAGAGTCGTCGACAGTGATCACCACTTCCGATTCGGCACGAGCGACCCGAACACCGATCACACCTCCGCCGTGCCGGTCCGCGTTGTCGAGCAGATTGCCGATCGCCCGTTCCAGCTCGAGCTTGCGTCCGCGAATGACCGCATCGACCGCCACCGTCAGCAACTCCGGTGCGTACTGGCGCCCGGCGAGCGTGTGCGTCACGAGTTCGCCGACCGCCAGCGGTTCGGTGTCTCCGCGGTGCACACCGGCTTCCACCCGCGCCAATTCCAGCATGTCATCGAGGAGCCGGCGCAGGTGCTCGAGTTCGGCGCTGAGATAGCCGAGCGCGCGGCGTGGTCTCGGCGACAGCTCCTCCAGGTGCTGATTCATCACTCCGACGCTGGTCATCAAC
Source organism: Nocardia sp. NBC_01388 (assembly GCF_045040085.1). NCBI lineage: Bacteria > Bacillati > Actinomycetota > Actinomycetes > Mycobacteriales > Nocardiaceae > Nocardia > Nocardia sp. NBC_01388. The sequence continues at coordinate 4,873,328 of NZ_CP109553.1, forward strand.
GTGGTCAGCGGTGTCCGCAGCTCGTGGCTGATATCGCCGACGAAACGCCGCTCGCGCTCGATGCGCGTCTGCAGTGAGGCGACCATGGTATTGAAGGCATCGACGGTGGTGTCGAGGTCGGGATCGTGAGTTCGCGTGAGTCGCAGTTCGAGGTCCCCCGAGGCGATTCGGGCCGCTGCCCCGGAGACGTGGTGCAGTGGGCTGAGCACCCGGCGGCTGGCCCACACGCCCAATCCGGCGCCCACCATCGTTGCGGCCAGCGCGCTGACTATCAGGAGATTCCGCAACATCCGCAGTCTCGAATCGAGTTCCACGATGGGGCTGAACTCGTACATCATGTCGTTGCCCTGACTCAAGCGCAGACCGACTCGAAAGTAGGGTTGCCCGGCGACGGACACTCGTTGTATCCCGGGCATCGGATCGCCGATAAGTGGCGCAGGCAGCAGACGATCGGCGCCCAGCGCCGGATCGGTACCGTACCAATCGGTTCCGCGTCGGACCAGCAGGATCGTGCCATCCGGCGGTTCCATCGTCGCCAGTGCGGCCGCGGGGTCGGGTCGGGTCGCCAGCGGTCGCAGCATGTCGCTGTAGGCCCGCGCCACGCGGTCCGCCGAGCGCATGCGCTGGTTTTCCATATAGCGGTGGCCGATGGAGTAGACCGAGACCGCCAGCAGCAGCGCGACCAAGCCCGAACTCAGCGCGAACGCGATAATCACACGTGCCCGCAGACTTCGCGGCAATCGGCGCAGAACAGCGGCGCGTATCTCAGCGCTGTGCATCGATCCGATATCCGAGACTGCGCACCGTCACGACGATGCGAGGATTCGACGGATCCCGCTCGATCTTGGTGCGCAGGCGGCGCACATGGACGTCGACGATGCGTTCGTCGCCGAAATAGCCTCGGTCCCAGACACGTTCGAGGAGGGTCCCGCGACTCAGGACGTGCCCCGGGTCCGCAGCCAGTTCACACAGCAGACGGAACTCGGTGATCGTGAGATGCAATCGTTCGCTGCCGCGCCGCACTGTGCCGGCCCGCGGCGACAGAACCAACGGCGCGCGCGGATCGGCGTCCAACAGCACCTCGTCCGCTGTGACGGGAGCTTCCTCCGGACTCGCGTCGTCACGTACCGCGGCCAATCCCGCGCGACGACGAAGTGCCCGCATACGGGCGGTGATCTCCTTGATCTCGAACGGTTTCGTCACATAGTCGTCAGCCCCGACCTCGAGCGCCGCCACCACATCGTGTGTGTTGTCGCGTGCGCTCACCACAATGATCGGCACGTCGTAATCGCGGCGAACCTCGCGGATACAGGTGAATCCGTCCATGCCGCCGAGCATCAAGTCGACGATCATCACATCGGGCGCACCATGGCTGCGGAGGTGCTCGAGGGCATGTTCCGCCTGGCTGGCCTCGGCGACTTCGTATCCCTCCCCCTCCATCGCAAGCCGCAACACACCACGGACCCGGTCGTCGTCCTCGACGATCATCAGACTCGCGCCCATACCCAAACCTTCATCTACTCGGATGCGTTCATCACGGCACCACGGCCAACCTCCACGGACCGGTACAGACCAGAAGGATATGGTCTGCGCGCGCAAAAGCACCGCCCTCATGCCTTTCCTCACAGTGCGCTCGGGACAACGCCTCACCGGGTTCCGGCCTTTCAAACGAGAGACTCGGTGCGGCACGGTCACAAATTCGCTTAGGCCGGAACAGTATTCACCCCGCAGCTCATCAATGTCACTGCGGTACGGCTATCCGCGATCCCAGTAGTCGCCGGACACCCGGTAGCGCGACCACGTTGCCAGGCGTGATCGGACTCGGCGCCCTCGGCCCTTAACGCGATCTCAATAAACTCCATAGTGCTGCAATGAACTCGACTGCCGCGCATTGTCGGTCGTTCATCCGATGGAAGGTCCGTGGGTAACTCTGCGTTCTCGGGGGTCGGTTTCGATCTACCCGTTCCCCCTGCGGATATACCTGATGAGGACACCGAACCAAATGCAGACGAAGAAATTCAACGCGACCGCAGCAATGCTTATCGCCGCCATCGGAATCACTGCGGGCGCCGCGGGCAACGCTGATGCCGCGCCCGAGGTCACCAGCGCGAATGCCATCGACTACACCTTCACCAACACCGAGCAGAACGTGGTTATCAACACCGATGCCGGTTCGCTTGCGGTCGAGGACGGTGCGTTCAAAATCAAAGCCGCCAATGGTGCGGTCGTGGCCGGCACTCCGCTCACTTTCCGTGTAGACGACTTCGTCTTCCCGATCGCCGCGGAGATCAAGGACCGCACGGCGACACTGACGCCGCAATTCGACCAGGCCCACGCCGTCTACCAGCCGGTCGCACTCCCCTACGAGGACCAGGCCCCGTTCAAGAGCGATTACGACCGGGAGCAAGCTGCCTGGAACCGCATGACCAGCACCATCTCCACCGGGGCCACGATCGGCACTCTGGTCGGTGGCATCGGCGGCGCGGCACTCGGCTGCGTTGTCGGCGGCGCCGTCAGCGCGACCGTCACCGGTGCCCTGACCGCGATGTTCGGCGCACTCCCAGCCGGCATTGTCGGCTGCATCGCGGGCATGGCCACGGTCGGATTCCTCGGCACCCTGGCAGGACAGCTGTTCGTGACCGCTCCGGTCGCGATCCTCGCTGCCGCTCAGTACTTCACCACCATCAACCAGCCGTCGATCGCCCCGAAGAAATAGCCTTCCGGCCTCCGCCAACCTCGCACGGGACATAGTCCCCGTCCGGCCCATGCCGGACGGGGACTTTCCTAGCCGGAATCAGGGAAACCGATTATGCCCCAACGGATCCGGTTCCAACTCCAACGTTTCCAGTCCGCCGCGTGACGGCGGTACGATTGGCCGGGCGCCACGGTCACGTTGTGACCTACCCCTTATTCATGCCCCTCGAATGCGAATCAAGACTGCTGCCAACGTAATTCGGAGTACTTGGCGGGCCTCCCGCGATTACCGCGTCACCGTTCCGCAGTCCACGCGACGGCTCTCGTCGGTGCCGCCGGTTGCGATTGCGCGGATGTCGGCGAACTTCTGCCACCGCGCTGAACGGCGAGACCGACCGAACCGAGCACGATCGCCGCGCCGATCAGCAAACGCGCACTCAGGTGCTCCCCGAGCACCGCGATACCGGCGACGACGCCGACTACCGGGACCAGGTACGCGGTCAGTGCCGCCGTCGTGGGACCGAAGCGGGCGATATTGCGATAGTTCATCAATTCGGCTCCGGCAGTGCTGATTACGCCCAGCGCGAGCAGGCAACCGATTCGGACCGGCGTCAGCTCCAGGCGTGCAGTGTCGGTGGTGACGGCCGCGATGGGCAGCAGCACCAGAACTGCTCCGGCCTGGATGACAGCCGCGATGTAGAGCGGTGTGCGGTGGGAGAGGTTGCGGCGCAGATACGTCCAGCCGAATCCGTAGCATCCCGATGCCGCCAGCACGGCCAGACAACCGCGCCAGGACGAGCCGGTCATGCCTCCCGTGCCCAATCCGGCGAGCACGGCGACTCCCAAAAGCCCCGCTCCGGCAGCGCCTATCTGTCGGCGACCGGGGCGATAGCCCAGCAATATGATCGCGAAACCTGTTGTCCACAAAGGGACAGTCGCATGGAGCACCGCCGACAGGGACGCGTCGACCTGCTGCTGCGCCCAGGCGGTCAGACAGAACGGCACCGCGACAGTGGTGACCGCGAGTACAGCCAGATGCAGCAGGTCCCGGCTCCCGGATACGGGAACATCCCGTCCGGCCCGCGCCTTCGATCTCACGAAGGCAATCGGTGTCAGCACTGCACCGGAAAGCACTACGCGAATGAAAGCGATACCGAAGGGCGGCACACCCGGTAGCACCATCTTCATCAGAACCGAGGACAAACCCCACATAGTCGACGCCAGCAGCACACCGAGCACGGAACCTCCGGAATCATCGACGAACCCGGCACTCAACGAACCCGATCAGCGATGACCTCCGTAGCACTGATGCGAAGCCATCCGCAGAAATCTTACCGCTCGTTACTCGGCTGCAGGGGAGGATCGGCCAGGGTGTCGATAGCGCGGGTGAGCTCATCGAGCGCCGGCATGGCCGCGCTGAGCAGGTGCTGCCAGCCCGGGTGGAGTTCGGCCAATGCGATGCACAGAATGTCGGTGTTGGTGGCCTGCCAGGAGCGCACCGCGTCCTGCCCGCCGCCGGTCAGGGTCAGGGTCACCGCCCGCCGATCCTCTCCCGGTGCGCGGGTGATCATGCCTTGCCCGTGCAATCCGTTGACCAGGGTGGTCACGGAATTCGGAGCGATGCGCAGCAACCGGGCCAGCTGCCCGGGACGGATCCCGGGATGTTCGGACACACAGGAGAGCAACTCCAGCTGGGCGACCGACAAGGTGTTCGACGGATCAGCCGCACGCGCCGCGCGGCGCATGGCGCGGCGCAGGCATGCGATGACTTCGGCCAGGGCGCTCTCGTCGGGCCGAGCGGCCCACGCGGACACGGGTTCGGCTGCGGATACGGTCATCGACGGCTCCTCGATGTCGGACGATCCATCGGATCCTCTCCTGCTGTGCACAACCGTAGTCGCCGCGGCCAGCACCGCGAAGGCGAGCAAGCCCGACAACGCGATCCTCGCTGCGGCAGTGGAACTTTCGGCATTCCTGCCAACGTGCAAGGCCAGCGTGACGACAGCGACGCCGCCCGCGGTACCCAGACCACGACTCATGTTCACCAGTCCACCGCTGGTCCCCGCCCGGCCCGGCGGGATAGCGCTCATGATGCCGGTGTTGTTGCTCGGGATGAACACTCCCAAACCGAGGCCAAGCACACCCAGACACGCGAAAGACCACCAGACCGCCGTCGGCGCGATAACGAGTCCGGCGAGGGCGACAACAGCGGTAGCGGCGCCCAATCGCTCACGCCGCCGAGTGTTCCACCCCTGCGGCAGCATTCGCGTCCCCGCGACCGCCGCCAGGGCGAAACCGACGGGAAGCGCGGTGAGAACCACACCGCTGCGAGTGGCATTCGCGCCGTGCAGTTGCGGGAACAAGGCCAACGGCCCGAACAGCACCAGGTACGCGGCGAAGGCTCCGACCAGGCCGGCCCACACCGCCGGTGGCCGCAACAGACTCGGATCGACAAGCGGTTCGGCGGCGCGGCGCGCCCACCACAGCGATCCCGCGACACACAGCAACGTCAGTCCCGATAGCGCCAAGGGCGCCCCCTGCGGGAGCTCGAGCCCTGACACAGCGGACACGACGAGCAACCCACCGGTAGTTCCGCCGATGAGCAGAAGCAGACCGCGCCAATCGAATTCGCGCAACACCGCACGCTGCTTCGTGCGCGGCAGCAGATAGCGGCCCGCCACCAGGGCGAGACATCCGACCGGGATGTTCACCCCATACACCCATCGCCAGTCGGCCACCGACACCAGCACTCCCCCGAGGGCAGGTCCGAGCGCCAAGCCCAAAGCTTGGGCTCCGGCTTGGATCCCGAGCGCGGTCCGCATACGCTTCGGCGCCACGCTCGTCACCACCAGCGCGACACTGTTCGCCTGCAGCATGGCCGCGCCGACCGCCTGCACCACCCGGAAACCGATCAGCCAGCCGAGTCCGGGCGCCAGTGCGCATGCCGCGGAGGCGATCGTGAACACCGCGAAGCCCTGCAAGTACACGAACTTGCGGCCGATCGAGTCGGCGATACGACCGGCGGCGACGACCAGCCCCACCAGGGTCAGCAGATACGCCAGCGAAATCCACTGCACCTCTGCGAGCGGTGCACCGAATTCCCGTTGTACGGCAGGGAAAGTCAGCGTCACGATGCTGGCATCGAGCTGGCCCATGAACGCGCCGAGGCACACCGCCCCCACCGCGAACCATCCCGCATACGGGTGCTCTCGCACAGTTCGTGGCCGTGCCGACTCGACAAACACCTAGAACCTCCAAACGAACGCTGAACAAGTTCATTCTAAGACAGAACATCTTTGAGGTGAAGTGAAGGCCTGATCATCATGCGGAGGTCACAGACATGCCACGATATGGCAGCTCACGCCTTGGTTTTCAGCAAGGTAGAGGTTTCCACGGAAACCGGCCGAACAGTTCGATTATTCTCTAACAGAAATTCATGTACGGGCCGCTGGGCGGCATCTGCCGTTCACCTCCAGTTCCCCGGGGGAAGACCCGGTACCGCAGCTCGGGAGTCGCACCATCTCGCGGATACAGGGGTGAGAGTCTGCACCCGTCCTCGACTCTCAGCCCGACACCCTCCCGCCGCGCCATCCATTCACGAAGCCACACTGCGGTATTCGACGCTGTTACTTAGCAACCCTATGAAGTAGGGTCTCCGGTTCGTGGGAGTCAATGCTGCGCTCGAGTCTCGAATGAACGTGCGCCGGTGGGGGATGGTCACCGTTGTCGGCGTGTTCGTAGGGTACCTGTCAGTCCTGCTGGCCAACGCACGCCATTTCTATACCGATGACACCGAAGCCCAATACGGACCGATGTGGGTAATGCTGGGCCGGCACCTGCGCGAGGGTCGTTTTCCGGCGCTGGTGCCGTGGGAGTGGATGTCGGGCAACTACTCGATGGAGGAAGCCGGGCTCTACAACCCGCCGCAACTGCTCGTCGACCTGATCGCACCGTCGGTGGACAATCTGGCACTGTATGTGACGGTCGTGAAGATGATCTTCTCGATCATCGCCGCGCTCGGAGTATTCCGTGTGTGTCTGGCCTACGGTGCTCGCGCACCCTGGGCGGCGGTCGCCGGGGTCGCTTTTCCCTTGTCGGGGTGGTTCCTGTTCTTCGACGAGGCCAGCTGGGCGACCTCGCTCACCGGCACCGCGTGGATGCTGCACGCGTGGGCTTCGGCCATCCGCTACGTGCGCGCGGACGGCAACGATCGGCACTGGAGCCAGGGCCCGATTCCGGTGTTCGTGTTCCTGTATCTGGCCATCTCGGTCCAATACGTGTTTCCCGCAGTCGAATCCGCGCTGATGATCGTCGCGGTCGCGGTCGGAGAGGTCGTCTACAAGCGCGCGTGGCGTCCGTCGCTGCGATTGCTGGCGGTGGCCGGCTGTGCGGGCCTGGCCGGGTTGGAGACCTATCTGCCGGGCATGCTGTCCTCGTCGGTGACCTGGCGTGGCAACGAGCGCATCCTCAACGAGGACTTCCTGAACGTCCCGTGGTCGGAATCGCTCAATGCCAGCCTGCCCAGTACCGTGCCGGCGTTCACCGGCTGGTGGGGGTATGTGCAGCCGCTGCCGATGGTCTACATCGCCTGGTTTCTGATTCCCTTGCTGGCCTTCATCGATTGGGCTGCGGTCCGGCATTCGGCGCGTGAGCTGACCGGACTCGTGTTGTTCGCGCTGATCTTCCTGATGTGGACCGCCGGACCCGGCGATATCGGGCCACTGCGCTGGCCCGCCCGCGTCCTGCCCATGCTCGCGGTCGCCCTGCTGGTGCTGGTGTGCGTACTGCTCAGTCGCCACGGCAGTTTCGCCGACTGGCGGCGGCGCGGTATCGCGGCGGGTGTGCTCATCGGGCTGCTGTTCGTCCGATCATTCAGCGCTGCACCACATCTGGTGATTCGACATCTGGTCGCGGTCGCTGTCGTGGCCGCACTCACCGCGGCGCTGGTGTGGCTCGCTCGTACCCGTGGCATCGCTGCGGCGTGTGTGCTGGCGATCCTGGCGATGTTCCCGATCGCCTACGACCAGGTGCGTGCGCAGTCGCCGACACCGATGTCGTATGACTTTCCCGAACAGCGGTCCGAGGCCAAGGCCGCGTTCCCGCACTTCGAGGGCGTCACACTGCAACTCGCCGACCGGGCGCTGATTCCGCGGACCGACCAGAGCCTCACCGGGGCGTGGGGGTCACTGGCCTTCGGCAACTACGCCAAGAACCTGCACCTGGACTATGTCAACGCCTACACGCCCATCGGCTACCGGAAGTTCAGCAAACTCCTGTGCATGGGCTGGGACGGCAGCACCTGCCCCGCCGCCTACCGCACAGCGTTCTCCGTCGAACCCTCGACCGGGCGAACGTTCGTCGACTTGATGAAGGTGGATCGCGTTGTGCTGCAACGCGCTCAATACCCCGATGCTCGTAACCAACCCGCACCTGCAGGGTGGAAATGGGTGGACTATCCCGACCACGAGCACTACATCTGGGTACTCGAACGCGAGGGCGGGCAAATCTCCACCAACCCCGGCCCCGCCTATACTCGCGACGTCACCTACACCCAGGTCGGCCGCGACAGCGTTACCAGTCGTCTGCGGGTCACCTCCGGCGAGGGCGGCCGGATGGTCTTCGCCCGGCTGGCCTGGCCCGGCTACCGGGTGACGCTCGATGGCAAGGACATCGGATTCCACACCGTCGCAGACATTTTCCTGGCGGTCGACATCCCACCCGGCACCCACTATGCCGACCTTGTCGTATCGCGGCGGCCGCCGGGCTGGAAGATCGGAATTGCTGCTGCTCTGGCCGGATTACTGGGCCTGTCATTGCTCCAGTGGGTTATCGACGCGATCGCCGAGATCCCGATACCACCACCGATGAGCAGCCGCCGAACACAATGGAACCCGAATCGATGACGGCGGCAGCAGCTTTCGCCTGATCGGCCCGAACGCCGGGGTTCGGCCCGCGACCACTGAACTATGACCGCTCGGCGCAGTCCAAATGCCACGGTGCTCGAGCTTCCCGCGTTCCCTCGACGCTTCTCTCAGCGTGCTCTCAGCGCCGGGCGGTCACACTGCCGGAGGGCAACGACCGCTCACGCCCGCTCGCAGGCCATGCCACTTCCGAGGCTGGGACAGTCTGCGGACCGGGTGCGAAACACCTTGTCCACCTGCGTCTATCGACACCACCTCCCAGCGGGACGGTGTCGATACTCGCGTCAGTCCTCCCATTTCGCAGAGGTGGTCCATTGAGTTCCATGCCCGGCCATTCCCGTTCGTCGTTATCGCTGCTTACCCGTGCCGGTGCCCTGCGCGTGCCCGAGATCACCGCCGCCTTCTGGATCGTCAAGGGCTTGTCCACGGCCATCGGCGAATCCGGGTCCGACTTTCTTGTCACCGCCATGGATCCGCCGATCGCGGTCGCCCTCGGCTTCCTAGGCTTCCTCGCGGCCCTCGTGATGCAGATTCGCACAGGCCGCTATATCGCACGGACCTACTGGCTCACAGTGGTTATGGTGGGCGTGTTCGGCACCATGGCGGCCGATGTGATGCACGTCGCGCTCGGCGTCCCGTACACCCTCTCGACGGTCTTCTACGCCGCCGCCTTGGCTACGGTGTTCACTCTCTGGCACCGCACCGAGCACACCCTGTCGATCCACACGGTCGATACACCCCGGCGCGAACTGTTCTATTGGGCGGCGGTCGCGGCGACTTTCGCGATGGGCACTGCGCTCGGTGACTTCACCGCCTACACACTGCATTTGGGGTATGCCGCGTCGGCAGCAATCTTCGCCGCACTCATCCTGGTACCCGCCGCCGGCTACCGCTGGCTGGGCTGGAACCCGATCCTGTGCTTCTGGGTCGCCTACGTCATCACCCGCCCGCTGGGCGCCGCTGTCGCAGACTGGGTCGCGAAACCGACCCAGGTCAGCGGCCTCGGAGTTGGAAACGGTCCCGTGGTGGCGGTACTCGGCGTGCTCATCCTCGCCCTGGTCTGCTACCTCGCTCTCACCAAGTCTGACGTCCAACGGCCCGACCGGACCGCGGAGTCCCATCATGAGGACCCCGCCATGCGGCGGTAGCTGTTCCGCGTGGCAGGGCATGAGCCCTGCCACGACGGTCCCGGCGATCCCTGGTGAGTGTCAGGCCCTACAGGCGTTACGTCACAGCGGCATGCCTGCCAGCGATCTCGGCATGGCATCCACGCGCCGATGCCGGGAAAGGTTGCCTTCCAGCAGCGCAATCGACCCGGCGACCCCGACATCACTGTCACCGACCTCGGCCAACCGCCCGTCGTTCGCGCGCAACGCCTGCAAAGTCTCGGTCATCGCCGTATGCGCGGCGAACAGGCACGGCGTCGAGTAGATCGCCACATTCACGCCGAGTTCGTCGAGCTCGCTCAACGACAATCGCGGCGAAAGTCCACCGGCAATCTGGTTGAACAGCAATGGTTTCGTCCCGACGACCCCGCGCACCTTCCGAATCCACTCCACACTGCGCACGCCATCGACCAGCAGCACATCGGCATCGGTCGCGGCGAGTGCCTCGGCGCGGCGCAGGATCTCATCCTCATCGGTGGCATCGGTCCGTGCGACCACCACCAGATCGGTGCGTGTTCGCAACACCAGGTTCAGCTTCTCCAGATACTGCTCCAGCGGCAGGATCTGCTTGCCCGCCACATGACCGCAACGACGCGGGCGTTGCTGATCCTCCAGAATCACCCCCGACGCACCGATCGCCTCCAGGTGTTCGACCACGTGACACGCCACCTCGGCATCGACGTAGCCGTCGTCGATATCGACCAGCAGATGCTGGTGCGGAAAGGCCAAACGCAACCGCTGCACGAACCCGACCATGTCGGGCCAAGCGATGAATCCGATATCGGGTAGCCCGTAGTAGGAAGCGGCGAATCCGAACCCGGACACGAACATTCCCCCATAATGCCGCGCGGCGATCGATGCCGAATACATGTCGAAGATCCCGATCAACGGGGTGACCCCCTCCCGGGCGATCTCCTCGCGAAACGCAGTGCCGTACCTCATGATCTTCCGCCTTCCGTGTCTGCGGACGCGTCTGCCGGTGAGACGGACGCCCGTCGGTGGAATGACAATCGGGGTGGATCACGAACCTCCGTCGACCCCATATGGGGCGAGGAGCAAAGACCTGGCCTCTCCGCGTCCGAGGTCACCGACCGTGCACGATGCCGGCGACCGTCGTTGCGGTCACACAGGATTGGACGACTCCGCGAGCCCTCACGACCAAGACTGCTCCCCCAGTGCTGAGAAGACACTGAGAGCGCACAACGCGCCGATCGCGGGGACACTTCCGGGCTACGATCACGCACCGCGATTGCTGGCGAAGGCAATTCGCTGCGCCGCGACTCGCAGCTCGGATGGTGCGAAGCCGGGACCATATCTCGATGGCGACGGTTGGCCATCGATCGGGCAGTCGCCGAAACAGGATGGTGCACTCTGCAGAACGAGGCGTCTACGTCACCCTTGGTGAGCCGTTTCAGCCCCTTTCACGGGCTGGCCGGCAGTGTGATGACAGCGGTGGCACCTCCGGCGGAACTATCGATGAACCGCACCGATCCGTGGTGTGCAGCAATGATTTCCGTGACAATCGCCAACCCGAGCCCGGATCCGCCGCTGCCGCGCCCACGATCCTGCTGCAAGCGGAAGAATCGGTCGAAGACGCGCGAACGATCGGCTACAGGGATGCCGGGGCCGTCGTCGGCGATCTCGATGCGGGCGTTGTCCGTCTCCCGGGTCAGGCGGACTGTCACAGTCTCGGCGGCATAGCGGACGGCATTGTCGAGCAAATTGCGGATGGCGCGCGCCAATTGACCGGAATCGCCCTGGATTCGTGCGGGTTGGAGGTCGGCACTGATCGCAATGGTTCTCGATCGCGCCCGTTGGCGGGCGATCTCGGCGGCCACGATGTCGTCGAGATCGACATCGACTGTCCGGTGCGGCAATCCGCGTTCGTCTGCGCGGGCCAGCAGTAGCAGATCGTCGATCAGCAAGCGCATGCGCTCGACCTCTGGCATCAGTGTGGACTTCACCAGGGCGGTGTCGAGGAGCTCAGGGTGCGTGAGTCCCAGCTCGAGGGCGGCGGCCATCGAGGCCAGGGGGCTGCGTAGTTCGTGCGAGGCGTCGCCGACGAATCGGATCTGCGCCGCGTGACCGGACTGGATGCGAGCGAGCATTTCGTTCATGGTGTCGGCGAGCGCCGCGATTTCGTCCCGTTGCTGTGGTACCGGCACCCGTTCGGTCAGATCCGCGCTACTGATGGCCTCCACCCGCTGCCGGATCGTCTCGACCGACCCCAGCGACCTGCCGACCAGCACGTAGGTGGTGCCTGCGGCGATCACCACGACGAACGGCGTCCCGATTCCCACCAGTGCGAGAACGAGTTTGACGGTGTCCTCGATCGCGTCGTGATTCATCGCCACCACCACCGTGTATCGGCCCCCGGCCCCGTCTACGGTGGACACCGTCAATCGGAGTCCGGTGTCCGCTGCGATCGGATCGGCGTTGTGCACGATGCGCCCCGGCGGCGGCCGTGACGCACTGAGAGGCCCAGCGGGGCCGTCGGTGGACGTCGCGACAACGCGATCCCCCTCGCCGATCACCTGTACGACAGTCAGGCTGCGGTCGGTCGCCAGCAGGCTGCGGTCGAGCCCGGATGCTGTATCGAAGCGCAACTGGCTCGTGATCTCCGAGACGCGCGAGGCCGCGACATGGTCGGCGGCGGTCGTGAGAGACCGGTAAAGGAAGCCGATCAACGCAAGCACGCAGACTCCCAGCCCGACCGCGACCGCGACCGCGACGATCAGGGCGGACCTGACCCGCAGCCCCCACTTACCGGGCGCGGGAATGGACCCGATCCGCATCATGGATACCTTTCGCCGCGGTCGAATCAGATTCAGTCACAAGGACATCAACGAATCACGATCGATAGGTTCCCGACCCGATCGTGATGGGAGAACTCACCGCCCGTGCTCACCCGGACCCTCGGCCCCATTGTGATCACCGTGCCGGCCATTGTCGTGATCCGCGCCCCCGGTGGCATCCGGCGAGTCCCTGCCGTCGCGGCCGCCGTGGTGATGATCCGCGACTCCGGGAGAGTCCGGGGTGTCGCCCGGCTCGGGAGTGTCCACGGCGTCGGGGATATCGCCGGGTTCCGCGGTATCAGTGGCGGCAAGAGGGTGCGAGACGGGTGCGGCATCGGCGACGGCCGCACCGGCGCCGATCGTCCCGGCCGCGAGGATCGCGGTGATAACTGCCACGAGTTTGTTCATAGTTTGTCCTTCCGAGTTCAGCCGTTTCGGCTGTCGGACCGACCCTGCCAGGCCCCTGCTGTGAAACCGCTGTGCTCGCCTGAGAGCCCGCACAGGTGATCCACCGTCGCCGGGACGGCACTCAGCGTTTCCACAGCCCCCCCGCGCCATGATCGATTTGGTACGTCCGGATCATCCACACGTGGTGCGGTACACGGTCGGCGAAACGAGACAGGAGGCACCGTCTGATGCGGGTCCTGGTGATCGACGACGAGGAACGTCTTGCCGAGACAATACGGCGTGCTCTGACCGCCGAGGGGTTCGTCGTCGAGATCGCCCACGACGGGCACAAGGGCTTCGAAATGGCCGCGACAGGTGCATTCGACGTGATCGTGCTCGACATCATGCTGCCCGGCAAGCACGGCTATCAGATCGTCCGAGAATTGCGGAACCGCCGAATCTGGACGCCGGTACTGATGTTGTCGGCAAAAGACGGCGAATACGATCTGGCCGACGCGTTCGACCTCGGTGCGGACGACTATCTCACCAAGCCGTTCTCATTCATCGTTCTCATCGCGCGTCTGCGGGCGCTGCTCCGTCGCGGCGCGCCTGAACGCCCCACGGTGCTGACTGCCGGAACCTTGTCACTCGACCCAGCCGGCCGCCGGGTGACGCGCCGCGACGAGACACTCATCCTGACCCCGCGCGAATTCGGGCTACTGGAATTCTTGATCCGACACAGGGACGACGTCGTGACCAAGACCGAAATCCTGCACTCGGTGTGGGACGCCCACTACGAGGGTGCCGACAATGTCGTCGAGGTTTACATCGGGTATCTACGAAAGAAGATCGACGCGCCCTTCGCTTTGGCCACGATCGAAACCGTGCGTGGCGTCGGCTATCGCCTACGCTCCGATTCGTGAATACATCTGCGCCGGTGATGTTTTCGCCTTTGCGGCCCTAGCTAGTAGACACTGCCGGCGTCACCACATCGGTGCGGGAGTCGGCCGGGGTGGTTCACCCCAGTGTGGCCAGCAATGTGGTGAGCGCCTGCGTCTCGGTCGACGGGTCCGGCTTGCCGGAGCGAATTGCCTTGAGCACACCGTCGATCTGACCGTCGAGCACATCCCATGCCGACTTATCGAGGGGCTGCAGGGTGTCCTGATCCTGATCCCAGGCGGTTTCGAGGTCCTTGATCCGAGCCTTCGCCTCGCTCTGGTTTCCCGCCTGCACCTTGGTCAGCGCGTCCTGAGTGATGGTGCGGAACTTCGCGATCTCGGTGGCGGGGAAATGCCCGGTCGCCTGCCCCGGAGTCAGTGTCGCCGTGACGGGTGCGGGGTCCTCTTCGCTGGCGACGTCCGCATGCGGTTGCGCGGCCGCCCACACGAGCAGCGAACCGGCGAGCACTGCGACAACGGCGAAGTACCCGAGCATGATTCGCTCGCGTGCCGGGTCGGCCGTGTTCGTCCCGGTCCTGGATTGTTGCGGCTCGTCGATGATGTCGGCGCGGGTGCGCGTGAGATACAGAACAGTGGCGAGGATGGCGGTGAGGAAGATGACGCTGGTCAGCGCGGTGCCCACCCCGAGGCCGTGATCGGCGGTCGGAGAAGCGAACCAGTCGCCCAGGTTCGCCCCCAGCGGCCGGGTCAGGATGTAGGCGAGCCAGAACGACAGCACCGCGTTCGCACCGAAACGCCACCCGAGAACGACCGCGACAATCAGTCCCGCCGGCAGCAGAACCGATACCCCCGGGCCCCAGCCGGTCGCCTGCAGCGTCCAGTCACCGGCCGCGGTGCCCAGCGCGAAGGTGACCAGAACTGCGAGCCAGTAGAACAATTCGCGCGGCAGCGTGACGATGCTGTGGATCGACAGTGTCCGTTCGCGGGCGAACCAGATGCCGAACACCACCGCCAGGACAGCAGCGAATACGCCGGTGCTCAGCGCCAGTGGGACGCCGAGATTGTCGGTGAGGATGTCGGTGTACAGGGTGCCGGTCACGCTGATCACGACCACAGTCAGCCAGTACGCTAGCGGCACATAACGATTCAGGCGTAGCTGCCATCCCAGGACCGCGGCGAGCACGACCGTGAACAGCAGCGCCGTCATGTTCAGGCCGACACCCAGCGAGGAGTTGATCCAGTCCGCGAAGCTTTCGCCCACTGTGGTGCAAAGGATCTTGATGACCCAAAACCACGCCGTGACCTCGGGCACCTTGCTCAGCAGGCGTGTCGCGCGCCCGACCTCGGATTTCGTCAGCTCGGTCATGATGAGCGACCGTACTGAACACCTGCTGTGGCCACGCTGAGAGAAGACGACGGCCCATGCGGTCGCACGCCAGCCGACTGTCTCTCAGCGCCGTCACAGGCACCAGTCAGTACGGTCCCCCCTGCGACGGAGATGAGGAATTCCGGGGTCGATGCGCTGCGAGTCCGGCGTTCCTCGATGACTTTGCTCCCCAGGCGAATACGGCACAGTTCGTCAGTGATTTTGCCCGTGCCGCAGCTGGACGCCTGAGCACTCACAGCCCATCCGATCCGGAAACCTCCGAAGATCGAGCAAGCTCCGAACCCTGGACAAGGAAGCATGGCCATCACCTATCTGGAATCGATTGTCGTAGGCGCGCTGCAGGGAGTCAGTGAGCTCTTCCCGGTCTCCAGTCTCGGGCACAGCATCCTGATGCCCGCTTGGGTCGGCGGACAGTGGGCACGAGATCTGGACATGTCCGCCAAGGGTTCCCCGTACCTGGCGCTGCTGGTGGCGATGCATGTCGCCACCGCCCTCGCCCTGGTGATCTTCTTCCGGCGGGACTGGGTGCGCATCATCGGCGGCCTCTGGAATGTGGTCCGCACCCGACAGATCAACACACCCGAAGCACGACTGGGAGTGCTACTGGTACTCGCCACGATCCCGGTCGGGTTGGCCGGTCTGGCACTGGAGAAGGTGGTCCGCAACTACCTCGGCACACCCATCCCGACCTCGATCTTCCTGGCACTCAACGGTTTAGTGCTGCTGTCGGCCGAAATGCTCCGCAATCGCAAAGAGATACGCGAACCGGTCCTCACCCCGACAGGACTCACCACTAACCTGTCCATGCAGGACACCGTGGTACTCCCTGTCACCGATACGGACCGCGCTTCCGACGCGAGACTGTCCAAACTCTCCGTCAAGGACGCGATGCTCATCGGTTCCGCTCAGATCGCAGCGCTTTTCCCAGGCATCAGCCGATCCGGAAGCACCATTGTGGCCGGCCTGTTCAAGGACATGCGCCACGAGGACTCCGCCCGTTTCGCCTTCCTGCTCGCCACCCCGGTCATCCTCGCTGCCGGTGTGCTGAAAACCCCGGAACTGTTCAAACCGGAGAACCACGACATCCTCGGCCCCGCGCTCGCGGGCAGCGTCGTCGCGGGCATCCTCGCCTACATCTCGGTCAAGTTTCTCGTCAAATACTTCGAGACGAAGACGCTCACCCCGTTCGCCATTTACTGTCTGGTCGTGGGCGTCGGCAGTGCGGCGTTCTTCACCTTGCACGGCTGATATCCCACCCAGAGCCTTCGGCCCTGGCCTGCTCGACACGGTCACGGCACCGCCGCCGCTGGGCAAGTGAGCGACCATGCACGTCGGTGCGATGCATCTGCCCTCGCACACGACGAGCTGGCTCGTCGACCGCTACGGCCGATTACAGGTTGCCGCCGCGCGGGGGGCGATACGGATTCGAACGCCGCAGTGTAGGTCAGCTAGCGGTATCGGGTCGGTCAGCAAGCCCGAGACGGAGATGTTCGCTGTGGTAGACGGCTTCGTCGAGGAGTTGAGCGACATGGCTGTCGTAAAGGCTGTAGACGATGCTGCGCCCGGCGCGGGTGCCGATGACCAAGCCCAGGTTGTGATGAGCGTGCTCTCCAACGCCCGCTGACCGTCGAGGAGCGCGACAGCCTGCTCAGCGCAGGAGCGGGCTTCCGCAGTCGACTGTCGACGGAACAGACTGGAAAGGAACAGGATTCGGCCATCACAGTCGGATCGATCGATTCGACCGCATGGCACTCGCGCGGTGGGTTTACCGCCGCTCCGCGCGCAGGCCGCTGACAGTGACAGCGAGCAGCCGGGCGATTGCGGTGTCCGTGGTGAGTTCGGCCGCCGCGGACAGCGCGTGCAAGCAGTAGTTTGCGAGTTCGTCCGGGGCGACGTCGCCGCGGAGTTCGCCGGTGCCGGCGCCTTCCGCGATCAGCTGCCGCACCATCTCGCGAAGCTGCGTCTGCGCATCGACGATCCGCTCGTCGGGATGCAGAAATTTCACCAATTCCCGGTCGTGACTGCCGGTTTGGTGCGCGATGTGGGCGTAGGCGGCGAGCACCGCGTCCAGCCGCTCCCCCGGACTGCCCGCACCGTCACGCACTCGCGCGAGTTCGCTGATGTGCGTGGCGATCTGGCGGGCGTGCCAGGTGCGCAGGATCGCTTCGACGTCGGGGAAGTACTTGTACAGCGTCGCGCGCCCGATACCGGTCCGCTCGGCGATCTGCGACATGGTCACCCCGCGCAAACCCTGCTCGAACACCAGAGCCGCGGTGGTGTCGAGAATCGCGTCGTGTACCTGGGAGCGGTGCGCCTCGATCGTTTCATTCCATAGCTTCGGCACCCGCCGAGTATACGTGATGACCTTGGTCAATACATTACCTCTTGACCATAGACACAGTGTCTCGATAAATTGAGGCCAGGCCCCACTCGGGGATCAGCCCGCACTCGACAGGAGACGGCGATGTTCGCTCCCACTCATGACCCCCATCCCGAATACCAGCGCCCGCCCGGCCCCGACTTCCTCTACGCCAGCAAGCCGCCCTGGGATATCGACCGGCCCCAACCCGCGTTCACGGCCCTGGCCGAAGCCGGTGAAATACGCGGCCGGGTACTCGATATCGGCTGCGGCACCGGCGAACACGCCATGCTCGCCGCGCAACTCGGACTCGAAGCGGTCGGCGTCGATCAATCGGCGCAGGCCATCGAATACGCCGAACGCAAGGCCCGCGACCGCGGGCTCACCGTCCGGTTCCTGCGACACGACGCCCTGTCGCTGGCCGAACACGGCGAAATCTTCGACACGGTGCTCGACAGCGGGCTGCTGCACATCTTCACTCCCGAGGTGCGCGCCGCCTATGTCCAGACGCTGGCCGCGCTGCTGCGCCCCGGTGGCCGCTACTTCATGCTCGGCTTCAGCGATCGCCAGCCCGGCGCGTGGGGCCCGCACCGACTGGCCCGCAACGACATCGAAGCGGCCTTCACCGACGGCTGGCGCGTCGACTCGATCGAGGAGGCCGTCCTCGAGATCCTCCCCGACCCGGACGGCGTCCAGGCGTGGCTGGCCACGATTACCAGGATGTGAGACCCATGCCGATCATCGAAGCCCGTATCACCACCGCCGAGCCGGACAGGTATCTGCGCCAATTCCGCAAGCACGCAACCGCAATGGCCTCACCACGCGCCCACACGATGCGCATGCACGGCACAAACCCGATCGCCCGAGGCGAAGTGCGACTACGGGTCGACGCGACCGACACGCGCACCACAATCCACTTCGACCCGTGGGGCAGCTGCACCATCAGCGCCGACAAGGACTTGCTTGTCGTGCGCATCACCGCGACCGATGACCTAGCCCTGCAACAGATTCGGGACACCATCACCCGAGACCTCGATCGCTTCGGCCGAGGCGCACTCACCGCGGACTGGCGCGAAGCCGACGACGCCGGCACGACCGCAGGAGAGGCCGTGCGGTGACCCCGGCACACATCCGATCGGGCAGCCGCCGTCACGCACCAGTGCTACTCGCGGTGGTCGTGACGGCAATGGTCGCCGTTCATCTCGGTCTCGCCGGATACGCGGTGACGCACTGGGGTTGGACGGCTGCAGCCATAGGCGGCGTAGCCGCAATGCTGGCCGGAAAATTGCTGCTGATCATGGGATTTCGATCAGCACGGAATTGGCGACGCCGCCATACAACTCAAGTCGGACCGACCATCGTCGGCGACATACCCTAACCCGAGATACCTTCCGGCGATAGGACAGCCCGAACAGCTATCCACCGAAACATGAGCGTCCGGAACAGGTCGACTAGATCCAACTATCTACTGGTAGTAGCTATCTGGCGAGGTCTACTGATTGGAGCGCTCGTGTTCGATGTGGTGATTGTGGGAGGCGGCCCAGCCGGTCTGAATGCCGCGCTCATGCTGGGGCGCGTCCGCCGTGAAGTTCTGGTTCTAGTAGGAACTCCGCGCAATGCGGTTTCCCATGCCCTGCACGGCTTTCTGTCGCGCGATGGCTACGAGCTGCCTTATCGCATTTGCCTCCTGCGGCATTGGTACGGGCTATGGGCGCGGCCTCATCTCCAGAAGTCGGATTCAATGCCGCTGTCGCCGCCTTCGATGGCGCCAGGGTCGCCCAACTCCTCGGCGACCCGCATCCCGGAATTCGACCGACCACCGCCGAATTGACCATGTCCGCAATCGGTCTGGGCATCATGGTGTGGCTACTGACCTGCCCGATGTGACCGAGGAAACACGTCTGCGGCAGATGGCCTTTCACCCCAGCGGCCGATACCTCCGGATGCCAGCCGTGGTACACGCACTGCCCTGCGTAGTCACCGAACACACGCCCAAACGACTCCGGGATCTGGCCTCTTGACTATTGGTGTCCACGCGCGATGATCGACGTGTGGGGCGTGTTCGTCGTCGGGTATCGCGCCCGGATCGAGGTGGAACGATGCCACAGCCGAATGTCGATCGCGAGGTGTTCGCGGCGGACCTGGAGCGGGCCCGGACCGATTTCCATCACCTGCTGGAGGTCACCGGCGAAGATGAGTGGAACGCGCCGACGAATGGAACGCGCTGGACGAACGAGGAGCTGTTGTTGCATATGGTGTTCGGCTACATGATCGTCCAGAAACTGCTGCTGCTGTTGCGTGTTTTCGGTCGGTTGCCAGCCGGTGCCAGCCGCGGAAACGCCCGGTTCCTCGTCGCGATGACAGCACCGTTCGACGTGATCAATTTCTACGGCTCACGGGTTGCGGCGCGCGTCTACAACCGTCGCCGGATGGGTGCCAAGCTCGATCGGGTGATCGGCTCGCTGCAAGGGTCGCTCCGCCGTGAATCCGATGCCGACTTCGCACGCGGCATGCACTATCCGGCTCGCTGGGACCCATATTTCCACGACTACATGACTCTCGCAGAAATCTACCGGTATCCGGGCCGGCACTATGACCACCACCGAAAGCAGCTGACAGTCAACAGCATTCACAAATAGTTGCTCTCAGCCCCCGTACCTGGGCATCGAGCGGATTTCGGACCGTTGGTCTAGACCTTGTACGGGGGTAACCAACCACGGCGATCGACACCGCCGGCGTGGATACGGCCTTGGGCCGCAGGGGAACCGTCGACGGCGGCCTGTTCAAGTACACCCTTGCCCGCGCCGAAACCATCAGCGACAACGGCCACGTTCTGCCACCGACCTTCGGCGTCACCACCGTCATCAACTTCCAGCCCACTGAGGACGGCATAGCCGCCATCAATGGCGACTTCGCCCTGACCGCAACCGAAGTCAACAAGGTCATCGAAGCCCTTCGCATCGGCGGCATCGAGGTCGTCGAATTGCACAACCACATGCTCGCCGACGACCCGCACCTGTTCTACCTGCACTACTGCGCTGTCAACGACGCGGTCACTCTCGCGAAAGCGCTTCGCCCCGCGCTGGATACAACCAATCTCGCGCCCGCGAAATAAACCGCGCCCGGCCGAGTTCCGATATTTGTAAAACGAAGGACCGCATGACGCTCTCAACCGCAGGGCAGGTGTCCACATCCTGCTCACGGCAGCGATCACTTTCAGCCTCGCTGTCTGGGGTTGGGCTGCGCAGCGTGGATCGACAATCGGTCATCGCCAGGGGCTCATCCGGTCCAGGGACTGGTGAGCAGGTCGGCGTGGGCTTGCTGGTTGATCTCCAGCACCAGCAGCGCCACCGCCGCGACGGCCACTGCCGAGTGACGTGGCAGGGACACCGAAACCCAACGGCCGGTGAGCCGTCCCGCAACAGCACGCAGGGCGAGCACGACAGCGCCGATAATGACGACCGCCCCGACGGGGTTGTAGCGCAGCGACCGTGCCACGTCACCGTGCAGGAAGAGATACACCGAGCGGGTGCCGCCGCATGCCGGGTCCATGATGCCCATCCGATGCAGCGGACCGTGCAGATCCACCGACGGCACCCCGACCACGGCAAGCGCGGCTGCCGCCACCAGCAGAGTCATCGCAGTCCAAGTCAGCCACGCGATGCTGTCCTTTTCCCCGAATCCGGTGCGCATCATATGAGTTCACCCGTCCTGACCTTGTGTGTGATCGCGCGTTCGAGCATGTGCGGATAATGCTCGGTCAACGGCCGGACCAACTCCACTCCGCGCTCGCCGAAATCGCGATCTCGAGACGTATCCGCGGACACCCTTGGATGGATGCCACCTGACCGCAGCCGTGACGTACCGGTTCGAAGGATCGACTTCCCAGCGTGATCTCGTGTGGCGGAATGTAGTGGCGAACATCGGCGGCCCGACTGGAAGTGCACAGGCGTCAGCGTACTACCATCTACGAAGGACGATAGTAGTTCCGGCCGTCAGCAGGCGGTCGCCAGAGGAGACCGATGCACAAGTCCCGTTACACCGTAGCCATCGCCGCCGCGCTCACCGCGGTCCTCGGGGTGAGCGCATGCGGCTCCGGCCGGGACGCAGTCACACAGAGTGGCAGCTTCGACTTCGTATCGCCCGGCGGTAAAACCGAGCTCTTCTACGACCCGCCGGACAGCCGCGGCACCATCGGCGATCTCACCGGACCCGCCCTCATGACCGGCGACACGATCCGCATCTCCGACTACGCCGGCAAGGTCGTCCTCATCAATGTGTGGGGCTCCTGGTGCGCGCCGTGCCGCATGGAAACGCCAGAACTCGAGCAGGTTTTCGCCGAGACCCAAAGCCTCGGGGTGCAATTCCTCGGAATCGACGTACGCGATAGCAAGCAGGCCGCACAGGATTTCGTGACCGCCCGCGGTGTCACCTACCCGTCGATCTTCGACCCGTCCATGCGCAGCCTGCTCGCACTCGGCGGTCACTACCCCAGCAGCGTCGTCCCGACGACCATGGTCCTCGACCGTAAGCACCGCGTGGCAGCCATCTATCTCAAAGCGCTTCTCGCCGAGGACATCAAGCCCGTTATCGAACGCATCGCCGCCGAAGAGTGAACGCGCGCAGCGGGCGGAGCGAACCTCAGAGCAGTTCGATCCGGCGGCGGCGGTACTCCTCTTCGTCGATTTCACCGCGGGCGTACCGCTCGTCGACGATCTGCTGCGCACGCCCACCGAGAGGCGCCGGTGTCGGAGGCGTGGCTCGCGGCCGCCGCACGATAATCATGATCGCGAGACCGAGTACGAGGAAAGCCGCCAACGGCCACATCGCTGTCCATCCCATCATCGAGTCCATACCCACCGGGTCACTCCCTTCCCGCCACGACCGGCATCGCCGAATACTCTTGCCGCCCATGCCTAATCCTGCCGCCGAGCCGTCCACCGGCCAAGGCGATCGTGAGAATCGCGAGGGTCAGGACGAAGGCCGCGGCGGGGGTATGCGTCGCATTGTGGTAGCGGGCGAAACGCAGCACCGTCGCGGCAATGCTGACCGGCACCATCGCCACGACCACGACCGCGTGCGCGTTCACGGCCCGCGATTGCAGCGCACCCAACGTCGTCAGCCGGGCTCGATCCAGCAGGCCGGAGACGACGGCGAACGGTAATCCGCCGGTACCCACGGCGAGGGTGAATGTGGCCGCACGAAACATTTCACCCGCCAGAGACTGACGGTCGCCGATGACGACCGAGATCGTATCGAGGATCGTGGCTATGACGATCGCACCGATCGGGAGGTGCACGAGCGGCGGGTGAAATACACGCCATGCCGTGCGCTCGTTGTCAAAAAAGGGCATATCTCCGGTCCTTCTGGGCAGTGTTCCAAGCTGTCCCACTACGGTGCACCGGCATCTGACCATACGTCCAAGACATACTTCCGATCTCAACTATAGGCTGGTCCTATGGAAGTTCATCAGCTGGCGTATTTCGTGGCGGTGGTCGAGGAGAAGAACTTCACCCGGGCCGCCGCGCGTTTGCGCGTCGCCCAGCCCAGTGTCAGTCAGCAGATTCGCCGTCTCGAGCGCGAGCTCGGCGAATCCCTGCTCGACCGGACCGGACGGACCGTGCGGCTCACGGCGGCGGGTACGGCACTTCTCCCCCACGCCCGTGCCGCCCTGGGCGCGCTGTCCTCGGGCCGCCAAGCCGTGGACGAACTGCGCGGGCTGATCTCCGGCGAAGTCAGCATCGGCATCACCGCAAGCCTGCCGGTCATCGATCTGCCACGAATGCTTACCGAGTTTCGGGAGCACCATCCGGGAATTCAGATCTCGCTCACCGAAACCGACGCCGCTGCGGTACTCGACGGAATCCGGACCGGAGAATTCGATATCGGGCTGGCCAGCCTGGCAGAGCCACCACCGGCAGAGTTCAGTGGCCGCCACCTGGGCACGCTCCCACTGGTCATCGCCACATCCACCGACGACCCCCTGGCCGGCCATCACCGCGGTCCGCTACGACTCATCGAAGACCGGCCGCTGATCACGCTGCCCCGAGGGTCGGCACTGCGCCAAATCCTCGACACGGGCTGCGAACGAGCCGAATTCCGGCCGCGCATCAGTTACCAGGCGAGCAGCTTGCCCCTACTCATCGAGTTGACGGCTCGTGGCCTGGGAGTAGCAGTCGTGCCGGCCTGGGCCGTCCACACCACGCCAGTTCTGTTGCACACCATCGAGATCGACGATCCTGAACTGCACGGCTACGCGTTCCTGATGCACCGTGCCAACGAACCGGTCAGTCCCGCAGCCCGTGCGTTCCTCGACCTGATCGAGCCCGAACTCACCGTCCCGTGAAACGGCGATCCCGCACCGGAAGCAGTTGTAGACCCACTCCGATGTCAGGTTCTCACCGAGGCAGCCTCCCCCGCGTTGGGGTAATCCTCCACAGCCTGCGACCGACCGGTCCCTACATCCGGGTTCACCTGGTGCCGGCCGGGCAGCGTTGATGCCCAGTCGAATCCTGGGCCAACGCCGCCCGTGCCGCAGCAACAGCGCACCCGACGACGCACCGGACCACTGTGCGAGTCGCCGGATGCAGAGCCACCTGTCGTGCGGTATTGGTGAGGGTCGACATCGTCTGTCCTTCAGTTGATTCCGTGCAGTGATCAGTTTTCACGTACCGTCGGCACTTCCGAGCCGACCGTCGCCGATCAGTTGGCGATGGAGCGGAAGTTGCGCAGTCGCAGGCTGTTGCTGACGACGAATACTGAGGAGAACGCCATAGCGCCCCCGGCGAGCATCGGGTTCAGCAGGCCGGCCATGGCGAGCGGGATGGCTCCCACGTTGTAGGCGAAGGCCCAGAACAGGTTTCCCTTGATGGTGCCGAGCGTCTTGCGGGACAAGCGGATCGCGTCCGCTGCTGCCCGCAGGTCCCCGCGCACCAAGGTCAAGTCACTGGCCTCGATGGCGACGTCGGTGCCGGTACCCATTGCCAAGCCCAAGTCGGCCTGGGCCAACGCGGCAGCGTCGTTGACGCCGTCGCCGACCATCGCGACCGTCTTGCCCTGTCCCTGCAGCTTCTTGACGACATCCACCTTGTCCTGTGGCAGGACTTCGGCGATAACCTCGTCGATGCCGACCTGATCGGCGACGGCGCGGGCCGCGGCGGCGTTGTCACCGGTCAACATGATCGGCGTCAACCCGAGTGCCTTCAGCTGTGAAATCGCTTCGGCCGAAGTCGGTTTCACCGCGTCGGCGACGACGAGGACTCCACGTGCCTTGCCGTCCCAGCCGACAGCGACTGCGGTCTTGCCCTCGGCTTCGGCTGCCGACATGGCCCGCTCCAGCGCGGTGTCGAGCTGCTGCGACCAATCCGCCAGCAGCGTGCGGCGGCCGACGACGACCGCGTGGCCGTTGACGACGCCTTGGACGCCGATCCCCTCAACGTTGGCGAATCCCTCGACTGCGGGCAGTGCGCCGATCTTCTCCCGAGCGCCCTTGGCGATAGCCTGCGCAATCGGGTGCTCTGACGAATCCTCCAGTGCCCCCGCCAGTTCCAGGATCTCGGCCGCGCTCTCACTCTCGGCGCTGATGACATCCAACAGGGTCATCTTTCCGGTGGTGACGGTGCCGGTCTTGTCCAGCACGACGGTGTCGATACGGCGGGTGGACTCCAGCACCTCGGGGCCCTTGATCAAGATGCCCAGCTGCGCACCGCGACCGGTGCCGACCATCAACGCGGTCGGGGTCGCCAACCCTAGGGCACACGGGCAGGCGATGATCAGCACCGCGACCGCCGCGGTAAAGGCGGCAGCGACAGAACCGCCGGTGCCGAGCCAGAACCCGAGGGTCACCACCGATAGTCCGATCACGATCGGCACGAAGACGCCGGAGATCCGGTCTGCCAGCCGCTGCGCCTGCGCCTTGCCGGTCTGGGCGTCCTCGACCAGTTTCGCCATCTGCGCGAGCTGGGTGTCCGAGCCGATTCGGCTGGCGCGCACCACGATCCGGCCGCCCACGTTCGCCGTGGCGCCGACCACCACGTCGTCGGGGCCGACCTCGACCGGTACCGATTCGCCGGTCAG
The DNA here is from genome assembly GCF_045040085.1 of Nocardia sp. NBC_01388. Taxonomy (NCBI): domain Bacteria; kingdom Bacillati; phylum Actinomycetota; class Actinomycetes; order Mycobacteriales; family Nocardiaceae; genus Nocardia; species Nocardia sp. NBC_01388. The sequence goes on from NZ_CP109553.1 coordinate 4,899,012, forward strand.
CATCGAGGCGTCGACCGCGGAGGAGCCTTCGACCACGACACCGTCGGTGGCGATCTTCTCCCCCGGGCGCACCACGAACAGGTCGCCTACGGCAAGGTCTTCGATCGGGATGCGCTGCTCGGATCCATTGCGCAGCACCGAGACTTCCTTCGCGCCCAGCTCCAGCAACGCGCGCAACGCCGCACCCGCGTGCCGCTTGGACCGCGCCTCGAAGAAGCGTCCGGCCAGGATGAAGGTGGTGACCCCCGCCGCGGCCTCGAGGTAGATATTGCCGGTGCCGTCCACGCGGGCGATGGTGAGCTCGAACGGATGCCGCATGCCCGGCATGCCGGCGGTGCCCCAGAACAGTGCGTAGAGAGACCAGCCGAACGCCGCGAGAGTGCCGATCGAGATGAGTGTGTCCATGGTGGCGGTGGCGTGACGCAAGTTTGTCCACGCCGCACGGTGGAACGGCCACGCACCCCAGGCCACCACCGGCGCGGCCAGCGTCAGGGACAACCACTGCCAGTTGGTGAACTGCAGGGCGGGGATCATGGCCATCGCGATCACCGGGACCGTCAGCGCCAGTGATATCAGCAGCCTCTGCCGCAGCGCCGCGGTCGGGTCCTCCTCCACCGCAGCAGATTCTGCGGTCTCACGGGCTGCAGCCGGTGGCGCGGGCAGGGCCGCGGTATACCCGGCTTCCTCGACCGTGGAGATCAGAGCCTCGGCGCTGATGCCGCCGGTGAAGTCGACCCGCGCCTTCTCGGTCGCATAGTTCACCGTCGCAGTGACGCCTTCGAGTTTGTTCAGCTTCTTCTCGATCCGCGTGGCGCACGACGCGCAGGTCATGCCGCCGATCACCAATTCGACCTGCCCGGCCCCGGATTCCGTTCTCGCGGTTGTCATCGTCTACTCCAAAAGCTCTCGTGCGGTTCGCCGTGATCGAGCGAAATCGATTTCCCTGCGATCACTCCGCGAGCTGATAACCCGCCTCGTCGACAGCAGCCGCGATGGCGTCGCGCCCAATCGGGCCTTCACCCTCGATATCTACCCGCCCGCTGGCCAGGTCGACGTCCACACCGGTGACGCCCGAGATCTTGCCGACCTCCTCACGAACCGAGGACACGCAGTGGCCGCAGGTCATTCCGGTGACGGTGACAGTCGTGGTGTTCATCGAGCTCCCTTTCCTTCCAGATCGTCAGACGACGATACCCGAACGATACCCCCGTAGGGTATCAACCGCAAGGAGTTGACGCGGCTGCCGTAGTCAGCGGCAAAAGGACCCCATACCAGGCGGCAGTGCGCATCCAGTGGTCGACAACCAGCCGAATCGACCCCTCCCCATCACCCTTCAACGAACTCGATCTACTATCCTACGTAGTTAATTAGTAGACAGATTCCCCACAGGAGAAGAACGATGGCGGGACAGGGAATCGGCGACGCGTTTCAGAACGCCGCCGCCACCGGGCCACTACTGCTGGCACTCGGTGCGGCATCGGTTGCCGGCCTGGTGTCCTTCGCCTCACCGTGCTGCGTACCACTGGTTCCGGGATACCTGTCCTACCTCGCCGGCGTCGCCGGGGGCGAGTCCGGCGAGGCAGCACGCCGCGGCGCACGACTGCGCACGACTGGGGCAGCGCTGCTGTTCGTTGCGGGGTTCACCGTCGTGTTCGTACTCGGCACGGCTTCGGTGTTCGGGCTGATCGGCGCGCTGTCACTGAACCGCGAACTGTTGCAACGCCTCGGCGGCGTGATCACGATCCTGATGGGCTTGACCTTCGTGGGACTGGTTCCGATGTTGCAGCGCGACACCAGATTCCAGCCGAGGCGGCTGTCCGGGCTGATCGGCGCGCCACTGCTCGGCGCCACGTTCGGCTTCGGATGGACGCCGTGCCTGGGACCGACCCTCGCGGGCGTGCTGTCGGTGGCGGCCGGCACCCAGGGCGCTACCGCCGCGCGCGGCGTCATGCTCATTATCGCGTACTGCCTCGGGCTCGGATTGCCGTTCGTCGCGCTCGCCTTCGGTTCGGCCACCTCCGCGCGCAGCTTCGGTTGGATACGCCGCCATACTCGGGCGATCCAGCTCACCGGCGGCCTCCTCCTGATCGCCGTCGGTGTCGCCCTGGTGACCGGTGCGTGGACGCTGTTCGTCGATTGGCTGCGGTCGGAGTTCGTCAGCAACGTCGTGCTGCCGATCTGACCACGCGGGCAACCACAAACGCCTCACTGTCCCGGTACGTAGAACGCAGTCTCCGGCCCACATGCCGAGTGTCTGCGGCAGAGCGAAACGGAAAACCGCCATGGCATCGAGCAAGAACTCCCGCGGCAAGTCCGGCCGGGCCGCGACCACAACCCTCGTCTCGTCCCGCCCCTTCCGCGGCACCCTCCTGACGTGGGCGGGAGCGGCGCTGGTCGTGGTGGCGCTGGTGGCCGGGGTGACGATTTCAGTCGTTCACGCCGCGCACGCCAAACGCGAGCAGACCGCCGCCGTGAGCCTCGATCATCCACCGGCGACGACCGCGATCGGTCGCGACATCGCGCCGCCGTGGCCCGCACCGGCGGATGCGGCCGCAGCCGTGCGGGCTGCGGGCCTGCCGATGCTCGCGAGCGAGGGCGCGGTCGAACACATCCACGTTCATATCGATGTCCTGGTCGACGGCTCGGCCGTGCCGGTGGTGGCCAATCTCGGAGTGGATCGCATCAAGGGCGCGATGAGTCCGCTGCACACTCACGACGCTTCCGGCGTCGTTCACATCGAATCGCCGGCCCAGCGCCAATTCGGCCTCGGCGAGCTGTTCAGCGAATGGGGAGTGAGCCGTGCCGGCGATAACGTCGGCACACTCCGTGCCGGTGACGGCAAGAACGTGCGCATATTCGTCAATGGCACACTGCGTCAAGGCAATCCAGCGGCCCTCACCTTCGCCAACCGCGACGAAGTGGCAATCGTCTACGGTCCGCCCGACAGCGCGACGGCGCCCCCGGCGCGCTACGATTTCCCGTCCGGGACCTGACGGCAAATACTCGGGTATGACGCCAGAGCGGGCCGGTATCCACAAGCGCAGGGTGCCGAATATCGATGCGCCTGTCAGCTGAGCCTTCCACTCCAGTCCTCCTCGGTCACAGTCGAATTCATGTCAGGAGCAGACCCATTGGCAGTTGCGGATTCCGACCCGATACAAGTTGGCCGCCCAGCAATCCGCACGATTTCCCGCACGTAGACTCGATGCCGACCGACAGGAGGACTGAGTGGGGAATGCTCGCACGAGCGGGGACACAGGCGGCGGCGATCGATCGAAATCGCCCGTCAGTGTGTCGATAGCGGCTTGGGCGGTCGGGTGAGCATCGCGATCTGCGTGCTGATGTATTCGTTCACCACAGTCATGCTTGCACCGCGCCTTTTGGTGCGGCTCACCCGAACCGGCGCAGCGCCGCGCCTCGGTCTGATCGCGTGGCTCAGCGCAATCGGCTCGGTCGCGTTCTCGTGGTTGATCGCGGCGTCGATTCTGGTGGTCGACGTGTTCCGTGATTGGACCGCGCCGACCCGGCTGATGTTCGATTCGTGTATCACCCAATTGCATGACGCAACAACCGGTCAGTACGGGTCCGCCGTGCAGGTGAGCTTGTTCGCACTGGCGGGGTTCACCGCGGCCGCTGCGGCGGTGGCGTTCGCCCGGCTCGGCGGGTCACTGCTGCGGGCGCGCCGTGCCACCCATACACATGCCAGGATGGCGCGGCTGGCCGGGCGCCATGATCCGGAACTCGATGCCGTGGTTCTCGACCTGTCCGAGGCTGCCGCCTACTGTGTGGCCGGCAAACCGAACACGGTAGTCGTGACTCGGGGCGTGCTCGAGGCCCTCGACGATCGACATCTCGGCGCGGTATTGGCCCACGAGCGGGCGCACCTGGCCGGGCGTCATCATCTCCTGCTGGCGATCAGTCGCGGGCTCGCCACGGCCTTCCCGCGCGTACAGCTGTTCAGCGGCGGCGGCATCGAAGTGGCCCGGCTGGTGGAGATGCGCGCAGACGACGACGCGAGCGGCGTCCACGGGCGCCTGACTGTGCAAGAGGCACTGCTGGCCCTGTCGGAGCACGCGCAGAGCCCCGCCGCGACACTGCCCGTGGTCGGTGATGGTCTGGCTACTCGAGTCGAGCGCCTCGCCCGGCCGATCGAGCAACCGGTCCGGACCCGTACGCGAATCCTGTTGGTTGCCATGACAGTTCTGATCCTGATCGGACCGCTGATATCGACGACTGTGGCGGTGATCGGTGTCGCGGCCTGCCTTCCCATAGCCTTGTGAAAACCGTTGAGACGGGACTCGGCCAGTGGCCTCCTCACGACACCGACGGTCGCCGAGAACCGCTTGCTCACGCCGCCGCCACCTCTCGCCTCCGATGCAGCGCCACGGCAGCGGCAGCGCCGACCAGTCCGATCGCCAAGGCGTAGATGCCCGCCCCTGCCGCAATCTGGACCCACCGAGTCGAGGCGGTGGCCTCCGCGGGGCGGTAGAGATCCCGGGATTCGGTGACGGCGGTGGCGCGGTCAGCGTCGAGCGGTAGCCATGCTTCGATGTTCTCGTCGCCTCGGCGCAGCTCGGCATAGACGAGCCACCGCCCGTCGGCGGGAACGCGAACCGAGCCGCTGTATTGGCAATCACCCTGGACTAGTAAGGAACCGCGGATTGTCTGTCCGGCCCTGCGGGCCACCACCCTGGTCGGCACCAGCCCTGTGCACGGGCTGTCGGTGCGCACGGTGAGCGACAACATTCCCTGACCGTCGGAGCCGCCCGTCACGTGGGCACCGAGCACGGGCTCGCCCTCGCCCGGGTCATGCGCGGAGGCCGGAGGTGCAATGCCGATGAGACCGGCGCTCGCCGCAATCGCGAACAGCGCGAGGACGATCGGCCATCCACGACGCACGGTCGCGATCAACACCACGGCGAACACCACCAATACCGGCACGGCCACCACAGCCACTTCGGAGGCGGACCGACTCACCAAACCGGTGACCGACGCCAACCACGCGAGCAGCGAAACCGCCGCCGCTCCAGCGGAGTACCGCAAAATCATGTTGCGCCAAGGCAGATCCAGCACACCCAGCCCGAGAATCGCCACCGGCAGTTCCGGCGCGGTGCGGCCCAGCAATCCGAGCACCACCGCGGCGACCAGCCGTAGCGCGATGTAGACCACCACCATCGCCGTTACCGGCGCACGCGTCGGCACGTACGCACGTGCGACGACCGCTGTCGACAACGCCGCCACGAGCAGCACCGAGAGATACAGGGCCTCCGAGAACTGCGGCACGTCGGTCTCGTACTCCATGACCGTCATTGCCGCAGTGCCGAGCAGAAGACCGGCCAGCAACGCCTCCACCGCACCGCTACGGCTGCGCGCCGTCCCGGTGATGACGCCGAGAATCATTGCGGCCGAGGCGAATATGACCAGCATGTGCGGCGGGCTCCACAGCACGGCATCGCGGCCGAACGAGGCATGCCAGACCGCGTCCAGCGGAGCTGCCGCCAGGGTGGCGGCACCCCCGGCCGCCGCCACCAACAGCGGCGACTGCCGCAGCACCGCGCGCAAAGATCGAGTCGCCAGCAACGAGCGCACGCCCCATCCGATTACCGCGGCACCGGCGACCGCGACCGATCCGTACAGCCACAGGTGCGGTGGGATCCTCGCGCTGTCACGACCCAGATCGGTGTGCCACGCGTCGTCCCAGTAGGTGGCCACCAAGGACACGAAACCCGACAGGGCGATGACGGCGGCTGCCCAGGGACGCAGACTGAGACGGCTGGGGTTCATGGATGAGACGCTCATGTCTCAACTATGATGAGGCAGTGTCCCAACGTCAAGAGATAGCCATCGAATCCGAGCTCATCGATGCCACCGAGGCGGCCGTCGCCCGGTGGGGCCTCGCCGATACCACGCTGGAGCGGGTCGCGGCCGAGGCAGGGATGTCACGGGCGACCATCTATCGGCGCGGGGTTTCTCGCGACGATCTGGTCGCCGGTATCACCGCGCGGGCCGCTGACACCTTCCGGACCGAGATCTGGCCGGCCTTGACCGGATCGGGGACGGCCGCCCAGCGACTACGCGCCGCTTTGGAGGCGATCTGTGCGACAGCGGACAAGCATCTGCCCGTGCTGGCCGGGATGTACCTCGCCCACGGTGAGGTGTTCCACCGGCCAGGTCCGGACGCCCTGGTGGTGGATGTGTTCGCCGAACCGCTCGAGCGTCTGCTGCGCGACGGCACGGCCGACGGCAGCCTGCGCCCGACACCACCGACGGTCACCGCGACCGTGCTGTTCAATACCGTGGGCTGGGGCTATATCCACCTGCGCGCAGGCCATCGCTGGGCTCCCGAGGCAGCCCGCGCAGCGGTCCTGGACCTGGTACTGCGCGGGCTGCTCCCCGATCCGATTGGGACGCAACCAGAGTCGGTCACCGGGTGACCGCTCGCCGACCGGCCGCCGCCCATCGGCGGGAGGGACCGGCCGGGCGCGGCGAACTATCGACGAGGAGGCCGCGTCGGCGGCGCTGCCGGCCAACGGTGCCGGACGGCGGCCTCTTGTACCCGGGGAATCGGCATCGTTCGCTCCGTGTCCGATTCCCGAGTCGAAACCCGGTGCCAGCCAGTCGGTTCGGCGACCTGTCTCACCGGTCCGTTCGGCCGAATCGCCTCGAGTCCGACGGGAACACGGTGACTATCGGCGACCGGCTGCCGATTGCCTCGCCCGACACCCTGCAGCAGATGATGACGGCCGGTATCCGTCACCGATTGCGTTGCCACCCCGGCGGATACAGCATGCCGCGCGGGCTGTGGCCGGTCCAGCCGGTGCAGTGCGAACGCGCCAACGGCGCCGATCACCATCAGACCGACCCAGACCGCCCAATCCGCTCCCGCGGCACGGGCGGCGCCGACCACCGCGCCGGTGGCCAGGTTGCCCGCCAGAATCCCCACGCCGACCACGGTGTTGTAGAAACCGTAATGCGTGGCCACCAGTTTGCCGCCCGCCAGTGAGACGACCGTATCCATCTCGAACGGGAATACTGCGGCCGTGCCGACCGCCAGCAACGCCGTCGCCAGCAACAGGGCACCGACCGCGACCGCCGACCCGAACAGCTGTGGGCCCGGAACGATTGCCAGCGGTAGAAACGACACCGCCAGCAGGGACATCCCGGCCACCAGGCTGCGACCTGTCCCCCATCGGGCCCGGAACCACGCCGTGATCCGCAACTGTCCGGCCACCGCGACCACACCGGAGATCACGAACAGGCCGGATGTGACCGTCTGCGCCCGCCCGCCCGCAACGTATTGCGCTTGCAACGGCAGCGCCAGATAGACCTGGAACGACAGCACATACGAGCCGATCATCGCCAGCGCGAATGCCACGAATCGCCGGTTGCTGATCACGGTGCGCCAATCCTCGAGAACCGAGGTCTTCTCGGTCGGCTCGGTCTTGCGGCGCGGCGGCAGCGCGAACAACTGCGCCACCGTCAGCGCGGCGAACACCACTGCGGCCGCCCCCGCCGTGACTCGGAAATCCAACGCCAGCAACGCGAGTCCGACCAATGGGCCGGCGAGTATGCCCGCCTGATAGAAGATGTTGAAGACCGCGAACGCCTCCACGCGGCGCTCCCCCGCATCGGCCGCCAGGTAGGCCCGCACGGCGGGGTTGAAGAGAGCTCCGGCGAAACCCGTTGCGGCCGAAGCGATCAACAGACCGGGTAACGAATGGGCCCACACCAGCAATGCGAAACCGCCGGTACGCAGCAAACATCCGGCCACGATCAGCGGCTTGTAGCCGAGCCTATCGGCAAGGGTGCCCCCCAGAAGGAACATGCCTTGCTGGGAGAAGTTCCGCACACCCAGCACCAGTCCGACCGCCCATGCCGCCAAACCCATTGGGCCGGAGAGATATCCGGCCAGATAGGGCATCAGCATGTAGAAGCCGAGGTTGATGCCGAACTGGTTGACCATCAGCAACCGGGCGGCCGGGTCGAAACTGCGGAACTTCGCGAAAACCGTCACGAGGCATGCTCCTGATCCCGGGCGAGATCGCGCGGGTCGACCACCGCGCTGCAGCGGGTCCAGGAGCTGACGACCCGAGCGGCCGGGTGCGCAATGCTGTCCGGTTCGATCGGCGGATCGGCGTCGAGCAAGCCGTGTTCAGCGCAGTAGGCGTCGTTATAGATAGTGTCGAAGTAGCGGTGCGGTCCGTCGGGGAACACCGCTGCGACGCGGGTACCGGCATCGTGGGTGCGAGCCATCCACCCCGCCACCAGCGCCACTGCGCCGACGCTCCACCCGCCGGTGGCATGGTGCGTGGCGGCCAGCGTGCGGCAGGCCCACACCGCCTCCGACGGTGCCACCCAATGGATTTCGTCGAAGGCCGGGTAGTCCACATTGCGGGGGTGAATGCTCGAACCCAAGCCCCGCATCAAGCGCGGGCCGGCCGGTTGACCGAAGATCGTCGACGCCACCGTGTCGACCCCGATCAGCCGCAGATCCGGATTAAACTGGCGCAACACCCGCGCCACCCCGGCCGAATGCCCGCCGGTCCCGACAGCGCATACCAGCACATCCACCCGGCCCAACTGCTGCACCAGTTCGAGAGCCAGCGATTCATAGCCGTCGATATTGTCCGGATTGCTGTACTGATCGGGGCACCACGCCCCCGGCTCACGTTCGAGAAGTTCGGCGACACGGTCACGTCGCGCCTGCTGCCAGCCTCCGACCGGATGCGGCTCGGGCACCAGATCCACCCGAGCGCCGTGGGCCGCGAGCATCTGCGCGACGAACGGCTCCAGGCCGGGATCGGTCACCACCGTGACCGGATGCTTGTAGACCAGACCAGCGAGCGCCAATCCCAAACCAAGTGTGCCACTACTGGATTCGATGATACGGGCGCCCGGTTCGAGCTCACCACGCCGCTCGGCGCACCGCACCATGTGCAGCGCGGGGCGATCCTTCATCCCACCGGGATTGAAGCCCTCGAGCTTGGCCCAGAATCCGCGGCCGGCGGGTGCCAGCGGCGCGCCGATCCACAATACCGGGGTGTTCCCGACCAGATCCTCGGGAAGCCGCGCCGCCATCGGCGCGGTGACCAGAGCGGTCGATACATCGGCGTGCCGTTCCAGCACGATCTTGTCCATGGCTGTCGCTTTCCTTGCATCGGTCCGCCCACTGGGCGGCGAGGACGTAAACGGGCAGCGGACACCGGCCGACAGCACGAACAACCGTCGACCTGGCGCTGACCGATCAGCGTCGAGCGATACACAAGCGAGTGAGAATGATCCGACCGCTGAGCGCGGGGACGGCCGACACCGGGGGGCCGCGCACTCCACGACCAGCCGGATAGGACCGGGCAACCAGAGCCGCGCCCGCCAACACCCCGAGCAGTAGGAGTAATTGCGGCACTACAGTTTTGCTGACTCCGCTCAACGGCACCGACGTCAGCAGACAGTGCGCGGCATGGGGTGGGCAACCGCAGGCGGGCGGGTGGACTGTGGAATGGGAAGACTCCGCCAGGGTGGGAACGGTGAGCTGCTCGCCGGAAACCACCCGAGCGTGCGTGTGGAAGAGCTCCCCGGTCAACGCGCAGTCGAACATCGGCGCTACGAGCACTACTACCGCGAGTAGTGCAAGCGCAGAGCCACCGAGCCGCAACCGACCGATGAGCCTCACAGTGCGCCCACTGTAGCAACGGATTCGTCGCCGAACGCAGTGAACTGACCGCCGATCGCTAGCGTGTCGCGCAGTGCCCGCGTGGCGTGCCAAACACGCCGAGCGGAGCCGATACCGCGCAAAAGGGCGACACCTCGCATAAACCTCGACGATCCTCCCAGATCCACCTGCGCAGACTCCCACTGTCGAATCTTATTGAACTCGAAGCACTTTCAATCGAATGCATCGTCTCGTTCAAGATACGTGGTTGACATCTCTTTGCAACAACCTACTATCTACGTACGTAGTTAGTTACCACGGGTGATCGCATCCACACAAGCCGCGCGGGGCCGTGTCGCCTCTTTGGAGAGTGCGCGCCGTAAACGCCTCGTGCGGGCGTCCTCACGAGACGCGCGCTGGACCCCGCGCTGGCACGCACGCCAGACGACCATTTGGCTCACTTACAGCAACCATCACGCGAAAGGACACCTCCCACTGTGAAATTCCGTACCCACCAATCGTCCCGACGATCAGTTTTCTTCTTCGCCTTCGCACCAGTCGCTCTGAGCGCAATGACATTGCTCGCCGCACCTGCCACCGCGGCACCGACCGCCGACGGCCCGATCGTCATGGCAGATCGCTCCGGCGGTGCGAACGGTGGCCACAACAACGGCGGGCACGGCGGCGGGAACCATCACAACAACGGCGGACGCGGATACAACGGACACGGCAGCGGCAATACGAGCGGCAGCACCCACGACCCCGGCAGCCACAGCCACGCTCCACTGCCTGCACCCGCACCCCACTGACGCAGCGTCGGATAGTTGCCCACAGGTGGGGAAAAGCGTTCGCGCGGTGACGGATCGACGACAGACGCGTCGGACCGAAAAGAATCTCGACCCCCAAACTCCCAGCGTGAACGACGCCGTCGAGTCACCGGTTGACCAACAGTCACCGTGGCGGTGGCCGCCACCACGGGCCGCCACCAATACACTCACCCACCAGAAGGATGTTCAATATTTCGTGCTACAGAACCGATGCTTCGGTGTCAGTCGCGCTTGCGCGCCTTCCTCCGAAGCACAGCACGCAGGTTCTCGGAGTCTTCCGGGCTCATCTGCTCCACGAAGTGCGCGAGCACCAACTCCGACCTGCCGTTGGCGCCCAAAGCCTGACGCATCAACCGTGCGCCGTACTCCTCGCGGCTCAGCTTCGGCCAATAGTGATAGGCCTTCCCGACACGTTCGCGCTGCAGCCACTCTTTGCGATACAGGTTGTCCATCGTCGACATCACTGTGGTGTAAGCGATTTCCCGCTCGGTCGAGAGCTCGTCGAATACTTCGCGAACCGTCGTGTGCGTCGTTTTGGACCAGACCCGGTCCATGACGACTGCCTCCAGGTCTCCGAAACCGCGCGAGCCCATTGCGTCTCCTCATCTCGAGCTTCGGCGCCGCATAGCGCCACCCGCAGCGCAGGCGCACAGTAGGCGAGCGCGATGCGGGACCGTGCCATTTCGAGCAGCCGAAAGCGTCGGCGAACGAGCGGGATCACATGGGTTACCGGTCGATCCGGCAATCGACCTCGATACCTATGACACCTCGATCCCGCTGTCACACAACGAAGTATCCAGTTGCTCATCTACGTACGTATATGCTACGTACGTAGATAGTATCTGCCGGTTCGGCATGCACCGCAACTCGAATTCAGCGGCCGAGCCGACCCTGAAAAGGGATCGCGCTCACGCCATGCGCACGAACCTTCGACCATGACGGCACCGAATCTAACTCGCCGCGCTCCCGCTGCCGAAGCAACCGAGGAACAGACATACAGCGGCGCGACCATACCGAATTTGCACCGGACTTCCTGGTACGCCGCCTTCCTGACCCGCAGACGACACCGGAACCAGGAAATACTATCCTGGATCGTAGTTGCGCCGGTGTGGTCAGCACAGCGCAAAGCAGAGTGACCCGCAGGCTCGCTGCGCTGGCGGCCGGGAGCGGCATCAACCGGCTAGGGTTGAGAACCAGGAGGACAGGTGACGCAGGGGCTCGGCGAACTCGAAGCAGCGGTGATGGACGTGATCTGGGCGACCGACGAACCTGTGCGAGTTCGCGAGGTACTCGACGGTCTCGCCGAGACACGGCGGCCCGCCTACACCACGGTGATGACGGTGATGGACAACCTGCACCGGAAGGGCTGGCTCGATCGCGAGCGCATTGGCCGTCCGTTCTGGTACAGCGCGAGACGCAGCCGTGAGGAAGCCGCCGCTGATGCGCTCCGTGCGGTGCTCGATGCCGCGGAGGACCCCATCGGCGTGCTCTTGCAGTTCGTTCGCAGCACGTCCGAGGCCGAGTCGAAGACGCTGCGGCGCGGATTGCGTGATCGGAATCGGCGCCCGTGACCGCCGCCCTGCTGATATCCGTCGCTGGGCTGACCCTCGCGCTCATAGCACCTGGGCCATTGAACGCGATGCTGCGGCGGTCGGACCCGCATATCACCCTGCTTACCTGGGCAACGCTGGTTGTCGCAACAGTGACTGCGCTGTTGGCTCCACTGGTGTTGAGCTTGGCTCCCGGTCACGGCGGTATGGCGGCATTGACCGAACTCGCCCATCGCTGTCTGCTCGCCCCGCACGACACCATGCCCGCGCGCCTGGAATCGGCAATAGGGATTGTCGGGGTGCTGATGGCGACGATCACGGTGGTCCGGTTTCTGATCCACTGGCGGGCGACCGCACGGCAGCGGATTGCCGTGCACGACAAGCACATCAGCCTGTTCCGCATACTTCACGGCCACGACAGCGAACCGGTGCTGTGGCTGCCGCTGCCGACCCCGGTCGCCTACAGCATCGCCGGTCGACCGGCGATGATCGTGGCGAGCAATGGGCTGCGGAACGAACTGGATGACGAGGCGCTGAATGCCGTTCTGGCACACGAACGCGCGCACATTCGACGCCACCACCACTTCCTGGTCGAACTCGCCGAGGCGGCCGCATACGCGGTGCCGTGGCTACCGCTTACCCGCCGGTCTCCCGAATTGGTCCGCGCCCTGGTCGAACTCGATGCCGACAGCCACGCCGCCCACCGGCACGGCAGCGCCCCCGTGCACCGCGCCTTGACGCAGCTGCGCGGCCACGCCACTCCGGCGACCACACTTGCCATTGCGCAGGACTGCGTCGAGCTGCGTCTGGCCCGCCTCGCCGACGATCACGCCCAAGCTCAGCACGCCCCCCGCCGTACCCGGGCAGCCATCTGGACCGCCGCCGTCACCGCGCCGATTCTGCCGCTGGTGATGTTGGGGGCCGGGGTGGCCCTGAGTACCTGTGGCGGTTGAACACCCACGCAAATCAACCAACAGTCAGCGTGGCGACCATGCTCGGGTGGTAGCGGCAGTAGAGCGCGTACGAGCCGGGGTTCTCGGGCGCGGTGAAGGTCACCGCCGATTTCGCCTCGACGTCGATATCGAAGAGTCCCTGAGTCTTCGACGTGACCGAGTGTTCGACCCCGTCGTCGTTGCGCACCGTGACCCTCGCACCCGGAGCCACGGTGGACGGTACCTGGAACTTGTAGCCGCTGATCGTGATTGCGTCGGGGGCTCCACCGCTGCCGGAGGCGGAGGTCGATGGCTGACCGCCGCCGCTCGACGACGAACACGCGCCTGCGACGAATACTGTCACCGCGGACAGGCATACCGCCGCGACGAGCCGGTTGGATGAGATGATCATGTCGCTCTCCCTGCTCGTGAGACCCCCTGACCTGTTGACGAGTGACCGCCTCTCCCGGTTCACCACATTCCGGCGACGACAACGAAATCCGCCGCGAGGACGAGCAAGCCCAGGCCGACGGTGAGCGCGCGACCCCGCGCAGTGCGCGGGTTGGCGCGTAGCCCGAACAGCCCCTGCCTCGCCAGGACGTACACGGCGAGCCCTCCGACGAACAATCCGCCGCCCATATCGCCGAGACCGACAAACAGTCCCAGGGTGACCGCGCCGATAACTGCCGCGGCCGCTGCTTCCATCAGTTGGACCGGCACTCGCCTGATCGCGACCGAGCGATCTGAGGACCACAGACCCCAGCGCGACGAAGTCGCCCGGCCCGCACAGCAGCCGGAGAGGAAGCAGCCCGGGCGGCCTACGGCCATCCCGAGAAACAGTCCCGGGGTGGTCGCGTCCAGCACCGGGCCCACACCGAGGCCGGCTACCGCCGAACCCAGCGCGAGGACGGCGAACGCCACGAGCAAGAATCCCTGGATGCACGCGCCTGTCTGCAGGATCCGGCCGAAGCTCTCCCGGTTGAGGACGACCGTATAGACCTTCGCACCGGCGTACCCCAATAGACAGGCCAGGGCCGAGATTCCCAGCGCGGCAGCGGGATTACCCTGGATGAAGGTCAACAGCACGAACTGGAGCAGCAAGGCCAGCAGCGCCCCCGCGCCCACCAGCGCAGGCCAACTCCACAACCGCACCGCCGGGCCGTGGGCGAAGGGCGCGAAGGTGGTCGCGAGGCGCTCCGTCTGCACCGGCGACCAGCGCTCGCCGGTCGGCGGCTCAGCGCGAGCGGCGGCCACATCCCACCGGCCGGGTGCGATATCCGACACCTTGGCGGTCACTGCGAGACGCCCGGCGCCGGCGGGCACTCCCGATACGGTGACGAACCGTTCGAATGTGTCCGGCGACTCCGACTCCTCATCGACATCACGCCGAATGCCGACGAACCGGACCGTGACATCGGTCGGCGGGCCGTCCGCAGGGGTGTCGTCCCAGAAGGTCACGGCGACCGCCTGCGGCTCTGAATTATATAGCGCCGCACGGAATCCGGTGGCCGCCACCGTGTCAACCTGCGGCTCGGCCGCACGCACGGCGGAAGCCAGCGATGCGACGATCGGATCGTTCGAAACGCGTTCGGTGTGGCGAGGCTCCGCGACAGATGGTCGGGGCTCGAGCGTCAGTTGCGTAATCGGCCCGAACACCGCCGGCAGCTGCGTAGCGACGGGCTGGGACACATGTTCGGCTCGGCGAGTCCGTTCTGCGCGTCGACGTGTGCGATCGGCGCGCGCCGCCCCCTGCTGCTGTCGGCTGCGGGTACCGGACTTGTTCTTAGCCACGACGGCGACCCGATCCACTCGAGTCGACGGCGTTCACGATCGACCACAATCTACTAACACTCATAGTAGTTAACATACTATCCCGGTTAGTAGCTCAGCGAGATGCACAGCAGCCACGGACAGCTGCCATCATCATTAGACGTACCGAGATTAACTGCGCTCCAAGGCAATTCAATGTATGACAATCGATCACACCGAAGTCGAGGAATTGCCGAGATGCTCGAAAAGCGCGCGATTTCGGCAGCACACCATCAACGAAACGAGCCTGAATTGCGCCCTGCTGCTGATCTCGGCAAATCCACGTTCCCACCTGGCCGCTACCGGCCGGGCAAAGCGGCCGCGGTCGCCGCGGCCCGCTTCTACGCAGGTCGCATTCGCAGCGCACTTGCAGGAATGGCCCATCGCCCCCGGTCGATCCTCCTGTCCGGGACAACATCGCGCGGTGCAGACATCCTGCTGCGACCGCCACGGCCGGCGGACGCACGGACCTGGCGCGCGATCCGACTCCGTGACCGTCCGGCGATCGAACCGTTCTGGATTACGGTGTCCCAGGATTGGGAATCCCGCCACACCGAACGAGCCTGGGTCAGGGAGTGCCTGCAACCGCGGTCGGACGCCAAGGCCGGACGGGTCGTCCGCACTGTGATCGAGGTCGACGGTCACCTGGCCGGCCAGTGCGAACTTTGGGTCGAATCCTTTGATCGCCGCGGCGAGCTCGGCATCTGGATCGATTCACGCCTGTCCGGGCAGGGCTATGCGACGGCGGCCGGGCGACTGATGCTCGCCTATGCCTTCGCCGAACTCGACCTCGCCCGCGTCACCGCGCCGACGGATTTCGCGAACTCCCGCGCGGCACGCTGGGCCGATCGGATCGGGATGACCTGCGAGGGACGGATGGCGGCGTACCAGTCCGTCGGCGGGCGACGCCGCGATCACGATCTGTGGGCGATCACGGCGCAGACCTGGCACGTCGAACACGCCCCGTCGTCTCCCATCTCGGATTCGTGAGATACCCCACGGGGGTTTGCAATGTCATCGCGCGACACCCGAACTACGATGGCGGCGTGGTCGACGTACACGAGCCAGCCAGAGTTTCCGGGTCAGCCCGGGCAGTCTGGCTGTTCGTGATGCTCTTCGGCATCGTCGCCATGCATGCGGGGGTTTACGCAATCCAGTGTCCTGCACAGGATTCCGCGCTTGCCGGTTCCGGTGTAGTGGCGATGCCCGCTGCCGGTCAGCACACGGACGCAGTGGGCGCCATGACCGACCGGCACACCGGCGGACACGGTGGCATGCATGCCTGCGTGTTCGTCTTGTCGGTGATCGCGCTCGCGATCGGCCTTGTTCTGCTCTACCGATCCGGCGCCCCGTCCGGCTGCGATCCCACGCCGCTATCGCGTCTGTGCCGAGCCCATCGTGCACGACCGCCACCCTGGACCACGCCGTCCCTGGCCGAATTGTCGATTCTGCGGATCTGACAGGTCTCGCCGCCTCCGTTGCCGACGCACCGAGAGGCGCATTCCGACCTGCCCGACCACCGCACATTCGCAATTCACCAGGAGGACAACCGTGTTCAGTACACGTAATCGAATCCGATCGATCGTCGCCGCCGGAATCGCCGCGGCTGCGCTACTCGTCGCTGGCTGCGGCAACTCGATGCCCGGGATGGACATGGGCGGCCAGTCCACACCTTCCGCGACAACCAGCGCACCGGCTCGAACCGGTTTCAACAACGCGGATGTCTCCTTTCTGGACATGATGTATCCGCATCACTCGCAGGCTGTCGACATGGCGCGCTTCGTCCCGTCACGGTCGCAGAACGAGCAGGTCCGCACTCTGGCGTCCGGCATCATGAATGCCCAGGCTCCTGAAATGCAGCAGATCAGCAAGCTGCTGCAAAGCTTCGGCAAGCCGGCTCCCGTCGTGGGCGCACAGCAAATGCCGGGCATGCCCGGCATGATGTCCACAGAGGATATGACCGCGCTGCAAGGGTTGTCCGGCAAGGACTTCGACCGGAAATGGCTGCAGATGATGATCGACCACCACACCGGTGCGATCACGATGGCCAACACCGAGCTCACCTCGGGAGCGAACACCGACGCCATCGCATTCGCGAAGGGCATTGTCGCCGCGCAGCAGACCGAGATCGACCAGATGCGCGCGCTGCTCGGCAGCAGCTGAGCTCGTTCGTCCCGGTGCACCGGACAGGCGCACCGGGACGGCGCTCATACGGACCTCCCCAGACTCGGGCGATCGGTCCGGCACGATGTATCGCAAGCACATCGGACCGACCTCGTTGCCTACTCCGGCCCCGGCAGTGACCCTCCATGCCGGAAAGTCGCTATCTCTGACACGCCCGGCCCGGAGCCGCTTGCCGGCACCGGGCCGCACACACCAAGGAGAATCTCCATGGCATCCAGGCAGCGTCCCTTCCCGACACCCCTCACCCGGCGCGGATTCCTGGCCCTCGGCGCCGGTAGCACCGCGGCCGCGGTGCTCGCCGCGTGCTCCAAGAACTCACAGAGTTCACCCACCCTCATCCAGCCCGACTCCGATGCGGTCCGCGCCGCAGAAGCCCGCCGACGGGCAGCGGGTGCCACCGTCCAGCAAGTCACCTTGCGTGCCCAGCCCACCACCGTGGACCTGGGCGGCGTCCAGGTGCAGACCTGGACCTACAACGGCCAGCTGCCCGGACAGGAGATCCGGCTCAAACGCGGAGAGGTGCTGCAGGCCGACCTGACCAATGGGCTGCCCGCACCCACGACGACCCACTGGCACGGCATCGCCCTGCGCAACGACATGGACGGCGTACCCGACATCACGCAAAAGGAAATCGCCCCCAACGACGCCTTCCGCTACGAGTTCGCGGTCCCCGACGCCGGCACCTACTTCTTCCACCCGCACGTCGGGGTCCAACTGGACCGCGGCCTGTACGCCCCGCTGATCGTCGAAGACCCCGCCGACGGAAAGGGCTACGACGTCGAAGCCGTCGTCGTCCTCGACGACTGGCTCGATGGCGTCAACGGCCGCGATCCGGACAAGGAGTTGCGGGAGCTGCAGGACAAGGGCATGGCCGGCATGAACATGGGCGGCGGCACGAGCGGCATGAACATGGGCGGCGGCATGTCCATGCCCACCGACCCCAACGCCCCACTCGGCACGGACGCCGGTGATGTGAAGGATTATCCGTACTACCTGGTCAACGGCCGCATCGGCGCCGATCCGGTCACCTTCGCTGCCAAGCCAGGCCAGCGGATGCGGCTGCGCATCATCAACGCTGCGGCCGACACCGCGTTCCGTGTCGCCGTCGGCGGCCATCAGCTGCGGGTCACCCACAGCGACGGCTACCCGGTGCAACCGGTCTCCGGTTCCAGCGTTCTCCTCGGCATGGGCGAGCGATACGACGCCATCGTCGAACTCGGCGACGGAGTCTTCCCGCTGGTCGCCTCCGCCGAAGGCAAGACGGGCCAGGCGTTCGCGCTCATCCGCACCGGCGGCGGCACTCCTCCCCCGGCCGATGCGCGCCCGGCCGAGCTGTCGGTCGCCCCGATCACCGCGGACCGGCTCATCGCCGCCGAGTCCGTGCGACTGCCGCAGCGCTCCCCGGACAAGACGCTCGACGTGACTCTCGCCTCGGACATGAAGAAGTACGTCTGGACGATCAACGGCAAGGCGTACCCGGATCGCACACCGCTGGATGTCACTCAGGGACAGAGGGTCCGGCTGCGGTTCGTCAACAAGACGATGATGTTCCACCCAATGCATCTGCACGGCCACACCTTCGAGGTGGTCACCACGGCGGGAACCGGTCCCCGCAAGGACACGTCGATCGTGCTACCCATGCAGACGGTGGAAGTCGACGTCGAGGCAGACAACCCGGGGCAGTGGATGCTGCACTGCCACAACGTATATCACGGCGAGGCAGGCATGATGAGCGTGTTGTCCTACGTTCACTGACCCGCCCGCCACTCTCCGATGAGACCAACGGTGGGGCGAGCCACGTAAGGGATAGGGCCCGTACCCACCGTTCAGCGCGGTCTTGCCCGGGTGCGTCGGCGGGAACACCACCGCGGCATCAAGTTCCGGCGGCGAGGGCTCTGCTCGCGGTTCTGCCAGTGGCCGCGCGGCTGTGGTCCGGACCGCGGCGCGCAAGAAGAAGCACGTGCAGGAAGAAGCAACGGGTGGGGATGGGCGCCATGAGGGGGAGCGCCCATCCCCACCTGCCACGGGCGCCGCATTCGGCGACACCCTCGTGTCGCGGGTGGTCGACGCGACACGAGCCGAAGGTATTACTACCTACGTACGTAGATAGTAATATCAGATCGAACTCGGCCTGCACAACTACGGTGTCGCCGCCACTTCTCCGAGAATCCCCCTCCCCCTGCCGATCTCGGGCCTACTGGGCAGAGAAACGGTCTCGTTGGCGAGACGACGCACCTCTGGATTCTTCCGATTCCCCGCTGCGGCCTGGACCGACTCGAATGTCAGTGACGGAAACGATCGCGCAATTGCGGATCGTTCTCCCACCACAGGCCGAGGAAACGGGTTCGGAGTCGTCGGCGACTCGATCCCCGGAAAAGGACGCCGAGGGTGGCTGCACGGGCGCGATGTCGAGCTCGACATCCACCTCTTCGGCTTTGCGGCGTTCGTCGGCGGCGAAGGCACGCATCAGCACCATCGAGTACACCACGCCGAGGAAATCGCCCAGCATCCAAAGGATTCCGGCTCCGATGGTCTGATCGGTGCGCAGGCTCGCGCCCCAGGAACGCCCGAGGGATCGATAGAAGTCGGCGGCGACCAACGTGCCGAGCCACAGCACGATGCCCAGCAATCCGTCGGCCGGAGACTCCACGATCGTGATCAGTAGCGAGATGCCCTGCGAGAAGCGCCGCGGCACCGGATCAACCTGCAACCGCGAGTAAAAGTACAGAAATCCCACGGCTACCAGCAGGATTCGCGTCACCGCATCAACCGCGCCGCCCGCCACGCGAATGGGTAGCCGAACAACAACAGCCCACCGACCAGCACCGAGGCGATGTCCCACCGCCACTGGGTGATGAAACTGCTTGCGGTCAATGGTGTTTCGATCTTCGGCAAGGGAATCAGTTCCCCCTAGGGCATTCGGTCAACACTGTCCCGCCGGTCGTCGGCTGCCCGACCGGCTGCGCGCTGCCACAACAGGAAGGCCGCCGCTGCGGCGAAGACGATCAGCGACGTCCAGTCGTTGAGCCGTAGGCCGAAGAAATGATTGGCGTGGTCGACACGCAGTGCCTCGACCCAGCCGCGCCCCAGGGTATAACCGGCGACGTACAACGCGAACAACGTGCCCACCCCGAGCGTTCGCCCTCGCTTGCGCGACCAGCGGTCGACTCCCAGCACCAGCAGTGCGACGCCGAGATCCCACAGGCTCTCGTAAAGGAAGGTCGGGTGGTAGAGAGCGATGTCGGTGGTGTCCTCAGGGCGATGCGCGACATCGATCTTCAGCGCCCACGGTAGCGTGGTCGGGCCGCCAAACAGCTCCTGGTTGAAGTAATTGCCCCAGCGCCCGATCGCCTGGGCCACAGCTAGTCCGGGCGCGAGGGCGTCACCGAGTTCGAGCAGCCTGATATTGCGGCGGCGGCAGCCTATCCAGGCGCCCACCGCCCCCAGCGCGACCGCGCCCCATATCCCGAGCCCGCCCTCCCAGATGGCGAACGCCCGCAAGGGATCTCGACCGCGGCCGAAATACAGCTCGGGATCGGTGATCACGTGATAGAGCCGTCCGCCGACGATCCCGAACGGCACCGCCCACATCGCGATGTCGAGGATCTCGTCCGGGTCGTGACCTCGGGCCGCCCACCGCCTGCGGGTCACCCAGATCGCGACAATGATCCCAGCGATGAGGCATAGGGCATAGGCGCGAAGCGGGAACGGACCGAGATGCCACACGCCGCGAGCGGGGCTGGGCAGATACGCCAGATTCACCATGTACTCACGATTTTCAGTTCAGTCCCGCGTAGGAGTGCAGGCCGGATACGACGATATTGATGACGAACAGGTTGAACAGCATCGCGGTAAAACCGGCGATATTGATCCAAGCGGCCTTGCCTTCCCGCCACCCCGAGGTCGCACGGGCGTGCAGGTATGCCGCGTAGATCACCCAGGCCAGGAAGGAGGTGCTCTCCTTCGGATCCCAGCCCCAGAACCGTCCCCAGGCCGCTTCGGCCCAGACCGCGCCGAGGATCACCCCGGCGCTGAAGAGGGGGAAAGCGAAGATCGTGGTCCGGTAGGCCACCCGATCCAACGTGGCCGCGTCGGGAAGACGCTGCGCGAATCGCCCGAGCAGGCTCGCCTGCCGACTTTCGCCCGAATAGCGTTGGCGCACTATGAATAACGCGCTGGCTACACCGGATATGAGGAATACTCCGCTGCCGGTGGAAACGATCGACACGTGGATGATCAGCCAGTACGACTGCAACGCGGGCACCACGGGGGCGGCGGTCGTGTACAGCAGATCCCCCGCGACGAACATCAAGAGCAGGACCCCGAGCAGCGCGAACGACCACAGCCGACGGAGCACCGGGCCACGCAGGATGACCAGGCCGGCGAGAACACCGGCAGCGCATGCGAGAGAGACGAATTCGTACATATTGCCCCACGGGGCACGATGCGTCGCCAACCCGCGCAAGGCGATCGAGGCCACATGCAGACCGAATCCGACCCCGATCACCGACTGCCCCATACGCCCAAGTCGCTCAGCACGTGATCGGCTCGGCTGGACGATGACCTTCGCAGGCCCCTGGATGACAGGAGGGCCGCCGCCCGAGGCCACAAGCGCTCTGGGCGCCGATGCGTTCGCGGGCACACGCGAACTCGCGAATTCGGCGACCAGCAGTACAGCCGCGATCAGATACACCGCAAAGGACGATCCGAAGGCGAGGTCACTGTAATGCGAAAGGGTGAGGTCAATAGGCATGGGCGATACCTGATCAGTCGTGTGTGGGCTCGATAGGCGATCGGAGCAGGATCACTCACTCCGACCACGAGATACTATGCCACTTAGTACTAGGTGGCATAGTAGTGGTCTATCGCAGGAGGGCAGATGGGTGTTCGCGAATGGCGTGCAGAACGAATCCGGACACGGGCGATGTACACCGGCGCTTACCTACGAGAACGCCGGCGGCGGGTCGCTGGATGGCTGCTCGTAGCGATCGGTGTCGCCATGGCGACCGTGCACGTGCTGACCCATCTCGGCGATTGGCAACTCCTCAGCAGCCCGGGGCGGCAGGATCTGGTCATCGGCTATCCGACCGCCCTCGCGATCGCCTTCGTGGGAATGCTGCTGATCACCACTCGCGCCCGGAGCCGGTAGTCCGAGCACCTGCTCCGATCACCCTGTGAATGAATGACACTCATCGATGTGAGCTACGCGGCGGCGTGGGTGCCACAGGCTTCGCACCTGCGCTTCGGCCCACCGGAGCCACTCTCGCCGAGAAGTAAACTACTAGGCTAGATAGTAATAGGGCTGTGTTGCAGCGCGGCGCACAGCGCATTCAAGGAGGGAATACCCATGTCTCGTCGCCGTCGCAGATCCACCGCCGCGCTGGTCTTGCTCGCCGCTTTGGCCCTGGCGATCACCGCATGCTCGTCCGCGCCCACACCGGCCGGACCCTCGGGCGGCTCCACACCCGGCGACGCGATATCAGTGACGCCGGGACAAGACGCCAAAAATATCGATCCGTCGGCCCCGGTGCAGGTCAGTACCAAAACCGGCGTTCTCACGTCGGTAACGATGACGAATGAGCAAGGCAAGGTCATCGACGGCATTTACACCCCTGACAAGACCTCCTGGAAGCCGAGCGAGCCGTTGGGGTACGGGCGCACTTACACAATGAAGGCCGAGGGGACGGCGGTGACCGGGCCGACCGGGCCGATCACCTCGACGTTTTCCACGCTCATACCGCGCAATCAAACCAAGGCGTACCTGACGACCACCGGTGGCCAGCCGCTAAGCGACGGCGGCACCTATGGGGTCGGCACGGTGATAGTCGCCCACTTCGACGAAGACATCCCGGACCGCGCCGCCGCCGAGAAACGGCTGTCCGTGACCGCCGATCCGCCGGTTGATGGGGCGTGGTACTGGCTCGACAACCGAAACGCACATTGGCGGCCGCGCGAGTACTGGAAGCCTGGCACCAAGGTGACCGTGGCGGCGAACATCTACGGCGCCGCACTCGGCCCGGGACTGTTCGGCGAGGACGACAGCAAGACCAGCTTCACCATCGGCCCCTCGCATGTCACGATCGCCGACGACAACACCAAACAGGTCCAGGTCTTCGAGAACGGCACACTGATCCGCACCATGCCCACCTCGATGGGTATGGGAGGCAGCGAAACGATTGAGGGAAAGACGATTACGTTCTGGACCCAGCGCGGTGTCTACACCGTGATGGACAAGGCGAATCCAGTAATCATGGACTCCTCCACCTACGGCCTGCCGATCAATTCGCGGCTGGGCTACAAGGAAGCCATCGGGTGGGCAACCCGCATCAGCAATGACGGCATCTATTTGCACGCACTGGATTCCACGGTCTGGGCGCAAGGCAGCCAGGATGTCTCGCACGGCTGCCTGAATCTCAGTAGCGAGAACGCCACCTGGTTCTTCAATTTCTCCATGCCCGGAGACGTCGTCGAGGTGCGCAACACCGGCGGTGCGCCGCTGGAGGTGTGGCAGAACGGCGACTGGAGCCTGCCGTGGGATCAATGGACGCAGGGTAGCGCGGTGCACTGAAACCGTTGGGGCGCTCCAGGAAACGCCCCGATCAGGTAATTCCGCAGCCGACGCCGGCCACGATCCGGAACGAAGTGGTGCCACCGAATTCACGACGCTGCGGTCGATCGGCCCAGTCCGGTTCCCCGCAATAAACTACTAAGCAGCCTAGTAATTCCACCGCAACTCGGATACCATTCCGTTACCTCACGGTGAGCTAACCGTGACCGGCGGTCTTCCGTCCGCCGGACGATCGACATCGAGGACGCGCCAATGGGACGACACGCTTTGGGACGGAACACAACTCCTCGGAACGCGCCCTCCCCCGAGCGACTGGTAGCCGGTGACCGGACGCGCGGCCGTCATCGTGCCGCAGCAGCCTCCGAACCACAGCGCAAAGTGGTGGCCGGCGCCCTGGTCGCGGGTGCGCTGCTGACGTTCGGCGGCATGCTGTCGGTCAACGCGCCCGCCTCTAACGCCGCTGGGCCCGAGGAGCAGCCTGCCTCGCCGTCGGATCCGTTGTCCAATCTGGCAGCTGCCGCGGACGCGCTACTACGCGGTCCCGAGATCGCCCAGGCGCGCGCAGCATTCGACGCCGCCGTTACGAATCAGGCCGCAGCACTGGACGCGGCGACGCGGGCGCTCAACGTGCCCGTACTCCCGCAACCGGCACAGCCACGCACCGTGGCACCGGTCTCCGGAACCCTTACCTCCGATTTCGGCGTCCGCTGGGGTGCGTTCCACACGGGGCTCGATATCGCGAACGCGATCGGCACACCGGTGCGGGCGGTTGCAGACGGCACAGTCGTGGATTCCGGTCCGGCGCAAGGGTTCGGGATGTGGGTGCGTATCGCGCACGACGACGGGTCGATGAGCGTGTACGGCCACATCAACGAAACCTTGGTACAGGTGGGTCAGCATGTGCGAGCCGGAGACCAGATCGCCACGGTAGGCAATCGTGGAATTTCGACTGGCCCCCACCTCCATTTCGAGGTCGTCGACACCTCCGGCTACAAGGTCGATCCGATGCAGTGGCTGATCGATCACGGTGTGTCCGTGACGGATTCGATCCGCGACTGACGGCGCTACGCACACCGCCGACCACACTCTCGGCAGCAGCGCGACTTCACTACCCACTACCTGTAATCCGCACGCCGTAGCGCCGCTGCTGCTGGTTGCACCCGCGTTGGCGACGGTCAGAAATCCCTTTCGGTCCCACGCCGAGGGTGATGCCGTTGCCGACTCGTTCGGCAAGCGTCAGCTCAGATCGCGCGCCAACTGATCGGTGGGGCGCAGGCTCGTGCCGAACCTCATGATGGCCTCGCGGTTCGAGCGGAGTTCGCCGTAGGGCAGATACCGCACCTTCAGGTCGGCGACCCGGCTGAAGACTGGATCAGCGTGTTGACCGCGTCGTGATCGAGATCGAGAACGGCGGAGGCCGAAGTAGCAGGCGAGGAGGCTGACACCGAACCGTATTGTTCTATCCTCCTTGCGGATTCGTACGAGGGACGACGGTCCTGGGCACCCCTCAGTGGCGGCACGACAGAGTATGCCTTTATGCCCGATGGCGGGATGCTCCGGATCGCCCGCCTCCGCCGGCCAGGAAGTCAGGGCAGCGCGAGCGGACCGTCGAGGGCATTCATGATCGGCCCTGCGAGGACGCCTACGACCACCGATCCGATCGCCGCCACATAGGCTGCGGCCCGGGGCACCTTGAGAACTGGGTTTGTTGCGGCCTCGTCCTCGGACCGGCCACGCAGTGTCGGAACGATCCAGCGCAGGTAGTAGAAGACGCTGGCCACCGAGTTCACTGCGGCAAGAACGGCCAGCCAACCGTAGTTCGCGTCGAAGGCTGCGGTGAACAGGGTCAGTTTTCCGACGAAGATGGCGGTCGGCGGGGTACCGATCAGACCGAACAGGCAGACGATCAGTGCCAGCGCCAACCCGGGTCGCCGGCGCAGCAGACCGGCGTAGTGGGTGACGCTGCGCAGCTGGGGCAGCGCACACACGACCGCGAAGGCCCCGAGGTTGGTGATCGCGTAGGCCGCCAAATACAGCAGAACCGATTGCAGCGCAAGGTGACTGCGCCCCGCGGCAACGACGCCCAGTAGCAGGTAGCCCACCTGGCTGATCGTCGAATAGCCGAGCAGTCGACGCACGTCGTGCTGAAAGAACGCCCCGAAATTTCCCAAAGTCATGGTGGCAGCGGCGATCACGGCTATCAGCACACGCCAGTCCATGCCACTCGGCTCCAGCACCAGCGCGCTCAGTCGGTAGATCGCCACGACCGCACCGAGTTTGGGCACGGTGGTCACCACGGCCGCCACCACGGGCCGAGCACCCTGGGCGACATCGGGCACCCAGAAGTGCACCGGCACCGCGCCGGCCTTGAACAACAGACCACCCAGAATCGCGATCGCGCCGAAGGCGAGCGCCGCCCGCGGTGCGGCGGCGACCGACTGCCCCAGCGCCGAGTAGGCGGTGGCTCCTCCGACGCCCAGCACGATCACTGCACCGAACAGCATGATCGTGCCGAACAGCGCGCCGAACAGGTAGTACTTGAGCGTCGCTTCGGTGCCGAGCGCATCCTTGCCGAACCCGGTGAGTGCGTACAGCGGAATGCTGGCCAGCAGGTACGCGGCGATCAGCACGAGTAAATCGTTCGCGCCGGCCAGCAGGATCGCCCCCAGCCCGCTCAGCACCAGTAACACTATGAATTCGGATTCTCGTGCGGCCCTGCGGGTTTCGGGTACGGACAGGGCCAGCAGCAGCAGAAGCGCCCCGGCCACCACGATCCGCACCGTGTTGGTGGCGACATCGACTCCATAACTACCGTCGAAGAGCGTACGCGCCATGTGGTTCCAGACCGGAACCGTCGCCGCGACGACCGTGACGGCCCCGACGGCGGCGAGCAGCCGTACCGCCCATTGCCGGCGGCGCGGCAGGAAGGATCCGAGTAGCAGTCCCAGGACGGCCGCCACCACGAGCGCCGCCTCGGGCGCGAGAGCCAGCAGATCCCGACCCATCATCTCGTCGGTCATCTTCCCCATCTCAGCGCTCCACCAGTACGCCGAGCGCTCGTGACGCCGGTTCGATCACATCAAGCAGGAAGCGCGGAAAGATTCCGATCACAAGCGCGCCCACCATCAGCGGGATGGTGGAAATTGCCTCGGGGACGGTCAGATCGGCGAACCCCTCCCCGCGTGGCGTTCCCAGGAACATCCGTTGATAGGCGCGCAACAGCAGGGCTGCGGTGATCAGGATGCCGGGGAAGGCCAATGCGGTGAATACCGGTGCGGGTCCTAATGATCCTGTGAAGATCTGGAATTCGGCGATGAAGCCGGAGAATCCGGGCAGCCCGAGCGAGGCGAACATGGCGGCGGCCGTGACGGCGGCGAACACAGGCGCGGGACCGGCCAGTCCCCCGAAGCTGTCCATGTCGTAGGTATGGCGGCGCTCATAGAGCACCCCGGCCAGCAGGAACAGCGCACCGGTGATCAACCCGTGGCTCACCATCTGCGTCACCGCGCCGGTGATCGCCAGGGTGCGGGCCTGTTCCGAATTGTCCGCGACCAGACCCGCCGCCCCGAGCGCGAGCACGATATAGCCCATGTGGTTGACCGAGGTGTAAGCGATCATCCGCTTGAAGTTGTTCTGCGCCAACGCCACCAGCGCGCCGTACAGCACGCTGACCAGACCGACCACCAGAATCGCGACCGCGTAGCGCCGCCACGACTGCGGCAGCATCGGCATGGCGATCCGCACGAAACCGTAGGTGCCCAGCTTCAGCAGCACCCCGGCGAGGATCGCCGACCCCGCAGCGGGAGCTTCGGTGTGCGCGGGCGGCAGCCAGGTGTGGAACGGCACGGTCGGGGTCTTGATCGCCAGACCCGCGAATATGGCGGCGAGCGCGACCGCTCCGCGAGCGGTGTTGCCCGCCAGCGGGTTCGCCTTAATCAGCTCGACCATGTCGAAGGTGTGCGGGTCCGCGGCCAAATACAGCACGATGAAACCGACCAGCAACGCCAGCGACCCGATGAACGTATAGAGGAAGAACTGCAGCGCCGCCCGCCGCGCCTGCGCGTGCCCCCACCCGTTGATCACGAAGTACATGCCGACGATCGACAGGTCGAAGAACACGAAGAACAGCACCAGATCCAGCGAGACGAACACGCCCAGGCACACGCTCTCGAGGAACAGGAACAGCGCCGCGAACAACCGGACCCGCCGCGTCTGCCGCAGCGAATACACCGCACACGCCAGGAACAGCACGGTGGTCAGCGCGACCAACGGCAGGCTCAATCCATCGACACCGATGTGATATCCGGAGCCCAGGGTCGGAATCCACCTGCGCCGCACCTCGAATGCGAAACCCCCGTTCGCGGGCGGGTGCCGCCGAAAGTGCAGCCACACCGCAGCGACCAGTACGACCTCGACGGCGCTCACCGCCACCCAGCTCCACCGGACCATCCGGTCGCTCGCGCGGGGCACGGCCAGCAGGCCCGCGGCCGCCGCCAGCGGCAGGAAAACCAGAATGCTGAGCACGTTCACCTCGTCTCTCGTCGTCGCGGTTTCGACACCGCACCAACCGGATTCATCGCAGCGCCAGCAGCACAGCCGCCAGCAGGATCATGCCGACCACGGCTTGCGCGTAATACTGATGTACCAGGCCGGTCTCCGGCCGCCGCGCCCAGCGGCCGAGATCGCGTGCGGCGGAGCCGACTCCGTGCACAGTGGCGTCGATGGCGCGTTCCACCGACCGGTCCGCGCCACGCGCCAGCTTCAGCGTCGCGGTCGCGGCGACGCGCACGCCGTCGCCGAGCACACGATCGTCGAAGACCGCCAGGCCGTGGGCGATCCGCAGGGTCGGTCCGACCAGTAGACGGTGCGCTGCCGCTTCCAGGCCGAGCCAGTTCCGCAGCGCGGCGGGCGCGGGCAGGTCGCCGCGACGACGGACCACCACCGCCACCACGGCAACGGCCACGATCGCTACGACACCGGCGAGCGCGAGTTCCCACCAACTGGTCGCGGTCGCGGGCCCCGCATCGACGAGCCCTACGAATCCGTCGTGGACGCCTGGCAGCGCCGCCGATCCGGCAGCCACGGCACAAACCGCCAGGACGGCCAACGGGAGCACCTGCGCACCGTTCACCCGCCGGGTGCCGGTTCCCTCGGTGTCCCAATGACTTTCGGTATCAGGTACGGACGGCGACCACACCAGGACCAGCGCCCGCCCGGCGTACACAGCACTGAGCACTGCGGCCGCGAAGCCCGCGAGATAGAGGGTGGTGGAGGATTCCCGGGCGGCGGCGAGCACCGCGTCCTTGCTCGGCCACAAAGCCAGCGGCGGCACCCCGGCCAGGCTCAGCGCGCCGATCGTAAATGTCACGCCGACAACGGGATACGCGCGTGCCGCGCCCCGAAGCCCGGCGAGGTCCTTGGTGCCCAGAGCCGTCAGCCAAGCTCCCGCCCCGAGAAAGAGCAGGCTCTTGGCGACAGCATGCGCGACCAGATGCTCGGTCCCGGCCGCCACTCCCCCGGCACCGGCCGCCAGCACGATGAGACCCACCTGCGCGCACGTGGAGGCGGCCAGCAGCTGTTTGAGATCGCTCTGGCACACCGCCACCGCACCCAGCGTGATCGCGGTGACCGCTCCGATCCACGCGGTGACCGGCCCTGCCCACCCGGTCACCGCCAACAGCGGCTCGAGCCGCAAGAGCAGATACGCACCGGCCGCCACCATCGTCGCCGAATGCAGGAGCGCGGAGACCGGACTCGGGCCCGCCATCGCCCGTGACAACCAGAAGCTGAATGGCAGCTGCGCCGACTTGCCCAGCGCCGCAAGCACTATCCCGGCCGCTGCGGCGTCGCGCCAGCCGCCGCCCAGTCCCGCCACGTCGGCCAGCGCCAGCGTCCCCGCGCCGCCGGCCAGGGTCGCCCCTGCGGCCAGATACATCCCGAGGTCGCCGGTGCGGGTGGTCAGGAAGGCTGTCAGGCCGGACGAGGCCCGGTATTCGTCACGCCAGTGGAAACCGATCAGCGCGTAGGAGGCCGCGCCCATCAACTCCCACGCCATGAGCAGGGTCAGCAGCGTCTGCGCGGTGACGGTGACCAGCATGGCCGCGGCGAACATCAGCATGAGTCCGTGGAAGCGCGCCCGTGGCTCGCCGGGGCCCAGATCTCCCGCCGCGAAAACCAGTACTGCGACAACGATTCCGGCGACCGTCACGATCATCACCGCGGACAGCCCGTCTACCCGCAGCGCGACGGGAACTCCGTTCAGGAACGGAGCCGATACCACGGTTCGGCCCACCGCGTTCAGCACGGCGAGCACGAGGGTTGCCACCGCGACGGCGATGGCGGCCGCCGGGGCCAGGCGGTCGGCGCGGCGGCCCGTGACCAGTAGTGCCGCACCGGCGACGGCGGGCACCGCGATCATTGCCCACAGCAGCACCGGCTCAGCCCTTCAGATCCGCGGCCGCGTCAACCGTGTCGACGTCTCGCGCACGGAAGATCGCCGTCGTCACCGCGAAACCGGCCGCCATCTCGACCGCCATCGCCGTGACCGCGACGAGCACCAGCACCTGCGCATCGGCCGATGGCCACGCGAAGTACCAGAACGCGGCCGCTGCGACGATGACAGCGTTGATCATCAACTCCAGGCCCATCATGATCATCACGATCGACTGTTGCGACAGCACGCCATAGAGTCCGACGCTGAACAATGCGGCGGCGAGCACCAGGAATTCGGGGAGGTTCATCGGCCGACGCCTCCTTCCACGGGATCGTCGGGGACGCGCCGGTCGAGCCGGTCGCCGTAGCGGTCGTAGCGACCACGGTGCGTGGCCAGCACCACCGTGGAGACAATGGTGGCGAACAGCACCAGCCCCACGATGATCATCACCAGCATCTTCGAACCCATCAGCGCCTCGCCGAGGAATCGCGTCGGATCGGCTGGGCGAGACTGCTGCCGGTGCGGCCAGTCCACCAGCAGTGCCATGCTCGTCAGAGCGACGAACACGGCGGCCGAGATCGCCAGTGCTCCTTTGCGGTTGTGCACCATGGTCATCGGCATCAACCCCGCCGGGTTCATCATGTACATGATCATGAAGATCACCATGACGACCATCTCCATGATCATCATCAGCACCACCAGCGCCCCGAGGTAGGCCAGGTTCACCAGCAGCACGGTGCCCGCCGCGAACACGAAAGACACCAGCAGCGCAAACGTCGCGCGCGCCATCGAATCGACTCGGAACACCGCGATTCCAGTGGCGACCGCGCCCACCGCGCATATCCAGAACAACACCTGCGACCACATCCCGAAGCCTCCTCAACGCACCATCAGGATCGAAACCACCAGAGCCTGAAGCAGAATCAGCGGCAGCAGCACCATCCAGGCGACCTCCATATAGCGCGACATCCGGATTGACGGCCACCGCCGCCCCGCCCACACCAGCACTGCGAGCACAGCCAGCGTCTTGACCAGTGACCACGCCCAGCTGGGCAGCCACGGGCCCGCGCCTCCGCCGAGGAAAAGCGGCACCGCCATCGCCGCCGCCGCCACGAACAGCACCCGCCGCGCGACCTCGAGCACGAGCCGGTCCACACCGGACAATTCCGCGAGCACACCGCCAGCGATGTCCGCTCCGGCCGCCGTGTCGAACGGTGGCCGGAACGCCATCGCGGGAACCGACAGCAGATAGACGACGAACGCCACCGGCATGATCACCACGAACCACCGATCCTGCTGGGCGGCAACGATATCGGCGATCCGCAGCGATCCCGCGCCCACTGCCGCGCAGATCAGCGCGAACATGTGCGGCAGTTCGTAGGCCAAGCCCTGGGCGACGAAGCGATAGCCACCGACCAGGGAGAACGCCGAGTTGGCGCTCCACCCGGCCAGCCACACCGCCGCCCAGGCGATGACTTCCAAGGCATTGAACCAAGCCAGGCCGACATCGGAATCCAGCACTACCCGGCCACCGACCGGCACCAGCGCGGCAGCGAATACACCGGCCGCCGCCAATGCGATTCCGGCGGAACGCCACAACAGGACGTCGGCGGCGACCACTCGGCGACGCTGCTGGACGAGCAGCAGTGCGACCGACCGCAGCGGCATTATCACCGCCGCCGATACCGGCGACCCGGCGACCCGGGCACGCAACATCGCCTCTGCCGCCTCGACTACCCCTGCGAACACCAGAACCACGACTGGCAGCGCCACCGCCGACCACCACGGGGCCGTCTCAACCATGCGCTGCCTCCGTGGCCGTCGCCCACCACACCGATTCCATGTCTGGATCGAGACCGGCCACGATCAGCCGCGCCTCCGAGAGCAGAGTTCCGGTCAGCAAACCGGGCAGCGCATCGATGATCCAGCGCCCGCGCGCCGCCTGCAGCTCGGCGAACTCGCCTGCGGTCAAGGGAGTTTCGTCATCAAAATCAATCTCGCGCAGGTCGGCGAGCAGCGCGAGCAGCCGATCGTGGGTATCTCCTGCCACTCCCGGCGGCACCACGCAGCCTGACGGAACCCGCCCGACATCCCGCAGCGACCACCGCAGCACCGCGCATCCGCCGACCTTCCGAGACCACCGATCCAGCCGCGAGCGGAGGCCGGCGCGCGGCCCGGCAGCGAGCAGCTCGTCACGCAAGCGCCGCGCCGTCATCGACGGCTCCGCCCAACCTGCGACAGTGAGCAGGGTCGCGGCCGAATCCAGTCGCCGCGCCACCAGCCACCGCGCGGCCTCGCCCGCGGTGACCGCTTCACCCCGTCCCGCGCGCAACCAGGGCAGTAGCCAGAACGGATCGCCATCACCGGTCGGCGGCAACGCCGAAACCGTTGCGGCCGAAACCAGATCGCCCTGCAAACGAGTCGTGACGACGAGACCAGCGGGCCACCACGCGGTCGCCGGACCCAGCGGCACGGTCAATACATCGAGCTGCAGCCCATCGCGATCGTGCTCCCGATCCGCCATCGCCAACCCGCCGGGCAGCATCATCCCCATGTCGTGCCCGCCGTGGCCCCCATGCGAACCGCTCATGTGATGCTCGTGACCGGACATGTCGTGTTCATGACCCGCGCCTGTGGACGGTTCCCCGTCCATCGCCCCCATGCCGTGCCCAGCTTGCTCGCCGTGCTCCGCGGACATGGCTGCGCCTGGCCCCGCAGCGTTCTGTTCGTGCCCGGCGCGGCCATGTTCCTGCCCGCCGTGCTCCCCCATTGCATGTTCCCTGTGTTCTGCGGGCATGACTTCGCTGGGTCCGGCCGTCCTGGGCGGGTGCCCGCCATGATGGCGTTCGTGCTCGCTGTGGTCGTGTTCGGGAGCGTGCTCGAGTTCCTGACCGGATTGCTCGGAATCGCTGGGCAAGTGCCCTTGGTCGCCGTGCTGAGCGTGTCTGTTGCCATGTCCCGAACCGCTGTCGCGCTCGCCATCGTCGACCGGTTGCTTCGGAGATGCCGACGCTCCGACCATTCCGTCGTGTGAGTGATCTCCGGAACTGTCTGCAGGGGAGCCAGTTTCGTGGCCGTCGGGCGGCATTACCGGGTTCGGTCCGTCGTCGCCGGACCCGGCGTGCAGCGCCGCCACGGCTGTAGCGAGCACCTCGGCCGCATGGTGAGGACCGGCGACGTCTACCCGGATTCGCGGTGCGGGCATCGCGCCGTGGACTCGCGCTACGTACTCGTCGAACGTGTCATCGACAATGCCCGCCACCACCAACAGGTCGGCGGCGGCCGGACTTTCCGCTGGCCGCCAACCGTTCTCGCGCACGATTCGCTCTACAGCCAATCGTGCTGCCGTCCCACCGGGAGCCGTCACTATCAGTGGCGTGATCGCCGCGCGTGCCCGCAGCCAACGGCTCAGACCCATCGCAGCGCGCCCTCCCGCCAGGCATAGAGCACGGCGACCATGAGTACGGCGAGGAAGCCGAACATCTCCGCCACAGCGGTGGCGCCGATCTCGGCGACGACGATCGCCCACGGATACATGAACGCCATCTCCATGTCGAACGCCAGGAAGATCATCGTGATCGTGTACCACCGCACGTGATACCGCGATACGGCATGCTCGACCGCCGCCGCGCCCGACAGGAACGGCATCTCCACGCCTATCGGCCCCGACCGCACCGCACGCGCCGCCCCGTGGACCACCGCAACCGAGCCGGCAACGACCGCCAGCAGCACGAGCAGATTCGTCAACGCCGAACACCTCTCTACGCCCTGGCGACATTACTGCCGCACTACGTATTTCACCGGAATCCGCAGCCCCAGCGACACCGCGAGTCGCGAATCGACCGCGCCAGGCCTTGTTTCACGATGTTGACGGCCTTTGATCATGTCCCCTGCCGACCGAATCCGACCCACTGCCACCCCATCTGAGTTACACAGGTCAGCTGGTGGAATTCGCTGCGGGCCGGCGGGTGGACAGCGAACCACTGCATCCGCGGCGCAACGGCGGCTGGAGCGTGCCCAGGACGAGTGGCTGTGTGACAGCACGCCTGCGCGGTAGGGCACAAGGGCTTTCACGAACTGGTAGCGCCCGCCGCCAACGGCCGGGGGCAGGCGCGCTCACCGCTCAGTCGCCGCCACAGCGCCCATCCCAGGACAGCCAGGGAAGCGAAAGCGAGAACCGGCTGTAGCGGCGCCCACACCGTCAGCGCTCCGCTGACACCGATCAGCGCCACCACCAGTTTGTTGCATACCGGGCAGCCCACGGCGAACGCCGAGGCGAGATTGGCCCAAATGCCTGCCGACCTGATCGTCGACGGCACCAGGCTGCGCACATACGTCGCGGTGATCAGGCCGCTCAGTACCGCCGTCGCCAGCCAGACCGGGTAGTTCCACCACAGCACCGGCGTCATTCGGGTGTAGAAGGGTGTCGACACCACCCCCGTCGGCACGCCGACCACCAGCGCTGCGGCGAGCCCGGCCGCCGCGGCAATCAACCACCGTCTCACCGGCCACTGAGCGATCGTCACTGAACCCACACCCGCTTCCTCGACATTTAACTACTAGGAACCATAGTAGATAAAGTGCCTGATGTGGGTCGACCGAGCAGGCAATTTTGAACACGGAGATGAGCGTTATCGCGCTTGATCACGGATGGAAGTCCTTGGTGAGCCCGCCGTGGAACTCTTTCCTCGACTCGTCACTGCTCACCGGCTTCACGCCTGTGGCGCTCTTGATCGGCGGTGCAGTCGGCGGCGTGTGCCTGGTGCTCCGGCGCAACCGCCGCCATCTGCTCCTTGTAGTACCGGCAACCGCGGCGGCCGCGGCCGGAATGACCGCAACGATCACGTATCTCATCCAGAATGTTGGGCGGCCGTTTCCCGATTCGCTCGGACTGGCCGTGCCCGCGCTGACCGCCACCGCCCTGCTGGGGGTACTACTCGCCACAGCGCGGTTGTGGTCCGGACCGCGCCACCTCCGGCACGTACTGGCGACGACGATCGCGGCCACGGTCGTGGTTGCGGCCGCTGCGAATCAGGTGAACATCTCCTTCGCCGCCTACCCCACCGTGCGCGATGTACTGAACATTCATCGTGACAATGAGATCCGCTGGGACACAGCGCGATCCTTCACGCACCGCATCCTTCACCAGGATCCTCTGCTGGGCTCCTGGCGCGCAACGACACCCGCCCCGTCCGCGGGTCGAATCACTACGACCCGCGTACCGCCGACCCGCTCGGGCTTCCCGGCAAGGGACGCGATCGTCTACCTGCCGCCCGCCTACTTCAGCGACCCTTGCCCGCTGCTGCCCGTACTGATTCTGCTTCCAGGACAACCGGGTTCACCCGAAGATTGGTTCACTGGCGGCCGGCTGGCGCAGACGATGGACGACTATGCCGCACGCCACCAGGGCCTCTCACCGGTCGTGGTGGTCGCAGACGGGACCGGCGGCGAGTTCGCCGATCCACTCTGCGTCGATTCCAAAAGAGGCAGGGCCGCAACCTATCTGGGCGAGGATGTGCCCGCTTGGGTGCGAGCCAATTTGCAGATCGACCCTGATCCCCGGGCTTGGGCGGTGGGCGGTCTGTCCTATGGCGGCACCTGCGCACTCCAGCTCGCCACCTACTACCCCGGCACATATCCGACGTTCCTCGACTTCTCCGGAGACAGCGAGCCATCCCTGGGAGATCGTCGGCGCACCGTCGCCGAGGTCTTCGGCGGAAACACTGCCGCTTTCACAGGCGTCAACCCCGTCGATCTGATGGCCCGTCGCAAATACCCGGACACGGCCGGGGTGCTGGTCGCGGGGACCAGGGACTCGGCCGCACAAACTGCCGCCCGAACTGTCTCGGCGGCCGCGCGTGCCGCGGACATGACGGTTCGCTCCGTCGAATTGCCCGGCGGACACGACTACCGGTTGTGGCGGGCCGCGCTGGCACAGGAACTCGACTGGCTCTCTTGGCGATTGGGCTTAGCCGAAACCGACCACGCGGAGGGTTGACACCCCGGAATCCACATCTACTATCTACTAAAGTAGATAGTAGATAGGAGGTCCGGGCAACCCATCGCAGAGGAACCACCGACCCGTCGGTGGACCGCCGAAACCAAAGACGCAGAAGCCCTTTCACCAGATAGGTCAATTCCTTGGAAAATACATCTGCTCGCACAGCGCGCCGGATCGCAGTGCGTGTCGCCGTCGCCGCAGCCGCCGCAGGCGCGGTCGCCCTCGCCTCGGCACCCGCGTTCGCCGAGCCAGCTTCGATTTCCGGACCGCACCACAGCAACCACCACAACAACGGAAACCACCACAACAACAACGGAAATCCGGGCCACCGGCCGCCAATTCCGTTGCCGCACACCGGCAGCTGGTAATCACCGACCTAGCACTGCCCGCGCGCCGCGATCGGTTCCGTGCGGCGACCTAAACCTGTTCAGACAACGACAAAGCGGGCGGGATCGGCCGCGAACGCGGCCGCGCAGGCCAGCGAACAGAACGGATAGTCGACTTCGGCGTAGCGCAGATGCCCGGCACCACAGCTCGCGGCTATCCGCATCCGGCACACCGGATCCACGGCGACGCTTCGAGTCTCCATGCCGAAATCCAGGTCGTACACCGTGACCGGTTCGGATACATTGCGCAACCACAGCTGTCCCGGGTCGCGGACGCCTACGTCCGCGGCCCGGGCAGCAGTGGCGATCGGTTCCGTGACGAGCACCTGTCCTCCGCCCGCCTGACCCGCGATCCGGGCGGCGACATTGACCGTCGCTCCGAACACATCACCATTCCGGACGACCACCGGCCCCAGATTCGCCCCGACCCGCACGATCGGGAACCGCTCCGCCTCGGCGTAGCGCGGCAGTACGCGGCGTAGCAGCGCGACCACCGAACCTGCGTCGTCCGACACCAGAAGCACCGCGTCACCGATCGTCTTGACCAGCCGATCCGACGCGTCCAGCTCGGCAGCGGTCATCGCAGTGAACCGCTCGGACAGATCTGCCGCCTCATTGTCACCGTGCGCCTCGGTAAGCGCGGTGAAGCCGGCAAGGTCGATGAATACCACCGCCATGGATGCCGAGTCCGTCATCGGTGCCCCCGGATCGACTTGGTTCTGAATGTATGTGCCGCAATGCTAACCGCGGTGCGCTCAGTAGATCGAGTGTCCGGGGAACCCTCCCCGCGCACCGGGATGTCGCCCTGCCGATACCGATACGAGCTGCCATGGGCAGCCCGTCGCGCTCAGTCTCGTTCGGGGCCGAGACTGATGCCGCGGGAGGCAAGCCAGGGAATCGGGTCGATCTTGTCGACACCGTTCCGCCAGACCTCGAAATGGACATGCGTTCCGGTCGAAATGCCGCTGTTGCCCATCCTGGCGATCTGATCGCCGGCGGTCACCCGCTGCCCGACCTGCACAGTGGCACTGTCGATATGGCCGTAGACGCTGATCGTCCCGTCGTCATGACGCAACCGCACCCACATGCCGAAGCCGGAGGCCGGTCCCGCATCGATCACCGTCGCGTCCGCGACAGCAAGGATCGGCGACCCATAGATTCCGGCAACGTCGACGCCCGTGTGCACCGCGCCCCAGCGCGCCCCGAAACCAGAAGTCAGCGTGCCCTCGGCAAACTTGGTCCACAACGGAGGCAGATTCTCGGTGGCGGACACGGCGAGTTCCTGCGCGAATTTCTGCCCGCGCTCCAGAATGTCGCTGAACTGACCGAGATCGGTCGGCGACGTCGCCACAACCATCTGCGGGGAACCGGAGCCGGGGAGGGAAGCGTCAGGGATAGCAAGAGCCTGAGCGGCGATCGTGTGAATCTGGCCATCGGCTTCGTAATCGGCAGCATGGGTATGCGGGGCGGACTCGACCACCCCGGCTTGTCCTGCCGCCACGACCGCGCCGGCCGCCACAGCGACGACTGCGGCACGGCCTTTGATCGCAGGGGGTGGCGCAGGCAATCGGTGAGTACCGCCCCGCCGGGCGCGGGAGGGCGAGTGAAGGCGTGCATCGCCACCCGCCTCGACGTCATTCGATCCCGACCGCCGCGTCGCATTGACGCGCGTGCCGTCGCTGGTGAAGTCGAGCCGCTCGCCCGAGGCAGTACGGAAGCTGTACGCGACCTCCGCTGTGGGTGCGCTCGACGGCGTCCAACCTGGGCCGTACCGTCCATCGCCCACGTATGAAGGGTCGGCCTCATACGATTCGGGCCGCTCTGCGGGCAACCAAGAATTGTCGAAGTACACGGTGCCGCCGGACGACTCGCCGCCGTGACGACCAGTCGGCTCCGAGTGACGCTCGGAGCGTTCGATACTGCGTTCGTCCATTCGCAAGTTCCCGGTGTCCTACTATGCGAGATCGTAGTTAACCCCGCCCGGAACGACGGTAGCGACCGTATTACGACGACGCAACAACGGCCTGGACACCAGATAGATTCGCCCCAGGCACACTGTGCCGCCACCGAACACACGGCACGGGCACATCCCACGCGTAAACTCTCGGTTTTCCGGATTCGCCCTACCGTCGATGGTTACCGTGTTGCGCGGGTGAAACTTTCGCAACTGTCCTGAGGCAAGGTCTCCGCGCGGCCGGGACGGCCGCAAGAGGTGACTGGACCTTGGTCGGCCGAATACTCTGCTACGGCAACCACTCCACCGTCGCCGCAGCCCGCCGGACCCCACAGTCTCGATGATGCTGAGCAGCGGATCGCCGGTCATAGACCGTCGTAGCGCTCGGCCATCCGTCGTCACACCGGCCGCCTTATTCGTGGAAGCACAGGCGCTTCGGGCGGTGCCAACGCGTTGATCTCCGGCAGAGGGCTTCCGGTTCATGCCGTACTTCTAGACAGCGTCCTGTCCGGCTCGAATCACCGAATCAGACCTTGCCGGGACCGCTGTCGATTGGGGGCGGGTGATCCCGGGGCGGATTGTCTTGTAGCTGTAGGCGATTCCGCCGATCAGGACCGCAAGCAGTACCGCAGTGGTGCCGTAGGTGCCGAAGCCCAGGCCGCCTTTGTCGTGCGACTTGGAGAACAAGTCACCGACGGTCGCTCCGAGCGGACGGGTAAGAATGAACGCCAGCCAGAACAGCAGGACGCCGGAGATATCGGTGAAGTAGTGGGCGGCCAGAATGACGGCCATGATCCCGGCGATGAGCGTCGCGCTGCCCCAGTAGCCGAGGCCGGAGCTGTCGGACAGGTAGTCACCCAGTGAGGTGCCCAAGGTGTTGGACAGCAGGATCGCGGCCCAGTACAGCGTCTCCCCACGAAGAGTGGTGATATCGCCGACGTCGAAGGTTTGGCCGCTCACCTTCCAGATGAGGAAGACCACCGCCAGTCCGCTGACCAACAGCGCGGCGCCCGCGCCGTAACCGAGCCCGCCGGTCGTGTCTGTACCGGATCCCGGGCCCCGGTTGATCAGATCCGACATGGTGGTGCCCGCGGTGCTGGTGGCGGCGATGACGGTCCAGTACACGGCGGGGCGGAAGCGGCTGGAGCGTAACTGAATGCCCAGGCTGACCAGGAAGATCACCAGGAACAGCACCGACGCCGTCGCGTAGCCGAGGTGCAGGGTTTGTGCGAGCAGATCACCGCCGGTCTCGCCGAGCGTGGTGGCGGCAATCTTCAGCACCCAGAACATCGCCGTGATGTGGGGGAGTTTGTATCCGGTGGTTTGCGGCACCGCCGAAGTTTGCCGGTCATCCGCTGAGAACACGCTGAGATAGATGAAGAATCGCCGTGCCGCGAGTCGAAGCCCTGTTCCGGTAAGCCGTCCGCGTACAGATCGGCGTCGGCGATATCTCACATAGGTGCGCAGGTGCGCACTCATATGAGATATGGTGGAGTTGTCAAAGAGTGTCTGTGCAATCCCGGAGGTCCCCCTTGTTGGCCGTGTTGCGTCATACGCAGTTCCGTCGGCTGTTCACCGCTCAGGTCGTCGCCCTGGTCGGCACCGGCCTGCTCACCGTCGCGTTGGGCCTGCTGGCCTACGACATCGCGGGGCGTGACGCCGGAGCGGTGCTGGGAACAGCGCTGGCGATCAAGATGGTCGCGTATGTTGCAGTCGCGCCGGTGATTTCGGCGGTGACCGATCGGGTGCCGCGCAAAGTACTGCTGGTATCCGCAGACGCAGTGCGGGCGGTGATCGCATTGCTTTTGCCGTTCATCGACCAGACCTGGCAGATCTACGTGTTGATCTTCGTACTGCAGGCCGCGTCCGCCACATTCACCCCCGCCTTCCAGTCGGTGATCCCGTCGGTACTGGAGAACGAGGACGATTACACGCACGGTCTGTCGCTATCGCGACTGGCCTACGACCTCGAATCGCTGCTGAGCCCGATCCTCGCGGCAGCGCTGCTGACGTTGATCAGCTACAACCTGCTCTTCCTGGGCACCGTCGCCGGATTCGTAGTCTCGGCCACGATGGTCATCGGAACCCGGTTGCCGAGGTTGGTGGCGGCGGATCGGACGGTCCCGCTGCTACAGCGGATCACCGCCGGCGCGCGAGTCATGCTGGCGCGGCCGGTGTTGCGCGGCTTGCTGGCGATGAACCTGGTGGTCGCCGCGGCGACCGGGCTCGTCGTGGTCAATACCGTTGTCTATGTGCGAGACCTGTTGAGCGGCTCCAACACTGGCGTCGCGCTCGCCCTGGGATGTTATGGCGGCGGATCGATGCTGGTGGCGCTGCTCGTGCCACGACTGCTCACCACCGTCCCGGACCGACAACTGATGCTGACCGGCTGCCTTGTCATCCCGATCGGACTGACGGCCGCCACCGCGATGCTCGCGATAGCTCCGCCGCCGGGCCTGGGCTGGGCGCTGCTGGCGATGATCTGGATTGTGCTGGGCGCCGGAACCTCGATGATCAACACGCCCTCGGCGCGTCTGTTGCGCGCCGAATCCAGCGAGCAGACACGGGCATCGCTGTTCACCGCGCAGTTCTCCCTCTCACATGCCTGCTTCCTGCTGACCTATCCGATCGCGGGCTGGGTCGGCGCCGCCACCAGTCAGTTCACCGCCGCAGCGGTTCTGACCGTGCTCGCTACACTCGCAGCAATAGCGGCCTCCAGGGTCTGGCCCGCATCCACCCGGGCAGGTATCGAGATGGCGATGACGGAAGGACGGTAGGCGAACGGTGAGCGACAACGTGGGCTCGAGCGCCGCGAAAACTCCTGCGGCGAGCCTGAGCCACCGCGCGATACCGGACCAGCCACGCCTGGACGCCGCGACCAGCACCTTCCGCATGCTGTCCGACCCCACCCGGCTGCATATCCTGTGGATCCTCGCAGACACCGAGGCGGACGTCGGAGCACTAACCGAAGCCTGTGGCGCCTCACGCACCGCCGTGAGCCAGCACCTGGCCAAACTCCGCTTCACCGGACTCGTCGACACCCGCAGGGAAGGCCGCCGGGTCATCTACCGCATTCGTGACGGGCACCTCGCCCGACTGGTTCGCGAAGCCATGAACCACGCCGACCACGCCGTCACAGGTGAACCCGCCCATGACTGAGCAGGCCACCTGCGACGTCAGCACCTACGGTCTGCACCGCTGGCCCGCGGCGCCCTCACGGCAGACGCGAAGTCCGATGAACATCGGTGTCAGGAGCGAATGTTCCAGCGGGCCAGCCACTCCCGCTCCTGTTGCTCTTTCTCAGCGTGGTAAGTGTGACTTGGCTCGTACAGAGTGACCTGCGGGGCGGGCAGGGCGAGGAAGTTTCCTGACCCCTTGGCAGCCAAGCCATTACCGATCTCCACATAGCAGGCGCCCTCGCCGGTGAGCCGCGTGTCGGGAGCCGCGTAGCCGAGATGGCGAGCCACCTGGTGCGCGGCGACCCCGGCCTCGGCTTCGGCGAAGATCGCGGCCTTGGGCAACGGTTTGCCGTTGGGCAGCAGCAACATAGTGGTGTCACCGATCGCCCACACCCCTGGCATATCGGTTGCCATCGTCGAGGGCTCGACGGGGATCCAGCCGCTCGGTCCGATACCGGTCGAGAGCACCGCCGCTGCGGGCGATGAATGCGGGGGCACGACCGCGAGCAGGTCGTACGAGGCACTGGTGCCGTCGGTGAATTCGACCGCCCGCGCGGTGGGATCGATACGGGTGGTGGACTTTCCGCTGTGGAAGCCGATGCCGGTAGCGTCCATCAGGCCGACCAGTGCCTTGCCGACGTCCGGGCCGGCGACGGGCATCGGCAGTGCATCGGGGGTGAACGCATCGACCCGGACCGCACCGCTGCGGAACTTTTCGCCGAGTTGGTCGGCAATGAGGAACGCCGCCTCGAACGGGGCAGCAGGGCATTTGAACGGTACCGCCGCGATCAAAACCATGATCCGCCCGGATTCGATGGACTCGATGCGGCCGTGCAGTTCCGCGGCGCCGTCCGGGGTATAGAACTGGCCCGCCGCCCCGGACTTCAACGCCGCGTCCAGGCCGGGAACCGCAGAGGTATCGAGCCCTGCGCCGAGCGCGATGACGAGCGCGTCGTAGGCGATCGGTCCCGCGAGACGGCAGTGCACGGTCCGAGCACCGGTGTCGACCCGTTCGACCTCGGCGGTCACCATCGACACTCCGGGCAGTGTGGCAGCGGTCGGTTTCACCCGCACCTGCTCTGGAGTGCGCCAACCCCGCAGCACCCAGAGGGATGACAAGCCGAGGCTGCCGGTGAACATTCGGTCGATCAGCACGATCCGATCGGAGGATGGAAGGGTCTTGCGCAGTTCGGCGGCGGCGGTGAGCCCGCCGACTCCGGCGCCGAGGACGACGACTGTCTTGCTCATGGGTTCTTCGCTTTCGTGGTCGTTGTCAGACGTTGATGACCTGGTCGGCCCAGGCCGTCCATTCGGCCAGCTCGACCATCGAGGAGCGATGTGCGCCCTCGATCAGTTGGTCATCACCCATGCCGCGGGCATCCATGCACGCGCCGCAATTGCCGATCACGCCGCCGTTCTCGGTGAGCGCCGTGGTCATTTTGGCCAGGTTGTAGAACCCGTGGGGAACCTTCTGACCGGCGGTGACCGAAACGACCGCGTCGGCGAAGTTGAACACCCGAACCTGATTGGCAGGGTCGGCGTCGAGCAGCTGCCGAGCCCATCGGATTCCGTTGTAGGTCCGTTCGGTGCCGTAGGGCGGATCGTGCAGGACGAACAGGTAGTTCATGTGTTCTCCCAGATAGGGGCGGGGCTGTGTCGCGAGCAGTCCGGCCGCGAATACAATTGCGGCGTTCGACGTTGTTCCAAAGAACTATGGAATATATTATTCCAAAGAGTATTGGAGAAGCAAGCGTGAGTGAGTTGTCCGACCGCAAGGCCGCCCTCTACGACGAGATCGCCCGAGTCGGCAAAGCTCTCGGAAACGGCCGCCGATTGCAGATCATCGACCTGCTCGCGCAGGGCGAGCGCACCGTCGAGTCGATCGCCACCGCGACCGGCATGAACCTGACCACTGCGTCGGCGAACCTGCAAGCACTCAAGGCCGGCGGCTTGGTCGAAGCTCGC
The DNA here is from genome assembly GCF_045040085.1 of Nocardia sp. NBC_01388. Lineage (NCBI taxonomy): Bacteria > Bacillati > Actinomycetota > Actinomycetes > Mycobacteriales > Nocardiaceae > Nocardia > Nocardia sp. NBC_01388. The sequence goes on from NZ_CP109553.1 coordinate 4,942,449, forward strand.
CGCGACGGCACCCGTCAGCACTACCGGCTCGCCGGCAACGACGTCGCCCGACTGTTCGCGCTGGTGCAAACCGTCGCGGAAGCACATCTCGCCGATGTCGCCGTCGCGGCCGCCGCCGTACTGGGCGCGCCAGAAGACGCCATCACCCGCGAGGAACTCATCCGCCGCCGCGACAGCGGCGAGATCACCCTCATCGACGTGCGCCCGCATGAGGAGTTCGAGGCCGGGCACATCCCGGGCGCGATCAACATCCCGCTGGCCGAACTGGCAGGCCGCCTCGCCGAGCTTCCCGCCGATCACGACATCGTCGCCTATTGCCGCGGCGCCTACTGCGTCATGGCGCCCGAGGCGATCCGCATCGCGGATCACGCCGGCCGTGCGGTCAAGCGCCTCGACGAAGGCATGCTCGAATGGCGGCTAGCCGGATTGCCGGTGGACCGCACCCCGGCCGAGCGCGGCTGAGGCTAACGGCCGGCCGGTCCCGGCAAAGGCGCGATGGGCCGACCGATGGCGACCTCGTCGTTCGGATATGCCTGTTTCGAACCGAGCACATCACTGTCCGTAACAGCTGTTACATTACTGCCTGTGACAGATGGAAGCGGCGCGGCGCGATGGCTGGTGCTGGTGGTGCGAGTGCCGGCCGAGCCATCCCGGCATCGGGTAGCGGTGTGGCGGGAGCTGCGTCGGGTCGGGGCGCTGCAAATCGGACAGGGCGTGTGGGTAGTGCCGGATGTTCCGGTATTCGCAGACGGAATCAGCCGGGTAATCGAACTGGCACATCGCGGCGAGGGTGAGGTGCTGACCCTCGACGCCGGCGGCAGGGAAGAAGCCGACAGGGCACGTTTGGAAGGGATGTTCACCGCCGACCGTGCCGAGGAATGGACCGAATTCCTCGCCGACTGCGGCCGATTCGACGCCGAGATCGACAAGGAGATCGGCATCGGCAAATTCACGATCGCCGAACTCGAAGAGGAAGAACAAAGCCTGGAACGACTACGCCGCTGGCATCGAGACATCAAGGCGCGCGACGTTTTCGGCGCTCCGGCCGCAGTCGAGGCCGACCAGCAACTCGCGCATTGCGCCGACCGATTGGCCGACTACACCGAGCGGGTCTTCCAGGCCCTGCACCAGATGTGACCACCACCGACCCCGGAGCCGAGTGACAAACATGGGCACGCGAATCTTCCTCGATGTCAACGAATTCGCCCGCGATACGCCGTGGCTGCATCCGATCATGTCGGGCTATGCGAGCTACGGCGTAGTGCTGTTCGCGATACTGCTGCTGGCCGGTTGGTGGATTGCTCGCGAGCGAGCCGATCCGGCCATGATGGCGGCAGCGGTGTGGGCGCCGATCGGCATGCTCATCGCCCTCGGAATCAATCAGCCGATCGCGGCGGCGGTCAACGAAACCCGGCCTTGCAACGCACTGCACGGGATTGTCGTGTTGCACTGCGCCAGCGACGCGTCTTTTCCCAGCGACCACGCCGTCATGGCGGGCGCGGTCACCGCCGGACTGTGGTTGGTGCATCGTCGTCTGGGCGCCCTCGCCGCGCTCGCGGCCGTCGTGATGGCCTTTGCCCGCGTGTACGTCGCCGCCCACTATCCGCAGGATGTGCTTGCCGGGCTGGCGCTGGGGGCGGCAGTGAGCCTGGTCGGCTTCCTGCTGATGCGCCCGCTGCTGCGTCGGGTACTCGTGCTGCTCGCCCGCACCCGGCTGAGCATCCTGGTCGCCCCCGCTGAGATGGCCGAATCGCCTGCCGGACAAGGACGATCATGACCCTCACGCCTACACCCGAACGATCCGCCGGCATCCGATGAGCGGGGGCGGATTCGCGCTGGCGCTCACAGTATTTCTGGCCTGCGCGGTGGAAGCGGTGGAGGCATTGACCATCGTGCTGGCCGCCGGAACCACCCGTCAGTGGCGATCTACCCTGCAAGGCGTCGCGGCGGCGCTGGCGGTACTGGCGGTTGTGATCGCGGTTTTCGGGCCTGCGGTGCGTTTCATTCCGCTCACGTCCCTGCGACTGTTAGTCGGTGCTCTGCTGCTGATCTTCGGACTGCAATGGCTGCGCAAAGCGGTGCTGCGCGCCTCGGGATTCAAAGCGCTGCACGATGAGTCGGCGACGTTCCGGCGGAAGGTGGCCGTCGCCGAACAAGCAGCCACAGGCGGGCGCGGCATAGTCGGCGACTGGTATGCCTTCACCTTGTCCTTCAAGGGCGTAGTACTGGAGGGCCTCGAGGTGGTGTTCATCGTGGTGACCTTCGGCGCCAACCAGCACGATCTGCCGGTAGCTACCCTCGGTGCGGGAGCCGCGGTCGTGCTGGTCACGATCGTCGGTGTGGCGGTGCGCGCGCCGCTGGCACGAGTTCCGGAGAACACCATGAAATTCGTTGTCGGCGTGATGCTCACATCGTTCGGCATCTTCTGGTCCGGTGAGGGCGCCGGGATGGAATGGCCGCACGCCGACGCCGCGCTCCTGGTCCTGGTGCCGACGGTCGCGGTCGCGGCGATCGCCGCCGCCGCAATTCTCCACCGGATCAAGGACGGGGCACGGGCGAACGAGGAGATGGTGCCATGAACCTGGTCAAGGCGTTCTTCGCCTTCTGGTACGACTTCATTGTCGGTGACGACTGGGTCGCCGCGGCGGGCGTGGTCATCGGTTTGGTGATCACCGCAGGGCTCGCGCGCGTCGGCGTGAACGCCTGGTGGCTGCTACCGATCCTGGTGGCCGTGGTGTTCGGATTCTCGCTACGCCGAGCCATCCGGGCAGCCCGTTGAACGAGTGTGCGGCGAATAGTGGCGGAGCGGGACCTGGCGCCGATTGTGTCGGTACCCCGTGGCAGTGTTTGCTCTCAGACCCGGGTCGGAGGTTCCCGAGCATTGAAACAAGGGTGGGGACATGACATTTCGCCGTTTACTCGAGTTTGCGCACCGCACGGCAGTCGTCGGCGCGGTCCAGCTGGCGATCGTGGTCGGGGCATCTGCCGTCACAGCACACGCGGACACGAGCCCGCTGACCACCTGGTGCAACCTGAATTTGGGCCAGGGTAAGGCGGCGGTCCTGGACGCGATGGGAACCCCCAACGGAAACCAGGCGGATTCCATCGTGCAGTTCTGGACCGAGATGGCATCGAGCGATTCCAGCGCCGAGTGGGACACTTCCGGAGCGATCTTGCTCGCGGGATTCGACAAGAGCGGCAACACCGTGCACTTGATGGCCTACGACGCGCAATACGGTGCCGGCCCGATCGGCGCACCAGGTCTCCCCTGCGAACCCTTCCGTAACCTGAACTCCTAGGGCGAGACTCCAGCGTCCGGACGGCCACCGAGGAATACCTCCTACGCGGCTCGAATTCCCAAGGGACCGGCCGAAAACCATCGAGATAGATGCCTTGACCAGGCTCGCTCCGAGGGCTAACCTCTAGCGCATGAACCCCTACAGCCTGTCTGTGGGTGGAGAATATGTGTCAAAGTCCCTGATGGCGCACCATAATACGGCCCTTGACCAGGTATCCTGGCCAGGGGCCGTACTCGTTCCTGGCGGCCGCCGGGTGATTCCAAGTACCCCGAGAACTCATTGCCGCCTGGTCCCACTCGGTCGGCTACTCCCACCAAACCGGCAGTATTCTGCCTATTATGCTTCTACGACGCCGTTGTCGTGGGTGATATTTGGAAAATCGGCGATATTCTGCTGATTTCTATATCGCTTCATGTAATCTGATTGAATCTGCACAGTATCGGCAGAATATTGCCGTTTTATGGAGGTGATTCGGTGACCGTGGCGTCGAGCATCGGGGATGCCATTCACGCGGCCCGCCGCCGACATCGGCTGACACAGGAGCAGTTGGCGGAGCTGGCGGGCACCTCCACTCGCACGGTCCGGGAGATCGAGCACGGTAGCGGCTCGACCAGTATCGCCACTGTCGCCGCCGTGGCCGACGTGGTCGGACTCACCTTGGGCGTCGTCGGTTGAAGGATCTCGAGGGGCTTCGTCGGGTTGCCCGAGCGGATGTGTATAAGGCCGGTCGGCACGCCGCTGTTCTGGAGCGGACAGCAGAGGGCGGGACCGAATTTCGCTACACGAAGGATTATCTCACCAGCGGTACGCCCGTAGCCACGACGCTCCCACTCGGCCCCGATCCGGTGCGCAGCATCGCCGGCGCGGTACCACCCTTCTTCGAAGGTCTTCTGCCCGAGGGGCATCGGCTCACCGTGTTGCACCGTGCGGTCAAAACCAGCATCAACGATGAATTGAGCCTCCTGCTGGCGGTGGGGAGTGATGTGCCCGGGGATGTACAGATCATCCCTGCTGATCAGCCGCTCACCGATACTCCGTCATTGATCGAGGGAGACTCGCCCGCTGAACTCGAATTCGCGCGATTCGTAGACGAAATCGACACTCATGCGCTGCCCGGAGTGCAGCGCAAGGCTAGTGCGTCGATGATCAGTGTGCCGTTCTCGGCCCGGTATGGGCGGTTCATTCTCAAACTATCGCAACCGGAGTACCCCTATCTGGTAAAGAACGAAGCGGTGCATCTGAAAGCGGCGAGGTTGATGAAAATCCCTGTCGCCGAGGCGAATCTGGTGACCGACCGCATTGGCGACACCGGTCTGCTGGTGCGGCGGTTCGATCGGGTGCACGAGGGTCGGTCGTGGCGACGCTTGGCGTTCGAGGATGGAACACAGGTGCTGGGCCTACCTCCGGCGTCGAAGTATCAGCCCGATGCGGCCACCGTGGTCAACGCACTCGCGCAGATTGCCGAGGCTCCGGCAGTGGCCCGCCGAAACCTCTACTTGCAGTTCCTCTTTGCCTGGCTCACCGGAAACGGTGACCTGCACGCGAAGAACCTCGGCGTGGTCGAGGCACCCGCTGGAAAATGGGGTATCGCACCGATATTCGACATCCCGTGCACTCTGGTCTACGGAGATGACTCGATGGCGCTTCCGATCTCCGGCCGCACCCGCAAGTTACGCTCCCGCGACTGGTCCGCGTTCGCCGCAGAGATCGGACTCTCCGAGCGAGCCGCGGTTTCGGCGCGCACTGTCGCACTCAGAGCTGCCGCAGCGGTCGATTACGCCACCCTGCCGTTCTCTGGATCGCCCATGCACAAAATGGAGCGCGAGTTGCGTTGTCGACGTACCGAACTCGGCCACTGAGTGCCGATTCGAGCGATTTCCCAGTGCCGTCAAAGCCACACACTGCCGGTCGCGCCGAAGCTGCGAGCGATGCCGGTAAGCGCCCTTTGGCAGCCGTCGGAGACCTGACCGGTGGTGAGATCGGGCATCAGGAAGCACTGACCGAAGTTGTCGGACACGGTTTGCGCCCCGCCTCCTCATCGGCCTGAGTCAAAAGACCACCAGGGAGAGCCTTTTCTCGTTGGCGCTACAAGCATCCAGGCTTGCGGGCGTGCGCTCTTGGCCGATCGCGAACGCCTGACCGAACATCCGTCATGGACACCGATGTCCGAATAGGGTTGCGAATATGGCAGAGGTAAGGGTGTGGTCAGTGACCTCGACAACTCCGACCGAGGAGGATGCGCAGAAGATCGCCCGGACCGTGGTGGCCGAACGGCTCGCCGCCGGCGCTGAGGTGACCGGCCCTGCGATGTCGGTGTTCTGGCATGACGACAAGCTCGGTGAGGGTCAGGAATGGCGAGTCACCCTGAAAACATCGGCCGCTGTCCGAGACCAACTCGCCAATCGGATTGTCGAGTTGCACCCGTGGGCGGGCGGCGCGGAGGTTGTCGCCTCGCCCGTCGAATGGGCAATCGACCATTACACCCAATGGGTCGAGAAGTTCACAGCTGCAACGGAATAGGAGGGCTCTTCCAGTTGGTGATACACGCTAGATGAGCTGTAGTTGTTCCATGCGAGCGTCGAGCGTGCGGGCGGAGGCTGAGCCGGGGGCGCGGATATGAACCAAGGTGCGTGCGTCTAACAGCTGACCTGACAACCGGGCGGAAGTGTTGTCGGCTTCGTCATCAGCACCAGCCAGGATGGAAGCAATCCCCGCCTCGAGCTCTCCGGCATCCACATAGATGACGCCGAGCAAGATGTGGGAGGCAGCGCGGTCACGTACTGCCTGAAGCTTCAAGGACTCTGTCGCGGCATCAATGGCCGCCGGGAGATCTCCGAGCTGACGGAGCGCCTTGGCTCGCATACGGGCAATATGGCCTGGCATGCAGAAGTACGCAACGGACTGTTCCGGCGTCTGCCGGGTTGTCACATCGAAGCTGTCAGCCCGTACCAATGCCGCTAGCGCGTCGGCCCGATAGTCTGGCCCCGACTTCGCCAGCGCGAGAGCGGCGATCCCCGCCGCATGTGCCTGCAGCAACGGATCTCCTGAACGGGCCGCACGAGATTCGGCTCCGTCCGCCTGGTCCGCAGCTTCGATAGGTAGCGCTACACCTCACGCGGGGTGGATGCGTTGGCTGATGCGTTGCGCGAGAAGGATTTCGATCCGCTCACCGCGCGCCTCATCGCCGCCCAGGTGATCGTGGTGCAGCGGGAACTCGCCTTCCTGAATCACCGATGCCTCGTCGAGGGCGAGTCCGCCGCAGACCGCTACCCGGAAGCGGTCCGAGCAACCCACCATGCGTTCGATCTACTGCGCGACGGCCTGGGCGCAGGTCGGCGTCAAGGGTTCGAGGGAGCCAGCGGCTGACCGTGGTAACGATGCGGATCGGGGAGTCGGCGGCGGCGCACCATGTGCACGAGCACCAGTACCGACATTATGGCCGCGTAGACGCACCACAGTGATGCGAAGGCCTGGACGTACAGCGCGGCGGCCACGACCAGGCCGATCAGGTTGAGAACCCCGAACGCGACGATCGAGGGGTATCCGGACATGAGTGCCGGTCCAATGACGGCAACAACATAGAGGGTGGCCCATATAGGCATGTTCTGTGCGCTGCCGCCCCGGTCGGCGTCGAGCCGAGGCCGGGGCGGCGGTCCGGGCGTCAGCTGGTGAGAGCCTTCAAATCGGCTTGGAGGGCGGCGAGGTCGAAGCCTTCGGGGCTGCGGCCGGCGGTGAGGAGTTCGGTGGAGAGATAGACGAGGGCTTCGTCGCAGTAGCGGGTGTAGAACTCGGGGGTCATTTCCTGAATTCGACCCCAGGTGATGACGGAGAAGAGGCCGCCGCGCCGGGCCACGACCGGGACATAGTGTCCGCCGGCAATTTCGGGCGTGCCGGGCTGTACATCCCAGGGCTTCCGATTACTGAATTCCTGCATGGCATAGGCGGGGAACTGGAAGCCCATCCCGGCAGCGCCGAAAATATAAGCGGCTGCGGCGAGTTGGGCGGGGTCGCCAGGAGTGAGAGCCACATACGCGCCCACGCGATGGCGCTGACCGGCGGAGTCTACGACGCCGATCCGGCGGCGGTAGGACGCGGCGGCCTGCACATCGGTACCGACATCGGTCTCCGGCCGCTTCGGATCGTAGCCGGTGATTGCCGAGTAATCGGATTCCACTGCGGCGGTGTCGAATTGGACGGTGTGACCGGCCTCCCCCGCCCAGACCATGGTCTCGTGCGCCGCACCCGCCAGCACGCAGTCGCCGACGGTGTCGTTGCCGAGCATCCCATAGTCGGGGACAACCTGCTCATGACCGAATTCGGCCGGAATATCCGGCAGCACAATGGAATCGAGATACGTCGACAGCTTCAGCTGCACAGCGTCGGGCCGAGCAGGTAGTTTTCCGAACTTCATGAACAGCTGCCCCTCCGTGGTGCGCTCGCCGTCCGGAATGACGGGCGTGCCCGCGCTGCGGATGAAGATACCGGCCGCGCGCGGGGTCAGCGCGCCCAGCGATTACCGCTGCGCCCCGGCCTCGGCGGTGGCCGGAGCGAACCCGGCGCTCAAGGCCCGCAGCGCGAGATCCAGATACACGGTGAGGTCGCTGTCCGCACTGATCACCCAGCGATCGAAGGCCGCGCGGCAGACGGCGAGGGTGGCCCGCCCGATCGCCAGCGGGTACAGCCCGTCCGCGGGCTGACCCATGCGGCGGCCGGCGAATTCGCTGACGGCCCGCTCCCAGGCGTCATAGTGGGGTCCAGCGCTGGCCTGAGCCCCGGGCGCGGTGCCGAGCAGATTCATGCGGGCGCGCAGTTCGGGCGCGTCCTGAGCGAGATACACATTGGCGGCGACCACAACACGGCGGATCGCGTCCATGAGCTCGACCTCGTCGGGCACCTGGCTGAAGGCCAGCCGCAAGCGCTCGACCTCGCCGTCGAACTGGTACCAGAGCACAGCCGATTTGGACTCGAAGTAGCGGAAGAACGTCCGGCGGCTGATGCCCGCCTCGGCGGCGATCTGCTCGACCGTCGTCTCCTCGAAGCCCTGTTCGGTGAACAGGCGAATCGCGATCAGCTCCACCGCGCGCGGACTCGTCCCCAGCGGTCGGCCGCGGCGCGCGGGTGCGCGGTCTTGCTCGTCGGGAGTCACCAATGTCCTCATTTTCGGCCGGGGTCTTGATTCTGTCACACGGTGCCGTTAATGTCCGAAACCATATCTGTCACACAGTGCCGAAATTGGCACCGCGCTCGAAGGAGTTCGTATGAACGACGAATCCACCCACACTTCCCTCGAACAGTCGGCCGCGGATGTCATCGTCGAAGAGGTTCTGGTAGAAGCGGTTTCGATCGATGGCATGTGCGGTGTCTACTGAGGCGCGGGGCTTCGACCTGGACACCCCCTGGGGATTGCACCCGAAGGTGTCGATCCGGCCGGAGCAATTCGGGGCGCTGCTCTATCACTTCGGCACCCGGCGACTGTCGTTCCTGAAGAGCCCCACCCTGCTGCGGGTCGTCGACCGCCTCGATACCGAGCCCAGCGCCCGCGCGGCCTGCCTGGCCGCCGGGGTGTCGGAGCAACAGCTGCGCACGTACGCCACTGCGCTTGCCACGCTGGCCGATTCGACGATGATCTGCCCACGATGATGAAAGGCCGACAGCAATGACCCTGGCCGCGGACCCCGCCGGATCGCTCGTCGATCAATTCCAATTCGGCCTCACGGCCCCCATCTGCCTGACCTGGGAACTGACCTACGCCTGCAATCTGTCCTGCGTGCACTGCCTGTCGAGTTCGGGGCGGCGCGATCCACGCGAGCTGAGCACCGAACAGTGCAAGGCCGTCATCGACGAGCTGGAACGCATGCAGGTCTTCTACGTCAATATCGGCGGCGGCGAACCCACGGTGCGGCCCGACTTCTGGGAACTGGTGGACTACGCCACGCAGCACCACGTCGGAGTCAAGTTCTCCACCAATGGCATCAAGATCACGCCGGAGGTGGCGCGCCGCCTCGCGGGCAGTGATTACGTCGATGTGCAGATCTCCCTCGACGGTGCGACCGCCGAGATCAATGACGCGGTGCGCGGCGCGGGTTCGTATGCCACCGCACTGCGCGCCATGCGGAATCTGACCGGTGCCGGATTCCGCGATTTCAAGATCTCGGTCGTGATGACCAGGCAGAACATCGGTCAACTCGATGTGTTCAAGGCCATCGCCGATCGATTCGACGCTCAATTGCGCATCACCAGGCTGCGCCCGTCCGGCCGCGGCGCCGATGTGTGGGACGAGCTGCATCCGACCGCCGGACAGCAGCGCGAACTCTACGATTGGCTGCTCGCACACGGTGAAAAGGTGCTGACCGGCGATTCGTTCTTCCATCTGGCCGGGTACGGCGAGGCGCTGCCGGGGCTGAACCTGTGCGGCGCGGGCCGGGTCGTCTGCCTGATCGATCCGGTCGGTGATGTGTACGCCTGCCCGTTCGCCATCCACGAGAACTTCCTGGCGGGCAATGTCCTCGACGCCGGGGGCTTCGAAAAGGTCTGGCAGAGTTCGGATCTGTTCACCGAACTGCGCGGGCCGCAGACCGGCGGCGCCTGCACCTCGTGCTCGGCCTTCGATGCGTGCCGTGGCGGATGCATGGCCGCGAAGTTCTTCACCGGACTGCCCCTGGACGGCCCGGATCCCGAGTGCGTCAAGGGTTTCGGCGCCACGGCGCTGGCAATGCCGACCATCCCTGATCGGCCGAAGCCGTCGCTGGATCACTCACACCGCACCCGCAAAAGCGTTCCGGTACAGCTCGGCTGGGGACCGCCGGACCGCATCGTCCCCGATCGCGCCTGCGATGAGAACCCGCTGGCAGGATTCGCCCCCGCCGTCCCGATCGGCCGATGATGGCTCGGCTCGCCGAGCTGACATCACCCGAAATCAGCTTGCGCGCAACCACTTCGGTGCTGGCGATTCCGATCGGATCGACCGAGCAGCACGGCCCGCACCTGCCGATGTCCACCGACACCGATATCGCCGCGGCCCTGTGTGAACGGCTCCGCAGCGCCCGCGACGACGTCCTGGTGGCACCGGCACTCCCCTACGGCTCCTCGGGCGAGCACGCCGGATTCCCCGGCACACTCTCGATCGGGCAGACCGCCCTGGAACTGCTCATCGTGGAGCTGTGCCGCTCGGCCTTCGACACGTTCGACCGAGTCCTGCTGGTCTCCGCGCACGGCGGCAATACCGAACCGATCAACCGAGCCGTCCGCCTGCTGCGCTCCGAATCGCGCGACGTGTACCTGTTCTGTCCGCGCTGGCAGGGCGATCCCCATGCCGGACACCAGGAAACGTCGATGCTGCTGGCACTGGCACCGGAGCGGGTGCGGATGGATCACGCGATCGCGGGTGATACCCGCCCGCTCGCCGAGATCATGCCGCTGCTGCGCATCGGAGGAGTCCGCGCCGTCACCGAGACCGGCATCCTCGGCGACCCGACCGCCGCCGAACCCGAGGCCGGCCACCGACTGCTCGAAACCCTCACCGCCGCACTGCTCGACGACGTCAGCGCCTGGCTCGAACCGGCAATGCCGTGATGACGCGAACAGCCACGGCCAGCGCGCGTGGTACGGGCGACTACCTCGGGAGCAGCCGTACCGAGCCCGGTGCACGCTGCGACCCGACCGCTGCGAGCCTTCCGAAGCCCGCTCTGGCGCAGCGCTCGACGACACACCACCACGCTCGAGTCAGAGGGGCCATGACTCGACGGGGAGCCGCGGCGGGCATGGCTGCCGCGGGCATGGCTGTTGCGGGCATGGCTGTTGCGTCCGGTAAATCGGCGTGGCCGTGAGCGGGCGGGTGGCGGTGGTGACCGGTGCGGCACGCGGTATCGGGGCGGCTACGACAATGGCGCTGATCACGGCTGGGTGGTCGGTGCTGGCGGTTGACTGCGTGGCGGACGATTCGGCGCTGCCGTATCCGATGGCTACGGAGGCCGATCTCGATGACGTGGTCGCGCGGGGTCGCGTGCTCGCCGGGAATTCGGGGCGGATTCACCGCTACCGCGCGGATGTTCGGGATTGTGATGCCCTTCAGGCAGCCGTGGACGAGGCGCAGCGGCGTTGGGGGCGGATGGACGCCGGGGTTGCCTGCGCCGGTGTGATCGCCGGTGGTGTTCCGCTGTGGGAGATGCCGGAGGCGCAGGAGCAGGCGGTGCTCGATGTCAATCTCGGTGGGGTGATATCTCTTGCGCGGGCGGTGATTCCGGCGCTGCTGCGGCAGCCGGAACCGCGCTCGGGGCGTTTTCTGGCCGTCGCTTCCGCGGCCGCGACCAGCGGGCTGCCGATGCTGGCGGCCTACTGTGCCGCCAAAGCGGGTGTGGCCGGGCTTATTCGGGCGCTGGCCGTCGAGCTGGGTGGCACCGGCGTCACCGCCAATGCCGTCAGTCCGGGGTCGACCGATACCCCGATTCTGGCCGAGAGCGCACGGCTCTACAACCTGTCCGGCCCTACCGCCTTTGCCGCACAGCAGCCGATCGGGCGACTGCTCGATCCTCGGGAGATCGCGGCCGCGCTGGCCTTCCTCGCCTCCCCCGCCGCCAGTGGCATCACCGGCGCGGTGCTGCCCGTCGACGGCGGGATGGCGCTGTGAATACCGGTCTGCCGCAAGGCTTTCACCTTGCGATCGATGCCGGCACCGTGCAGGTCGACACCGATACCCTGCGTGGCGGATCGCCGATGAAAGTGCTGCGGCTGTCACCGCGGGGATGCAATGCGTGGGCCGAATTGTGCGACGGCCCGGTGCGTTCCGCTGCGGGAGCAGCCCTGGCACGCCGACTCACCGATGTGGGCCTGGCACATCCACGACCTCCGGTACCGGACACCGCCTACTCCGTGACCGTCGTCATCCCGGTCAAGGATCGGGCGGTGATGCTGCGGCAATGCCTGGTGTCGCTCGGCGGGGCGTATCCGACCGTGGTGGTGGACGACGGCTCGCTGGATCGAAATACATTGGCGGACATCGCCGGCACTCATTCGGCCACCGTGGTGCGTCGTTCGCGCAGCGGCGGCCCCGCCGCGGCCCGAAATACCGGTCTGGACTCGGTGCGCACAGACTTGGTCGCGTTTCTCGACAGCGGCTGCATTGCCACCGCGGGCTGGATCGAGAAACTCGCCCCGCATTTCGCCGACCCGCTGGTGGCAGCAGTCGCTCCGCGCGTCCTTACCCTGGATTCGACAACGTCGGCCGGACGCTACGGCGAGGTCGCGGGCAGCTTGGATATGGGTGCCGCCGAGGGGCGCGTACTACCGGGTACCCGAATCTCGTACGTCCCCAGCGCCGCGCTCATCGTGCGCCGAGACGCGTTGTGCGACATCGGCGTATTCGACGAGCGCCTGCGCTTCGGCGAGGACGTGGATCTGATCTGGCGGCTGCACGAGGCAGGTCTGCGCATCCGCTACGAACCGGCCGTCCAGGTGCATCATCGGGAGCCACAGCACTGGCCGGAATTGCTGGCCAGGCGATTCCACTACGGAACCTCGGCAGCGCCACTGGCGCAACGACATCCGCATGCCATGGCTCCACTGGTGGCGCATCCGTGGCATACCGCCACCGTGCTCGCCGCGCTTACCGGACGACCGGCGCCGACCGCCGTAGCTTTCGGACTATCGCTGTGGGCCACCCGAATCGCACTGCACCGGGCCGGGCTGCCGGCCACGGACACGCTCGCGACCACCCGAACCGGGCTACAACAGACCTGGCTCGGACTGGGGCGCTTCATGATTCAGTTCACCGGACCCGGTCTGGCCGCACTGCTACTCCGCGGTCCAGGCAGACCGGCACAGCGCGGGCTGAGCCGTGCGGCCGTCACATCACTGCTCCTGGGTACCCCACTGACCATGTATTTCCAGCATCGACCGAGGCTGGACCCGATTCGCTTCATACTCGGGCAGCTCGCCGACCACGCCGCCTACGGCGCGGGCGTCTGGGCGGGTTGCCTCCGATACCGCACCACCGTGCCGATCCGGCCGATCCTCGCTCGACCGCCCCGCCGAATCGGCGCTGCGACAGCACAATCGGCCGCACATTCGACAATGAAGGGATCCAAGTAATGGCCAACCTCTGGTTCGAGACAGTGGCCGAGGCGCAACGCCGAGCCGAACGCCGCCTGCCGAAATCGGTGTACGGCGCACTGATCGCCGGCTCGGAATCCGGAATCACCCTGCGGGACAATATCGCAGCCTTCGACGAGCTCGGTTTCGCACCGCATCTGGTCGGTCAGAGCGAGCATCGGGACCTGTCCACCACCGTGCTCGGACAGCGAATCTCCCTGCCGGTCATCATCTCTCCGGTCGGTGCGCAGGCGATTCACCCCGATGGCGAGGTGGCCGTCGCACGGGCGGCGGCCGCCCGCGGCACCCTGGTGGGGCTGAGTTCGTTCGCGGGCAAATCCGTGGAGGAGGTCACCGCCGCGAATCCCCGCACCCTGCTGCAGATCTACTGGTCCGGCGACAAGGATCAGCTGCTGCAGCGCATGGAACGCGCGAAGGCCGCCGGGGTTGTCGGCCTGATCGTCACGCTGGACTGGTCGTTCAGCCATGGCCGCGATTGGGGAAGTCCAGCCATCCCGGAACGGGTCGACCTCAAGGCTCTCATCCATTACGGTCCGCAGGCGCTCACCCATCCGCGCTGGCTGTCGACCTTCGTCAGATCCGGTCGCATCCCCGATCTCACGGTCCCCAATATGGGTATCCCCGGCCAACCCTCGCCGACCTTCTTCGAGGCCTACGGGGAATGGATGCAGACCACCCCACCCACCTGGGACGATATTCGGTGGCTGGTCGAACAGTGGTCGGGCCCGGTACTTCTCAAGGGGGTCATGCGCGTCGACGATGCCCAGCGCGCGGTCGATACGGGCGCGGCGGCGATCTCGGTCTCCAATCATGGCGGCAATAACCTCGACACGACGCCCGCCTCGATTCGAGCGCTACCCGCGGTCGCCGCGGCGGTGGGCGACCAGATCGAAGTGGTGCTCGACGGCGGTATCCGGCGCGGCAGCGATGTGGTGAAGGCGCTCGCGCTCGGCGCCCGCGCGGTCATGATCGGGCGGGCATACCTCTGGGGTCTGGCCAGCGCGGGTCAGCCGGGTGTCGAGAATGTGCTCGACATTCTCAGCAGCGGCATCGATTCCGCGCTGCGCGGTCTGGGCCGCGGCAGCGTGCACGAGCTGACTCCGGACGACCTGGTCATTCCACCCGGATTCGGCCGGGAACTCGGCGCCGGCCGAAATATGTTGGCGTAGCCGAGAATACGAATCCTTTCGAGGATTGGGCATTGACCGCCTTGAACACTTTGACGTAATATGTTCAACATGAACAACGCGATGGAGCGTACGGCAACCGAAGACTTTCCGAATGACTTGGTTGCCGGCGCTGCGGAGTGTGTTCAGCGATTCGGTGTCCGCGGATTCCGGCTGACCGATGTCGCCAAGGCCGCCGGGGTATCCCGCGGAACGGTGTACAACTGCTTCGGCGATAAGGAAACCGCGCTCAATGCGGGCCTGGCCTATATCTGCGATGCATTCATCGACGGCTTGGCGACCATTGTCGAACCCAGGGTCACCCTGCGTGATCAGGTAGGCGCGGCGGTCGCCATGATCTACGAGCACATGAATACTCCGCAGGTGCTCGCTCCCCCGCTGCGCACCGAGAGCGTCATCGCGATTCTCCTGGAGCACTACGGCGAAAACCTCGTCTACCGCTGGGCCGGATTCTGGGCCCCCCTCGTCATAGCCGCACAGGAACGCGGCGAGGTCGACAGCGCAATGAATCCCATGCATGCCGGCGATTGGATCGTCCGGGTATTGCTCAGCTTGGAAATACTCCCGTCTGTCGTGCTCGGCTTCGACAGTGCGGACGATATGGCGCGGCACACCAGCGATCTCTTGATCAATGGACTTGCCCCGCGCTGATCACGTGGAAGGATGAACAACGGATGGCAAGTGACTATTTCGATGTCGCCATCATCGGGGCCGGACCGGGCGGAATAACCGCCGCCCACTATCTGCAACGCGCAGGCCTCACCAATTTCGTCATACTGGAACGCGCTGATGATTTCGGCGGAAGCTGGCGGGACAATTTCTATCCCGGCCTCGCCGTCGATGTGCCGACGCTATTCTACCAGTTCCCGTTCGCCCGAAAACCGGACTGGTCCAGGCTCTTTCCCGAGGGGCCGGAGATCCAGCGCTACAACCGGGATGTCGCGGAGCGCCTCGGCCTCTACGCGCACTTCCGCGGAGGTGCGGCGGTGGAGCGCGAGGTCTGGGATGACCGGAACCAGGTCTGGCTACTGGATATCGCAGGGCGGGAACCGGTTACGGCACGGTTTGTCATCAATGCGATGGGCGGGTATATCAATCCGAAGTCCAGCGATCAGATACCCGGCACCGATGAGTTCACCGGCACCATCCTGCGCCCCAACGCATGGGATCCCGAATACAGTTGCGCCGGAAAGCGAGTGGCGCTGATCGGCACCGGATCGAGCTCGGTGCAGATACTTTCGGCAATCGCGGGCGAGGCCGAGTCGGTCGACGTCTACCAGCGGACACCGGCCTGGATTCTGCCCAAGCCGGATTCCGAGATCTCCGCGCGGATGCAGAGGGTACTGGCGCTGCCCGGTGTTGTCGCGGCGCTCAACGGCGTCGTGCTGGCACTGATGGAGTTGCCGCTGCAGCTCATTTGCAATGTGCTGCCGAAACTTCCGCGCTCGCTGCTCGCGGCGGTCCTGCCGCAGTACGACAAGATCTGGCGGTCGGTGTACCGGCTGCTGCTGCGCCGGGAGGTCGCGAATCCGGTCGACCGCGCGGCGCTGGTCCCCGGCTACGGAATCCTCGCGAAGCGACCGATTCTGAGCAGCACCTTCTTCCCGGCGCTGGCTCTGCCGTCGGTATCGCTGATCACCGATCCGATCGAACGTGTCACCACCGCGGGCATGCGCACCACGGACGGCGTCGAGCGGCCCTACGACCTGATCGTGATGGCCACCGGCTACGAATTGTTCACCGATCCGGAGGCGTACCGCACCGGAAAGATCGTAGGCGCGTCCGGACTTGATCTCGCAGAAGACTACCGGCGCAATGGATTACGCAGCTACGGCGGCAGCGCCCACTCCGGCTTTCCGAACCGGTGGTCCCTGGTCGCTCCGCAGGGTTATGTCGGCGTCGCCTGGCACACCTTCATCGACCTGACCGCACGGCATGCCGTCCGCATCATTTCCGAGGCCACCCGGCGCAAAGCCACCGTGGCGCAGGTGCGGCCCGCGGCCTTCGAGCGCTGGGTGGGCCGAATGCGCCGCAATGAGAAGCTGATTCGCACCTACACCGTCGACTGCAATCCGGGACTCCGAACCTACTTCGTCAACTCGCAGGGTGACGCGGTCTACTACCGCCCCCAAACCATCAGTGGCGCTTGGTGGTTCAGCAGGCGTTCGCCGCTCAGCGACTACGAGTTCACCCGCGGGAGCCGAATCGGCGCTCCCGCATCACAAGATCAATCGGATCGACAAGAAATCGAGGCACGTGCATGACCGTCGCAGCATCCGGCGTTACGCCGCAAGAGAAGACGCTGAGCGGAAAGGTCGCCTATGTGACCGGTGCGGCGCGTGGCCAGGGCCGTTCGCACGTGCTGAATCTGGCACGGGCCGGCGCGGATATCGTCGCCGTCGACGCCTGTACCAATACCGAGTTCAGCGGGTATTCGATGGCCGAGGCGGACGATCTCGCAGAGACCGCGCGGCTGGTCGAGGCCGAGGGCGGCAATATCCTGACCAAGCAGGTCGATGTTCGCGATCTGGAGGGTCAGCAAAGCGCGGTGGCCGAGGCCATTGCCCAGTTCGGACGACTCGACATTGTGGTGGCCAATGCGGGCGTGTGCAGCTGGGGACGGCTCTGGGAGATCTCGGCGGAGCAGTTCGCCGAAACCGTCGATATCAATTTGACGGGCGTCTGGAACACCATCAAGGCGACGGTGCCCGCCATGATCGAGGCCGGAAACGGCGGCTCGATCATGACCATCAGCTCTTCGGCCGGTGTCAAGGCGCCTCCGGGCTGCGGCCATTACGCCGCAAGCAAATTCGGCGTCGTGGGCCTGACGAAGTCGCTCGCGATCGAGCTCGGTGAGTACGGCATCCGGGTGAATGTGCTGCTCCCCTACGGCACCAATACCCCGCTCGGCAATGACACCTCGATGTACAAGATGTTCGAGCAGTACCCGTCCTACGTCTACAGCTACACACCGAACCTGCTCGAGGCAGACGGTCTCGTCGAGCCGGAAGAGATTTCGGATGTGGTGGTGTGGCTCGCGGGCGACGGGTCCCGGGTTGTCACCGGCACCCAGATCCCGGTCGACAAGGGGTTCCTGGCCCGGTGATCACACAGCACAGCGCCCCGGCGCCGGGTGTGGATCGGATCGCCAGGGCGCTGCTGCGCGGTTCCTCTCGCCTACTGAAAGCCGTGCGGCCACAGGTCTTCCGGAACTTCGATGTGGTGATCGACGGCCAGACCCTCGATCCCGGCCCGCAGCGGGCCATGGGATTGTTCAGCCTGATGCCGCGAAAGCCCCTGCCCACACGCATCGTCGTCGCGGGCTGGAGTGCGGGTGGCGATCTGGCGGCGGTGGTGTCCCAGCAGGCCACCGCGGCAGGCCTTCCGCCCGCTTTCCAACTCCTGTTCTGCCCCGGTTCTCCTGGAAGCCATTGGCGCACTTCGCTTCGCGCTCGCCCAGTAGGAGCTCAGTTGACCCAGGGCGGGTTCACGATGGTGCCGTCGGGGAGTTCGCCGGTGAAGCCGACGGCCGCGGTGACCATGACAACGGCGGGGGCCGCGGCCGGATTGTCCAGGCGGATGGTGGATCCGGCGGGGGCGACGGCCGCGTCGCCGGGGGTGAGCGTGGTGCACTCGCCCTGAATGGTGAGGGTGAGGGAGCCTTCGAGAAGGACGAAGGCTTCCTCGCGGTGGATTCGGTGGGCTACACCCTGGATGCCGGGCGCGATTTCCAGGCGCCAGACGCAGAGTTCGGCGCTGCCGGTGGCCGGGCGGACCAGCGGGGTGAAGGTGGAGCCGTGCATCTGGTGGGACTCGATGTCTGCGGTGCGGATTACCGGCATGTTCAACACTTCCTTTAGTCAACTTGCTTGTCTATATGGTCAAGCTTGTTGACTTTCTTGTCAAGTGCCAAGATGCACACATGCCCGCACCCGCCCAGGATTTGCCGATGCTGCTGCTCGCGGCCGCCGCCGAGGTCACCGATGCCATCGATCGCGGGGTGGTCGCGGCCGGGTTCACCGATGTGCGGCCCACGCACGGCTTCGCCTTCGTGCGGATGGTGCCGGACGGGGCGACGGTGGGTGAGATCGCCGAGCATCTGGCGGTGACCAAGCAGGCGGCCAGCCAGTTGGTCGATGAGCTCGTCAAAAGGGGTTATGCCGACCGCAATCCGCATCCGCACGACGCGCGGGCGCGCTTGATCACGCTCACCGAGCGGGGCTGGGCGTGCACCCGCGCCGCCGATGCCGCCGCGGCGCAGTTCACCGAGCACTGGGCGCGGGCGCTGGGACCGGCCGCGGTGGTCGAACTGCGGAATATGCTCGCGCACGTCGTCACGCCAGGCCGGGTCCGCCCGTCGGGCTGATAGCCCGATCGTGATCATCCCGTCCGGCGCGCCGCATCGGCCGCTGTAAATCCTCTGACCAGCACTGTTGTTAGCGTCGCGGAGTGGAACCGAACCAGGTGTGGCCTCCGGAACCCGCCGCCGCGCTACCCGGACCCGACGTCTCCGAGATCTCCGAACCGACCGTATCGCCGCGCATAGCGCGCGGGGTCATCGCGCTCTGTGTCGTCGCCCTGGTCGCGTCGCTGGCAGGCATCGGCTATTCGGCGTTCCTGCAATTACGCCGCTCCCACGCCGAGGCCAACCGCACCGTCAGCCGTGCGGCGGGCCTGAGCTTCGTCACTCCTGACGGGTGGCAGCTGATGCCACAGGAGAGCGACGACGAGCACCTGGTCTTCGGCCAGGTCGCCCTGCAGCGGTCCGGTGGCGGCGACGGCATGATCCTGCTCGGCAAGCTCGACCGATCCCTCTTCGCCGCAGCCGAATCCGATGACACCAGGGCCGCCTGCGCACTCGGCTCCGGTATGGGCGAGTTCTTCTTCCCGGACTCCGGCAAGCGGGTGGACACCGAAACCCTCGACCTGGAAGGCCGTGAGGTCGCTGGCGAGTCATGCTTCTACCGCATCTCCTTCGACACCGCTTCCAGCCCCGAGGCCGAGATCTATTCCGCCGTAGTCCAATCCGGCGACCGGCGCTGGTGGGTCAGCTGGATCGGCGATGCCAAGGCGCCGGTCGACAAAGCCGCCGCCGAGCAGTTGGCCGAATCCATTCGCCCGCTGTAGCTCAGCCGAGTTCGAGCGTGGTGACGCCGAAAACCTTGTCCCGGCAGTGCGATCGGACGGGACCGGTGTACATGCGCGCTGTTTCGAAACTCGGCTTCAGGCCCGCTTCTTCGCACAGGCGGACGGCGGAGCTGTTGCGCAGCGGGGCATCTACGGCCACGGAGGCTCCGCCGGCCTGCGCGGCCAGTGCGGCGAGCAGCTGCCGGGCGGTATCGGCGTCGTCTGCGAACAGGGGTCCGATCCGATGGGAATCCCTTGCGGGACGGACTGTTCCGAAACCCGCCAGGTTCCCGTCTACAATGCGCACCAGCGTCCGATATCCCGGGTTCCCGAGCCAGGTGCGCAGGAATTCGGGGCGATCCGCTGGGAGGCAGGCGGAGTCGTAGTCGTGCACGGCGGCGGCATCGGCGGCGCCCATGACCCGCACGGTTCCGTCCGGCGGCGGAAGATCCGGGATGCCGACGAAACGTGCTGTGTTGTAGGCGAGTTCGAATCCACTGCGGCGGTAGTTGCCCTGCTGATCCGGGACACCGTCGAGGCCGACAGTGCGCCCGCCCGCGTGTGCGAGGCCCGCGTTCCAGGTGGCAATTCCCAGCCCGCGACCGCGCAGGTCCGGTCGCACCAGGTAGAACCCCAGGAATGCGAAGTCATCGCCGTAGTTGACCACCGAGACTGCGGTGGCAGGCTCCCCGCGCACGCGGCCGAGGAAGAAGCCGCCGGGATCCTGTGCGAAAAAGGCCGCGGCATCACGTAGTCCGGGGTTCCAGCCCTCCGCGGCGGCCCATGCGGTGACGGTTGTCCAGTCCTGCGGAGTGGCTCGTTCGATAACGAGCTGGGCGGCGCTGGCGGCGGCATCCGGCATGGGTTTAACGGTAACCGCCGAGGACCCGCGCCGGTGCCGGAAAGCTTCCGGAGAGCCCGGCGAACTACCTGCCGGCCGCCGCCCGGCGCTGCGGTAGGGTCGGCTGGACATAGTGGACTACCTGCGGGGATGCGATATGGCCGACTACGCGCACTCCGATCATGCGAGCCGTAGCCGCGAGGACAAGGCTCGACGATTGGCGGCATTCATCTGGGCTCGCGGCATCAGCGGGCCGGAATTGCTGGCCTTGCCGCCGACGCAGCGGCGCAAGCTGGCCCGGGCCGCCGATACCAATCCGCCCAGCACGGATGAGACGTGGCAGGCGGTGGCGGAACTGCTCGTCGAGAAGGACGGCTGGGCGGCTCGGAATCCGGAGCATCCGGCGGCGCAGCGGGAGCATGCCGACGAGAAGATCCTCTGGGTGAAGCCGCCGATCCGGCCCTGGGGCAGCTGAACTACCCCGCACTACGCCGCCGGGTCTTGACAGCAAGAAATGAACGGGGGTTCACTGCTTGGGTGTCAGCCGAATCCGAACGCCCCGCCACACCCTCCGGCAGCAGCCCCTCCGGACCCTCCGAGCAGCACGCCGGGACCCGCCCCGCCGCCTGGCGTGACGACCTCATCGGCGGCGAAGACTCGCTCTTCACCGGCCGCCCGCAGCCCGAGGGCGAAATCACCGGCCGCACACTGACTTACGAGGTGACCGGCCGCATCGCGCGCATCACCTTCAATCGCCCGAAGCAGGGCAATGCCATCACCTCGGACACCCCGATCGAGCTGGCGGCCGCCGTCGAGCGCGCCGACCTGGATCCCCGAGTGCACGTGATCGTGCTGAGCGGGCGCGGTAAGGGCTTCTGCGGCGGCTACGACCTGTCTATCTTCGCCGAGAATGGTTTCGCGCCCCCAGAGGGCGCTCAACCCACCGAGGGCACCGTGCTCGATCCGGTGGTGCAGGCGCGCAATCACAATCCCTGGGGCACTTGGGATCCGATGGTCGACTACGCCATGATGTCACGCTTCAATCGCGGCTTCGCCAGCCTGCTGTACGCCAATAAGCCGACGGTGGCCAAGGTGCACGGGTTCGCCATCGCGGGCGGCACCGATATCGCGCTGTACGCCGACCAGATCATCTGCGCCGACGACGCCCGCTTCGGCTACCCGCCCACCCGCACCTGGGGCATTCCGGCGGCGGGGATGTGGGCGCACCGGGTCGGTGATCAACGCGCCAAACGACTGCTGTTCACCGGCGACAGCCTCAGCGGCAAACAGGCGCAGGAGTGGGGCCTGGCCATCGAGTCCGCACCCGCCGATCAGCTCGACGAGCGCACCGAGGATCTGCTGCAACGCATTTCGCAGGTCCCGATCAATCAGCTGATCATGGCGAAACTGGCGCTCAACAGCGCACTGCTCAACCAGGGCGTCGCGAACTCCGGCATGATCAGCACCGTATTCGACGGCATCTCCCGCCACACTCGCGAGGGTTACGCCTTCCAATTGCGCGCCGCCACAACCGGTTTCCGCGACGCCGTACGCGAGCGCGACGAGCCCTTCGGCGACTGGAAGCGCGCACAGTTCGACAAGCCCGCGACCGAAAGCTGAGCAGCCGGTACCGCTTTCAGCCGATGCCGGGCACGTCGGTGCGTTCGACTTCGACGACCACCTTGTCGGCCAGTGAGCGCACGGCCTCGGCTTCGGTCTCGGTCAGTTCGTCGATGAAGAGCCGCCGTACCAGCTCCACATGGTTGGGTGCGGCGGTTTCCAGGGCGCGGCGACCGGCATCGGTCAGGCGCACTTCGCGGCCGCGGGCATCGTCGGCCGCCTGGCAGCGGTCGATGAGTCCGCGGGTGGACATGCGCGAGAGGTGCTTCGAGAGCCGGCTCTTGTCCCAGCAGATCTCCGCACCGAGCTCCTTGGCGCGCAATTGCCCGCCGGCGGCCGAAAGCGCCACCAGTACTTCGTAGTCCGACATCGACAGGCCGTCCTGTGCGAGACCGGTCGCCAGTGCCGCGTCCAGCCGCTGCCGCATGCGAATGAACGACTGCCAGGTCGCCTGTTCCTGTTCACTCAGCCAGCGGGTCATGGAATACATAGTATCCCCTCTTGGTTGACATGGACACCAAAGGCGAGCCTGGTCACTTCGAGCACTGTGGCGACCCAGCACCCGAGCTAGGAGGTGTGGCCGCAACAGTTCACCGCCATGGTCTACGCGGTCTCCGGCAGCGGCACGGTCGGCGTGGAGCGCCGCCCCGTCACCGCCGGACAACTGGTGGTGCTCGGCCGTGGTGAATCCCTCACGGTCGCGGCCGACGCACACCAGGACACGCGCACCGGAGATATGGAGGTCCTGCTGCTCGGCGGCCAGCCGATTCGGGAGCTCGTCGTACAGCACGGCCCAGTCGTCATGAACACGCGGCAGGAAATCATCGACGCCATCGAGGATTTCCAGGCGGGGCGCATGGGACATGTTCCGGCGGAACATCTTCGCGGCAGGCGTTTGGGCGAATAGGAGTTCGGCCGGTGTGATCGCGGTGGATCTGCAGGAAACTCTGCGAGTCCTCACAGGATGTACGGCCCGGCGTCACGATACAGTGACTGCCGCAGGACAAATGGGACATGTTCCAGCGGAACACATCCCGTCGGCGGTCCGTCGCATGGCTATTTACCTGGATGAATAGCCATACCGGTTGACAATGCAACGTTCCGCCGGAACTGTAGACGCCGGACCCGTACCGGCCACCTTGCCGCACCACCGCGGCAAGGGTGGCATCCGCGCCGAATCGGGCCGCCACCAACACCTATTGCGCCGACATTGAGGAATACATGAACGTTCGCCGGCTTCTCGTCACCGCCAGCGTCGCGGGACTGACGACTCTTGCAGCCCCCGCCGCCCTCGCCCTCGCCGATGGCCCCGTGCCGACCGGGTCGTCCGGTACCGGTTCCTCGGTCATCGACACCGGCTCGGGCGCGACCGGTTCGGCCAATCTCGCTCAGACCGGTTCCGCGGGCGGCCAGTTCCGCAACTGCGACGAAGCCCGGGCAGCCGGTCGCGCGCCGCTGTTCCGCGGTGAGCCCGGTTACGGTCCGAACCTCGATCCCGACGGCACCGGAATGGCCTGCCCGACAGTCTGATCCGGTCTTGCTGAATATCGAAAACGAAGAAACACCCGGCGCCGCATCGGCACCGGGTGTTTCTTCGTACTGCTCAGCTCAGCGCTGATTACTCGCGTCGCTCGGCTTACTCGCGTCGCTCAGCGGAAGATCTTGACCAGCACCAGCGTCACGATCAGCGCACCCGCGCCGATCAGGCTGTACTTGATCTTCGGCTCATTCACCTTCGCGATCAGCGCATGCTTGGTGTTGTCGGCCAATCGCTGCGGATCGGCCCGCACCGCCAGTTCGTCGAGGGTGCTGGCGAGCCGGCTCCGTGCGGCCTCGATCTCCCGCTCGATCGCCTCGGTATCTCTGGCCACGTCACACTCCTGTCTGCAAGCCGCGCTCAGCGGCACTGTCGTCTCGAGGTCGCTCGCGCGTCGGTCGTCAGGAATCGCTCAGCGCGTCCGGGTACGAGCCGACCTGCTGTGGAGTGTATCGCTCACATCGCGTCGGACCGGTCTACTACGGTGTCGGCATGACCGAGAACCCCCGACTCAGTCCCGGCGATACCGCGCCCGCCTTCACCCTCTCCGATGCGGACGGCAAGGAGGTGTCGCTCGCCGACTACCGCGGCCGCAAGGTGATCGTGTATTTCTACCCGGCCGCGAGCACTCCCGGCTGTACCAAACAGGCCTGCGACTTCCGCGACAGCCTGGCCGAATTGAACGAGGCCGGGCTCGAAGTCCTCGGCATCTCCCCCGACAAGCCCGCCAAACTGGCCAAGTTCCGCGACGCGGAGGGTCTGACCTTCCCGCTGCTCTCGGATCCGGATAAATCCGTACTGCTCGCGTACGGCGCGTTCGGTGAGAAGACCATGTACGGCAAAACCGTCACCGGAGTGATCCGCTCCACCTTCCTGGTGGACGAGAACGGCAAGATCGAGGTGGCCCAGTACAACGTTCGCGCCACCGGACACGTCGCCAAGCTGCGCCGCGACCTGTCGGTATAGCCGCACAACAGGAAGAGTCCCGACCCCCAACCCGGGCCGGGACTCTTCCACCTCGACACAGCCGCACTGCCGAGACCCGGTTCCCCTGACGGGGATCCAGTTCTAGACGCCGCGCGGCAGCATCTGCGCTGCTGCCCACTGCAGCATCATGTTCCAGTGGTTGTCCCACCACTTGCTGAACTCCGGCGTGTCCAGCGCGGGCGGTGCGTTCTCACCCGAGAAGAGGCCGGTATCGGTGAGCGCGGCCGCGTGTGTCGGCGCGGGCAGGATGGAATCCTGATACAGACCCGTCTCCGGCTCCGGCTGTGACTTCACCAGCGGTTTGGACGGACGCCAGTGTCCCGCATCGGGATTCGTCGGACCCCAGTTCATGGCCGCCGGATCGATGGTGATCACATCCGGAGCGGGCGGGGTCTCCGGCACGGTCTGCTCCGAGACCGATGCGCTCACATCGGACGGCGTGGCCGGAGCACCCGGCTGACCGTCCGCGGGATTGCCCGCCGATCCGGTTTCGACACCGGGCTGCGCGACCGGATGCTCACTGCCACTGGTGCGCGCGTCCGCGGAGACCCGGGAATCGGTCAGCATCGGTTCGGGCACCGACTTCGAATTACCGCTGGCCGCATACACTCCGCCCGCGACGAGACCACCCGCGAGCACACTGGCCGCGGCGAAAAGCGCGGCGGTACCCCGGGCGCGGCGAATGCGCTCGGCGGCCTCGCCCGCGTACTCGGCCTCCGGCATGGCGGACAGCGCCGCGCCGATGGCCGGTGCGGCCGCGGCGACGGAGCACGGAATGACGGGTGCGCCGAAACCGGCCTCCAGCGCCGCCTTGACCGCGGGTTCGCCTGCGGCGGAACCGATCAGCACCACCGCGTCCGGCTTCACCCCGGCCGCGTCGAACTGGTCCCAGGCGGCCGTCACGGCGGCCCGCATGGCCTCCTCCGTGGTACCGCCGCCGGTGAGCGACACCGCCGCGAGCACCCGATTGCGCCCGGAATCGATGAGCGAGAAGGCCTGCGAACCCGGCACCACCTCGCAGATGGCGAGATCGTCGAATTCGCCCACCCATGTCATGGCGCGCGCCACGGACAGGTGCGCGGCCTTCGCGGAGACCAGCGACGCCTCCCGCCACGGCCCCGCGGCCAGGCGGGTGACGATGGCCCGGCGCTCGGCGGCATCGCGGTAGGCGACGGCCGCACCCAGAATCTCCCGATCCGGGCCGAGCTTGCCCGCGATCTCCTCCAG
This sequence comes from Nocardia sp. NBC_01388, assembly GCF_045040085.1. Taxonomy (NCBI): domain Bacteria; kingdom Bacillati; phylum Actinomycetota; class Actinomycetes; order Mycobacteriales; family Nocardiaceae; genus Nocardia; species Nocardia sp. NBC_01388. Next base: position 4,968,381 of record NZ_CP109553.1, read on the forward strand.
CACCAGTTCGACCGCGGCGGCCAGATCGGCCTTCGTCTCACCGGTGATCTTCTCGACGCGTTCCATGACCACGCGTTCTGGCAACTTGTCACCGTCATCGGTGAGTGCCACGGCGCGCACGGTGCCGCGCTCGGTGGCAACGCCGATGGTCACCGCGGAACGAACAACAGCAGGAGCAACCACAGATCAGCCTTCCAACGTCGTCGTGCTTTCAGTGAAATGAACCCGACAGGTCAAACGACCCGGTGGTGAAATCAGCCCTGAGACATGCAGCTGAGAAGCAGCTGCGATGAAGGTTCGTCACCATTCCCGGCGCGGATGGGTAGAAATCCGCCGCGACATAGGGACACACGAACTACCGCAGCGTGTCATCGGAGTGTCGCTACCTCTAGGCTGTTGAACGTGGAAGCACGCACGGGAACCAGGTCGACGCGGCGACCGGACCCTGCGTTGGAGTTGCAGGACGATCCGCAGGAGCTGATGCCGCGCCGCCGGCCGACGCAGGAGCGGAGCAAGCGCAAGTTCGACGCGCTGCTGCAGTCCTCGCGCGAACTGCTCGTCGAGGTCGGCTTCGAATCGTTCACCTGCGAAGAGGTCGCGGCCCGCGCGGAAGTGCCGATCGGCACCCTCTACCAATTCTTCGCCAACAAGTACGTCATCGTCTGCGAGCTCAATCGCCAAGACCTGGTTGCGGTTTCACAGGAGCTGGCCGACTTCCACGGCGAGATCCCGTCCATGGACTGGCTGCGGCATATGAACGCGCTGGTCGATCACCTCGCCGAACTGTGGATGACCGATCCGTCCCGGCGCGAGGTGTGGCTGGCCATGCAGTCGACCCCCTCGACGCGGGCCACCGGCGCGATTCACGAGAAGGAGTTCGCCGAGGCGGTAGCGCAGATGTTGCGCTCGCTCATGCCCCGCACCCCGCGCGGCCGTCGTTCGATGATGGCGCAGGTGCTGGTGCACGTCGTCTATTCGATGCTGAACTTCTCGGTGCAGGACGGCCTCAGCCACGAGGACGCGGTCGCCGAACTCAAGCGACTCATGGTCGCGTATCTGCTGATCGCCGAGAAGGAATCGCGAACGGGCGGGCAGCGCCCGCCGCTCGAGCCCGACAAGTTCTGACCCGCCCCGCCGTCCGGCCCCGGACAAGCCTGCCGTTCGGCTTCGGAAAGCGTTCAGCCCTGGATGAGGTCGGCCAGTTCGCCCGGATCTTCCAGCACCACCATGGCGGCCGCCGTATCGCCGTCGTGCGTCAGCGACAGGTGCACCCGTACCCGGGGCAGGAATTCCGCTGTGAGGCCGTGCAATTTGATGCTGGGGCGCCCCCAGGCGTCATTGACGACCTCGATGAGCGGATACGGATTGTCGCCGATCTGCGGGCTGCGGGCGAAGCGCGAGGAAGCCCACGCCTTGATGACGGCCTCCTTCGCGGCCCACCGGGCGGCGTAACTGCGGGCCGGGTCGGTGCCTTTGCTTTGGCAATAGCGCCGTTCACCGGCGGTGAAGGTCTCCCGGATCATGGTCGATCCGGGGCGTTCCAGCTGTTCGGCGAACTCGGAAATGCATACCAGGTCCAGTCCGATACCAAGGATCGTCACTGTTCGAGACTCCTCGATTCTTTCTCTCGATGCAGTCGATTGGGGGCAACATACCAGCGGAGCGTCTACGTAGATCTCATACTGTCTGCCACTGCGGTCGCAGACCGTACAGATGTACGTGTGTCACGGCTACCGGCAACGCCTTGCGGCGCTACAGGTTTGACCGTGTCCCACATCGACGCTTGTGATGCAGGAACAGACTGATTCGAATTCACCCCCACCCGTTCGGTCATGGCGGGTGAACTACAGCGCACCCTGCGGTGCCGCGGCTGACGCGGTGTCGGGCTTGTTTTATCCCGACACCGCCGCACCGGTGCGTGCTCGGTCACCCGGACCGTCGGCATCTGCCCACGCCGGCGAGTCACATTGGTTTTACCCAGCAACACACGTTTGGCCAAGTTGATACCCGCCATATGATCACGATTACCCCCGACCTCGCAGCGCACGCACCAGGCACTGTGGTAACCGCCCGGGCGCGAGAGCGGTTCGTCGCAGCCCGGACACCACGCGGACGATCCCCTCGCAGGCACGGAAACCACTGCAATGCCAACCCCGGCGGCGGTGTGCGCGAGGGCAACGACAGCTTGGCGGCGGGCGGACTGCGCGGCTCGGTTGTTGTTGACCCGCCCATGTGAACGGGTTTCGAGGGTAGTGAGGTCCTCCACCGCAATGAGTTGCGCGCCCGCCGCGACGGAATAAGCGGTGACTTGGGAGGCGAAGTGGAACGCCAACTCCCGGTTGATTTTCCGCCTTTTGGCACCCACCGCGGTGCGGTGCGCCTCGAGCACCGCGATCTTCGACTCGAGCCTGTCACGGACCTCGGGCGAAGCCGAGAGGGCGAGCTGCCTCAGTCGCGCTGACTTGCGATGCAGCATTTGGCCTTCGGTTTGCAGGCGCGCCAGTTTCACCCCAAGCCCCCGGTCATCGTATGTCCAACCATGGAAGTCCGAGGACAACCCGTTTGGCCCTTCGGCCACGAGGGCTGCGGCACCGAGGGTGGACGGGGACCAATCGACTCCTACCGCGACAGTCCCCGCGACCGGGTCGGCTGCGGGCACCATTTCGGTCCCCGCACACCGCCACAGCACACCCCCACGGTCCAAGACCAGGCTCGGCAGATGCCAATCGGTGACCGGCCGCCCATGCAGGTGCTCCGGGATCGCGGCGGTCAACCGCACCCACCGCCACTGCGCGCGCCCGGCCGGGGCTGGGCAGGTCGGCAACTTCACCGTCAACACCAACTCGCCGCCTGCCACAGTGAGCTGAGCGAGCTGCCGATCAGCAGCGGAAAGTCGGGCCAATGCAGCGATCTGTGGTGGACCCTGCAGGTCGGTGATCCGCAACCACGTTGCTTGCGTACCTTCGCCGCGGCGGGAGCGGGCGGCGAGTTGACGGCACACTCCTCGCGCGAAGCCCGACGGCACACAGACCTCGGAGCCGGTGGCTGGCGCCAACCGGCCTGTGTCCGAGTCGAATCGGGAACAGAGCACGCCGATCGCAGTGTCGCGGTAGGCGAGGGTCCGCAGGGTACTGGTGACCTGTGCAGTCACCACCCGGGTCACCCGTGACGGCACATATATCCCGTCCGGGTAACAGGGCGTCCACCCCAATCGGGCCGCGGCCACATGCCCTTGCGCAGGCAACTTGCGGCCTTGCTGGTCACGACCTGCAGCAAGCACATCGAAGGTCCCCGGCTGCCACAGCCGGGCCACCAGTTCGGCTCCCGCACAGGCGATCAGGTTCAGCAGCCAACCGGTTCGTGTGTCGACCTCGTCGAGCCCGACCGATTCCCCACTCACCTCATCGACCGCCATATATGCGCGAGTGGTGAACGCGAATTGCCGTGCCACCACGCGTTCGGTGACGACGGCGGCGCGAGCCTGTGCATTCGAACGCATATTCGAACATTATCACTACAATTTGTCGATTGGAAGACGAAATCCGTTCCGAAACAATGGTTTTCACACAATCCGAATTGTCCGGACCATTCCAACGCACTTCCCGACCTCACAACGATCAATTGATGGGAGACAGTCATGAGCGCCCAATCAACTGCGGTGGAGCCTACGCATTCACAGGCTCCACCGGTCATGAGTTCAGTGGCGCCGCAGGTGGTGCGGCGCAAACCTGTCGATTGTTACCGGCATGCCGGTCCGGGCGGAACCGCGACATACGTTGCGTCCGTGCCCAGGCGGGCCTGGGCCGAGAGCAGCATGTCGGCTTCCAGCTGACGCGACTTCTTGGCGGGGGTGCCGTCGCCGCCGAGGCGGCGATCGGCCGGGCGCTCGTACAGTGGGGCGCCGCCGCACATGGCCTCGGTCAGGCGCTGACGTCCGTTGAGCTGACGCTCCTCGGCGCGACGCTGGTACTCCTCGCGCTTCTCCGGATCCAGCGCCGCGATGAACGCCTGCGGATGCACGATCGCCACCAGGCCGGAGACGTGCCCGAAGCCGAGCGAGGTGACCAGACCGGCCTTGAGCGGGAAGCGCTCGCCCAGATCCATGGCCTCGCGGACCCACACCAGGTGCGGGTACGCCTGCATCTTCTCGTCCACGCAGTCGAGGCTGCGGTTGGGCGGGATGACGCCCTGCTCGAGCACCTGGCACAGGCCGATCATCTGGAAGGCCGCCGCGCCGCCCTTCGCATGACCGGTGAGGGTCTTCTGCGAAATCACGAACAGCGGTGCGCCTTCCGAGCGGCCGATGGCATTCGCCAGCCGCTCGTGCAGCTCGGACTCGTTGGGATCGTTTGCGGCCGTGGAGGTGTCGTGCTTGGAGATCACCGCGACCTCGTCCGCCGCCACACCCAGCTTGCGAAGTTCCTTGGCCAGCTTGGACTCCGCGCCGCCGCGACCCGCACCGAGCGCACCCAGGCCGGGGGCCGGGATGGAGGTGTGCACGCCGTCCGCGAAGGACTGGGCGTACGCGACCACACCGAGCACCGGCAGGCCCATTTCCAGCGCGACGCTGCCGCGAGCCAGCAGAACCGTTCCGCCGCCCATGGATTCGACGAAGCCGCCGCGGCGGCGATCGTTGGCCCGGGAGAAGTAGCGGTCGCTGATGCCCTTGGCGGACATGACCGCCGAATCGGCGGTGGCGGACATATCACCGAAGCCGACAATGCCTTCGATGCCGAGATCGTCGTAACCGCCGGCGACGACCAGATCGGCCTTGCCGAGCTTGATCTTGTCCACGCCCTCCTCGACGGAGACCGCGGCGGTGGCGCAGGCGGCGACCGGGTGGATCATGCCGCCGTAGCTGCCCACGTAGCTCTGAACCACGTGCGCCAGAGCGACGTTCGGCAGCGCCTCCTGCAGGATGTCGTTGGCCCGCGACTCACCGAGCAGGTTGTCGATGTACAGCGACCGCATGGACGACATGCCGCCCATACCGGTGCCCTGGGTGTTCGCCACCAGCGACGGGTGCACCCACTGCATGAGCTCGGCCGGGCTGAAACCCGAGCCGAGGAACGCGTCCACGGTGCAGACGATGTTCCACAGCGCGACCCGGTCGACCGAACCGGCCATATCGGCGGAGATGCCGAACCGGGTGGGGTCCCAGCCGGTGGGGATCTGCCCGCCGACCACACGGGACAGCTTCGCCTTGCGCGGCACCCGAATTTCGGTGCCCGCCTTGCGTGTCACCTGCCAGTCGCCGGTGCCCTCGACCGGCGTGATGACGGTCTGCTCCGGGTTGGCGGCGTGGAAACTGCGGGCCTCGGCCTCACTGTTCACCACGAAGGACAGATCCTTGTCCAGGAAGACCGAGGTGAGCAGTGGTGCGGTGTTGTCGACCATGGCGCCGTCGTCGGCGTACCGGCGGACGCCGCAGCGCTCGACCACGGTGTCGTGGTAGCGCTCGGCCAGCTCGGATTCCTCGACGTAGTCACCGGATTCAGTGTCGTACCAGCCGGCCTTGGGCTCGTTCTCCCAGGTGACCAGGCCCGTGGTCCAGGCCAGCTCCAGCACGCCCGCGGCGGAGAGCTGGTCGGAGACCTCCATCTCGAAGCGGGTGCGCGCCGAGCCGTAGGGTCCGAGCTCACCGGCGCCGACGATGACGACCATATCGTCGAGATCGGCTGTCACCGAACCCCATTCGGGGATCGGCAGCTTGGAGCTCAGCGTCGGCGGGGCCGGAAGCGCCGCGATGGTGACGGGGCCTTCCTCGATATCCTCTTCCGCCGCAGCGGCTTCCATGCTCTCCCTGGCCAGCGCGGACAGGTCCAGCTTGGCGCGCGCCAGGCCACCGGTCAGATCGATCTGCTGCGGGCCGCCGGCGGTGACGACGCGAGCCCGCGACGTGCACCACTTGAGCAGCTCATCGGCCATCTGCTCGGTGGACCAGGTGTGCACCCCGGCCTTCTCGACAGCGGCGACCAGCGGATCGTTATGGCCCATGAGCCCGGTGCCGCGCACCCAGCCGATGAGCGCGTGCACCAGGGTGACCCGGTCTGCCCAGGACTTCTCGGCGCGCCACTTGGCGACCACGGCGTCGAGGGCGGCCTTGGACTCGCCGTACGCGCCGTCACCGCCGAAGAGGCCGCGGTTGGGCGAACCCGGCAGCACCACATGCAGTTTCGCGTCGACATTGTGATCCGCGCCCAGCTGGGACAGACCGCCGATGAGGCGTTCCACCGACCACAGCAGGACCCGCATCTCCATTTCGGCGCGGGCGCCGGCATCGGCGAGGTCACCGGCCACTCGCGGGGCGGCGAACGGCAGCAGCAGCGTCGGAGTCATCGCCTCCTTGAGGAGAATCTTCGCGCCACCGGCATTGTCGACCTGCTCGTTGCCGACCCAGTCCATCAGGGCGTCGATATCGGTGTAGGAGGCCATATTCGCCGGGACCACCCACAGGGCGGCGCCGTTGCGGGCGTTCTCGCGGTAGAGCTTCTTGTAGAAGCCGATCCGGCTGTCGTCCAGCTTGGAGGTGGTGACGATGACCGTCGCGCCACCGCCCAGCAGGCGTCCGGCGGCGGCCGCCGCGATGGAACCCTTGCTGGCACCGGTGATCACGGCGATATCGTCGGACCAGACGCCCGGGTCCTCACTCGTCAGCGCGGCCTCGGCGATGCGGCCGTACACACCGGCCAGTACCGAGCGAGCTTCGCTCTTGGCACGATCGCGCCACCAATTCGCCTGCACGGCAACGGCTTCCCCGGCACCGGCGAAACCGGTGACGGCGAGCTCGGCGGCGTGCGTATCGTCGCCCAGCCACAGCCGGGCCAGATCCTCACGCGCACTTGCCCACCGGTCGTCGATGAGCAGCGCCTTGCGGGCGTCGAAGGCGGGCGCGACCAGACGCGGCCAGTCCGTGCCCAGCTCCGCGGAGACCAGATCGACGAGGGTGTCGTCGGAGGCTTCCGGCGCGGACAGCTGCTCGGCCAGGCCGAGCTGTTCGAGCACCACGCGGGCGGCGGTGGCGAGCACGCCGTCGCGGCCGGTGATCTGCTCGGTGAACTCGCCCAGGGCGGCGGCGTCGACGGTCGCTCCCCCGCCGCCGCCGGCGGACGGCATGGAGACCGCGATGCCACGGCGTGCGGCCACGGCCTGCACGGCGGTATCGATGGCATTGTCCACGGCGGCAGCGTCATTCAGGCCGCCGGTGACGAGTCCGCCCATATCCCCGCCGCGCACGCTGGCGCCTTCGCGGGTGCCGAGCGAAACCTCGGCGGTGACATGGCTGGCCCACCCGTCGCCGAGCTCCCAGACCTTCTTGACGCGCTCGGCGATCGCGGCGGGCCGCTTACCGGACGGGCCGAAGACCTTGCGCAGGTGATCGCCGATGGCATCGGACAGCACCGAGCCGAACGGCTTGTAGGTGCGGGCCAGGCGGTCGACGGTATTGGCCAGTGCGCCCATATCGGCATCGGCCGCACCGTCGATGGCGCCGAGCGACAGCTCCGCGCCGAGGTCGACGAGCAGCTGATTACGCCGTGAGGAGACGCCGTCGCACAGGCCCTCGATGGTGTCCACCGGGCCGATCTGGTCCAGGCGCAGCTTGGTCCACAGCGCGATGAGCACGCGGGTGGCGTCGGCGGCGACGAACGCGATGTCGTCGGGGCGCGGGCCACCCGTGGAGACCGGGGCGGCTGCGGGTGCGGCGGCAGCCGGAGCGCTTGCGGCAGCGGCGGTTTCGACCGGAGTGTCCTCCGGCTCGTCCACATGTGCCGGATCGGTGTCGGTGGCGTAGACGATCGCGGCTTCACGCTCGATATTGAGCACCTCGACCGTGGCGTTCGAGAAGGCCGGCAGCTTCAGCGTATTGGAGGCCAGGTTGGCGACGGTCGGCGTGGCGGCCAGGCCGACCTCGACGAACCGCTCCACACCCAGGCCACCGTGCTCGGCATCGGTGAACAGCAGATCCTGGGTCTCGATCCAGCGCACCGGGCTGGCGAACTGCCAGGCCAGCAGCTCCACGAGCACCACGCGGCACAGCTCGACCGGCTTGGCGGCCCACTCGTCCCAGTCCGCCAGCACCTCGGCGAGCGGCTCGGACGGCACGTAATCGGCGATCTCCTGGATGAATTCGCGCTCCAGGTTGAACGGCCGCGGCACCAGGTTCGGAATGTAGCGTCCGACAAGGAGTTCCGGGTGCAGGTCGGCGGGCAGCAGGCCCTCCAGCTTGATCCGGAACTCCGGCACACCGGCGCGCAGCACGGTGGAGTGGAACGGCACATCGATGCCCGGGATGACGACGAACGCGCGCTTGCCACCGGTTTCCGCACGCAGCCGCTCGATTTCGACCTCGAGGGCGTCGAGTCCGGCGACGGTGCCCGCAATGGCGTACTGCGAACCGCGCAGGTTGAGGTTCACCACCTCCAGGAACTCACCGGAGGCCTCGCCGATGCGGTTCACGAAGTCGACGACCTCGTGATCGGCCACGCCGATCTGCGACGGGCGGATGGCGGCCAGGCGATAGTCGCTGAGCCCCTGCGCATTACGCGGGACCAGCTCGTGCATGGCGGAACCGCGCTGGAACACCACCTCGAGGACGGCGTGCAGCGGCAGCACTCCGGCGACGGCCGAGAGCGCGTTGTACTCACCGACCGAGTGCCCGACCATCATCGCGCCCTCGATGAAGGCGCCCGCCTCGCGCAGCTCCGCGACCTGCGCGACGCCGAGGGTGGCCATGGCGACCTGGGTGAACTGGGTCAGATGCAGCACGCCCTGCGGGTGCCGGTATTCGACGCCGCGGGCCTTGAGGTAGGTCGGATTGTCGCGCACCACAGCGAGAATCGAGAAGCCGAGGGCCTCGCGGGTGTGCTTGTCGGCGGCATCCCAGATCTCCTTGGCGGCCTTGGAGCGAGTGCGCGCGTCCAGACCCATGCCCTTGGTCTGGATTCCCTGCCCGGGGAAGGCGTACACGGTCTTCGGCGCGGCGACCTTACCGGTGGCGGTCATGACCAGATCGCCCTCGATGCGGCAGGAGACCTCGATGATCTCGCTGCCCTGATCCACGGCGATCCGCTCCACGCGCACATCGATCTGGGCGCCGGGGCGCACCATGCCGAGGAAGCGGGTGGTCCAGGAGGTGAGGGTGCGCGGCGGCACCTTATCGCTGAGGTCGATGGCCGACACCGCGTGCTGCGCAGCGGCCGAGAGCCACATGCCGTGCACGATCGGACTGCCGAGTCCGGCCAGCTTGGCGGCGGCCTCGCTGGTGTGGATCGGGTTGTGATCGCCGGAGACCTGCGCGAAGGCGGCCATGGCGCGCGGTGCGGTGAGGGTGACATCGCGACGACGGCGACGCGGGGTGTCGCTCGCCTGGTCGGACAGCACGCCGCCGGCGCGCGGCGGATCGGTCAGTTCGTTGCCGCCGATGCGACCGCGAATGGCGAAACGCTCGGTCAGGGTGGCGACAGTCGGCATGGACAGGCCGGTCTCCGGCTTGTCGAGCATGCCGGAAATGCGCACGCGCACCTCGACGACGCGGCCCATATCGGTGTCGACGGTCTCGCCGGCCTCGGCCCGCACCGCGAGCACGCTTGCGGCGGAAGGCAACTGGCCGTTGAGCTGAATCCGGTGATCCAGGTGGACGAGATCGAGCATGCCCTCGATGACGCTCTTGTCATCGGCGGTGCGGGTCGCGCCGAGCACCGCGAAGACGGCGGGCCAGCAGGCGCCCACGAGCACATCGGGAACGGTGCGGCCGAGGGTGCTGAGGTTCTCCGGCATACCGGAGCCGGTGACACCGGCGTGATCGGCGATCAGGTCCGGGCTCCATGCCACATTGAAATGCGCGACCTTGGTGCCGTCGACGGTCTTCACCTCGGGCAGCGCCTGACCGGCGGCGACGGCCAGCAGCGCCGACATGGCGGTCTGGGCATCGTCCTCGGTAATGACCGGTGCGCCACCGTTGTACACGGTGGCCGGAACGGAAATGCGGATCCGCACGGCATCGCGGCCGAGCAGCGGAACCGTCAATTCCACATAGGCGCTGTCGGATTCGGGTCCGTCGGCGGGACGCAGCGTGGCGCCGGTCGGCGCATGGCTCGCACCCTGCTCGTCGACGGCCCACTCGTGCAGATCGCCGAGGCGGTGGATCGGGTTGACGGTGGTGCGGCCGGACCACTGCACATCCGGTGCGGCGAGCACGATGTCGATGGCGCCGGCGGTGACATCGGCGCGGCGCCGGCCGTCGACGGCGGCCGGGACAACGCCCCCGCGCACCAGGGAGTACGCGGTGTCCTGCTCGAAACGGTCGAGCAGTTCACCGACCGGCTCGTCCACGCGGGTGATACCGGCGACGGCGACGGTGCCCGGAATGACACAGACCTGATCGGCGGTGTAGCGCGGATCATGCGCCTGCCACAGCGAATCCGAGCGCCACCACCGGCGCACATCGCCGTCCACGACGGGCACGAAGTTGACCGGCTTGCCGGGGGTCTTGCAGAGCGAGATGAAGAACGGGACGTCGGCCGGGTGCAGCACGGTCGCGGCGGCGGCCGGGTACTGCTCCTTCAGCGTGCAGATGGCCTTGACCGGGGTCTCGAAGTCGGCGTCGTCGGCGAAGAGGGTTTCGATCTCGCCGCGATCGGCCGGATTGAGGCGAGATTCGGTGCGGCGCACCATCTCCGCGAAACGGCTGCGCCAGGTGATGTCCAGCCAGACCGAGGCGGTGGCATCGGCAATGGCGGAGGCGAAGTCGCCACCGCAGTCGAAATCCTTGCGGCGATCCAGGCCGACGGCCAGCTCGACGTAGCGCTCCAGCCACTCCAGGTAGGTCATGGTGGCGATATCGCCGAAGTACGGCTTGGCGGTGCCGTCGAGGGCCTCGATGATCTCGGCGCGACGCTCGGCGACCGCATCGGCATTGCCGGCGACCTCGTCGAGCAGGCGGCCGGTACGCGAGGCCGCATTGTCGATCTCGTGGATGTCCGCGCCCAATTGGCTACGGCCGGAAGCCATTCCGCCGGTGGCGGTGCCCGCGGCGACCCAGTCCGGGGTGCCGGGGGTGTCGACGAGCAGCTGCTTGACCTCGGGGGTGGTGGTGGCCTCGAGGGTCGCCATGGCGGCGGTGCCGACCAGCACGCCGTCCAGCGGCATGACGGGGTAGCCGTAGACCTGCGACCAAGTGCCGGTGAGGTATTCGGTGGCACGCTCGGGGGTGCCGATGCCACCGCCGACGCAGACGACCACATTCGCGCGGGTGCGCAGCGCCGCGTACGTCTCGAGCAGCAGGTCGTCGAGGTCTTCCCAGGAGTGGTGGCCACCGGCGCGGCCGCCCTCGATATGCATGATGACCGCGTAATCCGGTGCGGCATCCGCGATTCGGAGCACGGCGCGGATCTGAGCGACGGTGCCGGGCTTGAAGGCGACATGGGTGATGCCGACCTCGGTCAGCTCCTCGATGAGGGCGACGGCCTCGTCCAGCTCCGGAATACCGGCGGTGACGATGACGCCGTCGAACGGGGCGCCGGCGGTACGGGCCTTCTGCACCAGGCGCTTACCGCCCAGCTGCAGCTTCCACAGGTACGGATCCAGGAACAGCGAGTTGAACTGCACGGTGCGCCCCGGCTGCAGCAGCGTCTCGAGCTCATGCACGCGGTCGGCGAAGATCTGCTCGGTGACCTGACCGCCACCGGCCAGCTCGGCCCAGTGGCCCGCATTGGCCGCGGCCGCAACGATTTTCGCGTCGACGGTGGTGGGGGTCATACCGGCGAGCAGGATCGGCGAGCGACCGGTGAGCTTGGTGAACGCGGTCTCGACCACAATGCGGCCGTTGGGCAGGCGCACCGGCTTGGGTGCGAACTCCGCCCAGGCCGGGGCGACCTCGGGGGCCGCGCCGGGGGTGAACAGGCTGCGCTGGCCCGGACGGGTGGAGGCGGCCAGGACGCCGACGCCGGTGCCCTTCAGCGAGCCGGAGGTGAGGCGGGTGAGCAGGTCACCGGGGCCCAGATCCAGAATCCACTGCGCGCCAACAGAAACGGTGTGGTCGACAATGGCGACCCAGTCGATCGGATCGACCAGTACTTCTTGCGTGAGGGCCGCAGCCAGCTCGGCGTCCAGTCCACACTGCCCGGCCCAGCCGCGCACCATTTCCACGGTGTCGGCGAGCGCCGGGTGGTGGAAGGCGACCTCGACCGGAATGTCCTCGAATACGGGCGCGAAGATCGAGCCGCCACGCTTCTTGGCGTCGCGCTCCTTCGACTGCTCCTCGTGGATCTCCGCGCTGCGCTGCCGTACTCGATCCAGCTGCGCCACCGGGCCGCTGAGCACCGCGCGCCGGCGGCCGTTGCGAATGGAGAGCACCGCGGCCTTGTCGGCGTCCACGCCGCGCGAGACCTCGTCGACCACAGCCTGCAACTGCTCGGGATCGACATTCGAGACCGCGACCATGGGCGAGCGCTCACCGAGCGGCATCAGCCCGCGACGACGCGCCACCAGTCCGGCTGCGGCGCCGATCAACTGGGCGATGGCCAGCAACTCGGCATCGCGCTGCCCGTGGGCTTCGGCGGCCGTGGCGGCAATGCGCCCCTGTGAATGTCCGACGACGGCGGCCGGAGCGTGCTCGACGATATCCAGGCCCTGTAGGCGCAGCGCCCGCAGCGCGGCCACCTGAGTGAGGAACACACCCGGCATGGAGACCGCGGCGGAACGCAACACCTGCGCGGAGGGCGCCGCCGACACCTCCCCCTCTTCCGAGTCGGCGAGTTCTTCCTCGAGCATCCAGCCGATGGGGTCGAAACCGACCGGGCGCACCACGAGCAGCTGCGCGGCAACCGGCGCCAGCTGCTCCGCGGCCTCGTTGACCAGCGCGGTCAGTTCGGGCTCGAGCGCACTGTCCCGGCCGATCTCCTCGAGCTCGGTGAGCCACTGGGCACCCTGTCCGCCGAACGCCAGCGCATAGGGCGCACCCCCCAGCAACCGGTCCAGCAGCGACGACCTGACTCCACTATCCCGGCTCTTCTTCGCCAGCTCGGCCTTCGACCCGGTTCCGGTGCTCTCGTTGATCGTCAAGACTTCGACTTCCTTCTCCTGGCGTCCCCGTCCCCACAGGACTGGGCCGCGCTCACGGTGCGCAGGTGTTCCTCCGGCCAACTGGCCCTGGTAAATGGCGAGGATTCCACAAAATCATGAGGATCTCCTCATGTTTGGTTACCGCCAAAGCACCTACCCTCGAGTATTTCTGCACGGACGTACCAGAACGACTAGAAACATGACCCTCCCTCATGTTTGAAGTCGCTGGTGAGGGTGGTTACATCGGTGTAGGAAATGTGAGGATTCCTCATATTGCCCTTTATCGAATCGTTATAATCCCAGGTAGGGTTACCGACCAGTACGCCACACCCACCCGATGCTTCGCGATCCTCGTTTCGCCCGGTAAAGTTTGGACGGTCGTACCATCAGCGCGAGTGGCGAAATTGGCAGACGCGCCAGATTTAGGTTCTGGTGTCCACGGACGTGGGGGTTCAAGTCCCCCCTCGCGCACAACATCCCCGGAACCGGATCGAGGCTCCGCGAGCCCGCCGAATCCCGTAGCGCCGAAGGGCATTTCACATTCGGGCAACCCTCCAGCGACATCGGTTACCGTGTGGGTAGCTCACCCTTCATGAGCAGGTCCGCCGCCTCGCCGGCAGAGATCACGCCATCACGCTGCAGGTAGGCCATGGCCTCGAGCGCAGCCGCGTGAGCTGGGACGGAAGAGCCGTAGACGGCGTCCTCCACAACACGGAAGTGATAGTCGTGCTGGTGTGCGTCCACCGCCGTGTAGTGCACGCACACATCGGTGAGACCGCCGGTCAGGATGAGGGTGCGGGCCTGGTATCCGCGCAGGATGATGTCGAGGTCGGTGCCGAAGAATGCCGAATAGCGGCGTTTGCGGACCTCGTATTCGGTAGGGAGCGGGCCGAATCCGGGGACGTAGTCGGCGCCGGGCGTGCCCTCGACGGTGTGCAGGTCTTCCACCCCGTCCACTTCGCGGCCGAGGTCGGTGTGGGTGGGATGGTGCAGCTCTCGGATGAAGACGACCGGGACGCGGTACTCGCGGGCGGTGTCGATCAGCGCTCGGAGGGCGGTGATCTGCGGGGCCGCACCGCCATCAACGCCCCGAGCCGGTGCGAAGTCCTGCTGCACATCGATGCAGATGAGAACCAGATCAGCGGTGACCGGAGTGACGTCGGAAGTATTTTCGATCATTCGAAAGATATTCGAGCTCCGTTGTGGCGCTCCGGTTTCCGCCGCGTAACACCATTACCTCATGACTGCAGGCCGACTTCGACCTCCAGGTTGAGGGTGATCTTGTCGCCGACCACGACACCGCCGCCGTCGGGCAGCGGCATATCGATATCGATGCCGAAATCGCGGCGGCTCACGACGGTCTCGGCCTCGAAGCCCGCGACCGGGCCGTGGCCCATACCCGGGTTCACGCCGAGGAATTCGACCTTCAGCGACACCGGCTTGGTATTGCCACGGATCGTGAAATCGCCGTCGACCACGAAGTCGTCGCCGTCGACCCGGAAACCCGTGGACTTGAAGGTCGCCACCGGGAACTGCTCGGCATGGAAGAAGTCCGCGGTACGCAGGTGCGCGTCCCGCTGGTCATTGTCGGTGGTCACGGAGTCGACCCGAATCTCGACCTCGGCCGACGCGGTCCCGTCCTCGTTCACGACGAGCTTGCCGGAGAAATCGGTGAAACGGCCGCGGACCTTGCTGACCATGAGGTGCCGTACCGAAAAGCCCAGGGTCGAGTGGGCGGGATCGATCACCCAGGTGCCGGGGGTCAGGGTCTTGATTTCAGTGGACATCGAAACTCCTTCGAATAGGCCGAGTGTCAGTGCTGACGCCATCACGCACCATTGGTTGATGCGGCAACCAAGCTAACGTTGGACCATAGTCAGGCTATTCCGAAGTGACCTGGAACACGACCCCCGTTCCCGGCGAGCCGCGCCCGGCCCATCTCGGGCCGGAACCTTCCCGTGCGCAACGACGTTGGACGCGGTGCGGAGCCGAACTCCGTGCAATGGCGACTCGGAGGCAGGTCGCCGTAATAATCGATGGGAGAAGCACAATGGGTGTCAGTCTGACCAAGGGCGGCAACGTATCGCTGACGAAGCAGGCCCCGAATCTCACCGCGGTGGCCGTCGGCCTGGGCTGGGATCTGCGGACCACCACCGGGACCGACTTCGATCTGGATGCCAGCGCCATCGCGCTGAACCCGGAGAAGAAGGTCGTGTCGAACGGGCACTTCGTCTTCTTCAATAATCTGAAGTCGCCGGAGGGCACCATCGAGCACACCGGTGACAACAAGACCGGTGAGGGCGAAGGCGATGACGAGGTCATCAATGTCGATCTCGCCAACACCCCGCCGACCATCGACAGCATCGTCTTCCCGGTCTCGATCTACGAGGCCGACACCCGCGCACAGAGTTTCGGCCAGGTCCGCAATGCCTACATCCGCGTGGTCGACCGCGCCAACGGCACCGAACTGGCCCGCTACGACCTGTCCGAGGACGCCTCCACCGAAACCGCCATGGTCTTCGGCGAGCTCTATCGCAATGGCGCCGAGTGGAAGTTCCGCGCCACCGGTCAGGGCTACGCCTCCGGCCTGGCAGGCATCGCAACGGATTTCGGCGTCAGCCTCTGACCCCACCCGATCACTGACGGAGTAGCGATTTCGCTACGCCGTCAGTTCGTCCTCCGGGTCATCGGTCTAGTCTTCCGGGTGATTGCAGCCGCGGCTCAGGAGCTGGGCACAGGGCGATCCGGCAGGGCCTCGGGATTCGCCTTCAGGTATTTGAGGCTCTGTTTCATGTAGACGCGGGGATTCAGGTCCAAGTGGTTGGCCCAGTGCGGTTTCGGGTCGCCACGCATGACGGTCCAGCAGGCCAGGGCGTAACCGAACATGGGCTGGGAGAGGTAGCCGAGGCGCTGGGAGTGCCAGCCGCGGCGGGTCTGGGAGAATTGGAAGGCCGCGTTGGCATTGAATACGCCCAGGCCCAGGTAGACCGTTGCCAGGTCGGTGAGCTGCTCGTTGTCGTGGCGGGAGCGGTCGATGCGGCGCTCGCCGAGTAGGCGTTCGTGGGCCAGCTCGTGTGCGACGGTGGCCACCAGTGTCACCGGTGAGCGCATATGCGCCATATCGATGGACACCACCGCGCGCCCGTGTTCCACACGGTAGTGACCGGCTTCTCCGTGTGTGGATCCCGCCAAAAACGCGAGGTTGTCCGGCAGGATATCGGCGTCCGAATGCAGTTCCACGACAATGCGATCGCGGCCGACGCCCATATATCGGCTCACATTGCCGACCAGCGAGCGGATCTCCTGCTCGGTCCCGGTGTAGGCGCCGGGGAAGAAGTCGGGCGTCGGCAGGATTACCGGCGTTCGCAGTGTTCTGGGGCCGAACTGAGCCGCACACCAGCTCATCATCTCTTCGACCCAGAGCCGCTCCAGCTCCCCTACCGGGCACCTGGGCTTGAAAATTCCCACGCCACAGTATGTCCGTGCGGCGGGCAGATTTCCTGTCCAAAAACAGCCGCGGATGTTCGGAATGCGGCGCGGTCAGGCGACGATGGAACGCTGTGGCACGCCGATGTATTCGCTCAGCGGCCGGATCAGCGCGTTGGATTCACCCTGTTCGATGATGTGTGCGGTCCAGCCGGTAATGCGGCTCACGACGAAGATCGGGGTGAACATCTCGATATCGAAGCCGAGCAGGAATTACGCCGGGCCGGTCGGGAAGTCCAGGTTGGGCGGCACCTCGAACGCCTTGACCAGCTCCGGGGACGGAATCTTCCCGAAACACATATTCAGGAAGTTCTCCGCGTACCCGAGGTGCGGAATGCGGGGCGATCGGGTCCAGGCCGTGGCGGCGGCGGTGGTCGGCGGCCAGATCCTGCACCGCGTAACCGCGATAGGACAAAGCGCGCCGACGCCCGGGAATACTTCGCAGCTGCCGATTTTTGCGCGGCCGGATCAGTCAATCTGCGAGAGTTGCGATGACCGGATCTCATATGCTGGCAGCCCGATTGACCAGCACATCAGCGGTTTCGTATGGTTGTGGAAGCGATGATTCGAGGAACCTGGTGCAAACCCA
The DNA here is from genome assembly GCF_045040085.1 of Nocardia sp. NBC_01388. Classification (NCBI taxonomy): domain Bacteria; kingdom Bacillati; phylum Actinomycetota; class Actinomycetes; order Mycobacteriales; family Nocardiaceae; genus Nocardia; species Nocardia sp. NBC_01388. The sequence continues at coordinate 4,985,518 of NZ_CP109553.1, forward strand.
GGACGGTCGCGCCACTGTGAGCACTCCCCTTCGGGCAGGTGCGAGTCAGACACTCGAAGCGCCGTGTAATACCAACGACCGGGGACGCGTACATCCCCGCAAGGTTCAGGAGAGTCTCATGGCTACGTCTTACGTCCCCCAGTCCGGGGTGGAAACACTTTCGCTCCCCACGACGGCCATGTGGCTGGCGGGCACTACTTTGCTGGCGCTGCTCGCCTACTACTTCATCGGCATCGATCAGGGCGCTGTCTCGATCTTCGGCAGCGATATGCATGTGCACGAGTTCGTGCACGACGCTCGGCATTTCCTCGGCTTCCCCTGCCACTGAGCAGGGAAGAGAGTCGACACAATGGAAAAGCGAATCATCTTCCGGGGCCTGCGCGCAGGGGCGCTCGGAGGTCTTCTGGCGTTCCTTTTCGCCCGCGTCCTGGCCGAACCCATTATCAATCGGGCCATCGATTACGAGAGCGGCCGCGACGACGCCCAGATGGCCTTGGACAAGGCCGCCGGCCATCCGATGGCCGATATGGGCACGGAAATCTTCAGTCGCGATATCCAGTCCACTGTCGGTATCGGCTTCGGCATGATCCTGTTCGGCATCGCCATGGGCGCGCTGTTCGCGACCGCCTACTGCGTCTGCGTCGGCCGGGTCGGCAAGCTCACTCCGCGTAATCTGGCGCTGGTGGTGGCCGGTGGCATGTTCCTGGTGTTCTACGGTGTCCCGTTCCTGAAGTACCCGGCCAATCCGCCGTCGATCGGGCATCCGGACACCATCAAGGAGCGCACCGCTCTGTACGTGGCAATGATCGTGATCACCGGCATTCTGCTGCTGGGCGCGATCTGGCTGGGCCGCAGACTGCAAGCGCGACTGGGCAATTGGAACGCGACGCTCGTCGCTGCGGTGGCCTTCGCTGTCGCGATCGGCATTGTGATGGCCCTGCTGCCGTCGCTCGGTCATCTCTCGGCCAACAGGTCCGAGTTCGGCGATTTCGCGACGGAGACGCCGCAACCGCTGACCGATCCGTCCGGTAAGATCGTCTACCCCGGATTCCCGGCCGACGATCTGTTCTTCTTCCGGTTCTATTCCTTTGCCGCCCAGCTGATTCTGTGGACGGTCATCGGGGTCGGATTCGCCACGCTGGCGCCGCGCCTGTTCGGCCGGCAGACCAGCCCCGCACCGATCGTCGCGGCGGCTTCCCCCGTATGAGCGCAGTCACCCGGCTCACACTGCTCTCGCACGCCATGACCGAGGCCATGGCGGCAGCGCGATTCGCCGCTGACGAACCACTCAGCGAGCTGGGCCTGCGCTCCGTACAGAAAGCTGATCACAGCACCCTCCGGGCCGACCTGATCCAGGTCGGCCCGGAGGCCCGCACGGCTCAGACCGCAGCACAGCTGGGCTTGACCGGTAGCACCGAACCCGCACTGCGCGACCTGGATTGCGGCGCCTGGACCGGTTCCGGCATGGGCGATATCGCTCCCGAACACCTGATGGGCTGGCTGACCGATCCGGATCACCGCTCACACGAGGGCGAATCGATCACTACCCTGCTCGAGCGCGTGCGGGCGTGGATGGACACCCTTGCGCAGGACCCACAGCGCATCCTCGCGATCACCCACCCCGCTGTTGTGCGGGCCACGATCCTGATCGCCCTGTCCGCCCCCGCAACATCCTTCTGGCGCATCGACATCCCGCCACTGAGCGCCACCACCCTGCACCAGCGCGGCGGCTCGTGGACCCTGCGCGAGACCGCACTGCACCTCTGATAGCCCGCTGATTCCGTGGAATCCACAGCGGGTCAAAGTCTTTGGACGGGCGTGGTGTTCGATGAAGGGGATATCGAACACCACGCCCGCATCGGAAAGGATAGCGGCAAAGGGCGATTCCGTCAGGTGCTGGTTTCGCTGGTCCGGATCGCGACCACGATCGGCGAGCGGTGGTATGCGGTGGAAACTGCTACCAGCCAGGCGATTTCGCCCATGAAGGTGGGGCGGTCGGGGCGGCGGAAGGTCTCGCCGCCGTCTAACGGAGCTGATTCGCTCAGATAGGCCCGCAGGGCGTGCGCGATGCGCGCCGCTTCTATCGCCGCCGCGCGCTCACCGGCGGGGATTTCGAGCTCGTCGGCGACTTGCTTTGCCCGAGCGGTGATTTCGGGGCTCAGATACGGTTGCAGGAGAAGCAGGGCGTCACGGATCTCGATGACCCGGCGGTACAGCCGATCGCGGGAGATTCCGCGGGTACCGGGCACCACGCGGGTGACTTCGGGCGCGGCCGCGCACAATGCCGACCAGAGCGGATACAGCCGGGGATAGGCGCGGGTGCGCTGGATGCCGGCCATGGCCTGCGGTAGCAGCGAGGGGCACAGGTAGCCGATCAGCATGATGGCCGCGCCGATACTGGCGAAGGCGGGGGCGATGTCGATATTCAAGTGGCGGGCCGGAATTCCCGCCCATGCGGCCACCAGCGCGAGAGTCTTGCCGATGCTGTACCCGACCGCGATGACGGAGCCCCCGGCCAGCAGGCGCAGGCCACGGCGCAACCACGGCTGTTCCCGCGCATGAGGCAGCCAGCTGCGGCACAGCATGATGATCCGCAGCAGCGCGAGTGTGTACGCGCACAGGTAGATCGCGAGGAAAGCATCCACCATCGGTGTGGTCGCGTAGTGATAGTCGAAGTCGGTCGCGTGGCTTTCGTCGTGGACCGGCGCCGCGAAGAACAGCACCGCCATCGTCGCCACCACAGCCAGATTCATCAGTATCACGTTGCGGCTGTTGATATGTGGGCTGGTTTCGGTGGGCGCTTCCGGGACGATCAGATACGTCGTCCAGACGATCTGGGCCATGACCGCCGTGGTGATGGCCGAGTAGACGATCAGCGTCGCCAGATTGGGTATCCCGCTGATCCGGCCGATCGACTCGTAGGTCTGCGGCACGGCGGCCTCGAAACCTATTGCAGTACAGGCGATGGCGACCACCACGGCCCAGCGGGCGGTGGCTTGCGGATTGCGGGCGGCCAGTATCAGCCGCCACAGGCACACCCCGGCGGCCAGCGCACCGACACTTCCGTAGACAAGACCGAATTGCACTGCCGTCAGTCGATTCCGGGGCCGAAGGTATCGAGCAGACTGCGAATATCGGCGGGCGCGTTATCGGGCAGCACCCATTCCGCGCGCGGCGTCCAGCGCGTGATGTGGTGTGCCATGAGCAGATCAGCGATGCGCTCGGCCTCCTGCTCCTCACGCTCCGAGGAGCAGGTGCGGCCCAGCATGCGGCGCACCACAGCGGGATCGATATTCGGGGCGAGCAGCCGCAGCGCGTCCTGCCCGGTCACCGTGACCGGCTCGTGCCCGGCCAGCAGATGCCCGAACTCGTGGCAGACGATGTGATCCTGGTGCAGCTCACTGGTATTGCTCTGGTAGGCGAGGAAATCGATATCCCGCGTCACCAGCAGACCTCCGGAGAGTCCGGCCACCGGGAACGGTTCCGGGCGCAGCCGCAGGGGCCGCCCGCGCCGCCGGGCCAGGGTCTCCGCCAATTCGGTCACCGTGAATCGGCCGGGCAGTCCGAGCCCGCGCAGCTCACGCCGCAGCCGGCGATGATCCATCATCGGATGCTCATTCTCCGAGCCCTCCCAGACCGCGATCCGCATGGCTCACAAGTCTTCCCCGTAGTTCTCCGACTCGATGCGCCGCAGCACATCGAGCATGGCCGCGATGGTGTCGGCCCGCACCGTACCGTGCGCCAGTCCGTCGCGCAGCACCAGTTCCAGCGCCGCGCCTTCGGCTTTTCCCTTGAGCGCGTTGACCAATGCCAACTCGCGGCCGCGCGCGACGGCTAGTTCGGGATTGGTGAGCGGATCGAGACTGCCCAGGCCGAAGTACACGCGCAGCGCCTCCAGCGTCTCGAACGACGGGTTCACCGTCTGCCCGGTCCGCAGCTTCCACAGATAGTTCGCCGAAAGGCTTACGCCCGTACTGCTGTGAATGTCCTCGGCCAGCGCCCGGTGCGTGATCTCCACCTCGCGGCCGTCCCTGGTCACGGGCGGATGCATGCCGCCGATCAGACTGTTGAGCGCACTGGTGAACGGATGCTCTTGTGCGGCAACCATTCTAATCTTGTCTCCTGCAGTTGACAGTCGAGGTGAGCTCGATCATATACTCGTGCCTACTTCGTTATCGATCGCCGATATCGCTGTCCCCGAAGGGGAGGGCAGCGGTACCGGAAAGCGTTCAGGTGCGAAGTCCAGGATGGGGCGACCAAAGCCGCTCGCCCCATTCAACAGCTCACCTCCGCTAGCTCACCTCCGCTAGCTCACCTCCGCTAGCTCACCTCCGCTCGCACCGGCAGGGTGAGCGGCCCGCGATGGCGGAAGCCCGATCGCCAGGGCACATCCCGATCATCAATGGTCGCATGCAATTTCGGCCACCGGGTGTAGATCTGCGTGAGAACGGACGCGAGCACCGGCCGCAGCAATCCGGCGCCGACACACGCGTGCGCGCCGTGACCGAGCGCCACATGCGGATTGGGACCGCGCCACACGTCCAGTTCCGCCGGGTCGGCGAACCGCTCGTGATCGTGATTCGCCGAGGCCAGGCACAGCAGCACCGTCTGCCCCGCCTCGATCAGCTGACCGCCGATCTCCAGATCGGTGACCGCGAACCGCGGGCCGGCCAGCACCTGCGGCGACAGGAAGCGCAGCAATTCATCGACCGGACCGGGTCGCTCGGGGGCCGACATCATCTCCGCGAGCTGCTCGGGCCTGCCGGAGAAGACGAGCACCGCCCCGGCGAGCACATCCATCAGCACCTCGTAGAAGACGAACAGCAGATAGAACAGCAATCCGGCAAGATCCCCGGAATCGGCTCCCCCACTGCCGATCTCGGCGCGCACCAGCCGGCCGAGCATCGTATCCTCGCCGTCCCGCAGGCCCTGCGCGATGACAGCGGTAATGATCTGCTGCATCGTCGCCAGCGTATCCCGGGCCCGTGGCACGGAATCCGGGCGCAGTGTGGCATTCGCCCACGCCGCCAGCGCATCCCGCTCGGCATCGGGCAACCCCAGCAGTTCCGCGACAATCACCGCGGGCAGCGGCAGCGCCACGCGCTCGACAAAATCGAATTCATGTACACCGTCGAGCTCGGCCAGGGTCTTCCCGACCAGCAGCGCCGCCCGCTCTGTCCACTCCCCGGACAGCCGCAGCTCACCGACGACCCGGCTGCGCAGTCGCCCCCATTCCTCCGGCTCGCTGCGCTGGAACACATCCAGCGGTGGCGGAACCGCGAACCCGCGATAGTCGCCGCCCCGGCTGTATCGCATATTCGTGGACAGCCGATCGTCGAGCAACCCGTCCCGCACATCCGCATAGCGCGTCACCAGCCATGCGGGCGGCCCGTCCGGTGTCGCCACTCGATGCACACCGCCGCCGTCCCGCAGCGACCGCAGCATCGGCCAGGGTTCGCGCGCGAATTCCTCATCGAAGATGCTCAACACCCACCCATCATCTCCCAAGCAGCCCAACAGGTCTCGACCGGAACCACGCCCACCCTGGGTGGCCCGGTCCCGGACTCGGCATGATGACAACCATGCCGACGCAGCAGCCGACCCGAGAACCGTCCACCGACAGCCCAGCCCGGCTGCGCCCAGCAGTGCTGGAGGGCAAGCACGTCCGCCTCGAGCCACTGGGCCCCGAGCACCACGACGGCCTGTGTGCGGCGTTCAGCGACGGCAGGCTCTGGGAACTGGCGGTGACACTGGTTCCGGAGCCCGAGGGTGTCGGCCGATTCATCGAGGATGCCCTGGCCGCAAGGGAAGCCGGAACCCAACTGCCATTCGCGACCATCGACCTCGCCTCCGGCAAGATCGCCGGAACCACCCGTTTCATGAACATCGTTCTCCCCCACCGGCGAGCGGAGATCGGGGCCACCTTCATCGGCAAGTCCTGGCAGCGCACACCCGTCAATACCGAAGCCAAACTCCTGATGCTCACCCACGCCTTCGAAGTCGAAGCCCTGAACCGCATCGAATTCCTCACCGACGCGCGCAACGAAACCTCGCGAGCCGCAATCGCCCGCCTGGGAGCCACCCAGGAGGGAATCCTGCGCAGCCACATGGTGATGCGCGACGGCTGGATCCGCGATTCGGTGCTCTTCAGCGTCACCGCCACTGAATGGCCCACTCTCAAACCCCGCCTGGCCGACCGACTCACCGAACGACCCAGCTCCGAGTGACCGATTCCGACCTCGGTTACGAAGCCTGCCGACCGCTGGAACAGAAGTCGACCAGGCGGTCGGAACGCCGACCCCAGGCCACGGGCTGTCCGCCGGCGTGACCATGCGACTTCGATCACCCACCGAGCAGCCTCACGTTTGCCCGAAAATTGCCATTGGCCCAGCTGGGAGCATGGGCGAGCAATGGTCGAGCCGACCGACCAGCGGCACACACCGATGAACGTCGCGTATGTCCGAATTCTCCTGGGCAGGGCAGCTGTTTACGCTGGTCTGGGCAACGGCTAGCGGGAACTGGAGAACGGGTGGATCAGGCGGGCGCGATACAGGTGACGCTGCTGAACGGCGTCGAGGTGCGTCGGGCCGGGCAGTCGTTACCCCTGGGCCCGCCGCAGCGACGCGCGGTGCTGTGTGCGCTGGCCCTGCAGCGCAGGCACTGGGTCTCGCCGGCGCGGTTGCTGGACAGCCTCTATGACCAGGCGCCGCCCGCCAGTGGTATCGGCGTGATTCAGACGTACATCTCCGCACTGCGCCGTGTTCTCGAACCGGAGCGTGCGCCGCGGACACCGCCGGCCCTGCTGCTGTCCGGGCACGGCGGCTATCAACTGCGGATCGGCGACGAGCAGATCGATGTCGGAGTATTCGACCGCCTGGTCGCCGATGCGGCGCAGGCCCGGCGCAGCGCTGAATGGGAACGCGCCGAACGGTTTTACTCCGAGGCCCTGGCGTTGTATTCGGGTGAGCCACTGGCCGGCGTGCCGGGACCTTTCGCCGAGATGCAGCGCACAGCGCTGTCGGAGCGCCGGCTCGCGGTCCTCGAGGACAGTCTCGATCTCGCCGTGCTGTGCGGCCGATTCGACGATGCCATCGATTCGCTGCGGGGGCTGACCGCACAGCACCCCCTGCGGGAACGGCCGCGCGCGGTACTGATGCGGGCGCTGTCGGCGCGTGGCCGTCGATCCGAAGCCCTGGACGTGTACCGCGACACCCGGCGGGTGCTCGTCGATCAGCTCGGTGTCGAACCGGGCGCGGAGCTGCGCCGGCTGCACGAACAGATCCTGACCGGAGCCGAGCCCGTCGACCGGCCGCGGCGGACCGTGACCGTGACCGTCAAGGATATGAAAGAACCAGCGCCGGAGGATGATTCGGCGCTCCCACTGGTCTTCGATCGCGAGCGCGAACTGGCCCGGATCGCCGCCTGCGTGCGCCGCGCCGCAGCCGGGGTGGGCGCCCTGGTGGTGATCACGGGCCGTCCGGGCCACGGCAAGACACAGCTGCTGAACGAGGTTGCGCGACAGCATCCTTCGGCACTGCGGATGGGTCTCACCGCGACGGCGGGCAATGAGGATCTGACAGGCCGGCTGCTGGAACGGCTCGATGACCACGACGGGGCCGATGATGACAAGGCACCGGCCGATCGGCTGTACCGGGCCCTCGCCCGGAAGTCGGCCGCCCGGCCACTGCTGATACTGATCGACGACGCCACCCGGATGGACGACCGCTCGGCTCGGGTCATGGTGTCGGTCGCACCGCGGCTGCACGACCTGGCGGTGCTGATCGTCCTCACCCTCGACGAAAGATCCTGGGACAAGCAGTCTCTGGACCTGCACGGCCGGCTGGAGCCGCTCGCGGCGGCGGTGCTGCGACCAGGCGGGCTGAGCGCCTCCGGAATCGCCGGACTGTACGAGCGCCGGGTCGGCCTGCCGTGCCCGCCCGAGTTCGCCACGGACATCTTGCACGCCTCGGGCGAAATCCCTTTGGTGGCCGGCGCATTGATCACCGATCTGGCCACGCTCCGCATCACGTCACGGGTCCCCGATCGGCTGCCGGAAGGGTGCTACTCCCGCGCCATTCAGCGCCAACTGAGCCGGTACTCGGCGGAAGGGGTGCGCACACTGCGTGCTCTCGCGGTTCTGCAGGAATTCCACCCGGCCGTCGAGATTCTCGCGGCCTCCTGCGATGAGCCGGCCGCGGCAATGCGGCACCGCTGCGAATTACTCGCAGCGCTCGGCCTGCTGGCGGTGGTGGATCCCCCGGAATTCCGGCATCCCTTGATCGCCAATACGATTCGGTGGCTGTGCCCCGCGGAGGACGCGGCAGTCTTCCGTACAGCCGCCGCGGCCCGAGCTCGGGTGGCCGGATATCCGGCTCGGCAGGTGGCCGCCTATCTCGCGGAGCTGACCGGCGCCCAGTACGCGCAGTGGACCGTCGTCCTGACCGATGCCGCCGAAGAATGCCTGGGCCACAATATGATTCCCGAGGCAATGCACTGGCTGGAGGCGGCGCTGCGCATCTGCACACCGGACGCTCGCGACGATCTACTGGTCCGGCTCGGGCAATTGGAGCTGTGGACCAATCCGGCCGCCGCCCGCGCCCACCTGGAGGAGGCGCTCGCCGGCCAGCGCACCCGTAGCACCGCACCGACGGCACTGATCCCGCTGGCCTGGACCATGGCCGGGCGACGTGAGGCAGTGGCGGCAATGGCCCTCATGTCGGAGGTGATCACCGCGACCGAGGCCCGTGATCCCTTGGCCGCCAGTGCTGTTCGCAGCTCCCAGTGGATGGTTGCCGCATTGACTCCCGCGACCTGGCGGGACTACATCGCCGATCTGCGCGCCGCGCACAGCGACGATCGAATCACCGCCGCGGTACTCACCCTGGACGATTGCTTCAGCACCCGGATCGATGCGCGCACGGCGCTGCACCGGCTGTCTCCGGAGCCGCTCGACCTCGACGCCGAGACGCTACCCAAACCCCTGCTCGGATTGTTCACCCATCTGACCATGTGGGCCGGCGACCTCACGACCGCCCTGCACCTCACCGAGCAGCGCAATGACCAGCATTTCGGCGCGATCGACACCTATCGTGTCATCGTCCGCTCGGAAGTCCTGATCCGTGCGGGTGCGTACCAGCAGGTCCTGCGCGAAATCGGCCCCGTGATCGGTGCCATCGACGACGAATTGATCGCTCCCCCGGCAACACTGGTGGCACAGTACGCACACGCGCTGCTGGGTCTGGGCCGTGTCGAGGAAGCCGCACAGTGGCTCGACCGCCGCGCCACCCGCGCCAATCCCGAGACCTGGGAGTGGACGGTGATCACCCATATCCGGGCGAAGCTGAGCGCCGCACGCGGAGCCACGCGAGAGGCGGTCGCGCACTTCCTCGATTGCGGACGCCGCACTGCCGCAGTAGGAATCAGCAATCCGGCCCATATCTCCTGGCGCAGTTCGGCGGCCCTGGAACTGGTGCGCTCCGGCGACCGCGACCGCGCCCGGGAACTGGCCGCCGCCGAATACGCGCTCGCACAGCGCTGGAATGTCCCGAGCACGCTCGGAAGATCCATACGCGCGCTGGCTTTGACAGCGCCGGGCGGTACGGACGTGCCGCTGCTCGAACGCGCCGTCGACCTGCTGCGCACGGCCGAATCCCCCCTCGAACTGATTCCCGCGCTGCTGGATCTCGCGCAGGCCTGCGGCGCGCCCGAGCGGGCGCGACAGCTGCTGTGGGAGGCTCGTATGCGCACCGAATCCATCGGCGCCGCAGGATATCTCGTCTCGATCGAAGATCTCCTGACCAGCCTCGACCCGGCGCCCGGCATCGTAGCTGCCGGGCGCGGCGGATCGGACTGATCAGCGGTTCCGGGCAGCCTTCTCGATGAGGTCGGCGATCTCTCCGGGCTTGCTCAGCATGGAGGCGTGCCCGGCCGGCAGCGTGATGATCCGCTCGTCATCGGTGATCCGACCGGCCAGCTGCCGTTCCAGATCGGGGTGGATCATCGCATCGTTGCTCGACACCTGGTACCAGGTGTTGGCGCGCAACTGTTCCCACGCCGGCACCTGATCGCCCGAACCCGCCAGCGCCAGCACCGAAGTCGGCTTCTGCGCCGCGGCCAGCACCGCGCCTTCCTCAGCGGTGAGATCGGCGCAGAAGTCCTGGTGGAATCGGGACCGGTCGACGAGGAAGTCGGGGGTCTCGGCTGCACCGATATTGATCAGATCGGCGCCGCTGGGCAGTTCGACTCCGAACTCCTGATTGATCTGGAAGGCGGACTGCCCGGCCTCGGGCGCATAGGCGGCAACATAGACGAGCCCGGCAGCCTGCGCCTGTCCAGAGGCGGCCTGGCTGATCACCGCACCGCCGTAGGAGTGCCCGACCAGAATCGTCGGGCCGTCCAGCAGGTGGAGATCGCGCACAACGGTAGCCACATCGTCGGCGAAACTGCGCAGCGCCAGCTGGCTGGCCACCACATTGCCGAATCCGTCGGCCTGCAGGATCTCGATCACCTTGCGCCAGCTGGAGCCATCGGCCCAGGCGCCGTGGACGAGGAGGACATTCGGCAGTTCATGAGCATTGGTCATGTCGAGAACCCTCCGGCCACGACTCAACGTCCACTGAACATCCGCCGAATGCCCAGCTCAGCGGCAACAGGCTAGCTCTCGACCGCCTTCGCGCGGCGAATCCGCCGGTGCCCGGCCCGTTCCGCGAGTGCGGTGCGCAGGCCGCGACGGCCCGCGGGCGCATCGACGGCGGTTGCCGGGTGCGGGCCGAACTTGCGTTCGGAGGAGGTCTCGGGGGCGTCGTCGGAGGTGGCGAGAAGCATGCTGTCGGGCAGCGCCAGTTTGTGGATGGTGCGCAGGGTCAGCAGGTACTGCCGGGGTAGTGAGCCGGTGGTGTAGGGCAGGTCGTATTTGTCGCACAGGGCCCGCACTCGGACGGCGATCTCGGCATAGCGATTGCTGGGCAGGTCGGGGAACAGGTGGTGTTCGATCTGATGCGACAGGTGTCCGCTCATGAAGCCGAGCACCGGGCCCGCGTCGAAGTTCGCGGTGCCGAGCATCTGCCGCAGATACCACTCCGGCTTGGTCTCGTCCTCGATCGCCTCGGGCGTGAATTTCTCTGCGCCATCGGGGAAATGGCCGCAGAAGATGACCACATAGGCCCACAGGTTGCGCAATACATTGGCGGAGATATCGGCGGTGAGGGTGCGCCGCCAGCGCCGCCCGCTCAGCACCGGGAAGAGCAGATAGTCCTTACCGGCCTGCCGCACGATCTTGCCGAGGAAAGCCTTGGTCTGAGCGGACTTCTCGGCGTCGTCGGCCGCGCGCTCGTGTTCGGAGTACAGACCGTGCAGGGCGATGCCCCACTCGAATGTGGCCGCCAGCAAAAGGTTTTGCAGCGGCTGCAGCAGCGACCGCGGATGCCACTGCTGATCGCGGGTGATCCGGATGACGCCGAAACCGATATCGTCGTCGATGCCGATGACGTTCGTGAACACGTGATGGCGATAGTTGTGCGAATAGCGCCACTGCGCGGAGACGCCGGCCATATCCCATTCCCAAGTGCTGGAATGGATTTCGGGATCGTTCATCCAATCCCATTGGCCGTGGCAGACATTGTGCCCGATCTCCATGTTCTCGATGCTCTTGGCCGTCGCCAGCGCTGCCGTCCCCAGCAGCCAGCCGCGCTTGGTACTGCTGCAGGCGATGACCAGGCGGGCCGTCAGATCGAGAATGCGCTGAAAGCCGATCGTGCGCCGGATGTAGGCGGCGTCTTTCGTACCGCGCCGCTCCTCGATATCACGACGAATCGCATCGAGCTCCAGCCCGAACGCCTCGACGTCCTCCGGGCTCAAATGCGCGTAAACAGCGACCTGCGTGATTGCCATTCGTCGTATCCTCGAATTCCTGAACTCGCCTCGGACAGATCGACAATCCGGCGGCGATGCCAGCGTCACCCCAGCTTAGCCCCCAACTACAATTCCTGTCTACAGCGTAGAGTTACATCGTAGACAGATGCTTTTCGCCAATCGGGAGGGCGCTCAACTCGATGAGCCGAATCAGAGCTGGACCATCCGGTCCCCCGGACCCCGCGGCAGATCGTCCCGATCGAGACAAGGCCGGGATCACACCGCTGACCCGGACCGCGATGCTGACGGCCGCGCTCGAGATCATCGACCGCGACAGCATCGACCGCCTGTCCATGCGACGCCTCGGCCAGGCGCTCGACCGGGATCCAATGGTGCTCTACCGGCACGCCGCGAACAAGGCGGCACTCCTGGACGGGGTTGTCGAGCTCGTGCTCGAACAGCTGACGGTCGATGTCACCGACCCCGACTGGCGTCACCAATTGCGCAATATCGCGCGCGACTTCCGCAAACTCGCCGTCGCCCACCCGAATACGGTGCCGCTCTTGGTGACTCACCCGTTCGCGACCCCACTGGCACTACGGCCGCTGGGCACCCTGCGACCGGTGGAACACATCCTCGAACTGCTCACCGGCGCCGACTTCAGCAGTGCGGACGCCCTGCACATCTACCGCGCCCTGTTCGGATTCCTGCACGGCCACATCCTCAACGAACTCCAGGAAATCGTCGAACGCCCCGAGGAGACCACCGACCTGTTGCGATTGGGCCTGCAGCGCCTGCCCATCGGCGAGTTCCCGCTGCTGCGCGGCCTCGCCTCGGACCTGGCGAACTACGACGGCGCGACCGAACTCGAACGCGGGCTCGACATTCTGCTCGCCGGCCTCACCACCACCATGTCAGTATCCGAGGAAGGAGCATCGATCATGGCCCAGGACCCGATCACCAGAGCGAATCGCCAGGCAGCGCCGGCGCATCCGCTGCGGCCCGCGCTCGACGCCGAAACCATTGCGGCACAGCATCGCTGGGATTCCGAAGGCGGAGCCGTCGCACGGCTCAGCACTCCGGACGCGCGGCTCAGCACTTAGGACTCACGACTCAGCGCTGCGGACCGACACTCAGCGCCGTGGACCGGACAGTGTCGCGCTGAGTCCGGTCAGCAGGATATCCAGACCGCGCTCGAGCTCGGCCTCACCGTCGTAGGCCGCCAGCACCGGGGCCAGTTCCCGCACCAGCGGGAACTCCTCGATCGGCAGCCGGTAGAGGCCGAGCCGCAATACCTCGTCGGTCTCCTCCGGACGCTCCACGACTTCCTGGAGCTCGTTGAGCACATGGCCGTAGAGGAAGCCGAAGAGCGCGCGATAGATGTGCAGCGCCTCCGCACCGGAGAACCCGGCCTTGGTGAGCAGGTCGAGAATGTCTTCGAGCGGACGCACCACGGCCTTGGGCCGCAATCCCAGCGGCGTGGCCAGCGGCCGGGTCACCAGCACCGGAACCACCCGCGGATGAGCCAGCGCCAGTTGCCGGAAGTCGCGGGCCACCACGCGTAGTCGAGCGGCCCAGTCGGTGTCGGTGGCATCGACGGTCAGCTGTGCGAATACGATCTCGGCAACACCGTCCAGCACCGCGGCCTTGTTCGGCACATGCCGATAGATCACCATGGGATCGCGGCCCACCGCCTCGGCCAGCCGGCGCATCGACAGGCCGTCGACCCCGTCGCGATCGACGATCTCGAGTGCGGCGGCCAGCACCACGGCCCGAGTGATCGGACTTTCGCCGCGAGCGGATCGTGAACTATCGCGGTCAGCCATGCGGAAGGTCCTCCGTTCCCCATCGGAATCTCCGACGTGGACGAGTGTAGACCTACGCTGTTGACGTCCCGGGGATGTCTGCGGCCGTTGGCTCCCCGCCCGCCAACGGCCGCGATTGCGGTGTGAGTGCCGGCCGGACCGGCGCCCTCCTGCATCATGCACGATTCCGCATCGGGCGCGGCAAGTCTGTCGGACGTTCGACGGACAGCGGCGGGCGAGCGGCCGTGCCATGCTCGTTCCCGGCAGGTCCGGTACCTTGACCGGGTGTTACGCGACGCCGATCCGACCCGCGCAGGCGTCGCGCAGGAGGCCATGTGGCTCGCCATCCGCTTCCGGCACGTCTGCTGTCTGCTTCTCACGGTGGTGCACCTGGCGAGCGGAGCGCCGAGCACACAGCCGGGTACCGCGGTGACGGTGCTGCTGGCGGTGTGGTCCGCGACCCGACTGTGGGGCCATCGCATCGGACCCTGGTGGACCGCGGCCGATGTCGCGGTGGTGTCGATCTATTTGCTCGGCACGGTCAGCGTCGCGGCTTCCGGTGTGGCCACCGACAACCTCATCGACGTGAAAGTTGTGGCGGCAACGGTGATCTCGGTCGGCATGGCGGAGCGGGTGCGAGTATCGGCGGCGGTGACCGCGCTGATCCTGTTGCTGCTCTACCACGCCAACCGTTTCACGCCCGGTCTGACGCCGATCGGCTTCCTCACCGATCTGGCCGTCGCCTATCTGCTGGTGGAGTGGCTGCTCGCGATCGGGCAGCGCCGGCTGATGCTGCATGCCGCCACCGTGCACGATCACACCGTCACGGCCGCAGCCGATTCGCGCATCGCGAGCGATGTCGCCGCGGCCCGCCGCCGCTACGAACGCGAACAGTGGGCGGTCATGCACGACACCGCCGCCGCCACCCTGCTGATGGTCGGCCAGGGCGCGGCCGCCGATCCGGAGCGCATCGCCCGGCAGGCGGCGCGCGACCTCACCGTCCTGGAGGCCGGAATACCCACGCCCGGTGATGATTCCAGCGTCGATCTCGCCGAACTGCTGCGCAAGCTGACCGCCGAATGCGCGACACCGGTCACGCTCCGGTGCGGCGGCCCGCTGCCCACTCCGAGCACGCCGGCCTGGACCGTCACCGCCGCCGCACGGGAGGCGCTCACCAATATCGACCGGCACGCCCGGGCGAAAGCCGTTGTCATCACGGCCGAACCGGGCCACATCGTCATCACCGACGACGGCATCGGATTCGACCATCGGCCCGGGAACGAGCACTACGGCATCCGCAATTCGATCGTCGCGCGACTGCGCGCCACCGGCGGCGCCGCCGAGGTCACCAGTGCCGTCGGGCGGGGCACCGAAATCAGGCTCAGCTGGCCTGCCACCGAACCCGTTGCCACCGCGGATGATTCGTTCGACGAGCCGGCCGCCTCGGCGGGTGTCGACCGGCTCGGCCGCAGCTTCGGCTACGGAATCGTAGGCATCGCCGTCGCCGATACGCTGCTGCAATCGGTGTTGACCGAGGCGGCTCCGACCCCGCCCACCGCGATCAACGCACTGCTGGTCGCCGTGAATGTCGCGTGCGCGCTGGCCGCCCTGGCGCCGCGGCGACGGGAGCGCACCACCTTGGCGCTCATGACCGCCGCGGTCGCGGGATCGCTCGCACTCACCGCGCTGCTGCCCGCGGGCGATGTGCTGGCCGGTGCGAACTGGTCCATCGGCGCCTCCGGCTGGGCGGTGGTCGCGCTCGGCTTCCGGTTGCGGCCGCTGATTTCGCTGTCGGCACTGAGCATCTGGTGGGTGCTGGTGTGCGGGCTGGTGCTGGCACGGCTTCCCGGGTGGAGCACCGCCACCGTGCTGGGATATCACACCGCGGCCATCTTCTTCCTGCAGATTTTTGTCGCCTGGTTCGCCGCCACCCTGAATCGGGTGGCGCGCTCGGCGGCCGGACTGCACCGGGAGCGCCTGCGCGATCGCAGCGTCGAGGCGGTCGCGCGCATGACCGAACTGGAATGCCGCCGCCGCTACGAACAGTTGCTGAGCGAGCTCACGCCGCTCCTGCGCGGCCTCGCGGACGGCACGCTGGCGCCGGACGATCCGGCCGTGCGCGCCACCGCACGCACCGAATACGCCCGGCTGCGCCGCTTGTTCACCCAGGGCGACGGCGTCGGTCATCCCCTGCTCGCGGATCTGCGCTCCGGTATCGACGATGCCGAGCGGCGCGGGGTGGCGGTGACCGTGGAATCCGCACCGGCGGATCGGGAGCTGCCCGACGAGGTCCGCGGCCATCTGGTCGCCGCCACACGAATGATGTTGTATGCCAGTCGATCCCGCGCACGTGTGGTGGTGACCGCCGATGCCGTCGGCTGCACCGTCAGCACGCTCGGCGACTGCCCGCCGGAAACACTCCACCGCCTCAGTGGCATGTCCTCGACCGCGGTGGACACCCAGCTGGTCACCACCGGTGAATTGCTCTGGGCGCGAATGCATCACCGTTTCGACACCGAAGGAGCCGCCCGATGATCCGGATCGCCATCATCGATGACCATCCGCTGATCTGCGACGGCGTGCGAGGCTGGTGCGCCGCTGCGCGGCCGCCGATCGCGGTGGCCGACGATTATCCGCGGCCCGCCGCATTTCTGACGGCCACCGGGCCGGATCGCGGCGAGCTGGACGCCGTTGTCCTCGATCTCCAATTCGAGCAGCGCGCACCGGATCTCGGTGCGCTGGGGGCGATCTGCGAACGCGGCCACCGAGTCGTGGTCTACTCCCAGCACACCGAACCGCATCTGGTCCGGGACTGCCTCGATCTCGGCGCCGTCACCTATCTGTCGAAAACCGAAGGCCGCGAGCACCTCATCACTGCCCTGTATGCGGCGGCCGAGGTGCGGCCGTATCTGAGCCCGACCATGGCCCGCGCCATGAGCACCGACGGCGACGACCGGCCCAAGCTCTCACAGCGGGAACGCGAAGTACTGCTGGCCTGGTTCCAGACCGAATCCAAAGCTCTTGTCGCCCAACAGCTTTTCATTACTCCGGGCACGGTCAACACCTATCTGGAACGCATTCGTGCCAAGTACGCCGCGGTGGGTCGGTCCGCGCCGACGAAGGCCGCGCTGGTCGCCCGGGCCATTCGTGACGGACTGATCAGTACGGACGAGCTGTAGGACCCGCCCTGCCAGGGTTCTCACCGTGAGTGCGGAGCAAGCTGGCAGTCGGCGTTCAGCAACCTCCCACCGGCGCTGGATAGCGTTGCGCTCATGACACACTCGACCCCCTCGGGGAGCCCCGCCGAACCGGTCAACCACCCGCGCAACAGCCGCCGCAAGACCCTCATCGTCGGCGGCGCCGGCCTGGCGATCATCGGCGCGGTGACCCTGACCGCCTGCGGCTCGTCCGGCAGCAATAGCGCCGCACCCGCCCCGTCCACCAGCTCGACCAAGACGCCGGGCGGGCATCGCGGCGACGGCATCGCCGGCGCCATCGCCACCGAGAATGCGAGCACCTGGACGGTGACCAAGCGCGACGGCGGCACCGAGACCGTCACCATCACCCCCACCACGGTATTCGGCAATAAGATGAAGCCCGAGACCCAGCAGCAGTTCGCGGTCGGCGATCAGGTCATGATCGAGGGGCAGGTCTCCGGCGACACCATCACCGCCACCCATATCGCCGCGGCGCGCACGCGCACCAATCCGTCGACTCCGGCCACCACCCCCGTGCCCGGCTAGGCCGCAACACCTAACTCTCATTGATTCGTGCGGCGGCGGGCGGCACACCGCCCGTCGCGTCGGCATCGAACTCAGTACACCCGCAGCCCGCGGCGGCGCACGATGTACAGCGCGATCACGGTGCCGAGCACCCAGACCGCGAGCCCGACGAGTGCGTGCAGATCGGCACGCAGCCAAGGACTTACGTGATGCCCGAGGTGGAACAGCACCTCGCGCTGGGTCCCGTCGATCGGGGCCACCAGGTAGTACAGGCCGTACGGCAGGGCCAGGTGCAGAATCCAGCCGGCCGTGCGCCAGGAGAACCGTTCCCGCCAGCGCTGGGCCAGTGTCAGGGGCGGCACCGCCAGCAGGACCGACACGATATTGCCGATGCCGAGCCACGCCAGGATCGGTAGCGCCACCTCCGGCAGCGTAAACTCCAGCGATTTCGGCCGCTGGTCGGCGATGGTGAAGATCGCGGTCAGGGCCAGCGTCGGCAGGCCCACGATGACCAGCAGCGCCAAATTCTTGATCAGCAGAATCCGGCGCAGCGGTGTCCCCCGCGCGGTGCTCCGCTGCACCCGATGCGCATCGACGCCGAGCACATTGGTGGTGGTGACATCGGCCAGGATGAAGGTGGCGAAGTAGGTGCCGACCAGGATAACCATCCCGTGCCGGTGCGTGGTGCTGCCCGCCAGCGGCGAAATGAGCAGATACAGCAGCGACAGCACGATATTGGCGGCAAGACCTTCGAGCCAGTGCCGCGAACCGGTGAACGACCACCGCACCTCGTCGGCGACCGACCGCCACAGTCCGTGGCCCGGCTCGAGCGAGGGCGGCACCGGACCGGAACCGTAATCGGAGTTCAGGTACTTCTGAATGCGCGCGCGCACGCCGACCGGCGCTTCATCAACGGTCGTGCGCACCGGATCCGTCCAACGATTCGACAAGGCACCTATTTCGACTGCGGCGACCACGGGTATTCGCCACGCCGGGTGCAGGACAACCCCGGCGTGGCGAGCTTCCGCC
This sequence comes from Nocardia sp. NBC_01388, assembly GCF_045040085.1. Classification (NCBI taxonomy): domain Bacteria; kingdom Bacillati; phylum Actinomycetota; class Actinomycetes; order Mycobacteriales; family Nocardiaceae; genus Nocardia; species Nocardia sp. NBC_01388. Next base: position 5,003,924 of record NZ_CP109553.1, read on the forward strand.
GAGAATACGGCAGCAAGCTGAACCCGCACTCAGCCCTTCATCGTCGAGACCCCCGCCAGCGGCACCGTCAGAAAGGATGCCGCTCCGCCGTTGCGCTGCACGTCGTACACACCGCCCAGCAGATCCGGATACTGCTTCGGATTGAAGATATGGGTGGGGAAGTCACCGGTGCCGAGTGTCACCCGCAACCGGTGGCCGGGCTCGAAGACGTGAAAAGCGGGGCGCACCTTGACGTTGTATTCGGTCACCTGGCCGGGAACCACCGGCAGCACCGATTCACGGGTGCCAGGATGGAACGCCCCCTGCACGCTCCCATCCGGGGCCCGCCAGGTCCGCGCCTCGTCGAGTGCGCGGAAGTCTCCGGTCAGCTCGCCGTCGGTCAGCGCGGTGGCGCGGCCATCGGGAGCGATGTCCTGCACGGTGACTTCGAAGGCCGTGGCGGGCTTGTTGGAGACGGCGTACAGGGTCGCGCCGATCGGGCCCGCCAGCACCGTGGGCTCGGTGAACGCCGTACTCGTGTAGGACGGATTCACCAGTACCGGAGGCAGACTCCCCTGCGGCGCGAACTTCGCGCAGGGGTCGTCGGCGCCGAACAGACTGGCCAGCAATTGGTACACACCGGAGAAGTTGCGCGAGAACGACGCATTGCAGATCGTGCCGGTGTTGAAGGGGCTGAAGTTCAGCCGATCCGAACCCTCAGCATACTGCGGCCGGTCGGACACCAACTGCCCATCCGCGCCGAGATACAGGTTCTGCGTGGGCACTTCGCGTACCGGATAGGTCGCGCTCTCGATGACATTGCCGTTCAGATCGATGGCGTGCAGCGGTGTCTCCGTCTCGTCGATCCCGTTGTGGTCGTTCTTCAGCCACCGATCGAACCAGGCCAGCTGGATCGCGTGCATATCGATGTCCTCGGTATTGCGCTGCACGCCCGGCTGGATGTGAAACCAAGGGCCGGTGAGCATTTGAACGCGGCCGGTGGAGTTCGCATCGGCCGGCATCGGCCCGGCGTGCGGTCGCCCGGCGAAGGCGTTCTGCAGTCCGGCGAAGGTGCGCGGGGTGCCGTCCTGCAGCAGGTCGTACTGTCCGCCGATCAGGTAGGTCGGAATATCGTTGGCGGCAATCTGATCCAGCACATTGTCGATGGCCCGTGACTCCCAGTACGGGCTGTTGTACGCCTTGTCCCCGTCGACGAGCGCATTGAGCACCGACGGCCAGGTCCCGTCCGGCCGCAAATGCGAGAGCAGGTGATCGACGAAGACGCTCATCATCTTGTCCGGCTCGCGGTACAGGCCCAGGATCGGATCGAGCTGCGGCAGCGCCGTGATCGGCAGCTCCAGCATGGAGGCGAGGAAAGAGATGTTGTAGTACCCGTCGTGCTCGAGCAGGTCCTGGAATGCGTTGTTACCGGCCATGAGTGGGAACAGCGCCTTCACCGGCGAGCCCGGCTCCATGACTCCGGCGGTGAGCAATTCGCTCATGCCCAGATACGACAGGCCCCACAGTCCGATCTGCCCGGTGGAGTTCGGCAGCCCGGCCGCCCACCGCACCACCCGTTTGGAATCCTCGCGCTCCTGGGGCTGCAGAATGCTCCACTGGCCGCCGGACGATCCGGTGCCCCGAATATCGGTGACAACGCTGATGTAACCGCGCTTCACGAAATAGTCGCCGTATCCGGCGGCATCGGCGATCTGCCGGGCCACGGCCACCACGCTGGGCAGCGCGCTGTCCAGCGCCGGGCCGATGCCGTCGTAAGAGAGCAGCCGCATCAGGCCGGCGCTGTCCTTGCCGTAGGCGGTCTGGGTCATGACGATCGGAAACGGTCCGGTGGCAGGCGCGCCGGACGCATCGGCCGGGTACCGGACATCGGCCCGCAGGACCACGCCGTCGGCCATGGGGATTTCGACATTCTTGGTCTCGCCGACGCCGTAGGTCTCGGGCGCGGGATTCCAGCCGTCGGGTAATCCGGTGCGGGCGTTGGCCTTTGCGAAGGTGGCGCCGGGGCCGGGATCGGCGGTCGCGGGTGCGACGGCGAGCGGCATCAGGGCGGAAGAGATGAGCAGAACAGTGACGGCGAAGAACTTTCCCGGCATCTTCATTGATGTGTTCTCTTCTTGTTCAATGGGTTTCGAGCTGAAGGCGCAGCAGCTTGCCGGTATCCGTGCGGGGTAGCTCCCGCACGAACTCGACATCACGCGGCACCTTGAAGCGCGCCAGATTGGCCCGCACATGGGTCCGGACCCCCTCGGCATCCAGCGACGCACCCGGATGCAGAACTACGAATGCCGCCAGCCGCTGCCCGAATTCGGCATCGGGCACGGGAACGATCGCCGCCTCCGCGATCGCCGGGTGGGCGTACAGCAGCTCCTCGACCTCACCCGGGAAGACGTTCTCACCGCCGGAAACGATCATGTCGTCGTCCCGGCCGTCGATGAACAGGCGGCCGCCCGCGTCCCAGTGCCCGACATCGCCGGAGGAGAGCAGGCCGCCGATGCTGTCCTTGCGGCCGCCACCGGAGTATTCGCGGAACGACAGCATGCTGTGCACGTATACGGTTCCGCGCCTGCCCGGTTCGGTGACGAGAGTGCCCTCGTCGTCATAGAGCCGGACCGTACACATGGTCGGCGGCTTGCCGACGGTTCCGGCGGCGGCTCGCCAATCCCGTGGTGTAGCAATGGTTGCCACACCGACCTCGGTGGAGCCGTAGAAGTTGTAGAGCACCTCGCCGAAGGCGGCGGTGGCCGCATCACCGAGCGCCGCGGGCAGCGCGGACCCGGCACTGAAGATTACCCGCAGACCGGAGGTATCGTGCTGCGCCAGGACCTGCGGGCCGAGGTCGAGAATGCGCCGCAGCATGGTCGGTACCAGCACCAGCACACTCGCCCGGTGCTCGGCCACCGCCGCCAGGGTCGCCTCGGCGTCGAATCGCCTGCGCAGCACCACCGTTGATCCGAGCACCAGCGACATGATGAATTGATTCAGCGCGGTGCCGTGGAACAGCGGCGCGGCCAGCACCAGGGTTTGATTGCGCCGCAGTGGAATTCGCTCCAGGAAGGCCGCGGCCGCCAGCGGCGATCGCACCTCGCGCGGCACACCCTTCGGAGTGCCGGTGGTGCCGCCGGTCAGCAGCACGAATCCGCCCTGCGTTGCGGGCGGCGGCAGTTCCGCGGTGTCGTTCGCTGCTATCAGCTCATCGAGGGTCAGTGTCCCGCTGCCATCGTGCCGTGCCAGTACCTGTTGGATATCCGGCGGCAAGACCTGCAGCAGTGGAGTGAATTCCTGGTCGTACACAAGGACATTCACCCCCTCCCGCGCCGCGACATCGGCCAGCTGCGGTGCGGCGAATCCGGTATTGAGCAGTACCAGCCGCGCGCCCACCTTGCCGGCGGCGAGCATGGCGTCGACAAGTTCGCGACTGTCCCGGACCAGGGTGGCGACCGTGCTACCCGGGCCGACGCCGCGCGCCGCGAGTCCCCTGGCGAGCGCATTGCTGCGAAGTTCGAGGTCCCGATAGGTCAGTGCGCCGCGCTCGTCGATGACCGCCACCCGGTCCGGTTCACGCTGCGCCGCGCTGTGCACCGGCCCGGCGAGGGTGCCGTAGTCCCGGACCGCCCGGGCGGTGCGCACGGTCCGGGCGGGCGCGAGCAGATCGATCACTCCCGCGCGCTGGAGCACGCCTACCGAATGCAGATTGACCGCCGCCGCGCGAATCGCGCTACCGAGGGAGGGCATGAACACTCCGTCCAGAGAATCATTCACTCATCCCGAACGAGATGAACTGAATACGACTGTAGGAGATCGGATCACATTGGGCAAGATTTCTTTTCAGATTTCCCGCGAAGTAGGCCCGGCGAAAATCAGTCAGCTGTTTTCAGCTTGCGGACAGCCCGTAATTCACGAGATACGCGATCTCATCACAGATTTCGTCGAGAGTGATCTCGGTGCCCGGATCGGTCGTCTGCACCAGCTCCTGGGCCAGTGAATTGACCGCACCGATAATGGCCAGCGCGAACAGGTCGAACCGCCGCGCGGATATCTCACCGCGCGCGGCCGACTGCTCGGCCTCCCGCGCCAGCATTCCGGAGATGAGCAGGCGCTTTTCCCGCCGCCAATCCTCCACCGCGGAGCTGACTCCGATCACTTCGACATAGCAGACCTTCGCCGAGCGCCGGTCGTGGCAGGTGACCTCGAGGTAGGCGCGAACGCATTCCGCGACCTGAACGGTCAGCGGTTGATCACGCACATTCGCCAGCACTTCCAATGCCCGCTGGACCGCTCGCGAAGTGATCTGATCGACCAGCGCGATCAATAGTGCTTCGCGACTTCCCATTTCCTCGTAGAAGCTGCGGGTGGAAATACCGCCTTCGGTGCACAGCCGCTCGATCGGGGACGCCGCATAACCCTGGGTGCCGAATAATTCCAGCGCTGCCTCGAGCAGTCGTTCCCGCCGCTGCGCCGCCCGCTCCTCGCTGGACAGGCCACCATAACTGCGACGAGTACCCGCGTCGTCCCGCTGTCGCGCCATTGGCTGATCCTACCCAGGCATTGACATCACCCACCCCGTCATCTCGGCCTGCTTCGGCTGGAATGACGAGGGGATTCCCGAGAGCCGACCTAACCGGTGCGCCCGATGGCCTGCCCGGCCAACGCCTGCGCCATGGGCGGCAGGATCTCCGAGAGCGCCTGCGCGAACTGCGGATCCGTCACCGTGGTGGTCGGACTGGAGATCGAACATCCCGCCGGCGGCGCGACACCGTTGAGCCGATCGCGCAGCCAATCGAAGGCGCCGGGCAGGTGGGTGAGCACGCCGGAGATGTGCTCCGCGGCGAATTCACGCACGTAGGTGACGCTGGGAGCGCCTTCGGCACAGTATTTGCCGATGATCGCATCGGTGCCGCCGATGGGAATCAGCTCGTCGTTCTGGGCGTGATAAAAGTAGATCGGCACCGTAGGAGTGCGCTGTCCCAGCGTATTGTCCGCGATCGCCTGCCGAATCTCGGGCAGCTGCAGCGGATCCGCGCCCTGGAAGGTGCCCAGGTAGTTGAATCCGGGGAACAGGGACGCACCCACCGGATGGCACAGCACCTTCTTCGACGCCAGTACGAACTGGCCGAGCAGATCGACGCGTTCGGTCATTACGCGCTGCATATCAGGATATTCGGTGGCGATCCCGGCGAAAGCGGCCGAGATGAGGCCCGCGTAGACGCCATTGTTGTTGTGCCGCACCACGGTCGCGAAGTCGGCCGGTGCCACGCCGCCCGAGGCCGCGCCGACGATATTCAACTCCGGCGCGTAGCTGTCCTTGATCTCCGGGACGAACGAGCTGGGAATGGTCCCGCCCGAGTAGCCCCACAGCGCGGCCGGCGTGCCCGGGCCGCTCAGCTGCGCGGGTTCGAAATTCTCCGCGGCGCGAATGCCGTCGAGGGTGGCCTGGGCGTTCATCCGGGATGCGCCGTAGGCTGAATTCGGCCCCTCGTAGTCCGGCAGCGCGACGGTCCAGCCCTGGCCGACACCCGCGGCAATGGGGATGAGGGTTTCGGCGGCATTGACGTAATCGGCTGGAATAGCACCGGATTGGATCACATAGGACGGCGCGCAATACTGCGCCGCACTGTCCTCGGCGATCTGATAGGACAGCAGCTTGCGCCCGCCCTCCGGCGCCTCACCGCGTGGTCGCAGAATCGTGGTGACCGTGGAAATGGGTTCACCGTGGCTATCGGTGGTCCGGTAGAGCAGTTGCCACGCATCGATATTCAGCTGCAGCACACCGAAGAACGCCGGATTGATCGACCGCACCCGCAGAATTTCGCCGGGTTGCGCCGCCGCGACCACGCCCGCCGCCGGTCGATAGAAGTCGTCCAATTCCGGTGGCAGCGTGAGCGCGGGCGCCGGTTCAATTCGAATATCGGCCGGTTGCACCTCCGGCGTCGCCGCCGCCGAACCGAAACCGGTCCACGCTCCCGCTATCGCCATGACAGCCACGACCAAGACGCGCCCACCTTTGCGCACGTTCATGATTCCGCCCTCCTACCCTTATTGGTAAGAGATCTTTTCAGATGGTCCGCGGGCTTGTCCACCCCGTCGCATGACGCATGAAAATTTGGCGGAAGCGGCTGAGCGAGGGCTCAGACGGGAGTCATCTCCGGCCGCTTCGGGACCACGCCGTCACCGGAGGACTCACCGCGCAGTCGGCGTCCCACCCAGGGCACCAGATGCCGGGACGCCCAGCGCAGTTCATCGGTGAGCGCGGCGGGCAGGCTACGTTCGAGTGACGGCAGCGGCTGCCGCCACTCGGCATCGGATCCGGGCAGCGCGAGGGTGTCCGCGACCGCCCGGGCCACGAGCGTATGGCCGAGCGGACTCAGATGCAGCCGATCCTCCGCCCACGCATCCCGATGCGCGGTGGCCGGAACCGGCTCGAAATCGATCAGCGTCACCTCGTGCCGGGCGGCCAGTGCGCGCAGGCGCTCGTTCAAGGCCCGCACCCGGCCCGAGAGCGGCCGCACCACCGGAGCGACACTGCCGATATCCGGGAAGGTGAAGGTGATGACCCGGGCCCCGACACCGGTGAGGGCGGCGAACATCGCCTCGATATCGGCGAGCACCGCGGCCTGATCGAAGCGCGGCCGAATGACATCGTTCATGCCCGCCACCACCGCGGCGAGGTCCGGTCGCAGCGCCAGCGCGGGACCGAGCTGTTCCGCCCGGATCTGCGCGGCCCGGCGGCCGCGCACGGCCAGATTGGCATAGCGCAGACCGGGACTCACGGTGGCGAGGGTGCCTGCCAGCCGATCCGCCCAGCCGCGGTGCCCGCCATTGCCGTCGGGATCGCCGATCCCCTCGGTCTGACTGTCCCCCAGTGCGACGAAGCGGGTGAACAACGGTGCGGATGGCATTTTCGACTCCACGTTGACTCTCCTGCGAGGGCGCGACAGGTCCGAATGCTACGGCCAGATCGTCACCGTGGCAGTTCGACCGTGATGCCGGTTCGCTCACACCGCTTCTCGCCCCACTCGTAGAGGGCGGTCAGCACCGGCACCAGACTCCAGCCCTCCTCGGTCAGGTCGTACTCGACCTGAGGCGGGACGGTATCGAAGGCGGTGCGGCGCACCAGCCCGGCCGCCTCCAGTTCGCGCAACTGCTGGATCAACATCTTCTCGCTGGTGCTCGGCATCAGCCGGCGCAACTCCCCGTAGCGCCGCACCCCTTCTTTGAGGTGCGCCAGAATCACCGGCTTCCATTTGCCGCCGATCAGATCGACGGTCACCTCGACCGGGCAGTAGTAGCGCTTCACGGGCATGTCTGGCCTCCGGTACTTACCGAAAAGTGCGTTCTTGTAACACTGTAATCATCGGGCTTCCATGGACTCTGGACTGCGGCGCACGGCCGCAGCACGATTCGCGGACACGGAGTTCACAACCCATGAAGGTCATTACTTTCGACCGATTCAAGCCCGGAGTCACCCTCGAGACCATCACCCCGTTCCTCCCCGAGGAGGTCGCCAATGTGTGGCGGCTCTGGAAGGCCGGCATTGTGCGCGAGAACTACGCGCGCGCCGACGAACCCGGTGTGGTGATCGTGTTCGAGGTGGACAGCGTCGAGGAGGCCAAGCGGTATATCGACGACTTCCCGCTCACCAAAAAGGGGTTCCTGGAGTGGACCTATGTCCCGGTCATGGCCCCGCTGCCGCTCGAGGCACTGATGGATCCGGCCGTCGATGTGGCCGAGCCCTACGACCGGACCAAGTGAGGCCGACGTGCAATACGCCTACGGCCTGACCATTCCGCAGACCGTCGAGGATGCCTGCGATCCGGCGCGCATGGCGCTGCTGATCTATGACATGCAGGTCGGAATCGTCCGCCAGCTTCCCGACGGCGACCGCATTGTCGAGTCCTGCCGCAGACTGCGAGACACCGCGCGGGAGAACGGTTTCCGGATCTTCTACACCCGGCACATGTCGATCCCGGTGGCGGCGGCGGGCGTCGCCCAGCTGCGCGCCGCCATGGAGTGGCAGCACGTGGACAGCGTCGACGAGGTGCATGCCGCGTTCCCGCAGGGCTCACCGCAGTACCAGCTGGCGCCCGAGCTCACCCCCGGCCCGAACGAGATCGTCTTCGACAAGATCACCATGTCGGCGTTCACCGCCACCCCGCTGGATATCGCCCTGCGCGACTTGGGAATCGACAGCTTCGCCATCGCCGGGATTGCCCTGGAGGTGGGTATTGAACCCACCGTCCGCCACGCCACCGACCTCGGCTACCTCCCCATGCTGGTCACCGACGCCTGCGGCACCGGCCACCCCGAGGCAGCCGAACGCTCCTACGCCACAATGGCTTTCGCGGGCGGCTCCCGCACCACCGACACCGCCACCCTCACCGAGTTGATGAGCCGCGGCTGAGCACCCTCGGGAACCGCAGGGTCTCCCGGACGGCTAGCGAGACCGGCGGCGCTGGCGGGCGGTCAGCAGGCCGGCGATCCAGCCGACCGCGAACAGCACCAACAGCACCAGCCACATCGGTGAGCTGATGGTGAGCAGCAGGAATTCGATCGAGACCTTGGTGCGGTTCTCGGCGACAAAGATGACGGCCAGCACGGTCAGTGCCAGTGCCACCCACTGAGTGGGCGAGACGCGGGCGAGGACCGACTGCTTTTCAGGGCTGCTCATGATAACTCCCTACGAGTTCCGACCGGTCGGTTATCTACCCGCTACTATCCCCCGCAGCCCACCGAAAGCCGATCAGGCCGGGTCCAGCGCGCCGGAGTGGTAGCTCACCGCCGCATTCCACAGGAAGAAGCTCGGGATGCCCTGGGCCGCGGCCGCGGCGATCTGCGCGCGGACCTGGGCATCGCCGTAGGTCACCCCCAGGCTGAAGTCCTGCAGCCACGGCACCACCTTCGCTCCGGTGCCCTGCACCTGGCGCTGAAAATCCCGCAGACAGCGGAAGATGATGTCGTACGGCTGCGCATTGGGATTCGCCACCTCGTATTCACCGGCATTCCAGTGCGAGGGGTAGAGCATGGGCGCGACGTAATCAAGATTGGGCGCCATGAGCGGAATGTCCTGGGCGATCTCGTCCGGCCGCGTCGCCGCGATGCCGAAGACCGCCGCGCTCTGGAAGGCGCCCGCGGCCCGGACCGGATCGCGGCTCTCGTGCAGGAAGTCGGCGATGGAGACACTCGGCGGCACCGTGAGGCCGGGGAAGACCATATTCGACAGCGGCCCGTCGGGGCGGCGAATGTAGTCGTACATGATGTCGTCGAACCCCAGCCGCGCGCCCTCGGCCGCGAGATCGATGTTGTACCGGCGCATTTCGGGGCTGGCGAAATTGGTGAAGGCAATGGACCCGTAACCGCTGGAATACGGCTGCCCGGAAGGGTTCTGGATGACCCAGTCCGGATGCCCGGCGTGCCACGCCCACTCCGCCATGGTGCGATCGCGGAAGGCGACGATTCGGCCCACCACTCGAATACCCATATCGTGCAGGGTCTTCAGCGCGGACCCGGCATCATAGATGCCCGCCGACGCCCCGGACTGCCGGGCGAGCGGCACCTGCGAGTCGTAGCCGACCACGCCGTCCTCATCCTTGATATCGAGCTGGACGGTATCGATCCGCCCCTCCCGCGCCATAGTCAGCACATCGTCGCGCATGGGTTGGTAGGCCCACGCGTACGCGGTCACATGCACCGCCCGAATCCGGGGCACCTCTGCGCGTGTGGTGACGGGCTGGGTCGTCGTCCTACCGTCGGCATCCGTCGCGACCACCGCGGCACCGACCGGCAGTTGCGGCAGCGTGACCTCGAACGAACCGTCGGGCCCCGGCGTGATCGACTGTCCCCCGATCGCGACGCTCTTCGCGCCGGTCGCCTTGCCACGCAGCGTGATCGGCGCGTGATAAGACGACACCGTCTCCGGCGCAGTCACTTCCAGCGCGAGCGGCTGCGCCGCGGCATGCGAGGGCCCGGGCCCCGCGCGCAGGAAACCGGCGATACCACCGACAACAACCACCACCACTGCGACAACGGCCAGCAGGCGCCAACGCCTACCGGCCGGGACCCGCTTCAGCACCGCGCGTACCAACTCTCACTCGACTGCCCCCACTATCCCGCCGCGGGTGCACCCACCGGGTGAGATTCTCGAGTATCGCCCGAAATGGGTTGGCCGACAGTAGAGTCCGACAATTCGGTGTCGACCTCGGCCTTACGGGCGAATCGTGGCGCGAGGAATGCGCAGACGATCAGCTGAATCTGGTGGAAGATCATGAGCGGCAGCACGATCAGCGCGGTCGACTGCCCGCCGAACAGCACCGCCGCCATCGGGAGCCCGGAGGCGAGGCTCTTCTTCGAACCGGCGAAGGTCACCACGATCCGGTCCGCCAGTGCGAAGCCGAGCAGTTTGCCGAGGCCACCGGTAATGGTCAGCACGGCCGCCAGCAGGACGGCGCAGATCACCGCGACCTCGGCAATGCGCCAGGGCGGCACCGCCTGCCAGATGCCCTCCACGGTTCCGGCACTGAAGGCGGTGTAGACGACGAGCAGCACCGAGCCGCGATCGACGTTCTTCACCACCGGCTGGTGCCGCGCGAGCCACGGCCCCACGAGCGGGCGCAGCAATTGCCCCACCAGGAACGGCACCAGCAGCTGGGTCAGGATCGCGATGATCGCGCCCGCGCCGATGTGCACCTCACCGCTGGTGGTCATGAGCAGTACGACGAGCAGCGGGGTCAGCGCGACGCCGAGCACATTCGAGGCCGAGGCACTGACCATGGCGGCGGCCACATTGCCGCGCGCGATGGAGGTGAAGGCGATGGAACTCTGCACGGTGGACGGCACCAGGCACAGGAACAGCACGCCGGTGCGCAGATCCGAGGGCAGGAAGCCGCGGCCCAGCAGCCACAGTCCGAAGCCGAGCAGCGGGAAGATCACGAAGGTCACGGTGAGCACCGTCAGATGCAGTCGCCAGTGCCGCAGCCCGGCCCACGCCTCGGCGGGTGAGAGCCGGGTGCCGTAGAGCAGGAACAGCAGGGCGATGGCGACCTTGGTGACCCAGCCCAGGACGTCGGCGGCCGCGCCGGAGGCGGGCAGTACCGCACCCAGGACCACCATGCTCAGCAGACCGAGAATGAATCCGTCGATGTGGAACTTGCTCAGCACCTTCACAAACCGCGACGCTACGGATCCACAGGGCATTGCGGAACGCGATATGAGCTATATTCGCTATCACATATCGCGATAGGCGGACCCGTCATGCTCGATCCCGTACTGCTGCGCAGCTTCCTCGCCGTCGAGCACTACCGCAGCTTCAGCCAGGCGGCCCGCCAGCTGGGCCTGCGCCAGCCGACGGTCAGCGGGCATGTGAAGAAGCTCGAATCCGCACTCGGTCGCGAACTGTTCGTCCGCGATACCCATTCGGTCACCCTCAGCACCGACGGCGCGGCCCTGGTGCGCTTCGCGCGCACCATTGTGGACGCGCACGACGAGGCGGTGCGCTTCTTCGACGGTGAGCAATTGAGCGGCCGGATTCGCTTCGGCGTCTCGGAAGATCTGGTCTCCCAGGCCCTGCCGTCCATCCTGCTGGAATTCCGCCGCGCCTATCCGCAGGTGGATCTGGAACTGAATATCGGGCTCAGCGATGAGGTGCACGCCGAACTGCGCGCCGACCGCCTCGATCTGGCCTTCGTCAAACGCCGGCCCGGCACCCGGCACGGGCAACTCGTCTTCGAGGACCGTTTCGTCTGGGCGGGTCCGGCCGATGCCGTCCCCGATCTCACCCGGCCGGTGCCGATCGTCACCTATCCCCCGCCCGGGCTGTCCCGGGAATCCGCGCTCGCGGCGCTGGAACACGCGGGCCTGGACTACCGGATCACGTGTACCACCAAGGGCCAGTTGGGACTTCGCGCGGCTGTCCTGGCCGGACTCGGGTTCGTCGTGCACAGCGAAAGCCTGCTGCCGCCGGATCTGTACCCGGTACCGGGACTGCCCGAACCGCGACCGTCCAGTATCGAGTTCATCCTCATCCACTCACCGCGCCGCGCTCAGACCCCGCCCGAGCGGGCCCTCACCCGCGCGATCGTGGAGAACACCTACCGCCTCAAGCACGGCGATCGCCCCGGGTGGTGAAACGCTAGCGGAGGTAGCGGGTGGTGAATCTGCGCAGGATCTCCCCCGGGACCGGCACCGACTCCCGATGACCGAGCTCGGTGAGGGCATCAGCCTCCTCGGGATCGAAATAGCCTGCGTGCCGGTAGATTTCGATCCGCACCGCGAGCCCGTCACCGTCCAGCTCGGGATGGAACTGCGTCGCGTACACGTGCTCGCCGACCCGAATCATCTGTACCGGGCAGTTCGCCGAACGCGCCAGCAGCACCGCCCCCGGCGGGGTGCCCTGGCAGGCTTCCTTGTGTCCGGCAAAGGCCCGAAAAGTCTGCGGGAGATCGTGCACGAGCGGATCCGCACGCGCCAGATCGGTCAATTCGATGGTTTGCGCACCGGTCTTCTCCCCGTACCGCTCATCGCTGACCCGCCCGCCCAGAACGTCCGCCAGAATGCTCAATCCGTAGCAGGCGCCCAGATATGGGAAGTCCCGCTCGACCACCTCGCTGAGCACCTTGCGGAGTTTGGGCTCGAACCTGCGCTGGTAGTCGTACTTACGTTCCTCCGGGTTGCCGACATTGCTCGGCCCGCCGCCCACGATGACCGCCGCGAATTCATCGAGCGCGATCTCGGGGAAGCCGCGATCCATCTGGACCCGCACCACCTCGTCGGCGTCCAGTCCGGCAATGCGGAGAATGGCCCGGTACTCGTCGTCCGCAGCCGCCGTCTCGGGCCGCAACTGCAGGAGTAGACACGGCTTCGGCATAGCTCAGATTATGAATCCCGACGCCCCGGCAATCGCGGCTTATCCGCTGTTCGCACGTTGTTCGGCCGTTTCGCCGCGGTGGCGTGGCCGGATCCGCTGCGGGGTTGCGGTGTTTACGCCAGGATGAGCGGATGGAACTGAAACGAGTTGCAGTTTTGTCGACAACGGTGGCGGCGGCGCTCGTCGCCGGGTCGGGAATCGCTGCGGCAGAGGCTGATTACGCGATCACCCCGAAAGAGGCGATGGCGCGCGCCTATATCGACGCCCTGGTTTCACACGATGCCAGCGCCGTGAAATTCACGCCCGATGCCACGCGCGTCGAGGCCGGACTGCAAACCGGTTACTCCGGACCGCAATTGACGGAGGATCTCAACCACGGTGTGCAGTATTCGGTGATTCAGGGCATCCACGATCTTCGGATGTCCCAGGACGGGGATCTGGTGACCACCCGCTATCTGCTCGACTCCGGCATCCTCGGGGTGCGGTTGGCGACGGTGGACATCACCGAAACCTTCGTCATTCCGGACGATTCGATCAAAACCATCGTCGCCACCATCGTGCCCGTATAGCGGAGTCGGCACTCGCGCGCAGGACTACACTCGAGGCATGCCGGCGATGAGGACGATCGTGATCACCGGCGGCACCGATGGAATCGGCCGCTACCTCGCTCAGGCGTATGCCGAGCGGGGTGACCGGGTCGTGGTGATCGGCCGAAATGCCGAGAAGGGCAAGGCTTTCCTGGAGCGAGCAGGCGGCCACGGGGTGTTCCTGCCCGCCGACCTCGGCTCACTCGAACAGAACCGGGCGGTCCTGGACGAGCTTCGGGCCGGCTATCCCGTCATCGACGCACTGGTGTTGTGCGCCAGATTCTTTCGCTCGAACCGCGTCGAGACCGAAGACGGGATCGAAGCGACCTTCGCGCATTTCTATCTCAGCCGCTTCCTGTTCGGCCATGAACTCCACGAGAATCTGGAGCGCGCCGCCCGGCCGGTCATCGTCAATGTGGCGGGGCCGGGCGGCGATCTCTCCGCGGTGTCCTGGAACGATATTCAGCTCACCCAGCACTACACCGGCGGCGGTGCGCTCGGTCAGGGCGGCAAGCTCAACGATCTGCTGGGCGTCGCCTACGTGCAGCAGTACCCCACCGGCAAGACCCGCTATGTGCTGGTCCATCCCGGTGTCACTGCCACCGCGCAGACCGGCGACTACGACCGGGCCACCCAGCTGATGGTGGAAAACCTGCGCCGCTACGGCAAACCGATTCCTGTTGCCGCCGCGCCCATCTTCGAACTGGTCGACAGTCCGCCCGCCGATCCGCTCACCGCGGTCATCGAGGGCAGGCGAATCAATGTGACCGGACGGGCGTTCGACCCCACGGCGGCCCGCACGCTCGATGCGCTCACCCGCGAGCTGATCACCCCGCGGCCCTGACGGTTCACACCGGAAAGATCGCCAGGTGGATCAGCCCGCCCACCACACCGAGGGCGGCGCCGTGTACGAACAGCAGCCATTCGTCCTGGCGGGTGGCCGAGCGCAGCAGATCCACAAAATCGCGGCGGTCGAGCGTGCGCATCTGCGTAGCCACGAAGTCGCGGATGCGGACGGTTTGGGTGGACAGGAAGCTGGGGTCGGCGAAGGCCACCCTGGCCAGGCTCATGAGCTCCGGGGCCGCATCGGATTTGATCTGGTCGTAGCCGGAGCGGCCCAGCGAGAAGCGAACCGCCGGCTTGGCCTGCCCCGCCGCCTTGTCGATGGAGGCGCCGAGCACCGATTCGAGCATGGCCGCGGTGCGGTCCGATCGGGGTCCGGTGAGCAGTTCGCGGGCCAGATTGCGCGGCGTCATGACCTCGCCCGCAATGATTTCGGCGTAGCCGTCCGCGATCTCGTTGCGCCGCTTGAGCAGTAGCCCCTGCCGCCACGGCACCCACCACTTCGGGTGCAGCGGTTCGTAGATCATGGTGATGCCGACCCAGTTCACGACATAGCCGATGATCACGCCGCCCAGCGGCAGAATCCACCAGTACGGCCAGTAGTGCAGGATCGCGACGAGGACGAAGCCCATCGGGTAGCCGAAGTAGAAGCCGAAATTCTTCATGAACCGCAGTTCGGCGGCCGCGATCTCACGGAAGATGCGGTTGATCAGCCGGGGATGTTCGGTGAGGTGGCGGATCGTCATCCACTTGGGGTCGATCAGCTCCTCGATATGTTCGCCGATCGTCGTGGTGATGGTCTGGGCGCTCTCGGGGAGCTGATCCGCGACGCGGCGATACACCAGCTCCTGCGCGGGTTCGGGGAGGTTGAACCACAATTGCGGATTCCGGCGCTCCATCACGCGAGCCACCATGGCCGGAATCTGCGGCCGGGTCAGCTGGACGAGCTGATCGGCAATGCTGTCCGGGTCCAGCTCCCGATAGAAGTCCGACATATTGCCGAGCTTGGACAGCCCCTTGTCGACGGCGATACTGGCCATTTTCTCGGCCCGCGACGGCACAATCCCCTGCCAGCCGATCCGCCCGTCGTGCGACAGCAGCGGAAGCACCTGAATCCGGCGCGGCAGATACGGATAAACCCATCGCAGCCCCGGCAGCCGGAAACCGTGAAACCGGATGGGCTCGAACAACATCAGAATGCCGGTCCAGTTGGTGATGTACCCGATAACGCCGGTGAACAGCGGAATGGTGATCAACTCGAGCACTAGTCGTCGATCCACACACGGCCTTTCGGATCAGCGGCCTGCCGGACCGGAGACTCTCTTTGCAAGGTTACGTGCAAGATCGCCGCCATATACGCATTCCGGCACACCACACGCCCGGCTACCGTGACCGTATGGCTGAATCCACCGGTGTCGTCCTTTCCGAGCCGCCTGCCCTACCCGGAGTCCGGAGGTCGTTCGTCGAAGCGCGCGGCGTCCGATTCCATGTGACCGAGAGCGGCGACCCCGGCGGACGCCCCGTCCTGCTGCTGCACGGATGGCCGCAGCACCACTACGCGTACCGGGATCTGCTGGCGGATCCGCCTGCGGGCCTGCGCATCATCGCACCCGACCTGCCCGGCTACGGCTGGTCCGGCCCCGCGCCGCACCGCTGGGCCAAGGAGGATGTGGCCTCGGACCTGTTCGCATTGCTCGACGAGCTGGGTCTGGAGCGGGTGCTGCTCGGCGGCCACGACTGGGGCGCCTTCATCGGATACCGCATGGTGCTGCGCGAACCGGACCGATTCTCCGGCTACCTCGCGATGAATATGGCGCACCCCTGGGTGCCGACCCGCGTCGTCTCGCGACAGCTGTGGCGATTCCTGACCTATCAGCCCCTGATCGCCATTGCCGGTGTCCCGGTACAACAGCGAACCGGCTTCCTGCCATGGCTGATCCGCTCCGCCATGTCCGACCGCCATGCCGTAAGCCCCGAGATAGTCCAGATCTTCGCCGACCGCTTCCGCGATCCGGTATGCGCCCGAGCCGCCACCGACACCTACCGCACCTTCTGGCTGAAAGAAATCCCCGCCACCGCACGCACCCCCGAGCGCCGGCGCGGAACGATCCCGATCCGCGCCCTCTTCGGAATCAACGATGCGGCCGTTCACTTCTCACTCGCCGACCCCACCACCGCGCGCGCCGACGACTACACCTTCGAAGGCGTCAGCGGCTGCGGGCATTTCATCGTCGACGAACGGCCGGAACTCGTGCGAGCGCGATTGATCGACCTGGCCGAAAGCACCAAGTAGCTATTCGACGCCCGATCGGCGACGAATCCCGATGCCGCGGAGCATATTTACGGAGCGGATCAGCCACGGTGCGGCAAATGCGGCAGCAATTGCGATGAGCGGCAAAACGATACGCGTGCGAGCATCCCGAATCGGCCGGTAACGGACTACCCCATTGCGGATTTCGATGTAGCCGAGCGGCCGCACTTCGGTGCCCCCGCCGATGCTGCCGGACGCACCACCGAATCCGATGGATGCACGGGCAACCGGAATGACAGTGACGCCGTCGGCGGTGACCGGCTCACCGAACGCCGCTGCCGCAGATGCCTTTTCACCGATCAGGTCCACAAGTTGTTCCTGTGATAGCTGCATGGTTGTGCACCTCCCGTTGCCGTTGAAGCGTTCGGGACCAAGGCTAGCAAAGAACAAAGAACCAAAGACGCAGTAATGATTATGGGTGAACCCCGCGACGGTCGTCCTGACTCGCAAAGACGCTGACCGTGGTGTCATGTCCGGGATCTGTCGGGCGGTCCGGTCGCGGGGTTCACGCACTGCCCGGTCGTGGCGCTGGTGACTTGATAGGAGCCTGTACCAGCAGACACCCATTACTGCTTTGTCCGAGCGCTCGTACCGGGGTGCCGCCCTGCCCATGGTCACAGTGCAGAACGGACAACTCCATCATGACCGATCCAGTCGTTGAAGTCATTGCCGGCGTCGATACACATAAAGACACTCACACCGCGGCCGCGATCGACCCGGTCGGTCGCGAGCTGGGATGGGCCCAATTCCCCGCCACTACTGCGGGATTCATACAATTGCTGTCCTGGTTACGGTCACTGGGCACCCTGGTGCTGGTCGGGGTGGAAGGCACCGGCTCCTACGGGAGCGGGCTGACGCAACATCTGGCCGCCGAGCATGTAAGGGTAGTCGAAGTCCAACGCCCCCAACACAACTCGCGGCGCGGCGCGGGCAAGTCCGACCCCATCGACGCCGTGCCGGCCGCCCGTGCCGCACTGGCCGGGCGTACCGGGACCCCGAAAAACCGCACCAGCGCGGTCGAAGCGTTGCGCAACCTGCGCGTCACGCGCTCGAGCGCAGTGGCTCACCGTGCGCAGGTCGTGACCCAGATCAAGGACCTGATCGTGACCGCACCCGAACCCGTGCGCACGCGGCTGCGGGCACTGACGGCGACCGCCCTGCTCAAAGTCTGCGCGAGCGCTCGCCCGGATATCGCCCGCGTGGGTGATCCGGCCGTGGCCGTCAAGCTCGCACTGCGCCACCTCGCGGGTCGAGCACTGGTGTTGTCCGAGGAAATCACCGCACTGGACATCCCGATCAAAGCCCTTGTTACACAGATCAATCCGGAGATGCTCGAACTTCCCGGCGTGGGACCCGACACCGCCGGGCAACTATTGGTCACCGCCGGAGCCAACCCCGAACGCATCCGCTCCGACGCCGCGTTCGCCAGGATCACCGGCACCGCCCCGATCCCGGCTTCCTCCGGACGCACCGACCGCCACCGCCTCAACCGTGGCGGCGACCGCCACGCCAATGCCGCCCTGCACCGCATCGTCATCGTCCGCATGCGTCACCACCAACCCACCCGCGCCTACGTCGAACGCCGAACAACCCAAGGGCTTTCCAAAAGAGACATCATCCGCTGCCTCAAACGCTACGTCACCCGCGAGATCTTCCACGCACTCACCACGCCCAACAGCACCGAACCGCCTCTCCCGCAAGCCACTTTGACATCTATAGGAGCATCCTGGACAAGAAGGAGAGATAGAACAGGGAAGCGAAAGATTCCGGTCGGTCCGCCAGTCTGAATATCCTTATATCACAACGTGATTCGCCTTTCCGGGGTTCTTCTGCGGCGGTAGAATAGAGGCATGAATCCGGGGGGAGCAACCACCATCGTATCGAGTGCACACGCACTCGATACCGCCGTGGAAAACCTCCTCGATGCCTCCCTCACACCCTTGCTGGACGAGGAATTCATCGCAGTGATGCGTGAAGTCGAGACCAGCATGCGCAAACTCGAAGCCGTCAAACACCGGTTCGTCACCGAAACCTGCACCCGCTCCCTCGCCGCGCGTGCCGGATCGGCGTCCCCGATCAAATTCTTGGAACAAACCCTGCGATTGAGCCACGCTGATGCGGTCTCGCGGGTCAACGCCGCCAAACAGTTGAGCCCGCAACCGGCGCTCGGCGGGGACCTGGAACCGGAACTGGCGTATGTCGCCGAAGCCCAACGCGCCGGAGACATCTCCGTCGATCATGTGCGGCGGATCACGCAGGTCCTCAAGCGCATCCCGTGTGCCGCCGACCCCGGCCAGAAAGACCTGGCCCAAGACGTTTTGACCACCTACGCCCGCACCGGCAGCCCCGACAAACTGCTCGATCTGGGGGAGGTCATCCTGGCGAACATCGACCCCGACGGCACCCTCACCCAGGACAAAGACCGCGAACGCATGCGCGGGCTCACCCTCGGGCGCAAGCGTGCGGACGGGATGTCCCCGCTGATCGGGGAGATCACCGAGCCGTTGCGGGAAATCCTGGAGCCGTTGCTGGCCAAATTCGCCCGCCCCGGCATGTGCAACCCCGCCGATCCGCACAGCCCGAAGGTCGCCGACCGCACCCTCGACCGCCAGAAACTGAAAGCCGCCTCCGAACGCGATAACCGCTCGCCCGCGCAACGCAACCATGATGCGTTGTTGGCGGTGCTGCGGTTTCAGCTCGACCGCCCCAAGCTCGGCTCCCACCGGGGTTTGCCCGTGGAAGCGATCATCACCATGCGTGTGGAGGACCTCGAGCGGGGTGCGGGGATCGCGACCACCGCGACCGGGGGCACCCTGACCATCCCGCAAGCCCTGGAACTGGCCGCCGGAACCCGACCGTTGTTGGTGGTGTTGAACAAGGCCGGACTGCCCCTGTATTTGGGGCGCGGGCGAGACCGGTTGGCCACGCCCGCACAACGACTGGCGTTGATCGCTTCCGACAAGGGGTGTACCCGACCCGGGTGCAGTGCGCCCGCGAGCCTGGCGGCGGCCCATCACGTCACCGGATGGGCAGAAGGCGGCCCCACCGACATCGACAACCTCACCCTCGCCTGCGATGGGTGCCACGCGATGATCCACGACGGGCCCGGGGGCTGGAAAACCATTGTCATGGGCGAGGATACCCAGTTCCCGGGCCGGACCGGGTGGATCGCCCCACCCCACATCGACCCCACCGGCACCCCGCAGGTCAATCACCTGCACCACACCGGTGAACTGATGGCCGGTGCCCTCAACGAAATCCGGGCCCGGGAACGGTCGCACCGCGAGCGACGGCGGGCATGGCTCGATGCCCGCAAAACCACCCCCACCCGCGAATAGTGGGACCGCGCCCCTTGTTGACACCGTCAGGTTGGTCCTGACGGTGTCACAACCCGTTGCCCACCAAAGTTCCACGGGCAGTGGGCCTCGAGAGGCGAACGAGCACAGCGGAACCCGGACCGTGCGGAGCGACAGGCGCCAACAGCAGGCGGGGACGCGATGCCCACAACCCATCCCACCCGCGAATAGCGGAACCCCTGTCAGCGCTCTTTGAAAACCTGGCCACCGGCGCAGACATCGTCAAGTCGATCCTGACGGTGCTACGACAAGTCCTTGTCCACCAAGGGTTTCATCGCCGCCGACCCCAATAATCCAGAACCGGGAACGGCGACAACAGCGGCAGCCCGGGCCGATCCTCACCCTCCCCACCGACTCGACAACCGCAGACCGCAGCAGCGCACACCAGCGGTGCCAAAGACACTGCCCAACCACTGTTTCCACAGACGCCGACCGCCGCCGTGAACGAGCGCAGCGGAACCCGCACCGGATGGACCAGCAGCAGGCGTGGCTCGCGCCCCCGTGAGTCCACCCTCCACCCGGGACCCCCACCCACACAGCAGGCTTCACACCGCAAACACCATCACATTGATCATGCCGATGCGACACTCGTGCCGAATCACCGCGCACCCCGTGCCATCGCCCACCGCCCGCTCCGGAACCTCGCGCTACCCCACCACCACCAGCGCCGATCCGACGAACACCACGAACACCACGAACGTTGCCAGCCCGGGTCTTTCAGGCTCTTTCTCTTCGATCCCTTCTCTCCAGGCGGCCCTTGGTCTTTCGGGTTTTGTCTTTTCGTGTTTTATCTCTGAAACCGGACCACAACCAGTCTTCCGGCTGGCACCGCAGCTTCCCTCGTGACCGCGGAAGGTCAACCGGGTACCCCACCCGACGCCACCAGCACGGCCATCTCGGGCCCTGCCCGCGCCCAGGGATCCAACACCGCCCCTCGACGGAAACAACCCAGGTACACCGACCGTCTCGGCCTCGAATCCTCCATCCCCCCGGCAGCAGACGGTCTCTATGCCGAAACAGTCGGTGCACCTGGGCTTCTTGCTTCCCGAGCAGGGTTGATCGGATCGGGGTGCGGGCAAAGCCCGAGATGGCCGTGCTGGGCACGTTAGGAGGGGTACCCGGTTGACCTTCCGGAGTTGGGAGGGGCTGTGCGATACCGGCGGGGTCGACCGGCTGTGGTTGCGTTCTCGAGAACAAGACACGAAAGACGAAGACTCGGTTGGTCTTTGGTGGATCGAGAGGGATGGGGGCGGGCAGGGGTCAGGTCGGCTGGTGGATCAGGCGGCCGCCGATGATGGTGTGGGTGGGGTTCAGGTCTTGTAATTGTTCTGGGGTGGCGGTGGTGGGGTCGAGGTTCCATATCGTCAGGTCGGCTAGGCGGCCTGGGGTTAAGGAGCCTCGGGAATCTGAATCGGCCAGGAAGGCAACGGGGTTGGTGGTGTGGAGGGCGATTGCTTCGGCGGTGGTGATGGCGTGTTCCGGGCCTCGTACTCCGGTAACCGTCTGGCGGGTGACCATGCCCCAGACCGAGCGCATGGCGCCGTAGCGGCCTACGGGGTAGTCCGAGCCTCCTGTGACCAGGGCTCCCTGGTCCAGCCAGCCGCGGGCGGGGAAGAGGGCGTTGACGCGTTCTGGGCCCCAGTAGGTGTCTTCGATGCGGGCGACGTCGTGCAGAAGTGGCTGTTGGATGGTTACGGGGATTCCCATTTGTACTGCGCGCGAGCGTAGTTCGGTGTCGGCCAGGCCGCCGTGTTCCATGACGAGTGATCCGGCGGGCAGATCCGGGTAGCGGCGCTGCAGTTCGGTGTACACATCCAGCAGGGTTTCGACGGCGCGGTCGCCGTAGGCGTGTGTGCCGATCTTCCAGCCTCGCAACAGAACTCGGTCCATGGCGGCTATGAGCACTTCGGGCTTCCAGGTCAGGTAGCCGAAGAAGCTGTGGTCGCAGGCGTAGGGCTCGCGGGTGGCTCCGGCTTCGATACCGCCGTCGAGGCCGAATTTCACACCCCATACCGACAGCCACGGGTCGGAGCGGTCGCGCCACGGCTCGAGCCGGTCCAGGAGTTCGTCGACGCTTTCGACGGTCGAAAAGCCCAGGGCCGAGGCCATGGCCCGGACTCGCACATTGAGGTTGCCCGTTTCCATGGCCGTGCGCAGGATGGCCAGATCGTCTACCGGAACCATGGCATCACGCACCAGGCCGATGCCTTTGGCGGCGTAGTCGAGGCTGGCCGCCCGCAAGCCCTCGACCCGCTGTTCGGCGGTGGCCGCGGGGAGCAGTCGCGCTACCAGTGGAATGGCATTGTCCTGCACCAGTCCGGTGAGACGCCCGTCGGCGGCGCGTCCGAGGTGACCGCCCGCCGGATCGGGGGTCTCCGCAGTGATTCCGGCCAGCTCCAGCGCGAGATTGTTGACCACGACATTGTGGCCACCGCGCATGAGGAACACCGGGTGCTTATCGGTGGCGGTGTCCAGCTCATCGGCGGTGGGGAAGCGCCGCTCCGGCAGATTGATCTCCTGCCAGTTGGCGGTGGTGCGAATCCACTGGCCGGGCGGGGTCTGCTGGGCGCGCTCCCGAATCATGTCGAGCAGCTGCGGAATATCGTTCGCCAGGTGGACGGGCACATCGTGGGCGCTGTTGCCGGCGATGATCAGGTGGGTGTGGGTGTCGTCGAAGGTCGGCAGCACCGTCGCCTCGGGCCTGTCGATCACCACGGTCTCGGGGCCGATCCAGTCGCCGAGTCCGTGCGGGTCCGGGGAGACCGCCACGATCCGGTCGCCCATGACGGCGATCGCCCGCTGCACGGGTTGGCCCGGAACCAGCGTATGCACGGCTCCCGCACGAATCACCAGGTCGGCATTGTCGTTCGACATGATCCACTCCTTCGCCTCGCCCTCCGAGCGTATACAGCTGATCAACTCGGCCGGAGGCTGCGGGCAAAGTAGAGCGGGCCGGCGGCGACACCGACCCGCATGCCTCTCCTGTCAGTCCGATCGACCCGTGTCTCGAGGCGACCGGATGCCTCAGCCGCGCAGCGCCGAGGCGAAGATGCCGGGGATCTTGGCCCAGCTCGGGCTGGCCGCGAAGTACGTCAGGCGGCGGCCGGTGGTGACCCCCGTGCGGTTGGTGACGAACCACGGCGGCACCGGAGCCAGCGACAGTTCACCGTTCACCAGCGACCGCGGGGACGGGCGGAACGGGCCGCGGACGACGGTGCGTTCCGGATCGTCGATCAGTAAGGCGTTGTGCACCACGCCGATTCCGCTCTGCACATTGTCGAGGGTGTGCCCCGGGAAGGCGCCCCAGCTGGCCAGCGCGGTGAGGTAGCCGACCGCCGTCCAGGCATTGATGCCGATGGTGCCATAGCGCAGATCGGTGACCGCCGAGTCGAATTCCGCGCCCAGCGACTTGATGGTGGCGGGGTGGGCGATGATGTTCGCGCCGAGCGTGCCCTCGAACTTCTCATTGGCGGCCCGCACCGCCTGCCGCAGGAAATCGCTTCCGGCGCCGGGCAATTCGATGACGCCGAAGACCGGGGCGAAGTACTCGACGCGCAGTGCGTCCTCCGCCTCGTCGGCTTGCAGGCCGAAGATCAGGGTTCGCGCTCCATCACTGCCGACGGCCTCCGCATCGGGGTACGCGGTGCGCGCCGCGCTCACCCTGGCTGCCGAGCCCGGGTAATAGTCGGTGCGAACAGGGGCCCGCTGGAACGCTTCTCGGACCGCGGCCAGGAATTCGGCCTTCTGTTCCCAGTCCGAACTGATGACCGCGACCTGCGAGGCCACACAGTTGTAGCCGTTATTATGCAGTCGCTGCGTGGCCAGATGCTCGGCCTGGAACTTCAGATCGGCCTTCGACCACTTGCCCGGCACCACAATGGTCGGCGAGATGCCGCCGAGTTCACTGGTGATCGGCTTGTCGATGAGCGGAGTGCCGGCGGCCTTACGCTGCGCACCCTCCGCACCCGCACCGAACACGATGGCGTCGTGCGTGATCGAGCTGCCTGTCATGTGCACCGCGGCGATATCGGGATGGTCGACCAGCTCCTTCCCGACCTCCGCTCCCCCGGTCAGAATGCGCACGAAACCACGCTCGATGGCCGGGGCGAAGATCTTCTCGAGGACCGGCAGCAGCGGATCGGTCACCGGATTCAGCTTCAGCACCGCCACCCGGTTGTAGGCGAACAGCTGATACAGCACATCCAGCGGCGCGATGGAAAAGATGTTCCCCGCGCCCAGTACCACGCCGATTCCGTTGGTCTGCTGCGGATTGCGCTGTGCCAGTCCAGCTTTGGCACGCACGGTACCAGCATCCACACCGGGCTTGGTCCACACCTCCGCGGTAAAGCCGTTGAGCAGCAGCCAGTCGAAGATGCCGTGCGGCAATACCTTGATCGCCGAACGGTTTTCGGGCGCATTGGTGATGGTGTACCCGTCGACCGGACTGCGGCCCGCCTCCAGCGCGGCCAGGCTGCCCGCCAGTGCGGTGGTGGCGGTCAGCAGCGGATACGGCCCGCTCACCCATTCCTCGCCGAGCAGCGGCGAATCGGCGGGCAGCCCCTTGATGCCCGCCGCGATCCGCACCCACTCCTCGGCATTCGCCTCGGTCAGCGCGTGGATCTGATCGAGCAGCGCGCGCCGTCCGGACAGCGGCGTGCGCGCCCACTCGTCCTCACCCGCGCGCAATGCCTTGACCGCCGCTTCGATGATGTCCGCTGTTGCACTCATTCCTACACTCCTACAGTCGAATCGGCGTCTTCGAGGATCATCGCGGCGGCCTTCTCCGCGATCATGATGGTGGGCGCATTGGTATTGCCCCTGGTCACACTCGGCATGACCGAGGCGTCGGCGATCCGCAGGCCGTCGATGCCGAGCACCCGCAGCCGACTGTCCACCACCGACCCGATGGCACACGAGGAGGTCGGGTGGTAGAGCGTCTGCGCGGTGCGCTGGGCGTAGGTCAGCAGCTCCGCATCCGAATCACCTTCCGGCACAGTGAAATCCCCGGTGCGCACGGCCTGCAGCGCCGGTTGGCTCGCGATATCGAGACCGATCCGCAGCCCCGCCAGCAGGCTGGCCCGATCAGCCTCTGTGGCGAGGTAG
This sequence comes from Nocardia sp. NBC_01388, assembly GCF_045040085.1. Lineage (NCBI taxonomy): Bacteria > Bacillati > Actinomycetota > Actinomycetes > Mycobacteriales > Nocardiaceae > Nocardia > Nocardia sp. NBC_01388. The sequence goes on from NZ_CP109553.1 coordinate 5,028,980, forward strand.
TTGTGCAGAATGCGCGGTGCGGTATCCGGTGCGGCCGAACGCAGCGTCACCCGGCCGCGACTGGTCGGCTTCAGCACACAGGAGCCGATGGCGAACCCGTGCGCGACCGCCGCGCCGAGACCCTCCTCGTAGAACAGCACCGGCGCCTGATGGAACTGCACATCCGGGCCCGCGAGACCGGTTCTGGTCTCGAAGAATCCGCCCGCCTCACCGACATTGGAGGTCAGCGGCCCCCGGCCCTCACCCTGCAGCAGCGCCAGATTCTCCGGCGACAGCGCGGTCATGAGCGATTCCTGCTCGGTGAGGTAGTTCAGCATGACCATGAGGTGGTCCTGCAATCCCTCGCCCACCGGAAGCTCGTGCTGCACTTCGATCTGCAAGGGCAGCAATTGATCCGCGGGTCCGACACCCGACAGCAGCAACAGCTGCGGTGTGCCGTACGCGCCGGCCGCCAGCACCACCTCACGCTCGGCGCGAACCTCCTCGAGCTCCGCGCCACGGCTGATCTGCACGCCCACCGCCCGGCCGCCGTCGAGAATCACCTTGTGCGCCAGCGCATCCGTGATGATCGTGAGATTGGGCCGGGTGGCGGCGGGATGCAGATAGGCCACTGCGGCGCTGCACCGCATGCCGTTCCGCTGCGTCACCTGGTAGCGCCCGACACCCAGCTGGGTGGCGCCGTTGAAATCGTCATTGCGCTGATACCCCGCCTGCTCGGCGGCCTCCAGGAAGGCGTCGCCGAGCGGATTGAGTGAGCGCCCCTCCGCCACCGTCAGCGGTCCGCCGACACCGTGATAGGCATCCTTACCGCGCTCATTGTCCTCGGCCACTTGGAAATACGGCAGCACATCATGGTACCCCCAGCCCTGCGCACCGCCCGCGGCCCACTCGTCGTAGTCGACCCGATTGCCGCGAATGTAGATCATGGCGTTCATCGAGCTGGAGCCGCCGAGCATCTTGCCGCGCGGCAGATACGCACGCCGGCCGAGCAGTCCCGCCTCCGGCTCGGTGTCCAGATCCCAGTCCCAGCGGCTCTTGAACAGTGAGCCGAAGGCGGCGGGGATATGGATCTCATCGGCGGTGTCGGCGCCGCCCGCCTCGATCAGCGCCACGGTGACATCGGGGTTCTCGGACAATCTCGCGGCCAGCACCGACCCGGCGGATCCGGCGCCGACGACAACGTAGTCGTACATGCTCGAACTTCTTTCCTCGCTCCGATGCCCCCGGCGACACTGTGGCCTGGGTCACTACCGAATTCGATGGTGCCGCTCCGGGACCGCCCGCCACCATGGGCGCGAGTTTCCAATAGCCGGGTGTGCGACTGTGCTCGAGCACAACCCGAATCGACCACCCGGCAACTAAAATCAGTCCATGCCGGTCGCGATTCGCCCTGAACTGGACCATTCGACTGTGCTCGCGCAGCGCCTGCTCACCCGGCTGGAGGAGCTCACCGCCGATCTGGTGGTGCACATTCGCGCCGGGGATCACGCCTACGCCGAAGCCACCCAGCTCACCGACGCCCAACTCACGAATTCGGTGCGTGACAATGTCGCCTCCGTACTCACCCAGCTGGCCGGATCCGGGCACGTCTCGCTGACCGCCGCCGCGGCGGCCGGACGGCTCAAGGCCGAACAGGGCGTGCCGCTGGCCGCACTGCTGCACGCCTATCGGCTGTGCGGGCGGCTCATCTGGGATCGACTACTCGGCGAAGTGGGCGAAGGATCGCGAGAATCGTTGCCGCACCTGGCCTCCGAGGTGTGGAAGATCATCGACGAGTACTCGAGCGCGGCCGCCGAGGCCTACAGCGGGCATGTCGCCGACCGGGCACGCCGCGATCGCGAGGAGCGGCGACTGATGCTGCGCTCACTGCTGGACGGCAATATCGACAGCAACGCACTCTGGGAAGTCGCGCGCCACCTGCAACTTCCGCAGTCCGGAACCTTCGTGGTGGTCAGCGCCGAGCTCGCGACCCGCGGTGTCTCCGCTCTCGAGGGCATCGAAACCCATTTGGCCGCAAGGTATATCAATTCCATCTGGCTCACCGAGCTGGACTCCCAGATCGGCCTGCTCAGCCTCACCGCCGCCCGCTCGGTCGCAGCGCTGCCCGCCGTGCTGCGTGCGTCCGCCACCGGTCGCATCGGGCTGAGCCGTCCTTTCACGACGCCCGCCGAGGCCGTCGCCGCGCTCCGCGAAGCCGAATTGGCCTGCCACTGCGCCGAACCCGGCACCGTCGCGGTCACAACCTACGGCGATACGGCCATTCCGCTGTTCATCGCGCACGCGCCGAATGCCGGACAGGAACTGGCCCGGCACATTCTGGGGCCCATCCTGGATCTGCCCGATCCGCAGGAACGAGCCACCCTGCTCGACACCCTGGACATGTGGTTCGAATGCAATGGTTCCAGCACCGCCGTCGCGACCCGCCTGCACTACCACCGCAACACCATTCACCACCGGCTGCGCCGCATCCAGGAACTCACCGGGCGCGATTACACCGACCCCAAGCAGACCGCAGAGCTCTATCTGGCCCTGCGCGCCACCCGCCTGCTCGCCACTCCTGCTCGGTAGCGGACCCGACGCGCGATCTGCGACGCCTGAGCATCAGTCGACGCCCCAGCACCACTAGCCGGCAGGTTCCTGCTGGGTGGTGCAGTGAATGCCGCCACCGCCCTCCGCAATGCCATCGATATTGATCTGCACAACCTGCCGATCCGGGAACAACCTCGTCAGCGTCGCCTCGGCAGCCGAATCGGTGTCCGCATCCCCGAATTCGGGGGCGATCACCGCGCCATTGCACACATAGAAATTGATGTACCCCGCCGCGAAGTCGTCGCCGGCCCCGCGAGCCCGCAGTTCCGTAGGCGCTTCGAGGGTTTCGACCCGCAGCGAGCGGCCCGCCGCATCGGTGGCCGAATGCAGAATGCCGAGATGGCGGCGAGTGACGTCGTAGTCGAAGGAATCCGGGTCGGTATCCAGGCCCGCGACAACCACGCCCGGCCCGGCGAACCGGGCATAGAAATCGGTATGGCCGTCGGTGATGTCATGCCCGGCGATTCCGGGTAGCCAGATCACCTTCTTGATCCCGAGCAGATGGTCGAGTTCAGCCTCGACGTCGGACTTCTTCCAGCCTCGATTGCGGTTGTTATCGAGCACGCACGATTCGGTAATGATCGCGGTGCCCTGTCCGTCGACTTCGAGGCCGCCACCTTCGAGGACCAGATCGGTGTGGACGGTTTCGACACCCGCACGCCCGGCGAGGAACCCGGCGACCTTGGCATCCTTCCGATGCTCCTGCTTGCCGCCCCAGCCGTTGAAATTGAAGTCCACCCCGGCCCTGGTGCCATTGCCCTTGACGAACACCGGACCGGTATCGCGCATCCACAGATCGTCGATCTCGGTCGCGATCAGCTCGACATTCGGGCCGACCATGCCCCGCGCCAGATCCAGCTCAGCCGGGCGCACCAGCATCGACACCGGCTCGAAGCGAGCAATGGTCGTCGCAATGGTGGCCAGGTCCGCCCGCACCTGCGGCAAAAGCTTTGCGCCCCAGATCCTTTCACTGGCCCCGAACGCCATCCAGGTGCGATTGTGCGGCTCACCCTCGTCGGGCATCACCCAGGAACGGCCGTCCTCGGCAGTGGTCGGGGAATCCCCGAACCAGGACGAGATCGGCCCGTCACAGGCGGCGGCGAGCAGTCCGCCCATGGTCACCACGCTTGTCCGCACGAACTGGCGTCGTCGCATCACAGCACCTCCTTCGACACCCGAACTTAATCCTGACCAATTTTTCAGTCAAGGACTGTGACGCGAGTCGCCCGCATCTCCCCGGGCCTCGATCCGCGCGATCGGACAGCGGTTGGCTATCCTGGTCAACGATGCGGCGGTGGGGCTCGCCGCTCCGATCGATTCGGAATGGATCCGGCGATTCGGAACAACCGCGGCACACTGGCCGCCAACAGTCCCTACCCATGGAACACCTGCGGGTGGCTGAGGTAGGAGATGTGCGTGACCAGTGAGCGGAACGAGAAGGATGGGACTCCTTTCTCACCAATCGATTCGGATGTCGATCTCCACACCCCAGGGCAGCGGCAGGAACTCTCCGCGACACACGGCCTGGTGCTGGCCGTGATCGCGGCGGGCGGCGCGCTCGGAGCACTGGCCAGGTACGGGCTGGCGCAGGTGTGGCCGACCCACGCCGGCGGGTTTCCGTGGGCCACCTTCGTCACCAATGTGGCCGGCTGCTTCCTGATCGGCGTGCTCATGGTGGTGATCACCGATATTCGCAAGGCCCATCCGCTGACCCGCCCGTTCCTGGGCGTGGGCATTCTCGGCGGTTTCACCACCTTCTCGACCTATGCCAATGAGACGCGGGCCCTGATACAGCCGGGCACGGTCGCGCTCGCCTTCACCTACCTGGCGGCCACACTGTTGTGTGCGCTACTGGCAGCGCTGGCTGCCATGCGACTGACCCGCGGTGTGCACGCGGCCGCACTCCGTCGCGGGCAGGAGGTCGCCCGGTGACCGCTCTACTCGTGGTACTCGGCGCGATGGCCGGTGCGCCCCTGCGCTATCTCACCGATCGTGCGGTCCAGACTCGGCACGACAGTCTTTTCCCGTGGGGCACCTTCACGGTCAATCTGATCGGCTGCCTGGTGCTCGGCGGAATCACGGGGGCCGCGGTGTCATCACCGGTCTTCGCGCTCATCGGCACCGGCTTCTGCGGTGCGCTGACGACCTACAGCACCTTCAGTTACGAGACGGTCCGGCTGGCCGAACAGCGGGCGTATCTCTATGCCGCACTGAATGTCAGCGTCAGCGTGATCGCGGGACTCGGCGCAACCCTGCTTGCCTACACCACCGCCCAGGCTTTGCTCTGATCGCACATTCTGTTGCGATGACGAGAATTCCAGGAAAGCTGTCTGGGTCAATTACATTGTGCGACAGTTGATTTAAGCGCGGCACCTTAAGCGATCTGCGACACATTGGCAATGGTTCACCGAATTGTTCTATGCCACAACTTGTATCAGCCACAGCTCGGACTAGCCAATGTAACCTACTGGTCAGTAGCCTAAGTGCTACCGCCCTGGGTATGGGCATGCAGGAATGACCGTCAGCGTGGCCGGGCATCGGGTAGCACAAGGTAGAGGGATAGTCTTGGATCAGTCGGTTGTACCGGTAATCCGCCGAGCCACCGAGCACGACATCGACGACATCGCGCGAATCATCTGCAGGGCGTTCGCGACCGATGACCCGATCGAGGAGTACGTCTTCCCCGACGAAACGGATCGGCACCGCAGGTCACCGCGCATGTTGCGCATCATGATCCGGTACCGCTTCCTGCCCGCCGACGGCGCAGCGGTCGCCACGGTCGACGGCAAGGTCGTGGGCGCACTGCTCTGGTATCCGGCGGGATATCGGAAATCGCTCTGGCGGGAAGCGATTTCGGGGCCGATGCTGCTGTGGGCCATGGGCGCGGGGACCACCCGGGGCATGCACGTGGACGAGGCCATTGCCGAGGTCAGACCCACCGAGGGGCACCACTTCATGGTGTATCTCGGCGCGGATCCGGCGCTGCAGCGCGCCGGAGTGGGCCGCTCGCTGGTCAATTGGCTCGACGCCCTGGCCGATGAGCGGTCGGAGACCGTCGGCGGGATTTGCAAGGACGGCAATATCGCGTACTACAACGCATTCGGCTACAACGTCGATCGCCAGGTCCGTATCGGGAGTACCGGACCCGCGATGAATTTCATGCTGCGGCAGCCGGTTCCAGCGACGCCCTGAGCGCGCCGGACCCGCGAAGCCCTTCTCGGGGGGAATCACCACATCAATCTTTTGCCGAGGAGTCGTAGTGTCTGACATTGCCATTGTCGGAATCGGGTGCCGATACGCGGGTGGTATCGATTCACCGGAATCCTTCTGGGACTTCATCATCAACAAGGGCGACGGCGTCGTCGACATTCCGGCCACGCGCTGGGACTACCGCCGCTACTACGACCCGGACCGGCGTACGCCCGGTCGCATGTACACCAAGCGGGGCGCCTTCATGACCGGCGACCCTTGGGCTTTCGATCCCGACTTCTTCGGGATCTCGCCGCGTGAGGCGGCAGCCATGGACCCGCAGCAGCGGCTCATTCTGGAGGTCGCCTGGGAGGCGCTCGACGATGCGGGCATCGCGGGGCACATTGCCGGGACGTCGATCGGCGTCTACATCGGTGCGTTCACCCTCGATCAGCTCGCGGTCTCCAATACCACCGAGGCGCTGCCGTACGTGGATATGCACACCGCGGCGGGTGCGTCGTACACCATGCTGTCGAACCGAATCGCGTTCGCGCTCAATCTGGTCGGCCCCGCGCTGACGGTGGACACGGCGTGCTCGTCCTCGCTGGTCGCACTGCACCTCGCCTGTCAGGCGCTGCAGAACGGCGACTGTTCGGTCGCCATGGCGGGCGGCGTCACCATGCTGCTGCAGCCGGAAGCCTTCGTCACCATGTGCAAGGGCGGCTTCCTCGCGACCGACGGCCGCAGCAAGCCCTTCGACGCGGCGGCGGACGGCTACGGGCGCGGCGAGGGCTCCGGCATGGTCGTGCTCAAGAAGCTGGAAGACGCTGAGCGCGACGGGGATCGGGTGTACGCGGTCATCAAGGCGACCGGATCCAATCAGGACGGCCGTACCACCGCGATCACCGTGCCCAATGCCGATCTGCAGGAGGCGCTGGCCAAGAGGGTGTCCGAGCGTGCGGGCATCGCACCGCACGAGGTCACCTATGTGGAGGCGCACGGCACCGGCACCCCGGTCGGCGATCCGCTCGAATTGCGGGCCATCGGACGGGCTTACGGTCAGGTCGAGGGCCGCACCGAGCCGGTCGGCGTCGGTTCGGTGAAGGGGCAGCTCGGCCATACCGAAGCCGCCTCGGGCATTGCCAGCATCATCAAGTCCGCGCTGGCCATTTCCAAGCGCACCATCGCACCGCAGGGCTGGCTCGAGACGCCCAACCCCGATATTCCGTTCGACGAGCTGGGCATCAAACTGCAGCTGGACGCGGAAGCGGTCGGCCCCGAGGTCCAGCGAATGACCGTCGCGGTCAATGGTTTCGGCTACGGCGGCACCAATGCGCACGCCATCCTGCAGGAATACCTGCCCACCGCCGAGGCGGTGCGGCAACCCAGGCACTTCGGCGTGCTGCCGCTCTCGGCACGCACCGATCAGGCCGCGCGTGATCTGGCCCGCGGCTTCGCCGAGCTGATCGCCGACGGCGCGGACCCGGGCCTGCTGGCCGAAGCGGCGTGGACGCGCCGGCAGCACCACCAGTTCCGCACCGGGCTGACCTTCGCCGACGACACCGAACTGGTGCACGCACTCATCGCATTCGCCAATGGCAGCGGCCGCGCCGCGACCAAGGTGATCCCGCGCAAGGTCGCCGAACCGGTCTTCGTCTTCACCGGCATGGGCCCGCAGTGGTGGGGCATGGGGCGCGAATTGCTCGCGGCGGGCGGCACTTTCGCCGCCGAGGCGGTGCGCATCGACGCGGAGTTCCAGGAGATCTCCGGCTGGTCCATCATCGAGGAATTGCGGCGGCCCGAGGAGGAATCGCGGGTCACCACCACCGCGATCGCCCAGCCCGCCAACTTCCTGGTGCAGGTGGCGCTGTTCGCAATGCTCGAGGAGCTGGGCATCCGCCCGGCCGCGGTGGTGGGGCACAGCGTGGGCGAGGTGTCCGCGGCCTATGTCACCGGCATGCTCTCGCTGCACGACGCGCTGCTGGTCAGCTACCACCGCGCCCGATTGCAGGCCACCACAGCGGGCTCCGGCGGCATGCTCGCGGTGGGCCTGCCCCGCGCCGCCGCACAGGAATTGATCGACGGCGATGCGCTGGTCGATATCGCGGCCGTCAACAGCCCGAGCGCCGTCACGCTCGCGGGTGCGGTGGAGCGCCTCGACGCGATTGCCGAAAGCCTCACCGAGCAGGGCATTTTCGCGCGCCGACTACATGTCGAGGTGCCGTACCACAGCTACCTCATGGAGCCGATTCTCGACGAATTGCGCACCGTACTGGTCGATTTGAAGCTGTCGGACCCGAAGCTGCCGCTGCTGTCCACAGTCACCGGGCAGACAGTCACCGCGGGTGACTGGGACGCCGAATACTGGTGCTCGAATGTGCGGCAGCCCGTGCGCTTCGCCGATGCGATCACCGCGCTCGTCGGCACCGGCAGCCGGGTATTCCTGGAGGTCGGCCCGCATCCGGTGCTGGGCGCCAATATTCGCGAAATCCTCATCGGCGCCGATGAAACCGGCACCACGGTCGCCACCCTGGATCGCAAGCAGGCGGATGCCGAGAGCATCCGGCAGACCATCGCCGGGCTCTACAGCGCGGGTGTACTGGATATCGGCGCGCTGTTCGGGGACCTCGTCACCCCGCACATCGAGCTGCCCCGCTACCCCTGGCAGCGCACCCACCTGCGCCATGAACTGCCGGTCTTCCAGCAACTGCAGCACGGAACCCCCGGCGTGTACACGATGCTCGGTGATCCGGACCTGAACAATACGACCACCTCATGGCGGATTCAGCTCAGCGTCGGGGCCTACCCCTGGCTCGAGGACCACGTGGTCGGCGGAGCCCGAATCCTGCCCGGTGCTGCGTATTTGGATGCGGCACTGAGCGCGGCGGCACTGCGCACCGAATCCACCCGGGTCGCGGTCGAGCAGGTGCGCTTCCTGGCGCCGCTGATCATCGACGACGGCACGGCTCCGACACTCGAGCTACATGTGGAGGAGACGACCCGGCGCTTCACGATTCGCTCACGCGCCAAGGCCGATGCGCTGTGGACCACCAATGCGACCGGCAGGCTTGTCGAGGGCATTTTCGAACCGCCCACGGTGACCCTGCCGGATATCGAGGAGATGCACGACGTCGACCCGGCCGCGTTCTACGCCGGATTGGCCGCGCGCGGACTGCAATACGGCCCGGCCTTCCAGCGCACCACCTCGATTCGGGTCTCCGGATCAACGGTCCTGGCCACTCTCGACGGCACCATAGCCACCGATTCCGGTCACCTGGCGCATCCGGCCGTGGTCGATGCGGCGCTGCAGAGCGTGGCCGCCCTGCTCGCCGGGACCGGCGGCACGGAGGACGGGGCCATGGTCCCGGTCGGTGTGGACGAGGTCCGGGCCTTCGGGATCATCCCCGATCAGGTCACGGTGGTGGCGCGGCTCGATACCAGCGCCGCACCGGTCGCCGATATCGATCTGCTCGATGCCGAGCAGCGGGTCGTGCTGCAGATCATCGGTATGCGTTTCGGCTCCATCGCACCGGGTCGTGCTGCGCTGCAGCGGATGACGGACTTCTTCTACGAAGACCGCTGGGAAATGCGCGAGCCGGTGGACCGCAGTGTGCTGCCCGGCGCCGAGGCGGCGTTCACGGTCGTGTTCGATCTGGGGACCCAGCCGAGCGCACGTGCCGCGGAGATCGCCGCACTGGGCCGGGGCGAAACCCTCGTACTGGGCGAGCCCGGCCGCGAGGATCTGGAAACCCTTGTCCGCGAACGTCTCGAGGCCGCGATCACGCACGAGGGCGTGGAACGCCTGCACGTCGTGCTGGTCGCCGGAACCGATTACGACGACCTCGACAATCTGTGGACACTGCGCCGGGTGGCCGTCGCCTTCGAGGCATTCTTCGAGGACTGGGTCACACAGCGCGGGGTGGAGGTGCCGATCATGGGCGACGGTTCCATGCACGTCACCCTCATTACCGAGCACGCCTTCGCACATCCGCACGAGGAGACCGGACCCGATCCGGCGCATGCCGCGCTGCTGGGCGCCCGCCGGGTGCTGCTGAACGAGCAGCCGCGGCTGCGCTGGCGACTGGTCGATATCGAATCCGAGGTCACGACAAAGGAACTCGCGGCCGAGCTGACCATTGCGGGCGCCTTCACCTACGACCACTCCGATGAGGTGTTCCTGCGCAACGGCTTGCGCTGGGTCACCGTGGTCGACGCCTCACTGCAGGGCCGGATCGACGGCCTGGACGAGCCGGTGCCGCTGACGGATCCGGAGGCCAATTTCACCCTGGAGCTGCCGAAGTCGCGGGTGCTGTCCCGCCTCGGCTGGCGACGCTGCGACCGGCGGGCGCCGGGACCGAACGAGGTGGAGGTCCGGCTGCGGGCCATCGGCCTCAACTTCAAGGATCCCCTGAAGGTGCTCGGCGTACTCGGTGAGGAGGAGTTGGCGGGCACCGCCTTCGGCCTCGTTCCCGGTATGGAGGGTGACGGCGTCATCGTCCGAATCGGTTCGGACGTCACCGATCTCGCGGTCGGCGACAAGGTCATCATGTCCTCCAAGGGCATGTTCGGCCGCTTCCACACCACCGATCGCGGCCTCGTCACCCAGGTGCCCGAGGAGCATCAGCCCGGATACTGCACCAGCGATACGGCCTTCGCGACCGCGGAGCACGCACTGCTGGGGCTCTCGCATCTGCAAGCCGGTGAGGTGGTGCTGGTGCACGGCGCGGCCGGCGGTGTCGGCTCGGCGGCGGTGCAGATCGCCAAGCTGCACAATGCGATTGTCATCGGCACGGCCAGTACCGAGGAGCGGCGCGCGTACGTCCTCGAACAGGGCGCCGATCATGTACTCGATTCCCGTTCGCTGAATTTCGCCGAGGATGTGCTCGCACTCACCGACGGCACCGGCGCGGATATCGTGATCAGCACCGCGCCCGGCGAGATCCTGCGCCGGAACTTCCAGGCGGTGGCCGAGTTCGGGCGCATCGTGGAGATCGGCAAGGCCGATATCTACGGCGGCGGCGTGCTGGATCTGCGCTTCTTCGACAAGAACATCTCCTACCACTCCTTCGATCTGGACCGCATGTTCGCGCTGCGCCGGGTCGAGTCGGTGGAGCGGATGAAGCGGGTCGAAGCGTCACTGGCCTCGGGGAAGTACAAGCGACTGCCGTTCACGCTGTACGACACCGATGATGTGGTCCGGGCCTTCGAGGATGTCGCGCGCTCCACCCAGATCGGGCGGATCGCCGTCAGCCTGGATTCCGAAGCGCCGCTGGTGCGTCCGCAGATCCAGAAGGTCACCGTCGATCCCGAGGCGCAGTACCTGATCACCGGTGGTTTCGGTGCGTTCGGGCTGGCGATCGGGCGCTGGCTGGTCGGGCTCGGTGCACGGCATCTGACCCTGCTGGGACGCAGCGGCGCGACCACCGATGCGAGCCGCGATCAGCTCGCGGCGTGGGAGCACCAGGGCGTGCAGGTGACCACCGAGCGCGCGGACGTCACCGATACCGAGGCCATGGCCGCGGTCATCGGCCGCGCCCACTCCCCCGAGCATCCGCTGCGGGGCGTGTTCCACACCGCGGGTGTCGTCGACGACAAGCGCATTACCGTTATGGACCGCGACAGCCTCGCCTCGGTGTACCGGCCCAAGATCGAGGGCGCGCGAGCGCTGCGCAACGGTATCGCGCTGGCCGGGGCCGAACTGGACCTGTTTGTGCTGTTCTCTTCCGGCAGTGCGATTTTCGGTGGTGTCGGCCAGTACTCGTACACCGCGGCCAATCTCGCGCTGCAGTCCGTCGCCGATGTGGTCGCCCGCGGCGGCGGCAAGGTGCTGGCCGTCGGCTGGGGTCATATGTCCGGCGGCGGCATGGCCGAGGCCGAGGAGAATCTGGCGCGGTACCTGCGCAATACCGGATTCGACTCCGTGGACATGGACGAGGGCACCGAATTCCTGGAGCGCGCACTGGAACTCGGCCTGCACCACCAGGTCGCCATGATTCCGGTGGACTGGAGCAAGGTCTCGGCCACCGCGCCGTTCTTCGCCATGACCGGCCGGGTGGAAGCACAGATCGCGGCGGCGGCCGAAGACGATTCGGCCGCATCACAATTGGTCGCCGCACTGCGCGCGCTCGATGAGCAGAAGCGCGGAGATGTGGTGGCGCACATGCTCGCCGAACAATTGGCGGTGGTCATGGGGGTCGACGCGGACTCCATCGATCTGACCGTGCCGGTGCCGGAACTCGGCCTCGATTCGCTCATGGCGGTCGAATTCGGCGCACTGGTGGGCAAGACCCTCGGCATCGACCTGATCTCGCTGAAACTGGGGCGTACCTTCACGCTCCAGCAAGCGGGAACTCGGGCTGCCGAAATCCTTATCGGCGCACCCAGCGACGCGGCGCCCACAGCGGTGGAGGTGACGGTATGACTGAATCAGCACGCGATCTGGCACGGAAGCTGTTGGCGGGCAATGGAACCGGTGGCGGTACTGCCACCATCCAGACCACTGCACCCCGGCCCGCGGCCAGCGCCCCGGCACGTCCGGTGCGCGGTCCCGGCCGCCAGTTCGCCGACCATCCGGAGGTGGCGGCGACGGTGGCCAAACAGGCGGCCATCACCGCCATCAGCGCGCAGTCGGGGCTGGTGAATCCGCTGTTCCTGGCCCGAACCGGGCCGAACGACACGGTGATTCACGCCGATGACCGCGATCTGGTCAACTTCAGCGCCTACAACTACCTGGGGCTCTCGCACCATCCGCAGGTGATCCAGGCCGCCAAGGATGCCCTGGACCAGTACGGCGCTTCGGCCTCGGCCAGCCGGATCGTGGCCGGGGAGATCCCGCTCTACGGCGAGCTGGAGCAGCGGCTGGCCGGTATCTACGATGTCGGCGATGCCATGGTCACGACCAGCGGGTACCTCACCAATGCGGGCGTCATCGGCTTCCTGCTCGGTGAAGGCGATGTGGCCATCTGCGATTCGCTTATTCACGGCAGCGTGGTCTCCGGCACGCAGTGGGCCGGTTGCCGCCGAATCAACTTCCGGCACAACGACCCCGAATCACTGCGCGCGGTGCTGCGCATGTCGCGCGGCGGCTTCGATCGGGCGCTGGTGGTGCTCGAGGGCCACTACAGCATGGACGGCACCGTGGGCAGGGTCGCCGAATTGGCGTCCGTGGCACGGGAATTCGACTGCGCGATCATGGTGGACGAAGCCCATTCCTTCGGTGTGTTCGGCGAGCGTGGCCACGGGATTCGCGAGCACTACGGCATGGCCGGCGCGGATGTCGATATCTGGATGGGCACACTGTCCAAGGCGCTGGGCAGCTGCGGTGGCTTCATCGCCGCCGATGCCGACCTCATCGGGGCTATGAAGGCCGCCGCCCCGGGGGTGGCGATGCTCACCGGCGGTCCGGCGCCGTCGACCATCGCCGCGGCGCTCGCGGGTCTCGAAGTGCTGGAGGCGGAACCGCAGCGGGTCGCCAGGCTGTGGGACAACACCCGGCTCTTCGATGCGCTGCTGCGGGAGCGCGGTCTCAACCTGGGCGAGTCGCAGGGCACGCCGATCTTCCCGGTGATCGTGCCGGGCGAGATTCGCGCCGGGTTCGTCTCCGGCGTACTGCTGCAGCGCGGGGTGTACGCCGGAGCCATTTCGGCCCCGGCGGTCCCGGTCGGCAAGGAGCGCCTGCGCTTCTTCATGACCTCGGAACACACGCGGCAGCAACTGGTCTCGACGGCGGATCTGCTCGCCGAGACGGTCGCCATGGCCGATCAGCTGCCCGAAACGGCGGCCGTCGGGTAGCCGCTCGGGGATCGGTGCGGATCCCCGCTTCTCATAACGAGCGGGTGGCGCTACGTTAACCGGAGGTTGTTACTCCGTTTAACGTAGCGGGGCCACCCGCTCGACTGGCGGTCGGCAAACGTACTGGGAGGCGGCAAACGTACTGGGAGGCACCGAATAGCCCGTCCGAAATGAGAGGATCTCCCTCGACCGTATGACAGAAAGCCGGTGGTGAAGACGATGGCGTCAACTGCACTGAAGTCACGCGCCCGGATCGGTGAACTCATTACCGTGCAGGGCCGTCCCATCCACGTTCGTCAGGACGGACCCACCGACGGCAAACCCGTGCTGCTGCTGCACGGCTTCGAGGGGTCGGTGCACTGGTGGGACGGGGTTACCCCGCTGCTCGCCGACACGTATCGGGTCATTCGCGTGGACCTGCTCGGATTCGGCTGCACCGGCGGCGATTACGGCTTCGACCAGGAGGGACAGGGCAGCATGCTGGCCGCGCTGCTCACCGAACTGGGCGTCGCGAATGTCGCGGTGGTCGGCCACTCCTGGGGTGCGGACGCCGCCCTGGCCGTGGCCGCCCGCTCCCCGCGCATCAGCGAGATCGTGGTACTCGATCAGGCCCCGGATCTGAGCTATCTGAATGTCCCGGCCGCCACGCCGCTGCTCACCCTCGGGCCCATCGCCCGCGTGCTGCAGCGCTTCGCACCCGAATCCATTGTCCGCCAGGCCCTTCGTGCCGGCTTCGCGCCGAAGTTCGATCTGACCCGAGCCACACCGCCGGTCCACCAGATGTTCCTGGACCATCAGGCCATGTCCTGGCGCGCGTATCGCGCGGTGAGCACCGATCGACGGAAGGACTTGGCGGCCAATCCCCTGGACCGCCAGATCCGCCGCCTCGCGCTGCCCACCCTCGTCATTCACGGCCGCCTCGACGGCATGTACGACTGGGCCGTCACCCGCGATCGCTACACCGCCGCCGGCGCCCGCTTCGAACTCATCGACACCGCGGGCCACAGCCCCAATGTCGAAACACCCGCGGCCTTCACCGCACACCTGCGGGACTTCCTCGCCGCACCGGCGGCGCCCTCCCCCGCCAACGACTGATCGATACCGCCCACCGAACCGCCCCCTTCCTCGAAGGGGGCGGTTTGTTACACGCCCGCCACCGAGATCGTTGCCCGTATCGGCCGACGCGAGGTATCCCCGGTAGAAATCCTGGACGCCGGCCTGGATCGGATGCGGGAGGTCGAACCGACCCTGCACGCCTTCTGCACCCCGACGCCGGATCTGGCTCGCGCACAGGCGATTCGGCTGGGCGATGCCCTGGCGCGAGGGGAAGCGCCGGGACCGCTGGCCGGAGTGCCGATGGGCATCAAGGATCTGTTGTCCACGGCGGGCGTGCGGACCACCTCGGGCTCCTGGGTCTATCGCGACTTCGTGCCGGAGGAGGACGATATCGTGGTCGAGCGCAGTCTGGCGGCGGGCGCGCTCTGCGTGGGCAAGACCAATACCCCTGAATTCGGTTACAGCGCAACGGGACAGAACA
The DNA here is from genome assembly GCF_045040085.1 of Nocardia sp. NBC_01388. NCBI lineage: Bacteria > Bacillati > Actinomycetota > Actinomycetes > Mycobacteriales > Nocardiaceae > Nocardia > Nocardia sp. NBC_01388. Next base: position 5,044,086 of record NZ_CP109553.1, read on the forward strand.
ATCTGTTCCGCACGAGGTGCTCGAGCAACAACTCGGCTGCCACGTCGAAACGGTCGTCCCGGGCCGGCCGGATCCGGCCGCGGCCTTCTCCGCCCTCATCGTCGCCGAAACCGATCTCACCGGTATGCGGCGCATGATCGACGAGCACGGCGAGCACATGTCCCCGCATGTGGTGGCGTGGATGCGCGAAGACTGGACCGCACAGCATTTCACCGATGCGAACATCGTCCGCAAATCTTTGGTTAATGCAATGGCCAGGCCGATGAGCCGTATCGACGTGCTGGTCACTCCGACCTCCGCCGTCCCGGCCTTCCCGATCGGCAGTCACGGCCCGACCGAGATCGACGGCCGCACGGTCTCCGACTCCGCCTGGATCGGCTTCAACTACCCCGCCGATCTGACCGGACAGTCCGCCGCCGGCATCCCCGCCGGATGGACCGAAAACGGTCTGCCGGTGGGTTTGCAGATCATCGGCAGACACCTCGGCGATGCCACCGTTCTGCGCCTGGCGGCGGCCGTCGAGCGCGTCGCGCCCTGGTCCCAGCACCGGCCCCCGGGCTGAGAACGGGGCGTAGGCTGATCGGGACCTGCATGAAAATCGACCAACCAACCTCTAATTGAAGGACGGCCGATGTTCAAACAGTCCGACCTGTCGACGCTCATTTCCGCCGCGCCGGGGCGTGGTGTCTCGATCTATCTGCCCACGCACAACAGCGGTCCGGAGACGCGGCAGGACCCGATTCGGCTCCGCAATCTGCTCACCGAGGCGCACAGCCGGTTGCTCGCGGCGGGCGTCAGTAAATCCGAAGCAGAAAGTTTGCTGGCTCCGGGGCACGCGCTCATCGAGGATGAGCGATTCTGGCGGTATCAAGATCAGGGGCTGGCGCTCTTCCTCGGAGCCGACGGCTCGTCGTATCACTTCACGGTGCCGCTGACCTTCACCGAACAGGTGCACATCGAACCGGGTTTCTATGTGAAGCCACTGCTGCCGCTGCTGGCCGCCGACGGCGAATACGCGGTGCTCACCATCACCGCCGACGGCGCGGCCTTCTACGGCGGCTCCAAATTCGCATTGACGCAGGAGCACGATGCCCTGCTGCCGGTCGGGCCGACCGACAATCTCGACGACGACAATCAGAACCGCGTGCTGGCCAGCCCCGCCGCCCGCCCGCACATCGGCGGCAAGGCCACCACGAGCACGCAGGTCTATGGCGAAACCCCGACCGACTGGCGCAAAACCGCCCTCGACGAATGGGTCGGCAAGGTGGCCTCCGCGGTCGATCGCCGACTGGCCGATCGTGCGATCCCCCTCGTGGTGGTCGCGGATCCGGAGCTCACCGGGCAGTTCAAGAAGCGAACCACCTTGGGCCCGTTGCTCGTCGGCACGGTCGATACCAATCCGGCGGCCCTCGTCAACGGCAAGCTGCACGCCACCACCTATGACGTGGTGCGGCCGCACTTCGAGGCCGGGCAGCGCGGCGCCCTCGAACGGGCCGCGCAATTGCTCGCGGACGGCCCCACCAAGGTGGCTGTCACCATCGGCGAGGTGGTGCGGGCGGCCTTCCAGGGCCGGGTCGAGGCACTGCTGCTGACCGCGGGTGCGGTGGAGTGGGGCCGCTTCGACGAAATGGCCGATGCCGTCGAAACCCATTCGGAGCCTGGCACATCGGTGATCGACCTGACCGAGTACGCAACGGTGAAGACACTGGAGAACAAGGGTTCGGTCTACATGCTCGAACCCGAGGAGCTCACCGGACTGTTCAAGAGTTCGGTCGCGCCCGCCTCCATCGCGGTACTGCGTTACTGATCACACCGCTGTTCACACACGACCGGTGATCGCTGCTTGCGCTTTCGATAGCCAGAGGTACGCTCGGAAATGAGTTCGCTCATTTACTGAAGGCAATCCGGAGGTCTCGAATGACTGCGCCAGAGCATGCGACACCGGTCGGCCGCCGCGTCCGGGGCATGCTCGACAAGCAGGACCGCATCTTCGAGGCCGCCGCCGCACTGTTTGCCGAACACGGGTTCGCGCAGGTCACCACGCAGCAGATCTCCGACCGTGCGGATATCGCCGCCGGGACACTCTTCCGCTATGCCTCCTCCAAGGGCGAGCTGCTGCTGATGGTCTACAACGCCGATTTCCGGGCCGCCCTCGATCTCGCGGACCGCCGGCTGCGCGACTACACCGAGCCGGCGGAAGCGGTCATCGAGATCATCAGCCCGACCGTCCGGGCCGCCGGGCGCAATGCCGAGAACACTGTCGCCTATCAGCGCGAGCTGCTGTTCGGCTCACCCGCCGAGAAGTACCGGGCCGAGGGCCTGGCCCTGGTCGCACGGTTGGAGGCCATGGTGGCCGAGCGGCTCACCGGCGCCGCACGCGCTCGTGGACTCGATTCCGAACTGCTGGAAGAACATTCGCGATTGGCAGGGCGCAGCGTCTTCGCCGTACTGCACCTGGCGCTGGCGCGGCCGGCGACCGGCGCGCATGCGGAGTACGACCCGCTCGCGGATCTGCGAGCCCAAATCTGCCAAATAGTCGCCGGATTCTTCGCTGCCCTCCCGGCCGCATCCGACGACGCCCTGGAGAGGAGAACACATTGACCATCGATATCCGCAAGGTGACGGTGCTGGGAACGGGGGTCCTGGGTTCGCAGATCGCCTTCCAGACAGCATTCAGCGGATTCGAAGTCACGGCCTACGACATCAATGACAAGGCCCTCGACGCCGCCCGCGAACGGTTCGTCAAACTCTCGGAGATCTACAAGACCCAGGTGGCCGGGGGCGGTGACGGCAAGGCCGAGAAGGCGGCGGCGGGCATAACCCTCAGGTCCGATCTGGAACAGGCGGTGGCGGATGCCGATCTGGTGATCGAGGCGGTGCCCGAGGTGCTCAGCATCAAACAGGACACCTATACCAAGCTGAGCCAATTCGCCCCGGAGCGAACCATTTTCGCCACCAACTCCTCCACCCTGCTGCCCAGTGATATGGCCGAATTCACCGGCCGCCCGGATCGCTTCCTGGCGCTGCACTTCGCGAATCAGGTGTGGCAGTTCAATACCGCCGAGGTCATGGGCACACCGGAGACCGATCCCAAGGTGTATCAGGCGGTGGTCGACTTCGCCTCCGCCATCGGCATGGTGCCGATCGAGCTGCACAAGGAGAAGGCCGGCTACGTTCTCAATTCTCTGCTGGTACCGCTGCTCAATGCCGGAATGTCCCTCAGCGCAGGCGGTTACGCCGAACCGGAGGCCGTCGACAAGACCTGGCGCATTGCCACCGGCGCGCCGCTGGGCCCGTTCCAGATTCTCGACGTCATCGGGCTGACCACGCCGTACAACATTCTCGCCAACAGCACCGAGCCGGGCGCCGCGCAGCTCGCGAAGTGGTTGAAGGACAACTACATCGACAAGGGCAAGCTCGGAATCTCCAGTGGTGAGGGTTTTTACAAGTACTCCGCGTAAACCGCTGCTCGGCAACCGGTTCGAATCCGCTTCAGGAATAGGAGTCATATGTACTACAGCAATGGCAACTACGAAGCCTTCGCACGGCCCCGCAAACCCGCTGGGGTGGAACAGAAGACGGCCTGGTTCGTCGGGTCCGGCCTCGCCTCGCTGTCCGGAGCGGCCTTCCTCATCCGCGACGGACAGCTGCCCGGCAGCAAGATCACCATTCTGGAGGAGCTGAAACTGCCCGGCGGCGCCCTCGACGGCATCAAGAAGCCGAAGAAGGGCTTCGTGATTCGCGGCGGCCGCGAAATGGAGAACCACTTCGAATGCCTGTGGGATCTGTATCGGACCATCCCCTCCATGGAGGTGGACGGCAGCGTGCTGGACGAATTCTATTGGCTCAACAAGGATGACCCGAACTCCTCGCTGCAGCGCGCCACCGTCGATCGCGGTCAGGACGCGCACACCGACGGCCTCTTCACGCTGAACGAGAAGGCGCAGAAGGACATCATCAAAATCTTCCTGGCGAGCCGGGAGGAGATGGAGGACAAGCGCATCGACGAGGTCTTCTCCGAAGACTTCTTCGCGAGCAACTTCTGGATGTACTGGCGCACCATGTTCGCCTTCGAGGAGTGGCACAGCGCCCTGGAGATGAAGCTGTACCTGCACCGCTTCATTCATCACATCGGCGGTCTGCCGGACTTCTCGGCGCTGAAGTTCACCAAGTTCAACCAGTACGAATCGCTGGTGCTGCCGCTCTACCAGTGGCTGCTCGAGCAGGGCGTGACCTTCAAATTCGATACCACGGTCACCGATGTCGACTTCGATCTGAGCGCGAAACGCAAGCAGGCCAAGCGAATCCACTGGGTGTCCGAAGGCGTCGAGGGCGGCGTGGATCTGGGCGAGAACGATCTGCTGCTCATGACCATCGGCTCGCTCACGGAGAACTCGGACGAGGGCGATCAGCACACTCCCGCGAAGCTGAACACCGGCCCCGCACCCGCCTGGGATCTGTGGCGGACGCTGGCGGCCAAGGATCCGGCCTTCGGGCATCCGGAGGTGTTCGCCGGCGATATCGAGAAGACCAAATGGGAATCGGCCACCGTCACCACGCTGGATCAGCGCATCCCCGAATACATTCAGAAGATCTGTAAGCGAGATCCGTTCAGCGGCAAGGTCGTCACCGGCGGCATCGTCACCGCGAAGGACTCCAGCTGGCTGCTGAGCTGGACGGTCAACCGGCAGCCGCACTTCAAGCAGCAGCCCAAGGATCAGATCGTCGTCTGGGTCTACTCACTGTTCGTGGACGTCCCCGGCGACTACGTGAAGAAGACCATGCAGGAGTGCACGGGCGAGGAGATCACCCAGGAGTGGCTGTACCACATGGGCGTTCCGGTCGAGGACATCGCCGAACTCGCCGCGAATGCCAGCACCTGCGTCCCCTGCATGATGCCGTACGTGACGTCGTTCTTCATGCCGCGCAAGGCCGGTGACCGCCCGCAGGTGGTGCCGGAGGGGTCGGTGAACTTCGCTTTCATCGGCCAGTTCTCCGAGACCGGCCGCGACTGCATCTTCACCACCGAGTACTCGGTGCGCACGGGCATGGAAGCCGCGTATCAGCTGCTCGATATCGAGCGCGGGGTGCCGGAGGTCTTCGCCTCCACCTACGACGTCCGTTCGCTGCTGGCGGCCACCAGCCGACTACGCGACGGCGAGGCCATCGACCTCCCGGGACCGCAGATTCTGCGCAAGCGCCTGATGAAGCGCCTGGAGGGCAATGAAATCGGTGAACTGCTCATGGAATTCGGGTTGATCGGCAAGTAGCCCCGGGGGCGGTCAGTGCACACACGTACGCCACACCTCGGCGGCCTCGAGCAGCCGGGTGCGGACCAGATCGACGTGCGGGCGGGACTGGCCGCCCACCCGGCGCGCGAGATACACCGTATTGATCGGGGAGTCTTCGGGATCCAGCAGTGTGACGATCCCGCCCGCCTCGAGTTCACGGGCGCACAGATAGCGCGGGAGCACACTCACCCCGGCTCCCGAGACAACCGCGGCGAGTACCGCGCGCAGGTCCGGAATAACAAGGGCGGCTTCGGCTTCCAGTCGGGTATCGAATACGTGTCGCCAATACCGGCGCACGATGGGCAGATCCGGCGCATAGCTGATCAGCGGAATCCCGGCGAGGTCGTTGACCCGCAGTCGTGCCACATCCACCGCGGCCGCCACCCGCGGCGCGGCGACGAGCACGAACTCCTCATCGGCGAGCGGTTCCGCAAGGACGGTCCGCCCGCGCGGGCGAATGGTGGACAGCACCAGATCGAGCTTGCCGAGGCGCAGATCCGCCAGCAGCTCATCGGCCAGCCCCGTGGTGATGGTGAATCGGATGCCCTGCGCGACGAGCGGAGCCAGGGAGGGCAGTGTCAGCGCCGCCAGCATTTCGGCGGGACCGCCGAGCAGAACCGGCGGCTCCTGGGTGTGCTCGGCCGGGGCATCACCGACCACGATTTCCAGCGCGTCGAAGGGTCCGGCGACCCGGGCCGCGAGATCGTGGGCGGCGGCGGTCGGGGTCACGCCGCGCGGCAGGCGTTCGAACAGCGGTCGGCCCAGCCGGCGTTCGAGCGCCTGCAGTTGCGTTGTCACAGTGGGCTGGGACAGGCCGACCTGACCGGCGCCCGCGGTGATCGATCCGGCCCGGTAGACCGCCAGAAACGTGCGGAGCTGCGTCAGGTCCACGGAACCATCGGCCTGCCTATGTCTCATATAGGCGAGTCTATTGGTCAGCCGATATTTCGGCACCTACGGTAGGGACAGCGACAACCTGACATTCTGCATACACAGTGTCAGTTCATCCACAGACTCGAGGAGCATCATGGCCAAGGTCCTGTTCGTCATGACCGGCGTCGACTACTGGACGCTGGCCGACGGCACCAAGCACCCCACCGGGTACTGGGCGGAAGAGTTCGCCGCACCCTACGAGGCCATCAAGGCCGCCGGGCACGAGATCGTGGTGGCCACCCCCGGCGCCGTGGTGCCGACCGTCGACGGCGGCAGCCTGGCGCCCGGAGCCAACGGCGGCCCCGAGGGCGCCGAGAAGATCGCCGAAACCCTGCGCAAGGCAACCGAATTGACGCATCCCATCGATCTCGCCGCGGTCGACCTGGCCGATTACGACGCGGTCTACTACCCGGGCGGCCATGGCCCGATGGAGGATCTGGCCGTCAACACCACCTCCGGGCAGCTGCTCAATGCCGCACTGGCCTCGGGCAAGCCGCTCGGCGTGGTCTGCCACGCCCCGGCCGCCCTGCTGGCGACGGTGGACGCCGACGGCAAGTCCCCGTTCGCGGGATACCGGGTGGCGGCCTTCAGCAATGCCGAGGAGACCCAGGCCGGACTCGCGGACAAGGCCAAGTGGTTGCTGCAGGACCGGCTCATCGCGCTGGGCGTGGACTACAGCGAAGGCGAGCCGTGGGCCCCGCATGTGGTGGTGGACCGCAATCTGTACACCGGCCAGAACCCCGCTTCGTCCGCGCCGCTGGCGGCGGAGTTGCTGAAGGCACTCTGACACCGTGCCCGACCGGACCGCCGACGTACTCGACGCCACCCTGCGCTGCCTGCTGCGCTACGGGGCGCGGCGCACGACCATGGACGATATCGCCGCGGAGACAGGCGTTTCCCGGTCGGCGGTCTATCAGTACGTGCGCAATAAAGACGATGCGGTGCGGCGGCTGGCCGAGCGACTGCACGAGCGTGCGCTGACGGATGCGCACGCGGCCGCCGCCGCACCGATTCCACTCGCGGACAAGGTATTCGGCATTGTCACCGCCAAGGCCACCCTGGCCTCCGGCGCGTTCGCCGAATCTCCGCATGCCGCAGAACTTCTCGGTGAGCAGGCACGGCTGTGCGGCGATATCTGCCGCAGCTTCACCGACGATCTGCGCGAACTGCTCACCGGCGTGCTCAGCGAGGCGGGCCTCGCACGGCCCGCCGATGCCGCGCATATCGTGCTGGCCGCGGCCATCGGCCTGCTCGCGGCCGACCGGCCGGATCTGCTGCGCGGTGCGACCGACACCATTCTGAGCGGCCTCGCCGCGAATCCACTGAAAACTTCCGAAGGAGAACAGCAATGACCGTATCCAGCCGCGAATGGCGTTTGATCGCCCGTCCGATCGGCGAGCCGAAACCGGCCGATTTCGAGTTCGCCACCGTAACGCTGCCCGAACCCGCTCCGGGGCAGGTGCTGGTCCGCAATGACTGGCTGTCGGTGGATCCGTATATGCGCGGCCGCATGAACGATGTCGAATCCTATATTCCGCCTTTCGGTTTGGGTGAAGCCATGACCGGTGGAGCGGTCGGCACCGTGGTGGCCTCCGCCGCGGAGACGATCCCGGTCGGCACGGTGGTCAGCCATTTCTACGGCTGGCGCGAGTACGCACTTGTGGATGCCTCCGGTGCGCAGGTGCTGAATACCGAAATCGCTTCCCCACAGTCATATCTCGGCGTTCTCGGCACCACCGGCCTGACGGCGTACGCCGGGCTCACCGAGGTCGCACCGGTGCGCGAGGGTGATGTCGTGTTCATTTCGGGCGCGGCGGGTGCGGTGGGTTCCGTCGCCGGCCAGATCGCCAAGCGACTGGGCGCGTCCAAGGTCATCGGCTCGGCCGGTGGGCCGGAGAAGACCGCCCGGCTCCTCGGGGAATTCGGCTATGACGTCGCCATCGATTACCGCAAGGGCGATCTCGCCGGGCAGCTGGCGGCCGCCGCGCCCGAGGGCATCGACGTCTACTTCGACAATGTCGGTGGCGATCACCTCGACGCCGCCCTGGCCACCATGAACCTGCGCGGCCGAATCGCACTGTGCGGGGCCATCTCCGTGTACAACGACACCGAGCTGCCGCCCGGACCGCGCCATCTGGTGCTCGCCATCGGCAAGCGGATCAATCTGCTCGGCATGAATGTCACCGATCATCTGCACCAGGCGCCGGAGTGGATCGGCAAGGCGGCCGGCTGGCTGGCCGACGGTTCGCTGCGCACCGAGGAGACGGTGGTGGATGGCATCGATCAGACCCTCGAGGCCTTCACCGCGCTGATGAACGGCGCCAATACCGGCAAGATGCTGGTGCGGCTGTCCCACAGCGAATAGGAGCGGCCCGCGAGCGCGACAGCACTTGCCGCCGACGCGGGTCACCGCATCTCATGGCGAGACAATCACTTCTGATTGTCTCGCCATTGATATACGCCTGATCAGCAGATATACCGGATCGCCGTGGAAGTTTCCGCAGCATCCACCTCCGCGCGATTCCCGCACCGAGACACTTCTTGACAGTCGATTCGGCACGGGAAACCGTGTGCTCGGCACAGGTTCCCGACTTCGGAGTGGCAATGACGCTGACCGCACCGGACGCGATCGACATCTTCGATCCCGTCCACCTCGACAATCCGAATCCGCTCTACCGGCAGCTGCGCGAGCAGGCGCCGGTGTACCGCATTCCGGGCACCGACTTCCACCTGGTGACGAGCTGGGATCTGGTGGCCGAGGCGGTGAATCAGCCCGAGGCGTTCTCCTCGAATCTCACCGGAGTGCTGCTGCGTCAGCCCGACGGGCCGCCGGTGACCTTCGATATGGATGGCGGCGGGCAGGCCGTGCACGTGCTGGCCACCGCCGACGATCCGGCCCATCTCACGCACCGCAAACTGGTGCAGCCGCTGCTGGCCAAGCGAATTCGCGGTCTGGGCCCGACGGTGCGCGAGCTGGTGGACGAGCTGTGGTCGCGGGGGCTGCGGAACGGTCGCATCGACTGGGCCACCGGCATGGCCGATCAGCTACCGCTCGCACTTGTCGCCGATATCATCGGCCTCCCGGAATCGGATGTGCCGCAACTGCTTTCCTGGGCATACGACAGCACCGAAATGCTGGGCGGAGTGGTGGACGCCGACCGATTCGGCCATTCGGTGACGGCCGCCGCCGAGCTGACCGGGTATCTGTACACCACATTCAAAGCCGCTGAGGCGAATCCGCGCGACGATCTGCTCGGCATACTCGCCCGGGCCTGTGCGGCAGGCGAACTGAGCGATGCCGTGGCGGTCCTGGTACTGCTCCAATTGGTCGGCGCGGGAGGCGAGTCCAGCGCCGGACTGGTCGCCAATTCGGCGCGCATACTCGCCACCGATCCCGAACTCCAGGACGAACTGCGCCGCGAGCCCGCCCTCATCCCGGCCTTCATCGACGAGGCGCTGCGCCTGGAATCACCGTTCCGCGGCCATCATCGGCACGTCACCGAGGACACCGTGCTCGGCGGCGTCAATCTCCCCTCGGGCAGTCATCTGCTGCTGATGTGGGGTGCGGCCAATCGCGATCCGGCCCGTTTCGAACAGCCGGACACACTCGACCTGGACCGCCGCAGCGGTGCGAACAATCTGGCCTTCGGCCGCGGTGTGCACTTCTGCGTCGGTTCGGCTCTGGCCAAGCTGGAGGCCACCGCCGCCCTCACCGCGCTGCTGGAGCGCAGCTCGCGGTTCACCCTCATCGATGACGCACCGCCGCAATGGTTTCCGAGCATCTTCGTGCGCCGGCACCAGACCCTTCCCCTGCACATCTCCTGAATCGAAAGGCTCCCGCCACATGACGACCCCGTCCCCCGAAGCCCTGGTCACCGCCTTCTGCGCCGAATGGCTCAGCGGCACACCGGAATCCATCGCCGAGTATTTCGCCGAGGATGCCGTCTACCACAACATCCCCATGCAGCCGCTGCTCGGGAAGGCGGCCATTCTCGATTTCCTGCGCGGTTTCATCGGCGCGTTCGGCGGTATCGACTTCGGCATTCACCACCAGTCCGCACACGGGAATGTGGTGCTCAATGAACGCACCGACCGTTTCACCCTCGGCGACAAGCAGATCGAACTGCCGGTCATGGGCGTGTTCGAAATCGCCGACGGCAAGATCGCCGCCTGGCGCGACTACTTCGATATGGCGCAGTTCGGGCAGCTCACGCAGGGGTGAGCCGCCCGCACCACGAAAGCCCGCGCGCTACTTGTTGTGCGCGCGGAGCTGGTACAGCCCTTCGGTTTCCGCGACGACCACACCATTGGCGTCGGTCACGACGGCCTTCAGACTGAAGTCGGACTTGCCCTTGAGGTCCGCCTCTTCGGCGACGCGCGCGATCTCCTCGTCCGACATGGTGGCCACGGCCGTCACATCGGTGGCGGCGGGCCTGCGGAAGAAAATATGCAGGTCCTTGACCAGCGGGTAGTACTTGGAGGTATCGAAGCTGGCGAGCGCGAGCGCCCCGCCGAGCACCTCGGCGACGGTGAAGAGCACGCCGGCGTACATGACGCCGAAGTGATTGCCATTGCCCTCGACCGGAACCTTGGTGGAGGCGTAGCCGGGCCGCACCTCGGTCGCCTGGACACCCATCTTGTGCGCGATCGGAACCGTGAACTCGAGCGCGCTGTTCACGATTTCATGCAGCGGCGGGGTGGCGTCGTTCGCCATGCGGACCTCCCTGTCTCACTTACTGGCGCTATGCCAATACGCCAGATCATTGTTCCAAAGGTGTAGGTCGCGCAAGTCTGCGGGCACCTGCCACCTGTTCGGGACCGTGAGTCCGGCCACATCCCAGAAAATCCGACCGGTCGGAATTCTAGGATGCATCTTGTGTCTATGACGTATTCATCCGCCGAGCGCGCCTACCGCGAGGTCAAGGAACGCATCCTGAGCGGGGAACTCCCCGGGGGCGAGTTGATCAGCGAGGGCGAGATCGCGACCACGCTCGGCACCTCGCGGACGCCGGTGCGGGAGGCCTTCCTCCGGCTGGAGACCGAAGGCTGGATGAAGCTGTATCCCAAGCGCGGCGCGCTCATCGTGCCCGTGCCCTCGCACGAGGCCGAGGACGTCACGCAGGCCCGCTACGTCGTGGAGACGGGCGCGGTGCGCATACTGGCCGAAATCGACCGGGCAGCCCTCATGACGAAGCTGCGGGCTTCGCTCGAACACCAGCGGGAACTCGCCGCCGCCGGAGACCTCGACCGGTTCGCGGTCATCGACGCCGACTTCCATCGCGAATACGTGGTGGCCGCGGGCAATCGGCTGCTGGCCGGTTTCTACGACTCCCTGCGCGAACGCCAGCGCCGCATGAACAGCGTCGCCCTGCGCCACGGCCCCATCGAGACCGCACGCATCATCGCCCAGCACGCGGGCCTGGCCGACCTCATCGAGTCCGGCGACACCACCGGATTCGCCACCGCCCTCGCCGACCACCTGATGGCCGTGCACGGCGTGCGCCTGAGAGGACTGTGATGCCGACATCGACCTCCGCCGGCGCTCTGACCACCTCGGCCACAACCGCTTCGGCGCACTGCACGACCGCCGCTCTCTCGGCTGGAGCGACTGCCACCACTCCCAGCGCCGCTTTCACCCCCGCCGATGCCGACCACCCGATGGATGCGCACAGCATGAGGTCGAGAGGACTGTGATGACAACATCGACCTCCGCCGGCGGCCTGACCGACACCGGCGCAACATCTTCCAGCGCTGCTTCCGGTCGGTTCGGCGCTGGACCGCAGTCGTCGAGTCGCGCGTGGATGAGCGTGGCGGGGGCGATCTTCGCGATTGCCTGGGGTGGAAACGAATTCACGCCGCTGCTGGTCATGTACAAGCGGGACGGGTTGCCGGTCACCACGGTTGACCTGCTGCTGTTCGAGTACGTGCTGGGCATCGTGCCCGCGCTGCTGATCGGCGGGCCGCTGTCGGATCGCTATGGGCGGCGGCTGCTCATGCGGCCGGCGCCGCTGATCGCTGCGGCCGGGTCGCTGCTACTGGCATTCGGATCATCTTCCGTACCAATGCTTTCCGCCGGTCGCGTGCTGTGCGGTATCGCACTCGGACTGGCCATGGCGGTCGGCAGCAGCTGGCTCAAGGAGCTGTCGCAGCCGCCGTTCGCGCCCGAAACCGCCTCCGGCACCGGGGCGCGACGCTCGGCCATGAGTCTCACCGGTGGATTCGGCGTCGGAGCGGGTGTGGCCGGTGTGCTCGCGCAGTGGGGTCCCCGGCCGGACACCCTGCCCTATCTGATCAATGCCGGGCTCTGCCTGGCCGCGGCGGTGTGGCTGGCTCGCGCGCCGGAAACGACTGTGCCGCAGCGGACCACGGGCCGACTGCTGGATGATCTGAAGGTTCCGGTCGGCGCGCACCGGCGCTTCCGCCTGGTCGCGCTGCCGATCGCGGTGTGGCTGTTCGCCTGTTCCGCAACGGCGTACGCCATCATGCCGACCCTCATGATGCCCAAGGTGCACGGCGCACCCATCGCGTTCTCGGCCCTGATCACCGTGATCACCCTCGGCTGCGGTTTCGGCATCCAATCGGTGGCGCGCAAGCTGGACCGGCCGGGCACCATCCGGCTGCCGGTACTGGCGCTGACCCTGATCATCGCCGGATTGGCGCTGGCCGCACCGGCCTCCGGCGCGCTGACCCTGTGGCTGACCATCGCCACCGCGATCGTCCTCGGCCTGGGCTTCGGCATCGGCCTGGTCGCCGGACTGCTGGAGATCGAGCGCATGGCCCGCCCCGACGACCTCGCCGGACTGACCGCCGTCTTCTACGCCGTCAGCTACCTCGGCTTCGGTTTCCCGGCGGTCATGGCCGTGCTGCACGACAGCACCGGCGTCAGCTATCCCGCTATGTTCACCGCCCTCACCCTCGCCGCCGCGGCCTGCCTCACCCTCATCACTCGCTGCCGCCGCGGCTGAGCCCCTTCCGGAGATTGCGCCGCGAGCCTTACAGTCGGTGCAGATGTAGTGAGTGCGCGGGCATCGGCGCGGGACTGGAGCGGTCGCCGTGGACCTGTGGGACCAGATCAATCAACCCGTGACGTACGCGATCCCGTTCTTCGTGCTCGCCCTGGTCGTCGAGATCATCTCGCTGCGCGCGCACGGCGAGGAGCGGGCGGGGTACGAGCAGGGCGATGCGCGCAACAGCCTGGTTGGGCGCGGTATCGGTGTTCGTCAGTGGGGCGGCCAAGTTCGTCGCGCTGATCGGTTACGCTGGCGAGACCTGCGCTCCAGCAGGAGGATTCGAGACTGGGCCGGTTATGCGTTCGGTCCGCCGGGCTGGGCGCCGGGCGACAGATGGGTGTCGAAGAAGGCGAAGATGCGCGACCAGGCGTCGCGGGTGGCGTCCTCGTCGTAGCCGAGGCCCAGTACGCGGACCAGGGGCTGGGCCGGATGATGGTCGGCGAAGGAGTGTCCGACACCCGGATAGGTCTTCACATCGTGATCGATGCCGAGCTCGGTGAGTGCACGTTCGAGCTTGGCGCCGCTGCCGATATTCTGCGGATCCCGCGAACCGTAACTGGCGACGACCGGGCACGAGCCGCGCAGTACTTCGTCGTACTTGGCGCGACCCGCCGGGTAGAACGGGGCTGCGGCGTCGAAGCCCTCGGGCGCCACCAGCAGGGCGAACCCGCCGCCCAGGCAGAACCCCACGACGGCGATCTTGCCCGTGCAGTTCGGATCCGCGGCAAGCTGGTCGCGGGCGGCGAGAATATCGCGAACCGCACCGCCCTTACCGCTGAACATCAGGTCCCGGATCATGCTCGGCACGCAGCGGACCGCACCGCGCGAGAACAGATTGGGGGCGAGCGCGAGATAGCCGTTGTCGGCCAGCATCCGGGTGGTCTCGCGCATCGCCGTGTGCACTCCGACCATGTCGTGCAGGACCACCACCCCCGGCCACGGCCCCTCCCCCGCCGGCGTCTCCAGGTTGGCCTCGACGGGTCCGTCCGGCGCGTTCAACTGTATTGAGCTCACCGTCGAGCTCCCTCCCCTAGACGTGCGAACACGGGATGATCGCTGCCGCAGAATTCTAGTTCGTCCCCGGACCACATCTCCCGGTTTCGGGACGACTCGAACACCAGCATTAGGCGCGCCCAGCGCCGAATGGTTGCCCATCCGCCGTGGAGCGGTAACAGTGGTTCGCGGTATTCGCAGACCGAGATCAAACGGAGGAGTCACTCGTGCGCTTCGGCCATTTCATTCCCCAGGGCTGGCGGCTCGACCTGGTCGGCATCGACCCGGCGCAGCAGTGGGGTGTGATGCGCGACCTCGCCCAGCGTGCCGATGCGACGGAGGCCTGGGAGTCGGTCTGGGTGTACGACCACTTCCACACCGTGCCCGAGCCCACCGAGGAGGCCACCCACGAGGCGTGGACGCTGATGTCGGCCTTCGCCGCCGGCACCTCGCGAATTCGGCTGGGGCAGATGTGCACCGCGATCAGCTACCGCAATCCGGCCTATCTGGCGAAGGTCGCGGCGACGGTGGATCTGATTTCCGGCGGGCGCCTCGAAATGGGCATCGGCGGCGGCTGGTACGAGCACGAATGGCGCGCCTACGGCTACGGATTCCCTTCCCCCGGTGAGCGTCTGGGCCGATTGGACGAGGGGGTGCAGATCTTCAAACAGGCCTGGACCAAGGGTTCCGCGACGCTCGACGGTAAGCACTACCAGGTCGACGGCGCCATCGTCCGCCCACTTCCGTTGCAGGAGGGCGGTATTCCGATCTGGATCGCCGGCGGCGGCGAGAAGGTGACGCTGCGCATCGCGGCGAAGTACGCGCAGTACACCAACTTCTCCGGAGATCCGGCCGAATTCGCGCACAAGTCCGAACTACTGCGCGGCCACTGTGCCGCCGTCGGCACCGATTTCGATGCCATCACCCGCAGCTCGAACTTCAATACGATCGTCGGCGCCACCGAGGCCGAGGTCCAGGACCGCCTCGCCGCCCTCGAGGATCGCTTCACCCCGATCCTCGGCGCCGAGGCGGCAAAGGGCCACGTGGACAACCTCTTCCGCACCAGCCCCGCCGTCGGAACGCCGGAGCAGGTCGTCGAAAAGCTCAGCCGCACCACGGCCCTCGGCCTCTCCTACGCCATCCACTACTTCCCCGAACTGGCCTACGACACCTCGGGCATCGAACTGTTCGAGCGAGAGGTGATCCCCGCCCTGCGCTGACGGCGATCACTCGGCCATCCGCCTCGTCATCCCGGAGGTCCATCGTCATCCCGGCATGCTTTCGGCAGAGATCAGCGCGGCACGGTCACCGGATCGGTGCAGCTGGCCACGGCGTCGACCAGCGAGCAGGACTGCGGGTTGTGGGTCGGACGGTAGTCGGCCGGGACGCCGCCGTTGTGGGTGATGGCGGTGTAGGCCGGGACCGCGTCGGTGGGCTGCCGGGTGAGGGTGGGATCGGTCAGCACATCGACGGTGTAGAGGCCGAATCGCGGGGTGTAGGAGCCCCATTCGTAATTGTCGGTGAGGCTCCAGTAGTTGTAGCCCATGACGTTCATGCCGTCGGCCTTGGCGCGCTGGATCCAGTAGATGGTGTCGCGCAGGTCGTCGCCGCGGCTGTAGCCGTCGGCGCGCGGCTTACCGTTCTCGGTGGGCATGCCGTTCTCGACGATATAGAGCGGCTTACCGGGGAACTGACGTGAATAGTGTTGCAGGGCATAGTAGATGCCCTCCGGCTGCAGCGGGTTGTTCCACAGCTGGCTGAGGTTCTGCACCGATGAGGTGAGGGTGTCCGGCGAGAGGCCGTAGTAGTAGTCGATGCCGACGAAATCGATCTTCGCGGCGATCTTGTCGATGAACGGCTTGTTGATCGCATCCTCGCCGCCGGGGATGTAGGCGACATTGCTGGTCACCATGGCGCCGGGCTGCACCTGGTGGATGTGGTCGTAGATGGCATTGTGCGCCTGCGCGATTCGGTCCTGCATACCCGGCACGTCGGCGGCCGGAAGCCCGCCGTGCCGCAGTTCGTTGAGCCCGTAGAAGGTGGGCTCGTTGAAGGTCACCCACAGCGGATTGTCGTGCGCATAGCGATCCACGACGGTACGGGCATTGGCCAGCCAGTCATCGACCATGCCGGGGTTGTGCCAGCCGCCGCGATCGACCTCCCAGCCCGGGAACACCCAGTGGTCCAGGGTGATCATGGGCCGCATACCGGCGGCGGTGATCTTCCCGATCACACTGTCGTAGAAGCGCAGTCCGTCCTCCGACCACACACCGGGCTGCGGCTGCACGCGCGCCCACTCGATGCTGATCCGGTACACCTTCACGCCGAGACCGGCAGCCAGATCGATATCAGAGGCGTAGCGATCGAAGAAGTCCACCGAGTCGTTGTACGGGTCGTCGGTCTTGCCCTGCGCCACGTACCGGGACCAGTTGCTGTCGGGCGCGTGGCCCTCGGACTGGAAGCCGGAGGCCGCCACGCCCCAGAGGAAGTCGGGCCCGAGCGGCGCGACCTGCGTGGGCGCCTCGGGGCGGGCATATGCCGGAGTGGCGCCCAGGACCAGGGTGGCGGCGACGAGAGCTGTGGGAACAAGAGCTCGGGGACGGAATCGCATCGGGACCGGTTTCTCCTTCGCTGTTCGCGGCGAGGGCCGCTTTGAAAACCGTACATCGCTCGGTTTTGGGGTGCAAGAAGCCGCGTGTGAGCTCTAGACTCGATCCGTGGCGAAACGGGGGCCCTACGGCAAGGGCATCGAACGACGGGAGCAGATTCTCGAAGCAGCACTGCGCACCATTGCGGAGCGCGGTTTCCTGGCCACCTCCGTCGCCGAGCTGGCCGAGGCGGTCGGACTGAGCCAGGGCGGGCTGCTGCACTACTTCGGATCGAAGGAAGAGCTCTTCGTCGCCGTCCTGCGCAAGCGCGACGAGGCCGATATGGTCGCGCTGCGCGCTCCCGATCCGGCGGCCTACATTGCGGTGATTCGACGAAATGCCCAGGTGCCCGGCCTGATCGAACTCTTCACCCATATGCAGGCGGCCGCGGCCGATCCGCGTCATCCGGCTCACGCCTATATGAAGGAGCGGTATCGCCAAGGCACCGAGGCGTTTTCGCAGGCCCTGCGCAGTATGCAGGAGGCCGGCACGCTGCCCGCACACGTCGATGCCGATGCCGCCGCCACCACCTTCTTCGCCCTCTCCGACGGATTGCAATCGCGGTGGCTGATCGACCCGAGCCTCGATATGGCCGCCCATCTGGAATTGGTGTGGCGCAACCTCATCGGCGCCTGATGCCGGACCGGACATTCAGCCGATCCAGGCCGCCACCGCGAGGAACGCACAGGTCAGCACGAAGAGAATGACCATGAGCGGCACCACGAACTTCACGTAGCGGTCGTAGCGCACCTTCGCCAGGGCGATGCCACCGGTGACCACGGCCGTGGTGGGCGTGACCAGATTCGCCCAGCCCGACGCCGACTGCCAGGCCGTAACCACCAGGGAGCGCGGCACATTCGCGAAATCGGCGAGCGGAGCCATGATCGGCATGGCCAGCGTGGCATGGCCGGAGGTGGAGGGGATCAGGAAGGCCAGCGGGATGTTCACCAGGAATACCGCGACCGCGAACACCGCCGAGGAGGTACCGGTCACCACACCTTCCAGGGCATGCAGCACGGTGCTGGTGATCTGGGTGTTGTTCATGATCACCGTGACGCCGCGGGCGAGCACGATCACGATGCCGGCGCCCACGAAATCGCCGAAGCCCTTGCCGATCGCCTCGGACATCCTGCCCTCGCCCAATCCGCCGATCAGGCCCACCACCACCGCACCGACCAGGAACAGTGCGGTGAGCTCCGGGAAGTACCAATCCAATTCCCACGGAAAGGATTTCGCGTCCGGTCCCTTGATCACGGTCGCCCACGGAATGATGGCGAAGATCATGAACGCGAAGGTGAGGCCGACCATCCACAGCACCGCGACCTGGCGGCGGGTCATCGGATCCGGTTCGTGCTCTTCGGCTTTCACCTCGCGGTCGCCCGGCAGCCAGCCCGACCAGGACTTGTCCGGGTCCGACTTCACCCGGCGCGCGTACCAGAGCACATACGCGACCGTGACGAGGGTGAGCACCACCAGCATGGCCAGGCGCAGCACAATGCCGTCGCCGATCGGCACCCCGGCGGCCGAGGAGGCGGTGCCGGTCGCGAAAGGATTGACGGTCGAGCACATGACGCCGACGCCCGCACCGCAGATGATGGCGCCGACCGCGGTCATACGGTCGTAGCCCAGTGCCAGCATCAGCGGCACCAGCAGCGCGTAGAAACCCAGGGTCTCCTCGGCGAAGCCCTCCACCGTGCCCGCGACGGCGAAGACCACCATGATGCCGACGATGAGCAGGAAGGACCGGCTGCGCAGCTTGTAGGCCAGCCGCCCGATACCGCTGTCCAGCGCGCCGGTCGCGAAGGCGACGGTGATGAATGCGCCCACGGCCAGCACGAACAGGAACACCGCGGCCGCACCGTACAGCGAGCCGGACATATCGGGCGCGACCTGGCCGGTCTTGGGGTCCTGAATGCCGTAGAGGCCGTTGATCGGCGCGAGGAACAGATCCCGCAGCCGCGCCGTGAAACCCTTCGCGCCCTCGATCCGGTGATACGACCCGGCAATGGTGTGCCCCTTGTCATCCACCCGGTACGCACCGGGCGGGATCACGAAGGCCGCCAGCCACACCGCGACGGTGACGCCGGCGAGGATCGTATAGGTGGAGGGGAAGCCCCGCTTCTTGCGGTGCTGAGCGGGTTTCGGCTCGGACTCCGGATCGGCGGTCGCGGTGGTTTCGCTCATTTGCGCATCCTGTTCGCGAACAGTTGGAAGAATTCCGCCTCCGCGAGCGCCACATTGGCCAGTTCGCTCAGCAGTACGCGCTCATTGAAGCCGTGCATATTGCAGTTGGAATCCTCGGCGCCGATCATGATCACCTCGGCGGCCGGATTGGCCGTGGCCATCGAATTGGTGAGCGGGATGGAGCCGCCCATGGCCGAATCGACCACCTCGGTATTCCACGCCTTGCCCATGGCCTCACGCATGGCGGCATACGCGGGACCGGTTGTGCCCGCGGCGAATCCGGAGCCGACATCACCGCCGGTGACCGTGAGCTCGATGCCGTAGGGCTTGACCTTCTTCAGATGTTCGATGACGGCGCGCTGCCCCTCGGCCGGATCCTGTTCGGGATGCACGCGCACATTCAGATAGGCCTTCGCGTACGGAATCACCGCGGACGCAGCGGTTTTCACCGGCGGAGCGTCGAGCCCGATGACCGTGATGGCGGGCCCGTACCAGATACGCTCACCAATCGGCCCGGTGCCGAGCAGCGGCATTCCCGGTGCCATACCGGTGATTTCGGCGAATTCCTCATCCGTGTAGTTCGCTCCGGTCCACTTGTCCCGGCGCAGACCCTCGACCGCGACATTGCCCTCGGCATCGTGCAGCGTGGCCAATCCGGCCATGAGGGCGAGCAGCGCATCCGGTGCGGCACCGCCGAATTGGCCGGAGTGCACCGGGGTCGCCAGGGTGCGGACCTCGACGAAGACATCGGCGACCCCGCGCAGTGCGGTCACCAGGGTGGGGGCGCCCGCGCGAATATTGCCGGCATCGCAGATGAGCAGGGCATCGGCCTGGAACAACTCCGGCTTCTCGGCCGGGTAATCGTCGAAGCCCGAGCCGAACTCCTCCTGACCCTCGATGACGAGGGTGACGCCGACCGGCGGTTTACCGCCGTAGGCCCGCAGTGCGCCGATATGCGCGACCACATTGGATTTGCAGTCGGCCGCGCCGCGGCCGTAGATCGCGCCGTCCTGCTCGGTCGGAGTGAACGGCGGTGTGTTCCAGAGACTTTCGTCGCCGGAGGGCTGCACGTCGTAGTGCCCGTAGAGCAGGACGGTCGGCGCACCCGGCGGCGGTGGAATGCGGGCGTAGATGACCGGGGAGGTATCCGGCAGATTCAGCACCTGAATATCGCCGACACCGGACTTCCGCAATTCATCGGCAATGAGATCGTGCGCCCGCTGCACGTTCTCCTTGGGATAGTCCGGGAAGGCGATGGAGGGAATGGCGACCAGCTGCTTCAGCAGGTCCTTCAGCTCGGGCAGCAGGTCGCCGACTGTGCTTCGCAGGTCCTGGCGCAAGTCCATGCCGCTATAAAACCATCCCGGCCAGTCGTTTCAGCGAATCTGCGGCGAGTTTCCCGCGACGGAAATTCGGGGTTACCGGGCGGGACATCAGGCCCGAGTGGGCAATGGGAGCAGCGGCACCGACGCGGGATCGGAAAGCACAGTGCGCCTGGCGAATTCGATCGCACCGAGCAGCATGGCATCCTCCCCCAGCACTGCCGGGGCAATGGTCGAACGCAGCCCGGGAGCGAGGGCGCGGCGACCGGCGAGCTGCTGCTCGATGCTCGGGGCCAGCCAGGGAAACCAGTGTGCGAGCAGGCCGCCCAGCACGATCTCGTCGACATCGAGCAGGGCGGTGACCGACAGAATCACCGCACCCAGCGCCTGCCCGGCGGTGCGGACGGCCGCTACGGCCGGTGCGTCGGCGGCGCCCAGCGCCTCGACCAATCGAGTCGAGGTGGCGTGCAAGCCCTCACGAATCAGCAGGTCACCCAGGCCCGCGGCGGTGAGGACCGCCTCCGGCCCGGCATAGAGCACCAGGCAGCCGTGCGCACCGCAGACGCACTGCGGACCGTCCAGCGCGACCGGCATATGCCCGGGTTCGCCGGCGATGCCGTGGCTGCCGATCTGAATGCGGCCGTCCAGCACCACACCGCCGCCGATCCCCGTACCCGCCTCGATGAGCACCAGCCCGCGCTGCCGCGGCCGGGCGTGATATTCCGCGAACGCCGCCGCATTGCCGTCATTGATCACATCCACCGGACAATCCAAGTCCGGCAGCCGCGCGGCCACCAGCTCGCCCAGCCGAACCGGTTGCAGCCAGCCGAAATCCGGGGCCATGACCACGGTCTGCGCAGCATCATCCCGCACCGGACCCGCCATGGCGATCACCACACGCACAAGCACAGACTCGGCCGCCGCAGCGATCCCGTCAGCCGTTCCGTACGCAGCGTCAGGAACGCCGGGCGCATCCGGGACAGCCTCGGCCGACGCGATGGACTCGCACTCCCCTCCGCGCTTCTCAGCTGCCACTTCGGCATTCGATGTGACCGCCGCGCGTTGGACGCGACGTACCGTCGCAGCCACCACGTCCGCCATCGCCTCGGGCGTGCCCGGTGCGCAGTTGTGCGGCGCAGCCTCACGCCAGATGACCGCACCCGCGAGGTCCGCGACAACCACGCGCAGCTGCTCGGAGCTGATCTGCACCGCCACCGACAGCGCGCGCCGGGGCGCGAGCCGTAGTGGGCGTCCGGGGCGTCCGCGGCCGCCGCTGCGGAGGGCGTTGTCCTCACACACCAGGCCGCGCTCCACCAGATCACCGACCAGTGTCGTGACGGAGCCGTGCGCGAGTCCGGTGGCCGTCGCGACCTCGGTGCGCGCGCAGGGACCGTGCGCGGCGATGTGCCGCAGCACCAGCCCCAGATTGCGGCGGCGAACTGCGGCGGAGTCGCTCGGCGGGACAGCGGCGGAGTCGCTCGGCGGGACAGCGGTGGCGGCCTTCGGGCTGCCCGTGTGTGCGTGGTCCACGAGTCGACATTATGCTGGCCATGATTTATTTCAACCGTTGACTTATATTCGGGACCAGAGGTTTGCCATGCTCACACCGCAGCTCGGACGTCGTTCACTACTGCTGGGGGCGGGCGTCCTGGCCCTGGCCACCGCGTGTTCGACCACGAAATCCGGCAGCAAGGGCGACTCCGGCACCGTTACCACCACCTACGGCCCGGTCAGCGGCGTGCACCGCGATACCGGCACCGCGTACCTCGGCATCCCGTACGCCCAGCCGCCCGTGGGCGATCTGCGATTCGCCGCCCCGGTACCGCCCACCCCGTGGCGCGAGGTCCTCGATTGCACCAAGTACGGACCCACCGCACAGCGCAAATCCCTCACCGAGGTGACCGCCATCCCCGAGCCCTCCATTCCGGGTGACGGTGTGCTCAACCTCAATGTCTTCACCCCGAGCCCCGGCAAGGACGCCACACTGCCTGTGCTGGTGTGGATTCACGGTGGCGGCTTCGTCGCCGGCAGTGCGGCCAGCCCCTGGTACGACGGCGCGGCCTTCAATCGCGACGGCGTGGTCGTGGTGTCCGTCGGATACCGGCTCGGCATCGAGGGCTTCCTGCATCTGGAGGGCGCACCCGATAATCGCGCGGTCCTCGACTGGATCGCGGCGCTGACCTGGGTGCGGGACAATATCGCGGCCTTCGGTGGCGATCCGGGCCGGGTAACCGTCGCGGGTCAGTCCGCCGGCGGCGGCGCGGTGTGGGCGCTCATGGCCGCACCCTCCGCGAAAGGCCTTTTCCACGCGGGCATTTCGGAATCGGGCGCACTCTCGCAGCCCAATGCCCGGGCGGACGGATTGGCCGTGGCGGACCTGTTCACCAAGCGGACCGGCCTCCCGGCGACCGCCGCCGCGCTGCACGATCTCACCGGCAGTCAGATCCAGGATCTCGAGGACAAACTGCGCGCTGTCGGCCCCGGCAGTGAGACCGTGCCCGCGCTCGGCCTGGCGCCTTTCGTGGACGGCGCCCTCATCCCGCTGTCCTCGACGGAGCTGCTGAAATCCGGTGGCGCAACCAATGTTCCGCTGCTGCTCGGCTTCACCCGCGACGAGTTCAACGGTATGACCCGCGATCAGCCGATCACCGATGCCGCTCTGCCCGCCGCCTTCGCCGCCATGGGCCTGCCCGCCACCGATATCGACGGTTTCCGCACCGCCTACCCCGGTGACGCCGCACCCCAGCTCCTCGGCCAGGCGCAGAGCGATCTGATGCTGCGTGCACCCGCCTACCGTGTCGCCGAGGACCGCGCCACCCGCAACCAGCCCACCTGGCTCTACGAATTCACCTGGGAATCAACGGCTCCGGAGTACAAGGGCATGTCCTTCCACTGCCTGGATGTGCCCTTCGCCTTCGACTGCCTGCGCGCCCAGGGCGTCACCGCCGTGGCCGGCGACAATCCGCCCCAGGCCCTCGCCGATGCCGTGCACAAGAGCTGGGTTTCCTTCGCCACCAACTCCGATCCCGGCGTCGGCTGGCCGCGCTATACCCTCGACAAGCGCGAAACCATGATCTGGTCGGATTCGCCCCGCGTTCACACCGACCCGTTCGCAGCTCAGCGGGCGCTCTGGCTCCGCTGACCGCAGGGTGACCGGCGGAACAGCATCGTTCGCTGTTTGAATGGCAAACTGGGGGCTACTACTCCGAAGGCAGGGTATGTCGAGACGGACGGATGGTTCCAGATGCTCGAGTTTCGCAGGTGGGTAGTGCCTGCCGCGGTGGTCGCCACGATGGGGCTGTCCGCGGTCCCGGCGGCCGAAGCACAGGCCGATCCCGGCGATACGCAGGCAGCACTGGGCGGCGGGTCCGGAATCGTACTGGGCCGGTCCACCAAGTGCAGTTTGACCACGATCGGGTACGACGGGGCCGGGCGGCTGGTCGGGTTCACCGCCGGACACTGCGGTGATGCCGGTACCGCGGTGTCGGGAGAACAGTTCCCCGATGCGGGCGTGGTCGGCCGGGTCGCCAGCTCCGATCCGCAACTCGATTACGCCGTAATCGAATTCGACCCCAATGCTGTCGCACCGATGAGCACCGTCGGTGGCACCACCATCGCGGGAGTGGGCGGCGTTCCTTCCGCCTGGGATGTGGTGTGCCAGAACGGCCGCACCAGCGGCCGGGCGTGCGGAGTCGTATGGTCCTCCGGCCCAGGAGGATTCATCGATCAGGCCTGCTCCAGCTACGGTGACTCCGGCGGCCCGCTGACCGTGGACGATCGCCTGGTGGGCCTGGTCTCCAGTGTCCTCATCAGCGATACCCGAGCGCTCCGCCTGAGCTGTACCTCGTCCGCGAATCCCGTGCACTCCCCCGTTATCGCGGTGTCATGGGATGCCATCCGCGCCGCCGTCGACACGAACAACGGTGTGGGCGCGGGCTTCCAACCGGCCTGAGACCATCGGTGGCGCAATCGGACTATCCGGAGTGGGTCGTCAAACCCAGGATGGCGGCCGCGGTGGCAGCGCCGTACGCGCGACTGGCGGTGTGCGGGCGTTCGGCCGGGAAGTTGGAACGGTGCATGACTTGCACGTTTCTGCCCAGCCGCACCGTGGTATTCGCCTCGGTCGCAATGCAATTGCCACCGGCCTTGGCGGTGAGGTCGACAACGACCGCACCCGCGGTCAGCGCATCGAGGGCGGCCTGATCGATCAGGAGGGGCGCGGAATTGCCGCGATGCCCGGCGGCGCAGATGATCAGCTCCGGATCGGCTCCGGAGATGCACGCGGCGATCGCGGCCGGATCGGGCCGCAGCAGGAAGGTGCCCGCACCGGATTCGAGCACCGTGTTCTCCTGGTCGGCCCGGCTGCCGATCGCGGTCGGCGGCAGGTCGCCCTGGGCTACCGCCGCGGCGATCGCCGCGAGCCCGGCTCGGCCGCAACCGACGATCAAGGCCCTGACTCGGCGCTGCCGCACCCGCTCGGGCAAGAGCGCTCGGCCCGTGCGATAGGCGACGTCACCGGCGATTCGACTCATGGCCGACAGCGGATCGAGCTGCGCCGACCCAGAACCGGACGGAATGTGCTCGAACGCAATCGATCTCACGCCGCGATCATCCAGCGCGGCGATCCGCGCCTGCCGATGAATCGGATCCTGGAAGCCCATCAGCGACTGACCCCGGCGCAGGGGCATCGAATCCAGGTTGTACACAGGGGGTTTCACCCACGCAATGATGTCGGCCGCGAAAACCTGTTCCGGCCCCGGCACAATCGAGGCTCCGGCATCACGATAGGCCGCATCGGTGAAGTCGGCCGCCCAGCCCGCGCCCTGTTCCACCAGCACGTGCACTTCCCGGCGCGACAATTCCGCCACATCGTCGGGTGTGAGTGCGACGCGCAGTTCGTGCGCGGCCGTCTCCCGTGGCACTCCGACGATCATGATGCGACGGGGATGGCGGGAATTCGGCGCTCCAGCAGCGCATCTCCGTAGGACATGCCGGCGCGCAGCCGTCCGAGCAGGTATTCCATCCGGTCGAAGAGCTCGGCCAGCAGCTGGGGAGCGTCCTCCTCTTGACCGGCCCCGTAGCGCGGCGCCGCCGCATTGAGCCGCACTCCCAGCCGCCGGGAACCGGTGCGATCCAAAGCGACGCAGTCGATTCCGGCCACGGTGAGCAGCAGGTCCTCCAGCTCCGAACTGGTGTGCACCCCCGCGGCAGCCATCAGGCCCGGCTCGAATTCGACGGTGAGGAACATGCCCTGCCGACTGCCCAGCGGCCGTAGCAGTTCGGCGCCGAACCGGGCATTGACCGCGCTCAGTAGCGCACAGGCCGCATCGACCCGACCACGCAGCAGGGTGCGGTTGTGCGCCAGCAGCTCGCCGGTGGTGTGCTCGATGGTGGCCCGGGCCAGATGGGTGGTCTCCCGCTGGAACGACACCCGCAACCGGTCCCGGATCTCGTCCAGCCACACGGTGTTCCCGGTGCAGGCCGCGCCGAGCTTGCACGGCCCGAAGGCGTTGTAGGCCTTGGAATTACCGGTAATGCTGAGCACCCGGTCGTAGAGTCGCACCGGGCCGTCCGGAGTGGGCACGGACAGGGCGGCGATCGGCAGATGGCCATCCACCAGCAGATCGAAGGACATATCGCAGATGATCGGCACCTCGGCGGCGACCAGGACCCGGCCGATCTCGGTCAGTTCCTCGACGGTGTACTCCGCGACCACCGGATTGCCGGGCAGCGTGAGCATGACGCCACACAGATTCCCCTGGCGCGCATGCTCTTCCAAGCAGCGTTCGAGCGCGGCCGGGTCCACCTTGAAGGAATCATCCGCGGTCGCCGGGCTCGACACCATGCGCAGGCCGTACTTGGCGACGTGCACGCTGGCGCTCTTGTAGTAGCCCTCCGGGCACACCAGCACACCACCGGGGCGCGCGATGGTCGCGATCGCCTCCTCCAGCAGGACGGTGCTGGAGTACGGGCATACGATGACCTCGCCCGGATCGACCTGAACACCGCGCACGCCCGGAGCCGATACCGACAGACGCTGAAAAAGCTGCTCCGCCGCCAGTTTCCGGAGAATCAGCGGCTGTCGCTTGTCGTAGAGCACCCCGTCCCGATACTCGTCCGGCTGAGTGCGGGTCATGACCTCGAGCCAGGCGGTGTTCAAGGCCGCGACCGAATCCTCGTCCATCTGCAATCCGGTCTCACCGTGATAGGCGTCGATGACACCGCGATAGGTCCGGCCGCCGGTGCCCGGAAACCAGGGCTCCGCACCGAGATAGGCCCGTGCGAACTTCTTGCGCTCATCCGAGCGGTTCGTCATGTGCACCGGATCCGGGCACAGTACGGCTGCGGTGTCGGTCACCGGGGGGCGCTTTCGGCCGAATCGACCATGCCGTCGTTCCACGCCTGCGCCAGCGCCGCGCGGAACAGGTTGCGACAGTCCTCTTCCCCGAGTCGCTGGAACCGCGCCAGCGCCGGCTGCGCCATGACCTCGTTCACCACGAGGGCCATACCGCCGCCGGTGAGGGCGTAGAGCTTGTCGAACCGGCTCTGCGCGAACCGCACATCATGCTTGAGCGCGGAGAAGCGGGTCGCGACGCGCTCGCGCCGGGCGTAGTCGTATTCGCCTGTGGTCACATAGCTCTCGTCCACGATGAGCATGCTCTGCGCATTACTGGCGTGCAGCCGGTTGACCAGGACGGTCTCCACCCCGGCCTTGACCTGCTGCCAGATTTTATCTTCATAGGCCACCACATCGGCGATCTCGTCGAGGAC
This sequence comes from Nocardia sp. NBC_01388, assembly GCF_045040085.1. Lineage (NCBI taxonomy): Bacteria > Bacillati > Actinomycetota > Actinomycetes > Mycobacteriales > Nocardiaceae > Nocardia > Nocardia sp. NBC_01388. The sequence continues at coordinate 5,071,238 of NZ_CP109553.1, forward strand.
GTAGAGCCGGCGCACCACGATTCCGCCGGCGGCCAATCGCAGGATGGCGCTGTGGTATTCGTCGCCCAGATCGCCGCCGATGGTGCCCAGGTCCGCGGTGTGAATGGCACAGATCGCCCGGGATGCGCGGCCCAGCACGGTGAGCCAGTCATTGATGGTGTTCCACTCCCACACCGTGGCACTGCCCGAAGGTATCTGGGTCAAAACTTCTTCGGCGCGTTCGAGTTGCCGTTCGGCGATATCGCGCAGCGGTGCGACCTCGTCCCGCGCGCCGGAGGCGTCGACGAGGCTCTGCGCGATCGCCAGCACCCGCTCGACCGCCGCGGGGTCCTTGCCGAGCAGAATATTGAACCGCATGCGGAGATCGCTGTTGGCGACGTCGGCCTCGGTCTCGTTGCCGGTGGTGGGCAGCCGCTCACCCAGCACCGAGCTCAACCGCTCGCGTAGCGCGAGAGGCGGTATGCGAGTGCCGTTTTCGATCTGCTGTACCAGGCTGCGCGAGCAGCCCACCTGTTCGGCGAGCTGCAATTGCGTGAGATCGCGTTCCTTGCGGAGTCGCCGGACCTGCTTGCCGATCTGCTCGCCGTCCGCGGCGGAGCGAGACATGCGGTGTCTCCCATCGTGTTGCCTTGCTGCTGAGCCCACACGTGCCATGCGGCACCCATCCTAAGCACGATGTGTCATGTGTGCCACGCAAGTCGCGAGAGTTTTCGATTTGCAGTCTTGCAAAGATCGAAAGCGACTCCGGCAGCGCCTACTTCAACGCTGAACGGCAGTCATCTGTGCCGTGATTCCGCACAGAACCACGCCCAATCCAGGCGATCACGCGTATTTGTGAGCACATTCTCGATATTGACAGATATCTATGACACTTTCGAAGCAAATTACGATTTGAAATATCTCTGTCCAGCATGAAAACTCGCTTCTACTCAAACGTGTCATCGCCTAGCATTGGGGCACAGTCACTTTCGAACAGAGCTCCGACCGCACCGCCGGCAGTCGCAACCGAGTGACTGCAGCTCCCCCTCGAGGAGGTGTTCGCACCCATGGCCCTCGCATTCACCACATGGTTGATCACCAGTGATGTGACTCCCGAAATTGCGCTCCGGTCAACAGCTTCCGCAGATGAGTGGATCCTGAGCTGGCTGCCGGACCGCAGCCTCACCCTGGAGCAGGCCGTCAGCGGCATGGTGCTCGACGAGATCCTGAGCGATCCGGAACTCGACGACGGGGGGCTGGCATTCGAACTGGCCGCCTTCCGAGCGGCCGAACTGGGCGTCACACTCCGGGAGGTCGTGCTGCAGCTGGCAATTCGGATGGCACAGCGCGACCTGCTGCGCAGTCAGCAGAACGTCTGCATCCCGGCGCCGCACCACGGTGTCACCACAGAGACACCCGCGGCCGGACCCGGTCACTGCCACTCGCGCCGGTGCCACTGCCGACAGCAGACAGCCGCCGGTAGGGCCTGATCGGCCCTACCGGCGGCTGGTGCGGTATTCGAAGTCCGCTCAGGCGGAACGGGATTCGGCCGGTACGCCTACGGCCTTGCGGGCGCCGCGGCGAAAGCGCAGGACGCCGTCCTCGATGGCGCCCTTGCGCAGCATGGTGCGATCGCGGAAGTAATTGTTGATGACCAGCCATGGGCCGCGGGTGCCCTGACGGGGCATGACACCGTCGCCGCGCTGGATGTAGCCCGAGGTCAGCGCGCCGCCCATGAGCGAGGCCTCGGAGCGGTCGCCCTCCTCGGGGATCGCCACCACCTCGGTGTAGCCCTGGGCCTTCATATGGTTGAGCAGGCGGCAGAAGTACTCGGCGGCCAGGTCGGCCTTCAGGGTCCAGGAGGCATTGGTGTAGCCGAGGATGACCATGAGGTTGGGGACATTGCTGAGCAGTGCGCCCTTGTACGCCACCAGATCTCGCGTCCGCAGGCTCTCGCCGTCCACTTCGAGGGTGGCGCCGCCCAGCATCTGCACCTGGAGGCCGGTCGCGCTCACGATGATGTCGGCGGGCAGCTCCTCACCGGATTTCAGGCGAATGCCGGTCTCGGTGAAGGTGTCGATGTGATCGGTGGCAATGGAGGCCTTGCCGCTGCGCAGCACCTTGAACAGATCGCCGTTGGGCACCACGCACAGCCGCTGATCCCACGGGTTGTAGGACGGGGTGAAGTGCCGCATATCGATTCCGGAGCCGATCTGCGCGCGCACCATGGCGAGCATGAGCTTGCGCGAGGCCGCCGGATTGGTGCGCGAGAGCTGGTAGCTGGCCCGCTGCAGTGCGATATTGCGGGCCCGCCCGGCCTTGTAGGCAATGGCGGCAGGCACTTTCGCGAACTTCAGGCCCACGGCGACCGGGTCGTTGGCGGGCAGCGCGGCGATATAGGTGGGCGAACGCTGCAGCATGGTGACGTGCGCGGCCTTGTCGCTCATGGCGGGAATCAGCGTGATGGCGGTCGCGCCGCTGCCGATGACCACCACGCGCTTGCCCGCGTAGTCGAGATCCTCGGGCCAGTGCTGCGGATGCACGATCTGCCCGGCGAACTTCTCCTCGCCGGGGAACTCGGGCCGGTAGCCCTTGTCGTAGTCGTAGTAACCGGTACAGCCGACCAGGAAATTGGCGGTGTAGGTCTCGGTCTGGCCGGTGCCCTCGTCGAGCGCCTCGACGGTCCAGACGCCGGCTTCGCTGTTCCAGCTCGCGGTGGTCATCTTGCGGCCGAAGCGAATGTGGTCGGTGACGCCGTATTCGGCGGCGGTGTCCTCGACGTACTGGCGGATATGCGGACCGTCGGCGAGCACCTTGGTGCCGATCCAGGGCCGGAAGCCGTACCCGAAGGTGTACATATCGGAGTCGGAGCGAATGCCCGGGTACTTGAACAGATCCCAGGTACCGCCGATCGCGGTGCGGCGCTCAAGAATCAGGTAGCTGCGACCCGTGTTCTCCCTGGTCAGATGGCAGGCCATGCCGATTCCGGACAGGCCAGCGCCGATAATCAGTACGTCGACATGCCGCGTCATTGAGGTACCCGTTTCGTCTGTTCTCGCCCCGGGCTCCGTCGTCCGGGTGCCACGAGTTTACGTGTTATCGCGAGTTACGTCTACTCTGCTCGAACGCCCGCCGGCCGCAGCGGGGTCGGCGGCCGTTTTCCGGGCACTCAGGCCGCGCGCGTATGCCCGGCCCGAGCGGGCTCGGAGCGATAACGCGTGGTCGAGCCGCCGATGCCGAGCACCTTCCAGACCGTCTTGGACACCGGGTTCATCAGGCCGATGCGCTTGGCCAGCGCCCGCACATCCCCGAAGTAGCCCGCGAAGGTCTCCTTGGAGTCGGGCGATCCGAAGAACACCTCCTTGCGCACCTGCGCCGGAATGCCGAACTCCCGGAAGAACGCGCGCGGCGGAATGATGATCGCCCGGCCGCCGATCCACATGACGATCGGGAAGGCCACCGAGAGCACCAGCTTCTCCAGCGGATTCGTCTGCGGCACATGGTGTTCGAGGAATTCGTGCGCGAAGGAGATATGCCGCGCCTCCTCGGCGATATGAATCGCCATGACACCGCGCATGATCGGGTGCACCTGCTCACCCGCGCGCAGGATGGACTTCTGGATGTGGTCGATCGGCTCCTCACCCGACAGCACGGCCATGAAGAACAGATTCGGGAAGATCGACGCCAGCGGCGGCACCACGTAGGTGAGTCGCTTGAGGATCGGACCCATGCCGGGCACGTCGATCCCGATGCGGTTCACCATCTCCTGGAACATCAGGGTGTGGTTGCACTCCTCGATGACCTCGTGGGTGCAGTAGCGGAATTCGGGATCACCATTGGCCAGCTTGAAGGTGTGCTGCACCATGCCGCCGATGAGCAGCGTCTCGAATTGCAGGCCCACCTTGGCGATATTGGCCTGACGCCACAGCCCGATCTCGATCTTGCGAGCATCGGAGAGGGCCTGATACCAGGGATGCCGGGCGAACATATCCCCGGCTTCGGGCAGAATCCAGCGCCGGTCACGCGGGTTCACCGCGAAATCCGGGCTGTCCCAATCGATATCGGTGAAAGGATCGAAGTGCTTGTCGACCGAGCCCTGCGACAGCAGCAGCACCTTCTCGGCATACTGCTGTGCGAGTTCGACCGTGGGGTCGGCTTTTACGGGTGCTGACGCCATTGTCAGGGCCTCTCAGGAGTGACTCAACTAACTGTTCCCCATGGTTACATCTAAATTGGCAGGCCGTCAACAGCGGGAGCCGCTTCGATAATCCCCTGCAATGCAGCGGGCAGCACGGCGATAGCTGCGCGAGCACATAGGCTGAGTTCATGCTGGACATCCTCATCCTGGGCATGCTGAGCCTGCGCCCGCTCTCGGGCTACGACCTGGGCAAGTGGATGGACGGGCCGGGGCGCTTCATCGGCTATCGGGTCTCACTGCCGCAGGTGTATCGCACGCTGGGCAAACTCGTCGATCGCGGACTGGTCGAATTCGAGGTGGACGCGCGGGCGGGAAAGCCCGATGCCAAGGTGTATCGGCTGACCGACGCCGGTCGGCGGGCCTACCTGGACTGGGCGCAGAGCCCGTACGAACCGGCGCCGCGGCCGATGGACCCCGACTTCATGCTGCGGTTCATGTTCGCCGGAATGCTCGGGCGCGGCACCGCGATCGAGGTGCTGCGCACCGAGCTCGACTATCGGCTGGCCCAGGTGCGCACCCCGACCCGCGTCGATGAGCTGAAGGGTGCGCTCGCACCCATCAGCGAGATCGACGGGGGCTGGGCCGCCGAGGTCCTGCGGGCGGCGCACGAGCAGGGGCGCGCCTCCACCGCCTCCTATATCGGCTGGCTCCAGGTCACCCTCGCCGATTTCGAGAATCGCCCCGAGGACTGACGCACGCCCGAAGGCCGATTCACCTCGTACGGAGCACCGCCAGCGAGTACGGGGGCAGCTCGATGTCGGCGGAAGCCGTTGCCCGGGACTCGGATACGGTGTCGCCCGGGACGAAGGCGGGGGCCGCGGTCGGGGCCGCCGAATAGACGAAGACGTCTTGCGCACCGATCAAGCTGGGCGGCAGCGTGATTCGCAGAGACCGATCCGAGGCATTGATCAGAATGCCGGTGGTTCGTCCTGCCGTGGACAGTTCGACACCCGTGAATGCCTTCGCCGCACCGGCGTACACCGGCATGAGCAGGGCGGCCGGCGCCTCGATGCCGGGATCGAGATGCAGTGCGCGGACCTGGGTGCCGTCCGCCATGCAGTGGTAGATCGGCGTCAGCGCGAAGTTCAGCGCGGTGCGGCCGTACCGCTCGGAGCCGTTCGAGCCATCCGAAATCAGCGCGTGCAGAGCCTGATTGGTGGTTCCGCCGCCGCCGGTGTCAGCGGCCGGTGCGCCATTGAGCGCGCAGTGCAGGACGGCCATGCGGGTTCGGGGATCCGCGAGCGCACGCAGCGTGAACGAGGCCACGCTCAGACCCACCGCCCAGGTCTGCTGCACCTTCGGCAGGCGGTCCAGCGGCGGTGAGGCTTCGCGGCCCATCTGGTTGTACTCGGTGTACCAGATCTCCATTCCGGGCGGCACCTGCGGCAGCGCCCGCTCCGTGAGTTGTGTCCACGCCACCACGCCACCGGCGGCCGTGGAGCCGATATCGGCCGCGACCGGATCGACGATCCAGTACGGATGGAACACCACGGCGTCCGCGCCGCGAATCGTCTTATACAGCAGCTGATTCCACGACTTCAACCGCGTACTGGCAAGAGCGATCGGGGAGGAGTCGTCGACCACCGCCACCGCGATCCGCGCCTGCGGGAACTCCCCGCGAACGGCCACGATCCAGTCGTTCATGATCCGGGCGTAGTCCGCACCGGTCGGGAAGGCCGCGACATACTCCGGCAGCGGAACCCAGAGCTCATTGCCGAGTTCGACATAGCGCACCGGCAGGCCGAGGCGCTGCGCCTCCCGCAGCATGGCGAGCTGGTCGTCGATGGTGGAGTTCAGCACGTTCAGGTCGAAAATCGGTGTGGCGCCGGTGCGCCGGAGGATCTCCGCCCAATCGGTGAGCAGCAGCGGCGGGCGGCCGTCATTGCTCGCAAAATCGTGGCCCGCCTGCTGCTGGAAAAGTCCGGTGCGCCAGTCGATCCACTGCGAGGTGGTGCCACCCTGCACACGCACCAGGCCCGGCCCGACCGCGGCGAGCGCGTCCAGGAAGGCGGGATCGTGCCACTGCCGGGCATTCTCGGCTGAAATGATGCGAGCGCCGTTGACGCCGAAGAAGTCTCGATCGACCGTGCGCGCAGCGGTATCGGAGGTCAACCGGTATGGCGTCGCTGCCGATCCGGCGGGCGCGTTGCGAGCCACGGTGTACAGCGCGGCCCCGCCCAGCGCGCCCAGGGTGAAGGCCCGACGGCTGATGTTCTCGCGCATGGGCTACTTCCGATCCGCGTTCGGGGTGCAGCGCAGAGCGGGATGCCGCACCGGATCGAGGGCATTGAGCACCAGATCGACGGATCGGGGATCGGTGGACTCGGCGATATGCCCCGCGTGATCATCGGGGCAGCCGTCCTGGAGCACGATATTGGTGACACCGGGCGCATCGATGAAGGCCGAGGTGTAGGGCGTCACCAGCTCGTCGTCCCGGCTGGCGATCATGGTGTAGCGCACGCCGGGCGCAACCATCGGACCGCTGGTGAGCCTGGTCAGATACGCGGAACCGGCGAGCATATCGGTCAGCGCCGAGGTGTTCGGCGGTATGACGGGGGCGACCAGCGGCGCGATATCGACCCCGGCCACGGTCTTGCCGACACCGTATTGCGGGCCGCTGACGGCGACCACCGCGCGGACCGGATTCACCGGGCGGGCAGCGAATTCCAGGCTGGTCGCCCGGGCGATCAAGGCGCCCTGCGATTTACCGACGACATCGACGGAACTCGCGCCGTTCAGCTCGGTGATGCGATCCACCGCCGCGGCGAAGTAATCGGCCGACACCGAAATCGGTTGCTGGGAGTCGTATTCGAGGCCGTAGACGCAGCGGCCGTCATCGAGCAGCGCCTGCCGCACGGGGCCGAGACTCTTCTCCACCGAGGCATTGGTGCCGTGGATCAGCAGCACCGGCGCATCGACGTGGGCCGCGCAGGCGGTGAGAGTGTCCAGCGGTGTGGCGGGCTGCGGCGCCGCGGCGGCCGTACCCGCCTGGGTGAAGCCGGCGATCGCCAGTACGGCGCTGATGCCCGCGATGGTGCGCACGAGATGTTCCTCCTGGGCAGGGATGTGTGTAGGCACATATTCGACTGAGGTTCCCGGCGATGCTACCCGAAGAGACTTAACAGTCGATATGTACCTACACACATATATTCAGGATTGCGGCTACGACCAGAACGTCGGGTGCAGCCCCCAAGCCCTGAATTCCGCCGCCACGCACTCGCGCAGGGACTCCCTGGTCGGGAAGCGGTCCGGGTCCGCACCGGTGATGGCCAGCGTGACGGTGTCGCCGTCGCTGGACCAGGACAGGTTGAGACCGACCTCCACGCGGCGGAACAGCTCGGTGTCATTGGTGCAGACCACCGGTCGCATGAGCACCGAGCGGGCGCGCACATCACCGAGGGTGGCCACCGCGCGACCGGTTTCGCCGAGGTTGGTGCACAGGCATTCGGGGGCCTTGGCGGTGCGGGAGAAGCGGTCGAGCACAAATCGCGGCAGCATCATCTGCACCGGCTGCAGGTGTTGCAGCGCGGGCGTGGTCGCCGGATCGGCGTAGGCGCGGGCGGCCCGTTTCACGGCCACACGCACCTCGGCGAGATCGGTGAGCTCACCGGCGCGGTAGAGCACGGCGATGGGCAGACCGGTGGTGGCATTGCCGCGCGGGTCGCCGGGCACGCGCATGGAGTGCGGGATGTCGACGCGGATGGTCGAGCCGTCGGTAATGCGGCCGGAGCGGCCGAGCATTCCGACGGCGACGCCGATCATCAGGCCGTTCGCGGTGCCGTCGTGCATGACCGCGACCGAATGCCATTCGGGCAGGCCGACTTCGACAACCAGATCGGCGGCGGAGTGCCGACCCGGCAGCGGGAGCGCCGGTTCGGCGGGGCGCGGATTGCGCGCGGGTTCCTTTACCGCGCGGGTGGCCACCGCCGCGCGCACTCCCTGTGCCGCAGCCCGCAATTGGCCGAGCGCGTCGCCGATATGCCTGCGGTACAGGCCCGGAGGCGTACCGCCCACCAGCCCGCCCGAGCTCGTCTCGGTATCGAGCGGAGCGCCGATATCGAGGCGGTGCATGGCATCGCCGACCGCGTACAGCACCGCACCGCCGTCCGCGCCGACATGGGAGGTGACCAGGGACAGCAGCATCCCGCCGGTACTGGTCGGCGCGGCCGAGAGCCGCCAGACCCGGCCGGTGCGCGGATCGAAATCCACCTGGCTCTGCGCGAAAAACCAATCCAGCACACCGTTTTCGGCGACCGGCTCGGTCTGTCGCGCCAGTGGGATGGATTCGGCGGCGGGCACCCACCAGGGGCGGGCGAACGGCACCGCCGTCGTCCGGACCCGGCGGGCCAGGAAGCCGTGTGCCAGATGCGCGTGGAACCGTTGCAGCACAGCGGGATGCACGGGTTGGTCGAATCGCCAGGCCAGCTGGTTGACCAGTGCGTTCCCATACAGGTCGTGCAGTTTCAGGAACAGGTCGTCGTCGGCGGTGAGGCGGTTCATGCGAACCGGAGCAGCCGCATCGGGCGCGGCGGTGCGCGGGCGGGCGGGGGCGGTGGGAGCGACCATGATGGTTCCTCCGTTTCAGCGATTACGCAGGGTACGAACGGTCAAGGGGGCGAAGACGATCGCGACGAGCAGTGCGGCCAGCGCCGACCAGACGAGGTCGGATCCGGCATGGCCGGTATCGGCGAGAGTGCGCACGGCCGCCACCAGATGCGAGACGGGGTTGTAATCGGAGACGTGCCGCAGCCAGACGGGCATGGCCTGCACCGGCACCAGGGCATTGGAGGCGAAGCTGAGGAAGGTCAGCACCAGCATGGACATGCCCTGGACCGCGGCCGGGCGGGCCACGGTCACGCCGATGAAGGCGAAAATCCAGCTCATGGCCGTGGTCGCGAGCACCACCAGCAGCGCGCCCGCGATCAGGCCGCCGGGGTGGTCCGGCCGGTAGCCCATGCCGAATCCGACGATCAGCACCATCAGCGCGGCGATCACGTATCTTGTCGCGCCCGCGACCAGAGCGCCGGTGACCGGGGCTGATCGCGCGATCGGCATGGAGACGAAGCGGTCGAAGACGCCGGAGCGAATGTCCTCCGACAGCTGCACGCCGGTGGCCACCGAGGACGTCAGTACGATCTGCACCAGCACGCCCGGAATCAGCGTGGGCAGGTACGCGTGCATACTGCCGGCGATGGCGGTGCCGAAGACACTGCCGAACAATAGCGGGCCGATGATCGGCAACAGCACTGCGTCATAGAGCAATTGCGGGCTGTGCCGGAAGGTCAGCATGCCGCGCTTGGCCATGGTCAGCGATTGCCGCAGAGCCGCACCGATTCCGATGTGCACCACGGTGGGGACCCGCTCGATGCGCGGCGCGGGAACGGCGGGCGCCGGAGCCTCGGTGAGGACGGTCATGAGAGTGCCCTCCTGTCTGTCGAATGCTGGGTGAGGGCGAGGAAGACCGAATTCAGATCCGGGCGGTCCACGGCGAAGCCGCGCAGGCGGATACCGCTGGTGCGGCAGGCGGTGAGCACATCGGCGGCACTGTCGATGTCGCGCAGCGGAACCGTGAGCGTGGCGGGTGTATCCCCGTGCAGCGGAGTGACTCCGGTAATGCGTTCGACGGCCGCATCGGCCAGCGGGCGCTGCGCCGCCTCGACGAGGTCGATGCGCAGCATCTCCTCCCCGAGCGACGACTTGAGTTCGCTCGCAGTGCCTTCCGCGACCACGGTGCCGTGATCGATGACGGCGATGCGGTCGGCGAGCGCGTCGGCCTCCTCCAGGTACTGGGTGGTCAGCAGGATGGTCGCGCCGCGATCCACCAGTGCGCGCACCACCGTCCACATGCGTTCGCGGGTGTGCGGATCGAGTCCGGTGGTCGGCTCGTCCAGGAAGATCAAGGGCGGCAGCGTGATCAGCGTGGCCGCCAGATCCAGCCGGCGGCGCATACCGCCGGAGAAGGTGGCCACGCGCCGCCGGGCGGCAGCGGTCAGTTCGAATTCCTCGAGCAGTTCGTCCGCGCGGCGGGCGGCGGCCCGGCGGGTCAATCCGAGCAATTGCCCGAACAGCCGCAGGTTTTCCAGCGCCGTGAGGTTCTCGTCCACCGCGGCGTACTGGCCGGTGAGCCCGATCATGGAGCGCACGGCCGTCGCCTCCCGCACCACATCGTGCCCGAACACCTGCGCACTGCCGCTGTCCGGCCGCAGCAGCGTGGCGAGCATGCGCACCACGGTCGTCTTGCCCGCGCCATTGGGGCCGAGCAGTGCGAATACCGAGCCGGCGGCGACCCGCAGGTCCACCGCGTCCACGGCGGTGAGCAAGCCGAAAGTCTTGCCCAGCGCCTGGGTTTCGATGGCATTCTCGACGCTCATCGATCACCTCCGATTTCGAGAGTGGTCACCGGAATCGACGGCAGCGGTGCCGGACGATCCGGTGGCGCAAGGGATTCGACAACGGTCGCGGCCCGGGCCACGCCGTCGTCACGAAACCGCATACCGTAGGCCGAAGCCCGCAGCACGACGGTCGGGTCGGTGGCTCGAATCAGCAGCTGCTCCAGCCGATCCGCGGTCAAGTGCGCGAAGGGCAGGGTGGCGCCGAGGCCCAGCGACTCGAGTTGCCGGCCCCAGAACGGCTGATCGGCCTGGACCGAGCAGATCACCGAGGGCACACCGGCGCGCAGTGCCGCCGCCGTGGTTCCGGCGCCTCCGTGATGAATCGCCACCGCGCACAGCGGCAGCACCGCCCGGTGGTCGAGCTGGGCGACGACCGCCACATCGGGGCTGATGTCCGCGCGGAACATGCTGCCCGCCAGCAGCAGTCGCCTGCCCTGGCGGCGGCATACCTCCCGGACCATCCGCTCCACCTCGAGCGGATCGGTCATGGGCATCGAGCCGAATCCGGCGTACACCGGCGGTTCGCCCGTCAGCAGCCACTCCGCCAGGTCGCGGCCCACTCTTGCGCGGCCGGCACCATCCGCTCCGCTCGATCCACCGGCCGGAGCAAAGCTGGGATCGGACTCCTCGCCGCCGATGCCCGGAACCACGGGGAAACCGGTTACCGGGGCGTCGCCGAGCGCAGGGGCGAGTTCAGGAAAGAGCTCGATGTCGTACGCCTGAATAGCGGTGCTCACCACTGGTTTCGGACCGGCAGCGGCGCTCTGGCCGACCACGAGCTCAGCGGCTCGGCGCAGGGCCGCGATCTCCGGGGCGAGGGCCCAGGCGCGGGTTCTGGTCAGCGCCTGCCAGCCCAGGAGGTTGAGCGCGCCGGGGACCCGGCGGCCCCATGCGGCAGGCACCACCGGGACGGCACGATTGGGCAGGATCGGGAAGAAGTGCATCGCCGCCGAGGGCAGGCTCCGTTGCCTCGCGACCTCGGCGGCGACTTCCTCACAGGCCATGCCGGTGACGAGCAGGTCTGTCTCACTGGAGATTTCCAGCAGATCCCGTGCGGCCTCGGCGAATCCGCGCCGTTGCAGATCCAGTAGGGCACGTACCCGCTCGAGCGGGTTCCACGCGGTGAAACGGTGATCTGTGTGCTGCGCGCGCAGCAGCTCCGCGCTGTCGAGACCGAACGGCACGGCCGAAACCCCGTGCGCCGCGGCGAACTCGACCAGATTCGGCGATACCGCCACCGTCACCCGGTGCCCTCGGCTCGCCAACTCCCGGCCGAGCAGTACGCCCGGTTGTGCGTCACCCCGGCTGCCGGCGAATGCGAGTAGCACCCTCATGGTTCAGCCCTGCGCCGGAGCCGAAACGAGTTGCGGCACCGGAGCATTGCCCACCACCGGCGTACGGCCGTTCACGACATGAGAGGAGGGCGCCCTGCTGACATCCGGTACAGCAGGGATCGCGAACTCTCTGATGGCGCGGGTGAATTCACCGAGGAAACGATCCATCTCCGCGGTGGGGAAGGCCGCGGGGAAGCGGGTGGACAGGCGCAGTCCGTCGGCGGCGCGAACCACCCAGAAGAAGACCTCGTCACCTGAGTAGGACTCGGCCCGTAGGGTGTGGCCGCGCAGGGATTCGACGAGTTCGTAATCGGGCAGGACGCGGATATCCAGGAACGAGATGCCGAACCGCGGATGATCGGTGCAGTTCAGCAGTTCCAGAGCGCGAGTCCAGGTGGCGTCGTTGGCGACCTTGGTCCGGCGCAGTTCGGTGCGGGTCGTCTCCAGGGCACTGTCGAGATCCAGATCCGGCGCGAGTGTGAGGTCGAGGGGGACGACATTCACGAACCAGCCCATGGATTCGAGCCATTGCAGATCCGGCCGGGTGGCGATCGGCATGATCGCCCGCATGGAGATGTAGCCGAAGGTGCGGCGGTAGGCGATGGCCAGTGCGGTGAAGACGGCGACCGACAGCCGGTGTCCGCGCGCCGCGACCGCCATCTCGATGTGTTCGAGTTCATCGAGCGACAGCAGTTTTCGCGAGATGCTGGTCTGCGGCAGCGCAGAGTCCGTGGTGCATCCGGGTGCGATGGCGGGTTCGAACCGGGGCAGCATGCCGCCCGACCCGTCCAGGAACCGCTGCCACAGCCGGACGGACTCGCACTGGGTGGTGAGCGCGGCGGCGGTAGTGCGTTCCAGAGCCGCGAAATCCGCGGCACTGCCGAAGGTGACCGATTCCCGCGCCGGTTCGCCGCGCGTCACCGACCGATAGAGCGTGCGCAGCTCCAGAATGACGATGGCCTGCGAATACGCGTCCATGACCGAATGGTCGGCGGCGACCAGCACGGTGAAGTCGGCGGTTTCGGCGTGCTCGACGGTGGCGAGCAGGCAGTGCGGCCAAACCAGCGGGGAGAGTCGCGATTCCAGTGCATCGCAGAGGTATTCGCTGATCACCTCGGGAGCGGTGATGCCGGGCACCGGCAGATCGGCGATGGTGACGGCCGCCACGGCGCAGACCAGCCGCTGCGGTTCGGGATCGGCGCGGGTCTCGAGCGTGGTGCGCAAGCCCTCGTGGCGGGCGTGCCACAGTCGCACGGTCTCCCGCCACTGTTCGGCGTGGAACGGTGCGTCCATTTCGAAGATGGTGCCGATCCAGCGGCCACGGCCGGGCCGGGTGTCGCCGGCATCGGTCTCCTGGCAGTGCCGGACATGCACGCTGGTGAGCGGCCTTTCATCCGGCGTCCAGGTATGGCCGGGGGCGAGCTCGGGGTGCCAAAGGGTCAATGCGCCGGGGCGCAAAGCAAATTCGGACAGGTGTGTGTATTCCATATCGACGTCCCTCATCGAATTTCATGCCAAGCGGCCGGGGCGTAGAGATTTCGTAAATATCGCCCTTTAAATCACGCTGCGGCGAATGGGAAGCAATTAGTGACCGGAGGAGCCCGCGCCGGCCGCGGCACTTCCGGAACCGAGTGCCTGTGCGAGCGTTCCGCCCGCCTGTGCGGATCCGCTCGCGGCACCACTGCCGGTACCGAGCAGACCGAGGACCGAACCGGGCCCGGGAAAGAGTCCCGCGAATGATCCGGCCGCACCGCTGCCGGTGCCCAGGGCTCCGAGCACGCCGGATGCGGTGGAACTGCCGGTACCTGCGGCGGCACTGCCCGTGCCGAGCTGCGGCAGGACCGATTGTGCGGCGCTCGAGCTGCCCGCGTCGGCGGGAGGCGAGACATCGCCTCCCGCCGGCGCGGCGGTAGCCAGGGCAGGCGCGATGAATGTCAGTGCGGCGCCGGTGAATACGGCAGCGGCACGAATGACGAAGGGTGCTTTCATTTGGCCTGAAATCCTTTCGAACCTTCACCAGTTGGAGCTGTGCGCCGAAGAATGGCGACTTGGCTGGCAAACAGAGTGGAAAGTGCGGCGGCGACACTGCCGAGAATGGCGCCTCTGAAACGGGCGCGAACCAAGAACATCACCGAAATTCGATCACCGCAACACACAGACGCGCTAACATTTGGTTAACGAACTGTTCTCGAGCCTTTCACTGTGCTCCACGCCACTGAACTGCGAAATTGGTCCGTCATTCACTTTCGCCGTTTCCAGCGTGCGGAATTCGATGAACGGAAGCACAATCCCGCCGCGACCCCGCAAAGCCGGCCGCGATCCGGCACACGCCGTCCCACGATTGACCACTGCCGCCATTTTCCGAGCGGTGTGCCGGTTCACAGCCGGTGGTCATTGTGTCGGGTGCCACTCTCCGTTAATCTTCTCTGAGACCAGCTGGTTTCACAACAGTCGGCTGGAGCAGGGACGGAAGGACCTCGACGATGAGGGTTTTGGCACCGCGGCGCGCCGTGGCGACAGTGCTGGCCGCGGCGACCGTATGCGCCGGCTCATGGGGAGCGACGGCAGCGGCCGATGACGCCGCGCCTCCGCCCGCGGCAACAGCGCAGAGCCTGTACGGCGGTACGGGGACGCATCCGGTGGCGACAACGGTGCGGACGAATCCGTGCCAGGACTCCCTGGTCGGCATGTTTCAGCACATTGCCGTGCACCTGTTCGGCAATACCGACGATATGACCTGTACGCAGGCGTTTCCGAACGGACTCGAATCGCCCGCCGGCGTGAACACCTACTATCCGGCCGACATCGCCGATCTGGGCAGTGCGCCGCTCATCGTGTTCACGGGCGGGATCGACGCCAATCCGGGGATGTACGACCGGCTGGTGCGGCAGTGGGTGAGCAACGGCTTCGTGGTGACGGTGCCCTACGAGTGGTTCAACTCGCTGGCCTATGTGCCCGCCGCCGGATTGGCCGTGGCCATCGGGGCCGACCGTGATCCGAATTCTCCGCTGTTTCGCCGAATCGACTTGTCGCGCACGATCTTTGCCGGTCACTCCGCGGGAGGAGGTGCGGCGCAGCAGATTGCCACGCTGCTACCGCCGGTGGCCTCGGCCATCGATCCGGCGCTGCGGGTGGCGGGCGTGCTGGCCATCGAGCCCGGGCCGGTGGCGGTCGGTGCGCTGTTCGATGCGCCGACGCTGTACCTCACCGGATACAACGATTTCGTGGTGCCGGACTTCGCCTGGGTGCGGTGGTGGCAGTACAACGTGACATTCAACGCGCCGGCGTGGATTGCCAATGCCCGTGGCGTCAGCCATTTCTCGCCGGTCGACGGGATCGAGAACTATCGATCCGCCGGGACCGCCGTGGCTTGGCTGCGGTATATCGCCTTCGGCGACGAGACCGCGAAGCACTTCTTCGTCGGCCCGGATTGGGCACTGCGCAGTGACACAACATATTTCAGTGTCGAACGCAATGCACTCGCCAATGCCCTCCACTGAATCACCCTCTCGAATAACGTCTTTCGATAAGGACCCGCTATGAGCAATCGCCGACGCTGGATGGGCGGTGTCGGCGCAGCCCTCACCATTGCCGCATGCACGCTCGTCTCCCCCATCGCCGCGGCCGATCCGGCCGCGAACAGCTGCGCCGATCCCGCGGGTGCGGATGCCTTCGGGCGCAGTGATCCGGCGGCGGCGGGTATCGATCCCGCCGCGCTGTCCGATGCCATCGACTTCGGCTCCAGCAAGGGCGCCTACGCAATTCAGGTGTATCGGCACGGCTGCCTGGTGGGCGATCGCACCGGCACCGGCAATCTGCCGCTGCCGCTGGCGAGCGCCTCCAAGGGGGTCGCCTCGGTGGCCATCGGGCGGGCCATCACCATGGGGTACTTCAGCCTCGACGATCCGCTCGGAAAGTTCTTTCCGCAGGCCGATCCCGCGCACGCGGCACTGACTGTGCGCCAGGTCCTCAATCAGACAACGGGATTGCGGTTCAGCTGGGCTGCCGATATCGCCGGCATCGCCACCGATGAAGTGCTCCAAAACCTGGAAGCGCCTTTCGCTTTCGCACCCGGCACCACCTTTCAGTACAGCCAGGCGGTGCTGGTGCTGCTGCCCAAGATCGTGGAAATCACCACCGGCATGGACTTCCAGGACTTCGTGCAACGAGAACTGATGTCCCCCTTGGGCATCGATCGGGCCAATTGGATCTGGCTCCGCGATCGCAGCGGCAATACGGCGGTCAATGGCGGAATGGCTATGCGCGCGGACGATATCGCGCGGCTCGGCCAGCTCATGCTCGACAACGGCCGCTGGGGTGACCGGCAACTGATCGACCCCGACTACATTCGCCAGGCGCAGCAACCGACCGCGGCCAATGGCGGCTACGGATTCCTGTTCTGGCTCAATGCCGGTGACTCCTACAAGACCGCCACCGTGCCCACCGCCAAGGTCTTCGATCACGCCATGTTCCCCGGCGCCCCGCGCGACCTGTACTCCTTCGTGGGCGCACTGGGCCAGTTCGTCGCCATCATCCCCAGCCGCGACATGGTCATCGTCCGCCTGGGCGTCCCCGCGGGCATCGACCCGAACAATGTGCAGACCTCCCTCGCCGCCGAGTCCAATCCCGATAACAAGGAATTCCTCCGCCGCGTCACCGCATCCGTCTCCGACGTCCCCGCCGAGCCTTATGACGAGCCCTACCACTACAACGACAATTTCGGCCCGGTGATCGGCAGTCTCGACGACCTCGCCTTCTGGACCGACCCCGCCCAGGTGGCCCAAATCCTGCTCGGCACCGGCCCCTACGCCTCCGGCAACTGCAATATCCTCTGGTGCAACGGCAAACCAGTCCCCCAGGACATCTTCGCCGCCACCCTGGACACCGGCGCCCAGCTGGCCGCCGCCCTCCTGGCCCTGAACCACGGCCAGCGCTAGCCTCCACCGTCCGGGATTTTATTCGCGAGCATTCCCGAGCGGCCGCCCCTACTATCCGGCCCCATGCCCCTCTCAGAACAAGACCGCCGCGAAATCACCGATCTCATCTCCCTGCACGGCCACCTCATGGACGCCGGCGAACTGGACCGCATGACCGAACTCTTCACCCCCGACATCACCTACGACGTCTCCGATTTCGGCTACGGCTCCCTCCACGGCATCGAAGCCATCCGCGCCGCAGCCCTCACCGCCGGCGACGCCAACCCAGTGGCCCACCATGTCACCAACATCATCATCACCGAGTCCGACAACCAAATCCTGGTGCAGTCCAAGGGAATCGGCATCCAAGCCGACGGCACCGCCGGCAGCGTCGTCTACCACGACACGGTGACCCACCAGCCCGAAGGCTGGCGCATCACCTACCGCAAGGTGACCCCCCGAAAGGCTCCCCTCGGCCGCTGAGCCGCCACACTCCACCCACCTGAATCGGCGGAACCAGCCACCGCGCGTACGTCTCCTCCGGGAAAACCGTAATCACGTCGACCTGCTTGACAAGCGCCTCCGGCACCCGCCCGCCTTCGAAATGTCCAGCGCCAGGGACAATCACAGCCTCAGCCCCGAGCCGAGTGACCTGCGCTCTCAGCCTGGCGAGCGGCGGCCGGCCCGACTTCGAGTCGAAGAGAACCATTCCCGAGAAGTCGTAACCCAGACGAACCGCAAGCCTTCGGATCTGACACTCGTCCCAAAGTTGGCTCACTCCTGACACATCCATCCGAAGGTTGCCCAACGCTGTAGGCCGCATGCGCATCGCTCACCCCTGTCTCGAGCTGCCGAGTGCCTTGTCCTCGACGGTACGAATCGAGATTGCTCGCCGTCCACGAACTTGCAACTACTTGCGCGACTTGGCCTACCTGCTATCAAACCTGAACCATCCACGGGACAATGGATTCGGAGGTGCAAGTACACGCAAGTAGCCAGACAGGAGCTAGAGCAATGCGCTTACGATTCCTCGGTAAGGGTGGCTCGGACAAGACCGGATGTCCCACTCTGTACGCCACCGACGTGAACAGTTTTGTCGTACAGGGCTGGCAGACAGGTCAACCCGACACGATTGAAATCCCACATCTACTCCCTGGATTCGCAGAACCGCAGTCGTTCATCGGATCTGCCATGACAGACACGGGTAGGGGTACCTTCACCCTGACCGGACGACCGATCACCGATCACACAACCCTCGAACAGATGTCCCTCGAAGACAATGAGACGGCCGTCGAGGTGCCTCGTGCCGAAAGGACGTACTACGGTGGAATTTCGGCACAATGATTGCTGGGGCGAACTCTTCCAGCTGTCCCGCGAATCGGCCTTCCACATGGAGTTGCGGGACGCCTATGCCGTTCCGAGCGAGTCGGAACCGCTGCGACGTTTCCTGCAGGGCGACCCGCCCGGCGACTACGACAAGAGTGACTGGACGAACCTGATCGAGGAGATCACCGGCCGCGGCGTGAAGGTGAGCCGGGTCCGGGTGATCACGGTCCCGCACAGCGATTATCAGCGATGGCTGTTGTCGGTGACGGGCGAGAACGTAGCCGCAGGTGAGGACATTCGATATCTGCCGAGACAGCTGGTCGATCCGAAGGATCTCCCCGCCGACGACTGGTGGCTATTCGATGACGAACGAGTCGCCTTCAACCTGGTCGACTCTGCCGGCAGACCGGCGGGCGCGGCAGTCACTACCGATCCCGCGGTGGCCGCCTATTGCCGGAGCATAAAGGAACAGCTCTTGCCAATGGCAATACCGTTTGCCGAGTACATCGAGCAATCGCCGGTGAACAGCCGCTAGTGACCAACTCTGTACAGGAGGCACGCGAAGCCCTCGGGCAACGACTTCGGGAAATCCGACGCGATGCCGGAATCACCGCCCGAGAGCTGGCCTTACGCGAAGGTTGGCACGAATCGAAAGTGTCGCGGATCGAACACGGCAAGGCCGCGCCATCGACCCTCGATATGCGCGCGTACTGCGCGCATTGCGACGCCAACGACCAATTGCCCGATCTGCTCGCAACCCTCCACAACATCGATGCCGCGTATACGGAGTGGCGGCGCCTGCTCAGCAGTGGCGTCAAGCGCGGACAGCAGCAGGTAATGAAGCTCGAATCCGCCGCGACCTTGATCCGCAACTACGAGCCGCAGATCATTCCCGGCCTACTGCAGACCGCGGAATATGCCGAGGCGAAGCTACGACGGGTCATCGAGTTCTACCATCTGCCAGACGATTTGGATGCCGGCGTGTCCAAGCGGATGGAGCGGCAGCAGGTCCTCTACCGCCGCGGTCGCCGCTTCCACTTCATCATCAGTGAGAAATCGCTGTACACGACGGTTGGCAATGACGGAGTGATGCGGGGGCAGCTGGACCGGCTGCTGGCCATAATCGGAATGCCTCGCGTGACGCTAGGGATCATCCCTCTCACCGCCGAAGCGATCGTGGTCGTCGAAAGCTTCATGATGTTCGACAACCGCATGGTGAAGATCGAGGGGCACACTGCCGAGTTGACGGTGACGCAGCCTCGAGAGATCGTGCTCTACGGCCGGGCATTCGACACCTTGGCAGGCCAGTCCGTCACCGACGAGGCGGCACGGGAATTGATCCGGAAGGCAATGGCCTTGCGGCTCAACTGATGGAAGATACTGCTGGCGGGGAGCTTTCCTTTGATGTTTGCCATCCCCGTCCGGACTTCCGGGCGGGGATGCTGCTGTCAGGAGTAGATGGCCGCTACCTCGGGGGCGTATTTCTCCAGGACGACGGCGCGTTTGAGGGAAAGTTTGGGGGTCAGTTCGCCGGATTCCTGGGTCCAGTCTGCGGCGAGGATGCGGATCTTTTTGATGGACTCGGCTTTTGAGACTTTGGTGTTGGAATCAGCTACTGCGGCTTCGACTTCCGCTACCAGGGTTGGGTTGGCGGTGAGGGCTTCGATGGTGACGTCGGCGGGGATGTTGTTGCGGTCGCGCCAGCCGGGGAGGGCGTCGCGGTCGAGGGTGATGAGGACGCCGATGAAGGGCTTGTTGTCGCCGACGATCATGCACTGGCCGATGAGGGGGTGGGCGCGGAGGGTGTCTTCCATGGGGGCTGGGGAGACGTTCTTGCCTGCGGCGGTGACGATGATTTCCTTTTTGCGGCCGGTGATGGAGAGGTAGCCGTCGGCGTCGAGAGCGCCGAGATCGCCGGTGTGGAACCAGCCTTCGGTAATGGATTCGGCGGTGGCGGCGTCATTGTGCCAGTAGCCGTCGAAGACCACGGAACCCTTCAGCAGGACTTCGCCGTCGTCGGCAATGCTCACCGCATTGCCTTCGATCGGGCGGCCGACGGTGCCGACTCGCATGTGCGACACCGTATTCACGGTGATGGCCGCACTGGTCTCGGTGAGGCCGTAGCCCTCGTACACGGGGACGCCGATGCCACGGAAGAAGTGGCCGAGGCGCGCGCCGAGCGGACCGCCGCCGGAGACCGCGCCGGTGCAGCGACCGCCGAGGGCGGCCCGAAGTTTCGAGTAGACGAGCTTGTCGAAGAGGGCGTGCTTCAGGCGCAGCACCGGGCTCGCGCCGCCGCACTCCTGCGCCTCGCTCCAGGCGATGGCGGTATCCGCGGCCAGGTCGAAGATGCGCCCCTTACCGCCGTCATGCGCCTGCTGTTTGGCGCCGTTGTAGACCTTCTCGAAGACGCGGGGCACGGCCAGGATGAAATCCGGCTTGTACGAAGCGAATTGGGTCGTCAGGGTCGACCAGTCGGACGTGTGCGCGACGGTCACCTTGGCAGCGAGGGAGCCCACCGCGATGGCCCGCGCGAAGACGTGCGCGAGCGGCAGGAACATGAGCGTCGTCTTGCCCTCGGCGAGCAGGTGCTGCAGCGCGATCTTGCCGGAGATCGACTCGGCCAGCAGGTTCGCGTGCGTGAGCACCACGCCCTTGGGACGTCCGGTGGTGCCCGAGGTGTAGATGAGCGTCGCCGCGGAGGCGGAACCCACCCGGGCCCGGCGCTCGGCGAGCACGCTGTCGTCAACGGCGGCACCACGTTCGACGAGTTCGTCCACCGCACCCGCATCGATGCGCAGCGTTTCGAGCAGCTCGGGCGTCGCGATATCGGCGACGGTGACCGCATGCCGCTCGTTCTCCACGATCAGCAGCTTCGTACCCGAATCCTCGACGATCCAGCGCGCCTGATCGGTCGACGAGGAGTCGTAGATGGCGACCGTGCACGCCCCGGCGGTCCAGATGGCGTAGTCGATGAGCGTCCACTCGTACCGGGTCGAGGCCATGATGGCAACCCGATCCCCGGCCTGCACACCGGAGGCGATGAGCCCCTTGGCCACCGCACGCACCTCGGCGGCGAACTGCGCGGCCGTCACCTCGCTCCACCCGTCGGCGGCGGGCCGCTGGAAGGCCACGAAATCCGGCGAATGCGCGGCGAGGCCGTCGACGACATCGGTCAGCGCCGCACCCTCGGCGATGGCGTACGACGCCGGCGCCTCGAATTCACGCTGTGCAACCGAGGTTGATCCCATCTGTCCCACGACCCCTCTCCTCCGACCTGCCCGGACCGCATCGTCCGGCACGCGGGCACACTCTCGCACGGCCCCCGAACCAGGACCAATTCACAATGCTGGTGCGGTGCGCCGTGGATCACAATGTGCGCGCGAACACCGCGGACCTCACCAGAGTGTGCCCCGGACCAAAGGACGGGCCGGGCAGGCTCAGCGGGCGCGGGCCGCGGTGACCATGGCGTCGAGCCGCAGTCCCAGGGCGTTGACCTGGTCCCGGAGCGCCTCGATATCTTCGAGGGGGATGCCGACGGAGTCCAGCACCGCGTGAATCATGCGCTGTGCGGGACCCTGCAATTGCTGACTGGCGGGGGTGGCGTGCAGCACCACCGCCCGCCCGTCCGCGACACTGCGTACGCTCTCGACCAGTCCACCGGCCTGCAACCGCTGTACCAGCGGCGAGAGGGTGCCGTAGTCGAGGTGGATCTGCTCGCCCAGCTCCTTCATGGTGATGCCCGGACGTTCCCACAGCGTCAGCAGCACCAGGTACTGCGGATAGGTGAGTTTCATATCGTCCAGGAAGGGACGGTAGGCAGCGGTCATGGACCGCGACGTGGAGTACAGCGCAAAGCACAGCTGCGCACTCAGCGACAACAGTGCGTAGTCGATCTCCTCGTCCGCTCCGACCCGATGCCCGGCGGGTTCAGAAGACGGATTTTCTGACATTACTGCACTGTACTGCGCACGGTATGGAGAACCGCGTCGGTGGCCACCCGGTCGCCTACGGTGATGCGCAAACCGGTCGGATAGTGCTTGACGTGGATGTTCGCCCCCGCCAAGGCGGTTCCGACCCGATCGATATCCGGGCCGGGCAGGGTCAGATAGGAGAAGTTGGCATAGCTGTCGGGTACGCACAGGCCGAGATCGCGCAGCCCGGCGGTGAGCCGGCGCCGGTGCTCGCCGATGACCGTCACCCGTTCCGCGATCTCCGGTTCCGCCGCATAGCAGGCCCGCACCGCCACCTCGGCGAGTGCGTTCATGCCGAAGGGCAGCTGCCAGCGGGACACCCGCTCGATCAGCGCCGGAGCGCCGACGGCGTAGCCGACCCGCAGTGCCGCGAGCCCGTACGCCTTCGAAAAGGTACGCAGGACAAGCAGATTCGGATTCTCGTCGAGCAGCGTCAGCACGTCGATGCGCTCACCCGGTGCGACAAAATCCACATACGCCTCGTCCAGCACGACGGTGACCGCGGCCGGAATTCGAAGCAGGAACTTCTCGAATTCCGGTGGCGTGATGAGTGTTCCGGTCGGATTGTGCGGACTGCACAGCACTACCAGCCGGGTCTGCTCGTCCACCGCCTCGGCGATGGCGTCCAGATCCTGCCGCCCGTCCAGCATGAGCGGTACCGTCACCGGCCGGCCACCGGCCATAGACGTCAGGATCGGATATCCGTCGAAGGTCGGCACGGCCATGACAACACTCGAACCGCCGGAACCGAACTCCTGCACGATATGCATGATCACGCCGGTCGCCCCCGCGCCCACCACTATGCGGTCGGGTGCGACGCCGAGCCGTTCGGCAATGAGCCGGGGCAGTCGCTGCGGCAGGAATTCCGGATACCGGTTCGCGGAGGAGAGTGCGGCCGATAGGGCCTCGCGTACGGAAGGTGGTGGGCCATAGGGGTTTTCATTGAGCTGTAACTGATGCCCGATCCAGGCGAGGGGAGCCATCGTCGTCTCTCAGCGTCCGCCCCAGCGCACCGCGGCAGCCGCCGCGAAATCGCCCGCATGCGCGAATCCGGCCAGCATCACCAGCGATCCGGCGGAGACGCGCCCCTCATCGACCGCACGGTCGAAGGTGACGGGAATGCCCGCGCCGAAAAGGTTTCCGCACTCGTCGAAGGTATCGGGATGCCGTTCCTGCGGCAGCTGCAGCGCATCACGCCAGTTGCGCAGGAAGGCGCGGTTGGGCTGATTGGTGATCAACAGATCCAGCTCACTGGAGGGGACACCGATTCGCTTGCACACGGCCTGCGCCACCTCGGGCACGATCTTGTTACCCCGGCCCAGCACCTTCGCGATCTTGGATTCGGTGAATCCCACATGCATCTGCCCCGGCCCGGCCTCCCAGTACTTGCGGGGCGGATCGGCGAGCACGGTCATCTGCCCCGCGAACTGCGGCAGATGCCGGGTCTCGATATCGAGAATCGGCGAATCACCGTTCTTCACCAGCAGTCCCGCACCCGCGCCGTCACCGGGGATGGCGGCCTGCGGCTTACCGCGCACCTGCTCCTGGGTGAAGATCTGACCGGCCGCATTCTGCACATTGACGATGAGCGCCGCCTTGGCATCGGTGCTCACCATGATCTGCCGGGCCAGCTTCATGGCGTGCACGAAGGCCGCGCAGCCGCCATTGTGCAGATCGATCAGCCATTCGGGATTGATGCCCAGGCGCGCGGCCACCTCACCGCCGTTGCCGACGATGGCCGTCTCCGGCAGCTGGGTGTGCACGATCAGAATGTCGATGTCGCGCAAGATGTCTCGCCCCTGACGGGCCAGCAGCGGCGCCACCGCGCGCTCGGCCATATCGGCGGGCGACTCACCCGGCGCGACATGGTGCCGGAACTTCGGCGCCTTGAACATGATGTTCGCGGTGATATCCTCCGCGTCCGCGTACTGCGCGAAATAGTCTGCGGGAACGACAGTTTCGGGTAGATACCCGGCTACATCGATGAGGCTGACGGTTTCGGTGCTCATACTCAGTTCATCCATTCGGGCTTGATCGGCTGGCCGTTGGCATGGCGGTGCTCGCAGATGGCCTTGAGGTTGCGCAGTTCCAGCAGGTGACCGGCGGCGAAGAGGTGCCAGAAATCGCCGACCCACACCGGGCGATCGGCCGGCGCGGTCTCCGGATACGCGTTCTCGTCGTAGAAGGGGTGGTGGCAATTCGTCCACAGCACCACCGAACCCGGCTTGTTGAACAACTTCTGCGCGTCCACCACTCGCATCAGGTAGATCATCCACAGGTGTTCGCCCTGGTCCCAGGCGCAGTGGTAGTCGACGGTGCGGGTCTCACGGCTGGATTCGGTGCGAGTGTAGATGCGGGTGTTCGAGCCGATGCGGTCATCGGAAACCCACAGATCCGGCTGATCGGTGCGCTCGAAACCCCGCATGCTGTAGGTCCATTCGCACAGACTGCGGGTATCGGAGAGGTAGTCGAAGACCTCGTCCGGCGGGGCGTCGATGTACTCGTTGACCGTGCAGTAGTCGCCGAAGATCTCATCGTGCGGATACACCGCGCGGGTCATATCCAGCACCATCGGCATGCCCTCCTTGAGGGTCATGGTCTCGATGCGGTAGACGCCCGGGATCTCGAGGTGCGGCACTTCGACGGGTTCGGCCTTGACGGTATCGGTCATGCGGAGGACTCCTTCAGGAAGGGTGCGAACGGCGGTAGTTCGTCTGGGTCGCAGAGGATTTCGATGAATACGGGTCCCACTTCGTCGTGGGCCTTGTCCAGGGCGGTCTCGAATTCGTCGAGCGTGGTGGCGATCCAGGCGGGCAGCTGGGGGTACATGGCGGCCACACCCGCGCCGATATCCGCGGGCCGGAAGCGATTGAAGCTGTAATCGCCCGAGTAGTAGACCTGTTCGCGCGTGACGCACATGGCGTGCGCATTGTTGTTGAAAATGACGAACGTGACCGGGGCCTGATATTCGACGGCGGTGTGCACCTCGTTGCCGTGCATGAAATACGCACCGTCACCGGCGATGACGAAGGTCCGGCGGCCACGGCCGAGAGCGCTGCCGATACCCGCGCCGAAGGCGTAGCCCATACCGCCCATGCCGAGCGCGATGAGGAATCGGCCGCCCTCGGGCACGGGCAGATGGTGTACGACCGCCGCACCGGTATTGCCCGCGTCGGCAACCACATCGGTGCCGGAATCCAGGTGCGCGGCGAGCGCGGTCACCGCCGCGCGGTAGCGCACGCCCGGCCCGATCGCCGGTGGCGGTTTCAAC
This sequence comes from Nocardia sp. NBC_01388, assembly GCF_045040085.1. NCBI lineage: Bacteria > Bacillati > Actinomycetota > Actinomycetes > Mycobacteriales > Nocardiaceae > Nocardia > Nocardia sp. NBC_01388. The sequence goes on from NZ_CP109553.1 coordinate 5,096,628, forward strand.
TCCGGGAGCTCACCCGTATTCACCTGCGCCGCAGCGGATCCCCGGTGTGAGGTGTGCACCGCAAGCTCCAGCAGGCGATGCCGCAGCGATCCCCGGACCCGGACATGGGCGGGCACGAAGGGTTCGTCGGCACCCAGATGCAGCACCCGCGGGCAGGCGGCCAGCGCCGCATCCAAGCCGGCGCGCGCGGTGATCGGCAGCGCCGCACCGGCCAGCACGCACAGTCCCGCACCCGCGACCAGGGCCGGCGCGTGCGGATGCCCCATGACGCCGGTGACACCGGCGAAGCGCGGATGCCGATTCGGGAAGGCGTCCTTGGCATCCGGAGTGACCAGCACCGAGGCATCCAGGGCCTCCGCCAGCGCGGCGAGCTCGGCCCGGGCATTCGCGCGGGCGATCTCCGGCCCGGCGATGATGACCGCGGGCCCCCGCCCGCCCGCCGGCAGCACCGCGTCGGCGTCGAGCGGTGCGTCCACCGGCGCGGGCTCCGATACCCCCGCCCGGTGCATCCGGCCCGGTACCGGCGCTGCCTGAATATCCTTGGGTAGCAGCAGAACCGCCGGCCCACCGGCGAATGCCGCCTCGATCGCCCGATCCAGCTCGGCGTGAATATCCTGCGGCCGAGTCACTTTCACGCAACTGCGACTGACCGCGCCGAAGATCCGCTCGGCATCGAGCCGCCCCGCGCCGCCGCTGGTGTCCTGGAAGGCGCCCCTGCCCTCCAATCCGGTCGGCGCCTGGCCGACCAGGGCCAGCACCGGCACCCGCGAGTCGTAGGATTCGGCAAGTGCCGCAAGCAAATTCATGGCACCCCCACCGGAGGTGGCGGCCACGACGCCGAGCCGGTTGGTGGCGCGGGCATAACCGTCGGCCATGGTGGCGGCCCCGAACTCATGTTTGGCGACGATCCCCGTCATGAGCTCCGGGCGGCGCTGCACCGCATCGTAGATGTCCTCGATATTGGCTCCGCCCACTCCGAAGAGGTGCTCGGTGTATTCGCCCAGCCTCGCCACGATGACGTCGGCAACGGTCTCGACTGCTCCACGTTCGGACACAATTCCCCGTTTCGAATTACATTGCCCCCGATACATCGTCCACAATGTATCCACGATCAGTCATACCTCGCAATGTGTTGCAGGTCACAGATTGCCTGAAAAGCGCTGGTACACAACCACTTCAGGCGTGCGAAAGCCCCCATTGAGCGAAGCCCGGCAGGGCCCTGATTCGGAGGTGCTGCCCACCCGAATCGGCCTCGCTGCCGCAACCGGTTCGCGATCACTCATGAGGTTCAACGATGTGGGCGGCGGCCGGGTTCAATCCGCGGGTCGATTTATCCGACGGAAGAAGCCTAGAGCGCGCGGCACGGCGCATCTGTGTGCAGAAATCCAGCAGGCCCGCGCGGCGGCTGGGCACTTGCACATCGGCGAGCGACCCACAGACGTTCGTTCGCGTGTGCCCCTATGTTGCCCGGCCCGCCACCGGAGACGGCCAGACTGCGAAGGGCACATGTCCGACGGCGCGGCCCGCCGGGCTCAGCAGCCTGCCCATACGTTTGAGGGCGCGCAGCGTGATCTGCCGCTCGGTAATGTGCAGATTCGGAAAGCTTTGCGCCAGACGGTTTTCCAGGAGGATGCATTCGTGCTGCGTGCGCAGCCAGGCAATGATGTGCACATTGCCGGCATCGGTGGTGGCCGCACACAGCCGGATCTCGGGCCATTGGGCGAGCTCGGCGCCGAGCGTAGGCAGTTCGCCGGCGGGCAACCGGGCCCAGAAGTTGGTGTTCACGGACCATCCGGCGAACTGCTGGGCGAAGTCGCAGCGAATCAGCAGGCGGCCCGACTTGGTCATCTCCACGAGGCGGCGGCGCACCGTCGTCTCACTGAGACCGGTGTCCTGTGCGAGATCGGCGGCGCTGCGGCGACCGTCGGCCGACAGTGCCAGCACCAGATCCCGGTCCCCCGCGCGAGTGCGCGGGGGCAGGAACGGCGAACCGCGCCGCGGCTGTGGTCCGTCGGTGAGCAGGGTGCGCTGCACCGGATCGAGCGCCTGCGGCCGCCACTGCCCGCCCTCCACATAGATGTGCAGGCCCACCGAGGTGCACACTTCGGCCACGCCGCGCAGCTCACCCAGCCAGCGGACCGCGAAATCGTCAAGGGCGGCAAGGTCTTCGACGGCCACCGAGATCTGCAGCTGATAGCGGCCACTGGTGCGCTCCACCGAGAAGATATACGGACAGGCGCACACCTGCTCGGAGAGCGCGGCGAGCGCCTCGGGCCGGCAGCGCAGCCGGATATATCCGACAAGGGCGAACTCCATGCCGTACGCGGTCAACCAGGCCAGACCGGCGTCGGCGAGCCGCTGCCAGCGCCGGGCGACGGTGGTGGCGTCCAGTTCGAGCGAGGCGCCGATACGGGTCCAGGACGCGCGCGGATTGATCTGCAGCGCGTTCACCAGATCCAGATCGGTCTCACCGAAGCTCACGTCAGCGCCGGATTCCGGCGTGAGCCCATCTCGCATGGCGATATCCGGCGTTTCAGCCATATCCTCGGCCATGGAGGTCATTGTGGCATTCGCGCATAGAGGCCGCGTCAGGGCTCCGTCTCATGAAGGGGCAACGATGCCACGTACCACCCGGCTGACCGTCATGCTGCTGTTCGCGGCATGGGTCGTCGACTACATCGATCGGACCGTGATCAATTTCGCGTTGCCGTCGATCGGCCGCGACCTCGATCTCGATCACACTCGGCTGGGACTGCTGGTATCGGTGTTCTTCGTCGCGTACGCGGCGGTGCAGGTGCCGGGCGGACTGCTCGCGGACCGCTACGGTGCGCTGAAGGTCGGCACCATCGGACTTGTCGCGTGGTCCGTCTTCACCGGGTTGACCGCCATCGCATGGTCTTTCGCGGCACTGCTGTGCATGCGATTCCTGTTCGGGGTGGTGCAGGGCGTGTTCCCGGCCGCCGCGCTCAAGGCGCTGGCCGAACGCACCACACCGGAGCAGCGCACCACCGCGACCGGGTGGACCAATGCCTCCAATGCGGTCGGCATTCTGCTGGCGTCGGTGCTCGCGGGCATCATGCTGCCGACCGTCGGCTGGCGGGTGATGTTCGGGCTGATCTCGGTGCTCGGCGTCCTGGTCATCCTGGCCTGGCGGCGCTGGATGCCGCAGCCCTTGCCGCAGGACGATATTCCCGCGGACAAGGCGAGCGCCGCCGCGGGCCGGCGGGCGGTGCTGTTCTCGCCGGCGCTGCTGGGCTTCGCCGCCATCTTCTTCGGTTACGACGTGCTGGTGTGGGGCGTCACCGCCTGGACGCCGACCTTCCTGCAGGAGGAGCGCGGGCTGTCGATCACGATGGTCGCGGTGGCGGCGGTGCCGTCGACACTGGCCGCGGCGGCCGGGGTGGTGCTCGGGGCGCGACTGTCGGATCGGATGGGCGGCCGCCCGCGGCGGATTGTCATCCCCTCCATGGCGGCCACCGCGATCATGCTTTTCGTGCTGCCCCGGCTGGAGTCGTTCCCGCTGTTCGTGATGGTGGCGACGGTGATGAGCCTGGTGGCCGGGCTGGCCTATATGCCCGCCTTCTCGGTGCCGCTGCGGGCGCTGCCCAGCGCGTATATGGGCGTGGCGTCCGGGGTGATCATCTTCGGCGGTCAGGTCGCGGGCATCATCAGCCCCTCGCTGTTCGGCTTCATGACCGATCGCTACTCCTACACAACAGCTTTCGAAACCATGGCCATCGGGCCGCTGCTGGCGATCATTGCCGCGGCCCTGGTCCCGCAAACCGCCGACGCGTTCTGGGCCAAGATCGCGGCCCGCACGCCGGTGACCATCCCCCCGAAGGAGATTCACTCGTGACGACCACTCCCGAACTGCACGAGCCCGCGACCGGCGAGCACTGGCTGCAGGTGTACCGCCAGTTGCACGCGCACCCGGAACTGTCCGGCGAAGAGCACGGCACCGCCCGGCTGGTGGCCGAGGAATTGCGCGCGCTGCCCGGCTGGGAAGTGACCGAGAGGGTCGGCGGCACCGGCGTGGTCGGTGTGCTGCAGGGCGGTCCCGGACCGGTGATCTGGTTGCGCGCCGATATGGACGCACTGCCGGTGCAGGAGGACACCGGGCTGGCGTACGCGTCCACCGTGTCCGGTGTCATGCATGCCTGCGGGCACGATGTGCACGTCGCGGCGCTACTGGGTGCGTGTGCGGAGCTTGCGACGGGGCCGCGGCCGACCGGGACGGTGGTCGCGATCTTCCAGCCCGCCGAGGAGACCGGCGCCGGCGCCCAGCGCATGGTCGACGACGGTGTGGTGCAGCGTTTTCCGAAGCCGGCCATCGTGCTGGGTCAGCATGTCGCGCCGCTGCCCGCCGGACTGGTCATCAGCCGCAGCGGACCGCTGATGGCGGCCTCCGATTCGATTCGGGTGACCTTCACCGGTCGCGGCGGCCACGGCTCACAGCCACATCTGGCGGTGGATCCGCTGCTCATGGCGGCCTCACTGGTGGTGCGCATGCAGACGCTGACCGCCCGGCAGTCCGCCGTGCCCGCCTCCGCGGTGCTCACCGCGGGCGCGCTGCACGCGGGCACCCGGCCGAATATCATCTCCGAAACCGCCGAATTGCTTTTGACGCTGCGCACTTTCAGCGATACGGCACGGCAGCGCATACTCGACGATCTGCAGCGCCTGGCCGAGTCCGAGGCGACCGGGGCGGGCGCACCGAAGCCGCCGGAGTTCGTGCCCTACGACCACTTCCCGGTCACCGTCAACACCCCCGGCGATACCGAGCGGGTGATGGCCACCCTCGCCGCCGCGGGCGTCCCCTATATGCCGCTCGACAATCCCCTCACCGGCAGTGAGGATTTCGGCGTCTTCGGCACCGCCGCCGGGGTCCCCTCGGTCTTCTGGCACATCGGCGGCATCGACTGGGTCCGCTTCACCGAAGAAGACCAGCACATCATGCTCACCGAGCACACCATCCCGCCCCGCTTCCCCTCCAACCACTCCCCCCGGTTCGCCCCGGACCCGGAACAGACACTGCCGGCGGCGATCACGGCGATGGTGACAGCGGCCCGCGCGGAACTCTCCCGGTCCGAGTAAGCATTCAGTCCGACTGACGCGGAACGCACACCCGACCGACGCGGAACGTGCACCCGTCATCCCGGCGCGTTTTTGGCCGGGATCCACACCTGTTGGTACTCAACCAATCTCGGTGGATCCCGGCCAAAACATGCCGGGATGACGGGACGATGCGGAGGGGTCAGGCGGCTCGGGCCGTGCGGACGGGGCGGGCGGGGGTTGCGGCGGAGCGGGTGATGGTGGGGAGCAGGACTGACAGGAGGGACATGTCCAGGGGAAGCAGGGACAGGTCCAGGCGGTTGTGGACGAAGCCGACGGCGAGGCCGGAGGCGGGGTCGGCCCAGCCACCGGAGCCGCCGAGGCCGAGGTGACCGAAACCACGTGGGGCGCCGAGAGTCGGCAGGGGGTGGTAGCCGAGGTGCCAGAAGGCGCGGCGGGGGTCGGGGCTGATGCGGGTGGAGCGGTCGAGGGCGCGGGCGGTTTCGGGGGTGAGGAGTTGGACGCCCTCGAAGGCGCCGTCGCCTGCGATGACCGCGTAGACGCGGGCTATCGCGTCGGCGGTGAAGACGCCTGTGGCTGCACCGTTTTCGGTGCTCAGCAGCGGTGGGACCGGGCCGCGGAGGGCTTCTTCGCCGCCGGGGAAGTGCATGGAGCTGATGGCTTTGCCGAGGACGGGGATGCGGGCGGCGGCCGCGGTGAGCGGCTTGCCCAGCCGGGTGCCGGTGGCCGCGAGGCTCGGGCCGACCAGCTCGGCGACCGTGGTGCCGTCGGCGGGATGGCCGAGGTGCAGACCGGTCAGGCCCAGCGGATCAGCCAGTTCGGTGCGGAACAGGTCAGCCATACCCTGGCCGGTGACCGCGCGGCACAGTCCGCCGAGCAGCCAGCCGAAAGTGACTGCGTGATAGACCGGTAATCCGCGCGTCCAGTCGGGAGTCGCGGCGGCCATGCGGTGCTCCATGAGCACGTGGTCGAGCACATCGCCGGGCTGGTCCAGCACCCGGCGCAGGTCCGAGAGCCCGGCGCGGTGTGCGAGCAGGTCGCGCACGGTGATGGAGTTCTTGCCACCGTCGGCGAATTCGGGCCAGTACTCGGCGACGGGGGTGTCGTAGTCGAGCAGCCCGCGGTCGGCCAGCCGGTGCACCACCATCGAGGTGATGCCCTTGGTGGTGGAGAAGCTCAGGGCGGCGGTGTCTGCGTCCCAGGGGATTTCGCCGGCCGCATCGGCGGTCCCGGTCCAGATACCAACCACGGGTTCACCGTGCAGATAGACCGCGAGTGCCCCGCCGGTGCGCAGATAACGGGCGAACAGGCGGGAGAACGTCCGCACGGGGGCGGCGAAGCGGGAGTCGGCGGAGCCGCGAATCCCTTCGGGCAGAGTAAGCATGCGGGCAACCTCATTGTCGAGCCGGAGCGGTGGTCACTGATCGAAGGTGATGTGCAGATCGTCGGATTCGGGCAGGGTCTGGCAGGCCAGCGTCAGGCCCATGGCGAGTTCCTCGTCGATGAGGGCCTCGTTCATCAGCATGCGCGTGCGGCCCCGCGCCACGCGGCATACGCAGGTGCCGCAGGCGGATTCGCGGCATACGTAGGGCGCGTCGATGCCGTGGTCGAGAAGCACATCGAGCAGCTTCTTCCCACGCGGCCAGGGCAGCGCATGGGTATCGCCATCGATGTCGACCTGAACCGTCGGGGTATCGCCCGGCAGGCGGGCGGATACGGCGGTCGCCGCGGACGCGGCCGCGACCACGGGTATCGGCTGCTCGAACGGGTTCTCCGTCAGCGAGCGGTACTCCTCCTGGCGGATCGCGCGCTCGGGGATCCTCAATTGTGCCAGGCCCTGCCTGATCGCCAGGGCGAATCCGGCTGGGCCGCACAGGTACACCTCGTAATTGCGGTATGGCCGCGCCCACCCGGCGATCGCGCGGGCCTCCGGCAGCCCGCGCTCCGATTCCAGCCAGTGCTGCACGATGAGCCGCCGCGGATACCGCTGCACGAGCTGTTGCAGCTGCCGCGCGAAGATGATCGACTGCCGATCACGATTCGCGTACAGCACCACCACTTTCGACCGGCCGAGAGTGAGCGCCGATTTGAGAATCGACATGATCGGGGTGATTCCGCTGCCCGCCGCACACAGCAGCAGATCCCGATTCCAGCCGCGCGGCACGAAATTCCCCGCCGGCTCCAGCACGGTGAGCACGGATCCGGCGGCGATGTTGTCGCACAGCCAGTTCGAGGCGTATCCCCCGGCCGTGCGTTTGACGGTCACGGCCGGGCGGTCGTCGCAGTGCGGACTGCTGGAGAGCGAATAGCAGCGGGCCACCGAACCGGTGTGCTCGCTCGGCACACGCAGCGTCAGGAATTGCCCTGGCGAGTAGGCGAATCGGCGGCCGAGATCTTCGGGGATATCGAAGACCAGCGAGACCGCGTCGGCGGTCTCGCTGATGACTTCGCGCACCTTGATCTGGTGTGCGCGTGCGTTCATACCGTCGCGCCCTTTCTACTGTCGGCGGCAACCTCCCGGGGAGCGTCGATGCCGAACTGTTGCAGCAGCCAGGCCCCGGCCGATTCGATGCGCTCCATCGAAATCGGCTGGGTGATACGGCGATTCACACCCGGAGCGATGCGCAGCATGAAGTATCCGAGCCACGCCTCGGCGCGGACCGGCACCACGGCCAGGTCGTAGTTCACCGCGCGCACCACCGCCCGCGCCACCAGATCCGGGCTCAGCGGTGAGAACGGCAGCCGGGCCGCGATGTCCTGCACCTGCCTGGCTATCTCCTTACCGCGTTCGACCAGCACCGGATCGACGCCGACGGTGGTGGCGTGGTCGCCGATATTGGTATTGATCACGCCGGGGCAGATCGCGCTCACCCCAACGCCTTTCGGTGCGAGTTCGAGCCGCAGGCATTCGGTGAGCATCTTCACCCCGGCCTTGGACACCGAATAGGCCGACATCACCGGCGTCGGTGTGAAGGCGGCCGCCGACGCGATATTGACAATGTGCCCGCGCTTGCCCTCGTCGATCATCAGCCGTCCGAAGGCCCGGCAGCCGTAGACGACACCCAGCAGATTGACGCCGAGCTGCTTGTCCCAATCCTTCGGCTCCAGATCCAAAAACGCTCCGCTGACCAGGATTCCGGCATTATTGACCAGCACGTCCGGTACCCCGTGGTCGGCGTGCACATCCCGGGCGAAGGCGCCCCATGCCGACGAATCGGTGACGTCCAGCTGCATGGCCACGGCCCGCTGCCCGCGCGCCTGGATGAGCGCGACCGTGGCCAGCGCCGCATCCTTGTCGATATCGGAGACGACGACCTGCGCTCCCCCACGTGCGAACCGCTGGGCGACCGCGCGGCCGATGCCGCTGCCCGCACCGGTGACCACCACCAGCCGGGGATCGATATCGTTGATCTTCACAGCGCCTCCTCGGACAGCACGACACTCGCCGCGCGGACGGGTGCGCCCACGGTGTAGCGATAGACATCGAGATCGAAATGCCGGTTCTGCCAGTACATCTCGCCATGTGTGGACGGGCGGAACGGGGAATCGCCGTGATCGTCGATGTAGTAGGTGTTGGAACCCGCACAGGCCGGGGTGAACAGGAAGTTCTTCTCCTGCCGGCGCAGGCATTTCGCGAAGTACTCGTCGTGCACCTCCTGCCGGATCTCGATCTCGGTGGCGCCGCGCCGTTTCGACTCGGCAATGGCCCGGCTCAGATGTGCGGCAGTGGCCTCGATCATCCAGATGTAGGAGCCGAGCACAAATCCGTACGGACCGGTAATGGTGAAGGCATTGGGGAATCCCGGCACCGACACGCCCTGATAGGACTGGTAGCGATGCTCGTCCCAGAAGGTCTCCAGGTCGATGCCCCGCCGCCCGCGCATGGGAAACGGCGGTACCGAACCCTTTTCCCAGAGTTTGAATCCGGTCGCGCAGATGAGCACATCGATCTCGTGCTCGGTTCCGTCCACGGTGACCACACCGTTTTCGGTGATGCGCGCGATGGAATCGGTGACCAGGCTGACGTCCGTGCGATTGAACGTCTTCAGATAGTCATTGGACATGGAGGGCCGCTTGCAGCCGAGCCCGTACTTCGGCATGAGCTTCTCCCGGAGCACCGGATCGTCGACCTGCCGCCGCATCCACTGGCGGACAGGCACTTCCGCCAGCCGGCGGCTGGTATCGGTGAGCCAGGCCGGACCGGCCACCATGCCGCTCATGGCCAGTTCGGTGCCCACATTGCCGACGGCCCGCAGTGCGGACCGAATTCGCTTGCGCCCCAGTATCTGCCGGCCGAGCAGACCGACCTCCGAATCGTTCTTCGGAAACACCCAGATCGGCGTGCGCTGGAAGACGGTGAGATGTGCGGTCTCCTCCACGATCGCCGGGATCAACTGCAATGCCGTTGCCCCGGTGCCGATCACGGCGACCCGCTTACCGCGCAGGTCCACATCGTGGTCCCACATGGCGGTGTGCACGAGGGTGCCGCCGAAATCGTTGACCCCCTCGATATCCGGCATCTTCGGCCGTTCCAGTCCGCCGATGGCGAGTACCGCGTACCGGGCGGTGAGCTGCTGCCCGCCGTCGGTGGTCAAACGCCACAGGCTGCTGTCATCGTCGAAATCGGCCGCCACGATGGTGGTGTTCAACCGCAGTTTGCCGCGCAGTCCGTACTTGTCGACCATGTCCTCGGCATAGTCGCGAAGTTCGGTGCCGGGCGCGAATATTCGCGACCAGTCTCCGCGCTGCTCATAGGAGAAGCTGTAGATGAACGAGGGGATGTCCACCGCCACACCGGGATAGGTATTGGCATGCCAGGTGCCGCCCACCCGGTCCCACTTGTCCACAATGATGAAATCGTGAATGCCCTTGCGCTGCAGGGCGATACCGGTGCCGATACCGCCGAACCCCGCCCCGACCACGATGACCTCGTAGTCGGGACGAGCAGCGTCCGGCGCACCCGTGCCGAAGTCGATGCCGCTCATACTTTTTCCTCGTGTCCGTCTGCCCGGCTCAGCCGATGCGATCGACAAGTTCGCCCTGGGCGCCGAACAGTTCGGCTCGCCAGCGCTCCAGCAGTTCCGTGGTGTCGATATCGTCGGGGTGGAAGCCCGGCCGCATGTACGGGCGCATTTCCTTCAAGAGCCCCTTGACGATCGGTCCCCGGACCAGCCGAACCGATTGCCGTGCCACCTTGATCGGCCGCCAGCTGCGTGGATCACTGAGGATCGATACGGCGACGCCCAGCCCGACCACCGGAATGGTGAGTGCGTAACTGCCCGCCATCAATCCGATGCGCAGGGCCTCCGAACCACCGGTGGCGCGATACACGTCGAAGGCCACGGATTTGTGCTCGAGTTCCTCGAACGCGTGCCAGTTCAACAGGTTCCAGACCTCGGGATCGCCCGGAATCGTCTGGATGGCCTCCTCGCCGAGCACCCGCGCCGCGAGCGTCGCGGTGTAGTGCTCGGCCAGCGCGGTGAAGGCCAGGTGCGCGTGCCGCGGCACCAGATTCTCGATCCTGACCAGCGCCCGCTCCCGCAGCGCGCCGGGTTCGAAGGTGAAGATCCGCACGATGGGGAAACCCATCTCGATCAGCTGATCGTTCAATACGCGATGCTGCTGACCGTGCACCGCCTCCTGGCCGATGAAGCCGGCCACCCGCTTCTTGAGCACGGGATCGGTGATCCCACCGGAGAACTTGCGCACCGAGCGGATGAAGGATTCCTCGCCCGGCGGGAACGCGCCCGAGAGCACGGCGATGAGGTGGGTCAGCGGAATGTCGTCCCGGACGAACTGGTGCGTCATCGGTTCGGGCTGGCCGAACCGGAATCGCATGCGCCGGACCTTGGGATAGGGGGTGAGGGACTTGGTGTCCTGACCGATCGTCATTGGTCGGTCCTTTCTCGATGGAGTTGTGATTACTTCAGGTGATCGACCAGCACGCCGTCTTCGCCGAAAAGCCTTTGCTGCCACTGCTCGAGCAGTGCGCGGGTGTCGATGTCGTCGGGATGGAAACCGGGGCGCAGATACTGGGCCAGCTCCGCCATGAGCCCGCGGAAGATGGGTCCGCGGAACAGGGCGTACGCCTCCTGCGCGACGCGCACGGGCTGCCGCCGCGCCACGGGATCCCGGGCCAGCGAAATCGCCAGGGAACCGAAGGTGAAAGGCATGGTGAAGGCGAACAGGCCGGCCATGACGCCGATGCGGGTGCGCTCGGAGCCGCCGACCGCCCGGAAGACGTCGAAGGCCACCGACTTGTGCTCGAGTTCTTCCAGCGCATGCCAATTCAGCAGATGCCAGAACTCGGGTGAGGCCGGAATGTTCTGGATTTCGTCACTGGAGAGCACCCGCTGCGCGAGTACGGCGGTGTAGTGCTCGGCGGCCGCGGTCGCGGCCAGATGAACCAGGGGCGCGAATCGCTCCTCGAGCCGGAGCATGCGCTCCTTGGCCTGATCGGTGTCGATCCACTCGATGGGATAGCCCATATCCACGAGTTTGCCGTTGAGTTCGCGATGCTCCTGGCCGTGCATGGCCTCCTGGCCGATGAAGCCGGCGACACGCTTCTTCAATACCGGATCGGTGACGAGTTCGGCCACGCGGCGGACCGAGCGGATGAAGGATTCCTCGCCCGGCGGGAATCCGCCGGAGAGTCCGGCGACGAAGTGGCTGAAGACCATATCGCCGTCGACGAAGTACTTATCGTTCGAATTGTGTTGCTCGAAACGGAAACTGATCCGCCGAGCCTTCGGGTAGGTGGTTGCGGGAGGCGCACTTGTCATCTTTGACCGTCCTTGGTGCAACACTGAGTACCTAGTACTACGTGTTCGATGTCAGGCCAGTGTAGGATTGTCCCAGACAGCTACGCAAGGGGTGCGCCGTAACGGATCGAATTACAATCTGCGACATGGCCTCCCACCCGCCCGCGAACCTGAAGGGTGATGCCAGGCACGACCGCTGGCATTCGCATCGCGCTCTGGTGCGCGCCGAGCTCATCGAGGCCACCATTCGCGCCATCGATGCGCACGGGCCCGATCTGTCCATCGACGACGTTGTGAAAACCGCGGGGATACCGCGCCCCAAGCTGTACCGCTTCTTCGGCGACAAGGTCGAACTGCTGGCCGCGGTCAGCGGCCGCGTGCAGCAGCTCATCGTCGAACGCGTGACGCCGCTCTTCGATCCGGCCGCCTCGGCGCGGGAGGCCATCGGCACCGCGCTGGCCGCCTATATCGACCTGGTCTCCGAGCGCCCCAACCTCTTTCGCTTCATTGTGAGCTCCCACGTGGTCGCCGCCTACGGCGCGACCCAGCTGCTCGAGGACGGCCGCCCGCTGTCGGATTCGGTCGCCGACTTCTTCTCCGGCATCCTGCGGCTGCGCGGCGCGGACGGCGAGCACACCCAGTTCGCGGTGGACGCGCTGCTGGGCGCGATCGGACTCGGCGTCCTGCGCTGGCTCAACGAACCGGTGATCAGCGGTAAGGAACTGGCCGAACAATTGACCGCGTTCGCCTGGGGCGCACTGTCTTCCACCGCCGAATCACGCGGGCTGGTCCTCGATCCCGACGAGCCGCTGACCGCGCTGCCCGGACTCGCGGAGCTGTCGGATCAACCGCACGGCTAGCTCACGAACCGCTCCACCATGCGCCGCTCGCTCGCGGCATCGGGCAGCGGCCAGCACAGCAGTGACAGCACCACCCGCACAATCCATTGCGCCGCTTCATCATCGGGCGTGATGCCGGTCAGCATGGTCGCGATCCGGCCCAATTCCGCCGAGGAGGCGAAGACTTCATTGCTGCCGCCGGACCGGTCGGCGAACCAGCGCGCGAGGGCGGGGTCCGATCGCACGGCGGTGACCGAGGCGAGCGTGGCCTCGACAATGCGCCGCGAGCCGTCGTAGCGCGATACGGCCGCCGAGACCCGCTGCGCGACGGCGACCGCGGAGCGCGCCAGGACGGCATCGATGAGCGCGGGCTTACCCCGGAAATGCCGGTAGAGCGTGGCCCGCGAGCAACCGGCCGCCGCCGCCACATCATCCATCCCGACCTGGTCGAACCCGCGCGCCAGGAACAACTCCGCCGCGGTACCCACGATCCGCTCGCTCGCGATCGATCGGCGCACCCCGCCCGCCAGCCAATCCACCTGCCGGTCGGCCACATCAACTCCTCGGACTCGGCGACACTCCGGTCTCATCCTGAGACGCCGGGCCCGATTCGTCCAGGGTCAGTTCAGGGAGCCGTCACCGGAACCGGCCATCTCGCGGCGCACGGTGGTGGTGATCTCGGAAGAGGTCAGGATCATGGCGACCAGGAAGTCGATGAGCACGCCGCGCTCGATATCGAGGTCGCCGCGCAGCCATTCGGTGAGCAGTTCCACGCCACCGTGTGAGACAGTGCGGGCGGCGAGTTCGGCGTGAATGCCCTCGGCGGCCGATTCTCCGAGCAGTTCGCGCGCCTGATCGAGCATGATGCCGGCGACCAGACTGACGAATTCGCCTCTGCGGCGGCGTAATTCGTCGAGCGACTGGAGCTCGATGAACAGCCGGCGGCGCAGCGGATTATCGGCGACCGAGGTCACGCCGGCCTCGACCACCGCACGCAGCCGTACCCGGGTATCGGACGGCGTGGTGGCCAGCAGCGCCACCAGTTCGGCCATCACCTGCGCGAGTTGTTCGTCGAGGATTTCGAAGAGCAATTGATCGGTATCGGCATAGCTCTCGTAGAAGTAGCGGTCGTTCAGCCCCGCGCGGGCGCTCAGCGCGCGCACCTTGAGCCCGGCCAGACCCTGCTCGCCGATGACCTCCGCGGCGGCCTCGACCAGCTTGCGGCGGCGCTGCCGCTGCCGCTCCTCGGCGCTGAGTCCGGCGTACCGGCCTCGGGATGTCTCCACGTCGCTACCTCGTCATTGCCGGCCCAGTTTGGTGAAGACTATCACCACATTTCTGCCGACGGCCTTCACCGGCGCGTTTGCTACCGGGCATCCATACAAAACTGACACAGAGGGAGTGCATGAGAGATTTTCTCCTAAATCTTGTCACGAGCAAAAATCTGGTGAAGACTGTTGCCAGATATCTGGTGAGGACTTTCACCAGAACTACGAAGGAGCTGCCCGATGACGCGCACTCGACCGTCGACCATTCCGACTCGGCATCCCGACGCCCCGGCCGAGGTACCGGTGCTCGGACCGATAGCCAGAGTGATGCGAATGAAGCCGCCCGACGATGCGGAATGGGCGGCCATCGGGGAGGCCCTGACCATCGGGGATCGGCCCATGGACGAACTGGTGGAGTGGATGTATGCCGCGGGGATGGGAAAGGTGCGGCCACTGTTCGATCAAGCGCTGGAACACGGCATCGACAGCGTTCCGGATGCGCCGGAACCCTTGCGGGCCTTCTTCACCCAGGTGGAGAACCCGCCCGCGTGGGTGGACTGGAAGCGAATCGAGCTCGGGGAACGCATCTTTCAGGCCGCCGGGATCGATGGCATCTACGTGGCGCGCGACGTTCCGTTCCTCGGCGGGTTCGTGGCCTCCGGCATCAATCGCACCCTGCTGCTGACCAATACCGGTAAGAGCGGCGCGACCGGCGGCGGCCGGCGCTTCGCCGAAACCATGAAGTGGGCGCTCGACGTCATCTCGGACGGCGGAATGCGGCCCGGCGGCAAAGGTTTCCGCTCCACCCTGCATGTGCGGCTGATCCATACGTTCGTGCGCCGGCATGTCGCGAATCTGCCGGAGTGGAGCGCCGAGGATTGGGGAGTGCCGGTCAATCAGACGGATATGGCGGTCACCATGCTGGGTGCGCTCTACGCGCCCGCGCTCACCGGCATGATGATGGGCAATGTCTTCACCCCGAGGGAACTGGACGCCATCGTGCACCTCACCCGCTATGTCGGCTGGGTCATGGGCATCGAGGAACGCTACCTGCCAACAGGATTCGTGGACGCCACCAAGCAGCTCTTCCACTATCTGACCGTCCTCACCGCTCCGGACGAGACCAGTATGCAGCTGGCACGGCCCATGGCTGAAGACCCCTTGACCTGGTATTACTCGAATCTCACATCGCTGCGCCGCCGGATTGCCTGGGCCCAGCACCTCTCGATCAGCACGGCCTTTCTGGGCCGCGGCCGGATGCGCCAACTCGGACTGCCCAGCTATATGCCGCCCTGGTATCCGGTGGCCAAGTTCCCGGTCAATGTGGTCCGTTCCGGCGTGGGCATCCTCGTCCCGGGCTGGCGCAACCGGCAGGCCCGTGCCGGTCTTCGCGCCCAGCATGCCTTCATAGCGACCCTGATCGGACCCGAGGATGACGGGGCGATCGGCGGTTCCGTGAACTACATCGGCCATGCGGCCTGACGCTGCGAATCCCCGGGCGGCATAAGCTTCGCTACGTTCACGACTCACCGAAGGAACCGCGCACCATGAGCCTGCCGCCCATCTTGTCCGAACGACTACGCCTGCCGGCGGTCGCCTCACCGATGTTCCTCGTCTCCGGCCCGGAGCTGGTCATCGCGCAGTCTCGGGCCGGAGTCGTCGGCTCGTTCCCCTCGCTGAACGCGCGGCCGCAGTCGCAGTTCCGCGAATGGCTGGTGCGCATCAACGAGGAGCTCGCCAAGCACGATGCCGAGAATCCGGAGCAGCCCTCGGCGCCGTTTGCGGTGAACCTGATCGTGCACAAGAGCAATGACCGGCTCGAGGAGGATCTGGCCACGATCGTCGAATTCCAGGTGCCGATCGTCATCACCTCGCTCGGCGCACGCGCCGATGTCAATGCGGCGGTGCACTCCTACGGCGGCATCGTGCTGCACGATGTCATCAATAATGTGTTCGCGCACAAGGCCGTCGAGCGCGGCGCGGACGGGCTCATCGCGGTGGCCGCCGGTGCGGGCGGCCATGCCGGAGCCCAATCCCCCTTCGCCCTGATTCAGGAGATCCGCGCCTGGTTCGACGGTCCGCTGCTGCTCTCGGGCGCCATCGGCCACGGCCGCTCGGTGCTCGCCGCCCAGGCCGCCGGCGCGGACCTGGCCTATATCGGCTCGGCCTTCATCGCCACCGAAGAGGCCAATGCCGCAACGGATTACAAGCAGATGATCGTGGACTCCACCGCCGCCGATATCGTCTACTCCAGCCGCTTCACCGGCGTGCACGGAAACTACCTGCGCCCCAGCATCACCGCGGTCGGCCTCGACCCGGACAACCTCGGCGACCGCGACCCGTCCGCCATGAACTTCGGCACCGACGACTCGCAGACCACCGAAGCCAAGCCGTGGCGCGACATCTGGGGCTCCGGCCAGGGCATCGCCACCACCGCCGCGGTGACCACGACCGCCGGGCTGGTGGACCGCCTGGTCACCGAGTACGCCGACGCCAAGGTCCGGCTCCAGCAGCTCTGATATTCGAATCGACTGCTCGACAGTCGCTTTCAGAGATTTCGGCGCCCGGTTCGAAACCGGACGCCGAAACCTTCGGGCTCAGATCGCCGGTACGCCGGCCCAGTCCAGATAGGTGCTGAAGAACCGATCGTGGTTGGCGGCCATGTACGGGGCCATCCGCTGATGCCTGCCCGGATAGACGTGCAGCGCCTTCTCCTCGGAAGCACAGGCGTCGAACAGTGCCAGGCCGGGCTGCCGGCCGATTTCCGAGTCGTCCCATGCGATCGTGAACTCGACCGGGATGGTGAGTTGCCGGGCAGCCTCGATCAGCGCCTCATAGGCGAAGACCGGACCGAACGCCGCCGCCTTGATCCGCGGCTCGGCCAGGGTCAGCGGCAATCCGATCGCGACGCCCAATGTGGTTCCGCCGTAACCGATCGCCACGTCGGGACCGATTTCGGGCAGGGCTTGCAGAGCATCGATGGTCGCCTGCCACTCCGGCACCGCCCGCTCGGCGAGGGAGATGTTGTAGTCGGTGATGATCTGATCCATCGACTCACCGGTCCGCCTGGCCTCGTGGAGTGCATCGACCCACTCCTGGTCTCGCGCATTTCGCGGACGGTCGCCGTGCCCCGGTGCGTCGATGGCGACGACGGTGTAGCCGGAATTGGTCACCTTGTGCTTGGCACTGGCCACCAGGCCCGGCGCCCGCTTGTGCATGCCGCCGCTGTGCCCGCTCAGAAGCAGCGGCGCACCCTCGGCGGGACCGGATTCGGGGGAAAAGAGCACACCGGTGATGTCACCGAGTGTGAAGGATCGCTCCAGAACGCCATCGGAGGACGTCTGCGCGGTGAAGTGAATGCTGTTGAGGTTCATGGTATTGCCTTTCGGGATTGCCTACTGGCGCTCCCGGCTACACCAATGTCAGCCGACCGTCCGTGAACGGAAGAGGGAGCACCCCATCACTACTGCGTTCATGGGTCTCACCTCCTTGCGTGTGTCACGGACTTGGAGAGACTAGCAGTAGGGGTGGGTGTCGCGTCAACAGTTTTTCTGAGATTCGATAACGGTCAGCGAAAGTCGCAGGGCCGCAGGGGCACTGGCGGGCACGACCGGGTTTCGGGGCGGGATCGGGGCGAGACGTCGATACGCGGCGCTCGGATCGGGGCGCTGATCGGCATCACCCTTGTTCGGCCAGAGCGAGACTGCCCGTTCGGCCTGGGCGGTGATGGTGAGCGAGGGGTTCACGCCGAGATTCGCGGAAACGGTGGAGCCGTCGATGACGTGCAGCCCCGGATACCCGTAGAGCCGGTGGTAGGCATCGACCACACCGGTCTCGGGTGAATCGCCGATGGCACAGCCGCCCAGGAAGTGGCCGGTCATGGGAATGTTGAAGATACTGCTGCTGGCCGACCCGGTGGGGAAGCCGTTGATCTTGGCGGCGACGCGGCGGCCGACCTCGTGGCCGGACGGAATCCAGGTCGGATTCGGTTCGCCCTCACCCTGTTTGGTGGTCATGCGGCGGCCGAACAGGCCCTTCTTGGTGACGGTCGTGATCGAGTTGTCGACCGATTGCATGACCAGCAGGCCGATCATCTCCTCGGACCAGCGCCGCGGATTGTGCATCTTCAGCAGATCCCGGCGATTGCGCACCAGCTCGCGCAACCAGGCCCGGCCGCGCGGCGGTTCGCCGCTGACCATGGCCGTGGTCATGAGCGCGAGGACATTGCTGCCCTTGCCGTAGCGGACCGGCTCGATATGGGTATCGGGATCGGGGTGGATCGAGGACGTGATCGCCACACCCCTGGTGAAGTCGCTGCCCTTCTCGCGACTGCGGATCGACAGCAGCTCTTCGGAATTGGTGCGGGAGAGGTAGCCGAGGCGCTCGGAGACATTCGGCAGCGAACCGCCGTCGCGGAGGCGGTGCAGCAGCCGCTGGGTGCCGAGCGAGGCAGCCGCGAAAATCACCTGCTCGGCGGTGAATTCGCGGCGCTGCTTGCGAATCCAGCGGCCGGTGCGGACCGTTTCGACGGTGTAGCCGCCGCCGGACAGCGGGCGGACATCGGTGACGGTGGTCAGCGGATGTACTGCGGCACCGGCCTTTTCGGCGAGATACAGATAGTTCTTGACCAAGGTGTTCTTGGCATTGTGGCGGCAGCCGGTCATACATTCACCGCAGTGGGTGCAGGTGCGACGGGCGGGCCCGGCACCGCCGAAGAACGGATCGGGGACGTCCTCACCCGGGCGGCGCCCGGGTCCACCGAAGAAGACGCCGACGGGCGTGCGCTGATAGGTGCCGGCAATGCCCAGCTCCTCGGCGACCTCGAGCAGTACGCGGTCGGTGGGCGTGGTGGCCGGGTTGACCGTCACGCCCAGCATGCGTTTGGCCTGGTCGTAGTGCGGAGCGAGTTCGGCCTTCCAGTCGGTGATGTGCCCCCACTGGCGGTCACCGTAGAACTTCTCCGGCGGCTCGTACAGGGTGTTGGCGTACACCAGCGATCCGCCGCCCACCCCGGCGCCGCTCATGACGAAGGTGTCCTTCAACAGCGTCAGGCGCTGAATTCCGAAGCAGCCCAGGGCCGGAGCCCACAGGAACTGCCGGGCCCGCCAGGAGGTCTTGGCGAACTCGTCATCGGCGAAGCGGCGTCCTGCCTCCAGCACGCCCACCCGGTATCCCTTTTCGGTCAGCCGCAGGGCGCTCACACTCCCGCCGAAGCCCGAGCCGATGACAATGACGTCGTAGTCGAAACACATGCGGCAAACGCTACGACCTGCGGTAACACCTCCGACAACGAACGACGGCCATGAAATCGACAGTTTCGGCCATAGCCGGTCGGCACCGGAATACCCGCATCGGGAATCACAGCGATGTCAAACCTGGCTCACAGCTGTGACCGCCCTCATAGTGCAAATCTGTGGCACTGATGAGGCGGTACCGCGGTGTATTTCTGTTTGAAGGCAGTGGTGACGAATACCAAATCATGGCCCGATGCCCTCGGCCGGCTCGGTGCCGACTGGCGGTCCGTGATCGTGGCGGGTACGGCGACAGTGCTCGCCGTATTCGACGCCCCGCCCAACGGATCGCACTTCGTGCTCGGGGATGCGGCAAAGCTGGGTGGTACCAGCATCATTCAGATCCTGGTCGATATGACGGTGTCCGGGGCCGTCATTCTGAGCGTGGCCCGGCTGCTCGGACTCTCGGGCAAGCTCGGATCGCTGCTGGCGATCGGCACCGCGAACTGTGACGTCTCGGTGGTCTCGGCGCTCGCGACCGCGCACTGGCCGAACAAAGCGCAGGTCACAAATCTGGGCAACCTGTCACGCTGGGCGTTCCTGCTCACCTTCGCAGGCGTGGGGCTGAACACCAATATCCGCGAGCCGGCCCGCACCGGCTGGCGACCGCTGGTGGTCGCCGTGATCGGGCTGGTGACAGTAGCGGTGGTCTCGCTGGGTTTGGTGTTGTTCACCTCTCGCGTCCCGCATGGGAACGTCGGAGTCTGATCAGGCTCCGCGCTGCATCTGCATCGACTGGACGTCCTCGAAACGCTCGGCCAGAAAGCGCATGGCCGGGCCCGCGAAAGACAGTGCGCCGGTGATGTGTTCGCGGCGCGGCATGGACAGCATGGTGACGTCCACGCCGAGGGCCTTCCAGTCCTGCGCGAGCCGCACGGCCTGCGGATACGGAATGATCTGCTCGGCGGTACCGCCCGCGACCAGCACCGGGGCGGCGGGGGCGAGTGAACCGAGCTTGTTCTCGCGCAGGCGCACTCGGACTTCCGGCACCTCGAACGGCATGCGGTGGCAGTAGGTGGAGACCCGCTTGGGCACGAAGGCGCCCAGGCCGATGCCCACCAGCGCGGCGGGAATCGCGTGCGTCCGGCGGAAGATCGCCGCCAGCGCGCGGCCCTGCGGCTTGAGGTACTGCAGCACATCGAGTTCCGGGTAGGCGGCATCCAGACCGAGCACGCCGTAGAACAGCAGGAATGCGTAGGGACTGCCGTCGAGGAAGGCGATCATGTCTTCCAGATCGGCGGGGGCCGAGCCGACCACGCCGCCGGCCAGCGGCAGATCGGGTGCGTAGCCGGGCTGCAATTGCAGCGCCCAGCCTGCGGCGCAACCGCCTTCGGAATAGCCGTAGATGCCGAGCGGGCCGTTCGGGTCCAGTCCCGCGGCGGTCAGGCGGCGCGCGGCGCGCATGCTGTCGAGCACCGACGGTCCCAGTGCGCGGCCCATGACGTACGGGTGCGTGCCGGGATTGCCCAATCCCGGATAGTCGGTGATGGCGAGAGCCCAGCCGCGGCGCAGGGCGGCGGTGATGAAGACCGATTCGTATTCGAGGCCGACGCGCAGCTGCCAGGAGGCGGCGGCGACCTTATCGGCCAGCCCCTGGGTGCCCACGGCGTAACCGATCAGCGGCCGCGAACCTTCGCCGCGCCACGGCTCGCGCGGCACCAGCACGGTGCCGGTGACCTGTATCGGCGCACCGGAAGCATCGGCAGAGGTATATCTGATGCGCCACGCGCGGGCGGGAAGTCGCAGGCCGGGCAGCAGATGCGCGGTCATGGGCTCCGCCGACAGCAGCCGACCCGGGACAGGTCCGGCTGTTGTCGCCGTGGACCTGCCGCTACCGACCGCCGCCTCGTCGAAGCGGTTGGTGAATGCAGTCATCTTTGTCTGCCCTTCTCGCGCCAAACACTCTCTATGCAGTTGTCGCGCAATCGAATCCACTTGTTAACAACTGTCCCGGACAGCGCGCCATTCCCGCCACGATACCGAAAATGAGAGAAAGTGACAGGCCGTGATGCAACCGCTCCCACTCGGTGGGACAGCTCACTGCGGCCGAGACCGAACGGCGAGCTGAATAACGGTGTGCGAAATACCGAGCCGCCCGCGCCTGTTGGCCGCTACGTGACCACTCCGCTGCGCATTCTGCTGATCTCGGGCAGCACCCGGGACAGTTCCACCAATACCGCCGCACTCCGCACCGTGGCAGCGCTCGCCCCGGCCGATATCGAAGCGACGCTGTACGACGGGCTGGTCGGCCTGCCCGCGTTCATTCCGGGAGACGAGGCCGCACCCGCCGCCGTCGAAGCACTGCGCAAGCGAATCGGCGCGGCCGACGCCGTCCTCATCAGCGCCCCCGAATACGCGGGCATGATCCCGGGCAGCCTCAAGAACCTCCTGGAATGGACCGTCGGCACCGGCGATCTGGTGGACAAACCGGTCGCATGGATCAATGTCGCCTTCCCCGGACGCGGCGATGCGGCCGTCGAGACACTGCGCACGGTCCTCGGATACGTGAGCGCCGATATCGTCGAATCCGCCTGCGGCCGAATCACCGTGCTGCGGGAGCAACTCGGGCCGGACGGGCTGGTCGAGGATGCGGAGGTACGCGACCAACTGGGCGAGGTACTGCCCGCGCTCGCAGCGCATGTGCGCGAGAAGGATTCAAGCCGGGCGTAGCGGCGGCGGCTCCACCCGCCGTGCACACCGCAGGTGAATCATTTACCAGTCCAACGGCCGTGTCCGGCGAGTTCAGTCCTTGCGGGCGAGCCCGCCGTACGCGCCGGAGCTCTCCGGATGCTCGCCGACATCGGCGGGATCCTCCGGGCGCCACAGCGGCAGGTGCACCAGGCCCGGCTCGAGCAGCGTCCAGTCGTAGAAGTAGGTCGCGATCTCGTCCTTGCCGCGCAGCACGATCTCGGTGGAGGTGCGGCCCGAAAGCTTCTGCGCCTCCAGCACTTCCGCCGGCTGACCGTCGGAGGTGGCGTGCGTGATGGCGACGTAGCTGCCGGGCGCGCAAACCTCGAGCAGGCGTGCGACGGCCGCGGCGGGCGCACTTTCGTCCGGCACGAAATGCAGTACACCGAGCAGCAATACGGCGATCGGTCGATCGAAGTCCAGCAGCTTGGTCACTTCCGGCGCGGCCAGGATCGAATCCGGTTGTGCCACATCACCGTGGATGACGGCCGCGAGCGGATTGCCCTCCAGGATCGCCTGGCTGTGCGCCACGGCCACCGGGTCGATATCGACGTAAACGACTCGCGCTTCGGGGTTTCGGGCCTGCGCGACCTCGTGCACATTGCCGACGGTGGGGATGCCCGAGCCCAGATCGAGGAACTGGTCGATGCCCGCATCGGTCAGGAAGCGCACCGCGCGGCGCAGCAGATCCCGGTTCGCGCGCATGGTCTCCGCGACATTGGGGGTGAACTTCTCGATCATCTGCGCGAGTTCACGATCGATCTCGAAATTGTGCATGCCGCCGACGAAATAGTCGTACACGCGGGAGGCGCTCGGGCGATCCAGATCGATACCCTCGGGAGCCCAACTCGGTCTGGTCATTCGATCCCACTACCCCTCTCGAACCCACACTGCCAATCCTCAAGCGCCGCAATGGTATCCCACTATGGCCAGCTGGGGCGGGGTTCGCGGGCACCGACCGGCGGGTCTACCATCGACCCTCATGGCGTCGGATTCCGGGGGTGGGCCGGAGCAGGGTGGCCCGCACGCCGACTTGGTCGACCAGTGGGTAGCCGCGCTCGACAGCGGAGCCCGCGATCACGTCGTGCCCATGAGCCGGGACGAGGCCTTCGATCTGATCGCCGGACTGGCCGCGCGCCTGCAGGCCGCCGCCCGCTCCGGAGAATCCGCCGAACAGGTTGCCGAACTCGGGGCACAACTGGCGCGGGCGCACTTCGTCGGCGATGAGGTGCTCGGCCGCAGCGTCTCGGTCCTCAACGCGTACTTCGCTCGGGAGCAGGACATTTCCGGCGCGCGTGCCGCAGAGTTGCTGGGGGCCTTCACCACCGGCTATGTGCGCGCCTTCCGGAGCTGGCTGCTCACCGAACAGGAGAGTGTGCGCGTCGCGGAGATCACGGCCCGGATTCGGGTGCAGGAGCAGTTGCGCGCCAGCGAGGCGCGCTTCCGGGCGGTCTTCGCGCAGGCCGGGATCGGCACCGGACTCTCCGATATGACCGGGCGGATCATCGAGGTCAACAATGCCTTCGCCACCATGCTCGGCTATACGCCGGAGGAGATGAGCGCCCTCGAGGTGACCGAACTCGGCCATCCCGAGGATGATCCGGGCATGTGGCCGCTGTACGCCTCGGTGCTGCGCGGCGATGTCGACAATGCGCAGATGGAGAAGGCCTATCCGCATCGGGACGGGCGCACGGTGTGGACGAATATCAATGTCTCGCTCATTCGGGACGAGCGCGGCGTGCCCCGGTACACGCTCATTCTGGTGGAGGACATCTCCGAGCGGCGAGCCCTGCGCGAGCGCCTGCACTATCGGGCCCATCACGATCAGCTGACCGGGCTGGCCAATCGCTCCCGCTTCTTCGACGCGCTCACCGCCGCCTTCACCGATCCGGACAGCCGGGTGGGGCTCTGCTACGTCGATCTCGACCATTTCAAGGCCGTGAACGACACCTTCGGCCATGCGGTCGGCGATGAACTGCTGGTGCAGGCGGCCGCCCGGCTCGATGACTGCGCCTCCGGCTTCGGGCAGCTGGTGGCCCGCATGGGCGGCGACGAATTCGTCATTCTGGTACCGAATTCCACCGCCGAGGTGGACGAGGTAGCGCGCTGTGTGCGGCACGCCTTCGCGCTGCCCTTCGAAGTGCAGGGGCATCGGCTGACGGTGACCGCCAGCGTGGGCATTGCCGAGGAGTACGCGGCGCACACCACCGCCGACGACCTGCTGCAGGCGGCGGACTACTCCATGTACTGGGCGAAAGCCTCGGGGCGCCGGCGGCGGACCGATACGGCCGCCGGCTAGCTCCGGGTATCGGTTCAGAGGGCGTGCACGTCGGCGAGCACCTGGAAGGCCGCATCGGCGGCATCCGACAGCGCGCGGACCTCCACCGCCGTCGCATCGTGCAGCGCCGGATCCTCCAGTGCCAGGCCGTTTCCGAAGATGACCACATTCGCCCCGAGGTCGGCGGCCACCAGCAGCGGCTTGGTCGCCACACCCTTGCCTACCAGCAGGTCCAGGCCCTCACCGAAGAAGTAGAACCGCCACAGCGGGCCGAGATCGGCGTTGTACACCTGCTTGGTGCGGTCGATGATGACATCACCGGCGCCCGCGATGGACGCCACGATCTTGAAGTAGTCGGCAGCGTTCTCCGGCTTCGAGCCGACCGCGGCGATCGAATACGCGAGATCGACCACGAGGTGCGCGTCGTAGCCCGTCATGGCCACCCGCGCGCCCGACAGCTCACACTGCGCCGCCTGGGCGAAGTACCGCGCCCAGTGCGGTTCGACTGTGCCTCCGGTGAATTCGGCATGCAGATTGTTCAGATAGCGGCTCAGTAGCTCGAGGCTGATGGCATGGGCGTAATCGGTGTTCTGGAAGGCCGCCGGATCGTGCTGCAGCGGCATGACCGCCGCCTGTTCGACCCCGTCCAGCCCGATGCCGAACAGCGCCCGGCGATCCCGGTGCGCCACCAGGATTTCGGTGATCCGGTGATTGCGAGCCACCGCGGTATCCAACCGCTGCAGGGCATCACCGGTCAGATCGGAGGTATCGGAGAGCTCGGCGATGGTCGCCAGCTCATCGGCGGACAGGTCGGTTCCACAGAAGGCCGACGGCACGTCCGCCGCCCCGGATACCGGCGTTCCGGACAGTGTCAGCACGGCCGTGGTTGTCACAAGAAATAACCCGAATCGGGCAGAAGTCCACACGGCGAGAAAGTGTACGGACCGGTCTGACTCTCCACCGATTATGCACCCGGCTGTCAGGCCCCCTTGATGCACCTCGCAAAGGAATCGGAAAAGAAATCGGCCCGCGTGCACGCACGCGGGCCGTAGATCAGAAGTACTTTATTCAGCTACATCCGGGAACGCCTGCTGCCGGTAACCACCGCGCAGCGTGCCCTCCACATATGCCGTCTTACAGGCGCGGCGGGCGATCTTCCCGCTGGAGGTCCGCGGAATCGAACCCGCGGGAACCAGCAGCAGGTCGCGAACCGTCACGCCGTGCCGCTTGGCAATGGCGACGCGCACCGATTCGGCGATCGGCACCGGATCGAGTTTCGCTGCGCCCGTGCCGCGTTCGGCCACTATCACCAATTGCTCCGCGGTATTGCCGGGATCCGGCGCGAGCGCCGAACCGTTCTGGCTGATCACATCGACGGGCAGCTGATTCGCCGAAACCGAGAAGGCCGCAACAAAACCCGGGCGCAGCGCGGTGCTGGACTCCTGTGCGGAGAACTCCAGATCCTGCGGATAGTGATTGCGCCCGTCCACGATCACCAAATCCTTGACGCGGCCGGTGATGTAGAGCTCGCCGCCCAGGTACGCGCCGAAGTCTCCGGTGCGCATCCAATCCGCGTCGTCCGCCGCGCCCTCGGCATGGCTGCCCGGCGACTGCCGGGTGACAAGCCGATTGCGGAAGGTCGCCTCGGATTCCTCGGGGCGGCCCCAGTAACCGATGCCCATATTCTTGCCGTGCAGCCAGATCTCGCCGACCTGCCCGTCGGGCTTCTCGGCATTGGTCTCCGGATCGACGATCACCGCCCACTGCGAGAGCGCCACATAACCGCAGGACACCTGGGACACAGCATTATCCGCATCCGGGTTCACCTCGGTCATGCGACCGGCATTGAGTTCATTGCGGTCGACATAGACCACGCGGGCCGCGTCCTCGCGCCGGGTGGCCGAGACGAACAGCGTCGCCTCCGCCATGCCGTAGCAGGGCTTGATCGCCGTCTTCGGCAGACCGTAGGGCTCGAAGGCGTCGTTGAACTTCTTCATCGACGTCACCGACACCGGCTCACTGCCGTTGATCAGGCCGATCACATTGGACAGGTCGAGCTCCTCCCCCGCCTTGGGGAGGCCGCGGGCCGCCGCATGCTCGAAAGCGAAATTCGGTGCGGCAGCGAAGATCTCGGCGCCGTCCGCCTGTGCGGCCAGCTCCTTGATCCAGCGGTAGGGCCGGCGCACGAAGGCGCTGGGCGACATGATGGTGATGAACTTGCCGCCGATGGTCGGCAGGATGACCGTCAGCAGACCCATATCGTGGAACAGCGGTAGCCAGGTGACGCCACGCGCTTTTTCGGTGATACCGATCGTATTGATCACCTGCAGCAGGTTGGTGCCGACCGCCCGGTGGGTGATCTCCACGCCCGCGGGCGTACGCGTCGAACCCGAGGTGTACTGCAGATAGGCCACGCTGTCGATATTGATGTCCGGGCGCACCCAGGTGTCGCCCACCGAGTCCGGAATCGCTTCCACCGCAATGATTCGCGGCCGCTTCGGCGCGGGCAGACCCCGGAAGATCTCCCGCACTCCGGGTGCGGACGGGCCGACCGTGAGGATGGCTGCGGGTTTGCAATCGTCGAGCACCGCGTGCAATCGGTCGGAGTGACCCTGCTCGTCCGGATCGAAGAGCGGGACCGCGATCGCGCCTGCGTAGACCGCCGCGTACATGGCGACGATGTAGTCGAGCCCTTGCGGCGCAAGGATAGCCACGCGATCGCCAGGCTGCGTGACCTGCTGCAGCCTCGCGGCCACCGCACGCAGCCGGACCCCGAACTCGTTCCAGGTCAGCTCGAAGTACTCACCATCGCGTTCCCGCGAATAGTCGACATAACGGTAGGCGAGCTCATCCCCCTGCGCCGCAGAGTGTTTGTCGACCAGGTCGATCATGGTCTGGTTGCTGGGGATCTTGATATTGCCGTGCTCGTCCAGATAGTCATCAAAGGTCTCGCCGATCATTCCCTATCCTTTTTCAACTCACAGCCATGACTGTGCAGTGACACCGAACAAGAATCGACTCCGAAGCCCGAGAAGTAGCTGGGGCTGGGGAAGACTAGCAGGTGACATGATCCTCGTCACTCAGTACCGGCCAAAGGCCAAGGCAACGTTGTGCCCACCGAACCCGAACGAGTTGTTCAGCGCGTACTCGTAGCTACCGCTACGCGCCTGCCCGCACACCACATCGAGGTCGATCGTAGGGTCCAGATTGTCCAAATTAAGAGTGGGCGGGATGATTCCGTCACGCACGCTCATCACGGTGAGTACCGATTCGAGCGCGCCGACCGCACCGATGGAATGCCCCAGTGCGGACTTGGGAGCGTAGACCGCCGCATGGTTTCCGACGGCCTGATAGATCGCGTTCGCCTCCGCCGCATCGCCGATCGGCGTGGCGGTGGCATGCGCATTGATATGGGAGACATCGGATTTCGAGATTCCGGCATGTTCCATCGCGCGCGTCATCGCGCGGGCGGCGCCGGTGCCCTCCGGATCGGGGGCGACGAGGTGGAAACCGTCGGATGTGATGCCCGCGCCCATGATTCGGGCGTGGATGGTGGCGCCGCGCGCCAGCGCGTGCTCCTCGGTCTCGATGACCATGAGCGCGCCCGCCTCACCGAAAACGAAACCGTCCCGGTCCTTGTCGAACGGACGGGAGGCCGCCTTGGGATCGTGATTGCGCGTGCTCATGGCACGCATCATGGAGAAGCCGGCAATGGGCAGGGCCTGAATGGAACCCTCCACGCCGCCGGTGATCATCATGTCGGCATCGCCCATGACGATCCGCTGCCAGGCATTGGCAATCGCCTCGGAACCGGACGAACAAGCTGAAACAGGCGTTGTCACACCGGCCCTCGCGCCCATCTCCACTCCGACGACCGCCGCCGGCCCGTTCGGCATGATGGTCTGCACGGTCAGCGGAGACACCTTGCGGTAGCCGCCACTGGAGAGTTTGTCGCGCGCGATGATCAGCATTTCCGCGCCGCCCAGACCGGTGCCGATGGCGACGCCGAGGCGATCGCCGTCCACCTCCGGACTGCCGGCATTGCGCCACACCTCGCGCCCGAGCACCAGCGCCATCTGCTCGACGTACGATGTCCGCCGAATCTCTTCACGCTCGAGAACGGAAGTGGGGCAGACCTTCAGATGCCCGCCGATACGCACCGGCAGACCGAAATCGTCGAGGAAACTGTCCTCTAGGACGTCGATTCCGCTCTCGCCGTTGAGTAGTCCCTTCCAGGTCGAATCGACATCACCTGCGATGGAGGTGGTCGCCGCCAGTGCGGTGACAACGACATTCGGGAACTTCCGGCGCTGGGCCGGGGAGGCGTGGCTCGTCTGCATGATCGTTCACTCTCCGTAGCAATGCTCCGGCGAACCAGATTCGATCCGCATGGGCTGTCAAGGACTGGTATGCAACTAGAGAACGCACCCCGCCGGCGAACACTTCGGCGGGGATCAAGCCAATATCCGGCGAACTGGGCTAGATTAGCCGAGGCGAAGCCGACCAGTCTCGTTGCGCGACACGCGGGCAGCCCCGGATCTCTTCCCGGCGGCTCCTTCCCCGCGGCGGCTATCGCCGGATCTCAAGCGCTTTCCACTGCATCATTCCGCAGCGCCGAGCCATTTTGAGGGAGGCACACGATCGTGGCCAGGAATCTGACGCAGCTCGAGTTGCTCATCGAGCTGGAGCCGATTGCCGAAGCGAATGTTAATAGGCATCTATCCATGGCCAAAACCTGGCATCCGCACGACTACGTGCCGTGGGATGCGGGTCGCAACTTCGCAGCAATGGGCGGTGCGGACTGGGATCCCGCTCAGTCCCAGCTCAGCGAGGTCGCCAAGGCCGCAATGATCACCAATCTGCTGACCGAGGACAACCTCCCCAGCTACCATCGGGAGATCTCCGACAACTTCTCCCAGGACGGTCCGTGGGGCACCTGGGTGGGTCGCTGGACAGCCGAGGAGAACCGGCACGGCATCGTGCTCCGGGACTACCTCGTGGTGACCCGCGGCGTCGATCCGGAGGCTTTGGAACAGGCCCGCATGATCCATATGACCAATGGCTACAACGCGACTCAACTCGCGCGTAAGCGCATCGGCACCAATGCGATCCCCTCTGCCGCCGGATTTATGTTCTCTGTCGCATATGTCACATTTCAGGAATTAGCGACGCGCGTTTCGCATCGCAATACTGGCAAAGTGTGCAATGACCCCATAGCGGACAGGATGTTGCAGCGCATCGCCGCGGACGAGAACCTGCACATGATCTTCTATCGCAATATGTGCGCGGCGGCGCTGGACCTGTCCCCGGACCAGGCGATGGAAGCCATCACGCACATCATCCGGGAATTCCAGATGCCCGGGGCGGGGATGCCCAACTTCCGGCGCAATGGCGTGCTCATGGCCAAACACGGCATCTACGATCTCCGGCAGCATTTGGAGGAAGTGGTGCTGCCCGTGCTCAAGAAGTGGAATATCTTCGAACGCAATGACTTCGGCCCGCGCGGCGATCAGCTGCGCAATGAGCTCGGAGCATTTGTCGACACGTTGCACGAGGACGTGCGCAAGTTCGAGGAACAGCGCGACCGATCGCTCGCCCGCGATGCGGTACGCGCCGAGCGTGCCGGTGCACTGATCGGCTGAGGCGTATGAAGGACTGCACCGCAGCGGAATTGGATCCGGTGCGGTGCGCTCCTGTTTCAGGGTTCTCCCGGATTCGCCCGCGCCCGTATTTCGGTAGCTTCGAATCGTGCAGTAGCCGCGAAGGCTGTGCCGCCACACGATCCAGGGGGATCCAATGACCACGACATCGACACCGCCTACCGTTCCGGGCTACGTGAACTGGGTGGTCAAGCGCATATTGCGATCGCCTCTGCATCGGGTGATGAGCCGTAACACCATGCTGCTGAACTTCACCGGGCGCAAGACCGGCAAGCAATACACCGCGGTGGTCAGATACGTCCGCGAGGGAGATCTCGTCAGCTGCTATACCGACAGCAAGTGGTGGATCAATCTCCGGGGCGGGGCTCCGGTGGAGCTGCTGATCGGCGGTAAGACGTTGTCCGGAACAGCCACGGTGGTAAAGGATCTCGCGATCGTGACGGCGAGCCTGACCTCGTTCCTGGAAGCCACTCCCTCGGACTCCAAGTACTACGGCGTGGGCCGGGACGCCGGGGGGCGGCCGAAGGCCGAGGACCTTCGGAGCGCGGCCGAGATCACGACTCTGGTTCAGATCGCGCTCTGACGCAGCCGACTCGTCAGAACAAAGTCATCGGGTCGGTGGGGACGGGGTCCGGGAGGGGCTCCAGTTCGGGCAGCCGGGTGCGGACTTCGGCGTGGAAGCGGCGGGCCAGGGTGCGGGCTGCCGCATTGTCGGGGGTGTGGATGAAGACGGTGGGAGAGCGGCCTTCTCGGAGCCATTCGACGGTCTGCTCCACCCAGGGCGCCCAGCCCGCGACGGTGCGGCCGGTGTCGTCGGGACCGTGGTAGCGGACGATCGGGTATTCGGTGAGGGCGCGGAGACGACGCGGGAGGCGGGGCTTCTTGGATCGGGCTTCGTGTTCGGCGGCGCTGGCGGCCGGAGCGGAGAACAGGACGGTGGTGTCGAAGGGGATCCATTCGGCGCCCGCGTTCTCCAGGACGGCCTCCAGTTGGGCTATGGCTCGGGGGTTTTCGAAGAATGCCGGGTGCCGCACCTCGACTGCCGCCCGATAGTGCGGCGGCAGTGCCTCCAGCAGATTCGCGAGTGCGGTGAGGTCGGCGAAAGAGCCGGGGAGCTGAATCCACAGGGCGTGCAGGCGGCGGCCGAGCGGTTCGACGGCATCGAGGAAGGCGTTCATCTCATTGTCGATGCCGGCAAGACGGCGCTCGTGAGTGACGGTGCGGGGCAACTTCATTACGAAGCGGAAGTCCGGATCGGTTTGGCGGGCCCAGGATTCCACGGTGCGGCGCTGCGGTGTGGCGTAGAAGGTCGTATTGCCCTCCACCGCATTGCACCAGGAGGAGTAGGTGCGCAGGCGTTTTGCCGGGGGCAATGGGCGCTCCTGCCACTCCGGGTGAGTCCACATTGCGCATCCCACGTACAACCGCATATCTCACACGTTAGGTCAAGGGCCGCTTTGGCCGCAGCCAACCGAAGGTAAGCTCCACCGCACGCTTCCAGTTGTCGTACTCCTCGTCCCGCAGGGTGGGATCCATGCGCGGCACCCACTGGGCCGCCACCCGCCAGTTATGGCGCAGGCCTTCGAGATCCGGCCAATATCCGACCGCCAGGCCTGCGGCGTAGGCCGCGCCGAGCGAGACGGTTTCGGCGACGATCGGCCGCATGACCGGAATATCGAGCACATCGGCGACGATCTGCATGAGCAGATTGTCGGAGGTCATACCGCCGGCGACGCGCAGGGCGTCCGCGCGCAGTCCGGCATCGGCGTTCATGGCCTCGAGCACATCGCGGGTCTGCCAGGCGGTGGCCTCCAGCACGGCTCGGGCTATGTGGCCCTTGGTGATATATGACGTGAGGCCGATGAGCAGGCCCCGGGCATCACTGCGCCAGTGTGGCGCGTACAGGCCGGAGAAGGCGGGGACGAGGTAGCAGCCGCCGTTGTCTTCGACTGTGCCCGCGAGGGTTTCGATCTCCGGAGCACTGGCGATCAGGCCGATATTGTCGCGCAGCCACTGCACCAGTGAGCCGGTCACGGCAATCGGCCCTTCGAGGGCGTAGACCGGATCGAGGCCCACCTGGTAGCCGATGGTGGTCAGCAGGCCGTGCTGGGAGCGGATCAATTCCCGGCCGGTGTTCATCAGCAGGAAACCGCCTGTGCCATAGGTACATTCGGTCTCACCCGGCGCGAAGCAGGTCTGGCCGAACAACGCGGCGTGCTGGTCGCCGAGAGCGGCGGCAATGCGCACGCCGGGGACCACCCGGCGGGCGACGCCGAATTCACCGGTCGAGGGTTCGATGCGCGGGAGCATGGCGTTCGGAATACCGAAGAAGCGCAGCAGTTCATCGTCCCAGGCCAGGGTGGTGAGGTTCATCAGCAGGGTGCGACCGGCATTGGTCACATCGGTGACGTGCTCACCGTGATCCGCACCGCCGGTGAGATTCCAGATGAGCCAGGTCTCCATGGTGCCGAACAGGACGTCGCCGCGTTCGGCGCGCTCGCGCAGGCCGGGGACGGAATCGAGCAGCCAGCGCAGCCGGGGCGCGGCGAAGTAGGTGGCCAGCGGGAGCCCGCAGAGTTCCCGAATGCGTTGCGCCCCCGGGGATTCCCGCAGCCGCTCGACCAATTCCTCGGTGCGCACGTCCTGCCAGACGATGGCGCGGCCGATGGGGGTGCCGGTGCGGCGGTCCCACACCACGGTGGTCTCGCGCTGATTGGCAATGCCGACCGCCGCCACCTGATCGACGGTGATGGCCGAATCACGCAGTGCCGCAGGGACGATCTTCTCCACGGTGCGCCAGATCTCCAGCGCGTCCTGCTCCACCCAGCCGGGGTGCGGATAGTGCTGACGGTGTTCGCGCTGCGCGACGCCGACCAGGCGGGCGCGCTGATCGAACAGGATGCAGCGGGTGGAGGTGGTGCCCTGATCGATCGCAAGCACATACCGTTGCGTCATCCGCGTCCGCTCCCGTCCTGAGTCATTGCGCGGCACCGAAATGTCATTGCGCAGCACCGAGATCTCATTGCGCAGCACCGAGATCTCATTGCGCAGCACCGAGATGTCATTGCGCCACACCGAGATCCCGTGACACTGCCTGTGCAGCATCGCGCACCTGGCCGACCAGCGCCGGGCGCAGGCGGAGTTGGCCGTCACAGAGGTGCTCGATCGGACCGGTAATGCCGAGCGCGCCCACCACCAGGCCGCCGCGGGCCCGAATCGGCGCGGCGATACCGGCCTCGCCCGAGCGGTACTCCCCTATCTCACCGGCCCAGCCGGTGCGGCGGACCTCGGTCAGCGCCCGGCCGAGCGCGGCCTTGTCGACAATGGTGCGGTGCGTGAGAGCGGGCAGGTCGCCATCTTTGACGGTCGCCGCGAGTTCGGCGTCATAGGCGAGCAGCACCTTGCCGAGCGCGGTCGCGTACGGCGGCAATACTTCTCCCACGTCCAGCGCCTGTGCGGTGTTGTCCGGCCGGAAGACGTGATGGATCACCGTCACCGCGCCGTGCACCGGTGCGGCGATGCGCACCGATTCCCCGCTGCGCGCGGCGAGGGCGTCGGCCCGGTTGATGGCCCGGGAGCGCAGTTCATTGGTGTCGATATAACCCGCGCCCAATGACCCCAGCGCCGAACCCAACTGGTACTTGCCGGTGATCGGGTCCTGATCGATGAAACCCACACCCTGCAGGGTCTTGAGAATGCCGTGCGCGGTCGGTTTGGCCAGGCCCAGCGCCGCCGCGATCTCCCCCACGCCCATCCGCCCGGAGCCGCGCGCGAGCAGGCGCAACATGGCCGCCGCACGCTCGATCGACTGAATCGGACCCGGCATGTCCGTAACCTATCAGCAAACCGTTCGGCATTGTCGAACGGCTGACCTGTCAAGGAACGCCCGCAGTTCGTAGCGTTGACGTCGGGCCCGGCGGCGACCGTGCTCACCAGCGCAAACGGACTCAAAGACGAGTATCCGGAAAGGACCGCGATGACGCAGTACGTCGGAGCCATCGACCAAGGCACGACCTCCACGCGATTCATGGTGTTCGATCACGACGGCAATGTGGTTGCCCGCCATCAGCTCGAACATGAGCAGATCATGCCGCAGGCCGGCTGGGTGGAACACAATCCGGACGAGATCTGGGAACGCACCCGGACCGTGATCAAGAGCGCGCTGGCGGGCGCCAAACTCACGGCGGGTGATCTCACCGCCGTCGGCGTCACCAATCAGCGCGAGACCACCATCGTGTGGAACCGGCGCACCGGACGCCCCTATTACAACGCCATCGTCTGGCAGGACACCCGTACCGATCGCATCATCTCGGACCTGAACAAGGCCGGGCACGGCGAGCTGATCCGGCGCAAGGCCGGACTGCCGCCCGCACCGTACTTCTCCGGCGGCAAGCTGAAGTGGATTCTCGAAAACGTCCCCGGCGTAAGGGAAGACGCCGAGAACGGCGATGCGCTCTTCGGCACCCCGGACTCCTGGTTGATCTGGAATCTCACCGGCGGCGCGCGCGACGGCGTGCACATCACCGATCCGACCAATGCCTCGCGGACCATGCTCATGGATCTCGAAACCCTGGACTGGGACGAGGAATTGCTGTCGGTCTTCGGAATTCCGCGGGCCATGCTGCCCGCCATCGCGCCGTCGTCCAATCCGGACGGGTTCGGCACCACCAATCCGGACGGCCCGTTCAAGGGCTCCGTGCGCATAACCGGTGTGCTCGGCGATCAGCAGGCCGCCACCGTCGGGCAGGTATGCTTCCGGCCGGGTGAGGCCAAAAACACTTATGGCACAGGGAATTTCCTGATGCTCAATACCGGTACGGAGATTGTGCACTCCAAGCACGGGCTCTTGACCACCGTCGCCTACCAGTTCGGCGACGAGAAGCCGGTGTACGCGCTCGAGGGTTCGATCGCCGTCACCGGATCGGCCGTGCAGTGGCTGCGCGATCAGCTCGGAATCATTTCCGGCGCTTCGCAAATCGAGCGGCTGGCCAGTCAGGTCAGCGATACCGGGGGCGTGTACTTCGTGCCCGCCTTCTCGGGACTCTTCGCGCCGTACTGGCGACCCGATGCGCGCGGCGCCGTGCTCGGCCTGTCCCGCTACAGCAATAATGCCCACTTGGCCAGGGCCACACTGGAATCCATCTGCTACCAGACCCGCGATGTGGTCGAGGCCATGCAGCAGGACTCCGGGGTGAAGCTGGAGACCCTGCGGGTGGACGGCGGTGTCACCGCCAATGAACTGGCCATGCAGATCCAGGCCGATTTCCTCGGCGTCCCGGTGTCACGGCCGATGGTCCCGGAGACCACCGCACTCGGCGCGGCCTATGCCGCCGGTCTGGCCACCGGATTCTGGAACAACACAGACGAACTCGTCGCCAACTGGCACGAGGACAAGAACTGGCAGCCCACCTGGAGCGAAAAGCAGCGGCAACGCGGCTACGCCCGCTGGCTGAAGGCTGTCTCGCGCACCCTCGACTGGGTCGATATCGACGATGACGACGAGGACTGACGCGCCCCATGACTCAAGAGAGCCATTTGAAGTGAGCACCGATAACAAGGAGCATTTCGTGTCCGCACAATTGGATCCTGCCTACCGCACCCGGGCGATCGATGCACTCGGCGACACCGAGATCGACGTCCTGGTCATCGGTGGCGGCGTGACCGGCGCCGGCGCCGCCCTCGATGCCGCCGCGCGCGGCCTGTCCGTCACCCTGGTCGAGGCCCGCGACTTCGCGGCCGGTACCTCCAGCCGTTCCTCCAAACTCATCCACGGTGGCCTGCGCTACCTGGAGCAGCTCGACTTCGCCCTGGTCCGTGAGGCTTTGAAGGAACGCGGGCTGCTACTGAACAAGATCGCCCCGCACCTGGTGCATCCGGTGTCCTTCCTGTTCCCGTTGCAGCATCGCGTCTGGGAGCGCGCGTACATCGGCGCGGGCGTGGCGCTCTACGACACCCTCGGCGGTGCCCGCGCGGTGCCCATGCACCGGCACCTGACCCGTACCAGCGCACTGGAATTGGCTCCGGCGCTGAAGGAAGACGCCATGACCGGCGCCATCCGCTACTACGACGCACAGGTCGACGACGCCCGCCACACCATGATGCTGGCCCGCACCGCCGCCCAGCACGGCGCGACGGTGCTCACCCGGACCAAGGTGACCGGGCTGCTGCGCGACGGCGAGCAGGTGGTCGGCGCGCGGGTTCTGGACCTGGAAACCGGTCTGGAGCACACCATTCGGGCCCGCACCGTGATCAGCGCCACCGGCGTGTGGACCGATGACATGATCAAGATGACCGGTGTGGAATTCCCGTTCCACGTGCGCATGTCCAAGGGCGTGCACATCATGGTGCCGCGCGAGCGGCTGAATATGAACACCGGACTGATCATGCGCACCGAGAAGTCCGTGCTGTTCGTGATTCCGTGGGCCGAGCACTGGATCATCGGCACCACCGATACCGAGTGGTCGCTGGACAAGAACCACCCGACCGCCAGCGCCGCGGATGTGCAGTACATTCTCGACCACATCAATTCGCTGCTGCGCGAACCGATTACGCGTGCCGATATCGTCGGCACCTACGCCGGACTGCGGCCGCTCATGACCGGCGCCTCGAAGGAGACCTCGAAGCTCTCGCGCGAGCACGCGGTCGCCGAGCCTGCGCCCGGCCTGTTCGTCATCGCGGGCGGCAAGTACACCACCTACCGGGTGATGGCCGCCGATGTGGTCGATGCCGCCGCCGCGCGACTGGGCAGTGACGCACCGTCGTCGGTGACCGAGAGCCTGCCGCTGCTGGGCGCGGTCGGCTACCAGGACATGCTCGACGATGTGCGAGCGGTCGCACTGCGCGCCGAGCTGCCGATCGAAACCGTCGAGCACCTGCTCGGCCGGTACGGTTCGCTCACCGAGAGCCTTTTCGATCTGATCGCCGCGGTTCCCGCACTGCGCCAGCCGATTTCGGGCGCCGAGGACTACATTGCCGCCGAGGCCGTGTACGCCGTCACCCACGAGGGCGCGCTGCACCTCGACGACGTCCTGACCCGCCGCACCCGCATCTCCATCGAGGTGCCGGACCGCGGCTTGCGGGCGGCTCCCGAGATCGCGCGGCTCATCGCCCCGCATCTGGGCTGGGATGCCGAGCGGACCAATGCCGAGATCAACCAGTACTTCGACCGCGTGCACGCCGAACTGGCGGCCAATGCGGCCGATGATGACGAGGCGGCCAATGCGGCCCGCCTGCTCGCGGTCAGCTGACTCGTCCCGGACCCGATTCCAGTCCCGAATAGCGCCGCGCCGGAAGCATTTCCGGCGTGGCGCTGCCGCGTGCCCGCCGCCGGATTCGGCCGCGAATGAGCGGCTTGTGCGGGGCGTCCCGGTCGCCGTAGCGTGTGTCTAAAGATTTGCTGAGCGAAAGACCGTAAGGTCCGATTCAGCTTCGACCCACCTTCGTCCGCACTTTCGCGACGCCGACCGGGAGGCGCATCAATGGGCTTCAGCACGATTTTCATCAGCGAGGCACTGGGCACCGGTGTGCTCATACTGCTCGGCGCCGGTGTCGTTGCCAATGTATTGCTGGCAAAGTCGAAGGGGTTCGACGGCGGCTGGCTGCTCATCAGCTTCGGCTGGGGGCTCGGCGTTTTCGCCGGCGTCTACGTCGCCTACAAGACCGGCGGGCATCTCAATCCGGCTGTCACCATCGGCAATCTGTTCTCCGGTGCCGACGAGTACGCGCCCGGAGTGCCGGTGAACTTCACCAATACCGTCGCCTATCTCACCGGACAGCTGCTCGGCGCCTTCCTCGGTGCATGCGCTGCCTTCGCGGCCTACAAGCGGCACTTCGACGAGGAGACCGATGAGGCCAAGAAGCTGGCGGTCTTCGCCACCGGGCCCGCGATCCGCTCCTACCGGTGGAATTTCCTCACCGAGGTGATCGCCACGTTCGCGCTGGTCTTCGTGATTCTGGCCTTCGGGCACACCCCGAGCGGATTGGGACCGCTGGCCGCGGCGCTGCTGGTCGTCGGCATCGGCGCCTCACTGGGCGGGCCGACCGGGTACGCCATCAACCCGGCACGCGACCTGGGACCCCGCATCGCCTATGCGCTGCTACCCACCGGCCGGGCCGCGAACGTGCTGCCCGAACGCATTCCGGTCGATCTCGGTGGCGGATCCGCGGAGCGCATCCCCGAACAGCTGCCCGCACACCACGGATCACAGCACAAGAACGCCGACTGGGCCTACGCCTGGGTTCCGGTGCTGGGACCACTGGTCGGCGGCGCGCTGGCCGGATTGGTTGCGCAGCTCTACCTTTAGAGTCGGTTCACTCGGGACGTTCAGGGTCAGTTCACTCCGGCAACGGGCGCGAACGGCGCGTAGTCGCGGACGTGCCCTTCGGTCCAATCCCAGAGGGACATGGGATCGACCGCCACGCCGCGCTGCAGCAGCAGTCGCCAGCCGTTGTCCTGCTTCTCCCAGATATCGCCATCGCGATCGATATACAGTCCAGCGTTCTCGGGTTCGATTCCGCTGTTGCCTAACCCATTCGGGACATCGCATCGGTGCAGCATGTAAACCACCCTTCCTCATGCTTGTTTCCATCTGAAAGCATCCGCCAGAGCTCTTCCGATTCACTTCTTACGGGATGGGTCACACCGGGATATTGTTAGCAATTCAAACAATTTGCCCTAGCACGCGACCGGGCCGCTTTACCACCGCATCCGTAACCATTCGACAACTATCGTGCAAACTTTTGGCATCTTCGACTTTTTGCGGGATAGTGCTCTTCCTATGGCAAACGTCCAGTTTGCTTTTGCGATGAGAAGGGGTCGGGATGGCGGGGCCGGAGATCAGAGTGCTCGGCCCCCTGCTCCTGTCCGCCGACGGCCGGGAAGTCGCACTGGGAACTCCTATGCAGCGCGCGGTCCTGGGCCGCCTGATCGTCGCGCACGGCCAGGCCGTGAGCACGGAACGCCTGATCGAAGACCTGTGGGCCGGACAACCACCCGCCAAAGCCGCCTCGGTGCTACAGGTGCATATCCACAATCTGCGGCGGTTGTTCGAACCGGATCGGCCGCGGCGCGCGCCCGCCCGGCATATCGTGTCCGAATCGTCCGGTTATGCGCTGCGAATCGCCGAAAATGCCGTCGATGCATGGCACTTCGAAGAACAACTGCGCAGCTACCAGGAACTGATCAGCAATCCCGAAACCCGGCCGACTGCCATCCAGCGCAACACCATGCTGGAGTCGGCGCTCGCACAATGGCGCGGGCCGGCGCTGGAGGCGTTCGCCGACATCGAATGGGCCGCACCGGAAGCGCGGCGACTCAGCGATCTCCACCTGACCGCCATCGAACTCGATGCCCAGACCAAGCTCGAACTGGGCCGCTGGGGCGAGGTCGTGATCGGGCTGCGCGGACTGTTCAGCGCGCACCCCGGACGGGAAGAGCTCGTCCGGCTGCTGGCCATCGCGCAATATCAGCTCGGCCAGCAATTGGAGGCGCTCAATACGATTCGGCGCTCACGCGAATTCCTGGGCGAGGAATTCGGCGTCGATCCGGGACCGGCCCTGCGCCACCTCGAGACCGCGATCCTCACCCACGCCGCGGATCTGGCGCCGCTGGTCCCGGCTACCGAAGCCGATGATCGGCCGGTGCTGCTGCACAGTGGCGGCAACACCGCCGCGGCCGAAACCCCGGCCGCCACCGGCTACGCCGCCGAACTCTCGGAACTGCTCACCCTGGCCGCGGCGACGCGCGGCGGCAGCCTGCGGCTCGCCTGGGTGTCCGGTGAGGCGGGCATCGGCAAGACCACGCTGGCCGAAACCGCGCTGGCCGCACTGACGAACACCGGATGGACGGTAGCGACCGGCGGCTGCCCGGAGATCGACGGCGCGCCCCCGGCCTGGGCCTGGTCGGAGATCCACAGCGGACTCGAGGCCGCCACCGCGGCGCCGCTCGCGGCCGCACCGGGGCCCGATACCGGCGCCGACGACGCCTTCACGCTCTCCCGCAAACTCGCCCGATCGTGTAGGAACGCGGCCACTTCCGGACCGGTGGCGCTGCTGCTGGAGGATGTGCACCGCGCCGATACCGCGACGCTGCAGGTGCTGCGGCAGGTGGTGAACTGGTTACGCGAGGAACCCGTCCTGGTGCTGGTCACCATGCGACGGTCGGAAGCCGGTGCGGTGGTGCACAATACGGCGGCCGCGCTCGCCCAGTACTCCGCCGCGGCCTTGGAATTGAACGGCCTGGATCTGGCCGGAACACGGCGGACGGCGCGGGCCGCCGGACTCGCCCCGCTGAGTGACGAGCTGCTCTCCCAACTGCACGCCCGCACCGGTGGGAATCCGCTCTTCGTCCGGGAACTGGCCAAACTGCTGGCCGCGCACGGCAGCCTGGAGCAGGTGCCGGAGTCCATCCGGGACCTGATCGACAATCGCGTCGCACAGCTGCCCGCCGGTGTCACCGAAGTGCTGCAGCATATTTCGATCTGGGGCGCGGGCAGCGAGCTCGGCATTCTGAGCCTGGCGGCGGGGTTGCCCGAGGACCGGCTCATCGACCTGATCGCCGCCGCCGAGGCGGCCGGACTGGTCGGCACCGGGCGCACCGGCAGTATCACCTTCGAACACGCGCTCATCCGCGATGCGGTGTACCTCGGCATTCCAGCGCTGCGGCGCGGTCGAATGCACTGGGCCGCACTGGAACTGCTGGAGGCACACGCCGCCGCGTACCCGGCCCTGGCCCGTGATCCGGAGGTGCTGGCCCGGCACGCCATTCTGGGGGCGAGCGCCGAAACCGCCAGGACCGCCATCGCACTGGTGCACGCGGCCGCCCAGCGCCGGATGGCCCGCCGCATGCGCAGCGAAACCGTCCGCCTGCTGCGCGCCGCCGTCGAATTGCACGAACTGGCCGGTGATGCCGCCGATCACGCGGACCGCGCGAATCGGACCGCACTGCTGGATACGCGGTGCGCCCTGGTCACCGCGCTCGCCTACGACAATCAGCACCGCGCGGCGCGCACCGAGCGCGGCCGGGCTCTGGCTCTGGCCGAGGAACTGGGCGGCGATCACCTGCGCGTGCGTGCCCTCACCTGCTGGCGCGCACCGGCGATCTGGGCGGTACGGGAACTGGGTACCCCCGATCACCGTATTCGCCAGGCGCTTTCCCGCGCACTGGCGCCGTATCGCCTCCGCGTCGCCACCGAGCACACCCCCGGCACAGCACTCGGCAGCGGGGCCGACGGCGCCCGGGCGCGCACGTCCATCGCGCTACCGGAAACCCCGGACCGGCACACCCTGACGATCGGCGAGGCGTCCTGGCCGCCCAGCGATACATACGGGATCATCGACCGCTCGGGGGTGGCAGCGGAATCAGCAGGGCCACTGGAGCTTTCGGACACCACCGCGCCCGCGATCGACCGGCCGGGCGAGCAGCGCTCGCCGCAGGCTCTGATACGGCTCCTGATCGCGGCGACTTTCGAGGCGGGGCTGGACGAGTACCCGGGCGGGCAACGGCTGGCAGGCCAGGCGGTGCGGCTGGCGCGGACCCTGGGCGATCCCGAATTGCTTTGTGCGGCAATCAATGCGGCGACCCATCTGGAGTTCGAATACGGTCCCCGGTTCGACGAGCTGGCCGCCGAGCTGGAGCTGGTGGCCACGGAAGCGGGGCTCGCGGAATACCAGGCGCTCGCACACCATCTGCGATATCGCGCGGCGGTGGCACATGCGGAGCTGCGCGAAGCGGCCTGGCAGGCGGCGAGCGCGGTCGAGTACGCGGACGAAGGCCAGTTGCAGCCGCTGCTGGACATGGTGAGCTGCTTCGCGGCGACCATGGAGCTGCTACGCGGCGATATCGATCGGTCGGAGCTGCTGTACGCGGAATTCGGGCGGCGGATAGCGCGGTCCGGGACGACGAACGTGGCCGAGGTGGAACTGTTCTGCGCCATGGCGATCGGCTGGGTCCGCGGTGATCTGTCGGGACTGGCCGATCGTCTCGCGGAGGCATACACGGAGCTGCCGAGCCTGTTCGGGCAGGCATACGCCCTCGCGCTCGTGCACGCCGGGAAACCGGCGATCGCCCGTACCGTCTACGAGGCGACGGACCGGGTGCGGGAGGAGATGTATCCGGTGCTCATGTCGGCGCAGCGGGCGCGCAGCGCCATAGCGCTCGGCGAGACCGCGGACGTTCGCGCACTGTATGAATATCTGTCGCCGCACACCGGCACGATCATCGGCATGGAATCGGGCACGACCGCTTTCGGGCCGATG
The DNA here is from genome assembly GCF_045040085.1 of Nocardia sp. NBC_01388. NCBI lineage: Bacteria > Bacillati > Actinomycetota > Actinomycetes > Mycobacteriales > Nocardiaceae > Nocardia > Nocardia sp. NBC_01388. The sequence continues at coordinate 5,138,741 of NZ_CP109553.1, forward strand.
GATGCCGTACTGGCCGAGCTGGCCGAGGCTCTCGGCGATACGGATACGGCGGCCGGACATCGCGAACTCGCGCGGTTACTGCTGGAACGAATCCGCACCGAACTGCCAGTAACTGGAGATTCGCTACTTCGAGTGGCATAAGAACGGACAAAAAGGGAGGAGCCGGTGACCATGGTCACCGGCTCCTCCCGAATTTCCCTACGGGCGGGACTCATCGCCCGTATTTACTTCGCCCGCTGGTACGCCTCGACGATCTCGGCCGGGATACGGCCGCGCGAGGAGACCTGGTGCCCTTGGGCCCGTGCCCATTCCCGGATCGCGGTGCTCTCTTCACGATCCACCGCGGGGCGGGTGCGGCCGGTGACAGCCCCCACCTTGCGCTGCTTGGACCGACCCACCTTGCGGGCCTTCTCGGCCCACGGCTCGAGAGACTCCCGCAGCTTGCCGGCGTTCTTGATCGACAGATCGATCTCGTAATCCGAACCGTCGATCGAGAAAAAGACTGTCTCGTCGGCCTTCGATTCGCCGTCGTAGTCGTCAACCAGAGTTACGGTGACTTTCTTCGCCATGGACTGCCCTTCCACGTAGAGGTGCCGCTATTCGCCGAAATGCTAATGCCGCGGGAGGGAGGTTTCAAACCAGGCGCGAATCGAATTCCGTGAGCTCAGACTATTCTGCTATTACCGCGGTGACCGGAAGGTCTTCAGAACACCCGGAATGCGGTCAAGCGCCACCCGGAACGACCGCGGACAATGCGGGCGGCGAGCGCGAAATGCCGAGTTCCACGGTCGTATCCCGCACAGACTTCCGCCGCCCGCGACCCGGCCATGATCACATCGACCCTGGTGAGTGTCGCGGCCCCGAGACCGCGCCCCGGGACCTGACCACGATCGGCCACCGTGCGCAATGCGGCGATAACTCCGGACTCGGCGAGCGGGCGCAGTTGTAGCGGAGAACGACGGCCGTCGAGCACCTCCAGCGCCACCCGCAGCGCCGCAGCCGCGAATTGCCGGGCTACCACGTCGGATTCGTCACAGACGTCGGATTTCGCAGCGTGCGAAGCTCGCAATACCCGTTGTAGGGCAACGGTTCCGGACCGCCGCGAAGTCGCATTCCGGAAGGCGCGATTGCGACAGGGCTGTTGGCGCAGCGGAGACGGCGGCAGCGGTGGGCGCAGCGGGGACGGCTCCAACTGCGGTGCGGGCCGCACGAATCCACCCTCGAAAACCATCTGCGCTCCCCTCGCCGCGGCACGCTGCCGATCGGGCAGCAGTACCAGCTTGGCAGGGGTGTGAGCTGCGGTGAACCCGAAAACGAAGCTCGCGCACCCGGTCCCGGAGTGTCGGGTGTCCGCGCTTATTTCAGCAGCGCCAGCCGGCCCGCGAAATCGGTGGGCAGATACAGGATCGGGCTGGTGGTCCAGAGCTGACCGGACTGCGGATCGTACTGATCCGGCATGGCGACCCCGGCCGGCGCGAAGGCGTCGAAACCCCGCTCGGCCGTAGTGCGGGTGGCGCGCCACAGATGATCCCGGAAGGCCACCACGGCCGCTGTATCGGTCGCTACGGCCGTACCGCGCAGCTGCGCGACCTTGGCGGCCACCCCGTCGGTGGAGAGGTACACGAGCGTTCCGTCGGCGGCCCGGTCCGGATCGATGGCGACCACATCGGTCATGCCGTAGCGAGACTTCAGCACTTCGGCGATCTCGGTCTGCGCGTAGACCGGAATGCCGCGATCGCCGCGCGCGGCCACCACGGCGGCGGCCAGCGCCTCGTTGACCGGTCCGGGGTCACCGATGGTGCGTGTCGAATCCGCGCCCGCCGGAAGGCGATTGCCGAAGCTGTAGGCGACGATCAGCGTCGCGGTGTCGGCGGGCGCGGTCGGGACCGTCCAGAGATCGACCGCTGCGGGCGGCGCCGCGGACGCGGTCACCGGGACCAGCCAGGCCACCGGTCCGAGTACCGCCACCGCCGCTGCTGCCGCCACCGCCGCTGCTGCCGCCACCGCACGCTTGGAGCTCATGGCCCCGATGCTATCCACCCCGCGCACCGGCGCCCGGACCTCACCCCACCCGCGCACCGAGCCGAGGGATTTGCCGCCCTCGGTCGCGGTTCACACCCGCGCGGGAGTCTTGTCCGCGACCACGGGCCGCAGGGTCTTGCGCAGATCGGTGCGCATGGTGGTGGCCGAGTCCAGCAGGTAGTTCTGCCGCACCTGCCACGGATGCCGGTCGCCCTGACGGGGGAATTCGGCGATCGAGCGCTGCACGTATCCGGACGCCAGATCCAGCAGCGGGCGCTCGCCGAGTACGCGCTCGGGCTGCGGCACCACGGCCGAATAGCCTTCGCGATCCATGTATGCCAGAACTTTGCAGACCAGCCGCGAGGTGAGATCGGCGCGCAGCGTCCAGGACGCATTGGTGTAGCCGATGCACACCGCGAAGTTGGGGACGCCGGTCATCATGGTGCCCTGCCAGACGAACTGCTCGGACAGATCGACGGGCGCGCCGTCCACGGTGAGACCGATGCCGCCGAAGGCCAGCAGCTGCAGTCCGGTGGCCGTGATGACGATATCGGCCTCCAGCACCCGGCCCGACTTCAGCCGAATGCCTTCCGGCACAAAGGTATCGATATGATCGGTGACCACCTCGGCCTTGCCCTTGCGCATGGCCTTGAAGAAGTCGGCGTCCGGCACCGCGCACAGCCGCTGATCCCACGGGTTGTAGGTCGGCGTGAAGTGCTCGGCAACCAGGCTCTCGTCCTTCAGGATTCGCGTAGTGAGCCCGGTCAGCATCTTGCGCGCGGATTCGGGGCGGCGCCGGCAGTACTGGTAGAAGCCGAGATTGAACAGAATATTCTTGCTGCGGATGACGCGGTGCGCCAGCTCCGGCGGCAGCAGTTCGCGCAGCCGGTCCGCGATCTTGTCCCGGCCGGGCACGGCGGAGATCCAGGTGGGGCTGCGCTGCAGCATGGTCACCTGCGCGGCCTCCCCGGCCATGGCGGGCACCAGCGTGACGGCGGTAGCGCCGCTGCCGATGACCACCACCTTCTTCCCGGCGTAATCCAGGTTCTCCGGCCAGAATTGGGGATGCACGACCTGTCCGGCGAAGTCCTCGATACCGGGGAAGACGGGTTCGTGGCCGTGCTCGTAGTTGTAGTAACCGGCACACGAGTACAGGAATCCACAGGTGAGCGTGCGCTCCTCGAGCCCGTCGGCGGTGCGGACCGCCAGCGTCAGGGTCCAGTGCGAGGCGGCGCTGTCCCATTGTGCCGCAGTGACTTTGGTGTCGAAGCGAATGTGGCGGTCGATGCCGTTCTCTTTCGCCGTGTCCTCGATATAGCGCAGGATGGACGGCCCGTCGGCAATGGACTTGGCGTCCCGCCACGGCTTGAACGGGTAGCCGAGGGTGAACATGTCCGAGTCCGAGCGCACGCCCGGATAGCGGAACAGGTCCCAGGTACCGCCGAGCGCCGCGCGCGATTCGAGAATGGCGTAGCTGCGGCCGGGATGTTCGGCCTGCAATCGGTAGGCCGCGCCGATGCCGGAGAGTCCGGCGCCGACGATGACTACGTCGAGGTGCTCGGCTGTGACGGAAGTCGCGTCGCTCATGATCTCCAGTCTGTGTGCGCGGGGCGGCCCTTTCTTGACTTTGCGCGACAAGTATTTGATTCTGGACGACATGTCGGTCATCAGGTCCGCGGGACTGCGCGGATTCCGCCTGACGGTGGGTGAGCTCGGCGGCAATGCCGAGGAGTTCGCCACCGCCTGCGGACTGCCCGTCGAGGCGCTGGACACCGACGATCTGCTCATTCCGGACCATGCGGTGGCCGCGGCCATGGAGCTCGCGGCGCAGCAGCTGAACTGCCCCGATCTCGGACTGCGCATGTCGCGGCGGCAGGACCTGGACATGCTCGGACCGCTCACCCTGGCCATCCGGAACTCGCCCACGCTCGCCGATGTCCTGGAGTGCACCTCGCGGTACCTGTTCGTGCACGCGCGATCGCTGAGCCTGACCATGGAGCCGGACCCGTACGGGGATCGCAGCGTCATCGCACTGCGGTACGGCGTGACCATGGCCGGACTGCCGACGCCGGTGCAGGGCACCGATGTGGGATTGGCGTTCGTACACCGCACTATTCAGCGACTGGTCGAGGACCGGTACGGATTGCGGTCGGTGGAGCTGCCCTATCGGCCGGCGGCGCCCATTCACGTCTACGAGGAATTCTTCGGCGCCCCAGTGCGAATCGAGCGACCGGCCGCACTGCTGCGGGTGCCGAGCAGCCTGGCGGGCCGCCCGCTCTCCGGGGGTGACGAGAACCTGCATCGGCTCGCCATGGCCTTCCTCGCACAGCAGTCCGGGGACGCGTCCATGGCGATCACCCCGCAGGTGCGCATCACGCTGCAGAAACTGCTGGGCACCGCGGCGCCCGAAATCGGCGCTGTCGCACGGCTGCTCACCGTTCATCCGCGCACCCTGCAGCGGCGGCTGACGGCCGAGGGGACCACATTCGCGACGCTGCTGGACGAGGTGCGGCGAGGCGAGGCGAGGCGCTATCTCACCACCACGGATATGCCGATGAGCCAGGTGGCGTCACTGGTCGGATTGTCCGAACAGTCCACTTTCACGCGATGCTGTCAGCGCTGGTGGGGCACAACACCGACGGCCGTCCGCCGCGCGCGGTCCACGCCGAACTGAGGTGATCTCCCGACACCGGCCGAGGCGAGTTCGCCTGTATCCATTGGCGAATCACGCAAAGTGAACCAGGCAATTGTCGCAATTAGTTTGCGGGTTTACGCGTGTCGGTCCGAGCACGCCGCAGCACATCCGCGCAGGATGAGGTGGTGATAGCCGAATGCCCCTCCTGCGCTTGGCCCTCCCCCGCCCCCGTGTCCTCCCACCGGTCGGTGCAGTACCTACGATGCGTGTGCGGACAGTGGATGATCGCCGTGCACGGCAAAGTCGTCGGCGCCGCCGGTGGCAGTAATTTCAGCCGCAACAGCCCGGTGGCCGAGATCGCCGGACTGCTGGACTAGCACCGCGGCAACCTGATTCGGCACGGCGCCAGCCGACCGTGGCACGGCGCCAGCCGACCGTGGCACCGTGCCAGCCGAACCGGGCGCCGTGCCAGCCGAACCGGGCGCCGTGCCAGCCGAATCATGCGCTGCCGCAGTGTGATTCAGCGAGCAGGCACGCAGACCCGCACGGCTTCGATGCGTGCGCCTCGATCGGTGAAATCGAGTTCCGCTATGCCGAGGCCGTCGCGGGTCTCCACCGAGACGGTCACCGTGCGCCCCGCCGCGATGGCCTTGCTCCAGCGCAACCCCTTCGCGCGAACCGTGAAGTCCGCCAGCGACATTCGATCATCGCCCGCCCAGGCCAGGCGGGGCACCGGGGCCAGCACCCGCTGGGCGCCGGCGGCCTCACCGCGGCCGACCGCATCCAGCAGCAGACCCGCCGCCTGCTTACCCGGCGCGCCGACACTGCGCATGCCCTTCATGAAGGCGAGCGCACCGCCGATGCCCTGATTGGCGATCAGCTGCGGGCCCAGCTTCGCGCCGGCCAGCAGACCCTGCACGCCCGAACCCAGGAGCTGGCCGATCATGCCGGGCAGTTCCCAATGCGCCCGCAGCGCACGGATTTTCAGCACGCCGTCGATATCGGCCAGGTCGTAGCGCAGATGCATGGGCACGTGCAGGGTGACGCCCGTCGACATGGTGGTGGCAATGGTCAGATCCCGGAAGACCGTCATACCGCACACCACGTCATTGGCGATATCGAAGGCAATGCCGTTGGGGCCGATGAAGGTGTCGTAGAACCGTTCGATCGCGGCCTTGCCGATATGCGGCCGCGAACCGACCGGATCCTCCACACTGCCGTCGTCGGCGAACAGGCCGACCCAGGCAGCGCGATCGTGCGCCCCTACCGCCTGCGGAGAGGCTTCGACGGTCGCCAGTAGTTCGGCGGCAGTGGGAGTTGCGGGCACGTATCCTCCAAATGATGAGCAGCGCGCGCGATGATACCGGCCGCCCCGGTTTGCCGTCTCGGGAACGGATCCGACTACAGGTCCCGCACCCGGGAGACCAGCTGTTCGGCGACCTTTTCGGTGTAGGCGACCGGGTCGCCGTCGGGCATGAGGTTGATCAGCGTGATGCCCAGCGCGGAGTACTGCTCGAGATCGCGGACGAACTGATCCGGCGCCTCCACTACGGGAGCGACATAGCAGGCGGTCTTCCGGATGGCGTCGTAGTCACGGCCTTCGGCCTCACAGTGTGCGCGCAGAATATCGAGCTTGCGGGCCACATCCTCGACACTCACGGCGAACAGATTGCACGCGTCGGCGTAGCGTGCGACCAGCAGCAGCGTCTTGCGCTCGCCGCCGCCACCGATGAGGATCGGCGGCCGGGGCCCGCTCAACGGTGCGGGCACACACAGCGTTTCGGCCAGCCGATAGTGCTCACCCTTGTACGGGCCGTTATCGGGACCCCACATCTGCAGGCAGATCTGCAGGGTCTCCTCGAGCCGCTCGAAGCGCTCGGCCACCGGTACCACCGGAACACCCAGGCCCCGCTGCTCGCGCTCGTACCAGGAGGCGCCGATGCCCAGCTGGGCCCGGCCACCGGAGAGCACATCCAGGGTGGTGACGATCTTGGCCAGCAGTCCCGGATGCCGGTACATGACACCGGTGACCAAGAGCCCCAGGCGCATTCGCTCGGTCACCGCCGCCAGATAGCCCAGCGTCGTATAGCCCTCGAGCATCGGCTCGTCCGCGCCGGCGCGGGCCTCCATCTGGAAGTAGTGATCCATGACCGTGAACTCCGCGAAGCCCGCCTGTTCGGCGAGCCGCGCGGTCCGCGTGAGCGTCGGCGCGATCAGCTCCGGCGCGGCGGGCGTGGTGAAGTTCCAGTAGTGCAGGCCGAGTTCCATGGCTGTATTCTGCCGGATCGGCCCCGGCGAGGGGGTCAACCGAACTACTTGGCGCCCACCGGTTTTCCGAAGAATGATGCGAAGGTCTCGCCGAAGGTGGAGGCCAGCATGGCCTGGCCGCTCGGGTCCAGTGCCAGCCAGCCGGCATCGGAGATGGAGCAACCCGCGGGCGCCGCGATACCGTCCAGCCGGTCTTTCAGCCACAGCATGGCCAGACCGCCGCCGGAGATCTCGGTCGCGACATGCTCGCCGAAATGCTCGCGGGTGTACTGCACCGAGGCCGACGGATCCTGGCAGTAGGTGTCCACCAGCGTATTGACCTGAGCGACCGGAATGATCTCGTCCGGATTGGCCTGCCAGATGTACATGGGCATGGCGGGCACCGACTTGCCCATGCGGGTCTTGTCCAGCACATCGGCCACCGCCGGTTCCCGCATGGGGTCACCGGCGGTGTGCAGCATGCCCTTCAGATTCAGGAACGGCAGCAGTGCCGAGGTGTACTGCACGCAGAGGTTGTTCTTCACCGCGGCCAGGGTCTGGCCCAGCGGATCGAGATGGCCGTTCACGAAATCGGCGAAATCGGGGTACTCGCGGGTCAATCCGAGGACGGCGGCGAAGATCAGGCCCGAGGTGGCCTGGCCGTTGGCCACATTCAGCGTCATGCCCAGATCGGCGGGCACACCGCCCTCGGCCGCGCCGACGATATTCAGTTCGGGGGCGTAGGTCCGCTTCAGCTCGGCCGCGTGACCGGTCGCGATGGCGCCGCCCGAGTAGCCGTACATGCCGACGCGGACATCCGGGGCCAGCTGCATGGGCTCGAAATTGCGGGCCGCGCGAATGCCGTCCAGGGTGATGCGACCGGCCAGCGGTCCGGCCGCGTAGGCCTCGCCGGGGCCCTGATGATCCGGAATCACCACACCCCAGCCCTGCTGCAGCGCGCCCTGCGAGATGACGAATTCGGCGGGCACCACGATCTGACCGCCGACCGCGCCGAGCGACCACTGCTGCAGGGAGTAGGACGGTGCGCAGTATCCGGCGAGCGAATCCTCGGCGATCTGCATCGACACCAGTTTGTCCGGGGCCGCGCCGCGCGGCTTCAGCACGGTCGCGACCGCCGCGATGGGCTGGTCGCGGCTGTCGTTCGAGCGGTAGGAGAGCTGCCAGGCGTCCACATTGAGCGGAATCACACCGAAATTCGAGGCATTGATCTGCCGGGCCGCGATGATCTCGCCCGGGGCCTTGCCCGCCACCAGGTCCGGGGCCGGATGGTAGAAGCCCGGATCCAGTTCGGGCGGAAGCGGAATCGGGGCGGCGGGTGATACCGCCACCGGATCCGCGCCGGCCGAGCCGGTCGCCACCACCACCGAGGTGAGAATTCCCGCCAGTGCCACGGCAATTCCCGCCTTTGCTACGACAATGCGCCGCGCCGTCTTCCCCTGGATCACACGACTGCCCTCCGGTCAATGTGAGACCGCTTCGTCTCACAAGATTCGTGAACTATCGCACGAAAGTGACCTGGATCGCAATCCACCGTCCGGTATGTTGCTCGACACCCCGGCGAGCTGGACACGCGACCTCGAAATACACTCTGGCGCAACGCGTATCGTCGAATGCGTGCCCAGCTACCGACGACTCGCCGCCGCAGTGCTCACGGCGCTGGCACTGCTGGTCGGAATCGGGTTCGCCGGAGTGCCGGTCTATATACATCCGCAGGTAGATCCATTGCGCCCGGCCGACGCGATCGTTGTGCTGGGCGGAACGGCCTATGCCCGCTTCGATATGGGCGTGGCACTGGCGAAGCAGGGACTCGCGCCGGAATTGCTGATATCGCGGTCAACCGGGGTGAACGACCGTCAGATGGATCGCTACTGCAATGGTCATTACACCTTCACCGTGTCGTGTTTTGTGCCCGATCCGTGGACCACGCAGGGTGAGGCCAGAGAGATTCGGCGGCGAGCGCAGGCGCGGGGCTGGAAGCACATCATCGTGGTGACCTACACGCCGCATGTATCGCGGGCGCGGTACATCGTGGAGCGCTGCTTTTCCGGAGAAATAACCATGGTGGCGAGCCCCAGCGATTCGGGCGTGACCTTCTGGGCGTGGATGTATGTGCGGCAGTCCGCAGGATATGTGCGGGCATTTCTACAGCGCGGTTGCTGAGTGAAAGTTGCTCCGCGTACCGGCAATTGAACGGTTACGATGAGCGCGGCTATGGGAGAACGCGTCTGTCGCCGGGGGTGGATGCGGGTGCGGGAGGAATTCCGGTGCGTATCGACGATCTACGGGCCGTGCGGGACACCGATCTCGCGGCGGATATCGCCGTCATCGGATCGGGACCGGCGGGGGCGACAATAGCGGCCGAGCTGGCGGGCAGCGCGCTACGGGTGCTGCTGGTGGAGAGCGGCGGACCGGAAACCGCGCCGGAAACCGATGAACTCGATGATCTGGAGAATATCGGTGCGGTACGGGCCGAGCCATATCGCAACGCGCGCAATCGAGTTCTCGGCGGCAGTTCGCACACCTGGAGCGGACGGTGCGCGCCGCTGGACGCACTGGATTTCGCGGCGCGGCCGTGGGTGGCGCACTCCGGCTGGCCGTTCGAATTCACCGAACTGGCACCATATCTCGACCGCGCGGCCGCGCACCTCGGGCTCGGATACGGGACCGGTTTCACCGGCGATCGATTCTGGGAACTCGCCGATCGCACTCCCCCACCACAGGATCTGGACCGCAGGCGACTATGGCCCTACTTCTGGCAGATCAGCCGGGATCCGGGAGATCCCTTCGACAGCATGCGATTCGGCGCGCAGCTGCCGAGAATCGCGGCCACGAATGTGCGTATCGTGGTGCGCGCGACCGTCACGCATATCGATACCGATCCCGGGGGCACCCAGGTGCTGGCTTTACGGCTCGCCGACGCGGACGGGAAAACGCGCACCGTGCATGCCGCACGCATTGTGCTGGCCACCGGCGGAATCGAGAATGCGCGACTACTGCTCGCCTCCGATCGAACGGTGCCGGGCGGCCTCGGCAATCGGCACGATGCGGTCGGCCGGTATCTGCTCGATCACCGCTGCGGCGTGATCGGCGCGCTCGATCCGCACACCTCGGCGGCGGCGCGCGACCGCTTCGGCAAATACGTCGTCAGAACGCGGACCGGGAAACACACCTTCCTGCACGGCATGGCACTGTCCCCCGATATCCAGTCCGCGGAGGGACTTCTCAACTGCGGCCTGTGGATTCAGGAGGTGCCCGCCGAGGACGATCCCTGGGAATCGGTGAAGAAACTGCTACGCGGGCAGGTGAATCTGCACGATGCCCGCACGGTCGCGAGCAATCCCGGGCTCATGCTCTCCGGCGCGAAACGCCGCCTCATCGACCACACCGGATTACCGCACAAGCTCGAACACGTGGAGCTGCGCTGCATGGTGGAGCAGGCGCCACACCCCGACAGCCGAATCACGCTCGGCGACAAGGTGGATCGGCTCGGAACGCCGCTGCCGCGGATCGACTGGAAGGTGCACGACCAGGAGGACAGCACCGTCCGCCGGGCGGCCGCACTGGTCGCCGCGGAGTTCACCCGCCTCGGCTTCGCACCACCGGCGCTCGCCGAGTGGACACAGGAGAACAGCTGTCTCCCAGCACAACTCACCGACTGGGCGCACCCGAGCGGAGCAACCCGCATGTCCGCCGACCCCCGCACCGGCGTGGTGGATGCCGACTGCCGGGTACACGGGATCGGCAACCTCTACATCGCGGGCAGCTCGGTCTTCCCCACCAACGGTCACGCCAACCCGACGCTGACCATCGTGGCGCTGGCCGTGCGCCTCGCAGACCTGCTCCGCCGCTGAGGACTGGAAAGCCGGAATCCCCCGTCATTCCGGCGTGCGTTTGGCCGGAATCCACTGCGCTGTGCGAGATCCCGGCCAAAAGCACGCCGGGACGACAAGGGCGCTGCCGCCGAGGCCGCTTTCACCGCGGACGATCGGGTCGTACACCCGGGCCACGCCGTGGACGAGATGGCGAAGGCCGCGCTGAATATGTTGACACGCACCAGCGCTCGCGAAATGTACGAAGCCGAAGGCATTCTCATGACCGCGGTCGATTGAACATGTGCCCGACGGCGCGCCGCACGGTCATCGAATCGGGGTGCTCTTTGTCCAGGGTGCCAGCGCTGCCGCCGAGGCCAGGGTGCCAGCGCCGACGCCAAGTGCCGGCGCTGCCGCCGAGGCCGGGGTGCCGGCGATGCCGCCCGAGGCCAGGGTGCTGTGGCTTTCCGGGCGGGGTGCTGGCGCTACTGCTTGGGGAGGGCGAGGGCGGTGCCGCCGACGTCGGAGACCTTCCAGCCGTTGTTGGGGTCGACCGTCACGTTGTAGGTGACCGTGGTCTGGGCGCCGTCGGGGTTCTGCGCGTTGGTCGAGGTGACGTTCAGGAAGACGTCCACCTGGTAGAGGCCGTTGTCGCGGCCGACGACCTTCGCGGCGACCGGGGTCGCGCTCGAGGTCCACTTCAGGGGGACCAGGATCTCCTGCAGCTTCGGGGCGGTGGCGTCGAACTTATTGCCCAGGGCCGGAGTGGTATTGGCCTTGAGGCGGCCGGTCCAGGAATTCAGGTCGCTGAAGTTGATATTGGAGGCGCCGACGGAGTAGTCGGTGGCGACCTGCTCGGCGTGCTGCTCGGCGGCGGCCTCGGCATCGCGGTCGCTCAGGTCGCCGCGAGCCGAGAGCCAGAGGGTGCTCACCGTGATGAGTGCGCCGATGAGTACGACGGCCGCTGCGGCCAGGCCGAGGGTGGAGAGCTTGAGCGACACCGTCTTCGCCGGGGCGGCGGGGGCGGCGGCCTTCGTGGTCTCGGCCGCGGGAGTCGCTGCCACGGGAACTGCGGTCCCGGTGGGGGACGTTCCGGTGGGCTCGGTCTCGGGCGTCGTCGTCCCGGTAGCCGCGGCTTCGGGGGCCGCGACGGCAGGGGCGGTGGTCGTCTCGGGCGCGGAGACGGCGGAGTCCTCCGCGTCGACTGCCCGCTTCGGCTGGGTGTCCTCGGACATCCGCTTCTCCTTCTTCGTATTACTTGACGTTGACCTGTACGCGCACGGCGCCGTCGCCGGTGCTGGCGAGGGCCTGCGAGATCAGGCTGCTGATATCTATGTGCGGCCCGGTGGTGCGTGCGGCATCCGCGAGCGGCTGCAGCTGGGGCGCGAGGGTTTTCAGTTCGGGTCCGGCCTGCTGTAACCAGTCGGTCAGCTTCGCCAGGAAGGGTGCCAGACCATTGCCGCTGACATATGCCTGCGGTCCGGGGGCTCTGTCGACGAGTCTACCGACCGCCTCGACCAGGTCGCTCAGCGACTGCTCGAACTGCAAGAATGCCGGGGCAGCGGCAGCGGTGGCCGCGCCGATGCCGTCCATATTCGAGGCCGCGACTTGGAAACTGTTCAGTAGCTGAGCAATCTTGGGCTCGCGGCTGGAGATTGCCGCCGCCAGCAGATCACCCGCACGGGTCAGCGACGGCATGGCCGAATCGGTGTCGTGGAACGCGGTACCCAGGGTGCCGGCCAGCGAGGCCGCGACAGTCGGGTCGAGCTGGTTCATGACCTGATTGACCAGGCGCGACACCGCCGGAATGGAGAGCGGCGACTTGACCGTGGACGTATCGAGCCGCTGCCCCTCCTTCAGGTAGGGGGCGGCGCCGGTCTTGGGCCGGATCTCCACATACGGTTCGCCGAGCGCCGAGAGCTGCTCGATGCTGATCACACTGTCGGTGGAAACCTTGCGGTCGGCGTCGATTCGGAAGCCCACCTCGACACCGCCGACGGTGCTCTCCACCGAGGTGATCTTGCCGATCTTCATACCGGTCAGCAGGATCGGCGAACCGACGCTCAGCCCACCGGAATTGGCCAGCACCATGGAGGCGTGGGTGTACTCGGCGAACGGATCGGCCCGCACCACACCGAAGGTCAGATAGCTCGCGCTCACCAGCGTGACGGCGGCGATACCGCCGAGCGAGATCATTGATCCGGTCTTCATCGCACCGCTCCGATCATGCGCAGGGTCGACAGAATCCCGCTCACCTGATCGTCACGGGAGACCGAATCCGCCGTGACGCCGGTGATATTCACCTTCGGACCGTGCTCCACGAACGGAATCAGCTTGTCCCGCAGCAGGTCGACCAGCATCGACAGATTCGAGGGCACCGACAGATCCAGCGGCTTACTCGACAAAGCCAGCGGGACAAAGGCTTTCGCCGCCGCATCGGCCGAGGTGACCACCGGGGTCAGCCACGTCAGCGAGGGACCCAGCTGACCGAGCGCCGCGAAGATCTGGGTCACACCGCGAATGGAGTTGGTTATGCCGGTCATGGCGTCCACCGACTCCTGACTGAGCTGGTGATCCAGGAAATCCGCGCGATCGTGCAGCACCTGCGCATTGGTGCCCAGACCGTTGAGCAGCGAATCCACCTGGTCCAGATTGGCGGCCAGATCGACGGCATTGCCCTCGGCATTCTGCGCGATCCGCCGGGTCTCGTTCGGATCGGCGGGCAGCACCGCATTGAAGCGATTGATGATGTCCTGCAATTGATTCACCGCCCCACCCTGGGTGAAGGCGGCCAGCGCGGCCATGGTGTCCTCCAGCTGCACCGGCGGATGGGTGCGCTCCTGCGGAATGGTGCCGCCGTCGCGCAGCAGCGTTCCGAAGCCGTCCGCCGGAGTGGTCAGCGCCAGGTGGATATCGCCGAGCACGGTGTTCTGGCGCAGTTCGGCAATGGTGGTGGCGGGCAGCTGCACCTTGGTCGAGATATCGGCGTCGACCACCACGTAGCCGCCGTGACCGGCGGGGGCATGCAGCGAATCCACCACGCGCACACCGGCAACCGAGCCCACCTGCGCACCATTGGCAATGACCTTGGCGCGCGCGGGCAGGTTCAGCACATTGCCGAATTCGATGTGAATACGATAGGTCGCGCCCGACACCGTGGTCCCGGGAATCGGCACCGAGGACGGATCGAACGCGCAGCCGCCGACCCCGGCGAGCAAACCTGCCGCGAGCAGTACAGCGCCGACCGTCTGGCCGAGGGTCCGGCCGGAATGCCTCCGGCGGGTGTGGATCCCGGCCAAAAGCATGCCGGGATGACGGAGGGCATTCGTGTTCGAAGCGCGGGTTGTTGTGCCGGTCGTGCGGCTCCGGCCGTCTGCCCACGGCGCGGAGCCTGCACGCCCCGGGGAGTGCGCCCGCCGTGCGGAATCTGCCCTCATCGCAGGCTCCGCATGCCCGGCAGCGTCTACGGCGAGCGCATCCCCTGCTTGCGGGAGGTGTGTCGCTACCCGACGGCAAACCGTTACGGTGCGCGGCGCGGCGCGGCGACCGGCCGTGTCGAGCGTGATTTCCCAATGTCCGATTCTCATCGCGCACCTGCCATTCCGAGCACCAGGGGAACGAGTGGGACGTTGATCATGCCGTCGGCGGAGGTGGTGCATTTGCCCGGTGCGGTGGCATTCAGCGCGGCACACACCTGATCGGCCTGGGGCATGGGAACCGCGGCACGCGGGGAGCCGTAGGTGATGCCGGAGCCCATGACGGACTGCGCGGCATCGGTCAGGACCGGGAGCTTGAGCATGATCTCCGACAGCGAGCCGACATTCGCGCGCAGCAGCCGCACCAGCGGCAGGGTGTCGTCCAATGCCTTCATGATCGGATCGCCCGCAATGGTGACCAGATCATTGAGCATGGGCAGCGCCTGGCCGAGGCGATCGATCAATTCCGCACCGGGGCCCAGCAATTCATTGCTGCCGTTCTCCAGGGCGGGACCCAGGCGCAGCAGCATGGAGCGCAGATCGCCCCAATGCTGTTCCACCTTCTCGCCCACCGAGGCGAAGGCATCGAAAATGCCCGCGAGATGGCCGATATCGGCATCGGGCGCGGCCAGCGCCGTGCCGAGCTTCTTCACGATCTCATTGATCTGCGGGCCCGCACCGGTGGTCGCGGAATCCAGCGCGGACAGACCGTGCGCCAGGGCATCCGGAGCCTGCGCCTGCTGCAGCTGCGAGGACAGGTCCGCGAGCGCGGTCAGGGTCTCGGTAATGCTCTTGGGGGTCAGGGTTTTGGTGATGCACTGCGACGAATCCCAATGCGCCGGATGCTTACCGTCCGACAGCACCGCCAGATTCCGGTCCGCCACAATCGAATCGGCGACCGTGGTGGCGGCGGCATCGGCGTACACCGGATACTTCGCATCGACGGAGAAGCCGACCTTCACCTTGGCGCCGTCGGAATCGACGGAGGTCACCGTACCCACCGGGATACCCCGCATGGTCACCTTGTTGCCGACGTACAGGCCGACCGAATCCGGCATGACCGCGCAATAGGATTCGGTCTTCTTCATCGGATCGAAGTAGAGGAAGTAACCGACCACCGCCAGCGCCACGACCACCACCGCACCGGCGACCGACATGAACGCCTGCGAGCCGAGCATGCGCCTGAACATCAGCAGTCCTTTCCGGGCAGCGGCACGCAGACCGGCACCGTCTGCTGGGACTGGTCGATGCTCACGCCGCCGTCCGGGATCACCAGGGACGACAGCTTCTGCTGCAGACCGTGCGCGGCGTCCAGGGTCGGCGTGAATTTCGTTCCGAGCTGCTCCAACTGGGTAATGGCGTCAAGCAGCTTGGGCTTGAGCGAGGCATCCCACTGCGGCTGCGCACCGCCCAGCCGGCCGACCACATCGCTGAGCAGCCGAATGGCCTGCGCCATTTCGGTGTGCTTGTCCTCGAGCACCGTCACCAGCAGGTTGGCATTGTCCATCAGCCGGCCAAGATCGGTTTTCGCGCCGTCGTACATGGTCACGTACTCGTCCGCCACCGCAACGGCATTGGAGACCTGGGTGCGCTGCCGATCCAGGGCGTCCACATAGGTGTTCACGGTCTGCAGGGTGGTGCGCAGGCTGTCCGGTGCGCCGTCGAGGGAATTGCCCAGTGCGGCCAGATTGCGGTTCAGCGTGCTGCCGTCGATCTTCGACAGCGGCGCGGCCGCATCCTGGAACGTCTCGACCAGACTGTAGGGCAGGCGCACTCGATCGGCCGGAATCGCCTTGTCGCCCAGCGCTTTATCGCCCGCCGGGAACACCGCGACATAGTGGCCGCCGACAATGGTCAGCATGCGAATGTCGAGGGAGGTCTGATCACCCAGGAACACATCGGAATTCACCGTGAAGCGCATGACCACGCGGTCCGGCTTCAGTTCCAGGGATTTCACCTCGCCCACGGAGATGCCCGCAATGCGCACGTCGTCACCGGTTTTCACCGATTGCGCCTCGGACAGTTCCGCGGTGTAGGTGTGCTTGCCGAACGGCACCACGAACAGCACCCCGGCGGCCAGCAGGCCCAGGGCGACCAGCAGTGCGCCGATGAGGCCGAGGCGCAGTTCGCGCTTCTTCCGCGTGCCGTCGTCGACGACTCGATCGTCGCGAACCAAACGGAGTCTATTCAAGAAGCGGGGCAGCTTTATCCCTTGCATATCGACACCTGCTGTCCCGAGATCAGCATCTGCACCACGGGCGGGACATCCGCAGTGCCCTTGCTGCACACCGGCTTCCAGCCGCTCGCATCGGCGGGCAGCGCGGCATCGGCGGCAGCGAGTACGGCGGGCAGGCGGCCGAAGACGTCCACCGCCTCCTTGGCATCCGGGAAGATCTTGCGGATCAGCGCATCCACATCGCTTCCGCTATTGATGCCCAGCGTGCGCATCAGGCTGTCGATGGGCCCGAGCACCGACGGCGCGGTCATGGCGAATTGCGCCAGGCCACCGATATTCGACTGCAGCGCTTCGAAAATATCGCTGAGCCGGGCCAGCAGCGGCACCAGATAGTGCACGCGGCCGCTCAGCCGATCATCCAGATCCGACATATTGCGGATGAGCGTGCCGATCACCTGCTGCCGATTGTCCACATAGGACGCGAGTTTCCCGATGGCGTCCATGGCCGGGCCGACACCGCTGCCATCCCCCTCGATCAAAGCGACCATGCTGGCGCTGAATTGATTGATGGCCTCCGGAGAAACGGTGGCCAGCACCGGCTTCAGGCCATTGAACAGGCTGGTCACATCGAACGAGGGCACCGTGTGATCGGTGCCGATGCGCGCACCCGAGGCGATGCGCTGACCGGGCTGCGGCTGCTGCTGCAAGTCGATATACCGCTGCCCCGTGAGGTTCTGGTACCGAATGGCCAGCTTGCTGTTGTCGTAGATCGGCGCATCGGTCTTGACCGACAACTGCACTCGCGCCTGCGCGCCGTCCAGGGAGATCTTCTTGATCTTGCCGACCTGCACGCCGTACATGCGCAGATCGTCACCGACCTTGAGGCCGTTGGCGTCGGTGAACATGGCGTCGTGGGTTTCGGTACTGCCGGAGACCGGCCGCTCGATCGCGGAGATCACCAGTACCAGCACCACCGCGATCACCGAGGTGAACAGTGCCAGCCGCCAGGCTGCGCCCTTGACGGTCATCGCGCACCTCCCAGCAGCGGCACCGCAATGGCGGGCACACCGCGCAGATCGATCTCGGCATTGAGGACCGGGCCCTGCCCGTTGTCCGGCATGGCACTGCGCAAACGTTCGATGAGCGTGCGCAATTCGGCCGCGGACTGCTGCGGCTGCGGCACCATCTGCGCCAGCATCTTCAGCAGTGGAGCCAGCATGTCGGTGAGGCCGGAGAGCTGAGTTCCGGCCGTCCCCAGCGTATTCGCCAGTTGCGGAAGCAGTTTCCCGGTGATCAGGGCCAGATTCGAGTCGTAGTCGGCCCGATTGCCCTGCAGCCGTTGAATACTGCGGATCATGTCGATGACCTGCACCGTCGCGCCGGCGAACTTACCGCCGCCGTCGAAGGCCGGGCCGAGCTGACCCATCAGCTCCGAGAGCGGCATCTTCTGGTTGTCCGCGACCGTGCGCGTGGCCGTGATGAGCGCCTGCGCCAGCGGTGTGAACGCCTCGGTATCGGCCGCGGCCTGCGCGATGACCGAGGCCATCTGCGGTGTCAGCACCGAACCGCCGACCTGCGAGGCACTGCGCAGAATCGAGCCCATGGTGGCGTCGTAGACCGCCGAGGCCTTGGGTCCGGTCAGATCGATGACCGCGCCCGCGCGCAGCGGCGCACCGCCGGGCCCGCTCCGCAGGTCGATCTCGCTGATACCGAACAGGTTCGCGGGCGCGTAATCCACCAGCACGCTGTCGTCGATCCCGAACAGCCGGGAATCATCCAGCCGCAGGCCGATGCGCTGCGTACCGTGCTGATCCGGCGTGATGTCGGTGACCTTGCCGACCACAACACCGTTCACCCGCACATCGGTGCCGACCAGCACACCGTCGCCGATCTGCTCGGTGCGCAGCGAAATCGGCAGTCCGTCTTCGGTTTTCGCGGACGAGTACAGCGTCCAGCCGACCGCCACCGCAATGATCAGCGCCAGCGCGATCGCACCCACCGCCATGGACCGCTTCCGGTCAACGGCGACACCCGGCATTCCGTAGTTCGGCATCCCCTACCCCGTGAACGTAATCGCCGAATTGAAGCCCCACAGCCCGAGCGACAGCACCATGTCCAGGGCGATGATCGCCACCGAACTGGCCCGCACGGCCTTGCCCGAGGCGATACCCACACCCTCGGGACCGCCGGTCGCGAAAAAGCCGTAGTAGCAGTGAATCAGGATGACGACCACCGCGAAGATGGCCACCTTGATCACCGCCGCGATCACATCGAAGCCGGAGACGAATTGGAAGAAGTAGTGGTCGTACACACCCGCTGACGAACCGTGCACCAGCGTGATCAGTCCGCGGCAGGACATATACGACATGATCAGCGCGATCAGGAAGGTCGGCACGATCGCGACCACGCCGGCCAGCACGCGGGTGGTCACCACGAAGGGAACCGAACGCAGGCCGAGGGATTCGATCGCGTCGATCTCCTCGGAGATGCGCATGGAACCGATTTCGGCGGTCATGCGGCAGCCCGCCTGCGCCGCGAAACCGATGGCCGCGGCGATCGGCGCGAGTTCACGGGTGGTGGCGTACGCCGAGACCAGACCGGTGACCGGGCCCATGCCCAGCATGTCCAGGGTCTCGAAGGACTCCACGGCCACGGACGCGCCCATGACCAGACCGAGCACGATCATCATCGGCACGGTCCCGCCGCCCACGATGATGGAGCCGCGACCCCAGGTCATATCGGTGATGGCGCGCATGGTCTCATCGCGATAGCGCTTGAGCGTCAAAGGAATCGACGAGAGCACCTGCCAGACGAAGGCGAGCACGAAGCCCAGGCCCTCGACGCGGCGCAGCAGCAGGCCGCGGCGGTGATAGAAGCGCGCGGCCCAGCCCAGCCCCTTCGGGACGTACGTCGCGGACATCAGGCGAGCCTCGTCGGCAGGAACATGGCGGTGATCTGGGTGGCGATCAGGTTCACGATCACGATCGAGACCACCGACAGCACCACCGCGGCGTTCACGGCATCGGCCACACCGCGCGGGCCGCCCTTGGCCTCCAGACCCCGCTGGCAGGCGATGACCACCACGATGAAACCGAAGATGACGGCCTTGAGCAGCGACACCCACACATCGGCGGTGGTGGTGAAGGAACCGAAGGTGGCCCAGTAGCTGCCCGGCGTGACGCCCTGACCGCCGATGGCGACCATATAGCCCGCGAGCACGCCCACGAAGATGATGAGCACGTTCAGCAGCGGGGCCACCACCAGCATGGCCACCATGCGCGGGATCACCAGGCGGTGAATCGGGCTGATGCCCATGGTGTTCAGCGCGTCGATCTCCTCGCGGATGGTGCGTGCGCCGAGATCGGCGGCCAGCGCCGCCGCGCCCGCGCCGCCCAGCAGGAAGCCGGTGGCCAGGGGCGCGCCCTGTTTGATGACACCGAGACCGCCGGTCGCTCCGAGCAGCGAATCCGCGCCGAGCGTGTGAATGAGATTGCCGACCTGCACCGAGACGATGACACCGAACGGAATGGCCATCAGGATCGCGGGAATCGCGGTGACCGTGATCAGCCGCCACGCCTGCAGGATGGCTTCCTTCCACTGGAAGGTGCCGCGGGCGATGCCGGTGAAGATGCCGGCCACGGATTCCTGGGCGATGCCGGCCGCGCGGCCGAAGGTGCGCAGCGAGGCCACCGCGGTGCCGGAGAAATTGTCGCGAACGATGCGGACATTGGTGCGGACAGCAGAGGTACGCGGGATGGTCCGGGTCATTGCGGGACAACTTCTACGAGACGCCGAAGCCGACGCCGGGTGACGAGGTTCAAATCTTCTTCTCCGTGATCGGCAACACTGCCTGCCCTCAAAGCTAATGGTTACCCCGGGTTACACCAAATCGGTTCGAGGTGTGATCCAGGCCGCTGAGTTACTCATCGGTACATGCGGTTCTCATCCTGCTCAGCGGGATGATTTGGCATGTGACCTGCGGTTCTAGAACGTGTTATCAGAGCGGATCGGCTATCGATATGATGTGCGACACGCCACGGGTGGACCTCTGGCGCATGGCCTGCGCGAGGTCCAGCCATACCGAAACGCGAATCGAGTGAACTAGCAGCTACACGAAATGTCCGGTTTTTGAAGGTCCGAGATGCGCGGTTTTACGCCGTACTGATGTGTTGCGGTCGGCCGGAGTGTTCACTGTGCCCGTGGACAACACAGTGTCGGCAGTCCTGCGTGCCGTCGAGGCCGACGACTGGACTGCGTTCGCCAAGCTGGTACATCCCTACGTGCATTGGACCGAGGACGGCGTCACCACGCGTGGACGCACCCGGGTCATGGCCCTGCTCTCCGGGCACAACGGCGTCAAACCCGCCGGCAGCTACGAACTCCGCGATGGGCAGATCTACCGCTGGACCGCGTGACCGGCTAGGGACTGACCGCCAGAAAG
The DNA here is from genome assembly GCF_045040085.1 of Nocardia sp. NBC_01388. Lineage (NCBI taxonomy): Bacteria > Bacillati > Actinomycetota > Actinomycetes > Mycobacteriales > Nocardiaceae > Nocardia > Nocardia sp. NBC_01388. Next base: position 5,159,568 of record NZ_CP109553.1, read on the forward strand.
ACGAAGGCCGAGAACAACACCAGGTGCACACAGCCCTGGAGCAGAGTCGCGCGCCCGGGCACCACCGTGAGGGCGCCGACCACCACCGTCAGCGCCAGCAGGACCATCTGCGTCGCCCCGAGCCCGAGCATGAGCGGGCCCTCGATCCAGATCGAGGCCAGTGCGATGGCCGGAATCGTCAGGCCGATGCTCGCCATGGCCGAACCCAGCGCCAGATTCAGGCTGATCTGCACCCGCTCACGCCGCGCCGCCCGCACGGCCGCAATGGTTTCCGGCAGCAGCACCAGCAGGGCGATCACCACACCCACCGCCGAGGCGGGCAATCCGGCTGCGGCGATACCGGATTCGATGGACGGTGAGACCAGCTTGGCCAGGCCGACCACACCGATGAGCGCCACCAGTAGCAGACCGAGACTGATCAGGGCCTGACGTTTGGTGGGCAGCTCATCGTGCTCGTCCTCGGCCGACTCGCCGCCGCCCTCCACGGGGAGGAAGTCACCCGGGTGCCGGACCGTCTGCACCATGACGAAGACGCCGTAGAGCACCAGCGAGGCGGTCGCCGCGAAAATCAATTGCGCGCCCGAGAAGACCGGGCCCGGTTCACTGGTGGTGAAGGTCGGCAGCACCAGACTCAGCGTGGCCAGTGTCGCGACCGTGGCCAGCGCGCCGCCGGTGCCCTCGGCATTGAAGACCGCGAGCCGCCGGCGCGCCGCGGCTACCAGCAGCGAAAGACCGAGAATGCCATTGCAGGTGATCATGACCGCCGCGAAGACGGTGTCCCGCGCGAGCGAGGCCGCCTTGTCACCGCTAGAGATCATGAGCGTGACGATCAGGCCGACCTCGATAATGGTCACCGCGACCGCGAGTATGAGCGATCCGAAAGGCTCGCCGACCCGATGCGCCACCACCTCCGCATGCTGCACCGCCGACAGCACCGCTCCGACCAGCGCCACCGATACCAGCGTCACCACTATCGGACCCAGATCGCGACCCCAGGAAACAGCCAGGACCAGGGCAGCGACGAGCGGTATGACGACGGACCAGTAGCGAGCGACAAGACGGACCATGACCCTCATCGTTGCAGCAAATTGTTCGCATACGCCGCAAAACGAGAGCCATACCTCGCCGGGCGAGGCGGTGCCGCACCGCCCGCTCCGCCCCACCCGCGCAGCTGCCTGCTGAAATGCGGACTCTGGACGCGTGAGGTAGTCGACAAACTTCGCGCGCTACGCATCACTCTCATCGCCCGCGGCTTCGCCGATCCCCCGCCGCGCAACAACCCGGCCGCACTCCGCGGGCTACTGCCACCGCCCCGCCGCCCGATCGTCAGCTGCCACAATGCCGCCACACGCTGACATAGGCTGCCTGCGTGGACGATACGAATGTCGGCGCGCCCGAGAGCGGGGCATCGCATCCGCACGAACCGCATGCCGAGGGGCTCGCGTCGCGGCTGAACTGGTTGCGGGCCGGGGTGCTGGGGGCCAATGACGGGATCGTGTCGACTGCCGGGCTGGTGGTGGGTGTCGCGGCGGCGACGACCGAATCGTCCGCGATTCTCACGGCCGGTATTGCCGGGCTGACCGCGGGGGCGATCTCCATGGCCGTCGGTGAATACGTGTCGGTGAGTACGCAGCGCGATTCCGAGAGGGCGCTGCTGGCCAAGGAGCGGCGGGAGCTGGCCGAGGAGCCGGAGTACGAGCTCGCCGAACTCACGCAGATCTATGAGGGCAAGGGCCTGTCCGCGGAGACCGCGCGCAAGGTGGCGGAGGAGCTCACCGCGCATGATGCGTTCCAGGCGCATGCCGAGGTCGAATTGGGCTTGGACCCGGGCGAACTCACCAATCCCTGGCATGCGGCGCTGTCCTCCGCCGTATCCTTCACGGTCGGTGCGCTACTGCCGCTGCTCGCGATTCTGCTACCGCCGACCTCCTGGCGGATCCCGGTCACCTTCGCGGCCGTGCTGGTCGCGCTGGCCCTCACCGGCTCGGTGAGCGCGCGACTCGGCGGCGGCAATGCGGCGCGCGCGGTGCTGCGAGTGGTGATCGGTGGCGCGCTGGCCATGGCGGTCACGTATGGAATCGGCCAGATCGCAGGCGTTTCGGGGCTGTAGCCCGCGCGGTCACGGCGCGGGCTCCGGTCAAGGCGCGGGCTCCGGTCACGACGCAAGGCGGCGGTCAAGACACAGGCTCCGGTCTACGCGCAGGCTCCGGTCCGCCCGCAGGCTCCGGTCTACGCGCAGGCTCCGGTCTACGCGCAGGCTCTGCCCGCGGGCTCGGGTCTGCCCGCAGGCTCCGGTCTGCCCGCAGGCTCCGGTCTACGCGCAGGCTCCGGTCTACGCGCAGGCTCCGGTCTACGCGCAGGCTCCGGTCTACGCGCAGGCTCTGCCCGCGGGCTCGGGTCTGCCCGCAGGCTCGGGTCTGCCCGCAGGCTCCGGTCTGCCCGCAGGCTCCGGTCTGCCCGCAGGCTCCGGTCTGCCCGCAGGCTCCGGTCTGCCCGCAGGCTCCCGCCCAGCCGCAGGCGGCGGTCAGAGTGCAGGCGTCACTCAGGGTGCGGGCGGTGGCGGAGGGGCCGGCGCTGGTGGCGGGACCGCTGCGGGTGCGGCGGCGGCCACGGGCGGTGCGGGTGGGGGTGGGACGCGAGTCATGTACGGCGAGAACAGTTCTGGGGCCACGAGGACGGGGGCTTGGACCGGATGCGGGGCTCCCGGCGGGAGCACGGCCTCTGCTGGGGCGGCAGGCGGCGCTGCGGCGGCGGGCGGGATCGCGGCGGCGGGCGGCGCGACGGCGGGCGGCGCGGAGGCGGGCGGCGCGGAGGCGGGCGGCGCGGAGGGCAGGTGAGGCTTCGGGGGATGGTGCTGCACGGGCGCGCGGTGCACCGGCTGCACCTCCGCCGTCGTGCTGTCGCCGGAGCCGGTGAGCAGCATGCCGGCCCCGATGGCCAGTGCCATGAGTCCCGATACGACCGCGACCACCGCGAGTGCGCGCGGGTTGATATCGCCTTCGTGCGCCTCCTGTGGTTCGTATGCGCTACCGAGCATGGCTGTCCTTCCTTCGGATTCTGGCCGTGGCCTCCGCTACGGGGCCGGCGGCGGGGGTGGCGGGGGCGGTGGCAGCAGGAAGGGCAGAATCGGCGCCAGAATGTCCGGAATGATCGGCGGGGGCGGCGGCGGGGGCGGCGCGGCAGGCTCGGGCGGATCGGGCTCGGGGGCGATCTGGACCGGCGGCGCGACGGGAGCCTGCGGCGCCTGCTGCTGCGGGGCGGGCGCGGGCGCCTGCGGCTCCGGAGCGGGTGGCGGCGGCGCGGCGGCGGGCGGTGGCCCCGGGGCGGGGGCCGGGGCAGCCGGGGGCGGCGGCCCCGCGCTCGCCGGGTGCTGTTTCGAGCTGGAGCCGGGGGTGGCCGGGGTATCGGCACCGTCGCCGCTACCGCCGAGCCCGGCGCGCAGACTGCCGCCGACCAGGAGGAATACCATGCCGAGCGACAGCACCAGCATCAATAACAGTGTGCGCGCGGACATCTCGCCGGTCTCCACCACTCCGGGTGTGCCGTCGTTGTCTGTCGCTGCGGGTCTCTCACGCACGGCGCCGAGCGCCACGGAAGCTCCTTCGATTACCGAGCAGGTGACCTGCTGATCCGAAAAGCTCGTCTTCCAGGACGCTACACAGATTTGCTAGGAACATTAACTGGCTACATGACACCGTAATATTGCAGCTCAGTATCTATTTCTTTCGATAGCTAAAAGATCGCTGTTGGATCGCCGGTGAACCACGCATTCTCGATGCGCACCCGGCTCATGAGCCACCGGCCGCCCTCGCGCACCAGTTCGACGTCGTATCGATTCTTCAGCAGGGCGAAGGTGCCGTGATCGGCGGTGAGCAGGTGCTGCGCCTCCACGAGTGCGGTGAGTCGCGCGGTATCGCCCTGGATCGCGATGCGGGTATTGGTCACCTGATGCGTGGTGTCGACGCGCCCGGCGAAGCCGCCGAGGATGGTGTCGACAATGAAGTCGCGGCCGGTCATGAGCGGGGCGACACCACCCCACTTCGCGGCGGTCGGCTGGAAATCGAGTTCGGCGTCGGCGGTGAAGGACGAGGCGAACAGCTCTTTGTCCCGCAGGTCCTGTCCCAGTGCGAAGCGGTACAGGGCATCGCTGATCTCTGCGCGATCGCGCAGCTCCCGCACCATCGCGCCGGTATCGGCAACTGGGGCGGACAGGGCGTGGGGCTCGGTGACGAACACGGTGACTCCTGAGGTTGTGCGGACCACTTCACCCTCCGCCCGCGCACCGGCGGCATCAATATCGATATATGCAACGATCGTCAAGCACTACTTAACGATCCAGGCGGAGGCGGCACATGCTGGAGCGGTACGAAATCGAGGTCTTCCTCACCCTTGTGGAGGAATTGCACTTCGGCCGGACGGCCGAAAGGCTGCGCATCTCGACCGCCCGGGTCAGCCAGACCGTCGCGAAACTCGAACGGCGGCTGGGTGTTCCACTCTTCGATCGCAGCAGCAGGCGGGCGACGGCCACACCGGCGGGCCGCGAGCTGTACGCGGAACTGCGCCCGGCCTGGGATCGCATCGGTGCGGCGGTGCAGCACACCATCGATACCGGGCGAGGTCGCGGTGGGACGCTGGAGGTCGCTTTCGTGGACGCCGCGACGAGCCAATTGCTCAGCCGCGCAAAGGAACTGTTCCAGGAGCAACTACCCGATTGCGCCGTGCGGATTCGGGAAGCCCAACCCGCGCAGGTGATTCCGTGGCTGCGGGCGGGCGATATCGATATCGCACTGGATATGGTCACGTCGGCCGAACCGGATATCACCGCCGGACCGGTACTGGTCTCGGAAGCCCAGATAGTCGCGGTGCCCGCGAATCATTCTTTGGCGCAACGCCGTTCGGTCACATTCGCAGACCTGGAGCACACCACGGTGCTACAGGGCCCGGCCACCGCCACCGAACAACTCACGCTCGTCGGCGCGGGTCAGGGCGTACTGCCGATCGGCGCGCATGCCCGGCGCTATCACCCGCGCCCCGATGTGGCGTATCTGCCGCTGCGTGACGCCCCGCCGGTGCGGTGGGCACTGCACTGGCGGACCGCCGACAACAGCGTCCGCATTCGCGAATTCGTCCGTGCCGCAGCAGTTGCGGCGGAACCGGGCTAGACGATCGGCAGGAACTCCGGACCCTCGGCATCGGTGAGTTCGTACAGTCCGGGAGCCAGATCGAGGGCGCGGGCGGTGCGGGCGGCGGCCTCGTCGAGGTGGATGCGGGGCGGCTCGGGCGGAGCGTCCGGGTAGTACGTGCCGGGGCCGTAGAACTGGCCGTAGCGCAGCACCACACCGCCGGCCTCGCGTACCGACTTCTCCAGGAATTCCTTGGAGACCTGACCTTCGCCGGTCATCTCCCAGGCCACGCTCTGGGCGATGATCCGGGAGACCCCCGCCGCCTCGGCGGCGGCCAGCAGATTCGCGGTGCCCTCCCTGCGAATGCGGGCATTGGCCGCGCGGCCCTCGGCCAGTCGGGCCGGATCGTCGGGCAGATCGGTGAGCTGGTGCATAACCAACTCGGGGCCGTATTCGGTGACGGCGGTGGTCAGGGCCGCCGCATCGAAGACATCGCATACCACCGGTTCCGCGCCGGCGGCGGCCAGCCGCCGCGCCTTCTCCGGAGAGCGGGTCATACCCGCCACATCGTGTCCCGCCGCAATGAGCAGCGGGACCAGCCGAGAGCCGAGGACGCCGCTGGCGCCCGCCAGAAATATCCGCATCTTTCCGACATTAAGCGATCGTGATAACCACCTTGCCGAAAGGGTCGCCCTCGTTGAAGTACCGGTAGGCCTCGACCGCCTGCTCGAACGGGAAGACCCGGTCGATGACCGGACGCATGCGGTGCTCGGCAATGGCGCGGTTCATCCCCTCGAAATCGGCGCGGCTGCCGACCGCGATGCGGCGCAAGGTCAGGTACTTGCCGCCCAGCGGATCCCCCTGCGGCTGTCCCGCCGGGGCCGGGTACGCGCCGATGAGCGTAACCATCGCGTTGTAGCCCGCTGCCGCAAGGGATTTGGGCAGCGTGAGCTTGCCGACCGCGTCGACCACATGCTCCACACCGTCACCGCCGGTGAGGTCGTTCACCGCGTGCTCCCAGTCCGGAGTCACCCTGCGGTCGATGACCTCATCGGCGCCGAGCTTGCGCAACCGCTCCGCCTTGTCCGGCGAGGAGGTGATCGAAATTACCCGCGCGCCCAGCATTTTGGCGTGCTGCACCGCGAAGAGCCCCACGGGACCGGTGCCCACGGTCAGTACGGTCTCCCCCGGTCCGGCCGGAATCGGCTTGCTGAGCGCCGCCCAGGCGACCAGCCCGGCGCAGGTGAGCGCCGCGGCCTCCTCGCCGGTCAGGTGCTCGGGCACCTGCATGACCGAATCCTCCTCCAGCACCACATAGTTGGCGAGCCAGCCATTGTGGTTGGCGCCGTACTGCTGAGAGGTCAGCGCCTGGGTCTGCCGGCCGCCGGTCCAGGCGACGAAGTAGGTGCCCATGACCCGATCGCCGAGCGCGGCGCGAGTCACGCCGTCGCCCAGCGCGATCACCTCACCGACGCCGTCCACCAGCGGCACCGTATCGGGCGTGAAGGACACCGGGTAGGTACCGTCCATCAGCATGGTGTCGCGGCGATTGAGCGAGGTGGCCCGCACCCGCACCACCACCTGATGCGGTCCGGCCGCGGGGATCGACTGTGCGCGCGTGGTGAGCCCGTCGAGCCCGTGCCGCGGATCGAGGTGGTAGGCAATGGCATTCATGGTGTGCTCCTGAAAATAGCCGTGGCAGTCGTCTCGAAGTTGTCTGTTATGCGGGGCCGATGTACTGGTGATCGGCGTGGATCCGGCCGTTCTCGTCCAGCGCGAGCACGTCGTAGCCCGCGCCACCCACCGAACCGTCGGCGGCGACCATGTCCCAGCCGATTCCGACCACACCCTCCGTGAGCCGCTGCGCCGCGCCACGGCTCCGGAAGACGAATTCGCCGGAGCCGACGAACATTTCGTAGGCCCGGGTGATCCGCGCATCCAGTTCACGGTGGCCGCGCACCGACATGTACGGGGTCGGGAAGTTCAGGGCGGCAGCGGTTTCGCGAATGACCTGCGGCGGATCGACCAGCACGTGGGTGCCCTCGGTGGTCCACAGCTCCGCGATACGTTTGACGCGAGCCTGCTGATCGGCCTCGTTCCAGACGGCGACGTACTGCTCGGTCAGCGTGGCCAGGCTGCTGTTGTCGACTCGATTGCTCATGGCACAGAGTCTGTTCGGCGGTGGCGAGCGGCGCGATTCCCCGCAGGGAATGATCATGCGGCCGCGCTTGTCATTCCCTGCAGGGAATCGCCCGCCGGCACCGGGGCGCACACAGTAGAGGAATGACGATCATGGCGGTGGCGACGACGGCGACCCCGTTCGCACAGCAGTTGCGGCACTGGCGCACCCGGCGGCGGATCAGCCAGCTGGATCTCGCCATCAGCGCGGAGACCAGTCAGCGCTATCTGAGCTTCCTGGAGCAGGGGCGCTCACATCCGGGACGGACCATGGTGGTCCGGCTGGCGGAGTCGCTGGGACTGTCGCTGCGCGAGCGCAACGGTCTGCTGCTGGCCGCCGGATACGCGCCTGCCTTCCCCGAATCCGCTTTGGACGCACCGGAACTCGGCGCGGTGCGGCATGCGCTGGACACCATCCTGCACGGCCATCTCCCCTATCCGGCCGTGGTGACCCGCCCGTTCGGCATTCTGGTGGCGGCCAATGCGGCCTTCGAGGTGCTCGCCGAGGGGGCGGCGCCGGAGCTGCTGCAACCGCCCCTCAATGTGCTGCGGCTGGCCCTGCATCCCGACGGCCTGGCCCGGCGGGTGGTGAATCTGCCCGAATGGGGTCGTCATGTCACCGACAGCCTGCGTAATCGCGCGGCCCGCAGTCCGGATCCGGATCTCGGCGCGCTCATCGCCGAACTGGAGAGCTATCTGCCGCCGGTCGATCCCGGCCCGAACCACCTGGGTTTCGCGGTACCGCTGCGATTGCGCAACGAGGCCGGTGAGCTGGGGCTGATCACCACCATCACCTCGTTCGCCACGGCCACCGACATCACCCTGGCCGAGCTGCATCTGGAGGCTTTCCTCCCGGCCGATCAGCCCACCTCCGACTATCTGCGGTCCCGCTTCGCGATCACCTGACGCCCGCTTCCCACGCGCACCCCTCGCCGTACCCGCGGCAAGGGGTGCGTTTTTCTTTGCGCCGAGTACTTGTAGACGAATACTCGTGGACGTATATTCGTAGACGAGTACAGAGGAGGTGGGCAGAATGGCTCGCAAGCGCAAGGTAGGGAATCTGATGGCACTGGCGGTGCTGTCGGTGCTCGCCATCCAGCCGATGCATCGCTATGAGATCGCCGGAAAGTTGCGGGAGTTCGGCAAGGACCACGATATGGGCGTCAAGTGGGGCTCGCTGTACACCGTGGTGGACAACCTCACCAAACACGGTTTCCTCGAGATCACCGGCAGTGAACGCGACGGCGCCCGCCCCGAACGCACCATCTACCGGATCACCGATGCCGGTCGTGCCGAATTGGCCGACTGGACAAGGGAACTCATCTCCGATCCGGAACCCGAGCAGCGGCCGTTCATGGCCGGGCTGTCCGTAGTCTCGGTGCTCCCGCCCGATGATGTGATCGAACTGCTCACCGCGCGAATCGCCAAGCTGGAGGCTCGCTCCACCGCCGGCCGCACGCAGCTGGCCGCTCTGAAAGGTGCGGTGCCGCACCTTTTCCTGGTCGAAGAGGACTATGAGCTGACGATGCTGGAGGCCGAGACCGCCTGGGCGCGAGCCCTGCGCGATTCGCTCGTCGACGGCAGCTTCCCCGAGGTCGAACTGTGGCGGTCGTACCATCGCGACGGGCTCACACCCGCGGAAGCGGTCGAACAGGTGAAGGGGGGAATGCCCGGCGCGCAGCCGCCACCGGACTGAATACCGGACGACACAAGAACCGGGCCCCGGCGAAGGTGCTGCAACACCACCGCCGAGACCCGGGAATACCTTCCCGATCCGCGCCCGTGCAGGCGAACTCGTACCGAGTTTGGCAACTACAGGATAACTGGGTTCTCCGCACGCGCTCCGATTCGGGGTTATCTCACCCTGCTCTTTCGAAGTCTCAAGGGAGACAACCCATGTCTGAAACAAGCTCGGCTGTCCGTACCGCCCTCGTCATCGGCGGCGGCATCTCCGGACCCGTCACCGCGACCGCACTGCACAAGGCGGGCATCCAGGCCCGCGTCTTCGAGGCCTACCCCGGTCCCGCCTATGGCGTCGGTTCCAACCTCGCACTGGCCCCCAATGGGATGGCCGCCCTGGACGTCATCGGCGCCGGGGATGCGATCCGCGCCGTCGCCGCACCGATCACCGCGCAATCGATGGCCGTCAACAACAAGCATCTGCGGCTGCCCGGCCTGTCCGGGGTGGAGCCGCTGCAACTGGTCGACCGGCCCGATCTGCACATCGCACTGCATGACGTCGCGGTCGCCGCGGGCGTGCAGTTCGAGTACAGCAAGCGCCTGATCGATGTCGAGGAGCATGCCGATGGCATTACCGCGCACTTCGCCGACGGCACCAGCGCCACGGGCGATGTGCTGATCGGCGCGGACGGCATCCGCTCCACCGTGCGCACGCTCATCGACCCGAATGCGCCGGACGCGCAGTACCTTCGAATGCTGGGCTTCGGTGCGTACCTCGAGGGGGGCTCGCTCGACCTCGCGCCGGGGAATATGATCTTCGCCTTCGGCAAGCGGGCCTACTACCTCTATTGGACCATGCCCGACGGCCGCATCGCTTGGGGCGCGAATCTGCCGCACGAGCAGTACCTTTCGCTGAGCGAGGCCCGCACCGTGTCCAATGAGGAATGGCTGCGCATCCTGCGCGAGGTCTACGCCGATGACATCCCCGGCGCCGAACTGGCCCGCAATACCAAGCCGGAGGATCTGGTCGTGGTCGGTGCGCTGCAGATCATGCCGCCGGTACCGCACTGGTACCGCGGGCGCATGGTGCTCACCGGTGATGCCGTGCACGCACCGAGCAATACCTCCGGGCAGGGTGGTTCCATGGCCATCGAGAGCGCGATCGAGCTGGCCCGCTGCCTGCGCGATATCGATGATCCGACAGCGGCTTTCGCCACCTACGAGGCGCTGCGGCGGCCGCGGGTGGAGGGCGTCGCCAATCGGGTGAAGCGAATGAACCACACCAAGGCGGCGGGTCCGGTCACCCGCGCCGTCATGGGTGTGGTCATGCCGATGGCGCTCAAGCGCATGAACCCGGAGAAGACGATGGGCCATGAGCAGCGCTTCCGGATCGATTGGGAGGCGCCGGTGCAGCCGGTCCGCGTCAACGCCTGAGGCCCTGAAACACAGTGCCCCGCTGCGGTTGTCCGCAGCGGGGCACCGGTCGTCCGGTGACTCAGCGAGTCGCGGTCTCCGGGCGGTCTGCCTCGTCGAGCAGTTTGGTGGCAATATTGTCGATGGCCTGATCCATCAGGACGCGGTCCTTAGGATCGCTGAGATCCCAGTCGTCCAACTGACTTTCGATCCAGCGCTTCCAGGCGATCTGCACCCGGTCGATCTCCTGCACGCCGCGATCGGTCAGGGTCAGCACGTCACCGTCACGCTGCAGCAGTCCGTCCTGCTGCGCCTTGGCGTAGGTCGGTTCGATGATTTCCTCCGGCACCCAATGGGTTCGAGCGATGACACCGACAGTCGCCGAACCACGCAGGCGCTGGTACATGCGCACCTGACCGAGTGCCCACGCCTCGTCGCGGGTCAGCGAACTGCCCGCTGCCGCAAGGATTCCCGAATCCGGCACCGCATTGTCGCGCAGCTTCCGCAGCACCGGGGCGATGGCCCGCTCCAGCTGCACCACGCGATCTCCCGAATCCGGGACCGAGAAGCCCTCGCCCACATCGGAAGCGACGCCGCGGGAACTGTCGCGCAGCGGCACCTCCTTCAGAAACCACGCGATCGCGAAGCCCAGCAGTGCGACCGGCACCACCCAGCGGAAGACATAGTCGATGGAGGTGGCGTACGCGTCGATGATCGGCAGGGCCTGCGGCCGCGGCAGGTCGCGCAGCGCCTGCGGATTCTGGGCGACCTCCGGCGGCACCTTCGCCTCCATCAGCGCGGCAGCGAGATTCGGGCCGATCTTGTTCGCGTACAGCGTGCCGAAGATGGTGGTGCCGAACGCACTGCCGATGGTGCGGAAGAAGGTCACCCCGGAGGTGGCGGTGCCCAGATCCGAGTAGGGCACGCTGTTCTGCACCGCGATGGTCAGCACCTGCATGGCCAGGCCGATGCCCAGACCCAGCACCAGCATGTACAGCGACTGCAACCAGAAACTCGTGCTCGCGTTCATGGTGGACATGAGGAACAGGCCGAGCGCCATGATCGCCGTGCCCGCGATGGGAAAGAGCTTGTAGCGCCCGGTCCGGCCGACAATGGTGCCGGAGATGATCGAGGTGGTGAACAACCCGACCACCAGCGGCAGCGTCTGCAGTCCGGAGGCGGTCGCCGACACGCCCTTCACGTACTGCAGGAAGGCGGGCAGATACGTCATCGCACCGAGCATGGCGAAGCCGACGATGAAGCTCAGGATCGAGCAGACGGTGAAGACATTGCTGCGGAACAGCCGCATCGGCAGCATGGGCTCTTCGGCCCTTAGTTCCACCGCGACGAAGGCCGCGAGCGCGATCGCCGAGGCCGCGAACAGGCCGAGGATGGTGGCCGAGCCCCAGGCGTATTCCTGTCCGCCCCACTCCAATCCGAGGATCAGGCAGGTGACGCCGATCGAGATGAGGGCGATGCCGAGGTAGTCGACGATCGGCTTCACCGCATTGCGCACGACCGGAATCGTCCGTGCCGCAACAACAATCATGATGATCGCGATGGGCACGTTCACATAGAAGCACCAGCGCCAGCTCAGGTGGTCGGTGAACAGGCCGCCCAGCGTCGGGCCGATCACCGTGGTCACACCGAAGACCGCGCCCAGCGCACCCTGGTACTGGCCGCGCTCGCGCAGCGGAATCACATCGGCGATCAGGGCCATCGAGGTGACCATGAGCCCGCCCGCGCCCAGGCCCTGCACCGCCCGGGCCGCGATCAGCAGGTCCATACCGTGTGCCATGCCGGCGATGACCGAGCCGAGAATGAAGATGAAGCCGCTGAGCTGGAAGACCAGTTTGCGGCCGAAGAGGTCACCGAATTTTCCGGCCAGCGCGGTGGCGATCGCCTCGGCCACCAGATAGGCGGTGACCACCCACGCCATATGCCCCGCGCCGCCGAGGTCGGCGACGATGGTCGGCAGCGCCGTGGCGACAATGGTGGAATCGAGTGCCGCCATGAGCATCCCGAGCACCACGGTCGCGAAGATGATGTTGATTCGGGCCCGGCTCAAAGGCTGGGGCACGGAGGGGGCAACGGCCGCGCTGGCACCGGTCATCGGCTCAGTATGTGGCGCTCACCAGCGAGTACACAGCAACGACACGGAAAACAGGGCGATCAGTTTGCTCGGACCGCATAACCGCCGAGGGACGGCTCGAGCGTGTCGAAAGCGCCGCCGATACAGCCGGTCAGGGCGGCCGCGATGACATCGTTGGCTTCGCCGTCCACGGTGCGGCGGACGGTCTCCTCGAAGAGGGCGCGGTGTACGCCGCCGAGCAGGGCCGCGGCGATATTCGGGGTGAAATCGCCTGCCGCAGCCCCGGTTTCCTCGGCCAGCGCCAGAGCGAGCAGCCGCTCGCGTTCCTCGTGGAATTCGCGCAGGCGCGCGACCAGGGCCGGGCTGCCGGTGATGAGCCGCGCGAAATCCGGCCCGGAGAACCCGATCAGCGCGGCCTGTGCGGCCACGGCGGCGAGATAGTCCCGGCGCAGTGCGGCCAGCGCCGATTCGCCCGGCCGCCGATCCCGGACCGTGCGCGCGAGACTCGCCACGAACTCATCGTGCACGTCCAGGACCAGGTCTTCCTTGCGCGGGAAGTAATTGGTCACGGTCATTTTGGCGACATCGGCGGCTGCGGCGATATCGGCGATGGTCACCGTGTCGAAGCCGTGCTCGAGGAACAGCAGGGTGGCGGTATTGGAGATGTTCTGCCTGGTCTGCAACTTCTTCCGCTCCCGAAGACCCAGCGGACGATTACCGGCTTCGGTGGTCTGCGCGCTCATGCCCATGAGCATAGCTGATTCCGTCACAAATTCATTGTTGACATATTTTTAGGTCGTTCATATATTTGTCCCCGCCGTCGAGACCGGCGAGTACAAATGAAGGGGACTCCCCGCAATGACCCGCATCGCCATGGCAGCCAGCACCACCCGCCGGAAGGGAGCAACCTCCATGACGCTCACCGTCAGCGACGACGCCATCAAGGACTACCTGCGCCAAATCGGCGGTACCCCCCTGCTGACCGGCACGCATGAGTTCGAGCTCGGCGAGCGCATTGCGGCCGGAGTGGCCGCCCGGCAGCGCCTCGACGAGTCGGACGGCGCGGCAATCGAATTCACCGCCGCGCAGCGGCGTGCGCTGCAGCGGACGGTGGCGGACGGACTGCGGGCCAAGGACCACATGGTGCGCGCCAATCTGCGCCTGGTCGTCTCCATCGCCAAGCGCTACCCCACCCCGACCGGCATGTCACTGCTGGATCTGGTGCAGGAGGGCACGCTGGGGCTGATGCGCGCGGTGGACAAGTTCGATCATCGCCGCGGACTGAAACTTTCGACCTATGCCACCTGGTGGATCCGGCAATCCATCGGGCGGGCACTGACCGATCAGGGCCGCACCATCCGCCTGCCGGCGCATGTGGCCGATGTGATGAACCGGGTCATCCGCACCGAGCGGACGCTGTCACAGCGAATGGGCCGGGATATCAGCACCGAGGAACTGGCCGAGGAACTCGATATGTCCGTGCTGCAGGTCCGGGAGGTGCTCAGCCATGCGCGCGAACCGATTTCGCTGCACACCCCGATCGGCGACAGCGACAATGCCGAGCTCGGCGCGCTCATTGCCGACAATGGCCCGGACCCGTCGGTGACCGTCACCGACGGCGCGCTGCGCGGGCAGCTGGGGGTGGCGCTGTCCGGGCTGCCCGAGCGGGAGGCGCAGGTGATCGCGCTGCGCTACGGTCTGGACGGTTGCGAACCACGGACGCTGGAGGAGGTCGGCCGGATCTTCGGGGTGTCCCGGGAGCGGATTCGGCAGATCGAGGCCAAGGCCATGCAGAAGCTGCGGCAACCGGCGCGCTCGCTGGCGCTCGAGGGGATGCTGGGCTGAGCCGGGTACTGCTGAGCCGGAACCAGGGCGTGGCGGGTCGAGTCGGTCTACCGCCTGAACTTACTCTGGAGTAAGGTCAGGGGAATTTCATCGACGCGTGCGCCGGCGCACGCCGAACGCCGAACCCGTGAGGTCAACAGCCATGGCATGGAAGCCCAGCGAAATCTCGGATCAGTCCGGGCGCACCTTCGTCATCACCGGCGCCAATGGCGGGATCGGCGAGCAGACCACCAGGGTGCTCGCGAGCAAGGGCGCGACCGTCATCATGGCCTGCCGCAATGCCGCCAAGGCGCAGCAGGTGGCCGACCGCATCGAGGGTGATGTGAAGGTCGCGGCGCTGGATCTCGCCAGCCTCGCCTCCATTCGCGAATTCGCCGACAGCACAGGCGAATTCGATGTGCTCATCAATAATGCCGGCCTGATGAACGTGCCGTTCTCGCGCACCGAGGACGGGTTCGAAACCCAGTGGGGCGTCAACCATCTCGGCCACTACGCGCTGACCGGGCTGCTGCTGGACAAGATTCACGACCGGGTCGTCTCCATCGCCTCCATCGCGCACCGGCAGACCCCGAAGCTGTGGGTCGACGACCTCAATTACGAGCACCGGCGCTATCAGCGCAATCTCGCCTACGCGCAGTCCAAGCTGTCGAATCTGATGTTCGGGCGGGAACTGCAGCGGCGACTGACCGCGGCCGATTCGCCCAAGCGGTCCTACACCGTGCACCCGGGCGTCTCGGCCACCGATCTGTTCGCCCGCACCGAAACCCCACTGGACAAGATCTCCAAGCCCTTCGTCCGGCTCATCGGCCAATCCCCCGAGCACGCGGCGTACTCCTCACTTTTCGCGGCGACCGTCCCCGACGCCGACCCCACCGTCTACTGGGGCCCCGCCCGCCTGGGCGGCACCAAGGGCCCGGTCGAGGCGGCCCCCTCCAGCAAGCTGTCCCAGAACCAGGACCTCTGGCGCCGACTGTGGGAAGAGTCCGAGCGCCTAACTGGAGTCACCTACAAGTTCTAGGGCTCGGTTGATCGACGCCCTCGAACGTGACGACGTATTTCGTGCGGGCCGGGTAACTCCTGGGGTACCCCCAAAATAGTCCCGGCTCCCAACCGCACCACGCGTGCACGATCGCCAACGGCTCCCGAGCTGCGCGCTAAAGGTTCGGGGAGCGGGAAGAGTCCGAGCGCCTAACTGGAGTCACCTACAAGTTCCAGGGCTCGGTTGATCGACGCCCTCGAACGTGACGACGTATTTCGTGCGGGCCGGGTAACTCCTGGGGTACCCCCAAAATAGTCCCGGCTCCCAACCGCACCACGCGTGCACGATCGCCAACGGCTCCCGAGCTGTGCGCTGAAGGTTCGGGGAGTGGGAAGAGTCCGAGCGCCTAACTGGAGTCACCTACAAGTTCTAGGGCTCGGTTGATCGACGCCCTCGAACGTGACGACGTATTTCGTGCGGGCCGGGTAACTCCTGGGGTACCCCCAAAATAGTCCCGGCTCCCAACCGCACCACGCGTGCACGATCGCCAACGGCCCCCGAGCTGCGCGCTAAAGGTTCGGGGAGGCGGAACAGCCCGCCTACTACGCAAGACGTAGTAGGCGGGTACCTTGGTTGTCGTGTCCGCTCCTCACCGCCGCCCGGCTCTGATCATCTTCGTGATCGTGGCGTTCGTGGCCTGCCTGGGTCTGGGGTGGTGGCAGTGGGGGCGCTTCGAATCCGGTAGTGGCACGGGGCAGAACCTGGGCTATGCGCTGCAGTGGCCGCTTTTCGCTGGGTTCGTGGTGTGGGCGTACTTCCGGTTCGTGCGACTCGAGCAGGAGGCCCGGGAGGACAGTGCGCCGGAGGCTGCGGCCGATTCCGCACCGGCCGTCGGCGATTCCGCTGCGAGCGCTGCGGAACCCGTCGTCACTCCACGCGCCAGAAGGCCGAAACCGGTTGTGGCGCGCGAGATTCCGGCCGGATTGCTGCCGGAGCGACCGAAGTCGGCGACCAATGACGATCCCCAGGTCGCCGAATACAACAAATACCTGGCCGAACTGCATGCCGGCGACCTCGATCAGCAGATCACGGACGCCGGGCTGCGCAACCATCCTGAAAGGAGCGCCGGGTGACCGCGCGCGACAACTCCGAGGCCCCCGTCGCGACCGGTGAAACCACCCTCGCGCCCCGCCCGCTCGGCGCAGCCGCGCCCGAGAAGATCCGCGGCGCGCTCCTGCGCTACCGCACGCTGGCCTGGATCACCGGCATCTGGCTGCTGGTACTGACCGGTGAGGTCATCTACAAGTACCTGATCCTGGCCGACAGCCACACCGCACCGCACTGGCTGTTCTATGTCGGTCAGATCCACGGCATCTTCTACATGCTGTACCTGGTCTTCACCATCGACCTGGGCATCAAGGCGCGCTGGAAGCCGGTCACCACGGCACTGACCTGCCTGGCCGGCACGATTCCGTTCCTGTCCTTCGTGTTCGAGCACATGCGGACCAAGGAAGTGAAGGCCGCCTTCGGGCTCTGAAGCACCCGCGATGCGCTGAATCACCGCAACGCAAAAGCGCTCCCCTCCGCGGAGGGGAGCGCTTTTTCTGCTGAAATCAGTTGTCCGCCAGGGCCTGCAGCGCCGGAAGCAGCTGCCGCAGGGCGCGGCCGCGGTGCGAGGCGGCGTCCTTCTCGGCCGGGGTGAGCTGGGCCGCGGAGACCGTGCCGCCCTCGGGAACGAACAGCGGGTCATAACCGAAACCGCCGTCGCCCACCGGCTTTCGGGCGATGACGCCGGGCCATTCGCCGCGCACGACCTCTTCCACACCGTCGGCGACGAGCGCACAGGCGGAGACGAAGCCGCCGCCGCGCCGCTCGTCGGGGACATCGCCGAGCTGGGCCAGCAGCAGCGTGTTGTTGGCCTCGTCATTGCCGTGCGTGCCGGACCAGCGGGCCGACAGTACCCCGGGCATACCGTTGAGCGCATCCACCGCGATACCGGAATCATCTGCGACACAGGGCATTCCGGTGGCGGCGAAGCCGTCCCGCGCCTTGGCGAGCGCGTTCTCCTCGAAGGTCGCACCGGTTTCGGGAGCCTCGTCGTACGGCGGCACATCGTTCAGGCCGACGATTTCGATGCCAGCGATACCAGCCTCGTCGAGAATGCGGCGCAATTCGTTCAGCTTCTTGGCATTACGGCTGGCGACCAGCACCCGGCGCGACATCAGGACTTCTTCTTCGCCTCGGACGGCGCGGGGAGCACGCCCGGATACGGCAGCGCGAGCGCTTCCTTCTGCACCACGAACAGCTGCTCACACCCGGCGAGCGCGGAATCGAGCAGCTTGTCGAGGGTGGAGCGCGGGAAGGTGGCGCCTTCGCCGGTGCCCTGGATCTCGACCAGGGTGCCGGTATCGGTGGCCACCACATTCATATCGACCTCGGCGCGCGAATCCTCCTCGTACGGAAGGTCCAGGCGCACCCGGCCGTCGACCACGCCGACGCTCACGGCGGCGATACCGCAGGAGATGGGCTGCGGATCGTTCAGCTTGCCGGCGGCGGCCAGGTAGGTGACGGCGTCCGAGAGCGCCACGTACGCGCCGGTGATGGCGGCGGTGCGGGTGCCGCCGTCGGCCTGCAGCACGTCGCAGTCGAGGGCGATGGTGTTCTCACCGATGGCGGCCAGATCGATGCAGGCGCGCAGCGAACGGCCGATGAGCCGGGAGATCTCCTGGGTGCGACCGCCGACCCGGCCCTTGACCGACTCGCGGCCGGAACGGGTGTGGGTGGCGGCGGGCAGCATGGCGTATTCGGCCGTGAGCCAGCCCAATCCGGAATCGCGACGCCACGGCGGCACCCCATCGGTGACGCTCGCGGTGCACATGACCCGCGTTCCACCGAATTCCACCAGCACCGAACCCGCCGGATGCGAGGTGAAGCCCCGGGTGATCTTTACCTCGCGGAGTTCGTCATCCGCCCTGCCATCGGCTCGTGTAGACACGAGCCACAGCCTAGACGGTCAGATCTCGAAGACTTCGCCGGGAGAAACCGCGTGTACCGGGCCGCTGAAGACCGCCTTCGCCTCGGCGATGACGTCCTCACGGGAGGTCCACGGCGGAATATGGGTGAGCAGCAGTTCACCGACACCGGCCTCGGCGGCGACAATGCCCGCCTCATGGCCCGAAAGGTGAATGCCGGGGGGACGATTCGCCGGGTCGTGGGTCCAGGAGGCCTCGGCGAGCAGCACATCCGCGCCGCGCGCCAGCTCTACGACCTCCGGGCACAGTGCCGTATCGCCGGTATAGACGAAGGTGCGGTCGGGAGCGGTTTTGATGCGCAGACCGTAGGACTCCGGCGGATGGAACATGCGGCGGGCCTCGATCGTATGGCCGTTTCCGAAAGGAATCGGCGCATCGACCGTCCACTGCCGCATATCGATGACATCGGACCAATCGTCGGTATCGCCGCCGATCTCCGCGGACGCATTGCCGATACGCAGCGACGTGTCGGAAGGGCCGTAGACGATGGCCTTCCCCGTCGGCGGGTTCGGGTGGTAGCGCCGCCACACCAGCAGGCCCGGCAAATCCAGGCAATGGTCGGCATGCAGATGGGTCAGGAAGATGTCGACTTCACCGGGATCGAGGTAACGCTGCAGCGCACCCAATACACCCGGGCCGAAATCGATCACGGTGGGAGTCATATCCGGGCCGGTGAGCAAGTATCCCGATGCCGGGGAATCCGGGCCGGACACGCTGCCCGAGCACCCGATCACGGTGAGGCGCATTCCCCCATGCTGCCACGCTGCTGTCTCACTCAAGGAGGGATCCCCCAAATCGCCGGCCGGGTCCACCGTCACCCCGACGACGCGATACGGCCGGCGTTAGCCCCGCGACGATGACGACGTTCATCCGATGAGAGTACCCATCCGGCAACCAGTCCACCCACCGCCCCGAAAAGATGTCCTTGCCAAGAGATTCCGGGGTCTCCGGGCAGCACACCCCACAGAATCGAGCCGTACAGCAACCCCACTACCAGGCCGATGGCGATCTGCACCACATTGCGCGCGAAGACGCCGCGCGAAATCAAATATGTGAGCCAGCCGAATACCAGGACCGAGGCGCCGATGTGGACCGTGTTCGACGGCCCGATCAACCAGGTGCCGCCTTCGCCGATCACCCAGACGATGGCGGTCGCGGCCAGCCCCCGGCCGATACCGGTGAGCAGGGTCAGCAGACCCAGCACCAGCACCGGGACGGTATTGCCGATCAGATGTTCCCAATTGGCATGCAGCACAGGGCCGAAGACAATGCCCTCGAGCCCGTCCGCCGTGCGCGGCTTGACGCCGGCCTGATCGAATTCCTGCCCCGTGGCGGCGTCCACGCCTTCGATTCCGTACAGCAGTGCGGTGAATCCGAGCGTGATCGCAATAGCCCGCTGCCACAGCAGCTTCAACCCACCGGCCGAACGCGGCTCCGACCCCGGATCGGTCAACTGCTTCTGCATCCGACCGATCCGCTCCGGATCGAACGACGCTCCGACACCACCGGTCATCGCCAGTACCTCCTAGACCAACCTCTGCCTCGAGCGTACCGGCGACACCAGCCCCCCGCCCCGACCCGACAGCCGCTCCCGCCCACCGACCGGCAGAGCACTTCACCGAGAGGGCTCTCACGGTGGCGACACGCCGTACACGCCCACTATGAGAGCCCTCTCGATGACTGCATCGTGAGCAGGGGCAGGCGCGACGTCGGGGGCGGAGGGGTACGCCATGGGTGGGGAGCCCGGGTCGGGTGCGGCAGGGGGTCAGGCCCAGAGTTGGCCGTCGAGGCGGTCTTCGGCTTCTTCGAGGGTGCCGTCGTAGGCGCCGGTGGAGAGGTATTTCCAGCCGCCGTCGGCGACTATGAAGGCGATGTCGGCGGATGTGCCTGCCTTCTGGACCTTTTTCGCTACGCCCAGGGCCGCGTGCAGGATGGCGCCGGTGGAGATGCCGGCGAAAATGCCTTCTTCCAGGACCAATTCGCGGGTGCGGCGGACGGCGTCGTAGGGGCCCACCGAGAAGCGGGAGGTCAGGACGGATTCGTCGTAGAGCTCGGGAATGAAGCCCTCGTCGATATTGCGCAGGCCGTAGACCAGTTCGCCGTAGCGGGGTTCGGCGGCGACGATATCGATGCCGGGGACCTTTTCGCGCAGGAAGCGGCCGGTGCCCATCAGGGTGCCGGTGGTGCCCAGGCCCGCGACGAAGTGCGTGATCTCGGGCAGGTCGGCGAGGATTTCCGGGCCGGTGGTCTCGTAGTGGGCGAGCGCGTTGGCCGGATTGCCGTACTGGTAGAGCATCACCCAGTCCGGATTTTCCGCGGCGATCTGCTTGGCCAGCGCGACAGCCTGATTGGAGCCGCCGGCGGCGGGCGAGTCGATGATGCGGGCTCCGAACATGGTCAGCAGCTGGCGGCGCTCGATCGAGGTGTTCTCCGGCATGACGCAGACCAGGTGATAGCCCTTGAGCTTGGCGGCCATGGCCAGGGAGATTCCGGTATTGCCGCTGGTCGGCTCCAAGATCGTGCAGCCCGGGGTCAGCAGCCCGTCGGCCTCGGCCTGCTCGATCATCCGCAGGGCCGGGCGGTCCTTGATCGACCCGGTGGGATTGCGGTCCTCGAGTTTGGCCCACAACCGCACATGGTTGTCGCCGTCCCATTGCGGGGACAGGTTGCGCAGCCCGACCAGCGGGGTATTGCCGAGCGTCGCGATCAGCGACTCGTAGCGGGCCACGGTTAGCGCGCGCCGCCGGCGACCGCCGGCAGGATGGTGACGGTGCCGCCCTCGGGGACCTCGGCCTCCAAGCCACCGGAGAAACGCACATCCTCGTCGTCGACGTAGATGTTCACGTAGCGGTTGAGCTTGCCGTCCTTGAGGAGTCGGTCCTTGAGGCCGGTGTGGTTCGCGTCGAGGTTGTCGATGAGGGCGGCGAGGGTCGCGCCTTCGGCCTGCACCCGCTTCTCACCTCCGGTGAGAGTGCGCATGATGGTCGGGATGGAGACGGTGACCGGCATTGTGGGCTCCTTGCTGTATCCGGCGGAAAGTGTTCAGGCGGTGGTGATCTCGACCGGCTCCTCGGTGACGACGCCGTCGAGGATGCGGTAGCTGCGCAGCTCGTGCTGCTCGGGATCGCGAGTGGAGATCAGCACGTAGTGGGCGTTCGGCTCGGACGCGTAGGAGATATCGGTGCGGCTCGGGTACGCCTCGGTCGCGGTGTGCGAGTGATAGATGACCACGGCTTCCTCGTCGGCATCGCCCATGGCGCGCCAGACTTTCAGCTGTTCACCGGAATCGAAGCGGTAGAAGGTGGGCGAGCGCTCGGCATTGACCATGGGCACGAAGCGCTCGGGGCGGTCGGAGCCTTCGGGACCGGCGATGACGCCGCACGCCTCGTCGGGGTGATCGGCGCGCGCGTGCGCGACCATTGCCTCCACGAGCTCGGCCCTGATCACCAGCACTGTCGAATCCTTCCGCTCACCACCCGACGGACGCCCGCCCGCGGGCAGGCGAATCGCTGTCGTCAACCAGTCAGAATATTCGGCTATTCCCGGCGGCTCGGGTCACACCCCCCGAAGCTCCGGCCGCTCTCCCGCGTGGGATGCCCCCGACAGGATCGGCTAGCGGAACCCCGCCTACCGCAGCTGAGGTCGCCGGCCGCACTGCGGTGCCCGGCCCTACGCGCCGAAGAGGTCTGTGTAGGAAGGAATTCCGGCGACCGAGGTCGCGGAGAGGATGGCGTCGACTATGGCGCGCTCCACACAGACGGCGGCAGCGGTACAGAGCTGATCGAGGATGAGCAGGTCGGCGGGAAAGGCCGGCGGCAGCGGGAAGCCGGGGCCGGGTGCGGCGGTGCCGGTGGCCATCGCGAAGAGCGTGTCACCGTCGAGCGGCGAATGCGCGGGACGAATGGCGCGGGCCAGGCCGTCGTGGGCGGTGGTGGCCATTCGGCGGCAGGCCGAGGGGTCCAGCGCCGCATCGGTGGCGACCACGCCGATGGTGGTATTGAGCACGGTGCCCTTCACCGGGAGCGCGTTCGCGGCGGCCAGGCGGTCGGCGGCGACGGGGCGCAGGCCGAAGTGCTCGGGGCCGTCCGTGCCTGTGCCCCAGGGCAATCCGGTGCGCGGATCGAAAACCGAGCCGACCGGATTGGCGACGATCAGCGCGCCAACCGTGATGCCGGCGGCCGGTCCGTCGGTGAAGCGCACACTCGCGGTACCCACCCCGCCCTTGAGGGATCCGGCCCGCGCACCGGCGCCCGCACCGACCGAGCCGCGCGCGAATTCCGTCTGCGCGGAGTCCGCCGCCAGGAATCCGAAATCGGCGCCGGGCCGAATATGCCAGTCCCCCACCGGAAGATCGAAGATCACCGCGCCCGGCACGATGGGCACCACACGCGAGGGGTCGGCGGGATCCATCGGAATGCCTTCGCCGTGCTCCTCCAGCCAGCGCATGACGCCGTCGGCCGCGGCCAGGCCGTAGGCGCTGCCGCCGGTGAGCAGCACGGCATTCACCTGGCGCACGGTATTACCGGGGTCGAGCAGATCGGTTTCCCGGGTGCCCGGTCCGCCGCCGCGCACATCCACCGAGGCGGTGGCCCCGCCCGGCACGCGCAGCACGGTGCAGCCGGTGGCCGCGCCGGATCCGAGGGTCGCGTCCGGGTCGATCGAGTGCTGGTGTCCGACCAGCACGCCCGGCACATCGGTGATCGAATTCTGTGGTCCCGCAGCACTGTTCACGGACTTCACCTCCGAGCCGACGGTGTCCCGAGCCGGACGGCTAGGGCATGAGCGCTTGCAGCAGCGAGTCCTGCATCCAGGTCAGCCAGTGGTAGACGTCGAGGCTGGGGGCGCGCGGATCGTCCTGGTCCAGATGTTCGGGCGTGTCGGCGTCGATATCGAGCGCGGTGCCCAGCGCGAGGCGGACGTCATTGAGCGCATTGAGCCAGCAGTCGGCCTGCTCGGGGGTGAGGATGATCTTGCCGCCCTGCGGCGGGAGGGTCTCCAGGATGACCAGCCCGGCGGCGACCTTGGTTTCGATGATGCCCGGTTCGTGCAGGCTGCGCAGCGCGGAATTGAGACCGGCGCGCTCGGCATCGGGCGAACCCGGTTCACTGCGATGGAAGTCGGGCAGCAGCCGGGCCAATCGGGGATCGTCCGGCGGGGTGGTGTTGCCCAGCTGTAACCCGGTGAGGGCGGCCAGTTCATCCTCGGGGGCCGAACGGGCTCGGTCGGTCAGCAGCCCGGTCACCGCGCCCACCAGCGAGCGCAGTACCTCCGCCTCGTGGGCGTCCATTTCCGACCGGAGTTTCAACCCGCTCAGGGAGTTCTTCCTGCTCCACTTCCGCACCGGGCTACCGTAGCTGCCCGGGTCACTGGTCACGCTGCATGGTCGCCCATAGTCCGGCGGCGTGCAGACGCTGCACGTCGTGCTCCATCTTGTCGCGCGAGCCCGAGGAGACGGCGGCCTTGCCCTCATTGTGGACCTGGAGCATGAGCTCGTTTGCCTTGCCTTTGCTGTAGCCGAACAGCTTCTGGAAGATGTACGCCACGTAGTGCATGAGGTTGACCGGATCGTCCCACACGACGGTGACCCACGGCCGATCCTCGGCTTCCAGAATTTCGGTGTATTCGACGGCCTCTGGCATCGCCTGCGAGGCTCCGGCAATCACGTGCGGCGCCGCCACAGGCACCGGTGCCGCCGACACTGTCCTGTTCGCGCCTGCCGGACCGGCGGCAATCCGGACAGCGTCTTCTGTGCACAGACCCATAACGTCCAGGGTACGACTCGAGTGCAGAGAAACAACAGCCCACACGACACGCCCAGCGCAGACGTCAGCTCGGCCGACGTGTCGGAGAACGGGCGGCAACGGGATGACCGGTCGGCCTGTGCCTACAGTGGTGGTCGTGACGATCGCCGACGGCAGTACCAGCACCGCGTTGCTGACCGACCAGTACGAGCTGACCATGCTCGCCGCGGCACTGGCCGACGGCTCCGCGCACCGGCGCTCCACCTTCGAGGTATTCGCGCGGCGGCTGCCGCACGGCCGCCGGTACGGGGTGGTCGCGGGCACCGGGCGCCTGCTGGCGGCGCTGGCCGAATTCCGTTTCGGCGAGCCGGAACTCGCGATCGTGGCGAAATTCCTGGACCCGGCCGCGGTGGACTGGCTGCGCGACTACCGCTTCAGCGGCGATATCGACGGCTACCGCGAGGGCGAGCTCTACTTTCCGGGCTCCCCCATTCTCACTGTGCGCGGCACCTTCGCCGAATGTGTGCTGCTGGAGACGCTGGCCCTATCGATCTACAACCACGACAGCGCCATCGCCGCGGCCGCCGCCCGCATGGTGAGCGCCGCCGGTGGCCGCCGCATGATCGAAATGGGTTCGCGCCGAACGCATGAGCTGGCCGCCCCGGCCGCCTCGCGGGCGGCGTACCTGGCCGGGCTGGATGCCACCTCCAATCTGGAGGCGGTGCGCAGCTTCGGCGTCCCGGGGTCGGGCACCAGTGCGCACGCATTCACCTTGCTGCACAGCGGATCCGACGGTGAGCACGAGGCCGCGGCCTTCCGCAGCCAGATCGCGACGCTGGGTATCGGCACCACGCTGCTGGTCGACACCTTCGATATCGCGCGCGGCGTGAACACCGCCATCGAGGTCGCGGGACCCGAATTGGGCGGCGTCCGAATCGATTCCGGCGATCTGGGCGTGATGGCGCGCCAGGTGCGCGAGCAGTTGGACGCGCTCGGCGCGGTGCGCACCAAGATCGTGGTGTCCGGGGATCTGGACGAATACGCCATCGCCGCGCTGCGCGCCGAACCGGTGGACGTGTACGGCGTCGGGACCGCGCTGGTCACCGGATCCGGTGCGCCCACCGCGGGCATGGTCTACAAACTGGTCGAGGTCGACGGTGTTCCGGTGGCGAAACGCAGCTCGCACAAGGAATCTCGCGGCGGTACCAAGCGGGCGGTGCGGCTGGTGCGGCGCACCGGGACGCTGGTCGAGGAAATCGTGTACCCGGATTCCGGGCAGCGGCCCGAACCCAATGGCTACGAGGTCCGCGATCTGCAGACGCCCCTGGTCCGCAAGGGCGAGGTGGTCCCGGACCTGCCGAGCTTGCAGGACAGCCGCGGACTGGTGGCGCGGGGACTGATCAGCCTGCCGTGGGAGGGCCTGAAGCTCTCGGCCGGGGAACCGGCGATTCCGACGACGTTTCTCACATAGCCGCCCGGTCCCCTCACATAGCCGCGCGGTCCCGGGGCGCGGCACAATGCACGAGGTAAGGAACCGTTCCCCCGGGAGGTCGCTATGAGCCGAGCACTGATCGTCGTGGATGTACAGAACGATTTCTGCGAGGGCGGGTCGCTGGCCGTCGCCGGCGGGGCAGCGGTCGCCGAGCGGATTACCGAATACCTCGGCGTGTCCGATTACACCGCGGTGGTGGCCACCCGGGACTTCCACATCGATCCGGGCGCGCACTTCTCCGAACAGCCCGATTACGTCGACTCCTGGCCGCCGCACTGCCGGGTCGGCACGCCCGGCGCGGATTTCCACCCGGCGCTCGACACCGCTCCCATCGAGGAGATCTTCTCCAAGGGCGCGTACACCGCCGCCTACTCCGGCTTCGAGGGCACCGCCTCCGACGGCTCGACCTCCCTCGCGGACTGGCTCCGCGACCGTTCCATCGACGCCGTCGACGTCTGCGGCATAGCCACCGACCACTGCGTCCGCGCCACCGCCCTCGATGCCCGCGCCGAGGGCTTCACCACCCGAGTCCTCCTCGGCCTCACCGCCCCCGTCTCCCCCGCCACCCTGCAAACCGCCCTCGACAAACTCCGCGCCTCGGGCGTCGAGCTCGCGGGGACAGTCGAAAACTGACACACCCGCCCTGAGTTCGCGACCCGCCCCGTTCTGGACTGAGCGCAGCGGAGGAGCGGAAGGAGGGAAGAACGGGGTAACAGGGCCGCGAACCCGCCGCAGCGAAGCGGAGGCAAAAAATACAGCTTGTCGGCCGGGAGCAGTAACCTGGCCGTCGTGCCCGAACTCCCTCCCGTCCCGAAGCTATTGGCCACCGCTGTCCAGGCGCTGGGGGGTAAGGAGCGCAAGGGGCAGCAGACTATGGCCGCGGCGGTGGCGCATGCCATTGATACCGGGGAGCATCTGGCGGTGCAGGCGGGGACCGGGACGGGGAAATCGCTGGCGTATCTGGTGCCGAGTTTGCGGCATGCGGTGCGGACGGGACGGACCGTTGTGGTGTCGACGGCGACGATCGCTCTGCAGCGGCAGCTGGTGGATCGGGATCTGCCGCGGTTGAGTGGGGCGCTGGCGGAGCAGCTGGGGCGGGTGGCGCAGTTCGCGATTCTCAAGGGGCGCAATAACTATCTGTGCTTGAACAAGATCAATAGTGCGATTCCGGACGAGCCCGGTGAGGCGGAGCTGTTCGACGCGTTCGCCATCTCGCGACTGGGCCGCGAGGTGCAGCGGCTGCACGAGTGGGTGTCCGATACCGAGACCGGGGATCGGGACGAGCTCACGCCGGGCGTGAGTGATCGGGCCTGGCGGCAGGTGAGCGTGAGCTCGCGTGAGTGCCTGGGTAAGTCGCGGTGCCAGTTCGGGCAGGACTGCTTTGCCGAGAAGGCGCGCGCGGAATCGGGTGCGGCCGATGTGATCGTCACCAATCACGCACTGCTGGCCATCGATGCCATCAGCGGCATCCAGGTACTGCCCGAACACGATGTGGTGGTGATCGACGAGGCGCACGAACTGGTCGACCGGGTCACCGGGGTGGCCACGGCGGAGTTGTCCACCGGATCGATCAGCGCGGCCGCCAAACGCTGCAACAAACTCATCGACGAGCAGGAGGTGGATCGCCTCGAGGGTGCGGCCGAGGCCTGGCACACCCTCCTGGACGAGCTCAACCCCGGACGCTGGGACCGCATGCCCGACGGCGCGGCCTCGGTGCTGGCGCTCATTCGCGATGCCGCCTGGAATGCCCGCACCGCGCTCGCGCCTACGGGTTCCACCAATCCACAGGCCGATCCCGAATCCGCGGCCGCCCGCAATCAAGCCCTCGCCGCCATCGAGGAAATCCACGACGCGGCGGTGCGCGTGCTCACCACCTACGAGGAGCCGGACCCGTCCGCGCATCGCGATGTCATCTGGCTGGCCAGCGATGAGGTGCGCGGCGTCCCGCGCCGCACCCTGCACATGGCCCCGCTCTCGGTGGGCGGCCTGCTGCGCAGCCGCCTGTTCGGTACCGCCACAGTCGTTCTGACCTCGGCCACACTGCAGATCGGCGGCTCCTTCGACAATCTGGCCGTCACCTGGGGCTTACCGCCCAAGTCCGCCGCCAAGGTGGATCCGGCGCTGGCCAGCGGCGTCGAGGCCCCGTCCGATGCCGCTGCGCTGCACTGGAATTCGGTCGACGTGGGCTCCCCCTTCGACCATGCCAAATCCGGAATCCTGTACGTGGCCAAGCATCTTCCCGCACCGGGCCGCGACGGCCTGCCGACCGCGTACCTGGACGAGATCGAGCGCCTCATCACCGCGGCCGGCGGCCGCACCCTCGGCCTGTTCTCCTCCATGCGAGCGGCCAAGGCCGCCACCGAGATTCTGCGCGAGCGACTCGATACCCCGGTGCTGTGCCAGGGCGACGATGCCACCGGCGCACTGGTCAAGAAGTTCGCCGAGGACCCGGAAACCTCACTCTTCGGCACGCTTTCGCTGTGGCAGGGCGTGGACGTGCCGGGCCCGTCGCTGAGCCTGGTTATCCTGGACCGGATTCCGTTCCCGCGCCCGGACGATCCGCTGCTGGTGGCGCGGCAGCGCGCGGTGGAATCGCGGGGCGGCAACGGTTTTCTGTCGATCGCGGCCAATCATGCGGCATTGTTACTGGCGCAGGGCACCGGCCGCCTGCTGCGCAGTGTGGACGATCGCGGCGTCATCGCTATTCTGGATTCACGTCTCGCGACCGCCCGCTATGGCGGATATCTTCGAGCGTCGTTGCCGCCGTATTGGGAAACGTCCGATCCGCAAGTGGTGACAAAGGCTTTGGAGCGCCTTACCAAATCTCCTGAGCTAAACAAAACACCCGTGTGAAAACGATCACACGAGTGGTGTGTACTTCCGAATAGAAGTAAATTGGCCTGCGATACCCCGGTGTACCCCCAATTCCCACATCGGAAGTATCGGTGTCCCCGCGCCAAGCCCTGCACGCGGCGCGGGGACCATAGACTTCTTATTACAGTGCGTACTTCGGGATTTACTTCGCGATCAGCGTGATGAGCGCGGCCACCACACCCAGCAGCACCGCACCCGCGGCCCAGGTGAATCCCTTACGCGCCCAAGGCCGCCCGGCATCCAGCGCGAACCGCCCCGGCCCGGCGAAGGCCAGTGCCACCGCCGCGACCGCGTAGAGCAGCGCCGACTCGTAGGCCGCGAACCCGCCGTGCCACGTCGCATTGATCGCATTCAGCATGGTGCCCAGCACAATTGCGGCCGCCAGCGGCGTCAGCAGGCCGAGTGCCAGCAGCGCGCCGCCGGTCACCTCGCTCAGGCCCGCGAGCGTGGCGAAGAATTTGCCCGGGTCGTAGCCCATTCCCTCGAAGGCTCCGGCGGTCGCGTCCAGGCCGTAGCCGCTGAACCAGCCGAACAGTTTCTGGGTACCGTGCACCACGAGCAGCGCACCGAAGCCCACCCGCGCCACCAGCAGGCCGATATCGGAGGCACTGGCGTCCAGGCCCTTCCGTGTGGCCACACCGGAAGTGCGTGTACCGGCGGCGTTTTCGTCGACAGTCGTCATTGCTTTCCCATTCCTCATCGGTCTACCTGCGGTCGTCTACAAACGGACCGTGGTCCGCATAGCTGCACAGTGGGACTCAACCGAGCCGTGCGGCAGGCTATTCCGCTGCCGGGAAGGAAACGTGTGACCTGGACTACTTCGCGAGGAACCAGAAGTAGGAGGCGAACACGACCATCAGCACCCACATCACCGGATGCACTTCGCGCCCGCGGCGCTTGGCGACCATGACGATCGGATAGAAGAGCAGACCCATGGCGATGCCGTTCGCGATGGAGTAGGTCAGCGGCATCATGATCACGGTGATGAAGGCCGGGACCGCGTATTCCAAACGGCTCCAGTCGATATCGCCGAGGGCGCGGGACATGAGCACGCCGACCACGATGAGCGCCGGGGCGGTTACCGCGGGCACATCCGCGACCACCGCGAAGAGCGGGAAGAAGAACATGGCCAGCAGGAACCAGCCGGCCGTGGAGACCGCGGTCAGACCGGTGCGCCCGCCCGCCGAGACACCGGCCGTGGATTCGACGTACGCGGTGGTGGTGGAGGTGCCGATGATCGCGCCCGCCGCGGTGCCGACCGAATCGGCCGCAAGGGCCTGTCCGGCGCGCTCGAGCTTGCCCTCCTTGGTGAGCAGCCCCGCCTGATTCGCGACGCCGATCAAAGTGCCCGAGGCATCGAAGAAGTCGACGAAAAGCATGGTGAGCACCACGATGATCATCTGCCCGGTGAACGCGTCGGGCAGGTGAATGACGGCCTGGCCGAAGGTCTTGTCGAGCCCGTGCGGCAGCTCGGCCACCGAATTCGGCAGCTCTACCAGTCCGGTGACAATGCCCAGGATCGTGGTCGAGAGGATGCCGTACAGCACCGCACCGTGCCAGCCCAGCACCAGGAACACGACCGTCACCAGCAGGCCGAACAACGCCAGCAGCGTGGTGCCCTTGTGGAAGTTGCCCAGGTGCACCAGGGTCGCGTCACTGGCGACCACGATGCCCGCGTTCTTCAGCCCGAGGAATGCCA
This sequence comes from Nocardia sp. NBC_01388, assembly GCF_045040085.1. Classification (NCBI taxonomy): domain Bacteria; kingdom Bacillati; phylum Actinomycetota; class Actinomycetes; order Mycobacteriales; family Nocardiaceae; genus Nocardia; species Nocardia sp. NBC_01388. The sequence goes on from NZ_CP109553.1 coordinate 5,189,716, forward strand.
CGAACATGCCGATGCCGGCGCCGACCGCCAGTTTCATCTGCATGGGGATGGCGTCGATGATCTTCTCGCGCACCTTGGTGATGGCCAGAACGAAGAAGATGATGCCGGAGAGCAAGGTGCCCGAAAGCGCTTCCTGCCACGGGATTCCCATATTGAGGATGACCGTGTACGCGAAGAAGGCATTGAGCCCCATACCGGGCGCGAGCGCCACCGGATACTTGGCCCAGATGCCCATCACCAGCGTGCCGACCACCGCCGCGACGGCGGTCGCTGTGAATACCGCCTGCGTCGGCATGCCCTTGGCGCCCAGCACGCCGTGGTCGCCCAGGATCGCCGGATTGACGGCCAGCACATAGGACATGGCGAGGAACGTGATCGTTCCGGCCATGAGCTCGCGCTTGACGGTCGACCCGTGATCGCTGATGCCGAAGTACTCGTCGACGCGCCCCTTGGTGCGCGTGAGGACGGTGCTCATGGGTGTGATGTCTCCAGTCGGCCAGGAGGTCAGAAGGGTGCCCCGAGGACCGTACTTGTCCTGTTCGCCGGAACTTTACTCGGCCCGGCGAATCGTGAGCAATCGCACCTGCCTCATGCTTGTTTTTCCAGCACTTCCAGCGCAATTGCTGGGCAAATAAACTTATTACCCACCGGTATTTCGAAAACCTTGCGGGTTTACTGTCTCAGACGTTACAAATACGTCATCCGGGGGCGGACGGCAAGTACCGGCAGATGAGAATTGCAAACGTGTGGTTACCGATGTCATCGATGTGATCGCGGAGTTCGCGATCAGTCGCAAAGCGATCTGGGATGTGCTCGTCGAGCCACAGTCCTACCCCCGGCTCTTCCGCGGTATCGGCGCGTGCGAACAACGTGATGCCGCCGACCGGAACCCCACCCTGACGCTGCGGGTGGGCGGCGCCGGAATCGAAATCCGCACCCTGCTGGTGCAGGTGCGCATCGGCCGCGAATACGAGAACCTCGAACTGCACTGCCCGGACTCCGGCAGCTTCGCCGCGGTGCGCCTGCGCGAGGTCGGCCCGAACACGCGGATCTCGGTCACGTATTTCAAAGCCGCACTGGTACATCCGCTGGTGGCGCAGCTGCCCAACTCGGCGGCCGCGGCCTGGACGCAGGCGGGGCTCAAACGGGTCGCCGATCTGGTGACGGGCGCGCCGACCGCGACGATCATCAATGGCGAAGACTCACCCATGAAGCTGCAGGCGAGCGTCGCCCGGCAGATGGTCGCCTCCGGCGTGGTACGCACCTATCGCCCCGATGTAGGTCTGAAACAGCTTGGCAGCCTCGCCAAATGGGGGTTCAGCCTGGCCGGCGGTTATGCGGCCGCGGCCGCGCACTCACCGCAGCGGGCGGCCGTCATCGACGACCGCTACTGCACCACCTTCGACCAATTGCACTCGCGCAGTAACGCATTGGCCGGGGCCATGACCATGCTCGGGTTCGGCAACCGGGCCTCGATCGGACTGCTCTGCCGCAATCACACCGGCATGGTCGAATGCATGGTGGCGGCCGGTAAGGCGGGCACGGACGCGGTGCTGCTCAATACCGGTCTGCCCGCACGGCAGATCGAGGAGATCGTGCAGCGGCACGGACTGTCGGCGCTGTTCGTGGACAGCGAATTCGAGGATCTGGTGCGGTATCTGCCGGCCGATCTGCCGCGTTTCAGCACCGGCGAGCGGCCGCCGGAACCCGGGCGCACCACGATCGAGGATCTCATCGCCATGCGTGAGATCGCCGCGAAGAAACCGGCGCGGCCGGGACATCTGATCGTGCTCACCTCCGGGACCAGCGGCACGCCCAAGGGTGCGCGGCGCCCGCATCCCAAGGGTTTCGGGACGGTGGCGGCGCTGCTGTCGCGAATCCCGTTCGGCGTCAACGAGACCCTGATGATCCCCTCGCCGCTGTTCCACACCTGGGGGCTGGCGGCGCTGCAGATCTCCACCGCGATTCGCGCGACCATCGTGCTCAATGATCGATTCGACGCCGAGGACTGTCTGCGGCGGATCGCCGAGCACAGGGTGACCGCGCTGATCGTGGTGCCCGTGATGGTGAACCGCATTCTCGATCTGCCCGAGCACGTGCGGGCGCGCTACGACCTGTCCAGCCTGAAAATCGTCGCCAGTTGCGGTGCGCCGCTGGCCGGGGCGACCGTACTGCAGTTCCTGGACACCTTCGGCGACATCCTCTACAACGTGTACGGATCCACCGAGGTGTCCTGGGCCAGCATTGCCGATCCGGCGGATCTGCGCCTCTCGCCCACCACCGCGGGCCGTCCGCCGCTGGGCACCAAAATCGCTGTGCTGGGCCAGGATCGGCGCATTCTGCCGGTCGGGGCCACCGGGCGGGTCTTCGTCGGCAATCACATGCTGTTCGACGGATACACCGATGCCACCCCGCCGGAGGAGTCCAACGGCATGCTCGACACCGGGGATATCGGCTACCTCGACGCCTCCGGGAAGCTGTTCCTGGCGGGCCGGGACGACGAGATGATCATCTCCGGCGGCGAGAACGTCTTCCCGCGTTCGGTCGAAGAGGCGCTCTCACATCTGCCGCAGGTGAGCGAGGTCGCCGTGGTCGGCGTGCCCGATCGCGAATTCGGCCAGCGCCTGGCGGCTTTCGTGGTCAAACGGCCCGGATCCGGACTGGACTCGGAGATGATCCGCAACTACATCCGGCACCGGGTGAGCCGGTTCTCGGTGCCCCGCGATGTGACCTTCCTGGACGCACTGCCCCGCAATGCCACCGGCAAGATCCTGAAACGCACACTGGGACAGGCGACCTAGGGACTGGGCGTGGCCACCAGCCCGAACTCCGCCTCCGAGGCCAGCAGCGGATGACTGGGCAGGATGCGGATGGTGTAGCCGACCGCGCCGGAGAGCGGAACGGGGGCCTCGACGGTGAAAAGTTCTGTGCCGGAATCCGTTCCGGCGTAGGTCATGGGAATGTTGTGGATATCGGTCAGGTCGTCGGTCGGTGAGACGCGTCCCAGGACCGCCTGAACGGTGACGTCCGACGGGGTCAGCCCGCCCAGATCGATGCGGGCGCGCAGCGCGAGATTCGCGCCGATGACCGGGATATCCGGCAGACCCGAGCTGTCCACCTGCACGACTCTGACTGCCGGCCAGGCGGATTCGACGCGTCGGCGATATTCGGCGAGCTCCCGGGCGCCCTTGAAATCGTCCTGCGCCACCGCCGCGTACGCCGCGGCGGCGGGCGCGTAGTAGCCGACGGCGTAGTCGCGGACCATGCGGGAGGCCAGCACCCGGGGGCCGAGGGTCTGCAGGGTGTGGCGGACCATCTCCATCCAGCGCACGGGCAGATCATCGTGATCGCGGTCGTAGAAGCGCGGCAGCACAGCACGTTCCAGCAGTTCGTACAGTGCCGAGGCTTCCAGATCGTCGCGGCGGTGATCGTCTCGCACGCCGTCGGCGGTGGGAATGGCCCAGCCGTTCTCACCGTCGTACATCTCATCCCACCAGCCGTCGCGGATGGAGAGATTGAGGCCGCCGTTGAGGGCCGACTTCATACCGGACGTACCGCAGGCCTCGAGCGGCCGCAGTGGATTGTTCAGCCACACATCGCAACCCCAGTAGAGGCAGCGGGCCATGGACATGTCGTAGTTGGGCAGGAAGACGATGCGATGGCGCACCTCCGGATCGTCGGCGAAGCGCACCACCTGCTGGATGAGCGCCTTGCCGCCGTCGTCGGCCGGATGGGATTTCCCCGCGACCACCAGCTGCACCGGGCGCTCCGGATCCAGCAGCAGCGCACGCAGTCTTTCCGGATCGCGCAGCATGAGGGTGAGCCGCTTGTAGGTGGGCACGCGGCGCGCGAAGCCGACCGTCAGCACCTTCGGATCGAAAACCTGGTCTATCCAGCCGAGTTCGGCCGGGGCCGCACCGCGCTCCAGCCAGGAGGCGTGCACCCGGCGGCGCACCTCGTCGACCAGGATGCCGCGCAGATCGTTTCGGGTGGACCACAGTTCGCGCAGATCCACATCGCTGAGCCGCTCCCAGCCGCGCGCCTCCTCCACCAGCTCGTCGCCGATGAGCTCGCGGCCCTTGTCGATCCATTCGCGCGCGGCCCAGGTGGGGGCGTGCACACCGTTGGTCACCGAGCCGATCGGCACCTCCGAGGTGTCGAAGCCGGGCCACAGCGGCGCGAACATGGCGCGGCTGACCTCACCGTGCAGTTTCGATACGCCGTTGGCGCGCTGGGCGAGTCGCAGGCCCAGGTGCGCCATATTGAACACCGAGGGGTCGGCCTCGCGGCCCATGGCGAGAATGCGATCCACCGAAACACCCGGCAGCACAGGGGATTCCCGTTCACCGTGGGCACCGCCGAAGTAGCGGCGAACCAGGGCGCTCGCGAAGCGGTCGATGCCCGCCGGGACCGGGGTGTGCGTGGTGAAGACGGTCCCCGCGCGCACCGCGGTCAGTGCGGCATCGAAATCCATTCCGGCGGCCATGAATTCGCGGATCCGCTCGACACCGAGGAAGCCCGCGTGACCCTCGTTCATATGGAACACGTCAGGATCGGGGAGGCCGTGTGCGCGGGTATAGGCGCGCACCGCCCGCACACCGCCGATACCGGCGAGAATCTCCTGTTTGATGCGGTGGTCCTGGTCCCCGCCGTACAGCCGGTCGGTGACCGCGCGCAGCTCCGGATCGTTCTCGGCGATATCGGAATCCAAGAGCAGCAGCGGAATCCGGCCCACCTGCGCGATCCAGACCCGTGCCCGCAGCACCCGCCCCTCGGGCATGGCCACGTGCAGCAGCACCGGCACCCCGCCGTCGGTGAGCAGCCGCAACGGCAGTCCCTGCGGATCGAGTGCCGGATAGTGCTCGGCCTGCCAGCCGTCGGCGGTCAGCGACTGCCGGAAATAGCCGGAGCGATACAGCAATCCGACACCGATGAGCGGCAGCCCGAGATCGGAGGCCGCCTTGAGATGATCACCCGCCAGAATCCCGAGCCCGCCAGAATAATTCGGCAGCACCTCGGTGACGCCGAACTCCATGGAGAAGTACGCGATCCCCTTCGGCCCCTGCTCCTGCCGCTGGAACCAGCGCGGGCGGGCCAGATAGTCACGCAGATCAGCCGCGGCGGCATCAACCCGCCGGGTGTACGCCTCATCCCCCGCCAGCTCGTCCAGCCGCTCGGCCGGCACCTCCCCCAGCATCCGCACCGGATCCCGCCCGACCTCGACCCACAGCGCATGGTCCAGCTCCGCGAACACATCCTGGGTCGCCGCATCCCAGGACCAGCGCAAATTTGTCGCCAGCTCGGTCAGAGCCGACAACCGCTCGGGCAGATGAGCGCGGACGGTGAAACGACGCAATGCCTTCACTGGGTTTATTTTGCCCTCCGCTTCGCTCCGGGCGGTTCGCGGCCCCTGATGTCTCGTTCTTCCCTCCCTCCGCTCCTCCGCTTCGCTCCCCCGCTCCACTCAGTCCAGAACGAGACGGGCCGCGAACTTTGGGCGGGTGTCCGGAGGGCGGGTGTCCGGAGGGCGGGTGTCCCCGGAGGCAGATGCACGCCTCATGACCCGCGCACGGCGTGTCACACCCCCCGGGGCATCCGCCCCAGGGGCGCGGCCGTCCCGGTTCTGGACTGAGCGGAGCGCGGAGGAGCGAAGCGGAGGGGCGCGGAGGGAGGGAAGAACCGGGACCAGGGGCCGCGCCCCCGCCGCAGCGAAGCGGAGGCAGAAGATCCAGCCCCGGCCGGAGCATCCGGGCGGCAACCGTTAACGTGCTTGTATGAGCGAGCAGCAGGTCGAGGCACTTCCCTCCCAGGAGCATCACGAGGGTGGGTTCCGGCCGATCGCGGAACTTGGCCGCGACAACACCAAGGGTGGGCCGCACTACGGCGAGTTCATCGAGCAGGTGCGCGGGCTGATGGACCGGGTGCGGCTGGCCGATCCGACCGATGAGATCGCGCTCGCGGCCATCGCGGAGCTGAAGGACCTCAATCAGCGGCTCGACGCGGTCATGGGTGATGAGTGGTCGGCGCCCAGCTGGCACCGCACCGACCTGCCCTCGCGCGGCAACATCACGCTGCCCCCGTATCTGGTGGACGAGGTCAGCCGCGACGGCGTGCACGCGCGAATCACCTTCCGCACCTTCCATCTCGGTGGCAATGGCGCGGCCCACGGCGGGCATGTGGCGCTTGGCTTCGACGATCTGCTGGGTATGACCGCGGCCGTGAACACGCGCGCGGTCACCCGTACCGCCTTCCTGCATGTCGACTACCGGTCCATCACGCCGCTGAACACCGAGCTGCAGTGGCACGGCTGGGTGGAGCGCGTGGAGGGCCGCAAGGTCTTCGTCCGCGCCACCCTGCACGACGGTGATCGGCTCTGCGCCGAGGCGCACGGCCTGTTCCTCATGCTGAAGCCGGGCCAGCAGTAGCAGGTCGCGACGTCGAGGCGGGGCCGCACCCGGTAAGTTCGACCGGGTGACCGGCCGCATCGCCATCGATGACACCGCCCCCGCGATACCCGGCGGCCGGCCGGCCAAGGCCGTCGTCGGTGAGGTGTTCCCGGTCCGGGCGGTGGTGTGGCGCGAAGGGCATGACGCCGTCGCGGCCACGCTCGTGGTGCGGGCGCCGGGATCGAGCCGGCCTCAGCGCATTCGCATGGCGCCCGAATATCAGCCCGATGTGTTCAATGCCACCTTCACCCCGGGCAAGCCCGGACGGTGGACCTACCGCATCGAGGGCTGGAGTGATCCGCTGGCGAGCTGGCGGGCCGCGGTGGAGGCGAAACTCGCGGTCGGGCAGAGCGCGATCGATCTGGCCAATGATCTGGAAATCGGTGCGCGACTGCTGGATCGGGCCGCGCAGCAGGTCCCCCGCAAGCAGTGGGAGACCCTGCGCGCCGCGGCCGCCGCACTGCGCAGTGACGCGCAATTGCCGACCCGGGTCGCGCCCGCCTTCAGCGGCGAGGTGAGCGAGATCCTGCGCGAAACCCCACTGCGCGAACTGATTACGCAGGGGCCGCAGTACGCCGTGCAGGTGGATCGGCAACGGTCGCTGTACGGCGCCTGGTACGAATTCTTTCCGCGTTCGACCGGCGGCTGGGATGCCGAGGGCAAGCCCGTGCACGGCACCTTCGCCACCGCCGCCGAGGATCTGCCGCGCATTGCCGCCATGGGATTCGATGTGGTGTACCTGCCGCCGATCCATCCGATCGGCAGGGTGAATCGCAAGGGGCCCAACAACTCTCTGACCGCCGGCCCCGAGGATGTGGGCTCGCCGTGGGCCATCGGTTCCGTCGACGGCGGGCACGATGCCATTCATCCGGCGCTCGGCACAACGGCGGACTTCACCGAATTCGTCGGGGCCGCACGGGAATTGGACCTGGAGGTGGCGATCGATCTGGCGCTGCAGTGCGCGCCCGACCACCCCTGGGTGGCCGCACATCCGGAATGGTTCACCACGCTGCCGGACGGCACCATCGCCTTCGCCGAGAACCCGCCCAAGAAGTACCAGGACATCTATCCGGTCAACTTCGACAATGATCCGGACGGGCTGTACGCCGAGGTGCTGCGAGTCGTGCGGCACTGGATCGGGTTGGGCGTCACCCTATTCCGTGTCGACAACCCGCATACCAAGCCCGCCGACTTCTGGGAGTGGCTGATCGCGCAGGTGCACCGGAAGCATCCGGACATCATCTTCCTGTCCGAGGCGTTCACCCGGCCCGCACGGCTGTACGGCCTGGCCCGCCGTGGCTTCACGCAGTCGTACACCTACTTCACCTGGCGCACGCACAAGCACGAGATCGCCGAGTTCGGCCTGGAATTGGCGGCCAAGGCCGATGAGGCCCGGCCCAATTTGTTCGTGAATACGCCGGACATCCTGCACGAGAGCCTGCAGCACGGCGGGCCCGGCATGTTCGCCATTCGCGCCGTACTGGCGGCGACGCTCGGCCCGACCTGGGGCGTGTACTCCGGATTCGAGCTCTACGAACATCAGGCCGTGCAGCCCGGCAGCGAGGAGTACCTGAACTCCGAGAAGTACGAGCTGCGCCCGCGGCACTTCACCGCGGCCGCCGCGCGCGGAGAATCGCTGGAGCCGTTGATCACCCGGCTCAACGAGATCCGGCGCGCGCATCCGGCGCTGCAGCAGCTGCGCTGCATCCACTTCCACCACACCGACAGCGAATCACTGCTGGCATTCTCGAAATTCGACCCCACCACCGGTGATGCGGTGCTGATCGTGGTGAACCTCAACCCCTTCGGCCCCGAACAGGGTCACGTCTCGCTGGATCTGCCCGCCATCGGCCGTGAATGGCATGAGCAGCCGGTGGTGTTCGACGAGATCAGCGGCGAGGAATACCACTGGGGTCAGAGCAATTACGTGCGACTGGACCCCGCGCGCGCGGTCGCACACATACTCGCGCTGCCGCCGGTGCCCGCCGCCGCGCGCGCCGAACTCTCCTATCGAAGATCCTTCTGATGCACCGGCGCGATCTGCTGCTGCTCGCCGCGGGCACGCACCCCGATCCGCACACCGTGCTCGGTGCGCACCCGCATCCGGACGGCACCATCCTCCGGGTGCTGCGCCCGCATGCCGAAACGGTGCTCGCGCGCATCGGCGAGCTCGATCAGCCCCTGGAACATATCGGACACGGGGTTTTCGAAGGCGTGGCGCCGCTGCACGAGCTCTGGGACTACCGGATCGTCACCTCGTATCCGGGCGGGCGCACCGTCATCGATGCCGACGGCTACCGATTCCTGCCCACGCTCGGGGAGCTCGATCTGCACCTGCTCGGGGAGGGCCGCCACGAGCGACTGTGGGACGTCCTCGGTGCGCATCCACGGCGCTATCCGACCCTCGACGGGGAGGTGACCGGCACCTCGTTCGCGGTGTGGGCGCCGAATGCCCGGGGCGTGGCCGTCATCGGCGATTTCGACGGGTGGAGCGGCAATACCGCGCCCATGCGCCGGCTCGGCGGGTCCGGGGTGTGGGAGGTGTTCCTGCCGGGCATCGGCGCGGGGAGCAAGTACAAGTACCGGGTGCACGGAGCGGACGGGCGCACCGTGGATCACGCCGATCCCTTCGCCTTCGCGACCGAATTACCGCCTGCCACCGCATCTGTCGTGACCGAGAGCCACTACGGGTGGGGCGACGAGCAGTGGCTGCGCGCCCGCGACACCGATGATCCGACCCGCAAGCCCATGAGCATCTACGAGGTGCACCTGGGTTCCTGGCGGCCCGGACTCGGCTATCGCGAACTGGCGCAGCAGCTCGCCGAATATGTTGCGGCCCAGGGGTTCACGCATATCGAGCTGCTGCCGATCGCCGAACACCCCTTCGGCGGGTCCTGGGGGTATCAGGTCACCTCGTATTACGCGCCCACCGCGCGGTTCGGCACTCCCGACGACTTCCGCTGGTTCACCGATCATCTGCACCGCAAGGGCATCGGCGTCCTGCTCGACTGGGTGCCCGCGCACTTCCCGCGGGACGAATGGGCGCTCGCGCGTTTCGACGGCACCGCCCTCTACGAGCACGCCGACCCGCGCCGCGGCGAGCAACTCGACTGGGGCACCTACGTTTTCGACTTCGGACGGCACGAGGTCCGGAACTTCCTGGTCGCCAATGCCCGGTACTGGATCGAGGAATTCCATATCGACGGGCTGCGGGTCGACGCCGTGGCCTCCATGCTCTACCTCGACTATTCGCGCCCCGACTGGGAGCCGAATATCCACGGCGGCCGCGAGAATCTGGAGGCGGTGGCATTCCTGCAGGAAATGAATGCCACTGTGCACAAACATCATCCGGGCGTGGTCACCATTGCCGAGGAGTCCACCACCTGGCCGGGCGTCACCCGCCCCACCGAGGTCGGCGGACTCGGCTTCACCATGAAATGGAATATGGGGTGGATGCACGACACCCTCGGCTATCTGCAGCACGATCCGGTGCACCGCACCTGGCACCACAATGAGATCACCTTCTCGCTCACCTACGCCTGGAGCGAGAACTATGTGCTGCCCATCAGCCATGACGAGGTCGTGCACGGCAAGGGCACGCTGTGGACGCGCATGCCGGGCGACGACTTCACCAAGGCCAGCGGGGTGCGGGCGCTGCTGTCCTATATGTGGGCGCATCCGGGCAAGCAGCTGCTGTTCATGGGACAGGAATTCGGGCAGTTCCGCGAATGGAACCACGATCGCGGGCTGGACTGGCACGAGCTGGAAAACCCACTGCACCAAGGCATTCACACACTGGTCCGCGATCTCAACACGCTCTATCGCGCGACGCCGGCACTGTGGAGCCAGGACACCTCGCCCGGCGGCTACTCCTGGCTCGACGCCGACGACCGGGACAATAATGTGCTGTCTTTCCTGCGCTACGGCGCGGACGGCGCGATGCTGGCCTGCGTCTACAACTTCTCCGGCGCCGAACACCGCGACTACCGCGTCGGGCTGCCGGCCGCCGGACAGTGGCTGGAGGTGCTCAATACCGATGCAATCGCCTACGGAGGCAATGGAATAGGCAATCTGGGCGCGGTCGCCGCGACCGCCGAACCGTGGCACGGCCGCCCGGCCTCCGCGCTGGTCACGCTGCCCTCGAGCAGCGCGCTGTGGCTGGTCCCCGCGGACAAGCCCGCCGAATCAGTTCGGCCAGTGCGGCGAGCGGCCCAGGAGCGCGAGCACCTGATCGAGCCCTGAGCCCTCGAACGGCACGATCGGGGCGAACGGCGAATTCGGCGCGAGTCGGATATCCCCGTCCGGAACCCCTTGCGCCACTACGAGAGCCGCCGCCAGCACGTCCTCGTCGAACTCGACCGGCACATCCAGCGCACGGGCGACATCCCAGGAGTGCACGACGTAGTCGACGAAGTGGAAGCTGATCGACAGCGGCGCTGGCAGTACAGTGCCGTCCCGCACCTCCGGGAGCGGAAAGCCCTGCTCCAGCACCCCGTCGGCGGCGAAAGCGTCCAGCACCTGCTCCCCCGCGGCACGATACTCGGCGATCGGATCATCACCCAGGGGCTGCGGCTTCCACAGCGCGATATCGTCCTCGCCGCGCGCTGCGGCAGCGAAGCCGTAATGCTGAACGATCATGTGCTCCAGCAGGTCCCGCAGCGCCCAGCCGGCGCAGGGGGTCGGGGCGTCCAGGTCCGCGGCCGTCAGCCGGGACACCACGTCGATGCTGGTGCGCACCGCGCGTGCGTCGAGGGACACGAGTTCGGGTCCCGCTGCGAGAAGTTCGGTGTATGTTGGTGAGATCATACGCACAAGCTTACTAATTTTATATCGGTTCCGCCAGGTGCGTTCGTTACAGATATTCGGGCCCCCAATGCCTCGGCCCCGAACACTTCCGTCTGCCGAAAGTTGTTGCGCTGTAGTCGACTCGAGGGGCGGCCGCATCGCATACATATCTCTGTGAATAGGAATGGATCTGCATGAAGAAGCTCGGTATCGCCCTGTTCGTCAGCGCCGCCGTCGCCGGTGTCATCGGCGCCGGAGCGGGTCTGGCCACCGCTGACGACCACGTCTCCGCGCAGCCCGTCGTCGCGGTCGGCGAGCCGGATCCGTCCGGCACCGGCACCGGCTCGTCCTCGGCCCTCACCGATCTGGTCAAGCTGCTGACCAGCGGTAGCGCGGGCGCCACCGCCCCCGCGAAGTAGCGCACCGGTTCCCCGCACTCCGACTGCGGGGAGCCTGCGCTATTCGAAAACGACTGCGCCCCTTCCGCCTTGGGCGGAAGGGGCGCAGTTGCCGGTGGATATGTGCGGTCAGTACAGAGCGGCGGCCAGCTTGCGGCGCGCGGCCATCACGATCGGCTCGGCCGGATCGAAGAGTTCGAAAAGCTCCAGCAGATGGGTGCGGACCCGGGTGCGGTCATCGCCCGCGGTGCGCTTGACCTGGCCGATGAGGCGGTCGAACGCGGCCTGCGGCTCCTGATTGAACATTTCCAGATCGGCGGCCGCGAGGGCGGCGTCCAGATCGCTCGGATCGGCGTCCGCCTTGGCAATGCCCGCCGGATCGAGATTCTGGACCCGGGAGATGAACTGGACCTGGCGCAGCGCGGCCTTGGCCTCGCCATTGGCCGGCTCGGCATTCAGAATCGCCTTGTACGCGGCCTCGGCGGTGTCGAAATCGCCGCGCTCCAACGCCTCTTCGGCCGCCACGAAACGCGGATCCTCAGGCACCTCGGGCTCGCCTTCGCCCTCACCGACACCCGGAAGCTTCCCGCGCACCGCGTCCAGGACCGCCGCCAGCCACTGCCTGACCTGCGCCTCGGGCTGATTGCCGGTGAAATCGGCGAGCGGCTGACCGGCCGCGACCGCGATCACCGTCGGAATGCCCTGCACGCCGAAGGCCTGCGCGATACGCATATTCGCCTCGGCCTCGATGGTGGCCAGCTCCCAGTCGTCGGACTCGCCGACCAACTGCTCCAGCAGGCTCACCAATTCGATACTGCCCGGGCTGCGCTGCGAATACAGCGCCACCACCACCGGTACCTCGGTGGAGCGGCGCAGCACTTTGGCCTCGAAATCGGCCTCGGAGACAGCATGGCCGCCTGCGGGCGCGTCGGTCACCGGCGGCTGCTTCAGGCTGGACAGGTCCACCGCGCCGGACATTGCGGCAGCGGCGGCAGAGGGGCGTCGTGCGGGTCGAGTCACGACATCCAGTCTGTCACGAACGGGCCGCGGCGGGTGCCGCAGCCTCACTCAATTCGCCGAGTTGACCGGTGCGGATGGCCCACCGCTCGAAGAAGTAGCTGGAGAACGGAACCACCGCGGACAGCAGTGCCAGACCGGTCGTCTTGCCCGCCCACTCGAACTCACGCGAGGCGAGCAGGCAGTGAATGGCGTACAGGATGAACACGATGCCGTGCAGCATGCCGAAAACCATCACGGGCCAGGTGATCGGCTCCGGCAGGCGCTTCAGGACCGAACCGGTCAGCAGCAGGACCCAGGTGAAGGCTTCCAGAATGCCGAGGAATCGAACCCGCTTCGCGAGGGTGCTCAGATCGAAGATATCCACGGCACCCATTGTGCAGGATGACTACGACGCTGCGTCGTGGAGCTGGTCACATGCGCCCTTCGGGCGCGAGGAGGTGTTTGCGGGGGCATCCCCCGCAAACCCCCGATTTCACAGGGGTGCGGAGGGATCCCGCGAAAGGGGTGCGGGGGAAGCCCCGGCGACAGACGCGGTGCGGCGACACCTCCCGACGAGGTGTGCGTGGGGAAGCGAAGCCCCACACACTCCTGCGCGATCGGCGGCGGATGCCTACGGGACGCGGATGATCAGGGCGTCGCCCTGGCCGCCGCCGCCGCAGAGGGCGGCCGCGCCGATGCCGCCGCCGCGGCGCTTCAGTTCCAGGGCCAGGTGCAGGACGATGCGGGCGCCGGACATGCCGAGGGGGTGGCCGATGGCGATGGCGCCGCCATTGACATTGACCTTCTCCGGGTCCAGGCCGAGCTTGCGGGTGGAGGCGACACCGACGGCGGCGAAGGCCTCGTTGATTTCGACGAGGTCCAGGTCGGTCGGCGAAATGCCTTCGCGCGCACAGGCCTTCGCGATGGCGTTGGCGGGCTGGTCCTGCAGGGTGGAGTCCGGGCCGGCGACCACACCGGCGGCGCCGATCTCGGCGATCCAGGACAGACCCAGCGACTCGGCCTTCTCCTTGCTCATCACGACCACCGCGGCCGCACCGTCGGAGATGGGCGAGGCGGAACCGGCGGTGATGGTGCCGTCCTTGCGGAAGGCGGGGCGCAGTGTGCTCAGCGATTCCACGGTGGTGTCGGCGCGAATGCCCTCATCGGTGGCGAACCGGATCGGATCGCCCTTGCGCTGCGGGATGGCGACCGGCACCACCTCGTCGTCGAAGAGGCCGTTCTTCCACGCGGCGGCGGCACGCTGATGCGAAGCGGCCGCGAAGGCGTCCTGCTCTGCCCGGGTGACGGTTTCGGTGTCGTTCTGCTGCTCGGTGAGCAGGCCCATGGCCTGATCGGTGAAAACGTCGTGCAGGCCGTCGTAGGCCATATGGTCGCGCAGGGTGACGTCGCCGTATTTGAAGCCCTCGCGGCTCTTCTCCAGCATGTGCGGCGCGCGGGTCATGGATTCCTGGCCGCCGGCCACCACGATCTCGTACTCGCCGGCGCGAATCAGCTGATCCGCCAAGGCGATCGCGTTGATGCCGGACAGGCACACCTTGTTGACGGTCAGCGCCGGGACATTCATCGGAATTCCGGCGGCCGCGGCGGCCTGCCGGGCCGGGATCTGACCGGCGCCCGCGGTCAGCACCTGGCCCATGATCACGTAATCGACCTGCTCAGGGGCGACCCCACCCTTCTCCAGGGCGGCCTTGATGGCGATACCGCCGAGATCGGAGCCGCTGAAGTCCTTCAGCGAACCGAGCAGCTTCCCCATCGGGGTGCGCGCGCCGGAGACGATGACGGTGGTGGTCACGATGTGCCTCGCTTACGTCGGATGTCGTGGCTCCGCCAACCATCGGAGCCCTACTCAAAGGTAACCCGACCGACCCGGGCGGCCTTCCCCAGGTGCGCGCTACCGTTCGAGGTGTGAGTAGCACCGAGAACACCGAATTCCTCCCCGCCGAATACGTCACCGCCGTCGATCACGTCGGCATCGCGGTGCCGGATCTCGATACGGCTGTCGCCTGGTATCGGGACAATCTCGGGATGGTGGAGACACATCGCGAGATCAATGCCGCCCAGGGTGTGCACGAGGCGATGCTGTCCTACGCGGCCGCACCGGCAGGATCCGTTGCCCTGCAGTTGCTGGCACCGCTCAACGAGGACTCCACCATCGCCAAGTTCATCGACCGAAACGGTCCTGGCCTGCAGCAGCTCGCCTACCGAGTCACCGATATCGAGGCTGTCTCCACGTATCTGCGTTCACGGGGCTTGCGTTTGCTGTACGAGACTCCGCGCCCTGGCACAGCCGATTCCCGCATCAACTTCATCCACCCGAAGGATGCTGGCGGTGTGCTGGTCGAACTCGTCGAACCGGCAGCGAAAACTACCCACTAGTACCGAGATCAGCGACCCTAAAGACGCTGTAACAACATTCGCGGTCGGGTCACCATCAGTGGTCGACAGGCTGTAGTTTGTGTGCCATGTCGTCCACTGAGCCCGATCGTAATCGCTTCGTTGCACTGCCCTTTACCGTCGTGCGGAAGGGCTATGACCGTGACGAGGTGCGTAACTACTTCGACCGTTTCGACGCCGAGCTAAGGGTCACCGCAACCGACCGCGATGCCGCCGCCGCTCAGGCCCGCAACCTGGCGGCCCAGCTGGAGGACGCCCGCGACGAGATCGACGAGCTCCGTAAGGAGGTCGACCGCCTCTCGGTGCCGCCGACCACCGCGGAAGGCATGTCGGACCGTATCTCTCGCATGCTGCGCCTGGCTTCCGACGAGGCCTCCGAGGTGCGCGCGCAGGCCCAGGCCGAGGCCGCCGAGATGATCTCCATCGCCGAGCAGCAGGCGACCGAGATGCGCGGTAAGTACGAATCGCTCCTCTCCGAGACCAAGGAGAAGCGCGAGGCGCTCGAGATCGAGTTCGAGCAGACCCTCGCCAACGCCCGCTCCGAAGCCAACAAGATCGTCGAGGCCGCCAACGCCGAAGCCGATCGCCTCACCAAGGAGTCCGAGGCCAAGCGCAAGGCCGCGCAGCAGGACTTCGAGGTCACCATGGCCGAGCGCCGCACCAAGCTCACCCGCGCCATGGAGGAGCTGGAGGCCACCTCGCGCGCCGAGGCCGCCCAGCGCATCAAGGACGCCACGGACGAGGCCAACCGCCTCATCTCCTCGGCGACCAACACCGCCGATCGGAAGATCGCGCACGCCAAGGAACTTGCCGAGGAGATGCGCGTCCTGCGTGGTCGTGTCCTCGCGCAGCTGCTCGGTATTCGCGGCCAGCTCGACTCCGTCCCGGCCATGCTCGCCGCCGTCAACCGCGAAAGCGAACTCCTCGACGGCGCCCCCGAGCAGCGCTCGCTGAACAAGGGCAGCCGCAAGGCCATCTCCGACTCCCGTGAAGACGACGTCGTCGACGAAGAGCGCGAGAACGCCGACATCTCCGGCTAATACCCATACCGGGCGACACCCGTAAACCCGAAGGCCGCTCCCGACTGGGGGCGGCCTTCCTAATGCCCTCATCGGCCCGCACACCGCCGGAAACGTTGTCCACGTACCGAATCCGGGTCCGGACCGCTCTCCGGCCGTCAGGACCAGCGGCGGGTGATGCCCCGGGTGTGGCGGCCCTTCCAGCAGCCGGTGTGCCAGTGCCGGCGGTCGTCCTCGCCGCCGTAGGCGGGCCACGCGACGATATGGGCTACGCCGGGCGGGATTTCGTGGTCGCAGCCCGGGCAGCGGTAGGTCTTGGTGGCCCGATTGCCGGGGATGGTGCGGACCACATAGGTTTCGTCGCCGGCGGGACCGTCCTCGGTGCGGCCGAAGACATCACCCAGCGGACGCCGGTCCCCGTGGGACCGCGCCTGGGAATCCTTGGGGCGGGGTTTCCGGCGGGGCATGCTTCAACCCTAGAACAGCCGGAATTCGTCGCTCTCGGTGCCGCGTAGCGCGTTGTAGTCCAGTGTCAGACACCGGATCCCACGGTCGTTGGCGAGTGTCTTGGCCTGCGGCTTGATCTGCTGGGCCGCGAAGACGCCGGCGACCGGGGCGAGCAGCGGATCGCGGTTCAGCAGTTCCAGATACCGGGTCAACTGCTCGACGCCGTCGATATCACCGCGGCGCTTGATCTCCACCGCGACCGTCGAACCGTCGGCATCGCGGCAGAGGATGTCCACCGGGCCGATCGCGGTCATGTACTCGCGGCGGATGAGCGAGTATCCGGCGCCGAGGGTGTGGATGTGCTCGGCCAGCAACTCCTGCAGATGCGCTTCGACGCCGTCTTTGATGAGGCCCGGATCCACGCCGAGGTCATGCTTGGAATCGAGCTCGATATCCTCGACGGTGATGCGCAGCTCTTCGCCGGCCTTATTGGTCACCACCCAAAGCTGCTGCGCCGCATCCGTTTCCGAGACGCGCTCCGCCATCCAGCAGGGCGGGCTCATCCAGTTCAGCGGTTTGTAGGAACCGCCGTCGGAGTGCACGAGCACCGAGCCGTCCGCCTTCATCAGGAGCAGGCGGCGAGCCATGGGGAGGTGGGCGGTCAGACGGCCAACGTAATCGACCTGGCATCGAGCAATCACAAGGCGCACCCAAGCACTCTAGGGGACGGCCCGGGTCACGCCGACATGAAGGTGCCCGCAAGCAAACCCGCGCAGGACAGCAGGACCAGGTCCAGCGCCGTCGGCCGGTGCCGCATCGACACACCGCGATTGATCATCACCACACCGATCGCCAGACCGATGCAGTACGACACCAGATGGCCCACATTCGTGAAGGTCTCGCCACCGACCACTCCTTCCACCGCGATCGCCAGCCACACCGTGGCCCACACGACCTGGAACTTCTCCGGGACAAGCGCGACCAGCGAGCCGAACAGCGCCATGGCGCCGTAGCTGATGCCGACATCCTCCGCGAAATCGACGCTCGCCGGCAGCCAGTGCTGTGCCACCGTGACCCAAAGACCAACGGCCACCACCAAAGTCGCGCCGATATGGCCGGTCAGGAAGATGCGCACGGTATGCAGTGCGCCCAGGCGCAATTCCACCAGTGCCAGCAGGCAGGCGAACAGCGGGACGCTCGTCAACGCCGAATCCGTATCGCCTATGACGAAGGCGCTGGAGAACAGCGTTCCCACATGGCCGTTCAGCAGATTGTGCAGATTGGTACTGGACTGTGCGATCACCCGCTCCGCATCGGACTCGTTGTCCGCGGCCAGCACCATGGTGATGACAACAAGCAGAAAGACATATCCAACAGTCACCGGCAGCCAGCGGCGCCGACGCAGAACACTGATCACCGGGGTGAACCCGGCCGATGCCCGTCCGGCCATAAAAATCTCGACCATGAGCATCTCCCTCATTGCGAAACCACGGCTTACGCTCCGCGGCTTCCATCTTCGGGGCTAATGGTCCCAGCGCTGTGTTCTGGTTTCGTTAAATCGCTGTGAGCTGCAGCGAACAGTAGAGATCAACCGACAAGCACGACATAGCCGAGCACCGAGGCAGCGACGAGCAAACCCGCCTCCCACCCGTGCAGGCGGCGCAGCTCGGATCGGCCCGAACGCACCAACCAGTATCCGGCCGCCAGACCGATCGACACCGCCACCAGGTGGCCGACATTCGTGAAAGTCCGGCCCATGATGACGCCGGTCACCGCGACCATCAGCCAGACGATCGCCCACGTGGGCACCCAGCGCGCCGGCACCACGGCGATGAAGGATCCGATCAAGGCGATGGCGCCGTAACTGACACCGACATCAGCGACCTGCGTGATATCGAAGGGCAGCCAGTTCGCCGAGACCGCCACCCACAGCCCGGCGGCCACCAGCAGCGTCGCACCGATATGGCCGGCGAAGAAGATCCACAGCAGCCGGACCGCGCCGAAACGCTTCTCGGCGAGCACGAGCAGACAGACCAGTAGCGGGATGATGACCACCGCGGCATTCCAGCCGTCGCCGATCACCAGCGCACTGGACAGCAGCGTCCCGAACCGGCCGCGCCACAGATTGTGCAGATTCGTACTGGCATGCAGCACAACCCGGTTCTGCGTCGCCTCACTGAGTACGGAGAGCATGATCGTCACCGAAACCAGTACGGCCGCATAACTGTAAGTCACCGGCAGGAACAGGCGACGCCAGCGCGAACGCGGCAGCTCGACCGAATCGAGCGACAGCTCAGCGTCCGGAGCGGACATCACCACCATGCGTCTACCTTCCTTACGACTCCACTCCATGATCCACGGAACCACTCTGCGCTGCCTAGCAGTTGCTCGAGAAGATTCTGTGAACGGGACCGGATAAACGCCGAATGCCCCGAAACAGGCAGCCCAAACAGGCGGATACGACAAAACCCCCGCAGCGAATGCTGCAGGGGTGCAACGAAAAAGACCCCCAGCCAGTGGCTGGGGGTCTTCTCGAATGATGTTCCGGCGGTGTCCTACTCTCCCACACCCTGTCGAGTGCAGTACCATCGGCGCAGGTGGCCTTAGCTTCCGGGTTCGGAATGGGACCGGGCGTTTCCCCACCGCTATAGCCGCCGTAACTCTATGAAACTGTCACATTCCATGTGCCAGAAGAGGATTCGAGGGCCTTGCCCTCGAACACCCATAAGAGTGATCGAGGCAAAAACCTCGGATATCCGCCTCCGGGGGTTCAGGGATTCGACCCCCTGAAACACCGTCACACAGAATTGTGTGTTGTTTCAGATACCGCACAGTGGACGCGTAGCTTCTTTGTTGGTAAGTCCTCGGCCTATTAGTACAGGTCACCTGCACCCGTTACCGGGCTTCCAGTTCCTGCCTATCAACCCAATGGTCTGTTGGGGGCCTTAACCCCTTAAAGGGGTGAGAAACCTCATCTTGGAACAGGCTTCCCGCTTAGATGCTTTCAGCGGTTATCCCTTCCGAACGTAGCAAACCAGCCGTGCCCTTGGCAGGACAACTGGCACACCAGAGGTTCGTCCGTCCCGGTCCTCTCGTACTAGGGACAGCCTTCCTCAAGTTTCTGACGCGCGCGGCGGATAGAGACCGAACTGTCTCACGACGTTCTAAACCCAGCTCGCGTGCCGCTTTAATGGGCGAACAGCCCAACCCTTGGGACCTACTCCAGCCCCAGGATGCGACGAGCCGACATCGAGGTGCCAAACCATCCCGTCGATATGGACTCTTGGGGAAGATCAGCCTGTTATCCCCGGGGTACCTTTTATCCGTTGAGCGACACCGCTTCCACTTGCCGGTGCCGGATCACTAGTCCCGACTTTCGTCCCTGCTCGACCTGTCGGTCTCACAGTCAAGCTCCCTTGTGCACTTGCACTCGACACCTGATTGCCAACCAGGCTGAGGGAACCTTTGGGCGCCTCCGTTACATTTTGGGAGGCAACCGCCCCAGTTAAACTACCCACCAGGCACTGTCCCTGAACCAGATCATGGTCCGAGGTTAGAAGTCCAATACGATCAG
This sequence comes from Nocardia sp. NBC_01388, assembly GCF_045040085.1. Taxonomy (NCBI): domain Bacteria; kingdom Bacillati; phylum Actinomycetota; class Actinomycetes; order Mycobacteriales; family Nocardiaceae; genus Nocardia; species Nocardia sp. NBC_01388. Next base: position 5,209,799 of record NZ_CP109553.1, read on the forward strand.
AGTGGTATTTCAACGATGACTCCACGAACACTGGCGTGCCCGCTTCACAGTCTCCCACCTATCCTACACAAACCGTACCGAACACCAATACCAAGCTATAGTGAAGGTCCCGGGGTCTTTTCGTCCTGCCGCGCGTAACGAGCATCTTTACTCGTAATGCAATTTCGCCGAGTCTGTGGTTGAGACAGCTGAGAAGTCGTTACGCCATTCGTGCAGGTCGGAACTTACCCGACAAGGAATTTCGCTACCTTAGGATGGTTATAGTTACCACCGCCGTTTACCGGGGCTTAAATTCTCAGCTTCGCCCCAAAGGGCTAACCGGTCCTCTTAACCTTCCGGCACCGGGCAGGCGTCAGTCCGTATACATCGTCTTACGACTTCGCACGGACCTGTGTTTTTAGTAAACAGTCGCTTCTCACTGGTCTCTGCGACCTCACCCAGCTCCCGGAGCAAGTCCGTTCACCAGACAAGGCCCTCCTTCTCCCGAAGTTACGGAGGTATTTTGCCGAGTTCCTTAACCACAGTTATCTCGATCGCCTTAGTATTCTCTACCTGACCACCTGTGTCGGTTTGGGGTACGGGCCATGTACCAGCTCGCTAGAGGCTTTTCTCGGCAGCATAGGATCACTGAATTCGCCTCAATCGGCTACGCATCACCTCTCAGGCTACATGTTGTGCGGATTTGCCTACACAACGCCCTACAGGCTTACACCCGGACAACCATTACCGGGCCCAGCTACCTTCCTGCGTCACCCCATCGCTTGACTACTACCAGCAGGGTCCTGTGCAGCCGTTCCCCCTCTCGCCCGAAGGCTCGATAAGGAAACTTTTGGACAGTTAGCACACTAGATTCGCCATTGGGCGCGGATACACGGGTACGGGAATATCAACCCGTTGTCCATCGACTACGCCTGTCGGCCTCGCCTTAGGTCCCGACTCACCCTGGGCGGATTAACCTGGCCCAGGAACCCTTGGTCATTCGGCGGACGAGTTTCTCACTCGTCTTTCGCTACTCATGCCTGCATTCTCACTCCCATAGCCTCCACGACTGGATCACTCCGCCGCTTCCCTGGCTACAGGACGCTCCCCTACCCATCCACACTCCTGGCCCGAAGGCGGGATAATGTGTGAATGCCGCGGCTTCGGCGGTGTACTTGAGCCCCGCTACATTGTCGGCGCAGGATCACTTGACCAGTGAGCTATTACGCACTCTTTCAAGGGTGGCTGCTTCTAAGCCAACCTCCTGGTTGTCTTCGCGACCCCACATCCTTTTCCACTTAGTACACGCTTAGGGGCCTTAGCCGGCGATCTGGGCTGTTTCCCTCTCGACTACGAAGCTTATCCCCCGCAGTCTCACTGCCACGCTCTCACACACCGGCATTCGGAGTTTGGCTGACTTCGGTAAGCTTGTGGGCCCCCTAGGCCATCCAGTAGCTCTACCTCCGGTGTGAAACACGTGACGCTGCACCTAAATGCATTTCGGGGAGAACCAGCTATCACGGAGTTTGATTGGCCTTTCACCCCTACCCACAACTCATCCCCTCAGTTTTCAACCTAAGTGGGTTCGGGCCTCCACGACGTCTTACCGTCGCTTCACCCTGGCCATGGGTAGATCACTCCGCTTCGGGTCCATAGTGTGCGACTACAGGGCGCCCTATTCGGACTCGCTTTCGCTACGGCTACCCCACACGGGTTAACCTCGCCACACACCGATGACTCGCAGGCTCATTCTTCAAAAGGCACGCCATCACCCCACAACACCGAAGTGCGAAGGCTCTGACGGATTGTAAGCGCACGGTTTCAGGTACTATTTCACTCCCCTCCCGGGGTACTTTTCACCTTTCCCTCACGGTACTAGTCCGCTATCGGTCACCAGGTAGTATTCAGGCTTATCGGGTGGTCCCGACAGATTCACAGCAGATTTCACGGGCCCGCTGCTACTCGGGTGTCTCTCACACAAGCCGTTGAGTTTTCGCTTACCGGACTCTCACCGTCTATGGTTGGCCGTCCCAGACCAATTCAGCTAACACAACGGTTTCTGACTTGTGCTCAGATCGGCAGACCTGAGAAGAGAGATCCCACAACCCCAAGAACGCAACGCCTGCCGGCTATCACACGCTCCTGGTTTAGCCTCTTCCGCTTTCGCTCGCCACTACTCACGGAATCACTGTTGTTTTCTCTTCCTGTGGGTACTGAGATGTTTCACTTCCCCACGTTCCCTCCACACGCCCTATATATTCAGGCGCGGGTAACACGACATCACTCGTGCTGGGTTTCCCCATTCGGACATCCTCGGATCTCAGCTCGGTTGACAGCTCCCCGAGGCTTATCGCAGCCTCCTACGTCCTTCATCGGCTCCTGGTGCCAAGGCATCCACCGTACGCTCTTACACACTTACTAACAAAGATGCTCGCGTCCACTGTGCAGTTCTCAAACAACACACCCGCATCGGAACCGGTCCCTGGATCAGCAGAGTAAAAACCCTGAGATATCGAGGAGATCCGAGCGGATCGTTATCTTGCCTGGAAAGAAAGACTCGCGTCTATTCTTTCAGGACCCAACAGTGTGCCGATATATCTTCTCTGACCAGCCACTGAGGGCCAGCACTGTAGAGAAGAGGAAGTCAGTGTTCCACCCATGAGCGTCCGCCGGACTACATGTGAGTCCGAAACGGTCTCTGCCACTATCGAATCCGACTATTCGGACCGACCGTGGAGATGTGCTCCTTAGAAAGGAGGTGATCCAGCCGCACCTTCCGGTACGGCTACCTTGTTACGACTTCGTCCCAATCGCCAATCCCACCTTCGACGGCTCCCTCCACAAGGGTTAGGCCACCGGCTTCGGGTGTTACCGACTTTCATGACGTGACGGGCGGTGTGTACAAGGCCCGGGAACGTATTCACCGCAGCGTTGCTGATCTGCGATTACTAGCGACTCCAACTTCACGGGGTCGAGTTGCAGACCCCGATCCGAACTGAGACCGGCTTTAAGGGATTCGCTCCACCTCGCGGTATCGCAGCCCTCTGTACCGGCCATTGTAGCATGTGTGAAGCCCTGGACATAAGGGGCATGATGACTTGACGTCGTCCCCACCTTCCTCCGAGTTGACCCCGGCAGTCTCTCACGAGTCCCCGCCATTACGCGCTGGCAACATAAGATAAGGGTTGCGCTCGTTGCGGGACTTAACCCAACATCTCACGACACGAGCTGACGACAGCCATGCACCACCTGTACACCGACCACAAGGGGGGCCATATCTCTACAGCTTTCCGGTGTATGTCAAACCCAGGTAAGGTTCTTCGCGTTGCATCGAATTAATCCACATGCTCCGCCGCTTGTGCGGGCCCCCGTCAATTCCTTTGAGTTTTAGCCTTGCGGCCGTACTCCCCAGGCGGGGTACTTAATGCGTTAGCTACGGCACGGATCCCGTGGAAGGAAACCCACACCTAGTACCCACCGTTTACGGCATGGACTACCAGGGTATCTAATCCTGTTTGCTACCCATGCTTTCGCTTCTCAGCGTCAGTTACTTCCCAGAGACCCGCCTTCGCCACCGGTGTTCCTCCTGATATCTGCGCATTTCACCGCTACACCAGGAATTCCAGTCTCCCCTGAAGTACTCTAGTCTGCCCGTATCCCCTGCAAGCTTAAGGTTGAGCCCCAAGTTTTCACAGAAGACGTGACAGACCGCCTACAAGCTCTTTACGCCCAGTAATTCCGGACAACGCTCGCACCCTACGTATTACCGCGGCTGCTGGCACGTAGTTGGCCGGTGCTTCTTCTACAGGTACCGTCACTTGCGCTTCGTCCCTGTCAAAAGGGGTTTACAACCCGAAGGCCGTCATCCCCCACGCGGCGTCGCTGCATCAGGCTTTCGCCCATTGTGCAATATTCCCCACTGCTGCCTCCCGTAGGAGTCTGGGCCGTGTCTCAGTCCCAGTGTGGCCGGTCACCCTCTCAGGTCGGCTACCCGTCGTCGCCTTGGTGGGCCGTTACCCCACCAACAAGCTGATAGGCCGCGGGCCCATCTCGCACCGATAAATCTTTCCACCCTCGAACATGCATCCGAAAGTCATATCCGGTATTAGACCCAGTTTCCCAGGCTTATCCCAGAGTGCGAGGCAGATCACCCACGTGTTACTCACCCGTTCGCCGCTCGTGTACCCCGAAGGGCCTTACCGCTCGACTTGCATGTGTTAAGCACGCCGCTAGCGTTCGTCCTGAGCCAGGATCAAACTCTCCGTTGAAGACTCTCAACCAACCCCGAAGGGTCAATCAGAAGAATTAACCAGAGTCCGAAAACCATGGCAAAACAAAACGCCAGCAAAAAGTATTTGCTGACTAAATGTCCGACCTCTCAACCGGGGGGTATGAGAAGCCGGAACCAATTAAATAATTGGCACTGACATTCATCGACACACTATTGAGTTCTCAAAGAACACACGCACGCAGAATCTCTCGGGCTCTTTGTCCCGATTGATCTCTGTGGCTGCTTTCAAAGCTTAGCCCGCCCATCACAGCAGAACCAAATCCGCTGATCAGGAGAACCGTGTGAGCATCAGGCGCTCACCGTCCAACCTCGTGTCCCTGACCTTTCGGCCCGGGTCGGTGTCCGTGTCGCTCTGACTCGAATAAAGTTACGTGTTGGTCATTCGCATGTCAAATCGCCTGTTCAGGAGCGTTTTTCGTGAATGCCGGCTCGAGTTCACCCTGTGTTGGCTGCGGACTCACCCCCGTCAACCATCATCGTGAACCGTCAATCGGAGCCGACGCGCTCGATCTCGGCTCCGAGCGAGCGCAGGTTTTCCACGAATTCCGGGTAACCCCGGTCGATGTGGAAGACATCGTGTACTTCCGTCACCCCGTCCGCGACCAGACCCGCGAGCACCAGACCGGCGCCGGCGCGGATGTCCGAGGACCAGACCGGCGCACTCGACAGTCGCGGAATGCCGCGCACCACAGCGTGATGCCCGTCGGTGCGGGCATCGGAACCCAGGCGGATCATCTCTTCCACAAAGCGGAAGCGCGCTTCGAAGATGTTCTCGGTGATCATCGAGGTGCCGTCCGCGATCGCGGCCAGGCCGATGGCCATGGGCTGCAGGTCGGTCGGGAAACCCGGGAACGGCAGCGTCGAGAAGTTCACCGCACGCGGTCTCTCCGACTGCACGACGCGGAAACCGTCCGGTTCGAACGAGATTCGCGCGCCGGCGGAGCGCAGCTTGTCCAGCACCAGCGAAAGGTGTTTGGGGTTGATACCCGTGACCCGCACATCACCCTGGGTCATGGCGGCGGCGATACCCCAGGTGGCGGCGACGATGCGATCACCGATCACGCGATGCGTGGTGGGCGAGAGCTTGTCCACGCCGTCGATGGTCAGCACCGAGGTGCCCGCACCGGAGATGATCGCGCCCATGCGCGCCAGCATGGTGCAGAGATCGACGATCTCCGGTTCCCGCGCGGCATTGTCGATGACCGTCTCACCCTCGGCGAGCACGGCAGCCATCAGGATGTTCTCGGTCGCGCCCACCGACGGGAAGTCCAGCCGAATCCGCGCGCCCTGCAGCTGATCGGCGCGGGCCACCAGGCAGCCGTGCTCGATCTCGCTGGTCGCGCCGAGCAGCCGTAGTCCCTGCTGATGCATATCGAGCGGCCGCGAACCAATGGCATCGCCGCCGGGCAGCGCCACCACCGCGCGCTTGCAGCGCGCCATCAGCGGACCGAGCACGCACACCGAGGCGCGGAACTGGGTGACCGCCGGAAAGTCCGCGTGGTACTTGGGTTCCGCCGGCGTCACGATCGTCACCGTCCCGGTGTCCACCGTGACATCGCAGCCGAGACCCCGCAGCACCTCCGCCATCAACGGCACATCCAGGATGTCCGGGCAGTTGGTGATGGTGGTCGTACCCTCGGCCAGCAGCGCGGCGGCCATCAGCTTGAGGACGCTGTTCTTCGCGCCGCCTACCGCGACCTCACCGACGAGCCTGCTGCCCCCGGTCACCAGAAACCGTTCACTCACGGGGGTCAGCCTAGTGGTCCGCACCCTCGCTCGTGGCCTCTCCGCCCGGGCGCCAAAGGATGTCGCCGTCGGGGTTGGCGACCCGGCCGAGGATGAACAGCAGGTCGGAGAGTCGGTTCAGGTATTTCGCCGGCAGCGCGCTGGTGTCCTCGGGATGCGCGTCGACGGCGGCCCACGCCGAACGCTCGGCGCGTCGCGCCACGGTGCGCGCCGTGTGCAAGAGCGCGGCGAGCGGTGTGCCGCCCGGCAGAATGAACGAATTCAACGGCGCCAGAGGCTCATTGAACTCATCGCACCACTTCTCCAGGCGATCGATATACGACTGCGTGATCCGCAGCGGCGCGTACTTCGGTTCCGCGACAACGGGGGTCGACAGATCCGCGCCCGCGTCGAAGAGGTCGTTCTGGATGGCGCGCAGCACGCGCAGGATGCGCTCATCGGGCGCACCGAGCGCGATCGCGACACCGAGCGCCGCATTGGCCTCGTCACAGTCGGCGTACGCGATCAGTCGCGGATCGGTCTTCGACACCCGCGAAAAATCGCTGAGCCCCGTAGTCCCGTCATCGCCGGTGCGGGTATAAATCCTCGTCAAATGAACGCTCACTGTTCCGCCTCTCCGCACCTTTTGCCGTCCGCTCAGGCGCCACGCTAGTACCGCTGCGGACTAACAGCCGCACGGTGGCTGGGTTCGCCCGAACCCGACGAGTTACCCCGACCGTACGAAATCAGTAGTCGCGCGAGCAAAATCACCGCCGGCGGCGGATGCGCTCCGACGGGCGCGATTCCACCCAGGAGAGGAAGGCGGCCAGGGCGCCGCGGTCGAGCGCCAGCTCATAGCTGCCCTCGCCGTCGGAGACATTGATGATGGCCTCGTCGTTCATGATGTCGAACTCATCGCCCTCGGGCGCACGGCGACCGCTGGCCACCTCTATGCCGAGACGGCTGATCGTGCAGTCCGGACCCAGCTTGAGGCTGGAGAGTTTGTAGAAGACGAGGTTGTCCTCGCCGTAGCGGATCAGGCCGTGCCGCCAGCCCGCGCCGTGCCCGCGCACCGGCAGCGTGCGCAACAGTGCCGCGGTACCACCGCGGCGCAGCATGACGAGGCGATATGTCGAGGCCAGAGCCAAACCGACAAGCAACAGCACCAGAATGATCAGCACCACCATTCCGGTTCGCAATGCTGCTCCATCCCTTCACATCAGCCTCGGGTGTCTTTCACGAATCGGCCAGCGGCCGGACCCCGTGTTCGGTCGATACTAGCGACCGCGAGAACGCGGGGTCCGGCCATCCACCTAATGTGACGTATGCCCTGTTCAGCCCATGGTGAAGGGGTCACCCCAGAGGGCCAGGTTGCTGATGAAGGTCGTGGTGTCGATTTCGGCGAGGACGAAGGAGCGAGCCTGTGCGTACCCGCCGCAACCGTTGATCGCGAAGGTCTCGTCGATCCAGGTGACGCTGGCATGCGGGCCGAGGGTCTTGTTGTAGCGCTTATGCGATTCCTGGCCGTAGTCGTCGGGCTTCTCCAGGTCCAGCATCAACTGCGCGACCGCTTGACCGGGCGCCAGCGTGATGCCGCCGCCGAGCCCCTCCGCGGGCGCTTGCGGAGTAATACCCGAATTGCCCACCGTCGCAGACTCACTCGCGTTACCGCTCTCGGCGAACGAGGAGATGTCCACCTGACAGCCCACGACATAGCCGGGCGAAATCTTGATCGTCGCGGTCGCGGCGCTCGGGCCGTCGAGGTCCACGCTCCCCCGCCCGGTCACCCACACATTGCGGTGCAGCGGTGTGTCCCCCATCGACGGGTTGATCTTCGCCGATTCCCCGTCGATGCGGATCGTGACGACGGTCCCGTCCGGCAGTGTCCGTGAGATCACGCCGCCGGGCAGCGGAATGAACGTGTCCGCCGACGCCGTCGCCGGTGCGTGGATACCGGATATCGCCAGCGCCGCCAGCGCCGCCCCGAAAAGCCTTCCGCCCCGCAACTTCCCATTCGTGCCGAACATGCGATCCCTTCGCGTCGGAGTCCTGCAAAAGTCCTGTCGAGACGTCAGCCGAGACTGAACGGCTGGCCGTAGAGCGTGACCTTGGCGTAGTCCGCACCGATGATCTCGACCACCGAGAACTGGCGGGCCTGCGCATATCCGCCGCAGCCCTGGATATCCATCGGAATGTCCTGGTACTGCATCTGATAGGTGTCGCTCTTGATCAACTCGAGGTAGTTGATCAGCACCCACTTCACCTGACCGGGCGACAGCGGAAAACTGAATCCGCCGGACAAACTCGGTGTCGCACTGATCGTGAACGACGAGTTGGCGCTCAACGCGCCGAGCGACACCTGACATCCCACGACGTACCCCACCGTGAGATTGGACGTGTTGTGCGTACTCGAGTCGTTCGAACCGGGAAAGTTCTGCGGGCCGTTGTTCGGGCCGACGACTCCGTCCGGCGTCACCACCTCGGCGGTCACAGTGCCGCTGAGCCAGGCCGAGCGGCCCGCACCGTTCGAGGCCAGCGATGGCGAAATGATCGCTCGCTCACCGACACTCGTGATCTTCACCCCCGGCCCCTCGATATGCCCGTCCGGCAGCGGGACGATGGTGTCGGCCATTGCCGCACCCGGTGAAAAGAATCCGAGGCCCACCACGACTGCCACCGCGGCGACCATCCATCTGCTTATCCGAAGCCCGTTCATTCACCCCTCGCTCATCGTGGCGAGGCCACACCCGCTCATACCCGGGCGAGACCGCGCTGCGCCAACTCATTGAGGTAAAGCTGAAAGTGCTGAAATAGCCGAGACATTGCGGAATGGTTCAGATCACATCCGCAGCCGGTGTGAGTATAAACGAAAAGAGCGGCGGCCCTGGGATATTTCCCAGAGCCGCCGCTCATTTGCCGAATGAAAACTCAGGCCTCGGCAGCCTTTTGCAGTGCACGAACCTGACCCTCGGCGATGGCCCGCGCGGCCGGGTCCGCATCGACATCGGCGAGCACGGCCTTGGCGGCCGCCTCGTCGATATCGCCTGCGAACTCGGCGGATTCGGCGAGCACGCGCACCGAAGTGGCGGTGACCGAGAAGAATCCGCCGTGCACGGCCGCGACAATGCGCTCGTCGTTGTCGGACACGATGGTCACCGTGCCGCCCTCGACCAGCTGGCCGAGCAGCGGTTCGTGGCCGGCCAGGATGCCGATCTCACCCTCCGTGGTCTGCGCGGAGACGAAACTCGCCCGCCCCGACCACAGCGATCGCTCGACAGCGACCAGATCAACTGACATCGTGTTTGAATCGGACACAGTTGCCATGGGTGACTACTTCCCGGCGATCTTCTTCGCAGCGGCCTCGACGTCGTCCAGGCCACCGCAAGAGTTGAACGCCTGCTCGGGCAGGTGATCGAACTCGCCCTTGCAGACGCGGTCGAAGTCGTCGATGGTCTGCTCCAGCGGAACGACCGAACCTTCCTGGCCGGTGAACTTCTCGGCGACGATGAAGTTCTGGCCCAGGAACTTCTCCAGACGACGGGCACGGCCCACGAGGACCTTGTCGCCTTCGGAGAGCTCGTCCATACCGAGGATGGCGATGATGTCCTGCAGTTCCTTGTACTTCTGCAGGATCCGCTTGACCTCGTTGGCCACGAAGAAGTGCCGATCGCCGACGATCGACGCCTCGAGAATACGAGAGGTCGAGGTCAGCGGGTCGACGGCCGGGTAGATGCCCTTCTGCGAGATCGGGCGCGAAAGCTCGGTCGTCGCATCCAGGTGGGCGAAGGTGGTCGCCGGCGCCGGGTCGGTGTAGTCGTCGGCGGGGACGTAGATCGCCTGCATCGAGGTGATCGAACGGCCACGGGTCGAGGTGATCCGCTCCTGGAGCTGACCCATCTCGTCCGCCAGGGTCGGCTGGTAACCGACGGCAGAAGGCATGCGGCCCAACAGGGTCGAGACCTCGGAACCGGCCTGGGTGAACCGGAAGATGTTGTCGATGAAGAGCAACACGTCCTGGTTCTGCACATCGCGGAAGTACTCCGCCATGGTCAGGGCCGACAGGGCGACGCGCATACGCGTGCCGGGCGGCTCATCCATCTGGCCGAAGACGAGGGCGGTGTCCTGAAGGACGCCCATCTCTTCCATTTCCAGGTGAAGGTCGGTGCCCTCACGGGTACGCTCACCGACGCCCGCGAACACCGAGGTGCCTGAGAACTCGCGCGCGATACGGGTGATCATCTCCTGGATAAGCACGGTCTTGCCGACGCCGGCGCCACCGAACAGGCCGATCTTTCCACCCTTGACGTACGGGGTGAGCAGGTCGATGACCTTGACGCCCGTTTCCAGGATCTCGGTCTTACCCTCGAGCTGGTCGAAGGCGGGCGGCTGGCGGTGGATGCCCCACTGCTCGCCGTCGCGGCCGAGGCCCGGGGTGTCCAGGCAATCGCCGAGAGCGTTGAACACGTGGCCCTTGACGACATCACCGACGGGAACCGAGATCGGCTTGCCCGTATCGGTGACGGTGACGCCACGGACCAGGCCGTCGGTCGGCTGCATCGAAATGGTGCGCACGATGCCGTCGCCCAGGTGCTGCGCGACCTCGAGGGTCAGGGTCTTCGCGACGGACGGGAGGGTGATCTCCACGTTCAGCGCGTTGTAAAGCTCGGGGATGGACCCGCGCGGGAACTCGACGTCCACGACGGGGCCGATCACGCGGGAGACGCGGCCAGTGCCGGCGCCGACCCGTGTTTCATTGGTGACAGCTGCGGTCATTGCTTCTCTTCCTACGGCTCTAGTCGCGGTCCGAGTTCGCCGCGAGCGCGTTTGCGCCGCCGACGATTTCCGTGATTTCCTGCGTGATTCCGGCCTGGCGCAACGAGTTCGCGGTACGGGTCAGTGAATTCACCAAGTCCGTCGCGTTATCGGTGGCCGCCTTCATCGCGGTGCGGCGCGCAGCCGACTCCGATGCCGCTGCATCGAGCAGCGACGAATAAATCCGGGTGTTGATGTACTTCGGCAGCAGCGCGCCCAGCAGGACATCTGCATCCGGCTCGAACTCGTACTGTGCGACCGGATCCGAATTGCCATCCGTGAAGCTGTCTTCGCCCAGCTCGTAGTTCTCGTCCACGAAGCTCACCTGGATGGGCGCCAACCGGCGCACCTCCGGGACCTGCGACAGCATCGACACGAAACGCGTGTAGACGATGTGCAGTTCGTCGACGCCGGCCATGGTGCCCGCCCCGTTGGGGGCCGGCACCTCGCCGTCGGCGCCCGCCATGAACGCCTCGACCAGGTGGTTGCACGCGGACGACGCGTCCACGTAATTGGGCGACTGGGAGAACCCGGTCCACGAACCGTTCACCTCGCGGCGACGGAAGGTGTAGAAGGTCAGCCCCTTCGCGCCCATCACGTACAGAACGGGCTCTTTGCCCTCGGAGCGCAGCAGGGTCAGCAACTCTTCGGTGCGCTTGAGCACATTGGAGTTGTAACCACCGCACATACCGCGGTCACTGGTGATGACCAGTACCGCGGCACGACGTGCGTTCTGCCGCTCGGTGAGCAGCGGATGCGTGAGATTGCCACTGGCGCTTGCCAATTCGGCGAGCACCTTGGTGATCTCCTCCGCGTACGGCTTGGCAGCCGCGACCCGGGCCTGCGCCTTGCTGATTCGCGAGGTCGCGATCAGTTCCTGCGCCTTGGTGATCTTCTTGATCGAACTCACACTTCGAATGCGGGAGCGCAATTCGCGCACGCTTGGCATTAGCGGTTCACACTCCCTTCATTCTCTTCCCGATTAGCGGCGTGCACGGGCACTACGTGGTTACGCAGGCTGCCGCCTCCGTGCCCTGAGTGCACGCCGCGAAAGTCAGACAGTCGCATTGGCTCGCCCGATTACTTCTCGACGTGCTTACGAGTGACGGACAGCGACTCGACCTCTTCGTGATCGAGCTTGCCGGCCTCGGCCTCGTTCACGACGCGGCTGCCGTCCGAAGCCAGGTAGCCCTGCTTGAACTTGTCGGTCGCGGCCTTGATCGCGTCCGCGGCCTCGCCCTCGATCTTCTTCGCGCCACCCTGGAGGGCGTCGAAGGAAGACTGCACGGAGCCGTGCAGGTACTCGAGCAGCTCGCCGTTGAAGCGGCGGATATCGCCGACCGGAACCGAGTCGTAGTAGCCGGCGTCGACCAGGAACAGCGAAACGATCTGGTCCTCGACGGCAACCGGGGCGTACTGGTCCTGCTTGAGCAGCTCGACCCAGCGGCCACCGCGCTCCAGCTGCGCCAGCGAGGCCGCATCCAGATCGGAGGCGAAGGCGGAGAACGCCTCCAGCTCACGGTAGGAGGCCAGCTCCAGACGCAGCGAACCGGCGACCTGCTTCATGGCCTTGGTCTGCGCGGCGCCACCGACACGGGAGACGGAGATACCGACGTTGATGGCCGGTCGCACACCCTTGTTGAACAGATCCGACTCGAGGAAGACCTGACCATCGGTGATGGAGATGACGTTGGTCGGAATGAACGCCGACACATCGTTGGCCTTGGTCTCGATGATCGGGAGCGCGGTCATGGAACCGGCGCCCAGCTCGTCGGACAGCTTGGCGCAACGCTCCAGCAGACGCGAGTGCAGGTAGAAGACGTCACCCGGGTACGCCTCGCGGCCCGGCGGGCGGCGCAGCAGCAGCGAGATGGCGCGGTAGGCCTCGGCCTGCTTGGACAGGTCGTCGAACACGATCAGAACATGCTTGCCCTGGTACATCCAGTGCTGGCCGAGGGCCGAACCGGTATACGGCGCAAGCCATTTGAAGCCGGCGGAGTCCGACGCGGGGGCCGCGACGATGGTGGTGTACTCCATCGCGCCGTGCGCCTCGAGGGCAGCCTTGACGCCCGCGATGGTGGAACCCTTCTGGCCGATCGCGACGTAGATGCAACGCACCTGCTTGGTCGGATCGCCAGTGGCCCAGTTGGCCTTCTGGTTGATGATGGCGTCGATGCAGACCGCGGTCTTACCGGTCTTGCGGTCGCCGATCACGAGCTGACGCTGGCCGCGGCCGATGGCGGTCAGCGCGTCGATCGCGGTGATGCCGGTGGCCAGCGGCTCGCCGACGGGCTGGCGCTCCAGCACGGTGGCGGCCTGCAGCTCGAGCACGCGACGCTCTTCGGCTTCGATATCGCCGAGGCCGTCGATGGGGGCGCCCAGCGGGTTGATGACGCGACCGAGGAACTTGTCGCCCACGGGGACCGAGAGCACGTCGCCGGTACGGCGGACCTGCTGGCCTTCCTCGATGGTGTCGAACTCACCCAGGATGACGGCACCGATCGCGGTGTCCTCCAGGTTCAACGCGACGCCCAGCTTGCCGCCGGGGAATTCCAGCAGCTCATTGGACATCGCGGACGGGAGGCCGCTGATGTGGGCGATACCGTCGCCGGTGTCGGTGACCACACCCACTTCCTCGATGGAGGTCTCCGGGGTGTAGCTCTGGGTGTAGCTCTCGATCGCGCTACGGATCTCATCGGGGGAGATCGTCAGCTCCGCCATGTTCTTCCTGCTCTCGCTGTGGTCTCGAATGTCGGTGTGTTGATGGCGCGCTCTGCGCACTGCCCGGCTCGCCGGGTTAGGCCAGGGACTGGCGCAAGCGCTGCAGTCGGCCGATAGCGCTGCCGTCGATCACGTCGTCGCCCACGTGCACGACGACACCGGCCAGCAGGCTCGGGTCTTCCTGCACGTGCACCGTGACGGGCTTGTCGTAGATTCGCTGCAGCGAAGCGGCGAGCTGCTCACGCTGCTGCGTCGTCAGGGCCGACGCGGAGCGAACATGCGCCACGATCTCGTCCCGGAGCGATGCGGCCAGGTCGGACAGATGGTCGAAAGCCTCGCCGATATCGCCCTTCTTGCTGCGCGCGACGGCCTGCTGGACCAGCTCCAGGGTGATGTCCTCGACCTTGCCCGTGAGCAGGCGCTGCACCAGTTCACGCTTGGCCGCGACCGGCTGCCCGTGATCGGTCAGTGCCTGCTCGAGATCGGGGTTGTCGTCGACGATCCGGCCCAGCCGGAACAGCTCGTCCTCGACGGCGCCGAGGCGGCCGCGATCCTCCGCGGCGCGCAGCAGCGCTTCGCGGCCGAGCAGCACCAGGCTGTTGACCAGATCGCGGGCACGGGACCAGTCCTGGGCCACCGCGGTGATCAGCACCGCCTGCGTGGCCGCACTGATCTTGCCGCTGAAGAGGCGTTCGGCCAGCTCGGCGCGGGCAGAGCTGGACACCGACTTATCCGCGAGCGCCACACGCAGCGAGCGCTGGTCGTCGAGGACGGCGACAACGGCGAACAGTTCGGAGCCCGTCGTGGCCGCGACTGTGTCGCTTCCGGTCAGAGCGGACCGAAGAGCTTCCCGCGCACGGGAACTCGCCTCGCGGCTCGCTGCGTACATGCTTCCCACTTTCGGTTCGTTACCTTCCGACCCCGATGCCGGCGGTCGAATCCAGCTCCGAGAGGAACCGATCGATCGACGCCGACTGCTTGGCCTCGTCGGCCACCGACTGACCGATGATCTTCTCGGCCAGATCGACAGCGGTACGGCCGAGCTCGGACCGCAGCTCGGTCACGATCTGCTGGCGCTGTGCCTCCAGCTGATGGTGACCCGCGGCGACAATGCGGTCGGCCTCGGCCTGTGCGTCCGAACGCAGCTGCGCGAGGATGGTCTGGCCCTGTGTGCGGGCCTCCTCACGGATGCGCGCAGCCTCGAGGCGAGCCTCGGCCAGCTGCTCCTGGTACTGCTGCAGGGTGGCCTGGGCCTCGGCCTGCACGGCCTCCGCCTTGGCGATACCGCCCTCGATCTTCTCCGAACGCTCGTCCAGCACCTTGGTCAGGCGCGGAATCACGTACTTGGCGAAGACGAAAGCGATAACGATGAAGACGACAGCAGACCAGAAAATGTCATACGTCTTCGGGACGAGAGGATTGATGTCCTCCTCGGCCGCGAGCAAATACATGCTGTTCATCGTTGATTCCTAGTCTTATGCCGGAATCAGAAAATGAAGCCGGCGACGAGACCGATCAGTGCCAGGGCCTCGGTGAACGCGATACCCAGGAACATGGTGGTCCGGATGGTGCCCTGCAGCTCGGGCTGACGGGCGATGCCCTCGATGGCCTTACCGACCACGATGCCTACACCGATGCCGGGGCCGATCGCGGCCAGGCCGTAGCCGATGGCGCCGTAGCCCTTAACCGTAGGAGCAGCGTCTGCAGCCAGGGTCGCGAAGGTGCTCATGTGTGTCTCATTCCCTTTCTGTCGCCCACCCGCCGGGCGGCGTGTAAGGCAGGTTTTGGTGTTGTACCGGTCGGTCAGTGTGAGTCGGCGTGCTGCGCGAGACCGATGTAGACAGCGGTCAGCAGCGCGAACACGTACGCCTGCAGGAAGATCACCAGGAGTTCGAAGAGTGTGAAGCCCAAACCCGCGAGCAGCGAGAACGGCGAGAACACCTTCATCCAGGGGACGGCATCGAACAGGAAGAACTGAGTGGCGCTGAAGAACAGCACCAGCATGATGTGGCCGGCCAGCATGTTCGCCATGAGTCGGACGGTCATGGTGAAGGGGCGGAGCACGAAGGTCGAGATGAACTCGATCGGAATCAGCAGCAGATGCAGTGCCGGAGGCACATTCGGCACCACGATGCTCGAGCGCATGTATTTCAGGAAGCCGTACTTCTTGATACCGACGTAGTTGAACGTCAGGTAGGCGACGACGGCCAGCACCAGCGGCATACCGATGCGCGCGTTCGACGAGATGTTCAACCCCGGAATGATGCTGGAGAAGTTCAGGAACAGCACGGCGAAGAAGATCGACGCGATGAGCGGCAGGAACTTCTTACCGGTTTCCTTGCCGAGAACCTCGTCACAGATCTGTTCCTTGACGAACACCAGACCGGTTTCCGCGACATTCTGCAGACCGCGCGGAACCAGCTTCGGCCGGCGGAATGCCGCAAGCATCACGATCAAGAGAACGGCCGCCATCACGATGCGAATGAGCATCAAACGGTCGAGCTCGAAAGGCGTCCCCTCGAACAGCACTGCTGGAGGGAAGAAGTCGTTAAGCGACGGCGCGTGGAACTCGCCCGCCAAAATGGTGACGCTCAGCGTTCTCTCCCGTGGTCGGGCCGCAGGGAATTCTTTCCCTGCGGTTCGATCGGACATTGACGATCTGGTGGTCGACTCAGGTCGGCTCGAAGTTCGTCAGCAGCTGAGGGGCTTTCGCCCGGGCGTCTGTACGCGCGTCGGCGACATCGTCGACGGTGCAGAACCAAAACCCTAAGGGTCTGGTACGGCAGTAAGCATAACCTGCTCTCAGGCGGGTCTCAGGTGACCCCCCCTTGTGCTTCGGTCGGCTACAAGTAAAGAGTTTATCAAGTTATCTACGACAACGTGTAGGGGGTGGCCCAAACAGTTCGTGAACGGTGTCGCGAGCTACAGCTCGCGTTCCACCTCGACGGTCGGAACCCGTTGCCGCAGAAGGCCGTACGTCTCCGCACCCAGCACGATGAGCAGGGCACCCACGACCGTGAAGAAGAGGGCGCCGGAGCTGTAGAAGTCGAATTTCTTGAGCACGGCGATCACCACGACCGCCAGCAGCAGCTTGCCGACCCAGCTGCCGAGCAGCACGATGCCCTGCACACCGGACTCGAGCCGCGCGCTGAAGAGCACCGAGGCGGCGGTGGTCAGAATGAAGCCGCCGCCGAGGGCCGCGCCCAGCAGGGCGCCCCACAGACCGGGCATTCCGGCGATGACCGAGGACAGGATGGCCGAAACCACCACCAGCACAGCCAAACCCATCAGGCCGTAGCGCAGAGCCGCCCGCAGCGGGGCGTCATGATCGGGGGTAGCAGGCGTGCTCACGTCAGTGGACTCTACCGGGCCGCGACATCGGGGCCCCGCGGCGGTTTGCGCGCGGCCCGGTCGGTCAGCTCCCGCCAGGACGGCACCGCGGTGACGATCAGGGCGAAAACCAGGCCCGCGGCGAACAACAGCACCACGACGGTGCGATCCATCAGTGACGTGCCGACGGCGCCGAATGCCAGCACGCTCACCCACAAGTAGATGAGCAGTACGACGCGGCGGTGCGAATGGCCGATCTGCAACAACCGGTGATGCAGATGCATTTTGTCGGGAGTGGAGAAACTCACACCGGCGCGCACGCGGCGCACGATGGCAAGAACAAGATCAAGTACCGGAATGAACATCACGGCGCCCACCAGCAACAGCGGTGACAGCAGACCCACGATGTCGCGCGGGCCGTAACCCTGCAGCGGAATTCGGCCGGAAGCGCCGGTGGAGATCGCGGCCAGCATCAATCCGATCATCATGGAACCGGAGTCGCCCATGAAAATTCGCGCCGGCTGGAAATTGTGCGGCAGAAATCCGAGACAGCCGCCCGCGAGCGCCGCGGCCAGCAGTGCGGGCGGATAGGTGTCGGTCGCGCCGCCCACTTCGTAGAGCAGGCCCGCGGTGAACACGAATACCGCGATCGAGGCGATGAAACCCAGCCCCGCGGCCAAACCGTCCAGGCCGTCCACGAAATTCATCGCATTGATCATGACGACGGTGATGCCCACGGTCACCAGACCGCCCTGCAGCGGATCCAGCACCACCGTCTCATTGGTGAAGGGGTTGTAGATGGCGACCCAGCTCAGGCCCATCACCGCCATCACACCCGCGGCCGTCACCTGGCCGACGAGTTTGGTCAGCCAGTCCAAACCCCACCGGTCATCGATGATGCCGACCAGCACGATGAGCGTGCCCGCGGCCAGCACCGCCGGAATGTCCTTGGGATAGTCGAATCCGCGGCGCAGTGCGGGGAGCTGATGCGCGAACAGGACGGCGATCAGCAGACCCAGATAGATGCCCACACCGCCCATGCGCGGAATCGGCTTCACATGCACATCGCGCTCACGCGGTACCGCCACCGCACCGAAGGCGATGGCCGCCACCCGGATTCCACCGGTGCACAGGTAGGTGACCACCGATGCGACGAACAGCACCAGCAGCAGCTCCCGCAGCGGGACGACCGCGCCCTGGCTGAATACGCCCTGACTCAACAGCATCTATCGGGCCGTCACCGCGTGCTCTGGGACAGCAGTTCCTCCGGCGACATACCGAGGACCTCCGCGAGCTTTTCCGTGGGTACGGCGCCCTCGCGCAGAATGCGCGGGGCATCGGAGGTCAGATCGACGATGGTGGAGGCGAGGCCGTGCTCGGCCGGTCCCCCGTCGAGATACACGCCGACCAGATCGCCCAGCTGCGCGCGCGCCTCCGCGGCGGTGGTGGCCGCCGGCTGCCCGGACACATTGGCGCTGGAGACCGCCAGCGGGCCGACCTCGCGCAACAACTCCAGCGCGACGGGGTGCAGCGGCATCCGCAGCATGACCGTCCCGCGGGCGTCACCCAGGTCCCACGCCAGCGAAGGCGCCTGCTGCACAACAAGACTCAGCCCGCCGGGCCAGAACGCGCGGATCAGGTCGCGCGCCTGCGGGCGGACCGAGAACACCAATCCGTCGATGGTGGTCCACGAACCCACCAGAACCGGCACCGGCATATCCCGCCCGCGCCGCTTGGCTGCCAGCAGCGCGCTCACAGCCTGGCTGTCGAACGCGTCAGCGGCCAGGCCGTACACGGTATCGGTCGGAATCACAGCCAGCCGCCCCGATTTCAGCGCGCTCCGCGCCGCGATCACTCCGGCGGCGCGAGAATCGGAATCGGCACAGTCATAGACGGTACTCACGCGCAACATCTTGGCACGGAACCTCGGGCAGCCCATCGCCGCGGCGGCCTAAACCCGAGGAACAAGCACAAAATGACAGTGACGCCTGGATAAAAGCCAGGAGCGAGACACCCGAAGAGCTCCACCCGCTGGGCTTACCTCCCGGCGCGCAGCGCAGATCGGCTGTCACGCAGCGATCGGTGCGCTGGGCACGAATTCGCCGTCCATTCCGTGCGCATCTCGCACAAGGCTGCGCGGGGGTTCTGCGACCTGCGCGCGGGATGGGATGTCGACGCGCGCGAATCGGTTCGGCGGGCGCGATTTCGCCTACGAGTAGATGCGCAGAATTGTGCGGGCCGCGGGGATCAGGGGGTGCGGCGGGCGACTACGAATCGGGGTTTGCCTGCCAGGTCGGGGTGTTCGACCATTGCGGTGAAGGCGCCTTGCGCGGCTAGGAGTGCTGCCACGCCGGGGCCGTTGGTGTCGTCGTGTTCGATGGCGACCGTGCCGCCGGGGCGGAGCAGGCGGGCGATAGTGGGGATCATCGGGCGGATGACGTCCAGGCCGTCGGGGCCGCCGAAGAGGGCGCGGTGCGGGTCGTGGTCTGCCACTTCGGGATCCAGCTGCGCGGACTCCGGGATGTAGGGCGGATTGGAGACGACTACGTCCACGCGGCCGTCGAGTTCTTCCAGGAGCGCGGGATCTGTGACATCGCCGGGATGCAGGTCGATGGGGGTGTCGCCCTCGTCCGCCAATTGCAGGGCATTGCGGCGGGCCCAGGCCAGCGCCTCGGGATCCAGCTCCACCGCGTACACCTTGGCGTCGGGACGGGCGTGTGCAATGGCCAGGGCCAGGGCGCCGGAACCGGTGCACAGATCCACCACGACGGGCTGATGCTCGTGGCCGAGGGCTTCGAGTTGGCCCAGGGCCCAGGCGAAGATCAGTTCGGTTTCCGGGCGCGGAATGAAAACACCGGGGCCCACGGCCAAATCGATCTCACCCATGGCCGCGGTGCCCGTGAGATGTTGCAGCGGAACACGTTCCGCGCGACGTGCGACCAGCTTACGGAACTCCTCGAGCTGGTCGGCGGTCACCATCGGGACCAGGGCCAGGCGCATACGATCGACGCCGAGGACATGTGCCGCAAGATATTCCGCATCTGCCCCGGGGCTGTGCACCCCGGCCTCTCGCAGGATCCCGACGGCCTCGAGAATCACTGGACGCAACGGCGCGCGGCTCGGCACCGCCGCCCCTGGACTTCTGCCGACCACTTGGGTGCCTCAATTCTTTCGTTGCGGACCTCGATCGGGTGCCGCACGAGTGCTCTGGGCGTACCCCGAAGTTTCCCAGATCCGGGGCCCGAGCAACCCTGATTCGGGACGGGACAACTGATTTCGTGAGGATATGGGTAACTCCCCGGGTACCCCCGAAATAGGTGCGGTATCAGACCGCACCACGCGTGCTCGAGGTCCACGGCTCCCAGCCGCGCGCCAAAGTTCCGGGGAGGCGGTACAGCCTTACTCCGCGGCGAGGCGGGCGGCGCGGTCGGCTTCACCGAGGGCGGTGAAGAGGTCGTCGAGGTTGCCGTCGAGTACCGAATCCAGATTGTGCGCCTTGAAACCGATGCGGTGATCGGCGATGCGGTTCTCCGGGAAGTTATAGGTGCGGATGCGCTCGGAGCGGTCGACCGTGCGGATCTGGGTGGCGCGGCCAGCGGCGGCCTCCTGATCGGCCTGCTCCTCGGCGAGCGCCTGCAGCCGGGCACTGAGCACCAGCATGGCGCGCATCTTGTTCTGCAGCTGCGAGCGCTCGTTCTGACAGGTCACCACGATGCCGGTGGGCAGGTGGGTGATGCGGACCGCGGAGTCGGTGGTGTTGACGCCCTGACCGCCCTTACCGGAGGAGCGGTAGACGTCGATGCGCAGATCCTTGTCGTCGATCTGCACCTCCTCGACCTCGTCCGGCTCCGGGTACACGAGCACGCCGGCCGCCGAGGTGTGAATGCGTCCCTGCGATTCGGTGACGGGCACGCGCTGTACGCGGTGCACACCGCCCTCGAACTTCAGCTTCGACCACACACCGTCCAGGGACGGCTCCTTGGCCTTGATCGAAATGGTGGCTTCCTTGTAGCCGCCCATATCGGTGATATTGGCGTCGAGCACCTCGACCTTCCACCCGTGCCGCTCCGCATAGCGGATGTACATGCGGGCCAGATCGGAGGCGAACAGCGCCGACTCCTCGCCGCCCTCACCCGACTTCACTTCCAGCACAACATCATCGGCGTCGTGCGGATCGCGGGGGGCGAGCAGATCGGTGAGCGTCTTCTCCAGCTCCTCCACCTGCGCGCGCAGTCCGGGCACCTCGGCCGCGAACGATGAATCGTCGGCAGCGAACTCCTCGGCGGCAGCGAGATCATCCCGGGTGGAGGTCAGCTTCTTGTGCGCCGACATGATCGGGGCGAGTTCGGCGAAGCGCTTGCCCACCCGCCGGGCCGCGCCCGGGTCATTGTGCAGCGCGGGATCGGACAGCTGCAGTTCGAGACCGCTGTATTCGGCCAGAATGTCGTCGATCGCGTTGGGTGCTGTTTTGTCAGCCATCGCGGTTGCTCCTCGGGTAGGGCTTGCTCACAACTAGTTTCCAGGTCAACCCGCCGTCATGTTCGCGGCCCGTCTCGTTCTGGACTGAGTGGAGCGGGGAGCGAAGCGGAGGAGCGGAGGGAGGGAAGAACGAGACTTCCAGGGCCGCGAACCGCCGGAGCGAAGCGGAGGCAGAAAATGCAGCGACGCCCGGCCTGCTGAATGCAGGACGGGCGTCGACAGGGTAGCTAGTTGGCTTCGCTGGCCTCGGGGGCCTTCGACGCACGCTTGCCGTAGCGCGCCTCGAAGCGAGCCACGCGGCCACCGGTGTCCAGAATCTTCTGCTTGCCCGTGTAGAACGGGTGGCACTGGGAGCAGACCTCGACCGTGATCTGGCCCGATTCCTTGGTGCTCTTGGTCTGGAAGGTGTTGCCGCAGCCGCACACGACCGTCGTATCGACGTACGTGGGGTGAATTCCTGCCTTCATGGTGTCCTTTCGAATAGCCCCGGGTCGCCTTCATGAAGACGTGAACCGGAACCGACTAGGCATGGTTGCCGACTGACCACTATAGACGTCCAGGGAGCAGCGCTTATTCCCAGGCCCCATCCGGGCAAATCGTTCACGGCTCGCTCTCAGGGATCCGCATCCGAACTCCCAGCTGGGACACAGCGAAGCGGGCTTACGGTTAGTTGGGCGCCCCGGAGTTACCCCCAAGAAATTATGGGCACGCACGTTCACAGTCCTCGAGCCAGGCTGAAGACGAGTAGTTCGCTACTCGGGAATGCGAACACCGTTGTTCATAGAGTAGTGCGAGGTGAGAACCCGCGCCTACGGGAAGGACAGCTGTGAACAGGAAAGAAGCCACCGCGGGGGCGGTGCTGGGACTGCTGGCCTTGATCGTTGTCGCGGGCTGGTACACGGTTCCGGGGGAATCCGCCGCCGCGGTGGGGGGCCAGACATCGGCCACCACCCCACCCGCGGGCGATGGCACGCTGACCTACACCGCGGTCAATATCTCCGATATCCCGGCCGGCGCTGTGACAGCAACCATTCTGGCTTTCATGATCATCGGCGCGGCCCTGATCGGATTGTTCTTCTACTCCCCGCGCCCGGTGCGGATACGACAACAGCCCCGCCGAAGCGGGGCTGTTGTCGATACTCCTGTGCCAGAGACTTATTCGTCGATGGCGTTCGGGGCGGTCTTGGAGACCGTCATCAGGAATTCGGCATTACTCTTCGTCTTCTTGAGTCGATCGACGAGCAGGTCGATGGCCTGATGCGAGTCCAGACCCGACAGCACACGCCGAAGCTTGTGCAGCACACCGGCTTCGTCGGGTGACATCAGCAGATCGTCGCGGCGGGTGCCGGACGGGTTGACGTCGACCGCGGGGAACACACGGCGCTCGGCGATCTTGCGGTCAAGCTTGAGCTCGGCATTACCCGTGCCCTTGAACTCTTCGAAGATCACCGTGTCACCGGTGGAACCGGTCTCGACCATCGCGGTGGCGATAATGGTGAGCGAGCCACCGTTCTCGATATTGCGGGCCGCGCCGAGGAACCGCTTGGGCGGATACAGCGCGGTGGAATCCACACCACCGGAAAGGATTCGGCCCGACGCCGGGGACGAGTTGTTGTACGCACGGCCCAGTCGAGTGATCGAGTCGAGCAGCACGACGACGTCCTGGCCCATCTCCACCAGTCGCTTGGCACGCTCGATGGCGAGCTCGGCGACGGAGGTGTGATCGCCCGGCGGGCGGTCGAACGTGGAGGCGATGACCTCGCCGCGCACGGAGCGCTGCATATCGGTCACTTCCTCGGGACGCTCGTCCACCAGCACAACCATGAGGTAGCACTCGGGGTTGTTGACGGCGATCGCATTGGCGATGTCCTGCATGATCGTGGTCTTACCCGCCTTGGGCGGGGACACGATCAGCGCACGCTGACCCTTACCGATCGGCATGATCAGGTCGATGATGCGCGTGGTCAGCTTATTGGGCTGAGTTTCCAGGCGCAGTCGCTGATTCGGGTACAGCGGGGTGAGCTTCTGGAATTCCGGACGGCGCTTCGCGGATTCGATATCCGAACCGTTGATCGTGTCCAGGCGCACCAGCGGATCGAACTTCTGCCGCTGATTGCTCTGGTCACCGTCGCGCGGAGCACGCACCGCGCCGGTGATGGCGTCACCGCGGCGCAGGCCGTTCTTGCGGACCAGGTTCATCGACACGTACACATCGTTCGGGCCGGCCAGATAGCCGGAGGTGCGAACGAAGGCGTAGTTGTCGAGCACGTCGAGGATTCCGGCGACCGGCTGCAGGACATCGTCCTCGCGGATCTCCAGTTCCCGGGTCTCCCGGCTGCTGATGGCTTCACCCGCGCCCGGCACGCCATCGCGGTCACGCCCACGACGCCGCTCCCGGAAGCGACGACCCCGGCGGCCGCGGCCGCCTTCCTCGTCGTCATCGGCAGCGGCGGCGCGGTTACGGTCGCGGTCGTTGTTATTGCCGCCGCGAGCGGTGCCGTTCTGGTTGTTCTGCTGGTTCTGGCCGCCCGACTGCTGATTGTTATTGCGCTCACGGCGACGCTCACCACCCTCCTGCTCCGGCTTCGACTCGCCGGCGGAGGTCTCCGCGGGAGTGGAAGTGGTCTCGGCAGTGGCATTGGTGTTCGCATTGGCATTGCTGCCGTTGGCGACCCGCTGCTCGCGGCCCCGACGCTGGCGACCGCGGCCGCGCTGGCCACCGTCCCGGCTGTCGTCGCCGCCCTCGGCGCGAGCGCCGTCGTTCTCGTCCCGCTTGGCCTCACGCGGCTCAGCGGACTTTTCGGCGGAGTCCTCCCGGGTGGGCGCGGCGTTGTACGCCGGAACCTCGGCCTTCACCCGGACATCCTCGGCCTTGGTGGCAGAGCTCTCAGCCTTCTCCACCTTCGCGGAGGCGTTATCGGCCTTCGCGGAAGAATTCTCGGCCTTCGCCGGAGCGGCAGCAGCCGTCTCGGACTCCCCGCCGGTTTCGCCCTTGCCCTTGGCATTTCGCGCGGTGGTGGCCTTGCCGACCACTGCGACAGCCTTGGCGCCGCCGGATTGATTCTCCTTGATGGCGGCGATGAGATCACCCTTACGCATCCCGGAAGTCCCTCGAATACCGAGTTCTCCCGCAAGCGCACGCAATTGCGGCAACAACATTCCAGTCAGCCCCGATCGTGCGACGTCAGTGTGTTCGCTCATCTTCGAAATCTGTCCGGAGTCACTTTCGCGATCCGAGGAGGTTGAATCACTTTCCACCCCGGGTGTCGCGAGCAGGTCCGTATCTGTCACGGAAATCCTTTCCTTCCCTCGACTGCCGTGTGCCTGTTCGAGGGTTCCTCCTGCAGTCCGGTCGTATGCCGGACTCGGATGCCGTACCGCGCGGCGCGCCGGGGCGATGGGTGTACCAGCGCGTGGGCTTCGCCACCGAGTGAAAAGGTGGGAGAGATCATTCCAGTGAACTGGCTACCCCCAAGTTTCGAGCCTCAAGCCTCGAGCCTGAGCAAGGAGCCTCTGGAGCGATTTGCCCTGATGAAGCACCGGCGTCTGACGCGCACGATGTACGGACTCGCTCAGGATAGCTCCCACCCTTTACATCGGCAAGGCAGGCGCGCTGTCAATCGACCGATACGCCTTCGGCGATGCCCGGCTCCAGCACGCGCAGACCGTCGGCGAGCGCGAGTTCGTGCAGTTCCGCGGGGAATTCGCTGGTCCCGAGGGCCAATACGGTGGGTCCGGCGCCGGACACGGTGGCGGCGATTCCGGCTTCGCGCAGCCGGTCGATCCACTTGGTGGTGAGCGGTAGCGCCGAGGCCCGATAACCCTGGTGTAGCCGGTCCGCGGTGGCGGGGAGCAGCAGGTCAGGGCGCTGCGTCAGGGCGATGACGGCCAGTGCGGCCCGGCTCGCATTGAACGCGGCGTCCACGTGCGGCACCGTCGCGGGCAGCAGTCCGCGGGTATGCGCGGTGGAGGAGTGCTCTTCGGGAATCAGCACCACCGGGCGCAGCGACGGATGCGGCACGACACGCACCGCGCGGTACACGCGCGGGTTGTGGTCGGTCGCGCCGTTCACGACGGCCGGATGGTCGGTTTCGGTCCAGGACACCACGATTCCGCCCAGCACACTGGCGGAGGCATTGTCGGGATGACCTTCGAATTCCGAGGAGAGCTGCACCATGACGTCATCGCCGTAGGCCAGTCCCGCATCGAATTTCGCGGCCAGGCCGCGGCCGGCGGCGAGACCGCCGACCACCGCCGAGGCCGAAGAGCCCATACCTCGCGAATGGGGAATCACGTTGCGGCACACCACGTCCAGGCCGTCCGCCCAGACGCCCGCGGCCTGCAGACCACGTTCGATGGCCCGGACCACCAGATGTGAAGGGCCCCAGGGCACGTCGTCGGCGCCCTCACCCTCCACCCGGATGGTGAGGCCGGAGTCCGTGGTGGACACCGTGATCTCGTCGTAGAGCCCCAAAGCGATTCCGAGAGAGTCGAAACCCGGTCCCAGATTCGCACTGGAAGCCGGAACCCGCACGGTGACGGTGAGTCCCGCGGGCAGGGTCCGGCTGATGACCTGCTGGGCGTCGCGCGAATTCAACTCAGGCCAGCTCGAGTGCGTGCGCCACGGCGATCGGGTCGACCTGGATGGGCTTGATATCGGGCATGCCCGCGAGCGCGTTGTCCGGATCCTTGAGGCCGTTGCCGGTCACGGTGCAGACCACGGTCAGGCCGGCGTCCAGCCAGCCCTCCGCGCGGGCGGCCAGCAGACCGGCGACGGAAGCCGCGGAGGCGGGTTCGACGAACACGCCCTCGGTGGCCGCGACCAGGCGGTACGCCTCGAGAATCTTCTCGTCGGTGGCCGCCCGGAACGCGCCGCCGGACTCCTCCTTGGCCGCCATCGCCTGATTCCAGGACGCGGGCGCGCCGATTCGGATTGCGGTGGCGATGGTTTCGGGATCCTTCACCGGCGCGCCGTGCACCAGCGGAGCCGCTCCGGCCGCCTGCACACCGAGCATGCGCGGGCGCGCGCCGATGATGCCGTCGGCGAAGTACTCGCTGTAGCCCTTCCAGTACGCGGTGATGTTTCCGGCATTGCCGACCGGAAGCACGTGCACATCCGGGGCCTTGCCGAGCACGTCCACGATTTCGAAGGCGGCGGTCTTCTGGCCCTCGATGCGGAAGGGATTGACCGAGTTCACCAGGCCGACCTCGGGGAATTCCGCGGTGACCTTGCGCGCCAGTTCCAGGCAGTCGTCGAAATTGCCTTCGACCTGAATGATCTTGGCGCCCAGCATGACCGCCTGGGCCAGCTTGCCCATGGAGATCTTGCCCTGCGGGATCAGCACCGCGCAGGACAGGCCCGCGCGAGTGGCGTAGGCGGCGGCCGAGGCCGAGGTATTGCCGGTGGAGGCGCAGAGCACGGCCTTCTTACCGCTGGCCTTGGCCTCGGTCATGGCCATGGTCATACCGCGGTCCTTGAAGGAACCGGTCGGGTTGGCGCCCTCGACCTTGAGGTACACCTCGCACCCGGTCAATTCCGACAGGTGCGTGGCGGGCACCAGCGGGGTGCCGCCCTCGAACAGCGTGACGGGTTCCCAGTCGGCGCCGAGCGGCAGCCGATCCCGATACGCGGCGATCAGGCCCGGCCACGGGGTGGCGGTGGCAGTGCCTGACTCGCGGCCCGCCGCGCCCGCATGCGCTGTCGTACTCATTCCTCGGTGCCTTCCAATCTCAGAACACTGGTCACGGATGTGACGGAGTCCAGTTCGGCCAACGCGGCCACGGTATCGGCCAGGGCCGATTCCAGCGCGTGGTGGGTCACCACAACGAGGCGTGCACCCGTGTCATGGCCTTCCTGGCGGACCGTCGAGATGCTGACCCCGTGCTTGGCGAATTCGCCCGCGACCGTTTCCAGTACACCTGCACGGTCTGCGACCTGCATGTTCACGTGGTAGCGGGTGGGGGTATCACCGACCGCGGCGATCGGCAGCTCAGCATAAACCGACTCACCCGGGGCACGGCCACCGTAGAACTTGTTGCGTGCCGCCATGACCACATCGCCCATGACCGCCGATGCCGTCGGCGCGCCGCCGGCGCCCTGCCCGTAGAACATCAGGCGGCCGGCGTTCTCCGCTTCCACGACAACGGCATTGAACGCGCCGCTGACCGAGGCGAGCGGGTGCTTGCGCGGAATGAGGGCCGGGTAGACGCGCACGGAGACGCTCTCCTTGCCGTCCTCGCCGCGGACGCGCTCGGCCATGGCGAGCAGTTTCACGGTGCAGCCGACGGCGGCGGCGGTCTCCAGATCCTCGGAGGTGATCTTGGAAATACCCTCACGATAGACATCGGCCGAGGTCACGCGGGTATGGAAGGCGACCGAGGCGAGGATCGCGGCCTTGGCGGCGGCGTCGAAGCCCTCCACGTCGGCGGTCGGGTCGGCCTCGGCATAGCCCAGGCGGGTGGCCTCGGCGAGCACATCGTCGTAATCGGCGCCGGTCTCGGACATGGCCGAGAGGATGAAATTGGTGGTGCCGTTGACAATGCCGACCACCCGGTTCACCCGGTCACCGGACAGCGACTGGATGAGCGGGCGCAGCACCGGGATCGCACCGGCGACCGCGGCCTCGAAGTACAGGTCGGCACGGTGCGATTCGGCGGCGCCGGCCAATTCGCCGGTGTGATCGGCGAGCAGCGCCTTATTGGCGCTGACCACGGACTTGCCGGCGTCCAGTGCGGTCTTGATCAGCTTCCGGGCCGGATCAATGCCACCCATGACCTCGACCACGATGTCCACATCGTCACGCAGGACGAGGCTTTCGGCATCGGTGGTGAGCAGCTCGGGCGCCAGACCGCGGTCCTTGGTGAGATCGCGGACCGCGACACCGCGCAGCACCACGGGGGCGCCGACGCGGTTGCAGAGGTCGTCGGCGTTCTCGCGAATGATGCGGACCACCTCGGTGCCGACCGTGCCCATGCCCAGCACCGCGATTCCGATCGGGTGATCCGATCCCCACACGCCGTTCTTGGTACTAGCTGCTGTGCCGCTTTCACGGCTCGCCGTGGTGGTCATGCATTCACCTCCAAGCTGAGTAGGTCCTCCACCGTTTCGCGGCGAAGAATCAAGCGCGCCTTGCCGTCTCGCACCGCGACCACGGCGGGCCGGGTGAGCAGGTTGTAACGGCTCGACATCGAGTAGCAGTACGCGCCGGTTGCCGCCACCGCCACCAGGTCACCCGGGCCGACATCGGCCGGGAGCCAGGTATCGCGAATGACGATATCCCCACTCTCGCAATGCTTTCCGACCACCCGAGCGACGACGGGCGCGGCATCGCTGGAACGCGACACCAGCCGGCAGTCGTATTCGGCCTGGTACAGCGCGGGCCGGATATTGTCGCTCATCCCGCCGTCGACGCTGACATAGCGACGACGAGCGCCCGCATCGAGCACCACATCCTTGGTGGTGCCGACCTCGTACAGGGTGACCGTGCCCGGTCCGGCGATGGCGCGGCCCGGCTCGACCGCGATGGTCGGCACCGGCAGGCCCGCGCGGGCCGCCTCTTCGGCGACGATGCGGCGCAGGCTGGACGCGAATTCGTCCAGCGACGGCGGATCCTCGTGCGGCAGGTACGAAATACCCAGGCCGCCACCGAGATCCAGCACATTGATCTGCGCGGCGCGCTCGACGCCGAACTTGTCCACGGCTTCGCGCAGCAGGCCGAGCATGCGGCGGGTGGAGATTTCGAAGCCGTCGATCTCGAAGATCTGCGACCCGATGTGCGAATGCAGCCCGACCATCTTGAGATTGTCGGATTCGAAGACCCGCGCAATGGCCTGCATGGCATCGCCGCTGGCGATGGAGAAGCCGAACTTCTGATCCTCGTGCGCGGTCGAGATGTACTCGTGGGTGTGCGCTTCCACGCCGACCGTGACCCGGACCAGCACGTCGACGACCTGACCCGCGGTCTTGGCGATGGCTTCCAGGCGTTCGATCTCGATGAGCGAGTCGAGCACCACGTGGCCGACCCCGGCCGCGACGGCCATTTCCAGCTCGGGCACGGATTTATTGTTGCCGTGCAGCGCGATTCGCTCGGCCGGGAACCCGGCGTGCAGCGCCACCGCGAGCTCACCGCCGGAGCAGACATCCAGGTGCAGGCCCTCGTCGCGGATCCAGCGGGCGATCTCGCCGGACAGGAAAGCCTTGGAGGCGTAGTGAACTCGCGAGCCCTCGCCGAACGCGCGGACCATATCGCGGCAGCGCGAACGGAAGTCGTCCTCGTCGATGACGAACAGCGGGGTGCCGAACTCGGCGGCCAGCTCGTGCACCGGCACGCCCGCGAGGTGTACGACGCCGTCGGCATCGCGAGAGGCGTTGCGCGGCCACACATTCGCGGGCAGATCGATCATCTGCTGCGAATTCTCCGGGCGCTCAGGCAGATTCTGCGTGGGCGGGATGTCCGCGTGACGGGGACCAGCGGGATGTGCACTCATTTACATACGCTCCGGAGCAGAGACGCCTAGCAGCGCGAGGCCGTTGGCGAGAACCTGACGGGTGGCTTCGACCAGCTCGAGACGAGCGGCGTTTCGGGGGGTCACGGGTTCGTCTCCCATGGGGAGTACCCGCATTTCCCTATCGGACTGGAAGGGGTGGTACACCCCGGCCAGCTCTTCCAGGTAGCGGACTACGCGGTGCGGCTCACGCATTTCCGCGGCGGTGGCCACCACGCGCGGGTATTCACCGAGCGTGCGGATGAGCGCACCCTCGCGGTCGGCGGTCAGCAGACTCAAATCCACCGGTACCGAAGCGAAATCGAACGCCTCCGCGTTCTTCATGATGTTGCAGGTGCGCGCGTGCGCGTATTGCACGTAGTAGATCGGGTTTTCGGTGTCCTGCTTGGTCCACAGCCCCAGATCGATATCGATGCTGGAGTTCACCGAGGACCGCACCAGCGAGTACCGCGCGGCGTCCACGCCGATGGCCTCGACCAGATCGTCGAGGGTGATCACGGTGCCCGCGCGCTTCGACATCTTCACGGCGGCACCGTCTTTGACGAGGTTCACCATCTGGCCGATGAGCACCTCGACGGTGTTCGGATCGTCGCCGAAGGCGGCCGCGGCGGCCTTGAGCCGGCCGATGTAGCCGTGGTGATCCGCGCCCAGCATGTAGATGCACAGGTCGAAGCCACGCGCGCGCTTGTTGTGGAAGTAGGCGATATCGCCGCCGATATACGCCGAATTGCCGTCGCTCTTGATGACGACGCGGTCCTTGTCATCGCCGTACTCGGTGCTGGCGATCCACCAGGCGCCGTCCTTCTCGTACAGCTTGCCCGAGTCCTTGAGCTCCTCGATGGCCTTCTCGACCGCACCGGAGGCGAACAGCGAGCTCTCGTTGAAGTACACGTCGAAGTCGACGCCGAACTCGTGCAGGTTCTGCTTGATCTGCGCGAACATGAGCTCGACGCCTTCGCGGCGGAACAGTTCGTGCTGCTCGGACGCGGGCAGGCTCAGCGCGTCCGGGTTCGCGGCGACGATCGTGTCGGCGATCTCATTGATGTACGCGCCCGCGTAGCCGTCCTCCGGCGTCGGCTGCCCGGTGGCCGCGGCGACCAGCGACCTGGCGAAGCGGTCGATCTGCGCGCCGTGATCGTTGAAGTAGTACTCGCGGGTGACGGCCGCGCCCTGCGTGGACAGAATCCGGCCGAGCGCGTCGCCGACGGCGGCCCAGCGAGTGCCGCCCAGGTGGATCGGCCCGGTCGGGTTCGCGGAGACGAACTCCAGGTTGATCTTCTGACCGTGCAGCACGTCCGCGGTGCCGTACTTCTCCCCCGCGGCCAGGATGTTCTCGATGATCGCGCCCTGCGCGGCCTTGGCCAGGCGGATGTTCAGGAAACCCGGGCCCGCGACTTCGGCGACGTCGATGCCCTCGGCCTGACCCAGCGCCACGGCGAGCAGATTCGCGAAATCGCGCGGGTTCATTCCAGCCCGCTTACCTACCTGCATGGCCACATTCGTGGCATAGTCACCGTGCTCGGGGTTACGGGGACGCTCCACCTTGACCTCGTCGGGCAGGACCGCAGGGTCGGATCCGCGTTCGACAAGTACCTTCGCAGCGGTTGCGCGAAGGAGATCTGCAAGGTCAGCTGGAGTCACGAGTAACTATCCTATGGTCTGAGCAGGTGAACGCCGCGAGCGGGCACCTACCGGGCAGGCGCCCAGCAAACGATGCGGCCGCATCGTTTGATTGTCCGATACGTCGAAGAGAGCACAACGAGCTATGCCGAGTAGGACGAGTGCCAAGTCGGCCAAGGCCATCAAGGCCGCAGGCAAATCTTCCGGTGGCTTCCGCAGAGGCGGCACCGGGGGCAGACTTCCCACCAAGCGCCAGATTCCCTGGATGACGATCGCCGCGGTGGTGTGTGTGCTCGCGCTGATCGGCGGGATCGCCGCATTCCTGGTCCCGAAGATCCAGGACAAGCAGGAGGCGGACAAGTACACGCCGAGCGCCCAGAAGAAGGATCCGTCGGATCAGATCTCGGGCGTGGTCAAGAAGGACTACCCGGCGGGTCTGCACGTGGCCGCGACGCAGCGCGTGGCGTACGACCAGGCACCGCCCTTCGGCGGGCCGCACGACGGTTCGTGGGCGGCGTGCACGGGCATCGTGTACTCCAAGGCGATTCGCACCGAGAATGCCGTGCATTCGCTCGAGCACGGCGCGATCTGGATCGCGTACAACCCGGACAAGGTCGACAAGGCCGGCATCGATCTGCTGAAGTCGAAGGTGCAGGGCAAGCCGTACTCGCTGATGTCGCCGTATCCCGGTCTGGATTCGCCGATTTCGCTGCAGTCGTGGGGCCATCAGCTGAAGCTGAACTCGGCCGACGACAAGCGCGTGAACGAATTCATCACCGCGCTGCGCCTGAACCAGAACACCTACCCGGAGGTCGGCGCGGACTGCGCGAACCCGACCTTCAGCACCGACAATCCGCCGCCGTTCGATCCGTCTCCGGTGGGTCCGGACGCGGTGCCGATGGACGGTAAGGGCCTGCAGCAGGATTCGAGCGAGCTCTCCGGCGCCGGCGGCGCGCCGACCATGCCCAGCGGCGGCATTCCGGGTCTGCCGGGCGGCCTGTCCGGTCTCCCCGGTGGTCAGTCCGGCCTGCCGGGTGGCGTGCCGAGCATTCCGGCGCCGACCGATGCCCCGACGGTGCCGGATCAGCCGGCTCCGACGCAGTAATGCCGCCGCCCTTGCTCCCCGACGAGGCGAAGGATTTCAGCGACGACACCGAACCGGCCGAGCCGGGGCAGCAGACGCGGCGCAGTCAGCGTCCCGCACTGCTGGTGCTCGGTGTGATCGGTGTGCTGCTGCTCGGTTTCGCGGCCGGAATTCTGGTCGGCAATCCGCTGCGGCAGACGCAGGAGACGCCCGGCACGGTGGATGTCGGCTTCAGCCAGGACATGTCGGTGCATCACGCGCAGGCGGTGCAGATGTCCGGCATCGCACTGGCCGGTGCGAGTGATACCGAAGTGCGCCGGCTCGCCTACGACATTCTCACCACGCAGGCGAATCAGGCGGGTCGCATGCAGGGCTGGCTACAGCTGTGGGGCAAGCCGTTCGTGGGCCCCGACGGGTACATGGGCTGGATGTCCGACATGTCGGATATGACCGGTATGTCAGGTATGCAGCACGGCGCCACCACGCAGCACAGCGGTCCGGTGCAGACCATGCCCGGTATGGCGACGGAGCAGGAACTCTCGACACTCCGCACCGCCACCGGCCCCGCACTCGACACCCTGTTCCTGCAGCTGATGCTCCGCCACCATCAGGGCGGCATGCCGATGATCCAGTACGCCGCACAGCACGCCGATACCGATGCCGTCCGCTCCCTCGCGGACAGCATGGTCAAGACCCAGACGAGCGAAGCGCAGCTCATGGCGCAGATGCTCAAAGACCGGGGCGCGGCCCAGCTTCCCCTGAACTGACGGGCCCGTACCGGGCAAAACACCCGGTACACCTCAGTTTTTGGCGGAGCGGACCCGATGCGATACGCTTTCCCAGCCCACTCGGAAAGTCGAGAAGTCCGAGCGGGTCCACCCCCGCCCTCGTAGCTCAGGGGATAGAGCGTCTGCCTCCGGAGCAGAAGGCCGCAGGTTCGATTCCTGCCGAGGGCACAGCGACAAGGCCCCGACCATGAAATATGGTCGGGGCCTTCTCTTTTCGTATCACCGCGCGTATCACTCGCGGCCGAAGAGCAGGCGGCCCACGTAGGCGGTGTCGAAGTATTCGCGGGCTTCGGCTATGCGGCCGTTGGTGATTCGGAAGACGATGGTCACGTGGTTGGTGAACGGCGCGCCGTCGATGGTGGTGGCGTGCGTGGTCCATTCCGCTACCGCATTGTCGCCGTCCGCGACGACGGTGTGCACGTCTTGGCTGACCGGTGCGGTGAGGTCGAAGCGGGCGAGCATCTGGGTGAGGAAGCCGGTGAAGATTTCGTCGCGGCCCTTCCAGGTGCGGGAGACCGGGAGATCGCCGTGCAGGGTCCAGGTGGCGTCCTCGGTGAAGAATTCGGCGCGGCGGTCGGCGGCCTGGCCGGTGGCCAGGGCCTCGATGTAGTCGGTGATGACGGTGCGGGTGACTTCGGTGCTCATGGTGAATTCCCTATCAGGTCTGATCAGGCGAGGGTGAGGACGGCATTGCCGCGAATGCGGCGGTGCACCAGATCGGTGAGGACCGTGGCGGTTTCGGTCCAGTCCGCGATGCGGCCCACCTCGGGGTGAATGATGCCCGCGGCGGCCAGCCGGACCAATTCGGCGAGGTCCTCGGCATCGGTGGTATCGGCGACCCAGTGCGGAAAGTGGTGCAGCGTGAAGGGTGTCGCACCGAAGAGGTCGAAGAAGTCGAGCTGGACGGGTTGCCGGCTCGCCTGGCCGAACCAGACCACGGTGCCGCCGGGGGCCAGGTGGCGCAGTGCCGCGGCGAAGGTGTCACCGCCGACCGATTCCAGGACGATGTCGAATCGGTCTGTGGCAGCGTCGATATCGGTGAGCACCTC
Organism: Nocardia sp. NBC_01388; assembly: GCF_045040085.1. NCBI lineage: Bacteria > Bacillati > Actinomycetota > Actinomycetes > Mycobacteriales > Nocardiaceae > Nocardia > Nocardia sp. NBC_01388. The sequence goes on from NZ_CP109553.1 coordinate 5,244,182, forward strand.
GGCGCCGTAGTCGGCCAGGCGCTGCCCGCGCTCACGGGTGGCCGCCACCGCGGTCACGATGGCTCCGGCGGCGATGGCGAGTTCCACCACGAGGTGCCCGACCCCGCCCGAGGCGCCGGTGACCAGCAGCCGCTTCCCCGCCACAGCACCCGCGCGGCGCAGCAGTCGCAGGGCGGTGAGTCCCGCCAGCGGGAGCGTGGCGGCGATGGTGGCCGGAAGCTGCTGCGGCAGTGCGGTTATGGCATCGGTGGCGACGGCGACCTGCTCGGCCCAGCCACCGCCCGCCGCGTGGGCGACAACGCGGGTGCCGACCGCCGGGCCGGTGCCGTCGGCGGCGGCCGTGATGATCCGGCCCGCCACATCCTGGCCGGGTACGTGTCCGGGGACGACCTCTGTCCCGTATACGCCGGCGAGGGCGAAGTAGTCGCCCCGATTGACCGAGAACGCCTCGACCTCGATAACGGCTTCGCCTGCGGCGGGTGCGGGATCGGTGATTTCGGCGAGGGTGATCAGCCGGTCGTCCGCGGTGGCGGTGAGTGCCTTCATGTCTTCCTCCTGTGTGCTGTCACCGACATTAGGAAGCCTGGTATCCGTTCGGAAGAAGGCAGTAAATGGTGGTATAGGTACCTGGTGGAAACCATCGAGGTAGAAGGCATGCCCGAATGGGATGTCTTCAATATCAACTGCCCCACCCGTCAGGTGTTCGATCGCGTCGGTGAGCGCTGGACGGGGCTGGTGCTGCTCGCGCTGGAGCCGGGTACCCAGCGGTTCTCGGAGTTGCGCAGGCGGATTCAGGGCATCACACAGAAAATGCTCACCCAGACGCTGCGGGCGCTGGAGCGCGACGGTGTGGTCGAGCGCCGCGTGTTCCCGACGGTTCCCGTCACCGTCGAGTACACGCTGACCCCGCTGGGCCGCAGTCTGGCCACCGCAATCGCGGGCCTGCGGGCCTGGTCGTACCAGAACATCGGCGAAATCATCGCTGCGCGTGCGGAGTACGACGGCCGCGAGAGCTGACCCTCGACAGGGCTGGTTCTGGACAGTGGGCGTTGCCTTCCCGGTCGATGTGGCTACGGAACGGTATGTTTTGGGCATGTCGGACATCGAGGCGACGCGTGCACGACTACCGGGGCGGCGGCCCGGACTGATCGCCGCCGCCTTCGCGAGTCTTGCGAGCACGGTCGTGGCCGTCGCGCCGAGTCACGCCAACCCGGTGAGCACGGGTCATGCCACACCGGTCAGCCCGGTCGCCGACACCGAGAGGTCCTTCTACACCCCGCCCGAGAATCGGGTCCCCGGCCCGCACGGATCGGTGATCCAGCTGCGGCCCCTCATCGGTGATCCCGGTCTGGCGGGTGCGCGAAACTACCTGGTCCTGTACCGGTCCATCGATATGCAGGGCGCTCCGGTCGCGGTCTCCGGCACGGTGGCCGTCCCGGAGGGCACGCCGCCGCCCGGCGGCTGGCCGCTCATCTCGTGGGCGCACGGCACCACCGGTGTGGCCGACGGCTGCGCCCCCTCCCGCGACACCTCGGCCGACTTTCCCGCGCACGATTACACCTCCCTGGTCCGGGACGTGCAGGCGCAGTGGATAGCGGCCGGATACGCGGTGGCGCAGACCGACTATCAGGGCCTGGGCACGCCCGGCCCGCACGGTTATCTGATCGGCGCTGCCGAACAGCGCGCGGTCACCGATATGGCAAGGGCGGCAAGGCAAATCGAGCCGGAAATCGGTACCCGCTGGGTGGCCGTGGGGCATTCCCAGGGCGGCCAGGCCGCCATCTTCGCCGATGCGCAGGCGCAGCAGTGGGCGCCCGAACTGCAATTGCTCGGCGCGGTGGCGCTGGCGCCGGCCTCGCATCAGGGCATGGGATTGCAGGCCTCCCAGCAGGCGACGACGATCGGTGCGGCGAAGGCGCTGGCGCCGATCACCGGCGGCGCGACCTCGTTCCTGCCCTTGCTCATTCGCGGCGCGCAGACGGTCGCGGATGTGGATCCGGCCCGATTCCTCACGCCCGCAACGGCTTCCCTGCTGACGCTGGCCGATGTCGGCTGCATCGGCCAATTGCGGGAGCCGGGTCAGTGGGGCGACCTGAAGCCGGACGAGGTCTTCTCCCCCACCGGCGATATTTCCGCGCTCACCCGGGTGCTCAATGAAAATGACCCCAGCACACTGTCTTTCGGGCCACCGCTACTGGTGCTGCAGGGCCGTGCCGATACCACCGTGCCGCCGCTGGCCACCGATGCCATGGTGGTGCAGCAGCGGGCCGCGAATCAGCCGGTGGAGTACCGCACCTATCCGGGCGTCGATCACCGTGGCGTGCTGGCCGCGTCCTATGCGGATGCGCTCAGCTGGGTCAATTCGCGATTCGGCAGGTGAGCCGAGTCGGCGGCGGGCCGCATCCGGTACAGCAGTAGCACTCCCGTCGCGCAGCACAGGGTGACCGCGAGCGCCGCCCAGCCGGGACCGGACGAGGTCACGCTGGTCGGGTCTCGGTACCAGCGCGGTGAATAGGCCACCCGGCCGAAACTGCTGCCGCGCAAAGCGACTACCAGGCACGGAACCACCAGTACCGCCAGCGCAACCACTGTGCTCGGCGCACCCTGCGGGCTCGCAACCGCAAAGCAGTAGCCCATGAGCAATCCGAGACCGACGATGCCGACTATCGGAATGAGCCAGCCGGCGCGACCTTCGCTCCCGGTGATCACCGCGAACACCGAAAGTGCTGCGGTACCGGCGAATCCGGCCCACGGGACGGACCAGTGCCGTCCCGCGAGGTAGCCGACCGCGACCGCGAGGAACGGTAGGGGCGCACTCCAGTCCGGCCGGGGAACGGCGATGATCGCACTGCCCGCATTGGTCACCGCGACCACCAGCAGCACCACCGCCCCGTCCCGGCCCGGCAGCAGCAGCGCCGCGATCACGGCCGCGCCGACGGTGATCGCTACCGCGATCGCCGATTGCCACGGCGTCCCGGCATGCCGGACGAACCATTCGGTGGAGACCGCAGTGGCCATCACCAGCAGCAGCGCCGCCAGGATCGGGCCGATCGGCAGATCGGCACTCTCGTCCTCGGCATCGTCGGGCACCGGTTCGGCGCGCTGCGTGATGACCGCCGCGCCCAGTGCCACGGCGGTGGCCAGGATGAGCCAGATCGGCGGCGTACCGGTGGAGGCCCATTCGATGAGGGTGCGGCTCTGCTCGCCCTGTCCGGGCAGCGAGGTGAGATCGCCGATCATGATGCTGGAGAGCGCGCCGATGAGATAGGCGGCCGTCGCGAGCGGTTTACCGAAGACGGCGACCGCGAGCGCACCGAGCAGAATGCCGCCGAAGATCGAGTCGATGTAATTGACCGTGATCAGTGTTCCGGTCAGCGCATTGTTCAGATTCCAGAGATGATCCGCCACCAGTACGGCGGCACTGCCGAAGGAGACGATCCAGGCGGTGCGGCGGCCCAGCGCCACCGCCAGCGCGGCCGCGATCACCGCGAACATGGCGCCGGCCGCCGCGGCGCGCGGCATATTCAGCACCAGCAGATCGAGTTCGAGTGGTCCTTCGTTCGACCAGCCGAGATCGAGGGGAGCCATCAGCAACAATCCGGCGACTACCGCGCCCAGAAAGGCGGATGTGGGCAGGATTACCCGGTCGAACCACCTGACATCAGGCATCGAGCCCACGCCTATCGGAGGCACCAACGCGAATCTCGCGCCCATCTCGTCTCACCCTTTCACCGGTGATGCGACGCTCACGCGTTACAGCAGTACGAGCAGCTAACTCTTTCCGAGGTTAACAGCAAGTAGGCATACCGGTCAGGGTCGGTGATTTACGCCACCCTGCCCGACCAGCGATTTCCACTGGTGAGGCGGGCGGTGCAGGTGAGGTTCGAGTCGAGCGTCAGGTGCGGCCTTGCCCGCCAGGCGAGCCGGAACGAGGTGTCCCGCCGGGGCCGATCGTCGGGCGCAGCAGAAACCGTCCAGGCAAAGCAGGCCGGGGGCGATTGTCAGGCGGACCGAGCCGGAGTCAGGCCGCAGCGCCGATCGTCAGGCGCAGCGGAAGCGGAAGGTGGCGAGCGGGGCCGGGCCGGGGACGGTGTTCACCTGCTGGGCGGGGTCGCCGTCGAGTGCGCAGCCGGTGGGGGTGGCGACCTGAATCTGGTAGCAGCCGCTCGGGACGGCGGCGGTGACGGTGCCGTCATTGCCGGTGGTAACGCTCGGCAGGGCCGTGCCGCCCGCGCAGGGGGCGATATCGGTCTTGACGCCGGCGAGGGCGAACTGTTCCGGGCCGTAGACGGCCTGCACCTTCACCGCGGAGTCGCCGGCGGGCGGCTGTGCGGCCGCGAACGGAGAGACGGCGAGGGCGGCGGCCAGGACGGACGTGACGAACAGCAAGCGACGCACGGGACTCCTTCGGGTCGAGCGAAGGCGAATTCGCCTCCGGGCCAATATAGGTGCTCGTACCCGGTATCGGAGTCAGCACACTCGGGCGCTGTCACATTCTTGCCACCCGAGCGGTCGTCACACGGCCGACAGCGCATCCCGTGCGGGTAGCGCGCGGGCGGTGCCGCTGGTGAGGTCGGCGGCCGTCGCGCACTGCGCATCGGTGAATGCCACTGCCGCGCCCAGCACTTCGAGATCCACCCGATCGCCGACCGCCGGTGCGGCGACGCTGACGCGGCGCACCTGGATGGGTTCGGTGCGCCCGTCCAGGTCCAGGGTGAGCATGACGTCCGCACCCCGGAATTCGACGCCGCGCACGGTCGCGCAGCCGGGGTCGACCTGCGAGACCGCCTGTGCGACAAGCTGTTCCGGTCGCATCATGACCGTCGCGGCCCCGGCGGGGGCATCGGCCTGCACCGGAATGCGGCCCAGCGCGGTCTCGGCGAAGGCGCCGCGCAGGGTGGCGTCGAGCAGCACGGTATCGCCGAGGAATCCGGCGGTGAAGAGATCGGCGGGCGCGGCGTACACCTGTTCGGGTGTGCCGACCTGGGTGAAGCGACCGGTGCACATGACGGCCACCTGATCGGCGAAGGACAGCGCCTCCTCCTGATCGTGGGTCACCAGAATGCTGGTCATCCCCGCGCCGCGCAGCGCATCGGCGACGGCCTGGCGGGTGGCCGCGCGCAATCCGGTATCGAGGGCGCTGAACGGCTCGTCCAGCAGCATGAGATCGGGTTTGCGGGCCATGGCGCGGGCCAGCGCGACACGCTGCTGCTGACCGCCGGAGAGCTGGTGCGGGCGGCGCGTGGCGTAGGAGGGGTCCAGCGAGACCATCTCGAGCAGTTCGCGCACCTGCTCCTGGCGCCGGCGGCGTCCGGCCATCCCGCCGTTGAGGCCGTAGGCGATGTTCTGCCCGACGGTGAGATGCGGGAACAGCGCGCCGTCCTGCGCCACATAGCCGATCTTGCGGCGGTGCGCGGGCAGCGAGAATCCCTCTCGGGTAACCACTTCCGATCCGACGGTGACCGATCCGGCGTTCGGGTTCTCGAAGCCGGCGATGACCCGCAGCAGCGTGGTCTTACCGCAGCCGGAGGAGCCGACCACGGCCGTGGAGCTGCCGTCGGGCACCTCCAGCCGGATGCCGTCCAGCACCCGGGTCGACCCGAAGGTCTTCGAAACATTGTCGACGACAAGACGACTCATACTCCGGCCGCCTTCCTGGATTGAGTGAACAGCAGATACGTGACCGGCACCGAGGCGATGATCATGATCAGGGCGTAGGGCGCGGCCGCCGCGTAGTCCAGTTCGCCGGACAGCGACCAGAAGCGCATGGCCAGGGTGCGGGTGCCGTTGGGCGCCAGCAGCAGGGTGGCGGTCAGTTCGGTGGCCACCGCCACGAACACCATGGCCGCCGCCGAGGCCGCGGCGGGCGCGGTCAGCCGCAGCGTGATGCGGAAGAAGGTGGCGGGACCGGACTTTCCGAGCGCCTGCGACATCTCCTCCAGACCGACGGGCACCTGCGCCAGCCCGGCCCGCACACCGACCAGGGCGCGCGGCAGGAACATGAGCGTGTAGGCGGCGAGCACGGTGGCGGCCGTCTGATAGAGCGCGGGCAGCCAGCGAATGCTCACGGTCACCAGCGCCAGCGCGATGACGATGCCGGGCAGCGAACTGGTGATGTAGTTGGCGCCCTCGATGATTCGTGCGAATCGCGAGGTGGAGCGCACCGCGATCCAGGCCACCGGGAAGGCGCACACCGTGGTGATGACGGCGGCCACGGCGGCCAATCCGATGGTCTGCCCGAGGGATTGGCCGATATCGGCCATATCCCACACCTTCGAACCACCGATGCGCAGCCAGCGCACGATGCACCACAGCGGTACGCCGAGCGTGCCCGCCAGCGCCGCGGCGAGCAGCAGGAAGACCGGAATCTTGTTGACGCCCAGCCGAACCCGGGTCGCGGCCCGGGGTACACCGCTGCCGATGCGTGCGTACCGGGCATTGCCGCGCGCGGCCGCCTCCCCCGCCAGCAACACCAGGCACAGCGCCACGAGCACACCGGCCAGGGCATTGCCCGCGGCTCCGGCGAAGCTCGACTGGTACTGCTCGAAAATGGCGGTGGTGAAGGTGTCGAACCGCACCATGGCGAACGCGCCGTACTCGGCGAGCAGATGCAGTGCGATGAGCAGTCCGCCGCCGAGAATGGCCAATCGCAACTGCGGCAGCACAATTCGCACGAAGACCGTCAGCGGCCCGGAGCCCAGCGCCCGCGCGGATTCCTCCACCGCGGGATCCAGGCGGCGCAGCGTGGCGGCGGCGGGCAGGTACACCAGCGGGAAGTACGACACGGTGGCGATGAGCACGCCCGCCCACAGTCCGTGCAGGGACGGAATGGCGCTCACCCACCCGTAACTGTTGACGAAGGCGGGCACGGCCAGGGGCGCCACGAAGACCGGCCCCCACCAGCCCGTGCCCGGAACATCGGTGCGCTCCACGATCCAGGCCAGTCCGATGCCGAGCACCAGGCAGATGGGAACGGTGAGCACCACCAGATCCACGGTATTGCGCAGCAATTCGCCGACCCGGGGCCGGAAGATCAGCTGCGCGGTGTCGTGGATTCCATTGGCGAGCAGGGTGGACACGATGTAGCCCAGCGGCACGAAGGTCGCGGCGACCAGCAGCAGCGCGACGATCGTGATGAGGAGCCCGGACCGATCGGCCCGGGCTGCGACAGCGGTCCGGACGGTCACGATCAGAGCAGGCCCGCCTCGGTCATGAGCTGCGTGACCTTCTTGGCGTCCAGCTTGCTCGGGTCGATCTTGGGCGCGTCCAGCGAAGCCAGCGGCGGCAGTGCGGGATTGGCGGCGACGTTCGCGGCGACCGGGTACTCCATGGAGTCACCGTCGCGCAGCACCTCCTGACCCTTCCGCGAGGCGATGAAGGCCAGGAACTTCTGCGCGTTCTCCTGCTTCCTACTGGACTTCAGCACGCCGCCACCGGAAGTGGAGACGAAGGCGCCAGGGTCCTGGTTCTTGAAGAACAGCAGTTTGGTGTTGTTGCTGTTCTCCTTGGTGAGGGCCTGATCGCGGAACCAGTAGTAGTGGTAGATCACGCCGCCGTCGAACTGGCCGGTGTTCGCGCCCTTCATGACCGCGGTGTTGTTCTGCGAGATGATCGCATTGTTCTTCATGCCCTCGAGCCAGGCCTTGGTGACGTCCTCACCCTTCTGCGCCAGCAGGGCGGCCACGATGGCCTGGAAGTCGGCGCCGGACGCGCCCGCGCTCCAGCGGCCCTTCCACTGCGGCTGCTGCAGGTCCAGCAGCGAGTGCGGCAGCTGATCGGCGGGCAGCTTGCCCGTGTTGTAGACGAAAACGGTTGAGCGGGCGGCGATTCCGACCCACTTGCCGGTGGAGGGGCGGAACTGCTCGGGCACCAGCGCGAGGGTGTCCTTATTGACGTCGGCGAACAGGCCGGCGTTCTCGACCAGCGCCATGGCGGGCGAGTTCTCGGTGAGGAAGACATCGGCGGGCGAGTTCTTGCCCTCGGCGATGATCTGATTGCCGAGGTCGGTGTCGCCGCCCTGCCGGACCGTCACCTTGATCCCGGTCTCCTTGGTGAACGCGTCCGTCCACTCTTTGGTCAGGTCCTCATGCTGGGCGTTGTAGATGAGAATGTTGTTGTCGTCCTCGGAGGAGGACGAGCATCCGGTTGCCGCGAGCAGGGTGATTGCCGCGATCGCGCCGGATATCAGTTTCCATCGAGCCGCTGCCATGACTGTCCTTTCGACCTGCCAATCCTCATCTATGAGGTTTGGCTAACCAACCTACCGGCTCCAGGGGCGGACAGATCCGGCACCCCGTCGAATCGCAACCGTTTTGCCGTAGTCTGCGGACATTCAGTGGTGAACCGATCGACAGGATCTCGATGACCCTCCCGCCCGGCGGACAACCGTACAATCCCGCACCGGACGTTCAGCAATCCTCTGGCGAACACACATCCCCTGGTAAACGACATGGCCGCACACCTCTGATCATCGGGCTGATCGTGGCGGTCGTCGTCCTGGTCGGCGGTGGCATCGCCGCCGCAGTCTCCTTGACCGGCAAGACAACTCCCTCCGATGACCAGCGCATCGAGTCGACCGTGCGGGATTTCTACGGCACGCTCTCGGACAAGGGGCCGTCCGTCGCGGTGACCAAGGCCTGCGCCGCGGACCGGGCGCAGTACGACGCGCTCCCGGCCGCGCAGAAGAGCGCCTCCGACGAAGGCAAGATCAGTATTCGGATCGTGAGCGTGGACCACATCGCCGTCACCGGCGACCGTGCCACCGCGAATCTGGCCGGGGCCATGACCATGCCCGGCGCCGAGGACAAGACGACCACCGCCACCGAACACCTCCGTAAGGAAGACGGCACATGGAAGGTCTGCTCGACCGACGGCAGGTAGTGCGGCGATGAGCTGCTGCGGACCCACCCGGCGACGGGTGCTGGGAGCCTTCGCGGCAGCCGCGCTGCTACCGCTGGCGCGGCCGAGTTCGGTTCGCGCGCAACCTGGTTCCGTGCTGCCGACCGATCTCGAGGTCGTGACCGTCACCGAGAGTTCGGCGGTGCTCACCTGGACGACCCTGGGCCCGGATGCCGGTGGCACGCCGGTGCCCGTCGAGACCGACGGCGAGCTGTGGCTGGGCCCCGCGGACAGATCGGGTCTGCGCCAGGTCTGGGCCGAGCCGGAGCCGACCGCTTATCACTACGCGGAGGTCACCGGCCTGGAACCCGGGCGGCGCTACCGCTTCGAGGCCCGCTCGCTCGGCGTCGCGGCCGCCCCGGCGCTGAATGTGGCTACGCGACTACCGAATACGCCGGAGGCGACGGGCGAATTCGGCACGCTGATCCCGCCGCCCGGCCGCCTGCTGCGAACCATCGCCCTGTCCAACGACATTCACTACGGTGAAGAGGTCAGCGGTCTCATCACCGCGGGGCTGCCGCCCGGTGTGCGCCAAGATCCCGGTCTGGCACCGTATCCCGAGGTCATGCTGACGGCGGTACTGGACGATCTGCACCGGCCCGACCGTGGCGTCGACCATCTGATCCTCGCCGGTGATCTGACCGCCGAGGCCACGCCCGCCCAGGTCGGCGGCGTCCACTCGCGCCTGTCCGCCTGGGGCGCGCCGGGCCGGGATTGGTTCGCCTGCCGCGGCAATCACGACCGCCCGCATCTGGGCGGCGAGTACACCGGCTGCACGCCGTTGCTCGACCACTACGACTGCTGGGGTGAATCCTTCACTCCCCGGCAGCAATTGGCGGAGTACGAGGTGGGCGAGCTGCGCCTGCTCGCCCTCGACACCACCGAACTCGACGCCGCCGGCGGCAGCATCGACCGCCCGCAGTTCGATCAGTTGCGCGAGTTACTGCGTGCCGACCCGGATCGCCCGACCCTGGTGTTCAGCCACCATCCGGTCACCGCCGAATCCGGCTGGTCCAATATCGCGGGCCCCGGTTTCATCCTGAATGCCGCCGACGCCGCGGAGTTGCAGTCCCTGTACGGCTCCGCACCCGGTGTCTTCCTGCACCATTGCGGCCATACCCACCGCAATCGCCGCACCCGCCCCGATGTCGCCCTCCCCGTCGAATTCCTGGAAGTGGCCGCGGCCAAGGAATATCCCGGCGGCTACGCCCTGCTGCGCGTCTACGAGGGCGGCTACATGCTGAATTTCTACAAGACCCGCACCCCGGGCGCCCGGCGCTGGAGCGCCCGCTCTCGCGGCGAATACTTCGGCTTGCTCCCCGAATACACCCTCGGCGCGACCGCGGATCGCAATCACGTGGTGCTGCGCGACTTCTCGGGTCTGACCGCATGAAAGCGGCTGGGCCCCCGCGAAGTTCGCGAAGGCCCAGCCTGATGGAGCGAGCGGCGGGAGTCGAACCCGCGTATACGGCTTTGCAAACCGCTACCTAGCCCCTCGGTCACACCCGCATCGAGATCTATGGTGCCGGAGCCGGGCAGGGGTGACCAGGGTTCGAATCAGCCTGATTTCTATCAGGGGACGGCGGCCGGGTCCGGGGGCGGTGGTGCGTCCGGCGGGGGCGGCGGCGGATCCAGCGGTGCGGGCGGGGGTTCCGGCGCTGGGGGCGGCGGTTCCGGCGCGACGGTGGGAGCCGTTGTGAGCGTCTGCGTTTCGGGGACGGCATCGGGCCCCGGCGCGCCGGCGTCGAAGGCCGGCGGGCTGTTGGGGTCGATGGTCGGGTTGTCGCAGCTCGCACCGACCTCCGGGTAGGTGTACTGGTTCTGGCGCAGCGCGACGATGAACTGGGTGATCCGGGGATCGCGCGGATCGCTCAGTTTCAGCTGGTGGCCCCACGATTGCAGGGACACCGGGGTATCCAGGCCGGGATACGGCGAAATGAGCATGTAGGGCTTGCCCACCACTTCATTGCGCAATACGGCCTGGCTGTCGGCGTCCAGGCTGCTGGGGTTGTAGGTGATCCATACCGCCCCGTGCTCCAGCGAGTGCACGGCATTCTCGGAGCGAATCGCCTGTTTGTAGACCACGCCGGTGCAGGGCGCCCACGACGCGTCGTGCGGGCCGCCGAAGGGCGGTGACTGGGTATAGGCGACGCGCTGGGTGGCCAGCACGTGCACGCCGGCGGGGAAGTCCTTGTGCACGACGCCCGCGATCCGGGTGGACGGGTCGTGGTCGTGCGCGGTCGGGGTGAATTCCGCGGCGGTGGCCGCGGCGGAATCGCCCTCGGCGCTCCACGGCCACAGCACGGCCGCGGTGCCGACGGTGAGCACCAGGCCGATCAGGCCGGCGAACAGCGGCATCCGATTGCGCTTGCGCGGTAGACGTTCCGGGAAGGGCACGCTGTACGGGCCCTGTATCGAGGGTGGGGCCTGGTCGAATTTCGGGCCGAGCGGGTTGGTCACGTACTGCCTCCTAATAGCGGCAAGAGTACGACACCGAAAAAGGGCTCGGCGCGGCGGAAGTCGGGTCGGGGGCGTGCGATGATCGGTGGCATGTCTCGGCCACGTCCCCTGCCGCTCGATCCGATCGAGGAGGCGCATCGCCAGTGGACCGAGCACGGCTGGGGCGAGGTCGCCGACGGGATGGCGGCGGTCACCTCGCTGGTGCGGGCGCAGCAGATCGTCATGGCGCGGGTCGACGAGGCGCTGAAACCCTCCGGCCTCACCTTTTCCCGATACGAACTGCTGATGCTGCTGAGTTTCAGCAAAACGGGCGCCCTGCCGATGGCGATGGCCAGCGCCCGGTTGCAGGTGCATCCGACCAGCGTCACCAATACCGTGGACCGGCTGGAGGCGGCCGAGCTGGTTAAGCGGGTGCCACATCCGAGTGACCGGCGAGCAACTCTCATCGAAATAACCGACGCCGGAAGGGAATCGGTGGCCGCGGCCACCATCCAGCTGAACCGGCAGGTGTTCGCGGATACCGGCCTGGCACCGGAGAGACTCCACTTACTGCTGCAATTACTGGCGGAATTCCGGCAGACCGCCGGTGACTTCGACAGCGGCGGCTCACCCACCCGCTGGTCCGGACAGTAACCATCCAGCATCCGAGCAGCCAATTTCCTGCGTCATAGTCTTGGTTTCGGGCGCGAATAGGTTCACCATTGAGGCCATGGTGCTGGTCCTCGGGGTGTCAGCGGGCGCGGCGGGTGCGCGCGCCATGCTCACCCATTCCGACCAGCCCCACCTACCCCCGATCGACCGGTGCAAAGTGCCGCGCCGCAGCGGCGGCGGTATGGAGGAGGGTGTTTTCGAGGCCATCCGCCTGATGCGCAAATCCGCCGGCCGCCGTGATGAATTCATTACCGGTATCGCCGTCACCTGCCGCTGCAGCGCCCATGCCGAGGCGGTGCGCACCACGGCCGGCCGCAATCGCCTCACCGTGATCGACGAGCAGGTCGCGCAGCTGCGCTATCTGCGTTTCACCGGCCGACTACCGGCCGAGGGTTCGGTGCTGCTGTACGACCTGGGCGCCTCCGGTCTCACCCTGACGCAGATCGACTGCCGCACCGATGCCATTCTGGCCAGTAAGCGCAGTACCGTGCTCGGCGGCGACGGGCACGATGCCCTGCTGCGCTGGCTGCTGGTGCGCGGCGGCGTGACCGTGGATCTGGCCACCAGCCGCCGCCACAAGGAAGCCCTGGCCACCGACCGGGTGATCGCCGTCTGCGATCCGATCTCCGGGCACCGCGCCGTCATCACCCGCAGCGATTTCGCCGATCTGGTGGCCGCGGGCATTCACCATTCGGTCTCGTTCGTCCGGCAGATGATCGAGGAGACCGGGGTGCATCCGACGGCCATGGCGCTGCTGGGCGGCTGCACCCGCAACAAGAGCATTCGGGACGAGCTGGAACAGCAGCTCGACCTCCCGCTGATCTACGATCCCGAACCGGAATTCGTCTCCACCCGCGGCGCGGTACTGCTCGCCGCCGAGCGCCCCTCCGCCCGGAGAGTCCGGGGTGTCCGGTTCAATCCGGTCCCGGCCCTGCGCGCCGGCGCGTCGGACACCCCGTCCCGCCGCAAACTCGTCGCCGCCATCGCGGTCACCGTCACCCTCGGCGGAACCATCGCGGGCGCACTGGCTTTCAACCACGACGGCGACCACACGGACGGCAAACCGCCGACCGTCGAAGTCGTCGGCCCGCCGAAACACAGCTGATCCGTCGAGGGGCCTATCCAACTGAAACCTCAGCCCTCGTCCTGATGTCTCAGCCCTCGTCATTCCGGCATGCTTGTGGCCGGGATGCAGTGCTGCCCGGCAAATTCCGGCCAAGAGCATGCCGGAATGACGGGGCGGGCAGCGCAAAAAAGTTCTCCCATCCCGATTGGGATGGGAGAACTTGTGCGGCAGAACCGGTTTCGCCTACTTGTTGGTGAAGTCGGCGGGGCGCTTCTCGACGAAGGCGGCCATGCCTTCCTTCTGATCGTCGGTGGCGAAGAGCGAGTGGAAGACTCGGCGTTCGAAGCGCAGGCCCTCGGTGAGGGTGGTTTCGAAGGCGCGGTCCACCGCTTCCTTCGCGATCATGACCGACGGGAGCGACATGCCGCCGATGGTTTCGGCGACCTCGAGCGCGGTGGCCACCAGATCGGCGGCCGGGACGATGCGCGAGACCAGGCCCGCGCGCTCGGCCTCCTCGGCATCCATATTGCGGCCGGTGAGAATGAGATCCATGGCCTTGGCCTTGCCGACCGCGCGGGTCAGGCGCTGCGAGCCGCCCATGCCGGGGATGACACCGAGCTTGATTTCGGGCTGGCCGAATGTGGCGGTGTCCGCGGCGATCAGGAGGTCGCACATCATGGCCAGTTCGCAGCCGCCGCCGAGGGCGTAACCGGCGACCGCGGCGATGATCGGCTTGCGGAAGGCGACCAGACGGTCCCAGCCGGCGAAGTGGTCGGCCAGGAACATGTCCATATAGGACTTGCTCTGCATCTCCTTGATATCCGCACCGGCCGCGAAGGCCCGCTCGGAGCCGGTCAGCACGACCGCGCCGATCTCGGGATCGTTCTCGAGCTCGTCGAGAGCGGCCGTGATATCGATGAGAACCTGCGAGTTCAGCGCATTGAGGGCCTTCGGCCGGTTCAGCGTGATGAGGGCGACCCTGCCCTTGCGCTCCAGCAGAATGGTCTCGAAGTCGGGCCCGCCCGTCGCCGGGCCACCACCCCCCACTGAATCGCTGCGCGATGCAGTCATTCTTGTTCTCCTCCAGATCGCTTACGGATGTCCGTGACGATAGCCGAGAAATCCTTGCCCGCTTCGTCCTGGTTGAAGCGGCTGTAGATGTCGGCTGCCAGCAAACCGATCTGTCCGTCTACGCCATTGCTCTCGAGCGCGTTCGCAGCCAGGCCGAGATCTTTGTTCATGAGCGCCGTCGCGAAGCCCGGCTTGTAGTCGTTATTGGCCGGGCTGGTCGGCACCGGTCCGGGGACCGGGCAGTACGAGGTGAGCGCCCAGCTCTGACCCGACGCCGTGGAGACCACATCGAAGAACTTCTCGTGCGTCAGCCCCAGCTTCTCGCCCAGCACAATGGCTTCCGACAGCCCGATCATGGAGATGCCCAGGATCATGTTGTTGCAGACCTTGGCGGCCTGACCTACACCGGCACCGCCGCAGTGCACCACCTTGCCGCCCATGACCTCCAGGATCGGCAGGGCAGCCGCGAAGTCGTCGTCCGCGCCGCCCACCATGAAGGTGAGGGTGCCCGCGACGGCGCCGCCCACGCCACCGGAGACCGGGGCGTCCAGGGCCCGATGTCCCGCTGCCACAGCGAGTTCCGCGGCGGACCTGGCATCGTCGACGTCGATGGTGGAGCAGTCGATGAAGAGGGTGCCCGGCTTGGCGGCGGCCAGCACCTCGCTGTAGAGGTCCAGCACAATGCGGCCGTTGGGCAGCATGGTCAGGACGATCTCCGATTCCGCAACGGCCGCAACGGGTGTCGTGACCACGGTGGCGCCGTCCGCCCGCGCCTGCTCCTGCGCGGCGGGCACGGGATCGAAGGCGAGGACCTCGTATCCGGCCTTGACCAGATTGGCGGCCATGGGTCCGCCCATATGCCCCAGACCCAGGAATCCGACCTTCTTGTTCACGCTTGCTGAAGTGCTCACTGCTCGTCCTTCGGTGCGGCCAAACCCAATTCGCGATCACCCAGTGCGCCGAAGTAGGCGTCCACCTGGGCGGCGGTGACGTCCGCCAGGGTGGCGGGCGACCACTGCGGATTGCGGTCCTTGTCGATGACCTGGGCGCGAATGCCCTCCACCAGGTCGTGGGTGTTGAGCGAGGCGGTCGACACCCGGTACTCCTGGTTCAGCACCTCTTCGAGGCTCGAAGCCTTGCGCGCACCGCGCAGCGACCGCAGGGTGACCTGCAGTGCCACCGGGGATTTCGACAGCACCTCCGCGGCGGCAGCCGTCGCCTCGGGCCGGCCGTCGGACTCCAGTCGCGACACGATCTCCTCCACCGTATCCGCGGCATAGCAGAAATCGATCCAATCCCGCTGTGCCACAAACTCGGACACGGGTGCGGGCTGGGCGAACTCGGCGATGGCAAGAGCCGCATCGGCGGTGCGCAGCGCCTCCAGCAGCGCCGGAATGTGCTCGGACGGCACGAAGTAGTCGGCGAATCCGGCGGCGATGGCATCACCGGCGGTCATTCGCGCGGTGGTCAGCGCGATATGGGTGCCGATCTCGCCGGGCGCGTGCGCGAGCAGGTAGGTACCGCCCACATCGGGGATGAAGCCGATACCGGTCTCCGGCATGCCGACCTTGGAGCGCTCGGTGACGATGCGGTGGCTCGCATGCCCGGACAGGCCGACGCCGCCGCCCATGACAATGCCGTCCATCACGGCCACATAGGGTTTGGGGTAGCCGCCGATGAGGGCATTGAGGATGTACTCGTCCCGCCAGAAGCGCCCGCTCGGCGAGTCCGCAGCGGTGTAGGGCGTATCCCCCTGCGCCACTGCGTTCTTCGCGTCATTGTGAATGGCGACGATATCGCCGCCCGCGCACAGCCCGCGCTCCCCCGCGCCGGTGAGCACCACGGTGCGCACCTCGTCGTCGCCGGCCCAGGCGCGCAGTGCGTCCAGAATGGCCAGCGCCATCCGATGATTCAGCGCATTGATCGCCCGCGGCCGATTCAGCGTGACGAGCCCGAGCCCGTCCCGCTTCTCGATCAGGACCTCGGCCGTATTCTCTGTATCGATTCGTTCGCTGCGCTCACTCATGCTGCTCCTACCACAGAGCGGGCGACGACGACCCGCATGATCTCGTTCGTGCCTTCCAGAATCTGATGCACCCGCAGATCGCGGACGATCTTCTCGATCCCGTATTCGGCCAGGTAACCGTAGCCACCGTGCAGTTGCAGGGCCTTGTTGGCCACATCGAATCCGGCGTCGGTGGCGAACCGCTTGGCCATGGCGCAGAGCTCGACCTTGTCCTCGGCATCGGCGTCCAGGGCGGCGGCCGCACGCCACAGCAGGGTGCGGGCGGCCTCCAGTGAGGTGCGCATATCCGCGAGTTCGAATTGCAGCGCGGTGTTGTCGAGCAGCCGGGCCCCGAAGGCCTTGCGCTGCGCCATATAGGCGACGGTCTTGTCCAGCGCCGACTGCCCGCCGCCCAGCGAGCAGGCCGCGATATTCAGTCGACCGCCATTGAGACCGTTCATGGCGATGCGGAAGCCATTGCCCTCGGCCCCGAGCAGATTCGAGGCGGGCACCCGGGCATTGTCGAGAATGACCTGCCGGGTGGGCTGTGCGTTCCAGCCCATCTTCCGCTCGTTCGCGCCGAACGAGAGTCCCGGTGTATCGGCGGGCACGATGAAGGCCGAAATCCCGCGTGCCCCGGTGTCTCCGGTGCGCGCCATGATCACGTACACATCGGAGCTGCCCGCACCGGAGATGAATTGCTTGACGCCGGTGAGCAAGTAGTCGTCGCCGTCGCGAACGGCCTTGGTGCTCAAGGCCGCCGCATCCGAGCCGACGCCCGGTTCGGTGAGTGCGTAGCTGGCGAGCAAATCCATGGAGGTCAGCCCGGGCAGCCACCGATTGCGCTGCGCCTCATCGCCGTAACTGTCGATCATCCACGACGCCATATTGTGGATCGAGATATACGCGGCGATGGTCGGGCAGCCGGTGGCGAGCTGCTCGAAGATGCGCACGGCATCCAGCCGCCGCAATTGCGAGCCGCCCACGTCCTCACGAACGTAGATGCCGCCCAGCCCGAGCTGTCCGGCCTTGCGCAGGACGTCTATCGGGAAGTGTTTGTGCTCATCCCATTCCAGCGCGTTCGGCGCGAGCAGCTCGTCGGCAAAGGAGCGGGCGGTCGCGGTGATCGCCCTTTCGTCTTCGTCGAGTACGAACATGATCAGTCCATGGTCGGAATCACGAAGGCATTGGCCGCGGAGCGGCCCGAGGACACGGTCTCCTTGCCTCCTGCCGGCCAGCGCTGGGTGACTGTCTTTGTCTTGGTGTAGAAGCGGATCGAATCCGGGCCGTGCTGATTGAGATCGCCGAAGCCGGAACGCTTCCAGCCGCCGAAGGTGTGGTACGCGATCGGCACCGGAATGGGCACATTGATGCCGACCATGCCGACCTGCACCCGCGCCGCGAAGTCACGGGCGGTATCACCGTCGCGGGTGAAAATGCTGACGCCATTGCCGTATTCGTGCTCGTTCGGCAGGCGCAGCGCCTCCTCGTAATCCTTGGCGCGCACGATGGTGAGCACCGGACCGAAGATCTCTTCCTTGTAGATGCGCATATCCGGGGTCGCGCGGTCGAACAGCGTTGCGCCGGCGAAGAATCCGTCCTCACCGCCCTCGACGACCAGTCCGCGGCCGTCGATCACCAGCTCCGCGCCCTCGTCGACACCGATCTGCACATAGTCGTTGACACGATCCACGCCGTCGCGGCCGACCAGTGGGCCGAAGTCCGCGCCCGGATCGTCGGAGAGGCCGACATTGAGCTTGGCAACCCGCTCGATCAGCTTGTCGCGCAGCCGATCCGCGGTCTCCTCGCCGACCGGTACGGCGACCGAGATGGCCATGCAGCGTTCACCGGCCGAGCCGTACCCGGCGCCGATGAGCTGGTCGGCCACATCGTCGAGGTCGGCGTCCGGCATGACGATGGCGTGGTTCTTGGCGCCGCCGAAGCACTGTGCGCGTTTGCCATTGGCGGTCGCGGTCTCGTAGATGTACTGCGCGATCGGGGTCGAGCCGACGAAGCCGACGGCCTTGATGCGCTCGTCGTGCAGCAGCGTATCGACGGCGACCTTGTCACCGTTGACGACGTTGAACACACCCGCGGGCAGCCCGGCTTCGAGGAAGAGCTCGGCCAGCCGCAGCGGTACCGACGGATCGCGCTCGGAGGGCTTGAGTACGAAGGCATTTCCGCACGCCAGCGCGGGACCGGCCTTCCACAGCGGAATCATGGCCGGGAAGTTGAAAGGCGTAATGCCCGCGACGACGCCGAGCGGTTGCCGCATGGAATACACGTCGATGCCGGTGCCGGCGCTCTCGGTGTATTCGCCCTTGAGCAGATGTGGAATGCCGACGGCGAATTCGATGACCTCGAGCCCGCGCTGGATATCGCCCTTGGCGTCCGGAATGGTCTTGCCGTGCTCGGAGGACAGCAGTGCGGCGAGCGAATCCATCTCCTCCTGCACCAGCGTCAGGAACTTCATGAGCACCCGCGCCCGCTTCTGCGGGTTGTAGGCGGCCCAGACCAGCTGGGCTTCGGCGGCATTGGCGATGACCGCCTCGACCTCGGCCTTACTGGCCAGCGGCACCCGCGCCTGCACCTGTCCGGTGCTCGGGTTGAAGACGTCGCGGAAATTGCCGGACGTTCCGGGGACATGCTGTCCGCCGATGAAGTGGGTCAGTTCGCGAACCATGCCAGTCCTGTCTCGATGTCGCCCGTCGCATCACAGGTGCTCGATGCCGACTCCGCGTGTAGACCACGCGGTACTAGGCCACCATATAGTTGGACATCCTAGTATTTCCAGAGATGTTGCTGTGGCAGATCTCACGTCATATTTGATTTGACGTCCTACTATTGGGGTATCAACGGTACGGCCGCACAGGTGGAGGAACCCATGGCCGATCTGCACGTTCCGGTGAACCCGGTGCGCTTTGTGACCTCAGCGGCGCTGTTCGACGGCCACGACGCGGCCATCAACATCATGCGGCGGATTCTCCAGGCCCAGGGGGCCGAGGTCATTCACCTCGGGCACAACCGGGCCGTGAGCGAGGTGGTGGACGCCGCGGTCAGCGAGGATGTGCAGGGTGTCGCCGTCAGCTCGTATCAGGGCGGGCATATCGAGTACTTCGAATATCTGGCGGCGGCGCTGAAGGAGGCCGGGGCCGGGCATGTGCGCATCTTCGGCGGGGGCGGCGGGGTCATCGTCGACGAGGAGATCCAGCGGCTGGCCGCGGCCGGGGTGACCATCTTCTCGCCGGAGGACGGGCAGCGGCTCGGCCTGCCGGGCATGATCAATCGGCTGATCAGCGATTGCGATGAGGATCTGGCGCGCGCACCGGCACCCTTGGATGCGGTGCTGAGCGGGGATCGGGCGGCGCTGGCCCGAACGCTCACCTGCCTGCAGCAGGATGCGCTGCCCGCGGCGGATCTGGCCGAGCTCACCGCGGCGGCGGGCGTGCGGCAGGTGCCCGTACTGGGCATCACCGGCACCGGCGGATCCGGAAAATCTTCGCTCACAGATGAACTCGTGCGCCGCCTGCGCACCGATCAGCAGGACAAGCTGCGCGTAGCGGTGCTCGCGATCGATCCGACCCGGCGGCGCGGCGGCGGTGCGCTGCTGGGCGACCGCATTCGCATGAACGCCCTGGACGGGGAGCGGGTGTTCTTCCGGTCGCTGGCCACCCGCGGCGAGCGGGAGCTGCCGCTGAATATCGATGCCATGGTGATCGCCTGCAAGGCAGCGGGATACGACCTGGTCATCCTGGAGACGCCGGGCATCGGGCAGGGCGATGCGGAGGTCGCCGAGCATGTGGACGTCTCGCTGTATGTGATGACGCCGGAATTCGGCGCGGCCTCACAGCTGGAAAAGATCGACATGCTCGATTACGCGGATGTGGTGGCCATCAACAAGTTCGAGCGGCGCGGGGCCGAGGACGCACTGCGGGATGTGTCGCGGCAACTGGTGCGCAATCGCGAGGCATTCCACGCGCTGCCGGAGGATATGCCGGTATTCGGCACCAGCGCAGCCACTTTCAATGATGATGGAGTGACAGCGCTGTATCAGCATCTGAGCGGTTTGCTCGCCGCGCAGGGGTTGCCGCTGGCGCCCGGGGTGCTGCCCCGGGTGGACACCCGGTCCTCCACCCGTTTCGCGCAGCTCATTCCGCCGGCGCGGGTGCGGTATCTGGCCGAGATCGCCGAAACGGTGCGGGAGTACCACGCCGAGACCGATCGGCAGATCGCGGCGGCGCAGCGGGTACAGCGTGTGGAGCAGGTGCTCGCCGAACTGCCGGGCGGCGGCACCGGGTCGGCGGCGGCATCTTCGGATCCCGAAGGTGCCGCCGCCAGCACACCCCGGACCGCGTATTCCGCTGTGGCCGAACTCCTGGAGCAGGCCCGCGCGGACCTGGCTCCGGGCAATGCCGCGCTGCTGGCGCAGTGGCCCGCCGTCGCCGAATCGTATCGGGGTGATGAGCAGGTGGTCCGGGTGCGCGATCGGGAGCTGCGCACCAGCCTGCGCCGGGAGACGCTGTCCGGCAGTTCGATTCCGCGGGTGGCGCTCCCCCGCTACACCGATCACGGTGAGCTGCTGCGGTTCCTGCGGTCGGAGAATCTGCCGGGCCGGTTCCCGTTCACGGCGGGGGTGTTCCCGTTCAAGCGGGACAATGAGGATCCGGCGCGCATGTTCGCGGGTGAGGGCGATGCCTTCCGTACCAATAAGCGCTTCCGGGTGCTCTCGGAACACGCTGAGGCCAAACGACTTTCCACCGCCTTCGATTCGGTGACGCTGTACGGGCACGATCCGGCCGAGCGGCCCGATATCTACGGCAAGATCGGCACCTCGGGCGTCTCCATCGCCACCCTGGACGATATGAAGGCGCTCTACGACGGATTCGATCTGGATGCGCCGAGCACCTCGGTCTCCATGACCATCAACGGTCCGGCGCCGACAATTCTGGCGTTCTACCTCAATGCCGCGATCGACCAAGCGCTGGAGCAGTTCTCGGCGGCGCGGGGCCGCGACGCCACCACCGAGGAGGCGGCCGCACTGCGTGCCGAGACCCTGGCCACCGTGCGCGGGACGGTGCAGGCCGACATCCTCAAGGAGGATCAGGGGCAGAACACCTGTATCTTCTCCACCGAATTCAGCCTGCGCATGATGGCCGATATCCAGGAGTGGTTCGTGCGCAACAGCGTTCGCAACTTCTACTCGGTCTCGATCTCCGGCTATCACATTGCCGAGGCGGGTGCGAACCCGATCAGTCAGCTGGCATTCACGCTGTCGAACGGCTTCACCTATGTGGAGTCGTATCTGGCGCGCGGTATGCACATCGATGATTTCGCGCCGAATCTGTCCTTCTTCTTCTCCAATGGCATGGACGCCGAATACTCGGTGATCGGCCGGGTGGCGCGGCGCATCTGGGCGATCGCCATGCGCGACAAGTACGGCGCCGACGATCGGTCGCAGAAGCTCAAGTACCACATTCAGACCTCCGGGCGGTCGCTGCACGCACAGGAGATGAACTTCAACGACATTCGCACCACACTGCAGGCGCTCATCGCCGTCTACGACAATTGCAACAGCCTGCACACCAATGCCTACGACGAGGCCGTCACCACTCCCACCGAGGAATCGGTGCGGCGCGCCTTGGCGATTCAGCTCATCATCAATCGCGAGTGGGGGCTGGCCATGAACGAGAATCCGCTGCAGGGCAGCTTCATCATCGATGAACTCACCGATCTGGTGGAGGAGGCGGTGCTGCGCGAATTCGACCGCATCAGCGAACGCGGCGGGGTACTCGGGGCCATGGAGACCGGGTATCAGCGCGGGCGCATCCAGGACGAATCCATGCTGTACGAACAGCGCAAGCATGATGGGAGCCTGCCGATCGTGGGGGTGAACACCTTCCGCAATCCGCATGCCGAGGAGCACCGGGTGCTCGAATTGGCGCGCGGTACCGAGGACGAGAAGCAGTCGCAATTGCAGCGGGTGCGCGACTTCACGCAGCGCCATCGCGACGCGGCCCCCGCCGCGCTGGCCCGGCTCGCGGAGGCGGCGAGCAGTGATGCGAATGTCTTCGAGGCGCTCATGGACGCGGCGCGGGTCTGCACACTGCAACAGGTCACCGACACCTTCTTCACCGTCGGCGGGCAATACCGCCGCAATGTCTGACGCGTTTGTCCAAGAACGGGTCGGACCCGGCCGATAAAGTCCGATCTGTGCAGGCAAAAGGAACTTTTCAGGTCAAGTCGTTCACGCCCACCGAGGTGGTCCCGGACCCGGCGATCAGCACCGCCCTCCCCGTCGGCATCTCGCTGATGGAGAAGCAGTTCGAGGGGGAGGTCAGGGGGCGGTCCGCCACGCTGTTCACCGCCGCCTTCGACCAGACCGCCGGCGCCGGAACATATCTGGCGATGGAGTCCTTCGAGGGCACGCTGAACGGCCGCTCCGGCGCGTTCAACTTCGTCCATTCGGCCAGCACCAGCGGCACCGACCGCAGCGCGGAATTCTTCCTCATCGTGCCGGGCAGCGGGACCGCGGAGCTGGCCGGGATCACCGGCACCGGCGGCATCAGCGTCGACGCCGACGGCACCCACCACATCGAGTTCGAGTACGAACTCGGCTGACGGCGCGGGGCACGGCCGGTCTCGACCGCCAGGCCCGAATCCGGCTCGGCGCGGCCTCATGCGTGGAACAATCCGCATCAGGCCGAGCCGGACGGAAGGGACAAGATGGACCTTGCGGGAATGACAGTCGTCGATGCCCATATCCATCAGTGGGATCCGCTCACCACACCGCGTGAGTTCAGCGGGCTGGCGAAGCTCTTCCAGCGGGTCCCGGTTCCCATCGATTGGGCCAAGCGGCTGGCGCCGCGCCGGGATCGCGAGTTCGTCGGTGACCCGGAACCGTTCGTGCACCCGTATCTGCCCGCCGACTATCGGACCGATGCCGATGAGGTGCCGGTCGAGGCGATTGTGCACATCGAGGTGGAGTGGTCCGGCAGCGGTCCGCTGGCGGCGGCCGAGGAGACACGGTGGGTGGCCAGCCTGCCGTTCGGGGTGGATACGCCCGCCCTGGGCGCGATCATCGGCGCGGGCGATCCGGCAGCGCCCGGATTCGCCGAACTGCTCGATGCGCACCAGTTGGCATCTCCGCTGTTCCGGGGCATTCGCACCCGCGTCGAATCGCATCCCGATTCGGGTGTGCGGGCGCACAACAGAGCGCCGGGCGCACTCACCTCACCGCAATTCCTGGACGGCTTCGGCGCACTCGCGGAACGCGGGCTCTCGTTCGAGGCCTGGGTGTATTCGCAGCAGCTGCCCGAGGTCACCGCACTGGCGCGGCGATATCCGGACGCGACCATCGTGCTGAACCATCTCGGCACGCCCGCAGGCATTTTCGGTCCGGTGGGCAAGAGCACCGGTCACAATCCGGGGCAGCGGCGGGAGCTGTTCGTCCAGTGGCGCGACGACCTCGCCGCGCTCGCCACCCATGCCAATGTGGTGGCCAAGGTCAGCGGGCTGATGATGCCCATTCTGGGCCATCCCGTTCCGCCGCGCGGCGAACCGACTCCGGTCCCCGTTCTGCTGGAACGCATTTCACCGCTGCTACAGCACGCGCTCGACGTCTTCGGCGCGGACCGCCTCCTCTGGGGCTCCAATTTCCCCGTGGACAAACCGATTACGAGCATCGGCAATGCGGCCGAGGCGGTCGCCACCGCGCTCACCGACCACGGCGCTGACGAGAAGGCCCTGGAACAGGTCTTCCGCGTCAACGCCCAGCGGATCTATCACGTCGACAATTTCTGACGCTCAGGAGCGATTGCGCACTCGATCGCCCGCCGCCACCGGTGTGGCGGGCTGCTTGCCGAGCGTCTCGAAACGGTAGTGGTCGAGGTCGAAATGGCCTGCGCGCCAGAAGCCTTCGGGAGTGGTCATGGGGCGCAACGGCACATCGCCGTTCTTGTCGAAGTAGTAACTGTTGGCCAGCGCGCAGCTGTCCTGCCAGAAGACCTGTGAACCACGGCGATCCAGCATTTCCTCGAAGTAGTCGTCATTGGCTTCCTGGGTGACTTCCACTCGGGTCGAATGCCGGCGGCGCGCCTGCTCCAGCAGGCGCAGGATGTGCTTGGTCTGCATTTCGATGAGAGCGAAGTACGACGAACCGTTGTAGCCGTACGGGCCGATAATGGTGAAGAAGTTGGGGAAGCCGGGCACGCTCACGCCTTCATATGCCTGCAGCCTGCGTGTATCCCACCAATCCTCCAGGCGGACGCCGTCACTGCCGTGCAGATCGAAGGTCGGCATATTGCCCGATTCCATGACTTTGAAGCCGGTGGCCATGATCAGGACATCGACCTCGTGGTGCGTATTGCCGGTGCGCACGCCCGTTGCGGTGATCTCGGTGATCGGGTCGGTATCCAGGTGCACGTTCTCCCGATTGAACGTCTTCAGATAGTCATTGGAGAAGGAGGGACGCTTACAGCCGACCGCGTACTTGGGCGTGAGCTTCTCGCGCACCACCGGATCCTTCACCTGCTGCTTCAAATGTGCCAGGCCGGAACGCTCCCCGAGCTTCGCCATCGGCAGCACCTTGTAATAGTGCGCGGCCAGCGGAAAGGTGACCTCCACAAAAGCCTGGCTGAGCCAGCGCGTCAGCAGCTGCCCGCCGGGCAGGCGCAGCAGCTGCCGCACCGCCGGGGGCAGCGCGGCATCCGGCCGCGGCAGGCACCAGATCGGAGTGCGCTGGAAGACAACAAGATCGGCCACCGCCGGCGCGATCTCCGGAATCACCTGCACCGCGGACGCACCGGTGCCGATGATGGCCACTCGCTTCCCGCGCAGATCCTGATCGTGATCCCAGCGTGCCGTATGCATGGTGATGCCGGTGAACCGTTCCACGCCAGGGATTTCCGCCGTCTTCGGCCGAGTCAGCACTCCGGTCGCGCCGATGACGAACCGGGAGGTGAGCTGATCACCGTCGGCCGTCCGCAGTCGCCACACAT
This sequence comes from Nocardia sp. NBC_01388, assembly GCF_045040085.1. Classification (NCBI taxonomy): domain Bacteria; kingdom Bacillati; phylum Actinomycetota; class Actinomycetes; order Mycobacteriales; family Nocardiaceae; genus Nocardia; species Nocardia sp. NBC_01388. The sequence continues at coordinate 5,269,329 of NZ_CP109553.1, forward strand.
GCACGGTGTCGTCGAAATCCGCGCGAGTGATGGTGGTGCTGAAGCGAATACGCGGGCGCAGGCCGTACTTGCTCACACAGTGCTCGGCATAGGCCTTCAGCTCCCGGCCCGGCGCGTACACCCGCGACCAATTGTGCTGCTGCTCGAACGAAAACTGGTAGCTGAACGACGGAATGTCCACGCCGATACCGGGATAGGTGTTCCAGTGCCAGGTGCCGCCCACCCCGTCGGCGTCGTCCACGATCAGGAAATCATCGAATCCCGCCTTGCGCAGGGCGATCGCGGTGCCGATACCGGAGAATCCGGCGCCGACAATAATGATTTCGTGGTCCACCACAGTGCTGTTCAAGGCATGTCCTCCGCGTAGATGATGCAGTCCACCCGATGTTCGGCACCGTCCACGGTGCGAATGCCGAGCGGCGCCGGCCAGGTGATGAGCAGGCAGTTCGGCTGCCGCAGCGCCCGGTAGTAGTGGTTGTGCAGCCGGACTCCGGCGGCGGCCTCTTCACCGTGCGAGCCGGATCGGCCCGCACGCCGGATCGGTGAGTTCATTTCGCCACCGGATCGAAGGTCGGGGCCTCCGACCACGACGGCGGCCGGCCCAGCACGCGCATCGGGAATCGATCGATGGCCTTGCTGCTCCCGGTGCGTCCCAGTCGATATCGACCAGGGCCCACTGCCTGTTTTTGCTGACCGTGAGCATGTCGGAATACGCGAACGCCACTGTTCAGCTCCTTCGTGCTCACCGCACCAGCCGCTCCAGTAATCCGGCGGCGCGGGTGTACTGCTGGGGCAGCAGTCGTTTGGACTGCCAGATCAATTTGGCCTCGAACTGCGGGACCACATACAGCTGGCCGTGGTCCACGGCATCGAGGGTGGTGCGGGCGATCGAGGCGGGTTCGCGGCCGGTCCAGCGCAGTAGCCGGTCGCCCCATTCGTCCATCGATTCACTGCCGACCGAAACACCCTCGAGGATGTTGGTTTTCACGGCGGTGGGGCAGAGCACGGTGACGCCGACCCCGGTGCCGGACAGTTCGGCGGCCAGGGTCTCCGACAGAGCGAGAACGCCCGCCTTGCTCACGTTGTAGGCGGCCATGCGGGGTGCGACGCCGAAGGCCGCGGCGGAGGCGACATTCACGATATTGCCGTGCCCGGCCGCGCGCAGGCGCGGTGCGAAGACGTGGCAGCCGTGGATGACGCCCCACAGATTGATATCGAGGACCTGATGCCATTCGCGCAGCGGGGCATCGCCGACGACCTCGCCGCCGCGGCCGATTCCGGCATTGTTCACCACAATGTCGGCGGGCTTGCCGAACCACTGCTCGGCGGTGTTCGCGAGGGCCTCGACCTGCTCGATCCGGCTCACATCGCAGCTGGCATCAAAAGCTTTCCCACCTGCGGCGCTGACCAATTCGACGGTCTCCCGGGCCCGCTCGGCATCGATATCGGAGCAGATCACCCGCCCGCCGCGCCGGCCGAGTTCGACCGCGAAGGCGCGGCCGATGCCACTGCCCGCACCGGTCACCACGGCATCCGCCTGCTGGGTGCGGCGGGAACCGCCGAAGGGGTTGAGACGCATGAGAACTCCCGGATCGCTGCCACCCGAGCGGTCGATTGCGGGCATCTGCCACAACTGGCCGCACCTGCCACCAATTAGGCGCGCGACGGGGCCGAATGTCAACGAGTCAACGACGCCCAACCCGCCATTCCGCCACACTCCCAACCGTCCCGCCATACCTTCGTCATCCGGTTGACCCTCGTCGTCCGACATGCTTTCGGCCGGGATCCACACAAGGGCGCGACTACCGGCTGCGGTGGATCCCGGCCGAAAGCGCGCCAGGATGACGGGCTTGCCGTTGCCGAACGGTCAGGGGCTCGGGCGGTCAGTCCGTGTCGAGGACGCTGTAAAGCGAGCGGAGTTGGCGGAGGCCAATTTCGGCGGTGCGCTCGTCTTCGGCGGTCATGCGGAGCGCTTTTCGGAGGAGTACTGCGTCGAGATCTTCTGGAGCCGGTCGGAATTCGGGCTTGGGGAGCTTCGGCAGGGCCGTGTCCTCGCCGTAGAGGTCGCCGGAATCCGCTGGGGCGCTTTCGTTCTGGACACTGCCGATGAGCGCGTCCAGCTCGATGCCGCGCAGGGTGAGTAGATCTCGGGGATGCTCGTCGAGGCGTTCGGCGATGATGTAGCAGACGGCGGCCACATGCTTGCACGGCCAGCCGGGATCGGGGCAGGTGCAGGAGAAGTCGAGTTCGGAGGCAGTGTTCGGGAGCAGCAGCGGGCCGAGAGTGTGCGGCAGCGCGCCCGCGGCGATCTCGCCGAGCATGCCGGGGGTGGCTCGGACCAGGTCCACCAGTTCATCGAGGCGGTCATCGCGCAATTGGCGCAGGGCGAGCACCGAGATGAAGGGGCGGGGCTGACTGCCCTGCACCTCGGCGGCGACCGTGCCCGGCTCCATGCGGTAGCTGATCACCTGGCCGGTACGGGCATAGGAGCGCCCCCGGGTGAGGCGCCCGGCATCGGCGACCTGTTCGACGGCCTTCAGAAACGAACGGCCCCACCAGGTCTTGGCGAAGGCCGCACCGCTGCGACTGCGCGCGGATACGCCACCCTGGACCGGGCGGCGCTCGCCGAACTCACTGAAGTCGATGTACGTGTTCATTCGCCGACGGCCTCCGCGCCCAGGGCGAACAGTTCGCGCAGTTCGTCGTCACCCAGTTCGGTGATCCACTTCTCCCCCGCGCCGACGGTCAGATCGGCGAGTTGGCGTTTGCCGTTCAGCATGTCGTCCACCCGCTCCTCGATGGTGTCCACGCACACCAGCTTTCGCACCTGGACGTCGCGGCGCTGGCCGATGCGGAAGGCGCGGTCGGTGGCCTGGTTCTCCACCGCGGGATTCCACCAGCGGTCCAGGTGCACCACATGATTGGCGGCGGTGAGATTGAGTCCGGTGCCACCGGCCTTGAGCGACAGCAGCATGAGCGGCGGGCCGTTCTCGTCCTCCTGGAATCCGGTGACCATGGCATCGCGCCGCTGCTTGCTCACCCCGCCGTGCAGAAACGGCACCTCCGTGCCGAAACGCTCGGACAGGTACGGGGACACCAGATCACCGAATTCGGCGAACTGGGTGAACAGCAGCGCCCGCTCGCCATCGGCGATCACCGACTCCAGAATGTCCTCCACCAGCGCCAATTTCCCCGAACGGTGGTGGCCGCGCTTCAGCACCGCCGAACCGTCCTTCAGATAGTGCGCGGGGTGATTGCATACCTGTTTGAGCCTGGTCAGCGCCGCGAGCACCGCGCCCTTACGCTCCATACCCTCCGCGGATTCGAGCTTGGCGGACATATCATCGAGCACCGCCTGATACAGCGCGGCCTGCTCCACGGTCAGGTTGGCGCGCATGGTGATCTCGATCTTGTCCGGCAGATCGGAGATCACCGCCGGATCGGTCTTGACCCGGCGCAGCACGAAAGGCGAGGTGATGGCGCGCAGCCGGGTGACGGCATTCTCATCGCGCTCCCGCTCGATCGGCACCGCGAACCGCGCATGGAATTCCGAGGCCTTGCCCAGCAGCTTGGGATTGACGAAATCCATGATCGAGCGCAATTCTTCGAGCCGGTTCTCCACCGGAGTTCCGGTGAGCGCCAGCCGATGTCGCGCCGGCACCAGCCGCGCCGCCCGCGCCTGCCGCGTCCCCGCGTTCTTGATGTGCTGGGCCTCGTCCAGCGCCACCCGCTGCCACCGCTGCCGCTTCAGCTCCTCCACATCCCGGGCCAGCAGCGCATAGGTGGTCACCACCAGATCCGAATCCCCCACCGCCGCATCGAATTCCGCCCCCGACCGCCGCCCCGGCCCATGATGCACCAGCACCCGCAGATCCGGCGCGAACCGCTCCGTCTCCCGCTGCCAGTTACCCACCACCGACATGGGGCAGACCAATAGCGTCGGCCCGACCCCCACCCGTGCACCGGCGCGCCCCGGGTCCGAGCCGCCGGAGTCGCCCTCGGACGCCGAGTCCACGCCAGCCCCGGCTGAAGCACCCGATGCGCCTCGGCCGGCGCCGGCCGAGGCGGTCGACTCCGCAGCGGACGCAGCAGATTCAACCGTATCGAATCGTCCGGATGATGCTGTGGCAGCGAAGGTTTCGCGCTCGTGTACGAGTAGCGCGAGAACCTGGACCGTTTTGCCGAGGCCCATATCGTCGGCGAGGATGGCGCCGCAGCCGAGGCGGCTCATGGTGGCGAGCCAGGCCAGGCCACGGAGCTGGTAGGGGCGGAGCTTGGCCTTCAGGCCGATCGGCTCGGAGACGAGGGCGGTGGTGTGTTCACCGTCGAAAAGTTCTGCGGCCCAGCCGGTTGCGGTGATCTGCTCGAGGGGGACGCCGATGGCGGGGTGTGCGGCGAGTTCCGCGAACAGTGCGCCGACACTCGTCTCGGTGCCGTCGGTGCGGCCCGAGACGTAGTCGGCGGCTACGGCAAGGGTGCGGTGATCGGCCTGCACCCATTCGCCACGCAACTGCACCAGATCCGATTTCGATCGCACCAGGCGCGTCATCTCGGCGGGCGTCAGCGTCGTTTCGCCGAGCGCCAACTCCCAGCGGAAGGACACCAAACCGTCCAGCCCGACGGCGGTTTCGGTGGCAGCCGGGCTCTGCACCTTCAAGCGCAGGCTCGGTGCGGCAATGCGCCAGGCGCGCGGCAGCAGCAGTCGCACACCGGCGGACCGCAAGACGGCGGCGCCGTGTGCGACCAGATCCATGACCACTTCGGTGGGCAGGTACAGATCCATACTGCGGGCATCACCCGGCAGATCCCGCAGCCGCGGATACGCCAGCTTGGCGGCGGCCAGCTTCTCCGCCGCGAGGCGCACCATATGCGGATCACCGGGCAGCAATACCGGTTGCGGCGCTTCACCTTCGACGCGCAGGCACACCTCGAGCCGCCACAGCGCACCCGCCTCGACCGCGTCCTCGGAGTCCGGTTCCAGCAGCCGCAGCACCAGTTCCGGCTCATCGGCCGTCAGGCTCGTACGCCAATCCTCCAGCACCGCCGACACCCGATGCGAACCCGCATCCAGCGGCTCCGCGTCCAGCAGCGCGACCAGCAGCGGATGCGAACGCGACTGCGGCTCATCGGAAGTGGCGGCATCGGTCGGCAACGAGCGCGATCGAGCGCGGTCCAACTCGGTCTCCGGTGCACCGAAATCGAGCATGCCGTCGTCGGCCACGCCGGTGCCCTCGCGCGACGAGTAGCCGATCGGCACCTGCGCGACCGTGCTCAGCAGTGCGGGCAGTTTCGGCATGATGCGCAGCCGGGCGATGGGGTCGGTGAGTTCGGCCGTGAGGTTGTCGAGCAATTCCGCCGGGCGGCCCGCGACCTGCAGCGCGGCGGGCATGGCCACGGCGAGTTCGGCCAGCCACGCGCGCTGCCGCTGCCCGCCGACCAGCCGCCACCGCACCCACCATTCGCCGTCGTCACGGCGCACCTCCGGGACTATCCGTCCCGCCCGCACCCAGCGCTCCACACCCCGCACCACATGCGCGAGATAGCGCAGATCCCCCGCCACGGCCTGCGCCGGAAGCTCCTGCAGCAGTACCGACGCGGCCGCCTCCGGGGCCAGCGCGTGCACCCGGACCTGGATCTCCTCGGGCCCGTACGCCCCCGCGACCAGCACCTTCGCCTTGTGCCGGAACTTCGCCGCCCGCACGATCGACCCCAGCGGGTCCGGCAGGGCATCGGTATCGGCCGCGGCACCGGCAGGGTCGTGCCACAGCACCAATCCTGATCCCGGCGACCACAGTCCGTGCAGCATCCGCCTATCCAATCAGTCCGGTCCGACAGTCCGATCGGCCACTCCGGCCGAGTTCGATTCACCGCAGCGGTGAGCCTTCGCGACTCACCCTTCGCAACCAGGCAAATCACGACACATACCGGGTCTTTATTTCTGCCCGAATCCGGCACATACTGAGATAACCCCTGGTCACCGCATACGGCGGGCTTGGCTGTGCATTTTGGCAGCCGTGCGGGGCGCACCCTGAAAAATCCACCGCGACTCAATCCGGAGCCGTGGCAATATCGATACCGAGGGAGGCAGTGAAGATGACGATCCTGCTCCAAGTGTTAGAGCAGTCCTTCACGCCGACGACGCCGTGGGAACGACGAAGATTCACATTCGTGGACACGACGAAAATCGTGGGGATGCGCCTGGACGGGCAGTCGGGGGTGTGGCTCGATCTGTCCCGCACCGGAGAATCCCAGCGACTGGCGCGCACCATGGAACCACGCGAGGCCATCACCTTCCTGCTCACCACCTTCGCCAAGATCGCCGAATGCGAGGATCGCGGCGGCTCCTGGCTCATCGGCCATGACGGCGCGCGACCACAATCCATCGCGGCCATGCGCTTCCCACCACAGCTCACCGAGGCTTCGGCGGACGATCTCCTCGCGCACGCCTGGTCCTAGCCAATTCCCTTCGCACCCGCTCGCCCGCGATTATTCGACGGCGCGGCGGGTGCGAAGTGTCGCCGATGCGGGCCGCAGCCGGCTCGATCGGGTAGATCTAGGACGGTGCGACAGCACCGAATTCCCGCGGTACCGAATCGACTTCCCGCTCGGCGGCGAGGTCGATCGGTGTGGTGCGCGGTGCTCGCGGTGGCTGGTGCCGTACTCCTGGCGCTCGGCGCCTCCGGGTGTTCGGTACTGCCGGGCCGGGTTCCGCCCGCGCCGGGCAGTCCCAGCCGGGCGCATCTGGAGGAATTGCTGGCCATTGCGCGCATGGTGCCCAAGCGGACCCGGCCCGGCGGCTACGAGCGCGGCTGTAAATCGGGGCAGGGCTGCGTATTCGGGCCGGCCTGGAGTGACGATCACGACGGTCCGGGCGGGCACGACGGCTGCGATACCCGCAATAATGTACTGGCCCGTCAACTTTCGGCGACCGCCTTCCGGCCCGGCACCCGCAATTGCGTGGTGGTCGGCGGCACCCTCGACGATCCCTATACGGGCCAGCGCATCACCTTCGACAAGGCCGACGCCCGCGCCGTGCAGATCGACCACGTCTTCCCACTGGCCGCCGCCTGGGATCTGGGCGCCTCTAGCTGGCCCCTGGACCGCCGCATGCGCTTCGCCAACGACCTCGACTACAACCTGCTCGCCGTAGACGGAAAGGCCAACCAGGCCAAAAGCGATCAAACCCCCGGCGACTGGCTACCGCCCGCCCGCGCCAACCGCTGCTTCTACGCCGGCAAATACCTCACCGTCGCCACCCACTACGACCTACCGCTGACCGCCGCCGATCGCACCGCCCTGCAACGCATCTCCCGAACCTGCCCATAGCGCGGATCTACCCATCTGCCCGGTAGCCGCCCCTCGCTATCCAGCCTGGCCGCTGCCCCGCGTCATCCCGGCATGCTTTCGGCCGGGATCCACAGCAGCGAGCGATCAGGCCGGATCGGCACCGGTGGCGACCGGGCGCTTCGGGTCGTTGGACCACTGCGACCAGGAGCCGGGGTAGAGGGCGGCGTCGATACCAGCCACCGCGAGCGCGGCGACCTGGTGGGCGGCCGTCACACCGGAGCCGCAGTAGACGGCGACCGGGCCTTCGCCCAATCCGGTGAAGCGCGAGCGCAATTCGTCGATGGGCTTGAAAGTTCCTGTGGCGGTGAGGTTTTCCGCGGTCGGCGCACTGATCGCGCCCGGGATGTGGCCCGCGCGCGGATCGATGGGCTCGACCTCGCCGCGATAGCGCTCGCCCGCGCGGGCATCGAGGAGTACACCGTTCCAACTGGCGGCCGCGTCGGCATCGATCACCGGCATGCCGCCGGGGGTCAGGACCACGTCACCGGCTTCGGGATCGGACTCTTCGCCCGCGATCACCTTGCCGCCGGCGCGTTCCCAGGCCGGGAGCCCACCGTCGAGAATGCGCACCTGCGGCACCCCGGCCCAGCGCAGCAGCCACCACACCCGCGCCGCGGCCATACCGCCGGTCGCGTCGTAGGCGACGACCGTGTCACCGGTGCGCAGACCCCAGCTGCGCGCGCATTTCTGCAGGTGCGCGAGCTCGGGCAGCGGATGACGGCCCTTGGCGGGCGAGGGCGGATCGGCCAGCTCGGTCTCGAGATCGACGAAGACCGCACCGGGAACGTGGCCATCCAAATAGTGCTGCGGCCCATCGGGATCGCCGAGCGCCCACCGCACATCCAGTACCCGGACCCGGGAATCCCCGGTGGCGAGCAACTCCCGCAACTCCTCGGCCGAAATCAGCACCGCGCTCAAGCCAACTCCTCTTCGCAGAACCCCCACGCCGGAACAGACTCCCCCACCCTACGCAGCACCCTCCCGCACCGCAGCCGCGCTCCCATAGTCGGGTGCGCCGCCTCGGCCACCGCATCCACCGCTGCCGACCGGACCGAATCCATCCCGCGCGACAGCCCCGAATCCGCACACGGCAGTCCCGAATCCATCCCGCGCGACAGCCCCGAATCCGCACACGGCAGTCCCGAATCCATCCCGCGCGACAGCCCCGAATCCGCACACGGCAGTCCCGAATCCATCCCGCGCGACAGCCCCGAATCCGCACACGGCAGTCCCGAATCCATCCCGCGCGACAGCCCCGAATCCGCCGTGCCCGGCTGCCCGGGTGCCCGGCTGCCCGGCTGCCCGGGATCCGGCGCCCTTGCGGCTGTATGGAATTCGCCGCGCCTTACCGGCCCGAATTCACCGCGCCGGGCTCGGCGGGACTCGCCAGGTGCGGCTGTTCGGGGCGGGGGCGCAGCAGCCAGCGGACCACCAGCCCGGCCACGAGGGCCCAGAATGCGGCGCCGATGCCCAGCAGGGTGACGCCGGAGGCGGCGACCAGGAAGGTGAGCGCGGCCGCGGAGCGGTGCTCGGGCCGGGTCAGGGCGGAGGTGAGGGCTCCGGCCAGGGTGGCTATGAGGGCAAGGCCAGCAACGGTTTCCAGCACGCCCTTGGGCGCGGTCGCCACCAGCGTCACCAGAGCTCCGGAGGCCAAGGCCAGCAGTAGGTACATGCCGCCCGCGGTGGCGGCGGCAATCCAGCGGCGCTTGGGATCCGGGTGTGCGGACGGGGCGGCCGAGAGAGCCGCGCTGATGGCGGCGAGATTGATGGCATGCCCGCCCGCCGGTGCACCGAGGATGGTTCCGAGCCCGGTGACCGCCATGGCCGCGCGCCAGGGCACCCGGTATCCGAGCGAGCTCATGACCGCCGTGCCCGGAATGTTCTGCGCCGCCATGGTGACGATGTACAGCGGCACCGCCACCCCGACCAGCGCCTGCCAACTCCAGTGCGGCACAGTCCATTCGATGCGCGGCGCCATGGCGGCGACATTCAGGTGGCGGTGGGTCACCGCGATATCGATGCCCGCGCCGATCGCCGCCACCGCGAACGCCGCGAGCACCGCCCAGCGCGCCGCGAACCGCTGCAGCACCAGCCAGGTGACGATCACCGGGACCACCACGGCCGGGCTGACGGTCAGCGCGTGCATGGGCGCCAGGCACAGCGGCAGCAGCACACCGGCCAGCATGGCCTGCGCGATCTCGACCGGAATCGCCGCGATCAGCGAACCCAGTCGCTGCCAGAACCCGGTCAGCACGATCAGCAGGCCCGCCACCACGAATGCCCCGACCGCCGCCGGCCAGCCGCCCGCGACCGCCCCGGTGCTGGCCAGCAGCGCCGCACCCGGCGTGGACCAGGCCAGTGTGATCGGCATCCGGTAGTACCGGCTCAGGATCAGCATGCCCACACCCTGGGTCACGCAGACGGCGAGCAGTCCCGAAGCCGCCTGTGCCGCAGTCGCTCCCATGGCGGTCAGTCCGCCCAGCACCACCGCGAAGGAACTGGTGAAGCCGACCAGCGCGGTGACGATACCGGCCCCGATCGGCTGCCCGATCCCCACCGCGGGCGCGGTCCGGGCGGCCGGAGTGTCGGCGGTAGTAGTGCTCATCGGGTCATGGTCCCGGTCCACTGGCCCCGCGGTCACCAGCCAATCTGCCGAAACTGGACTGAATTTCGCGCTACCGGTCCGAGTTCGTCCCCGGATTCCCGTTCCCACCGGCGAGCCGATCGAGCAGCGGAGTGGTGCGCGGACCGACCAGCGAGCGCATGATCAGCGCCATATTGGTGCGTTCCACACCCGGGATCTTGAGGATGTGCCCGGCGATCCGGTAGAGATCATCCGCGTCCTGAGCCACGACGCGGGCGGTCAGATCGGTGGGACCGGTCATACCGCAGACCTCCGTGACCTCCGGAATCCGCGCCAATTCGGCCACCACCGCGTCCAATTTGTGCTGATCGACGACCACCGCGACAAAAGCTGCCAGCGGATAACCGAGAGCCCGCGGTTCCACCCGCCGCTCGAAGCTGGCCAGTACCGCGTTCGCCTCCCATCTGGCCAACCTGGCCTGCACGGTATTGCGGGAGAGGCCGAGTCGCGCGGCCAGTTCCACCCCGGTCGCCCGGGGGTTGGCCACCAACTCCAGCAATAGCCGGGCATCGGTGGCGTCCATCGCCCCGGAGGCGGGTTCATTACTGGACATGAAACGCAGTATGACACGCCGAGCGGGCCACTGACCGAGCATTCTGCACAGTTTCGACCTTGATACTTGCGCAGATCGCTTAACAGAGGATGCTTGGTGATACAGGACACACATCGTTGCGCACGGGACACAATCCCACGGTGATAACGGTGTACCCGGTGGTTCGAGGAGGCGATACAAATGCCCGAAAAGAACACCTACCCGGTGCAGCTGGTCCAGCCCGACGGCCATCGCGTATTCGATCGTGTGCACGCCCCGCTGGTGGCCGATGCCGGCCGCGACGAACTGCGCGCCATGTACACCGATATGGTCGTGGCCCGCCGGATAGACACCGAGGCCACCGCACTGCAGCGGCAGGGCCAGTTGGGATTGTGGCCACCGCTGCTCGGCCAGGAGGCGGCGCAGGTCGGCTCGGCCCACGCCCTGCACTCCGACGATTACGTGTTCTGCTCCTACCGCGAGGCCGCCGTCGCCTACTGCCGCGGCGTGCCCCCGGAGGATATGACCCGGCTCTGGCGCGGCGTCGCCCATTCCTGCTGGGACGCGGACGCTTACCGGATGACCAATCCGGCGATCGTGGTCGGCGCACAGGGACTGCACGCCACCGGATACGCCTACGCCGCCCATCTCGAGGGCGCGGAGATCGCCACCATCGCCTACTTCGGCGACGGCGCCACCAGTCAGGGCGATATCTCCGAGGCGCTCGGCTTCGCCTCCTCCTGGGGTGCGCCGGTGGTGTTCTTCTGCCAGAACAACGGCTGGGCGATCAGCGCGCCCACGCGGGTGCAGAGTGCCACGCCGATCGCGCGCCGGGCCATCGGCTACGGCATTCCCGCCGTGCAGGTGGACGGCAATGACGCACTCGCGGTCCTGGCCGTGACCCGGCAGGCGCTCATTCGCGCCCGTACCGGCGGCGGGCCGTCGTTCATCGAGGCCATCACCTATCGAATGGGCCCGCACACCACCGCCGACGATCCCACCCGCTATCGCGATGCCGCCGAACTGGAGCTGTGGCAGCGGCGGGATCCGATCGATCGGCTGCGCCGGCTGCTGGAGCGGGAGAGGCTGTGGGACAGCGCTTTCGAACAGCAGGTGAAACAGCGCGGCGACGAGATCGCCGCCCGGCTGCGCAGCGCCACGCTGAGCATGCCCGATCCGGAGCCCATGGAACTGTTCGAGCACGTGTACGCCACCCCGCACCGTCTCGTCGAGCAGGAGCGCCGCGAGTACGCCGCCTATCTGGAGGGAGTCCGGCCATGAAGACGACATTCGCGGGCGCGATCAATTTCGGTATGCGGCGCGCCCTGGAGGACGATCCCAAAGTCATTCTGATGGGCGAGGACATCGGCCGGCTCGGCGGCGTCTTCCGGGTCACCGATACGCTGCAGAAGGATTTCGGCAACCGGCGGGTCATGGACACCCCGCTGGCCGAATCCGGAATCATCGGAACGGCTTTCGGAATGGCACTGCGCGGACTGCGGCCGGTGTGCGAAATCCAGTTCGACGGATTCGTGTATCCGGCGTTCGACCAGATTGTCTGCCAGGTGGCGAAGATTCACTATCGCACCAAGGGAAAAGTGGTCGCGCCCATCACCATTCGCATTCCGTTCGGCGGCGGCATCGGATCGGTGGAACATCACTCCGAATCGCCGGAAGCGTATTTCGCGCATACGGCGGGGCTGCGCGTGGTATCGCCGAGCAATCCGGCGGATGCGTATCTCATGATCCGGCAGGCGGTCGCGCTGGATGATCCGGTGATCTTCTTCGAGCCCAAGCGGCGGTACTGGGACAAAGCGGATGTCGATTTCGAGCAGCTCGACCGGGACGGGGGGCCGGCGCTGGACCAGGCCCGGGTCTGCACCAGCGGCGATGATGCCACCGTGGTCGCCTACGGCGGGACCGTCGCCACCGCTTTGACAGCCGCCGATATCGCGGCGAGCGAAGGACATTCGCTGGAGGTGATCGATCTGCGCAGCCTTTCGCCGATCGATTTCGACACCATCGAAACTTCGGTAATGAAGACCGGTCGGTTGATTATTGTGCACGAGGCGCCGGTATTCGGCGGACTCGGCGCGGAGATCGCGGCCCGCATCACCGAACGCTGCTTCTACCAATTGGAAGCGCCGGTCCTGCGCGTCGGCGGCTTCGACATCCCCTATCCCCCGGCTAAACTCGAACGGCACCACCTGCCCGACCCCGACCGCATTCTCGCCGCGGTCGATCGCACGCTCGCCGCCTAACGGTCAATTGCCTTCGGAGGAAGCTCGGTGGAACAGCAGCAGCACGTCATGGAATTTCGATTGCCCGACCTCGGTGAGGGATTGGCCGACGCCGAATTGGTGTCGTGGCAGGTGCAGGTCGGCGATACGGTGGAATTGAACCAGGTCATCGCCGAGGTCGAGACCGCGAAAGCTCAGGTGGCACTACCGAGCCCATTCGCGGGGACCGTGGTGGAGCTGCTCGCGCAGGCGGGCGACACCGTGCTGGTGGGCGCACCGCTCATTCGCATCGGTACCGCCGTGGAGGCGCCGACCGAACGGCAGGCGGTGCTGGTGGGCTACGGACCCGATAGCGAGCCGGTATCGCGGCGTGCCCGGGCGGCCGCCGCACCGGCCTCGGGGACGAGAAGCGGTGCACCGGTGGGTGACTCGATGGGACGGCCCGCCGCCACCCCCGGGGCGCGCAAGCTGGCTCGGGAGATCGGCGTCGATCTGACGGCCGTCGCCGGGAGCGGTCCGGAGGGGGCTGTCACGCTGAACGATCTGCACGGCGCGCGGCCGGATGCCCGTGCGGCCGATGTCATTCCGATCCACACCGCGCCGCCGGTGACGCCCGTGGGCTCGGCCACGAGCACGGCCCGCCCGGTGCCCGCCGAGCGCGAAACCCGTACGCCCATCGCCGGAATCCGCAAGCGCACGGCCGCGGCCATGGTGGCCAGCGCCCAGCATATTCCGCAGGCCAGCACCTTCGTGACCACTGATTTCACCGGTTCCATGGAACTGCTGGATCATCTGCGCGCGACACCCACCTTCGCGGGGCTGACGCTGACGCCGCTGGCGCTGGTCGCCAAGGCGACACTGGTTGCGCTGAGCGAATTCCCGGACCTGAACGCCTCCTGGGACGAGGCGAATCAGGAGATCGTCACCAAGCACTATGTGAATCTCGGCATCGCGGTCGCCACCGAACGCGGGCTGATGGTGCCCAATCTGAAGGACGCGCACTCGCACAGCCTGCGCGACCTGTCCCAGGAGATCAGCGATATCGCGCAGCTCGCGCGCAGTGGCGGCGCCACTCCCGCCGAACTCACCGGCGGCACCTTCACCCTCACCAATGTCGGCGTCTTCGGCGTGGATACCGGTGTCCCACTGGTGAACCCGGGCGAAGCGGCAATCCTCTGCCTCGGCTCCATCCGCAAACGCCCCTGGGTGCACCGCGACGAACTGGCCGTCCGCTGGGTCACCACCCTCGGCCTCAGCTTCGACCACCGCCTCATCGACGGCGAGCAGGGCTCCCGCTTCCTCGCCAGCATCGCCGCCCTCCTGGAAGACCCCCTCACGCTCCTCGGTCGCGTCTGACCGACGAAACAGCCTGTGCCCCTGCCGAACAGCCTCTATCGGGGCTGCGCGACGGCGACGCGGGCTGTTCGGCGAATACAACGCTGCCGGACCGGCTCGCAGCCGTCGGACGGGGATAGCGCCGACGAAACAGCCCGCGCCGCTGGCGAACAGCCTGTATAGGGGCTGTGCGGCAGCGGCACGGGCTGTTCGGCCGGTGGGAGTTCAGCGGGGTTCGGCGGCGGACGCTCCTACGAGAAGTTCTGCGGCTGCGCGGATTGCGTCGGGGATGGGGACCGGCGTGCGGGATTCGTCGTCGACGTAGACGTGGACGAAGGTGCCGGTGGCGGCGAGCTGGAGGGAGTCGCCGGCGTCACGGAAGATGGCGAGGTCGTAGCTGATGCTGGAATTGCCGAGGCGGGCGATGCGGATGCCGACCAGCAACTGGTCGGGGAAGCTGATCGAGCCGATGAAGGTGCAGGATGTCTTGGCCACCACGCCGATGGCGGGTAGGTCGCGGATATCGGTGCCGGTCGCGTGGATGAGCCACGCGTTCACGGCGGTATCGAAATAGCTGTAATACGTCACGTTGTTCACGTGACCGTAGTGGTCGTTGTCCGCCCAGCGCGTCGGCACCGGCCAGAGCACCGGGTAATCCTGCTGCTGTGTCATATTTTGCCCTCCGCTTCGCTCCGGGCGGTTCGCGGCCCCGAAGTCTCGTTCTTCCCTCCCTCCGCTCCTCCGCTTCGCTCCCCCGCTCCAGAACGAGACGGGCCGCGAACTTTGGGTGGATGGTCTCGCGCGTGAACTTTAGTCTGCTGCCCTCAGGCTCGTATCGGGACTAAGCCGTGCGCTGGTCGGAGGTATTGCGGTGGTCGCGGGGGCTGATGCCGTGATGGCGTTTGAAAGCGGTGCTGAGGGCGAAGGCGCTGCCGTAGCCGACGCGGTGCGCGATGGACTCCAGGGTGGCATCGGATTCGTGCAGCAGATCGGCGGCCAGGGCCAGGCGCCAATCGGTCAGGAAGGACATCGGGGGTTCGCCGACGAGTTCGGTGAAGCGGCGGGCCAGGGCGGCGCGGGAGACGCCCACCTCGGCGGCCAGCGAGGCGACGGTCCAGGGGTGCGCGGGATTGTGCTGTATCAGGCGCAGGGCCTTGCCGACCAGCGGATCGCTGTAGGCGTGGTACCAGGCGGGAGCATCGGCGCGGGCGAACCAGGCACGCAGGGTGGCGATCAGCAGCAGATCCAGGAGGCGATCGAGCATGGCGCTCTGGGCGGGCAGCTCCTTGGCCGACTCGTCGACGAGCAGATCCAGGACACGCGAATCGATTTCACCGCGGCTGAGCACAGCAATGGGCGGGAGGGCCCGTAGCAGGCGGCCGCTGGCGGCGGACTCCTGTTCGTAACTGCCGGTGATCAGCACCGTCCGCGCGTCGGCGCTGGTGCCCCAGTTGCGAATACCCAGACTCAAGGCTTCGCAGAGCACTTCGCCGTCGGGAGTGGTGGTGGTCTGACCGGGATGGACGATGGCCTGCGGGGCGGTGCCCGGATCGTCGGCGAGGGTGTAGTGATCGGGGCCGCGGAAGAGGGCGATATCGCCCGCGTGTAGTTGTCGAGGCGGAATCGGCTTGCCGCCCTTCGGATCCGGCACGATCCAGCCGTCGCCGCGGACCACGGCCACCAGAGTCAGCGGCGCCTCGTCCCGGATGCGCAGCGACCAGGGCGGATCGAATGAGGAACGGATGACGAACGCCGCCCGCGCGCGTGGTCCTTCGAGCAGGCTGGCCAGAGCATCCATATGTAGACGATGGCAAATGCCCGCGCGCTTCTCAACCATGTTTACGCTCAGGGTTTCTCGGTGTACTTGTCTCATGACGAACACAGAGCACGCGAACAGCGAAAACACCGTCCTCGTCCTCGGCGCCACCGGTAAAACCGGCAGCCGGGTGGCGGCTCGTTTGACCGCCCTCGGCGTCCCGGTGCGATCCGGTTCGCGCACGGCGGCAATCCCCTTCGACTGGACCGACCGCGCGACCTGGGGACCGGCGCTGGCCGGAATCGACGCCGTCTATCTCTCCTATCAGCCGGATCTGGCCGTCCCCGGGGCCGATGCCGATATCAAGGCCTTCGGCGCTCTCGCGGCCGAGGCCGGGGTGCGGCGGCTGGTGCTGCTGTCCGGGCGCGGTGAGCCCGAGGCGCTGGAATGCGAAGCGATCGTGCGGGATTCGGGCCTGGAGTGGACCGTGGTGCGGTGCGCCTTCTTCGCGCAGATCTTCAGCGAGGGCGCGTTCGCGGATGGCATCCTGGCCGGCGAGGTGGCGCTGCCCTCCGGGGATGTCCCCGAACCGTTCGTGGACGCCGAGGACATCGCGGATGTGGCGGTGGCGGCGCTGACCAGCGACGGGCATACCGGACAGGTGTACGAACTCACCGGGCCGCGGGCGCTGACCTTCGCGGAGGCGGCGGCCGAGATCGGGCGGGCGATCGACCGCGAGATCGCGTTCGTACCGCTGTCACGCACGGATTTCATTGCGGCCCTGACCTCCTACGGTGTGGCCGCCGATGAGGTGAGCCTGCTGGACTATCTGTTCGGCACGGTGCTGGACGGGCGCAATTCGCAGCTCTCCGACGGGGTGTTCCGCGCGCTGGGCCGCCCGGCGCGGGACTTCGCCGAATATGCCCGCGACGTGGCCTCTTCCGGTGTCTGGTCGGTCACAGCGCAGGCGTGATCTGTCGGTGCCCGGGCCTACACTGGAGTACGAAACAGCTTGCAGTACAGAAGTTTCGGATCACAGCCGGAAGCGTCGACGGGGCCGCGAGGGCTGTGGGTGCAGGGGAGCTGCCGGCTCGGCCGGTAGCGTCGTACCGATGGTCGCTGCGACGCCCGCTCCTCCGATCCGAATCGCCCGTACCGCACTGTTCGCGGTGTTCGGACTGAACGGGATGCTCTCGGCCCTGTGGATCGTGCACATTCCGGCCGTCACGCAGCGGGCCGGGGTGTCGCACAGCGCCCTGGGCATGCTCATCCTGCTCATGGCGGGCTGCGCCATTGCCGGTATGCAGGCCGCCGGGCCGCTCGCCGACCGCCTCGGCAGTCGTACCCTGACCGCCACCGCCGCGACCATCCTGTCCGTGGCGCTCATCGGCCCCGGCCTGGCCACCACGCCCGCGACACTGGCAATCGCCCTGGCCGCCTTCGGCTTCGGCAACGGCATGCTCGACGTCTCCATGAACGCCCAGGCCGTCCACATCGAGCGCGCCTACCCCCGCCCCATCATGTCGGCCTTCCACGCCTGCTTCTCCCTCGGCGGCTTGCTCGGCTCCCTCGCCGGCGCGGCCGCCCAGCGCGCCCACTGGAGCATTCACACCACCCTCCTGCTCTCCGCCGCCCTCGGCCTCACCCTCGTGGCAATTTGCACCCCCCGCCTGCTTCCCCACCAGCCCAGCACGAGAACCCGCACGTCCCAGGATCAAGCCCCACAGACCGCCGAGAGTCGCACTCCGCAGCAGAGATTCAGCGCGCAAACGACAACCGGCGCTCAGGACGCACCAGCCGAGAGCGGGCAACAGCGGATCGATGAGCACGACAATCTCGGGGCGGCAGATGCAGGCAGCGAATCAGAAGCCCCCGCTGCACCGGACCGAGAAGCGTTGCACGACAGCACCGAAGAGTTTGCGGCCGAGCGGCGTGCTGCCATAGGCACCACAAGGAAGGTGTTGGTGCTGGGGGCTATTGCGTTCGCGGTGTTGATGGCGGAGGGGGTGGCGGCGGATTGGAGTGCGTTGCAGATGCGGGATCGGCTGGGGGTGCAGGTGGGGACCGCGGCGCTGGCCTATGGGGCGTTTTCCACGACCATGACGGCGGGGCGGTTGGTGGCGGATCGGGTGAGCGGGCGGTTCGGGCGGTTGGCGGTGGTGCGGTGGGGCACGGTGCTGGGAGCGGCCGGGTTCGGAGTGATCGCGGTGTCGGGGTGGCTGCCGCTGACGCTGGTGGGGTGGGCGCTGTGCGGGATCGGGCTCTCCGGGGCGGTGCCGCAGGTGTTCACGGCCGCAGGCAATTTGGGGTCGGCGAATGCCGCGACGGATATGTCGCGGGTGTTCGGTCTCGGATATGTGGGGCTGCTGGCCGGGCCGGCGATCATCGGGTGGCTGACCAAGCTGGTGCCGCTCACCACCGCGATGGTGGTGCCGCTGGTCGCGCTGCTGTTATGCGCCCGGGGCGCTCGCGTCGTCGCCACGCGCTAGGCGGCGCTCGCGGGCGGACGCACCGAAGTCGCCGATGGTCTCGGCGTGGTCCAGGAAGTCGTCGACCATGCGGTGGTTGAGCACGGCCAGGGCCTTCAGATCCTCGGTGCTCCAGTCGGCCAGGGCCTCCTGCATCCAGTCCCGCTGCACCTCGCGAATGACATCCACGGCCTGCCGGCCGGTGGCGGTCGGGCGAACGAGCTGGGCGCGGCCGTCGCCCGGGTCGGCGACACGCTCGATGTACCCGGCTTTTTCGAGGCGCTGAATCTGCCGGCTCACATGTGGCGCTTCCACATCGAGGCGGATGGCGAGCTCCCCGAGGCGCATGGGCTCCCCGTCGTCGCAGAGCACGCGCAGTAGCGGCACGCTGGCGCGATCCATGGAAACACCGCACTTGATCATGGCGCGATCGTGGCGGCGGACCCGGGTGAGCAGGTAGGCGACGCGGGCGAGCGCGCCTTCGAGTTCGACTATGTGGGCCGAGTCGACTCGGGGAACGGAGGTGGATTCCGGCGGCGGCATGTGGTTATCTTACGAGACACATTTACTTAATTTTGGTAAGTAATCTGAAGGATTGCCGAACATGACTACGACCGCTGCCGGTCCGGTCGCCGGAACCCCCACCGACGGCCACTCGAAGACACATCTGGCCCTCACCCTGCTGGCGCTCAGCGCCGCCGGTCTGGTCGTATCGCTGCAGCAGACCGTGGTCATCCCGCTGCTGCCGCACATGATGGTGCAGCTGGGCACCAATGCCGCCGGCATCCAGTGGCTGTTCACCGCCGCCCTGCTCAGCGGCGCGGTCGCCACCCCGTTGCTCTCCCGCTTCGGCGATATGTACGGCAAGAAGCGCATGGTGCTGATCGCCATGGGGCTGCTCATTCTCGGCTCGGTGATCTGCGCCTTCGCGACCTCGCTGGGCGTCTACATCATCGGCCGCGCGCTGCAGGGCACCGCCTCGGCCATGATCCCGCTAGCCATCGGCATTCTGCGCGATACCTTTCCGCCGGAGAAGATGGTCACCGCCATCGGCGTCGTCTCCGGCACCATGGGCGTCGGTGGCACCGTCGGCATGCTCATGACCGGTGTCATCGCCGACCACACCACCAACCCGCACCCGGTCTTCTGGGTCACCGCGGGACTCGGTGTGCTCGCCGCCGTCCTGATCCAGTTCACCGCCAAGGACACCGGCGTCCGGCACGGCGGCTCCCCCGACTACGTGGGCGCCGCACTGCTGGGCGGGCTGCTGATCACCCTGCTGCTGGCCATCAGCGAGGGCCCGGCCTGGGGCTGGAACTCCGGCAGCGTGCTCGGCCTGTTCGGTGCGGCGATCGCGCTCACCGTGGTGTGGGTGTTCGTGGAGCTGAAGGTGAAGCAGCCGCTGGTGCGACTGCCGCTGCTGGTCGGCCCGAAATCGCTGACCGCCAACCTGATTTCGCTGCTGCTGGGCGCCGCGCTGTTCGGATCCTTCACGCTGGTCTCCAATTTCGTGCAGACCCCGGCCGACAAGGTCGGCTACGGCCTGTCCGGTTCGGTGATGGCCGTCGGCCTCTACGGCATTCCCAGCGCACTGCTGATGACGGTGTTCTCCTTCCGCACCGGCAAGATCGCCGCCCGCATCGGCGCGGCCTACACCCTCGCCATCGGCTCGGCCTTCGCCGCCGCCTCCATGCTGTGGACCGCCGGGTTCCACGAGCACGGCTGGCAGATGGTGGTCACGAATGTGCTGCAGGGCACCGGATTCGGTATCGGCTACGCCGCGCTGGGCACCCTGGCCGTCATGCATGTGCCGATGAGCGAGAGCGGTATCGCGTCCGGGATCAACTCGCTGGTGCGCACCGCCGGCGGCAGTATCGCCGGTGCGGTCACCGGGTCGATCCTCACCTCGCAGGTCATCGCGCACACGCATGTGCCGACCCTGCACGCCTACGTGCTCAGCTTCACCCTCCTCGGCATCGCCGCCCTGCTGGCCGCGATCGTCGCGGTGCTGCACGGTCTGCGGCACGGGGGCGAGTAACCGCGCAGCACCATCGAATTCGCGCACAATCGAATTCGAAAAGAGCCGGTCGATACCCATCGACCGGCTCTTTCTAGGTCAGCACCTCGGTGCGGTCACCGTCGACGACCACCACGTGATCATCGGTCAGCGCCCAGTGCGGAACACCCACGGCGAGGTAGTCGCGCACCAGCTTCCGGGAATGCCCCTCCGGATCGGTGGGCGAATCCAGATGCGGGACGATGCGGCGATTCACCAAACCCAGTCCGTCCCAGCGCGGTTCGACGCCGCAGGCGGTGCGCACCTCGGCCGGATCATCGGTCGATTCCAAACCGTGCAGGTCAGGGGTCATGACACAGGCGCCCGCGCTGTATCCGGCATAGACCAGCGCGTCTGCCGCGAGCAGCCGGGTCAGTACGACATCCGCTCCGCTGCGCGCGAATTGGGCGCGCAGTACGAAGGTATTGCCGCCGCGCACCCACACCATCGGATACTCCGCCAGGGTCTGCTCCAGTTCGGCGGTCCGGCCGATGTAATCCCGCAGATCGACCACCTCCGGCTGGAAACCCAAGCGGCGCAGCGGGAAAAGATCGCTGGTGACCGCGCTCTGCCAGGCCGACGGCCAGGCATCGCAGGCATTGGCGATGACCGCGACCCGCCCCGGCTCGCCCACCAGGCCGAGCAGCCGGTCGGTGTGCGCGCCGAATCGATAGCTGGACAGGAACAGTCGCACGGGGTCTCAGATGGTGAAGGCGAGGCCGCGAACCAGGCGATTGCCCAGTTCGATATCACCGGCGAGGGTGAATTCCCCGAGGTGCGCATCGGCTGTGGTGCGGCCGCCGCGCAGTCGCGCGAACAGGCCGGAACTCAGGGTGAGCACGACATCGGCAGGGCCGTCCAGGTTTTCGACCGGATTGGCTCGGCTGCCGATTACGGCGATGTGCAGGGTCCGCACCACCGGTCCGGTGATCTCGAAGGTGATGCGCGCGCCGTCCTGCGCCCCACCGCCCTTGACCACCGCTCGGCCGATGCCGAAAACCAGTTCGGCGAAGGCGGTTTCGGCCCGCAGACCACCCTCGTCGATCCGCACGCCGAGACCGTCGGCGATATCGAGCCCGTGCATCCAGCAGTCGAACAGGCGAATCCGCATGAACCGGCCGTAGGGCGTCATGCCGACCGGGGACGGCACATTCTCGGCCCACTGCTCGGGAGTGAGTTCGGCGAGCTGCTTCAGCCGCCGCGTGGTCACCTCGTGGAAGTGCGCGAGCAACTGCGCGCCGGGCAGCGGCCGCAGCGACACGATCCACTTCTCGTTGAGCGCCCCGATCTCATTGTGAATATGCTCCCCCGCCACCTCGACATCCGGCACCGGCTCCCCGGCCAGCAGTGATTCGGTGCCGATCACGTGCGCGAGCACATCGAAGACGGTCCAGCCCGGCAGTGCCGACGGGGTGCGCCAGCCCTCCTCGTCCAGTCCGTCCACTAGACGGGTGAGGGCGTCCCACTGGTCGGACAGGGTCGCCGTGATGACGGTCCGATCCGGCACCGTGTCGGTCATGCGGTGGTTTCCTTTTCCTCGTCGGCGAGCCGGGCCAGGCCGGCCCGGATGGCAGCGGCGGTGCGTTCCGGGTGGTGCGGCCGCCGCAGGACGAAACCTTTCGCGAAAGTTAGGGTGTCGCCCTTCCAACGCGGGACCACATGCAGGTGAACGTGATGCACGGTCTGAAATGCGGCCTTGCCGTCATTGAGCAGCAGGTTGGCGCCGTCCGCACCGAGATCGCTGCGGCGCATGGCCTTTGCCAGGCGGTGGCCGAAGGTGAAGAGCTGTGCGCCGAGCGCATGGTCCAGCTCGTCCAGATCGGTCGCGTGCGATTTCGGAATCACCAGCGTGTGCCCACGGGTGATGGGCCTTATATCGAGGAACGCCATCAGGATGTCGTCCTCGAAGATCTTGGTCGCGGGTGCGTCGCCCCCAACGATCCGGCAGAAGATGCAGCCGCTCACCTTGCAGACATTACGGCGTAAAGGTGACCCGCGACACCCCTCTCAACATTGAGTTGTCCGATTTTGTCGCCACCCCGTGTGACGCCCATCTCCGCTACGCTCACCGGCGACCGGGTACAGTTGCGAGAATTCTCACGAACTTACCCAAAAGTAAGTTCGGCCCACCGTTGGACCGGTGACACGGCCCATCATGAAGTACTCAGGTGGCCTGGGCTCACCACGAGAAGGAAGTTTGACAAGTGGACACAACGCAGAGCGCACAGACGGCTGCGCCCCGCGGTGCACGTGTCGGCGTGGTTCGGGAGACGAACCCCGACGAACGACGTGTCGCATTGGTGCCGAAGATCATTCCGTCCCTGCTCAAGCAGGGTGTGGAGGTGATCGTCGAGGCCGGAGCCGGGCTGGGCGCACTCATTCCCGACGAGGCCTACACCGCAGCCGGCGCGACCATCGGTGACCCCTGGGACACGGACGTCGTCGTCAAGGTGGCGCCGCCCAATGACGCCGAGATCGCCAAGCTTTCGAGCGGGCAGACCCTGATCGGCTTCCTCGCACCGCGCAATGCCGATACCAAGATCGGCGCGCTGAAGGAGGCCGGCGTCCAAGCCTTTGCGGTGGAAGCGATTCCGCGCATCTCGCGGGCGCAGGTCTTGGATGCCCTCTCCTCACAGGCCAATGTCGCCGGCTACAAGGCCGTGCTGCTCGCGGCCTCCGAATCCACCAGATTCTTCCCCATGCTCACCACCGCCGCCGGCACCGTGAAGCCCGCGACCGTCCTGGTGCTAGGCGTCGGTGTCGCGGGCCTGCAGGCACTGGCCACGGCCAAGCGCCTCGGCGGCCGGACCACCGGTTACGACGTGCGCCCGGAGGTTGCCGACCAGGTGCGCTCCGTCGGTGCGCAGTGGCTCGACCTCGGCATCGACGCCGCCGGTGAGGGCGGGTACGCCCGTGAACTCACCGATGACGAGAAGGCCAAGCAGCAGCAGGCTTTGGAAGATGCCATCAAGGGTTTCGACGTGGTCATCACTACCGCGCTCGTGCCGGGTCGCCCCGCGCCGCGCCTGGTGAATGCCGAGGCGGTAGCGGGCATGAAGCCCGGCAGCGTGATCGTGGACATGGCCGGCGAGACCGGTGGTAACTGCGAGTTGACCGAGCCGGGTAAAACCGTTGTGCGGCACGGGGTCACGATCGCCTCGCCGCTCAATCTCCCGGCCACCATGCCCGAGCACGCCTCCGAGCTGTACTCCAAGAACATCTCGGCGCTGCTGGAACTGATGTTGAAAGACGGTGCGCTGGCACCCGATTTCAGCGATCAGGTGCTCGCCGATTCCTGCGTGACACGCGAGCGCAGCGACCAAATTAAACCCAGCGTGGAGGCCTGATGTACACCGAACTTCTCGCGAATATCGCGATCCTGGTGCTGTCCGGGTTCGTCGGCTTCGCGGTCATCTCCAAGGTGCCCAACACCTTGCACACCCCACTCATGTCCGGCACCAACGCCATTCACGGCATCGTCGTGCTCGGTGCGCTGGTGGTGTTCGGCAAGATCGAGCACCCGTCGGTGCTCATGCAGATCATCCTGTTCGTCGCGGTCGTCTTCGGCACGCTGAACGTCATCGGCGGTTTTGTGGTCACCGACCGGATGCTCGGGATGTTCAAGGCCAAGAAGCCCGCTGCTTCGGGCGCGGAGCGCCCTGGTAACACCGAAAAGGCGGACCGCTGAGCCATGGACAATCTGGTCAATATTCTCTACATCGTCGCCTTCGCGCTCTTCATCTACGGCCTGATGGGCCTGACGGGGCCGAAGACCGCGGTGCGCGGCAATCAGATCGCCGCGGTCGGCATGTTCATCGCGGTCGTCGCGACCCTGATCTCCATCCGCCACACCAATAGCTGGATCATCATCGTCGCCGGTCTGGTCGTCGGCATCGGCCTGGGCGTGCCCCCGGCCCGCTTCACCAAGATGACCGCCATGCCGCAGCTCGTCGCTGCGTTCAACGGCGTCGGCGGTGGCACCGTGGCACTCATCGCCTGGGCGGAATTCCTTGATACCAAGGGCTTCTCGAACTTCCCGTCCGGGGAGCAGCCGACCGCGCACATCGCGATCGCCTCGCTGTTCGCGGCCATCATCGGCTCGATCTCCTTCTGGGGCTCGTGCATCGCGTTCGCCAAGCTGCAGGAACTGCTCTCGGGCAAGCCGATCAGCGTCGGCAAGCTGCAGCAGCCGCTGAACCTGCTGCTGTTCGCGGGCGCCATCGCGGCCGCGGTGGTCATCGGCCTCGGCGCCACCAAAACCGGTGTGTCGCAGTGGTGGATGATCGGGCTGCTGGTGCTCGCGGGCATTCTGGGCCTGATGACGGTGCTGCCCATCGGCGGCGCGGATATGCCCGTCGTCATCTCGCTGCTCAACGCCCTCACCGGATTGTCAGCTGCCGCAGCGGGTCTCGCGCTGAACAACACCGCCATGATCGTGGCGGGCATGATCGTCGGCGCGTCCGGCACCATTCTCACCAACCTCATGGCCAAGGCCATGAACCGGTCCATCCCGGCCATTGTGGCCGGCGGATTCGGTGGTGGCGGAACGGCTCCCAGCGCTTCCGGCGACGGCGAGCAGAAGCAGGCCAAGGCCACCTCGGCGGCGGATGCGGCCATTCAGATGGCGTATGCCAACCAGGTCATCGTGGTGCCCGGCTACGGCATGGCCGTCGCTCAGGCGCAGCACGCGGTCAAGGAAATGGCGGCGCTGCTCGAGGCCAAGGGCGTCGAGGTCAAGTACGCCATTCACCCGGTTGCCGGTCGTATGCCGGGCCATATGAACGTGCTGCTGGCCGAGGCCGAGGTCTCCTATGACGCCATGAAGGAAATGGACGATATCAACGGTGAATTCAGCCGCACCGATGTCGCCCTCGTCATCGGCGCCAATGACGTCACCAACCCGGCCGCGCGCGAGGACGCCTCCTCGCCGATCTACGGCATGCCGGTGCTGAACGTGGATCAGGCCAAGTCGGTCATCGTGCTCAAGCGCTCGATGAACTCCGGCTTCGCCGGTATCGACAACCCGCTGTTCTACGCCGACACCACCTCCATGCTGTTCGGCGATGCCAAGAAGTCCGTCAGTGCGGTCACCGAGGAGTTGAAGGCGCTCTAGTTCCGCGCGGCTTCGCCGCACCGGCAATGTAGCGGCCCGTGCCCGAAACGGCACGGGCCGTTACTCTTCGGTGAGTTATTGACGGGCCCAGTCGGCACCGGCATCTGGCGGGGCCCGGACAGCCTCGGGGCCAAGCTCGCGGCAGCCAACGGCATGGCGCACGAGGAATTCCTGGAGGCCATACCGGCCCAGTTCGGCATGGCCTCGGGCCGCATCACCGAGTCCGAGGAAGTGGCCGCACCGGTGACGTTCCTGGCCTCCGAGCTCGCCGGCAATATCGTCGGCGCGGACTTCGTCATCGACGGCGGAACAGTCAAGACCATCCGAGTCGGGTGGTCCCGGCCGAGAGCATGCCGAGATCGCGGAGCGAGATCCTCCGAACGGCTACGGCCCGTGCATCGAAAGGTGCACGGGCCGTGGCTTTTCGGAGCTGTGGCTTCAGGTGGTCGGTTCCGGCGGCGCTACGATGCGGCGGATGGCGTCTTTGGTCCAGGCGCGGGCGCTGTCCGGATCGGAGTCGGGGCCGAGGGTGAACTCGGCGACCTGCGGGACCGCGAGCGGGTAGTTGATCATGCTCATCAGCAACATGAGGATATTGCCGGACGGCATATCGGAGCGCATCAGACCCTTGTCCTGCGCGACCTGCACCTTGGTGCGCTTCTCCAGGTAGCGGCCGCAGCGCAGCTCACCCGCCTGCGCGTTCTCGGCGCCGAGTTCCAGCGCCTCCCACATGAGCAGGCGTAGCAGCTCGGGGTGGTCGCGGTGGTAGTCGATGTGCTGATCGATCCAGGTCTCCAGGTCTTCGATATCGGTGGTGACCGATTCGGCGACGGTGAGCATGGTCTTGTCCAGGACCTGCCGGAACAGCGCCTCCTTATCGCCGAAGTAGGCGTAGATGAGCTGTTTGTTGGCCTGGGCATTGCGCGCGATGCGGTCCACCCGGGCGCCGGCGATGCCGTGCGCGGCGAATTCGGCGGTGGCGGCGGCGAAGATCCGCGCCTTGGTCGCCTCAGGATCCCTGACTGCCATGCCAGCCAGCATAACCAACTAGGTAGTTGACAGGCCGAAGACGGTGGAATACTTTCAACTAACCAGTTGGTTATGCCCCTCGCGAGGGTGAAGTCCTTCGGGGGCCACCGCCCCCGAACCCCTGAGAACACGGGAAGTTTCGAGGGCCCCGCCCTCGGACCCGCTCAGGCGCAATGGCGCGCCGCACGTCCCCACAGTCCCTGCTCCACCGTTCGGGAGAACCGACGTGACCATTCTCGAGAACCGCTCCGCTACAGCGGGTTCCGCACCAGTAGTGACCGCACCGGGCGTATTCGCTGCCCGCTGGCGGGTGCTGCCCGTCGTCCTCACCGCCATGTTCATGGCGATGTTCGACTACTTCGTCATCAATGTCGCGGCCTCCTCACTGCAGCACGACCTGCATGCCGGTGAGGCCGCCCTCGAACTGGTCATCGGCGGTTACGGATTCGCCTACGCCAGCGGCCTGATCACCGGCGGACGCCTCGGCGATCTGTTCGGGCACCGGCGCATGTTCGTCATCGGCATGATCGCCTTCACCCTGGCCTCACTGCTGTGCGGACTGGCCTGGAACGCCTGGGCCCTGGTCGGGTTCCGGGTGCTGCAGGGCGCCACCGCGGCGGCCATGGTGCCGCAGATGCTGGCACTCATCAACACCATGTTCCCGCCGGCCGAACGGGCCAAGGCCATGTCCGCCTTCGGCGCCACCATCGGACTCGGCGCGGTCTCCGGGCAGGTGCTCGGCGGCGTGCTGCTCGACCTCGATCTGTTCGGATGGGGTTGGCGGACAATCTTCTTCATCAATGTGCCGATCGGACTGATCGCCGCCTTCCTGGCCGCGCGCTGGTTGCCGCAGCATGAGCAGACCCACCGGCCGCGCCTGGATCCGGTTGGCGCGCTGGGCATCTCTGCCGCATTGGCACTGGTGCTGATTCCGGTGACCCTGGGCCGTCCCGAGGGCTGGCCGGTGTGGACCTGGGTGTCCATGGCCGCCGCGCTGCCGGTACTGCTGCTCACGCTGCGCTACGAGGATCGGCTGGCACACCGCGGCGGACAGCCCGTGCTCGACACGGAACTGGTGCGCGAGCGGGTGTTCGCCGCAGGCATGGTGATCTCCGGCGGCTACCTGGCCTTCTTCGCCGGATTCATGCTCTGCCTGACCCTCCTGCTACAGAACGGGCTCGGCATGTCCCCGCTGGCAGCCGGACTCACCTTCGCACCGCTGGGCGTAGCCTTCGCCACCAGCTCACTGCTCTCCCGCAAGGTCGCCGAGCGTATCGGCAATCGAGTCATGGTGCTGGGCACCAGCATCAGCCTCACCGGACTGCTCATCACCGTCGGCGTACTGACCTGGTACGGCTCGTCCATCAGCGCCGCGGTCCTCATCCCCGGCATGATCCTGGTCGGCACCGGCAACGGTATGACCATCCCCTCGGCCATCGGCGCGGTGCTCTCCTCTGGCATCCCCGCACACCAGGCCGGTATGGCAGCGGGCGTCCTCACCACCGCCCAGCAGTTCGGAAACGCCGTCGGTGCAACAGTTCTGGGTACGATCTTCTTCACCGCACTCCGAAGTGCCCACGGTGTAGGCGATTTCGTACACGCCATGGAAATCGCGGGCCTGGCCGCCCTGGGAATCGTGGCGGTCGTCTTCGCCGCAGCCCTCACCCTCCCCCGGGCCACCACTCGCTGACCCTCGGAACAGATGGGGCGCGCCATCCAATTTCGGATGCCGCGCCTCGTCACATCGCCTCGGTCTTCGAGCGGTAGCGCGGCATCTACTGGGATGCCGCGCTTTTCGGTGCCGAGAATCAGCCGCGGACCTGGCGGCGGTAGGTGACCTTGTCGAATTCGCGGCCGTACTCGTCGACGGCGGTCACATCCATTTCGCTGGAGAAGAAGCCGGGGCGTACGTCGACCCGGATGAAGGAGTAGTTGCGGAATCGGACGCGGGACCAGGGGGCGTCCTCCGGGTTCTTGGTTCCGCCCGGTGTCCAGACGTAGCTGTTCGGGACGTCGGTATCGGCGACTTCGTGGCCGCGGTAGCTTTCCTGCGAGCCGGGCTGGAAGCGGTAGCGGGGGCGGCCGCCGCCGCCGACGGTGTAGTAGACGGTGCCGTCGGTCTCGGGGTAGACGATCGAATTGTCGCCGGCCGGTTTCGACTGTGCGCCACCGCGAATCGGATCGGTGCGCTCGAAGACGTGATTGTGGCCCTGCAGGACCAGATCCACCTGGTAGCGGTCGAAGAGTGCGCACCAGGCGTCGCGCACGCCGCCGTCGCTGGCGTGCGAGTCGGTGGTGGAGTAGGCGCAGTGGTGGAAGAAGCAGACGATGAAATCGATGTCCGGGTTCGCGCGGTAGGCGGCGAGAGTTGTTTCCACCCAGCTGTTCTGGGCGCCGCCGGAGTAGCCGGTGTTCGCGCCGATCTCGTAGGAGATGTCATTGGCGTCCAGGGACAGCACCGCGACATTGCCGTAGGCGAAGGAGTACACCGAGGGGCAGCCGGCGGGGCCGTTGCCCGGAAAATCAAGGCGCGCAAGGTGTCCGCCGTAACCATGGGTGCCGTAGGCGGCCTCCATATCGTGGTTGCCGGTGGCGAACATCCACGGGGTGGTCGAGGCGCTGGCCTCGATGGCGCCGAAGTAGACGTCCCACACGTACGGGTTGAACTTGTCGAAACCGTCCGAGACCTTGCCGCCCGAGCCGACGTACTGCGGCTTCTTGCCCGCGCCCGACGGATCGGCATAGGCGATATCACCGGCCAGCACATGGAAATCCGGGCGCGCTGCGACGATCTGGTTCAGCACGTTCTTCGTATGCGGCACCGCCGGATCATTGTCGGCGGCGTAGTACAGATCGTCGTAGTCGCCGGGCTTCAGGCCACCGGGCTGGGCCGGGACATCGTCGGTGCCCTGATCACCCATCATGGTGAACCGGAACGGCACCACGGCCGCGCGCGCCGTCGGCATGGCGGTGGCCACCGAGCGGACATCACTCACGAAGCCGTCGGAGGTGCGCCAGCGGTAGAAGTGCGGCATCCGGCCCGGCAGTCCGTCGACCGGCGCGTGCACGTAGAACTGTTCCGCGGCCAGCACTCCCCCGTCGGAGCTGGGGATCTGGGTCACCAGATTGCGGACCTCGGCCTCGACGCTGCCACCGAGCACCGGTGTCGGCCCGTGCTCGAGAAAGACCTTGGCGCCACCGGGATTCCGGGACAGCTGCGCCGAAAAGCGCAGTTGCCCGGACGCATCCGTGCCGAAGCCGACATGCTGCCCGCCCACGCCCAGTGCGGCCTCATCCGCGTAGGCGCGCGCGCCGAACGGCGAGACGCCGACCGCCGCCACCGCCGCCACGGCCGCCGAGCCTCGAAAGAAATTCCGGCGCGAGACCGGATGGCGGCGCAGGTACGAGCGGTGCCACTCGTACTGCTCGGTCATGGTCATGGTGGCGGCGAGCCGCTCGGGAATGCCGGTATCGGGAACGTCACCGGCGGGATTCAGGCGTTCGGACAGCATGGGTTCGGATGCTGTCCCACATATGAGGATGCGGCAATCACCCGGGGCCGGCGACACGGAGAACAATCGGTTAACAATGCGAAGGGTTGCAACGAATCGGGTACACACCAGCACGCGTAAATCCCGTAGTTTCACAACTGTGGACCCGCACAGTTCTCCCGATCTCGGCTCACTCCGCGCCCTGCTGCCCGACGGCATGCTGGTGATCGATCCGGACATACTCGATGGCTACCGGCAGGACCGGGCCTTCGATCCGGACGCCGGCACCGCCCTGGCACTCATCCGGCCGACCCGCACCGATCAGGTGGCGGCAGTGCTGAAATGGGCCGCCGAACACCGGATTCCGGTGGTGCCGCGCGGCGCCGGAACCGGACTGTCCGGCGGGGCCACCGCGCAGAACGGTGCGCTGCTGCTGAGCACCGAGCGCATGCGGGACATCACCGTGGACCAGGTCACCCGGACCGCCGTGGTGCAGCCGGGACTGCTGAATGCCGAGGTCAAGCGGACCGTCGCCGAATACGGCCTGTGGTATCCGCCGGATCCGTCGTCCTTCGAGATCTGCTCCATCGGCGGCAATGCGGCCACCAATGCGGGCGGGCTGTGCTGCGTGAAATACGGCGTCACCACCGATTACGTGCTCGGCATGGAGGTGGTGCTCGCCGACGGGACCGTGGTGCGCCTCGGCGGGCCGCGGCTCAAGGATTCGGCGGGGCTCTCGCTCACCAAGCTCTTTGTGGGCAGCGAGGGCACGCTCGGCATCATCACCGAACTCACGCTGCGGCTGCTGCCGGCGCAGCCGCCGCAGTCCACCGTGGTCGCCACCTTCCCCACGCTGAGCGCGGCCACCGCGGCGATTCTCGCCATCACCGGCACGCTGCGGCCGTCCATGCTGGAGTTCATGGACTCGATCGCCATCAATGCCGTCGAGGACGAGCTGCGCATGGGGCTGGATCGGGCGGCGGCCGGACTGCTGGTGGCGCGCTCCGACGCACCCGGC
This sequence comes from Nocardia sp. NBC_01388, assembly GCF_045040085.1. Taxonomy (NCBI): domain Bacteria; kingdom Bacillati; phylum Actinomycetota; class Actinomycetes; order Mycobacteriales; family Nocardiaceae; genus Nocardia; species Nocardia sp. NBC_01388. The sequence goes on from NZ_CP109553.1 coordinate 5,300,358, forward strand.
GAGCATGCCGGATACGAGGCCGACATCATGCTGGCGGCTTGCGAAAAGGCCGGGGCCACAGAGGCTTTCCGTACCGACGATCCCGAGGAGGGTGAAGCCTTCTGTGCCGCACGCCGATTCGCCATTCCGGCCATGGAACGCAAAGGGCCGCTACTGCTCGAGGATGTCGGCGTACCGCTGCCCCGGCTCGGTGATCTGATCGACGGCATCGCCGAGATCGCGCGGCAGCGCACTGTGGTCATCTCGGTCATCGCGCATGCGGGCGACGGCAATACCCACCCGCTGATCGTGCACGATCCGAACGACCCGGACGAGTCCGAGCGCGCCCACCTGGCCTTCGGCGAGATCATGCAGCTCGCGATCGGCCTGGGCGGCACCATCACCGGTGAGCACGGCGTCGGCCGGTTGAAGAAGGCCTGGCTGCCCGATCAGGTCGGGCCCGATGTGATGGCGCTCACCCGCCGGATCAAAGATGCCCTGGATCCGCACGGAATACTGAATCCCGGCGCGGTCCTCTGACGGGCCGCATCGGAACAATCCACCGCACAAGGGAGTTCACACAGACCATGAGTACCAGGCTGGAGCACAATGTCGACGCCACCCGCTACGAGATCTATCTCGACGAGACGCTCGCGGGCTACGCCGACTACGCGGAGCGCACCGAAGGCGAGAAGAAGGTCCGCGATATCCAGCACACCCTCACCTTTCCCGAGTTCCGGGGCCGCGGCGTGGCCGCGCAGGTGGTCGAGTACGCGCTGAACAATGCACGCGCGGAAGGCTTCTCGATCATCCCCACCTGCTGGTACGTCGAGAAGTACATCGGCGAGCACCCGGAGTACGCCGACCTCGTCGGCTGATCAACCCCTGCTAATTGGCGCGGTAGCCGCGCCGGCCGTCGGGCGACTGCGCCCGCCGCCACACCAGGAACTGCCGGTCGGCGGTGCTAAGCATCGCCTCGACCACCTTGTCGTTGTCGAAGCCCGGTAGCGCTTGCAGGCGAGCCAGGAACGCGGTGTCGGCCGCCGAATGCGGCACCACACAGCCCTTTCCGGTGGCGCCGATCAGCACGAAGAAGACGTCTTCGGCGAACGGTCCGTCCGCCGTCGTAATGAGGCGCACCTCCGCCAGTTCCGTCCACGCGACCTCTTCGACTCGCCCATTGGCCAGCGTGCGCCGGACGAAGGTGTCGTTGATTTCGACTCCGGCCATTGCTCCATAGTGCTCCTACCGCAGCCGACCCAACAATCCCGAAACTCGGCCTTTACCTGAGGAACACGAAAAACAGAGCTCCGGCGAACCGTACCGTCGCACCAAGGGCGACGTACGGCTGCCGGAGCAATTAGCTAGCTACTGAACAGGATTCGGCGTGGGAGCACCGCGCGCCGGGTCCCGCGGTGCCTCAGTTCGCGTGTGGCGTGGTGGTCGGCGCGGCGGAATCCGTTGTCGTAGTGGTGGGTGCGGTGGTGGTCGGCGCCGTGGTGGTCGGCTGCACCGCCGCCGGAACCATGGCATCGGTCGTGGTGGTCGGCGCGGTGGTGGTCGGCGCGGTGGTGGTCGGCGCGACCGTTGTGGTCGGCGCCGTTGTCGTCGGCGCGACGGACGTCGACGCCACGGCCTTCGTCTCACCGCTCGGTGTGGTCGTGACCGTTGTGCTCACCTTCGAGGTCGTGGACTTCGACGGATCGGTCGTGGTGGTCGGTGCGGTGGTGGTGGTCGACGGCTGCGCGGCCTTGTACGCGGCGGCGAGATCGGCCGGTTCCGGCTTGGCGGTGGTATCGACCTTCTGACCGTTCTGCGCCTGCTGCGCCAGATGGGTGAGCCAGGCGGCCGCGTATTCGGCGGAGGTCAGCGGCTTACCGTTGGCCGGGTCCGCGTCGTGCCAGTAGTCGAAGTGGTGGCCGGTGCGGTCCGGGCCGAGCGTCTGGTTGTACGGATCGCTCAGGATGACCGGGATGGTGTTCGTATTCGTCACGATCAGGCCGACGATCTCGTTGAACACCTTCTGCGGCAGGTACGCCAGGTCCGACATCTGATTGGTCGCGATCGAGCCGGCCGCGACCGGAGCCGCCGTCTGGGTGCCCGGCTTGTAGCCCGGAGCCGACACCTTCAACAGCACCTGCAGGAAGGTCTCGTTGCTCTGCAGCCAGTGCGGCGTGGACGCGATGTCCTGGAATGCGGCGAGGGCGATTCCGGCGAGATTGACCGCGACATCCTGCCCGGTCGCCGGGGTCAGGCCGTTGTTCTGCAGATCATCCACATTGATGTGCCTGCCGACGTTGATGGCCAGCTGCAGCAGCGAAATGTTCTGTGGCGCAGAGCAAGTGTCGTCGCCGTCGGAGCAGAAGGAGGCGATCTTGCCGTTCAGCGATCCGAAGTCACCGGCGGTGTCCGGCAGTGCGCCCTGACCGCCCGCGGTCTTGCCGCCGAAGTTCGCGTCGTAGCCGTCCGGGTGGTTCGGGTCCGTCGCGCCGATGAACGGGCCCTCGCCCGCCGAGCGGCCCGCATCGGCGAGAATGACGACGCCCAGCACATTGTTCGGATCGACGATGCCGTACTTGCCGTTCTGATCGGCGGTCTGATGCCCGACCTGCTGGGCGACCTGACGGACCACGACGGATCCCTCGCTGTACCCGACGATCGAGAACTTGGTGTTCGGGCACGCGGCCGAGATCTCCCGCATGACCTGTTCGGTATTGGCGACGCCGGTGTTGACCGCATCCGCCTCGTTGTTCAGGTTGGCCGGATACGCGATGTAGACCGCGGCATTGTTCGAGTTGGGATCGGCATTGGGCGCGTTGACCACCGGATCGAGCCACTCGCTGCTGTAGTCGCCGGACAGTGCGGCGGGCAGAGCATTGCCGTTCGCGTCCACCAGCATCTTGGTGGTCGCCTCATTGGGCGAATCGTTGCGGCCCGCGACCGAAATCGTCACCATGTCATGGCATTCCGTGACCGATGAGGTGAGCCGCGGATCGGCATTGCGAGTGTTGGTGGACGGCAATGCGAATGAGACGGCGACCACAGTCGCTATACCCAGGACAGCCGGCACGGCCGCGGCCGAGGCGATCTTGTGCTTACCGAAGAACGCGCGTTGCCGCACGAAGAATTCACGAAAATCCATGGCCCATATCCCCATTCGAACAAGAACAAGCGGAAGTACAGGCCCCCCGACGGGCCATGTGTCACAGGGGATGTCGCTGTGGGATCCGTGAGCGTTACTTAAGCGAACAATGAGCTATCGCAACCGAGCCGCAACCCTCCCCCTCGAACCCGCCTGAACTGCACCGATTCATAACACGCCGAAGGCGGTCCCGAGATGAACTCGGAACCGCCTCCGGGGATTTACGAGATCAGCTACGCCGATCCGTGACCAGAGCGAATCAACGCAGGATCTGCCGCGACATGACGAGGCGCTGGATCTGGTTGGTGCCCTCGTAGATCTGGGTGATCTTGGCGTCGCGCATCATGCGCTCCACCGGGAAGTCGGTGGTGTAGCCCGCGCCACCGAAGAGCTGGACGGCATTGGTGGTGACCTCCATGGCCACATCCGAGGCGAAGCACTTGGCGGCGGCGGAGATGAAACCGAGGTTCTTCTCGCCACGCTCGGCGCGGGCCGCGGAGGTGTAGACCATCAGGCGGGCCGCTTCGACCTTCATGGCCATATCGGCCAGCATGAACTGGGTGTTCTGGAAGTCGGCGATGGCCTTGCCGAACTGCTTGCGGTCCTTGGTGTACGCGATGGCCGCGTCCAGGGCGCCCTGCGCCAGGCCGACGGCCTGCGCGCCGATGGTCGGGCGGGTGTGGTCCAGGGTCTGCAGGGCGGTCTTGAAACCGGTGCCCGGCTCGCCGATGATGCGGTCGCCCGGAACCTTGCAGTTCTCGAAGTACAGCTCGGCGGTCGGGGAACCCTTGATGCCCAGCTTGTGCTCCAGCGGGCCGACCACGAAGCCCTCATCGTCCTTGTGGACCATGAACGCGGAGATGCCGTTGGCGCCCTTGTCGGCGTCGGTCACGGCCATGACCGTGTACCAATCGGACTTGCCGCCATTGGTGATCCAGCACTTGGAGCCGTTGATGATCCAGTCGTCGCCGTCCTGGCGGGCCCGGGTACGCATGCTCGCGGCATCGGAACCGGCTTCCCGCTCGGACAGCGCGTAGGAGGCCATACCGCCGGCGACGATATCCGCCAGCACCTTCTGCTTGAGCTCCTCGGAGCCCTGCAGGATCAGGCCCATGGTGCCGAGCTTGTTGACCGCGGGGATGAGCGAGGAGGAACCGCAGACGCGGGCGACCTCTTCGATCACGATGCAGGTGGCGACCGAGTCGGCGCCCTGGCCGCCGTAGGCCTCCGGCACGTGCACGGCATTGAAGCCGGCGGCATTGAGGGCGGTCAGCGCCTCCTGCGGGAAGCGGGAGTTGCCGTCGACGTCCTTCGCGTACGGGGCGATCTCCTTCTCGGACAGTCCGCGAATGGCCTCGCGCAGCTCATCATGGAAATCCTCGAGCTTGAACAGATCGAAATCGGGGTTGCCCGCCATGGGGTTCGTCTCCTGGTCGTTCGGGGTCGGATCGCCGCTGGTTGCCCAGTCTCTCCAGCATCTCGGCACTCAGTGCCAATCAAAGCCGAGTATACGCCGCAATATCGCGACCACGTGCGCGTACTGCCCTACCAATGTGTGGCACGCAGTGTCATTTACGCCACTGCGGACAACTCACAGCGTATCGAGACGACGCGCCAGAAGATCAGCGACCTGCCGCGACGGCATATCCCTCGGGAAAACGGCCACCACCATCTCGGATGTCGCCGGGCCGGGTGCGGAACCGCCGTGCGGAATCGTCGCCAGTGCCGCGCGCAGATCCGCGGGACTCGCCTGCGACTCACCGCGCACCATGCGGCGCAGCAGATAGTTGTGGGTTGCCGTGACCGCCGCCGTGAATTGCACCAGCAGCAGATCTGATTCGCCCCCCAGCCGGGTGCGCAGATAGTCGGTGAACAGCCGCTCGTAGCGGAACACCGTGACGATCTCCCGCTCGCGCAGCGTCGGCACCTGCCGCACCACGCCGTACCGCCGCGCCGCCAGCTCCCGCCACTGCGTGAACCGCTCGAACACCGCAATGACGGCCTCGATCACCGCGTCCCACGGATCACCCTGCGCGGCCTCGAGAAACGCCCGCGCCTGCGCCAACTGCGACTCGTGATCGGCGAAGACCACATCCTCCTTGGACCGGAACTGCCGGAAGAACGTCCGCCGCGAAATCCCCGCCGCCTCGGCGATCTCATCGACAGTTGTTGCCTCATAACCCTTCTCGGCGAACAACCGCAGGGCCTGATCCACCACGGTCAGACGACGGGCAGTCGAATCCGCGTCGATGCGGGCGCGGGCGGGCGGGTCGGTGGGCATCGGTCAACGGTAGCGAGCCCGGCGCGCCGCCCGGCACCAGCGCCACCCGGCACGCCGTCGCCCCCGGTCGCAGGATGTCGGCACGCCCCTACTCCAAGAAGAGCGACCACCCCTAAGCCCTGCGGCCGGGAGCCTGGAATCAAGACGCGAACGCTCTGCTCTCGACCATGACCTATACGGCCGAGAACAGTGACACCCGGAGCGCGGTCAGGCCCGCACAGCTCGAGGCCATGCCGGCCTCACCGTACGGGCGCGGGGCGCGCCGGCCCGGCTTCGCGGGCTAACCCAGTAGCTGGGCGCGGAGGGCGGCGTCCTTCTCGATGACCATCTTCTCCAGGTCGGCCTGGAATTGCGCCATGCGGGAACGCAATTCGGGATCGGTGGCGCCGAGGATGCGGACGGCGAGCAGGCCCGCGTTGCGGGCGCCGCCGATGGAGACGGTGGCCACCGGGACGCCGCCGGGCATCTGGACGATGGACAGCAGGGAGTCCATGCCGTCGAGGTGCTTGAGCGGGACAGGGACGCCGATGACCGGGAGCGGGGTGGCGGAGGCGACCATGCCGGGGAGGTGGGCCGCGCCGCCCGCGCCGGCGATGATGACCTGAATGCCGCGGCCCGCGGCCTCTTTGGCGTAGTCGAGCATGCGCTGGGGGGTGCGGTGCGCCGAGACGACACCGACCTCGAAGCGAATTCCGAACTCGGCCAAGGCTTCTGCCGCTGCCACCATGGTGGGCCAGTCGGAGTCGCTGCCCATGATCAGGCCTACCTGCGCGGTGTCAGTCATGATGCGGATCCCATCCGTCGGTCCAAATCGCGTGCGACATCCAGTACGCCGCGCGCTCCGCCTTCTCGCGAGTGCTGTCGAGGTCGTCGCCGAGAATATTGATGTGGCCGATCTTGCGATCGGGGCGCTCGCCCTTGCCGTACAGATGGACCTTCGCCTCCGGGAGGCGGGCCGCCAGGTGGTGCAGGCGCTCGTCCATGGACATCTCGGGAGCCTCGGCCGCACCGAGAATGTTCGACATCACGGTGACCGGGGCCAGTGCGGCGGTCGAACCGAGCGGATAGTCCAGAACCGCGCGCAGATGCTGCTCGAACTGGCCGGTGCAGGCGCCGTCCATTCCCCAGTGGCCGGAATTGTGCGGGCGCATGGCCAATTCGTTCACCAGCAGCTCACCGGAGTGGGTTTCGAAGAGTTCGACGGCCATGGCTCCGGTGACGCCGAGTTCGGCCGCCAGGCGCAGCGCCAGGGCCTCGGCCTCGGTCGCCTTGCGCTCGGACAGGCCGGGGGCGGGGGCGATGACCACCGCGCACTGACCATTGCGCTGCACGGTCTCCACCACCGGCCAGGCGGCGGCCTGACCGAACGGGGACCGGGCCACCATGGCCGACAGCTCGCGCTTCAAATCCACCTTGGTCTCCGCGAGCAGCGAAACACCGTGCGCCAGCTGATCGGTGACAATGCGCTCGGTCTCGGCGGCATCCGCGGGCATCCACACGCCGCGGCCGTCATACCCGCCGCGCACGGCCTTCAGCACGAACGGCCAGCCGTGCTCGTCGGCGAAAGCCACCGCATCGGCGACCGAGGAGACCTCGGCGAACGCCGGACTCGGCACACCCAGCTCGGCCAGCTTGCGGCGCATGATCAGCTTGTCCTGAGCGAAGATGAGCGCGCTCGGCGGCGGTTGCACATTCACGCCCTCCGCGACGAGCGCCTCGAGGTGCTCGGTCGGCACACCCTCGTGATCGAAGGTCAGCGCATACGAGCCGACGGCCGCCTTGCGCAGTGCCGCCAGATCGTTATGACTGCCGAAGACCACGTCCGGCGTCACCTGCGCGGCCGGATCGTCGGGCCGCTCGGCCAGCACCCGCAACCGCTGGCCCAGCGCAATGGCCGCCTGATGGGTCATGCGCGCGAGCTGACCACCACCGATCATGGTGACGGTGGGCATCGCGGAGGTATCGAAGGAACGTGCGCTCACGTTCGTAAATGTTGTCATGGCACCCACCCCCCACCCCCCGCGGGTTGGTCTCAGCATCGATGAGCGACGTAGACTCGTCTGGTGTCATTTGTCGACAAGGTCATAAACGTCCTGCCCACACCGTTGCGGGACCTCGCAGACCGGCATTCCGAACTGCTCAAGTTCGCCATTGTCGGTGCGACGACCTTCGTAATCGACATCGGCATTTTCTACCTGCTGAAGTGGACCGTACTGGACACCAAGCCGACGATCGCCCGCATCCTTTCCGGCACCATCGCCGTCATCGTGTCCTACATCCTCAATCGCGAATGGACCTTCGACAAGCGCGGCGGCCGCGAGAAGCATCACGAGGCACTGCTCTTCTTCGCAGTGAGCGGTATCGGCGTACTACTGGCCAGCCTCCCGCTCTATATCTCCAGCTACGTCTTCGACCTGCGCCAGCCGAATGTGAGTTTCACCGTAGAGAACGTCGCAGACTTCTTCAGCGCCTTCATCATCGGCAACCTCCTGCAGATGGCATTCCGCTTCTACGCCATGCGCCGCTGGGTCTTCCCGGATGAAATGAAGGAACTCACCGAAGAGTTCGAAGACCTCATCAACGAAGAACAACTCGGCCACAGCTAGCCCCTGGTCGTTCTTGTTCTTGTTCTTGTTCTTGTTCTCGAGAACGGGACCACAGCCGGTCGACCCGGCTGGTACCGCAGGTACTCGTCCCAACTGCGGAAGGTCAACCGGGTACCGCTCCCCACGTGCCCAGCACGGCCATCTCGGGCTTTGCCCGCACCCTCTTGCAGACCAACCCTGTCCGGGAGGCAGGCAACCCAGGTGCACCGGCGGTTTCGGTATAGAAGCCGTCGGTGCACCTGGGTTGCTTGCATCCAGGAGCGGTGGTGGGTTTCCGGGTGCGGGCAGGGCCCGAGATGGCCGTGCTGGTGACGCCGGGGTGGGGTACCCGGTTGACCTTCCGGGCCGAGGAGATACCTGCGGTACCAGCGGGGTCGACCGGCTGTGGTCCGGTTTCACAGACACAACACGAAAAGACAAGAGCCGAAAGACAAAGAGCGAAATACCAAGAACGCCTGGAATATAGGGATCGAAGAACACGAACCCGAAAACCCCTGTCCGGCAACGACCGCTAGCACCGACAGGAACAACCTGCCGGTGACACCAGGGGCGGGGGAACCTATTGTCGCGTCGGAGGCGTTGACGTCCGGCGGACCGAGCGGTCCCGAACCGGTTGCGGGCGCACCGGATTGCAGTAGTTGCGAGGGCCCATCGACGGCGGAGGCTCGGTCAAGAACTCCTCGGGATGGTGCAGGTGATTGACCCGTGGCGTCCGGGTCGGGTCCACATGGGCCGGGGCGATCCACGCCGTCCGGCCCGGAAAGTCCGAATCCGCACCGAGTTTGATCGTTTTCCAGCCGCGTGGCCCGTCCTTGACCAGGGCGTGGCAGTGATCACACGCCAAGGTCAGGTTCTCGATATCGGTGGGGCCGCCCTTGCTGAACTCGGTCACATGATGGGCTGCGGCCATACTCGCCGGAGCCGAGCACCCCGGGCGAGTGCACCCACGCTCGGTCGCGATCAACGCCAACCGTTGCGCCGGATTCGCCAACCGGATTTCCCCGATATGCAACGGCATCCCGTTCTTGTCCTTCACGAGCACGAACGTCTTGCAGTGGCGGGCCATCAACCGGAGGGCGTTCTCGACCGGGACCTGCCCACCGGTGGCGGTGGTGGCCACCCCCGCAGCGCGTTCGACATCCTCGATGCTCATCGTCATGATCGTGGAGACGGGCAGCCCACGATGGGAGCCGAGTTCGGCGGGGTTGAAGTCCGGGTGCAACACCGCCAGCAACGCATCATGCTGGCGTTGGGCCTTGCTGCGCTCGTCCCGGGCCGCGCACGCCTCCAGCACATCCCGGGGCACCGGGTGGTCCTCATCCTCGGCCCACGGGCTTTCCTTGTCCGCCGGGTTGCACATCCCCGGACGGGCCAGCTTGGCCATGACCGCATCGAATGCCGAGCGGGCGTCGGGGGTGAGTTCGACGGTGAGGGTGGACATGAGGTCGTAGCGTTGCGGGCTCAGAACCGCACTGCGCTGGTTCTGCCGGTCCGCGTCCTCGGTGAGCTTGCCGTCCGGGTCGAGGTAGCCCAGGATCATGTCCCCGATCCTCGGCAGATGCGTCGGATCCAGAGCACGCGCCTGGAAGGCGAGTTGCTTCTCGGCATACGCGCGGGCCTCGGGCGCGACCTTGCCCGGCAACCGATTCATCACCTGCCGGATCACCCGCACGTGATCGAGGGAGATCGCCCCCTCGTCGAGGGCTTGGGCGGCGTTCGGCAGCACCGGGGCCGGGTCGGGCTCGTCACCGACCCGGTGCCACACCGCGAGATCCTCAGCGGCACGCCACCGGTTGATCGCATCCCCGTGCGAAATATGCAGCACCGATTGCAAATACAGAGCCGGACTACCCGAACCGTTGAGAGCGGGCAACGACCGCGCGCAGGCTTGCACGATCAGATCCCGTTGCACCGACGCCAACCGGCGAGTGCAGGTCTCGATCTGCTGCATCAACGCCACGATCTCGGTGTCCGGCAACGGAATCAAAGGCAGAGCAGTGAGGGATTCGACCGCAGCGGCCAGTGCGGCTGCACCGGTCGCGATTGCGGATTCTCCCCCTGATTCCATGCCTCTATTCTACTCCCGGAAAACAGACCCGGAAAGACGAATTCCGTTGTGATATAAGGCTATTCAGAATATCTGACTTTTACCTTTCGCCGCTTCCCGTTATGTCGTTTCTCGTTTTCGTTTTTCTCGTCCGGGCATCTTTTGTCTTTGTCATTTCTCGCCCTGCTCCCCGGGCACCCGGCGTATTGGGATTCGGGGGCTGGAGTGCCAGCGTGACAGTGAGGCTCGCGCCGCCGAGCGGGCTGTCGGTGATTGTGGCTGTGCCGCCGTGGAGGCGGGCCTGTTGGGCGACGAGGGCTAGGCCCAAGCCGCTGCCGGGGGTGGGGCTGGCGCGGTGGAAGCGGTCGAAGACTCGGGTGCGGTCGGGTTCGGGGATGCCGGAGCCGTTGTCGTCGATGGTGAGGTAGATGGTGTCATCGCTTGGGCGGGCGGCGATTTCGATTCGGGTGGCGTTGCCGTGGCGAATGGCGTTGGTGACGGCGTTCTCGATCACCGAGCGCAGGCCGGCGGCCAGTCCGCGCAGGCGGATGGGCTCTACGCCGTCGGCGGTGATGGTCACCCCGGGGTTCGAGCGGCGGGCGTCCTCCACGACCTGGTCGACGAGCTGGCCCAGATCGACATCCTCCCAATCGGATTCGGTGGTCAGATCGCCTACGGCCAGGCGCTCCAGGGCATACAGCGCTGACTCGACCGCTTGCTGCCCGGCCAGCACCTCGTCCAGGATCTCCGTGCGCTCGGCCTCCGACAGCGGCATGGACCGCAGCACCTGCAGATCGGTGCGCATGGCTGTCAGCGGTGTGCGCAATTCGTGTGCGGCGGTGGCGGCGAAATCCCTTGCGGTGACCAGGGCTTCGCTGGTGTGGCGGCGTTCGGCGGAGATCCGGCCGAGCATGACATTCATGGCTTCGGCCAATTCCGTTGTCTCGCTTGCGACCGGATGCTGCGGCGAATCCAGCGTGAGCCGGTCGCCGAGCCCGGCCGTCTCGGCGGTCAGGCGGCGCAGCGGGGCTACGGCGCGGGAGGCGAAGAACCAGCCGAGCAGGGCAGCCAGTGCGGTCCCGGCCAGGCCGATGCCGATGATCCGGGTGCGCTGTTTGGCCGCCGAATCCGTTGCCACCGTGCGGGGTACAGCCAGCACCACGGTCTGCCCGTCCACAGGCAGCGTGCGCGCGTACTCCGAACCCGGTGCGAGTACCACCGGTCCCGGCGCGGTCACCTCCGGGCTCGGTGCCGACGCTGCCGGTCCCGGCGCAGTCGTTACCGGACCCGGCGCAGTCGTTACCGGACCCGGCGCAGTCGTTACCGGACCCGGCGCAGTCGTTACCGGACCCGGCGCGGACCGCAACGGACGCTGTCGGCTCTCCTGCCACTGTCCAGGCGCGGTCGGCAAGGCCGAGGCTGCCGTTCCGGCACCAGGACCATCCTGCCCTCCGGTGGTGACAATGGTCTGCGCCGGGTTGATGGCAATGGCATCCACCACCGAGCCGACCTGTGACCGCGCATCACTGCTCGCGACCGCGAACAGCACAATGCTCATCACGGCCACCACAACCGCCGCGGTAGCCGCGCTCGCCAGCGCGACGCGCGTGCGCAACGACAGCTGCCGCCTCATTCCGGTGCTCCCGATATGGACTCCTCGTGGTGAGCAAGCCGTGCGCACCCGGGATTCATGCGTCCGTCCGCAGCACGAAACCGACGCCGCGCACGGTGTGGACCAATCGGGGGCAGCCGGTGGCCTCGATCTTGCGGCGCAGGTAGGAGACGAACACGTCGACCACTTTCGTCTGGGTTTCGAAGTCGTAGCCCCACACCCGATCCAGGAGCTGGGGGCGGCTGAAGACCTGGCCGGGCGCGGCGGAAAGCGCAGCCAGCAGGTCGAATTCGCGTTTGGTGAGATCGAGCAGGACGTCGTTGGCATAGGCGCGGCGGGCACTGGGGTGAATGGTGAGCGGGCCCACCACAATTCGATCGGAGGTGTGGGTGGGCGCGGGCGCCCGGCGCAGCATGGCCCGCAGACGCGCCACCAACTCACCCAGATCGAAAGGCTTGGTCAGATAGTCGTCGGCTCCGGCCTCGAGCGCGCCGATCCGATCGGTCACCTCCGCGCGGGCGCTCAGCACACAGATCGGAATGTCATTGCCGAACGAGCGCAGGGCCGTCACCACCTGCACCCCGTCCAATTGCGGCATATTCAGATCCAGCACCATGGCCTGCGGCGCGCTCGCGGTAATGCGCTGCAGCGCGGTGGCTCCGTCCGTCGCGGTCTCGACCTCGAACCCGGACAGTCGCAGCCCCCGCGCCACCGACGCCAGCACACGCGCATCATCATCCACAACCAGGATCAGCGGACTGTTCACGGCACCGACGATACGGACGCGACCCGTGAGCGAACTGTCAGCGAACCGATCGGCCCGTGCGGCCGGTGATTCCGCCCGCATGACCGACCAACCCGCCCGCGCGGATGATACATCCGGCGCTGCCGGTAACTCAGCTCGCGATCTCCGGGATTCAGCTCGCCGCGCGATAGCTCAGCCCGACCGGTGGGATGACCCGGTGAGATGACTCAGCCCGCGCTGCCGGTGGACGGTGCGGTCAGCGCCGGCGCGGTCGGCAGCGCCGGAATGCCGTCGCGCGGAACCACGGTCACGTGGGGCTGGTCACCGGGCATCGGGGTGGCGAGGACCGCGCCGGGCGGCAGCTGGCCCGGCAGCACCGTGACCTGACCGTCCCGGTCCGTGGTCACGGTAATGGTCTGCGATGGATCAGCAGGCAGGTACTGACCCTGCCCGGGCGCCAGCTGAATGGGCGCACCCGGCTGAGTCACCTGCGCGACACCTGAATTCGCGTCCGGCTCAGCCGCATTCGCCGCCGCGGGCACTATCAACGCGGCAATCAAAGCGACTCCCGCGAACCCACCGGCAATCGCTCCTCCGCGCCGCACTGTGGACTTCTGCATAGTTTCTCCTTCGTTGTCGGGACGAATCCGAAGGTATGCAGCGACTTCTCAGCTCTCGCCAACGAATGGTTAGAGAACCGATAGAAAAACTATCCCGGAGATCAGCGGGGTTCGGTGATGGGGCCGGTGGCGGCGCGGGCGGCGCTGGCCGCGGAGCCGCCGGTGGAGCCGAGGAAGACGGCGAACAGGGCTGGGCGGCGGCGTTGGAGTTCCATGCGGCCGCCGTCGGCTTCGATGAGGGCGCGGGCCAGGGCCAGGCCCACACCGGTGGATCCGGCGGCGGAGAAACCGCGGTCGAAGATGTGGGGGGCGAGTTCGTCACGGACGCCGTCACCTTCGTCGGCGACCTCCACGCAGACGAGCGGTTCGCGATCGGCGATGCCGCCGGTGACAGTGCGCACCGATACCGTGCAGGTGCCGCCGCCGTGCATGAGGGCATTGTCGACCAGCACCGCGAGCGCCTCGCGCAATCGGGAGCCGGTCACGGGAGCGCGCAGGGTCGGATCGCCCAGCAGCACCAGTTTGCGGCCCGCCTCGGCGAAGGGGTGGCGCCATTCCGCCACCACGCCACGCAGTTCCGCCACCACCGGCACCGGATCACGATCGGCCGCACCCTCGTCGCGAGAAGCCCGCACGAGTTCGTCGATGGCGCCGGTGAGCCGATCCACCTGTGCCATGGCCTCTTCCGCCTCGTGCACCACCGCCGGATCACTGTGCGTGGACAGTTCGTCCAGGCGCAGGCGCACCGCGGTCAGCCGGCTGCGCAGCTGATGCGAGACATCCGCGACCAGTGCGTGCTCACGCTGCAGGCGGCCCGCGATTTCGACTGTCGCCGAATCCAGTACATCCGATACGCGATCCAGTTCGGTGATCCCGTGCCTGCGCGAATCGGCGCGGAAATCACCCATGGCCAGCCGGGCCGCCCGCGCCGCCACATCACGCAGCGGATCGGCCACCCGGCGCGCGGTCACCACCGCGACCGCGATACCCGCGCCCAGCGAGATGAGCACCAGCGCCGCCACCGCGCCCAGCGCCTGCCGCTGCATCGAATGCATCGGCGCGGCAGGCGTTTCCAGCCGCAGCGAACCGGAGGTGCCCATGGCGAGGGATTCGGCGAGCGGATCCGATACCTCGGTGGCGCCGACATCGACGCGGGAGGCATTGTCCTGCGGCGTCGGATAGACGATGGTCAGCTGCCCGTCCTCCGGAATCAGCGGACGCACCGAGCGCAGGTCGAGTTCGCCGTGCACCAGACCGTCGTCCTTCTCCTGCGCCACCACCTCCACCGCGATCCGATCGAGCCGATTGCGCAACTCGTTGCGGGTGATGTCCTCGACCCACTGCCATGCCGTGAAGGACAGCGGCACACCGAGGATCAGCGTGGTGAGGGTGAGCGCGGCCACCATCGACAGCAGGATCCGGCGTCTCATCGTAGATATGCCTCGCTTCGCTCGGCTTGCGATACGGGCGCGCCACGGCGCGGGGTCGTTCTCAGAGAGCACAGGCCGCTAGTCGGTGTTGAAGCGGAAGCCTACGCCGCGCACCGTCACGATCCGGCGTTCCGCCACCGGCCCCTCGTCACCGATCTTGCGGCGCAACCAGGACATATGCATATCCAGGGTCTTCGAACCGCGCAGATCGGCGTCACCCCACACCTCGCGCAGTATGGTCTCGCGCGAAACCACCTGACCCGCACGGTCGATGAGCACCTTGAGCAGCTCGTACTCCTTGTTGGCCAGATTCACCTCGAGGCCGTTCACCAGCACCCGGCGCGCGGCAGGCTCCAGCCGGATACCGCCGACCTCCACCGTCTCGTCGCCGATTCCGCTGCGCCGCAACAGCGCTCGCACCCGGGCCAGCAGCTCGGCGAGGCGGAACGGCTTGCCGACATAGTCGTCGGCGCCGGCGTCCAGGCCCACCACGAAATCCACCTCGTCGGTGCGCGCGGTGAGCATCAGCACGGCCAGATCGGCCCCGCGCGCCCGCACCTGACGGCACACCTCGAGACCGTCCATACCGGGTAGGCCGAGATCGAGAATCAGCAGGTCATGGCCGCCCTCCAGGGCTCGCTCCAGTACGGCGGGACCGTAACTCTCGACGGTCACCGAATAGCCTTCACGCCCCAGCGCACGCGAGAGCGGCGCGGCAATGGCCTCGTCGTCTTCGGCCAGAAGAACAGCGGTCACGGGGCAAGCCTACGGGTAGGCGGGCGGCGAACCGTGATAGCCACCACCGCGCTGCTCGTTTTGCACCACATCGAAGACCTGGTGATAGAGCAGCGCGTGCACCTGCTGCACATGCGGAATGTCGTCGTACTCCAGCGGATCCTCGGACGCCGACCCGATGATCAGCGTGCCCGTCCCCAGCATTCGATCGAACAACCGATGCCGGAACTGCACATTCGAGATGCGATTCATCGGAATGTCGATACCGGTGTGCGTGAGTACGCCCTGCCGAATCAGAACCCGCCGGTCGGTAATGATGAAATGCGTCGACTTCCATCGCAGCAGCGGGGTGACGCTGCGCCACAACACGATCGCCAGCCACACCACGAGAATGGCGATCAGCAGACTCGACCGCAGTGTGCCCTCGGCATTGCGCGAGGCGACGCCCGCACCGAACCCGGCCAATGCGGTGATAAGGATGAAAGTTACAGCGGGCCAGAACAACATCTTCCAATGCGGATGGCGATGCAGCACCAGCTGCTCCTCCGGCGCAAGAGCCTCCTCCGGGTAACCCATATGAGCACCGTACCGCGCGGAGATGTCAGAATGCCTCACGCCGAGCAGCTCTCTGGCGCACAATCGTGCGCGGCATCCGCGTAGCATCGGCGACCACAGATCTGCCTTTCGTCGAGCTGTCCCGCGCAACACCATTCCGGCCCCGCCGTATCTTCTCGATCCCCGGCGCATGACACAGGAGGCGTGTGTGACCCGAGAGTTGACCCAATATCAGATCTTGCGAGAACTCGAACCCGTGGCCGAACAGAATCTGAACCGCCACCTGGCCATTGCGAAGGACTGGAACCCGCACGACTACGTGCCGTGGGACCAGGGCCGCAATTTCGCCGCCATGGGCGGTGAGGACTGGGATCCGTCCCAGTCCACGCTGACCGAGGTCGCCAAGATCGCCATGGTGACCAATCTGCTCACCGAGGACAATCTTCCGTCCTACCACCGGGAGATCGCCGAGAACTTCTCCCAGGACGGCGCCTGGGGCACCTGGGTCGGCCGCTGGACCGCCGAGGAGAACCGGCACGGCATCGTCATTCGGGATTACCTCGTGGTGACCCGCGGCGTCGATCCGGTCGCGCTCGAAGAGGCGCGCATGATCCACATGACCAATGGCGCGCAGTCCCCCGACGATTGGGGCGGCTTCCTGGAGAACGTGGCGTACGTGACCTTCCAGGAGCTCGCCACCCGCGTCTCGCACCGCAATACCGGCCGGGTCTGCGACGACCCGCTGGCCGACCGCATGCTGCAGCGCATCGCCACCGACGAGAACCTGCACATGATCTTCTACCGCACCCTCTGCGGCGCGGGGCTGGACCTGGTCCCCGATCAGGCCATGGCGGCGATCACCAAGGTGCTCACCAACTTCGTCATGCCCGGCTACGGCATGCCGAACTTCCGGCGCAACGGCGCCATGATGGCCAAGCACGGCATCTACGATCTGCGCCAGCACCTCGAAGAGGTGATCAAGCCGGTGCTCAAGAACTGGAACATCTTCGAGCGCAACGACTTCACCGCACAGGGCGAAGCGAATCGCGACATCCTCGCCGCCTATGTCGAGAAGCTCGAAGGCGATGTGCTGAAGTTCGAGGAGCAGCGCGACCGGCTACTCGCCCGCGAGGCCGCACGCGCGGAGTTGCTGAGCGTCTGAGACCGATTCGAAGAGTCCCGCACATCATTCCGGCGCGCCGCTCGTCATCCCGGCGCGCCTTTGGCCGGGATCCACACGGAGCCCATTGGGTTGCAGTGGATCCCGGCCAAAGGCATGCCGGGACGACAGGGAGGCCGGGTTGTCAGTATTCGGCGCGCAGGTGGGTGACATCGCCGGCGGCGACGGCGCGGTCGCCGATCAGCAGGCGGCCGTGTTCGTCTACGCCCGTGGCGATTCCGGTGAGCACCTCACCGCCGGGAAGTTCGGCGCGGACCTGTGCGCCGATGGTGGAGCAGCGGTCGCGGTAGTCCGCCGACAGATCGGCGATATCCCAGCCGGTGGCTTCCCAGGCGGTGAAGCGGCGGGCGAACTCGCGCAGAATGGCGGCCGCCAGCGCGGTGCGATCCGGGTCCGGATTTCCCGACAGCACCAGCGAAGTGGCATGCGGGACAGGCAGTTCCGCCTCGGTGAGACTCACGTTCAGGCCGATGCCGACCACCACCGCGGGATCACTGCCCGCGGCCGCGATCTCGGCGAGAATGCCCGCCAGCTTGCGCCCGTCGACCAGAATGTCATTGGGCCACTTCAGGATTGCCTTCACCCCGGTCGCCGCGCACACCGCGTCGACCACCGCCACCCCGGTCAGCAGCGGCAGCCACCCCAGCACCGCCGGATCGATACCGCGCGCCCGCACCAGCAGCGACATGGCGATCTGCGCGCGCGGCGGGCTCACCCAGGTCCGCTCGTGCCGCCCGCGCCCCCGCTCCTGCGCCTCGGCGAGCAATACCAGGTGATCGGTATGCGAATCGGCCGCACGGGCAACCAGATCCGCATTCGTCGAACCGGTCGACTCCACCAGATCGATCTCGGTGAAGAACGCCCGCTCGGGCGACTCGGCGAGAGCGCTGCGCAACCGGGCGATATCCAAGGCTGGCCTGTCCATGCCCGCAGGCTACTCCACGCGCGGCACCGGACATATCGCCACCGAAGTCCGCCCCGGCGCGCCCGCCGTCACCACCGAACGCGCCGCCGCCACTCGGATGCACACCCCGGCCGCTGCCGGTACCCGTGACATGGTCCGGGTCGGTGATCGTCGGCCGCGGCTCGGCGATCCTCCAACTCGTGATCGCAGATACCGCCGCTCGATCCGCCTGATGACTGCTCCAACTCCACATAGCCGCCTCCCCTGTCGCCCGTTTCGGATGCGACTCCAGAGTCCTCGGCAATGCGGTTCGGCACCAATGATTTTCGCTCAGGCGGTCGCGCGGGGCTGCAATCCGAGGAATCCGGAAGTGAAGCGGTGTACCGCTTCCAAGCCGTCGTCGAGTGCCGTCTGATAGCCGTCGCGGACCCAGCCGGTCACCTCGGCGGTGCCGTCGGTGCCGGGAGTCACGCCGATCTCGGCGACCATCTCGGCGGTGGTCGGAACGCATACCGCCCACGAGAAGTGGGTCTCGTCGGCCCATTCCGCGGTCCGGCGCGCCACATAGTCCGGATCGGTGATGCCGCCGTCCGCCAGGGCGGGCCGATCGTCGATCCGCTCGTCCGCGCGCATGGCGCGCAGGTACCAATTGCCCGCATTGATCTCCATGGGTTCCATCAGCGCCCACGCCGCCGATCCCGGTGGTCCCGTCGCGATTCCCGCTGCCGGTTCTTCCGCTCCCGATTGCCCTCACCGAACAGCAGCGCACCGGCGACCGGAATCAGCAGGAACACCCACCACTGGCTGGTGACGAAGAAAAGAATCACCGCGATGATCGGAACGATCGGCATGATCCGCTCCGGCCAGTTCGACCCGAAGCGGGGCTCACGCTTCGCGGGCGAGGCACTATCGCTTTCCACCGCGGGCAGATCCGTGAACACCGTCTCGAGATCGCCGCGCGTCATCGCCGCCGCCACAACCCCACTGCGCTCATCGAATTCGGCCACGCTGAGCCGCCCCGCCGCGAAATTGTCCGATAGCCGCTTCATGGCCTCTTCCCGCTCCGCGGTGCCGATGCGAATGTCCGGTGGTTCAGCCATATACCGACCTTATCGCGCACGGTCGAGCCCCGCGCCCGCCGCAAGGGGTTCGCGCCCCACGCAGCGTGGGGCAGCAGGGTTCTCGGGGGCTCCGCCCCCGAACCCCGGGAGAGAGAACTTGGGGCAAGCCCCCGAACCCCCTCGGAGAACCGGATTCAGCGCACCCTCGAGCGATAGCCGCTAGGACCACACCCTCGGGCCCCGGACACGGGAGCTCGGGCCACGCCCTCGAGTCACCGGAGTTACTCAGGCCCAGACCCTTGAAAGCGTTTGGGCCGCTCACATTGTGAGCGGCCCAAACGGGAAAGCTGTTGCCGGGCGGTCAGATCCGGCGGGAGATCACTTGATCTCGGCCAGGACGGTGCCCTGGGTGATGGCGGCGCCCGCCTCCACCGCCAGACCGGTGATGACACCGGCCTTGTGCGCGGTGACGGGATTTTCCATCTTCATGGCCTCGAGCACGACGACCAGGTCGCCGATCTCGACACTCTGGCCCTCTTCGACGGCGACCTTGACGACGGTGCCCTGCATGGGCGCGGTCACCGAGTCACCGGACGCACCGGCGCCGGCCGCGCCACCACGCTTGCGCGGCTTCGGCTTCTTGCGGATGACGCCCGCACCGTTGCCGGCGGGGGCGGCGGCAGCACCGACCGAGAACTGGCCGGGCAGGGAGACCTCGAGGCGGCGGCCGCCGACCTCGACGACCACCTTCTGCCGGGGGCCCTCTTCGTCCTCATCGATCGGCACACCACCGGTGTACGGCTCGATGGGGTTCTCCCAGTCGTTCTCGATCCACTTGGTGTAGACGTCGAACTTGGTGCCGTCGCCGATGAACGCGGGGTTCTCGACAATGTGGCGGTGGAACGGCAGAACCGTTGCCAGGCCCTCGATCTGGTACTCGGCCAGGGCGCGAGCGGCACGCTGCAGCGCCTGCTCCCGGTTCTCACCGGTGACGATCAGCTTGGCCAGCATGGAGTCGAACTGGCCGCCGATGACACTGCCCTCGACCACACCGGAATCGACGCGCACACCGGGGCCCGCGGGCTCCTTGTAGACGACGACCGGGCCGGGGGCGGGCATGAAACCGCGGCCCGCGTCCTCACCGTTGATGCGGAACTCGAACGAGTGGCCGCGCGGCGTCGGGTCTTCCTTGATCGAAAGCTCATGGCCCTCGGCGATGCGGAACTGCTGGCGCACAAGATCGATGCCAGCCGTTTCCTCCGTCACCGGGTGCTCGACCTGCAGGCGGGTGTTCACCTCGAGGAAGGACACCGTCTCACCCTGCACCAGGTACTCCACCGTGCCGGCGCCGTAGTACTCGGCCTCCTTGCAGATGGCCTTGGCCGAAGCGTGGATCTTGCCGCGCACCTCGTCGGAGAGGAACGGCGCGGGGGCCTCCTCGACCAGCTTCTGGAAACGACGCTGCAGCGAGCAGTCACGGGTACCGACGACGATCACGTTGCCGTGCTTGTCGGCGAGCACCTGCGCCTCGACGTGGCGGGCCTTGTCCAGGTACTGCTCCACGAAGCATTCACCGCGGCCGAAGGCGGCAATGGCCTCACGGGTGGCGGACTCGAACAGCTCCGGGATCTCCTCGATGGTCTGCGCGACCTTCATGCCGCGACCACCACCACCGAAGGCGGCCTTGATGGCCACCGGAACGCCGTACTCCTTGGCGAACGCGACGACCTCGTCGGCGTTCTTCACCGGATCCTTGGTGCCCGCGGCCATCGGAGCGTTGGCGCGCTGCGCGATGTGGCGCGCGGTGACCTTGTCACCCAGATCGCGAATGGACTGCGGCGAGGGGCCGATCCAGATCAGACCGGCATCGATCACGGCCTGCGCGAATTCGGCGTTCTCCGAAAGGAACCCGTAACCGGGGTGGATGGCATCGGCGCCGGCCTTGGCGGCAGCGTCGAGAATCTTGGCGAACACCAGGTACGACTCGGCGGAAGTCTGGCCACCGAGCGCGAAAGCCTCGTCGGCGAGTTTCACGAACGGCGCATCGGCGTCCGGTTCCGCATACACCGCGACGCTGGTGATACCGGCGTCCTTGGCAGCCCGGATCACGCGCACGGCGATCTCGCCTCGGTTGGCTACGAGGACCTTCGTGATCTGCGCGTTGGCATGGTTGGGCACTGAGCCTCCTGTGCTGGAGATAACTTCGTCTTGGGCAGTGTAGGCAGTGTGCCAACAACTCCCGAACCGGGATAGGGCTACCGATCGGTAGGCCCGAAATTACTCGCCGGGGTCGGCTCCGACCACTATGGGTGCGCCAACGGCATTTGCCCATTCGGTCCAAGAGCCGTCGTAGTTGCGGACGCCCTGCACACCGACGAGGTAGGTCAGGACGAACCAGGTGAGTGCGGCCCAGCGACCGATACGGGAGTACACCAGCGGCGGCACCCCGTCGGACACCCCACCGTAGATGACATCCAGCTCCGCGCGGGGGCGGAATCGAGAATCCGCACCGACCGAGGCGCTCCACGGAATGCTGACGGCCGTCGGAATGTGGCCGGCGCGCAGGGCCTGCTCCTCCGGACGGTCCAGCACCACCAGTTCGCCGGTGTACTCGCCGAATTCGCGGGCGTCGATCAGCGGGCCGCCCAGCTGCGCCACCACATCCACGCGGAACGCACGCGCGGTCTTGTCGTCGCGCTCGACGACCGGGTATTCGCCCGGAACCGGATACGGCACCTCGAAGGTGGTGTCGCGGGCCTCGGAGATCCAGGCATCCCGGCCACCGTCCAGCAGGCGCACGTCTTCGTGCCCGAAGAGGTCGAACACCCACAGGGCGGCGGCCGCGGTGCCATTGGCCCGATCGCCGTAGATCACCACGGTGTCGTCGCGTCCGATACCTTTGGCACGCATCAGCGCGGCGAAGGTTTCACCGTCGACGACATCGCGTTTGCTCGGATCCATCAGCTCGGTTCGCCAATCGATCTTGATGGCGCCCGGGACATGCCCGATGTCGTATAGCAATATGTCTTCGTTGGACTCGATGATCTTGAGTCCCGGCGCGCCGATGTTTGCCGACAGCCATTCTGTGGTTACTAGTCGGTGAGGATGTGCGAAGGAACCGAACGAGGGATGCGGATCCGGGGCAACGGGCACAGTGTGGTCCTTCACGCGTGGTGGGTTGGGTGTCGGCGATTCGAATCTCAGCACCGATCGTAGGCAAGTAGCGGCAACGAAACTCGTTTCAGATCACGAATCGGGTGATTGAGCGAATTAAGCGCAGCTTCATCCGATAAAGTCTCCCGAGAGGAGGGGTGAGCTATGTCCGATTCTTGGCCGCGACGACGACTGCTCGCGATCCTACGTGGCGCAAGCGAGCCTCTCGATGCGCAGGAACTGGCCCGTGTCACCGGTCAGCATGTGACTACGGTGCGTTTCCATTTGGATGTGCTCACCCGCGAATCGCTGGTCCGGCAATTTCAGCAGCCCCCGCGGGGTCGCGGCCGGCCGCGCATCGGCTATACCGCCGTGCAGCGATCCGTCGGTTATCAGGAATTGGCACAGGTGCTCGCTGACCAGCTCGGCAGCGATCCGCGCCGCCGGTCCGACGCCGCCATTTCGGCCGGACGCGTCTGGGGTTCGAAACTCGAAGCGGTGGACCAGCCGGTCGAAACGCTCGACGATGCCCGCGATCTCACCATTACGGTCGCGTCCGAACTCGGATTCGCGCCCGAACGCGATCACGCCGGCGAAACCGATGAACAGTCGCTGATCCGGCTCACCGCGTGCCCGCTGCGCGAACTCGCGCGCACCCATTCCGAAGTGGTGTGCGGCGTCCATCTGGGACTCATGCGAGAAGTGCTGGACCACAACGGCGCCCGGGATACCGTTTCCGTCCGCCTGCATCCGTTCGTGGAGCCCGAATTGTGCGTGGCGCGACTGGAACTGCTGACGGCCCGGACGGCCGAGGGCGTGCCCGGCGTGAACGGCGATGCCGAGGAACCACGGCTCGCGACCTCAACGAGCCGCGTCGCTCCACAATTGCGTAGCCCCGACGCCCACCTCGGCAAGCAGTCGACGAACCAGCGGTAGACCGATACCGATCACGCTGGAGGGATCACCCTCGATGCGATCGACGAACCAGGCGCCGCGGCCGTCCAGCGTGAAGGCCCCGGCCACCTGCAGCGGTTCACCCGTGGCGATGTAGGCATCCAGCTCATCGGCATCGGGTTTGGCGAAATGCACTGTGGTGGAACTGCAATCGGCGGCCTCGGCGACGATCTCACCGTCGCGCAGCCGCAGTACGCAGTGCCCGGTCAGCAGATCGGCGCTGCGCCCGGCCATTTCGGACCAGCGCGCCCGCGCGACCTCGGCGGTGAGTGGTTTGCCCTGCAGCACACCATCGACGAGCAGCATCGAGTCACAGCCCACCACAACGGAATCGGGGAATTCACCGGCCAGCGTGGGAGCGACATCGCGCGCCTTGGCGCGAGCCAGCTCGATCACCACTCGATCGGGGGCGGTGCCCGCGGGCAGAGCCGCGGCAACGGCGTCCTCGTCCACATTCGACACCCGGACCACCGGTTCGACACCCGCATTGCGGAGTACCCCGAGCCGGGCCGGAGATTGGGACGCCAATACGAAAGTCGTCACAGGCGCTGTCTCATTTCGACGTATCGGAGGCACGGGCACTGCGCGAAGGTACTACAGGGAACGCACGTCAGCGGCGGGGAGGCGGCGCGGGCGCCCCCTGGCCCTGACTGTCCCGCGAAGTCAGTCGCGGTGCGACAGCGCGGGAAATGCGTACGGCGAGAACGGCGACGAGCCGCGGTGCAGCAGTGTGGGGTTACCCCACATATCGGCGGGACCGTTGTCGGCGGATCCACCGGAGACGCTCGAGGCGGCGGCGAAGACAGCCACCAGGGCGGCCAGTTCGACATCGCTCGGATTGCCCTTCAGAACCTGGATGACCGGGCCGATGTTCGACGGTTCAGTCTCGGCTACAGCCGTTTCGACCGCTTCCGTCAATCCATCGACGGCCAGATCCAGTTCGGCGGCGCTCAGTACTTCTTCGTCAGCCATGGTCGTCACAGCGCCAGTCCTCCTGTCCAATTGCCGCCCGGGTAGGGCGGCTGTTCACGGAAAGTGGTTCAAGTCCGCAAACGGTAATAGTTTCGACCCTCTACGTCGAGGGCCGGTCTCTACCATCTTTACTCGGATGAGGCGTTCCTGCGCGGTACGGGAAACCGGCACGAAGCATGCCGGACCCTAGCCTCAGTGTGCGCCTCACACCGCGCTTATCGTCGAATCAGAGCGGAATGTTGCCGTGCTTCTTCGGCGGCATGGTCACCATCTTGCGTTCCAGCAGACGCAGCGCCGAAACGATCTGGCCGCGGGTGTGCGAGGGCGGGATGACCGCGTCGACATAACCGCGCTCAGCGGCCACGTACGGGTTGACCAGCGTGTCCTCGTACTCGTTCTGCAGCTCGAGGCGCAGCGCGTCGACATCGGCGCCTTCGGCTGCCGCGTCCTTGAGCTGCTTGCGGTAGACGAATCCGACCGCGCCCGAGGCGCCCATGACGGCGATCTGAGCGGTCGGCCACGCCAGGTTCACATCGGCGCCCATGTGCTTGGAACCCATGACGTCGTAGGCGCCGCCGTATGCCTTGCGGGTGATGATTGTGATCTTACCCACAGTGGCCTCACCGTAGGCATAGAGCAGCTTGGCGCCACGGCGGATGATGCCGTTGAACTCCTGGCCGGTCCCGGGCAGGAAGCCCGGGACGTCGACCAGCGTGATGATCGGGATATTGAACGCGTCGCAGGTGCGCACGAAGCGCGCGGCCTTCTCCGAGGCGTCGATGTCCAGGCAGCCCGCGAACTGCGAGGGCTGGTTGGCCACGAAGCCGACGCTGCGGCCGTCGATGCGGGCGAAGCCGATGATGATGTTCATCGCGCGCTCGGCCTGCACCTCCAGGAACTCGTCGTCATCCACCAGGCGCTTGATGACCTCGTGCATGTCGTACGGCTGGTTCGGCGAATCCGGGACGATGCTGTCGAGCTCGAGGTCCTCGGCGGTGAGCGAGTCCTCGATGGCGCCGACGATCGGATCGGTGGCCGGGAAGCGCGGGGCCTCGGCGCGGTTGTTGCTCGGCAGGTAGTTGAGCAGATCCTTGACGTAATCCAGGGCGTCCTGCTCGCCGGAGGCGACGTAGTGCGCGACACCGGACTTCACCATGTGGGTGTGGGCGCCGCCCAGCTCCTCCATGGTGACTTCCTCACCGGTGACGGTCTTGATCACGTCGGGACCGGTGACGAACATCTGGCTGGTCTGGTCGACCATGACGACGAAGTCGGTCAGCGCCGGGGAGTACACGTGCCCACCCGCGGCCGGGCCCATGATGAGCGAGATCTGCGGGATCACGCCGGAGGCCTGGATATTGCGGTGGAAGATCTCGCCGTAAAGGCCCAGGGAGACAACGCCTTCCTGGATGCGTGCGCCGGCGCCCTCGTTGATGCCGACCAGCGGGCGGCCGGTCTTCAGCGCCAGATCCATGACCTTGACGATCTTCTCGCCGTAGACCTCGCCGAGCGAGCCGCCGAAGACGGTGACGTCCTGGGAGAAGATGCAGATGTCGCGGCCGTCGATGGTGCCGTAACCGGTCACCACGCCGTCGCCGAGCGGACGCTGGTTCTCCAGGCCGAAATTCACGCTGCGGTGCCGGGCGAGCGCATCGAGTTCCACGAACGAGCCCTCGTCCAGCAGGGCGAGGATGCGCTCGCGCGCGGTCATCTTGCCCTTGGCGTGGACCTTGTCGACCGCGGCCTCACCCATCGGGTGCTTGGCCTCTTCCAGCCTGTTACGCAGGTCAGCGAGCTTCCCGGCGGTGGTGTGGATATCGGGGGCGCCCGCCGACCCCGGCGAAGGCTGCTGCTGGACACTCGTCATGCCCGGAGTGTAACCAGTGCCAGTGCCCTCTGGTAATCCCGGCAGGGCTACTCGCGAGTACGGTTATTGACTACTCGCCAGTTAATATCCGCAGGTAGATACCCGATTACGAGGGCCGCAGCGGTTTGGCGGCCGCGAAAAATTTCGCCGTTCACACCGGTGCCGGACGGACTCGAACCGCCCGGAATGTTCCGGGCGGTTCGAGTAGGTTGCCGTGTGGCTCGCGGCAATACCGTGCGGCTCAAGGCAATACGCGGTCCAGTGCGTCGACGGCCTCGTCCAGCTCCGGAACCGTGACGGTGAGCGGTGGCCGGAAACGAATACCCCGCTCGCCCGTGCCGAGGATCAGTACGTGCTCCTCCTCGCGCAGTGCGGTCACCACCGAGTCGCGCAATTGCGCCGTTTCGAGTGTGATGGCGCACATGAGACCGCGTCCGCGTGGCTCGGTGACTTCGATGCGGGCATCCGCCAATTCGGTGAGCCGCCCCAGCAGGTGCGTCCCGAGCTGCGCGGCGCGCGCCACGAGGCCCTCGTGCTCGATCACCTCGAGAATGCGGCGGGAGCGCACCATATCGGTGAGATTGCCGCCCCAGGTGGAGTTGAGCCGCGAGCTGACGCGGAAGACATTGTCGGGTACCTCGTCGATGCGCCCGCCGGCCATGATCCCGCACACCTGGGTCTTCTTGCCGAAGGCCACGATGTCGGGCTCCAGGCCCAGCTGCTGATAGGCCCACACGCTGCCGGTCATGCCGACGCCGGTCTGCACCTCGTCGAGAATGAACAGGGCGTCGTTGTCGTGGCAGAGCTGCTGCATCGCCCGCAGGAACTGCGGGCGCAGATGCCGGTCGCCGCCCTCACCCTGAATGGGCTCGGCAATGAAACACGCTATGTCGTAAGGGTTTTCAGCGAAGGCTAGGGTGGCCTGGTCGAGCGCGTGCCGCTCGGCGGCCTCGATATCCGGATGATCGTCGCCCACGTACGGGGTGTCGATGCGCGGCCAGCCGAACTTCGGGAACCTGTCGGTCTTGACCGGATCGGTATTGGTCAGCGACAGCGTGTACCCGGTGCGGCCGTGGAACGCTCCGGTCAGATGCAGCACCTTGGTGCCGAGTTCCGGTGCGCGCCCGTGCATTTCATTGTGCCGGGACTTCCAGTCGAAGGCGGCCTTGAGGGCGTTCTCGACCGCCGGGGCGCCGCCGTCGATGAAGAACAGGTGCGGTAGCCGCGGATCGCCGAGGACACGCGCGAAAGCGTCCACGAAGCGCGCCATTTCGACGGTGTAGACGTCGGAGTTGCTGGGCTTGTTGAGGGCCGCGGCGGTGAGGTTCGCGAGGAAGTGGCGGTCATTGGCCAGCACCGGATGGTTCATGCCCAGCGCCGAGGAGGCGAAGAAGCCGAACATATCCAGGTATGCCGTGCCGTCGCGGGCGTCGACAAGTCTTCGGCCGCAGGATTTTTGCAGGTCGAGGACTAGATCGAAGCCGTCGGCGAGGATGCTCGCGGACAGGATTTCATGCACCCGGGCGGGGGTGACCAACTCACGTCGAGTTTTCAGCGTTTCGGCAACCGCCCCGAGCCGATCGAATTCGAGGGTCACTCCCCCAGGGTAAGGGAATCTTTACGGTTTTGTCCGTAAATTTCGATGTAATTACGAGAGGCGCCTACTTGTCATAGAATGTCTGCAGAATGATGGTGCTTCGAGTCCGAACGTTGGCCGTCGCGCGAATCTCCTGCAGCAGCTGCTCCAGATGCCGGGGGGAGGCGACACGCACCAGCAGCATGTAGCTCTCGTCACCGGCCACCGAGTGGCAGGCTTCGATGCCTGGGATGTGCTGCAGCAGCGCGGGCGCGTCATCGGGCTGCGACGGGTCGAGAGGAGTGATGGCTACGAATGCCGAGAGCATCTGCCCCAGGGCTTCCGGATCGACATTGGCTGTGTAGCCACGGATCACGCCTCGCGCCTCCAGCCGCCGGACCCGCGACTGCACCGCGGACACCGACAGATTGGCCTTCTCGGCCAGATTCGACAATGTGGCGCGGCCATCGGCAATCAGCTCGCGAATCAGCAGACGATCTATGTCGTCGAGTTGTGGTTTCGCCGGTGTATCCGCCATCAGCGAAGGCTAACGCAGCGAACCGAACTCGTGGCCGGAACCCATCACCCGGCGCATGCCGCTATCGACCAGGGAGTAGTCGATGACCCCCGCACTGACCGCAGACAGCACACGTGAACTGCGCACCCGCACGGAGGCGCTACTACGCGGCCTCGGCGTGGAATCACCCGAACCGGGCGCGCTCTCGGCTCGTACGCCGATCACCGGCGGCGAGCTGACCAGCCTGCGGCCGAGTACCGCAGACGAGGTGGACGGCGCCATCAGCCGGGCCGCCGCCGCCTTCGAGGGCTGGCGCACCGTACCCGCGCCGCAGCGCGCGGCCGTGGTCCGGCGGCTGGCGCAATTGCTCACCGACCACCAGGCTGAGCTGGGCGAACTGGTCACGCTCGAAGCCGGGAAGATCGGCGCGGAGGCCCGCGGCGAAGTCCAGGAAATGATCGATATCTGCGAGTTCGCCATCGGCTTGTCGCGGCAGCTGTACGGGAACACCATGCCGTCGGAGCGGCCCGGGCACCGGCTCATGGAGACCTGGCATCCGCTGGGTGTGGTGGGCGTGATCTCGGCCTTCAATTTCCCGGTCGCGGTGTGGGCGTGGAATACCGCGCTGGCGCTGGTGTGCGGGGACACCGTGGTGTGGAAACCGTCGGAGACCACACCGCTGACGGCGCTGGCGTGCCATACGCTGCTGCGGCGGGCGGCGGCGGATGTGCGCGCGAATCCCGAAGTGCACCAGCTCGTTCAGGGTGCGGCCGAGGTCGGCGAGCAGCTGGTCGACGATCCGCGCGTGGCGCTGGTCAGTGCGACCGGATCGGTGCGGATGGGCCGGACCGTGGCCCCGCGCGTGGCCGCCCGCTTCGGCCGCTGTCTGCTGGAGCTGGGCGGCAATAACGGTGCGGTGGTGACGCCTTCGGCGGATCTGGATCTGGCCGCGCGGGGCATCGTGTTCTCGGCTGCGGGTACCGCGGGGCAGCGGTGCACGACACTGCGGCGGCTGATCGTGCACGTGGATGTGGCCGGGCCGCTGCTGGATCGCATCGCCTCCGCGTATCGCCAACTGCACGTGGGCAATCCGCTCGAGGACGGCGTGCTGGTCGGGCCGCTGATCGATAGCCGGGCGTATGCGGGCATGCAGGAGGCGCTGCGGCGCGCACAGGAGGACGGCGGCGAATTGATCTGCGGCGGTGAACGAGTCGAGGGTTTCGGGGACGACGCGTACTACGTCCGCCCGGCCCTCGTTCGCATGCCCGCGCAGACCGAGGTGGTTCGCGAGGAGACCTTCGCGCCGATCCTCTACGTCCTCACCTACCGCGATCTGGATGCCGCCATCGACCTGCACAATGGTGTCCCGCAGGGGCTTTCGTCGGCGATCTTCACGCAGAACCAGCGGGAGGCCGAGCGTTTCCTGGCCCCGGACGGGTCCGACTGCGGCATCGCCAATGTCAATATCGGCACCTCGGGCGCGGAGATCGGCGGCGCTTTCGGCGGTGAGAAGCAGACCGGCGGCGGCCGGGAGTCCGGCTCGGACTCCTGGAAGTCCTATATGCGGCGCGCCACCAATACTGTCAACTACTCCACCGAACTTCCGCTGGCACAGGGCATTCGGTTCGAGTAGGCGGCGTACCAGCCCGGGTTGCGCACCCCTGGCGCAGAGGTTCGACCCGGCGGGAGACGGCAGACCCGTCCGTACATTCGGTTCGAATGCGGCGACCCGACCGGAGACGTGTGAACCGTCTGAGCGACGTGTGAACCGTCTGAGCATTCCGTTCGACTACGGCGGCCTGGCACGGGCAACGGCCCGAACCCCCCATGCGGTTCGGGCCGTTGGCGTTTCGGGTCAGTCGCGGTCGTCGGTGGCGATGGCGCGGATCTGGGCCTCGTACTTCGCGCGGGTGCTCTCGTCGGAGGGGTGCAGGGCGCGGTCGCCATTGATGAGGCGGCGGACCAGTCGGATGGCGGGCTCCGGTGTCGCGGCGAAGAGCGCGTCGATGGGGCCGAGGTAGTTCGGCACGGCGACCTCGGCCTTGCGGGTGCGGACGGTCTGGACGACGGCGGCGGCCACATCCTCGGGCTCGACGGTGGGCATGCCCGCGCCGAGGGCCAGGCCGGAGGACAGGCGGGTGCGCACGGCCGACGGCATGATGGTGCTGACGCTGACGCCGTACGGCGCGAACTCCAAACGGGTTGCGGCGGAGAGACCTACGGCCGCGAACTTGCTGGCGTTGTAGACGGCCAGGCCCGGGATCGGGATCTTGCCCGCGAGCGAGGCGACATTCACGATATGACCCCGACCACGCTCGACCATGGCGGGCGCGACCGCGCGCATACCGTGAATGAGGCCCCACACATTGACGTCGATGGTGGTGTGGCCCACGGCATCCGGCTCGTCGAGGAAGGCGCCGGCGGGCATCACACCGGCATTGTTGACCAGGATGTCGATGCGGCCGAAGTCGGCGACCACCTTGTCCCACTGCTCACGATTGCGCACATCCAGCGCGAACGCCTTCGCGCCCAGGGCGGCCGCGGTGGCCTGGGCGGCGGTGGTGTCCACATCCGCGATGGCCACCTCGGCGCCCTTGCTGATGAACAGCTCGGCGGTGCACTGGCCGATGCCGCGGCCCGCGCCGGTGATCAGCACCCGTGCACCGTTGAGATCGATTGCGGGGTAGTTCTTTCCGAGGATGCTCATACTGTGTCCTTTTTCGCGTGAGTGGAGCCCTGCATGGTGACGCTTCGCTGCCGCTTCCGGGCTTGACCACTCACGCGAAGACTCCTTGTTCCATGGCCTTGCGGGTGCTGACCAGGCTGTGCTCGAACGTGGCGAGGCGGCGGCGGCCGTCCATGAAATTGGGGCCCATGACCGCGAGGTCCTCGGCGGTGGCGTCCAGGCGCAGCACCTTGGTGCCACCGGCGCGCAGCAGGGCGATCTCGGCATCGAGCTTCTCGCTCATGCGATTTCGCATCTGGCGTTCCAGGAAATGACCCGCGCTGGTGGCGGGCAGTCGTCCGGTGGAGGCCATGGGCGCGAGCACCACCACCTCGTCGAGCTGGGCCGGCAGGAGCAGGTCCACCGAGGCGGTGGAGGCCGCGCCGCCGTCGATGAATTCGCGGCCGTCGATGGGCACCGCGGGGAACCAGCCGGGCACGCCCCACGAAGCCCGCAGTGCCGCACCGAGACTCGCGTCCGGCGCGGAGGGTGAGCCGAAGGCCACGCGCTCGCCGGTGGCGGCATCCACGGACACCAGCCAGGTGGCGGGATGCGGCACCCAGCGGCGGTCCGGATTGAGCCGGTCCGCGAGGCGCTGCAACCAGGCGGCGTCACCGCTGCCCTGCGGGAGCAGGCCGCTGCCCGCGGTCAGCAGCGCGTGGCCGCTGGGCCGGGCGAGCAGTTCGCGCAACGCGCGGGCGGGCGCACCGAGGCGCGCATGCGGCAGCGGCGGGAATCGCCCGGGCTCGCAGCGCATATGCGCGGTCAGGATCGGGTTGGCAGAGGTGCCGTCCTGCATGGCGACCAGGTCGTCGACGCTGATGCCGCTGCCGAGCATGGTCAGCATTTCGGCGCCAGCGGAGGTGCCGATCATGACGTCGGCGTCGCGCGGATCCCAGTTCAGCACATCGCGGGCGGCGGCCAGCGCCGCCACGATCCACGCCGCCCCCAGGGTGCCGCCGCAACCGATGGCCAGGCCACGTCGATGTGACCCGTTCCTGTTACTCATGGTTTCGAACACTAACAGATTTCAAATACCGGTGGTATCCCGAATCTGCCGGAACATAGAATCACTGCCATGGCACGACTGACCCGGTCCGAAAGCCAGGCCCGCACCCGCACGGACCTGCTGGTGACAGCACGCGATCTGTTCCTCACCGAGGGGTACGCCAAGACCAGCCTGGAACGGGTCGCCGAGGAGGCCGGGTACTCCAAGGGCGCGGTGTACTCGAACTTCAAGACCAAATCGGCGCTGTGCCTGGAAGTACTGGAACTCATCCACGAGACCAAGTTCGGTGAGGTCACCGAACTCATCGAGGGCGAGGACAGCCTCGAAGCGCGGCTGGAACGCTTTCAGGGCTGGGCCGAGCGCACCCTCGGCGATGTCGGGTGGACCATGCTCGAATTCGAATTCGCCATCGTGGCGCGCGATGATCCGGCGCTGCAGGCCGCTCTCGTCTCCAGCCTGGGGTTGGTGCGCGGCACCGTCGCGGCGCAACTGCAGGTGCTGGCGGATTCCACGGGGCTGCCGCTGCCGATGCCCGCCGACGACGCGGCCACCATCGTCCTGAGCCTCGGTCTGGGTCTGGGCATTCAGCGGGCCATCGATCCGACTCTGTCCGCGCGACTGATCACCGATGCGGTGCGGGCCATGGTGCGCAGCTCGCTCACCGCCTGATCACGGCCGGAAGTGCAGGGTCCATTCGCCGCGATAGTGCAGCCGGGTCACGCTGACCGGGGGAACGTCTATGCGCCAGAACGATTTCGCGGGCGCGTCGAGGGTGACCAGCAGGGCGGCGCGAATGATCGCGGGGTGGGTGATGGCAATGGTGGGCTCACCCTCGACGGCGATATCGGCCATCCACTCACCGGTCCGCTCGACCACATCCGCCACCGATTCGCCGCCGTGGCCGCGATAGCCCGGATCGGTGAGCCAGAGGTAGAGGTCCTCCTTGGGGACCGACATGAGTTCGCCGCCGCGCCAGGCGCCGGCATCCAGATCGCGTAGTCGCGAATCTTCGTCGCCCGTCAGACCCATGACGGTGGCCGTCTCGATGGCCCGGCGCTCGGGGGCGGTGAGCACCCGCGCGGCTTGCATGCGGCCACAGGCGGCGACCGCGCGGCGACCGGCTTCGGTGAGCGGTTCGTCGACCGGAAATCGTGCTTTGCGCATCGCCTCGGTCATCCCGTGACTGACCAGATCGAGTCGGAGCACCTTCTGCACCGTTCGAACCTTACGCGCGGCGAAAGCACCCGTACTGTGTTTAATTTGCCTCCGCTTCGCTACGGCTGTTCGCGGCCCCGGATATCTCGTTCTTCCCTCCTCCGCTCCTCCGCTTCGCTCCTCCGCTCCGTCAGTCCAGAACGAGACGGGCCGCGAACCTGGGGTGGATACAGACCGAGCCCTTCGATCTCTGAAGGTGCCACTCAGACTGTCGGTGGGCGGGTGCAGACTGGGGCGATGGATCGGTTCTCTCCCGCCACCCGGCAGTGGTTCGACGGCGCCTTCCCGGCGCCGACGGCCGCCCAGCTGGGGGCCTGGCAGGCCATTGCGGCGGGCGAGCACACCCTGGTCGTCGCGCCCACCGGGTCCGGCAAGACGCTGTCGGCATTCCTGTGGGCCATCGACCGGCTGGCCACCCGCGAGCCCGCGCCGGCGAAGGCGAAGGGCGAGAAGCGCAAGACCTCGGTGCTGTACATCTCGCCGCTGAAGGCGCTGGCCGTGGATGTGGAGCGGAATCTGCGGGCGCCGCTGGTGGGGATCACGCAGACGGCCAAGCGGCTGGGATTGCCGGCGCCGGAGATCAGTGTGGGGGTGCGGTCCGGTGATACCAGTCCGGCCGCTCGGCGCGGGTTGCTGCGCACGCCGCCGGACATTCTGATCACCACGCCGGAATCGCTGTTCCTCATGCTCACCTCGGCGGCGCGGGAGACGCTGAGCGAGGTGCACACCGTGATCGTGGACGAGGTGCACGCCATTGCCGGGTCCAAACGCGGTGCGCACCTGGCGCTTTCGCTGGCCCGGCTGGACGCGCTGCGCTCCGCCTCGCCTGGTTTCGAACGTCCCGCGCAGCGGATCGGGCTGTCGGCGACGGTGCGGCCGCCGGCGGAGGTGGGGCGGTTCCTGGTCGGTAGCGCACCCATCACCATCGTGAATCCGCCCGCGCCCAAGACCTTCGATCTGTCGGTGCGGGTGCCGGTCGCGGATATGACCGAACCCGATGCGGGCGGTGCGGATTCGGATCAGCCGGGGTCCATCTGGCCGCATGTGGACGAGGCCATCGTCGATCTGGTGCTCGAGTATCGGTCCTCCATCGTCTTCGCGAATTCGCGACGGCTGGCGGAGCGGCTGACCGCGCGCTTGAACGAGGAGTACGCGGGACGCATCGGCGCGGACGTGGACACCGAGCACGCGCCGCCCGCGCAATTGGGTGCGTCCACCGAGGTGATTCACGGCGCGGCGCCGCTGCTGGCGCGCGCGCATCACGGTTCGGTGAGCAAGGAGCAGCGGGCGCTCATCGAGGATGATCTCAAGAGCGGGCGGCTGCGCTGTGTGGTCGCGACCAGCAGCCTGGAGCTCGGAATCGATATGGGCGCGGTCGAATTGGTGGTCCAGGTGGAGGCGCCGCCCTCGGTTGCCAGCGGCCTGCAGCGGGTGGGCCGAGCCGGGCATCAGGTCGGTGAGATCTCGCGCGGGGTGATCTTCCCGAAGCATCGCACCGATGTCATCCACTGCGCGGTGGCTTCACAGCGGATGACCGCCGGGCAGATCGAGGAATTGCAGATTCCGCTGCATCCGCTCGATATCCTCGCCCAGCAAACTGTCGCGGCGTGCGCGCTGGAGGCCATCGACGCCGAGATCTGGTTCGACACCGTGCGCAGCACGGGAAGCTATGGCGCGCTCCCCCGTTCGGCCTACGACTCCGTGCTGGATCTACTGTCCGGCCGCTACCCCTCCGACGAATTCGCGGAACTGCGCCCCCGCATCGTCTGGGACCGCGACGCGGGCACGCTCACCGGCCGCCCCGGCGCCCAGCGCCTGGCCGTGACCTCCGGCGGCGCCATCCCCGACCGCGGCCTCTTCCCCGTCTTCATGGTCGGCGAAAAAGCCTCCCGGGTAGGCGAACTCGACGAGGAGATGGTCTACGAATCCCGCGTCGGCGACGTCTTCGCCCTCGGCGCCACCAGCTGGCGCATAGAGGAGATCACCTTCGACCGAGTCCTGGTCACCCCCGCCTTCGGCCTCCCCGGCCGTCTCCCCTTCTGGCACGGCGACTCCCTCGGCCGCCCCGCCGAATTGGGCGCGGCCCTGGGCGAATTCGTCCGCACGGCGGGTAAGGCGGTGGAGCAGCACGGCACGGAAGCAGTGCGCTCGACCACCGGGCCGGTCGGTACCGCCGATCCTGTTCAATTCGGCACGGCACTGCGGGAACTCTCGCGCGACGCTGAAACCAAGGGCTCCCGAAGCAAGCGAAATGGGCAGGGCAGCAGCAAGTCCGCAGGTCGCGCGAAGGAGGCTCGGCCGGAGACCGAGTTGAAGCGGGTCACTGCCGCGGCGGGGCTGGATTCCAATGCGACGGCGAATCTGGTTGCGCTGCTGCAGGAGCAGCGGGCGGCCACGGGGCAATTGCCTACGGATCGGACGCTGCTGGTGGAGCGGTTTCGGGATGAGCTCGGGGATTGGCGGGTGGTGTTGCATTCGCCGTACGGGTTGCCGGTGCATGCGCCGTGGGCGCTGGCGGTGGGGGCGCGGCTGCGGGAGCGGTTCGGGGTGGATGCGGCGCCTACGGCTTCGGATGACGGGATTGTGGTGCGATTGCCGGACACCACGGACGATCCGCCGGGGGCGGAGTTGTTCGTATTCGAGCCGGATGAGATCGATGATGTGGTGACCGAGCAGGTGGGTGGGTCGGCGCTGTTCGCCTCGCGGTTCCGGGAGTGTGCGGCGCGGGCGCTGCTGCTGCCGCGCCGCGATCCGGGCAAGCGCGCGCCGCTGTGGCAGCAGCGGCAGCGGGCCGCGCAATTGCTGGATGTGGCAAGGAAATTCCCGGAGTTCCCGATCCTGCTGGAGACGGTGCGGGAGTGCCTGCAGGATGTGTACGACCTGCCCTCGCTGCGCGATCTGCTGAGCCGGGTGGCACGGCGGCAGGTGCGACTGGTGGAGGTCGAGACGGCCACGCCGTCGCCGTTCGCGAATTCGCTGCTGTTCGATTACATCGGGCAGTTCATGTACGAGGGCGACAGTCCGCTCGCGGAGCGGCGGGCGGCGGCGCTGTCGCTGGACTCCAGTCTGCTGGCGGAGCTGCTCGGGCGCGTCGAGCTGCGCGAACTGCTGGACGGCGCGGTCCTGGAGCAGACCGAGCGGGAATTGCAGCGGCTGACACCGGAGCGGCATGCGCGGGATATGGAGGGGCTGGCCGATCTGTTGCGGCTGTTGGGGCCGCTCACTGCCGAGGAGGCCACCGAGCGTTGCACCGATGATCCGCGACCGTGGTTCGCGGAACTGGTGAAAGCCCATCGGGCCCTGGAGGTTTCCTTCGCCGGGTCGCGATGGTGGGTGGCGGTCGAGGATGCGGCCCGGCTGCGGGATGCGCTGGGTGTACCTCTCCCCATCGGTGTTCCGGCCGCCTTCATCGAGCCGGTCGCCGATCCGCTCGGCGATCTGATCGGCCGGTTTGCCCGTACGCACGGACCGTTCACGCTGACAGCGGCCGCGCACCGGTTCGGACTGGGCACGGCGGTGGTCGCCACCGGTCTGCATCGATTGGCCCTCGAAAAACGTGTGGTGGAAGGCGAATTCACACCCGGTTCCGCGGGCGCCGAATGGTGCGACAGCGAAGTGCTGCGCCGCCTGCGCCGCCGTTCCCTGGCCGCGGCCCGCAAAGAGGTGGAACCGGTCGCCACCGCCGCCCTGGCCCGTTTCCTCCCGGCCTGGCAGCACATCGGCACCGGCGAACTGCGCGGGGTGGACGGCGTCGCCGCCGTGGTGGAACAGCTTGCGGGCGTGCCGATCCCGGCCTCCGCCTGGGAATCGCTCATCCTCCCCGCCCGCGTGCACGACTACTCCCCCGCCATGCTCGACGAACTCATGGCCACCGGCGAGGTGCTCTGGTCCGGCCACGGCTCCATCACCGCCAAAGACGGCTGGATCGCCTTGCACCCCGCCGACCAGGCCGCCGTCACCCTCACCCCGCCCGACGACCTCGACCTCACCGAAACCCATATCAGCCTCCTGATGGCCCTGGGCTCCACTGTGACCACCGAGGGTCAGGTGATTCCGAGTTCCGGCGGAGCGTATTTCTTCCGGCAGCTGGTTGATGCCAGTGGGGTGGAGGACGAGGGGGCGGTGGTCACCGCGCTGTGGGAGTTGGCGTGGGCGGGGTATGTCGGCGGGGACACGTTCGCGCCGGTGCGGGCGCTTTTGGCGGGGACGGCGCGGACTACGACGGCTCATCGGACGCCCAGGCGGTCGCCGCGGGGGCGGATGTACTTGCCGCGCACGGGGATTCCGGTGCGGACGAGTCCGCCCAGTGTGGCGGGGCGGTGGGCGCTGCTGCCGGAGCGGGTGGCCGACAATACGGTGCGGGCGCATGCCACGGCGGATGTGCTGCTGGAGCGGTACGGGGTGCTGACCAAGGGGTCGGTGCAGAGTGAGGGGGTGCGGGGCGGGTTCGCGCTGATGTATCGGGTGCTCACCGAGTTCGAGGACCGGGGGCGGTGCCGGCGCGGGTATTTCGTGGATTCGCTGGGTGGGGCACAGTTTTCGACTACCGATGTGGTGGATCGGCTGCGGTCCTTCGAGAACGATCGGCCGCGCGGCGCCGATGCGGGCGGGGGCTACTCGGGCCGGAGCGGGAGCTACTCCGCCGACAGCGCCGGAAAGTCACTGGTGCTGGCGGCCTGCGATCCGGCGAATTCGTATGGGGCGGCGCTACCTTGGCCGAAGTCGGCCGTCGAGGGTGCGGGGCATCGACCGGGGCGCAAGGCGGGGGCGCTGGTGGTGCTGGTGGACGGTGAGCTCGCGCTGTACCTGGAGCGCGGCGGCAAAACGCTGCTCACCTTCACCGAGGATCCGGCGGCCCGGACGGCAGCGGCCACGGCTCTGGCCGGGCTCGTGCACGATCGGCGCGTCGATTCGCTGGTCATCGACCGGGTGAACGGCGAGTCCGTGCACGGCAATACCTTCGCCGGCTTCCTCACTCAGGCCGGTTTCGCCGCCACCCCCAAGGGTTTCCGGCTACGGAGCCGCCCGTGAACCGGCGGCTCCGCCATGCCTGAGGGCGACACCGTCTTCCTGGCGGCAGCGCGGCTACGACGTGCCCTGGAGGGAAAGACACTGACCCACAGCGACTTCCGTGTGCCGAAGTACGCCACCCTCGACCTGCGCGGCGAGCAGGTGGAGAGTGTGGGTACCTACGGCAAGCACCTGTTCGTGCGCACTCCCGACCTGAGCATTCACACCCATCTGAAGATGGAGGGCGTATGGCGGGTCTACACAGCCGGACAGCGCTGGACCAAACCGGGTTTCACCGCCCGCCTGATCCTCGCTACCGCGGACTCGGAGGCCGTGGGTTTCGCACTCGGCCTGGTGGAGGTGCTGCGCCGCGCCGACGAACACACCGCCGTCGACCATCTCGGCCCGGACCTGCTGGGCCCGAACTGGGATGCGGCCGAAGCGGCGCGCCGACTGTCCGGGAAACCGGAGCAGCCCATCGGCCTGGCCCTGCTGGATCAGCGAAATCTCGCGGGGATCGGCAATATCTACCGCAGCGAAATCTGCTTCCTGCGCCGCATCCACCCGGCGACACCGGTCGGCGATATCGCGGACCTTCCCGGTCTGATCGACGAAGCGCATCGAGTCCTCACCCAGGCCGCACACCAACCACCGTGGCGCGCACTCGCTTACGGCCGGCAGCGCCGCCCGTGCCGCCGCTGCGGCACGAATATGGTCGTCCACCTGCTGGCCGACGACCCCGCCCTGCCCCGTGCCGACCGCGGCATCTACTTCTGCCCGCGCTGCCAGCCCGCACCGAGCGGCGCCTAGACCACGATCGCGGCCCTGTCCCCTTGGCGCGCCCGGGATTTCATGACTTCAGGCGTTACGAAGGGGTTGAACTCAATTTCGGTTACCGACCGGTGAGGCCGGTGATTGACACCGCGTCCGAACGTGTTGACAGGGACGCGTATTGCGTACGTATGTGCTCGTGGACCACCTCCCGGTTCGCAGATTGCGCACCCCCGCGCCCAAATATCCGGCACGGTCCCGCTTCGAAAGTCCACACGGGACTCCCGGCGCTCTTCGCGGCGTTCTTCGTCCCCTCCTGCGGCCCATCCAAGATCGAATACTTCACCCACCGGCAGGGGACGGCACAAACCAACTTCTCCGGGCGATTCATCTTTCCCGGGCCCTTGACTTGCTGTTTGTCGAACAAGAGAGACTGTATAACAGCTCGTGCCGGTTGTCTACACCCATGAGTGCAGATTTTTTGCCACCCGGAACAGTTTTTTCGCTGACCGGCTTCGGTCAGCGGCCATGCGCAGGTCGGCCGACACCGACAACCACAGGACTGAGCCGTTTTGTCAGCAGAAAAAAACTATCGTGGTGGATGTAGACATACCCCCGGGAATGGCATAGATTCACTGTCGTTGAAAGTGAGAGATAGTGGCTGGGCAGGGGAACTGCCTGGAACATGAGGTTCGACCGTCCCCTCCGGCGCAGACGAGAATCCGGCACTCCCCCCGGGCCGGACCGCCGCCGGAGGGGGCGAAGAAGCAAGGTGAGAACCCACAGGCCCCGGCGCGACAGAGCGCCGGGGCCTGTCCGCGCGGCAACCGTCACCAACCGCCCGAGTTCAGGTGCCGTTCGGCCGATCCGCCAGGGCGACGGTCCATTTCTCCTCGATGCGGCCGAAACGCCAGATGAGCAGTGCGGCAATCCAGGTGAGCACGAACAGGCCGACTATGACGAAGCCGAGGATATTGAGGTTCAGGCCGCCGATCCAGTCCCAGATGCCGCCGGTCCAGCCGAGTTGGCCGGCGAGGAGGCCGAGTAGTTCGACGGTGCCGATGATGAGGGCCACGGCGACGGACAGACCGGTGATGGTGATGTTGTAGTAGACCTTGCGGACCGGTTTGGAGAAGGCCCAGCCGTAGGCGAAGTTCATGAAGGACCCGTCGATGGTGTCGAGCAGGCTCATGCCGGCGGCGAAAAGGACCGGCAGACAGAGGATCGCGTACCAGGGCAGTCCGGCGGCGGCGCTGGTGCCGGCCAGGACGAGCAGGGCCACCTCGGTGGCGGTGTCGAAGCCGAGGCCGAGGCCGAAAGGATGCCGACGGGGTACATGAGTTTGCGGGTGGTGTTGTCGATCGCGGAGATGTGATCGGCGTCGAAGGCATGCCGAGGGTGTACGCGGTCAGCCCGACACCGATGCCGAGGGTTTTGTCGCCGAGGCGGAAATGCTGCGGCGCGACAATGGCCACCGGGGTGACCCAGCCGATCACATGCAGCGCGACGACCACCCCGACCATTGCGGCGACCCATCACCCCGGTATTCCACCGTTCGTCGGTAGCGGAACCGGTTACTGGGCGGCGGAATTCGGCCCTATCCTGTCCGCATGAAAATCGGAATCGTCGGCACTGGATCGGTGGGACGCACCCTCGCGGCGCGGCTGGTGGAGTTGGGACACGATGTGGTCATCGGCACCCGCGATGTGGCCGCCACCGAGGCGAAGGCGGAGGAGCCGTTCCCCGCGCCGCTGCGCACCTCGGCCGAAGCCGCCGCGCATGCGGAGCTGGTCATCAATGCGACCGGCGGTCAGGTCAGCGTGAGTGCGCTGCAGGGGGCGGGCGCGGAGAATCTGGCGGGCAAGGTGCTCATCGATATCGCCAATCCTCTCGACTTCTCCAACGGCTTTCCGCCCACCCTGGCGGTCTGCAATACCGATTCGCTCGGTGAGCAGATCCAGCGCGCCTTCCCGGACACCCACGTGGTGAAGACCCTCAATACCGTCAATGCCGACGTCATGGCCTATCCGGGCAAGCTGGCGGACGGCGAGCACACCATGTTCGTCTCCGGGAATAGCGATGAGGCCAAATCCGCTGTCCTGCAACTACTCCGCGAATTCGGCTGGCGGGACATCATCGACCTCGGCGATATCACCAACGCCCGCGCCACGGAAATGCTGCTCCCCCTGTGGGTTCGCCTGATGGCCCCGCTCGGCACCATGGCCTACAACTACAGGGTGGTCCGCTAGCGGAACCGCAGCCAGCGCCGCTGCGTGCGGTAGGACTCGGCTTGAATACAACTGCGCGCCCGGCGAGTTCATCGCAGGGCGCGCAGTTGTATTGGTGAGCGCTAGTTTTCGACCGGGACCGGCTCCAGGATCTGGGGGCGCGGTTCGGGGGCGGCGATGCGGAGGGCGTCGGCCGAGGCGTCGTCGGGCTGGGTCTGGGATTCGATTTCGGCGGTGACGCGGGCCACGTACGTGGCTATCTCGCGGGCGGTTTCGGCCTCGTCCCAGCCGAGGACCGGGGCCACCAGGCGGGCTACCTGGTCGGCGCAGTCGACGCCGCGGTGCGCGTATTCGATGGAGATGCGGGTGCGGCGGGCGAGGATGTCCTCCAGGTGCAGTGCGGCTTCCGCGGCGGCCGCGTAGACCACCTCGACCTGCAGGTAGCCGGGGGACGCTTCGATCGGTTGCAGCAGATCGGGTTTGCCGTCGGCGAGGCCGAGCACCTCGTCGATGAGCGAGCCGTACCTATTGAGCAGGTGCTGGATTCGGTACGGGTGGACGCCGTACTTCTCGGCCAGGTGCGGGGTCTGATTCAGCAGTGCGTGATAGCCGTCCGCGCCCAGCAGCGGCACCTTGTCGGTGATGGTGGGCGGCACCTGGCGCGGAATGTCCTGTGCCGCTTCATCAACGGCGTCGTAGGCCATGACGCGGTAGGTGGTGTACTTACCGCCCGCGATGGCGACCAGGCCCGGTGCGATACGGGCGACGGCATGCTCACGCGAGAGCTTGGAGGTCTGATCGCTCTCCCCCGCCAGCAGCGGCCGCAGGCCCGCGTAGACGCCGGTGATATCGGCGTGCGTCAGCGGCGTGACCAGTACCGAATTGACGTGTTCGAGCAGGTAGTCGATGTCGTTCTTGGTGGCGGCCGGATGCGCGAGATCCAGATTCCAGTCGGTGTCGGTGGTGCCGATCAGCCAGTGATCGGTGCCCCACATAATGACGAACAGCACCGAGGTCGGGGTGCGCAGAATGATCGAGGTGTCGCTGGCGATGCGGTCACGCGGGACCACAATGTGCACGCCCTTGGACGCACGCACATGGAATCGACCGCGCTGATGTGCCAGCGACTGGAGTTCATCGGTCCACACACCGGTCGCATTGATGACAACGCTGGCGCGGACCTCGGTGCGGCGGCCGTCCTCACTGTCGTGCACCTTCACACCCACCACCCGATCCGCCTCCCGCAGGAAGCCGACCACCTGCGTGGACGTGCGAATGACCGCACCGTAGTGGGCGGCGGTGCGGGCCAGCGTCATGGTGTGCCGGGCATCGTCGACCACCGTGTCGTAGTAGGTGAGTCCGCCGGTCAGCGCCGTGCCCTTGAGTCCGGGAGCCAGGCGCAGCGCTCCGGCCTTGGTCAGATGATGCTGTCCCGGAACGGATTTCGAGCCGCCCATGGTGTCGTACAGGGTCAGGCCGGCGGCCACGTACGGCCGCTCCCAGCCGTAATGGGTGAGCGGGTACAGGAACTTGAGCGGCTTCACCAGGTGCGGCGCCAGCTTGGACAGCGACAGTTCGCGCTCGTGCAGCGCCTCGCGCACCAGCCCGAACTCCATCATCTCCAAATAGCGCAGGCCGCCGTGGAACATCTTCGACGAGCGGCTGGAAGTGCCGGCGGCCAGATCGCGGGCCTCGACCAGCGCGACCTCCAGGCCGCGGGTGGCGGCATCGAGCGCAATGCCGGCGCCGACCACACCACCGCCGATCACCACCACGTCGAAGGTGTCCTTGCCCAGCCGGGCCCAGGCCTCCTCGCGCTGCTCGGGGCCCAGAAACTGCGATCGCGGGTTCTTCGTCATGCTCGACTCCTCCGGCCCGCCGCGGTATCGACGATGCGGCGCTCGTATCGATGACGCTCTGGTCGAAGCTCAGCTACTCGGGAGCAACCGTAGTCCACACTAATGGCTCACCGTGCGACCCCGTCCGTGGCAGCGCGCGTCATGGCGGCATGGGCGCATTCGCGGCGAGTAGCCTGCTCGAATGCGTCGATATGTGGCTGCCATCGATTCCGGTACGACCTCCAGCCGGTGCATCGTCTTCGATCACCACGGCCTCATCGCCGGGGTCGCGCAACGTGAGCACGAGCAGATCTTCCCGCAGCCGGGGTGGGTCGAGCACGATGCCGAAACCATCTGGCGCAATACCGAACTCGTGATCGCCGAGGTGCTGGACAAGCTCGGCATCGGGGCGGGCGATATCGCCGCGGTCGGCGTCACCAACCAGCGCGAGACCACCGTGGTGTGGGAACGCGCCAGCGGCAAGCCGATTCACCATGCCATCGTCTGGCAGGACACCCGCACCGCCGATCTCACCGTCGAGCTGGCCGGATCCGACGGCCCGAACCGCTACGCCGACCGCACCGGGCTGCCGCTGTCCACCTATTTCGCCGGGCCCAAACTGCGCTGGATCCTCGATCGCGTACCGGGGGCACGGCAGCGCGCCGAGGACGGGGAGCTGTGCTTCGGCACCATCGACAGCTGGGTGCTGTGGAATCTCACCGGTCAGCACCTCACCGATGTCACCAATGCCTCGCGCACCATGCTGATGGATCTGCGCTCACTGCAATGGGATCCGCAGATCTGCGCCGATTTCGGCGTGCCCGTGGCCATGCTGCCGACGATCCGCAGCTCGTCCGAGGTGTACGGCGATATCACCACCACCGCACTGGCGGGCGTGCCGATCGCGGGCATTCTCGGCGATCAGCAGGCGGCCACCTTCGGGCAGGCCTGCCTGTCCCCCGGTGATACCAAAAACACCTACGGCACCGGCAATTTCATGCTCATGAACACCGGCACCACACCGGTATTCAGCGAGCACGGGCTGCTGACCACCGTGTGTTATCGCCTCGGCGAGCAACCGGCCGTGTACGCGCTCGAAGGGTCCATCGCGGTCACCGGATCACTGGTGCAGTGGCTGCGCGACAACCTGGGAATGATCGGCTCCGCCGAGGAGATCGAGCCGCTCGCCCGCACCGTCGAGGACAATGGCGGCTGCTACATCGTCCCGGCCTTCTCGGGCCTGTTCGCCCCGCGCTGGCGGCCCGACGCCCGCGGCGTATTCGCGGGCCTGACCCGCTTCGTGAATCGCGGGCATATCGCGCGAGCGGTGTTGGAGGCCACCGCATTCCAGACCCGCGAGGTCATCGACGCGATGCGCGCGGATGCGGCCGCACAGCACCTCGACGTCGAAAAGGTGACGCTCAAGGTCGACGGCGGCATGGTGATCAACGAACTGCTCATGCAGTTCCAGTCCGACATTCTCGATGCCCCCGTGGTGCGCCCGGTCGTCACCGAAACCACCGCCCTCGGCGCGGCCTACGCGGCCGGCCTGGCCGTCGGCTACTGGGCCTCCCCCGACGATATCCGCGACAACTGGGCCGAGGACAAGCGCTGGAACTCGACGATGTCCGGCGAAGACCGCGACCACCTGCTCCACGAGTGGAACAAAGCCGTCGAGCGCACCTACAACTGGGCCTGAGCCACCGACCAGGAACTGAGGGCGGCGGCCACTCGCACAATGCCGCCACCAGTTCCTGATGATCTTGATGCCCGGGACAGGACCCGGGTGATGCCCAGAACGGATGCCCAGCGGAACGGATCCCTCCCTCGTCATCCCGGCGCGTTTTTGGCCGGGATCCACCGCGACTGC
Organism: Nocardia sp. NBC_01388; assembly: GCF_045040085.1. Taxonomy (NCBI): domain Bacteria; kingdom Bacillati; phylum Actinomycetota; class Actinomycetes; order Mycobacteriales; family Nocardiaceae; genus Nocardia; species Nocardia sp. NBC_01388. Next base: position 5,344,960 of record NZ_CP109553.1, read on the forward strand.
CACACCATTGCGAGTGTGGATCCCGGCCAAAAGCATGCCGGGATGACGGGGTGGGCGGGATGCCGGCGATCACGCTCGGCCACATGCGCGAACCAGGATTGACCACATGACGGTGCCGATGCGGCCTGGCAGCAGCGGCAGATGAGCGACTAGACCCGGGCTGGGGCGGCTGCGTGGGCCTTGGCCAGGCGGGATACGGCTTCCTCCAGAACGGTGGTGTCCGAGGTGGTGAAGCACAGGCGCATGGAGTGGGCGTAGTCGGTGGTGACGGCGAAGGCGGAGCCGGGGACGTAGGCGACGCCGGCTTCCAGGGCGTGCGGGAGCAGGGCTTGGGTGTCGGTGCCGTCGGTGAAGTCGGCCCAGACGAACATGCCGCCGGTGGCGTCGGTGGTGGCGATGCGGTCGCCGAAGCGGGTGCGGACGGCGCCGACCAGGGCGCGGGCGCGTTCGCCGTAGGTCGTGCGGACCGAATCGACGTGGGCGGCAAGCCAATCGGTGTCCGACAGCAGGTCGGCGGCGATCTGCTGGGTGAGGGCGGAGCCGCAGAGGTCGGCGCCCTGCTTGAGCAATTCCACCGCGCGGCACACCTGGGTCGAGGCGACCATCCAGCCCACCCGCAGGCTGGGGGCGAGGATCTTGGAGGCGCTGGACAGGCGAATCACATTGGGCGAGTAGGTCGCCACCGGCGCGGGCGCGGGTTTGTCGAACCAGAGTTCGCCGTACGGATCGTCCTCGATGACCCAGAAGCCCTGTGCCGTAGCGAGTTCCGCCAGTTCCATGCGGCGCTGCGCACTCATGGTGACGCCGCCCGGATTGTGGAAATTGCTGACGGTGTGCACGAAGGCCGGGCGCTCCCCCGCGGCCAGCAGCTCCCGCAGCACATCCACGCGCATGCCCTCGCCGTCCAGCGGAACCGCGACGATACGGGCTCCGGCGGCCCGGAACACCTGCAGCGCACCGACATACGCCGGATCCTCCACCACGACCAGCGCGCCCGGATCGAGCAGCACCTCGGCCAGCAGCGACAGCGCCTGCTGCGAGCCGTGCGTGACGAAGACCTCCTCCACCGGCACCGGGCGGCCCAGCCGCGCCGACTCCCGCGCGGCGAGCACCTCGCGCAGCGGTCCCCAGCCCGGCGATTCGGTGTACTGCAGCACCGGCCGATCGGCCAGCGCCGCCTCTGCCGCCGCGGCAATGCGATCCCGTGGCATGAGCTCGGCGTCCGGCAGACCACCGGCCAGGCTGATGATGTCGGCGCGCGCGGTGAGTTTGAGCAGGTCGCGAATCGCCGAACTCTGCAGGCTGTCGAGCCGGCGAGACAGCGGTGGAGTTATCGCGGACATGGGAAACCTCCGAGGGAACGCCGGGGTATGCGAAATTCCACTGTGTCACAGCCAAACCACGAGGTGAAACCGGGTCTCAGATCATGGGACGAATTCGCCCCAATGAGACCGACAACACCGTCCGGGGCGGTTGTCAGCGCTCGTCGATGGCGAAGATCAGGTGTTTGCCGTCCTTGTTCACGGTGAGGATGTGCTGGCGGTAGACGGTGGTGGTGCCGTCGGGGCGGTGTTCGGTGAGGTCGGCGTCGTAGGCGTCGGGGCCCGCGTCGGTGATGCGCAGGCAGTAGCTGGTGCCGATCGGGATCACATCGTTGATCGCCTGCTGGATGGTGTCGGCCTGGGACACATTCGCCGCATCGGGGGCGACGAAGGAGCGGGCCTTCACGCCATTGCGGTCGGCGTAGAAGGCGTGCTGGAACCCGAGGATGGCATCCGCGCCGGTCTCGGTGCCGCCCGCGCCATTGCCGATGGTCAGCGGTCCGTCCCGCTTGGTCGGGCAGCTCAGCGCGGCCACCGTGGTGGGAGCGGCGGTCGTCACCAGGCCGTCGGAGCTGGAGGCGGCGGACGCCGAATCGGATTTGTCACTGCCGCCGGTGAGCGCGACCACCACCCCGGCGACCGCGGCCAGTACCACCACGACACCCGCGCCGATCAGGATCGGCTTCCGTGAGGCCTTCGGCTTATCCTGCGGTGCAGCGGATTTCGGAGCCAACCGCCGCGCGATCTCATCGTCGGACCAGGACAGCGACTCCGATTTCGGCTCGGTCTTCTTGGGCATCAGCATCCGGCCGATGGGATCGTCCGCCCACGACAGCGATTCCTGCTGCGGCGCAGCCGATTCCGGTTCCGCCGCCGGCATGCCGGCGTCGGCCGAACGCAGCCACGCCGATTCCCGCCCGGCGAATGCGGCGGTGCTGATGCCGCCGCCCCGCGCCCAGCCCGCCGACGGTTTCTTGGCGGGCGGGGCCGGTTCGACACTGTGACGGACGGTCTCCTCGACATCGCCCTGATCACCGAATCCATTGTCGTACAACGCATCATCGCCGGTCGCGTACTGCGACCGCGGCACCGAGGAATCCGGCGCCGGATACTCGCCGTCGACCGGCCGCCACGCCAACTCGGGGCTGGGCGGCACCACCGGCGGCGCCCAGCCGGTCGCACCGGCATCCGCGGCGGGACCGAACTCGCCCGGCGCCGGACCGAAACCCGGTGCGGCCGCCCCGAAATCATTGAGCGGCGAACCGAAGTCGTTGCCCAGCACCCCGTAGGTATCGGTCGTCGGGCCGAATACCGAGACCGGCGGGCCGAAATCATTGAGCGACGGACCGAATTCCGAGAGCGGCGGCCCGAAGTCGGACCCGATACTCCCGGGTCCCGGCCCGAACGGCGATTCCGCCGCGTCCGGCTGACCCGAGAACCCCTCCTGCGGCGCGGTATTCGATCCCGCGGCATCGACGTGCGGATCGCTCGCGCCCGGCGACTGCGGAGCACCGCCGTGCTGCTCGTGCGCTCCCGCGTGCTGCTCGTGCGCTCCCGGTTGCGCCGGTTCCGCGCCGGGAGTGGCCTCCGGGCGGTCCGCCGACTCGTCCTTGCCGGAATCCATCACCCGTCCTTTCGCCACACACGCGTGGGGCGGTCGTTTACGACCGCCCCACGCGACGACTCAACTCCTGCCGGCACCGAATTTCAACTCTTCGCCGGCAATAAATTCGGCCGGTATTTCTCAGTACTGGACCGAACCGCCCAACTGCGTGGTCACACCGCCGACGTCGGTGGTCTGGCCGGGGATATCACCCTCCGGGAGCTTACCAATCTGGCCGAGCGCGTCCAGGATGGTGCCGCCGCCGGGGAGCAGGCGCACGAAGTTCTCGGCGTCCGCCTTGGCGGCATTGGCGCCGGTGCTGTCGAGCACGAATTCGAGCTTGCGGTCATCACCGGCGCCCGCGCTGGCGAAGGCCGTCACCTTGATCTGGTTGACCGTGGTGTAGTCCATCGACACACCGGCCTCACCGGTACCGCCCGGCGTGGTGTAGCCGATGGTGCCGACGTAACCGTCCAGATTGCTGAAGTGGTGGGTATTGGCGGCCCAGCCGGGCAGCGCGACGCCACCGTCGACATTGGCGCCGATCTCGGTGTGCGGTCCGGTCATCGCGACCACAGGCGCGGCCGGTGCGGTGTCGACGGCCGGGGACTGCCACTGCGGCTTCTGCACGGTCGGCTGACCGGTCAGCGTGTCCACCGAGGTGGTGTCCGACTGATCCGGGGCGACGGTATCCGGCTGGGTGTTACCCGGCTTGGCAGGCTGGTTCGGGTTCACCTGCGCCGGAATCGTCTGCTGGTTCGGCTTATCCGGCACCTGCACCGGAATGGCGGGCACCGTCTGGCCCGGCACCGGCAGCGGAGCGACGCGCGGCACGGTCACACCCGGCTGCGTCACCTTCGGCCCCTGCTGCGGCGCGACACCGGCCGGCTGGGTATCGGGCCTGGGGGCGTTGCCGTCCGAGGGGGCATTGCCCGCGGGCGCGGTGGTGTCCGGCTTGGGCGAACCGGGGGTGGTGACACCCGGCTGGCTCTGCTGCGGCTGGGTGACATCCGGTTTTGTGGTATCCGGCTTGGGCGCCGGCACCGAACCGATCTTGGGGTCGGGCGGGATCGGCGCGTCGGTCGTCGGCGACTGACCACCATCGGTGGCGCCCGGCTGACCGTCCGTGCCGCCCGGCTGCTGTCCGGGGGCCGCCGGGACCGCGCCCGGGTCCGCGGGGGCCGCATTCGCGGGAGTACCCAGCAGACTGACCACGGCGGCCGCGCCGACCAGTGACAGGGAGGTGCTGGCCTTGATCCGATTCGGCTTGCGGTGCTTCAATTTTCGCCCTATTCCTTCGTCCCTCATCACCACGAACGGACGTGCGGGCGAGTACGAGCTGTACACCGGCTGACCCGGAAAGGGTTGACCCACCGACATTCTCGCGATCGCCCTGCCGATCGCTTCCCGTCGCGAAGTGAATCACACCGGCGTAAGCGGGGCAAGACGAAGCCCTCCCAGCACCGGAAGTTCATCCGTCAGTCGAGATCGTCGTGCCGCATGAGCTGACGCGCGGCCTCGGTGACGGAACCGGTCAGCGAAGGATAGACCGAGAAGGTCTGCGCGAGATCGTTGACGGTCAGATTGTTCTGCACCGCAAGGGCGATTGGCAGGATGAGCTCGGAAGCGATGGGCGCCACCACGACTCCGCCGATCACCACACCGGTGGCGGGACGGCAGAAGATCTTCACGAAACCGCGGCGCAGCCCCGACATCTTGGCGCGCGGATTGGTGTTGAGCGGCAACATGACCGTGCGCGCCGGGACCTCGCCATTGTCGATGGCGGTCTGGCTCACACCGACCGTGGCGATCTCCGGACGCGTGAACACCGCGGAGGCAACGGTTTTCAGGCGAATCGGCTGCACACCCTCACCGAGTGCGTGGTACATGGCGATTCGGCCCTGCATGGCGGCCACAGAGGCCAGCGGCAGCAGTCCGGTGCAGTCGCCGGCGGCATACACACCGGTGGCGGTGGTGCGCGAAACCCGGTCCACGCGCAGGTATCCGCCCTTGTCCAGTTCGATGCCCAGGCGAGCCAGGCCGAGATTCTGGGTATTGGGCACCGAGCCGACCGTCATGAGCGCATGCGAGCCGGTCACCGTGCGGCCGTCGGACAGTTTCACCACAATGCCGTCGGCGGTGCGCTCGACCGCATCGGCGCGCGCGTGCTTGACCAGTTCCACACCGCGTTCGGCGAGCGCGTCCTCCAGCACCAGCGCGGCATCGGCGTCCTCACCGGGCAGCACGCGGTCGCGGCTGGAGACCAGCTTCACCTTCACGCCCATTTCGGTATAGGCGGACACGAATTCGGCGCCGGTGACACCGGAACCGACCACCACGAGCGTTTCGGGCAGTTCCTTGAGGTCGTAGAGCTGGCGCCAGTTCAGGATGCGCTCGCCGTCCGGCTCAGCGCCCGCCAGGACGCGCGGACTGGCGCCGGTGGCAATCAGCACCACCTCGGCCTCGAGCAGGTGCTGGCGGCCATCGTCGAGGGTCGCCTTCACCAGGTGGGTCGCCAGCCCGGGCGCCTGGTCCATGAGCTCGCCGTGCCCGGCCAGCACGGTCACGCCGGCGGTCTGCAGCTTCACCTTGATATCGGAGGACTGCGCCTGCGCGAGTGCCTTCACCCGCGAATTCACCTCTGCCAGACGCACCTGCGCCTGCGAGGGATGCACGGTGATGCCGAGGTCGCGGGCGCGGCGCAGATCGGTGCGCACGCCGGTGGAGGCGATGAAGGTCTTCGAAGGCACACAGTCCCAGAGCACACAGGCTCCGCCGATGCCGTCACTGTCGATCAGCGTGACCGGCGCCCCGTGCTGCGCGGCGACCAATGCCGCTTCGTAACCGGCGGGGCCGCCGCCGATGATCGCAATGCGGGTCATTGTTCCCTCGCTTCTGGCTGGGCAATCGGGATCTCCGATGCCGCACCACAACGTTATCGGCTCAGGTCCGTGCAGCTGGAACCGCATCTGGAGACAGTTTCGTCACACTTGGCGACCGTCCGGAATGTGGTCGGAGCTGGTCCGGAGCGACCGGCCGGGCCACTCGCGAACCGCTGAGGATCGGGATCGGGGGAGGTAGCCGGGGATTGTTCGATACGCTCTCACAGTGCCGATTTACGCCGCCTACGGGTCCAACATGGATCCCGAGCAGATGCTCAAGCGCTGTCCGCACTCCCCTGTGTCCGGAACCGGCTGGCTGGAGGGTTGGCGCCTGACCTTCGCCGGGGACGACATCGGCTGGGAGGGACCGCTCGCGACCGTGGTCGAGGAGCCCGGATCACGGGTTTTCGTCGTCCTGTACGACGTCCCGGGTGAGGACGAGGCGAGCCTGGACCGCTGGGAGGGCTCGGACTTCGGCATCCACAAGAAGATCCGGCTCCGCGTCACGCCCAGTCAGGGCAACGCCACGCAGCCGGTGCTCGCCTGGTTGTACGTCCTGGACGCCTACGAGGGCGGCCTACCCTCGGCCCGCTATCTGGGAGTGATCGCCGAAGGCGCCGAAAAAGCCGGTGCCCCCGGCGAATACGTGCACGCCCTGCGCACCCGTAACAGCAAGAACGTCGGCCCGGGCACCTTCGGGCCCTAATTCCTCTTTCTCCTCTTCGAACTACTTCGGGCCGCACCTGACAGGTGCGGCCCGAAGTTTTTTCGCCTCTTCGCTTTGCGCGAACTCAGTACCCGTTCAGCACGATATTCGTCATGACGCGGACGCCCACGGCGAGCGCGCGCTCATCGATATCGAAGGTGGGCTGGTGCAGGTCGAGCTGCTCGCCCTGACCGGACCACACACCCAGGCGGGCCATGGCCCCCGGCACCTCCTCCAGGTACCAGGAGAAGTCCTCGCCGCCGCCGGACTGCTGGGTATCGGCGAGGGCATCGGGGCCGACCTCGCGGATGGCCGCCTCGAACATGCGCACGGCCAGTTCGTCGTTCACGACCGGTGGCACGCCGCGCTTGTAGTTGAGCTGCCAGCGCACGCCGGTGGGGGAAAGCAGGCCCTCGACGATCTCGCGCACCATGGGCTCGAGCAACGACCAGGTGGCGTGATCGCCGGTGCGGACGGTGCCGGTGAGCATGCCGGTCTGTGGAATCGCGTTGGGCGCCTTGCCCGCCGACACCGCACCCCACACCATGACGGTGCTGGTGCGCGGATCGATGCGACGGCTCAGCAGACCCGGCAGACCGGTGATGACGGTGCCGATGGCGTAGACCAGATCACTGGTGAGATGCGGGCGCGAGGTGTGGCCGCCCGGCGAATCCAGCACAAGTTCGATGGTGTCCGCGGCCGAGGTGATGGCCCCGACCCGGATACCGACCCGGCCGACCTCGAGCCGCGGGTCGCAGTGCACCGCGAACATGCGCGAGACGTCTTCCATGGCGCCCGCGGCGACCATATCGATCGCGCCGCCGGGCATGACCTCCTCGGCGGGCTGGAACACCAGCCGCACACCGACCGGAAGGTTCGGAACCTCGGCCAGCGCCAAGGCGGTACCCAGCAGGATCGTGGTGTGCGCATCGTGCCCGCAGGCATGCGAGACGCCCGGCACATTCGAGGCGAACGGCAGACCGGTGTACTCCTGCAGCGGCAGCGCGTCCATATCGGCGCGCAGGCCGATCCGTGGGGTGTCCGGGCCGATATCGCAGATCAGGCCGGTGCCGTTGGGTAGCTTGCGCGGCTCCAGACCGGCCTTGACCAGCCAGGACTCAATGAATTCGGTGGTCCCGTACTCGGCGCGCGACAGCTCCGGATTGGCGTGGATGTGCCGCCGCCAGGAAATCAGGTCGTCCGCGTGCTCGGCGAGCCACGCGTCCACGACATCTCGGCCACTGACCGCACTATCAGGAATTCCAGCCATATCAACACTCACCGTGCCCATTTCAAAGCCCATATCGACCCCCACCGCGCTGCCCGTCACGACGCTCGCAACCCCTTGCGGCTTACAGGCCGCTAACGGTCCCGTAGCCCTGGCGGTGTCCAGCGTGGCTCGCGCCGAATCCACCACGGTACTCGCGTGGACCTGCGTGGTTACGCAAGCTGCCGCCTCGGGGCCCGATGCTCGCACCGTGGACCGGCCGGTTGTGCTCACCGAATGTCCTCCTGTCGAAGAAACTGCCGTTGCATGACTCGTTCCGACAACCTGTCCCTATGAAATTCGTCCCCTGCGATCTGTATCGCGGTGCGGGCCAGAGCCGTTGCCCCGTCGATGACAGCTCGATCAGCGGAGGCGTTCACCGCGGCTGCCGCGAACGCCGGCTGGTGGGTGACCGCTCCCCCGGCGTCGATGCCGATGACCGGGTGAATGCCGGGAATCACATTGGTGACATTGCCCATATCCGTACTACCAAGCGGCCGCGCGGCCTCGAGTTCCGGGGCAATGGGCTCGCGTCCGAGATCGCGGATCTGCTCGCGATAGGCACACAGTAGTGCGCTGTCGGGCGTGAGCTCGGTATATGTCGGCGCGAGCTTGCGGATGTCATGGGTACATCCGGTCGCGAGGGCGCCTGCCTCGAAACAGGCCGATGCGCGTTGCATCAGATCATCGAGGCTCGCGGAGTCGACTGCCCGTAGGTAATACAGCAGTTCCGCATGGCCGGGCACGATATTGGGGGCTACGCCACCGGAGGCGACTATACCGTGCAGCTGCTGTCCGGGGTTGAGATGTTGACGGAGCAAACCGAGGGCAACCTGCGCGATAGTGACCGCGTCCCCGGCATTTCGGCCGTGCTGCGGTGCGGCGCTGGCATGCGATTCGCGGCCGCGATAGGTCACCGACAGATCGGCCAGCGCGAGCGAATGCGCACCGGCGATATCCTCCGGACCCGGATGCACCATGAGCGCCATGGCCACATCGTCGAAAACGCCGCGCTCGAGCATGAGCACCTTGCCGCCGCCGCTCTCCTCGGCGGGCGTGCCGAGCAGCTTCACGGTGATACCGCAGGCATCGGCGACCGCGGCCAGGCCGAGCGCCGCGCCGACCGCGGAGGCGGCAATGATGTTGTGCCCGCAGGCATGTCCGATTTCTGGCAGTGCGTCGTATTCGGCGCAGATCGCGACCACCAGGTCGCCGGTGCCGAATTCGGCGGAGAAGGCGGTCTTCAGATCGGCCACGCCGGTTTCGATGCGGAAACCGCGTTCGCGCAGGGGCTCGATGGTCTTGGCTACGCTGCGGAATTCCTCGAAGGCGAGTTCCGGCTCGGCATGGATCGAGTGCGAGAGTGCGATCAACTGCTCGCGGGCGTCAGCGACAGCAGCATCGGAGGCGCTGGCCGCAGCCGTATTCACAGGCGCGACAGCAAGATTGGACGAGGCGGCATTCAGCGACGACACAGACGCTGAGTGCCGTTCACTGGGTGTGCAAGATTTCCGGTCATCGCCGCTGCGCGATGGTGGCATAAGGCACAGTCTTACACTGTCCCGCCTCCCGGTAACTTTGACGCACTGTTCCGCCTCCCCGAAACTGTCCCGCCTCCCCGAAACTGTCCCGCCTCCCCGAAACTGTCCCGCCTCCCCGAAACTTCAGCGCACGGCTTGGGAGCCGTTCACCGTTGGGCACGCGCGCCGGCGGTCAGGGGCGACACCGATTTTGGACGTACCCGACGAGTTACCCCGACCGAACGAGATCAGTTGTCACGTTCGAGGACAACCCGCCGGCTTCGTTTGCCGGTTCTCAGGCCGCCGGCTTCGTTTGCCGGTTCTCAGGCCCCAGGCTTTGTTGGCCAGTTCTCAGGCTGGGTTGAAAGCCAGGTTCTCCGGGGTGGTCTCGACCGCGAGGCCCGCCAGGATGTGCTGGTGCAGGGCGCGCTTGATGACCGGGAGGTTCGGCTTGCGGTTGCCCTTGAGCGCGTCGGCCTGCGCGACCGCGGTGGCGAGTAGCGACTCCGCGTCGGCCTTACCGTCCACGATGCGGGCGGCGAGGGCGTCGTCGGCGCCGTAGCGGCGACCGGTGGTCATGGCCTCGACCGCCACCTGATTGGTGAGGCGACCGGTGACCAGCGCATTCATGGCGACCGTGAACGGCATGCCCAGGTGCACCTCGGGCAGGCACCAGTAGCCGCGGTCGGCGCGCATGATGCGGAAATCGCAGGAGGTGGCCAGCATGGCGCCCGCACCGAAGGCGTGCCCGTTCACCGCGGCGACCGTCGGCAGCGGGAAGCCGAGCAGGCGGGTGTACAGCGAGTGCACGCGGTCGAGGTACCAGCAGTTCTTGTCGAAATTGCCGAACAGCCAATCGGTGTCGAGACCGTTGCTGAAGAACTTGCCGTTGGCCGTGACGACCAGCGCGGCCGGGCCCTCGGAGGCCTCGACCTCGTCGAGCAGCGCGTGGAGCTCGGTGATCAGATCGGGATGGAAGCGGTTCTCGCTGTCGATGTTCTGGCCCTCGGCACCGAGGTACAGGACGAACACATCCCCATCACGCTTCAAATACGGCATGAGTGCAGATTAGCGGGGGCGCGAACGCACACCTACTCGCGGGTAGCCATTGTTTCGCGAGTTTTGCGAAAGCTGGAAAAGGTGCGAAACCGGCAGGTCCAGGCTGTGCCATCGCACCGATGATCGCCTGCGACTAGGGTGGGCGACATGCTAGCCGAACAGGCCGCCGCGGAGGCGATAGCCGAACGTACGGGAGTGCAGAGTCACCGGGTCGCGGTGGTGCTCGGATCCGGATGGCAGGAAGCCGCCGCCGAAATCGGTGAGCCCGCCACCTCCGTCCCCATGGGCGAGGTGCCGGGCTTCGGATCGCCCACCGCCCAGGGACATCAGGGCACCATCCACTCCGTGCTCGTCAATGACGCGCCGGTGCTGCTGCTCATGGGACGCCAGCACCTGTACGAGGGTTACGCGCCCTCGCAGGTTGTGCACAATGTGCGCACCGCGATTGCCGCGGGCGCGCAGACCGTGCTGCTCACCAATGCCGCGGGCGGGATTCGGGACGGGCTCTCCGTCGGCGAGCCCGTGCTGATCAGCGATCACCTCAATCTCACCGGGCAGACGCCCATCACGGGCGCCGACTTCGTCGATCTGGTCGACGCCTGGGATCCCGAATTGCGGGCGCTGGCACGCGATATCGACCCCAGCCTGACCGAGGGCGTGTACGCGGGCCTGACCGGACCGCAGTACGAGACACCCGCCGAGATCCGCATGCTGCGCACCATCGGCGCGGATCTGGTGGGCATGTCCACGGTGCTGGAGGCCATTGCCTGCCGCGCCGCCGGAGCGCGGGTGCTGGGCATCTCGCTGGTCACCAACCTGGCCGCCGGCGTCACCGGCGCACACCTCTCGCACGCCGAGGTGCTGGCCGAAGGGCACGCCGCCGCACCGCGATTGGGCAAACTCCTGCGCGGAGTTCTCGAACGCCTCTGAACGGAGTTCCCCGAACGCTTCTGAACGGAGTTCTCGAACGCTTCTGCACGGAGTTCTCGAACGCCTCTGCACGATCCGCCGCACGGCCTACGCTGCGGTGACGACGAGAGGCCCATAGTACGAGGCCGGATCGCCGTGGCCGACACGCTTTGAGGAGATGGCATGCTGCGCTTCGGGACGGCCGGATTACGCGGGCCGCTGCAGGACGGTCCGGACGGCATGAACGTGGACACCGTCACGAGGGCCAGTGCGGGCATTGCCGACTGGCTCCGGAATCGCTGTCTCGGTGGCGGATTGGTCATCGTCGGGCGCGACGCCCGGCACGGCTCCGCCGAATTCGCCCGAGCCACCGCGGAAGTGTTTGCCGCAGCGGGCTTCTCGGTGCTGGAACTGCACCGGCCGCTGCCCACGCCCGTCGTCGCCCACGCGGTGCGCGCACTGGGCGCGGTCGCGGGTGTGCAGATCACCGCCTCACACAACCCCGCCACCGATAACGGCTACAAGCTCTACCTCGACGGCGGCTCCCAACTGCTGCCGCCCGCCGACGCCGAAATCGAGAAGTACATCGACGCGGTCCAGGGCCGCATCCCCGGCTCCGATCCCACCGCCACCGCACCGGATCCAGCCATCCTCGACCTCCCCGCCGACGCCACCGTCCAGGACATGGGCGAGGAAATCCTCCGCCGCTACCTGGCCCGAGTCGCCACCCTGCCGAACCTCATCGGCGGGCCGAGCTCCCGGCCAGACAACGCACCACATCTGTCCGCTGCCGCCGAGCCGAGCTCCCAGCCGAGCGAAGCGCCGGTCTCGTCCACTGCGCTGAGCGATGCGGCGCAACCCGGCGAAGCCGCGGCGGGTGGGCGAGTTCCGGTGCAGCGGGCTGATATTCGGGTGGTGCTGACCGCCATGCACGGGGTGGGTGGCGAGCCGGCTGTTGCGGCGTTGCGGGCGGCCGGGTTCGGCGAGGTGCTGGTGGTGGCGGAGCAGTTCACGCCGAATCCGGATTTTCCGACGGTGGCGTTCCCGAATCCGGAGGAGCCGGGGGCTTCGGATCTGCTGCTGTCGCTGGCCCAGCGGCTCGATGCCGATATCGCCATTGCGCTGGATCCGGATGCGGATCGGTGTGCGGTGGGGGTGCGCGGGGCGAGCGGGTGGCGCATGCTGCGCGGTGATGAAACCGGGGTGCTGCTGGGCGATTTCGTGCTGCGGACTGCCGCGCCGGAGTCGCTGGTGGCCACCACGATCGTGTCGTCCCGGTTGTTGAGCAAGGTGGCGGCGGCCCGGGGCGCGCGATACGCGGAGACCCTCACCGGTTTCAAATGGCTGGCGCGCGCTGGTGACGGGCTCGTGTACGCGTACGAGGAGGCCATCGGGCACTGCGTGGATCCGGTCACCGTGCGGGACAAGGACGGGATCTCGGCGGCCGTGCTGGCCGCCGATCTCATCGCCCAGCTGAAGGCGGCCGGTCGCACCGTCGATGAGGTACTCGACGGTTACGCGGTCGAATTCGGCGTGCACGCGGGCGATCAGGTGTCGCTGCGGCTCGCCGATGCGGCGGAGGCGGCCGCCGTGGTGGACCGGCTGCGCGCGAACCCGCCGGCCGAGATTGCCGGAGAAGCGGTGACCTGCACCGATATGTCGCAGCTGCGCGGGCAGATGCGCACCGACGCACTGGTTTTCGAGGGCGACTCGCTACGGGTAGTCATCCGGCCGTCCGGCACCGAGCCGAAACTCAAGTGCTACGTGGAGGTCGTCCGGCCGGTCGCCACCGCTGCCGATCTGGGCGCCGTGAAAGCCGCCGCGGTGCAACAGCTCTCCGAGATCCGGGCCTTCTGCGAAAAGCTCTGAACGAAAGGATTGACCGCATATGCGTAATTCCCTGTGGCTCACCGGATTCGGCATCGCCGCGGCGGCAGTGACGCTCACCGCCGGCACCGCTTCAGCGGCGGGGTCCGTCATGGATCACGACGGCCCCTACACAGTGAACACCGATATCTCGGCGGGCTACTACACGACGCACAACCCCGCACCGGACTGCCAGTGGGTGCGATTGGGCGCCGACGCCGACATCATCGAGCGCGGTGACGGCGGCAATGGCACCAAGACGGTGCGAATCACCAGCCAGGACACCACTTTCGCAACCCTGCACTGCGGCACCTGGGCCATCGACGGCGGCCGGGGCGGTCCGCAGACCGGCACGGGTTCATTCGGCTTCTAGGCCGATCGCGTTCAGCGGGGACCGAATTGGCGGTCTCCCGCATCGCCCAGACCCGGGACGATATACGCGTCGGAATTGAGTCCCCGGTCGATCGATGCGGTGACCAGGCGCACCGGATGCCCCGACTTCTCCAGGGCGGCAATGCCTTCGGGGGCGGCGACCACGCAGATGACGGTGATGTCGCGGGCATTGCGGGTGGCCAGCAGATCCAGGGTGAAAACCATCGAGCCGCCGGTGGCGAGCATGGGGTCCAGGACGATGACGGGGGTGTCCGCGAGATCCTCGGGCAGCGACTCCATGTACGGGGTCGGCTGGTGCGTGGTCTCGTCGCGGGCCACACCGACAAATCCGATGCGGGCGTCGGGGATCAGGTTCTCCGCGGTCTCCACCATGCCCAGGCCGGCGCGCAGGACCGGGACCAGCAGCGGCGGGGCGGCGAGGCAGGTGCCCTCGGCGGCCGCGACCGGGGTGGCGATGGGGAACCTGGTGACGGGTGCCTCGCGCATGGCCTCGTAGACGAGCAGTCCGGTCAGATCGCGCAGCGCGGCCCGGAAGGTGGGGTTGGTGGTGCGCGCATCGCGCATGGTGGTGAGCAATGCCGCGGCGAGCGGGTGGTCCACGATGTCAGTGCGCATAGGAAAACGATAGGTCAGTAGGGCTGATTCGCGGTTCGAGCCCGGCAGATTCCCCTCGGCCCGGAACTGCCGCCGCGCCGCGTGCGTCCAATCTCATGCAGGACGTAATCAGCCAGCGACCGGCACGACGGGGGCATCCATGCACCGGATCTCGATCGATCCCGAAGACCTCACCACCTACGCGAGCACGGCCGCCACCATGGCCGCCGCCCTCACCGCGGCCACGGTGCGTGCCACCGCCGCCGACCCCCTCCTACTCACCCCCGCCTTCGGTCTCATCGGCAGCGATTTCCTCACCGCCTACCGTGCCGCCCACACCGGCCACCTCACCACCCTGGGCTCCCTCGCCGCCGTCCTGACCACCCTCGGCACCGCAACCACCGCCGCCGCAACTACCTACGTCGGCACCGATACCCGGTACGCCAACGCCCCGGAGCTCAGCGCATGACGGCGGCATTCGAAGTGGCGCGCGGTATCCCGCACCACCATGGCTTGCCGGCAGGCCGCACCCGGCGCGGGCCGATCCGGGCGGAAGTGAGTCGCGACCGCGTGGCATTCGATGCGCGGGCCCGTCGCCGGCGCACCTCAGGCGGGAAACCGTCATGGCAGATCCGTGCCGCGCTTCCGGTGGTGGACGCATGAGCGGCGAGGTGGATGTGGCGGAGCTGGCGCGGCCGATTGTGGAGCTGCTGGCCAGTTTTGGCAGTGGGGAGGCCGGGGGTGCGGTCGAGGCGCTTCGGGAGACTTCGGGGGTTGTGGACGGGGTGCGCTCCGCCGGGCGTTCGGGGGTCGATGGGATGTACGACTCCTGGCGCGGGCGGGGTGGGGATGCGGCCATGGACAAGGCGCTGCGGGTGCAGACGAGTGCGGCCACGGTCTCCGATCACGGGGAGTCGATGGCGGAGGTGCTGGATCGGGCGGGCGGGGCGATAGCGGCCGGGCAGCGGGAACTGGCGAAGGTGCTGCGGTCGTTTCTGGATTCGGCCGAGGGCCTGGGGGCGGCGGGGGCTGGGCCGTCCGCGGCACTCGTTGTCAGGTCTGCTCTGGATCATCTGGGGCGAGCGCTGCACGTGGTCGAGCGGGTGCGGGCGGAGCTCGAATCCGAGACCGCGGCCATGCGCGAATTGGTCGCGCCGCCACCGGTTCCGCCGCCTGCCGCGGCCGCGGCGACACCGCCCGCCGGACCCGCGGCGGCCACGCGCGGCGAGCCTCCCGCGACGATCGCGACGGCTGTCGATCCCGGATCCGGCGGAGCGCAGCAGACCGGTTCGGGCTATGCCGCCTCGGGCGGGAACGTGCTGGAGTCCGGGGCCGCGCTGGCCGGCAGCGGACTGTCCACGGTCGCGGCGTCGGTCGGTGATTCATCGCCGCACAGCACCGCCAGAACCCACCGGACCACGCCGGGTACCCGGCCCGCCGGGACCGGGGTGAAGCTCACGCTGCCCGACGGCAGTACCGTGGAAGCCCCGAACCAGCAGGCCGCCGATGCGGTGCGCAATGCCCTCAGCGCTGTCGGCACGCCGTACGTCTGGGGCGGCACCACACCGGGTGTCGGTCTCGATTGCAGTGGTTTGACGCAGTGGGCGTACGCGCAGGCGGGGGTTTCGCTGCCGCGTTTGGCGCAGGAGCAGGGGTACGGGCATCCGCAGGTCGGTCCAGGGGACTTGATGCCTGGCGATCTCGCGGTATGGGACGGGCATGTGGCAATGGTGATCGGCAACGGTCAATTGGTGGAGGCGGGCGATCCCGTCCAGACGGGTCCGATTCGGACGGAGAACATGGGAGAACGGTTCCTCGGCTTCTACAGGCCCACGGCCTGAGCCGCAACCGCCCCGGAGGAGGCAGGTATGACCCAGCCGCAGAGTCCTGATGCCACGGAGATCCCCCCGGTCACCGTGGCGGCGAGCAGCAATCGCGCCGGCACCCTCACCGTGCATGCCACCGATCAGGGCATACCGGTGCAGATCCGTTTCGAGCGCGGTGAATACCGTTACGGCGCACAGGCTCTCGCCGACGAAATCCTGCGGCTGAGCAAGCGCTCGGCCCTGGTCGCCAAATCCCGCCGCCGCGAACTGCTGGCCGCGACCGGCATGCCCGCGGAACTGCTCGACCGGCTCGGCCTCCCCACCCGGCAGGCCGCCGTCGATGAACTCGACCGGCTCGACGATGCCGACACCGGTCCGGCGAGCTGGCTGGGGAAGGCATGAGCGAGCAGATGAACGCACTGGTGAGCGCAGTCGCCGACCGGCTCGAAGCGCTGGAGGCCACGCTCTACGAGCTCGGCCGGGTGCGCGGGCAATTCACCAGCGACGACCGTTCGGTGACCGCGGAAGTGGACGGCGACGGCGCTCTGACAGGGCTCTGGCTGGCCGAATCGGTGACCGCCCGGCCACCGGCGGAGGTATCGCAATTGGTGCTGTGGGCATGCCAGCAAGCGGCCGCACAGGCCAGTGCGCAACGGGCCGAAGCACTCGCCCGATTGCACGAGTCCATCGCGCCGGGAAATGTTGGGGGCGGCCCGGATAGTGCCTGACGCGACCACTAGATAGGCTTCCGGTCATGGCTTCTGGAGACATCGTCCCGATCGCGCTCGGACTGACCAAAGGCGATCTCGTCACCCTGTGGGCGCCCCGCTGGCGAGATGGCGACGATGAGTGGCAGGCATTCCTCGGCCACGAGGAAGACCTCTACGGTTTCGACTCCGTAGCGGAGCTGGCCGCGTTCATCCGGACCGATGCCGAAAACGATCTGGTGGATCATCCCGCGTGGAAGATCATCGCCGGTTTGTCGGCGGCCGAACTGGAGCCGGAGGAGCAGTTCGTCTTCGATCTCGTCGGCGTGCCGGAGCTCGCGGCCGACGAACCGGATCCGGAGATCATCTCCGAACTCGAGGAGACTCTCGAGATGGTCCGCAATATCGGCGATGTGTGCGAGCTCGACGCCGTGACCAAGTTCTTCGGATCGCATCCGGTGCTGGGCGCACTGCCGGGCGGCGTCAGCGCCTTCGCCGGTAGCGAGGGCCAGGAGCTGTGGGAGCAGATCGGCGCGGCCATCAACAAGGACTGGGACGGTGTGCTGGACGCCATCGACTCGGTGGTGGAGATCCCGGACGTGGATGCCGATGCGGTCGCCGTCGCCGAGGCGGAACTGCTTGCGGCGGAAGAGAACATCGTGGACGCCGAGGATGTGGTGGACACCGACGAGGATATCGAGACCGTCGACCTCGACGCGGAGGACGAGGACGAAGAGGACGAGGAGCTCTCGTTCTGGCACGAGGTCGGCATCGACCCGGTCAAGATCATCACCAGTGAGGGCACCTGGTTCACGCTGCGCTGCTACGTCGATGACGAGCCGATCTTCCTCGGCAAGGACGGCGCCATCTCGGTGTTCCCGTCCGAGCGCGCCCTGGCCCGCTACCTCGCCGACGATCACGAGCACGATCTGGTGCGGGTGAGCACCTACAGCGAGATCCAGACCTCCGCGGTGGACGGTGCGCTGGAGGTCGAGGTGGACGAGGAGAACATCTACGTGCTGCCCGGCCTGGCCGACGATCTGGCACAGGGCCCGAAGTCCGTCGATACCGATCAGCTCGACCTCGCGGTCGAATTGTTCACCGACGCTGCCGATTACGCCGAGGAGGACAGCGTCGAGAAGGCGCTCGCCGTCTCCTCGCCGCTCGGCTGGTACGTTTCCTACCTGCTCAACCCGGACCCGGGCCGGATGGCCCCGAACCCGCCGTTCGCGGCGGAGGCGGCGTCCTGGCGAGTTCTGGAGGATGCGTTCGAGGCTCGCCTCAGCAAGGAGTAGGGCGCTCATCCGCCTCCCCGCACCTTCCGCCGATGGATGAGAGCCACTCGACCGCCGTTGCGGACCGGCGGTCGAGCAGGGGGCTCGGTTTTGGACGTACCCCCGGAGTTACCCCGAAGCTATGGATGAGAGCCACTCGACCGCCGTTGCGGACCGGCGGTCGAGCAGGGGGCTCGGTTTTGGACGTACCCCCGGAGTTACCCCGAAGCTCACGAAATCAGTTGTTGCGTAAGCATCTTCTGAGCCGGAATCAGCCGAGCATGACCGCGTATCCCGGTTTGATGACTTCGTCGATGATGCGCAGGCGTTCGGGGAACGGGATGAACGCCGACTTCATGGCATTGATGGTGAAGCGCTCCAGGTCGCTCCAGCCGTAGCCGAAAGTGTCTGCGAGCTTGAGCATTTCATTGCTCATGCTGGTATCGCTCATCAATCGGTTGTCGGTATTGACGGTGACTCGGAAGCGCAGTCGCGCCAGCACGTCGAAGGGATGCTTGTCCAGCGAGGGCACCGCGCCGGTCTGCACATTCGAGGACGGGCACAGCTCCAGCGGAATTCGCAAGTCCCGCACGTAATTCGCGACCCGGCCGAGCACGGGGCCGTCCGGCCCCTCGGTGATGTCATCGGTGATGCGCACGCCGTGACCGAGCCGATCGCAGCCGCAGAAGGCAAGGGCCTCATGGATGGACGGCAGCCCGAACGCCTCGCCCGCGTGAATCGTGAAGTGCGCGTTATTGGCTCGCATGTACTCGAACGCGTCCAGGTGCCGGGTGGGAGGGTAGCCGGCCTCCGCGCCCGCGATATCGAAGCCGCCGACGCCCAGATCCCGGAATCTGATTGTCAGTTCGGCGATTTCGCGGGAGCGCGCCGCATGCCGCATGGCGGTGAGCAGGCAGACCACCCGAATCGGCGTACCGGCCGCGGCGGCGATGGCCTCGCCCTCACGGAATCCCGCGAGGGTGTATTCGACAACCTCGTCCAGGGTGAGCCCGTTTTCCAGATGCTGCTCCGGGGCGAAGCGCACCTCCGCGTAGACGACTCCGTCCGCGGCCAGGTCTTCGGCGCATTCGCGCGCCACTCGCAGCAGGCCCTCGGGCGTCTGCATGACGGCGACCGTGTGCGCGAAGGTTTCCAGATAACGTTCCAGCGATCCGCTGTCCGCCGCGTCCCGGAACCAATTTCCCAGGGATTCCGCGTCACCAGCCGGTAACTGGTCGTATCCGCAGTCGCGAGCCAGCTCCAGCACGGTGGCCGGTCGCAGCCCGCCGTCCAGATGATCGTGCAGGACCGCCTTCGGCGCCTGGCGGATCGAAGCGAGAGTGAGGGGCGTCGGTCCAGTCATGTAGAAACGGTAGCCGCATTCCCGTTCTGCGGCATGACAGTTGACCTGTGTCACCTACTGGTAGGCGTGTCGTTGCCCTCACGTTGCTGGACTTCGCCCGATCTTCACCCACTGGGTACAGCGCCCGATGGACACAGCAGCTATCGGGCACGGTGAGCTAGTAGCCGCAAGCCACACCGGTGCCCTTCGGGTCCAGCAGTCCGGTGTATCCCGGCTGTCCGGCCAGCAGCGGCGCCTTGCCCTCCGCCCGCACCTGATCGCAATTCGCGTAATACGGGTGCGGCGCGCCCTTGGAGGTCGGCGGCGGCGGGGAGGTGTCGTAGTGCGCGGAGGCGACGGCCGGGAGAAATCCACCGAGGGCGAGGGCGCTCAGACAGGCCGCGGCCGATGCGCGTAATCGCAATGAGTTTCTGTGCTTCACGATTTCCAGGCTAGGCCGATCCCCGCGCCCCCACCCTCCTCGATTCTCAGCCCGCACGCAGGGTCAAGGCCGTGATCCGGACCCAGGATCAGTCAGGCCGTGATGCGGCCCAGGATCAATGGAGTCGGCGCGGGCGGCGCACCGATGGTGAAGGCGTCGCGCAGCGCATCCAATGCCGCGGGGAAGGCCTCCGGCGTATCGGTGTGCAGGGTGAGCAGCGGCCTGCCCGCCGTGACGGTATCGCCGGGCTTGGCATGCATTTCGATGCCCGCGCCGAATTGGACGCTGTCGCCCTGCCGCGCGCGGCCCGCGCCCAGGCGCCACGCGGCAATGCCGATATCGAGTGCGTCGAGGCGGGCGAGCGTCCCGGAGGCCGGGGCCGCAACCACTTCGGTGTGCCGCGCCCTGGGCAGCTGTGCGCCGGGGTCGCCGCCCTGGGCGCTGATCATCGCGCGCCAGTGGTCCATGGCGCGGCCGTCGGCCAGGGCCGCGGCGGGGTCGACGTCGATTCCGGCCTGGGCCAGCATTTCCCGGGCCAGGGTGAGGGTGAGCTCGACGACGTCGGCCGGTCCCCCACCGGCGAGCACCTCCAGCGATTCGGCGACCTCGAGGGCATTGCCCGCGGTCCGGCCGAGCGGGGTGTCCATGGCGGTGAGCAGCGCCACGGTCCGCACGCCCGCGTCGGTGCCGAGTTCGACCATCGCCGTGGCCAATTCGCGGGCCTGGCCGAGTTCCTTCAGGAATGCCCCCCGGCCGACCTTCACGTCCAGGACCAGCGCACCGGTGCCCTCGGCGATCTTCTTGCTCATGATGGAACTTGCGATCAGGGGGATGGATTCGACGGTCCCGGTCACATCACGCAGCGCGTAGAGCCGTTTGTCGGCCGGGGCGAGATCGGCTCCGGCGGCGCAGACCACCGCGCCGACGGCCGGATCCGCGAGCAGCTCCCGCATCCGGTCCACCGAAAGATCGGCCTGCCAGCCGGGAATCGCCTCGAGCTTGTCCAATGTGCCGCCGGTATGGCCCAATCCGCGCCCGGACAGCTGCGGGACGGCCGCACCGCACGCCGCGACCAGCGGTGACAGCGGCAAGGTGATCTTGTCGCCGACGCCGCCGGTGGAGTGCTTGTCCACGGTGGGCCGCGCCAGATCGCCGAAGTCCAGGCGCTTGCCGGAGTCGATCATGGCGGCGGTCCAGCGGGCGGTCTCGCGGCGTGTCATACCGCGCCAGACAATCGCCATGGCCAGGGCCGACATCTGCTCGTCCGCGACTTCACCCCGGGTGAACGCGTCCACCACCCAATCGATCTGCGCGTCGCTGAGCTCTCCGCCGTCGCGCTTCGCCCGGATTACGTCAACAGCCGAGTGCACACTCATGCCCGCAACCCTGGCACGCTGACTCGGCCTCGTCATCCCGGCGCGCGTTCGGCCGGGATCCACATTTCCCGCGGGCTACTGCTGTCCGGCTTCCAGATCGTCGGGACCGAAGGCGTCCGGGAGCAGGGTGATCAGCGGGACCGGTGCGCCGCGGTGGTCGATGAGCGCGTCCGCTCCCCCGTGTTCGAAGAGCAGTTGCCTGCAGCGACCGCACGGCATCAGGATTTCGCCCCGGGAATCGCAGACGGAGACCGCGCGCAGCCGCCCGCCACCGGACGAAATCAAGTTACCGACCAGTACACATTCGGCGCAGAGGCCCAAACCGTATGAGATATTTTCCACATTGCAGCCGCTCACAATTCGCCCGTCCGCGGTGAGAGCAGCGGCACCGACGGGGAAACGGGAGTAGGGCGCATAGGCATTTCGCATGACTTCAAATGCGCTGCCTCGCAAGAGATTCCAGTCAATATCAGACATATCGGACCATCCTTCCATGCCCATGCAAATAGCCACGCGGAAGCCCTCGGACACCACCCCGGAGATCAGGAAAGGCAAACCTAACTCAGGATATTTCCGGCCAACGAGCGGCACGCCGAATTAGTTCCGATACGGGGCTGGGATTAGAGTTCACGACAGATCGGTTCAGGTTCCCGACTGCGGGCCTGCAGCACTGCCACCGGACGACGATTCCGGCTGTGAGCTGGTGTTATCGACAGTCCAATGGCTCCGCGCCGGATCTGACCGGGTCCATCAACGACGTTGGAGGCACCGCACTCTATGACCACGCTAGAAGCTCCGGCCAAGCCGAAGCGGACCCTGTACCGAGGCGACCCCGGTATGTGGTCCTGGGCGCTCCACCGCATCACCGGTGTGACGATCTTCTTCTTCCTGTTCGTCCATGTCCTGGACACCGCGCTCGTGCGCGTCAGCCCGGACACGTACGACAAGGCGATCGAGACGTACAAGAATCCGATTGTCGCCCTCATGGAGATGGGTCTCGTTGTCTGCGTGCTGTTCCACGCGTTCAACGGCATCCGCGTCATCCTGGTCGACTTCTGGTCGAAGGGGCCCCGCTACCAGCGCCAGATGCTCTGGATCGTGCTCACGATCTGGATCCTTGTCGCGGGCGCCGGGATCGGCCGCCAGCTCTTCTACCTGCTGACGAATTGAGCCTCGAGATGACCGCACCTGTTCTCGGTAAGTCCTACGACCGCCCCGCCAGCCTGGACGCGCCCCGCGCCCCGCGGCGCCAGGGTGGCAACAACTTCGAGAAGTACGCGTGGCTGTTCATGCGTGCCTCCGGCCTGCTGCTCGTCGTCCTGGTCATCGGCCATATGACGATCATGCTGATGCTCGACGGCGGCGTGCACCGGCTGAACTTCGCGTTCGTCGCCGGCCGCTGGGCCTCGCCGTTCTGGCAGATCTGGGATCTGACCATGCTGTGGCTCGCACAGTTGCACGGCGGCAACGGCCTGCGCACCGTGATCGACGATTACGCGCGCAAGGACTCCACCCGCTTCTGGCTGAAGGCCGCGCTGGTCGTGTCCATGATTCTCGTCATGGTCACCGGCACCTACGTGATCTTCACCTTCGACCCCAACATCAGTTAGGAACAGGCCAACTCCGATGAGTGAATCCCGACCGATTCAGGAGCACCGGTACGACGTCGTCATCGTCGGCGCCGGTGGCGCAGGCATGCGCGCGGCGATCGAGTCCGGACCCCGCGTCCGCACCGCTGTCCTGACCAAGCTCTACCCGACCCGCAGCCACACCGGTGCGGCGCAGGGCGGCATGTGCGCCGCGCTCGCGAACGTGGAAGAGGACAACTGGGAGTGGCACACCTTCGACACCGTCAAGGGTGGTGACTACCTGGTCGACCAGGACGCCGCGGAGATCATGGCCAAGGAGGCCATCGACGCGGTGCTCGATCTGGAGAAGATGGGCCTGCCGTTCAACCGCACGCCCGAGGGCAAGATCGATCAGCGGCGCTTCGGCGGTCACACCCGTGACCACGGCAAGGCTCCGGTGCGTCGCGCGTGCTACGCCGCCGACCGCACCGGCCACATGATCCTGCAGACGCTGTACCAGAACTGCGTCAAGCACGACGTGGAGTTCTACAACGAGTTCTACGTGCTCGACCTGGTGATGACCGGCACCGTCGCGACCGGTGTGGTCGCCTACGAGCTGGCCACCGGCGATCTGCACATCTTCCACGCGAAGTCGATCATCTTCGCGACCGGCGGCTCGGGCCGGATGTACAAGACCACCTCCAATGCGCACACCCTCACCGGTGACGGCATGGCGATCGTGTTCCGCAAGGGACTTCCGCTGGAGGACATGGAGTTCCACCAGTTCCATCCGACCGGCCTCGCGGGTCTGGGCATCCTCATCTCCGAGGCGGTCCGCGGCGAGGGCGGCATTCTGCGCAATGCGTCGGGTGAACGATTCATGGAGCGCTACGCCCCCACCATCAAGGACCTCGCGCCGCGTGACATCGTCGCCCGCTCGATGGTGCTCGAGGTGGCCGAGGGCCGCGGCGCCGGTCCGAACAAGGATTACGTCTACATCGACGTGACCCACCTCGGCGCGGATGTGCTCGAGGAGAAGCTCCCCGACATCACCGAGTTCGCCCGCACCTACCTGGGCGTGGACCCGGTGACCGAGCTGGTGCCGGTCATGCCGACCTGCCACTACGTCATGGGCGGCATCCCGACCCGCATTCGCGGTGAGGTGCTGGCCAACAACACCGATGTGGTCCCCGGCCTGTACGCCGCCGGCGAGTGCGCGTGCGTTTCGGTGCACGGTTCCAACCGCCTGGGCACCAACTCGCTGCTGGACATCAATGTGTTCGGCCGCCGCGCCGGCATTGCCGCCGCCGAGTACGCCCAGCGCAGCGAGTTCACCGAGCTGCCGGAGAACCCGGCGCAGATGGTGCAGGACTGGCTGGCGCTGATCCTGTCCGACCACGGCAACGAACGCGTGGCCGATATCCGCGGCGAGCTGCAGGCCACCATGGATGCCAATGCTGGCGTGTTCCGCACCGAGGACACCCTCAAGCAGGTCCTCAACGACATCCACGAGTTCAAGGACCGGTACACCCGGATCACCGTGCAGGACAAGGGCAAGCGCTACAACAGCGATCTGCTCGAGGCTCTCGAGCTGGGCTTCCTGCTGGAGCTGGCCGAGGTCACCGTGGTGGGTGCGCTCAATCGCAAGGAATCGCGCGGAGGACACGCTCGCGAGGACTACCCGAACCGCGACGACACCAACTACATGCGCCACACCATGGCCTACAAGACGGGTCCGGAGTTGATCTCCGATATCCGCCTGGATTACAAGCCGGTGGTGCAGACCCGCTACGAGCCGATGGAGCGTAAGTACTGATGACTGCGACACTCGACAAGGCGGCCCCGCAGAAGCCTGCGCCGGTGCCGCCCGGCTCGGTCCTGATCACGGTCAAGATCGCGCGCTTCAATCCCGAGAACGACCTGGGCAACCACTGGGACGAGTTCAAGGTCCCCGTGCTCCCGACCGACCGGTTCCTGAATGTGCTGCTCTACATCAAGTCCTACCTGGACGGCACGCTCACCTTCCGGCGCTCGTGTGCCCACGGTGTCTGCGGTTCGGACGCCATGCGCATCAACGGTGTGAACCGGCTGGCGTGCAAGGTGCTCATGAAGGACCTGCTGCCGAAGAACGGCAAGGACCTCACCATGACCGTCGAGCCGATCCGCGGCCTGCCCGTGGAGAAGGACCTCGTGGTCGATATGGAACCGTTCTTCGACGCCTTCAAGGCGGTGAAGCCGTACCTGATCACCACGGGTAACCAGCCGACCATGGAGCGCATCCAGTCCCAGCACGACCGGGCCCGCTTCGATGACACCACCAAGTGCATCCTGTGCGCCTGCTGCACCACCTCCTGCCCCGTGTACTGGAGCGACGGCAGCTACTTCGGCCCGGCCGCGATCGTGAACGCGCACCGCTTCATCTTCGACAGCCGTGACGAGGGCGCCCGCGAGCGCCTGGACATCCTCAACGATGTCGAGGGTGTGTGGCGCTGCCGCACCACCTTCAACTGCACCGACGCGTGCCCCCGTGGCATCGAGGTCACCAAGGCGATCCAGGAAGTGAAGCGCGCACTGCTCTTCACCCGCTAGACGCAGCACTCGGCAGGCGCAGAACAACTCTCGGGACTCTCAGGGGTACCCCCCCTGAAACCCCGGGAGCGGCGCTCACCC
The DNA here is from genome assembly GCF_045040085.1 of Nocardia sp. NBC_01388. Classification (NCBI taxonomy): domain Bacteria; kingdom Bacillati; phylum Actinomycetota; class Actinomycetes; order Mycobacteriales; family Nocardiaceae; genus Nocardia; species Nocardia sp. NBC_01388. The sequence goes on from NZ_CP109553.1 coordinate 5,370,286, forward strand.
CGTAAGCCGAGGCCGCCCGCATCTTTCGATGCGGGCGGCCTTTTTTGTTGTGCTACAGGATGATTCAGCTGCGGATCGACTGATCCGCGTGCGAGACAAGCGATTCCCACGACCAGGTCAGGGTGCCCGCTGCGAGGTCCGCGACGACGGCCTCGAGCCAGCGGAGCTCGGCTTCGGCGACGGCGCGCTGGTATTCGTCTTCCAGGGTGACGATCCGGGGTAGGCCGAGTGGCGCGGACTGCGCGGCGTCGGAGTCTATTTCGGCGATGCGGGCGCGCGTCGCGACAATGCGGCGCTCGAGTTCCGCCTTTGCCTGGTCCGGGCCGAGAAGCATCAGGAACGACAGCGCCGCGGGGAATTCGGGGAATTCATTGCGCGGTTGCGCGATCATCTCGGTCAGCCAGGTGGTGAAGGCGGCGCGGCCGGCGTCACTGGACCGCCGCCAATCACTTCGAGGTCAAGGCCCGTTACGGCAGCGTCGTCATCGACCTGCGCTCGCCGCTGATCGAGGGCGACGACGAGATCGTGGTGCACGCCGGCCTCGACCACGCCATGGTCAAACTGCTGGTCCCCGAGGACGCGGTCATCGTCCAGTCCGATCTGGAGTGGACCGGTCGCGGCCGGGTCAAGGATTTCGCCTGCCCGAAGGACGCCGCAGGCCGGGTCATCCGCCTCGTCGGCGCCGCCGACCGTAGCGAATTCCGCATCCACCGCGGCGGTATCGCCGTACTGTCGGCACTGTTCACACGCGAGTTCCTCGAGGACGCCCGCCAGGCGCACCGCGAGGGCCGCACTCCTACACTGCTCGATCCGGCCAACGCCCCGCGTTGATCGGGACCCGGACTGCAATCCGGTAGCGCTCCCGGAAGGCCGCCCGCACTGCAATGCGGGCGGCCTTCGCCGTAGCTATCGCCCGGCCCCGCGCAGCGCCGAGTCCGCGCAGCACCGGACCTCTCGAGTACGCCCCGCTCTACTGCATCGAATGCGCAGTGGGACTGGCAAAAAGGGCCGTCGCTCGTCATATGTCACCTGTTCAGCTACGCAATCTGCTCAGCTGAGCGGGTGTTTGTTGTCTGAATCACACGGCGGTGATTGCATCAAGGCATGTTCACCGAGGCGCAGCTGTATTCGCCGGTCACCAAGGGGGCCGACGGCGATGTGACGGTGCATTTGAGCGATGAGCATCCCGGCGTGCACGATCCGCTGTACCGCATCCGCCGCAATGCGATCGCCGCGCTGGCCCTGGACTACCGGCCGGGCGCGCCGGTGCCGCAGATCGAGTACACCGCCGAGGAACAGGAAGTCTGGCGGATCGTCTCCGCCGAATTGGCGCGTAAGCGTGAGCGCTACGCCTGCACCGAGGTGATCGAGGCGGCGCGGCGGCTCGCACTGCCCACCGATCACATTCCGCAGCTGGACGAGGTGACGGCGCATCTGTTACCGCTCACCGGTTTCCGCTACGCCCCCGCCGCCGGCCTGGTACCGCTGCGCGAGTTCTTCGGCTCTTTCGCGGATCGGATCTTCCACTCCACCCAGTACATTCGCCATCATTCGGCCCCGCTGTATACACCGGAGCCGGATACCGTCCACGAAATCCTCGGCCACGCCAATCAATTGGCGAGTCCGCGCTTCGCCGCGCTGTACGAGACGGTGGGTGCGGCCGTGGCCCGGCTCACCTCCGAGCGGGCCTTGAAGTTCCTGGCCGATGTCTTCTGGTTCTCACTGGAGTTCGGCGTGGTGCGCGAGCACGGCGAAGTCCGTTGCTACGGAGCCGGTTTGCTCTCCTCGTTCGGCGAGATCGAGGAGTTCCGCGATGCGCGGTTGCGGCCGTTGCACATTCAGGAGATGGGCACCGCCGTCTACGACATCACGCACTATCAGCCGGTGCTGTACTGCGCCGACTCCATTGCCGAAATCGAGGATGTGGTCGGCGGTTTCTTCGCCACGGTGGACGACGAGGTCGTCGCGGGACTGCTGGAACAGCCTGTCTAGAGCGGCATTCCGGCGGCGAGGAAGTCGATGACCCGCACGATCAGATCCCTGTCGAAGGGCACCCGTCCGGACGAACCGACAATCCCGAACATGGCACCGGTCATCGCACCGACCAGCGCGCGGATCTCGAAATCGTCGGTGCTGCGGCCCAACCGAGGCGCGATCACACCGGCCATGAGGACGATATTGCGCTCGAATTCCCGGGCCATGGCACCGCGCAGCTCGGGAATCGAATAGACCATATCGACGCGCTCCTGTTCGAAGGCGAACAGCTCCGGATCCATTTCGTCGAAGGAGTCGATGACGGCCTGGCGGAGGGCGGCCAGGATCGGCATATCCAACGGCTGCCGTTCGATGGCCCGAATCATGATCGGGTCCACGTCGTCGGCGAGCACCACCTGTTCCTTGGATGGGAAGTACCGGAAGAAGGTGCTCGGCGAGATATCGGCCGCCTCGGCGATCTGCTCGACGGTGGTCTCGTTGTAGCCGTGCTCGCGGAAGAGCCGGAACGCCTCGGTGCGAATGGTGCGCCGGGTGCGTTCCTTCTTGCGTTCCCGCAGGCCGATCCCGGCCGGGGCGCTCTTGGCCCCGGCCGGGATCGTGGTGTGCTTGGGCTCAGCCGACATGAACCGATTGTGCAGCATCGGGCGCGAGCTCCGGCGCGGCCGGCCGATTCCGGGTGAGCAGCAGGGCCAGTGCGGTGGCCGCCAGCGCCACCCCCGCGCAGACCCACATCATGACGCTCATACCGTCGACGAACGCGGATCGCACGTGCGCGAGCACGGCCGGATCACCGAGTGCGCGGGCCGCACCCACCCCGGCATTGACACCGTCGGAGAGCGGTTCGTGATCGAGATCGCCGAGGCTGGAACGGTATTGGGTGGCCAGCACGGTGCCCAGTACCGCGACGCCGATGGTGCCGGCCGCCTGCCGCAGCGCCTGCAGCAGCGCCGAACCGGAGCCCGCGCGGTCGGGGCTGAGATCGCTCATGGCCAGGCCCATGGAGGCGGGCATGACGAAGCCCATGCCGATGCCGACCAGCACCAGGGCCGCGGCCGCGAAGCCGTAGGGCCGATCCACGGTGATGAGCGCGGCCATGCCGAGTCCGGCGGTGAGGAAGGCGAATCCGGCGGTGAGCACCACCCGCATCCCGGCCCTGGGCAGCAGCTTGTCCACCACCCGGGTACCCACCAACAGTCCGCCGATGAGCGGTAGCAGGCGCAGTCCGCTGCCCAGGGTGTCGGTGCCGAGCACCGATTGGAAGTACTGCGGCATGGTGAAGAACAGGCCGAACATGGCGAAGTTGATAATGACCATATAGACGGTGCCCCAGCGGAATCCGGGTGCGGTGAAGAGTCCGAGATCCACCAGCGGATGCTCGGCGCGCCGCTGCCACAGGATGAAGCCGGCGAGCAGCGCCACCCCGGCCGCGACGACCGCCCAGCCGAGGCCGTTGCCCCAGCCTTCCTGCCCGAGCCGGATGAAACCGTAGGTGAGGCCGAGCATTCCGGTCGCGGAGAGCGCGATGCCCGGCAGGTCGATGCGGAAGACGCTGCCGCTGCGCGATTCCGGGACCAGCAGCGCCACCGCGGTCGCGCCGATGACGACCAGCGGCACGTTCAGCAGGAATACCGAGCCCCACCAGAAGTTCTGCAGCAGCCAGCCGCCCACGATCGGTCCCAGTGGCAGGCCGATGGCGGTGGAGGTGATCCAGATGGTCAGTGCGCGTTGCCGTTCCGCGGGATCGGGGAACAGGCCCGGCAGCACCGACATGGACAGCGGCATCATGGCCGCGGCGGCGACGCCGAGGACCACGCGGGCGGCGATGAGCTGCCCGGAGGAGACCGCGAAGGCGCAGGCGAGGGAGGCCGCGCCGAACAGCAGCAGGGCCCCGAGCAGGATCTTCTTCCGGCCGTATCGGTCACCGAGGGCGCCCGCGGGGAGCATGACCGCGGCGAGGGCGAGCGTGTAGGCGCTGCTGAACCACTGCAGCGCGCTGGTGTCGGCGTGCAGGTCGACGGCGAGGGTCGGCAGCGCGACGGTCAGCACGGTGACGTCGAGCCCGATGGTCAGCATGGCGAGTGCCAAGGCACCCAGGGCCAGCCAGCGGCGCACTCCTGGCTCATTCATGACAGTTCCAATCAGTTGATTCAAACTTGATAATGACAGAGTCTCTCATTTGCTAGACGGTGTCAAAACTTGTTGTGTCATGTATCCGCCGCACACAGCTGGACTAGTGTCCAGCCCTCGTCGCGACAGCCACCCGGAACGCTGCTAACTTCATCCGGTCAGTTACGAATTAACAGATCCCGCAATGGCTCTGGAGATGTAAGGCACCAAATGACCGATCAAGCAACAGAATCCGTAACGCCTTTGCACCTGCAAGGACGTGAAGCCGTAATCGCCGCTGCCGCACCGGAAGACTGGCGCGAGGAAGCCCCCGACTACCACCTCAGCCACACCGTCATGCCGGTCGAGCGCACCACCGACCATGCGCCGGATTCGCTGGAATTCATTGTCGAAGAGCTGGTGAAGGTCTTCGAGATGGAGGTCTCGCACAAGAAGGATCCGGCCACCTGGGTCTCGCTGGTGGCCGAGCACTACCGCGGCCGGGTCAACGGCGGCGAATGGCAGGACTCCGAGGAGTTCGCGCGGATCGGCTCCTACAACATCCTGATCGGCGACAACCCCTACTACCCGGGCGGCGAGACCTTCGAGTCCTCGCACCACATCTTCCACACCGCGTTCCCCGGCGGCTTCTTCTGGGAGGTGCTGGAGGTGCTGGCCGGCCCGCCGACCGTCACCTTCAAGTGGCGGCACTGGGGTCGCTACACCGGTGAGTACCAGGGTCACCAGCCGACCGGTGAGCTCATCGAGATGACCGGCATCACCATTGCCAAGGTCAGCGAGGATCTGCGCATCCTCGAGCTGGAGCACTTCTACGACAACAACAAGCTGCTCGGCCCGCTCGCCCACGGCTGCCCGGTCGCCAAGACCGCGGAATAACCGGCGGCCAGTACTTTTCAGCGTCCCCGCAGTCGCATTGCGGGGACGCGCCTCGACCTCCCCGGCCACCCACAGGTTGCGCCTTTAAGCTCGTGAGCGATGAGCATTCGCAGGCTTTCGCGCCAAGACCCCAGTCCCCCCGGCCGCCGGCATCGCCTCTCGCTGATCACCGCCGCCGCCCTCGCGGCCGGACTCACCGCGGTGGCCGGGGTGGCGTATGCGCCACTACCCGGCGCAGCGACGGCAGCACCGCCGAGCAGTACGACCACGACGCCGTTCACCACCCCGAATACCGACGGCTGTCCGAACAAGACCGCTCCCCCGCCGCCGATCGACGCCTCCGAGGTGCCCGAGCCGGGTGATTCCGCACCGCAGCCGTTGCCGATTCCGAGCCCGCCGGTCGGCGGCGATCAGCTCGGCGGATGCGGTGTGATCCTGCCCTCGGGCGCACCGCAATTGCCGGAGGGAATCTCCGCGACGGGGTGGGTGGTGTCGGATCTCGATACCGGGAAGGTGCTCGCGGCCAAGGATCCGCACGGTCGCTATCGGCCCGCGTCCACCATCAAGGTGCTGCTGGCGGATGTGGCGCTGCGGGTGCTGGATATGAACAAGACGGTGATCGGCACCCAGGACGATGCCAATGCGGACGGCACCCGGGTGGGTATCGGGCCGGGTGGGCAGTACACCAACGCACAGCTGTTCCACGCGCTCATCATGGCGTCGGGCAATGATGCGGCGCATGCCATCTCGGCTCAGCTCGGCGGGGACGAGGCCACCGTGGGCAAGATGGACGATATGGCGAAACGCCTGCACGCCCTGGATACTCGCGCCGCGACCCCGTCCGGCCTGGACGGTCCGGGGATGAGCACCTCCGCCTACGATCTGGCGACGATCTTCCGCGATGCCATGACGATTCCGCTGTTCGCCGAGCTCATCCACACCGAGCAGTTCGACTTCCCGGGGTTCCCGGCGGATCCGAAAAACCCTGAGGACAAGGATCATCCGGGTTTTCCGATCGCGAACGACAACCACCTGCTCTACGAATACGACGGCGCGCTGGGCGGTAAGACGGGGTACACCGACGATGCGCGGCAGACCTTCGTCGCGGGCGCGCAGCGCAACGGCCATCGGCTCGAGGTCACGCTGATGAAGGCCGATGTGCTGCCGTTCCGGCCGTACGAGCAGGCGGCCAAGCTGCTCGACTACGCGTTCGCGCTGCCCGCCGGATCGAATGTCGGCAGCCTGCCCGACGCGGGCGCGAAGGCGCCGGATTCGACTGTGGTGGTGGCACGTCCGCCGGTGGCGGAACCCGCCGCGGATTCCGGCGATTCCGGTTCGAGCAACAACAATCTGCGCACCACGCTCATCGTGGGTGGCGTGATTCTGGTGCTGGTACTGCTGGCGGGCGCGCGCCGGATGAGCCGCCGCCGGCGCTGACCGCGGTTCAGCGCCGGCGGCGCGCCGAAAGCAGTGCTCCGGCAACCGCTCCCGCACCGAACAGCGCCGCACCCGCTCCGGCCGGAAGTCCCGGACCCACACCACGGGGTTCGATGACGGCCGGGGCGGGCGGTGGAATATCCGCCGGCACATCGTTTTCGGTGGCCGTGGCCGCCCAGGCGGTGGCGAAGAGAATGATGCGGGCGGTGAAGTAGCTGAAGACCATCAGTCCGAGGATCGGCCCGAACGCCACCCCGGCCGGGCCGTTCACGACCGATTTCAGAATGATCGAGGCGAGCTGTTTGAAGGCCTCGAAGATCACCGCCGCGATCAGCGCCGCCCGGGCCGCACTGCGCAGCGTCACCGGATGCCGGGGCATGCGGGCGATGATCCAGACGAAGACGGCCCAGTTCGCGAGCACGGCCAGCAGCAGCGACAGCAGCGTGAGCAGCAGTGTGATGGCGGTGGATTCGTGAATGTGCCAGCGCCGCAGCAGCGCCGAGATGAGGCCGCTGGAGGCGAGTACCGACAGGCCGACGGATATCCCGATGGCCAGGAACAATCCGATCATCGCCCCCAGGTCCGAGAGCTTGGTCCGCGCCCAGTTTCCGGGTTTGCTCGGCTGTTCCCACTGTTCGGTGAGCGCCGCGCGCAGGTTCGCGATCCAGCCGAGCCCCGCGTAGGCGCCGGTGGCCAGACCGATGACGCCGACCCCGGCGCGCGAGCGGACCGCCTCTTTGATCAGGTCATTGAGCTGCTGCCCGGCCGAGCCCGGAATGTTCTCGACAATCTTGTTCTGAATCTCGGTGAGCAGGTGCGGATTTCGGGACAGCACGAATCCGGCGACCGCGAATCCCACCATCAGCAGCGGAAACAGTGACAGCACAGTGAAATACGTAATGCCCGCGGCGTAGTAGTCGCCGCGCTGGCGCTGATACCGTCCCGCGGCGCGCACCACATGATCGAGCCAGTGCCGCTTCTCGATCTCCCGCTCGATCCGAGCCTTGACCTTGCCGAACACCGCTTACCTCCGCAACGCTCGGTACGCCCTGATCAGACCTCTACTCTCGCATCCGGATCGATGCGCGCACCGTAAATTCGGTGCGCGTCGGCCGAATCGCGACCTTCGCCACAGCCGGGTTCGCGGGCTGTCAGCGGGCGAGGAACCCGACGCGGTCGTACACCTGGGCCAGGGTCTTGCTCGCGACCTCGCGGGCCTGATCCGCGCCGGAGCGCAGGATGCGGTCGAGTTCGGTCTGGTCGGACATGTACTCGTCGACCTTCGCGCGCAGCGGGGTGACGAATTCGACCAGGGCGTCGGCGGCGGCGGATTTGAGATCGCCGTAGCCCTTGCCCTCGAAGTCCTGTTCCAGCGTGACGATCGGGGTGTCGGTGAGCGAGCTCAGAATGACCAGCAGATTGCTCACGCCCGCCTTGGTCTCCGGGTCGTAACGGATCTCGCGCCCGGTATCGGTGACCGCGGAGCGGATCTTCTTGGCCGAGACCTTGGGATCGTCGAGCAGATTGAGCAGACCGGCGTCCGAGGAGGCCGATTTGCTCATCTTGGAGGTGGGATCCTGCAGGTCGTAGATCTTGGCGGTGCCGGTGACGATATGCGCCTCCGGCACCACGAAGGTCTTCTTGTACCGAGTGTTGAAGCGCTGCGCCAGATTTCGGGTCAGCTCCAGGTGCTGGCGCTGATCCTCGCCGACCGGCACCAGCTGCGGGCGGTAGAGCAGGATGTCGGCGGCCATGAGCACCGGATAGGTGAACAGGCCGACGGTCGCGTTCTCCGCACCCTGCTTGACCGACTTGTCCTTGAACTGGGTCATGCGGCTGGCCTCGCCGAAGCCGGTGAGACAGTTCAGCACCCAGGTCAGTTCGGCGTGCTCGGGCACCTGGCTCTGCACGAACAGCGTCGACTTCTCGGGGTCGACGCCCAGCGCCAGCAGCTGCGCCGCGGAGACCTTGGTGCGCTTGCGTAGTTCCTTGGGATCCTGCGGCACGGTGATGGCGTGCAGGTCCGGGATGAAGTAGAAGGCGTCGAATTCGTCCTGCAGCCGCACCCAATACTGCACGGCGCCAAGGTAGTTCCCGAAGTGGAACGAATCGCTGGTCGGCTGGATACCGGACAGGACCCGCTGCTTGCGTTCGGCGGAGGGCTCAGGACTCGACATGCCCTGATCTTCGCATGCGGCTCAGGCCGAATGTCTGGCCACCCAGTTGCGCGGATCGACCCCCGGCATGCTGGGCCGACCGGCGCTGATCAGGCGCTGCTCGCGGCGTGTCGCGAGGCGGTAGAGCGGATAGCTCGGGCCGGTCAGCGAGCCGCGCAGCAGCTTGGGGGCGAGCGGCGGGGAAATGTGCGCGGTGCGGACCGCCCGGGCCAGGCCGCGGCAGGCGATCTCCTCACGCATTCCCCAGCTCACGCCGTACATTTCGCGAATGCGCGGCGGGAGGCTGCCCTGGACCAGAAGTGAGAAGCCGCCCAGCGCCTGCTGAATCGGCATCGGCATCGGATAGGCGACGCGCTGGCCCATGAGGTATGCGCCGACGATTTTGGCCTCGTCGGTGAGGAACACCTCGTCGGAGGCCAGGTAGCCGTCGTAGTCGCGGCGGAACTGCGCATAGGTGGCCGGCGCGGCCTCGCGCGGCATGCCGAACAGTTCGCCCCAGCGGCAGTAGTCCTGGAAGAGACCTTCGCGCTCGCCCGGGGTGAGCTTGCGGACCAGCAGATCGTGCATGACCTCGGCGGAATCGAGGGTGAAGGCCATGGTCATGAACATGAGGTGCGGATCGTGCGCGGAGTAGCGGGTGCCCGCCGGATTGTGCTGTCCCGCATGCTCGGGCAGCGCGCCCTCCACCGTGCTGTGGCGTTTGCGGGTGAAAGAGCGTGCCCGATCGGCTTCTTCGCGGGTGCCCAGGGAGACCGCTTCGAAGAGCTTGCCGGTGAGCGCGAGTCGCGTATACGGCGTGGTCCGATGCTGGGTGTTCTCGGCGGTCCCGACATAGAGCAGCGGGTGCACGGCCCCGATCACCAGGGCGCGCTGCCCGTAGGTGAGTCCCACCGCCCGCTTGCGCATGACGCGCCGGATCATCGAATCGTCGGAGAAGTAACCGGTCTGTGCAGGCATCGTTGCCTCCTGAAGCAAGGGTGTGACGCGGCACACCGCATCTGGAAACAGGGTCCCCCAGATAGTCATTTCTGGCAAGACCTACTACCAGAATCGTCGCCGTGCCAGAATCGACCCGTGACCGGGCAACGGACCTACGGCGGTATCTCGGCGGCCGAACGCCGCACACAACGCCGCACCGCCCTGCTCGACGCGGCCCTCGATATCCTCGGCGCCCAGGGCGTGGACAAACTGACCGTCGCCGCGCTCTGCTCCGGCGCGGGCCTCAACGAGCGCTACTACTACGAGAACTTCGACAGCCGCGACGCCGTGCTGTCCGCGTTGTTCGACACCATCGCCGAGGAGTTGGCCGCCGCCCTGCTGCACGCTCTGCACACCGCGCCCGACAGCACTCGGGGCAAAGCGCACGCCGCGATAGCCGCGGGCATCCACGTGCTCACCGACGACCCCCGCAAGGCCCGCGTAGCCCTCGCCGTCAGCTCCGCGACCCCCGAACTGCGCACCCGCACCGTGCACACCATCCGCGCCTTCGCCAATATCGTTGCCGCAGAAGGCATCGACTTCTACGGCCTGACCGACGCCGAACCCGACCCCGTAATCAGCTTCCGCGCAACATATCTGGTCGGCGGCCTCGTCCAAACCCTCACCGCGTGGCTCCAAGGCGATCTCCCCATGACCCGGGACGACCTCATTGACCACACCACCGACATCTTCGTGCTTCTCGGTGAAGACATGGCCACCCGATTGCGGCCCTGACCAACCCGTAGAACACCGAAAACGCCCGGCCTCTTCGGATCAAAAGGCCGGGCGCTCAACAGGATTCGGCTAGTTCCTGGCACCGGTCTTCGGGTCGAGGACCAGGGCGGGCTGGGCGGGAGAGTTGAAGTCGAACATCGGGTCGAGGACGCCGGCGCGGTCGTCGTAGGAGTCGTCGCCGATGCGACCGGTCTTCCAGTTGTCCTCGATGAATCGCAGGATCGAGCTCTGGTCGGTGACCGAGTGGTCGACGAAATTGGACTTGGCGTAGGGCGAGATCACCAGCAGCGGCAGGCGTGGGCCGTAACCGCAGCGACCCTGGTACGTGGCGTGCTTACCGTTCACGTCGCCGCAGGTGCTCGGGCCGTTCAGGGCGTCGTACGGCGAGCTGGAGGACAGGCCCGCGGGAGCGGACTTGTGGTCGTACCAGCCGTCGGAGTCGTCGTAGGCGATGACGACCGCGGTGTCCTTCCAGTCCGGCAGCTTCTGCAGGTGGTTGATGGACTCGACCAGGAACTGCTGCTCGTCCAGCGGATCGGAGTAGGCGGCGTGGCCGTCCTGGTAGCCGGCGGCCTTCAGGTAGCTGACGGCGGGCAGGTGCCCGGCGTCCGCGGCCGACCAGAAGTCGGACAGGTCGTACTGGTGGTTGGCCTGATCGGTCTGGCCGATCTTGTCCACCGAGGTGGGCGGCAGGTGGTGCGGGTTCGCGGTCGAGGGGTAGTACTGGAACGGCTCGTGGTGCGGGATGTAGTCGTCCTTGGTGTCGAACGCCCGGTCACCGGTCTTGCCGGTGCCGCCGAGCATCGGGCCGACCGTGTGGTTCGCGCCGCAGACGGCCTTACCGCCGGTGGTCGCGGTGGGCTTGAAGCCGCCCTCGAAGAAGCCCCAGCTGATGTTCTTCTTGTTCAGCAGGTCACCGATATTGGTGCCGGTCATCTGCACCTGGTCGCGACTGGAGCAGTCGTCGCCGAAGGGCTGCGCGTCGTCGGTGATGGTGCCCTGGCCGTTGCCCGCCTGCTCCAGCACGTCGATGGCCGGGAACGGCTTGCCGCCGGGCATGAATTCCTTTGTCACGCCGTGGGTCTGGCCGGACACCAGGTTCAGCGCGCCGATCGCCGACGGCCCGAAGGTGGTGCCGTAGGAGTTGTCGCTCATGGCGTAGTGCTGCGCGTAATTCCACAGCGCCGTCACGGAATTGCCGTCGTAGTAGTCCATCACCATGCCCGGCGCGCCGAAGGTCGGCGGCTTGCAGGTGGCCATTTCGGTGTGCTCGACGAACTTGTCCATCTTGCCGTCGTCGAAGGCGGACTGCTCGTCCTTGTACTCGTGGTCCTGATCGCAGGTGACCTGCTGGTTCGGGCCGCCGAGTCGCTGCGGCTGGAACTTGTTGGGGTTCTTGGTCAGCAGGTCGGGGGTGAACCCGTCCACCGAGGGCGTATTCGGCAGCGCGGTGAACGGGGTGCCGTCGGTGTTCGCGGCCTTCGGGTAGGTGCCGAAGTAGTGATCGAAGGAGACGTTCTCCTGGAAGATCACCACGACGTGCTTGATCGGCGTCGCGGTATCGGCTGCCGACTGCCCCGGGGAACCGGAGCACGCGGTCGCGCTCAGCGCTACCAGCGCGGTGAACGCGGCAGCGGTGCGACTTCGCCTGCCCAGGCGACGGCGAGACGGGGCTTGCATGGGACCTCCCGGATCATTCGATCGCGTCAGGCCGCGATCGCAATAGCGTGACCATTGCAGCGCCTGCCACACGCAGATACGCGGGAAGGTGAACGGAGCGGGAAAGTCCGATGAATCCGGCTCGGCTGTCCGGCTGTCCCGCCCCTGCCGATCGGCTATCCCAGCCGCAGCGCCGCCGCCTCGATACCGGCGGGTGCGGCGTCCTGCAGCACCACCCGGAATGCCACCTCCCGCTCGGCCCAGTGCCCCGCACTGTCGGTCATCGCCGCGGCGAACCAGTGCCGTTCCCCGGGCTGCTCGGTGAGCAGCAGCGCGGCATTACGCACCACCACCACGTACCCCCGGGCCGGGCCGATGAATTCGTCCAGATCCCGCAGACATTCGTCGAAGGCATCCTTGTTCTGCCCGAAGTAGTACGGAAACTGAAACGCCGCCGCGAACTCGTCGAAAACCTCTGCCACCGTGCGCATCTTGCGCCCCCGCAGCTCCCGCGACAAATAGTCCTCGGGCATTTGCGCACGCACACCGGAGAATTCGGCCGCCCCGACCGGAAGCACGCCGAGGGTGGCGGGTTGCGCCGCTCGGCCCGAGTCACCAGGGGTACCGGAAGCAACGGATTTCCCTGGGGCGGAGAGGAACTGCGAGAGCGTCAGCTCGGACATCAGCGCATCCTCACAAAGGTGTTGTAGTGGTCACCGGTGTAATAGGCGGAACCGTCGCTGCCGGTGATGATGCGCTGGGCGTCGCGGCCCTGGCCCGGCTTCTTCGGATTGACGTCCCACTCCTGATAGGAGATCTTCTTACCGCTCGAATCCTGTGCGGGCAGACTGCCGCCCCGGTTCATCCAGGTGTCCCCGCCATGTGTCCCGGGGGAATTGGCGGAGCCGGGCCAGCGGCCCGCGTCGATCTCGATCAGCGTCTGGTAGGCGCGATCGGGCACACCGGCCGCGTGCGTCGGCTCATCCACGGCGCCGGGCGCGGTGGCGCGCGGCCCGGGTTTGGCTGCGGTCGTGGTCTTTCCGGAGACCGTGGTGGTCACCTTGGCGCCGCTCGTCGTGGCGGCGTGATCGCCGCCGCGCGAGACGAGCACCGCGACCAGCACCATGATCAGCGCGCCGCCCAGCAGCAGCCAGGCGCGCGCCCGCGAGGAGATCTTCACCGGTACTGCACCGTGACCGGAGCGTGGTCGGACCAGCGTTCGGCGTAGGTGGCGGCCTTCTCCACCACGGCCTGCTTGGCCCGGGTGGCGATATCGCCGGAGGCCAGCTGGTAGTCGATGCGCCAGCCGGCATCATTGTCGAAGGCGCGGCCGCGGTAGGAGTGCCAGCTGTAGGGGCCGGGCACGTCCGGGTGCAGCAGGCGCACCACGTCCACGTATCCGGCGGCCAGCATGGACGACACCCAGGCGCGCTCCTGCGGCAGGAAGCCGGAGTTCTTGACGTTGCCCTTCCAGTTCTTGATGTCGAGTTCGGTGTGCGCGACATTCCAGTCGCCGCTGATGACGAAGTCGCGGCCGATGCTGGTCATGCGCGCGCCGATGGCATCGAGGAAGCGGTACTTCTCGTCCTGCATCGGGGTGTCCGCCTCACCGGTGTGCACGTACACACTGGCCACGGTGAGCTCGTCGAAGTCGGCTTCCACATAGCGCCCCAGCTCGGCGAATTCTTCGACGGCACACCAGGTTCCGTCCTGGTCGAGACCGACTCCGACGCGCACGGCATCGGGTGCTCGGCGGGACAGGATCGCCACCCCGGCGCGGCCCTTGATGCCGGGTTCGGCGTGGGTCAGGAACCATCCGGCTTCGAGCGCGGGCGCCAGTGCGCTACGCGTTTGCTCATCGGTCGCCCGCGTCTCCTGCAGGCAGATGATGTCGGCCTCGGTGACCGCTAGCCAGGCGAGCAGTCCCTTGGGGGCCGCGGCGCGCACTCCATTGACGTTTACCGTGCTGAGGATTTTGGGCACCCCACGACCGTACAATGCCGCTATACCTACTCTCCACGGACATCGAGGTCCGGGAAGGGGTGATGACGATGACGTCAGGCACCGACAAGCCCACCGTCCCGCTCGCGCCCGTGCGTGCCCTTCACACCGGCTCCGGTGATCCCCTGCTCCTGTTGCACGGGTTCATGATGTCGCCACACTGCTGGGAGCAGGTGGCGCAACGGATGTCGTCCCATTGCGAGGTGTTCGCTCCCGCCTTCACCGGGCACTGGGGCGGCCCCGAACTCGACGGCTGGTACCTGGATGTCAGTGCCCTTGCCGACCGGGTCGAAGACCAGTTGGACGAATTGGGCTGGCGTACCTGTCATATCGCGGGAAATTCGCTCGGCGGCTGGGTGGGCTTCGAGCTGGCGCGGCGCGGCCGGGCCCGCACGCTCACCGCGATCGCCCCGGCAGGCGGCTGGCAAACCCCTTCCGCCCTGCAGGTTCGGGTGGGATTGAAGTTCCTGTCGCTGGTGCCGCTGGTGGAGGTCGGCAAATATCTGCCCGATCTGCTGGCCTTCAGCGCGCCGGTGCGGCAGGCGGTGGCCATGATCCTGAGCAAGAACACCGCGGCCGCCCCGCGCCGCGCCATCGAGGCCGCCATCACCTCGTCGCTGCACTGCCGGGCCATGCTGCCGCTCATCGCCGGCGTGCTGCGCGCCCCCGATCTGGAGGATCTGTCGGATCTGAAAACACCTGTGCGCCTGCTCATGTGCGAAAACGACCGGGTGATTCCCTACCGCGCGTATGCCAAGCGCTTCCTTCAGGAGCTCCCGGATTCCGCAGACCGTATTCTGGTACACGATGTGGGTCACGTCCCCATGCTGGAGGCGCCCGACCGCATCGCCACGCTCATCGCGGAGCACGTCTACGCCAGCCGCACCCGTCTGCGCGCTGTCTGAAGCATTGGGGGGAATGTCCACAGATGACCGACCACACGCCGGTGGACCAATCCAAACCGAGCATCGCGCGGGTCTACGACTATCTGCTCGGCGGGAAGGACAACTATGCCGTCGATCGGGAGGTCGGCGACTACTTCAAGAACGACCTGCCCGGTTCGGTGGCGATCGCCTTCGCCAATCGTCAGGCGCTGGTGCGTGCGGTGGGCGAGATGACGCGGCTCGGCATCAAGCAGTTTCTGGACATGGGCAGCGGCCTGCCGACTGCCGACAATGTGCACCAGATCGCGCAGCAGCTGATTCCCGACGCCCGGGTGGTGTACGTCGACAATGATCCGATCGTGCTGGCGCACGGGCGGGCACTGCTGGCCGATCACGAGACCACCACGGTGATCCAGGCGGATCTGCGTGACGCGGAAGACATTCGGAACGATCCGGAGGTCGTCCGGCTCCTCGACTTCGACCAGCCGGTGGGCATCATCTTCAGCGCGACCCTGCACCACCTCAATGACGACGAGAAGCCGGGCGAGGTGGTGCGCTACTGGTCCGAGCGCATACAGCCCGGAAGTCTGGTCTACATCTCGCATTTCCGGTCCGGGCACAATGAGGAGACGCAGGCCGCGGAGCAGAAACTGCAGACCACCTTCGGGCGTGGCCGCTGGCGCAGCGAGGACGAAATCCTGGATCTCTTCGGCGATCTCGAAGTACTCGAGCCCCGGCTGGTGCCGTGTGCGCTGTGGCATCCCGCCCCCGACGAGACTTCCTCCGAGGCAGCAGGGGTACGGCGCATCGGCGGACCCGCCCAGGAACTGTCGGTGTGGGAACAGCTGATCGCCTGCGCCATGGCACGCAAGCCGTAGCAGCTACTCGGCGGGCGCGAAAACTACTGGCACACCGGACTTATCCCGCCTGCTCATGATTGCCCGCACGCTCGAGAACCCCGAGCAGCAACTGAGTCACATTGTCGGGCTCGTCGAGTTGCGGGCAGTGTCCGGCGGTCGGCAGCACCACGAAGGCGCTGCCTGGAAGCTGGGCGTGCAGATCCCGGCCCGCCGCCACCGGGATGATGCGGTCCTTTCCGCCATGCACCACGAGCACCGGGCACGAGACGGTGAGGTTACCGTGCCCGGAAACATGTTCGCGCGCATAGCGAACGGCATCGCGCCCTCGCGCGGCGGCGGCCGCCATATTCGGGACCGACCGCAGGGCCGTCGCGATGAATGCGGGATCGGCGCGGTGGCCGCGGCCGTACACGAATCGGGACACCCCGAGGGCGACCGCTCGCCGCACCATCCGATCGGGCACCGGCAGCGCACCGGCGACGTCGAAGAACCGCCGGAACTCGCTGCGGCGCACCAGCCTTGCCACCAGATGGTGTGCCAGCAGCGGCTCGTCCAGGGTGACCAGGGCGCGGATCCGGCCGGTGCGGTCACGCGAGGCCGCATGCAGTGCGGTCGCCGCGCCGAGCGAATTACCCACCAGGACAACGGGACCCTGCGCGTCGACGAGCGCCTCGGCGAAGGCGTCGAACTGCGGGGTGAGCGGTCCGGTACTCCGCGAATCGGCCAGGCCGAAGCCGGGTAGATCCACGGCGATCGCGCGCCGTCCGGCCGCCGCCAGCCGCGTCAGCACTCCCCGCCAGGTGTCGGCGCTGTCGCAATAGCCGTGCAGCAGTAGGACTGTCGGCCCCGCGCCGTCGACGGACAGCTCCCTGGTCCGCACTCCGGCATAGACCCGGGTCGATTCCGTCACCACGCTGTGATCGGAGGGCATCATGGCCTGACTCCCCATGTAGTTGTATGACAACATATTCCGGCCGTCCGGAGCCACGGCGAGCAGCTCCGGACGGCGGCGGTCCTACTGCGCGAGCAGGCCCTTGGCGACGTGCGTCACCTGAATCTCATTGCTGCCGGCATAGATCATCAGCGACTTGGCGTCCCGGGCCAGCTGTTCGACGTGGTACTCGGACATGTACCCGTTGCCGCCGAACAGCTGCACCGCCTCCATGGCGACATCGGTGGCGGTCTCCGAGCAGTAGAGCTTCATGGCGGACGCCTCGGCCAGCGACGGCGACTTACCCGCGCGACCACGCTCGAGCACGTTGAACACCATGTTCTCGATATTCATCCGGGCGATCTCCATCTTGGCCAGCTTCAACTGCACCAGCTGGAACCGGCCGATCTCCTGACCCCACAGCTTGCGATTCTTGGCGTAGTCCAGACAGACCCGATGACATTCGTTCACGATGCCCAGCGCCATGAACGCGACACCGATGCGTTCGGCGGTGAAACTCGAACGGGCGCTTTCCCTTCCGTCACCACCCTCGTGCTGTTCGGTCTCGCCGAGCAGCCGGTCCCGAGACAGCCGCACATTGTCGAAGAACAGTTCCCCGGTGGGCGAGGCGTGCAGGCCCATCTTCTTGAACGGCTTGCCCTGGGTGAAGCCCTCCATGCCCTTGTCCAGCACGAAGGTCAGCACCTTGCGGTCCCGCTTGTCGACGCCGTCGCCCTCGTCCAGCTTGGCGTAGACGACCACGGTATCGGCGTAGGGGCCGTTGGTGATGAACGTCTTCTGCCCGTTGAGCAGGTAGTCGTCACCGTCGCGGCGCACATACGTCTTCATCCCGCCGAACGCGTCCGAGCCCGAGTCCGGTTCCGTAATCGCCCAGGCCGCAACCTTTTTCATGGTCACGATATCGGGCAGCCAGCGTTCCTTCTGCGCGAGCGTGCCGCGCGCCATGATCGTGGTGGCCCCGAGACCGATGCTCACGCCCATGGCGGTGACCAGGCCCATGCACACCCCGGACAGTTCGCTGATGAGCACCGCCATCATCGATTCCTGCCCGGAGAACGGGCCGCCGTCGCCGGAGGTGCGTTCCTTCTTCTCCGGCAACGGTTCCCCGGCCGCCAGCGCCGCTTCCCTCTTGCGCTGCCGGGCCAGCATCTTGCCGATGGCCTCACCACCCAGGGCGTCGATTCCGAACTGGGCGAACAGGTTCCGGACAATTGGATACGGCAGCATCTCGCCGCTGTCCAGCGCGTCCAGATTCGGACGGATCTCCTTGTCGATGAAGCTGCGCACCGCGTCGCGAATCATCTCATCGGTCTCGGACCACTCGAACATCGTTGTTCTCCAGATATGTAGTGACGAAGACGCCGTGGATCAGGGCAGCTGGCCGGCGATATCGTCGATCAGCCAGGGGCCTTCGGTCTCAATGGTTTTCACGTCGTGCCAGCCCGCGAGCTCGGAGATGGCACCGCCCTGCACCGCGAAGACCTTGCCGTTGATCGGGCACTTCTCGGTGGCCAGATACGCCACCAGCGGGGAGATATTGGCCGGGCTGAAGGCGTCGAAACCGCCCTCCTCCACCGCCTCCGCCTCGGCAGCCATCATGGCGCCCATGCCTGGCGTGGCCAGGGTCAGCCGCGTGCGGGCGATCGGCGCGATGGCATTGACGCGCACCCCGTAGCGGGCCAGCTCATCGGCCGCGACCAGCGTGAGCGCCGCGATACCGGCCTTGGCCGCACCGTAATTGGCCTGCCCGGCATTGGGCACCGTGGTCCCCGAGGCCGACGCGGTATTGATCACCGCGGCGGTGGGCTGATTGCCGGCCTTGGACTGATCCTTCCAATAGGCGGCGGCATGGTGCAGCACCGCCGCATGCCCCTTGAGGTGCACGGCGATCACCGAATCCCACTGCGACTCGTCCATACCGGCCACGAAGGCATCGCGCAGGATGCCGGCGTTGTTGACCACCACGTCGAGCCGGCCGAATTCCGAGACCGCCTGATCGACAAGGTTTTTCGCGCCCTGCCAGTCCGACACGCTGTCGGTGTTCGCGATCGCCCGCCCCCCTGCGGCGATGATCTCGTTCACCACCTCGTGCGCGGGGCCGGCGTCGGCGCCCTCACCGGCATTGCTGCCGCCCAGGTCGTTCACGACCACCGCCGCGCCCTCCCGCGCGAACAGCAGCGCGTGCTCGCGCCCGATGCCGCGGCCCGCGCCGGTGATGACGGCGACCCGTCCCTCCAGTGCACCCATAATTTGCTCCCTCTACAGAGTCGGAAAAGAATTCAGTCGGCGATGACGGCCAGGCCGTCGGTCAGCACCAGATCCGTGCCGCGAGCGGTCTCGAAGGCGTACGTGGCCTCGCCGCGCTCACTCGAGGTCCGCCAGATGCGGGTCCGCAGATCGTCACCGGGGAAGACCATCTTGGAGAAGCGCACGGCAAAACGCCGCAGCCGCGCCACATCCGAATCGGCCACCTCGCCGAGCACCGCCCACGAGGACATGGCCATGGTGCACAGCCCGTGCGCGATGATGCCGGGCAGACCGGCATCCTTGGCGACCTGCTCGTCCAGATGCAGCGGCACCGGATCGCCGGAGGCGGGCGCATAGCGGAAGGTCTGGTCGAGATCCACGTGCGCGGGCACCACCGCAAGCGGCGACTGCCCGGCCAGCGCCGGATCGAAGCGGTGCGACGGCGCACCGTCACCGACCTTCGGGCCCGCGTTCACGCCCCGGAAGAACGCCGTCAGGTACTGCTCGTTGACGAGTTCCCCGTCCTGCGCCCGGCATTCGATGAGGATGGTGATGGTGGAGCCGTTGTCCTTGCCTTCGTAACCGATGGCCTTGGCGCGGGAGGACAGCTTGTCACCGGGGCGGATCGGGCGATGGAAGTGGAAGTCCTGCTCCCCGTGCACCACCCGGCCGAAGATATCCATCGGCACCACTTCGAGCACCGGCATCATCATGGCCTCGAAGACCGGGACGATGCCGAAGATCGGCGGGGCGACAACACCTTTCAGGTGCGACTCGATGGGATCATTGGTGGCGGCGGCGTATTCCGCGATGCGCTCGCCGGTGACCTCGAAGGGCTCCTCATCGGACCAGACGTTCAGCCCGCTGGGATCGAATTCAACTGTGGTACCGGCCATCTCAGGCCGCCGTCGCCAGCGCGTCGAGAGCCGTGAGCGTCTTGTCGAGCTGGTTCAGGCCGTCCTTCTCCACGGCCTTGCCGAGCGCGCCCTTGATGAGCGCGCCCTCGAAGTCACCGGAGACGGAGAACTTGCTGCCGGCGCCCTCGGGCTGGATATCGAAGGCGAACTGCACCTTCACGCCCGCCATGCCGGTACCGCTGAGCACCAGGCGATTCGGGGTGTCGACACTCTCGACGACCCACTCGATCTTGTTGGCCATGCCCAGCATGAGGATCTTGGCGACCAGCTTGGAACCCGGCGCCAGCGCGGCCGGCGGCTCCTCCAGCCAGCGCTCGTGGATGGAGAACCACTTGTCCCAGGTCTGCGGATCGGAGACGACAGCCCACAGGGCCTCGGGGGTGGCGCTGAGGTCCTTACTGGCTTCGATATGTCCCATGACTACTGCTCCTCGTCGAGTGTGAGTGTGGTGTAAGAGATTTCAGCGCTGGTTTTCAGCGGTCAGCGCGCTGGTAGGCGGTCACGACGGCCGCGCCGCCGAGCCCGATATTGTGCTGCAGCGCGGCGGTGACGTTGTCGACCTGCCGCTTGTCTGCGGTGCCGCGCAGCTGCCAGGTGAGCTCACTGCACTGCGCCAAACCCGTTGCGCCCAGGGGATGTCCCTTGGAGATGAGGCCGCCGGAGGGGTTCACCACCCACTTGCCGCCGTAGGTGGTCAGGCCGTCATCGATGAGCCGGCCGGCCTCGCCCTCCTTGCACAGGCCGAGCGCCTCGTAGGTCAGCAGCTCATTGGCGGAGAAGCAGTCGTGCAGCTCGATGACCTGGAAGTCCTCCGGGCCGAGTCCGGCCTGCGCGTAAACCTTCTCGGCCGCTTGCACATTCATGTCGTAGCCGATGAGGTTCTTGGCGGTGCCGTCGAAGCTGGACTGGAAGTCGGTGGTCATGGCCTGCCCGACGATCTCCACCGCCTGCGCCGCCAGATTGTGCCGGTCCACGAACGCCTCGCCGGCCAGAATGGCCGCGCCCGAACCGTCGGAGGTCGGCGAGCACTGCAGCTTGGTGAGCGGGTCGTAGATCATTCGCGAGGCCAGGATGTCCTCGAGCGAATACTCCTCCTGGAACTGCGCATACGGGTTGTTCACCGAATGCTTGTGATTCTTGTAGCCGATCTTGGCGAAGTGCTCGATGGTGGTGCCGTACTTCACCATGTGCTCGCGGCCCGCCGCGCCGAACATCCAGGGCGCCACCGGGAACAGCACCTCGGAGATCTCCGCGAGCGCCATCACATGCTTGGCCATCGGCTGTTCGCGGTCGTCGTAGCTGGAGCCCAGCGAGCCCGGCTGCATCTTCTCGAAGCCCAGCGCCAGCGTGCATTCCGCCAGTCCGCCCCGAATCGCCTGTGCCGCAAGGTAGAGCGCGGTGGAGCCGGTGGAGCAGTTGTTGTTGACATTGACGACCGGGATGCCGGTCATGCCCAGCTCGTACACCGCGCGCTGGCCGGAGGTGGATTCACCGTAGACGTAGCCGACGTAGGCCTGCTCGACCTCGCGGTAGTCGATCCCCGCGTCGGCGAGGGCCTTGGTGCCCGATTCGCGCGCCATATCCGGGTAGTCCCAGCCGCTGCCGTCCTCGTTCTTGCGGCGGCCCGGCTTCTCGAACTTCGTCATGCCGACGCCGACGACGTAGACCTTGTTCGTCATCGAACTCCCTCACATCAGGCCGCGCTCCATGCCAGGACGCGCGGCTGGTGTCGACCCGACGGGCCGAACTGTGCACAAACATACAGAGATGTATGTAAGACGACAAGAGGCCGGGCTTCTACCAGCGCAAAGTCCGTCAAACTTCCAGAAGCAGCCGCTTGCATTGGTACATACAGCCAAAGTTGTATGCGATCTCCGGCGCAGCCCGCACCTGCCCGCCCGCCATCCCGGCACGCCCGCGGCCGGGATCCGCACCACCGGATGCCGATCGATAGCTCAATCAGGTGACATACGCCACAGGTGAGGGTGCCGTAACGGCGACGTAATCGATCGGCAATTGCCCGGGCACATCCCTGCGGGAGTTTCGAACCGTCGCCGTGAACGCGGTGCGCTGGGACAGGAGAACCTCGTGGTCGATGTCGATGCCCGATCGGCGAACGCAGACGGAATAGCCGCCGCCAAGGAAACGCTGGAGGACTACACGCTGCGATTCGCCCCGCGCAGTTACCGAAAGTGGAGCCCGGCGGTGGTCGGCATCTCGGCCCTCGGCGGCATCGCCTACCTCGCCGACTTCGCCATCGGCGCGAATATCGGCATTGCCAACGGCACCGGAAACGCGCTGCTGGGCATCGGCATCTTCGCCCTCGTGGTGATGCTGACCGGCTTCCCGCTCGCCTACTACGCGGCCCGCTACAACATCGACCTCGACCTCATCACCCGCGGCAGCGGCTTCGGCTACTACGGGTCGATCGTCACCAATATCGTGTTCGCCTCGTTCACCTTCATCTTCTTCGCGCTGGAGGGGTCGATCATGGCCCAGGGCCTGGAGCTGGGCCTGGGCATCCCGGTGTGGATCGGCTACCTGACCTCCACGCTGATCATCTTCCCGCTGGTCATCTACGGCATGAACACCCTGGCCAAACTGCAGGTCTGGACCACTCCGCTGTGGCTGCTGCTGATGGTGCTGCCTTTCGGCTTCCTGCTGGTGCGCCACCCCGACTCGGTCTCCGCGTTCTTCGCCTACGGCGGCGAGAACGGTTCCGGCGTCAGCCTTTCCGGCACGCTGCTGGCCGCGGGCGTCTGCCTCTCGCTCATCGCGCAGATCGCCGAACAGATCGATTACCTGCGCTTCATGCCGCCGCGCACGCCCGAGAACGCGCGCAAATGGTGGGGCTGGATGCTGCTCGCGGGTCCGGGCTGGGTGCTCTTCGGCGCACTGAAGCAGGTTGTCGGACTGTTCCTGGCGGTCTACCTGATCGCGACTCTGCCTGCCGCACAGGGCATTGCGAACCAGCCGGTGCACCAGTTCCTGGAGATCTACAAGAACATGGTCCCGGGCTGGCTGGCCATGACCCTCGCGGTGGTGCTGGTGGTCATCAGCCAGATCAAGATCAATGTCACCAATGCTTACTCCGGCTCGCTGGCCTGGACCAACTCCTACACCCGGGTCACCAAGACCTATCCGGGCCGGCTGGTCTTCCTGGTGGTGAACCTGGTGATCGCGCTGATCCTGATGGAAGCCAATATGTTCGACTTCCTGAACAATATTCTCGGCTTCTACGCCAACTGCGGCATCGCCTGGATCGTCACCGTCGCAACCGATATCGCGATCAACAAGTACGTGCTGAAGCTCTCGCCGAAGGTGCCGGAGTTCCGCCGCGGCATGCTCTACGATTTCAATCCGGTCGGCCTGGTCGGCTTCGGCTCGGCGACGCTGCTGTCGATCATGACCTTCTTCGGCCTGTTCGGTGAGCTGCTGAAGCCGTACTCCCCCATCGTCGCGATCGTCGTGGCCTTCATCGCGACGCCGCTTACCGCCATCGTCACCAAGGGCAAGTACTACCTGCGCCGCACAGATGACGGCATCGAGCTGCCGCTGTTCGACGAGCACGGCAACCCGTCCGGCGAACTGCTGGCCTGCGCGGTCACCGGCATGGAATTCGAGCGGCCGGACATGATCGCCTCGGCGGTGCCGGGTCCGGAGGGCGAGATCCAGTACATCAGCTCACTGGCGCTCTCGACCGACAAGACCGGCGTTCACCTACTGCCCCAACAGAACTGAGCCGCCCACCCCGGACCGAACATCCTCGTCATCCCGGCCGACAACGCGCCGGGATGACGAGGTTACGCTCAGTCGGCGAGCCGCATGCGCGGCAGCGAAACCTGCGCTGCCGCACGCAGCTGCACCGAGGCGCGCAGCCAACGCCGGTGTGCACGTTCGGGATCCGGATCGATGAAGCTCGAGACGAGAATCCCGCGCAGCGCGTCCATGGCGGTGAAGACGAAATCGCGGGCATCCTTGCGGTGCACCTCATCCGGGACGTAGCGGCTCAGCGCCATCAGCACCGCATTGTTGACAAACGGCTCGACCTTGCCCATTTCGGCGGCCAGCACGGGATCGGTGCGGCCCGCGACCCACAGTTCGATCGCCGCGATGAACAGCGGCCCCTGATGCAGCTCCCACAGGAATTCCAGCACCGTCTCGATGGGATCCGGACCGGCCTTGATACGGCCGATCTCCTGCATGGCGGCCTCGGTGCGGCGCTGCGCGAGATGGCTGATGGCCGCGACCACCAGATCGGTCTTGGAGCCGAAATGGTGTACCTGCGCACCCCGGGTCACTCCCGCGCGCTCGGCCACCCGGGGCGTGGTCGTGCCCGCGTACCCGTACTCCACCAGGCATTCGATGGTCGCGTCCAGCAGTCGCACCCGCATCTCGCTGCTACGCTGCTCCTGGGTGCGCCGAGGCGGCTTAGACGTCGTGGTACGGGTCATCCACGCATCGTACACTTACATACACTTGTGTATGTAATGTGGCCCGATTGCGGGCCGGACCAGCGATCCAGCCGGGGGGTGACCGCTCGGAGCCGGACCTGCGAGTCTCGCGCCGTACGCCGTTTCCGCTACGCCTGACGCGATGCGCGGGCGATGAGCACCGTACCCGCGAACAGCAACGTGCCCAGCACCGCCAAACCCGTGCCCACCACGGCCGGAGCCGTATAACCGAGCCCCGCGGCGATCACCAGACCACCCAGCCAGGCGCCCGCGGCATTCGCGATATTGAGCGCCGCGTGATTCAGTGCGGCCGCCAGAGTTTGCGCGTCATGCGCCACATCCATCAGCCGAGTTTGCAGGCCGGGTGCCAATGCCGCACCGGACGCTCCGACGAAGAATGCGCCCGCCGCCGCGGTATACGGATTGTGCGCCGCCGCGATAAAGACGGCCAGGATCACCACCATCGAAATCAATGCCGCGAATATCGCGCGATCCACACCGCGATCGGCCAGTACGCCGCCGATGATATTGCCCGCCACCATTCCGAATCCGAACAGCATCAGCACAATCGGCACCAGGCCGACCGACATGCCCGCCACATCGGTGAGGGTCGTGGTGATGTAGGTGTAGACCGCGAACATGCCGCCGAAGCCGACCGCGCCGACCAGCAGCGTCAGCAGCACCTGGGAACGACGCAGCGCGCCCAGTTCGGTACGGGGATCGGTGAGGCGAATGCCGGTGAGCTCCGGCACGAAGCGGAAGAGCGCGGCGACCGTGGCCGCGCCGATCACGGCGACCACCACATAGGCGTCCCGCCAGCCGAGATGCTGACCCAGCCAGGTGGCGGCGGGAACGCCGACAACATTGGCGGCGCTCAATCCCAGCATAACCGCGGCAACCGCCTTGGCACGCTGCCCCACCGGAGCCAGCGACGCGGCGGCCAGCGAGGCCACGCCGAAATAGGCGCCGTGCGGCAGACCCGTCACGAATCGCGCGATCACCAGCGTCGTGTACGAGGGCGCGAACACCGACGCCGCATTGCCGAGCGTGAAGGCCATCATCAATGCGATCAGCAGCTTCTTGCGCGACATCCGCGCGCAGAGCGCCGCGATCACCGGAGCGCCGACGACTACGCCCAGTGCGTACGCCGAAACAGCATGCCCCGCAACAGGTTCGGAAACATTCATGCCGCGCGCGATCTCCGGCAGCAATCCCATGGTCACGAATTCGGTTGTGCCGATACCGAATCCACCCATCGCCAGCGCGAGCATGGCGGGCACATGCCACCCGCGCCCGGCCGCCGGTTCGACGTACCCGGACGTGGCCGTGCTCTCGGACACGGAATCAACAGATTCGGAGACAGAATTGGCCACGACCAATCGCAACATCCGAGCGAACCCGCCCGATACCCTCCGCACCGGTGATCTCACTCACGAACAGGACGGATGGGAACCCGCGGCACTTTTCCCGAGTACGAAAGCAGCCCGAGTACGAAAACAGCCCGAGTGCCGAAAGCGGCCCGGGCGCGAAAAACAGTTCGGGCACCCGCTCCGCCGAAGTGGCGGGACAGGTGCCCGGAATGTTCATGACGAGGGATGGTCCCGGCCGGGACGTTCGGTCCCGGCCGCCATCGGTCGCCGCGGCGCGCTGGGCGCAGACCTTCAGCACGCCGCTTCGGGCGTCGGAAACGCCCTGTGCCCCTGGGGTTTCAGGGGTGAGACCCCTGAGCGCCCCGAGAGCCGGATACTCAGCGCAGGGTGCGCGCCAGGTTGGCATCGAGCACACCGAGGAACTCCTCGGTGGTCAGGTAACCCTGGTCGCCGCCGACGAGCAGCGCCAGATCCTTGGTCATCTGGCCGTCTTCGACGGTCTTGATGACGACATCCTCGAGGGTCTGCGCGAAGGCGATGACCTCGGGGGTGTTGTCCAGCTTGCCGCGATGCGCCAGGCCACGGGTCCACGCGAAGATCGAGGCGATCGGGTTCGTGGAGGTGGGCTTGCCCTGCTGGTGCTGGCGGAAGTGCCGGGTGACGGTGCCGTGCGCGGCCTCCGCCTCACAGGTGCGGCCGTCCGGGGTGAGCAGCACCGAGGTCATCAGGCCCAGCGAGCCGAAGCCCTGCGCCACGGTGTCGGACTGCACATCGCCGTCGTAGTTCTTGCAGGCCCAGACGTAACCGCCCTCCCACTTGAGCGCGGAGGCGACCATATCGTCGATGAGCCGGTGCTCGTAGGTCAGGCCGGCGGCGTCGAATTCCTTCTTGAACTCGGTCTGGTAGACCTCTTCGAAGGTGTCCTTGAACATGCCGTCGTAGGCCTTCAGAATGGTGTTCTTCGTGGAGAGGTACACCGGGTAGTTCTGCTGCAGACCGTAATTCAGCGAGGCACGCGCGAAGTCCCGGATCGAGTCCTGGAAGTTGTACATACCCATGATCACGCCGCCGTCTTCCGGCATGCGGACGACCTCGTGCTGGATCGGCTCGGAGCCGTCCTCCGGCGTGAAGGTCAGGGTGACGGTGCCGGCCTGATGCACCTTGAAATCGGTGGCGCGGTACTGGTCACCGAAGGCGTGACGGCCGATGATGATCGGCTTGGTCCAACCCGGAACCAGACGCGGAACATTCGAGATGATGATCGGCGCACGGAAGATGGTGCCGCCCAGAATATTGCGGATGGTGCCGTTCGGCGACCGCCACATCTTCTTGAGGTCGAATTCCTCGACGCGGGCTTCATCCGGGGTGATCGTCGCGCATTTCACGCCTACGCCGTGCTTCTTGATGGCGTTGGCGGCGTCGACGGTGACCTGATCATCGGTCTTGTCGCGGTACTCGATGCCGAGGTCGTAGTACTCGAGGTTCACATCGAGGTACGGAATTATCAGCTTGTCCTTGATGAACTGCCAGATGATCCGGGTCATCTCGTCGCCATCGAGTTCGACGACAGTCCCTTCAACCTTGATCTTGGACATGGACTTCGTGTCCTCCTAGGAAGGTGGTGCTCCCATTGCACGGCCGGGTGAGCACGCTTGTGAGCGGGGACCCCGGCTGTTCAACAAACAACGTATATGCCCGGCGTTTTCTGCGGGACCTCTGGTACCAGGTCCGTACAGTTTGTGGCGCCAAACAAGACGAGCGTACTGCTGCTATGAACCGCACCGCACGGGCAGCCCCCGCTGTGCGGGACCCCGCCCTCGGTTACCGGTGAGTAGTGTGCACCGTCACCACGGGGCTTTCCCGGCGCGACACGGGTTGCCCCCGACGCGACGCGGGCCGCGCCTCCGGAGAGGACGCGGCCCGCGAAAGCGGTAGTAGCTCAGACTCCGACGTGCACGTGCTCGGAGCCCTCCAGCAGCGTTTCCGGCTTGTCCCGGATCATGAACGCGATGATCGGAATGGTCAGCAGGAAGAAACCGGCGCCCGCGTAGAACGCCACGTCATAACTGTGGATCGCCGCCCGGGCCACCACATTGTCGATGGTCGGGTGATTCTTGGCATACCGCTCGGCCGCCTGCACCGAGAGCGTCATCAGCAGCGCGGTGCCGATGGAACCGCCGACCTGCTGCGCCGCGTTCAGCAGCGCACTGGCCACACCGGAATCCTTCTCGTCCACCTGATGCAGCGCGGTGGTCTGCATGGCCACGAACAATCCGCCCATACCGAGCGCGATGAGCAGGATGGCCGGCAGCACGCTGGTGGCGTAGCTGTCACCGAAGGACAGCTGCGCCAGGTACAGCAGACCGCCCGTACCGAGCACCGCACCGGTCAGCATGACCGGGCGCGGCCCGATCTTCGGCAGCAGCGCGCTGGCGATACCGGCCGAGATGACGATGCCCACCGGGAACGGCAGGAACGACACACCCGCCTTGAGCGCCGAGTACCCGAGGGTGAGCTGCAGGTAGAAGCTCAGGTTCAGGAACATGGCGAACATGGCGATCGGGGTGATGAGCGCGACCAGGAATGAGCCGCCTCGGTTGATCTCACCCGGAATACGCAGTGGCAGCAGCGGATTCGCTGTTCGACGTTCGATAACCACGAAGGCGACGAGCAGTGCCACACCCGCGACGAGGAAGCCGAGGGTGGTGCTCGCGGTCCAGCCGTCCGATGCCGCGCGGCTGAAGCCGTAGACGACCGAGATCAAACCGAGCGTCGCGGTGACCGCGCCGGGCAGGTCGTACCCGCCGGTGCGCGGCGCGGGAATGTCCTTGATGACGAAGGCCATGGCGCCGGCGAAGGCCAGCAGTGCGATGGGCGTGTTCACCAGCAGGCACCAGCGCCAGCTGGCGTACTCGGTGAGCAGACCGCCGACGATCAGGCCGATGGCCGCGCCGCCCGCCGAGACGCCGGCGAAGACGCCGAACGCGCGGGCCCGCTCCTTGGGCTCGGTGAAGGTGATCGACACCAGCGACAGCGCCGCCGGCGCCAGCAGTGCGCCGAACGCGCCCTGCAGGCCGCGACCGGCGAACAGTTCCGCGGTGTTCTGCGCCAGTCCGGCCAGCGCCGAGGCGCCGGCGAAACCGATCAGGCCGATCAGGAAGATGCGGCGACGGCCGAGGTAGTCGGCGAGCCGGCCGCCGAGCAGCAGCAGGCCACCGAAGATCAGCGTGTAGGCGGTGAGGATCCACTGCCGGTTGCCGTCGCTGATGCCCAGGTCCTGCTGGGCGAAGGGCAGGGAAATAGTGACGATGGTGGCGTCGAGCACCACCATCAGCTGGGCCATGGCAATCACGCCCAGCGCCAGCCAGCGCTTGGAAGCGCTTGTCTGACTTGATTTTTCATCGGGCGCGAGAGTCGCCATCCCAGTGGTCATGCCGTCTCCTCAGGAGTGGTTCGAACAGCCTGGTCCATCGTGGCACCTCCAGACAATTGGCGTCAAGAGAAAAGTGTCGCAATCAGACAGTTGGCGGTTCTCGTCACAATATCGCCGGACGGCTATACAATGACGACATGTCCGAGTCGTCGACGCATGCCGGTTCACTGACACTCCACAGCCCCGAGCGGGCGAGTCTGGAGCGTCACCGGCCGGGTCTGCGCGAGCGCAAGAAGCAGCAGACCCGGACGCGCATCATCGATGTGGCGCTGCAGCTGTGCGACGCGCAGGGTTTCGACGCCACCACCGTCGAGCAGATCGCCGATGCGGCCGATGTCTCACCGCGCACCATCAACCGGTACTTCGACAGCAAAGAGGCGATCGTCATCGCCCCGATCGAGGACATGGGCCGGGCGCTCGCCGACCAGCTGCGCGCGCAGCCCATCACCGGCAATGAACTGCAGGCCCTGCTCGACGCGTTCATGGCCGTGGTCGAGCAGGTCATCGAGGGCGACAATCCGCTGCCGTTCCACTGGTTTCAGCAGATGCAGCGCATCACGCAGAGCAATGCGACAGTCCGCGCCGAAAGCCTGTCCGCGGCCGATACCAAGACCCTGTCCATGACGACGGTGCTCGCCGAACGCCTGCGGACCGATCCGAATGCCATGCCGGTGCGGATGATCTCGGCCACCTGGCACGCCATCGTGCGCATCGGCATGGAGTGCGAATTCGACGCCTCCTCCGAGTTCCCCGATTGCTCCAGTGCGAGCACGGCACGCGAGCTCATCGACAATGTGGTCGCCGCCTATGAGGAGTACACGCGCAGTTGCGCCCTCCCCGTCGCGACGGCCGCCACCGGTCCCCGTTAGAATTTCGCATCAGGTCAAGAGCATCAGCGTTAAGCCCCGGCTCGCTGATCGGCAACCCTCCAGCAGCGGCGGGGTGCTCCGGGTGAGGACCAGGCGCTCGAAGGCCGAGCGCAAGCGCACTGTAGGAGGACCCGAGATGTGTTGTTGTCGAAGCTTATTCGCCTTCCGATAACGTCCACCTCCGCCATTCGGCGACCTTTTCTCTGGAGCACGACATGAGTGACTCGACCGCGCCCGCTGCCTCTTCGGCAACCAGCGACATCGGCCCGGCCAACTGGTCCTTCGAGACCAAGCAGATCCACGCCGGACAGGCCCCCGACGCCACCACCGGCGCGCGCGCCCTGCCGATCTACCAGACCACCTCGTACGCCTTCCGCGATACCGATCACGCCGCCGCGCTGTTCGGTCTCGCCGAGCCGGGCAATATCTACACCCGCATCATGAATCCCACCCAGGACGTGGTGGAGCAGCGCATCGCCGCGCTCGAGGGCGGTGTGGCCGCACTGCTGCTGGCCTCCGGACAGGCCGCGGAGACCTACGCGATCCTGAACCTCGCCTCGGCGGGCGATCACATCGTGTCCAGCCCGCACCTGTACGGCGGTACCTACAACCTCTTCCACTACTCGCTGCCCAAGCTGGGCATCGAGGTCGGCTTCGTCGAGGATCCCGATGATCTGGCGCAGTGGGAAGCGGCCGTACGGCCGAACACCAAGGCGTTCTACGGCGAGACCATCGCCAATCCGAGCAGCTCGATCTTCGATATCCCGGGCATCGCCGGTGTCGCGCACGCGGCGGGCATCCCGCTGATCGTGGACAACACCGTCGCCACGCCGTACCTGCTCCAGCCGCTGAAGCACGGCGCGGACATCGTGGTGCACTCGGCCACCAAGTACCTGGGCGGGCACGGCGCCGCGGTCGCGGGCGTGATCGTCGACGGCGGCACCTTCGACTGGACCGTGCGCGATGCCGACGGTGAGCCGCGCTTCCCGGGCTTCACCACCCCCGATCCCAGCTACCACGGCGCCGTCTTCGCCGATCTCGGCGCACCGGCGTACGCACTCAAGGCACGGGTGCAGCTGCTGCGCGATCTGGGCGCCGCGGCTTCGCCGTTCAACGCCTTCCTGATCAGCCAGGGCATCGAAACACTGAGTCTGCGGCTGGAGCGGCACGTGTCCAACGCGGAGGCCGTGGCGGAGTTCCTGACACAGCAGCCGGGCGTCGAGAAGGTCTACTACGCGGGGCTGCCCAGCTCGCCGTGGTTCGAGCGGGGCAAACAACTGGCTCCCAAGGGTGCCGGCGCCATCGTCTCGTTCGAACTGGCCGGCGGCGTGGATGCGGGCAAGAAGTTCGTGGACACCCTGGTGCTGCACAGCCATGTCGCTAACATCGGGGATGTGCGTTCCCTCGTCATCCACCCGGCGTCCACCACCCACTCCCAGCTGACACCCGAGGAGCAGCTCGCCTCCGGCGTCACCCCTGGTCTGGTCCGTTTGGCCGTGGGTATCGAGGGCATCGACGACATCCTGGCGGACCTGCGCGCCGGATTGACGGCGGCCGCAAGTTGACCGCGAATATCGAATCGAGCACTGCCCGTTCGACGGCGGAAGTCCTGCTTCCGCCGCCGGACGGCACGCTCGGCAGCATTACGATCGGGGAGGTGGCGCTGGAGAGCGGCGCCGTCCTTCCCGACGTGACGCTGGCCGTGCAACGCTGGGGCGAACTATCGGCGAATGCCGACAATCTGGTGCTGATCGAACATGCGCTGACCGGTGATTCGCATGTGATCGGGCCGGCCGATGTGCATCACGATCAGGCCGGCTGGTGGGACGGGACCATCGGTCCCGGTAAGGCCATCGACACCCGCGAGTGGTGTGTCATCGCCACCAATGTGCTCGGCGGCTGTAAGGGCAGCACCGGTCCGGCGTCGCCGGCGCCGGACGGAAAGCCTTGGGGTGGAAGGTTTCCCGAGATCACCGTGCGCGATCAGGTGACCGCGGAGGCCCAGTTCTTCGATGTGCTCGGGGTCGAGCGCCTGGCCGCCGTCGTGGGCGGTTCCATGGGCGGCATGCGGGTGCTGGAGTGGATGATCGGATATCCCGAACGGGTCGGCGCGGCGCTGGTGCTCGCGGCCAGTGCGCGGGCCACCGCCGATCAGCTCGGCCAGCAGACCACCCAGATCGCCGTCATCAAGGCCGATCCGGACTGGCAGGGCGGTAACTACTACGGTACCGGGCGCGCCCCGATGACCGGTATGGGCCTGGCCCGGCGCATGGCGCATCTCACCTATCGCGCCGAGGCCGAGCTCGATCACCGCTTCGAGAATTTCGCCCAGGGCGACGAGAACCCCTGGGAGGGTGGGCGTTACGCGGTGCAGAGCTATCTGGAGTACCAGGCCGACAAGCTCATCTCGCGTTTCGATCCGGCCACCTACGTGCTGCTCACCGAGGCGCTGAATCGGTACGACGTGGGCCGTGGGCGTGGTGGCATCGAGGCGGCGCTGTCGGGCACGCCAGTACCGTGTGTGGTCGGTGGTGTGGATTCCGATCGCCTGTATCCGCTGCGCAATCAGCAGGAGCTGGCCGATCTGCTGCCGGGCTGTAAGGGGCTGGAGATCGTGCACTCCCGCGACGGCCACGACGGCTTCCTCACCGAGACCGAGGCGGTCAGCAAGCTGATGCTCGAGACGATGGAGCTGGCCCGCGCCGCGCGTGCGTGATCGGTACTATCGCGTGCGACCGACCGGTATGTAATGCCTGCGGTGCAATGACCGCAGACAATGCCATGAGTCGCGCCTGTTTCGTACGAATTATCTTGACGCACTGTCGGTTTCGTTCGCGTGACACCAGGTAACCGGAGACCGGAATCCGTGCCGAAACTCGGCGGTGGTCGTATGGTGGTGACATGACAGCAGCCTTCGATGACATGGATCTTCGCGATCTCGTCGCGTTGCTCTCCGATGAGGAGCAGCACGAGCTTCGCCCCGCCGTGCTGCGTGTGCTCCACCGGCTACCGGATCAGGAAATCCTGCGCCGTGAGCTGGGTCGCCGCCTCACCAACGTCTGAGCACAGTCGACAACACCCACTAGAGAATTCCCCGGAGGCCCGGCTTCCGGGGAATTTGCCGTAGATCCGCGCGGCGCGGTGCCGGTTTCGCACGGCTGCCGGTTTCGCACGGCTGACGGTTTCGCGCGGCTGGGTGACGCCCAGGCTTACGTGACGCCCAGGCTGTTGATGGTCGCGGCGAGCACGATGATCACGCTGCCGAGCACCGCCGTCCAGCCCACGTCGAACGGCTTGCTCCGCACCGCCAGCAGGCCCACCCGCTCGGTCGGCAGCAGCAGTCGCAGCGCCGCCGCCAGCAGCGTCGCACCGCCGAAGAAGAACGTCCCGCGCCGCCAGCGATCCCAGGCCAGGAACACCACGGCCACCACCATCACCGCGGCGACCAGCAGGATGGGCAGGTTGTCGCGCACCGCCGCGGCGAACCGGTTGCTGCGCTGCTCGGGGGCGGCATGGGCTGGACTCACGACGCAGAGCTTAGCGTCTACATACATCTTCATCGTCCGCCTCCGAAAAGGCGGACGATGAAGATGTATGTGTGTCACGGCTACCGACAACGCCTTGAGTCGCTGAGGGTTTGACCGTGCCCCACACCGACGCTTGTGATGCAGGAACATGCTGTCTTGAATTCACCCCCATCCATTCAGTCACGGTGGCCACGCTGTGGCGGACCCGGCGATGCCGCGGCTTACTTGGCGTCGGGCTGAGCCCGTGGTCGTCGTAGGTCCAACCACGAAAGTCCGAGGACAACCCGTCCGGGTCCCGCGCGACGAGGGCGGCGGCACCCAGCGTGGAAGGCGACCAGTCGACCCCGACCGCGACGGTGCTTGTCGCCAGGTCACCGGCGGGCACCATCTCCGTTGCCGCACACCGCCACAGCAAGCCCTTGCGGTCGAGGACCAGGGTCGGCAGATGCCAGTCGGTGACCGCCCTGCCGTGCAAATGCTCGGCAGGGCCGCTGTCAGCCTGCCCCGCCGCCATTGTGCCCGCCCCGCCGGCGCGGGGCAGGTGGGCAGCTTCACTGCCAACACCAACTCATGACCGGTCACTGTGAGTTGGGCGAGTTGTTGATCGGCTGCGGACAGTCGGGCCATCGCCGCGACCCGCGGCGGACCCTGCACGTCGGTGATCCGCAACCGCGTTGCCCGCACATCATCGCTGTCGCCGGAGCGTGCGGTGAGTTGACGCAGCACTCCGCGCACGAAGCCTGACGGCACATGATCCGCAGAGTCGGCGGGTGCGGTCACACGGCCTGTGGCCGGGTCGAATCGGGCCGACAGCGTGGCGATGGCGGTGTCGCGGAAAGTCAGGGTCCGCAGGGTGGCCATCACTTGCGCGGGCAGCTTGCGATCATTGCGGTCACGACCGGCGACAAGCACATCGAAGGTGCCCGGCTCCCACAGCCGGGCCATCAGTTCGGCACCGGCGCACGCCACCATGTCCAGCAGCCACCCGACCCGGGTGTCGAGCTCGTCGAGCCCGACCGATTCCCCGGTCACCTCATCGACTGCCGTATACACGCGGGTGGTGAACGAGAACTGTTGCGCCACAACAGGTTCAGTCATGTCGTCCAGTTCCATGCCTGGGGCCATCCGCACAACCCCCGATCACGACGCCATCTGCCACGGGAGTCGGATAGGCGTCCAACAACACACTGACGGTGTCAGCCAGGTAGCCGATACCGAGTGCGCAGGTGCGGAAAATGTTCGAACGCATATGCGAATTATATACGCGCCGATCATCATACTGAGGTCGAAATGCATTGTGAAATAAAGGATTTCATACAATCGAAATTGTCCGGATCGCCTTTCTCGGGGTTCGCCGGCGATGCCTTCGTGCCCAGTTGAACCCGACCTGCGGTCGCACCCACAGGTTCGGCCACCGCCCTGCCGTGTGGGCGTCCCGAGCCATGCGACCACATACCCACCCGCCTGCACAGGTCCGCCGAGAAAGCCGTCGATGCCGTAGCGCCTACCGGGCCACGCATGGACGCATCGTCAGCGATGCCGCAGCACCGATCCAGCCGGGTCCCGAGCAGTGCGGTCCACATGTTCTGCGATGCTGGACCCCGTGTTCCATCTGGTCTTCTTCGAACCGCGCATCCCGCCTAACACCGGCAATGCCATCCGGCTCGCCGCCGGCACCGGCTGCGCGCTGCACCTGATCGAGCCGCTCGGATTCGACCTCTCCGAACCGAAGCTGCGCCGCGCCGGCCTGGACTACCACGACCTGGCCTCCGTCACGGTCCACGAAAACCTCACCGCCGCATGGGATTCCATCAACCCCGAGCGCGTATTCGCCTTCACCGCGGCCGCCACCACCCGCTACACCGACATCACCTACCGAGACGGCGACGTCCTGCTCCTCGGCCCCGAACCCACCGGCCTCCCCGAAGAGGTCCTCACCCACCCCCGCATCACCGACCACCTCCGCATCCCCATGCTCCCCGGCCGCCGCTCCATGAACCTCTCCAACGCCGCCGCCGTAGCCGTCTACGAAGCCTGGCGTCAACAGGGCTTCCCGGGCGCGGTGTAGTGACAGACCGCGCCCACAGCGGTCTACTGACAACCGAGGCCCACGACAATATGGACGAACCCGTCTTGTCCTCGTAAACCCCGGGAGGCTGCGGATATGCCGAACTACCCTGACGACGTGGCGCTTCCGTATACACAACCCGAGCTCCCCGAATACATGACGTGGGAGGAGCTCGAGCGACTCCCCGAAGAGATCGCATCGCAGATCGAACTGTGGGACGGGCGCGTTGTCCGGCTACGCCGCGGACCCGGCGAGCATCAGATCTTCACCGGACGCCTGTGGGCAGCCCTCGAACGCTGCGCGCGTAAAGACATGTCGACCGACCCGAAGCACTGTTGGCGGGCCAATTTCGAGACCAACGTATTTTTCGGCACGAACGGAAAATCCGACTTCATGACCCCGGGCTTTCTGGTGCACCGTTGCCTCGAGTCCCCTTACCAGGACGTTCGCGCGGCCGACGCGTTCGTGGTCGGCGAAGTCCTCTCGCCCTCCAATACCCAGTCCGACATGGAAGCGAAGCGTGGCCGCTACGCAAGCGCTGGAATCCCCTGGTACTGGGAGGTTTCCCTGGCCAGCGAGGTCAGCGCCATCGCGACCGTTCGCGCTTACGGCCTGCAAGCCGAGCCCGGCCAACTCCCAGACGGTGTCCATCCACTCCGAACGGCCAACTACCTTCTGACCGGCGAGTGGACGCCCGCCGACACCGACGGCATCGAGTTCGACTTCCCGTTCCCGATCCACATCCCCTGGACCGAACTCGAATTCTGATGTCACCGGGTTCACAGCTCGGTGTCAGCAGGGGTTTTCCGGGGGCGTGTAGAACGAGCTGATGAGCGAATCGGGTTCGGTTGGGGAGAGTTCGGACGTCACGTGGGCGGTGGATTCGGTCACTGTGTACGGGACGCTCGTTCGGCCGGTTGGGGAGAGGCCGTTTCCGGCGGTGGTGCTGGCGGCGGGGAGTGGACCTACCGATCGGGATTGGAATTCACCGATGTTGCCGGGGAGCAATGGGAGTGGGCGGCTCATTGCGGAGCGGTTGGCGCGGGCCGGAATCGCTTCGGTGCGGTACGACAAGCGCGGGATCGGGGTGCACGGGAAGGAGCAGCTTCCGGCGCTGCTCGGCAAGGTGAGCATGGCGGGGTTCGCCGAGGAGTTCGCGGGTGCGGTGCGGGTCGCCGCCGATCAGGAGTTCATCCGTGATGATCGGATCTTCGCGCTCGGCAATAGTGAAGGCACCCTGCACGCACTCAACTATCAGCTGGGCAAGCCCGCGATCCCGCTGCGGGGCCTGGTGCTCGTCAGCCCGCCCGGCCGGGCGGTCGGGGCGGTGGCGCGCTGGCAACTGGCCGCGCAGGCCGCGACCGTGCCGGGGGGCGATGCCA
The DNA here is from genome assembly GCF_045040085.1 of Nocardia sp. NBC_01388. Lineage (NCBI taxonomy): Bacteria > Bacillati > Actinomycetota > Actinomycetes > Mycobacteriales > Nocardiaceae > Nocardia > Nocardia sp. NBC_01388. The sequence continues at coordinate 5,407,234 of NZ_CP109553.1, forward strand.
TGATGGCGCTCTACGATGCGGCCGTCGCCCGATTCCAGGCGGGTGCACCGGCCGTGCCGGATCCCGCACTGCCCGAAGGTATCCGGCAATTGGTGGCGAGTCTGGAGACACCGTTCAATCTGCCGTTCACCCGCGAACTCTGGGTCGCCGACGAGTCCGAACTGCTCGGCCAGGTGGATGCTCCGGTGCTGATCGTCATAGGAGACAAGGACGTTCAGGTGGATCGGGTCGCCGATGGCGGGCCGTTGCAGCGGGCTGCCGAGGGCCACCCGAATGTGAGCTTTCTCTTCCCGGAGAATATGAATCACGTTCTCAAACAAGAACTTCGGCCGCGCGCGGAGCTGACTCCGGAGGCTGTGGCCGTCAGTTACAGCAGCCCGGACACCATCCTGGATCCCGAGGCCGTGGCCGGGATTCTGGCGTGGCTCGACGACCGGAGTCGAGTGGGGCTCAGTCGTCGATCTCGAAGCGTTTGAAGCGAGAGGTGGCGCCGGCGGTGATACGGACGGCGGATTTGGGTACGTCGTAGTGGTCGGCCAGGAGTTCGCAGGCTGCTTTATTGGCCTTGCCCTCCGTTGCGGGGGCGCGGACGTACAGCTGGACGGCGCCGTCGTCGAGGATTTCGACGAGTGGGCCCTTCCTGCTGTTGGGTTTGATGGTTGCCCGGACCACTGTCGGCACTGGCTGCTCCTTTCGGGGTGACAGTAGTGTCGCGTATGTCGTGACGGTACGGATCGTCCGAAAGGAAAGTCGGAGATGATCAAACGGTTGATGTTTCTGCTGGCAGCGCTCCTGGGGGCGACGCTGCTGGTGATGGGGACGGCTACGGCCGGGCCCGTCACGGTGAAGGACGACTCCCATGTGCTCGACGTCACCAAGGTGACCGCCGCGGCGAACACGCTGTCGAATCCGGTGCAGATCTTCACCACCGAGAAGTTCTCCGACGACAAGACGGCGTTCGACAAAGAGGCGCAGACCAAGGTGGTGAACCCGGCCGATGTGGTCATCGCCATCAATACCAAATCCAAGCATCTGGCCATCCGGACCGGGACCGACTCGCATATTCGCGATACCTCTTCCGCCACGTCGGCATTCACGAATGCCTTCGGATCCGGCGACTACACGGGTGCGACCATCGCGGCGCTGAGCGTGCTGAAGTCGGACACCGAACAGGCCGGACCGGCGACCACCGCGCACAATCAGGCGCCCGTGCCCGTGGCCACCAAGAAGAGCAATGGCTTCGGCTGGCTGGGACTGCTGTGCCCGGTGCTGATCATCGCCCTCGTGGTGGGCGCGGTCGTCATGCTGATCCGTAAGCGCCGCGGCGGCGGTGGCGGCAACCAATTCGGCGGCGGCGGCGGCGGTTTCCCCGGTGGCGGCTACCAGGGCGGCGGGTATCCGCAGGGTGGCGGCTATCCGGGCGGCGGCTACGGCCCGCAGCGCTCCGGTATGAGCCCCGGCATGGCCGGCGGCCTCGGTGCGGCGGCCGGTGCGGTCGGCGGCGGACTCCTCGGCTACGAGCTCGGCAAGGAGTCCGGCGAGAACGAGCAGCGCGACCGCGACTCCAACCAGGGCGGTTACGACCAGGGCGGCGGCTACGACAATCAGCCCCAGCAGGATTGGGGCGGCGGCGGAGGCGATTCCGACTTCGGCGGCGGCGGCGGCGACTTCGGTGGCGGCGACTCGGGCGGCGGCGGCGACTTCGGTGGCGGCGACTCGGGCGGCGGCGGCGACTTCGGTGGCGGCGGCGATTCCGGCGGGGGCGGCGACTTCTGACCGAGCCGTAGCCCTGACCCGCGGCGGAAGTCGTAGGGTCAGCGGAAGTCGCGAGAACGGCCCTCTATGCGCAGATCCATGCGCTGCACATGGTCGGCGACCACGGTGACCGCACCCTCGGCATTCTGCACCTGCCCGCGAATGAGCAGGGCAGGCGCGGTTTGCACGAGTCTGCGGTAACGCGCCCAGAGACCGACCGAGCAGACCACATTCACCATGCCGGTCTCGTCCTCGAGATTGAGGAAGGTGACACCGCCCGCGGTGGCGGGACGCTGCCGGTGGGTGACCGCGCCGCCGACCAGAACTCGTGTGCCATCCCGGATTCCGAGCAACTGGTCGGCGGGCACCACACCCAGCGCATCGAGGCGAGGCCGCAGGAATTCGGTCGGATAACTGCCGGGCGAAACACCGGTGGCCCACACATCGGCAGCGGCCAATTCCAGCGCGCTCATTCCGGGTAGCGCGGGCGCCTCGGTGGCCGCGCCGATACCGGGCAGCCGATCGGGACGTTCACCCGCCGCGGCCCCGGCCGCCCACAGCGCCTGCCGCCGGGTACTGCCGAGACTGCCCAGCGCACCCGCGGTGGCCAGCGATTCCGCCTGCGGCACAGTCAATTCCACCCGCCCGGTGAGATCCAGGAACGAGGTGTAGGGCCCGGACGCGCGGGCCTCAACAATCTGTTCGGCCAACTCCGTGCCGATACTGCGGACCGCCGCCAAGCCGAGCCGGATCTGCGTACCCTTCGCCTCCAGCGTGGCCTCGGCCAGACTGTGATTGATATCCGGCCCGTGCACCGCCACCCCGTGCCGCCGCGCGTCGGCGACCAGCGATTGCGGGGAGTAGAACCCCATCGGCTGCGCCCGCAGCAGACCCGCGCAGAAGGCCGCCGGATGGTGCAGCTTGAACCACGACGAATAGAAGACCAGGGAGGCGAAACTCTGCGAATGACTCTCCGGGAAACCGAAATTCGCGAAGGCGTACACCTTCTCGTAGATGCGGTCGGCGATCTCGCCGGTAATGCCGTGCAGTTCGCGCATGCCCTGATAGAAGCGTTCGCGCAGTCGCTCCATCTTCTCCGGCGAGCGTTTGGAACCCATGGCCCGGCGCAGCTGATCGGCTTCGGTGGCGGTGAATCCGGCGATATCCACGGCCATCTGCATGAGCTGCTCCTGGAACAGCGGAATGCCGAGCGTGCGCTCCAGCGAATTCTCCAGCGCCGCATGGTCATAGGTGACCTCTTCGCGACCGTTGCGGCGGCGGATATAGGGATGCACCGATCCGCCCTGAATGGGCCCCGGCCGGATGAGCGCCACCTCCACCACCAGATCGTAGAAATTACGCGGTTTCAGTCGCGGCAGTGTCGCCATCTGCGCCCGCGATTCCACCTGGAATACGCCCACCGAGTCCGCGCGGCACAGCATGTCGTACACGGCGGCCTCGGTGAGATCCAGCCGGTGCAGTTCGACGGTCTCGCCCCGGTGCTCGGCGACCAGATCGATCATGTAGTGCAGCGCCGAGAGCATACCGAGCCCCAGTAGATCGAATTTCACCAAACCTGCTGCGGCACAGTCATCTTTGTCCCACTGCAGCACGCTGCGGCCCGCCATGCGCGCCCATTCGGTCGGGCAGACATCGGCGATGGGCCGATCACAGATCACCATGCCACCGGAGTGGATGCCCAAATGTCTCGGCAATCCTTCCAATTCACCGGCCAATCCGAGCACGTCCGCCGGAATATCGGTCTGCTCCTCCTTGGCGACGCCCGTCCACCGGCTCACCTGTTTGCTCCACGCATCCTGCTGTCCGGGCGAAAACCCCAGCGCCCGTGCGGCATCACGCACCGCCGAGCGGCCGCGATAGGTGATCACATTGGCCACCTGCGCGGCGTACTCACGCCCGTACTTGGCGTAGACGTGCTGAATCGCCTCCTCACGCCGATCCGATTCGATATCGACGTCGATATCGGGCGGCCCGTCGCGCTCGGGTGACAGGAACCGCTCGAACAGCAGTTTGTTCGCGACCGGATCCACATTGGTGATGCCGATGGCGTAGCAGACGGCCGAGTTCGCCGCCGAACCCCGGCCCTGGCAAAGAATGTCGCTGTTGTGGCAGAAGCTCACGATGTCGTGCACCACCAGGAAGTAGCCCGGGAACTTCAGCTCGGCGATCACCGCCAGTTCGTGTTCGAGCTGCCGGTACGCCTTCGGATTGTCCGCGCGCGGACCGTAGCGCCGATCCGCGCCCGCCATGGTGAGCTCCCGCAGCCAGGAGTTCTCGTCATGTCCCGCCGGAACGTCGAAGGGCGGCAGTTGCGGTGCGATCAAGCGCAGATCGAAGGCGCATTCCCGGGCCAGCGCAGCGGCATTCGCGACGGCGCGCGGACAGTCCGCGAACAGCCGCGCCATCTCCGCACCGGAGCGCAGGTGCGCGCCGCCGGTCGGGGCCAGCCAGCCGGCCATCTCGTCCAGACTCGACCGCGCCCGAATGGCGGCCAGCGCCATGGCCCGGCGTCGCTGCGGCGGTGCGGCGAAATGTGCTCCGGTGGTGGCCAATACAGGCAATCCCAGCCGATCGGCCAGGGCGATGAGCCGGGCATTGCGCTCATCGTCCTCGGGAACACCGTGGTGGGTGAGCTCCACACTCACGTGTTCGCGGCCGAACCGCTCCACGAGATCACGCAGCGCGGCTTCCCCGGCAGCATCACTCTGCTGAAGTGCTTGCCGCACAGTCCCTTTGCGACATCCGGTGAGCACATGCCAGTGCCCGCCCGCCGCCTCGGTGAGCCGATCCAGGTCGTAGCGCAGCACCCCCTTCTCCCCCGCCGCCATATGCGCGGCCGCCATCTCCCGCGACAACCGGCGGTACCCCTCCTGCCCGCGCGCCAGTATCAGCAAATGCGGCCCGACCGGATCCGGCGCACCGGTGCGCGGCGCGGAATCCGCCCCGCCGATCTCACCCTGTCCCGCTCCGCTCTCACCGCGCCCCCGGCCGCGCCGCCCGTCGCGAGCGGCGTCGGCCCGGCCCTCGGAGTCCGAGCGCCCGCCCCGCCCGCGGGTGCCGCGCGGCGCCAGATGCGCTCCGGCACGGGCGGCGGTGCCGAGGGACAGTTCGGCCCCGAAGACGGTCGGCATCCCCCATTCGCGGGCGGCCTCGGCGAAGCGCACCACCCCGTAGAACCCGTCGTGATCGGTGAGCGCGAGCGCTTCCAGACCGAGCCGCACCGCCTCCTCCACGAGTTCCTCGGGCGGGCTGGCGCCGTCGAGAAAGCTGTAGGCGGAGTGGGTGTGCAGTTCCGCGTACGGCGTCCCCGAGCGCTCGACGCGTTCCAGCGGTCCGGCCTCGTATTTTTCGCGCTTGCGGGACCAGGCCGGGCTGTCGCCGCCGTCGCCCTCGATCTCCCGAGTGGGACCGGGCCGGCCGGAGAGCACGCGTTCCAGCTCCGACCAGGTCGGCGGACCATTGTGCCAGCCCACGCCCGCCTCCTCCGCCTCGATCGAACCCTTCCGAGCATCGAACATACATTCGATGATTCGAGACATTACGCCAGACCCAACCGAACGGTCTGTAAAACTCACCCACCGGTTCAGCGACCGGCCGGACATCATGACCACCCCTGCGCGCGCCACTCCTGGCACCAGAACTTACTTTGGAGTAAGTTCAAGGCAATTCGATCTGCAAGGGAGCAGTGATGACCGATAGCTCAGCCGCCGACGACAACGGTTACCTGGCCCGTCGGCGCGCCCGGCGCGACCTGACCGGCAAGCACGTTGTCATTACCGGAGCTTCCTCCGGCATCGGGCGCTCCGCCGCGCTGGCCGTCGCCGAAAAGGGCGCGGTCGTATTTTTGATGGCCCGCCGCGGTGAGGAACTGGCCGTCGTGGTCGACGAGATCAAGGCCGCCGGGGGCGAGGCGCACGGCTATCAGTGCGATGTCACCGACGCCGACTCCGTGGACGCCGCCATCACGCTCATCCTCGCGGAGCACGGGCATGTCGACATGCTGGTCAACAATGCCGGGCGGTCCATCCGCCGGGCCGTGCACCGCTCCACCGATCGCATGCACGACTTCGAGCGCACCATGGCGGTCAACTATTTCGGCGCCGTCCGCATGACCCTCGCGCTGCTGCCGCAGATGCGGGAGCGCAAATTCGGTCACATCGTGAATATTTCGAGCGCCGGCGTGCAGGTGGCCACCCCCCGCTTCGCCGCCTATCTGGCCAGCAAGGCGGCCCTGGACAAGTTCGCCGAGGTGACCGCGGCCGAAATGTTCTCCGACAACGTCACTTTCACCACCATCCACATGCCGCTGGTGCGCACTCCGATGATCACGCCCAGTGGCGATCAGGGCACCTCCACCCAGTCTCCGGAATGGGCGGCTGCGACCATCGTGCGGGCCCTCAGCGAGCGGCCGCGCCGCATCGATGTGCCGCTGGGCACGCTCGCGGAGTACGGCAGTCTGGTCGCACCGGCCATCAAGGAGCGGGTGCTGCACCGCTACTACCGCGCCATCGGCGATTCCCCCGCCGCCAAGGGCGAGACGGTGCCCGAGCCGGAGACCGTCGATGTAGAAGTTGTTGTGCCGCAACGTCACCGGCGAACGGTGCCGCCCGCGATCCGCGTCACCGGCACCGCACTGCGCCGGGCCGCGCGGCTGGTGCCCGGCACGCACTGGTGAGCGCGTAGCGACTCACCGATCCGAATCACCTCGACGGCAGCGCTTTACGCTCATCAGCACCGGAAAGCGTTGCCGTCGAGCTGTTTCCCGCCGTGTACAGTCTCACGCCGAGCGCTGCTCACGCCTGGATTACTTCGAGACCCACCAGCGCGTTCAGCGAATCACAACTGGCCCACGATTGGTTCTGCCCGTACTGCACCGGGCCGTACTTCCAGTAGGTGAACGGCACCGGCCACGCCACGCAGGTGAGCTTCACCTGATGCCAGGTCGGCAGTTCACAATTCGACATTCCACCGGTATTGAAGATGTTGTACAGATGACAGTTGGCGTCCCCGACCGGGACGTCAGCCTGGGCCACCCCGCCACCGACCAGCGTGGCAGCCGCTACCGCGGTGGTAATCACGGCCCCGGCGGCAAGTCGCATCACAGATCGCATTCCGAACCTCCCGAATAGATGTTGCTCGGAGTATCGGGCTGATACGAACATCAGTTACCAACAGTTTGCTACTCGTGCTGAGAACTGTAAAGAAAACCCCTCCGACCCAGCGACTGTCCCGAGGCGGAGGGGTTTTCGTACGGAGTTTTCCTACCAGCCCGGGTTGCCGCCGATGGGTACGTTGATCCAACTGGGAGCACTGGGGTCGATATCGATGTGCTGCGGGAGGAGTTGGCTTTCGTTGAGCAGCGGCCGGAGCGGAAGGCCGCGGGGGAAATTGAAGGCGAAGACGTCCACGCGGAGGCGGTGGCCCGGTTGCAGGACGGCGTCGGTGGCGGTCAGGCCCAGATCGAGCTGGGTGGGCTGACCGGGAACCAGCGGCTCACGGGTGTCCAGGGTCAGGTACGGGTAGGGATCGGTGTAATCGCCGTTTGCCGAGCGAGATGCCTTGGCGTCGTCGACCTTTCGCAGCGAGGCGGTCAGCTGGCCCGAGGTGAGAACCGTGGAACGGCCGTCGGGGGCAACATCATTGATGGTTGCCGACCAGTAACCGTCGGTCGCGTCCAGCACCGTATTGAGATGCAGGTTCACCGGACCGGAGAGGGTGGTCGCCTGCGCGACGGGCGGGCTGGTGAAGGTCAGGCCGTTGAGTTCCATCGGCCGGGCATCCTTGGCGCAGGCGTCGAGGACGGCGGTGATACCGGCGGTGATCTGCGCGGCATCGCGTGAGCACAGGCTCATGACCCCGGCGCCGACGGTAAGCCGCTGCGGCCCACCGGGTTCGGTGCTCAGACTGCCGTCGTACAGACTGCCGCCCGCGGTGCCGCTGGGCGCTCCGGACAGGTACATGCGACGGTAATCGGCTTCGCTGCGCGGGAATTCGCCCGCGGTGGTCCACGATCCGCCCTGCTGGAACAGCGTCACCGGGCCGTACCCGTCGATACCGTTGTCAATTCCCTTGAGCCAGTGGTCGAACCACGCGCGCTGCAGCACATCCATGCGCGGCGGCGCACCCGGCGCACCGAAACCGCTGCCCGGATCCGCATGGTAGGTATCGCCCATGATCAGCTGTTTCTGCCCGGGCGGCAACGGAATCGCGTTGTAGATGCGCGGTTCGGAATAGGTGAAGATGTCATGCCAGCCGCCGTAGACCATGGTCGGCACCCGCACCTTGTCCGGATGACCGAGCCAGCCTTGGCGCAGCGGACTGTCCGTCTCCAGCAGGCTCTTCAGATTGTCCGGAATCTCCGGCACGCTCTGGATGGTGAGCGCCTGAATGATGTAGTCGAAGAACGTCATCGGGCTCTGCAGCCGGTCCGCCAGCCACTTCCAGTCGAAGTTGCCGGAGAACAGCGCGGACAGATCCGGAATGAGCTTGAGGCTGTCGACACCGAGCAACCACGGTGGGATGAAGCCGAATCCGAGCGCGCCACCGGTGGCGAGCACATCACGCACCAGATCGCTGCCCGGTTCCACCGGGAAGATGGCCTTCAGCGCGGGCGGCTGCTGTTCGGCGGCATGCAGCTGATTGATGGCCGAGTACGAGATGCCGCTCATGCCGACCTTGCCGTCCGACCAGGACTGCCTACTCGCCCAGTCGATCACCTCGGCGCTGTCGAGCTGTTCGCGCTGCTGGAAGACCTGCCACACGCCCTGGGAGAAACCGGTGCCGCGCACATCGGCGACCACCTGCGTGTACCCGCTCTGAATCAGTTTGCGGTCGGCGGTGAACAGCCGGGCCGCACCGCCCGGCAGCGCCTTGGTGAGGTCGGTGAGCCCGCCCAGGCCGACACCGGACAGGTCGAAGCCCTGCAGGAAATTGCTCAGAATGTCCGGCAGCACCGGTACCGACAGCGCCGAATCGGCGATCATCGACACAAGTTTGGTGTACGGGGTCATATTCACGATGGTCGGAAGCGGGGTGTCCACGATCTGGCCCTGGGCGTTCATCGGCCGATAGACATTGGCCTTCAACACCGTTCCGTCACTCATGGTGATCGGCACGTCCCAGTCGATGTGCACGCCCGGATACTGTGGCGGATCATCCTGAGCCGCGGTCCACTGCGCACCGAGCGAGCCGGCGTCCGGCGTGCTTGCCGCGACCGGCGTCGCCAGCGCGCCGACCGTCACCGCCGCCGTGATCAGGGCTAGTGCACCGACGGCACGCCCCCAAGAATTCCCGAGTTTCATCCGACCCCTCGACAAAGAAACATTCGCGTACCCAACGGGTCGTGACTGTAACGGGCGACACGTACGAGTGCAATGATGCTGCCCGCCACATTGCTTCGGCGCCTGTCACACGCGATAACCCGCGCGGCGGAAACAACTCGTTATCCTGGACCGATGAGTCTCGATCCCGCTGTCGGCCGCGCCCGGCTGCCCCGTGGCAGCCACGGCCTCGACCGTCTGACGGTGAAGAATTCACAGCGCTTCCGCATGATGTGGAGCGTGCTCGAATCGGTGTCCGAGCGCGGGTACGCCGCCACCACCGTGGCCGATATCGTGGGCGGCGCCAATATTTCCCGGCGCACCTTCTACCAGTTCTTCACAGACCGCGAAGACTGCTTCGCGGCGGCCTACTCCGAGGCGGTCGCACAGGTGGTCGCCGCCATGGACGCGGCCATCGCCGCCGCACCGCGCACCGACTGGCGCAGTCTGGTCCGCACCACACTCGGCGAATACCTGCGATTCCTCGCCGAGCACAGCGAATTCGCGCACGCCCTGCACACCGAGGCCTTCGCCGCCGGACCGCGGGTAGCTCGCCAGCGCGTCGACCTGAAGAAGATCTTCGCCGCCCGCATGCGCGCCGCATTCGACATCGGCCGCGCCGCAGGCGATATCCCGGCGGACATCGAGACCGAGGTCTTCGACGTGCTCATCGGCGCCATCGACGACCGCGTCCGCGACTGCCTGCTCTTCTCCCGGGCCGCCGACCTCCCGGACCTCACTCCCCTGCTCTACCGAATCACCCTGGCGCTCTTCGAAGTTCCAGAGCCCAGACCACACTGAGCAGTCTGCATCAACCTCTACCGAAGCCTTCCCTCGCCATTCCGGCGCGAGCCTTCCGCCGTAATTCCGGCGCGAACCTCCCTCGCCATTCCGGCGCGAACCTCCCCCGCCATTCCGGCGCGAACCTCCCCCGCCATTCCGGCGCGAACCTCCCCCACCATTCCGGCGCGAACCTCCCCTCGCCATTCCGGCGCGAATCTCCCCTCGCCATTCCGGCGCGCTTTTGGCCGGAATCTACGCGGTTCCAATGGATCCCGGCCAAAAGCATGCCGGGATGACGGCGGCGAGATTCATGCCGGGATGACCGCACGCGAGATTACGGAGGCGCTCGCGGGATAGCGGGGATCTCAGTGCAGTGGGTGGATCTGGTCGGCAACCACCGCGGTGGCGGGTTTCGGCGAGGCGCCACAGCTGGCTTGGCGCGGGGCGTAGGCGACGGAGCGGGTGGTGACCAGCCAGCGGCGGCCGTCGCGGTGGGTCACTGTGGCCGCGCCCGCGAAGGTGGCGTGATCTTCGACTGTGGCACTGCCGATTTCGGTGAGTTCCACGGTGAGGTCGTCGATGCCCGCACCCGGGTCGGCGTCTCCGGCGATGGGCTGCGCATTGCCGTCCGTGGCGCGGCGGGTATAGGTTTCGTCGCCGATCTCTTGGCGCACAGTCACTTCCGCGATCTGCTCGGCCGGTGTGTAGCAGCTCCGGCCACGGAAACCGGTCAGCGATACCTCGCCGCGGTCGGCCGCTTCGACCATGGCGATGGCCGAATCCCCGTCCATACGACCGTAGGTCAGACCGGTCGGCAGTAGCACCACGGCCGGAGCGAAGCGGTGACCACCGGTATGCGAGCACTCCCAGACCCGGTCCGGATACAGATCGGACAGACCCGCCGCGATCGGACGGCCGAGCAGGGCGCAGCACTGATCGCGCTTACCGTGCGCGCAGACCAGGATCAGCGGTTCCTCCACCAGCGCACCGATTCCCGGCGGGGGGCCATTGAGCAGATGCAGGTCCAGATCCAGCAATTCTTTGAGGTCGGTGATCTCCAAGCGTTCACACCAGGAGCCCTCGGACCGGGAACTGGCGATGAGAACCGTACGCACACCGTCGAATTCATAGCGGCCAGGGCGGCGGATCACCATGGGACGCACCTGGGCTGCCTTGGTGCGCGCCGCCAGTACGGCGGTGATCTCGGGGCCGAGCACCTCATCGCCGATCACATCGCGACCCCACGCGCCGGGCTGTTCGATACACAGCCAGCCGGTGATGCGGGTGGCGCTGCCGGGTAGTGGAATCTCCCGCGCGGCAGCCGAACAGGCCAGCCCCTCGAACGCCGTCACAGCGGCTGCCCATCGGCCAGTTTGCGAATCAACTGCTCGAGCCGGCGCGCCCGCGTCTCCGGCCGCACCGCACTGCCCAGGTGATAGCCGACGACGATCCGCGATTGCGCGGGCAGCGTTTCGAAGAAGGCCGCCGCCTCCGGATTGCGCGCGAGGGCGGCGAGAAAATCCTCCGGCAGATCGCGACCGGCGGCATTGTCCCAGCGGCCGTCCTCCTTGGCGCGGTCGATCTCCGCCTGCCCCGCCGGATGCATGAGACCCTGCTCGATCAATTCCGCGACCAGCCCCACATTGCGCTGTGACCACGGACTGCGGCGGCGGCGCGGGGTGAATCCGACAAGATAGAACTCCTCGTCCAGGGGCCGCGCCTGCCCGTCGATCCAGCCGAAACACAGGGCCTGCCGGAGCGCGCGAGCATGGTCCAGCGAGACCCAGCCGGTCCCCTTTTTGGCGAATTTCATCCAAATACCGTCGACGGCAGCGTGATTGGCCGCCAGCCATTCCCGAAACGACTGCTCATCGGCGAAGAACAAGGTGGGACGCTCGAGTGCGGACACCGTCTAACTGTAGATTCCGCCGGGGCCTTCGGTGTTCGGTCCCCGTAAAACGCAATTGTCCGGCGCTTCGGGAACGCACCAGCTCAGTGCCCCAGGAAGGGCAGGACGGTGCTCGCGAATTCCGGATAGCGATCGCGGTGAATGCTGTGCCCGGAACTGAAGACCCGCACCGTGCACTCGGGCACGGCGGCGCGCAGCAATTCCAATTTCGCCGGGTCGACCATGCCGCCCGGGCCGCCGCGCAGGAAAAGCATCGGCGCCGTGATCCCAGGCAGGCCCTCCCACCATTCCGGCAGCGGCTTGCGGAACTGCTCCAGTGCGGTGCCGGTCATGGCGCGATCGAAAGCCAGCACCGCGCGCGGATGCCGGACCAGACTGCTGGTGGCGTGCCACAGCTCCGGCAGCGACGGCAATCTGCGGGTCAGGGTCATCTGCTCGTCCCCGGAACGCAGCGGCAACGGTTGCTCTTCAATAACCAACCGCCGCACCAATTCCGGACGCTCCATGGCGACCCACGACACCGCGTAACCACCCAGCGAATGCCCGACCAGATCGACCCGCGCCAGGCCCAGCCGATCGCACAGCCGCAGCACATCCACGCCGAACTCCGGGAAACGATACGAATCGGCATGCCCGCTCCGGCCGTGCCCCCGCAGATCCGGAATGATCACCCGCCGCCCCTGCCGCACCAGCTCCGCCGCGAACCGATCCCAGGTGTGCCCGTCCCCGCCCATCCCGTGCACCAGCATCACCGGCGCATCGTTCGACCCGTGCCCCGCCGCATCGGAATCCCGATAGGCGATCGACACGTCATCGAACGCGACCTTGCTGACCGTCTCCACGATCAACCAGCCTACGGACCGGCCTTCCACCTCGCCGCAGCTTGTGCGCACCGCCATAACCGGTGACCAGCCCGCCGCTACCGTTCGCCCGGCCGTCCCCATCGACGACACAGCCCGTGCCCGAGCCGCACACGCCCGGTAAAGGCTGTGCGATTCAGGCAGGGGCTGTTCGGTGCGGAAGCACGGTCCGATCTCACTCGTAGAGGCCTTCCACATGCCAGGTGTGGTTGTAGCCGAGCAGCAGCAGGGCGCGCTTGTCCTTGTCGAGCAGAACCTGGGCGCGGGCCGCGAAGCCGTGCTCGAACCGGTGCGTCCACCAGCGGTCGTCCAGCGGCCACGGACCAGCCCAGCCGATCAGCAGCCAGGACCTGCGGCCCCAGTGCAGCTGCGCCGGATCGGCGGTGAACAGACCGCGGTCGGTCACCCACACCGGGGATCCGTCCGCCGCCTCCAGCCGCACCTGTGGCCGGCTCACCCACACCACGGTGGGCGCGGGCTCCGGCAAGCGCCCCGGCCACGGCTGCGCCGGATCCGCCGCCGGCACCGGCTCCTCCCCCAGCGTCACCATGGTGATCCGCTCCGCGGGCCCGCGCCCGCCGCTGAGCACCCCCAACCGCACCGCGTCCCCGCCCAGCAGCCCCTGCACCCGAACCAGCGCCCGCCGCGCCCGCTCCTCCCCCTCCCCGACCCCACCCCACAACCCGAGCTGCAATGCCCCCGCCGAAACCACCTCCACCGGTTCCAGCCGCAGCAGAGTAATAGGAGAGCCCGGTACCTCCTCCTCCGCCCACCCATCCGAGTTCTCTTCCACTCCAGCGGATTCCGAGCCACGCCCACGCGAAACCACGCCGCGCCCACTCGAACCGATGCCACGTCCGCCCGAACTGGCGTCGCGCCCACTCGAACCCATACCTCGCCCGGGAGAACTCGTGCCACGCTCACTCGAATCAGCAACGCGCCCGGTCGAGTCCGCTTCGAATCCGACCGAATCAGGGCGGCGGCCGGGCGGGTACGCCGTCGTGCCGTTTCCCTCCGGCCGCGGCACTGCGCCGCGACCTGTCGTTCCATATCGGGCGGCGCGGGCGCGGTCGAGGGAGCGGCGGGTGAGCCAGCCGTCGAGTTGCCAGCGGATGCGGTCGGCGGTGCTGTCGGGGGTGAGGGGTTCGGCGCAGCGCCAGGTGCGGGAGAACTCTTCTCCTGCTTCGGTTTCCGCGTGGATGATCAGGCGGGTGCAGGCCACCGAGGCGGCGGCGAGGCCCTCGTGCAGGCGGGTGGCGAGCAGACGGCCGGCGAAGGCGGCGGCGTCGATACGCTCGATCGGGGGATCGCAGCGGTATTCCACCGTGAGGTCGGGGGCGGGCGTCTGCGCGGAGGGCGGGCGCTCCGGTTCGGCACGGGCGCAGCGATGCGCGGCAATGGCATCCGTGCCGAAGCGGGAGGCCACCTCGGCGGGGGTGAGCGCGGCGAAATCACCGATGCGGCGTAATCCCAAGCGGCGCAGCAGATCCACCAGATCGGCGCGTTCCGGTGCGGCCAGGGCCGGTTCCACCGACAACTCGGAGACCGGCAGCGGCGCAAGGAATTCCGCACCCTTACCGGTCGGCACAATGGTGTTGCGGCGCGCGGCGAGCACCGCCGTGGACAGCTCGTCGGCAATGCCGATCTGACATTCCGCCCCGGCCGCCGCCACCGCGTCCACAAGCTGTTCCGCCGCAGCCTCTTCCGACCCGAAGAACCGGGCGGCGCCGCGCGCCGACAGCACCAGCAGCCCGGGCCGCAGCACCTCCACCCCCGGTACGGTCGCATCCACGGCCGCCACCACCGGCTCGAACAGCCGCGCATCCCGATCCGGATCCTCCTGTACCACCAGCAGATCCGGGCACCGCCCCTGCGCCTCCCGCTTCCGCAGCCCGCGCCGAATCCCCTCCGCCCGCGCCGCCGCCGAACACGCCGTCACCCGATTGGCCGAAAGCACCGCCACCGCCCGGGTGGCCGGCGCCCCCGCCTCGGCGGCCGCTGCCACCGCAGGCCAATCCAGGCACCACACCGCCAGCACCCGCCGCGCCTTCACGCCCACCACACCACGACCCCGGTCTCCGCCGCGCACAGATCGGCGGCACGCCGTGCGCCACCTGGTGCGTCGCGCACGAAATAGCGCCGGATCCCGTGCGCAGCATGCGAAATCGTGCGCGGGGGCGCCCACACGTCACGATTGCTCGGCACAGCGTCGCCGACTGCAATCGGCGACCCCGGTATCGCCGGCCGGCGGACAGCTCCCGCCCCGGCCCGGCGGTCAGGAGACGGCATGGCGGGCGGGGCTCAGCGGTTCGGAGACAGCGTGATTCGCATCCACCCATTCGACCCGGCCATTGCTCGGGCTCAGGGCGAGATGACCGAGGCGGGGCTGGGCGGAGCGGCCGTGTACGGAGACATTCAGCCGGACGGTGCGCAATCGGCCGCAACCACGGCCCAGGCCGCTGTACCCGGTCACCTGACTGTCGATGCGCAGCACCGGACCGGCCCAGAAACCACCGGTGACCACCAGCGTGGAGCCCTTGCTCCGGGCGCGCGCGGTGAGCACTCGGGTGCGGGACATGGGCACCGAAGCACCGTTCAAGCCCAAAATCACCAGATCCAGGCCGTCCAGCAACACCGAGGCGACTTCGAGCGGATCCGGACCGGGATTGACGACAACCGCCAAACGGTCCAGTCGCGCACCCATTTCCGCTGCTGCCAGCAAGCCGAAACGCGGCACGCCGACCACCGCGGCATGACCGCCGGAACCGGTGACCGCGGCCAGCAAACCGGAGAGCAGGGAATTGGCACCGGAGTACAAGACCACCGACCCCTTCGCCAAACCGCCTTCGGGCAAAAGGTTTTCGAGCGCGGGCGGCACCGGCAGCGATTCCCGCCGCAACTCCGCGCCCACCACCCGGGTGCCCGCGGTCGTCGCCGGCACATCCGTCTCCGGTCGCGAACCCGCCGCCACCGGCTGCACCTGCCGCGCCACCGCGCCCGATTGCACACCCGGCAGGCGTACCGGCACCTCGGCGCCGCGCGCCGGAATCGCCGCCATGCGCCGCCGCAATTCGGCCAGCTGCAGCTGCTTGGCCTCCTCCGCCGAACCCATCTCTCGACCACCTCTCCCAATCGATGGGGACCCAATTCCCAGGAGCGCAGGGCTCCACCGCACTGCGCCGAAGCCACATCCCGAACCCCCTACAGGTCCGGGACGGATCAGCCAGCACCAACTCAGCTACTTACGATAGTCGAATATATGTTCGATTCAAGCACAGTAGAACTCGAGCCTCGGCACGCGTCAAGAGGCAGTGGCGCAAACCTCGAGTTTCGAACCAGGCCAGTCAGGATGGTTTTCCGCTACCCTGCACCCGTGACCGAACGCGCCCGTCCCATCGTCGGCCCCGATTACCTGGTGGCCGGCCGCTACCGTCTGCAATCGAAGCTCGGTGGCGGCGGCATGGGTGCGGTGTGGCTGGCGAAGGACCGCCTACTCAACCGCGATGTCGCCATCAAGCAGGTGCTCACCACCGCCGGGCTCAATGAGCACGAGGCCCAGGAGGTGCGGCGACGCATCATGCACGAGGGCCGGGTGGCCGCGAAGCTCTCGCACGAGCACGCCATCGCCGTGTACGACGTGGAGCTCGAGAACGGCGAGCCCTGGCTGGTGATGGAGTACCTGCCCTCGCGCAGCGTCGCCAAGGCCATCTCGCTGACCAACGCGCTCTCCCCCATCGAGGTCGCGCAGATCGGCGCGCAGGTCGCCGACGCACTGGCCACCGCGCACGCCGCGGGCATCGTGCACCGTGACATCAAGCCCGGCAATATTCTGGTAGCCGATCGCGGCGACGAGGTCGGCATGGTCAAACTCAGCGACTTCGGCATCTCCAGCGCCGCGGGCGATGCCGACGATGTCGGCGATGTCATCACCGGCACCCCCGCCTACCTGCCGCCGGAGGTCGCGCGCGGCGCCCAGCCGACCACCGCCAGCGACGTATTCTCGCTCGGCGCAACGCTGTACACCGCCATGGAGGGCCAGCCGCCGTACGGCTTCCACGACGACAGCGGGGTGATCGTGGAACGCGCCGCCATGGCGCAGGTGATTCCGCCGCAGCGCAGCGGACCGCTCACCTCGGTGCTGCTGCACATGATGGAACCGGCGCCGCAGCGGCGCCCCACCATGGCCGAGGCGCGCAATGAAATCCTCACCGCGGCTTTCGGTCCCGGTACCGCGCCCTACATTCTCGGCGCGCCGGTGCGCACCGACGACGGCACCATTCCGGCCTGGGCGGCGCGCAATTCCGCTGCCGGACTGCGCAGCCCGCACTCCAGCCCGCTCCCCCGCCCGCAGCGCGCCAACTCCGCCGCCGCACCCGCTGCCCCGCAGCAGAAGTCGAAGGGCTTCGACCTCTCCAAGCTCGGCCCCAACGCCGGACCCCTGGCGGTAGCGATCGGCCTGCTCATCGGCCTGCTGATCATCATCGTCATCTTGGTCGTGTTGTAGTTCGCAAAGGCGACAACTGATTTCGTGAGGCCCGGGTAACTCGTCGGGTACGTCCAAAATAGATTCGGCACCGAACCGCCGGCACGCGTGCACGACCGTCAACGGCACCCAGCCGTGCGCCAAGTTCCGGGGAGGCGGGTCAATCGATGCGGCGGCGATGGGCCCAGCGGGTCAGGGCATTGCGGTTGGACTGCTGGGTCTTTCGCAGCACGTTGGAGGCGTGGGTCTCGACCGTTTTCACCGAGATGAACAGGTTCTCGGCGATCTCCCGGTAGGTGTAGCCGCGCGCCAGCAGGCGCAGCACCTCCAGCTCACGCGGGGTGAGCGAATCCAGTTCGGGATCGAGCGGCGGCTCGGGCACCTGGGACCGGCCGGTGAACGAATCCAGCACGAAACCGGCCAGGCGCGGGCTGAATACGGCATCGCCACCCGCCACCCGCCGAATGCCGTCCGCCAGTTCGGGACCCGAGATCGTCTTGGTGACATAGCCGCGCGCCCCCGCGCGAATCACCGCGATCACATCCTCGGCCGCATCGGAAACGCTGAGCGCCAGGCACACCGGCCCCGCCTCGACGCCCTGGAGTACGGCTACTCCGCCGCCATCGGGCATGTGCACATCGAGCAGCACCACATCCGGTGTGGTCGCCTTGATTCCGGCAATGGCCTCGGCCACCCCGCCGGCCTCACCGACCACCTCCATATCGGATTCACGACTCAGCTCGGCCCGCACCCCGGACCGGAACACGGCATGATCGTCGACCAGAAACACCCGGACACTCACCACAAGCTCCTCATTCGGCAGAGTCGTGCTGCACCACAATACGTTCGTCGGCACCATCCTTGCGGGGCATGGTGATTCGCACCTCGGTGCCACGCCCGGGCGTCGAGGTGATCTCCACATGCCCGCCGCGCCGTTCGATACGGGCGCGAATGGATCTGGTCAGGCCCTGCCGGTCGGATTCGACCGCGTTCACGTCGAAACCCTTGCCCCGGTCCCGCACGAAGACGCTCACCTGATGCGGTTCGGCCTCCGCGAACAGGTCGATCGAGGGCACCTCGGCATGTTTGGCGGCATTCACCAGGGCTTCGCGGCTGGCGCCGAGCAGTGCGGTGAAATGCTCCTTGGGCAGGCCGATTCCGCTGTCGTCGACATCCATGGTCACATCGCCCACCGTCACCGGCGTGACCTTCACCCCGTGCTGATCCTCCACCTCACCGGCGATGGTGCGCAGCGCCGCAACCAGACTCGACTGCGCCGGCCCGGTGTCATCGAACAGCCACTTGCGTAGCTCACGCTCCTGACTGCGCGCCAGCCGCACCACCTCGTGCTGATCCCCGGCCTGCCGCTGGATCAGGGCGAGCGTCTGCAGCACCGAATCGTGCAGATGTGAGGCGATCTCCTCACGCTCGTCATTGCGAATACGCGCCGCGCGTTCATCATTCAGCGCCCGCACCATGCGCAGCCACAGCGGCACCGTGAGCAGCCCGGCCCCGACCAGGGTGACCGCCACCGCCAGCAGGGCCGAACCCAGCGAACTCAGATTGATGCGCGCCAGCACCACCACACCCAGCCCGACCACGATCAGCGTCGCGCCCGCGACAATGCGCGCCCAGGTGACCACCGACGGCCGCGACGGCAGGCCGATGGCGGATCTCGGCCCGTCCGCATCGAATTCGCGCCACACCAGCGCCGCACCGATGGCGACCACGATGATCGGCCCCACCACCTGCGCGGCCGTCCCGTTGAACAACCACGACATGCCGACCGACAGCGCCAGCCCGAGCAGCACCAGCCCGATGGCCTGCCGCCGCTCCGACGCCGACGGCTTCACCGCGTCCCCGCCTCCCGGCGTGAAGATCCACAGCATCCCGTACGCCACCACCCCGGCCCCGAGCAGCCCGGACAGCAGCACGAACGCAATGCGCACCTTGAAGACATCGATGCCGAGATGGTCGGCCAGACCGCCCGCCACCCCGCCGACCACCCGGCCGCCGGAACGCCGCATCAGCCGCTGCGGCTGCGGCTGCGCCGCCACCGTGCGCGCGGGATCGAGCGCCCCACGGGCAGGGTCGAACAGGGGCGCGGACGGATACATACCTCCGATACTGGCATGCCACGGTGACAGGCAACATCGGGAAACACCCCCATTCCGGCCCTGAGACCGAGAGTTTGTCCGGACCGGACAGAAAACCGGTTCTGAGCTGCACGGAAATCGCGGCGGCAGTATTTCGGCGGTGCTCCCGGACGCGCCGGACCGGACACCGGGCGCGGCGGCCGGACGAAACGGGCCGACCGGACCGGAGAACCGGTCGCGACCACTCTCATCAGCAGCTATTCCTCATTCCGGAGCATAAGGCGCTCGGCCCGCACCGGGTGTCCTCCCTAACTTTCTCCTCGGGACCAGCGAGTCCCACACCGCGACCGCTACCGCAGCGGCGCAACAGGTTCGGGGAGGAACCATCATGATCATCAAGACCGCGTTCGCCGCTGTAGTCACCGCAGCCGGACTCACCCTCGGCGCCGGAGCAGGCCACGCCGACGCACTGGCACCGCACGAGAAGACCACCACCGCACCCAACGGCATGTCGATCACCGTCGGGCACACCGACAATGCCGCCCGGGTGGTGCCGCCCTTGAACGGGATGCCGACCAGTCGGGAGGTGTACCTGGACAACACTTCCTACGGACGGGTGCAGGGCGGCACCGGCAAGATCCGCACCGGCTACTTCGTCGCCTGCGCCGTCGATCTGGATGTGAAGTTCGATATCGCGGCGAATGTGGGCATCACCGCCGACGCCTCGGTGGGGGTGAGCGCCGGGACGGACCTGGTGACACCGTCCGCGAATGTGAGCATCGCCCCCACCATCGGGGGCAGCATCGGCGTGGATCTGTCCATCACGCCCGGCAAGATCAATGACATCAAGCTCGGCGAGAAGGAGCTGCCCGCGGGCGGCACCGGTTACATCGTCGACCACGACTACCGGCTCACCGTGAATGGCTGCGGCGGACCGCTGACGGTGCAGGCATACACGATCATCGAGGCCACCTCACCCGAGGCGGATGCGGGCGACTGGGTCATCGGCGACCCGATCGTGCTGTGATCCGGCGCATCCACCGGCTCGATGCCCTGCGGCGGCGTAACTCCACGGTGCGCCGCCGCATCGGCAATCGTGACGCGCAGCAGCTAGATTGGCCTGATGCTCGCGGGGGACAAGCGCATAGGGGAAGCACCATGGTGACCGGGGAGGCCGAGGAGCAGATCTGTTCGCCACGAGCTCTTTTCGCGCAGCGATTCACCGAACTCTATGAAGCGGCGGGCAATCCGACTCTCCGCCGGGTCGCCACCGCGGCGGAAGCCCGGATGCGCGCCGCCCAGGGCAATCGTCCGGGCGGCGCGTCCGCCCAGCGCATCAGCGATTGGAAGGCCGGCCGAAATGTCCCGGCCCGCTTCGAATCCCTGCTCCCGGTGGTGCTCACCCTCGTCGAACTCGCCCGCAAAGCCGGGCACTCACTCCCCCGCGAACTCGCGGAAACCCGCGAATGGCAACGCCTCTGGCACGCCGCCACCACATGGAACCCCGAAGAGGACAACCACGCCGCCTGCCCCTACCCCGGCCTGACCTCCTACCGCCCGGAAAACCGCACCCTGTTCTTCGGCCGCACCCGCGCCACCACAGAACTCACCGCCCTGGTCCGCGATTCCACCGGCATGGTCGCCGTGATCGGCGCCTCCGGCGCGGGCAAATCCTCCCTGCTCGGCGCAGGTCTGCTACCCACCCTCGCCGACTGGGAGACAACAGCTCTCACCCCCGGCGCACACCCGCTCGCCACCCTCTTCGAGACCGTCACGGGCAACGTGTCCTCCGAGACATATCCGAACCTCGCGCTCACACCGGACGGCAGCCGCACCGCCGCGGTGCCGGTCTCACAAGCCACCGCAGACCCGCACACTGCGCCCGGCGCGGGTACCGGACCCACACCGAAATCAGCAGCCGCCTCGAACCCACAGGATGCGCCGGAATCGCCGACCGGTACCGGATCGGGGTACGGGGTCGGATCGGAATCAGATTCTGCCCCAGCAGATCCCGGCACCGCTTCCACCGCAATCCAGGTCGCCGTGATCCGCGCGGCGCTGGCTCCGCGCAGCGGCGGTCCGCGGCGGCTGCTGGTCATCGACCAATTCGAGGAACTGTTCACCGCGTGTGACAGCGAGCAGGAACGCGAGGAGTTCCTGGCCGTGCTGAACAGCTGCGCCGAGCGCGCCGATGATCCGATCGCCGTGGTGGTCGCGCTGCGGGCCGACTTCTACGCACACTGCCTGAACTACCTGGTCCTGCAGGATGCCCTCGAACACCGCAGCTATCTGCTCGGCCCGATGCGCCCCGACGAACTGGCGCAGGCGATTTCGGGCCCGGCGCGGGCTGTCGGCCTGGAGCTGGAACCCGGCCTCGAAGAACTGGTGATCACCGAATTGTGCGGCGCCGGTGACCATTACGGCCGCCGCACCTACGATCCGGGCGCCCTCCCCCTGCTCTCGCACGTCATGGCCGCGACCTGGCAGCACCGGGAAGGCCGCCGCCTCACCGTCACCGGCTACCGCAATGCCGGCGGCGTGGTCGGCTCGGTCGCCGAAACCGCCGAATACGCCTGGAACGAACTCTCTTCCACCCAGCGCGAGGCCGCCAAGGCGATCCTGCTCGGACTGGTCACGGTGACCCAGGGCTCCCGCGACACCCGCCGCCCCGCCCAGCGCCCGGACCTCCTAAGCCGCGTCTCCGACCCCGAAGACGCCACCGCCGCACTGGAATTGCTCTCCCGCACCCGCCTCATCACCCTGGATTCCGACGCGGTCACCCTGACCCACGAAATCATCCTCACCGCCTGGCCCCGCCTCCGCGCCTGGATCGACGAAGACCGAGTCGGCTATCTCACCCGCCAGCGCCTGGAAACCGACGCCGCCGAATGGGCTGCCCAAGAGCGCGATTCCTCCCTCCTCTACCGAGGCACCCGCCTGCACAACGCCCTCGACAACGTAGACCCACCCCCGGTCGGTCCCCTGGCCCACGAATTCCTCACCGCCGCGACAAGCGCACGCAAGAAGATCAGCCGCCGCTCCCGGTTCCGTCGAATCAACATGCTGCTCCTCACGGTAGTCCTGCTTATCACCGCCTCCGGCCTCTACTACCAGAACCGCCTCGCCGACCAGCGGCGCGACGACAAGGACTTCGCCGCCGTACTCACCGCCGCCGACCAAGCGCAGCAAACGGATCCGTCGCTGGCAGCCCAAATGAATCTGATCGCCTGGCGCATGCATCCCGGTGATTCGGCCGTGCGGTCCCGACTGTGGCAGACCGAGGCCAGTCCGCTGGTCACGATCACCGCCGCCCATTCGCAGGCCGTCAAGAGGATCGAGTACCAGCCTGGCGGCCAGGTGCTCGCGTCACTGTCCGAGAACGACGGCAGTCTGCGACTGTGGGACACCACCGACATGAGGCATCCCCGAGCATTGAGCCAGCAGATCAACGGGATCAGTGAGGTCGCCATGAGCTCACAGAGTGCCCTCATGGCCACCACGAATGTGCACGATGCACCCGATCACGGTGTCACACTCTGGGATATCTCGGTGCCGGCGGCACCTCGCCGTCTGGCCACCCTGCCCGGCCTGTCCGATGCGCAGGATGCCCGGGTGGCGTTCGCACCCGACGGCCACACGCTCGCCGCACTGACCCTCACCCACCTCACGCTCTGGAACGTGAGCAATCCCGCCGGCCCGATCCTGACCTCGTCCAAGCAGGTGCGCGACGAGCATGCCTCCGGATTGATCGGTCCGATCGGCTTCAGCCCGAACGGCAGATTGCTGGGCCGCATCAACAACGGCACCATGTCCAACACCGCAGAGCTGTGGGATGTCGCCGATCCGACCAACCCCACGCCGGTGAACCCTTCCGTCAGCGGCAGCACCACAGGCCCGCTGATCGCCTTCGCCTTCAGCCCCGACGGCACCGTGCTGGCGGTCGGCGCCGACTACGACGGCACCGCGACGAACGGGACCAATTCCAATGTGCAGCTGTGGAATATCGCGGATCCACAACACGCGCGATTGCTGTCGACGCTGTCCACCGACCGACTCGGCCTGTCCATGATGGAGTTCTCGCCGAACGGCGAACTGCTGGCGACAAGCGGCAGTCGCGGGCCGACACTCTGGAACGTCACCGATCCGGCCGATCCGATCCGCTCGATCGACAACATGACAATGAATCCCACCCTGTGCCACCTGGACAGCCTGACGACGCCCTGCTCCGGCGGCCCCACAACGTTCGACTTCGCCCCCGACGGGCGTACGGTGGCCGCCGGTGGTCTCAGTGGCAGCATTCAGATCTGGTCACTGCCGCCCGCTGTACTCACCGGGCGCACCGGGTGGGCCGCGCCGCCCGTATTCGCCGCGAACGGCGCCCGCATGGCCACCAACTCCGGCGACGGCCGCATTGCGCTGTGGGATATCCGAAATCCTCAGATGCCCAAGCGAATCGGCGAGTATCGCACCGACACCGCCTACGGATGGGGAAAGCTGTCCGCGGACGGCAATACGCTCCTGGTGCTGGACTATCTGCACGGCGCCGTGCAGACGCTCGACGCGTCCGACGCCGCACATATCCGCAGACGTGGTGAATGGCGTATTCCCACCTCCACCGCACTCACCTCCACTGCACCCGCCGGCATGACCTTCAGCGCTGATCTTCGGCTCATGGCCACCACCAGCGGGAACATGGTGCAGCTCTGGGATTTCTCGGATACGGTCCAGCCGAAGGCCATCGGCAATCGATTTCCGATGCCGGAGGGCCACAGCATGCCCCTGTTCGGTTCCGACGGCAGGACATTGATCTTCCTTTCGACCACCGAGACGGCCGCACATCAGGAATTCTCACTGACGTTGTGGAACATCGCCGATCCGGCACAGCCGCAACGGATCTCGGAGTTGGTGCGGCAACCCGCCTCGGAGGTCGACACCGGTGCCCTCACGCCCGACCGCAGGACCATGATCACGACCAGCAACGAACTGATCCAGGCCTGGGATATCGGCAATCCGGCGAAACCGGTCCGGCTCGGTGCGCCGTTCACCGCGAACACTCTGCCCATCCAGCCGGTCGGGTTCACCGCGGATTCCCGCACCCTGGTCACCGTCGGAGTGGACGGCACACTGCAAGAGTGGGATCTCACCGACCGGGCCCACCCCGCGAATATCGGCACCCTGGTGCAATCAGACGCGTACGCCTGGAATGCCACACTCGCACCCGACGGCCGGCACGCGGCCTCGAGCTCCAGAGACGGCACGGTGCACCTGTGGGATCTGGACGAGCAGCATGCCATCGATCGCATCTGCACCGTCACCGGCTCGATGTGGACTCCCGAGCTGTGGCGGCGCTATCTACCTCAGCTGCCCTACAAGCCACCATGTAATTGACCGGCACAGCGGAGATCTCACGCTGACCACCCCGCATCTGAAGCGTCACCGGCACGCTGCGGACTCCTCGGCTGCGGCAGCGCTGTCTACCGCGACCGGTCTACCGGCCACCGTGCGGTCGATCGGTGCATCGATCCGTGTGCTGACCATGTCGATAGCGCGCCTGCGGGCAAGTTCAGGTGGTGTTTCAGGGTGTTCCCCGATGCGCCCGGAGCTGCCCCGCAACGACTATGGAACCCATGACGAGAACGAGCGACTGGTCCAGGGGCACCGGGCGTGCCGGGTTCGCTGATCAACTTCACGATATGTGGCAGACCCGGCCGGTTCGGCTGCCGAACAATGGGCCGATCGCGGGGGTGGCGGCCGGGTTCGGGCGGCGGTACAACGTGGATCCGGTGCTGGTGCGGGTCGCGTTCGTCACGTCGGCACTGTTCGGCGGGGCGGGGATCGTGCTCTATCTGATGGCCTGGCTGCTACTGAGCCAGTCGGGCGACCAATCCTCCGCGGCCGAATCGCTTTTCGGCCGGGGGCAGAGCTCGCAGACCTCGTCCAAGACCATTGTGCTGCTGGTGGCGCTGGGTATCGCCGTCACCACCGTCGGTCCCGTCGGCGTCGGACTGGGCGGGTCGGGCGTGATCAGCTTCGCGCTCATGCTGGCCGGCTGGTGGCTGCTGCACCAGCGGCAGCCGGCACCGCCGCAGGACTATCTGGAGCAGGCTGCCGCCGATGCGACGCTCGGTGAGTTCCCCATGGCGAACTCACCGTTCTGGACCGGATACCCGGGCACCACAGCACCATTCGACACCTACGGGCCGTACACGAAGCTGCCGGACAGCTACCAGCCCGATCCGAACCAGCCACCGGCTTCGGACGCTCCCACGGAAGCCTTTGCCCAGCACGGCTTTTCACCGGAGACCGGGTCGCCGACTCAGGACACCGCAGTGCTGAAGTCCGATCAGGATGTGCCGCAGGATGTCTCGACTCCTGCAGCGGAATCGGAGATCGTGGTGCTGCGCAAGCCCGAGGCGAGCACCCCTGCGAATCAGGATGTTCCGACACCGGCCGACGACCAGGCGACGGTCGTGCTCCACAAGGATTCCGCGAACCTGAACGACTCCTCGACCGAATCCGAGGCGGGCGACACCGAATCCGGAGCGGGCAACACCTCGGAAGCGCCACAGGATCAGCTGCCCGACGGCACACCGCCTGTCCTGCACCGGATTCCGTCCGCCTCCGAGCGCCCCTACACCGCCTACGGCCCCGCCCCCATCTCCCCCGACTTCGGCCCCACCCCACCCGGCTGGGATCCGCTCGGCGTCGCCCCACTGGCCTGGGATCTGCCCGAACCCGGCCCCGGCTCGGTCCAGCAGACCCTCCCGGCACAGGCCGCACCGCGCAAACCCCGCTCCCGCCTGACCCTCATGGTGATCGGCCTGGCCATCCTGGCCGCGGCCGCCGCCGGAGCAGCGGCCGCCTCGGGTGTGGAGTGGATGACGCCCAGCCGCATCGGCGCCGCCGCACTGGCCGTGATCGCACTCGGTTTGATCGTCGGCGCCTTCCTGCGGCGCGGCTACGGACTCATGGTCCTGCTTGCGCCCCTTGCCGGTTTCGTCATTCTGTCCTCGCTGATCGGCCCCATCGAATTCGACAAGGGCTCGGTGGGCGATCACCGATGGGCCGCGGTGGCGCAGACCGAACTGCTGCCGGCGTATCACGTCTCGATGGGCTCGGCGACGCTCGACCTGAGCAAACTGCAGCTCACCGAGGATCGGGCCGTCAAGGTCTCGGTGCGCATGGGTGACGCCCGGGTGGTACTGCCCCAGAACCTGCGTGTCGACACCACTTGCACTGTGCGCATGGGTGATTCGAACTGCGTAAGTGGAATGTCAGGGCCCGCAACGGGTCCGGTGCTGAATCTGACCGTCGATGTGCAGATGGGAAACGCGGAGGTGAATCGTGGCTGAGCAGAAGAATCGTCGTCCGTCGTTCTCGCTGCTACTGGCAGGACTGCTGGGACTCGGTGTGAGCGTGTGGGCCTTCATCGGCCCGCACTCCTGGCCGGTATCAGGTGGACTGTCACTGGGGTGGATCGTGGTGATCGCCGCAATCGTTGTCGGTATCGTATTGGTTCTGTCGCCCCGTAAGAACAGCGACTAGCGCGCCGCGCTGCCCCACCCTCGCCGGGGCAGCGCGGACGCCTTCGCGGACTGCCCTCCGAGAAGGCCGAAGGCCCCGCCTAATTCGGCGGGGCCTTCGCTCATCCCAGGTGACAACTGATTTCGTGAGGCCCGGGTAACTCCCCGGGACCCCCGAAACAGGTTCGGCACCCAACCGGCGGCACGCGTGCGCGGCCGTCAACGGCACCCGGGCCATGCGTTAAAGGTTCGGGGAGGCGGCACCGCTCACTCCCATTCGATGGTGCCCGGCGGCTTGCTGGTCACATCGAGCACCACGCGGTTGACATCCGGTACCTCGTTGGTGATGCGGGTCGAAATGCGTTCCAGCACCTCGTACGGCAGGCGGGTCCAGTCGGCCGTCATGGCGTCCTCGCTGGACACCGGGCGCAGCACGATCGGATGACCGTAGGTGCGGCCGTCGCCCTGTACACCGACACTGCGCACATCGGCCAGCAGCACCACTGGGCACTGCCAGATCGACTTGTCCAGACCGGCGGCGGTGAGCTCCTCGCGGGCGATGGCGTCGGCCTGCCGCAGCAGTTCGAGCCGCTCGAAGGTGACCTCACCGATAATGCGGATGGCCAAGCCTGGACCCGGGAACGGCTGGCGCGCAACGATTTCCTCGGGCAGGCCGAGCTCGCGGCCGACGGCACGCACCTCGTCCTTGAAGAGCAACCGCAGCGGTTCGACCAGATCGAATTCGAGATCGTCGGGCAGGCCACCGACATTGTGGTGGCTCTTGATATTCGCGGTGCCGGTACCGCCACCGGATTCGACGACGTCCGGGTACAGCGTGCCCTGGACCAGGTATTCGACCTTGGTCTCACCCTGCTCGCCGACAACCTCGGCGACCGCGTCCTCGAAGGCCCGGATGAACTCCCGGCCGATGATCTTGCGCTTCTCCTCCGGGTCGGTGACGCCCTTCAGCTCACTCTGGAACTTGTCCACAGCGTCCACGGTCACCAGCCGGGCGCCGGTCGCGGCGACAAAATCGCGCTGCACCTGCTCCCGCTCGCCCGCCCGCAGCAGCCCGTGATCGACGAACACGCAGGTCAGGTTGTCGCCGATGGCCCGCTGCACCAGCGCCGCCGCCACCGCGGAATCCACACCGCCGGACAGACCGCAGATGGCGTGACCGTCACCGACCTGCTCGCGCACCTGAGCAACCAGCGCCTCGGCGATATTCGACGCCGTCCACGCCGCCGGAATCCCGGCGATCTCGTGCAGGAACCGGCTCAGCACCTGCTGGCCGTGCGGCGAATGCAGCACCTCGGGGTGGTACTGCACACCCGCGAGCCGCCGCTCCAGATTCTCGAACGCCGCGACCGGCGCACCGGCGGAGGTACCGGTGACCTCGAAACCGGCGGGCGCATCGGTGACCGCGTCACCGTGGCTCATCCACACCGGCTGCCGGGTCGGCAGGCCGCCGTGCAGAACGCCGCCGTCCACACTCAACTCGGTACGCCCGTATTCACGGGTTCCGGTATGCGAAACGGTGCCGCCGAGCGCCTGCGCCATGGCCTGGAAGCCGTAGCAGATACCGAAAACCGGCACATCGAGATCGAACAGCCGCGGATCCAGCTGCGGCGCCCCCTCGGCATACACACTGGACGGACCACCCGAAAGAATCACGGCGAGAGGGTTCTTCTCCGCGATCTCCTCGACGGTGGCCGTATGCGGAACCACCTCGGAGTACACACTGGCCTCGCGCACCCGGCGCGCGATCAGCTGCGCGTACTGCGCGCCGAAGTCGACAACAAGGACTGGTCGCTGGGTATCTGCCACCGAATCAGTCTAAGGAGCGATCCCCACCACACCACACCCGCCTCACAGTCCCGCAAGGGGTACCGCAGTCAAGGCGTCCTCGCGTCGCCGAAGGCGACAACTGATTTCGTTCCGGTCGGGGTAACTCCCCGGGTACCGCCAAAATAGTTTCGGCTCCCAATCGCCACTACGCGTGCCCATTTGTCCACGGCACCCGAGCTGTGCGCTGAAGGTGCGGAGAGGCGGGACCGCAAAGCGGCGCTGATTGTCACCGGTGCTGGCTATCCTCTACCTCGTGCCATTCGCCCGTGCGATCGATGCAGAGATCCACTACGAAGACAGCGGGGGCGAGGGTCCGGTACTGCTGCTGGGGCACGAATTCCTCATGGACAGAACAATGTTCGCCTCGCAAACGGCCGCATTGACCCCGGAGTTCCGGCTGGTGTCCTGGGATGCCCGCGGGCACGGTCGCACTCGGGACGAGGGGCTGCCGTTCACCTACTGGACCTGCGCCCGCGACGCGCTGACCGTGCTGGATCAACTCGGCGCGCAGCAGGCGGTACTGGGCGGGATCTCGCAGGGCGGGTTCATCGCGCTGCGCACGGCCCTGCTCGCGCCCGAACGTGTTGCGGCACTCGTGCTCATGAGCACCGAGGCGCACGAACCCTCCCGCGCCGAACTCGCCAATGCCCGCAATTTCCTCGACAAATGGAATGAGGAGGGCCCGCGCCCAGCCCTGGCGGACCATCTGGCGCACTGGCTCATCGGCGATGACGAATGGTCCCGCACCATGTGGGTGGAACGCTGGCTGGCCCGCGATCCGGATGCCATCGAGGTGGCCGCAGGCGCCCTCCTCACCCGCGATTCGATCCTGGATCGACTACACCAGATCACCTGCCCCGCACTGGTTATCCACCCCACCCACAGCGGCGTCCCCCGCGCCCACGCCCGCGAACTCGCCGACCGCCTGCCCGACGCCCGCTACCTGGAAATCGAAGGCGGCCGCCAAACCGTCAGCATGACCCACCCCGCAGCCGTCAACACCGCCATCCGCGAATTCCTGCACGACCACATCGTCCCCCGCAGCTCCACCACCAACCCCCGCATGCTGACCCGCCTCTCCGAACCTTCAGCGCACAACCTGGGTGCCGTCGACGGTACCGACGCGTAGTGCGGTTGGGAGCGGAAACTATTTCGGGGGTACCCGGGGAGTTACCCCGACCTCACGAGATCAGTTGTCGCCCTTAGAACATCACGAGCGGTATCGGCCCTACAGATTTCGCCCCCTGCCCATCACGCCCGAAGGCGGATGAACAGGGGGCGAAGATCTTGGGCCGCTGTCAACCACGTTGTTCGTCTCGTAGAGACAACACTTAGACCCTGATGTTCAGGCCGACCTTCTGGAACTCCTTGAGGTCCGAGTAGCCGGTCTTGGCCATTGCGCGACGCAGGCCGCCGACCAGATTCAGCGAACCGAACGGGTCGTTGGACGGGCCCTCCAGCACCTGCGCGAGCGGGACGCGCTCCTCGTCGATGGCGTACGGCAGCAGCGCGCCGCGCGGGACCGACGGGTGCGCGGCGGCGGACGGCCAGTACCAGCCGGCGCCGGGCGCCTCCTGTGCCAGCGACAGCGGCACGCCCAGCATGACCGCGTCGGCGCCGCAGGCGATGGCCTTGGCGATATGGCCGGAGGACAGCGTCTCGCCGTCGGCGATCACATGCACGTAGCGACCACCGGTCTCGTCCAGGTAGTCGCGGCGGGCGGCCGCGGCATCGGCGATGGCGGTGGCCATGGGCAGGCGGATGCCGAGCACCTCATTGGTGGTCGTGGCGCCCTGCATCGAGCCGTAGCCGACGATCACGCCGGCCGCACCGGTGCGCATGAGGTGCAGCGCGGTGCGGTGATCGCTCACGCCGCCGGCCACCACGGGCACATCCAGTTCGGCGATGAAGGTCTTGAGGTTCAGCGGCTCGCCGTCTCCGACGTGCTCGGCGGAGATGATAGTGCCGTGCACGACCAGCAGGTCGATCCCGGCCTGCACCAGGCTCGGGGTGAGCGCACGCGCGTTCTGCGGGCTGACCCGCACCGCGGTGGTCACACCGGCGGCACGCACCTCGGCGACAGCGGCCGCGAGCAGCTCGGGCCGCATGGGCGCCGCATGCAGCTCCTGTAGCAGTGCCACAGCGGCCTCGGTGCCCTCCTTCTCGGCGACCTCGGTCAGCTGCTGGATCTTGGCCTCGACGTCGGCATGCCGAGCCCACAGGCCCTCACCGTTGATGACACCCAGCCCGCCGGCCTTGCCCAGTTCGATGGCGAACCGCGGCGACACCAGCGCATCGGTCGGATGCGCCAGGAACGGAATCTCGAACCGGTAGGCATCGAGCTGCCAGCCCACGGACACCTGCTTCGACGAACGAGTCCGCCGGGACGGCACGATGTCGATATCGTCCAGTTCGTAGGTGCGCCGGGCAGTCCGGCCCATGCCGATCTCGACCATATCGCGCATGCGAGTCAGTCCTCTCTGTGTTTGATTGCCTCCGCTCCGCTACGGCGGATTCGCGGCCCTGGGAGTCTCGGTCTTCCCTCCTCCGCTCCTCCGCTTCGCTCCCCCGCTCCGTCAGTCCAGACCGAGACGGGCCGCGAATCAGAGGGTAAGGGAACAGAATTCGGAGGAGGGAAGGGCAATCAGGCTCGGGTGGTGTAGTTGGGGGCCTCGACGGTCATGGTGATGTCGTGCGGGTGCGACTCCTTCAGACCCGCCGCCGTGATCTGAACGAACTGCGCCGCCTGCAGATCCGGAATGGTCTGCGCGCCGGTGTAACCCATCGCGGCACGCACACCACCCACCAGCTGGTGGATCACCTGGTCCAGCGGACCGCGGAACGGCACCCGGCCCTCGATGCCCTCGGGCACCAGCTTCTTCTCCGACAGCACATCGTCCTGGAAGTAGCGGTCCTTGGAGTACGACTTGGCCTCGCCCCGACTCTGCATGGCGCCCAGCGAACCCATACCGCGGTAGCTCTTGAACTGCTTGCCGCCCACCAGAATCAGCTCACCCGGCGATTCGGCGGTACCCGCCAGCAGCGAACCCAGCATGACGGTCGACGCGCCGGCGGCAATGGCCTTGGCGATATCACCGGAGTACTGCACACCGCCGTCGGCGATGACCGGAACCCCGTGCGGCCGGCAGGCCGCGGTGGCCTCGAGAATGGCGGTGATCTGCGGCGCGCCCACGCCGGCGACCACGCGGGTGGTGCAGATGGAACCGGGACCGACACCGACCTTGACAGCGTCCACACCCGCCTCGACCAGCGCCAGCGCACCGGCGCGAGTCGCGACATTGCCGCCGATGATCTGCACCCGGTCGCCGACCTCGGCCTTGACCTTGGCGACCATCTGCAGCACACCCGCCTGATGTCCGTGCGCGGTATCCACGATCAGCACATCGACGCCGACATCGGCCAGGGTCATGGCCCGCGACCACGCATCCTCGCCGACACCGACCGCGGCGCCGACCAGCAGGCGGCCGTCGCGGTCCTTGGTGGCGTTCGGGTACTGCTCGGTCTTGACGAAGTCCTTGACCGTGATGAGGCCGCGCAGTTTGCCGTTGCCGTCCACGATCGGCAGCTTCTCGATCTTGTGGCGGCGCAGCAGACCCAGTGCGGCGGGGGCGGTGACGCCCTCCTGCGCGGTGATCAGCGGCGCGTGCGTCATGATCTCGGCGACCGGGCGGTTCTGATCGACCTCGAAGCGCATATCGCGATTGGTGATGATGCCGACCAGCTGGCCCTGCTCGTCCACGACCGGCAGACCGGAGATGCGGTACCGGGCGCACATGGCGTCGACCTCGGCGAGGGTATCGGTCGGGCGACAGGTGACCGGATCGGTCACCATGCCCGCCTCGGAACGCTTGACCGTCTCCGCCTGGGCGGCCTGCGCGGCCACCGACAGATTGCGGTGCAGCACGCCCATACCGCCCGCCCGCGCCATCGCGATGGCCATCCGAGCCTCGGTGACGGTATCCATGGCGGAGCTCACCAGCGGCGTGCGCAGCGTGATCTCGCGCGTCAGCAGGCTCGAGGTATCGACGGCGCTGGGGATCAGATCGGACGCGGCCGGAAGCAGCAGCACATCATCGAAGGTGAGGCCGAGCATCGCGACCTTGTTCGGATCATCGCCACCCGTATGAGGGCGGCCGGCGTTTCGTTCGCCCGTAACGGGACTGCTCATCGGATCGACCCCTCCTGGAGCTCGGCACAGTCCCCCGGCCCGAATTCGGGCGAGCGACTGGATGAATGACAAAGCCGGCGTTTGCTACCCGGCCTTTGGTCAACCATGGTATCTGTCCCGCAATTCCGAACAGCAGCCACGCCTGAGCCGTGTGCGCTGCACCACCAGAACATCCACAGCAAAGGCCATCGGCCCCGAGTTCGTGGCCCGCCCGGTTCTGGACCGAGCGGAGCAATGCCGCGCAGCGGCGAGCGCAGGGAGGGAAGAACCGGGTAGCAGGGCCGCGAACCGCTCGGAGCGAAGCGGAGGGCAATTGAGCACAGCAGATAACAGAGGGCAAATACCTAACAGCGCTGGCGCAGACACCCTCTTTCTGCGTACCGTGGGACTGTGCGTGACCATCTACCACCTGGCTTGCCGCCGGATCCATTCGCCGGAGATCCCTCCGACCCGTCGGCCGCGCTCGATGCCATCGAGCCGGGGGAACCGTTGGATCCTCACGAGCGCCTAGCGGTCGAAGAGGATCTCGCCGACCTCGCGGTATATGAGGCATTGCTGGCCCACCGCGGAATCCGCGGTCTCGTGGTCAGCTGCGAGGACTGCCGACAGGACCACTACCACGACTGGGATATGTTGCGCGCCAACCTCCTCCAGCTATTGGTGGACGGTACGGTACGCCCCCATGAACCTGCCTACGACCCGACCCCCGAGGCGTACGTCACCTGGGATTACTGCCGTGGTTATGCTGACGCCTCGATGAACGAGGCGTTGCACGGCGACGGGTTCGACGGGTTCGACGTCTAGACAACGGAAACCGGGCCCGCATCCATTCGGAACGCGGGCCCGGCTTTCGGTATGAAGAAGCCGACCATCTCGGCCGGCTGTTTTTCTATGCCTGTGCGCTGATCACTTGGGCAACCCACCCAGCGGTACCGACGGCACGGTCGGGACGAGAGTCACCGGAGGAGCCGGTGACGGCTTTTCCACCGGCGGCTGTGTCACCGGCTGCTGACCACCCGCCGGCGCGGTACCGCCGCCCGCAGGCCCACCCGGCTCACTGGCCGGGGAGGTCTGTGGCGGAACGGTCACCGGCGGCTCCGTCACGTCCACCGAAGGCGGCACCGTGGGCACGGTGACCGGTGGGGTGATGCCGCCGCCGTGCGGAGCCGTGGACGGCTCCGGTTCGACGGGTGAGGCAGCGCGGGGATCGACCGTCGTGCCGCCACCATGGGTCTCGGGCGGCAGCGTCGGATTGACCGTGACGCTCGGGTTGGCGGGGTTCGGCACGACTGTCACCGGCGGGAGCGTAGTGATCGCAGAACTCGGCGACGTCGTCGGAACCAGCGAGTTGTACACGCTCGGCGCCGCCGACTTCAGCTGCGTCAGCAATACCTGCCAGCGATTCTGCAGATCGGTCTTCTTGGTGTCGTCGTTGACCTGACTCGCGTTTGCCGAGGCACTCTCCATCGCGGCCTGCGCCTGCTCCGGATGTCCGTCGCTGATGAGCTGCTGCGCCTGCGTCAGCGCATCATCGGCCCGCGCGACCACCGTGGACTGCGCCTGCTCGCTGAACACAACCTCCTTGACCCGCCACAGCGGATCACCGGGATTTGCGTTGTAGGAGAAGGCGGACAGGCCGCCGATGATCAGAGCGAGCGCCGCCGCCGCACCGAGCAGCGGGCGTACGAGCCGTAGTCGCCCGCCCGACTGGGCTCCGATCCGCGCGTCCCGGGCGCCGATCTCCTGATTGACCGCCGCGACAATGGTGTCCAGATCCGGTCCGGCCGGCATCGGCTCTTCCAGAATCTCCGCACGCCAGTTCGCGAGTAGCGCCGCGAGCTGATACTCCTCACCCGTTCCCGTTTGCACGGGCCCGTCGCCGGAGATGGCATCGATCAGCGCGTCGTCACGGCGCACTGCCGCAATGTCCACCGGTCCGGTGTCACCGGACGCCTCGGCGTAGGGACCGCTGTTCTGCGATCCAAGCCGCTTCCAGTCGCCCCGACCGCGCTCGCCATCCCTAGCCATACATTTCACCTGCCCTCGCCACTTGAGTCTTGAGTTTCGCGAGTGCCCGATGCTGGGCGACTCGTATAGCACCTGCCGTACTGCCCACGGCAACTGCGGTTTCTTCGGCTGACAAACCCATAACCAGGCGGAGGATCAGGATCTCGCGGTGTTTCTCCGGAAGCGTGGCCAGCAGACTGTTCATCTGCCGACTGGTCTCCGAATCGAGAGCTCGCTGTTCCGGCCCCTGGTCGGTGGATATGACATCCGGTACTTCGGCCATGGCATCCGCTTTGTTACGGGCGGCATTGCGATGAGCGTCGGCGACTTTGTGGGAGGCGATGCCATACACGAAAGCCATGAACGGTCGGCCCTGATCCTGATAACGAGGCAGGGCTGTCATGACGGCCAGACAAACCTCCTGCGCGACGTCGTCGGCGGAGAGCTGACCTCTTTCGGCCGACCCGATGCGCGCGCGGCAATATCGCACCACCAGTGGGCGGATGCTCTCCAGTACCTGGGCTAGAGCGGACCGATCGCCCTGCGCGGCGGCAGCGACGACAGCTGGGTCCAACTCCTCACCCGCGTTGTTCATCGTCAGAGCTGTTCCTGGCGTTACGAGTGGCACCACGGCTGGCGGGCCGGTGCTTCCGCGGAGGGGCGGAACGGACCCAACAATAGCGGCTGGCGCATTCGGGCCAGTCGTTACGGGGGTCAGTCTCGGGGACCACTCAGGGACATCTCGGGGAGTGCTCAGGGACAGCCGAGAAGGTCGGTGGCCGAACGCAATCGCCCCCCGCGAGCCTCCAGCAAACGTGCACATTCGACTGCCTCGGCGGCACCGCCGGCCTCCGGGTCCACCCCCGAGCGCAGCATGGCGCATGCCCAGCGCAGCGGCAGCAGTTCGAATTCCCGGCATTCCCTGACGGTTTCGGCGGCGAGGTGACGGGACCGCCCGAGGTCCCCGGAGGCCGCGGCCGCGGCGGCGACCAGTAGCCGGGACTTCACGCGATGGCGCTGCGAGGGTGAGTGCTCGGCCAGTTCGAGCGCCGTTTCGGCATGCGCGAGGGCCGGATCGGAGGTCCCGCCACCGGCCCCCGCGGCGAGCGGAATCCGGCCATCGGGTTCCGGCGCGGCGATCAAGCCGGCGCCGGGAGCGGACAGCGCCGTCTCAGCAGACACCCAGTGCAGGCGGATGCGCTGACGCCACAGGGCCGAAGGCTTGTCCGAGACCGCATCCAACTCCGCATGGCAACGCTGTAGCAGCCGGGCAGCAAGCGCCGGGCGAGCGGTACCGAGGGCGTCCGCGGCCAGGCCCGTCAATGCATCGCAAACCGCTTCGGCGCGAGCAATATCCGACCTGAGGATGACCCCGGAACCGTCGGAACCACTCACGCCGAGCCCGGACGCGGGGTTCGCGGACAGGACGAGGGCGGCGCGGCCGTCGGCCACGGCGGCGTGCGCGTGCCAGCCGAGCTGGCGCAGCAGGGAACCTTCGAGGCTGTGGGTTAGTGAGCGCAGCACCGGATCGGTGGTCCCGGCACGGGCGCGGCGGAGTTCGGTCCGGGCGGCGGCATAGTGCCCGACACCGCCGAGAGCGACCGCGCGCAGCCAGCTCTCCGCAGAATTATCGGGTGTGGGCAATCCGGCAGCAGCGCGACCGGGTTCGGCGCCGAAAGCGGTAGCGGCGAGTAGCGAGTTCACTTCGAGCACAGACACTGCCGCACTGTAACCAGTGCCACCGGGGCCGGCCGCGGCCGCCATATCACAGAAGCGCAGCAACATTGCAGCATTCTCTACTGCGATTATGTTTCCACTCCGTAAATCTGTGCTCGCTATCGGCCAGCACGCCCGTAAGGAATTCGTATGGCGTTTCGCGCTATTAACCTGGCGGCCTCGAATCGGCCATCTCGACCGTCACCATCCGATCGGGCGCAATGGTTGAGATCACGCTGATCGCCACTCCCGCATAGCCCGAGTTGCTGGCATTCGAACTCGAAAAGTGGCCTTCACCAGGTAATTAGCCCACAGGTCTGTGCTATCGCCCGCCGGGTACGCTCCTAGGCAACCGATCAGTATCACCACAGTGGACCCACTTTGTAAACAGCAACGATGTTAATTCTCTAATGCGCCAGTATTTGAATCTCAGCGGAACGCACTATTGACTCGAATTCATTGTCGGACCTAACGTACGACATCGCCGCCATCGGCGCCGTGTGAAATTACGGCCGCCGATGGAGAGCGATCGCCGGGGCACCGGTGATGCCGCCCAACCGTTGCCACAAGCACACGCTCGACAATGCCGACGAGCTCGCACCAAGAGGAGTTCACCATGCCTATGCCGACCCACCTCCCTGGTCCGAATGCCGATGTCTGGGACTGGCAGATGCGCGGGTCCTGCCGGGGACAGGACTCTTCGGTGTTCTTCCATCCGGACGGCGAACGCGGCCGGGCTCGGGCCCAGCGCGAGATGCGCGCCAAGGAAGTCTGCCGGGCCTGCCCCGTCCTGCTGCAGTGCCGTTCACACGCCCTGAAGGTGAGTGAGCCGTACGGAATCTGGGGTGGAATGTCCGAGACCGAGCGTGAGATGCACGCCCGCCGTAACCGCCGCCGGGCGGTCGCATAGTCGTTTTTCTCCCGTACCCCTGTGACTGCTGTTGACCAGCGGTACGGGCGAGGCGCACGGTGCCTTTCGCTCGAGCCACCAGGACGTTGCCGCTGACCACGGGTGGTGCGAGTTCAGGAAATTTCCCATCCGCGCGGCGCGGCGCGCCGAATGCCTAGCAAACAACCGGCCACTGCTCAGGCGGGAATCGGTTCCAGAACTGGCGAGGCTTCGGCGTTTCCCGAAAGCTCCGGCGTGTCACGGCGTGTCCCTCTTCAGGACAGCTTGGGCAAGTCGGTACAAAACGGAAAACCGCTGCGCGACAGTCGTTTTGCCGATACCCCCACCCGAGAGGAGGTTATAGCGGCAGGCTACCCTCGTGGCCGATGACACAGAACGGAGCGTTGTGACAGCGCGGCCGCCGGCCGCAGAGGGCAACTCCTCTGCGATGACGGCGCGCGCAGCCGAAAGCCTCGAGCTAGCCGCACTTCTCTCTCGTTGCGGGGAGTCGGACGAGCGGGCATTCGCCGAGCTGTACGACCGCACCTGCGCACGGGTGTTCGGGCTGGTGCTACGGGTGCTACACGATCCGGGGTACGCGGAGGAGACCACTCAGGAGGTCTACCTCCAGATCTGGCGCACCGCAGCCAATTTCGATCCGGCCAAGGGCTCCGCCGTTACCTGGCTCATGACACTTGCCCATCGCCGCGCGGTCGATCGCGTGCGCGCCGAGCAAGCCCACGCACAGCGCGAAGTCGCTTACGGCACGAGCACACTCGGTAACGAATTCGATGAAGTCACCGAAGAAGTGGGACGACGGCTGGAGCAGCAGGCGGTCCGCCAGGGTCTCGCGACCCTCACGGAGACGCAGCGGGAAGCCATATCGCTCGCCTACTTCGGCGGACGGACATATGCCGAGGTCGCAACCTATCTCGGCGTAGGGTTACCTACCGTTAAGTCCCGTATTCGGGATGGACTGACACGACTCAAGAAAAGTTTGGGAGTGACGTGAGATGAACGAAAGCCAGATCGATCTCGCGCACACTGTCGCGCTGGGATCGATCGGCGACGAGGATCAGCGCGCAGTGCAGGATCTACTGGATACCGGCGACCCGGTGCTGCGCGCGGACTTCACCCAGGAAGTGCAGCACACCCGAGATGCTCTCGCCCAGTTCGCGACCGCGGCGGCCACCCCGCCGCCGCTCGCGCTCCGCGACCGCGTACTCGCCGCCGTAGCAGCAGACCAGGCGCCAGCAACCGCGATACAGCACAACCGCACCGTGCTCTACCCCAGCAATGGGCACAGCCGCGCAGCCAACGACTGAGCAGGCAAACCCAGCTCCGCAATCTTGGGCACCCGCCCAGTCCGTTCGACGGGCGGGAAATCCAGTGCCACACCAGCTTTCATCGAGTATCTTTGACTCGGTCTCAGGCAGCGGTGAAAACCAAGCCGACGTCGGAGACAGCGAAAACTGTTTTACAGGTCAACAGATTTCGACCGTGGATCGGTCGGCGTCCACGGCGAGTTGCGTCGGGACGGTAAAAATGCCCGATGGAAACCTTGTGAGACCCGTACGTGAACGGGCGGAGGTATTGCCACGGGAAGACCCGCATGCTTCGGCATGCCGGCCAACTCCGTTGGGGTAACTCAGCGGATCAGGACGCGGTTGTATACGTTTCCTGAACGGAAGGGGATTCATGGCGCTGCAGATATTGGGCGAGTTCGTCAAGGGACCTACCAGCATTGAAGAGATCGAATCCGTCACCTCCGGGCGCGGGTTGTTCCTGCCACCGGAGGCGGGCGGTGAGGTCTCGCAACTGCTGTCCGCGCTGGCACCTGCCGATCTGAATTCGGCCGTCGTGGAGCTGCGCAACCTCATGCCGGGCGGGGATCTGTTCCACACGGCGGTGCTCGGCCTGCTGTGCGGCACGCTGGTCGAGAACGGCGCCGATCCCGGGGCTGCCCATCGATACGACGCTGGAATTGCTGGTGCGGCAGCTGGACGCCCTCGCCGAGCATCCCGACGAGGCGACCCGGGCCGCCACCCACCTGACCTTCCCCGCGGCCATGACCATGCTGTGCCGGTCCAAGGAAACCCGTAAGCGCTGGCGACTGCGCCCGGAGATGATGGCCCGCCTGGACGAGCTCGAGGAAGCGGGCCTGGTGCCGTTCTTCCTGCGCGAGGTCTTCACCCTCCACGACGATCTGGAGCTGCTGGTCCTCGATCCGCGCAATCACCGCGCCTACCGGTTCCGCCTGATCGGCCTGCGCGACCGCCTCTACCACTGCTACGCGCTGCTGCAGGACGCCTTGCTCCGGCATTGCGGCCCCGGCTATCTCGATGCCGAACCGCTCGATGAGTTCAATGTCCGCTACGCGCGCAATTACGGACTCGACCACGAAGAGCGCAATGCGCAGCACCTCAGCGAGCACGCGCGCTTCAACTTCACCTACCCCGGCGGCCTGTTCATGCCCGGATCCGCCGCGGTCGGCGAACTCCCCACCCTCGACGGCACCCCGTTCTTGCTCGTGGAACCGCGCGGCATCCAGTTCGGCTGGAATCCGTCCAACATGTATCCCGTTGTGCACGAAGCCCTCCGCGCCTCCTGCGACCTGGTCCGCGAGCTCCGCCAGGATGAAACAGATGCCCTCCTCGCGCGCTGCGGCCTGACCTGACCGTCTCGATATCGGCTGCGCCCCGGGCGATCCGGTCGGTTGCGGTCCACCCGGTCCGACACTGGACCTTCTCCCGGCCGGTCCCCTCGGCGGGCCGTGGCCGCGCATTCCCCCGCTATCCACGCTGTCTCCCCTACGACACGGCCCCCGGACACATTTCGTGTCCGGGGGCCGTGTTGCTCAGTGGCTCAACCGCTGTGCGCGGTGGCTACTTTCAGTGCGAGTGGCCGTGGTGGGCACCAGCCGGCTCCTCGGCCGGCTTCTCCACGATGGCACTCTCGGTGGTGAGCACCATGCGCGCCACCGAGATCGCGTTCTCGACCGCGGAGCGGGTCACCTTCACCGGGTCGATGACGCCGTCGGCAACCAGGTCGCCGTAGGTCAGGGTGGCCGCGTTGAAGCCATCCTTGCCATCGGTGACCTTGGAGACGACAACCGCGCCGTCGACGCCCGCGTTGGCGGCGATCCAGAACAGCGGAGCCAGCAGCGCGAGCCGCACGACCTCGACGCCGGCCGCCTCATCGCCCGTAAGCGAATCGCGCAGGGCGACAAGGGTGGAAGCGGCCTGCACCAGGGCGGTGCCGCCGCCGGGGACGATGCCCTCGGCGACCGCGGCCTTGGCGGAGGAGACCGCATCCTCGACGCGGTACTTGCGCTCCTTGAGCTCGGTCTCGGTGGCCGCGCCGACCTTGATGACGGCGACGCCGCCGGCCAGCTTGGCCAGGCGCTCTTCCAGCTTCTCGCGGTCCCAGTCGGAGTCGGTGTTCTCGATCTCCTTGCGCAGCTGCGAAACCCGCGCCTGGATGGCATCGGCGGTGCCGGCGCCCTCGACGATGGTGGTCTCGTCCTTGGTGACCACGACGCGGCGGGCCTTGCCCAGCACCTCGAGGCCGGCCTCGCGCAGGGTGATGCCCAGGTCCGGGTTCACCACGGTGCCGCCGGTGACGATGGCCAGATCGTCCAGGAACGCCTTGCGACGGTCACCGAAGAACGGCGCCTTGACCGCAACGGCCTTGAGCGTCTTGCGAATCGCGTTGACGACCAGGGTGGACAGCGCCTCGCCCTCGACGTCCTCGGCGATGATCAGGACCGGCTTGCCGGACTCCGCGATCTTCTCCAGCAGCGGCAGCAGATCGGGCAGCGAGCTGACCTTCTCGCGGTTCAGCAGGATCCAGGCATCCTCGAGGACGGCCTGCTGCGTCTCCGGATCGGTGACGAAGTACGGGGACTGGTAGCCCTTGTCGAACTGCACGCCCTCGGTGATGACCAGTTCGGTCTGGGTGCTGGAGGACTCTTCGATGGTCACCACGCCGTCCTTGCCGACGGTGGTGAGCGCCTTGCCGACCAGCGCGCCGATCTCCTCGTCGCGCGAGGAAACGGTGGCGACCTGAGCGATGGCCTTCTCGCCGTCGACCGGGGTGGCAGCGGCCTTCAGCGCGACCGTGATCGCGTCGGCGGCCTTGTTCATGCCCTTGCCGAGGGTCATCGGGTTCGCGCCGGCCGCGATGTTCTTCAGGCCGCCCTTGATGAGGGCCTGGGCGAGCACGGTGGCGGTGGTGGTGCCGTCGCCCGCGACATCGTTGGTCTTGGTGGCGACGCTCTTGACGAGCTGTGCGCCGAGGTTCTCGAACGGGTCCTCGAGATCGATCTCGCGGGCGATGGTCACACCGTCATTGGTGACGGTCGGGCCGCCGAACGACTTGGCCAGCACCACGTGCCGGCCGCGCGGGCCCAGGGTGACCTTGACGGCGTCGGCGAGCTTGTCGACGCCACGCTCCAGTGCGCGACGAGCCTTCTCGTCGAACTCGATCTGCTTTGGCATGTATTACCTACTCCTGAAGTGAGTTTGGGGAGGGCGAACGCACTCCGCCCCGGGTCGAGGCTGTTAAGCGGCGACGCCGAGGCGGAGAGTCCGGGGTTTCGGGAGCGAAGCCCCTTCAAGGCCCCGGAGAGTTGGTGCGTCCCTACTTGGTGACGACGGCCAGCAGATCGCGCGCCGACAGAATCAGGTACTCGCCACCGTTGTACTTGATCTCGGTGCCGCCGTACTTGCTGTAGATGACGACATCGCCCTCGTTGACGTCCAGCGGAATCCGCTTGGCGCCGTTCTCATCCCAGCGGCCGGGGCCGACGGCGATGACGGTGCCCTCCTGGGGCTTCTCCTTCGCCGTGTCAGGGATGACCAGGCCGGAGGCGGTCGTCGTCTCGGCCTCGTTGGCCTGGACGAGGATCTTGTCCTCGAGCGGCTTGATGTTCACGCTCGCCACGTTGAGCCCTCCACTTTTCAGGGGTCTTCGCGCCCGGGGCGGTTCCCCGGGCTCACGGTGTTCGGTCATGGTCTGACCCTGCGCACAAGCCCCGTCGTCGCGGGAGCCGGGACCACTGCCCAGTAGTCAGAGATGGCATCTGAAGCAACCAACCAGTGCCACCTAGCACTCTATACACGGGAGTGCCAGCACTCAAGGTCGGGCTCTATCATCTGTCTCCGCTTCGCTCCGGCGGGGTCGCGGCCCTTGGTCCCGGTTCTTCCCTCCCTCCGCTCCTCCGCTTCGCTCCCCCGCTCCACTCAGTCCGGAACCGGGACGGCCGCAACCCTTTGAGCAGCACGACTCGCCGACGGGAACGGCCAGGGAATCTGAGGGCTTCCATAGAAATACGAAAATCTGTAACGTTCGGATAACGGATTGTGACAACATTGACGACGGCCGCGCGGCAAGGCCGCATCAAGCCCGTCACTGCTTCGCCGAGTGTCACCCAGTTGCTTCATTTCCATAGTTGTTGCTGCACCCAGGTCCGTTCGAGATGGTCGTCTACACGCGGGACCATCCGCTCGAAGGGAGGTGAACATGCGAACATCCCTCGGCATCTCCGCCGGGAGTGAGGTGGTGTGCTCGGCGACGGTTGCCACGGCACCCAATGGCGCCCAGTACTTCGACTACCGGGTCGTCACCGCGGATACGGCCCACTCCGACCTCGGCGATCTCGTGGCCTCCTCCATCGAGTTGATGACCACTCAGATTCCACGCGAGAACGTGCACGCCTTCGGCACCCATCCCGCCGCGCTCGCGGCCGCGCACAATGATCACGCGCCCGGCCCGCCCGGCGATATCGCAGTCGCCTACCGGGACCGGGAACAGGCCCAGATCATCCGTTCAGCTATCGGTCGGCAACGTCGCGATGTGCGGCTCATTCCGGAAAGCACAGCGGCCCTTGCCTTCCTGCGCCACACCGGCCTGCTGGACCGCTACCAAACGGTCGCCATCCTCGATATCGGCGCCACCGGCACCACCGTCACCGTGGCCGATCACGCCGACGACACCGTGCTGCGCTCCGAGCGCACCGCCACCATCAGCGGCAATGCCGTCGATGAACTGATACTGCAGCATCTGCTGGACTGCCACCTGGCCCGCCGCGGCACCCGCCCGAATCGGGGCATGCTGCTCAATCGCAGCCGCGCGGCCAAGGAGCATCTGTCCATCGCGCCGGCGGTCACCATCGATCATGTGGCCGGGCAGCCGCTCAAGCTCACCCGCGTCGATTTCGACGAGCTGGTTTCCGACCTGCTACGCGAGCTGGCCCTCTTCGCCCGTGGCGTCTTCGCGCGGGCGCCGAAGTTCCCGGAGGCGGTCGCGGTCATCGGCGGGGGCGCCAATACCCTCGCCGTGGTGTCGAGTCTGGAACGCCAGCTCGACGTGCCGGTGCTGACGGTCCGCGAGCCCGAGGCCGTGATCGCCAAAGGCGCTGCCCTGGTGGCCGATTCCGCGACGCCGACGACCTTCCCGGTGATCAGCCGCGGTTCCGATGCGCCGATCGGCACCTTCACCAAGCTGGCGGGCACGCTGGCCGGCGCCATCGTGGTGGTCGGCCTGATCATCGGCTACGGCGTGAAGGAGCTCGTGCCGGAACCGCACGGCGCCAATTACTCCCCGCCCATCTCCGGTACGCAGCAGCCGGTGGTCGTCCCCGCCACGCCGCCCGGCGGCGCGTCCGGCGCCGGCACCACGACCAGCAGCCCGAATCACGATCCGTCGCATCCCACCGCACCCCCGGTCACCCCGACCACGGCCCCACAG
The DNA here is from genome assembly GCF_045040085.1 of Nocardia sp. NBC_01388. Taxonomy (NCBI): domain Bacteria; kingdom Bacillati; phylum Actinomycetota; class Actinomycetes; order Mycobacteriales; family Nocardiaceae; genus Nocardia; species Nocardia sp. NBC_01388. The sequence goes on from NZ_CP109553.1 coordinate 5,451,382, forward strand.
TCAGCCCCCAGCGGCACTCTCACCACCCCGCTGACCACGATCGCCCAGCCGCCACTGCGACCCGATCCGGGCCTACCCCAGATCCCGTTCCCCGCAGACCTCCCCCGCATCCTGGGCCCGCTACTCGGCACCACCCTCCCGCCCCCGGTGACCACCGAACCCCACAGCGAGACCAGCGAACCCCGCACTGTGGGCCCGACCACCTCCGGCCTCCCCCGCCGCAATTCCGGCTCCGCAAGCGGCACCACCACCATGGCCAGCCCGACCGATTAGTCCGGCCGAGCACCGAAGACACCACCGCGACCGAGGATTCCTCGGTCGCGGACTGCATTACCAGCGGCCCGATTGTCGAGCACGGACACCCGTCATCCCGGCATGCTCCTGGCCCGGATACGCACTGTCCGCGCACGAGCGCATTCCGGTTCCATACGGCTTCGCATACTGCGCAACGGGTTCGTATGCCGCGCACGGGTTCACATGCCGCCCACGGGTTCACATGCCGCCCACGGGTTCACATGCCGCCCACGGGTTCACATGCCGCCCACGGGTTCACATGCCGCGCACGAATCCACTGCCGATACTGTGCGAGGTACGCGCGAACTTGCGCTGCGCGAACTCACGCGGCGCCGTTCTGCTGCCCGATGCGGGACTACAGCTGGCTGGTGGAGACGGCCAGGCCGGGGTCCGTGGCCACGGTGAGCGCGGACGGCTTTGCGCCACCGGCGATTACGTGTGCGCCAAAGGTGGCGATCATGACGCCGTTATCGGTGCAGAGCCGGGGCTTGGGGACGCGCAGGGTGAGACCCGCTGCGGCGCAGCGCTCTTCGGCCATGGAGCGAATACGGGAATTCGCGGTCGCGCCGCCGCCGAGCACGATGGTGTCGACGCCGACATCCTGGGCGGCGCGCACGGCCTTCATGGTGAGGACGTCCGCGACCGCCTCCTGGAACGAGGCCGCGATATCCGGAATCGGCAGTTCACGACCGTCCCGCTCGGCTGCCTCGACATACCGCGCCACCGACGTCTTCAGCCCCGAGAAGGAGAAGTCGTAGCGAGCGTCGCGCGGGCCGGTCATACCGCGTGGGAAGGCGATGGCGTGCGGATCGCCTTCCGCGGCAATGGCATCCAGTACCGGTCCGCCCGGGTAGCCGAGGCCGAGCAGGCGCGCCACCTTGTCGAAGGCCTCACCCGCCGCATCATCGACGGTGCTGCCGAGTTCGATGATCGGTTTCGCCAGATCGGTGATGTGCAGCAGATGCGTATGCCCGCCGGAGACGAGCAGCGCCACCGCGGGTGGCAGCGGGCCGTGCTCGAGGGTGTCGACGGCAACGTGCCCGCCGAGATGATTGATCGCGTAGAAGGGGATATCCCACGCTGCCGCATAGGCTTTCGCGGCAGCGACCCCGACCAGCAGCGCACCGGCCAGACCTGGTCCGATGGTGACGGCGAGGGCATCCGGCTTCTCGATATCGGCGGCGGCCAGGGCGCGGCGCATGGCCGGGACGATGGCCTCGAGATGTGCGCGCGAAGCGATTTCCGGTACCACGCCACCGAAGCGGGCATGCTGATCGACACTGGAGGCGACCTCATCGGCCAGCAGCTCGCAGGTGCCGTCCGGCAGGTATCGGACGATCCCGACTCCCGTTTCGTCGCAGGAGCTTTCGATACCCATGACGATCATGACGAGACCTCTGTGTCTTCGGCGAACCCGGCGCCCTGTGGGAACTCCGCCGGCGCGAACCCGGCCATGGCGGGCTTGCGCATGGTGTACGCGTCGGCGCCGCTCGGCTGGTAGTAGTTCTTCCGCAGACCGATGATGTGGAAGCCGTGCTTCTCGTACAGTGCGATGGCGGCGGCATTGTCGGTGCGCACCTCGAGGAACACCGGTCCGCCGCGCAGCCCGGCCTCGGCCAGCAGCGCCTGCAGCAGCAGGGTGCCGACGCCGCCGCGATGCAGCTCCGGATCCACACCGATGGTGTGGATTTCGGCCTCCGGATGTTCGGCGTCACCCAGCAGGGCGATACCGGCGTATCCGATCATGCGATCGTCCTGATCGCGGGCGATGATGTAGCGATTGTGCGAGGCGGCCAGTTCCGACAGGAACGAAACCTCGTGCCACGGATCGTCCTCCGGGAACAGGACCTGTTCGAACTCGGCGCAGCGCACGGCATCGGCCGGCCGCATCGGTTGGATGCGGATGGTCATCGGCCCACCTGCGCATAGCTCCGCTCGACCGCATCGGGACGGCGCAGATACAACGGGACCAGGGGTTCGGGAGTCACGCCCGCCAGCAGATCGCGCGCGGCGCAGCGCACCAGCCCGTACGGGGACGGGGTCTCCACCGGCAGCACGGGCAGATCGAAGTAGTCGACATGCGAGGCAGATCCGGCGATCACGGTGGCGGTGCCCGACTCCAGATCGGCGGGCTTGCTCACCTCCGGACCTTCGATACGGCCTTCGGCGCGGTAGCGAGCCCAATACACCTCGCGGCGTCGCGCATCGGTGACCACGAGCAGCTCGACCGGCTCGGCCGGATTGCGCAGGTAACTCTCGGTATCGGCGGCAATCGCGTCGAGACTGCACACCCCGTGCACAGGCACGCCCAGCGCATCGGCGAAGGCGGCCGCGGTGGCCATCCCGACCCGCAGTCCGGTGAAGGGACCCGGCCCGATCCCCGCGACCACCGCGTCGATCTCCGCGCGGGTGCGACCGGATTCGGCGAGGCACGCCAGAATCTGCGGCGTCAGCACCTCATTGTGCGCACGAGAATCCACGGTCACCTTGGAGGTGATCGTGGTGATGCGAGGTGCGGTTGATCCCTCGTCCGCCGGTTCCAGTTCCACCAGTCCCGCCGTCACGGCAGGGGTCGAGGTGTCGACAGCCAGTACAAGCATGATTGCCCCAACAATACTGTGCCTATCTGCCTCCGCTTCGCTCCGGCGGGGTCGCGGCCCTTGGTCCCGGTTCTTCCCTCCCTCCGCTCCTCCGCTTCGCTCCCCCGCTCCACTCGGTCCAGAACCGGGACGGCCGCGACCTTTCGGTGATATGAGCAGCTGACGGCATGGCGCGGGCCCCCGGTCGGCAGGCCGAGTCAGCGTGATGCTTCTCGCATTCGAGGGTGCTCAGGTGGCCGAGAGCCATTCCCATTCCGCCGTGCGGATATCGGAGTCGGGTTCGCGGCGGAGTTGGACGCGGAGGTGGCGGTCGGCGAGGTGCTCGGCCACGCCCAGACCCCATTCGACGACGACCACCGCATCGTGCAGATCGGTGTCCAGGTCGAGGGCGTCGAGTTCGTCCAGATCGCCGCCGAGGCGGTAGGCGTCCACGTGCACCAGGGCGATCGAGCCCGGGTCGGCGCTCGCGCGGTGCTGGCGGGCAATGATGAAAGTCGGTGAGCTGACCCGGCCTATGACGCCGAGCCCGGCGGCGATGCCACGGGTGAGCGCGGTTTTCCCGGCGCCCAGCGGACCGTCGAGGATGACCAGATCGCCGGGTTGCAGTTCCTCGGCCAGTTCGCGGCCGAGGGCCTCGGTGTCCTCGACCGTCGGCAGGGTGCGACTGCCGCGGGTGTTCATCACTCGCCGCCGATGTGGGTGCGGATGACGCGACCGCGCGGGGCGCAGACGATTTCGTAGTGGATGGTGCCGAGCGTGTCCGCCCACTCCTGGGCGTGCGGCAGACCCTCGCCGCCGAACAGGATGGCGGTATCGCCCTCGCGGACACCGGAGGTGTTCTCGCCGAGGTTCACCACCAGCTGGTCCATGCAGACCCTGCCGATATTGGGCCGGCGCTCACCGCCCAGCCACACATCGAAGCGGCCGCCGAGGGTGCGCGGCACACCGTCGGCGTATCCGGCGGGGATGAGCGCGACGGTGGTGTCGTGCTCGGCAATCCACTCGTGGCCGTAGGACACGCCTTCACCTGCGGCGACGCGTTTCACCAGGGCGACGCGGGCGCGGAAGGTCATGGCCGGCCGCAGGCCGAAGTCGGAGATCTCAGGAATCGGGGAGAGCCCGTACACGGCGATGCCCGGGCGCACCATGTCGAACGCCAGATCGGGGCGGGTCAGGGTGGCCGCCGAATTGGCCAGATGCACCAATTCCGGTTGCAGGCCCTGCTCTTTCGCGGTGGCGATGCATTCCAGGAACCGGTCGCGCTGGAGGTCGATGGTCGGGTGATGCGGTGAATCCGCGTGGGCGAGATGGGAGAAGAGGGCCCGGAAACGCACCACCCGCTCGTCCACCAGCTGTCGCAAAAGCGCCAGCACCTGCGGGTATTCGGTCGCGGATACGCCATTGCGGTTGAGCCCGGTATCCACTTTCAGCGATACCGTCGCGGTACGCCCCAAGCCGCGCGCGGCCGCCGCGACCGCTTCCAGATGCGCGACCGAGGACACCGCGATCTCGATATCCGCGGTGATGCCGCTCGCGAAGTCGGCATCGGAGGTGTTGAGCCAGCACAGAATCGGCGCGGTAATGCCCGCCGCCCGCAATGCCACCGCCTCTTCGAGCGTGGTCACCCCGAGCTCACGCGCCCCCGCGGCAATAGCGGCCCGCCCGACCTCGACGGCCCCGTGGTTGTACCCGTCCGCCTTGACCACCACCATGACCGCGGCATCACCGGCATGCGCGGCCAGAATCCGCACATTGTGGGCAATGGCATTCAGATCGACGAGGGTCTCCACCTGCGGATCGGGCTTGTTCACAGCACCGATCCTGCCATCTCCGCCCGCGCGGCACCCGTCACACCCGGCCGCGGCAACCCCTCGACCCGCCCAGCGACACGCCGCAATCGCACTATCTGCACCTGCCCGCGACGCATGTCCGCGCAGAGCGCCACAGAGACGAACCGGGCTACGTCACCTGATCAGCCCACCGATTCGGCTCTCGCCCGGCACTTCCCGAGTCAGCGCGTTGCCCTGAACGCGGCAACGCACGGGAAGCCGGTCGGGAACGGCCCGCGGAGACGCATTCGGTGCCTGAGTCGCGAACAGAGCGTCGATGCGCGCGTCGCGGCCGCTTCAGGAGCTGGCGGCATGAACGCCCCGCAGTGCAGCGAGTGCGGCAGCGACGGAAGCTTCGCTCGCGGGGAGCAGGGGAAGGCGGACCGCGGCGGTGGGGATGCGGCCCTGGGCGGCCAGAACACCCTTCAGCACAGTCGGATTGGGTTCGGTGAAGAGGGTGGTGGCGAGGGCTGCGAGGCGGTTGCCGATGCGGCGGGCCCGGTCGATCGGGCCGTGCCGCCAGGCTGCGATCAGTTCGACGTATTCGGCGGGTGCGACGTTCGCGCAGGCCAGGATGGCTCCGGAGGCACCGAGGGCGAGCAGGGGTGCGGCGAAGAGGTCGTCGCCCGCGAGTACGGCGGTGTCGCCGGCGGCTGCGCTGAGGAAACCGACGGTGGCTTCGTCTATGCCGCCGGTGGTGTATTTGAATCCTGCGACATTCGGCAATTCGGCCAGGCGACACAGGGTTTCGGCACTGAGCGCGAGGCCCGTGCGGTACGGAATGTGGTAGATCACCAGGGGAACGGGGCTGGCGGCGGCCAGGTGCCGGAAGTGTTCGACAACACCGTCTTCGGACGGGCGGGTGTAGTACGGGACCACGGTGAGGGCGGCCACGGCCCGGGGATCGAGGGCTGCGAGCTCCTGCACCGAGGCGGCGGTCGCATTGGAGCCGGCCGCGGCGATCAGGGGCGCGCCGTGTTCGGCGCACACCCCGGCGCAGATATCGAGCACCCGCAACCGCTCGTCCGGGGTGAGGGTCGCCGGTTCGGCGGTGGTGCCGAGCGCGACGATTCCGGTCGCACCGGCGGCGAGCACCTCGTGCGCGAGTGCTTCGAGCGCCGCCGCGGCGATCTCGCCGGTGGCGGTGAAAGGCGTGATCAGCGGCACGAACAGCCCTGTGAATGTCATGACCTCAGCGTGGCCGCCACGCGCCTTCACGTCTATTTCACGTTTCCGTCTCCGAGCATAAGATCTCCTTATGCTCGATCTGCGCCGATTGCGCCTGCTCCGGGAACTCGCCCACCGCGGCACCATTACCGCCGTCGCCGAGGCGCTGACCTACACCCCCTCGGCGGTCTCCCAGCAGCTGACCGCGCTCGAACGCGAGGCCGGGGTGCCGCTGCTGGAGCGCACCGGCCGCAGCGTCACCCTCACACCCGCCGCCCTGCGCCTGGTCGAGCACACCGAAACCATCCTCGCGACCCTGGCGCAGGCCACCGCCGAACTCGCCACCGCCCGAACCGAACTCACCGGAACCCTCCGCATCGGCGCCTTCCCGACCGCGGTCCGCACCGTCCTGTCCCCCGCACTGGTCACCCTCAGCCGCGAGCATCCGCATCTGGAACTGCTTGTCACCGAACTGGATCCGGCCGCCGCCCCCGCCGCCCTGCGTGCCGATCTCCTCGATATAGCGCTGGTCCAGGAGTACGACTACGTCCCCGTGGACCCGGAACCGGGCCTCGACACCGAACCCCTCCTCGAGGAAACCATCCACCTCGCCGCACTCGTCGCCGAACCCCTTGCCGCACAACGCGATTCCTCCTGGATCGCAGGCACCCCGGGCACCCTCTGCCACGCCATGACCGTCCGAGCCTGCCGCGCAGCCGGATTCACCCCCCGCATCCGCCACCACGCCGACGACTTCGGCGCCGTCCTGGCCCTGGTAGCCGCGGCTCAGGGCGTAGCCCTGGTCCCCGACCTGGGCGCCCAATCGGTCCCACCCGGCGTAACCCTCACACCACTCCCCACCCGCCGCCGCACCCATCTCGCCTACCGCCGCGGCGCCGCCCACCACCCCATAGTCGCCGCCGCCCGCGCCGCCCTCCACGCAGCCATAACCCCTCCGGCCTGACCTCGCCGATCCCGCCACCGGTCTGCGACGCGCACGCGGCCGGAACACGGCAGAACACGAACATCAGCGAGTGACGCTGTGCCGCAGGTTGTTCGCCATCGCGTGCGGCACCCTCGGTGATCTATCAGGACAACCGGTGATCAGCAGCGGACGCGCTGATTTGCACGGCCGCACGTCGATGCGAGCAGGCCGGGAACCTCCCGCGGCGAGCGCGGCTGTGCGTGGACCCGCGACAGCTGGGCTCCTCGACGGAAGACACATGCGCAGCGGGCGGCTGTCGCAGGCCGGAGCGGGCGTGCTCGCAGCGATCGGGGACCGAGGTGGTCAGGCGGCGGCGAGGTCGCGGAGGGTACCGATGGCGTTGCGGAGGTTGGCGAGAAGGGGGGAGGCGGAGATGGGGGCGCCCTCGGCGGTGGTGATGTGGGCGGCGAGGTTGGCGGAGAGGGCGTGGACGCGGGCGGCGGCCGCGGCGGACCAGGTGGCGTCGCGACCGGCGGCGAGGAGGGCGGCGATGACGCCGGAGAGGATGTCGCCGGAGCCGGCGGTGGCAGCCCAGGAGCCACCTGCCTCGTTGACGAAGACGGGGTGACCGGGGGCGGCCACCAGGGTGGCGCGGCCCTTCAAAAGGACCGTCACCTGCCAGGAGTCGGCTAGTTTGCGGACGGCGGCCACACGGTCGGGGGCCGGGTCCGCGCCGGTGAGGCGGGCGAACTCTCCGGCGTGCGGAGTGAGGACGGTGGGGGCGGCGCGGCCGTTCAGCAAACCGGGGTCGGCCGCGAGCAGGGTCAGGCCGTCGGCATCGACCACCACGGGTAGGTCGGTGGCGAGGATTTCGGCGAGACGGTCCCGCGCGGCGGAGTCGTTGCCCGCGCCGGGGCCGAAGACCCATGACTGGACTCGTCCGGTCTCCGAAATCGAGGGGGCAGCAACAACTTCCGGAAAGTGCGCGAGAACCTGAGCGGCGCCGGTTCCGGCATAGCGGACCATGCCGGAGGTGGCGGCCACCGCGCCGCCGGTGCACAGGATCGCCGCACCCGGATAGGTCGAGCTGCCCGCACAGACGCCGGTGACGCCCTGGGTGTACTTGTCATCGGTCGATGTCGGCACCGGCCAGCCCGCCCCGATCGATTGCGGTTCCAGGGCAGCAAGATTCGGCGCGGGTAGGCGTAATCCTATGGGCACCAGTTCAATTCGGCCGCAGTACGGCGCGGCCAGGGCATGCACCGGCTTGTACGCGCCGAAGGCGACGGTCACGGCCGCTCGAACCGCCGGTCCGCTCACCACTCCGGTATCCGGATCGACACCGCTGGGCAGGTCGACAGAAATCACCGGAACACGCACCCCGGCAACAATTTCCGCCGCCTTCGGGCGCAGCGGCCCACGACCCGAGATACCGACGATGCCATCGATGACCAGATCCGGCGCACCCACCTCGGCGCCCACCCGGCCACCGGCCCGGCGCAATGCCGCCAACCCCTCCGCGTGCACCCGCTCCGGCGACAGCAGCACCGCCCGCACGGCCACACCCCGCCGCCGCAGGAACGATCCCGCCCACAGCGCGTCGCCACCATTGTCGCCGGAGCCGACCAGCAGCGTCACCGACCGGCCGGCCACTGCACCGGTCCGCTCCCGCAGCTCCCGCAGCACCACCTCGGCCAGCCCGAAAGCCGCGCGCCGCATAGGCATTCCGGCGGGAACACGGGTGAACAGCTCCGCCTCCGCCGCACGAACCTCATCGGCCGTGAAGTATCCGCGAAGCTCAGCTGCCGTCATCGTTCGCCTCCTGCGAGAGCGGGTTCCGCGGGGCGAACCCCGCCTGCCTACGACGTCTGCAGACTACGCCCCCGGCCGGACCGCGACGTATGCACGCGGAAGGCGTGAGCCCCAACCCTCGATGTGCGTACGCGGAGGCACGAGCCCCCTCGACGGGTGCACACGAAAGACATGAGCCGCGACTCGCGACGTGCGTACGTGGAGGGCGCGATCCCCGAGGAACCCTGGCCGACGCGCCTTTGTGATCTCCGGAACCTGTTCGCTTATCAACCGGTTCACCGCGGGGTCGCACTTTTGGACTCGCATCGCACACGCGACCGATCGTTCTCCTTGTACGGAGACGATGCGCATCCGGGCCGGTGTGCTGGCAGGCTCGAAACCGGCGCTTCCGGCATGTCGGAGCAGCGTCTTCCTGAGAGGCGACGCCTGCGAATGGCCCGCTACTGGTGACGGTTACGCTGACGGACATGTCGATCCGCCGCTACTCGCCCGCCCGCGCCCTGCTCCTCGTGACCGTGGTGGCGGGGGTGCTGGCCGTGAGCGGCTGCGGCTCGGATTCGTCGAAGTCGGCCGCACCCACGACGACCGCCGCGTCCGCCGCCACCTCGGCCGCCGCCACCTCGGGTCCGAGGCAGCCCGCGGCGGTGACCGTCGACGTGAACGATATGAAGTTCTCCCCGGCCACTATTACCGTCAAGGTCGGCGACATGGTGACCTGGAAGTTCTCCGACAAGGCCCCGCACGCGGTGCAGGGCATCGGCGATGTCGCACTGGGCATCAACAGCCCGATCATCCACAAGGGCGAGTGGAGCTACACCTTCACCACCCCCGGCACCTACCGCTACCTCTGCCCCCTGCACCCAGACATGAAGGGCTCGGTCACGGTCGAATAGCCCCGCCCGCATCCCGAAGACCACCGAACAGCGCGTATCAGGATCGACCAGCCTTCCCAGAGCTGTTCGAACTCGACACGCGCTGTTCCCTCGTCACAGCTGTTCGGTTGGGAAAGTCGCTCGGCCATCACGCGGCTGTTCGGGCAGGAGAGCTGCTCGGCCGGCGCACGGCCGTTCGGGCGCGACAGCCCGTTCGATCGTAAGGACAGCGGCGGACAGCTCCCGACCGACTCGGTCAGGCGTTCAGGGCGAGTGTCTATTCGACCGTGACGGATTTGGCCAGGTTGCGGGGCTTGTCCACATCGTAGCCGCGGGCCTGTGCGACCTCGGCGGCGAAGATCTGCAGTGGGACGGTGGCCAGGAGCGGCTGGAAAAGGGTTGGGGCGGCGGGGATTTCGATCAGGTGATCGGCGAAGGGGCGGACGGTGTCGTCGCCTTCCTCGGCAATGACGATGGTGCGGGCGCCGCGCGCCTGGATCTCGCGAATATTGCTGAGCATCTTGGAGTGCAGCATGGGGCGGCTCTTCAGCGAGGGCATCACCACGAAGACCGGCAGGCCCTCCTCGATCAGCGCGATCGGGCCGTGCTTGAGCTCACCGGCGGCGAAGCCCTCAGCGTGGATATAGGCCAGTTCCTTGAGCTTCAGCGCACCTTCGAGCGCTACCGGGTAGCCGACATGCCGGCCGAGGAACAGCACCGTGGAGACGTGCGCGAACTCCCGGGCGAGGGCGCGCACCTGATCACCCGACTCCAGTACGCGGGCGACCAGTTTGGGCATGGCCTCCAGCTCGGCGAATTCGCGAGCCACCTCATCGGGGTACTTGGTGCCGCGCGCCTGCGCGAGCGCGAGACCGACAAGATAGTTCGCGGTGATCTGCGCCAGAAACGCCTTGGTGGACGCCACGCCGATCTCCGGCCCGGTGCGGGTGTAGAGCACGGCATCGGATTCGCGAGGAATCTGCGCGCCATTGGTATTGCAGATGGCCAGGACTCGCGCCTTCTGACTCTTGGCGTGCCGGACCGCCTCCAGCGTGTCCGCCGTCTCGCCGGACTGCGAGATGGCGACCACCAGCGTGGAGCGGTCCAGAACCGGGTCGCGATAACGGAATTCGCTGGCCAGCTCCACCTCGACGGGCAGCCGGGTCCAGTGCTCGATGGCATATTTGGCCAGCAGCCCCGCGTGATACGAACTGCCGCAGGCGACCACGAAGACCTTGTCGAACTCGCGCAGTTCCTGATCGGTGAGCCGCTGCTCGTCCAGCACGATCCGGCCGTCCTGGAAGTGACCGATCAGCGTGTCGGCGACACCGGCGGGCTGCTCCTCGATCTCCTTGAGCATGAAGTAGTCGTGGCCGCCCTTCTCGGCAGCGGCCAGATCCCAATCGATGGTGAACGGGCGGGTGCGGACCGCATCGGGCTTTCCGTCGAAATCGGTGACCTCGTACGAGTTCGCGGTGATGACAACGGCCTGATCCTGGCCGAGCTCCACGGCTTCCCGGGTGTGCTCGATGAAGGCGGTGACATCGGAGGCGAGGAACATCTCGCCCTTGCCGACACCCACCACCAGCGGGGTGGAGCGGCGCGCGGCGATGATGGTGCCGGGATGGTCGGCGTGTGTGAAGACCAGGGTGAACGCGCCCTCCAGGCGGCGCACCACCGAGAGCGCGGAGGCCACAAAATCCCCAGCCGTCGCGCCGGTGGCATAGGCGCGAGCCACCAGGTGCACGGTGACCTCGGTATCGGTATCGCTGCCGAGTTCGACTCCGGCGTCTTCGAGTTCGCGGCGCAGCGGCGCGAAGTTCTCGATGATGCCGTTGTGCACCACCGCGACCCGGTCGCCGCCGTCACGATGCGGATGCGCATTGCGGTCGGTGGGTGCGCCGTGGGTGGCCCAGCGGGTGTGGCCCATGCCGGTGGTGCCCGCGAAACGACCTGCTCCCGTTTCGGCGAGTTCGGCCTCCAGATTGGCCAGCCGGCCTGCCTTGCGTTCGACGGCGAGCCCGCCCGCGCCGTCGAGAATGGCGACTCCGGCGGAGTCGTAGCCGCGATACTCCATGCGGCGCAACGCGTCCACCACCACACCGAGGGCGTCCCGGTACCCCACGTACCCCACGATTCCGCACATGGGCCACCAGCCTACTGGGGTAGTACCGGCTTCTGAATCCCAGTGCGGACGGGACCGGCCGAAACACCCCAATGGCCCGGCGATCGGATAAGTTCACTGTCGTGTCGGCGTCTGTGAAATCGCTCCTGAGCACTTTGACCGCCCGCGGCCCGCATTCGGTGCTGCGCGGCAACCTCGGCATTGCCGGACAGCCAGGGGTGGTGTACACACCCGAGAAAGGGCTCAACCTGCCGGCGGTGGCCTTCGGGCACGGCTGGCTGACGGGCGCTGCGAACTATCGGCGACTGCTCGAGCATCTGGCCTCCTGGGGTTACGTTGCCGCCGCGCCCGATACCGAACGCGGCCCGATCCCTTCGCATCTGAACCTCGCGACCGATCTGCTCACCACCCTGGACATCTGTGCCGGGGTGCGGCTGGGCGGCGGCGATATCAGCGTGCATCCCGACCGGCTGGCGCTGGCCGGGCACGGCATGGGTGCGGGCGCGGCGGTCATCGCCGCCTCGCAGCGTGAGGTCGCGGCCGTCGCCGCGCTCTTCCCGTCCCCCACCGCCCCGTCCGCCGAGGCCCTCGCCCCCGGAATCGACACCGCCGCACTGATCCTGGCCGGCGCCTCCGATATCGGCTCGGTCAGCTCCAATGCCATCCCGCTCGCCACCGCCTGGGGCGGCAAGACGATTCTGCGTTCGGTCGAAAAGGCCACGCACAACGGCATGGTCGAGGGCCGCCGCGCCCTGTCGGCCCTCGGCGCCGGCAAGCACGAACCCAAAACCGAACGCCTCACCCGCGCCCTCCTCGTCGGCTTCCTCAACTTCGAACTCCTCGGCGACAAGAAATACAAACTCTTCGCCGACCCCGAAGCCCTCCTGCCCCACACCGAAGTAGTCGACCCCGAGGCAGTGGAAGAAGAGCCCGAACACCCCCAAAAACTCCCCCTCCTGCAACTCGTCCAAGCCCTCCGCAAGTAATTACACCCACCACCCCCGTAGCCGGAATCCGCCGAAACCCGCTGGAGTACAGCAGGTATGGATCCCGGCCAAGCAAGCCGGGATGACGAGGGCCTTCGACGGCCGCCGCCCCGACGCGGAAGAACCGGCGTCCTACGCGGAATTCTGCGCGGCCGTCGACCTGTGCGGTTTGTCGTCCTTGCGGCGCGTCCGATTTCACGGCGTGGCATCCGAGAGTTCGGGGATTTCGACGCCGCCTTCTGGGATTTCTACCGTCGGATCGGCGTTGGCGTGGGACGGGGGCGAATTTCCGCCGGGGGGAGTGATTTCGGCGAAGGATGGGGAGGGGTCCGGTGGCGATGCCCGGTGGGGGGGTATGACTGATGCGGGATCACGGTCAGGGGCTAATTGCACCTGATCAGGTGCAACTCGACCGGCGCCGGGGAGCGCCGCGTCGTCTGGCGATGGCGGGGTTCCTTCTGTCGTGGGCGGGCCTTTGACGATGCAAGATGGTGGGCCCTGGTCCGGGGATTGTGCGTCGGGCTTGGGGGTGGTTCGGCTTTCTTGTTGCGGGGCTGGGCATTCCGCTGATTGCGGCGGGATATCGCAGGTGGGGGCCGGAGCCGATTGCGCAGGAGGGGCAAGGCAGCTGTCAGGTGATGATTTCTGCTCGGTGCCTGGGCTTTCGGAGGTTGTGGCCGGACTGGGGTCCGGATGTTGTTGCTGCCCAGGGTGATTCGCTTCGGGGTGTGGGCAGCGATCGGCAGGGGCTTCGCCGTCTTTACCGGCTGGGGACGGATGGTCGGCTGGATGCTGTGGGTCCGGGGCGGGATCAGCAGCGGGATCCGGGTGGGCGGAAGGGTCGGAGGAGTGCAGGAGATCTGTCAGGGAGGAGAGCTTGCTGGGGTCCAGGACTGACAGCAGGGATCGGATGAGGTCGGCCAGGCTGGTGAGGCCGTGGGAATCCGAATTGGGCTGGGACTGCAGATGACTGGAACCCTCAGAGTGCGCGCCGGGTGCAGCTCGGTTGGCACCGTCTGGCGGTGCAGAGGGCACGGGCTGGGCTGAACCATTCGGCCGAGCGTTGGGAACTGACTGCGCCTCCTCAGGCGGGGTGTACGGCATCGATTGGGGCTGTACACATCCGGCAGCGCGGGAGTCCGGGGATGGGTCCGGCACGGAGGCTGACGACGAGTCCGGCGGGCAGTGTGGTTGGGCGGATTGCGATTCCACCGCAGCCGGTGCGGTCGAGGCGGAGCCGGCGGCCTGGGGGCCGCCTGAGGTGACCGATGGATAGCTCTGATGTGGTTGAGCCGGTTCCGGTCGCTGCGCCCCTCCGACGTCCGGCACTGCCTGAGGTTGCCTCCTCTGTTCACCCGGGGCCGTTTCCGGCTGTTGCCCCCGTTCAGCCGGAGCCGGTTTCGGCTGCGGTCCCCGAGCGGCGTCCGGAGACTGTTCCGAAGCGGGCGCGACGACGGGGATCGCGGCGGGCTGCGGGTAGGGCAGGTCCAGGATCTGGTTCATGGCCGCGACAATGGTGTCGTAGTGGGTTTCGAAGCAGCGGTCGGTGGCGGTACAGGCAGCCTGGAATGCGGCGAGTTTGCGTTCCACATCGGGTTTGAATGTGGTGGTGAGCCAGGGGTCGGGGTGATCGCCGAGCATGGCTTCGATATCGTCCGGCGACTTGCCTGCGATCGCGAGTTTCCTTGCGCCGTCGGTGGTTTCCTCGAGCAACCCCAGCACGCTCTCGGCTTTGCCGAGCACGGCCTGCCGCAACGGCTCGACGGCAGCACCGATGACCGCGGCGGCGGTGCGGGCGGCATCGATATCCTCACGGGCCCGGCGCAATTGGGTGACCACCATCGCGAGCGCCGCACCGCCGGCACCGCTGCTCCAGCAGGACGGGAGGCTTTGCGCCACACCGTACTGGGCAGCCCACTGCGCTTCGGATTGGTCGAGCGCCTGCACCAATTCCGTTCGCGCGCCGTCGAGTTTCGCGAGATCGGCGCTGCGCTGCTCGTCGTATGCGGCTTGCAGGGCGCTGAGGTCGACATCATGTGGCGCCGTGAACGCCTTGTCGTAGAGCGGCAGGAACCGCTCCCAGTACTCCAGCCCGGGCGCGCCGTAATCCAGGATGTCGTCGATCGATTTGCCGCTCATATCGAAGGTCATGGATGTACCCCCGATACCGCGGCCGCGCGCTCATGATCGATGCGCGCGTAATCCGCGGCTGCGCCGTCGAATACGTCGGCAGTCGCGGCCGTGACCGTAGACCAGCGGTGCAGGCACGCCGCAATGTGCTCGAATCCGTGCTGCACTGCCGCGCCCGACGCTGAATAGTTGCGCCCGGCTTCGTCATTGCCGATGCCGAACACATGCGCACCCACCCGGCGGGACTGCTGCTCGAGCGTATCGGCGCACCCCCGCAGTGTGGTGATCGTGTCGCGCAGCCCGTCCAGATCTACGCCGAGCACGTCGAATCCACCCATCGATCCCCCCCTCGCTCGAATCCCCCCGGTTCGGCTACCTGCCCAGGCGCCCTTCGTCTGTGCGCACCCACTCGGAGGAGCCGTCCGGATGATGATGGAACTCCCAGGCCGAGTAGTCACCGCCGGTATCCACGACGGTCACATGATCGGCGTACCCGTCGTGATCCATATCGGTCCACACGTGCATGGCGTGGTCGGTATTGGTGGTCACGGTGTCGGGCAGACCGTCACCATCGATATCCTGGGTCGGGTGCGCTAGCTCTATCGCGCCGAGCGCACCGAGCTCGGAATGTGAGTCGAGATTCGGCAGATCCAGGCCCGGCAGATCACCCGATGTGACCATGTGCGCTCCTCCGCAGTGACGTGATAACCATCCTGTCACTCGCGCCGACGGCACGCAGCCCCTTCATACCGAATGTGGATAACTCTCAGCTGTGGATAACTCAGTGCTTCGGAATGATGATCCACAGAATGATGTAGAGGATGAACTGCGGTCCGGGCAGCAGGCAGGAGAGCACGAACAGCAGCCGGACGATATTGGCGTTCCAGCCGAAGTATTCGGCAATGCCCCCGCAGACTCCGGCAATCCACTTGTCATGGTTCGAACGGGTCAGGCGCTTGGTGGTCTGTGTTGTCATACCTCCACTCTCCGCACCGCGGGCCCGCCGCACATCGGTCCCCTGACCCATTCGCACCCTGAACTTCGGTAGGGCGGAGTCAGGGTGCAACCCTGAACAGGGCAGAATCGCGCAGGTGAGCACCACTCTGCATGCGCGCGGACTCGCTGCCGGACACGGCGAACGCACCCTCTTCGAAGACCTCGATCTCATCCTGGCCCCCGGCGATGTGATCGGCCTGGTGGGGGTGAACGGCGCCGGAAAGTCCACTCTGCTGCGCATGCTCGCCGACGGGCACGCCCCCGAGGGCGAGATCACCCTCAGCCCGCCCGATGCCACGGTCGGCTACCTGGCCCAGGAACCGGAGCGCATCGAGGGCGAGACGGTGCTCGAATTCCTGCGCCGCCGCACCGGCGTCGGCGAGGCCCAGCGCATCATGGACGAGGCCGCCGAACGACTGGCCGAAGGCGGCGACGACGAGTTCTCCCCCGCCCTGGAACGCTGGCTCGCCCTCGGCGGCGCGGATCTGGAGCAGCGCGCCGACGAGACCGCCGCCGACCTCGGCCTGACCGCCAGCCTGCCGCACGGCCTGGAAACCCCCATGACTGTTCTGTCCGGCGGCCAGGCGGCCCGCGCCGGTCTGGCCTCGGTCCTGTTGTCCCGCTTCGACATTCTGCTGCTGGACGAGCCCACCAACGACCTCGACCTGGACGGCCTGGCCCGCCTGGAGCAGTTCGTCACCGGCATCCGCGAGCCGCTCATGGTGATCAGCCACGACCGAGAGTTCCTGGCGCGCACCGTGAACAGCATTGTGGAACTGGATCTGGCACAGCAGCAGGTCGGCATCTACGACGGTGGCTACGAGTCGTATCTCGAGGAACGCGAGATCGCCCGCCGCCACGTCCGCGAGGCCTTCGAGGACTACGCCGACACCAAGGCCGGCCTCGAAGCCCGCGCCGGCATGCAGCGCAATTGGATGGAACACGGTGTGCGCAATGCCCGCCGCAAGAGCAAGCAGGACTCCGACAAACTCGGCCGCAAAGCGCGCGCGGAAGCCACCGAGAAGCAGGCGTCGAAGGTCAAACAGACCATGCGCCGCATCGAGCGCCTGGACGCGGTCGAGGAGCCGCGCAAGGAGTGGGAACTGCGCATGGTCATCGCCGCCGCCCCCCGCAGCGGCTCGGTCGTCGCCACCCTCTCGAATGCGACTGTCACACGCGGTGATTTCACCCTCGGCCCCGTCACCGTCCAGGTGGACTACGGCGACCGCATCGTCCTGACCGGAGCCAACGGCGCGGGCAAATCCACCCTGCTGTCGGTCCTGCTCGGAAAAACGAAGCCGGACAACGGATCCGCCTCCCTCGGCTCCGCGGTGGCGATCGGCGAAGTCGACCAGGCCCGCGGCCTCTTCCGCGGAACCTCCACCCTCTCCGATACTTTCAGCGCCGAAATCCCCGACTGGCCCGAAGCCGAAGTCCGCACCCTCCTGGCCAAATTCGGCCTCCGCGGCCCACACGTCCTGCGCCCCAACGACACCCTCTCCCCCGGCGAACGCACCCGAGCCGCCCTGGCCCTCCTGCAAGCCCGCGGCGTCAACCTCCTGGTCCTCGACGAGCCCACCAACCACCTGGACCTGGCCGCCATCGAACAACTCGAGGAGGCAGTCGAATCCTTCACCGGCACAGTCCTCCTCGTCACCCATGACCGCCGCATGCTCGACAACGTCCGTGCCACCCGCCGCTGGCACCTGGAGAGCGGCAAACTCACAGAGGACTAGCCACCCAACCGAGAGAGCCGGACAATTTCGGCGTGACCACCCAGTCGTGCCCTACCAACCCGCAGGCCATTTCATCGAGAGGGCTCTCACGGTGGCGACCCGCAAACCGCCACCGTGAGAGCCCTCTCGATGAGTAAGCCTCCCTCAAGGGCACCCCTGAGCCTTTGTTCTTGCGCCTTCTGTCTTTTCGAGTTTTGTCTCGCAAGGTAACCAGGGCCAGTCCCCCTGTCAGGAACGTGAGGTTCCCCCTGAGCCGGGAGCCCAAGCCGGGTACGGCAGGCGACGTGCCCAGCACGGCTTCTTTTCCGCACGCCGTTCGACGGAACAGCCTCCCTCTCTACCGAACAGCCCCGACAAGGTCTGTTCGATCCAGAGATACGCTGTTCGACCCACCAGACGGGCTGTGCGATCCAGACACGGGCTGTTCGCTCAGCCGAGACGGGCTGTGCCGGTCGAGCAGGCAGGCGTTGCGATCGAGCAGACAGGCTGTGCGGCCAGCCGGGGTCAGACGGCGGCGACCAGCTTGGCGAGGTCGTCGGCCAGGCGCTGGGCGAGGCCGGGGTCGGTGGCTTCCACCATGACGCGGACGAGTTGTTCGGTTCCGCTGGGGCGCAGCAGGACTCGGCCGGTGTCGCCGAGGAGGCGTTCGGCTTCGGTGACCGCGGCGACGACCTCGGTGGCGGTCGCGACGGCGGCCTTGTCGGAGACGTGGACGTTCACCAGGACCTGCGGGACGGTCTGCACGATGGCCGCGAGATCGGCCAGGGTGCGGCCGGTTTCGGCCATTCGGGCCATCAGCTTGAGGCCGGTGAGGACGCCGTCGCCGGTGGTGCCGAATTTGGGCAGCACCACATGGCCGGATTGTTCGCCGCCGAGGGTGAGGCCGCTGCGGCGCAGCTCCTCCAGCACGTAGCGATCGCCGACGGCGGTGGTGCGCATGGCGATTCCGGCCTCGCGCATGGCGATGTGCAGACCCAGATTGCTCATGACGGTGGCGACGAGGGTGTCCTCGGCCAGTTCGCCGGAGTCCCGCATGGCCAGCGCGATGACGGCCATGATGGCGTCGCCGTCGACGATGGCGCCGGTGGCGTCCACGGCCAGGCAGCGGTCGGCGTCACCGTCCAGCGCCAGGCCCAGATCGCCGCCGTGTTCGACCACCGCGCGCTGGATCGGCCCCAGATGCGTCGATCCGCAACCCTCGTTGATGTTCAGGCCGTCGGGATCGGCATTGATGGCGACCACCGTCGCGCCCGCCTCACGGAGGGCGGCCGGGCCGACCTCGGAGGCCGCGCCGTGCGCGCAGTCCACCACCACGGTGAGCCCGCTCAGGTCACGCCCGGTGGCTTCCACCAGGTGCTCCACATAGCGCTCATGGGTGCCTTCGAGGCTGTACTGATCGTGGGTGCCGAACAGCTGCCCCGGCTTGCCGAGCACCCGCCCGACGCCCGCGCCCACAGGCCGATTGAACCTGCCCTCGGCCATGAGCGTCTCGATGCGGTCCTCGATGGCGTCGTCGAGCTTGTGCCCGCCCGCGGCGAAGATCTTGATGCCGTTGTCCGGCATGGGATTGTGCGAGGCGGAGATCATCACGCCCAGGCACGCGTCGTACACGCCGGTGAGGTAGGCGACGGCCGGTGTCGGCAGAACACCTACCGAAAGTACGTCCACGCCAACGGAAGTCAGCCCCGCGGTGACTGCGGCCTCCAGCATTTCACCACTGGCACGCGGGTCACGCCCCACCACGGCCAGTGCGCGCTTCTTCCCGCGACTGAGCACCTGCGCCGCGGCGGCCGAAACCTGCAGCGCCAGTTCCGGACTCAGCGAGTCGTTGGCGAGCCCGCGGACTCCGTCGGTGCCGAACAAACGTCCCATACCTCACCCCTGACCGGTCGATATACAGCACGAGAGCAGGCACCCGAACGGTTCGCGAAAACCGTTGCAGGGAGCCTGCTCTCGTACAGGTTGCCGTGTAGACCGTACCGCGTTCGGCCCGAAGCAGGTTCGAACACGGTGCAGCCCGACGGCGGAAAATCAGCGCTTCGAGTACTGCGGCGCCTTGCGGGCCTTCTTCAGACCGTACTTCTTACGCTCGACGGCGCGGTCGTCACGGGTCAGGAAGCCGGCACGCTTGAGGGCGGGACGGTCATCCGGGGTGACGATGATCAGCGCACGCGCGATCGCCAGACGCAGGGCGCCGGCCTGACCGGACGGGCCGCCGCCGACGAGACGAGCGAAGATGTCGAAGGACTCGCTGCGCTCGACGAGCACCAGCGGGGACTTCACCAGCTGCTGGTGCACCTTGTTCGGGAAGTAGTTCTCGATGGTGCGGCCGTTCAGCACGAAGTTGCCGGAACCCGGCACCAGGCGCACGCGAACAACGGCTTCCTTACGACGGCCGACGGTCTGCACCGGGCGGTCGATGAGGACCGGAGCGAAGGTCTCTTCCTCGGCGGTGAACTCGGCCTCGTAGCCGTCACCCTCCTCGACGACCTCGACGGTGGTGTCTTCCACGACGAACTCGTCGTCGTTGAATTCCTCAGGAGCGGTCACTGTGCCACCTGCTTGATCTCGAACGGAATGGGCTGCTGGGCAGCATGCGGGTGGTTCGGGCCTGCGTAGACCTTCAGCTTGCCGCCGATGCTGTTACCGAGCTTGTTCTTCGGGATCATGCCCTTGACCGCGCGCTCGACCAGACGGTCGGGGCGGGTGTCCAGGATTTCGCCGACGGAGCGGGACTTGAGTCCGCCCGGGTGCCCGGAGTGGGTGTGGATGAACTTGTTCTCACGCTTGTTGCCGGAAACGGCAACCTTGTCAGCGTTGATGATGATGACGAAGTCGCCACCATCGACGTGCGGAGCGTAGGTCGGCTTGGTCTTGCCGCGCAGCAGGTTCGCTGCCTGAACGGCGAGACGTCCGAGGACTACGTCAGTGGCGTCGATGACGTACCACTGGCGGGTCACGTCACCCGCCTTCGGGCTGTACGTAGGCACAGTCGTTCCCTGTCTGTCGTATGTGGTGCCAGCCAGGCATGTGGTCGAGTGATCCCGGCGGCTGGTGGAGACCCGGGGCTCGCGCGACAGCCAGGAATGAACCCCGGCCGTACCGCACGCCAACGAGCCACAGTACCAGCGCTGCCCTATCGACCTGAAACCGGCCGCTGCCCCACCGGCCGGAACCGGACTACGACCAGGTCAGATCTGCATCGGCGGGCCCGGGTCCACACCTCGGACCGGTCCCGGAATGGTGTAGCGCAGCGTATCGATGCCGAGCGTGAGGCAACCTAGGTGCTGCGGATCGTCGATGCTGGAGATGCCCGGCAGCGGGGTGCCCGAGGCCCACGGGGTCAGCGCGCAGACCTGATCGATCAGGTGCGTATCCAACATGTCGGATATGCCGGACTGCCCGGCCGCGAGCTGCACCGATTCGGTATCGGAATGCATCATGCCCATGGTGCCCAGCGCGGCGGCGCCGATGATGATGGGCGCACCGAACAGGTTGCCCTTCATCTTGTTCCACAGCTTACCCTTACGCTTGCCGTCACCACCGGAACTCGAATCAGACTGTCCGGCACCTTCTTCCGGCGGCTGCGGATTCGGCTGACGCGACCCACTCTGCGGCATCGACCCACCGTACATCGCACCGGCCTGACCAGGAGCGTTTCCGGAAGGACCCGCAAAGTTCGCACCCGGTCCGCCGTAGTTGCCCGGGCCGTATCCCGTGCCCGGAGCGCCGTAATCACCCTGTCCGGGCTGGCCGAACCGGCCCTGCGCGGACCCGTCCTGCGGGCCGTAGCCGGGTTGCCCCTGCTGTCCGTAGTTCGGTTGCCCCTGCTGGCCGTAACCGGGTTGCCCCTGCGGAGCGCCGGTCGGACCGTAACCCGGACCATATTGCACCGCAGGAGAATTGGGCTGATCCGAACCCGGGTTCTGCTGTCCCGCAACGGGATTAGTCTGCCCGGGCCCATAGCCCTCACCGGCCGGACGCTGTTGCGCACCGGGCTGGCCGTAACCCTGCCACTCCTGGCCGTAACCCTGGCTCTCCTGGCCGGGCTGCGCCGTATGCCCCATGACAGCCGTCATCTGATCATCGGCCGGAGTCCCCGGCGGCCGGGTGAAACGTCCACCCACCCCCGCCAGCCCCGGCGGCAGCCCACCGCGCGAAGCGGTCGGAACCTGCGCGAGGTCCTCGGCACTCACCCGCCGGGTCTCCCCCGCTGGATCGACCACCGGCTGTGTTCCGGTGACAGGACCTGCCGCATGCGGAGATTCGGTGCGCGGTGCACCGGATTCACTCGGCGGCGCCACATTTCGCGGACCCTGATCCACCGGCCGGGCCTCCGCGCCTGCCGGCTCCGGCACCGCCGGGCCCTGCGGCGCGACCTGTCCGTGCCGCGGGAACTCCCCGGTCGAGGGCCCGGACCGGCCACCGTGGTCCGCATGCCGCGGCGCGCTCGGGGTCGAACCCTGTTGCGGGACCTGCGTTTCCGGGCGAGCCGCCATCGCCTCCGCGGTGAGCTCACTGTCATTGACCAGCAGATGCGTGGCGCCGAGCACCAGCGCGTGCATCGGATGCTCCGCCACGTGGAACCGGTGCCCGAGATGGTTCTGGAAGGCCAGTCGCAGCGCGTCGTTGAAGCACACATTGCCGGCCAGCAGCACGGTGGAGGTATCGGCGCCGACGCCGCGCGCGGCGGCCATCACCTCGATGACCACATTGTCGGCGGCCCGCGCCTGATGCAGAGCGTCGGCGGTGATGGGCACGCTCACCGATTCGGTGGGCTGATCGTCGTCGCCGTGCACGGCCACCACCAGCACTTCACGTCCGTCGGAGTAGACGCCGGTGGCGCCGGCCCCCGGCCCGCGACCGGTGCCGCGCACCAGTCCGAGCGCGCGAATGTATCCGGAGAGCGCCACCGATTCGGGCAGCGCCTCGGCCACAACGCCGAGGTTCTCGACCAGGCGCACGAATTCGTCGACCTTGGGGTCGGGCCACTCATCGGGGAACGGCAGCGCCAGCACATCGGGCTGCGCGCCCAGATGTGTGATCACCGCCGCCAGCGGATTGAACATGCGTGCCTTGAACACCAGGTCCGCGGGCCAGGTCGCCCCGGCCACCACGATCTGCGGATGCCCCAGGATGTCGCGCACATCGGAGATGGCGATGCCGACGTCGGGACGCCGGTCCACACCTGCGGTATGCAGTCGGCCGGATGAATCCGCCAGCAGATAGGCGGGCGGTGTATATGTGCCCTCGACCTGGACCGGACGTATCGACGCGCCACCGCCACCGGCGGCCACCGATACCACGTCCCAGCCCAGATGCACTGCCCCAACTCGAGCTGTCACAGCCATCAGTGTGCCTGCTCGCCGAGGGAAGCGCGCGACTCCCTGCCCAACCGGGCCCCCGGGGTCATACCGCGGACTTCTTCAGCCGCAGCCGCGACCAGGTGAACAGCGTCAGAATGACGGTGAGCACCAGCAGCATGCCGATATCCAGATACCAGATATTCGCCGCGTGCTTCCACAGCCGATCGGGCTGCGCGGTGGCGAAGAGCTCGCGAATATTGACCGTGGACGCGCCCGACGCATAGCCCCAGCGCGCCGGGAACAGCCACGAAACCTGTTCCAGCACAACACGGCTGGTCACCGGGATCATGCCGCCCGCCATGACCAGCTGCGCCATGATGGTGACCACCAGCAGCGGCATCACCTGCTCATTGGACTTGGCGAGTGTGGACAGCAGCAGCCCGACCACTACACAGGTCACCGCGGTCATCGCGATATCGATGTACAACTCGGCGCTACCAGCGGAGAGGACCGCGCCCGGTCCCGGCCGCTTTTTGGCCAGGAGCACGATGCCCATCATCACGCCGGACTGCAGCAGCGCGGCGAAGCTGAACACCACGACCTTGGACATCAGGTAGGAGCCGGAGCGCAATCCGACCGCGCGCTCGCGGTAGTAGATGGCACGCTCGCCCACCAGATCACGCACCGTCAGTGTCGATCCCATGAAGCAGGCGCCGAGAATCAGCACCACCAGCAGCGATTGCGCCTCACTGCCGCCGGTGGCGACGAAGGAGCCGTCGGGCATCTGGGTGAACCCGCCCTTCTGGAAGCCGTTCTTGCCCGGCACCACCAGCGACAGCCCGCCCAGCACGAACGGAAGTATCAGCAGGAAGGCGAGATACCCGCGATCGGCGAGCACCAGCCGGAACTGCCGGCGCGACAGTGTCGAGAACTGCTTGAGTGCACTGGATTTCGGTGGCTTCGCCTTCCCGCCCTGCTGCACGGCCGGTGGTGGTGGCGCAAATGCCTGCCTGGAGCGGAAATTCGCGAAGGCGCGATCGGGATCACTGGCGACGCGGGAGAAGATCTCCGCCCAGTCACTGGTGCCGAGGAAATCGCGCACACTGCCCGGATGCCCGCAGAACGCGGTCTTGCCGCCGGGCGCGAGCAGCAGCACCTGATCGCACATATCCAGGCACGCAACGGAATGCGTGACCACGATAACGGTGCGGCCGGCGTCGGCGAGCTCGCGCAGCATGGTCATGACCTGACGGTCCAGCGCCGGATCCAGACCGGAGGTGGGCTCGTCGAGAATCAGCAGCGAGGGACCGGTGAGCAGTTCCATGGCCACCGAGGCGCGCTTGCGCTGACCACCGGAGAGCCGGTCCACCCGGGTATCGGCATGCTGGGTGAGCGAAAGCTCGTCCAGCACACCGTCGATGACGCGCTGCCGGTCGGCCCGGCTGGTATCGGGCGGCAGTCGCAGCTGTGCGGCGAAACCGAGCGCCTGTTTGACGGTGAGCTGCCGGTGCAGCACATCGTCCTGCGGCACCATGCCGATGCGCGAGCGCAGCGCTTCGTATTCGGCGTGCAGCCCGCGACCCTCGAAGGTGACCACACCCGAGGACGGTTGTGTCGTTCCCGCAATGAGTTTGGACAAGGTCGACTTGCCCGCACCGGACGGGCCGATGAGCGCGGTCAGCGTGCCCCGCCCGGCCTGCATATTCACATCGACGAGCAGCTGCTTATTGCCCTCGACGGTGAAACTGACCCCGTGCACGTGCAGACCCTGCTCGGCGGGCGGGCGCTCCCGGCGCACGAGAGTGCCCTGCTGAACCTCGAAGTCGACATTACCGACGGTGATGATGTCGCGGTCGCGCAGCACCGCGCGCTGCTCACGGCGGCCGTTGACGAAGGTGCCATTGGCCGATCCGAGATCCTCGATGGCCAGATTGCCGCGATCGGACAGCAGCCGGGCATGCCGGCGCGAGGCCAGCGGATCATTGACGACGATCTGATTGTCACTGGTACGGCCGATGTTCAAGCCGCCCGGCGGAATTCGATCCGCCCGCGCGGCCGGACCGGTGGCCGCGCGTGCCCGCACCGGCGGCGCCGCCGAAATGCTGGCCTTGGCAGTCATATTCAGATTGTCCGGAGCTTCGGGGTGCAGCGGCACCGATGGTTGCACCGGCTGCTGCCGCGACTGCGGCTGCACCGGATGCTGCGGCCCCGACTGCGGCTGCACCGGATGCTGCGGCCCCGACTGCGGCTGCACCGGATGCTGCGGCCCCGACTGCGCAGGGCGCGGCGGTACGTGCACCGGCGGCTGGGCCCCGCTGACAGGCGGACGCCCACCCTGTACGTGCGGCTGCTGCCCGGAGACCGGCGGGCGCTGCTGCGGCGGCGTAGGCGGCCACTGCGGCTGCGGCCGATTCTGCACCGGCGGCACCCAGCGCTGCTGCGGCTGCGGCTGCGACGGCGGCTGCGACGGCGGTCCCTGCGGGGTCCCCACCCGCGGAATCAGGTGCAGCAGTGGACCGGTGATGGCATCGCCGAGCCGAACCTGGGTGGGCCGGTCGATCGGGATCGGCTGGCTCAACCGGCGAGCGTCCACGAAAACGCCGTTGGTGCTGCCGTTGTCAGCGAGCACCCAGCTGTTCCCGCGCCAGGCCAGGGTCGCGTGCACACGGGAAACCAGCGGGCTGTCGACAAAGACTATGACTTCCGGGGCCCGCCCCATGGTGATCTGCTGGCTCGCGTCGAAGACCCGATCGGTTCCTTCATGACGCACGGTGATCTGCTGCGCCCCCGGTAAAGACATGGCCCGGATACTACCGGCTGCACCGCCGCGGACCCGGGGAGTATCCGGCCGTCCGCCGAGAGCCCGGCGGCAGGCATCGATCCGGCCGCAACCGCCCGGAACCGCAGGTAACCCGCACGGCGCGGTGGCGGCCCGGCGGATAATATGCGTGAGGCTCGGGCTGCGCGGTATGCCGCGATATCCGATCCGGGGTGGATTTGCGGTCGGCCGTGAGGGAGTGGATGTGGGGATGCGCGGGCGCCGGGCGACAGTGACATTCGCCGTTCTCATCTTGATCGCTGTGCTGTTGACCGGGTGCACACGAAACATCGGCGGCCGGGCGGTCTCGATCTACGACGATCCGTTCAAAGTGGCCGGACTACCCACCACCAGTGGTCCGAACGGACCGCGCACGGGCGTCCCGGATTCGACGCTGACAGCGTCGAATTCCGACGGCGGGCCGATCGACAAGCTGGTCCTCAACGCCCTCGATGATATTCAGACCTATTGGCAGGGTGAGTATCCGAAGGAGTTCGACGGCGCCTTCGCACCCGTCGACAAGTTCATCTCCTGGAGCGCGAAGGCCCCGCGAGCGCAGTCCGTGCAGTTCTGTCAGGAGAGCACCTACCGGCTCGTCAATGCCGCGTTCTGCAGTCTCGACGGCTCCATCGGCTGGGACCGCACGGTGCTGCTGCCGACCGTGCAGGACACCTTCGGGAAGATGTCGGTGGTGACGGTGCTGGCGCACGAGTACGGCCACGCCATCCAGACCATGGCCAATATCGTCAATCGCAAGACCCCGACCCTGGTCAAGGAGCAGCAGGCCGACTGTTTCTCCGGCGCGTTCATTCGCTATGTGGCAGAGGGCAAAGCGAAGCATTTCACCATCAATACCTCCGATGGCCTGAACGCGATCCTGGCCACCACCGTCGCCATTCGCGACGAGAATCCGAATGATCCGGGCAGCGTGCACGGTTCCGCGTTCGAGCGTGTCACCGCCGTGCAGGTCGGTTTCACCGATGGGCCCAAGGGCTGTAAAAGCATCGATACCAAGGAGATCGAGCGCCGGCGCGGCAATCTGCCGCAGTCGCTGGGCAGTGACACCGCGGACAATGAGACGGATGTGGACCAGGCCCATCTCGACCAGCTGACCAAGGAGATGGCCGCCATCATGCCGATCTCCAAGGAGCCGAAGTACAGCTACGACAGCGCGAAGATGAGCTGCCGCAATGGAAAAGACACCGAACCGGTCACCTACTGCCCCGCCACCAACACCATCGGCACCGATCTGCCCGCGCTGCACGATCGGGGCGTGGTCAATACCGATGAGCAGGACGGCCTTCCGGTCAAGGTGACCGGCGCCTTCACCGCCTACGTGGTCTTCATCTCCCGCTATGCGCTGGCGGTGCAGCAGAGCACCGGGCAGACGCTCAAGGGTGCGAAGACCGGTCTGCGCGCGGCCTGCCTCTCCGGCGTGATCACCGGAAAGATGGCCGACCCCGGCCGATCCAAGTCCGACGGTGATATCGGGCTGTCCTCGGGCGATCTGGACGAGGCGGTATCGGGCCTGCTCACCGACGGCCTGGCCGCCAGCGACACCGACGGCAATACGGTGCCGAGCGGCTTCTCCCGAGTGGACGCCTTCCGCGCCGGCGTCCTGGGCAACCAGAACACCTGCACCTCACGGTATTCGTAGCTCACCCGAACGGCGGCGGCGCGACCGGCTCCAGCCGCAGCACCCGATTTCCCAGCATCATCTCGGTCCCCGGAACCAGCGTCATCGGCTGATTCGCTTGCAGCCGAACCCAATCCCGATATCCGGGCAGCCGCGCCCGGGTGCCGTTGGTCGATCCCCGATCGACCAGCGTGACATCCCAGTTCACCAGCCGGATTTCGGCGTGCGCCCGGGACATGCCACCGGAATTGTCGTCGATCTTCAAGGGCGCCAGCCCCGCTCGCGCCGCCTCGGACTGCTCCGGATCGCGGCCCACCACGGCATCGGCGGCCAGCATGTAGGTCATACCGTCGTCGAGCACCAGCATGCCCAGCGGCGGCCGGATCACCTCGGCCACCGGCTGGGTCTGATCCACCGGCATTCCGCACACACTGCAGAACGCCGACCGGGGATCGCTGGGATGCGCTCGCGCACACTTGAATCCGAGCACCTTGACGGTGAGCGCGGTGGCCTTGGCCGTCGCCTCGAGCCGGCGCTGAAGATCCGGATCGGGTTTCGGCGCCGGATTGGTGCCGCCTGTTTCGGCCGGGCCGCCGCTCGGGTCAGCCCGTCGGACGCCGCCCATCTCGGTGGGTGCGCGATGCGGGTCGCAGTCGTCCGCAGCCCGCCCGAGCGGATCGTAACCGGCTGTGGCAGGGGGTGATTCGAGCTCTCGCTCATCGCTCGGAACAGGCGGAAGATACAGCCCAGCGGGAACGCTGGTCGAGGTGCGGGTCGGAGTCAGGTTGGGATCCAGCGGAATCGGCTGTGAGTCCGACTCGTAGGCGGCGGTCGGCGGCGGATCCGGCAGCTGCGGCACCGCCGGTTCTCCTTCGAACCACACCACCGCGCCCACGGCCTGCGCGACACCCGCCACCAGCGAACCGATTCCGCGCTCGGGTAGCTCCGGCACCCGCCGCTTGCCATCCTCGACGAACAGCGCCGCGGCCCGCCCGGGCTGCTCGGCGATCCGGTCCACGGTGAATGCCGCGTCACCGCCGCGGTAGTACTCGACCGCGCGCCCGGCCAGCACCGCGGTCACCGAACCGTGCAGGAAGATGGCGAGGCCACCATTCTGGGCCGCGGTCAGAATGCCGAACTCGACCGGCTGTCCAGGTGAGATCCGCTCGGCCTCCTTCATGAGCCAGCGCGTCGCCTGCCGCGCCACCAGCCCACCGGGCCCGCCGGGCGACTGCCGGGTCGCCTCGGTCACCAGATCGGCCAGGGCATTCGCCGCGGCCACGGCCCGCGAACCCGCTGTCAATCGCTCCCGCTCCCGGTGCGCGACCAGCAGTACCGACCCCGCGACCCGCATGAGCACATGGTTGCCCGCGACAACCTCGACCTGCCGATCCATCAACGGAACCGGCCCCTGGAATACACGCGGCACGGGACGTTCAACACAGAGACCAGGTTACGTGCACCGGCTTCCGCTGGGTCATCCCGGAGCGGGTGCAGTCGGTAAGCTCCGGCTGGCAGCGCCCCATACCACCGAGTCGATCAGGAGTCCCAGCATGGCGATGAGTCCCGGCACCATCGTCGGCGGCTACCGGATCGTCCGGGTGCTCGGCTCCGGCGGTATGGGCACCGTCTATCTCGGCAAGCATCCGAGCCTGCCGCGCATGGATGCGCTGAAGGTGCTGTCCGCGGACCTGTCCCGCGATCAGGAGTTCCGGGCGCGCTTCGAACGCGAGGCCAATCTGGTTGCGGGCCTGGACCATCCGAATATCGTCTCGGTGCACAATCGGGGCGAGGAGAACGGCCAGCTGTGGATCGCCATGCAGTATGTGGAGGGCACCGACGCCTCGGCCGAGGCCAAACGCGATCCGGCCGCCATGACTCCGCTGCGCGCTCTGAGCATTACCACCCAGGTCGGCAAGGGCCTGGACTACGCGCACCGCAAGGGCCTGCTGCACCGCGATATCAAACCCGCCAACTTCCTGCTCTCCAGTGTGGACGGCGAGGACGAGCGCGCCCTGCTGGCCGATTTCGGTGTGGCCAAATCCACCGAGGACACCACCGAACTCACCCAGACCGGCAGTTTCGTGGCGACCATCGCCTATGCCCCGCCGGAACAGCTCTCCGGCGACACCCTCGACCACCGCGCCGATATCTACAGCCTGGCCTGCTCGTTCTACAAACTGCTCGTCGGCCAGAACCCTTATCCGGCAACACAACCGGCCATGGTCATGATGGGTCACCTACATGAGCCGCCGCCCCGTCCCACCGCGGTCAACCCGCATCTGCCGGTCGCGCTGGACTATCTCTTCGCGCGCGCCCTGGCCAAGAATCCGGCCGATCGTTTCAACAGCTCCCGGGAATTCACCGATGCGGCGGCCAATGCGCTGACGCCCGGCTACAACCCGGTCTCCACCCATACCTC
The DNA here is from genome assembly GCF_045040085.1 of Nocardia sp. NBC_01388. Lineage (NCBI taxonomy): Bacteria > Bacillati > Actinomycetota > Actinomycetes > Mycobacteriales > Nocardiaceae > Nocardia > Nocardia sp. NBC_01388. The sequence continues at coordinate 5,481,036 of NZ_CP109553.1, forward strand.
CCCCACCTATCCCATTCAGGTGGCGTCGCCCGGCATGCTGCAGCGCCCGGGTGAGAATGCCAGCGCCGCAGTCACTTCCAAGACCGCGGTGGCCGTGGGCAAGAAGAACCGCAAACGCCGCTACCTCGGCGCGGCCGCCGGAGCGGTGGTGGTGGCGGTGGCCGCCGGTGTCGGCATCGTCACTCTGAGCGGCGGTGATCACACCGGCAACCCCCCGGCCGTCAATTCGGTGAACGCCGCCCCCACCTCGGCGAACAGCGGTCTGACCCCACTGGCCCAGGCGCGCAGTAACAATCCCGCCTTCCAGGGCAAGGTCATCACGCTGGTAGACGTCAACCAGCAGAACTCGACCCTGGGCCACTATTCGATCTACCTGACCGGCAGCCAGCAGGCGAAGTTCATGGAGAGCCTCGGCTTCGTCTACAACGTCGCGTACTCGCCCAATGGCGATGAGACCTCGCCGCGCGCCTCGGACGGCTGGGGTTCGCTGCAGGTGACCGACAACTCCTATGTCGTCGCCGTCCGCAGTGACGAAAAGGCCGGTGGCGGTGGACTACTCGGCCTCCCCAGCGAGATTACCAGCTCACGGGCCATCGTGGTGCCGCTCGACGACCCCGCCGCCGTCGCCGCCATGCGCAATTGGACCCCGGACTCGGAACAGGTTCTGCTGAGCAAACTGGTGCCGGTGCTGCACAACCGGGTGAAGTAGGGTGGCCCGATCGCGGGCCGACGGAGGGGAACCATGCGGAAACTGGGGCGGGCGGCGCTCAGCGCCACAGTAGCGCTGGCGCTCGCACTGACGGCGGCCTGTGGATCCGGATCGCACAAACCGGCCGGCCTCCCCGTACCGGTCGTGAACCTGGCGAGCCTGGACGTCGGAAACCTCACCACCCAGCCGAAGTACTACGGCAAGCCGACCGTGTTCGATATGGCCAGGCAGGTGGAGGCCATGCGGATGGGCGGCTACATACCGCTGCCCGTGCAGGTCGATCCGGAGGTCAAGTATCCGGCGCAGGCCATGGGCGTCACCGTGCGCACCTTCGTCGACTTCGGTTCGCAGGCGATCCACAGCCGCGTCGCCGCCGACCCGGCCGTATTGAACGCCGCCGCAAAAGGATTCCTGTCCGGATTTGTCAGCAGTGGCAAATCCGACGAGAAGGTCAGCCTGTCGTACGAGCTGGAGAACATCGTCCTGCTCTTCACCGACGACAAATCCGCGGCCGATGCGGCGCAGGCGCTCGGACAGGCCGATTTCGACGCCACCCCAGGCGCCGAGCGGATCCAGATCGACAAGTATCCGGCCGCCTACGCCCTGGCCGAGAACAGCGACGGCGGCCCGGTCCGATCCTGGTATGCCACCGGCAGATTCGTCATTCTGACCAATATCTTCGACAGTGTCCTGAGTGCGATCGGCTCCCGGGATCTGCCCAAGCAGATCGGCCGGGTGCAACGCAGCCTGGATGTCATACCGCCCGCGCTCGCCACATTCCCGGCCACGCCGGTGGACCAGCTCATGGAGGTGCCGGTGGATCCGGACGGCATCATGGCGCGGGCGCTGCCCACCTTCGCCGATGATCCCGATCAGGCCGGCATGCCGGGTGTGTACGACCGCCAGGGCGGGCTGCAGGTCGTGCAGGGGCCCGACGAGGTCAAGCTTTTCGACGACGCGGGCGTGGACCGGGTGGCGTGGAAGGGCAACTACGTCTACCGCGCCCGCGACGCCGCGGGCGCGGCCAAGATCGTCGCGGCGCACAGCGAGACCTCACGATTGTTCCGGCCCGCCGAATCACCGAAGAATCTGCCGAATGCCAAATGCCGCAAGTACATCGGCCCGGAATTCGCGGCGAACGCGCACTACTGCTTCGTCTCCTACGGCCGATACGCCGCCGAGGTGTCGGCGGGTCAGCTGCTGGACGCACAGCAGCGCATTTCCGCGCAGTACGCCATTCTGGTCAATGCACACTGAGCCGGGGGGACTGTGATGCTGTCACGACGAATTCGCGGCGGGGCCCTGGGTCTTGCCGCACTCGCGCTGACCGGGTGCGGAGCACACGTCGGCGGCACGGCGCATCCGGACGAAATCGATGTGCGCACACTGGATGTGGGGCCGTACTCCACCGCGCCGCTGGAGCAGCGGTACATCTACTACCCCTCCATGTCCTCCGGTCTGAATCTGGCGTCCATGCGGCTGGCCGATCAGGTGGTCAACGGTCCGGAGATCGATCCGACGCTCAAATACGGCACCGGGATGGCGGCCTTCACCAACGCCGACAGTGCGACCATGCTCGCGGCGGTTTCCCGGCCGGTGCTCGCGAGCAATGGCATGCTGTTCGGCGTCAGCGCCAGCAATGCGGACCGGCAACTCGACAGGAATGAGCCGATACCGGGCGATCTGGGGTTCACCGTGGTCACCGTCGTGCAGTTTTCGGACGAGGCCGCCGCGGCCAAGGCGGCCGCCGAACTGGACGCCGCCGACTTCGGAGTCGCGGCTGAGGTGAATCAGCCGCTCACATTGGCCAAATATCCTGCCGCGCACGCACATTGGCGTCCCGGCGTGGCTTCGATGGGATCGACGCTGGCGCACGGCAATTATGTCATCGACCTCATGGTGGGCGAGAAGACGCCGGAGGCAGATCCACTGACCGCCCTCGCCGAGAAGGTGTACGACACCGAACTGCCGCTGCTGGACGGATTGAAGCCCCTCAGCAAAGAGGATGCATTACGCCTGCCCGACGACCCCGACGATATGTTGCGGCAGACGCTGTCGCCCAGCGCTTTCGGCATTCCGGACCCGCAGACGCAGGCCCGCTACGAATTGCGCGGTTTCCTGAATCAGGTCGGCGATCAAGACTATTGGTCGCGCCTGATGAAAAGCGCCGGTGTGGACCGTTTCTCGAAGAGTTCGGAAATGGCGAGCAGCAGCATGCTGTACCGGACTCGTGATACCGCCGCCGCGACAGAGCTGGCAGGGGTGATTCTGGACAAGTCCTATCCGGGCGCGGCCGATGCACCGGCGGTGCTGCCGAATTCGAAATGCGGCGAAAACCCCATTCAGGACAACTTCGAGATCAAGCGGTTCCGCTGTGTGGTGACGTATCGCCAATACGTTGCGACGGTGGAGAGCGATCAGTTGGACGACGCCCATCAGCGGGCCGCGGCACAGTACGGATTGCTGGCAAACAGCACCTGGTGACCCCGGTGTGACCGTACGCACTGGTCAGCGAGACCGATCCTTGGGTAGTGTGCTGGCCAATTGCTGTCACAGGGGTGGAACCGCCGGGCCAGGACCCTCGTCTAATCACTGTGTAAAGGTCGTCAGCCCGCGCTGTGCTCGACACCGCGTTGTTCGAACTGATTGAAAGGAGGCACCGTGGCCGGTGCATTCGAAGCCAGTAATGAGCTCATCCAGGCCAAGGCCCAGGAGTTCAAGAAGACGCACGACATGCTCATGCACGCCATTGCGGATCTGAAGCGCGATGAAGACAACATGACCGTCGGCTCGAACTGGCAGGGCGGCGCACGCGATGCGTTCAACGCCTTCATGGAGCGCTACTACTTCCAGGCCGACAAGCTCAACGACAAGCTGGTGCAGACGACCGAGAACCTCATCCGGGTCGGCTCCAACTACGAAGAGCACGACCAGGACTACAAGGCCCAGATCAATGCGCAGGTCTCCAGCCTCGACCTGCCGCCCGTGTAACCCGAACCGGACGCACACACTTCAGTAAAGGACAGCACCATGGCAGCAGCGAACGGTCAGGTCATCTCCGCGCACTTCGAAGGCGTGGCGGACGGCGCCAACTCGGTCATCCGCCGGGCAGAGCACATTCGCGATCAGCTCGAAGCCTTCCACCGCAGCGTGGAGGAGTTCGTCACCAACAATTGGAAGGGCGACGCCAACGAAGCGTTCGCCGATATGCAGCGCACCTGGAACACCCACGTGGCCCAGCTCAACGCCACCCTCAGTGGCGCAGGCACCCTGGTCCGCACCGGCAATGCCGAACTCCAGGCCAAGGACATCGCCCTCGCGGGCCTGTTCTGACCAGCAGCACAACCAATAGCGCGCCCTGGCAAATACGAGCCGGGGCACGCTGGCTTATGTACCGGAGCACGCCGGCTTCACAGGACAGGGCGCGCCGGTTCGCGGAGTCGTCGTCGCCCGCACCATCAACGCTTACAGGCAGCCCCCCGTCATCCCGGCCTATTTTTGGCCGGGATGACGGGGGATCGCGGCCAAAAGCGCGCCGGGGGATGCGACTGACGAGCACCTCAGCCGGTTATGCCGGTGGGAGCCAGCCGAGTTGGATGAGGTCTTCGCCGGCGCGGGTGACGTAGGTGCCGCGGCCGGGGGGCATGAGGGCGGGGCGGGCGTTGCCGAACAGAATGCCCTCATCGCGGCTGCAGCTCATGATGAGGGCGGCCGAGTTGAGTTCCTTCATGCGGTTGAGGGTGGCCTCGTAGAGGGCGCGGCCGGCGCCACCGGAGCGGCGGGCGATGATCAGGTGGAAGCCCAGATCCCGGGCGTGCGCGAGATGATCCACCAGGGCGTGCAGCGGATTGCCGGTGGCGGTCGCTACCAGGTCGTAGTCGTCCACGATCACGTACAGCTCGGGCCCCTTCCACCAGGAGCGATCCTTGAGCTGCTGCGGCGTCACATCGGGGCCGGGCATGCGCTGGGTGACGTACGCGGCCAGATCGGTCATCTGCTGGGTGAATTGTGGTGCGGTGGAGCCATATCCGGCGAGATAGCCCTGCGGCACGGTGCCGAGCATGGTGCGCCGATAGTCACCCATGATGATGCGCGCCTGATCCGGTGTATTGGACGCGCAGATCGACTGGACGATCGAACGCAGCAGCGTGGACTTACCACTCTCCGAATCACCGATGATCACGAAGTGCGGGCTGACGGAGAAGTCCAATTGCGCAGGGGCCAGCTCGGATTCAGTGATCCCGATCGGGAAACGCAGTGTCGGCTGCGCAGAATCCACTGCAGCAGGCCAGTTTCCAGCCGAAGCGAGCAACTCTTCCCTGGGCAGCCGCTCCGGAAGCATGCGCACACGCGGCGCGGGACGGCCGGGCGTCCGTTCGGAAATAGCCGAAACAGCCTGCGCCACACCGATTCCCAGCGTCTGCGGGTTCGGATCACCGTCGATACGCGGCAACGCCGTGAGCATATGCAGCAGATCGGCGGTCATACCGCGACCGGGCCTGCCCATCGGAACCAGAGCCGCGAACTTGCGCCCCAGATCCGAATCCATGGGATCACCGAGCCGCAGCTCGATGCGCGTGCCGATCTGATCCTTGAGCGCGGGCCGCGCCTCCGGCCAGCGCGCCAGTGAGATCACCACGTGCACCCCGTACGAAAGCCCCTGCACCGCAAGGTTCATCACGGTCTGCTCCAGCGCCTCGAACTCCTGCCGGAAGCTGCCGTACCCGTCGATCACCAGGAAGGCGTCCCCGAACGGATCCTCGTGCGCCCCCGCGGCGGCCGAACTCGCCGCCGGATCGAGCGCTCGCAGCCGCCGGAACTCCGCCATGGATTCGATGCCGAGCTGCCGGAACCGCGCCTCACGCTGCCGCACGATGGTCACCATCTCGGCGACCGTGCGCCGCACCTTATCGCTCTCTATGCGGCTCGCGACCGTGCCGACATGCGGCAGTCCCTCCAACCCGACCAACGTGCCGCCACCGAAGTCGAGCAGATAGAACTGCACCTGTTCGGCGGTGTGCGTCAGGGACATTCCCATGACCAGCGACCGCAGCGCCGTCGACTTACCCGACTGCGGGCCGCCGACCACCGCCACATTGCCGCGCGAACCGGACAGGTCCACCACCAGCGGATCACGACGCTGATCGTAGGGCCGGTCGACAATCCCGATGGGCGCGCGCAGGGCTGCGACCGGATTCCAATCACCGGTGAGCACCGAGCGCGGCACGAGTTGATCCAGCGTGGGCGCCGCATCCAGTGGCGGCAGCCAGATTTCGTGTGCCGGGCGCCCGTGCTCACGCACCCGCGACACCAGCATCTGCAGGTTGGCGACCTGTTCGGCATCCGGGTGCGCTTCCACCAGGTCGACCAGCGCGGGCAGCGGAATATGGTCCTCGGGACGGAAATCCACGTGGATGGCGGTGAACGGGCGTGCGGTGATATCGATATCGCCGCCCCCCGCGTCCACTGCGACATCACGCTGCGAACCGACACCCACATAGGGCCCGGAAACATACGCGGACTGGAATCGCACGATCTCGCCGGAGTCGGACTTCAAATAGCCGCCGCCCGGATTGCCCGGCAGATTGTAGGCATCGGGCACACCCAAGACCTGACGGGATTCATTGGCGGAGAAGGTCTTCAGGCCGATCCGATAGGACAGATGACTCTCCAGCCCCTTGAGCCGCCCCTCCTCCAGCCGCTGCGAAGCCAGCAGCAGATGCACATGCAGCGAGCGCCCCAGCCGCCCGATCATGGTGAACAACTCGGCGAAATCCGGGTGCTGCGACAGCAATTCGGAGAATTCGTCCAGCACTACGAACAGCGCGGGCATCGGATCGAGATCCGCACCGGCCGCGCGCGCCTTCTCGTATTCGGAGACATTGGCGAAATTGCCTGCCGCACGCAGCACTTCCTGCCGGCGGTTCATCTCACCGGCGAGCGCGTCGCGCATACGGTCGACAAGGTCGGCCTCCTCCTCCAGGTTGGTGATGATGGCCGCGACATGCGCCACCCCCTCCAGCCCGAGGAAGGTCGCACCGCCCTTGAAGTCGACGAGCACAAAATTGAGCTGATCGGGTGAGTGCGTGGCGATGAGCGAAAGCACCAGCGTCCGAAGGAATTCCGACTTACCCGACCCCGTCGCGCCGATGCACAGACCATGCGGCCCCATGCCGCCCTCGGCGGCTTCCTTGATATCCAGCACCACCGGCAGCCCGTCCGCACCGACACCGAACGGCACCCGCAGCCGTTCCCGCCCGTAGCGCGGCTGCCAGGCGCTCTCGGGATTGAACGCGCCGAGATCACCGAGGCCCAGCAGCTGCGACCAGCTCGAAATGACCTCTCCCTCGGCACCTGCGTCGACACCCGCGCGCGGCAGGGCGGCCCGATACGGTGCGAGTCGGCGCGCCGCCTGCTCGGCCTCGCGAGCGGTAATACGGTCGATGACCGCGAAGCGTTCCATGCCGCCGGTGGCCCCGCGTCCCGCGCACTCACCGTTCTCCACCAGCATCTGAATGCCGCGCGAGGCGGCCAGCCGCGGCGCGTATCCGCACAGGTCGATCACGGTGACGCCTTCGAAACCGTTCTCCCGCAGGGGATCTTCCTCGGCCTCGAGCAGTCCGCCGTCCACCACCAGCACGATCTGCGTCAGGCTGGGATTCGGCGGCTGATTGCGCGAATAGCGAACCCTGCTGTGCAGCAGCGAATGCAGGCTCGCATGCGCCTCCCGAATGGATCCGTACACCATGCGCTCACTGCCGACGCCGTCCTGCGACTCCGGATGCTGGGTGTGCGGCAGCCATTTCGCCCATTCCCACTCACGCGCGGTATCTGGTCCGCAGACCACCGCGACGAGTACCTGATCCGGGCCCTGGAACATGGCGAGCTGCAGTAGCATGGCCCGCGTCATCTCGCGGGCCTGCGCCCGGTCTCCGGTCAGCTGAACGCTCGCGAAACCCTTCACCGCGAGCGCCGTCGGCAGATCCGGCACCGTCGAATGGGTCCGGACAAAGCGCCGCAGCGACACCGCAGCTATCGGCTCCAGCTCCTCCACCGGACCGGTCTCCGGGGCCACCAGCCGGGTGGCCAGACGCTGAGGGCCGAGCCCGATGCGGGCATGGCAGAAATCCCTGTCGCCAGGACGTCGCTCCCACATGCGCGTGGTGCCCGCGAGCATCCACACCACCCCGGGTTCGGGATGACTCCACTCGACCGCCGCGCGCTGCTGCCCCGCCGTCTCCTCGACATCCCGCCGGACCTGGTCGAGATAGCGCAGATAGTCCTTGCGGTCCTCGTTGGCCTCCGCGGCCTTTTGTCCCTTTCCTCCCTGACCTGCGTACATACCGATCATGGAGAAGACCATCATCATCGGGAACATCAGACTCATGGGATTGGTGGCGATACCGCTGCCCGAGGTGAACATGAGCACGACCATGCCCAGCATGCCTACACCCATGACCAAGGGCATGAGCTTGGAAAACAAGTTCGCTGGAATATTGCGCGGAATCTCCGGCGGCGGTTGTAGCGTCACCTCGCCACCCGGTGAGCGCGGAATCTCCCGGCGTGGACGGCGCTGGAATCGGACGGTGCTCATCGCGTGCAGAATCCCCCATCGGACGTCTGGAATGCGGGGCTCAGTGTACGTCCAGCGATCGTTATGGCGTACAGTGCGGGCAGCATTTCTGCATATCCCGGCGCTGCGACGGTGGTTTCGCGCGCACTCAGAGGGCACAAAAGACGCACACCGAGGTGGGGCAGCGTGACCAACGCGCGAATGGACCATATCGACGACGCACGCGGCACCGTCCGCGCGCCGGATCTCGCGCGCGTCACCCTGCTGGCCAAGCACACCCAGGTCGACATGGCCATTCCGATCGATGTACCGGTCGCCCTGGTCATCCCCAGCGTGGTCGATATGGTCGCCCAGCACAGCCGCACCAATGACTTCGACAATGACGGCGAACACTTCGAACCGCACGAGTGGGTGCTCGCCCGCATCGGGCAGCCGCCGCTGTCCAATTCCCTCAGCCTGGCCGAACAGGGCGTGCGCGACGGTGAACTGCTCATGCTGGAGAGCGCCGAACACACCGCGCCCACACCACTGTTCGACGACATCATGTACAACGTCGCCATTGCCGATGCCGACCACTTCCGCGGCTGGTCACCCCGCACCGCCCGGCTGACCGGCTCACTACTGGCGGTGCTGACCATGCTGGTCGGCTGCCTCGGCCTGCTGGCCGCACCCGATGCCGTCTCCGGCTGGGTGAGCGGCGCGGTCGCACTGTTCGTAGCCGTCCTGCTGGTGGTCTCGAGCATGGTGCTCAGCCGCATGTACCGCGATACCGCGAGCGCACTCGTGCTGGGCGGCTGCGCCCTGCCGGCGGCCTTCAGCGCGGGCATGCTCTTCGTCCCCGATCACTACGGCTGGGCGAATCTGCTACTCGGCGCGGTATTGGCCGGTGCCACAGCGATTCTCGCGTGGCGGGTGAGCGGCGTCGGACTGGGCCTGTTCATCGGCGCGACCACCCTCGCGGTCTATCTGGTTCCCGCCGCGCTCGTCGGCCTGCTCACCCATCTCCCGTCGAAGGCCATCGGCGCCGGCGCCGCAGCGCTGGGACTGGCCGGATTATCGCTCGCACCAAGGCTTTCCATGCTGCTGGCCAGGCTGCCGCTGCCGCCGGTGCCCGCGCCCGGAACGCCGATCGACCCCACCGAGGACGATCCGGACGATCACCGCGCCCTGCCCAGCCTGGACGCCCTGCGCACCAAATCCGAACGGGCCCGCAGGTATCTGGCCGGACTGGTCGCCGCCACCACCCTCGTGGCCGGGGCGGGCGCACTGACCGCCACAGACCCGCATGCGGACAGCACCTACTGGCCGGGCCTGGCGCTCGCCGTGGTCTGCGCCGTGGTTCTCATGTTCCGCAGCCGCACCTACGCGGGCGCGGAACAGGCCGTCATCCTCATCGCCGGCGGTGCGGCCATACTGCTGATCATGTTGGGCGGCGCGGCTTTTCTGGTGGACCAGCCCCTCGCCGTCTTCGGCGCGGCACTGATCCTGCTGGTGGCAGCGCTGGTACTCGGCATCATCGTGCCGCGACAGCAGGCCACCCCGCCGCTGCGGCGGGCGGTGGAGCTGCTGGAGTACGCGTTCGTCGCCGCCGTTGTGCCACTGGTGTTCTGGGTGACGGGCCTGTACTCGCTCGTGCGCGGACTCTGAGCGCGCGGATATTGCGATGAGTACCGACTACTTCCGCGCAACGGTGACGGACTCCGCCCTGTCATGGCGCAGCCCCGGACTGCGAACGGTCGCCGCCACGGCGGCACTGGCATCGGCGCTCTCGTTCGGCATCGGCATCGACCCCGAAGTGGCGCAGGCGAATCCCGTTGCGGCCCACACCGATCGGCCCCCAGCCATCGATCCGGGCCTACTGCCACCCGGTGGTCCCGCCGCCCCGCCCGGTAAAACAGAGCACCCTGCCAACTCCCCCTGCATCAGCACCCAGGCCGGCGGCGACGGGCCGACCATCCCGCCCACCCAGCGCGCCCTGGATCTGGAGCACGCCTGGCAGTTCTCCCGTGGCACAGGCCAATTGGTCGCGGTCATCGATACCGGGGTTTCCCCGCATCCGCGCCTGCCCGGCCTCATTCCCGGCGGCGATTACGTCGCTGATTCCGGTGACGGCACCGAGGACTGCGATGCGCACGGCACGATTGTCGCCGGGCTCATTGCCGCGAGTCAGGTGGGCGGCCAAGGCTTCTCCGGTGTGGCCCCGGACGCCCGGATCATGACCATTCGCCAGACCAGCGCCATGTACCAGGCCGAGGGTGCGGGCCGCGACAAAGGCCCCGACGATATGCCCGACGGCTACGGCAAGATCTCCGCACTGGCCTCGGCCGTGCGCCGGGCCGCCGATGCCGGGGCCCGCGTCATCAATATCTCCCTGGTGGCCTGCCCCACCAGCAGGCCCGAGAGCACCGAGATGGGCGCCCTCGGCGCGGCGGTGCGCTACGCGGCCGTGGAGAAGGACGTTGTCATCGTGACCTCCGCGGGCAATACCGACAGTTGCAAGGCGAGCAATCCCGGCTTCGACCCGCTGCACCCGAACGAGGATCTCTGGGAGCACGTGAATTCGTATGTGGCCCCGGCCTGGTGGGACGATTACGTGCTCTCCGTCGGCTCCATCGATGCCTTCGGCCAGCCCTCGAAGTTCACGGTCCCCGGCCCCTGGGTGGGTGTGGCCGCGCCCGGTGAGGACGTCATCTCCCTGGACCCCCGCAATACCGGCCTCACCACCGCCAAGGTCACCAATCAGGGCCAGGTGAATCGCTACAGCGGAACAAGTTTCGCCGCGCCCTACGTCTCCGGTATTGCGGCCCTGCTGCGTTCGCGCTTCCCGAATCTGCCCGCCCACGAGGTCATCGAGCGCATCGAAGCCACGGCACACGCCCCCGGCGAAGGCTGGAATCCCTATGTCGGTTACGGCGCAGTCGATCCCGTGGCCGCACTCACCGCGGAGATACCGACCGAACTGCCGCCCAAGCAACCCGGCGTTGCCAAGGATCAGCAGTTGGCCATTCCCGCCCCGAAACCCGCACCGGACAACACCGCTCGCAATGTGGCGCTCATCGGCACGGGCATTGTCGGTGTCCTGCTGGTGCTGGGCTTCCTGGCGTCATTCCCCCTGCGCCGCAGGTTCGGCATGCATTCCGATGACGCCTGAGCCACTCAGTTCTGTGCTTTGACAGGCTCTTTCGCCGGATTGGGGTCGGGGTCGACACCATCGTGCGCCACCATCGCCGCCTCGCGGCCCAGGGTCGGCCCGGACGCGATCAAACCGGCGATCGACCACGGCGCGGGTTCCGGCCGCACCGATTCCGGGTCCATACCGAGAGCTTTGGCCGATTCCAGATTCTTGATCCCGTACCGCACGCCGTAATCGGAGATGAAGAACAGGCTGTCACGCCGCTGACTATCCGGTTCGATACCGGTGGTCTGCACATACGCGCCCGCGCCGGGCTTCATATAGAAGCTGTCGACCGCCGGGCCATTGCCGTCGGCCTGGGCCAGCGGCACCAATCGGGCCCGGTCCGGTATGGGCACCGCATGACCGGTGAGCACCGTCAGATCAGCGTGCCTGCTGCCATCGGCCTGATCGGCGGATTCGACCGGCCGCCAGGACAGGCAGTCGACCGGCTGATCCTTACCGTCCACAATGGCCGGGGCCTGGTCCGGATAGTTCGCGACCGGCAGCGCCGCGGACACCGGCGCCCCGGTGCGGTCGGCCTGGCCGATGTGATCGTCGGCGGCCGTGGACCGGTAGGCATTGCGCACGATATCGGCGGTCAGCGCCGACACCGGCTGCAGCCCGTCCGCGAGCACCACGTAGTTCTTGTTGTCGGTGCGCACCTGCACCACATCGCCGATGCGGTGGTCGCCGATCGAATAGTTCGGCGCCGCACCGGCATCCGCGATCACCGGCGGCACGATCGGCAGCACCTCGGGAATGGCGTCGAGCAGTCCCGGACTGATCGGCCGCGGCGTCAGGCCGCGAATATCGAGGGCGTCCACCACGGCCCGATCGTTCATATCCACCTGGGCACGCTGATTGCCGTAGACCAGATAGGTGTGATCATGCCCCTGCACGAGCAGGCCACTACCCGCGTCCAGCCCGGATACCTTGCCCCGCACCGGATCACCGGCCAGCACCGACGTGGTCAGGGTGCGACTGCCGTCATTGGCGAGCACATCGCAGATCGTCCAGGTGCGACCGCCCGGCGTGGAATCGAAGGCGAGTGAGGCGGGCGCGCCGGGAATGCCGATCAGCTGCCCACGCGGCTTCTTCGCGAGTTCGGTCTCCTTCACCGTGGCGGGTTTGGCGGCCTCCCCCGCCGCCAGGCGCGCCGAGGTGAGGTTCAGCGCCGGGTGCACCACATTGTCGAGGACCACATAGACGGCCCCTGTGTCCTTGCCTATGAGGATCTTGTTGGAGCCGATCTTGTCCTGCGGCCGCAGCAGAGCAAGTACTCCGCAACCGGCCAGGGCGACGCACGCGAGGATCAATCCGACACTGAAGGCCCGCGATTGCGACCGCATGGGGTCGTGCAGCATCCGCACGTCCCTGCGCACCAGGGCGTGCTCCATGCGACGAACCAGGAAGCGATAACCGCTCACCTGCCATCGGGTCGTCGGTTTTGAAGGCATTGAAACTCCCCCGACCAGTCATTGCGTTCGCCGCACACAGTACAGTTCGGCGGGATCTTCATTCGCACTCGGCCACGAAGCCGCGGGGCCGAACCGCATTATCGGGAGACGACGATGGCCGCATCCGGCACCATTTCGCGCCCGCTGCCGGGCCGGATCACCCTGGCGAACCTGCTGGTCGCCCAGTTGACCGCAGCGGTCGTGCTGGTGGTCGCGGCGGTGTGCGGAGTGCCGTTCCGGGTGGCCTTCGGGGTCGCCATAGCGTGCGGACTGGTCTTGTTGTTACCCCTGGGCAAACGAACAGTTTGCGATTGGCTGGGCACCCGAATCCGCTTCCGCGCCCGCCGTCCGCACTCGGGCACCGACCTCATCGACTTCCACGGCGGTGACGGCCGCTCGCTCGGGCTGTTCCGGGACGGCAGCCGGGTCGTCGCGGTGGTCGAGGTCCTGCCGCCCAAGGGCGGACTGACCCGGCTCGACCGCACCACCGTGCAGACCTCACATCTGCTGCCGCTGCCCGAGCTCGCGAAAAGCCTTACCCAGCACGATATTCAGCTCGCCGGCATCGATATCGTCTCGCACGGTCACCGCAGTCGCTCCGGCACGCCCGCGGGCGCCATCTACGAATCCCTGCTCGGCCCGCTGCCCGCGACCGCGCACCGGACCGTATGGCTGGCCATCGCCTTCGACCCGCTGCTGTGCCCCGATGCCGCCGATCGCCGCGGCGGCGGACTGGACGGCGCCTGCCGAGCCGTCACCATCGCCACCCAGCGCATCCTGCGGACCCTGGAGGATGCCGACTGCCCGGCCCGCACGCTGACCGCGCCCGAGATCACGAAGGCCGCCCGGCAGATCACCGCGGGCCTGGACCCGCGCGAGCTCACCCAGCACTGGCGCTACACCGAATTCGGCAACAGTGTGAATATCGGTGCGGCCGTGGACCCGGCGCGATTGGACTCCGAACAGCTGGCCCGGCTGTGGGTGCCCGCCTCCCGGGGCACCACGGTGGCGCTGCGACTGCGGCCCGGCCGTACCGCCGACACCGTGCGCATCGGCGCGGCCTGGCGGCTCACCGCACGGGAACTGCCGCAGGAGCAATTGCAGCCGCACATGATCTCCATGAACGGCCGCCACCGCGAGAGCCTGCTCGCCCACCTGCCGCTGGCGGTGCCCGGCCTGGGCGACACCGTCCCCACCGAGGTGCGCGACGTCGCCGCAATCGGTGCGGTACAGCTGGCCTCCGCCGGTTGCGGACAACTGCTCGGCTCCGATGACGAGGGTAGTGGCGTCGCGGTACGTCTTGTGGGCCAGGGCATTTCGAGCGTGTATGTCTCCGGCGAACTGTATCTCGCGCAACAGCTGGTGTTCCGCGCGCTGGCCGTGGGCGAACGCGTCCTGATTCGCACACAGCGACCGGACGCCTGGGAGCAGTTGATCACCACCATCGGCAATCCCGAACGCCTGACCCTCGCCGCCGAAACCCATGAATCCGATGCGGGATTCACCGCCGTGCTGGTGGACGGCGTGCTCGCGCCCGCGCCGCATGCGGGCGTCACCACCCTCTACCTGGCGGGCGATCCGCTGGGCTGGCCGGGCGCGCGGCCCGATCTGTCCATCGTGCAACCGGAGGCGATGGGGAATCGCATCACCCTGCGCACCGGCACCACACGGGTGGAACTGAACCTGGTCTCCATCCCCCGCGAATCCACCTACATCGGCCGGCCCCGCGCGGCGCACGCCCTGGCGGGTCAGCCCGGATAAGGTTCGGCGGCCGCGCGCAGAGTCCTTCCCCACCAATCGAGTTGACCCAGCAGGCGCTGCGCCGCATCGATGGCCGCACCGTCCCGCGTCTCCCCCTCCGCATCGAATTTCCGCTTGGCCTCATGGAAGCTGACGGTCTCGCGGATCGACACCATATGCACCTCGGCCACCACCTGCCGCAATTGCTCCACCGCGCGCAGCCCGCCCGACAAACCGCCGTAGCTGACAAAACCGATGGGCTTACCCCGCCATTCACGCTTGCCCGTATCGAGAGCGGTCTTCAACGCCGCCGGATACCCGTGGTTGTACTCCGAGGTGACCACCACGAATGCGTCTGCCGCATCGATCCTTTCGAGATAAGCCCGCACCTCGTCCGTCACGCTCAAATCCACCGGCAACGGCGTATCGATGAGATCGATGACCCCCACCTCGAATCGCTCATCCGCCCGCGCCACCCGCACGAACCAGTCCGCGACCACCGGCGCGAACCGCCCCGGCCGCACACTCGCCACGATCACTTCCAGCCGCAAGGGAGTACTCACCGCACCATCCTCCCCCGCTCCCTCCACAGCGCGCTTCCACACCACACCAAACAACGCGCGTCCCCGCCGAACAGTCCGTATAACCACTACGCGACGCGAAAGATAACCACTACGCGACGCGAAAGCAGGCTGCGCGATACCGGGCCGGGATGCGCGATGCGCCCGCAGCAGTCTCCGGCCTCGGCTGGAGCGGTCGCGCCGTCAGCGGTGACCGCGAGGCGCGGTTCGGCTGTGGGGTGTTGGCTTCAGTGGCTGTCGGCGGAGTTGGCGGCGTAGGCGGCAAGGCCGGCGGCAGGGGTGGTCCTGGCAGTGAAATCCAGTGCGTGGCGGGCGCGTTCGGGGTCGGCGACCAGATGCCGGATATCGGTGATCCGATAGTGCCCGGTCACGATGGGCGACGGACCGTTCAGCGCCTTCGACATGGTGGCGGCCACCTCCCACAGCGTGAGCGGCCGCCCCGACGCGATATTCAGCGGCACGAACCCGGCCAGCCGCCGGTCGACAGCGGCCACGGTGGCGGCGGCGACATCGCGCACATGTACGAAATCCCTTACCTGCCCGCCGTCCTCGAACACCTGCGGCGCCCGCCCGGCCCGCAGATCCGCCCGAAACCGCGCCGCCACAGCCGTTTCCGCGGATCGCAGACTCCGCCCCGCTACCGACTCCCCGTACACGTGGTGGTACCGCAGTACCGTCGCCGCCGATCCGGTACTCGCGACCCACGCGAGCGCATAGTGCTCCTGCGCCACTTTGCTTGCCGCATAAGCGCTCCGGGGCCGCAGCGGAGCATCCTCACCCAACGGCTCCCAGGTCAGCAGATCGCCCGTGCGCGGTGCACGGTGATCGAACAGCCCGCGATCCAGATCCGCTCGTCGTCGCAAACCTGGAAAGAACGGCCCGGCCCGGCCCGCTCGATAGCGGCCCTCCCCGTACACGGCCACCGATGATCCCAGCACCAGCCGCCGCACCCCTGCGCGCTCCATGGCCGCCAGCAGTATCGCCGTGCCCGCGTCATTGTGTGTGGCGTATAGGGCAGCCTGCTGCATCTCCAAAGGTCCGGGCCGCACCGCACCGTGCCCGGCCTCGCCGACCGGTGCCCGCACGCACGGTCCGGCCCCGTGCCCCACATCCTCTCGCCGCCCGGCCCCCGTACGGCTGCGACCGCCCGAGCGGCCGAACTCGTGTGCGGTATCCGGTTCGGGCCGCCCCGCCGATCCTGGACGCCCACCATCGTCACCGCCCGGCCGATCCGGGTCCGGGCCGAGACCATCACCGCCGGGCGGGCGAACCGGCTGGAGACCGCCGCTCTCGACAGCGTCCGGCGCGGCCGGGGGCACAGCGAAGCCGCGGTCGAGCCGCGGCGATAGGTCGAGCGAGCCGCTGCCGGGCCGTAGCGCCGGCAGCTCGGGAACCGGGACCGCGGCGGCCAGATGGCAGACCACGTCCACACCGCGCAGCAGCGGTTCCAAGGCATCCGGATTGCGAATATCTACGAGGGAAACGTGCTCGGGCGCAGTGACATTCGGGCCATGCACGGCTTCGAGCATGGCATCCACGGCAATGACCTCATGGCCCGCGGCGAGCAGCGCGCGATGCACATGGGAGCCGATGTAGCCGGCCGCACCGGTCAGCAGTACTCGCATCCGGTCGGCCTGCGGTCCGCCTTCGCTCATGACTTCCAGCGTAGGCGACCGGCACGGATACGCGACCGGGAGATATACGCAGGCCCGGTCCGACCTGGGAAGATCGGACCGGGCCTACGTCAGAGGGGCCGGAACTACGGCAGTTCGAAGGGCAGCTGAACCCCGGTGCCGGAGTGCACGCCGCAGTCCGCGCAGGTGTCATCACCCTCGACGGCGGCGACGGCCCGGCGCACCAGCGCCTTGAACGGCACCAGGTTTCGCTCGAATTCGGCGAAGACATCGATGGCGCTGACCCCGTGCCCGGATTCCACACCGGCATCCAGATCGGTGACGAGAGCGATTGCGGAGTAGCACATTTCGAGCTCACGGGCGAGCACGGCCTCGGGGTGCCCGGTCATATTGACCAGCTCCCAGCCCAGCCCGGCGAACCACTGGCTCTCGGCGCGCGTGGAGAAGCGCGGGCCCTGCACCACGACCATGGTCCCGTGATCCTTCAGCGGCAGTTCGGTGCCGGCGGCCGAGATGGCGGCGGTGCGCAGTTCCGCGCAGTACGGGTCGGCGAAGGAGACGTGCACGCCGCCCGCGTCGAAGAAGGTCTGATCCCGGCCGGAGGTGCGATCGACCAGCTGATCCGGCACGGCCACGGTGCCCGGCCCCCAGTCGGCGCGCAGGCTGCCGACCGCACAGGGCCCGAAGACGCGGCGCACGCCGAGCGAGCGCAGCGCCCACATGTTGGCCCGGTAGGGCACCGTATGCGGCGAGAACTCGTGCTTGCGCCCGTGTCGCGGCAGGAAGGCCACCGAACGCCCCTCCACCTCGCCGATGGTGATGGGCGCGCTCGGCGCGCCGAAGGGGGTGTCGACCTCCACCGTGGTCGCATCGTCACCGAAGAAGTCGTAGAACCCGCTGCCGCCGATAATGGCCAGCGTGGCCCGAGGATCCGAACTCATGCCGCAATTGTTGCGCATGCGCGCATGAGTGGTGCTACCAGGCCCGGACCTGTACCCTAGGGGGGTATTGATGCCGGGAGTGAGGAAATCGTCGGTGACCAACGAAGAGACCACCACCGCCGAGCCGTCGGCACACGACCACACCGAGCCGTCGGCACATGACCACGCGACGCACGGCTACATCACCGCCAAGGACGATTACCTCAAGCGGTTGCGCCGGATCGAGGGCCAGTCCCGCGGCCTGCAGCGCATGGTCGAAGAGGAAAAGTACTGCATCGACATCCTGACCCAGGTCTCCGCCATGACCAAGGCCCTGCAGGCCGTCGCCATGGGCCTGCTGGAGGATCACATCAGCCACTGCGTGGTCGACGCGGCCATCGCGGGCGGCCCCGAGGCCGAGGCCAAGATCAAGGAAGCCACCGACGCCATCGCGCGTCTCGTGCGCTCCTGACCTCAGCAGGCAGCGGTATCGCCCGGATACTGCCCGAGCATGAGCGGCACGGCCCAGCGTTCAGCACCCAGGCGCCGCGCCGAACCGGGGCGCGCGGCCCGGGGAGCCTGCTGGCCGCCCTTCCGAACCCGGTGCTGCAGTGTGAGATCCGAATCCCCGGCGCGGCTCGTGTCCAGTTCCAGATCGGCGAACAGAATGCCCTCCGCGCCCTCGTCGAGCGGCGTGACGACATCGGTGCCGTCGGCCCCGTAGATCCGCGCCCGGCCACTGCGCGTGACGACCGGGGCCCCGCCCCGACCCGCCCAGGCCGCATCCGCGACCACCACGCAGGGCGCGACCACATACGCACCCGCCTCCAGCGCGTACATACGGCTCACGGTGACACTCGAATCCGGTCCCGGCGCTTCACCGTTCAGGCCGCCCGGCCAGGCCGCCACGTGGATCTGCTCCTCGTCGGCGCGCAGCGCGCGGGTGAGTAGCGGGCGCTGATTCTCCTGCCCGGTCAGCGCACCCACCTTGCCGATGACGCTGTGATGCACGGTCGGGAGATTCGGTGTGCCGGAAGCGAATACCTTGCGCTCGACACTGTTGAGTCCGGCTTTTCGCCGAACCGAAATCAGCTGACCCATTTCATCTATGACGGCCTGTGACATATAGATTCGGCGATCCTGTCGTTCCCCGAATCCGAGCACCACCTGGATGCCGTAGTCCCGTGCGGCGGCGGTGATTCGGCGCATTTCCGCGCCATCGCGAATCATCGAATTTTCGCGGCAGCGAGTCGAGTACTCGACGTTCCACTGATTGGATTCCACCCAGCGCCACCACGGATAGCCCGGGAGGAAGGTCTCCGGGAATGCCACCAAACGTGCTCCACCCGCAGCGGCTGCGCCGATCAGTTCAACGACATGCTCGACACCTTCGGACAACCGCAGCCATTTCGGCTCGGCTTGGACCGCAGCGACTCGCACCGTATTCCTCATCCGACTTCCCTCATGGAAGGTCATGCTTTCGAATGGCCAACAACGGCACCATGGCAACATGTGCCGGATTACCGACCTTCCATGCCACTGCGATGTTCATTCCAATAAACAGTTCAAACCAATGTACGGAATGCGCCGGGCGTTGTCCCCATTTCCGTGCGGAAGGATCGGTAGAAACTACGCTCGGTGAGGAAACCCGAATCCCGTGCCACCGCCGACAGCGGCAACTGCGGTGCGGTGCGTAACAACTCGCAGGCACGTTCGATTCGCATGCGGCGCAGCACCGCTCCCGGACCACCTTCGAACTCACCGAACACGCGATACAAGGTACGCCTCGACATTCGGCAACCCTCGGCGATTCGATCAACTCCGAGATCCGGATCGGCGCAGTTGTCGCGCATGAACGCGAGCACCCGCTGACGATTCAGGGCATCGGCCGACTGGTCCCTGGCCACGCCGCCGGAGGCCGCGACCACGGCCGCGGCCAGCAGGTCCACACCGGGCTCGGCGAGCAGCGCCGCGCCGCCCGGATCGGTGTGCTGCAATCGCGCGACACCGCGGAAGAATTGCGCCACGATTCCGGCCGAACTTTCGCCGGAAAAGCTGGTGGCCGTCGGCACTTCGGTACCGATCACTCCGTATCGCTCGCGGAGCTTGCTCAGCGGAACCTGTAGCACGACCTGTTCCCACTCCTGGTCGAATTCCCAGTGATAGGGCCGGGAAGTGTCGTAGAACACGATCCCGCCGGGACCGACTTCGGCGACCCGTTCATCCTGATGCAACCGCGCGGTGCCGGCGAGCGGAATACTCGCGAGCAAGAACTCGTCCTCGGTCCGCGCTATCAGCGAACCCGTCCGATGTATCACCTGCGGGGTCGATCCGACCACCGTCAGATCGAGATCGCCATATCGCGCATGCTCGATATGGCCACGAAAGAGTTCGGTCGGAGTCGGCGAAACCGCAAGTGGCACATAGGCCGCACTCACATGCGCTTCCCAGCGCTCGAAAGCCTCCACCGCCGACGCTTCCACTCCGGATCGCACCTCGATCCGATTGACCTCCGCAGACCTATCCACTCCCCATCCCTCGACAACCATCTGCGGCCGCTGACCGGCCGAATACCGGGCAGTGTGTCAGATTCCGGAACACCGGGCCAATAGCCGCGAATCACTATCGCCCGGATTGCCGAACCCCCACGGCGCCACATCGGCACACCGCTATGCGGCGGACTCGCAACTGAGCTCGAGTTCGAGATCCGCGTACAGGATGCCCTCCTCGTGCCCACTCAGCGGAGCCGCCAGCTCCTCTCCCCCGGGCGCGTAAATGCGCGAGTGCCCACCGGGGCCCCGCACCAGCTGTTTGGCGGGTTCCGCACCGCCACGGCGACTTTCACTGCCCGCCACATCCATCACCGAGCAGGCTGCGATCACATTGAGATTGCCCACCACCGCGTACCAGAGGGTGGCCGCATTGTTCACCCGCACGCCCCAGTCCACATCCCGCGCGATGATGAAACCCGGCCACGAGACGATATGCACCTGCGCGCCCGTGCGTTCCAGTTCCTGGCGCGCGGGCAGATGCAGTTGCTCCGAACCGCCCTGCACGCCGATGCGGCCGATATCGGTGCGGAACACGTACGGCTCGGTCACCTCGCCGGAGCGAAAGATGTGGTGCTCCAACGGCGTCAGCTCGGGCTTGCGGCGCACCCCCGCCAGCACCCCGCGATCGTCGATGAGGCACTGCGACATGTACAGCGCGCTGCCACAGCGCTCACTGAAGCCCAGCAGCACGTGTATCCGATTCCGGCGGGCGGCATCGGCGATGCGCCGGAATTCGGTGCGCCCCACCGTCATCGAATTGGTCCGGTATCGGGCGAAGAATCCCTGACCCCAGCTGACCGAATCCAGCCACAACCACCACGGGTAGCCGGGTAGGAAGGTCTCCGGGAAGGCCACCAGCTGCGCACCGCCCGCCGCCGCCGTCTCGATGAGTTCGATGGCCTGCTGAACCCCCGCGCGCAGGTCCAGCCAGCGCGGTTCGGCCTGCACGGCAGCTACGCGCACCTTTGTCGGCACCTCGGCTCCCTTCGACACGCTGGGGATGATCTGTGCCATCACCCTTCGCCGAACGACTGCCGCGTGCAGCGACATCCCGTGCCGAGCTACCGACCTGGTGTGCCTGGGTCCAATTGGGCGCGGAATTGCCCTGGCGTCTGCCCGGTTTCCTCCCGGAACGCACGATAGAAGTGCCGGTCCGTGGCGAATCCGGAAGCCGCGGCGACGGCCGCGAGCGGCCGGTTGAGATCGGCGCGCAGCAGCCTGCGCGCATGCTCGACCCGCATGCGGCGAACCAGTGCGGCGGGGCCGCCGAAACCTTCGCAGAGGCGATACAGGGTGCGGCGCGAGACCAGGCAGGCATGCGCCACCTCGTCCACGGTGAGCTCCGGATCGGTGAACCGGCGGCGCAGGTACGCCAGCACCTGCTGACGCGTGTACAGCGAATCCGAGGGGGCGGGCGAGGTGCGCCCGGTCGCCAGCAGCACCGCGGAGGAGAGCATGCCCGCGATCTCCGAATCCAGTACCGTCGCGGCCTGATTCGTCTCATCGGGCGGCAGCTCGGCCAGGCCGCGGAAGAAGCCGGCCACCACACCGAGCGCACCCGTGGTCGGCATCGGCGTGGCTATCGGGAGTTCGTCGCGCACCAGACCCGCATGCTCGAGCACCAGGTGCATGGGCGCGCGCACGATGGCGGACACCGAATTCTCGGTGGTCAGGCTCTCGATCGGGCGGGCGCTGTCGAAGAATGCGATGGAGCCGGCGGGACTGTCGGCGATCCGGCCGTTCTGCTCGGTTCGGTTCTCGCCCTTCACCACAATGTTCACCAGCAGGAATTCAGCGCTGGCCTGCTCGATCTGACGTCTGGTGCGGAAGAGGCGCTGCGCGCTGGCGGACATGAGCGTGAAGCTGGAGCGATCGAACTGTGTGGTACTGACCTTGCCGTGCCAATGTCCCTGGGCCAGCGGCTCGATCGTCGAGGGCAGCACGGCATCGCCGACGATCGCCTCCCACTGCTCGAACGCCTGACGAGCCGAAGTGTCCGAACTGGAGCAGACTTCGGCGGCGCTGGCGGTTGCCGCGTTACCCACTTCAGCATCATCCCACCCCGAAGGCCCCAGCAAACGAATTTGCATCCGTTTGAAACAGGCGAAACGGACTAGTTGGCGGTATTCCGGACAGTCCGCCTACCCGGTCGTCGGCGGCTCGACTGACGACCGGGCGGCGTCTCCGCATCACATGACCCGGCCGGTCGGCATCATCGACGACAGGCACGCGCGGAGATGTGGAGCGCTGACGTGCGCTCCTCCAAGTATTCACATCGTTAGCCACGACGTGACTGCCCACTCGTGCCAGATCACTGACTATTCACGTCAGGTGGGTTTGACACTCCATCGCGCACAATGTGCTTCGCGGCGTGCGCATCACACGTGCACGGTACGGAATTCCCCTGGTGTCATACCCATCTCACGCTTGAAGGCGCGATAGAACTGCCGCTCCGAGACGAATCCCGCGGCACGCGAGATCGAGAGCAGCGGTCGTGTCGGATCTGTCCGGATCAGCGCGAGTGCGCGCTCGATCCGCGTGCGCCGCAGCATGGCGGCCACCCCGTCCTCCCCGTTCTCGAACAGCCGGTACAGCGTGCGCCGCGATACCGCACAGGCATTCGCCACATGGTCCACCGTGAGCCCCGGGTCGGCGAAGTGTCGCTGGATGTATGCCAGCGCAGCCTGTTTGGTCAGCGCCTGCCCCGGCTCATCGTGCGGCGTGTCCCCCGCCGCCAACTGCACCACGGAGGCGAGCAGTCCGGTGCCGTGCCGGGCCAGCACCGCCGCCTGATCCGGCGAGGTCTGCTGCAATTGCGCCAGCCCGCAGAAGAATCGGCCGACAATGCCGGCCGCGCCCTCCGGCGGAAAGCGCACCGCCGTCGGCAATTGATCCGAGGCCACCCCGGAGGCGCCCACCACCTGCGCCAGCGGCACCTGCACCGCGACCACACCCCAGGCCTGCTCGAAATGGGCGGTGAACGGACGCGAACTCACATAGAGCATGAGCCCGAGGTCCGCCATCACCCCGACCCGGCCGTCCTGCTCCAGCCAGCCGTGCCCGTGTGTGGTCACGGTGGCGAACAGAATCGGTTCGTCCGGTTCGTGGATCAGCCGCGGAATACGCGTGATGTGCTGCCCGCTCGCGGTCAGGGTGGAAACGTCCATATCGTCGAAGCGGGACTGCACAATGCGGGCCTTGAACTCCCCCGTCCGCACCGGGGTGACCACGAGCGGCACATAGGCCTGTGCCACCGCAGCCTCCCACTGCTCGAAGGTCTCCTGCTCGGAGACTTCGGGTGTGGACTGCACCTCCACCACTGCGGGCTCAGAGCCGCCGGTCATTGGCCGATTGTCGCACTATCCGCGGTGTGTGAAGTCGAAATCCCTTCACATCGTCCAACTTTCGGTGATCGCAACCTGCAACACGAATCCTCACGGCGGACTTGAGGATTCACGACGAGCGGTTTCTGCGACCGCAGAACGACTGCGACCGGAAAGGTGTCCGAGTCAACGAATCACCCTCCACGATAAGCGAATTCGCGTCAGTCGCCGCAGCATCCGGTGGGATCGGGCACCGTACGCATTTCGCGGGTCGCCATATTGCGAGCGGCAAGTTCCGAATCCGCCGGATAGTCCACGGCGATGAGACTCAGCCCGTGCGCGGGCGCGACCGCGACGGCGCTGGCACGCTCGCGCTCGTTCAGCAGCCCGCCGACCCACTCCGGCGTGCGCCGGCCCTCCCCGACCGCCAGCACCGCGCCGACCAGACTGCGCACCATGGACCAGCAGAAGGCGTCCGCGCTGACATACGCGGTGAGCAGATCACCCTCCCGCTCCCAGTCGAAACGCTGAAGTTCGCGAATGGTGGTGGCGCCTTCGCGGCGGCGGCAGAAGGCCGCGAAATCGTGCAGCCCCAAGAGCTTTCGAGAAGCCGCCCGCATGGCCTCCAGATCGACGCCGGAGCGTGCGGGCACCACGTGACGGGTCTGCAGTGGTTCCGCGCCGTACGGGGCGGTGGTGAGGCGATAGGCGTAGTGCCGGCGAATGGCCGAGAACCGCGCGTCGAATTCCAGCGGCACCGGGCGAATCCCGGTGACCCGCACATCCTTCGGCAAGAAACGCGCCAGCCGGTGCAGCAGCCGCGGACAGTCCAGCTCGCCATGTGTATCGAAATGCGCGACCTGGCCCTGCGCGTGCACACCCGCATCGGTGCGCCCGGCCACGGTCAGTCGAACGGGCTCGCGCCGCACCTTGCTCAGCGCCTCCTCCAGCACGCCCTGTACGGTGCGCAGGCCGGGCTGGCGAGCCCAGCCGGTGAAGTCGGTGCCGTCGTAGCTGATGTCCAGCCGTACCCGAACCGAAACCGGTTCCGGCGTCTGATCCTCCACGGTCACAGCGATCTCCTGGTTAACATGAGGGAAGCCCGCCGACCCGGAGGGGACGGCGGGCTTCCTCATGGAATCCGATGGAAGACTTAGTCTTCCTTCTTCTCCTCGGCAGCAGCCTCGGCCGGAGCGTCGGCAACGACCTCGGCCGGAGCGTCTTCGACAACCTCGGCCGGAGCCTCGGCGGCGACGGCCTGCTGCGAAGCGGCGACACGACGGGCCCGATCGGCCTCGTTGGTCACGGTCTTCTCGCGGACCAGCTCGATGATCGCCATCGGAGCATTGTCACCCTTGCGCGGGATGGTCTTGATGATCCGGGTGTAGCCACCCTCGCGACCCTCGAACGCAGGTCCGATGTTCGCGAAAAGCTCGTGCACGACGTCCTTGGAGCGGATCACCTTCATCACCTCGCGACGGTCGGCAAGAGTGCCGGCCTTCGCCTTGGTGACAAGCTTCTCGGCGTAGGGGCGCAGCGCCTTGGCCTTGGACTCGGTGGTCGTGATGCGACCGTGCTCGAAGAGCGCCGTCGCCAGATTGGCGAAGATCGCCTTCTGGTGCGACGCCGACCCGCCGAAGCGAGCACCCTTCTTGGGCTTGGGCATTGGAATCTCCTGTGTCTAAGACCGTTCGGGGCGCCCGCCCCATACGGCCTAAAGCTGTTCGGTCTCGGCGTAGTCCTGCTCGCCGCTGTCGGTGTCGCTGAACGAACCGCTGTCGCTCCAGGTGCCGCTCGCCGCGTCGTAACCGACGACGGAGGACGGATCGAAGGAGGCCGGGGAGTCCTTGAGGGACAGACCAAGCGAGTGCAGCTTGACCTTGACCTCGTCGATGGACTTCTGGCCGAAGTTACGGATATCCAGCAGATCGGACTCGGTGCGGGCAACCAGCTCGCCGACGGTGTGAACACCCTCGCGCTTGAGGCAGTTGTAGGACCGCACGGTCAGGTCCAGGTCCTCGATCGGCAGGCCGAACGAGGCGATGTGGTCCGCCTCGGCCGGGCTCGGGCCGATCTCGATGCCCTCGGCCTCGATGTTCAGCTCGCGAGCGAGACCGAACAGTTCGACCAGAGTCTTACCCGCCGACGCCAGCGCATCCCGTGCGGAGATCGAGTTCTTGGTCTCGACATCCAGGATGAGCCGGTCGAAGTCGGTGCGCTGCTCGACACGAGTCGCCTCGACCTTGTAGGTCACCTTCAGAACCGGCGAGTAGATCGAATCCACCGGAATCCGGCCGATTTCCGCACCCGACGCCTTGTTCTGGACGGCAGGAACATAGCCGCGACCGCGCTCGACAACGAGCTCGATCTCCAGCTTGCCCTTATCGTTCAGGGTCGCGATCTGCATGTCCGGGTTGTGCACGGTCACGCCGGCCGGAGGAACGATGTCCCCACCGGTGACGGTGCCCGGGCCCTGCTTACGGACGTACATGGTGACCGGCTCGTCCTCTTCGGACGACACAACCAGGCCCTTGAGGTTCAGGATGATGTCGGTGACATCTTCCTTCACGCCGGGAACCGTGGTGAACTCGTGCAGCACGCCGTCGATGCGAATGCTCGTGACAGCAGCACCCGGGATCGAGGAAAGCAGCGTGCGGCGCAGCGAGTTGCCGAGGGTGTAACCGAAGCCCGGCTCCAGCGGTTCGATGGTGAACCGCGACCGGTTCTCGGACACAACCTCTTCGGTCAGTGTCGGTCGCTGTGAAATCAGCATGGATTTCTCCTCCTTCGAGCGTCCGCTATTTGACGCTCACGACTGGAAACTGTTGCCGCCCTGAATAATTCAGGGCGCAACCAGCGATGCGCTTACGCGCACCTCATTACTTCGAGTAGAACTCGACGATCAGCTGTTCCTGGAGCGGAACATCGATCTGCGCACGCTCGGGGAGCTGGTGCACCAGAATGCGAAGACGGCCGGGAACGACCTGCAGCCAACCCGGAGCCTTGCGATCGCCGACGGTTTCGCGAGCAACCTGGAAGGGCAGCGTCGACAGCGACTTCTCCTTGACATCGATGATGTCGTACTGAGAAACCTGGAAGCTGGGGACGTCGACCTTCTGGCCGTTCACGATGAAGTGGCCGTGGCTGACCAGCTGACGAGCCGCACGACGGGTACGGGCCAGACCGGCGCGGTACACGACGTTGTCCAGACGGGTCTCGAGCAGACGCAGCAGGTTGTCGCCGGTCTTGCCCTTCTGGCGGTTCGCCTCTTCGTAGTACTTGCGGAACTGCTTCTCCATGACGCCGTACGAGAAGCGAGCCTTCTGCTTCTCCTGCAGCTGCATGAGGTATTCGGATTCCTTGATCCGCGCGCGGCCGTGCTGGCCGGGCGGGTAAGGACGACGCTCGAACGCCTGGTCGCCTCCAACGAGGTCAACACGAAGGCGACGCGACTTGCGGGTGATGGGGCCTGTATAACGAGCCATTGTTCTGTACCTTTTCCTTCCCGCTTAGACGCGACGCCGCTTGGGCGGACGGCAGCCGTTGTGCGGCTGCGGGGTGACATCGGAGATCGTGCCGACCTCGAGGCCGGCGGCCTGGAGGGAACGGATCGCGGTCTCGCGGCCCGAACCCGGGCCCTTCACGAAGACATCGACCTTCTTGACGCCGTGCTCCTGCGCCTTGCGGGCAGCGTTCTCGGCGGCAAGCTGCGCGGCGAACGGGGTCGACTTACGCGAGCCCTTGAAACCGACGTGGCCCGAGGACGCCCAGGAGATGACGTTGCCGGCCGGGTCGGTGATCGACACGATGGTGTTGTTGAACGTGCTCTTGATGTGCGCGTGGCCGTGCGGGACGTTCTTCTTGTCCCGGCGACGCGACTTCTGAGTCTTCTTCGGACCTGAAGTCCGGGTCTTCGGAGGCATGCGCTATCCCTACTTCTTCTTGCCGGCGACGGTCTTCTTCGGACCCTTGCGCGTGCGGGCATTGGTCTTGGTCCGCTGGCCACGAACGGGCAGGCCACGACGGTGACGCAGGCCCTGGTAGCAGCCGATCTCGATCTTGCGACGGATGTCGGCCTGAACCTCGCGGCGCAGGTCGCCTTCCACCTTCAGAGCGGAGCGTTCGATGTAGTCACGGAGAACCGTGAGCTGCTCATCGGTGAGATCCTTCGAGCGCAGATCGACGCTGACGCCGGTCGCTTCCAAGATCTCCTTGGAACGGGTACGGCCAATGCCGAAGATGTAAGTCAGCGCGATCTCCATGCGCTTTTCGCGCGGAAGATCAACGCCCATCAGACGTGCCATGTGGCAGTTTCCTTAATGGTGGCGGAGGTCTGCTCCCTGGCCGTCCCCTCGTAGTGGGGCCCCGGCCTCCGTACCGGGGGAAGGCCGCCGTCCGCCCCGAAAGGCTCGACAACGGCGACTGGCGCTGGGAGTTACTTCTTTATGACTGCCAAATCCGAACTGCGTTCGGTGCTTGGCGGTGAGCGACCGGCCCTCCTCGCGGAGGTCCGGTGACCCGGCCTAGACCGGAATCAGCCCTGACGCTGCTTGTGGCGCAGGTTCTCGCAGATCACCATGACCCGACCGTGACGGCGGATCACCTTGCACTTCTCGCAGATCGGCTTGACGCTGGGGTTGACCTTCACGTCAGATCCAATCTGGTTCCGTGTGCTCACTGGCCGTGAACACAGTTTTTCCCCGGCCGGAAATGGCCGGGGAAGACCCGGAGCACATGGCCCCGGAAATCTAGCGTCCCCCGAGGGAAATCACTTGTAGCGGTAGACGATCCGACCGCGGGTCAAGTCGTAGGGCGACAGCTCCACGACGACGCGATCCTCGGGCAGAATGCGGATGTAGTGCTGCCGCATCTTGCCACTGATGTGCGCGAGAACCTTGTGACCGTTCTCCAGCTCAATCCGGAACATCGCATTGGGCAGCGGTTCGATAACCCGGCCCTCGACCTCGATGGCCCCTTCCTTCTTCGCCATATCCTCCGCGATCCCGTTTTAGGCTGAACCTGGTTGGTTCGAGCTCATCACGTCTTTAACGTCTTTTCGGCCTGTGTAATTTTTCGTGCACCGTGTTGGTAGTGCACTGCAGCCGACCTGGTGACATACTCGCTGGCAGCAACGGATGTTTCTGAGTAGAGACATGCCACAGCCAGCAGGTAGGTGCACCGCCGACCTAGCCTACCCGTTCACGCAGGAGCGGCCAAATAGGGCCTGCTCCGCGTGGGCCAGAACACCCCCGCGGGGAATCACAGGACACTCCCGCGGGGCATCAGGGGTGCGAGGCAGACGAGGCCCGAGCGCGCCACCGGGGGAGATCGCTAAACTACGGCCTGTCCCGCAAGACTGCTCCAGACACGGGGGTTGATGTGAGCCGCAACAACGACGGCCTCCCCATGCTTCCACCATGGCTGTCCGAAAGCGACGTCTCCCAAACCGGTTACGAAGCGCCCGTCGAGAACCTGCCCCACGACGACCTCATCCCCGAGAAGAAGTCGTCCCGCCGCCTCTTCGGCAACCGCAAGGCCCGCAAGGACGCCACCCCCGACGAACCCCCCACCCCGGACGCGTCCCCCCGAACCCCCCTCCCGAGCCGCTCACCGCAGCCCCCCGCCCCGCAGTTCAGCGCGCCGGCCAACGGCCATCAGGACTCGCAGTCCGGCACACGTCCGCAGAGCCCCCAGCCCGGCCCGGGCCCGCAGTCCGGCGCACCTCAGCAGAGCCCCCAGCCCGGCCAGAGTCCGCAGTCCGGCACACCTTTGTCCGGTGCTCCTTTGTCCGGCACCGCCGCACCCCACACACCGCTGCCGGGGACTGCACCGCTGCCCGCCCAGCCCACGACCCGCCAGGATCTGCTGCCACCCTCTCCCGCAACGGATTCCGGGTCACGCTTCAGCACTCCCCCCGCGCCCGCGACCCCACCGGCGGGACCGCAGTCCGCCGCGCCCGCCGCCGCCCCCGCGCCGAACCTCGCCCCCACCACCGGATCTGCGCCCAAGCAGCCGTCGCCGGGCCCGCACCCCGATCTGCCGCCGCCGCCCACTCAGCGCCCGGATCTGCCACCGCCGCCGGGAGCCGAAGGCGCACAGCCGTCTTCCGGGTCGCGCTTCGCCAACCCGCCTGCCACCGACGCACCGCAGAGTGCGCAGCAGCCGTCGCCATTCGTGCCGCCGCGACCCTCGACGCCTCTGCCACCGGCACCCCCCGGCCCCGGGCCGGACGCCTCGCGACCACCCATCCCCGATGCACCGCAACGGATTCCGCTGGCCGGTCAGCAGCCAGCGGGCGCCACCGTCCGCATCGATGCGCCGGCACCGCCGACCGCACCCGGACCGCGCGAGTCCGCACCGCCGAAGCCACGCATCCCTGATGCGCCGCCACAGGGCGCCCGCCCCGGGCCGCCCGCGCACGCCCAGGGACCGCAGTCGGCTCCGCTGACACCCCCACCGGGTGTCCCCACCCTCCCGCCGCCACCGCAGCACGGCCCGGCCGATCCGCCCCAGGCACTTGACCAGGCCGGACCCGGCTCAGCCGCACCCCCGACGCAGCAATTCCCCGGAACCGGTGTGCCCCCGGCATTCCCGCTCCCCGGTACCCCCCTTGACGACATTCTCGCGCCGCCGACCGGCCCCGTTCCGCACGTCCCGAGCGCCGCCGCCGACCCCGCGAACCTGACCGTCCGAGTCCCACTGACACCCGCCCCCGGCTCCACCCCCGACCGCAGAACCCACTCGGGCACAGCGGAATCCACACACGGCGCCGAACCCGCACCCAATCACGCCTCCACCCCACCCCACGGCGCCACCCACAACTCCCTCCACGACCCGAGCGTCGGCTCCATCACCGACGCCCCCGCCGCCCCAGCAACAAACGGTTCGCGCACACCGGGCAAGCCCCCCACACCCCGCAGCGACAGCGCCCCCGGCACAGCCGACGCCAAGTCCTCCGACAAGGCCCACACCGGCGCACCCGCCACGGATCACAAACCCGCCCAGCCGAATTCACCGGCACCCGCAGATTCGCCTGCGGTCCCGGGACAGCCGCCCAACAGCGGACGCCACCGGGCACTGGACGCACCGCTCCCTCCCCATCACCACGCCAAAACCCCCCGTCCGGAACAGCCCGCAGCGGCCACCGGACAGTCACCTATCTCCGGTCCGGCACAACCACCGGCATCCGCACCAGGACAGTCCTTCCTGCCCGGCACGGCGCAACGCCCCGTGTCCGGTACGGCCGAGGCACCGGCCTCCGGTCCAGGACAGCCCGCTACCCCCAACCCCGTGCAGCCCCCCGCAACCGGTCCGGGACAGTTCGCAGCGTCAGATCCCGCGCAACCCGGCCCGTACGGCCCGCGGGGCGCGCAGTCACACGGCTCCACCGGCCCCAATTCCGTTCCGCCACAGCCTGCTCCACAGGGCTCCGGCGACCGCTGGCAATGGATGTCACCACCCTCCCAGGCCCCCGCCGCACACGGCCCGGCAACCCCGCACGGCCCCGGCCAGCACGGCAACCCCGTCGGCGCGCAACCGCCCTCCGGCCCGTCCGCACCTGTCTGGAACCAAGTCCTGCCGCAGCAGCCGGCCCCCGGTGCGCCACAACAGAACCCATGGCAGGCGGCTCCCGGCCAGGTCCACCCCGGCCAAGCACCGCAGGGTCAGTACGCGCCAGTCACCGGTGCGCCGATCGGGTCCACTCCGAACGGCCCAGCCGCCCAATCACCCGCCGACTCTCCGGCGCACGCTTGGAACCAGACCCCGCCGGAGTCTGCGGCTCCTGTTGCGCCACAACAGACCCCATGGCAGGCGGCTCCCGGCCAGGTCCACCCCGGCCGAGCACCACAGGATCAGTACGCGCCAGTCACCGGTGCGCCGATCGGGTCCACTCCGAACGGCCCAGCCGCCCAATCACCCGCCGACTCTCCGGCGCACGCTTGGAACCAGACCCCGCCGGAGTCTGCGGCTCCTGTTGCGCCACAGCAGAACCCGTGGCAGGCGGCTCCCGGTCAGGTCTCGCCCAGCCAAGCGCCGCAGGGCCGGTACGCACCGGGCACCGGTGCGCCGGGCGGCTCGAACCTGAATGGTGCGGCGGCACAGCAGGCTCCGGCCACTTCACCTGATTCGCCGGGCGCCGCCTCGATGCGGCCGCAGTCCGACGCGGCGCCCATCGGGTCTCCGGCGCCGGAAGCGAACGGGGCGCCCAATGCTCCGGGGCAGGCTGTCCCACAGCCGAATTCGTGGCTGCAGCCGGAGCCGGGCGACAATATTCACAGTGCACCGACCATCGGCGGCGGTATTCCCGCGCTGAGCGGCGAGGTGCGGCCCGGCGGTGACAACGCGCCGGCGGACGGTCGACCGGGCAAGCCGGGTCGGCCGGAGTTCGGCGGGCCGGGCCAGGATGGGCAACAGGCTGATCCCGCCGACGCTGGGCTGGGTCAATCAGACAAAGGCCAAGCGGCGCAGGCTGGTTGGGGCGCGCCCGAGCAACCGGGGCCGTACGGCCAGGGACAGCCCGGGGCCTACGGGTCCGGGCAACCGGGGACGTATGGGCAGCCGGGTGGCTATGGCTCCGGGCAGCCCGGTTCGCACGCGCCCGGGCAGCCGGCGGCGTATACGCCGCCGTCAGGGCCTGTGCAGTACGGGCTGGGTGTGCAGGGGCCCTCGCTCGATGATGTGCCGATGCGGCGGGCGAAGAAGTCCCCCGGGTCGGGATGGCGGCGGGCTGTGCATCATGTGTCGGGTGGGGCTATCAATCCGGGGTTGTCGGCTGAGGAGCGGCGACTGCAGGAGTTGGTGGCCCGGATTCGGCAGCCGGTGCGCGGGGATTACCGAATTGCGGTGCTGTCGCTGAAGGGCGGTGTCGGGAAGACGACGACGACCATGGGGCTGGGGTCGATCTTCTCCTCCATTCGCGGCGACCGGGTCATTGCGGTGGATGCCAATCCGGACTTCGGCACGCTGTCGCAGCGGGTGCCGTTGCAGACGCGGTCGACGGTGCGGGATCTGCTGCTGGATCCGAGTATCGAGCGCTACTCGGATGTGCGGCGGCACACCTCGCAGGCCTCGAGCCGACTGGAAGTGCTTGCGAGCGAACGTGATCCGGCAGCCTCGGAAGCGTTCAGCGAGGACGAGTACCGCAATGTGGCGCGCATCCTGCAGCGCTTCTACAACATCATCCTCACCGATTGCGGTACGGGCCTGATGCATTCGGCCATGGCGGGCGTGCTGGATCTGGCGCACTCCCTGGTGCTGATCTCGTCCTCGGCCATCGACGGCGCGCGCAGCGCCGCCGCCACCCTGGACTGGCTGTCACTGCACGGCCACGACCATCTGGTTCGCAATGCCGTCGTGGTGATCAACCTGCCGCGCCCGGGCGCCCCGAATGTCGGCATCAACCAGCTGCGCGACTACTTCCTGTCGCGTTGCCGCGCAGTGCATATCATTCCGTACGACTCCCACCTGGGCGAAGGCGCCGAGATCGACCTGACCCGCCTGCAGAAGGAAACCAAGCGGGCGTACGTCGAACTGGCCGCCACGGTCGCCGACGAATTCGCCGTCGACCATCGCCGCTATCGCGACTGATAGCGGAAGGTTCGCCGACTCCACCTGCGCCGGACACCCGGCAATGGACGAGTCGGCGTGCCGGACCCGACCCCGCGCGCCTATCTGTCGACTGTGTCCTGCGTCTCCATAGGGCAGATTGGCTGCCGACCCATCCGGTGACGCGCAGGGAGTTGAGCAGATGTTTCGCGGAGCAGCGATCGGCACGCTGGACGAGGATCGAATCGACGCCGCCCCGCGGCTCGAATTCGATTCGATCGACGCGCGGCGGCCCGGAGCGCGGCTGGTGTGGCGCGGTGCGCCCGCCTCGCTGACCGAGCTGATCGATATCTTCTCCGCCCTGGGCCTGCACGTCACCGCACACGATGTGCACAGCGACGGCGCGGACACCGTGCACCGATTCACCTTCCGCCCCACGGCTTTCGAACTGACCGAGCCGACCGCCGAACTGCTGTCCGAGGCCTTCGTCGCCGCGGCCACCGGGGTGCTGGAGATCGACGGCTTCATCGGTTTGATCGGCGCGGCCGGGCTGACCTGGCGCGACGCCCTGCTGATCCGGGCGGCCTGCCGGTACCTGCGCCAGGCCGGACTCCGACTCGGCGGACCGACGATGACCGAGATCCTCACCGTCCATGCACAATTCGCACGCGCGTTCGTGGAACTGTTCCGCGCCCGCTTCGATCCGTCCGGCGGCGGCGATATCGACGCGGCGGATGCGGAGGCGCGCCGGCGGCTCGAGGCCGCGACCACGCTGCCCGAGGATCAGCTGCTGCGCGGCCTGCACACCTTCTGCGCAGCCGTGTTGCGCACCAATTGGTTCCAGCCGAGCCGCCTGGTCGCCGCCTTCAAGATCGACCCGTCTCGCCTGTCGGTCTCGGGCCCGATCACGCCGTATCGCGAGATCTTCGTGCACGCCAGGCAGGTGGAGGGCAGCCATGTGCGCGGCGGCGTCATCGCGCGCGGCGGCCTGCGCTGGTCCGATCGCGCCGACGATTTCCGCACCGAGGTACTGGGCCTGATGAAGACCCAGACGGTGAAGAATTCGGTGATCGTGCCGATGGGAGCCAAGGGCGCCTTCGTGGTTCGCGGCCCGATCGCCGATCCGGCAGCCGTCTCGAACGCCTACGCGGCCTTCATCGGCGGCCTGCTCGATGTCACCGACAATATTGTGGACGGCACGATCGTCCCGCCCGCGCACACCGTCGTCTACGACGATCCGGACCCGTACCTGGTGGTCGCCGCGGACAAGGGCACCGCCCGCTTCTCGGACCTGGCCAACAGCATTGCGATGGCCCGCGCCTTCTGGCTCGGCGACGCCTTCGCCTCCGGCGGTTCCACCGGATACGACCACAAGGCCCTGGGCATTACCGCCCGCGGCGCCTGGTGCTCGATCCGCCAGCACTTCGCCGAACTCGGCGTGGACCCGGACACCCAGCCGTTCACCGTGGCCGGTATCGGCGATATGTCCGGTGATGTCTTCGGCAACGGCATGCTCGAGACCGACCGGATCCGGCTGGTGGCGGCCTTCGACCACCGCCACATCTTCCTCGACCCCGATCCCGATCCCGAACTCTCACACCGGGAGCGGGGCCGCCTGGCCGGACTCGACCGCAGCAGCTGGGCCGACTACGACCGGGCCGTCATCTCCGAGGGCGGCGGCGTCTGGCCACGCTCCGCGAAATCGATTCCACTGTCCCCGCGGACACGGCGGCTGCTCGGCGTCGAGGCCACGAAACTCCCTGCGCACGAGGTCATTCAGGCCATTCTGAGCGTGCAGGTGGACCTGCTGTTCAACGGCGGCATCGGCACCTATGTGCGGTCGAGCGGCGAACTCGACTCCGAGGTAGCGGATCCGACCAATGACGATGTGCGGGTGACCGCGGATCGACTGCGCTGCAAGGTGATCGGCGAGGGCGGCAATCTCGGTCTCACCCAGCGCGCACGAATCGAATTCGCCCGGGCGGGCGGTAAGGTGAACGCCGATTTCATCGACAATGCCGCAGGTGTGGCCACCTCCGATCGCGAGGTCAATCTCAAGATCGCACTGGCGTCCGCGGTGACCGATGGCCTGGTGACCGAGCCGGAGCGCGATCGCCTGCTCGCCGCCAATGCGGACGAGGTGGCCCGCGCGGTCCTGGCCGACTGCGACCGCCAGGCCCTGGCCATCAGCCTGGCCGAGGCCCATGCCCCGTTCCTGATCGACCGGCACGGCCGTTTGATCGAAAACCTGGAGCAGGCAACGGATCTGGATCGTTCCGCCGAGTTCCTGCCCGCCCCGGCCGAACTCAGCGCCCGCCGTCGCGCCGGAGCCGGTCTGGTCCGCCCGGAGATCGCGGTGCTGCTCGCCATGGCCAAGAATCTGGTCCGCGAGGAACTGCTCGCCTCCGATGCGCTCACGGATCCGGTGGTCGCTGGAACGCTGGCGGGCTATTTCCCCGAGGATTTCCGCACCCTGCTGGGTGAGCGGCTGCGCGAGCATCCTGTGGCCCGCGAGATCGTGGCCGTTTCCGCGGCCAATCAGGTGATCAATCGGGTCGGCCCCGGCATGATCCACCGCCTGGACGAGCGGTTCGGCGCGGGCACCCCGCAGATCGTGCTGGCCTGCACGGTCGTCGATACCGTGCTGGATGTCGACCGCTGGTGGCGCGATGCGCTCGCGCTGCCGGGCGTGAGCCCGCAGCTGCGGATGAGTGTGCTCAACGGTATTCAGGACGCCGTCGAGCAGTCCACCGCCTGGCTGCTGGCAAAGCGCACGGCCGTGTCCTGGTCTGCGGAGATAGAACTGCACGCCCCGGTGGTCGCCGAGCTGATCGCGGTGCTCCCCCGCCCCGGCGGCCATCCCGGCCGTGATCTCGCGAACCTGCAACTGCTGGCACAGGCACTGCCGCTGAGCGATACCGCCCGGCGCACCGGCCTGCCGGTCGCCCTGATCGCACAGACGTATCGGGAACTCGGCGGGTCCATCGGACTCGATTGGCTGGCGACAACTTTCGCGACGACGCCGACCGGCGACCACTGGGAGACGCTGGCCGCCGCCGCCCTGGCCGACGAATTGCAGTCCCGCTGGCACGCTTTGGCGGCCACGGTGCTGGCGAACGCCGCACCGAGCGACTCCGCGCACGATCTCGTGACAGCCTGGCGGGCCACAGCGGCCGCGGCGCGACTGCTGGATCTGGTGGGTCAGCTGCGCCGCTCCGCGAACGCCGATATCGCCCGATTGTGCGTGGTGAACGCGGAATTGGCCGCGGCGGCCGGGATCAGCGGTGGGCGATGATCGCCAGCAGCAGTTCGGCCCGCACCCGCGCCACATCCAGCTGACACCCGAGCACCGATTCGATCTTCGCGACCCGGCTGCGCAGGGTGTGCCGGTGCACGCCCAGCGCGGTGGCCGCGGTCTCCCACTGACCGTGCGCCTCCAGATAGGCGCGCAATGAGGCGATGAGATCGGTGCCGTGCCGCTCGTCGTAATCGGCGAGCGGCGCCAGCATGGCCTCCGATATCGCGCCCAGCATGCGCTGGGCCTCCGGAAGAGTCAGCAGCGTCTGCCCGGCGAGCGAGGCGAGTTCCAGCGGGCGGCCACCGGGCAGGGCGGCGGAGGACGCCAATTCGGCATGTTCGATGGCTGTGGCGAAGCGCCGCAACAGATGTGGCGCGCTGAGGCCGGCCCGGATGGCCGCGCGCACCTCGTCGGGCATGGCCGCCAGCAGCTGCTCGGCCGCCTCCTCGGTATCGGAACCGGGCAGCAGCACCGCGACCCGATCACCCGAAATGCGCGCGAACAGTTGCCGGTTGTGCGGATGCAGCTGCTCGTCAACGGCTTCGGTCACCCGCACTGCCGCCTCCGGCGAATCGCACCACAGCACCAGGGCACGGACCCGCCCGGAGCGATCCGCGGCCGGAGCGAGATGCCGCCACAGCGTTTCGAGATCGCCCGCCTCGTCCAGCAGCATGGCGATGGCCTGAGAGTTCAAGTGGTTCTGCGCGATTCGCAGCCGGGCCGGCTTTTCGAAGTCCAGGGCGAGCAGTGAACTGGCATGTCCGAGCAGTACCTGATCGACCGAGCTGAGCGGCGTTGTGGTCACCACCGCCAGATGCCCGTGCACCGTCTGCCCTGCCGTAATAGCTTGCAGTGCAATGATTTGCCCTGAAGAGGTGTGGATGACGCCGCTGCCCGCACCGTCGCCCCGAGTACTGAGGAATTCGCCGATCCGCACGGCGACTTCGATCCCGGACCGACCGGGGTGGGAATCCGAGATCTCACCATCCGCACCGGTGACGACCACCGTGGCCGACAGAGCTGCGGACAACTCTCTGATCACCGCACCGATGCCCTGGATGGCCGCCCGGGTCATGCGCGGCTGAGCACGAGAGGCCCGCAACACCTTCTCGTACTCCTGCTCGGCCAGCCGCTGCATGACCTTCTTGGTGATCGCCCCGAACGGTGTCGGCAGCGGCACTTCGAACAGCGGCAGCCCGAGCGCATCAGCCGCCTCGACCAGATCCGCGGGCACAGTTTCGTGTGAGAGCCCGACGCCGAATCCGACGCCCGCGACCCCCGCCGCATCGAGTTCCGTCAGATAGCGCAGCCGGTCCGCGCCACTGAGCGGCAAACCCATACCGGTGGTCAGCACCAACTCCCCGCCGGAGAGCCACTGCTGCGGTTCGGTGAGCTCGGAGGTGAGGGCCATCGTGATATTGCGCCCGAGCCCGGCACTGCCGCCCTTGAGCGCCAGATTCAGCTCGGGCTGGGACAGCACCCACCGGACCGGAATTCCCGTACTCACAGCGCTCCTACAGCAAACTGGACAAAACGTCGAAACTAGATTCTGCCGCCACTCCGATCCGGCAGGTGACGCGGGGGTGTGTCGCACAGCACACTGGCTTGCGATCGAGCAATACCGGAACCCCAGGGAGAACTCGCACACTATGACGACGCAGCTGCTTCGCAACTACATCGACGGCCGGTCGGTCGCCGCCACCGCGTCGGAGTCGTTCGAATTGATCAGCCCGGTCGACGAGACGGTGACCGGCCGCAGCCCGATCTCCGATGCCGCCGATATCGATGCCGCCGTGACCGCCGCCCGCCGCGCCTTTCCGGCCTGGCGCTCCGCCACGCCCGGACAGCGACAGGCCGCACTGCTGAAACTGGCGGACGCCCTGGAGTCCCATTCCGACGCTCTGGTCGAGGCGCAGTGCCGCGATACCGGCCAGCCCAAACATCTGGTCGCCTCCGAGGAGGTGGCCACCGGGGCCGATCACCTGCGCTTCTTCGCGGGGGCCGCACGCCTGCTCGAGGGCAAGTCCGCCGGCGAGTACATGACCGGATTCACCTCATACGTGCGCCGCGAACCGGTCGGTGTGATCGGTCAGGTGACCCCGTGGAACTACCCGCTGATGATGGCGATCTGGAAGATCGGCCCGGCGCTGGCCACCGGAAACACCGTGGTGCTCAAGCCGAGTGACACCACACCGGGCAGCACGCTGCTGCTGGCCGAGCTGTCGAAGGGCATCCTGCCCGACGGCGTACTCAATGTCGTGCTCGGTAATGCCGCCAGTGGCGCTGCGCTGGTGAGCCATCCGGACCTGGACATGGTGGCCATCACCGGTTCGGTGCGGGCGGGCATCTCGGTGGCGACCGCGGCAGCCGAGCAGGTCAAGCGCGCACATCTCGAACTCGGCGGCAATGCCCCGGTCGTGGTGTTCGGGGACGCCGATCTGGCGCTGGCCGCCGACCGCATCGGTGACGCCGCGTTCTTCAACGGCGGCCAGGACTGCACCGCCGCGACCCGGGTGCTGGTGCACGAGTCGGTGCACGACGATTTTGTCGACGCCCTGACCGAGAAGGCGCAATCGGTGCGACCGGGCCTGCCCGACGATGCGGGCGCCGCCTACGGCCCGCTGAACAATATTCGCCACTTCGAGTCCGTCACCGGAAAACTCGCCGCGCTCCCCCCGCACGCCACCGTGCGCACCGGCGGCAACCGGATCGGCGATACCGGTTTCTACCTGGCCCCGACCGTGGTCACCGGTGTGCGCCAGGACGATCCGATCGTGCAGGAGGAAATCTTCGGCCCGGTCATCACCGTGCAGACCTTCACCGACGAGGCCGAGGCGATCCGGCTGGCCAATGATGTCGTCTACGGCCTCGCCTCCAGCATATGGACCCGCGATCACGGTGTGGTGCAGCGCCTTTCGGCCGCCCTGGACTTCGGCGCGGTGTGGGTCAACTGCCATATCCCGCTGGTGGCGGAGATGCCGCACGGCGGATTCAAGCGCTCCGGCTACGGCAAGGACCTGTCCGCGTACGGCGTCGAGGACTACACCCGCATCAAGCATGTCATGAGCGCGCACGACTGATTTCCGAGTCGTCCCCAATCCCTCTTCCGCAGAAAGACTTTCATGACCGAGATCAGCTACCGGCTCCCGCAGCGGCGGGACCTGCACACCGCCCTGCCGGGCCCCCGCTCGCAGGAACTGGCGCTGCGGCGCAAGGCCGCCGTCGCCGCCGGTGTCGGCTCGACCGTGCCCGTGTACGCGGCGGACGCGGACGGCGGCGTCATCGTGGATGTGGACGGCAATTCGCTCATCGATCTGGCCGCCGGCATCGCGGTCACCAATGTCGGCGCCTCGCATCCGAAAGTCGTTGCGGCGGTGCGTGACCAGGTGGAGAAGTTCGCACACACCTGCTTTATGGTGACCCCGTACGAGGCCTACATCCAGGTCGCCGAACAGCTGGCGGAGCTGACCCCGGGCGATCACGAGAAGCGCAGCGTGCTGTTCAACTCCGGCGCCGAAGCGGTGGAGAACGCGATCAAGGTGGCGCGCCTGGCCACCGGCCGCACCGCCGTTGTCGCCTTCGATCACGCGTACCACGGCCGCACCAACCTGACCATGGCGCTGACCGCGAAATCCATGCCGTACAAGGCGCATTTCGGCCCGTTCGCCCCCGAGGTCTACCGGATGCCGATGTCCTACCCGTTCCGCGACGGCGCACTCGACGGCGTAGCGGCGGCCCGCGAGGCGATCTCGCGGATCGAGAAGCAGATCGGCGCGGATTCGGTCGCCGCCGTGATCATCGAACCGATCCAGGGCGAGGGCGGATTCATCGTTCCCGCACCGGGATTCCTGCCGGCCCTGGCCGAATGGGCGCGGGCCAATGGCGTGGTGTTCATCGCCGATGAGGTGCAGACCGGCTTCGCCCGCACCGGCGACTGGTTCGCCTGCGACCACGAGGGCGTGGTCCCCGACATCATCACCATGGCCAAGGGCATTGCGGGCGGTATGCCGCTCTCGGCCATCACCGGCCGCGCGGACCTGCTTGACGCGGTGCACGCGGGCGGTCTGGGCGGCACCTACGGCGGCAATCCGGTGGCCTGCGCCGCCGCACTGGCCGCCATCGAGGCCATTCGCGACCATGATCTGCCCGCCCGCGCCCGCCATATCGGCGAGGTGGCGCTGGCGCGTTTCGATGAACTGGCACAGCGGGTTCCGGCCATCGGTGACGTGCGCGGCCGGGGCGCCATGCTGGCCCTGGAGTTCGTCCGCCCCGGCACCACCGAACCCGATGCCGCCTTCACCGCCGC
Source organism: Nocardia sp. NBC_01388 (assembly GCF_045040085.1). Taxonomy (NCBI): domain Bacteria; kingdom Bacillati; phylum Actinomycetota; class Actinomycetes; order Mycobacteriales; family Nocardiaceae; genus Nocardia; species Nocardia sp. NBC_01388. Next base: position 5,521,850 of record NZ_CP109553.1, read on the forward strand.
TGTCGCGGCCCGCTGCCTGGAGCAGGGTGTCATCACCCTCACCTGCGGCACGTTCGGCAATGTGATCCGCCTGCTGCCGCCGCTGGTGATCAGCGACGACCTACTCGACGAGGCGCTGACGGTGTTGTGTACCGCCATCAGCGATCTCGCCGCCTGATCGAGGGAAGACGATGTCCGAGTTCGACCGTATTCGCGCGAAGATCCCCACCGGCCTGTGGATCGACGGCGCAGCCGTTCCCGCCGCCGGCGGCGCGACCTTCGCGGTCACCGATCCCGCCACCGGCCATCTGCTCACCGAGGTCGCCGATGCCGGGCGCGCGGACGCCCTGCGCGCCCTCGACTCCGCCTGCCGGGTCCAATCCGATTGGGCTGCAACGGCTCCGCGCGAGCGCTCGATGATCCTGCGCCGCGCCTGGGAGATCCTGATGGATCGCACCGAGGATCTGGCGCTGCTGATGACCTCGGAGATGGGCAAGACCCTCCCGGAGGCACGCGGCGAGGTCGCCTACGGCGGCGAGTTCCTGCGCTGGTTCAGCGAGGAGGCCGTCCGCATCGGCGGCCGGTACACCGAGGCGCCCGCGGGCAATGGCCGCATCCTGGTGACTCAGCAGCCGGTCGGCCCGTGTCTGGCGATCACGCCGTGGAACTTCCCGCTGGCCATGGGTTCTCGCAAGATCGCTCCGGCGCTGGCCGCCGGTTGCACGGTGATCGTGAAGCCCGCCGAGGACACTCCGCTCACCATGCTGGCCCTCGCCGATATCTTCGCCGCGGCCGGACTTCCGGCCGGTGTGCTGTCGGTGCTGCCGAGCAGCGACGCCGCGGGCGTCACCGCACCCCTGCTGGAAGACCCGCGCCTGCGCAAGGTGACCTTCACCGGTTCCACCCGGGTCGGCAAACTGCTGCTGCGCCAGGCCGCCGACACTGTGCTCCGCACCTCGATGGAACTGGGCGGCAATGCCCCGTTCATCGTGTTCGAGGATGCCGATCTGGACCAGGCGCTGGCCGGGGCGATGGCGGCGAAGATGCGCAATAGCGGTGAGGCGTGCACCGCGGCAAACCGTATCTACGTGCACAATTCGATCCGCGCCGAATTCGCCGCCCGGTTGGCCGAGAAGATCGGCGCACTGCGCGTCGGTCCCGGCCACGAGCCGGGTGTGGAGCTGGGGCCGCTGATCAACGAGCGGCAGCGCACCACCGTCACCGCACTCGTGGACGATGCGGTCGCGGCCGGAGCCGTGGTCCGCACCGGCGGTAAGCCGATCGACGGGCCCGGCTGGTTTTTCCAGCCCACCGTCCTCGACGAGGTGCCGCGCACCGCACGCATGCACCGCGAGGAGATCTTCGGCCCGGTCGCCGCCGTCTACGGCTTCGATACCGAGGACGAGGTGGTGGCGGCCGCCAATGACACCGAATTCGGTTTGGCCGCTTACTTTTACACGCGGAATCTGGATCGGGTGCTGCGCGTGTCCGGCGCTCTCGAAGCCGGCATGGTCGGCGTCAATCGCGGCGTCATCTCCGATCCGGCGGCTCCGTTCGGCGGCATCAAGCAGTCCGGTCTGGGCAGCGAGGGCGGGTCCGAGGGGATCAGCGAATACCTCGACACCAAGTACGTCGCGCTCACGCACTGACGTCCGGCACACCGGCCCCTGCGCCGGACAACGTGCCCACCCGATCGTCCGGTGATCGGTTCTCTCCACCCAGTACCAGGAGCCTGCATGCTCGTGCAGAACGCCCCCGAGGCCCCGCCGCACAGCGATAAGGGATTGGCAACCAACAAGATCGGCACTCTCGCCGGCGCCGTCCTGAGCATCGCGTCCATCGCGCCCGCCTACACCACGACGGCCAGCATGGGCCTGATCGTGGCGGCGGTCGGCCTGAAGATGCCCGCGCTGCTGATCGCCGGATTCATTCCGATGTTCCTGGCGGCCTACGCCTATCGCGAGTTCAGCGCCGAAACCCCTGACTGCGGCGCCTCGTTCACGTGGTCGGCACGGTCCCTGGGTCCCTATATCGGCTGGATGGCCGGGTGGGGTTCGGTGATCGCGGTGGTGATCGTGCTGGCCAATATCGCCGCGGTGGGTGCGGAGTTCCTGTACCTGTTCATCGGGCGGGTGGCGCATTCGGAGTACATCGCCACGCTGGGTGACAACAAGCTGATCAATATCCTGACCACGCTGGCATTTCTGGCGGCGGCCGGCTGGGCGGCCAGTCGCGGGATCAGTTCCAGTGAGCGCGCACAGTACGTGCTGGTCGGTTTCCAGCTCGCGGTGCTGCTGCTGTTCGCCGGTGTCGCACTGGCCAAGGCCGTGACCGGGGACGCGCCGTCCGGGCTGAGCTTCAGCCCGGACTGGTTCAACCCGCTCACCGGACTCACGCTGGGCGCCTTCGCGATCGGCCTGATCGGCTCGGTGTTCATGTACTGGGGCTGGGACACCGCGCTCACGCTGGGCGAGGAGTGCAAGGATCCCCAACGCACGCCGGGCCGGGCCGGGCTGCTGTCCATTCTGACCGTGCTGGGCACCTATCTGCTGCTGGCGGTCGCGCTCATGTGGTACGCCGGTGTCGGCGATACCGGTGTCGGACTGAGCAATCCGGGCACCGCGAGCAATGTCTTCGGCGCATTGGCCCAGCCGGTGATGGGTGGTGCGGGCGAGCTGCTGCTGTTCCTCGCCGTACTGGTCTCCACCATTGCCAGCCTGCAGGCCACCTTCCTGCCCGCGGCGCGCGCCATGCTCGCCATGGGCACCTTCAAGGCACTGCCGAGCCGCTTCGCCACCGTCCATCCGACGTATCAGGTGCCGCGCTTCGGGACTGCGGTCGCCGCGGTGGTCGCGGGCGGTTTCTACGCGGTGACCGCACTGCTGTCACAGCATGTGCTGCTGGATACCATTGCCGCCCTGGGCATCATGATCTGCTGGTACTACGGCATCACCGCCTTCGCCTGCGTCTGGTACTTCCGCAAGCAGTGGTTCGCCTCGGCGCGTGACTTCATGTTCAAGCTGCTGTTCCCGCTGCTCGGCGGCACCATGCTGCTGGTGGTCTTCACCATCTCCGTGCGCGAGAGCCTCAAGCCAGAAGTCGGCAGTGGCGCTTCGATTTTCGGTATCGGACTGGTGTTCTACCTCGGCTTCGGGATTCTCGCGCTGGGCGCGGTGCTGATGCTGATCATGCGCTGGCGGCAGCCGGAGTACTTCCGCGGGCAGACCCTCCCCCGGGCGATTTCCGGCGACCCCATGCCCGCGCCCACTGAACCGCATCTGAGCACGCTGTAGCGAAACCCGCTTCCGCCCAACCACTTCGACGATCAGATCCGGAGTAGCCGTGAACGTCATCACCTGTTTCGAACCGCCGGTCTCGTATGCCCGAGTCGCCGAGCCGGTGCGCTCGCCGCTGCGGGTTGCCCTCATCCAGCACCGTTGGCAGGACGATGCCGCCGCCCTGCAGGCCGAACTGTTCGAGGGCATCGCCCGGGCGGCCGAGGCGGGGGCCAAGGTGGTCTTCCTGCCCGAGATCACCTTGAGCAAGTACCCGGCGTTCGTGCGCGGCGGCGAGAATCCGGGCGCGGACGCCGAGGAGCTGACCGGCGGCCCCACCTTCACCTTCGCGGCCAAGGCGGCGATCGAACACGGCATCTTCGTGCACGCCTCGCTCTACGAGCGCGCCGAGCAGGGCGACGGCCTGGGATACAACACCGCGATCCTGGTGTCCCCCACCGGAGAACTGGTCGGCCGCACCCGCAAGCTGCACATTCCGATCAGCGACGGGTACTACGAGGACACCTACTTCCGCGCCGGTCCCGCCACCGACGAGGCCTACCGCCCGCACAGCCATCCGGATCTCGGCGACGCCCGCATCGGCATGCCGACCTGCTGGGACGAGTGGTTCCCGGAGGTCGCGCGCATGTACTCGCTGGCCGGGGCGGACCTCATCGTCTACCCGACCGCCATCGGCTCCGAGCCCAGCTTCCCCGCCTTCGACACCCAGCCGCTGTGGCAGCACGTGATCGTGGGCAATGGCATTACCGCCGGCACCTTCATGGTGGTGCCCAACCGATTCGGCGACGAGGGCGAAATCACCTTCTACGGTTCGTCTTTCATCTCCGATCCGTACGGCCGCATCCTGGTGCAGGCGCCGCGCGACGAAGCCGCGGTGCTGGTGGCCGATCTGGACCTCGATCAGCGCAAGGACTGGCTGGCCCTGTTCCCGTTCCTGGATACCCGCCGCCCCGACACCTACGACCGCCTGACCGCGCCGGTGGATCACGCGAACCCGTTCGGGCGGGCGTGATGACCTCGGACGGGATCACGCAGTGGCGCATGCCCGCCGAGCACGCGCCGCACCGCCGCACCTGGATGGCCTTTCCGCCGGTGGGTTCGGAAATCACCGCGACCCCCGAGGCCGTCGATGAGGCCCGCACGGCATGGACCGCCGTAGCGCACGCCGTCGCCCGGTTCGAACCGGTCTCGATGGTGGTGGACCCCACCGATACCGCGGCTGCCCGCCGAATGCTCTCCGGCGCAATCGATATCGTCGAAGCCCCGCTGGACGATGCCTGGATGCGCGATATCGGCCCGACCTTCGTGCACGCCGCCGACGGATCCGTCGCGGCCGTCGACTGGGTCTTCAATGGCTGGGGCCAACAGGATTGGGCCCGCTGGGACAATGACCGGCAGATCGGCAGGGTCGTCGCCGCGGCGGCCGAAGTGCCGGTCATCGATTCACCGCTCGTGAACGAGGGTGGCGGCATCCAGGTGGACGGTGCGGGGACGGTCATCGTCACCGAGACGGTGCAGTTGGACCCCTGCCGCAATCCGGGGCTGGCCAGGGAGCAGGTGGAGGCCGAACTCCGGCGCACCCTCGGCATCGATACCGCGATCTGGCTGCCGCGTGGCCTGTGGCGCGATTCGCAGCGCTTCGGCACCCGCGGGCACTCCGATATCGTCGCCGCGCTGCCGTCACCGGGTGTGGTCCTGGTGCACGATCAGCGCGATCCAGCCCATCCCGATCACGCGCTCAGCGACGAGATCATGAAGCTCTTCGCCACCGAGACCGCCTCCACCGGAAGGCCTTTCGAGGTCGTTCCGTTGCCCGCACCGCGCGTCCTGCGAGACGAGGAGGGATTTGTCGACTACAGCTATATCAATCACTACGTGTGCGATAACGCGGTGATCCTGTGCGGGTTCGACGATCCGAACGATGCCGAGGCGGCCGCGGTACTGGCCGAGGTCTATCCCGGCCGCACCATCGTCACCGTGGACGCCCGGCCCATCTTCGCCCGTGGCGGCGGTATCCACTGCATTACCCAGAACGAGCCGCTGCCGGTTCGCTGATCAGTCCCGCAACTTGGAATAGCTGAGGAGCTTTCGTGTCTGTCATCACCCGTGACGTTGTTGTCATCGGCGCCGGACCGTCCGGTCTGACCGCCGCCGTGGAACTGCACCGGGCCGGGCTGTCGGTGGCCGTGCTCGAGGCGCGCGAGCGTGTCGGCGGCCGCACCCGGACCGGCGATATCGACGGCGCGATGATCGAGATCGGCGGCCAGTGGCTGTCCCCGCATCACACCGCCGCACTGGAATTGGTGGCGGAGCTCGGTCTGAAGACCTTCTCCCGCTATCGCGACGGCGAGTCGGTGTATCTGGCCGCGGACGGCGTCCGGCACCGCTTCACCGGCGATGTCTTCCCGGCGCCCGAGGCGACCTCGAAGGAGATCGACCGCCTGCTGGGACTGCTGGACGAGCTGGCCGCGGCGGTCGGCGCCGAAGAGCCGTGGGCGCATCCGCAAGCGGCAGAACTGGATTCGGTGCCGTTCAGCATCTGGCTGGAGGGGCAGTCCGCGGACGAATACGCCCGTGAGACGGTCGCCTTCTATGTCGCCGGCGCCATGCTGACCAAGCCCGCACACACCTTCTCGACCCTGCAGGCGCTCCACATGGCCGCTGCCCAGGGCTCTTTCACCAATCTCGCGACCGACACCTTCATGCTCGACAAGCGCGTCGTCGGCGGTATGCAGCAGGTATCGCAGCGGCTGGCCGAGGTGATCGGCGATGATCTGCACCTGAACTCCCCGGCACGGCGTATCCAGTGGTCCGGCAACGGCGTCACCGTCTTCGCCGACGGCGATCTCGAGGTGCGGGCCGGTCAGGTCATCCTGGCGGTACCGCCGAACCTGTACTCGTGCATCAGCTTCGACCCGCCGCTGCCGCGCCGCCGCCACCAGATGTACCAGCACATGTCGTTCGGATTCGTGGTCAAGGTGCACGCGGTCTACCCGACCCCGTTCTGGCGCGAAAGCGGTTTATCTGGAACAGGTTTCAGTGATACCGATATGGTCTCGGAGATCTACGACAACACCAACCACGGCATGGACAACGGCGCACTGGCCGGATTCATCGCCCACGAGCAGGCCGACGCGTACTTCGCCATGGACGCCGCCCAGCGCAAACAGGCGGCACTGGACTGCCTGGTCCGCTACCTGGGCCCCGAGGCCGCCGAACCCGCTGTGTACTACGAATCCGACTGGGGCGCAGAGGAATGGACGCGCGGCGCCTACGGCGTCAGCTTCGACCTCGGCGGTATGACCCGCTACGGCCACGACCATCGCGACCCGGTCGGCCCCCTGCACTTCGCCTGTTCGGACCTCGCGGGCCACGGCTTCCAGCACGTGGACGGCGCGATCCGCATGGGCCGCCGGGCCGCCGGCGCCATTGTGGCAGCACGCTGATTCGCCTCACCATCCACCGTCCGCCGTCAGATTGTCTTGCTGGTGGTCCGATGCTAGGTTCTGGCTCGTCCGTGCCGATTTAAGTGTGACGGCATGAGCTGGATCTACATGGGGCCCGCCAGCGGTGTTCGTCGACGGCGGGTGGGGAGGGCACATGCGTTTCAATCTCGATCGGTTCGCCGCCGTGACACTCGGACTTGCCATGATGGCCACATCTGCGGCCTGCGGAAACGCCAGTGACGCTTCGGAATACGGCGCGTATCCATCGCATCAAGTCAATGGAGACTACGACCAGCAGCTGAGCAGAGCCCGCGGTGTCCTCGCAGAGTCACTACGGCTGGGCGAGCGCATCGTCTACGCCACGGACATCGACCCGGAGTTGACGACCGGTCGGGGCGGCGGTGTGTCAGCCGACTTTCACGGCCTGAATTCCACGGTCATCTCGGCACCGGAGGCGAACGCCACCAATAGCGCCGATGTACTCGGCGCGTTCGGCGCGATGGCCGCAAACAAACCGTATTCCAGCAACGACGATCAGCAGACGAAGTTCCTTGGTGTCTCGATCATTGCCTTCACGGACGAGCAGAAGGCCGCTGCGGCGGCGGGCGATATGGCGCGAGCGGATTTCGAGGCGAATACCGACAACGCTCCCGTTGCCGTGGAAGCCTATCCCGCGGCATTGAGCCACTGGCGGCCGGGAGTTCCTACTCTGGGCAGCATCATGGCGTGGAAGTCGCTGGTGATCCGCGTCTATGCGCAACTACCGGACCCGGACCTCGGCCGACTGGTCGATGTCGTGACGAAAACCTATCAACGGCAATTGGATCTGCTGTCGACCTTCACGCCGACAGCGGCCAGCGAGTTGGCGAAGCTTCCGCTGGACCCGGATCATATGTTGCCCCGTCTGGTGAAGACCGGAGATTACACGCCCGACGATCACGACTTCGCGGTTTACGGACCGCACGCGTATTCCGCTCTGCTCGGCTCTCCCGCAACCGATTTCGCGGCGAACGCGGAGCGTGGCGTGAGCGCGATCGCGGTATCGTACAACAAACATCTCTTTCGGCTGCGCGACGAAGCCGGCGCCGAAGCGTACGCGGGCTATCTCGCCGGTATGCACTCCGACGCGGACTACGCGCCGATTCGCAATGGCACCGGCAACTCCGCTGTTACGTGCTACCAAGCGACGAAACAGTTGACGCAGACCCTGGATGCACGCCGCTTCCGCTGCCTCGTCGTACGGGGCGAATACGTGGCCATGGTCTACAGCAATGCCGACACCGATGCACGGGAGCTGGCCGCAGCTCAGTACTCGGTAATGGGAGGGGCAGCATGAAGTCTCTGACGCCACAGGACCCGCGCTCGCTGGGATCCAATCGCATGATCGCGGTCATCGGCCGCGGCGGCATGGGCAGGGTGCTACTGGGCCGCACGCCCACTGGAAGACTCGTGGCGGTCAAGCAGATTCACGCCCATCTGGCCGGAGATCCGTCCTTCCGCGCGCGGTTCAGCCAGGAGGTGGAGTCGAGTCGGCAGGTAACCGGTGCATACACCGCCGCTGTCCTCGACAGCGATATCGTGCCGGAGAGTCCTTGGCTGGCAACCGAATACATCGATGGGCCGGACCTGGAGACGGTCGTCAAGGAATGCGGTCCCCTGCATTTGGGCGGCCTGCGCCTACTGGCCGCCGGACTGGCCTCCGCCCTGGTGGAGATTCACCGAGCCGGCCTGGTTCATCGAGATCTGAAGCCCGGCAACGTCCTGCTCACACCGGAGGGACCTCGGGTCATCGATTTCGGCATTGCCCGCGCACAGGACGGGGCGGCGCAACTCACTGCCACCGGCGCCGTAGTCGGCTCACCCGCGTACATGTCTCCGGAGCAGGCCGAGGGCAGGCCGCTGACGCCTGCCTCCGACGTGTTCTCGGTCGGTGCGATGCTGACGATGGCCGCAACCGGCGCGAGCCCCTTCCCCGGCAGTTCCACCCCGCAGATTCTGTACAACCTCATGCACACGCCCCCGAATACAGAAGGGGTGCCGGAGCCATTGCGCGGTCTGGTCGATGCCTGCCTGTCTCAGAATCCCGAGCAACGGCCGACTGCGGAAGACCTGCTGACAGCGGCGGCTCGCATTCCCGCCGAACCGGCATGGCCGGCGACGGCGAAATCCCGGATAGCCGCGCATCGAGCCGATTCCGACTGGTGGGTGCAGACGTCGGAGAGAGAGCTGCGGAACCGAGAGCAGCTGGAAAACCTCACGATTCGCCGTCGCGCTCTACTGAAGCGAATCGCTTTCGCCGCAGTCCTCGTACTGCTGATGGGTGCCGCCATCGTGGCGGTGAGCCGGTGGGCGACGATGAGTGGGCACGCACAGCCTCAGGCGGATCCGTCACTGACCCTCACCCCAATGGAACTGCAGATGCTCGATGCCTGCAAAGTGCTGGATTTGACGATCCCGAAACTTGGCACACGGACCGCGGATTTGAACAAGACCGGCGACGGGTGTGGCACCCAGATCACCGATGCCGGCAATCGGAAGGTACGGATGGATCTGAGCACAATCGCCTCGGTCTCGGAGACCGAGAAGTATTCGAAGCCGATCGGCGCCGCCGTGGCATGGACTCCGATCCTGGGAGACAAAATCACGGGCCGAATGTGCAAGCGCTCCATCATCACCCAGAGCGGCGGGCCGTCCGTGCTGACGCTGTCCACGGACGTCACCGACGGTGACGGCTGTCCGCTCGCACAGCAGGGACTGACCGCCATCGTGCAGCAGCTGACGCGCTATGTGCCACTGCTACCGCTGCCACGGAATTCGATCTTGCGTGTCCCGCCGTGTTCCCTGCTCGATGAGAGGCTGGCGCAGAGCATTAGCGGCGATCCCGCTCGCCGCGAGGAGACCTCGTCGTACTGCGTGGTGGACGGGAGCGACGCATACCTCAGCGTCAATCTCGAGGAGGCGATGCGACCGGACAAGGACAGCCTGAACAGCACTGTGCAGACTGGCCAATTCACCTCCTACATCAGGAATGTCTGGCTGAAGTCACCGGGGAAGTCCTGTGAAATCGGATACATGGCCAGGCCGACCACAGGGGACAACGCGGAGCTGGTCACTGTTCACGTGGACAACTGGTCGCCGGCCACAGATTCATGCGACAAGGTCAAAACAGTGTTGGCCGACTTGATCCCACGACTACCGAAGTCATGATGGTCCAGCCGCTCGCCGCAACAGAACCTCGAATCATCGGCCGGTACCACGTTCTCGGCCTGCTGGGTTCGGGCGGCATGGGTCGAGTTCTCCTGGGTATCGGTCCCGATGGAAGGTTCGTCGCGATCAAGCAGGTGCATCCACATCTGCTCGGCGAACACGAGTACCGGGCTCGGTTCCGGCGCGAAGTGACCGCCAGCACCAGGGTGTCGGGTGCATTCACCGCTCCAGTCGTCGATTTCGATGTCGATAGCGGGAATCCTTGGCTGGCTTCGGTTTTCGTTGTAGGTGTGTCACTGGACACGGTGATCTCGGAGTTCGGCCCACTACCGCCGCCCGCAGTTCTTGCCCTGGCCGCCGGCCTGGCAGTGGCGCTGCAGGACATCCATCGCGTCGGACTGGTGCATCGAGATCTCAAGCCTGCCAATGTCATGCTGACCGCGAACGGGCCGCGCGTAATCGACTTCGGGATCGCGCAGATGACGGAAAGTCCGGGCGGCCTGACCGAAACCGGTTCCACACTGGGGTCTCCCGCGTATATGTCGCCCGAGCAGGCTTCGTCCGAGACGGTCACGGCCGCCAGCGACATGTTCTCGCTCGGCTCGTTGCTGGTTATGGCAACGACCGGACAGAGTCCCTTCGCCGGGCAATCGCTGGCCTACACCCTGTTCAGCATTGTGCACATCGAGCCCGATCTGGAACGGGTGCCACCTGAGTTGCGCGAGATCGTGTCCGCCTGCCTGCACAAGGATCCACGGCAGCGACCGACTCCCGCCCAATTGCTGAATCGAATAGGCTGGTTACCGGAGGGGACTGCGTCCTGGCCCGTTCCGGTACAGCAGGCCATTCAGCGCCAAGAGGATTCGCTGGCCTCGCTGACCGCTGACCCCCTTGCCACCCAAATATTTTCACGGAATGGCTCAGCACAGACCGGAGCGACAGGGTTCGCGACGCGGAGAGCAGGCGGCACGGCTGGTCGACGCAGACTCCGGCGGAACGTGCTCCTTTCCGTAATGCTGACAATGATCCTCGTGGCCGCTGGACTCACTTGGATCAGCCTGTCCAGCAGCCCCTCCCAGCCGGACGCCGCCGGATCGCTGCTCACCCGCTTGCGTACCGCCGATACTTGCGCATGGTTGCGACAGGCCATGCAAGGATCGGTGCCGCCGGAGTCTGGTTGGCCCGCCGATATGTCGACATGGAAGTGGAGCCAGGACTGGATCTGGGGATGCCAGGCAGCGACCACCGGACAGTCGCTGGTCGTCACGCCTGGCGCCGATATCACCACATTGCATCCGACGGGTCGGACAGTGGGCGGGCTGCCCCTCCTGGTCCGGGATGACAATGCCCCCCCGACGTCCTGCGAACGTGCCGTGAATCTCAGTGCACCAGAACAGAACTGGGGTATCAAAGTACAACTCAATAGGGCGAGCTCGTGCGATTTTGCCGAGAAGATCCTCGCAGCTCTACTGCCCACTCGGGAAAGCCCGCCGCAAACCGCCGACTCCCATTCCCTGGCAGAGGTCGATCCGTGCGGACTCACGACGCACGACGAGTTGAACGCTCTGGTCGGCCCGCTCGCCAGCTCCGACCCGGTACAGGACGCGCACTCCTGCCAGTGGCAGGGATCGGCCTCGGTCAAGCTGGAACTGCACCTGGCGGATTCGTCGTACCCTGCCGTCCAGTCACCTGTGGATCTGGACAATGGCATACGCGTATATACCGCCGGATACCCCGTGGATGCCCTCTGCGCCCTCTTCTACCCGTATCGCACCGTGGAGTTCGAGCGGGAGATCGTAGTGGTGACTCTGGACGGCAGAGACGGTGACCACGACAAGCTCTGCACCGCAACCAAATCGCTTCTCCAGTCGGTCATCGGCAGACTGCCGAAGCCGAGCTGATCGAGGCCGCCAACACCTGCGCGGTCCGGGCCACCCTCGGGTCCGGACCGCGCAGATGCTCCCTACCAAGCGGGAAGTCGACGCCTTCCGGCGAGCACATCACGCACGAGATCATCGTAGGCATCGGACAATTCAGCCAAATGGTGCCAAGTGCCGTGCAGCATTTCATCATTGGCGTCGAGGGTCATCAACGCGTGGTGTGCGCGAATAGACGCCTCGGCCAATCTATCTATGACCGATCCGACCGTTTCGGTGTGCAACGTGGCGCCCAGCCGATGCTGGGGCACGGAGCGCGCGATCCAATCGTCAATGGCCATCACCAATTCGATGCGCCGCCGCTTGTTCTCGATAATGGCGGTCGGATCGGTTTCCGGCCCGGTGCCACCGCGTCCCACCACGCGTCGCTCGTGCAGCACCGCGAGGTCATGGGCGAACCACAGCAGTGGTCCGCCGACGACGCGATGACCGCGGCACGCGCGCAAAAGTAGGTCCGAAGTCGGCAATAGGCCGGACGTTAGCGCTTGTGAACCGACGTCCGCATACTGATCGGACATGTCGGGCAATGCCACAACGACCGTATTAGATGTCTCCGAACCAGCCACGCTGCCTCACGTTCATCGACGTACAACACCGCATTCAGGACGTTCATTACAATAAACCTCAGAATGTGCCTGTCAAGCCTTACACGGCGATTCGGCACCCGGAGTAGACTTCGGGGCCTTGAAGCAACAACCGAGGAGCGAGATGGCGGACGGTCCGAGATACCAACGGATCGCAGACCTCCTCCGCGAGGAGATCCGCGCCGGCAAGTGGAACCCGGGCGATCGACTACCAAGCCACAATGAGCTGGCCGATCAGATGCAGGTCTCGATCACCACCGCTCGCAATGCGATTCAGCTCCTGGTTGCCGAAAACCTGGTGTACACAGCGACTTCCCGCGGCACCATTGTGCGCAGCCAGGAAGTGCTGGAATCGGTTGTCACCAACCACATTCGCCCCGATCGGCCCCGTGCTGCCCACGATATCTTCGTGGAAATCGCGCGGGCCGCCGGCCGGGAGCCGTCCAAACAGTTCAGCGCGCGCATGGAACCGGCGAGTCCGGAGGTGGCGCACTGGCTGGGCGTGGAACGTGATGCGTGGGTGGTCTCGCGCACGGTCATGCAGTATCTGGACAATGAGCCGTGGTCGTGGGAGGTCAGCTTCTACCCGCGAGATCTGGCGGAGGCCACCGGAATCGACATACCGCACGACATTCCGGAGGGCACGACACGCCGACTCGCCGAGCGTGGTTTCGCGGAAACCGCGCATCGGGATACCGTCGTCGCGCGCCCAGCCACTGCTGAGGAGGCGGCCGTGCTCGGTGTCGGGCCCGGCACCATCCTGCTCGATCACCTGCGGATCGGCGCAAACCATGAACGCATCACCCGCGTCACCCGCCATCGATCCACGGCGGCCCGCAACCGTCTGGCTTACGAGCTGGGCGACGACCCAGGTACGGATATCATTCGCAAAACTCTCGGCGCCCCACCGCCGCCCGGCAATTCCCACTCCTTCGAGAGTTCCCTGCTACCCGGCTCACCATGACACCGCATCTACGCCCGGCTCATCATTCAGACATAGGAACCATCACCCGGTTCCGGCTCCAACGCACCAGCTGGCTGGCAGCCCGCGGTAGCGATCAATGGACCCGGGCCGGCCGAGGTCTGCCCATCGAGACCTTCGTCCGGTCCGTGGCCCGCGCCGTCCGCAATGGCGAGACCTGGATGGCCGAGATCGACGGTGAGCCCGCCGGCACCATCACCGTGAACGACCGTGCCGACGAAGGTCTTTGGTCGCCGGGCGAAATCGCCGAGGCCGTGATCGTGCACTACATGATCGTGGATCTCCGCTTCGCCGGCCACCGCATCGGTCATGCCCTGCTGGAGCATGCCGCGACCCTGGCTGCGCAAAGCAACCGGGACTGGGTCCGCCTGGATGCCTGGACCACCAATGGCGGCCTGCACGACTACTACATCCGGGCGGGCTTCCGCCAAGCCCGCTTCGCCGGGCCCGAAGCCACCGGCCCGTCGGGCGCACTCTTCGAACGGCCAACCGCCAGCTGGCTTTCCACCCGCAAGCTCCACCCCGAGCCCCTCCCCCTCGCGGCACACCCGCAGCTTCGGGCCGACATCGCCTGACGCACGAGATGACCTCGAGTGGACGTCACTGCCCAACCTCGCGCGGGCGTCACTGCCCAACCTCGCGCGGGATGTCACTGCCCGAGCACGCGGGGACGTCACTGCCCAAGCACGCGGGGACGTCACTGCCCAACCTCGCGCGGGGCGTCACTGCCCGAGCACGCGGGGACGTCACTGCCCAACCTCGCGCGGGGCGTCACTGCCCAACCTCGCGCGGGGCGTCACGGCCCAAGCACGCGGGGACGTCACTGCCCAACCTCGCGCGGGGCGTCACTGCCCGAGCACGCGGGGCGTCACGGCGACAGCTCATCGCTTGACGTTGTCGAAGATCCCGTCGGCCAGATCTTCGGCGGCACTGCACAAGTCGTCGGTATCGGTCGCGCCCGCGCGGCCCGCCATGGTGACGCGGATGTGCCCGTAGGAAGTCGGCCACTGCACGAAGCAGACCGCGAAGCCCCGATCGTCACCGTGCCCGTCGCCATCACGCTCATGCGAGGTCTCGCGTCCGCTGACCCCGTTCCCGACCCGAACATTCCGCGCGCCCGGCTCGGCCTGCATGAATTCCGTGCTGATCGACACCTTCGCGGTGACGTGCGGCTTACCCGACGTCTCCCAACTACAGGTGCGATCGGCCGATGTAGTTGTCGGAGCACTGGATTCGCCGAGGTCCGACCGCCGCCGCAACTCCGGCGTGACCAGCTGGCACGGGTCCTGCAGCTGCGCCGCGGCCATCGCCGTCGTGGTCGGCGCCGCTGGTACGACAGGTACGAATGTGGTCGGGGGCGGTGCGGCAACAGTGGTAGGCGCCGCCGCATGCCGGACGCCACCGTCCGTCTTCCCGGAATGGTTGATCGCGAGGACCGCGACTGCCAGGACGACGATCCCGCCGGTGAACACCGCGCTGACAACCTTCCACGGTGCCCGCTGAGACCGCTTGCCGCTGAACTCCTTCCGCGCGGAATCGCGCGAGTGCGAGTCCGGACCGGCCGGCCCGGCCGCAGCGGTGGTGACTCCGAACCCATCGCGCGATTCCCTGCGCGTAGCACTCCTGCCGGTGTCCATCCGCGACGTACCGGCGACCGGCCACGACGCGGTACTCACCTTGGTCTCGCCATACCCCTGGGTCTCGCCGTGTCCCTTGATCTCGCTGTACCTGTTGTTGTCGCCGTAACCGCTGTCGCCGTGCCCGCTGTTGTCGCCGTAACTGTTGTCGCCGTGCCCGTTATACCCGGCACCAGGGGCTCCCACCCGAGCTAGCGCCACCCCCGCGGCTTCGAAGAATTGCGCACAATCGTCATACCTGTCGCCCGGATTCTTGGCCAGCACCCGAGCCAGCACCTCATCCAGCTCAGCCGGCAGATCCGGCCGCACATCGGTGATCCGCGGCGGCGGCGCATTGATATGCCCCATCATCACAGCCAGCGGTTGCGCTCCGCGATAAGGGTTTTCGCCGGTCAAGAGCCGGTAGAACGAGCACCCGAGACTGTAGACATCGCTGCGAGAGTCCAGCGGTTCCCCCGACAGCTGCTCCGGCGACGCATAAGCCACCGTCGCCAGAAACGTCCCGGTGCGAGTCAACTGACTGTCGTCATCCGAAGGCTTGGCAATCCCGAAATCCGCCAGCAGCACCCGCTCCTCCCCGCTCTCCTGCGGCGCGAGCAGAAAGTTGGCAGGTTTCACATCCCGATGCAGCAGCCCACTCCGGTGGGCATAATCCAGCCCCTTACCGATCTCCCCCACAATCCGAAGCGCCCGACCAGGACTCATCGCCTCCGGATCAAGCTCCAGCGCGGTAGCAGCATCCATCCCGTTCACATACTGCAGCGCAATCCACAGATACCCCCGATCCTCCCCCTTGTTCTGCACCGCCACCACATTCGGATGATCCAGCCCCGCAGCCAGTTTCGCCTCCCGCTCGAACCGAGCCCGATACTCCGGATCGAACGCCAACTGCGGCCACAACACCTTCAGCGCGACATACCGCCCCAACGTGGGATGTTCAGCCAGATAAACCGTCCCCATCCCCCCACTACCGAGCGTCCGCTCGATCCGGTAGCCGCCCAGGATAGATCCGGTCCCGATGATCACGTGTACCCCTTCCTGCTGGGCAGACTACAGACCCGGGAGGTCGGCGATTTGTACCATCTCGTGTCCCCGGGTGCGGGAGACCAGGATGCCGCGACCAGGGGGCATCTTCGAGGGACGGACGTCGCCGATAATCTTGCCCTCATCACGCGGACCGGACATGATCAGGGCATCGACCGACATATTCTTCATGGCGCCGAGGACACCGTCGAACAGTGCGCGCGACACACCGCCCATCATCCGGGTGATGATCACGTGCATGCCGATGTCGCGGGCCTGCGGCAGATATTCGGCCAAAGGCGCCAGCGGATTCTGCCCGGAGACGGCAACCATGTCGTAGTCATCGACGATGATGTAGATTTCGGGCCCACTCCACCAACTGCGGTCACGCAGCTGCTGTGGCGTGATATCCGATCCTGGGATGCGCTTGGACAGGTAGTTGACGACCTCCATGATCATGCCGCCAGAAGTCTGTGACGAGGTCGAATACCCTGCCAACTGTTCACCTTCCAACACGCCCAGCAGGGTTCGCCGATAGTCGATGAGGATGACCCGGGCTTGTTCGGCGTTCGAGTTGTCCGCAATGCCGCGAATGATGTTACGGAGCAGCGTGGTCTTTCCGCTCTCCACGTCAGAGAAGGCCATGAGGTGGGGGTCAGTACCGAAATCGATTACCAATGGCTGCAATTCGGATTCTCCGATGCCGACGACAACCTTGGTCGGCCCCTGCTGGATGCCGTAGCCGCGGGCCAGTTGCAGAACCTCTTCCCTCGGAACATTCAGCGGCAACATCCGGACTTCCTGAGCCCGCCTAGCGCCGTACAGCGCGACCATCTGAGACTTGGCCTCGGACACGCCTGCGGCCAGCGAGTTCGAATCGGTATCGGAATCCAGCCGTGGCAGGGCGATCAGCAGGTGCAACTGGTCGGCGGTGAGACCACGCCCGGGCTTGTTCAGCGGAACATTCACCGCCGCTCGCCGCCCCATCTCCGAATCGGAAGGATCGCCGAGTCGCAGTTCGATGCGCGTACCGATCTGGTCCTTGATCGCCGGGCGAATCTCGGCCCAGCGGGAGGTACCCAGCACAACGTGAATTCCGTAGGAAAGCCCCTGAGAGCCAATGGCATTGATCTGCGGTTCGAGCATATCGAAGTCTTCTCGAATTACACCCCATCCATCGACGACGAGGAATACATCGCCGAACCGATCCTGCAGGATCGGATCGGCGATGCCCTGTGTCAGCGCCGCGTGCTTGCGCCGCCGGAATTCGGTCATGGATTCGATCCCGAGCTGACCGAAGCGCTCTTCCCGCTGGTGTAGCAGAGTGACGAGTTCAGCGACAGTGCGCCGTACCCGGTCGGAGTCGAGTTTATTGGCTACCGAACCGACGTGCGGCAGTCCGGACAGACCCGCCATACTTCCGCCACCGAAATCGAGGCAGTAGAACTGCACCTGTTCGGGCGTATGAGTGGCCGCTGCGGACATGATGATGGTGCGCAGTGTGGTGGATTTACCGGCCTGCGGACCGCCCACCACAGCCACATTGCCCTGTGCACCCGCAAGGTTGATGGTCAGCACATCGCGCCGTTGCTCGTACGGCTTGTCGATGATACCGATCGGCATCCACAGTTGCCCATGCCGATTGACGGAGGATCGCCAGTCCGGATCCGGCAGCAGCATATCGACGGTCGGCGATTCCTCGAGCGGCGGCAGCCACACCTCGTGGGCCGGTCGGCCATGTCCGGTAAGGCGCTTGACGACGACTTGCAGCAGACTGTCAGGAATGCCTTCGTCGGTGGGTGGTGGAGGCGGCAACAGATCGAGCGGGTCGGAGGGCGTTTCCGGCAACGCCAGCAGCGCGACTGGTCCGGCGGTGAATTCACGTGGGGGCGCCTCGGCGACCTCGCGGCCCCCCGCCTGCCTGGCGGTGCGCGGTGCGACATAGGGCCCTGACACATAGGTCGCGTTGAACCGCAGGGGATCCGACGAGTCGCTCTTCAGATAGCCTGAACCGGGCACACCAGGCAGGTGGTAGGCATCGGTAATACCTAGGACGGCCCGAGATTCATTGGCGGAGAACGTGCGCAGGCCGATCCGATAGGACAGGTGCGAGTCGAGCCCGCGCATCTTGTTCTCTTCCAGGCGCTGCGACGCCAGCAGGAGGTGAACGTGTAGCGACCGCCCCAGTCGGCCGATCATCACGAACAGATCGGCGAAATCCGGTTTCTGCGAGAGAAGTTCGGAGAACTCGTCGATAACGACGAACAACGCGGGTAGCGGATCGAGCGGCACACCAGCCGAACGGGCCTTCTCGTACTCCGTGACATTCGCGAAATTGCCTGCGGTGCGCAGCAATTCCTGACGCCGGTTCATCTCACCGGCGAGCGCGTCACGCATACGGTCGACGAGTGAGAGTTCTTCCTCGAGGTTGGTAATGACAGCCGCGACATGCGGTAGCGGATCCATACCCAGGAACGTCGCACCGCCCTTGAAGTCGACCAGCACCAGATTCAGCTGATCTGGCGAGTGCGTGGCGACCATCGATAACAGCAGGGTACGAAGAAATTCCGACTTGCCCGATCCGGTCGCACCGATGCACAGACCGTGCGGGCCCATTCCGTTCTCAGCCGATTCCTTGATGTCGATCTCGACAGGCGTGCCGTCCGGTGTGACGCCGATCGGCACTCGCAAGCGCTCACGCCCCTGACGCGGCCGCCACACTTTCGACGGGTCGATCTGCGCGGCATCCGGAATCTTCAACAGCGACATGAGGCCTGGATCGGTGGTCGTGGTGTTGTCACCGAGGCTGACGATCTGTGCGGCGGTGGCAATACGGAAGCGGGCGAGGGTTCGCGAAAAGGCCTCCGCCTCTGCAAGGCTCACCTGATCCGCAGTGGCGAACTTCTCGATACCAGCTGAGCTCTTGGCGAAGACATCGCCGCCGGACGCGACCAATTGCAGACCGCGCCGCGCCGCGAGACTGTTTTCGGAAGAACTGAGATCGATCACAGTGACCGCGTCTAGCCCGGATTCACTGATGAGTCGTTCGGTACCACTCACATATCCGTCATCGATGATCACGACGAGGTGCAAACGCCCCTGTGTCGGTTGCGGATTCCGCATGAATCGGCCGCGCTCGAGCAGATCGTCCGCCAGCGCTGTCTCCAGCTCACCGAGCGAACGGTAGATCATACGGGCCGCGCCCATACCATCGCGCTGGCTCGTATGTTGCAGGTGCGGAAGCCATTTCGCCCATGACCAATTCTCCGAATCCGGATCCGCGCACACGATCGCAACGGCAACATGGTCGGGCCCGTGAAATGCGGTGAGTTCGATGAGCATGGCCCACACCATGCTTCGCGTATCCGCGGCCGGTCCCTCGACGTTGATGGCAGGAAAGGCACGCAGCGAAACGGCGGTCGGCAGATGATGAACGACCGAGTGGGTGCGCACAAAACGGCGAAGCGCCACAGTGGAGACCGGCTCCAGATCTTCCAGCGGCCCGGTCTCGGGCCGCGCGAGTTTGGCTGCGAGCCGGTGAGTTCCGATGCCGACGCGCACATGCCCGAAGTCCGGATCGTTCGGCCGTCGCTCCCACATACGCCGAGTGCCGATTACCGAAAGCAGGTCGGCGGGCTCCGGATGACTCCACACCAGCGTTTCCAACTGCTTGAGCGCGGTGCGCCGCACCTCCCGTCGAGTCTGGTCCAGATACCGGAAGTAGTCCTTGCGCTCCTCGTTGAGCTCACCGGCGCTCTTGGCCCCGCCGCTCTTACCCATGAACATGCCCGCCATCGACATGATCATCATCATCGGGAACATCATCATCATCGGGTTGGTCAGGATGGATTTGCCCATCATGGCCATCATTCCGATCATGCCGACCATCGCGACGATCATCACCACCGGCATGAGCTTGCTCAGCAGCGAACCCGCCACCGCCCGTGGGATTTCCGGCGGCGGTGTGAGCGCCATCTCGCCGCCGGGCGCGCGCGGCGGTGCGATGCGGGGTCTGCGGACGAAACCTTCGGTAGCCATGAGTGTTTCTCCGGTCGTTACGAGTCGAGGTCGGGCAGCTCGTCGTCGCGGCGTGCGCGGCGGAATGGAATCGACAGTGCGAGACCGATTCCCAGCGCGGCGAGGCAGACGAGGGACCCGATGGTGGCGACGAGACGCGGCAGCCGCGCGGGGCCCGCCGGTTTCTCGGGCGCGGGGAAGGCACGGGCCTTATCGGCTCCGGCGCTCACCGGTTGGTCGGGCAGCTGTGCGGTGAGGGCGGCGAGCGGATCGATGAGTCCGTACCCGATGCGATCGTCACGCCCGGTGCCGGGACCGTGCGCGGTACGGGTGATCCGATCCATGACCTGCTGTGCGGTCATATCCGGAAACTTGGCACGCACGAGTGCGGCGAGCCCGGCAACGTAGGGCGCGGCGAAACTGGTGCCATTGATCGGCGCCAGACCCGACTGACCCACAACAGCATTGACCAGCCCGGTACCACCGGGCTTGCTGTCGAGCGAAGTGATATTGCGCCCCACCGCGGCCACATCCACCCAGGGCCCGTACAGCGTGAACTTCGACGGACTGCCATCAGGATCGACGGATCCGACGGTCAGCACATACGGGTTGAACCAGGCCGGACTGGCCACGGTTTTCACCTTGCCCCAGCCGTTTTCGTCGTTCTGCGTGCCACATCCGGTGCTGCTGTCCACATTTCCGGCAGCGACCACCACAACCACATTGCGGTCGTAGGCATAGCGAGTAGCGGCCCCGAGCGCACCGTCGGCATTGTCGCCTCCCGCTGTGGAACAGGCGACTTCGGAAATATTGATGACCGTCGCACCCATATCGACGGCACGTACCACGGCCGCCGCGAGGGTGAGCATATTGCCGTAGCCGGACGTGCTGATGGCCCCGGGCTGTGAGTCGGTGTTCGCGTCCTTGGCCTTGTAGGCCTCACTGAACTGCCGTATGGCCAAAATCTGAGCATCCGGTGCGACGCCGACAAAGGCATCGTCCGGGCTGGGTTGCGCGGCGATGATGCCCGCGACAAAGGTGCCGTGGCCATCGCAATCAACCGTGCCGTCGCTATCGGACGAGACGTAGTCACCACCGGCCTGCAGACCGGGCAGCCGCGGATGCCGGTTCACACCGGTATCGATGACCGCGACCTTCTGCCCCGCACCCCGGCTGAACTGCCATGCCGCGGACAGATCGAGCACCCGCTGCGAAACTGGTTCATCACGCGGCGCAGCGCCGTTCAGCGCGGGTTCGGCGCAGGTTTGATTTTGTTGGGTGGTCACCAGCGGCGCGGGCTTGCTACTGAGCGCCTGCGCCTGCGCCAGCGCGCCGAGATCCACGGTCGGCGGCGCCACCGTTTCCAGCGGCCGCGCCGTCGCCGTCCCCTGCGGGCTCAGCAGCGCAACGCCGAGAACGGCTGCGGCGCACACTATTCGCGCCCAGCTCCCGGAGAGCGATCTCATATGTTGCGCGCCATCGAGTAGACATCGGCGAGCCACAGCACCAGCGGGACGATCGACACGATCAGGCCGTATTCGAAAATCTCGTTCAAGCGCCGGGTCACCGGAGTCACCTCGATGTGCGGACCGATCACGCCGAACACGATCGCGCCTATGGCGAAGGCGAGCAGCAGTCCGGCCGAGACGAGCAGATTATCTGAATCGTCGAGCGCCAGCAGCACCACGAGTGCGATGAAAGTGGCGCAGCCACCGGCGATCAGGACGCACGCCTGCGTGAGATCCGCGAAGGCGCGGCCTCGCAGACACAGAATGATGGTGACGACAACCGCGAGCGCGATGCCCTGCCAGCGCGTCGCACCGAGTGGATCGGCGGCCCCGAGCGCACCGGCGGTCGCACCGATGGCACTGCCCACAATCATGCCGGTCTGGAAGTGATTGGCGGTGCGAGCACGCAATCCGAGCCCGTGCGCCGACGGCAGTACGGTCGCGCCGATGGCGCCGATGCCTTCGATGGTCGGCCGCGGTTCGTGGTCGGCGGGATCGATGGCTTCACCCGCGGACGGCACCGGCGGCACCGGCAGCCTGGCCAGCATGGCAGCCAGTCGCGGCACCATCGACAGCAGCACGATCGAGGCAACCAGCACGCCCGCTGCGAGTTTCGGCAGGTCGGTGTCCCAGACCATGCGAACCGCGGCGGCCACGCCGAGGAACACGGCGGTGGTGACCACCGCCGCGACAATCGCAGCGCCCGCCCGGACCATCCGATAACCGATGATGGCGACCAGCAGCGCGGCCGAAGCGCCCAGCAGCACATGCGGACTGCCGAGCGAGCCGGGCACCGCCAGCGCGGCGCCACCGAAGGTGAGCAGCAGCAAGCACAGCATGAGCACTGTTGCGGTCAGCTCATCGGCGTATTTGCGTTCGGCGATGATGGCCGCGACCAATGCGCCGATGCCCACGCCCAGCAGCATGATCGGTGCGACAAAATTGTCGCCCGCACCACGCGATATCGCACCGAGCACCAGCGCGAACACCACAGCCACGACGGCGGCGGACAGCCCGGTCCAGCGCGCGGCGCCGGCCGACCAGCCACGGAATTCCTCTGTGGTGAGCCGGGATACGGCATCGATCACATCGTCGAAGAGCGCAGGCGCTTCCTTGGCGGCGACGGATCGCAGCACGAGCAGCTCACCGTCGTACACCTCGGCATCATTGAGCGTCTGGCTCGGCGCGATCATGTCGCGACCGAGTTTGGCCAGCGTCCAATGCTGCGGCTGCAGCGGTGTTCCCCCCTCCTCGCCTCCGGTCGGATCCGGATTGCGAGATTCGATGAGCTGCACCAGATCGCCGATGAAAGCGGCGATCGGTGCGTTTGCCGGCAGACCGACGTCGAGCTGGGTATTCCCCCCGATGACGGACACTCGGCACAATTCGGGTTCAGCGGCGCCCAAGCCGCTGATCGACTGTGCGGTCACGTGTTGAACTGCTCCCTCACCCTTAGTAACAGTTGCCGCCCCAGGGCGGTTAACCATAATGTATCCGACTGACCGCTACTGTGCGATCTGCACGGGTGGGTGGGGATTGTGAACGAAAGCCTAACCAGGTTCAACGAATTCGGGGTTCGACTACGATGATCGACACTCGCCAGGCACAACGCGCCTTCGACGCGGGGGTGCTCTCTCTGGGGTTGAGCATCGACGGGCAGGAGTCCAACAAGGATCTCGAGTACGCGAAGCTGGCCTTTCAGCGCGCGACCGAGTGGGACCCCACCATGTGCGACGCCTGGCTCGGCCGGGCCGTCGCCGGTGAGGTAACCAAGGACGTTCTGTACAACCTGTACAAGACCAGCACCACCTCGCTGGCCCGGGAGCAGCGCCGGTTGGGGCTGCCGCCGCGGATGCTTGCTGGACGTTTCCTGCCGGGCCTCTACATCGATTACCCACTGTCCAGTTTCACCGAAATCTGGCTCGCGTACGCCGCACATCTCATCACCGACAAGCAGTTCGACGAGGCCGAGATCGTGCTCGACGAGCTGGCCAAGCACCGTCGAGCGCGAGCCGGCGAACCGGACTTCGAAATCGACGGCCGGGTCAGCTCTTACGTGCGCGGCATCCTGCACTACAACACCCAGCGCTGGCCGGACGTCATGACCGTGCTGGCCGGATCGGACGCCTGGGAAGATCCCTATCTGGCCGCTGGCGCACATGTGATGGTCGGCACAGCCTGCGCGCAATTGGGACTTTTCGGCGAGGCCATTCGCCGGATGGAAAAGGCCGAGGCCGGTCCGATTCCGGCGGCCCGCACCGCCGCCATGTTCTGCCGCGGCCTGTGCCTGCGCGAGAACGGCGAGGCCGATGAGGCGCAATCGCTGTTCGAGAAGGTGTATTCGCAGGCACCGGATTTCGATGCCAATACCGCCGCCATGCGCGACCGCACCTACCGCATCACGATCACCTCCAAGGAGGTGATCGACGCCCGCACCGATAAGTGGGATCCGGCCACCGCCGCATCCCTGGAGGAGAAGAAGCAGGCCGAGAACGAGGACCGCGCCAAGACGATCCTGGCCGAGGCGCGTGCCGAACTGGATAGGCAGATCGGGCTCACCGCGGTGAAGACCCAGGTGGCCAAGCTGCAGTCGAGTGCGCAGCTGGCCCGCATCCGCGCGGAGAAGGGTCTGTCGAGCTCCGCGCGCGGTCAGCACCTGGCCTTCACCGGCCCGCCCGGAACCGGTAAGACCACCATTGCCCGCGTGGTCGCCAAAATCTATTGCGGCCTGGGCATTCTCAAGACCGAGAAGGTCGTCGAGACCAAGCGCTCCGACTTCGTCGGCCAGCACCTCGGCTCGACGGCCATCAAGACCGACAAGCTGATCGATACCGCCATGGACGGTGTGCTCTTCATCGATGAGGCGTACACGCTTATCCAGACCGGACTTTCGGGCGGTGACGCCTTCGGCCGCGAGGCCGTGGACACACTGCTGGCCCGCATGGAGAACGACCGCTCGCGCCTGGTGGTCATCATCGCCGGCTACGACGGCGAGATCGATCGCTTCCTGGCCGCCAATGACGGCCTGGCGTCCCGCTTCTCCAAGCGCCTGCAATTCCCGTCCTACACCGCGCCCGAACTCGGCGAAATCGGTCAGGTCATTGCCAATTCGCGCGATTCGGAGCTGTCCGAGGGCGCGCTGCAGCAGCTGGTGCACACCTGCCAGAAGCTGTACGACCTGGAGAGCACCGATCAGAGCGGACTGTCCCGCCGCGGCGTGGATATGGCCGGCAACGGCCGTTTCATCCGCAACCTCATCGAAGCCGCTGAGGAAGAACGCGAATTCCGGCTCGCCAATGACGAGTCGATCGACCTGAGCGAGATCGACGAGGCCGCGCTCATGCGCATCGAAGCCCCCGATATGAAGGCCGCGCTGACCACGCTGCTCACCTCGCTCGGCCTGTCATCTGCCACAGACTGAGGGGGCTCGCTGTGACCAATCCCGAACTGCGTTCGGATGAACTCTGGTTGTTCCGGGTGCTACCACTGCGCCTGGTCATACCGGTAGCGCTGGTGGGGGTACTGGCTTCGCTTGTGACCGTCGCCTGCCATACGCCCTGGTGGGCAATAGCTTTGGCGGGAGCACTGCCCGTATTGATCGGCCTGGCGCCGGTGCGCGGCAAGGCGATCGGCCTGCGCCTGGGCAGCTGGGTGGCCTTCCGCTGGCGGCAGTTCGGGAACCGCACAGTCGACGAGTCGACCCAGTTCGACGTGCCGCTGCCCGACGGCGGCAGCTACGGATTGCGCTGGGACGGAACGCTGCTCACCACCATGCTGCGCATCGACACCCCGCCCGACACCCTGACGCTGCTCCGCCGCGGCTCACTGAGCACCGATCAGCTGCTGCCGCTGGCCGAAATCGCTTCCTGCCTCAGGCAATACGATGTCGAGCTGGATTCGGCCGATGTGATCAGCACCGGCACCCGCACGGCGGGCACCGAGGCCGTGCTGTCGGGCTACGCGGCCAGCATCGCGCCGCTGGGCCGGCTGTACGACGAAATCCTCGGCCCGCTACCGGCTATCGCACACCGCACGGTGTGGCTGGTGCTGCGCCTGAACCCGCTGACCAATACCAAGGCCGTGCACAACCGCGGCGGCGGCCCGGAGGGCGCACTGCGCGCGGCGATCGTCGCCACCCGCCGAGTCGCCAATCGCCTTGCCGCCCGCGGCATTACGGCCTCGGTGCTCACCACGTCCGAAATGACGGCCGCCACCCGCGAATTGACCCGGGGCATCCCGCTGAACGAATTCGTGGAAACCCCGAAGTACCTCGAACACAACGGTGTTCACCTCACCAGCTTCCAGGTCGACCCCGCGCTCTTCACCGCGGACGGCCTGGCCTCGGTCTGGTCGGTACGCAGCCTGGCCACCACAGTCACCGTGCGCCTGCGCCCCGCCCCGTCCACCACGCCCGACCGCCAGGACGAGTTCATCGAGGTCGACGCCCGAGTCCGCTACGACACCCCCCAGTCCTTCGACGAGCCGCCCGTCCTCGGCCTCCGCGAACTCCCCCAGCGCCAATTGTGGTCCCTCACGGACACTCTCGCCTTCGGCGCCCAGGAACTCCAGACCCGCACCCACCGCGGCCCGGTGAGCGCCCTGGCCGATATCGCGGTGCCCACGGCAGGCTGCGGCCAGCTCATAGGCGCCGACGCCACCGGCCGAGGAATCGCAGTGCCGCTCATCGGCAACGGTTCCCGCCGCATCGACATCATCTCCGACCTCCACCTGGCCCAACAGGTCATCCTCCGCGCTATCGCCCTCGGCGCCGGCGCCGTAGTCCACACCGCCCGCCCCTGGGCCTGGCAGAGCATGGTCACCAATGTCGGTGCCACCCACGCCCTCTCCCTGGCCTCCTCGGTCACCCACAGCTCCCGCAACAGCGTCATGACCTCCCGCGCCCCGAACCCCGCCGCCACCGTCATCGTCTTCGACGGCGTCCCCTCCACGACTCCGCCCGGCTCCGCCACGGTCATAACCCTGCACGAATCCCTTCCCCTGAACTATCAGCCCGACTCCGACGTGACGATCGTCCAGCACCCCGACGCGCCCCACACCGTCACGGTGCACACCCCGGCGCGGAGAACCACCGCACAGCTCGTCACCACACCAACCGAGCAGCATTACATCGGCGGAGACATCAGCTACCGCTGAATCCATATGGTGGCTTTTGCGCATTACAACTATCAGAGCTGTAATCTTCGAGCCCAAGTCAGGTTTCAACCTGTAACGGTCATCGGTGGCTCAGCGCTTCGGAAGCTTGCCAGCGATCTCTCGTAAGTCGGATTCCGCACCGGAGCCTCGAGCCGAAGCTGAGCGGCAGCCTCATCGCGCATCTTGAACTCCGCCGCCGTGCCCCCATCAGTCCGGGTCGATATCCGCCGAATTCAGAATGCGACCGCCAGGTCGCAGCGTCATCCGGTAGGCCGTCGATTATTGACCAGTCGGCAGGGTGTCGCGAACGGTCAAGGCATCCTGCGTGGACAGCGTCGGGCCGGGGACCAACTGGCCGACGATCTCCCAAGGAGCCAGGCGCGGCGTCGCGCCCAATCCGAGAATCTGTGCGGTAGCGAGATCCGGTATGCCATAACGAATTCCGTTGTCAGCGATGTAGAAGAGATTTTCGCGGCGCTGGCTGCCCGGTTCGATTCCGGTGGTGCGGACGAATTCACCGGTGGACGGTGGTACGAAGACCGCGTCGACCCGGTCCCCGGTCGGGCCATCCGCGGTCGCCAGCGCAACCGGCGTCTGTGCATCCCGGAGCGGCAAGCGTGTGCCGACCAGCAACTGGACCGATGCTCGGTCGGCAGGCCCCTCGGTGGCATCCGCCTGCGCGTTTCCAGCAGCGCTGTTCTTCGACCAGGTAATGCAGGCGATCGGGTCATCCTCCGCGGTAATGATCTTCGGTACGACATTCGGAAAATCGTCGACCGGCAGGGAATGCACTACTGGAATTCCGGACAACATATCCGGCGTCACGGACCTCATGTCGTCCATGTTCTGGGAATTGGCATTGCGGATCATCTGCGCGGTGAACAACGAAACAGGCTGCACGCCATCAGCCAGTACGACATACATAGTGGACCGATCCGACCCGTTCGATGCCGCCAACCGAATGACACCACCCACCGGCACACCGCTCAGGCGTCCAGGACCGGCATCACCGGCATGCGGGATCGTGGGAACGGCCAACGGCGGCACTTTGATCGCCGCGTCCACCAGATCCGTCGAAGCTGGTCGGGGTCGTTTACCCGTCAGATCCAGCGATTGCATGATGACATCGCTCTGCATGCTGAACTCGGCGCGCTTGCCGTCGTAGATCAGGTAGGTGTGGTCGATCCCCTTCCCGTCAACCTTGTGAGCGAACACGGCCGAACTCTGATCGGCTGCTTCGATCCGGTCACTGAGCCCGAGCCCACCGGAGATGATCGTGGTGACCGCGCCCGTCGACGATGCTGCCCCACCGGATGCGGACAACTGCACCGCATCACACAATGTCCATTGAGCTCGGTCGCCCTGTCCGGTCCCGGGCAAAGCTGCTGGTGCACCGGGAATTCCGCGGAGTGGTCCGCGTGGCACGGAGCTGAGCTTGCTGTCCTTGACCGATTGCGGAGTTTCACTGGTACCCGTGATCAACCGCGCCGATGCGAGATTCAGCGCCGGGTACAGGATCATCTTGCTCTTGTCGTTCTTGTCCCGGACCACCGCATAGAGCGCACCGCTGTCCTTGCCCATCACAATGTTCGCATTGCCGATCGACCCCTGGGGACGGATGAACGCCATGATGGCGGCGCCCGCCACCACCAGCACCGCCAGCACCGCACCCGAGATCAACGACCGGAACTGTGCGCGCATCGGGTCGTGCAGCATACGCACATCCCGGCGGATCAAGGCATGGTCGAGCCGCCGTAGCAGGAAACGGTACCCATTGACCTGGGCACGCGTAGTCAACTGTGCTGGCACGAATCCTCCATCAATCCAACGAACACCGGCAGATCGCGACAGCTATCCGCTGTCGCGCGCGTACTTCTCCCCAACGCCGATCCGCCTCAGGTGTGCAGAATGCCACGGACGCCGCTCACGGCAGCCACCTACCCCCGGGCAAGGCTTCGATCAGCGATGAAATGGCCTGCGCGATACGGTGATCGGTGCCCGGCGTCAACGTTGCCCACAATTGCTGATCCGAGGCCATCGCGGGAGCAGCCACAATCCGGCCACGCGCGGTGTCGTACACCACAACCGCCCCTGGTGATCGTTCAGTCGCGCCATCGGTGTAGGCGTAGGCCACCACCTCAGCGTGGGCATGGCAGGACGCGAGCGCGAGTCCGTAAGCGGTGGCATCGATTTCCGGCGCGCCGAGGCGATATAGAGCATTCGAGAATCCCCCGGACGTCATCGCCTCGTCGAGGCTCTCACTCAGCCGAGCCGATAGCGCACTGAACGGAGCCACCTGGGCAGACGCACATGTCCCCAGTGCATCGAGAATCGGCCGGGCCAGCGAGTCACCCGATCCGTCGACCCAGATCGAGTGGACATCGAGGTCGTCGCCACGACGGATAGCCACGACATGACTCTCACCACGACGAGCGATACACAGCCTTACCAGCCCACTCGCTGTAGCGGCGCGCAGTGCGATCTCGCGATCGGGCTGCGCCAGAACATGCAGCGCACCAGCGACTTCAGGATCGACGTCGCCGCTGGCATCAAGGACCTTGCCCGCTATCAGTTCGTTGCGCGCTCGCTCCTGTGCACGTGAGAGTTCATGGTACGAGTCCTGTCCAGGGCCAACCGAAAGCACCAAAGGTAAAGTCTGCACGCCTAGTTGCCTGGCGAGTGCAACCAGACCGTCATTGGTCATGGTCGTCATAACGGTCTGCCTGACGTTCCGCCGGGTTCCGCTACACGGACCGATCGAACTCCGCTTCCGCCCTGGGTCATCGCTAGCCCCTCGATCTAGTCTGAACAGGGACAAGTACTGGCACCTGACCCAGAGTGCCGCCCGCTCGCGCGCATCGGCGAGCGAACGGGCGGCCGCCCTTTGTCGTTCAGATCTGGTCAGACCCTGCCGCCGCCGAAGGCGCCGGCGACGCCGCCATCGGCGTTCTGCGCGTTGGTGAGTGCGTTCGCCACCGCTGTAGACATGTACTTGAGCTTACCGATGGCGGTCTGCGGGCTGGTGTCCTCCTCGCTACCGAACTCGCCGTCCCACTTGCTCTTCGTGGCGGCGAAGGCCGAGTAGCCCTCGTTACCCTCCCACGCGACGGACAGCGTCTTGGCAGCGGACTGCAGCGTTGACGCCTGCTGTGTCAACTGCTTGTGCAGAGTGTCGAGGTCTTGGGAGAGCTGAGTGAGGATCGCGGGATCGTATTTCATGTGATTCCTTTCGAAGACCGTGTTTGCTGCTGTCAGTGCAGGTTGGTGAAGAAGTCTTTGTTATCGGCTTCCATGGACTGGTAGCCCCTGTTGCCTTCGCCGACCTCGGTGGTGATGTCGTTGAGGATGGACTTCAGACGGTGGGACTCGTCTTCCCAGCTGCTGGCAGCCACTCCACAGGCGTCCGCAGCGTCACCGCCCCAGCCACCCTTGGAGTGGCCGATGGCTTCCGTCACCTTGTTGATGGTCACGTGGATGGCGTTGACGGCATCCACCATGTCATCGGCGGCCTGCTTCGCGCCGATCGCCTCGAAATTGATCGTCATTGTCGAAACCTTTCACTTCTGATGTCGCAGTGATTGTCTTCAGTTCGCGCTCGAGTAGATTTCGAACAGTCGGCTCACGGGTTATGCGCGAGCCAATGCACCCACCTCCCCCAAGGCGATGTTTCGATCAGATCGGAGATCGCGGAAGCGGACCGAAGATCGAAGTCAGGCGCGCAACAACCATCTGCGTCTGAACCCAGGGTCGGGTCGGCGATAGTCGTCACGATGGCATCTCCTCGCGCACAGTAGAATCGACAGACTTCGCGCCTTCGACTCCGGTGCTGGACGCGTTGAACGCAATGTCAGGCACACGCTGGGCATTGGGGTCTACACCACCGAGCACTGCCGGTGCGACCTGCATGCCCGAGGTCAAGCCGAGATCCGTGTCGCCGGTCGGCATCCCGGCCAGACCGGGGCGCACGGTGTGCTCTTCGTCGCTCGATCCGGAGGCGCCCGGAGCGCCGGCGCCCATTGGCATAGAGGAAGACTGGTGCGCCGTAACCGGTTGCGCCACAACTATTTCCGACGTCGTCCCGGCGGTCTGGATATTGCTGCTGGCCCGGAAGGCGGTCGGCACGAATGGGATGTCGATCGGCCCCAACGAAGGTTCAGGCAGGACGCCGGGCGACTCTGCTGTGGTGGCATCGCCAGATTCTGCGGGCGGCGAGTTCTGGTCACCGATATTCATTCCCGCGGTAATCTGCGGGGGCGCTTGATGTTCCCACGGAGTCGCCAAACCCTCCGTCGCGCCTTCGTAGGTGCGCATTACCCGCGCCGCCACGGCCTTTGCCTCGTCGGCATCGGAATCTGCCATTGCGAGTTTGGCGAGCATGGGCGCGCCGATCGCGGTACCCAGCTGCTCCAGCGTTTCCCGCAACTGCTTGATCCGCTCGACGTCACCGGCGTCCGGCATTGCCAATCGCGCGATTTCATATGCGGCAGCGTGTGCTTCGGCTTGTGCCGCATTGGTTGCCGCTTCCGCCGCAGCAGAAGCCAGCCAATCCCGCAGGGCGCGGATGCGTTCGATGAACGCCTTGCTGTTCACCGATTCCCAAGCACTGTCGAGGGTTTCGAGTATGCGTTCGTAATCCAGTGCGGCAGCGCCGAAACCCGCGCTGAGGCGCGCCCAGGCAACACCGGCCTCGGCGGCGGGCACTGCGCCCGCCCCCGCCACCAGGTCTCGGGCCAGCTGCTCGGGCGGTCTGGCTTCCCAGACAGTCCCGGTGAAGCCAGGTTTCGTCGCTTCCAGCATCGAATACTGTCCGATCAGACCGTCGGCAACGCGAAGCCGAGCGCGCTCTGCTCCTCGACCTGACCGAACTGGCTGACCTGTGCACGCAATGCGGCAGCCAGCTTGCGGACCTCGTCGACACCGGCGTCACCGGATGTCCGGAACGAAGCGGCGACCGAGGTCAGCGTCTGCGCTGCGCGCACGGAGACCTCGTCCGCACCTGCGGGAGCGACATCGAGCTTCGGCTGCTCGACCGTCATTCCGCCGGAGATCCGGTCGGCCAGCGCCTCGAGCTGCGCGGCAGTCTGCAATGCGGTCGTCGCGTCGAAACGCACGCCCGCGAATTCGTTGGTGCTCATACCAATCCTCCTCTAACCCCTGATCTCAGAGCGTGAGCGCTTTGTCCGGTGGCTCGTCGACGGCCTCGACCGCGCCGACCACCGGTATGGAAACGCCTTCGATAACGCCGACCACTTCGTCGCCGTGTGCGCCGGTGACCAGAGCGGTACGCTCACCGCTCGATTCTTCGTCTCCGCTTTTGTTCGCCAGACCCGCACCCGAGGACATGCCGGGCATGCTCGTGGTGGAGCGAGACTGAACAGGTTCGGTTTGAGCTCCTGCGCGCGAGATCGGCGAACCCGAACCGAGCCCCTCAGCAGTCGGAAGCTTTGCTCCGGACGAAGGATTCAGCGGATTCGATCCCAGCCCCGCCCCCATCGGCATGCCGTTCGGAATCCCCCCGCCGCCCCCGCCGGTCGAATCATCCGTCTTCACGGTGGTGGTGTCGAGCGGTTTTCCGTCGGTCGTCTTATCGGTGTTGGTTGTGGTGGTCTTATTGGCTGTCGTGGACGTATCGGTATTGGTGTTCGATGTGGTCAGGGCGCTGACGAGCTGCTGACCGGCCGTGCCGACGCTGCTCAGCGCGGACGAGCTGGAAGACACCACCTCGCTGCCCTTTTCGGCAACCTTCTCGACAGCCGTCGAACCGACGCTCAGGAACGGCTGGACCGCCTGGGTGACCTGGTTCGCCAGATTGGCGAGATCCCCCACATTGGGCGCGCCGGTGATCGGGATCTTCATTCCGGCCGAGACCACCTGGGCGGTATTCACCGTCAGCTCGCCCCGGGTTCGGGCAGCGATGACGCCGGCGTCGGTGATCGCATTCGTTGCCAGAGTGATCAGGAACGGGATGCCCGGCGGGGAGAACAAGAAGACACCGCCGGCGATCACCGAGCTGATGAATCCCGAAATGACCCCGCTGATTTCGGCATAACCCTCCGCGACCACCCGTTCGGCCTCCAGCAGGATCATCTTCAGCTGATCGCCCTGCGCAACGACCTTCGGAGCGTCGGACTCGACCGCATTGCTCTTGTTCTGCGCCGCATTCGCCGCATCACCCTGCCAGCTGCTCGAAACCGCGCTCGTCGCTTGCTTACTGGTGTCCACCGCCGAGGTGAGCGCCTTCGCGACCGAGGAGAAGATCGAGATGAGCTCGGTGCCCATGCTCGCGGCGCCGGTGCCGAAGGCAGACAGCAGACTGATCACCGGCTGGATGAGCGTCGACAGATCGATCGTCGGCAGCGTCGGCATCTGCAGCCCGGACAGATCAGGCAGGCTGATCGCGGGAAGCTGCGGCAATTGCGGCAGTCCCAGTCCGCTGATCACATCCGATACCGGCGTATCCACCAGCGCCCCAACCGGACTGGTACGCAGCACGTCCAGAACGGTGGGGTTCGGTGTCGCGGTTACCGAGCCGACAGATTCACTCACAGGGCGCTGAGGAAGTTTGTCGCTGATGCCAGTTCACTGGTGGAGTACGCGCCGACCGCCGCGAGTGCACTGACCGCGGTTTCCCCGTGCACGGCAGCGATTTCCGCTGCCGATGAGAGATAGGATCCCTGCGCGCCGGCGAAGGCCAGCAGGAAATCCTGCGCGATCAGCCCGAACATCGGGATTGCCGAAGCCATGGCACCGGCCGAGTCCGCCGCGGCTGCCCCTGCGACCTGCGCCGCAATCCCCGCATGTGTGGTGCCGTACTCCAAGATGGGTCCGAAGTCCGCCTTCACGTAATCAGCCATGGCTGGTCCCTCCCAGGTGCATCGATCTTGACAGATATTACAAGCACGAAATTGGTTGTGCCAGAGCACATGACGCAAACTCTGGTTCAAGATTGCGTTAACAGACCGGCTTAACCGGACATCTCCTCATTGAACCGATCGACCACTTCAGCCCGCCGCGTGAACGCCGCCCGCGCGGCCGCAGCCGCCGTCGCCACCACGACCCGTTCGAATTCCTCCGGAGACATCCGCGACACAGCATGGCTGAACTGCAGATCCTGTAGTGCCCCGTTCCCGTCGACCTCGGCCATCACAGCGCCGTCCTCGGACGTCTCCCGCCCCCGAACCGCCGCCATCTGCTCCGCCAGATCCTGAAACCTGTACAGCTGCCGCTTGACCCGATCCTCGAGCTCATCCATAGACCCGACCACGTGTCCCCCTCCCTACACAGTCCGGAGCCAGCTCTGCGGCTCCGTATCGTAGTCCTGCTCCTCAAGCATTTCTTGTCGAGCGACATCAGCCTCAGTAGGCAAACCGGTGGCTGCCAATGCAGCCGCACTCATCCCCGCAGCTTCCATCTGCTTCCGCCGCGCCAATCCCGCCCGAGCAGCAGCCCGCTGACACAGCCGCAGCAGTTCTCCAGCCAACTGCGATGGATCTCGATGCAGCTCAGCCTGATCAACCTTCACGGCGAGGGGCAGACCTTGCTCAGTGGTCTTCACTCGAATCGCCCCGGAAGGCGTCGCCGCCCCAACCGAAGCCCATTCCTGTTCGGCCGTGCCGAAAGCCCCCGCCCCAGTGTCTGCCATCAGTAGCTCCCTCCCCAATGATCGCTACGCGTAGGGATACCACATGAGCATCATCTCGCGCCAATATCTATTGAGCTTGCGTACCCGCAGAAGCCCCCAGTCTGCATCGCCCTCGTTCATCAGCACCAGTAGACTGCGGGCCATCAAGTCGTCGGGGTGGCGCTGCATCGGAGCGCCAAGCGGAGGGAGGGGGCTTCGTGGCTGTCACGGATCCGTTCAATGGTTTTTCCGGATCGGTATATAGCGGAGCCTTGACCATCAAGGTCGATAAGGGCGCCCTAGCAAAAGCGGCAGGACATGCTTCGGATGCCGAATTTGCCATACAGACGGTTATATCGAGATGGCAGAATTACGGTAGCGGAATTGAGGCGCCGCCGTACACAGGATTCGGCGAGCTCAAATCCGGAAAAGCGATGACTGATCTTTTTGTAAAGCTTCAAAATTCGCTTCTGGACGAGCTGCGGACGCAGGTAAACGTTCTCAATGAGATCGGCTACGCATTCATGCACGCAGCGCAAACCTACGACGCATCCGAAGAAGAAACTCGCGCAGCGTTCAATGATTTATCGTCGCACAATAGCATCCCGGATTGGGAGAAGAATTCGGCGCCGAACCCGCTGGACGATCTGAAGATCACCGCGGGAGGCGACGAGAACGGGATCAACATCAGTTTCAGTTCATCAGCGCCTGTAGACAAATGGGATATGGGCTCGAACGATGATCGATCAAATAATAAAATCGGTTCCGACCATACAAAGAAATTTAATTCGACGCATTCCGCCCAGCCGGGCGGGCACGGCGCCGACACGGATCTACAAAACAGCCTCGAAGAGACTCAGTACATCAAGCGGGCAGATATCGAGACCCTGCGGGACAAACTCAACCCCGCAACGCTGTATTACGACTCCCGCGAATGGAGCTTCTGCGCCAATGTGCTCTCTTCTGGATACACGGATTTTATTCAAAATATCAAAGATATGAATAAGCAGGACATGTGGGTAGGACCTGCCGCAAACTCCACAATCGCTGCACTCGATAATTACAAGAATCAAGTCAGCTCACTGATCGAATCCATGCTGTATGTCAACGAACTCCTGGTTTATTCCTCAGGGTGGGTCGAGACGACTCAATCCTATGCCAAGGATGCATTGGACTCGTATCCGAAATCGAAGGACGACCTGAAATTACTGACGTCTTTCCGGCCGGTTTTCCAGCTTGCGTACCACGATCCATGGCAGCAGACACTTTCAGCGGTTCCTACGCTGCCCAGCCCTGAAAATATCGTGAATCCGCTGACGCCGATCGCTGCCGGGCCTGGCCCTGGCCCCGGCCCAGGGCCAGGGCCAGGGCCCAGCAACCTGGGAGGCGGAGGCGGCGCACCCGACAACAAAGGCGGGGGAAGCAATCCCGGCGACTCACCGGGCACCCCAGGCACGCCTGCGATTCCCGCGGACACCCCACCAACCGATGGGACGCCTGCCAATGATCAACCGAATAACAACAACCCGAACAACAACAACAACCCGGCGTCGACTACCAGCACCAACGACTCGACGCTTTCAACGTTGATCTCCGCAGGGTCCTCAGCGTTGCAGACCCTGATCCAGCAGGGTTCGACTGTGCTCGAGCAGGGACTGACTGCACTGACCACAGCGACGACCAAAGACAAGACGACCACCACCAGCGACCAAGATCAGTCGCAGCTCCAGTCCGAGCTTCAGTCGCAACTGAGCTCGCTGTTGCAATCGCAAGGCGCAGGTCTCCCCTCCGGAGACTCTCCGAACGGCGGTTCTCCCGGCGGAGGCTCCCCAGCAGGGACTGGGCTGAAGTCGGATGGACTCCAGGACAAGGCGCAGTCACGCCTCTTCCCCAGAGCCACCGTTGCCGTCGACAAGGAAGCCGAGTCGACAGTTGTCAGCCGAGCCGGCTTGGCCTCGACCTCCGCGTCCACTTCTTCAACCGGCTCATCGGGTGGAATGAGCCCGGGAGCTGCCGGCGCGGGCGGAGCACAGGGCCAGAGCAAAGAATACAAGCGCGCCAGCTATCTCAATTCCACTGAAAATCTCGAGGAAGTCGTGGGAGAAATTATTTCCGCAGTGGTTCCGGTCGCGGAGAAATGATTCCGATGTGGAAATTTACCGACACAGAATTCTGGACACTTTGGCGCGATCGGACAGAAGAATTTCTCCCGGAACCCCTCTTCTACACGTCCCGCATCGAGTCCCACGTAATGCACAACGAGGAAATGGCTCGCATTCGAGCGAGTTTGCCGGAGATTACCCGTTCGGACTTTCGTGAGGTTCTCGACTGTATTCAAGTGCCCGATATTCGTATCGAGGTGCGCGGCTGGAACGGCAAGAATGAGCTCGAGGCCAAAGGCCGCCTGTCACTACTCGCAGCACGACGGGGAAGTCGAGGTGTGCTGGTATCACAAGAGCCCGGGGAAACACTGATTCATGCAGCAGGATTCACAGTGGAAGAGTGTGACGCCATAGCGCTGGCAACTGCCGTTGTGAATTCTCTGCCCACCGCAGAGCGCGGGCAGAGAGAAGACTTCTCCTTACCGATCGCCGATAGCCGGGTTCAACTCGACTATGATTTCGGCAAATCTCCGGTCAGCGATGACACAAATAAGTCGGCTTACACCACTTCAGCATCTTTCATGTCGGCCCCCGCCGTGCGCATCGGGACTATCGAAATCATCCAGGGCCGGTCAGTTTATGGTCCTCGCGGCATTACTCGGCACCATATCGAATGGCGCGATATCGAAGGTGACGGTCGATACACGATCAGCGATGAAAACCCGCGCAGGGTAACATCGATGGATGCGAAAAGGCTCACCATCCTGATAAATACGAAAATCGCAGCGGTTGTGAGCGCGATCAAGGACGAGCGGTGATTTCGACGGATTCTACGGGCGCCGCAGCGCGGACAAAAGAGAAGGTGGATTGCTGTGGCGATTCAGGAGTAGACCAGACTTGGATGAGCTCGAAGCTCGACGAGAGTGGATACCGAGGAAAGTGTGAGTCAGAATAATTCGACTGCAGAATCGCCGGATGTCGGGTTTCGATTGACCGGGCAAGCTGCTGCGCCTGCATCTGAAATCGGATCCACTCTTCATCGAAATGGCGATTCGGGTCAATCGACAGCACAGGACAATTTAGCCGAGCAAGTCGCCGAGGAGCTGCTCACGCTGCTGCCGGAGGGGTGGGATCGGCTGGATGCGGCGGTCGCCATGACCGTCAGTGACGAGACAGCCCAGGTGATCGTGTCGGACGGACAGCACGCGGCGCCGGTGCCGCTGTCGGCGCGAATGGTGAAGCTACTGCGGGAGCTTCGGCATGAGTCGGCCGGGTCGGCCAGCGGTCCCTGGTGGCGGTTTCTGGCTTCGGTCACCCGGGCCGGTTCGGCGCAGATCGAATATGACTATGGCACAGAGCCTTTCCCTGATCACCAACTGTTTCCGCCACAGGCGTACCGTGCGGATCTCCAGACATATCCGCGGCCGAGACTTCCGGTGTGGCTGGCGGCCTACGTAGGCCATGCTGACCGGCAGGTCCGGACGCCCAGCATTGCCGCGCAGGCTGGAGCTGATGATGGCGCATCCGCGCCACAGGTCGAAATCGACCTTCCCCCGCTGCCTTTGATGTGGGCACGCTGGGCAACGATTGCCGCCGCCTTCGTAGCAGCGGACTCACCGTTGGGGCCGAGAATCACGGCGGCGTTCGGCTGGTTCGAAGGAACGTCACGGAGCGGGTCCACCCTGCATCTGCTTCCACAGGGACGTGCGGTCCTCTCTGGCGGACTATGGAACGATCCAAGGCTCGAAGCCGCGTACAACGGCGGTGTCGCCTTGCCACAGCTGTATCGGGGCGCGCCCGACTGGGTTGCCGATCCCGTGCTGAATCCTCGTGCCGCAAACGGATTGTTGTCGTTTTGCTACTGGTGGGACGGTGCAGAGTGGCATTGCGGTGAGTCACCGGCTGCCACCGCGTTGCGTCCCGCCCTGCCCGGTGTTTGGAGCACTCGGAGCACTGCCGATGTAGTCACCCAACTGAATGAGCGAGTCCCTACAGCTGCGGCAGTGGATTTGGTGACTGCGGCCGAGGGCCGCACTCTGACGCGGTCGTTTGCCGCGCCGATCCTCGGCGGGAACGGAGCGGACACTCATAATGCGTACTTCCAGCTTATGTTGGCCGGGGTCGTCACATCCGAATAGGCGCAAAGCCATTGGGGGTATTGACATCGCCATCGAAACCGCAGGGCGTATATGATCGTCGAGAATTTGCTCCAATGATCTTACCGGGGGGTTGACCATGGCCGAAGTCGTGAAGGTCGAGATTGCGGGGTTGCGTTCGACAGCAACCGGTCTCGACGATGGCGCCAGGTCGCTCGACGCCATCAGGACTGCTCTCGACGCTGCGGCAAAGAGCTACGCGGGCTGCTGGGGCAACGACGAATACGGTGAACGGTTCGCGGACGGCGACAGTGGCTACACAAAGCGCCGACCCGCCCTGGAGGACACGTTCACCGCGATGGTGGCTCAGATGCAGAAGTACTCGGTCGGCCTGAGCGACAGTGCGAACACCCTCGAGCGGGCCGAAGAGAACAACACCGACAGCTTCCGCTAACCGGACGTAAAGGCCTGCATGCGCGGCGCTTGTCGCGGTCGTCTGGTGGGCTGGGGAGGAGAAACATGGCGAACGAGGCCGCCAAGGGGCACTTGGCCGAACTGGTGGAGCTGGTTCAGGGCGGGATGGCATCCATTGCTCGTGCGCAGGAGGAGCGCGCCCGGCTCACCGCGACCGCACATGCCGCGGGCCGCCGAGTCACCATCACAGTGAATGCCGATTGCATCGTCATCAAGACCGAGTTTTCCGATGACATAGACGATCTCACCTACTCCGAGATCGCTGCCGCTGTGACCACCGCCACCCAGGACGCCGCCGCCCAGGTACAGAAGCAGGCGCAGACAATCCAGGAAGCCGCGCTGGAAGAACAGGCGCGTATCCCGGCACTGTCGGAGTTCTTCCCCGCCATGCCGGACATTAAGGCCATGATGCCCACGCCACCAAAGGTTTCCACTGCGCCCCCTGGCTCACCAGAGCGCATCGCACCGGAAATGGAAGAGCCCGTGCGCTTTACAAATGTCGAGGAGTGGGATCACGATAAGCCCACCCGATCCACAATCGCCGCCCCGGAATGGTGAGCTAGCGACGCGCGGGCCGGCGCATGGGTTGGACGACGGCGGTTGGGGACTTCTTCCCCGGCTGGCTGATGACGGGACTCAACTTCGGGATGGCTTACCCGAAGGGCGACCAGGACGAACTGTTCGCGCTCGGTGATGCCTGGAAACATGCGGCGGCCGAGCTCGAAAAACTCGAGCCGACGCTCAAAGGCATTACCGACCAGGTTCCGAAACACTACGTCGGCGATGGTGCGACCGCTGCGACTGCCGCATTCGCCACCTTCTTCGACGGTGAGCACTCGATCCCGAAACTGATCGAAGGCATGCAAGCCCTCGGTCATGACGCGCGTTCCACCGCAACGGAAATCGAGTTCGCGAAGATTCAGTCGGAGATCTTCGCGGTCATGACGTTGTGGACGGTCACGTCACTGATGTCGTCCTTGGTCGGGTCGACTGCCGTCCCCGCGTATCTTCTGGCGGCGCGCGGGGTCCTCGCCAAATTCGCCGCAGAGGTCGCCGACCGAATCAGCGCGATCATGTTGGAATCAGGTCTGAAAGAACTAGCGGCGCCACTGGTTCGCGAAGTCATTGTTCCACTCGGTGAGCGAGTCGCTCCGCTGGGCGAAAAGCTCACTGCGGCCGGTGAAAAGCTGGCGGCCGGTGGCAACAAGTGGCGGGCGCTGAATCAAACCATCGCCGATAGCGGACCGCTGGTCCGCTACCCCGTCGCAGCTCTCAAGGGCGGCATGATGGGCGCCGGGCTCGACGCCGGCTCTCAGGTCGTCCAGATCATGGAGAATCATCGCGACGACGGCTTCAATCTGAAACAGACCTTTCAGACGGCCATTCAGTGGGGCGCGGGCGGCGCACTCGGCGGGCCGGGGCACGACATCATGACCAAACTTCTGAAGGATCAGAAGCAGCTTCCGAAATGGCTGGGTGGAACTCTCACAG
This sequence comes from Nocardia sp. NBC_01388, assembly GCF_045040085.1. Taxonomy (NCBI): domain Bacteria; kingdom Bacillati; phylum Actinomycetota; class Actinomycetes; order Mycobacteriales; family Nocardiaceae; genus Nocardia; species Nocardia sp. NBC_01388. Next base: position 5,562,404 of record NZ_CP109553.1, read on the forward strand.
GAGGCGTCGGCGGGCTGGCCGGCGCGGGCGGTATGTACGGCGCGGGCCTCGGCACCCAGCTCTACGACAATAAAGGCGACTGGAACAAGGTCGACAAGAGTTTCAGCCCGCAGCTGCTCATCGGTGGACTGGCGATGGGCACCATGGGTGGCGGTGGACACGGACTGGGGGAACAGAACCGTATAGATCAGGCCGCCAAACTCGAAGCCGATACGAATCAAGCTCCTGTCGAGCCCGCCGCCGTGACCAAAGCCGATAGCCCACAAGCGATAGACGCGCCTCAGAAGCCTTCTGATGAGCAGGTCATCCACCCACAGCCCGGCGATGCCGTTCAACAGGGCGATGGACATCGACCGAATTCTCCTGGGCAGGAGAGTATTCCGAATAATGGCCAGGCGAACGCACCGGAACACCGAGGCGGTCAACCGAATTCGGATAGCCGCAACGGTGCCGGTGACACGAACCGCCCGAGCGCCGAAGCCGCGAAACCCGCAGATGCCGCTGCCAAACCATCCGACAGCGGGGCACGCCCGGCGGCAGTGAACGATCGCCCAGGCGAGGCACAGGCTCCGAAGGACGGAGCGACCCCGCGCCCTGCAGCCGATAATTCAGCGCGCGTCGCCAACGCCGCGCCCGCCGATCAGAAGGCGAATTTCGTTGCCGGCGCCCAGGACAAGCCCGTGCAGGGACCTGGCGCCCGGGCGCCGGAGGTTCGAGCGCCGGAGGTTCAGGCCGCTGCGCCGAGACCCGAAGCACTCCCGGCTCGCTCCGAAGCCGCCGTTCAGCCGTCGATTGTACGAACCAACGATGTCGTGGCGCCTCGACCGGAAGCGTCGCCCGCGCCGGAGGGCCTGCGGCCCGACCAGAAGAGCGACGACGCGCCGCCCATCCGACCGGCGCCCAGCGACAATGCACCGCGGACCGACCCACCTGCTGACCGAGACCTGAACCAAGCTCGGCCGAACACCGCGACCACGAAACCAGAGACGAATACCCGTACCCCGGACAAGGATTCGAAAGACCCTGCAGCGGACAGCGATCAGCATGACGCCAATCCCGCGTCGGATCAGCCGGTGGCCCCGTTCCCCTACATCGAACCTGCTGAAGGTCCCCGGGCCGCACCGAGCCGAAACATCGAGGACGGCTCTCGCCGCGACAACCAGCCCAGGGCCGCAGCTGACGAGCATTCGGATGAGCGCTCTTCGGAACATCCTCGGAAGTCCGACCCACAGTCGCCTGAGTCCGAGGCCCATCCCGTCGAAGCCCATCCGCACGAGGGTGATTGGTCTCCGCGCCCCGACGATGACTGGTCACGGATGAGTTCCCAGGAGATCTCCGACGAATTGTCCAGACGCTGGGGAGTCGAAACAGTTGGCTTCGACAATCCGAACGTGCAGCCAGAGGTGTTGCGCGAATTCGCCCGCGCTGTCGACGACATGCTGTCTCGCTACCCGGACGTCGATTTGCCCAAAGTCGTCATCGAGCCGATGCCCGAGGAAAATTACGCCGAAGCCGTTGCGTGGGTGAGGCCCGACGGCCGGGTAGATACTGAGAAGCTTGCCCTGAATGAGCTCCACGCCCTCGACCCCGAGACGTTGGCCCACACAATCGCGGATGACGAGGCTAGCGGCCATTTTGTACGCGGCTCCGGCGATCGCCCGATCCATTCGACACTCGTACACGAGTTCGGGCACGCAATCGACTTCGAGAGCCAAGGACGCGCTGGCGATACTGCTGAACAGGCGCTGGAGAACTACTACAAGTCCACCCGTGGTGGAGTGGACGAGGCTGCGTTCGACAAATGGCTCAATCAGCTCAGCGATTACAGCTTCCATGAGGATGGCAAGTTCGATGCCGCCGAAGCGCTGGCCGAGGCGTTCACCGATGTTGAATACAATGGCGAAGGCGCGACCGAACCGGCCAAGGTCTTGTACTGGCATCTTCTGGACAGCGCCAACCAACACAGCACCGCCCCGAACGGGTTCACTCATCTCCCAGAAGACAGAATCGCTCGACCGAACGGCCCGGACGCATCAGCACATAATGCGGGCGAGCCAAATCACCCCGAAACTGCTGCTCCCGCTGCGAAACTGACGGCGGAGTTGCACCAGGGGTTCGACGACCTCCGCGGCAACGTCCTGAAGATCATTGAGGCTCATAACGATCCGGCAAGATCCGATGAGCTATCGGAGCTGCGTGAGGAATTCGCGAACCGGGTCGACGACCTCGGCCTAGGCGATCCTGATATCTGGCAAAAGTTCGTCGAACACGACTCCGGAATGGCCGAATACCTCGCCAACTACGGCGACGAGTTGCTCCCTCCAGCCGAGGAAGCACCCGCGCACGTGGAAACACACAGCCCGGCCGAGACCGAGACACCGCATCCGGACGAAGCGAAATCCGAGAGCCCCGCACCCGAGCAATCCGCAGACGAATCCGGGCACCACCCCGATCTGGATCCGCAGTCGACTCCGCACCCGAAGGACACTCTCCAACAGATCCGGGAGCGCATCAACGATATCTTCGCGGCCTCCCACGATCCCGCGCGCGCATCCGAATTGCCTGAACTGCGCGCCAGAATCGGCGAACTCTTCGACGAGTTCGGCCTGCGCGACCTGGAGACCGGGGCCACCGCGTGGCAGTCGTTCAAAGATCGCGATGCCACGCTCGCTCAGTACATAGAGCAAAACTACAAGCATCTGCTACCTCGCCCGGAAGATCTTGCCGAATCTCATGTAGAGCCGCACTCAAAGCCGTCGGAACACGAGTCGGCCGAAGAGCAGCACAACGAACACCCGAAGGACGAACCGCACCCCGACACCCCGGATACGCAGCTGCACAACGAGATTCCCGAAGCCGAACCTGCGACGGAGCCTACCGCCGACGAGCAGGGCGCCCTGCACCGCTACACCGATCCGGACGCGGACGTCTACAGCGATTTGAACAACCGTCTCCGCAACGGGCTCGAACTCAGCCCGGAACAGCACAGGCTTGTCTCCGATATGGTGTCGGGACTCGAGAAAATGCCGACTTACGACGGAACCGTCTGGCGTGGTACGCATCTCAGTAAAGAGGAGATCGCCCGCTACATCGAGGGAGAGACGGTCCCGGAGTCTTCGTTCACCAGCACTTCGCGTGATCCGCGGCGAATCTTCACCAGCAATGTCGAATTCATCATCCACTCGGAAACCGGCCGCGATATCAGCGCCCTCTCCGCGCGGCCGGGCGAGAAGGAGGTGCTGTTCAAGCCTGGCACCAACTTCGAGGTGCGCGGCGTGGTCAGGGACCCGGACGCGGGGCTGTTCGGTGTCACCCGGATCTACCTGTACGAGTCGGCCGAACCTGCCCCGATCCACGAAACACCGGCCGATCACACCGGGCACGAGGGACAGCCGGGCGATCATTCTTCGACTCCGGGTGGCGACGTTCATCCCTCCGAGGAGCTGCCGGTCCGCCACGGTTCCGACCGGACCGCCCTCGGCGACTCCCCCGAAGTCCAGCGCGTGTTCGACAACGTCCGCAACGAGGGCGAACACGACGTCGTAATACACGGCGACCGTTTCGGAAAGCCCACCACCAACGGCAATTTCGAGGTTGATCCACAGCAGGTCGTCGAGGCCATCCGCAGCAATCCCGACTACGTCGAAGGCACTCCCGTCCGCCTGCTCTCATGTCACAGTGGCAATGACATCGGCTGGGCTCAGCACATCGCCAACGAACTCAGCGTCCCGGTGCGTGCGCCGTCGGATCTGGTTGGCGTCCGCGCACTACCCGACTCACCCGCGACCCTCCACAACACTGCCGAATGGAGAACGTTCCAGCCTGCCGAGGCCGACGGCACCACGCCACAGCCCGCTGTCCACAAACCGATCGACCAGCCGGAAGGGCAGCTCCCGAAGTACGAGGAGGATTCCCGCGAGAACTGGGACATCCTCGGCGACGAAAAGACCGGCGATGAAACAACTCCCGCGTCGGATCGGAGCCCTGAAGACAAGCCTGCGACTGAGCCGGCCGAGCCCACATCGGATCCACCCCGCACTTCCGAAGTGCCGAAGCCCCCGATGTCGGAGGAAGAGCTGGCATCCGAGCGCCCGGCGCCGTCCGAAGAACGAGCGCCGGAGCGGTCGAACGACACAACCGAACCGCCACATCCACGCGATATCGATCGACCTGCGATCGAGGAACCACGCCCGGAACAGGGCCCCCGCCAGGATCTTCCAGCCGATGGGCAACCCGCACGGGATGTCGAGCAGCAGCCGCGCCAGGATGAAGCACCGATTCGAAATGACAAAGAGCAGCCTCGAACGACCGAAGGGCTCGAGGCCGAACGTGCGCCGGAGCGGGAACAACAGCCAAACGACAACAAGTCCGAGGCCCTGAACAAACCGGGTCCGGACCCGCAGCAGCAGGAGACCACTCCCGCCGAGCCGCGAGACGAGCCACCCAAGCATCGCAACGAGGTGGATTCGGATCCTACTGCTGCCACGCACCAGCCGACTCCCGAGGAGAACACCCACACCAGGCACGACGACGAAGATGGAATCCCTCGGCCGGTAACCGAGGACGAACTCCTCAACCAGCGCGGTATGCCGGTGGCGAATCAGCGTGCCTTCCAACGGATCTGCGAAGAGTTCAACTACGTCATGGACGTTCGCCCCACCACGCCCAGTGCTGTGCGCTGGCTCGAAGAGGGCGCGATGCCGAAACCTAAGCCCATCAAAGCCAAGTCCATCAATGAGTTCGACGTCTACCTCGGAGCACCCGAGGACAAGATCGGCCTGGTCGGCTTCTTCGAACCGGAAATGCCCGCGAAGGCAGAGGTACCCCCCGAGCTGTGGGACAAAGTCAATTCGCGATACACCGAGCGTCTCAACGAATGGAACCGAGACGGCGAGAAAATGGCGAAGTTCGCCGACAAGAGGGAGTTCTTTGTCGAGGACAAGGTCGTATATGCCTATGACAAGGACACTGGCGAACCTCGGCCGCTGACCGGCGACCACGACCTCTTCGACATCCGAAAGCCCAACGGAGACAGGCTGTCACTCGAGGAGGTCACCGAGGTCACCAACCGCATGATCGACGAGAACATGGGCGTCATGCACGGTCCGCATCGTTATTGGCCGGAGATGGATCCGCCGGTCAACGAGGATATCTACCAAAAGATCGTCAACAGCCACGGCCCCGGCGGCGAACCGCTTATTCGATTCAGCCCGGACGCGGGCCCGATACTGATCGACTCTTCGATCCCGGTCCCGCATACCGTCGACAACGCCACCCAGCCGGAAATCGATGCGCCCGCCGAACTTCCGCACGATACAAGCCTCGAACCGACCAATGCACCATCCGAGCACGACAAGCCGTTCACCCTGCCCGAGGACAGCAGTGCGCCGCTGACACCCGATGCGAAGCAAACATCGGCACCCGAGGCCGAGCAGCACCAGGAACATGTCCAGCCCAACTCCGAAGAAGCGCCGGCTGTCGACGAGCCGGCCCACTCACCGACGGAGATCGAGTCTGGCGACCACACCCATCCCGGCAAAGAAACCGAGGCGGGCGCCTCCTTCCACCCCGACGACGAAGTCCTCTCCAACCTCGCCGACCAAGTCCCCAAAGACCCCGACCACTTCACTGCCGACGTCCACATCGACGAAAATGGCAACGCCCGCATAGGTGACCGCACCTACACCCCCGAAGAATTCGGCGACCTCCTGCACCACAACGGCTGGGACGGCGAAACCCCCATCCGCCTCATCGGCTGTGACGCAGCAACCAACGGCTTCGCCGCGCGCCTGGCCGCCCACCTCGACGTAGATGTCCTGGCCCCCACCAAACCCGCATGGACCGACCACCAAGGCCGCCTCTACACCAGCACCGCAGAATCCCACCCCGACGGCACCCGCCGCCCCCGCATCCCACCCGACGGCGAATGGGAAACCCACCACCCCGACGGCAGCAAAACCACCGCCACCGACGACGGCTTCGCACCAGGCACTCATGACACAGACAAACACGACATCAAACCCAACGAGGCGCGCGACCGCGCCGGGAGTGCAGACGCCAGCGAGCCCAGAGGCGAACCACTGGAACCCCAGCCGCCCTGGCATGGATCGGCGGCCGGTGAAATGAGGCACTACCGGCTGCCCGTGGAAGACATTTCTACGTTGAATCCCGACGAACAGGTCGCTGCACTCAAATATCGAGCCCACGAACTCGCGGATGACGCGCTCAAACCTCCGATGACAGCGGCGGAGGCTGATGCTGCGAACCGATTGAACGTTCCAAAGGGGCAGACCAAAATCAAGGATGGATGTGCTGGAACGCTGCTGCATGACGGCCTTCTGACTGCACATACGAGCATGACAAAATTGGGCAACCATGTGACGCCTGACACCCATCCAGTCATTCAACATCTCCTCGATGAGATCAAGGCGGGCCGCGATGCAGGTCGAATCGATAAGATCGGGATGGGCCACGGTAAGTGTGCCGAGATTGCCCTCATCAGCGACCGGCTGGCGAAGCTGGAAGATAGCGGTGCGAGAATATCGAGCCTAGCCGCCGCCAAGGCATTCCTGGAAGGGGCCCAGATCCATACTCGTACGGTTGGTGAATTGATACAGCGGAGGACTGGTATCGTGCTGCGCCGTCACAATGAGTACATACCTCCCTGCGATACTTGTAAGCATGTCCTTCCCCAGCTCGGGATCGATCCGATCTAGACCACGGCGACGCCGAAAGGAACATGGTGAAAAAAGATTTCGAACCTGACGAAATAGACCGATGGCTCACCGAGGCCGGATGGTTTCCCGGGCGGGATATTGGCCAGCAAGCAGAGGAGTTCATACAAATAAGAATTGATGACGCGTCGCGTCAAGGCTGGCAAATAGTTGCGCCCGATACCGCGATCCAATTTACACGCTCTTATGGAGAACTGGAATTACCGTTACCACACAAATCGCCCGAGGCGGTATTGATGCTGGATCCAACGGTTGGATATGAAGGCGATGCAGAAGATTTTGCACAGCTCGCCAGTGATTTGAATCGAAAAATATTTCCAATCGGGGTTGAGACATACGAGTTCGGAGTATGGCTTATCGATGATATCGGTAGATTCTTCTATCTTCATCATACCGGCGGCTACTTTCTCGGAATGAACGCATACGAAGCCTTTTCATCGATACTATCCGGAAACACACTCTCCGATGCGGAGGGGTATTTTGTCTGATCCTTTTCCCGCATTCGCATCGTCCCTGTTAATCAATGGGAAAATATTCAGCCAGACCAGCATGTTCGGCGAGGGGGTACCAAACCATCACCCATCGGTTGATTCGTTCCTTCATACGCAACTGGCCGCGCGACCGCAGCGCTTCGCGGGCAACTGTGCAGAACTTGCATTGATATCAGACCAGCTATGGGGGCTTGACACTACTCGCACCGACCAAGACTGCACCTCCCTCGAGGAGGCGTTGCGGCACTTCAGAGGAGCAATCCTCGTCTCGAAGAAGATCCGGCCGCACGGCAATCCTGAACACGGGCAACTGACTGAGCCGTGCTGGATCTGCCAGAACTTACTGGACGCCCTTGGCGTGCAAGTTATTTCGGAGTGATCGGGAATGGGAGAGGAGCGCTTCGATCCACGTGCCTGCCGCGCCGACCCAGTAGGCTGGGCGAAGTCCATGGTCATGTCATATTGGGGGTAGCACAGTGACCGAAGCTACAGCTGGCGGGTTGAAGCCCGTCGGGATTTACCGTGAGATGTACCGACAGGTGCGCGAGGAGCTTCCACTGTTGCGGAGCTCTCGCACCGATCAGCCGGTCGACGATCGAAACCTGGTGGCGGAGTACATGAGGGCGGCGACGCCAGTGTTCGATGTACCGGGGGATGTCACCGATCTGCTAGATGTCACCAAGTCGATCCGCAGTGGGCCGTCGTTGGTCTCGGACGGGGAGTGGATCTGGCGGGTAGATTCGGTCCACTATCTGGAGAACTATGCGCTGGAGATTCCGGCCGAGTTCCTCGATCATGTGCGCGGCCGGAACTACCGGCCCAGTAGCGACGTCGACGTGTCCGACGTCAAATTCGACGCCGCGATCACGGCCTATTTCTGAGCGAGGAGCCGTTCATGCAACCACTACCCTTGCCACCGTGGATGAAACCTGCTGAAACGGACAAGCAGCGGGAGATCGACGAAAAGGCCGCCGCACGTATGGGAATCACCGTCGAGCGATTACATGAGATCGACGAGCAGGTTGCGGCAGATATACGCGCCCGTAAGGCATTTAGCCCCGCCGACCGGATCGTCGATGACAATCCAAAGTTCAACAAGGGATTCGGTCCGGTGACGCCCGAGAACACCATCGTGCCGGGCGAGGTACGCGACCACTACAAATCATCGGAGCAATCCGACAGTTGAGCCATCGATTCCGGCGCGCACGGTGCACATCTCTCGTGCCGTGTCGGCGTGGATCTCAGCTGTGCCGGTGCAGCGCTCCGCGGAAGATCCCGGCTTTACGGCGCTCTCCTTCGAGGCCGACGTACGGACATCCCGCAACTCCGGTATGCAACCGGACATCCACGTCGCCCGGTGCGATCCAGAGCAGTTTCTCGGACTCCAGCCACGGCACCAGGTCGAAATCGTAGTCCTCGACCTCGGATTCGTACTCACCCCAGCCGAGCCACTCACCGTCGTCACCGTAGATGTCGTAAACATTCGACCCCCAGGTGTTCTCCAGCTCGACCCCTTCGGGCCGCGGCCCGAAGTAGCTGATGGTCCACCCGATGTGCGGTCCGATCGGGACCTGCTTGAGCACCGCGCGTACTCCGTCGTGCGTGAGAATCCGCGGAATCACATATGGGAGACCGGGCCCCGGCTCGCACCTGAAAGGTGCGAAAGCCACGGGCTCGCTCAATATTACCGCGCCGCACATTGTCAACCAGTTCTTCGGCACCGCCGGCACCCGCCGCCACGGATTCCCGGAATCCCAGTACCAGCCGTCGAAATCGACAACGTCGATCGGATACTCCACGACCGCATCGGTTTCCGGGCAACGCGCCACCGCGATATCAGGCAGCGTCTCGGTGTATTGCTTCTTCACCTCCGAGGCGCGGCGCCGGAGCGCACGCGCCGCCTCGACATCGCGCACCCACTCGAGCTCAACCGCTTCTTCGATCAGCCGCCAGCTCTCCCGCAGCAGCTCGGCACGCAGAGCGATCGACGCACTGTTCAGCACTGTCATCGGACCTCACCCTCCCATCCACCCGTAATGATCCGTCGCGAGTTCCTTTGTTGCCTCATCGATCTCGCCGAGCCGATACTCGCGATCAATAATGTGCTGCACCAACTCCGGCTCCGGCGGCAACCCGTGCTTGCGCAGATAGTGCGGCACCGAGCCCGACCAAATCCAGTCTCCGTCGGTCCGAAATTTCAGCGGCACATCACGATCGCCAGGAATGAACTCGTCCTCATCGAAGCTGCGCGCAGCCAGCACTACCGGCGCGCTCTCCAAATACGTAAGAAGCTCGTCCCACACCCGATCCGGCAGCACCTCCCGCACCGCCATAGGGCGCCCACCGTCGTCCAGCCCGTCATAAACCCGCGCCGTGCGCAGCTGATCGGATCCCTCACCCATAGCCCGAAAGCCTTCCTGCTCCCCCAATACCGCCACCCCGATCCTAACCAGCCCCGCAATCTGTGCCCACCCAGAAAGCGACATCGGGCCACTCCGCGGGTACGTCCTGCTCCGAACGCTTCGATCGCGCTTCGAGGCGCACGAATTCGTACCACATCGAAAGGCTTCGGCGCTGGTCCGGGAAGAATACGCTGAGCACGATCTCGGCGAGGGCGCTTGTGGCCGCGTGCTGTTCGACGACCACTGCCGCAATGCGCTCGGCGGCGGCGCCCAGGGCCGCGTCCACCCGAGGCGGATTATTGCTCCTGCTCCCCCGTAAACCGCCGGTGCCTCTCCGCCCGCCAGCGTGCGGTATTACTGCCGTCCAGCTGACCGGCGAAGGCCCGGTGAGCAGCTTCCACAAGTTCGTCAGTGGCGTTGGGATAGGCACGGGCGACAGCCCACAGCGCGTTCTGGGTTTCGCCGTCCAGCCCGGTCTCGCTGGAGACACCGCCCTCGGTCATGCTCCGCAGCAGTGCACGATCGAAGCTCTGCCGCAACTGTTCCTTGGTGGGACGACCACGCCGCATGTCCGTTCACCTCCTCTGTCGGACGAACTCCAGCATTGCACACAGTGCTAACAGCTTCCGCTCCCTCGAAAATTACAGCCACTATGCCATTGCCGAAGCCGGCAAGGCAGTCTCGCTTCTGGTGCAGGTAAGCCGGACTCATCCGCAACCCGTGGCGGACAGCGGCAGGTGCCGATATGGTCAGCGGCGGGTGCGAGCAGATCCCGGAGAGGATAGGGATGGCTGAGGACAACGCCTTGAGTGGGCTGCGGAACGATGCGCACGCGGGTGTTTTCTTTGATGCGACCGCGGCGAGCACGATGGCTCAGCAGTGTGCGGGGATGCTTTCCGCGGTGGAGTCGGCTATCGGGGTGTTTCAGCGGGCGAAAGACGTGCAGCCGTTGAATCAGCGGGGGTCGGGGGCCAAGTTGGCGGATAAGTTCAATGCTGTCGCCAGGAATCTGATCGATACGGTGTTGGAGGATCACAAGCAGGTGCTCACCACGATGGGTGAGTCGTTCGGTGCGGCCGGTCAGATATTCACCGGGGTGGATCAGGCATCGGCTGACGTGTTCAAGAATGGGACGTTCACCGATCAGCAAGCGACGCTTGCCTTTCAGAAGTACCGTTCCGTCAGTGGCCAACCTGGGTTGGCGGTACAGGCAGGCGGGCAGCCGACTCTGGCGGTATCCGCGACCGGGCAACCCGGACTTGCGGTACAGCCCGCCGGACAACCCGGATTAGCTGTGCAACCCGGCGGACAACCCGGACTGGCAGCACAGCCGGGTACGCAACCCGGCGCGAACCAGTCGGCCGTACTCGCCGGCGCCAAGGACCAGGTTGCGCTCGATTCGGCGGGGGTGGAGCCGGAGTACAGCGCGCAATACGAGTGGGACGACTTTCATAATCATTGGGACTACGTCAATGGGCAGCGGATCGGCGACCAGCTCACGAATCTGGCGCAGGACTGGCTCACGGCCCAGACCTATTTGGGGTCTCAGTCGAACAACTTCCGGAGTGCCACACAGAAGTACCTCCAGGACTATCAGGGATCGGCCGCGACCGAGGAAGGGGTTTGGGCGTCACCGGCCGCGAAGATAGCCAAAGCCGCGGTCCAGAAGTATCTCGAGAATCTGGGCGCTCTGACCGGCTCGATGGAGTACATGAGCACCACTCTCACCTCCGCTCAGAGCTGGCTCACCAATCTGCAGAACTTCCTGCCGCACAAGAGCATTGCCGACACCTACCCGGATACCTCGCACAAGTCAGAAGTCGAACAGGCGATGAAGGCCATGCGGCAGGCGTGGGAGACCTACTATGTCGCGGGCGTGAAGGATTCCAGCGCCAATATTCCCATCCTGCCCGACCCGAGTGCTTCGATCGCGGTGCCGGCGGCGACGGCGAAGGTCGATACCGCTCCGGCGCAACAGGAGAATCCCTCGCAGGGTGGCGACACTTCGAACGATGCCACGGACTCGAACCCGACCAGTCCCGATACGACGACGGACACGAAAACGGACAGCACGACCACCGACCCGACCCTCCAATCTCTGGTCACTCAGGCCGGCACGGTGATACAGGCGGGCGTCCAGGCCGCGGAATCGGCTGTGCAGAAGGCCACGACGGACATTCAAGACGGTCTTAAAACCGGCGCCGGCACGGCTCAGAATTTGGTCGACCAGCAACTGCAGCAACTGGGGCTGGTCCCGGGTGGTGGCAATCCGTCCGGAGGGTCGTCCGGCGGCGGCCCTGCGGCCCTCAGCAATCTGGTTGGTACACCTCCGAATTCTCAACTGTTCCCCCGCGCCGCCGCTCCGGTGGCGACGGACGATCCGACGGTCGTCAGCACTCCTCGCGCCGGGTTGGCGGCGACTACCGGGTCCGACGGCCCGACGGAGCAGCCTGCCGAATTCCTCACGGCCGGTCAGCATCTCGGTGAGGTGCTCGGAGCGCTGTCCGACGACATCACACCGGTTGCCGAGCAATGACAGCGTCCTGGCAGTTCACCGAAGCCGAGTTCTACGTCCTGTGGATGGATCAGGCGGGAGAAGAGCCGCCCGAACCGTTCGTCTTCACGTCGGCGACCAGGACCGCGGAAGACTTCCACCGCGAACTGCGGGAGGCACGTAGGCGCTTGAACCACAAGCTGGACAGCGACTTTCACCGCGTCTTCGACGTACTCTTCCAGCCCGACCTGTACCTGACCGCCTACGGGTGGAGCGAGCAGGAACCGTGGGGCGCGGGCTCCCAGATTCGCCTGCGCGCAGTCAGGAAGGGACCGAAAGGTTATGTGATAAGCCAGCTTCCGGGTGCGACGTATTGGCGTCGCGGGGGGTACACCGTTGTCGAGTGCGACCCGCTCCAGCTCTCCGATGCCGTTGCCGCGGCCCTGCCGTCCGCTCCCCGCGGCCGCCGGGGAGATGTAGCCCTCGTCTCCCGGGATGAGAACCTGGACTACGACTTCGGGCATTCCGGCATCGCCGCGCGATCGGATACCGTGATATCGCGAAGCGCCGAATTCCTCGAAACTCCGTTCACGACGGCGGGCATCGTCCACATCGCGCAAGGCAGCTCGGCCTTCGGTCCTCGCGGTATCGCTCACTTCGAGGTTCGCTTCCGAGACCTCGTCGACGACGGCCGGTACGCCCTCACCTCGAACCCGGAACAGGCTCTCGCAGTGGATGAACCACGATTCGTCTCCGTGCTCGACGATTACATCGCAACGGTCATTCAGCGGATCGATGACGAACGTTGCTGACCGTGCGGATCGCACCTCAGCGAAGTGCTTTTCCGGTCACCTTGGACAGGGCGGACACGGTGACAAGTAGCGAAAAGGCCGCCACGGCACCGTAAATCACCGTTGCCAGTGGTTCTTGGAAGTACGGGAGGATTTCCGCGCCCATCACCTCCAGCGGGAGGTTCGATACGTGGCGGGTGATGAGTTCGGTGGTGGCTGTGCCGAGCAATCCGGTGCCGCCCGCGGCGACCATGAAGCGGCCGGCGGGGATTCGGGCCAGCAGCGCGATGCCGCCGGCGAAGAGCAGCAGGGTCATTACCGCTGCGGCGACCATCAACACTCGGCAGGTTATCGGTTTGGGTGAGTAGGTGATCTGGTTGGAGAAGCCGTAGGTGACGAACGCCGCGAGTATCGCGCAGACGACGGCGGCGCAACCTGTTGCAATGAGAAGGACTCTCGATCCGCCAGGGACACTGGGCATTTCGGCTGGATCGGCGACTGGCGCTGCCGACGGTGCGAGAGCGTATCCCGCTCCGATGATGGAGAGAATTGCACCCAGGACGCACACGGCGGTTTCGATGGCCAGACCGTAGATCTCGAAGGGGCGGTTGTCGGTGGTGCGGCCGAGGAGCGCTGCCAGCGTGTAGAGCACCGCGCCGGCCACGACCAATGGCCGACCGGACACATTGCGGGCAAGCAGTTGGCCGGATCCAGCGAACAGCAGGAGTGCGACAACCGCCGCTACCAGCGTGCCGACTCCGAGATAGGTGAGCGGGTAGAGATCACTGTTGTAGCCGCCGCCGATCGCCGAGGCTCGGCTGACACGGGCTTTCTGGTCGGCGTAGAGGGTATACAGGCGGATTGCGCCCGCTGTCGCGATCAGTGCGGAAAGTGCCGCGAATACCGCGGCGGCAATTGCCGCCGGCCGCAACCGTGTTCGAGGGCCGGCCACGGGACCCGGCAGTTCCGAATCGCCGATGAAGCCTGGTTGATATGGACCGGTCGACTGTGGCCAGACCACCGTCGGAGCGCTGGGCGCTACCGGTGGTGCATGGCCGGATAGCGCCCGGAACGCGGGTGCCGTGCCAGATAGACGCGGCCCATTCCCCCTTGCCCGAGAAGGCCGTCGAGCGTGTACCCCGCGAACGACTGGCCCACGCCCAGCTGCACGACGGTCCCCCTTGCATGTCGATCTACGCACTGCCCGGACAGCATAAACGAGCACCGTGACCGGCCTGATGTGGGCGATCGGGGGGTACGGGCTACCAGTGGGCCAGGGCGGTGGCGTACGTGTCGCGGACTGCTTCCAGGCGGGGACGGGTGAAGCGGCCGGACTCGCGTTCGTGCATTGCCAGGCCGTCGGCGGAGGTGAAGGCGGAGAGGGGGACTCGGTCAGCGTGAGGGGGGATGAACTTCAGGGCTTCCTCGGTCGCGGCGAGCGCGGTGGCCAGGGCGTGGCGGGCCGCGCGGAGCGATCGGTCATCGAGATCGGCTGTGTCGGAAGGCACTTGGCGGATGCAGATGTCCGCGTACCAGAGCCAGACACCGGGGTCCAGGAGTTCGGAGGGGTTGTCCGCACCGAATTGCACTGTGCCACTGGGAGGTGGGAGAACTTCCTCGGGGAGCAGGAATTCGTGGGCTCGCTGCGCATGACACCGCAGGCATTCGCCGGTGTACCGGCTGGCCAGGACGCCGTCGATGGTGATGACCGAGCTGCGGAAGGCGCAGCGGGTGCTGCGGCAGGTGGGGCAGGGTTGCAGGGTCAGGTAGAGGCGGGCTTCGGCGTTGGTTCGGGCCAGGGGTGGAAGGTCTGGCACTGCGACTCCTTTGCTACCTGTCAGGCCGTATTGCGTAGTCGAGCTTAGACAACCGTGGGAACGGCGGCGGGAGATGCTGCGCTGCGGCATCCTGCTGTTCATATTGTGCTCACTATGTTGCTGTGGCAGAGTCGATCTCGCTGTGCTAGTTGCGGCGGAGACACCGGTGGATTCGGAGGGCTCGCGATGACTGGAAGACTGCAGGCGCAAGCGCGATCGATCAGCCGAAATGTCTAGGGACCGTGGGGAAGCCGAGTCGGCATCGATTCTGGAGGGATTCTCCCGGCAGATGCGCGCTATCGCCGAGGTTTCCCGGCAGCGCGTGCAGCTGACGGGCAGCGCCAGTGCGGCTGGTGGGCGGGTTACCGTCACCGTTAATGCCGATTGCGTGGTGATCGCTACTCGTTTCGCCTCCGATGCCGACGAGCTGTCCCTCGAGGAGATCGGCAAGGCGGTCACGAGCGCGGCGCAGAACGCCGCGGCGGATGTGCGGCGCAAGACCGAGGAGTTGCTGCGTCCGATCAATGATCAGCGCGCGAAGATGCCCAGGCTGTCGGAGCTCTTCGACGGTATGCCCGACCTCCAGGCCGAGGCGCCGACACCGCCGCCGGTATCGCTGGCACCGCCGAATGCGCGGGAGCGGCTGGCGCAGCGGGTCGAACCGGCGCCGGAGTTCAGTGACGCTGTGGACTATGAGGACTGGCAGTCGGCGCAGGACGGCGGCGGGCCCACGAGCCGAGGTTGGTGAACTGCTCGAGCTACTCGGACCGCAGCTCGGGGTAGTAGCCGCGCTGGAAAGGCTGCAATTGCGAGACAGCCAGCTGTCCGGCCCCACGGCAGATCGGGCAGACCCGCTCCCCCGCGCATTCAGGGCATTTGCGTTGTCCGGCGGCCGCGTCGGGCAGCCAGCCGCGCCCACCGCATTCGGGGCAGACGCCCAGGCCGTCGCATTCGTAGCAGAGCACGTAGCCCGCGGTGACGGTGTCCGAGGTGCGGGACGGGTCCGGCTGCTCGTCCGCCTGCGGTGTGGACAGGACCAGTGCCGGTGAGCTGGCGCTGTACAGCACCGTGGGCGTGTGGTCCGGCACGCGGAGTTCGATGGTGCTGCCGTCTCGGTAACCGGTGACGAGGGTGCGGTTCACCTCCCGTGACTCGGATACCTCCCAGCCCGCGTCGGCCAGCATGGCGGCGCCGCGGCGCACGGTGTCGGCGGCGCCGACCGATTCGGGTCGCTGTCCCCGGAAGGTGGTCGAATAGCGGTATTTCGCCGGTTCGGACCACTCCGAGACGGTCGGTTCGCTGAGGAAGAGCAGCATGAGGTCCGCACCCGGAGTGAGCTGTTCGATGAGCGCGACAACCTGGGTACGCAGCACTCGGCCCAGGCGGTCCAGTTCCGCCCGCGCGCCCGGTATCTCACCCATGCGAACTCCCTTCTGGCGGGACACTATCACCTGCCGAATGCCTGGTCGGACTATGGACCACCACGGTATGGGAGGAGTTGCCAGCCCCTCTGAACGGCAATCGCGTGAACCCTCGGCAATCACCGGCCGACGGAGAGATGGCGTGCGCCAGCGGCTTTCATGCACGATTCACATCGATCCGGCCGGTGGCCCTGCGGCACAGTCGATCTCTGGGCCGCCGATATCGAAGCCGAATAGCGAACAGCGACATCGAATATGCTGCGACCCATGGTTGAGCGATCCGGGGAAGCGCTGCGGCTGGCGCGGGTGTACGAGGGGCGGGACGCGGACGGGCGGCCGCTGGCCGGTGATCGGGCGGCCATCGTGCCGTGGTTCCAGGACGATGTGCTGGCCTATCTGGAGGCGGCGCCGGTGGTGCTGGCGGCGCGCAGTTTCGAGGTGGATGAGTTCGCGCCGCAGGAGCGGGATGTGCCGCTGAACTTTCGCACCGACGGGGTGTGGATCTGGTCGGGCGCGGTGCCGCACTATCTGCGCAAACACGGGCTGCCGCCGGAGGGTGAGCTGGTGCGGCACATTATGGGGCGCGGTTGCGAGCTCGGCGCAGTGGACGAGGCGGCCAAGGAATCGGCGGTCCAGATCATTACTGGCGGCTGAGCATTACTGGTGGCTGAGCATTACTGGTGGCTGAGCATTACTGGTCGCTGATTACTACAGGTGACGGAGCATCACCGGAGGCTGGAGCATGCGGGAAAGACTGGCCCTGCTCGACGAGGGCAATCGGCTGCACACGCTGTATCGAGAGGTCGGATATACCCCGGAGGGGAAGGACGCCATCTATCGGGTGTTCGACCTCCAGGACGAATACCGCCGGCAACTACCCGAGGTCATTGTCGCGCGCTGCCCGTTCACCGATGCGGTGGTGCGCTGGCCGCTGGACAATGTCGATCTCGATGGCTGGTACTGGGATTGGGACCAGCCCATCCGCCGGCACGTGGCCGGATTGCCGTTCAGCTGGCTGACCATGGAGGGCGCGGTACGCCTCGCCGAGCCGGTGACCGCCGCGCCTTTCCACGCCATGCCGGGACCGGCCGCGCCCTATGTCGTCCCGCGCCTGCTGGAGGATCCCGAGGTGCGCGCGGTGCTGTCGGAGTCGCCGATCGGCCGCCATACCGGTTGGGCGATCACCTATTTCGGTAATAGGCGTCCCGAGGACATTGCGCTGGAGAATGTCTGGGGCAGCCGGACCAATGAGATCCACGATCCGCGTGGGCTGGAACGGGATTCGAGTGAGCACGTGCCGAAACCCAGCGACCACGACTTCGATCTGCGCCCCTGGCTGGAGGCCGGACGGCTGCTCTGGATCGCGCCCGGCGATACCGATGCCGCATTGCACGAGGGCACGGCCGAGTGCCCCTATCTCGATATCGAGGGCGACCACCGCGAACAACTCATCAATCGGGGCGAGATCATCCGCTACTGAATCCGCCCGCAGGCGAATCGAATTCGCCTGCGGACCGGGTCATCAGAGATTGGTGGTGGGGACGCGCGGGGTGGCGGATCCGGTCGCGCCGACCACCGGGACACCGGTATTGCCGAGCTCACCGACCACGTCGTCGCCGTGTTCACCCGTCACCAGGTTGGTGCGGATATCGCTGTCGCCGTCGGCTTCCCCGTCGCGGGGCGCCAAACCGGCACCTCCGGCACCGATCGGGGGCGCCATGCCGGGGCCGGAGGTGGCGGCACGCGAGGCGGCCACCGGTTCGGCGGCCGGAGCCGGGGATCCGCCGGGGGCCGCGGTCGAGCGGGTGCCGGTCCACTGGCCGAGCTGGGCGGGGGCCACCGCGCCCAGACCGCCGCTGATCGGAACGGCACCGCCGGGCGCGATGCCGCCGGGCGTGGTGATCGACTGATCAATGGGCGCGGTGGTGTCGTCCACGGGATCAGCGGTGAGCGTCTGCGCAATCGATTGCAGCTGTTGCGCACCGGAGCCCGCCGAGCTCACCAGCGTCCCGAGACCACTCAGCAACTGGGTGACCTGGGAGAGCGAATCGACACCCGAGGGCGCGTTGGTGACCGCCACCTTCTGACCCGCCACAGCCATATTGGCGCTGTGCACGGTCAATTGGACGCGGGTGTGCGCGACCACGGCCGTCGCCTCGGCGGCGGTCTCGCTCGCCATCGACAGCAGGAACGCCTGGCCGGGCGGCGTCACCAGGAAGGGCGCGGAAACGGTGACAGCCGTGACGAACTTGGTGATGATCGCCGCCATCTGCGCCGCGCCTATGCCGACCGTGGTCGCCGCGCCGCCCAGTACGGTCTTCTGCCGCACGTTCTGCGTCTGCAACTCCAGCGCATCCGACTGTGCCGCAGCGCCTTTGTCGACCGCGCCGGTGGCGCCCTGACCCTGCCAGAGGCTGGAGGCCACGGACATGAGCGAGGAGGCCATCGAGACGACCTGCTGCAGCGCGCTCGACACACCCGAGAGCACCTGCATGGGATCCACGCTCGCACCGCTGATCTGGCCGGTGCCGAAGGACTGCGCCAGATCGGTGAGCGGGCGGGTGAGCGCGGACAGGTCGATCACCGGCAGCGGCGGCAGACCCGGCAGCGGCGGTGCGGGCGGCAGCTGGGGCAGCGCCGACAGGCCCATATCGCGCAGGATGTCATTGATCGGACGGTCCAGCATGGGACCGAGTGCGGTGCCGCGCAGCACATCCGCCACGGTGGTATCGGGTAAGCCCGGCACCTCCGGCGTGCTCATGACTCCTTCGACAGTGCGATGAAGTCGACGCTGGACTGCTCCTCGACACCGTCGTAGGTGGCGGCGGCTTCGTGCGCGGTGACCGCGGTGGCGGCGTGCACGGCCGCCAGTTCGGCGCTCGAGGCGAAGTGATTGCCCTGCGCGCCAGCGAAACTCAGCAGGAAGTCCTGGCCGATCAGGCCGAAAACCGGAACCAGGGCTGCGACGGTGGCGACCTGATCGGCCCCGGCGGCGCCGGCGATCGTCGATGCCATCGCGGCCGAGGCGTCACCGTAGTGGCGGATCGCGTCGGGCGTTGCAACGAGGTTGCTCATGAGACCCCCATCGGGAAGATCAACTCGAAATGAACTATACAGAGCGAATATTCAGCGGACATAGGAAAGTGTTCACCAACTCCGGACCTGTTCGGTGAACAACCGGTGTTCCCCAGGTTATGCCCGGAAATCGGTATCAGCCTGCCGCACTGCGGCTTTCGTCCAGTTTAGATGGGCCGCAACCAACTGTCCGGTTCGGTCTCGTAATCCTGCTCCTCGACGTACTCCTGGCGGGTCACCTCGGCGACCGTCGGCAGACCGGTCAGGGCCAGCAGCTCCGGCGCCAGGCCCGCGGCGCGCAGCTGCTCGCGCCGCTGCAGACCGGCTCGATTGGCAGACTGTTTGCACAGGCGCAGAAGCTCACCGGCCAGTGCCTGTGGATCATTGCGCAGCTGGTCCCGCTCTACGCTGACGGCCAGCGGCAGGCCCTGTTCGGTGGTGCACACCACCACCGCTCCCGTCCGGGAGGCGACGGTGAACTCGGTCGGGAACGGCGCACTATCGGATTGCACTGAGATACCTGCCTTTCACACTCATTCGTCCTCGATGGCCATGAGCACCTCGGTGATGCGGGTGTCCACGGCCGTGGTCATGCGCTTGCGATCGGCGGGCGCGGCGACGGGCGGGAAATCCGCGGTGACGACATAGCGGCCGTCATCGATCAGATCGCGCCACTCCAGCTGGAGACGGATGATGCCGCGCGGGCCGAATCGCGAACGACCCTGCACCACATCGATGGTGCCCATGCTCGGCGCGGGGGCCGCCAGGAAGTCGGAGGCGCGGTCGATCACCGTGCCCTCCATGGTTTCATGCGCCGGGGACAGGCCGTAGCCGTAGTCGAATTCGTCGGTGTGCTCAGATTCGGCCAGTACGATCTCGCGGCCGCGACCCGCGGCGGTATCCGGCAGTGCGGCGACGATCTGTGCCGCCAGTTCGCGGGCGTCGAATTCGGTCACGGTGAATCCCGCACTGTGCCGCACGGTTTCGCCGGGGTGCTGCACCACCAGATACCCGAAATCGCCGGATCGGATGCCGAGCATGCGAATGCTGGCCTCGGGGCTGGTGCGGTCGCGGCCGTCCCAGCCGCGCACCTCCACCCGGACATCGGGCATGCGCAGTACGGGCAGCACCTCGGCCAGCGCCGGATCTCGCTCGCGCAGTGCCTCTTTGGTGCGCACCACGTTCGCCAGGTGGTCGTCCCACCACTCGGTGCGGCCGGCGTACATGAGCGGGATCGGCAGGAATTCCTCGCCGAGCTCCTCCCACAGGACCAGGAATTCCAGATCGGTGAGGGTCCAGGATCGTTGCACCGAGGTCAGCCCTCCACCACGGGCTTCGCCACGATCGGCGCCTCGCCCATGGCGGTCTCGAGAGCCTCGGTCGAATCGAGGAATTCGGCGCGCTTGTGCTCCTTGCCCTGACCGCCATGGCCACCGGCGCCGTGACCCATACCGCCCATGCCGCCGCCCATGCCGCCCATCGGCGCCGCGGTCGCGGAACCGGCGGCGATTCCGGCCCGGGCGATGGCGGCGTCGGCGGATTCGATGGCGACGGCCGCACGCGGGAACAGGCGTGAGTTGAGCTCTTTGAGAGGGGCCACTCCGAGGCCGCCGGGACCACCGCCCCCGGGCCCGCCGCCGCCCGGCAGATCCTTGGACAGCTGATTGAGCAGATTGGGCATTCCGGCCAGGGTCATATCTTTCAGCTGATCCTGGGTCTGCTGCTGTTGCTGCTGCGCGGTGGTCGTCTGTGCCGACTGCATGCTCTGGGCGGCCTGCTGCAGGGCGCTTTGCAGCTGGGACGCCTGCGAGCTCGAGTCCTGGCTCGTCGCAGCGGGATTGGTGTTCTGACCAAGGTCCGACTGATTTGGATCCGGCTGGCCGGACGTACCCGGATCTGACTTACTCGGATCGGTCTTGCTGGGATCTGTCTTGCTCGGATCCGTCTGGAGCTTCGCCTCTTTGGGGGTCAGTGCCGCGTTCGAAAGGCTCTGCAACTGGCCGCCCAGCGACGGCATCGCCGACGGACCGGCTCCGGGCGAGGAACCCGGCCCGGTCGACGGCTGACTACCCGGCCCGGTCCTGGGCTGATGGGTCGGCGGCGTCTGCAGGCTGGGCGGCGGTGCGGTGGGATCGGAGAGTTTCGGAATCGCGGTGCTGGCGTGCGGCATTCCGGGGATGTACCAGGCCTTGAAACCGGCTATCGCCACCTTGACCACGGCGTCTTCGGTGGGAGTGCCGTTCAGTTTGTCGCCGTCCCAGCCCTCGGGCAGCGCGGCCTTGGTATTGCGCAGGAAGCCGGCGGTGAAGTCCAGATTCGATGACATCAGGCCCATCTCGGTGACGAGATCATCGGCCTGGGTCTTGAACTGCTTGACCGCCGCGATCGCACCCTTGGCGCCGGCGCCGGTCCACGACTTGTCCTTCTCGAACCCCGCCATGAGGGTATCGAGAGTGTTGAAATCCCTGGAGATCCAACCGGCCATGGTCTTCCAGTCATCGCTGCGATCGGCCACCGTCTGCGGATTGATGCCGACTCCGACCTCGTAGAACCACTGGCCGCCATGGCCTGTCGGATCCTCGGCGCCGATCGCGTCGGTGTAGTGCGCGAGATCGGTCTTGCCGATGCCCTTCAGACCGCCGTATCCGCTGTTCTTGTCGAAAGCGGCATCCGCCGTCGGCTGACTCCAGGTCGGGATGGCGGCCTTGCCGTTCGGCGTCAGGTTCAGGACCGGGTAGTTGCCGTCGGAGGTCCGTTTGAAGTCGTTGAAGGCGGTGGTCGAATCCTCCTCCGTAGCGTCGTACAGCTTGCCCGCCGTCACCAGGGTGTCACCCAGCGCGTCCACCAGGGTGATGTAGTGGTCGATGATCGTGGCGAGGCGGCCGCCCTCAGTATCGAAACGGCCCGCGAGCGCCACCGCCTTCGGCAGATAGCCGTTATCGCTGAAACCCTTGTGCTCCTTGACCACGAAGACCCACTGCTTGGTCATGGTCAATGAGTGCGACAGGTCCGCCGCGTAGCCGGCGGCCTTTGTCGCCGCACCCTTGTCGAGTGTCAGCGTGCCATCGTGCGCCGCCTGCGCGGTGCCAAGCCAGGGGTTGACGGATTCGGTACCCATGTCCCGCTCCTAACTCGTCCAACTCGTCGAATGCACTTCGGACTCCGGCAGCGGGTCCGGGTCGGTGCGGATCAGGCCCGCCAGGGTCAGCTGGTAGTGCGCCTCATCCAGATATGCTGCGGGACCGAATGTTTCGGCCAGCAGGGCGCGGGTGATATCGCCTCGCTCGGCGGCGGCGACGAATTCGGCTATCGCAGTGCGCTGTTCGGGAGTGGGGTCCTCGGCCACCAGGCCGGCGATCACATCGGAGACCGTGGTCGAGGTCCAGATACCGGGCACCGCGGCGGCGAGATCGGCCGCTGCCGGAGACTCGCCGCGATACCAGCGACCGCGCTCCCACCAGTAGCAGAAACTAAGCAGACCGCCTGCGGCGCGGGCGTTCAACACCGAATTCGCGACCCACTCCGGCGCACCCGAGTACAGCTGCGGCAGCGGCGCTCTGCCGTTGTAGGCGGCCGACAACTCCGGGGCGTCCCACACACCTCCCGAAAGCACCGCGCGGCCACCCGGCAGGAGGTACAGCGAAGAGCCGGAGCGGCGGGAGCCTTCGAACCAGCCGAAGGACGGCAGCGCACGCGGACCCCAGTCCGAACCGACCGCGACGAAGGCCGCAGCGATGGCCGACCAGCGCGCCCAGAGCAGCGGGAGATCCGGGAAATCATCCTGCGAGAGTGTCGGCAGCACACCGGATTCGCGATCGGCGCGAGCGGCGACGGCCGCCTGCTTCGGAGTGCGCGACTGCCGATTGTCGTGGCGCACATAGGCGCCCAGCCAGGTGGGCAGGACAGCGCGCGGGTGAGCGCCGAGGTCCGCGAGATAGTCCTGCGGGGCGAAGAGCTGATCGTCGGGGAAGGGCTCGTCGCCGTAGTCGTGGTCGACGGTCAGCTCGCCGGTCGTGGTGACCGACAGCAGTAGGCGCCACCACGGACCGTCGCCCAGCTGGGCCGCGACCCCACGATGCTCCGCGACCAGCGAAAGTACTTCCTGCGGCGGGGAAATCCGGGCCTGTCGCTGCTGGTCGTCGTGGAAGACCACGTGGGCCAGGCTGCCGGTGACAGTCAGCGAGAATGCGGCATCCACGTGGTGCCAGCCCTCGGGGGCGATCGACATCAGTTCGCGCGCAATACGATGCGCCAATTGCCTGGACTGCTCGGCGGGATCGATGACATCGGTGACGACGCCGTCCGAGGAGATATTGAAGCCGACATCCGGGACGGATTCGAGGTCCGGGCCGACCGCGCCCGGAGCGGCGGTGCTGGGATCCTGTTCACCGGTGCGGGTTTCGCTGGCATCGTGCGACGTGGTCATGGGCGATCGGCTCCTCTCGGGGGTCGTCGTCTCCATGCCCCGATGCGCGGCATCGGGCAGCCAGTGCGCACGTCCATCCTCCTCGGCTGTCGACTAACCGACTGCCAGCATCACATATCCCGGCCGACCGTGTGGTTGCTGAATCCGGAAATATCGGCGAATTCACGACGCGACGATGCCGCGCCGGGCCGGGCGGAAAGTGTTCTCCGACTTCACCTCCGGTGCGAATCGTCCCGCTTCGATCGGTAGCCCGCTAGTCCGGGTGCTCCTGCTGCTCGCGGGCGTTTTTGCGCTGTTCACGCTCCTCGAACCACTTCTCCATGTCCTGCTCCCAGCGCGCGGCATTGCTGCCGTCGAGCTGGCCGGCGAGGGCCTGCCGCGCGGCCTCGACCATCTCGGGGGTGACGTCCGGATAGGCCTTGAAGATCGCCCACAGGGCGGTCTGGGTGTCGTCGTCGAGGCCGGTGGCGCTGCGGGGGCCCTGCCCTGCCAGCACGTCCGCCAGCACCTGGTCGAAGTTCTCCCGCAACTCGTCGTGGCTGGGATAGCCGTCGCGCACGTCCGTATCCTCCCTCGTTGCTTGTCAGCATCACATATGCCGGATGACCGTGGGGTGACCGAAGTCGTAAGAATTGGCCAACTCACCTCGATCACCCGAAGATGCCCGACCTGCGGGCCGGGTCGGCGAGCACGTCTCGAATGAGCATGCCCAGATCCGCGTCGGACGACACCGGGCGGTACCGCACCTCGCAGTGGGGGCGGGCCTCCACCCGCACCGCGAATCGATGGAAATCCCTGGTGCGCTCCCAGATCGCGTCCGCGCCCAGACGATCCACCGGGAACACCTGGTCCGCGACGCGCAGCACCAATCCGTACTGGGCATCGCGGTAGAGGATCACGGGCACGCCGTCCATATCTCCGTAGACACCTGCCATCGAGCCACCGCCCGGCGGAGCCGAGCGCATCGTGCCCGTCGCAGGATCGAAGAGCGCGCACTCGCCGAACCCGGAATGCGAACGCAGATACAGCTCCCCGCCGCTGTTGGCCGGACCGGAGGCGCGCGGGAACCGCTGCCGCGGCTTGGCTCCGTCACCGTTGCCATGGCCGGGTGCGCCACCCATCGGCGGCGCACCCATCGGTGGCGCGGCCGTGGGCTGGTTGCCCGGGCCGCCGGCTGCGGAGGCTGGACCACCATCCGAGGCGAGTCCGCCCGACCCGTCCGGCGCGAATCCGTGCGGCGTGCCTGTCCCGTCCGGCCCGGAGGCGTAAGGGCTACCCGGTCCGTGCGGCGCGCCACCGTGCGGGCCGCTGCCGGGGCCATCCGGCGAACCGTGTGGCTGTTGTGGCACAACATCATTCGGCCAGGGTGAGGTCGGCGGATGGCCGCCATCATTCCACGGCGCACCACCGCCGGGGGCTCCCCCGGACGGGGGCTGTGAACCACCGGGTGGCCAGGCGCCAGGGGGCGAAACCGGTTGGCCGGGTGGCCAACCCGGAGGAGGGTACGGGGAGCCAGGCGGGCACGGCTCACTCGGCGGGGACGGCGGCACAGGCGGCGGGGGAACCGTCGGCGGTACAGGTGGAACCGCCGGAGGCGCAGGCGGAACCGTCGGGGGTGCGGGCGGAACCGTCGGCGGTACAGGTGGAACCGCCGGAGGCGCAGGCGGAACCGTCCGAGGCGCAGGCGGTTTCGGCATGGGAGGGGCCGACGGTGCCGGATTGCTCGGCGGTGCCGGGGTCGGCGTGTGTGGGGGCGCCGGGTTGGGCGGCGCGCTCGGGGGCGGCGGGATTGTCGGGGGTGGGGGCGGGACCGGGGGCTGCGGCTGCTGCGGGCCGGGCACCAAATCCGCAGGCGGCGTCCACGGATACGGCTGTTGCGACGGCTGCGGAGTGTAGTTCGGGAAGTTTGTCCGCAGGTTGTGCGGCACGATCGGCATATGTGAGCGCTCACGGGCGAAATCCCGCAACCACCGCGGATCGTCACCCGCCCCGGCGTCCTCGGCCCGCGCGGCTCCAACCGGGCCGGAATCGTCGGCCCGGCCGCGACCACGCCCAGGCAACGGCTCCGCGCCGGTAGTCGGGGCGGGCGAGGGGCCCTGGGGCGGAGGCGGATTCGGGTGTAGCGGGCCGGAACCGTCGGGGCCGGGGGGTGGTGGCGGTTCGGAGGCGGGGCCGGATGAGGGGGGTTCCGGGGGTAGGAGGTCGACTACGGTGACGGTGCCGTCGGGGGCGAGGTGGATCTGCTGGTAGTGGACCGAGATGCCTTGGGCGGCGAGGGTGGTGCGCAGATTTTCGTCGAGTACGGCGCTTGGGTCGGAGAGTGGGCTGACTACCAGGACCTCGCGGTCGGCGGCGAGGAGTCCGACGCCGGGGGCGAGGTTGGCGGCGCCGGCGCGGGTGAGTACGTCCTCGGCTGCCAGCATTTGCGCGCGGGTCATCGCGTCGACGGAATCGCGGTGCGACTGGTGGTAGTCGCCGAAGTGCTGGGCCAGGCGCGCACGGAGTCTGGTCAGTTCCGCCATGCGCTGCTGGGCCTCGTCGCGCTCCTCGAAGTACCGCACCATCTGTTCCTTGGGAACGTGGGCGCGGTTCATGATCTCGTCGATGCGGGTCGCCTCGGCGGCGAGCCTGGTGTTGATCGCGGCCTCGAGGTCGTGCGCGCTCATGCCGCGCGGGTCGAGGGTCGGGTCCAGGGTGCGGGCCAGGTCACCGGCTGCGGCCAGCGCAGCCTGCGCGCGCTGCTCCTCCAGCTGCCCCTGCTCCGTCAACCGGGCCGCAATATCCGGGGTGGTCGGCTCGTGCGTGTGGGCGGGCCCCGCCGCACGCCAGCCGCCGGACTCCGGAGCCGGCCCCGCTCCGGCCTGGGCTCCAACCTCGGCCCCGGTCCCGGCAGGATCGGCGCCGGCCTCCAGTCGACCACCCGCTGACTCGCTCGGGTCATGCTGAGCCGCAACAGGATTCGCACCAGCGTGTTCGGACTGGCCGAGACCCGCACCCTCGGCACCAGCATTCGCAGCCGGATCGACAAAGGGTTTCAGAGATTCACCACTCGGATCGCCGGGGTCGGTGCCCGATTCCTCAGCCCCCACAGGCGTCTCAGGCGTACCGCCGGTCGGGCCGTCCCCGGCAGGGCGAGGACCCTTCGCGTCCTGACCAGGACCGTCCCCGCCTGGTTGCCCAGGGCCTACATGTGTTTCCGGTGCGCCGCCGGTCGGGCCATCCCCCGCGGGGTGAGGACCACTACCGTCCGAGCCGGAGCCATCCCCGTCCGGACCGGAGCCATCCCCGTCCGGGCCGGAGCCATCCCCGTCCGGACCGGAGCCATCCCCGTCCGGACCGGAGCCATCCCCGTCCGGACCGGAGCCATCCCCGTCCGGACCGGAGCCATCCCCGTCCGGGCCAGGGCCATCCCCGTCCGGACCGGAGCCATCCCCGTCCGGGCCAGGGCCATCCCCGTCCGGACCGGAGCCATCCCCGTCCGGGCCAGGGCCATCCCCGTCCGGACCGGAGCCATCCCCGTCCGGGCCAGGGCCTTTGGGGGGCGGCGACGTGGGGTCGGTGGGGCGGGGGATGTTTTCGTCGACCCAGGTGGCGAGGTCTTCGGCGCGGTGGAGGTTTTCGGCGGCGGCGCGGAGGTCTTCGAAGGCGGTGCGGCTGCCGGGGGCGTTGGATAGGACGGTTTCACCGCGGAGGGTGTCGAGGGTGGCGTCGAGATGTTCTGGGGTGAGGTCGGATTCGGCGACGCGGTTCAGGCCGGTGGCGGCGCGGAAGTCGGTGATCGCCTGCTTCAGGGCGGTCTGGGCGGCGTCGCGGGCGAGGGCTGCGGCCTCGTGGGGTGAGACGGCGGCGCGATCGGCGGCGGACTGTAGCCGATCTACCTCGGTTGACCAGCGGTCGGCGGCGGTCTGTGCCTCGTCGACGCGGTGTACGGCTTCTCGGAGGGCGTCGGTGTGCGCCTCGAATTCGGCGGCGCCGGAGGGTTTCGGTTCGTTCAGGACCGCATCGCGGGCGGCCTTCGCGGCATCGAGTTCCCGCTGGGCCGAGGCGGATTCGCGGCGGGCGGTATCGAGTGGGGACTCCGCGGCGCGAGCCTGCGACTGAGCCTCGGCCTCGTGGCGGGCGATCAATTCCTCGATCTGATGCACCCGCACGGTCGCGTCGTGCAGCCGATTGATTCGCGGGGTGGCCGCGGCCTGCTCATCGGGAGTTCGGGCGTGCTGGGCGGCCTCGTCCAGGGCATCGCGGAAGTGTTCGGGGGTCAGGTCGGATTCATTGACGCGGACACCGCTCATCGCCTGTTTGCGGTCGCGCACCGCCTGGTCGTGCTCACGGCGCAGGGTGTCTATCGGAGCCTCGCCCGGCCGCGCGCCGGCCGCGAGCGAGCGATCCAGCTCCCGCTCGGCCACTCGAACGCGTTCCTCGGCGGCGTGGTAATCCTCTGCGGCAGCGCGTAATTCGGCTATCCGCGCCTCGTGGCTGGAGCGCAACGCCTCTGGGACGGGCAGCTGCTCGAGATGTTCGAGCGTGGACGCCAGCCGCTGCGGCGTCAGATCCTCGGGGCGAATCGGACGGCCCGGAGCCGCCTCCAGATGCGGTGCGTGCGCATCGGGTTGCGTGACCCGGTTCAGTGCCGCGTCAAGACTGTTCCCCGCGTGCTCGAAACCGGTTCGCGCGCTGTCGAGTTGGGCGGCGGCAAGGCTCGGACGGGCGGGCGGAAGCTCCGCCTCGAGTGGCGCGACCGCCTGGTTGTAATGCTCGGAAACCTGCTTCAGCGCCTCGATATCGGCAGCGCGCGCACTGACTTCGGCGCGCAGGTCCTCGATCGTCTGCTTGGTGTCCTCATCCGTCGGGCGTTCGAATTTCTCGATCTTGCCGTCGAGATAAGCCTCGTAGGCCTTGGTCTTCCGTACCGGATCGTCACCGAGCTCCAAACCCTGCAGCCGCGCCCACACCGGCCCGTCCTGGGGCGGTTCGTCCACCCGCGGCGCCTCGCCCATCAGGTCGGGAGCGAAGCCGCGCAGGTGATTGGGCGCGTCCGGATCGTGAATGGGCAGCTCGCCCTCGGCAATCCGCGGATCCGACCTCGGGTCGAATTGGAAATCGTTGTGGAACGGATCCAGATTGCCCAGGGTGCGTGCGTATTCGGTCAGCGCCGCAAGCAGTTCCGGCCGCTCCAGGGACCGATGCAGCAGATCGTTGATCGCTCGCAGTGTCGCCTTGGGGTCGGCGGATTCGGGATCCGCTTCGAACAGATCCGCCTTCTTGTTGTACTTTTCGCCGTATAGATCCTCGGGCGCGACACCGAGACGCTCGGCCAGCTTCGCCCGCGCCGCAAGGGCGGCATCGAGATTGGGTTTGCCCAGCGCCTTCGCGTACGCGAGCAGATCCTCCACCGCCTGCAGTCGGCGCACATTACGCACACCCGGATCGGCCATGGCCGCGGCCATCCGCTCGGGCGTGAGCTCGGCGGGATCGAGCCCCAGCCGGTGGGCCAGTTCCTGCAGCGCCTCATTGAGGCCGTGGAACCCCTCGATCTTGTCGCTGCTCTGGATGAAGTCGGCCATGCCCTCGATCTGGGCGGCACGCAGGGCGTTCTCGTGCTGCATGGCCTTGATGGTCGCGGCCAGCTCATCCGGGGACAGATCGTCGCGGTAGACGAGCAGCTTCTTCGCCAGCGCATTGCGCTCGGCGAGCAATTCGTCGGCTGAGCGCGGGGAGGTGTGCGGCTCCGCGGCTGCCACCGGGCCGGGCGCCGAGGGCTCGGGCATGCGCCAGGGTGCGGCCGGATCGCCGCGCAGCATGGTGGCCGGGACCCGCTCACCGTTCAGGTCGAGCTCGTGGAAGCGCACCTCGGGGGTCGGCTCGCCGACAACGTGCAGGTTGCCGAGCTCGTCGAGCTTGACCGCGCGGAAATCCAGTGCGAGGCGGCCGTCGTTGAGCTGGTGACCGATCTCCGGATGCTCGGCGAGGAAGGTGGCCAGTACCTCCGCGTGGTCGGCACCGCCCCGAATCACCGTCAGGCGGGGCGGATCACCGGCGAGAATGCTCACGCTGTCGTCCAGGGTCACGCCGCCGTGCTCGTCGACCCAGGATCTGGCGACATCATCGGCGATGCCGTTGGCCGTCGCGCGCACCTGGTCGTCAGCGTTCACATAGTCGTCGACCGCGTGCCGGAAATCGACCACCTGATCGGCGTGCTCGCGCACCGCCATGCGCAATTCGGCGAGGGTGTGCGGCAGTCGTTCGGGAGTCAGTTCGTCCAGGCCGACACCGAGCATCTGCGCCCAATTCGACCGTTCCTCGCGAATCTGGTCGCGCATGAGGGCGCGGTCGAAGAGGATGCCCTCCTTGCGCGTCGACATCTCCTCGGGAGACAGGCTGTCGAAGTGGCGTGCCGGATCGCCACCATTCGGCTTGCTCTCCCACTCGAGCGCAGTGACCAGCGGATCGTCCTTGCCGATCAAACCGATTTTGCGGGCCAGTTTGCTGATCGCCCATTCTTTTCGAGTCGGATCGCTGTGCACCAGCTCACGCAGGTAACGGCCCAGCGGATCCTTGTCGAAGAAGTTCATCTCCCTGCTGTAGGGAACACGACCGTCCTGGAGGTTGTAGCTGCGCGCGGCATCGGCCAGTGCTTCCACCGCGCCCGCGCGGCGCATCATCACGTAGTTCGCTCTGTCGACGAATTTGCGCAGTGTTTCCGGGTCGGCCGTAGTCAGGTCGATGCCCTGTCGTGCAGCCTGTTTCAGCACCTCCCGCAGGGCGTCGTCGCGGATGTCGAGCTGATCGGCGAGCGCCTTCGGCAGCACCTCGCGGGTGCCGGCCGAATCATCCAGATGCGGCTGGGGCTCTGGATCATGCTGTCCGCCAGGCAGTTCGGCGGGATGCTCACCAGTTGTCAACTCGGGCAAGGGCGGACGCTGTGCGACCGCCGCCGGATCCTCGGTGGGGGCGAGTGCGGGCGGTTTCTCGACCGGTCGAGCGGAGGGCGGATCCTCGTTCGAGATACCCGCTGCGAGCAGGTCCGCCGCCGCCCGCGCACGGGTGGCCGGGTCGACCTCGCTGAACCACGGCTCGTACTCGCCACCGTCCCTGGTGCGCATCGGAACAACCTCCGACGTCACGTTCGCGATCTTGGCGGTGAGCCGGTTGACCAGGGGAAGATCCTCGCGCGCCTTCCAGAAGGTCGCGAATTCCTTGGCCAGGCGAGACGGGTTGATATCGAGTTCGTGCAGGAAGTCGTTGTGCAGCCAGCCGCCGATCTCGTGGATGATCTGCTTCTGGCCGGTGCCGTCGAGACCCGAGCCCGAGGCGTATTTCGGGTACTGATCGTGGAATCCACCCCGGATGAATTTCCAGAGTCGCTGTAGGAACGGCGGGCGCACCGGCTCGGTTTTCGCCGGAACCCGATCGCCGGGCAGGGACGGGCGGGTGGCGGGCTCGAGATGCTTGACGCCGTTCTCGTCGGTGCGCACCGTGACGTGGACGCGCTCGCCGTCGGCCTCCAGCACCAGATGCTGCGGGCCGGACGGGTCGGGGGTGTGGAACGTGACGGCCATGAGATCCGCGACATCCGCTGTGCGGCGGAGGGTTTCATTGCGCAGATCGGCCAGCGTCTGCTCGCGCACTCCGGGAGCCAGCAGATCCGGATCGACGCGCAGCAGGCGTGCCCACTCGTCGCGGATCTGCGCCAGCTGCGCGCGCTGTCCAGGATCGGTCGCCGCGTCATGGCGGGCGGAGACCTCGTCCAGGGCCTCGATCGCACCGGCGCGCAACATATTCCGGTACTGCAGCTCGCCCGCTGTCTCCGGTAGGCGTTCGGGCGAGATCTGCTCATCGGACAAGCCCAGACGGCGCGCGATGTCCTCGCGAAGCTCATCCATGGTCAAGGCACGCGGGGCGGCATCCGCATTGTGGGCCGGATCCGACCACGGCTCCAGCGGCAGACCGGCATGCTCGTCCGGGGGGCGAGAAGCATTGCGCTCCAGCGCCGGTCGGCCCGCCGCGGCCTCTGCTGCGGCGGCGTCGTTCAAGCGGTCGGCGATACCCAGGTCACGGAGCTCGGCCTCGGTCGCACGCAATTCGTCGGGATCGACCTCGTTCCGCCAGTACTCCTCACCGCCGTACCGCTCGTCGAGGGAGAGCGGGTCGAATTCCTCCGGATTCCGCATCGACGCCGGTGGACGACCGGTGTCGGGGTCACCGAAGAAGCCACGCGCCCTGGCTATTTCGGCCAGTTCCTGCAGCGACGCCAGGGCGTCCGGACGCCGGTTCAGCGCATCGGACAGACCCAATGCGTCCGCCAGGCGGGCCAGGTACTGCAGCTCCTCCGGCGTGCGCTGATGGGCATTGTGCTCCAGCGGCGCTTTCGCCAGGAAGTCCAGCACCGCCCGCAGTGTGGGCGACACCTTGGCCGGATCCACCGAACGCGGGCCCGACTCGTCCGGCGCGCCCTCTCCCGCAGGAGCAATCTCCGCGGTCGGCGCCTCCGACGCGGGCACCATCTCCCCGCCCGGGGGCGCCTTCTCCTCGGCGTTCGCGGCGTGCACCGGGTCCGGCGTCTGCTCGGCCGCAGGAGCCTCGTGCTCACCTGCGGGCTTCGGCTGCCCTGGCGGCGTGGACTTTTCACCTTCGGGCCCGGCGTTCACACCCTGCTCGGCCGCCGGCTTCTCACCCTCGCCGGCGGGCGGAGTGTTCCGGCCGTCCGGTGCAGGTGTCTCGTTCTCGCTTGCGGGCGTTGACTTTTCGTCGCCAGGCTCGGGCTCGGGCTCGCTGCTGCGGGGCGGAGCGGGGGGCTTCTTTCCGCCGTCTCCGGCGCCGTCGGCGGCTGGTGGGAGTTCACCCTTCGGAGCGGATGCGTTCGACTCGCCGCCCTGCACCGGTTCCGCACCGGCGGTGAGGCTTTCGGATGCGCCTGCGGCGGGGTCTTCCGGGCGGCCGCCGGCCATCTCCCAGAGGTAGTCCGCGCGCTCGGCGGAGATGCGGGCGAGTAGGTCCGCCTGCTCGGCTCGGAGGCGGGCCTCGTAGGCCTCCGGTGTGCCCGGCACCTCGCGGTCGGCCAGATCGTGGAGGTAGCGGGCATCGTTCGCGTCCGCCCGAGCCGAGATGTCGGCGTGCTCGGCATTCATGCGATCGATCCAGGTGTCCGGATCGTTCGGGTCCGACGCGCGGCGCATGAGCGGCTCGCTCGTCTGGTCCTCCGGCTCGACCCTGAGCTCCGGATTCCCGGCGCCGTCCGTCTCCGATCGCGACTCGTCCGACGGGTCATGGCCGGGAGACGGTTCGGTGTGCTCGCCCGAATGGTCCAGGGAGGCAGCCGGATCCACGTTCGCGGCGTCATGGGGAGTCTCGGGCCGGGGTGCGGCCTCCGGGCCACGGGCGCCGGGGGGCTCGTGGGCATCGGCGGGATCACGGGCGACCGCCGGGCCGGGGCCTTCCGCTGTGTCACGAATGCGGAGGGGGGCTCCGGGAGCGGAGGGGTCGGTTCGGGGGCGGGTCGATGCGGCGTGGTCGGCGAGGGTGTCCACGAGCAGTTTGTGCAGCAGCTTGGAGCCGTCACTTGCATTGGCGCCGTTGAGTTCTACGTCGGTGAAGGCCTCGGCGAGGGCTTCGGGGCGGTCGAGCATGCCGTGCTCGTCGAAGCTGTATCCACTGAGCTCCTGGCGCATCCAGCGGGTGAAGCCGCCTTTCAAGCTCTTGTCGGCCATGTGGTGGTCGAGCAAGACGGAGAGGGCTTCCTCGCGGGCCTTGCCCTCGGTGGTGAAGTCGATGGCGTGCGCGAACTCGTGCACGATCGTCGAGTAGACCGGACGGTCGCCGGAGCCGGGCACCAGCTCACCGTCCTGCTCGTTCTCGGTGATCCGGGTGGCGAGATGTTCCGGATCGAGGGCGAACTTCCTGTTCAGGATGATGTTCCGGGCGCGCTTGTTCCCCGAGGCATCGCGGATGGCGTTCGCCTCCGCGAAGGTCCTGTCCCCCAGATTGTCGATGCGGATCGACATCAGGCGGGTAGCGGGGTACTTCTTCATCATGTCGTCGATGGCTCGGGCGAACTCGCGGAGCACCTCGGGATGGATCGCCGGGTCGAAGCCGTAGGCCTGGATACCCCAGCGGTCCTTGAGCGTCTTGACGATCTCGTCCGCGTTCCGCGCCGACCATTCGTCGTCGTGGCTGGACGTCCAATCAGGCTTGCGGGACGGGGATTCCGGGACGCCATCGCCTGCGGGCCGCTCGCCGGGCGGGGTCGCGCCGTCGTGAGCTGCCAACGGAATGTGCTCGGATCCATCGGAGAAGACCGGCTCGAGCGAGGGGCGATTGCCCTCGGATCGGCGCGAGTCGCCGGGCGCGGCGTCATCCCTCCGGGCTCCGGCGGGATGGGTCTGCTCGATCGGAGGTTCGGCCGCCGGGCGAACATCGCGCGCTTGCTGCGGTTCCGGGCGCGCCTCGTCGGGTGTCCGCGCGCTGCTGGGACGGGTATCACTCGCAGGGCGCTCCCCCGGGCGCGATGTCTCGGGCTGCGGCGACCGGTCGGCGGGCTTCGGCTCAGCGTCCGGCAACCTCCGCTCGGCAACAGAGGTGTCGTCTCGCGGCGGGGAATCATCCTGCGGCACAGCCTCATCGCGCGGCACAGCCTCATCGCGCGGCACAGCTTCATCGCGCGGCACAGCCTCATCGCGGGGCACAGCCTCATCGCGCGGCAGCGTCTCATCGCGCGGCAGCGTCTCGTCACGCGGCACAGCTTCATCGCGGGGCACAGCCTCGTCGCGCGGCACAGCCTTATCCGGCAGTCGGGATTCGTCGCGTGGCGGGGCCTCGGCCGGATCAGAGTCGTTCGGTCGCTGATCATTTGGATGGTCAGCATTGGGATCGTGCTCGGTCGCCGACGGGTCCTCGGGGTGAGGTTCGTCAGGATGGGGGCGCTCGTCAGGAAGGTCCGATGCGGGGTGGTCGGGCTTCGGTTCGGTGAAGGTGGTGTCCTCCGACGGGAGGCGGTCGGGGTGAGGCTCGGCGGCGTCGGGGGCGGGGCGGGGCTCGGCGACTGGTTCCGGGGACGGGAGGCGGGAGATTGTGTCGGCGGGGACGTGGTCGGCGGATTCGGGGTCGGGGCCGAATCTGGTGATCTCGTCCATGAGGTGCCAGTAGAGGACCTTGGCGGGCTCGGTCGCGGCTTCGCCGTTGTACTCGACATCCGTGAAGGCCTCGGCCAGCGCCTCGGCCTCGTCGAACCGGCCGTTCGCATCGAAGCTGTAGCCGCTGAGCTGATTCAGCCACTCCCGGTATTTGTCCTGGAACTCCTGCGCGTCCATGGTGGGGCGGGTGCTCTCGAAGTGCTCGCGCAGGGCTCGCTCGGCGGTGTGCCACACCTCCTGCGCCTCGGCGTCGAGTGCGTGCGCGTACTCGTGCACGATCGTCGAATACACCGGGCGCGCAGCCGAACCCGGAACCAGGTGGCCGTTGGCCTCGGCCTCGGCCTCGGCGATCGTGCGAGCCAGCGCCTCGGGATGGGAGGCGTAGTGCAGACTCAGCGTGATCTTGCCCGCGCCGAAGCGGAGATAGCGTTCCGCGCCGACATATTCACGGCGCGGCCGGTGGTAGGCGAACGTATCCCGGTCGGGTATCGCCTCGATCGAGACGATCTCGAGATTCCTGCCGTCCGGGTAGCGGCCCATCATCTCGTCGATCGCGCGGGCGAACTCACGAACCGCCTCCGGGTCGACACCGGGGAGTTCGAAGCCTCGCACGTCCAAGTTCCAGCGACGTTCGAGCTCCTCTTTCACCTCGCGAGGATCCAGGCCCGACCAGTGATCGTCCGGGCGCGGCGACCAATCACGCGGTGCGTCATGGTTACTCGGCGAGCCGTCGTGCCCGGCCGGTGACGGCGCGGTGTCGGACGGGCGCGTGGCCGGATGCTCCACCACGGGATCCACCGGCACCAGCGGTACCAACCCGGCGGAAGGATCCGTACCCCAGTCGTCCCCGCCGAAGTACTCCGGACCTTCGTCATCGTGCTTGCCGCTCGAGTGCTCCCGGTCGGGGGCGCCGGTGTGCTCCGGCGCTTGCGCCGGATCCGTGGGACGAGAGTCCTTGGGCCGCTGATCCTCCGGATGCGAATCTTCGGGCCGCTGATCCCCCGAACGCGAATCCTCGAGCCGCTGATCCCCCGAACGCGAATCCTCGAGCCGCTGATCCCCCAAACGCGAATCCTCAGGCCGCTGATCCCCCGAACTCAAGTCTTCAGGCCGCTGATCCTGCGGCTTCAAGTCCTCGGGAGGCGAGTCCTCCGGTTGCAGGTCCTCGGGCCGGTGATCCTCCGGCCGCAGGGCTTCAGGCTGCGAGCCGTCGGCTCGGGGCTCGGTGGGGGCCGAAAGTTCCTCGGGATGTGAATCTTCCGGGACGCGGTCGGGCGCGGCGGGATCTTCGGGGCGCGGGTCGGTGAGTTCGTGCGGCTCGGCCGGGCCGGATTCGCGGGGGGCCAACGGATCTGGGTGCTGGCCGCTGGCTGCGGAGTCCTCCGGACGAGGCTCGCCGGAGGGCGTATCGGCCGGATTGCTGTTGTCGGCCACTGCTTCTTCGTCGTGCGGCGCGCGCGGTGGTTGCTGTTCGTCGGGGCCGGGTGCGCGCGACTCCATGGGGTCGCGCTGCGGTTCGGGCGTGTCGTCCGCTGGCGGATCATGCGGGAGGGAACGATCCGTCGCGGGCGCGGACGGGTCTGCGATACCGGCGCGCGGGGGCTCGGGCTGCCGTTCAGCGGGCGGGGATTCGAGCTGCCGTTCGGCGAGCGAGGACTCCGGCTGCCGTTCGGCGAGCGACGACTCCGGCTGCCGTTCGGCGGGCAGGAACTCGGGCTGCTGTTCGGCGGGCAGGGATTCCGGCTGCCGTTCGGCGGGCAGGGATTCCGGCTGCCGTTCGGCGGGCTGAGACTCCGGCTGCCGTTCGGCGGGCTGAGACTCCGGCTGCCGTTCGGCGGGCTGAGACTCCGGCTGCCGTTCGGCGGGCTGAGACTCCGGCTGCCGTTCGGCGGGCAGGGATTCCGGCTGCCGTTCGGCGGGCTGAGACTCCGGCTGCCGTTCGGCGGGCAGGGATTCCGGCTGCCGTTCGGCGGGCTGAGACTCCGGCTGCTGTTCGGCGGGCGGGGTGGGTTCGGCTGGGTCGCTGTGGATTCCGGGGTGGGGGGCGGAGCCGTCGGAGTTGGGTGCGCGGACGGGTGATTCGGGTGCCCGGGGTTCGGATTGCACGCCGGGTGCGGGGTCATGGGCGGATTTTGTTGTGGTCGTGTCGATTCCGGCCTTGGATTCACCGATGCCGGGACGCGGGGAAGCGCTGCCGGCGCGGGGTGCGGTCGGATCGGATACGGCGGGGGGCCTGGTCGAGTCCGGGCGTGGGGGCTCGGGAGCGCGGGGTGGGGGCGAGGTACGGGAGGAATCGGGGTTGGCGGCGGGGGCTCGGGATTCGGGGGCGGGGGTGCGCTGATCCGCAGGAGCCGCGGCGTGATCGGGGCCGCTCGGCGCGACCACCGGGGCTTCGGCCAGGAGGGGGACTCCCGCACGGGATTCCGGCACGGCGGCGACAGGTGCTGGGGAATCGACGGCGGGGGCGGATGAGTGCGGGGCGGCGGCGTGCGAGCCGCTCCCGTCTGCGGATACGGAGGTCGCGGGCTCCGGGTCGGCCGCGTCGCGGGGGGCGTTGGAATCAGCGACAGGCGTGATCTCGGGGGCGGGCTGGGCGGCGGGCGCGCTGTTCGAGTTCTCCGCGGGCTCATCCGGGGCCGGCTGCGCCTGGGGGGCGGCTTCCGGCGGGGCGGACGCGCTCGCGGGTGACAGCGTCGGGCCGGCGCCTGCCGGATCGGTGGCGGGGCCAGGCGAACCGGCGGGCGCCGAAACACCGGAATTCATACCGGAAGTGCTCGCACCGCCCGAGTTCCCATCGCCGGCATTCTGCGACACCACCGGCTGCGGCGAGTCGGCACCGTTCCGCGAAGGTTCGGGCTGATGACCATTGCCCGCGTTGGCAGGTTGAGAGTCCGCGGGCTGATGGCCAGGACCCACGTTGGCACCGGGCTGGGAATCCGCAGGCGGATGCGCGGCACCCACGTTGGCACCGGGCTGGGAATCCGCAGGCGGATGCGCGGCACCCACGTTGGCACCGGGCTGGGAATCCGCAGGCGGATGCGCGGCAC
This sequence comes from Nocardia sp. NBC_01388, assembly GCF_045040085.1. Taxonomy (NCBI): domain Bacteria; kingdom Bacillati; phylum Actinomycetota; class Actinomycetes; order Mycobacteriales; family Nocardiaceae; genus Nocardia; species Nocardia sp. NBC_01388. The sequence goes on from NZ_CP109553.1 coordinate 5,600,231, forward strand.
CCACGTTGGCACCGGGCTGGGAATCCGCGGGCGGATGCGCGGCACCCGCGTTGGCACCGGGTTGGGAATCGGCGGGTTGGTGTGCCTTGTCCCCGTTGGCATTCCCGGGATCGGGGGCTCCGCTGCGATGCGTGGTGTCGTCGCCGGCGGTGACGGTTTGCGGGTCGCCCGGCTTGGATGGGTTGCCGCCATCGGAATTGCCGGCGTCGCCGGACCTGTGGTTCGAGTCGGCGCCGGGGGCGGTCTGGGGATCGCCGGGTTGGTGACCGCCGCTCGAAGCGCCCGGGTCCCCGGAGTGGACGCCGCCGGAACCGTTCAGGTCGCCCGCATGTGTCTCGTCCGGAGTGCCGGAATGGGTTCCAGTGGTATTGAGGGCTGCGGGGTCGCTCACCCTGGGGTGTGTGCCGTCGCCCAGTGACAGATCCCCGATGTGGGGCGTCGTGGCCGGACCGTGGCCACCGAAGCTGTGTGCGCCGGCATGATTCAGCGAGGAGACGGCGCCGGCTCCGAAACCCGCCGTCAGCATGCGCGGATCGAAGTGGGTGTTCTCCAGGTTCTTCACGGCATCGCTCAGGCCGTGCTGGGCGACGTCGAAGCCGAACTGTGTAGCCGTCCCGCCGACGAATCCCGCACCGGCGCCGACCAGTCCGGAACCGGCGTGCGTCACCAACTGGCTGAGCAGGCCGGTCATGCCCCTGGAAGCCAGTTTGCCGCCCAGCCATTTGCCGAACGGACCCGCGACCGCGCCGCCCGCGCCCGCGCCGACCGCGGTGACCGCCGTCTGCTCCCAGTTGATCCCGCTGCGGTGCCCCTGCAGCACCTGGATCTCCTGAGCGCCGAGATCCTGAACAGTGCCGATCGCCATATTGAGCGCGACGTGCCTGAGCAGGAACTTCGCCAGCGCCGGACCGACCAGCTTGGTCAGGGCGCGCTCGATCGCCGCCGTGGCATCCCGGGCGATGACGCGCACCGCCACCCGCCCGGACGCCACGGCTATGGCCTCCTCCTCGGGAGCCGTCGGCGGAAACGCCCACACCGCAATCATTTCCGCCGCCAGCCAGGCCAGCGTCGAATAGAACATGATCTTCGTGTATTGGATCTGGGTGCCGCTGTCGTAGGTCGAATCACCGACCTGATCGAAAAACCCCGCCAGATCGACGATCGAGGTGTTCCCGTCGGCGCTGGCCTGACCGCTCAGCAGGTCGAACGCATTCGACATCGCCTGGACGCCATCGCCGTCCGGATAGGCGGCGAGCGTACTGGACTTGGCCTCGGCGATGGCGTCGAGCAGATTGCGCAATCCGTCACCGCCGGTGTGCCAGTCCTGGGCCAGAGCCCACATCTGGTCCTCATTGCCCTGGGGCCACTCCATGCCGACCAGGTAGCCCAGCCACTCGAGCCCGGAGGGAAATTCCATCATGGCAGGCCGGTCACCATCCGGAGTCGATCGCCCCGCCGCGCGGGCTCACTCCTGAATCGCCGGAATTCTGTTGCCCTGCAACACGTTCGGCGGAACCCGGCGGAGCGGTGGAGATCACCGGGGGCGGCGGCGCCACCAGCTCGCTGCTCAGATCCGGCATGCCCGGAATCAGATCGGTCAGCTTGGGCAGGCGTTTACGGTTCTGCGACACCGGCGCCATGAGTTCCGCGCTCAGGCGTGCCACCTCGGCGGCGGCCTGCTGGGCGGCCTCGGTGACCGCCTTCGCGATTTCCGGATAGTCGAGATCCTCGATGCCGGAACGGAAACGGGTCTCGATCACGGTGCCTTCCGCGTTCACCGTCACCGTGACCCGCTTGCCGCGCACGGTGGCCGAGGCGGTCAGCGCGGCACGCTGCTGCTGCAGGCGGGTGATGGTGCGCATCTGATCCGCGAAATCCTCGAGGATCGAGTTCAGATCCGCCTTGGCGAATTCGTTTGTCACCGCGGCAGACTCACTCGAGCCCGGCGGCGTTGCCGTGGTCCATATTGGTCAGCTCGGTCACCGCGTCCAACTGGCCCTGCGAGAAATTGCCGAAGGTGCCGGACATATTGTTCGCGCCCTCGAGAATGTTCGTCTTGCTCGTGAGGTAACCGTTGGCGCCGTTCGCGAACTGGTTCCCGAGCGAATCGTCGCCCCACGGCTCCCCACGCGAATCACTGGAGCTCACCAGGGTGTTCACCACCTGCTGGATACCGTCCCGCACCGCAGCCGTCTTCCCCGCCGCGGTGCGCAGCAGGTCCGTGTAGGCCGTCAGCCGGTCAGCCATGAGAACCTCCAGAACTCGGACAGGTGCTGCGGGCATGCCGACCTTTTCAGGCCCCGGCAACCTGACAGTTGCCGGAATATGAACGGAGAGTGCCGATTCGACCCGGAGGCAGAACCTCTTTCGGCACAAAGAGCCGGGGCGGCGCCGACCGCCCCTCAGTGCTCTTCTTCTTCGCCCCGGGCTTCCATATGCCACAGAATCCGGTCGATGGTCCGCTCGATGTGATCGGCGAACCGGCGGGTGGTCACCCCGACCGCCGAGCGCGCCGGGCTGTCCAGGTCGATGAGATAGCGGCCGTCGCCCGGCAGATCACGCCACACCACGGTCGATTCCGCGATGCCGCGCGGACCGTACTTGGAGCGGCCCTGCAGGATCTGCAGGGCGCCGGTCAGCTCCGCGGGCGTGGACAGGAAAGTGAGACTGCGGCTTTCGGTGGTGTCGTCGAAACTGTCGAACGCCGCCGAGCGGGAATTCGCGTACGGATCGGGTTCTGGCGGTTCGGTCACGATCGAGATCTCGGGCAAACGCCCGGCCTCGACCTCGGGCAGCTGGGCGACCAGGAGGCCGGGCAGCTCCTCCGGCTCGCATTCGACCATCGTCACCGCCCCACCGTGATCCACGGTTTCACCCGGCTGCTGCGTGAGAACGCAGGCCCGCCTGCCGCTCCGCACCCCGTGCACCCGCAGGTGCGTTTTCGGATTGTCGATATCGCTGTCCCGCCAGCCATGCATGCCGACAAAGACTTCCGGGCGCGCCACCGTCTCGAAGACGGCGGCGAAACCCGGCTCCAGCCGCTCGTCGAGACCGTCCCCGATCTCCGCGAGCTCACGCAGATAGTCGTCGAGCAGCGGTGTGCGACTGAGGTACAGGAAGGGCGAGGGCATCGCCCCGGACCGGTACCGATTGCACAGCACCTTGAATTCGACGTCGGTGAACTCCCACCTCATGCCTCGACCGCCGGGATGTCGGCCGGCGCCTCACCGATATGGGTCAGGGCACTGAGGAAGTCGACCGGCTGTACTTCCGCATCCGCATCCGCACCCGACGTCACGGAATCGGACAGAACGCCGTCCGAAAGCCCTGCTGTCACACCGAAAACCGGCTGCACCAGGCTGCCGTCAATGCCCGCGCGCGGGAAGAGATTGGTCAGCGAGGGTGTGCCCGTCACCTGTGCCGCGTCGGGCGTCGCCAGCGCGGCACCGGAGGACGTGACGTCGGCGGGCAGTCCCGCGGCGGGGACCGCGGCATCCGGCGCGGACGTCAGGCCCATGAGTTGCGACAACTCGGCCAGCTTGTCGGGCGACTGTTGAATCTGCGCGAGCGCCGCCGTCACCTTGTCCTGGGACACCCCGAGCAACTGCGAGAGCTCGGAGGTATTGCCCGTCTGCAGCGCGGAGTCGAGCTGTGTGAGCAGCGTCGGAAGCTGCTGCATCACGGTCGATCCCGCGCTCGCCAGGGTGCCCAGCAGACTGGTGAGCGTCGAAAGGCCCTGGCCGCTGTCCGAGGTCGAGGTACCGGCGGACACCGGGGTCGCCGCCGCCGGTGTGGTCGCCGCCGGATTCGGGTAGGCGGGAACGGAGGCCTGCGGCTTCGCGGCGTTCGGGTCGGTCGTCGCGGCCGGATTGGCATTCGGGTCGGACGCGAGGCCGGCCGGGAGCTTCGGCGCGGCTACGTTCGACTTCGGCGAGGAGCCGGGTGAAGTTCCCGGGCCCGCACCAGGATTGGCACCGGGATTTGTGCCCGGATCCTTCCCGGGATCTTTCCCCGGGTCCGTGCCTGGATCTTTCCCTGGATCCTTCCCCGGGTCTTTCCCTGGATCCTTGCCCGGGTCTTTCCCCGGATCCTTGCCCGGGTCTTTCCCTGGATCCTTGCCCGGATCGTTCGCTGGAATCATCGCGGGCTTGGCTACCGGAATCGGATTCGACACCACCGGAATCACCGCCGCCGTCGCCTTCAGCGGCTGCAGGTAGTCGCGATCGAAGTAGTGCTGCTCATCGTGCAGTGCCCCGCTCTTATCGCAATTCCACGGCTGCTTGCGCTGCGTCGGCATGGAGAACTTCGTGGAGGACATCCAGGCCGAGGTGTAATGCATGCTCTCGCCCAGCAGCTCCATGGTGTTCCGGAGCGGCTCGACCTGTCCGGCATAGGCCGTGATCGCCGCCTGCGCCTTGTCGAAGCCCCCGCCCGACCAGTCCTTGTTGAGCGACTGCATCTGGTTCCCGAACGTGCCGAGTTTGTCATCCACCCAGCCGGACATCGACTTCCAGAGCTCGCCCGCATTGGAATACGTATCGGGAGCCAGTGACTGCCCCAGATCGTAGAGCTGTTCCCAGCTCATCGAATCCTTGTTCTCCAGGTGAATAGGCACGGATTCCTTGGCGCCCGAATAGTTCTGGAGTCCCTTGGGCAGGCTCTGCTCCTCGTAGGCTCCCGGCGCCGACTTCTGCGGCGCCTTGTAGTCCAGCGCCGCCGGAGTCGTGGGCATCTGGATCTTGTCCAGGTCCGCGGCCTGGAACGCCTCCTTCGAGGCATTGTCCGCCGCCAGGTACGACTTGGACGCCGCCCGGAACGTCTCCGCCATATCCGTCAGGATCGTGATGTGGGCGTCGATCGAATCCAGCAACTCGGTGCCGTGATTGCTGTACGCCGCGGCGAGCAGCGAGCCGGAGGTCAGATCGCCGATCGGATCCATACTGTTGAGCTTGCCGTCGGTGGCCATCTTGCGGAACTTGCGCATGGCGCCCACCATGTCGGCGCACGCCTGAATCGCCTGTGTGGCCGCCTTGGGATTGAAGAGCAGGGGGTCCGCGGACGCCCCCGCCGACGTTCGCAGGCCCGCCCATGCCGTGAGGTCTTTAATGTCAGGTGCCATCGGTAATTACTGCCGCTCCGCCCGTTTCAGCTGTGCCTGCCAGCACACCGTACGTTCGTAAACTACCGATGGCGCGCAAGGAAATTCAACGTCTGAGAAACATCATCTGCGAAGATCTGCAGTCGTGCGAGTACTGGTGCAGCGGGTGAGTTCGGCGCAGGTGACGGTCGACGATGAGGTCGTGGGGCGGATCGATCCGGCCGCACACGGCGCGCCGCAAGGGCTGGTCGCGCTGGTCGGAGTGACGCACGGTGACAGCGGCACCACTGCGAAGGCATTGGCCGACAAACTGTTCCGGCTGCGCATACTCGACGGGGAACGGTCGGCCGCTGATCTGGGTGCGCCGATTCTGGTGATCAGCCAGTTCACGCTCTACGCCGACACCGCCAAGGGGCGGCGGCCCTCATGGAATGCCGCTGCGCCCGGTGCGGTCGCCGAACCGCTGGTCGAGGTCTTCGCGACCACTCTGCGCGAACTGGGAGCCACGGTGGCGACCGGACGCTTCGGGGCGCATATGCATGTGGAGCTGATCAATGACGGGCCCGTGACACTGCTACTCGAGGGCTGAACTGCGCGAACGGCGGCCGCGTCCGGGCGTCGCTAGGGTGGCGGGCATGCTGCTGTGGATCAATGGGCCGTTCGGAGGCGGTAAGACACAGACCGCGCACGAATTGCTGCGGCGACTGCCGGGGAGTGTGGTCTGCGATCCGGAGATGGTGGGGTTCGGACTGCATCGGACCATGCCCAAACAATTGCGGGAGGACTTTCAGAATCTGCCGGCCTGGCGGCAGGGCGTATTCGAGGTGCTGGACATCGTGCTGCGCAAACACATCGGGCCGGTGATCGCGCCCATGACCGTGGTGGAACCGGCCTACTTCGCCGAAACCGTGGGGCGGCTACGCGAAAAGGGCCACGACGTAAGGCATTTCACCCTGCTCGCTGAACGAGAGACCGTGCTGCGAAGATTGCGCGAACGGTCGCTGTTCGGGCTGCGGCACGAGAGCTTCGCGGTGGGGCAGGTGGATCGATGTCTGAACAACCTGCGAGAACCGGAATTCGCCGAGCATATTCACACCGACTCCATCGATATCGTCGACGTGGCCGACCGTATTGCCGCCTCCAGCGGATTGAGTCTGCTGCCCGATGCCGATGGCCCGGTGCGCACGCGGCTGCGGCGGGCGCTGGTCGGGGTCAAGCACATTCGTTTCGGCTGAGTTCATCGGTGCTCAGTTCATCAGTGCTCAATCTCGGGCGGGGGTGATCAGGGCGAGGACCAGGCCGATGATGCCGAGCACGAGAATGACGATCGGCCATATCCAGCTGGTGGTGAGGACCATGGCCAGAATGCCGAGAATCAGGGTGCCGGCGCCCAGCAGCAGGCTCTGGCAATCACGGTTCATCTGTGCGGCCTACTTCGAGAACGAATTCGCCTGGCAGACAGTGCGAATCGATGTGGTTGCCCCGTCCAGATCCTGCGCTTTCAGCCAGTGGAATCCGGAGGAGGTGAATTTGCCCAGCTTATCGCTGTCGGCGCGGACGCCGTCCTGGTCGGCGCCGCGATAGTTCGCCGCCGCATTGCGCAAATCCTTGAGCTGACCGGTCAATTCGGAACGCGCCGCCTGCAGTCTGGACAGCTTTCCGCACAACTCCGCCTGCTGCACCGGCCAGCCGACCATGCAGGCCAGACCGAAGGCTGCCACCGCGGCGACGGCGATCAGCTGATTCATTTGGCGCACCATGCGCCGCCTGCCGAAAACTCTGCCCGCTGACTCCGGCAGGTCCGGGCGAACCTGCCGGAGCAGGTGCCGGAACACCGGGAAGTTGGGAATCTCATCGATGCCCTGGGTGACGCGGGTCTGCGCACCGGCTTCGATGACCGCCTGGCCCTGGTGCACGCGGAAGGCGCGAAGCTCCTGCAGGGCAAGGGTTTTCCGGCCGGCCCCGACCTCGTACGCGGAGATCCACCACGGCCCGAACTGCACCCGATGACCAGCCCATACGGCATCGCTCGCACCGCCGGCCTGCCGCACGGCGACGGCCTCCACCAATTGCGGGCCCCACTCCCCCGGACCCGTGATCGCCTCGGTCACCTTCAGCTCCGCACCACAGGTATCGATGATCCGATACTCGTGCGAGGTGTGCGTGTGGACACCGTTGCGGTGCATGCGAACGATCTTCTGCCGCACCTCGGTCGAGTCGTAGCGTGCTACCCGAACATCCCTGCCGACGATGACGGTGCAGCCGTTCTCGTACAGATCAAGCCGCGCATCGCCTTTCGCCGCGGGATAACCCCTGCGGTGCCTGCCGAGACCATGGACCCGGGCCGTCTCGGTAATGCGCCGCAACCGTTCCGGATCACGGTTCGCGCCGCTGGCATCGCCGGACATGCCCCTCCTCGGTCGATCACATTCGGGCCCAAACTATCCGGCCCGCGTAGCCTCCGCAAAAGGAACAGCACTGTTTCACCACGCGCTAATGAAACTGGTTCGGGTCTGTGCCGACGAGAACGAGGCGAGCAACGGCCTGCGCAACGACAAGTACACCGTTGCGATGGCTCGCACCAGCGATCCGCATTCGGCCAGCGCGCAGTTCGACGGTGACCCAGGCCTTGGCGCCGTCGCCGGTGGGTGCGAGATTGAGCGCCCGGAAATCTGCAGGGGCACAGACGAACGCACCCGCCTCGGCTGAGCCGGGGCGGGTGCGGAAGTGGTTGCGCGGGTGACTACTCCGGGCGGAGGGTCAGGATGCGCGGGCCGTCCTCGGTGACGGCAACCGTGTGTTCCCAGTGGGCGGCGCGGGTGCCGTCGGTGGTGACGACGGTCCAATCGTCGTCCAGGGTCTTGGTTTCCGTGGTGCCGAGGGTGAGCATGGGCTCGATGGCCAGGACCGAACCGACCACGAGTTGCGGGCCCTTACCGGGCGCGCCCTCATTGGGCAGGAACGGATCCATATGCATTTCGCGGCCGATGGCGTGACCGCCATAGCCGTCGACAATGCCGTAGGAGCGACCGTGATCGGCCGCCGCGGCATAGGTGCCGAGCTCGATGGCGTGTGACACATCCGTCAATCGATTGCCGGGAAGCATGACCGCGATGCCCGCTTCCATCGAGAGCTTGGTCGCCTCACTGAGCAGGCGATCGGCCTCGATAATGTTTCCCACACCGAAGGTCCACGCCGAATCTCCGTGCCAGCCTTCGAGAATCGCGCCGCAGTCGATGGAGACCAGATCGCCCTCGGCCAGCACATCGTCCTTGGACGGGATGCCGTGCACGACGCGATCGTTCACCGAGGAGCAGATCGACCCCGGGAAACCGTGATAGCCCTTGAACGAGGGGACGGCTCCGGATTCGCGGATGAGCTGTTCGGCGACCTCGTCCAATTCCAGGGTGGAAACCCCGGGCTTGGCGGCGGCACGCACTGCCACCAGGGCACGGCCGACGATAGCGCCGGCCGCCGCCATGGCGTCCAGTTCACCGGCGGTGCGGAACGGCACCACCTTCTTGTTCTTACGGCCGAAGACCATTCAGCGACCCAGCGCCGCGAGTGCGCGCGTGTTCACGTCTTCGATCTCGCCGACGCCCTCCACCGTGACGACCAGGCCGTCATAGTGATCGAGCAGCGGTTCGGTCTCCTCGCGGTACACGCGCATGCGGTTGCGGATGGTCTCCTCGGTGTCGTCGCCACGGCCGCGGGCCAGCATGCGTTCGACCACGACGTCCTCGGGAACCACAAAGCAGATCACGGCGTCGATCGCCAGGTTCGACTCCTTGAGCATGCGCTCGAGGGCATCGGCCTGATCCACGGTGCGCGGATAGCCGTCCAGCACAAAGCCGTTGGTGGCGTCCGGCTCGGCGATGCGGGCCTCGACCATACGGTTGGTCACATCGCTGGGAACCAGATCGCCCGCGTCCATGTACTTCTGGGCTTCGCGGCCCAGCGGAGTCTGCTGGCTGATGTTCGCGCGGAACAGATCCCCGGTGGAGATGTGCGGTACACCCAGCTTTTCCGACAGTAGAACGGCCTGGGTGCCTTTGCCGGCACCGGGCGGCCCGAGCAGAACAACTCTCACTTGAGGAACCCTTCGTAATTTCGATTCATCAACTGGCTCTCGATCTGTTTCACCGTATCGAGGCCGACGCTCACAATGATCAACACCGCGGTGCCACCGAACGGCAGGCTCTGTACGCCGGTGTTGGTGCCGAGACCCAGCAGCAGGTTCGGCAGTACGGCGACAGCACCGAGGTAGATCGAACCGGGCAGGGTGATCCGGCTGAGGACGTAGTTGAGGTAGTCCGCGGTGGGCTTACCCGGGCGATAGCCGGGGATGAAGCCACCGAACTTCTTCATTTCGTCCGCGCGTTCCTCCGGGTTGAAGGTGATCGCGACATAGAAGTAGGTGAAGAACACGATGAGCGCGAAGTAGATCGCGACGTACACCGGGTTGCTCGGATTGACCAGATACTTCTGGATGAGCTGCTGCCACTCGGCGGGATTGCCCGAATTCTTCTGGGTCAACTGCGCCAACAGGTTCGGCAGATAGAGCAGAGAGGACGCGAAGATCACCGGGATGACACCGGCCTGATTGACCTTCAGCGGCAGATAGGTCGACGAACCGCCGTACATCTTCCGGCCCACCACGCGCTTGGCGTACTGCACCGGAATCCGGCGCTGGCCCTGCTCCACGAAGATGACGCCGACGATCACCACGAGTGCGGCGGCGGCCACCATGGCGGTGACTCCCCAGCCGCGGCCGTCGTAGATCGTCTTGCCCTCGGACGGGATACGAGCGGCGATACCGGCGAAGATCAAGAGCGACATGCCGTTACCGACACCGCGCTCGGTGATCTGCTCGCCGAACCACATGACCAGGGACGCACCGGCGGTCATGACCAGCACGATGATGATCATGCCGAAGACGGAGGTGTCGTCGAGAATGTCCTTGGGGCACCCGCGCAGCAGCTGACCGCGGGAAGCCAGCGCGACCAGACCGGTCGACTGCAGGATCGCCAGCGCGACCGCCAGATAGCGGGTGTACTGGGTCATCTTGTTCTGACCCGATTGGCCTTCTTTTCGCAGTTCCTCGAACCGCGGGATCACAACGGTCAGCAGCTGGATAATGATGCTCGCGGTGATGTACGGCATGATGCCGATCGCGAACACGGAAAGCTGCAGTAGCGCGCCGCCGGAGAAGAGATTGATGAGCTGATAGATGCCGGCGGAATCCCCGCCGTTGACCAGCGCCACACAGTCTTGGACATTTTTGTAACTGACGCCCGGGGAGGGCAGAGACGCACCCAGCCGGTAGAGGGCGATCAGCCCCAGCGTGAAGAGAATCTTCCGCCGTAAGTCCGGGGTCCGGAAAGCCGACACGAAGGCGGAAAGCACAGATCCTCCTGGCGAACGACATAGGTCAGGCCATGGCTACAACGACGGAAACGCCGAATCCCCATGACGGTGTTGGCAGACAACAACTGAACTCTAACAGTGACACCGGACGAGCTCGCGACTCGTCCGGTGTCTCTGCTGTTTCAGGTTACCGTGCCCGTAGCGATTGCTTGCAGGTCGCTCGAGACGATCAGCCCAGTGCGGTGGCGGTGCCACCGGCCGCGGCGATCTTCGCCGTGGCGGAACCGGAGAACTTATCGGCGGAGACCTGAACGGCCACACCGATTTCGCCCTCGCCGAGCACCTTCACGAGCTCGTTCTTGCGAACGAGACCCGAGGCGACGAGCTCGGCCTTGCCGATGGTGCCGCCCTCGGGGAACACGCGGGCGATATCGGACACGTTCACGACCTGGTACTCGGTGCGGAACGGGTTCTTGAAGCCCTTGAGCTTGGGCAGACGCATATGCAGCGGCATCTGTCCACCCTCGAAGCGGACCGGAACATTCTTGCGAGCCTTCGTACCCTTGGTACCGCGGCCCGCGGTCTTACCCTTGGAACCTTCACCGCGACCCAGACGGGTCTTCTCGGTCTTGGAACCGGGGGCAGGACGCAGGTGGTGCAACTTGATGGTCATGCTTAAACCTCCTCAACCTGAACGAGGTGGCGCACGACGTTGATCAGACCACGGTTCTGCGCATTGTCCTCACGGACAACTTCCTGGCGAATGCCACGCAGGCCGAGGGTCCGCAGCGACTCGCGCTGGTTACGCAGGGCGCCAATGGAGCTCTTAGTCTGGGTCACCTTGAGATCTGCCATGTCAGACTCCCTGTCCCGCACGCGCACGCAGCATGCCCGCAGGAGCCACATCCTCGAGAGGCAGACCACGACGAGCGGCCACCTCCTCCGGACGCTGCAGCATCTTGAGAGCAGCAACGGTGGCGTGCACAACGTTGATGGCGTTATCGCTACCGAGCGACTTCGCCAGAATGTCGTGGATGCCAGCGCATTCCAGAACGGCACGCGCCGCGCCACCGGCGATCACACCGGTACCGGGCGAAGCCGGACGCAGCATGACGACACCGGCCGCCGCCTCACCCTGAACCGGGTGGACGATGGTGGAACCGATCATCGGAACGCGGAAGAAGCTCTTGCGAGCCTCCTCGACACCCTTCTGAATGGCCGCGGGAACTTCCTTGGCCTTGCCGTAGCCGACGCCGACCAGACCGTTGCCGTCACCGACGATCACGAGGGCGGTGAAGCTGAAGCGACGACCACCCTTCACGACCTTGGAGACGCGGTTGATCGCGACCACGCGCTCGAGCTGGTTGGTCTTCTCGGCAGGGGCCTGATCGCGGCCACCGCGGCCACGGCCACGGTTGTCGCGGTCATTGCCGCCGGCGTTGGGACCAGCATTGTTGTTTCCGGCGGGACCGTTGTTTCCGCCGTCACGCCGTTGACGTCCCGGCATCAGACGTTCCTTCCGTTCGCGCAGGCGGTGCCTGCAATGTGCGCAGAGTTGATCATCAGAACTTCAGCCCACCTTCACGGGCGGCATCCGCGAGCGCCGCGATACGGCCGTGGTAGTCGTGACCACCACGGTCGAACACGACGGCTTCGATGCCGGCAGCCTTGGCGCGGGCGGCGATGAGCTCGCCGACCTTGGCGCCCTTGGCGGACTTGTCACCCTCGGCGGCACGCACATCGGCTTCGGTGGTCGAGGCGAACGCGATGGTCTTACCCACCGAGTCGTCGATCAGCTGAGCGTGGATGTGGCGCGCAGAACGGTTGACCACCAGGCGCGGGCGCGCGGTGGTTCCTTCGATCTTCTTGCGCAGACGGAAGTGGCGGCGCGTCTTGGAGAGACGACGCGCGGTCGAGGCATCCGTACCGACCGGCTTACGCCGAGCCTTCTGGTTTGCTGTTTGTGCCATTGCTTACTTACCCGTCTTTCCGACCTTGCGGCGAACGACCTCGCCGGCGTAGCGGATGCCCTTGCCCTTGTACGGGTCGGGCTTGCGCAGGCCGTGAATAACCGCTGCGATCTGGCCGACCTTCTGCTTGTCGATGCCCGACACCGAGAACTTGGTGGGAGCCTCGACCGCGAAGGTGATGCCCTCAGGAGCCTCGATCGGGACAGCGTGGCTGTAGCCCAGGGCGAACTCGAGGTTCGAGCCCTTGGCCTGCACGCGGTAACCGACGCCGAAGATTTCCATCTTCTTTTCGTAGCCTGTGGTCACACCGACGATCATGTTGGCGATCAGGGTGCGGGTCAGGCCGTGCAGCGAGCGGTTCTGACGCTCGTCGTTCGGACGAACGACCTCGAGCTCACCGGACTCCGCCTTGGTGACGACGATCGGCTCGGCGACCACGTGCGTCAGGGTGCCCTTCGGGCCCTTGACCGCGACGTTCTGGCCGTCGATGGTGATCTCGACGCCGGCGGGAACGGGAATCGGCTTCTTACCGATACGCGACATTGGTTCCTACCTCCCTTACCAGACGTAGGCGAGGACTTCCCCGCCTACACTCTGCTGCTTGGCCTGACGGTCCGTGAGCAGACCAGCGGACGTGGAGATGATCGCCACGCCGAGGCCGCCGAGCACCTTGGGCAGGTTGGTGGACTTCGCGTACACGCGCAGACCCGGCTTGGAAACGCGACGCACACCCTGAAGGCTGCGCTCACGGCTCGGGCCGTACTTGAGGTCGACGACAAGCGCCTTGCCGACGGTCGCATCTTCGATGCGGTAGTCGGCGATGTAGCCCTCACGCTTGAGGATCTCGGCGATGTTCACCTTGATCTTCGAGTGCGGAGCCTTCACCTGGTCGTGGTACGCCGAATTGGCGTTGCGCAGACGGGTCAAGAAGTCTGCGATTGGGTCAGTCATGGTCATGTGTTTGACCGGTACCTTTCTCGCCGCGGTTCCCATTCAGCACCGTCAGAGATCGGCGGTCGTGGGCCTACGACAATTCGGGGCGGTCCGGTCGAGATCGCTCGACCGGATCATTCGCTTGTGCCTGGAAGCAAGCCACACGCAGACGCATGCGGACATAGAAGTGCCCAGGCAACCGCACAAGTGTAGACAAGGGCAGATCAGCGACCAAATCGGGGTAACCGATCCCACTGCACCAGCTTCGAAGTGGCGACGAGCGGGCCACGTTCAGGAACGGTGAAAAGCATCAGCTGGGTAGGGTGATCCGCATGCCGACCCCGCAGGATGAGCCGGTGCGCCTCGTTTCCGTGGACGAGTTCCTGGAAGGTCAGCCAGGCTCCTTCACCGAGATCCACGATGGCACTCTGACTACTGCGATGGCGCAGTCGCCGGAACACGACCTCGTCATCAGGCGACTGGCAGCGGCAGTCGAATACGCGATCGACCCAGACGGACCCTGTCGTGAGGTGCGCAGCGATACGCCGATGCGCCTTGCCGATGCGGAACTGGTTGATCAGTCTCGCCGCCTTCGAGTCCGATATCCGGATCTGGTCCTGCGCGACTGCGCCGATGGGCCGTACGACGTCCAAAAGATCGCCCAGCAAACACTTCTCGTCGTCGAGGCCACCTCAGCGGACACTGTCGACACGGACATCGGCATCAAGCGGGAACTGTATGCGCGAGAGGGAATCCCGGTCTACCTGATCGTGCATTTCGCCAAGGACTGGCAGCAGATCACCGAGATCGAAGAATGCCGGCTCGATTGGTCCGGGCACCGCTATGTCACACGCCAAACACATTACAACGCACTGGTTCTCACCGAGCCCGTTACCTTGGCAATCACCTTCTCCGACCTGCAGCGCCGTCTGCCCCGACGGGGATAGACGAACAGTAGGCGAAATGATCCCCAACCGGCTCGACGAGGGTGTCGAGATCGTACAGGGAGGCGTCCACATCGATGCGGGCGTAGGAGCCGCGGACGAAGGCGTCCGATGACCATGCCGTGCGCGAAATACGCCGGGGTGCCGGGGCATCGGGGCATCGGGGCATCGGGGCATCGGGGCATCGGGGCATCGGGGCATCGGGGCATCGGGGCATCGGGGCATCGGGGCATCGGGGCATCGGGGCAGAAGATATCGCGCACCACGGTTGTCCAGTAGTCGTGCACCTGCTGGTCAGACCAGGATTCCAGGGCGCGGCCCAGGGATGCTCCCAGCAGCAGGACCAGGATCGGCTTGTCGTGCGACTTCCACATGCCGATGACCACGGTGGGGTGGCCATCGGTCTCGCGACACAGGTAAACGACGACGTATTGCTCTGCGGGCCAGAACCTTTCGGGATAGTGCAGCGCGATCTTGTTGAGGCTGCCGAAGCCCAGCCGGCCCAAGGCCCGCTGTTCGGCCGGCGGCAGGGGCGGGCCGAATACCAGATCGCCGGATTCGAGCACCCCGAGCGGGACAGTGACCAGTACCTTGTCGGCCTCGAAGACGGTGTCGGCGGTACTGACGCGGACTCCGTTGTCGTCCAGCTCCATTCGGCGCACGGGAGCGTTCGGTTCGATGGTCGGATCCGCGGCGAGGGACGCGACCAGCGCTTGATACCCACCGTGCAGCACACCGTCGCCGTAGCCGTAGACCCGATAGCCGTCCTCCCAATACTTGAACGGATGCATCACACAGCGCGTGTCTCGACCTCGGGAACCGAGACCCGCGGGTTGCCCAGGGCGCTCAGGAAATCGAACCTGGAGCCGAGATCCATTGGACTGCTTGACCAGTCACCTTTGCGACCGTTTCGAAATCATGGTCGTAGTGCAGGATTGTCAGGCTGTTCACCTCGGCGGTCACCGCGACGAGGAGATCGACGACGCCTGCGCTGCGGTGCTGACCGCGCTCGGTGAGGGACTGCTGGATTCGGTGAGTACGAACCCAGGCGTCGTCCGGCACGACGACCCACCCGAACAGTTCGGTAAGGAGTTCTTTCTTGCGGAGACGATCAGCCAATGAGGTTGCGCTGAAGAGGAATTCGAGTTCGACGACATCACAGACGGCCACGACGCCGGCAGTGATCGGCTCCTGCCACGCCTTACGGACCGATGAGTTGGTGAGCAGGCGCGCTATGGCTGACGTATCGATGAGGTACTCGATCATGGGCGGTAGTTGCCCTTCTCCAAAAGGATGTCGAAGTCACCTCGCTCCCCCATGTCGGCTAGCTCGGCGAGTGCTTTGGCCCGCTTGATCCGCTTCGCGACCTCGATGAGAGCAGCGTTCACGGTGTCCTTCTTGGTAGACGTGCCGAGCAGTCGCTGCGCCTCAGCGAGCGCTTCGTCGTCGACCTCGATCAGCAGCTTGGACATCGAGCCTCCGTACATATATGGAATATATGATCTATATATACAGAATAGCACCGGGTTGCCATCATCTACGCATGACAAGAACGATCAGCGAGGGAGAGCCGCACCGGGATATGACCGTTGCCGAATTGAAGGCTCGCGTTATTGGCATCGGCCACGACACCAGCGCGGAGGAGCGGGCTGAAATCGATGCCGGTTTCGGTGAAGACCGAATCGATGAGTGAACCTCACCGAGCAGAAGCGATAGCCGCAGGCCCCCTTCCGAATTGCTTCGGGAGGGGGCCTGCGGGTCTAGAACGGGTCAGTCCTTGGGGAGCTCAGCTCACCAGGAGGACTTGTGCACGCCCGGGAGTTCGCCGCGGTGGGCCATCTCACGGAGGCAGATGCGGCAGAGGCCGAACTTGCGGTAGACGGCGTGCGGGCGGCCGCAGCGCTGGCAGCGGGTGTAGGCGCGCACCGCGAACTTCGGCTTGGCGTTGGCCTTGTTGACGAGGGCTTTCTTGGCCATTCTCAGTTCTCCTTGAACGGGAAGCCGAGGTGCTTGAGCAGGGCGCGGCCTTCTTCGTTATTGGTCGCGGTCGTCACCACGGTGATGTCCATACCACGCGGACGGTCGATGCGGTCCACGTCGATCTCGTGGAACATCGACTGCTCGCTCAGGCCGAACGTGTAGTTGCCGTTGCCGTCGAACTGCTTCGGCGAAAGGCCGCGGAAGTCGCGGATACGGGGCAGCGCGATGGAGATCAGGCGGTCCAGGAACTCCCACATGCGGTCGCCACGAAGGGTGACCTTCGCGCCGATCGGCATGCCCTCACGCAGCTTGAACTGCGCGATGGACTTCGTGGCCTTCCGGATTTCCGGCTTCTGGCCCGTGATCAGGGTCAGGTCCGCGACGGCGCCGTTGATCAGCTTCGCGTCACGGGCGGCGTCGCCGACACCCATGTTCACGACGACCTTGACGACGCCCGGGATCTGCATCACGTTGGCGTAGTTGAACTCGCTGTTGAGCGCGTCCTTGATCTCGGCGCGGTAGCGCGCCTTGAGGCGCGGCTGCACCTTGTTCTCAGTAGAAGTCATCTCAGATGTCCTTCCCGTTGCGACGGGAGATACGAACCCGCTTGCCGTTGTCATCGGTGCGGAAGCCGACGCGGGTCGGCTTGCCGTCCGAGTCCACAACCATCACGTTGGAGGCCTGGATCGGCGCTTCCTGGGTCACGATGCCGCCGGAGCTGGCGCCACGCTGGTTCGCGGAGTTCGCGACGTGCTTCTTGATCCGGTTCACGCCTTCGACGAGGACCTTGCCGGTCGCGGGGTAGGCCTGAATGACCTTGCCCTTGGCGCCCTTGTCCTTGCCCGAAACGACGATCACGGTGTCGCCCTTGTGCACCTTCATGGCTAGAGCACCTCCGGGGCCAGCGAAACGATCTTCATGAACTTCTTCTCGCGCAGCTCACGGCCGACCGGGCCGAAGATGCGGGTGCCGCGCGGATCGTGATCCGGCTTGATCAGCACCGCGGCGTTCTCGTCGAAACGGATGTACGAACCATCCGGGCGACGACGCTCCTTGGTGGTGCGAACGACGACGGCCTTGACGACCTCGCCCTTCTTGACGTTGCCACCGGGGATGGCGTCCTTCACGGTGGCGACGATGATGTCGCCGATACCGGCATAGCGACGCGACGAACCACCGAGCACGCGGATGCAAAGGATTTCCTTGGCACCCGTGTTGTCGGCGACGCGCAGTCGCGACTCTTGCTGAATCACTTCAGCTCCTCCTAGACCTGGACGAAATACACGCCGGATTGCCGACCCGGACGCGCATGGTCAGTTAGCCACCGAAACGCGCGCCTGCCTGCGGTTTTGCTCGATCGAGATCGGGCAACCACAGGGGGTTCGCGGCCGGATTGCGGGCATAGCTCCCGCGGGCAACCGGTCAAGTGTAGCCAAACCCCAGGTGGGGCCCAAACCGGGGCTGTATTTTCTGCCTCCGCTTCGCTCCGGCGGGTGCTGTGTTCAATTTCTGCCTCCGCTTCGCTCCGGCGGGTGCTGTGTTCAATTTGCCCTCCGCTTCGCTCCGGGCGGGTCGTGGCCCTGTTACCCGGGTCTTCCCTCCTCCGCTCCTCCGCTTCGCTCCCCCGCTCCGTCAGTCCAGACCCGGGCGGGCCACGACCTTGGAGTGGATGTTGTTTCAGGTATTGCTCAGGACGGTCCACTAGCGTCGGAGCGAGCATTGTTCGAGCAATCGTCCGACCATCCGGTAGAGGAGATTCGCGTTGACGTCCGAGCGCCCCTTCGCTCTCGATCGCCGTAAGTTCCTGATCGCGCTGGGGGTGTTGCCCGCCACCGCGCTGCTGCCCGCCTGTTCCGATTCGGAAGCCGCGAATTCGGGCACGTCCGCGCCGCTGACCGGACCGGATATGGCGGGTTCGGATCCGGCCATGAGGCCGCAGGACGATCTGTACCGGTTCATGAACGGCACGTGGCTGCGCGAATATCAACTGCCGCCGGACAAGACGCAGTTCGGAACCTTCGACGAGGTCGCGGACCGGATCGAAGGGCAGCTGCGGGAGATCATCGAGGGCATTCACAATCCGGCGTCCGGGACCGATGCGCAGAAGATCCGCGATCTCTACGACGCGCGACTCGACGACACCGATATCGAGCGGCTCGGTATGACCCCGCTGGACGATCTGTTCGCGAAGATCGATGCGGCGGCGACCAAGGCCGATCTGGCGCACGTCATGGGCTCGCTACCCGGGGTCGGGCTCATCGGGCTCGGCGTGAGCGTGGATCCCAAGAACTCCAATGCCTATCTGCCCGAGGTGGATCAGGCCGGTACCGGGCTGGATCAGCAGTACTACCTGAAGCCCGAGAATGCCGAAAAGCTCGGCGCCTACCGGAAATTCATGGAGCAGATCGCCGCCGGCGCGGGCTTCGCGGATCCGGCGGCGCTGGCCGATCGGGTAGTGGCGCTGGAGGGCCGGATCGCGGCGGGGCAGTGGGACAATGTGAAGCTGCGCGATACCGACGCCACCTACAATCTGCGCAGCTGGGCCGAAATGACCGCGCTGGCACCGGAATTCGACTGGGAACCGTGGTTGGCGGGCAGTACCGACCGGCCCCGCGACCTGTTCGCGAACCTCAATGTCGGGCAGCCGTCGTTCATTACCGCCGCCGGGCAGCTGTGGCAGCAGGTCGATATCGCCGGCTGGCGCGAATATCTGAAGCTGGGGCTGGTGCGCGCGTTCGCGGCGAATCTGCCCAAGGCCGTTGCCGATCCGAATTTCGATTTCTTCGGCAAGGTGATGAGCGGTATGCAGCAGCGGCCGGACCGGTGGAAGTCCGCGGTGTCGACGGTGAGCGGCAGTCTGGGCGATCCGCTGGGAAAGCTGTACGTGGACAAACACTTTCCGCCGGAGGCCAAGCAGCGCGCGCTGGCCATGGTGGACGATCTGCGGGCCGCGTACAAGGACAACTTCACGAACTCCAGCTGGATGTCGCCCCCGACCCGGGCCGCGGCCATCGCCAAACTGGAGAAGATCACCGCGAAGATCGGTTATCCGGACAAGTGGGAGGACTACTCCTCGGTCACGATCACCCGGGGCAAGCTGATCCAATCCCTGCGCGCCGTGGACGAATACGGGTCGAAGCGCATGTTCGGACGGCTGGGGACGCCTGTGGACAAATCCGAATGGGGCATGTCGCCGCAGACGGTGAATGCCTACTACAACGCCAGCGGCAATGAGATCGTCTTCCCTGCCGCCTTCCTGCAGCCGCCCTTCTTCGACAAGGATGCGCAGCCGGCGGTGAATTATGGTGCGGGCGGGGCGGTTATCGGCCACGAGATCGGCCACGGCTTCGATGATCAGGGCGCAAAGTACGACGGCGACGGGAATCTGCACGACTGGTGGACGCCGGAGGACAAGGCGGCGTTCGAGGCCAAGACCAAGGCGCTCATCGCGCAGTACAACGCGCTGGTGCCGGAGGGGCTGCCCGCGGACAAGCATGTGAACGGCGAGCTGACCGTCGGTGAGAATCTGGCGGATCTGCGCGGGCTGGAGATCTCGCTGTCCGCGTACCGTCTGCTCGAAAAGCGGGGCGGCACGGATACTCCCGACTTCAAGCCGATGTTCGAATCGTGGGGACGGACCTGGCGCACCAAGCAGACAGATGAATCGACCGAGACGCAGATCGCCGGTGATCCGCACTCCCCCGCGGAGTTCCGGTGCAATCAGGTGGTGCGCAATCTCGCCGATTTCTACGCCACGTACGGGGTGCGGGAGAGCGATAAGGCGTTCCTGCCGCCGGATCAGCGTGTAAGTCTCTAGTCGAGAACAACCCACCGAAAGATAGAGGGAACACGTGACATCGGGTCCGGTCCGGTTCGATCGACGAGCATTCCTGGTCGCGCTGGGGCTGGCGCCCGCGGCGGTAGCGCTCGTGTCGTGCAGCAGTGATACGGCGAACAAGACGCCGAGCGCGCCGCTCACCGGCCCCGATATGTCCGGCTCGGATGCGGCGGTGCGGCCGCAGGACGATCTCTACCGGTTCATCAACGGCAAGTGGCTGCAGGACTATCAGCTGCCGCCGGACAAGGTTTCGTTCGGCACCTTCAATGAGGTGAACGATCGGGTGCAGCAGCAGCTGCGCGAGATCATCGACGGCATCAAGGATCCGAAGGCCGGTTCCGAGGCCGAGCAGATCCGCGATCTGTACGACGCGCGGGTGGATTTGGATCAGATCGAGAAGCTCGGCATGACACCGCTGGCCGATCTCTTCGACCAGATCGACAAGGCGGCGGGCAAACCGGAATTGGCCAAGGTGATGGGCGCGCTGCCGATCGGCGGGCTCATCGGGATCGGCGTCACCATCGACCGCAAGAATTCGACGGCGTATGTGGCATCGGTCAGCCAGTCCGGGATCGGGCTGCCGGAGCAGTACTTCCGCAAACCGGAGTTCGCGACGAAGGTCGCCGGATACCGCACCTATCTGGAGAAGGTCGCGGCCGCCGCGGGTTTCGCCGATCCAGGCGGGATGGCCGGGCGGGTAATGGATCTGGAGACCAGGATCGCCGCGGGTTTCTGGGACAGCGTGAAGATGCGCAATTCCGATGCCACCTACAACAAGATGGCGTGGAGCGAGATGGTCGCGCTCGCACCGCAATTCGATTGGGATCCGTGGCTGGCGGGCTCCACCGGTCGGTCGAAGTCGCTGTTCGACACCGTGATCGTCGCACAGCCGTCGTATCTGACGCATGCCGGAGGGCTCTGGCACGATGTGGACCTCGGCATCTGGCGCGAGTATCTGAAGCTGTATCTGGTCCGCACCTTCGCGCTGTATCTGCCGCAGGCCATTGTCGACATCAACTTCGACTTCTTCGGCCGGGTGATGCAGGGGCAGTCGCAGCGGCGGCAGCTGTGGGAGTACGGCGTCGCCATCGTGGACGGCAATCTCGGCGAACAGCTCGGAAAACTGTACGTGGACAAGCATTTTCCGCCCGAGGCCAAGAAGCAGGCGCTGGCCATGGTGGACGATCTGCGGGCCGCCTACAAGGACAATTTCATGAACTCGACGTGGATGTCGCCCCCGACCCGCGATCTCGCCGTGGCCAAGCTCGCGAAGATGGGCGTCAAGATCGGCTACCCCGACAAGTGGGACGACTACTCCGGACTGAAGATCACGCGCGGCAAGCTCATCGAATCATTGCGCGCCGTCGGCGCTTTCGACAACAAGCGGGCCTTCGATCGGCTGGGCACACCGGTCGACAAATCCGAGTGGGGCATGACCCCGCAGACGGTCAATGCCTCGTATACGCCTGTCAACAATGAGATCTCGTTCCCCGCTGCTTTCCTGCAACCGCCGTTCTTCGACCTCGCGGCCGAGGCCGCCGTGAACTACGGTGCGGGCGGCGCGGTCATCGGGCACGAGATCGGGCACGGCTTCGACGATCAGGGGTCCAAGTACGACGCCGACGGCAATCTGAAGGATTGGTGGCCGCCGGCGGACCGGGCGGCCTTCGAGGCGCGCACCCGGAAGCTGGTCGATCAGTACAACGCGCTGGTGCCGGCCGGGCTGACACCCGATCAGCATGTGAACGGCGAACTCACCCTCGGTGAGAATGTGGCCGACAACCGCGGACTGCAGATGGCCCTGGCGGCCTACCGTATTTCCCAGCAGCGCAACAAGATCGACAAGGTGGATTACACGCCCATGTTCGAGGCGTGGGGCCGTAATTGGCGGGAGAAGTCCACCAAAGAGGCCTCCGAGAACCGCCTGGAGGACGTGCACTCCCCCGGTGAGTGCCGGGCCAATCAGGTCGTGCGCAATCAGGCGGAGTACTACGCCACCTTCGGCGTGAAAGAGGGCGACAAGCTCTTCCTGCCGGAGGATCAGCGCGTCAGCTTCTGACGGCGGGAACCGAAAACGATTGCGGTTCAGGCCGGGTCGGCGAAATGCTGGTCCACCAGCTGCGCCGGCGCGGCCAGCCGCCAGGAGTCCGCCACGATGGCCTCCAGTTCCGCGAGGTCATCGAGGGCGTGCAGCCGCACCCGCACCCACGCGCTGTACGCCTCGTGCCCGGCCACCCAGAATTTGTCCGGTTCGGCCAATACCAGCTCGTCCCGATCGGCCATCGGGCAGCGCACCGCCATCGACGTCTCCGCCTCGGGCAGGGTCAGGAACAGTTTCCCGGCCACCCGGAACGTGGGCATCCCCCACTCGAACAGCTCCCGCACCTGTGGCAGTGCGAGCACCGCCGCCCGAACCTCATCCGCACTCACCGTCATGCCCGCGATCTTCCCAGCCGAGTACGACAGACCGGCCACGGGCGGGCGCCGGAAGCTGTTGCCGGTTCGATCCCGGAAGGGGCGGTCTATCGCAATCCTGGTCGATTAGGTTAGGGTTGCATAAGTACGCG
This sequence comes from Nocardia sp. NBC_01388, assembly GCF_045040085.1. Taxonomy (NCBI): domain Bacteria; kingdom Bacillati; phylum Actinomycetota; class Actinomycetes; order Mycobacteriales; family Nocardiaceae; genus Nocardia; species Nocardia sp. NBC_01388. Next base: position 5,622,928 of record NZ_CP109553.1, read on the forward strand.
TTCGGGAGATTGAGCAATGGAGCGTTTGGTGCCGGAGAGCATGTCCACCGTCGAGCGTCTTCGGCTGGTGGACGAATGGGCCAACGGAGTCGACCTGTACGACGTGCCGTCCGTGGAGAGCCTGATCGAATACGGGCGTCGAGTGCCGGTATTGCGGACGGCCGTGCGCTACGGCGGGCACATCCTCACCTATGCCGAACTCTTCGATCGCCTGGACGGCGGCGTCATCGGCTCCGCCGGACCCTCGCTGGACGGCCTGGCCCGGCTGCTCTGCGAAATCGCCGCCGCCGCGAACAATGACTCCACCCTCATGCTCGGTGATTCGGGCATCGGCCTGACGGCCGAGGCGCTGGCCGCCGCCGCGGACGATCGCCGCGCCGTGGTCGCCGCGCACCGCGAATGCCGCGTCGATCGCGCCTTCGGTTCCGCCGACGTCCGTCTGTTCGCCACCCGCTGGGACTGCGCCGACGCCGCGGTGGAACTGCTCGCCGCGCTCGCCGACGGTGCGACCCTGGTGCTGGCCACCGAGGCGCAGCGCCGGGCCCCGGCGGCGCTGGCCGAACTCATCGCCACCTGCGCGGCGACCCATGTGGTCGCCGATGCGCGCACACTGACCAGGCTGGCGGATCTGCCCGCGCCCGCGCTGCCGACGGTGCGGCGCTGGGATGTCACCGGAACCGACTGCCCGGTAATACTTTCCGGTCTGCTGCGCGCCCTCGCCGCGGGTTCGGTGGCCGGATTCGCCTATACCGCACCCGAATACGCCGGTGTCGCCGCGCGTGGGCCGCTCGACGGCTCGGGCCGGGTCCGGCCGATTCCGGGCGCTCGCGTGCTGGTGCTGGACTCGGCGCTGCGACCGGTCGCGCCGGGTACGTCCGGCGCGATCTATCTCGGCGGCGCGGCGCTGGCGGCCGAATCCGCAATGGGATTCGTCGCCGACCCGTTTGTCCCCGGCGGTCGCCTGACCCGCACCGATGCCCGCGGCCGCTGGACGGCCGACGGCTGGCTGGTCCTCGACCCGGCCGAATCTCTCGATATGACGGTCGCTTCCACCGTGGCAGATCGGATAATTCCGGTCACGGACGACGAAGTCGACTACGCGGCCTGAACTTTGCGCGAATAGACAACGGAACATCGCGATCTGCCCTGAACGGGTGATCTCCGGCGATATCGTGGAACTCACCCAGTGGCCACCGGGTGCGAGGAAGCGCCCGGGTGCCATCGAACTTGGTTCTCACCGTTCCCGACGGTGACGTCCCCCTCAACGGTGTTGGAGTCGTCCACGCCGAATCCGCATGCGGTGCTGCCGAGTCGAGCGCACCGGACGGTATTCCCCCGGCCATGGTCGCCAGGTCGACGCCCGAATAACCCCGGGCGCCGATGGTTGTGTTCCGGAAGGAGTGGCTATGAGCGCCACATTCGAATCAGCACCGAACCCGCGTGAACGACTTCGCATCGCGATGGTGGTCCCCCCGTATTTCGATATTCCGCCCAAGGCGTACGGCGGCGTCGAGTCCGTGGTCGCGGATCTGGTGGACGCCCTCGTCGAGCGCGGTCACCACGTCACGCTGCTCGGCGCGGGCGAGAACGGGACCAAGGGTCGGCTGCTGCCGCTGTGGGATCGGATACAAGCCGACCGGTTGGGTGATCCGTTTCCGGAAGTCCTGCACGCCTTGAAGGTTCGGCGCGCGCTGGAACGATTGGCGGTGACCGACGGCCTGGATCTGGTGCACGATCACACCTTCGCCGGACCGCTCAATATGCCGGTGTACCGGGACCTCGGACTGCCGATGGTGGTCACCGTGCACGGTCCGGTGAACGGCGATCCGTACACCTACTACAGCGAACTGGGCGGTGATGCGCATCTGGTGGCCATCAGTGATCGGCAGCGCTCGCTCGCTCCGGACCTGAATTGGGTTGGCCGCGTACACAATGCGGTGCGTGTGGAAGATTGGCCCTATCAGCCGGAGAAAGAGGACTACGCTCTCTTCCTGGGTCGGTTCACCGAGGAAAAGGCGCCGCATCTGGCGTTGGAGGCGGCGCATGCCGCCGATATTCCGCTGGTACTCGCCGGAAAGTGTGCGGAACCGCCCGAACTGCGCTATTTCGACAGTGCGGTGAAGCCATTGCTGACCGAGCGCGATCACATGTTCGGTATGGCCGATGCCGCCGCCAAACGCAGACTGCTCGCGGGGGCGCGCGCTCTGCTGTTCCCGGTGCTCTGGGAGGAACCGTTCGGCATGGTGATGATCGAGGCGATGGTCTGCGGCACCCCCGTGGTGGCGCTGCGCGGCGGCGCTGTCGCCGAGGTGATCGTCGACGGTGTCACCGGCCGCATCTGCGACGATCCGTCCGAATTGGCCACGGCCATCAAGGAAGTCCAGACCTACGATCCGCTGACCATGCGTGATCACGTGATCGCCCACTTCGGTTCGGACACGCTCGGCCGCGGCTACGAGGACATCTACCGCCGGGTCGTCGGGGCACACAAACCGCAGCGCAGCGGACGCGCCGCGACGCCGCACGGCTGGTCCGCCAATGCCGCACATCAATCGCTGCCGGCTCCCGCACGCGGCGCCGGCACCGGTCCGGGACGCGCGGCGCCGAACAAGGTGAGCCGCACCGCTATTACCTGAAAGCCCATATGAGGAAGGGTCTGCATTGAACGAAGAGGTTCCGGCCGCACTGAACGCCGGTGAGCCATCCGCCCTGGGTGGCTCCGGTGGTGCGGTGACGCTGGTGGCGGGCAGCACCTTCTGCCTGTCGGATCGGCTCGGGGATGTGGAGCCGGGCACCCCGTACGGCTTGTTCCATCGGGATGCGCGCGTCATATCCCGATGGGAACTGCGGCTGGACGGGCAGCGGCCGGAGCCGCTGTCGGTATTGAGCCCGGAGGCCTTCACCGCCCGGTTCATACTGCGCCGGCCCCCACGGGCCGGCGCAGCGGACAGCACCGTGCTCATCGTGCGGGAGCGGCTGGTCGCGGACGGGCTCCGCGAAACCATCACGGTGGAGAACATGGGGCGCGAAACCACCGCTGTCGACCTGCAATTGCATATCGACGCGGATTTTGTGGATCTGTTCGCGGTGAAGGAAGGCCGCACGGCCAGCGCCCGCGCCGAGATCCTGGTCGCGGATACGGAGTTGCTACTAACTGACCGGTCGGATCGATCGCGCGGCTTGTCGGTCTCCTCCTCGGAAGAGCCTGTGGTGCTGCCGGGTTCGCTGTCCTGGCGGGCGGTGGTGCCCGCCGGGGGCAGCTGGAAAACCGAGATCGTGGCGCAGCCGACACTCGGTAGTCAGCCCGCGCACTCGCCACTGCGGGCCGGTGAGGAGTTCGAATTCAGCGAACCGAGCCGCAATATGCGCGCCTGGCGCGATACCGCCGCCAATATCACCGCGGCCGATCCGCAGCTCGCCCTGGTGCTGCAGCGCACCGAGAGCGATCTGGGCGCCCTGCAGATTCACGATGCCGCGCGGGGCGGCCGGCCCTTCGTGGCCGCCGGTGCGCCGTGGTTCATGACCCTGTTCGGCCGCGATTCACTGCTCACGGCATGGATGGCGCTGCCGCTGGATGTCGGCCTGGCGCTCGGCACCATGCAGCAACTGGCGGAGATGCAGGGGCAGCACGAGGATCCCCTGACCGAGGAGGAGCCGGGCCGCATCATGCACGAGATGCGGCGCGGTCCGGCCAGCGGGCAGGTGCTCGGCGGTGAGACCTATTACGGAACCATCGATGCCACACCGCTTTTTGTCATGCTGCTGGCGCAGGCGCGGCGCTGGGGCGCCGATGCCGAGGCGGTGCAGGCGCTGCTGCCCGCCGCCGATGCCGCGCTCGAGTGGATCGCCGATTACGGGGATCGTGACGGCGACGGCTTTGTGGAGTACCGGCGCGCCACTGATCGCGGCCTGATCAATCAGGGCTGGAAGGACAGTTTCGACGGCATCAACGATGCCGCCGGACATCTGCCGGAACCGCCGATCGCACTGTGCGAGGTGCAGGGTTACGTATATGCCGCGCTGCAGGCGCGCGCCGAGCTGGCCGAGGAGTTCGGTGACGGCACCACCGCCGAGCATCTGCGCGACCGCGCGGCCGAATTGCGGACCAAGTTCGCGGAAGCCTTCTGGTTGCCCGAAAAGGGCTGGTTCGCAGTGGCTGTGGACGGCAACAAGCGGCGGCTGGATTCGCTCACCAGCAATATCGGGCACTGCCTGTGGTCGGGCATCGTCTCCGACGAGCATGCGACCGAAGTGATCCGGCATCTCGCCTCGGACGATATGGATACCGGATTCGGTTTGCGCACTTTGTCTTCCAGCATGGGTGCGTTCAATCCGATGAGTTACCACAATGGTTCGGTGTGGCCGCACGACACCGCCATCGCGGTGGCCGGGCTGCTGCGCTACCGCCATATTCCCGGCGCTGTCGACCTGGCCACCCGCCTGGCCGAGGGGCTGCTCGATGCGGCCGGGGCCTTCGGCGGCCGACTGCCCGAATTGTTCTGTGGTTTCCCGCGATCCAAGTTCGCGGCGCCGGTCCCCTACCCGACCTCCTGCTCACCGCAGGCCTGGGCCAGCGCGGCACCGCTGCTGCTGGTCCGGTCGTTCCTCGGACTGGATCCGGATGTGCCGCGCCGCTCGCTCACAGTGCTGCCGCATCTGCCCGCACGGTGGGGCCGGGTCGAACTCACCGATCTGCGGCTGGGCGGCGCGATGATCGATTTGGTAGTGGAGGGTGATCGGGTCACGACCTCGAATCTGCCCGACGATTGGCAGCTGATCACGCACTGACACAGCGGTATCGAGGCAGCACCGGCCGACCCCGGCAGAGTCGGCCGGTGCTGTCGTATCAGCTCTCGGCGGCCGCGCGGTAGCCGCGGACGGCGAGCACGCCGAACACGGCGGCCAGACCGGCCGACCAGGCGGCGGTCTGCAACAGCGGGGTCGCGATCGGGCCGCCCAGGACGAAACCGCGCATGGCCTCGATGGCACAGCTCATGGGCTGGGCGCGGACCATCGGCTGAATGACTTCCGGGTAGTTGTCCAGCGGGACGAACCCCGAATTGAAGAACATGGCGATGAGCACCACGATGGCGGCCAGCTGCACCACCTTGTCACCGATTCGGCTGACGCCGACCAGGATCACCGCCGGGGTGAAACCCGCGATGACGATGACCGGCACCGCCAGCACGCCGAAGAAACCGGGCCACCCCTGCTGGAAGCGCAGGCCGAGCAGCATGCCGATGGCCACGACGACGAGGGTGACCACGGCGGCGCGCACACATTCGGCGAGCAGGCGGCCGAGCATGCCCGCGGAACGGTGAATGGGCAGCACCCAGAAGCGGCGCAGCAGCCCGCTCTGCCGTTCACCGTAGAGCGACAGGCCGGTGCCCATCGCGCCGTACATGGCGCCGGCGATGGCGATCATGGGCACGAATCCGTAGATCGGATCGACGCCGGCGGCGGCGCCCAGGGAGCGCTTCAGCACCAGATCGAACATGAGCAGCAGCAGGACCGGCAGCATCAGGGTGCTGGTCATCACCTCCTGCTGCCGGGTCCAGCGGCGCAGCAGCCGGCCGGTTTCGATGAGCGATTGGCTCAGCAGGGATCCGGCATCGGCCGGAAGCTGTACTGTCGCCGTGGTTTCCGCGCTCATGCCCGCCGTCCTTCGGCTCGAATCGCCAGTACCGCACCCACGATCAGCAGTCCGCCGATCCACAGTGCGGCCACCCAGAGTTCCGGCGGGTACCGGCCGTCGGCCAGGCCGCGCAGTGCGGCGGTCACCTGGGAGACCGGCTGATTGCGCACCCAGCCCCGGATCCATCCCGGGAAGCCTTCGGCGGGAACGAATCCCGTGGAGGTCATGACCAGCAGCAATTGCGGGACGAACAGCACCGTGGCGCCGAGTTCCGGATTGCGGGTGGCGGTACCGAGCGCGTCCGCGCCGATCACCACCGCGGTCCCGAACGCCAGCGCCACCAGTACGAACACCAATGCCGCTGTGATGTCGTGGAATCGGAAGCCGAAGGCGATGCCCACGACGAGAGCGCTGATCAACGCGGCACAGCCGCGCACCAGATTCGCGGACATGCGGGCGGCCACCGGCACCCACGGGTGCACCGGCAGCGAGCGCAGCCGAGTGGCCATACCGCCCGTCTGCTCCCGTCCGGCACGGTCACCGGCGAACATGGCGGTGAAGAACATGGCGTACACGGCGGTCAGCGGCAGCAGATACTGGGCGAAGTCGATTCCGGTCGCCAGCATGGACTTTCGCAGCGGAATGTAGAAGCAGATGTAGATGACCACCGGCGCGGCCAGCGCCAGCACCACATCGCCCTCGCGGAAGGCGGCGCGAATACCGCGCTCGCTCAGGGCGCTCCACTGCAGCCCGGCTGGAATACGAATGATCGGAGCCTGATTCATGCCGGAGACTCCACCGCGGCGGGCTTGGTCAGTTCGATGAAGACCTCGTCGAGCGAGGGGCGGCGCAGCGCGATATCGATCAATTCGATACCGCTGCCGGTGATTCGGTGCAGCGCCTCGGTCAGGGTGGCGGCGCCGCCGGGAGCGGGCAGTGCCACCCGGTCCGCGGAATCGGGGACGGTGACCTCGCCCAGTCCGGCCAGTGCGGTGACCAGTCGCGGCACATCGGCGGGGTCGGCCGGGACCACCTCGCAGTAGCTGGAACCGGAGCGGGCCTTGAGCTGATCGGCGGTGCCCTCGGCGATGACGGCGCCCTGGTCGACCACGATGATGTTGTCGCTCAGCGCATCCGCCTCCTCCAGGTACTGCGTGGTGAGCAGTACCGTGACGCCCTGCCGCTTGAGTTCGCGCACCAGCGCCCACAGGCTCTGCCGGCTGACCGGGTCCAGACCGGTGGTCGGCTCGTCGAGGAAGACCACGCGCGGCGGGCGCACCAGACCGCAGGCGATATCGATGCGCCGCCGCATACCGCCGGAGTACTGGCCGACTCGGCGATCGGCCGCCTCGGCGAGCGCGAACTGTTCGAGCAGTTCGTCGGCGCGCACCTTCGCCTGCTTGCGGTGCAGGCCGAGCAGTCGCCCGAACAGCACCAGATTCTCGCGGCCGGTCAGCACCTCGTCGAGGGCGGCGTACTGGCCGGTCAGCATGATGGAGGCGCGGACCTCGGTAGGCTGACGGACCACGTCGTATCCGGCCACCAGCGCCCGCCCCGCATCCGGTCGCACCAGGGTGGACAGCACCGAGACCGTGGTGGTCTTGCCCGCGCCATTGGGCCCGAGCACCCCCATCACCGTGCCCGCGGGCACGGTGATGCTGATGCCCCGCAGCGCTTTCACCGTCCCGAACGACTTTTCCACGGACTCGACGACGATTGCGTCATCCGGTTCCGGCACCGTGTTCTCCGTCCTCATATTCTTCGAATTCCCCCTGCTCCCTTGGCATTGCGGATGGTGCGGTCTAGCCGAGCAGCGATACCACTTCGTCCAGTGACGCGCCGCCTAGAATGGCCGTGACGGGCAGATCGCGCCGCAGATCGGATTCGATGCGCTTGCGCAGATCCAGTGCCTGCAGCGAATCCAGGCCGAGCGCCACCAGCGGCATGGAGCCGTCGATGGGTTCGGTGGCGTCCATGCCCATGACCAAGCGCAGGGCATCGCGGACGTGCCCGGAAATGTCCTGGGCCACAGGCGCTGCCACCGGTGCCGCCGCGGGTTCCGGCGTCTCGGGCGCGGGCGCGACCGCCGCGTGCACGGGCTGGTCCGGCAGTTCGGCGAAGAGCGGATCCTGGCCGAAGAGCGCGAAAATCGCGCGCAGCGTAGACCATTCGGCGGCCACCACAATGCTGTTGCCCGGTGCGGAGAATCCGGCCGCGATGGCCGCGCCGGGTTCCATGGGCAGCAGACCGGTGCCGCTGATCCGCGCCAGCGCCTCGGTGTGATCGGCGCCGACCGCGCGCCACAGGCCCCACTGCACGGAGGTGACGCCGACGCCGTCGCGGCGGTATCCGGTGGCGGCGGCGTCGAGCATGCGATTGACCGCCGCGTAGACCGCGTGCCCGCGCCCGCCGATGGTGGCCGAGAGCGAGGAGCACAGCACCACCCGGGCATCCGGGGTGAGCGGGAGTTCGCGGATCAGGCGGTCCAGGGCGATCACCTTGGATTCGGCTGCGGCGTGCACTGTTTCGGGCGTGGGTTCGGCGGCCGCGGCCTCGTAATCGACAGCGGCGTGTACGACCAGGCTCACGGGCGTATCGCGGAAGGCCTCGCCGAGCGCGCGGACCGCATTGTCGTCGGTCACGTCGCACTGACGGATGTCGATGGCCGCACCGAGTCCGGACAGTTCGCGCACCCGCTGCACGGCGGCCGGGGCACCGCCGGAGCGGCTGATCAGGGTGATGCGCCGGGCTCCGGACCGGGCGAAATCGGCGGCGCAGTCCAGGCCGAGTTTGCCGGTGCCGCCGATGATCACGACCTCGGTCAGCTCAGCCGCGGTGAGCGCGCAGTCGTCGGGCGTCTCGTCGAGGACCAGGCGTTTGGCGTACCAGCCACCGGCGCGGACGGCCAGTTCCGGCTCACCGGAGGTATGGATCGCGCCGAGCACCGCCTTGGCGGCCTCCGGAAGCGACTGTCCGGCTTCCAGATCCAGATGCCGGAAGCCCACACCCGGGTATTCCGATGCGAGGCAGCGGAATCCGGCCTGTGCGGCGGCGTGTGCGATATCCGGGGCCTCGGCGTCGAGCACCCGCTCACCACCGATGGTCACCAGCCAGACGTCGCGGAGGCCGTCGGGTTCGGGCAGCCACCGGCGATCGCCGATAAAATCAGCGGATTCCCTTACCGCAGTGGCGATTTCGCCGTCGTCGGGGCAGGGCAGCAGGATGACCGCCGTTTCGTAGGACGTACCGCTCTCGGCGCCGACGACAGCCGCGCCGTGCCGTGCGGCGGAGGTTTCGATGGCATCGGCGAGTTCACCGCAGCGACCGGTGTGGTCGATGACAGCCAAGGTGCCCGGCGGTACCAGCTTGCGCCGCTCCAGCCGCACCCAGCGTTCGGCCAGGCGCTGCGGCGGCACGGCTCCCTCCGAGGCGTCGGATTGTGCTGCGGCTGTGGTGCTTTCCACTGCCACGGGAAGGTCTGCTCGGTAGCGGAACGGGGCCCACAGCTGCTTGGGATTGGTCTGGGTATTGGGGAAGTCCAGCAGCGGCAGCCGCACGATGTCACTGCTGTCGTCCCGCAGCGATTCCCAGGGGAATCCGGTGTCCAGCACTGCGACCTGAGCCAGGTTCCTGGTGAATTCACCGAGGTCGAGGGCGGTGCGCCGGGAGGTGCCGATGGTCCGGAAGTCCTGCTGCGCAACGACTCCGGACAGAGTCTCCTGCATGGCGAGCATGAGGGCGGGATGGTCGGCGATCTCCAGGAAGATGTCGATATCGCGCGCCGCCGCCTCGGCGACGGCGAGATCGAAGCGCACCCGATTGCGCAGATTCCAGTACCAGTACTCACTGGCCGGCAGGTCCGGAGTGACTGCGGCGCCGAGAGTGGCACCGAGGCAGTCGATCTCGGTGGGTGCGAAGACGGGCGAGTCGAGAGTGTCCTGCAGCGTGCCTTCGAGGTCCCCGCGGAATTTGCTGACGAAGGAGGTGTGCGCCGGGTAGGCGACGCGGATCTCCTTGGCGAATTTGCCCTGTGCGGTCAGCGAGGCGACCAGTTCGGATACCGCCCCGCGCTCACCGGAGATGGCCAGCACGTGCGCGGAATTGACCACGGCCAGTTCGGCCCAGCCGGAATTGCGGGCCAGCAGCGCCTCGCATTCGTCGCGGTCCACGCCCAGTACGGCCATGGCCCACTGCCCGGCCCAATCATTGTCGCGCTCCAGCGATCCGACGAGATTCGCGCGCAGCGTGACAACACGAATGCCGTCGGCGAGCGAGATGATGCCGGAGACCACGGCGGCGGCGATCTCGCCCTGGCTGTGCCCGACGGTCACGGCGGGTTCCACCCCGGCCGCGCGCCACATGGCCGCGAGTCCGAGCATCTGCATGAATAGTGCGGGCTGGACGACCTCCACCTCGTCGCCGAACTGCCCGGTCTCGTCCAGCAGATAGGCCAGCGGCGAAATACCGTGCAGCTCCTGGAATGTCGCATCGCAGTCGTCGACGGCGGTGCGGTATACCGGCGAATGACGGTAGTAGAGCAGACCCATGCCGGGGCGCTGACTGCCCTGCCCCGGGAAGACGTAGCCGATGCGGCGGGCGGTGGCGGCGCGGTCCCCGGCGACCACGGCCTGATGCGGCCGGCCGCCGGCGACGGCGTGCAGCGCGTCGATCAGCTGATCCCGGCCGGTCACCATGATCAGCGCACGCTGCCGGCGCGGGGCGCGGGTGCGGAACAGCATGTCCGCCACGGCATCCGGGGTGACGTCCGGCCGCTCCTCCAGATACGCGACCAGGGCGGCGGCCTCGCGGCGCAGCGAATCGGCGGCGTCGGAGGACAGCAGGATCGGGGTGCTGCCGTCGGGAAGTCGATAGTCAGGCATGGGTTCCTTCCACGGGCATGGCCAGTACGGCATGCGCATTGGTACCGCTGACGCCGAAAGAGGACACCGCGCCGTAGCGAACCCCGTCGCGCGGCTCCCAGTCGGTCAGCTTCGCGGCCAGGCGCAGGCTCCCGGCGTTCCAGTCGACGCGGGTGGTGGGGTTGTCCGCGTGGCGGGTGGGGGCGATCTGCCCGTGCAGACCGCTGAGCAGGACCTTGATCAGGCCGAGCATGCCGGCGGCGGCCTGGGCGTGGCCCAGATTGGATTTGACCGAACCGAGCAGCGGGGCGGTGCCGTCCGCGCGGGCAGCGCCGTAAACCTCTTGCAGTGCGGCCAATTCCAGCGGATCACCGACAGCGGTACCGGTGCCGTGGCCCTCGATCATATCGACCAGACCTGGCTCGATGCCCGCGGCGGCCACGGTCGCGCGAACCAGGCGTTCCTGTGCGGCGGCACTGGGCACCGCGATGGGCGCACCCGTGCCATTGTGATTGACGCGGGAGCCGAGCAGGCGGGCGTAGATCCGGTGTCCGTGCGCGCGGGCGCGTGATTCCCGCTCCAGCACAACAACTCCGACGCCCTCGCCCCACAGGGTGCCGAGTGCGTCGTCGGAGTAGGGCTTGCACTGGCCATCGGCGGCAAGGGCATTGTTTTTGGAGAATTCGAAGAACGCTCCGGGCGAGCCCATGACGCAGGCCGCGCCCGCCAGCGCCCACTCACAGTCGCCGTTGCGAATGCCCGAGGCGGCCAAATGCACTGCGGCCAGCGAGGATGCGCAGGCCACATCCACCACCACCGACGGTCCGCCCAGGCCCAGGCAGTTGGAAATGCGCCCGGCGACCGCACCCAGCGCCGAACCGGCGGCGCGATAACCGCTGTGCTCGTTGACCTCCGCGCCGTGCGGACCGTATTCGGTGGCCGAAGCGCCCATGTAGCAGCCGATATCGTCGCCGTCACCGAGTGCGGCGGGATTGATGCCCGCGTTCTCCAGCGCGCGCCAGGCCACCCGCAGTGCCACCCGCTGCTGCGGATCCATGGCGACCGCTTCGCGCGGGGTGATGCCGAAGAACAGCGGATCGAAATCGGCTGCGCCGTATAGGAATCCACCCACATCCCGCACCTCGCCCCAGCCTTCGGTGGCCGCCAGATTCAGCAGGCGCTCCAGCGGCCAGCCGCGATCGCGCGGGAAAGGCCCGAGCAGATCCCGGGATTCGGCCAGCGCCGTCCAGTACTGCCCGAGGGTTTCGATGCCACCGGGCGCCTCGACGGCCATACCGGTGATGACGATGGGGTCGTTGTCGATCGTGCTCATCGCGCCACCGGCTCCCGGATCGGTTCGGCGGACAGGGTTTCCGCGATGGCGGCGATATGGTCGTGCAGAAAGAAGTGCCCGCCGTCGAACATGGTGACCTGCAGTTCGTGCGGGGTGTGCTGCTGCCAGCCGTACAGGTCGCCGATGGAGACGAATTCGTCGTCACTGCCGCCCATGGCGTGTAGCGGGGCCTCCAGCGTGACGTCTTTCGCGCAGGTGTAGGCGTCGAAGGCGGCGTAGTCGGCCTTCAGCGCGGGCAGCGCCATGCGCATGAGCTCGCGATTGGCCAGCACGTCGGCCCCGGTGCCCTGCAGTCCGCCGACGTGGTCGAGCAGTTGTTCGTCCTCGGTCGGATGCGAGGGCATATCGGCCACGCGCCACGGTGCGACCGCACCGGATACCGCGAGCAGCCGCACCGGGATTCCGGCGGATTCGGCCAGTCGCGCGAATTCGAAGGCCACCACCGAACCCATGCTGTGGCCGTACACCGTGACGGCCTCGCCCCGATTCATCGGTGAGCGGGCGAATTCCTCGAACGCGCCGAGCGCGATCTCCGGCACCGAACCCAGCGCGGCTTCGCGAGAGCGGTCCTGACGGCCCGGGTACTGGAAGACCGCGACATCGAAGTTCTCACTCAGCGGCTTGGAGAACGGGCGGTAGGTGGAGGCCCCGCCGCCGGCGTGCGGGCAGATCACCAGCGGTGGATTACCGGCCGCGCTCGGGCGATGGAACTTCCGAATCCATCCGAGGGTGTTGCTCATAGGTCTCTACTCCTGTTTCTCATTGCCACATCCGGCGCATGACCAGCAGGCCGTGGTCCTCATCGCCGAGCACCGCGGCGGCGTCGACCCGATCGTCCGGGGCCTCGGCAATGGCGCGCAGGGTGTCGTGGAAGGCGGCTTCGATGATTTCGGCCTCGGTCGCGTCGAAGGAGTCCTCGGCGTAGAAGACCACCGCCTGTACTCCGTCGGCGGGCAGCAGCGAATTGGCGGGGAAGATCATGACCAGCAGGGCGTTATCTGTCGCGCCGCCGCCCTCGAAGGTCACCAGCTCCAGATTCTCCTGTGCCAGCAGGCTTTCCAGCTCTTCCCGGCCGGGCGGGTAGGACTGGAAGACGAACATGCTGTCGAAGATCTTGCGCATGCCCGTCGCGCGAATGGCCGAGGTGAGGCGGTACTGGTGGAACTCCATGAGTTCCACCCGGCGGTGCTGGATTTCGGCCAGATGTTCGCGCCAGGTCGCTTCGCCGCGCAGGCCGACCGCGACCGGAATGGTATTGGCGAAGCAGCCGATGGCATTGTCGACGTCGTCGAGGTCGGCGGGGCGGCCCGAGACCACTTCACCGAAAACCGCTGTGTCCGCACCGGTGACGTAGCGCAGCACATTGGCCCAGGCCAGCTGGCAGATGACGCTGAAGGTGGTGCCCAGCTCGGCGGCCAGCTCGGTGAGGCGTTCGACCACCGCGGGGTCGATGGCGGCCGAGCGGCCGGTGGGGACGCCGCCGCCCTCGGGCACCCGGTTGGGTGCGACCAGGCAGGGCTGGACGCCGTCCAGATAGCCCGACCAGGCGGCCTCGGTGGCGGCCTCGCGATCCTGGGTCAGCCGCAGGAAGGCCGCGAAGGTGTCCGGATCGCCGAGCGGTGCGGCAGCCCCTGCGGTCGTGTACGCGGCGAAGATCTCCTGCGGCAGCAGCTGTCCGGACCAGCCGTCGGTGAGCAGGTGGTGTGAGGTGAGCACCAGCATGTGCACCGATTCGGGCAGGTGCACGACCGTGGCCCGGCTGAGCGGTCCGCGCGAGAGATCGAACTGCTCGCCCTGATCCGCGAGCAGGAAATCCCGCAAGCGCTGCTGCGCATCCGGCAGCTGCGCGAAGTCGACCTCGCGGACCTGGAAGGTCATGCGCTCGTTGACGATCGCGTATGGCTGTCCGGCGTGCGAGACCGAAATCGCCACGCGCAGATTGGGATAGCGATTGAGCACGGTGTCCAGCGCGGTCGTCAGGCGCGGTACCTCCAGATCGCCGCGCACGGCGATCATGGTCTGCACATTGTAGAAATCCTTACCGCCCGAGCCCAGCGCGGTGAAGTACAGCCCGGCCTGCATGGGCGCGAGCGGATGCACGTCGGCGAAGGCGCCGTACAGGCCCTGCCAGCGGTCCAGATCGAGCTGGCTGACCTCACGGGCCAGCACATCGCTGGGGGTGAACTGACGAACGGGGTTGTCGCGCACCGTCTTCGCCAGATCGTGCAGCGCACCGGTCCACAGGTCTGCCAGTTCGTGCACCTCGCCGTCGGCGAGCACTCCGGCCGGGAATCGGAAGGAGGCGCGCAACGTCGCCTGATCGCCGTCGGTGATGGTCACGGTGTTCACATCGAGTACCGCGGCGACCGGCATGGCCGGGTCGGCATGACCGCCGAGGTAGCCGAATTCCGGTGCGGCATCCCATGCTTCGGCTGCGCCCTGGGCTACGGCGAAGCGGCCCATGTAGTTGAAGCTGATCTGCGGTGCGGCAGGCACTTCCAGCTGCGCCCGCGCCTCGGGCTCGAGCCAGCGCAGCAGACCCCAGCCGATCCCGGATTCCGGCACCGCGAGCAGCTGCTCCTTGACCGCCTTCACCGCGGCCACCACCTCGGCCTCGCCGCCGTGCAGCACCCGCAGCGCCACCGGGTAGGCGCTGGTGAACCAGCCCACGGTATTGGCGAGATCGGCTCCGGCGAACAGGGTTTCGGCGCGCCCGTGCCGCTCCATGGTGAGCGAGACGGACTCGGCGTCCCGGTCGTGGGAGCGCCGGAAGCGGTGCACGGCGACGGCGAGCGCGGCCACCTGGATATCGAGGAAATCGCAGCCGAAGGTCTGCGCGCCGGTGGTGGTGAGGAAGCGGGTGTCCTCGGCATCGAGTTCGGCGGTGACCTCGTGCAGGGTCGCGACGGTGTCCAGCGCCGGATCGAAGGCGCGATGGCCGAGCAGCGGATCCGCGCTCTCGGCGATCTCCCGCCAGCGGGGCAGTTCGGCGGCCAGGGTCTCGCCCTGGGCGTAGCGAATCAGGTTGGTATTCCAGGTCTTCACCGAGGTGCCGGTCTCGGGTGCGAGCACACCGTCCTGCCAGAGCTGGCGCAGATCGTCGTGCAGGATGCGCCAGGAGACGCCGTCCACCACGAGGTGGTGCACGACCAGCAGCAGGCGGCCGGTGGCACGATCCGGGGTGCGGGCCCAGACCGCACCGACCATGCGGCCGACGGCCGGATCGAGTCCGGCACCCACCGCGTGCAACTGCTCCTGCAGCAGGTCCGCGGCGGCGAAATCCCAGTTTTCCGAGGCGATTTCGACCTCGGCGAGCTGGAGGGGCGGCTGGGATTCACCATCCTCGGGAACGTAATAGCCGAGCTCCTCCCTCGTAGCGTCCCCTGGCATCGGGGCCAGGCGGGCACGGAGTAGCGGGTGCCGGTCGAGCAGGGCGCGCAGGGCGGTCGTGAGTTGTTCGGCGGTGGCGCCGGGCGGGGTCACCACGGCGGTGGCCTGGCTGTATCCGGTGTATTCGCCGACCTTTTCGACCAGCATGGCGGCGATCGGCTGCAGCGGTATCCAGCCGGTGGCCGCGCCCGCGTCGATCAGGGCGGGAGCGGCGGCATCGGCGAGGGGCTCGGTGGCCGCGGCGATGGCGGCAATGGTGCGGGCGTCGAAGAGGGCGCTGGTGGTGATGGCGAGGCCGCGCTTCTTGAGGGCGGAGGCCATGCGGATGGCGGTGATGGAATCGCCGCCCAGGGCGAGGAAGTCGTCATCGGCGGCGAGGCCGAGGTCCTCGTTCAGGCCGAGCACCTGGCGGACCACCTGGGCCACCAGTTCCTCCGGGCCCCGGCTCAGCTCGCGTCCTCGTCCGGTGCTGCCGCCGAGATCCGGCTCCGGCAGGGCGCGGCGGTCCAGCTTGCCGTTGGCGGTGAGCGGCAGGGCGGCCAGGCGTACCAGCGCGGCGGGGATCATGTAGTCCGGCAGGCGTTCGGCAAGGTAGGCGCGAATACGTCCGGCCGTGGCGGTCTCGGAATCGGTGGCGCACACCGAATCCGGCTCGGCCACGTAGTAGGCCACCAGGACCGCGTCATTGCCGCGGGTCAGCGTGACGGCCGCGGCCGAGCCGATGCCGGGCATGCGGCGCAGGGTGGTGCCGACCTCACCGAGTTCGATGCGGTGGCCTCGGATTTTCACCTGATCGTCCACGCGGCCCAGGTATTCCAGCCGGCCGCGCGAATTCCAGCGCACGATATCGCCGGTGCGGTACATGCGGGCGGCGGGTTCGATGCTGAACGGGCTGGCCACGAAGGTCGCGGCACTGAGGCCGGGCCGATTGTGATAGCCCTGCGCCAGCTGGACACCGGCCAGGTACAGCTCACCGGTGACGCCGGGCGGGACCTGCCGCAGCTGTTCGTCCAGCACGAAGACCGACGAATTCGCCTCGGGGACACCGATGAGCGCGGAGCGGATCTCATCGCTGCCCCGGGTGCCCGCGAAGTCCTCGTGGGTCAGGTCCATGGCGGCCTCGGTCGGCCCGTACAGGCCGAGCACGGTGCCGCCGAAGACCCGGCTCGCCTCCTCGACGAGGGCGGGCGGCACGGATTCGCCGCCCAGGTAGACATAGCGCATCGACTGCAATCGGGCCGGATCCGGATTGGCGTCCAGGAAGGCGCGGGTGACGCTCGGTACCAGGGACAGCTGAGTCACCTTGTGCCGGTGGATGATTCCGGCGAGAGCTTCGACATCGGCCTGCCACCACTCCGGATGCGGTAGCACCGTGGCGGAACCGGTGCACAGGGCGTTCACCAGTTCGAAGACCGAGACGTCGAAGCCTATGGGGGCCTTCTGGAGAATGCGTTCCTCGCCGAAGCCCAGGTAATCGCGCATCCACTGCACGTGATTGGCGACGGCGCGGTGATTGATCACCACGCCCTTGGGGCGGCCGGTGGTGCCGGAGGTGTAGAGCAGGTAGGCGGCATCGAGCGGGTGAATGGGCCGCGCCAGCTCGTCGGCGCGCACCGGCGTGCTGTCAGCGGCAGCCAGTTCGGCCTGGACGGCGGGGTCAGCGAGATCCACGAGAGAGACCCCCGTCATCCCGGCATGCCTGTGGCCGGGATCCACACCGTGAGTGGATGACCCGTTGCTGTGGATCCCGGCCAGAAGCGCGCCGGGATGACGGGGGGATTCTGCTGAGATCGTGGTGATCATCAGTGTGAGCGCGGAGTCGCCGAGCATGTACTCGATGCGGTCGACGGGGTAGCTCGGGTCGGCGGGGACGTAGACCGCGCCGGCGCGCAGGACTGCGGCGAAGACTACGGGGAGCCATTCGCTGCGCTCGGCGTAGACGCCGACCCGGTCACCGTTGCGGACACCGCGTTTCAGCAGCAGGCGGGTGAGTCCGTTGACACGGGAATCGAATTCGGCGTAGGTGAGCTCGATGCCCTCGAATATCACCGCCACCCGGGTGGGATGATCCTGTGCCGAGGTTCGGATCATGGCGTCGACGGTCTCGGCGGCGATGTCCACACTGTCGCCGTACGACCACGAGTCCAGGCGGGCGCGGTCGGAGGCGGACAGCGTTTCCACTGTGGCGAGCGCGGCGCCGGGGGTGGCGGCGGCCAGGATCTGATCGATGTACTCGTGCAGGCGCTCGATGGTGCCGAGATCGAAAAGGTCGGTGCGATAGGTGATCTGGACGTCGGTGCGGTCGGCGTGCATGAAGGTTTCGACCACCAGCGGCAGCAGGGCGCCGCCATTGTCGATCAGTTCCCAGCTGGTGACCGCGCCGGGCAGCTGCGGGCCGTCGATCTTCTGGTGCAGAAACAGGACCATGGTGTCGAAGAGTTGGGAGCCGACATGTCCGGTCGCGCTGTTGGCCGCACGGACGATGCCCTCCTGCGGAAAGTGTTTGTGCCGAAACGCTTCCGTGGTGATGCCGCGTACCTGATCGACCAGCTGCGCGAAGGTGTCAGCGCCTGCGCCGGTGAAGTGCAGCGGGATCATATTGCTCAGGTTTCCGATCAGCAGCTCCTGACCGGATTCCTCGCGATTGGCGACCGTGGTGCCGACCACGACGTCGCGGCGGCCGGTGGTCCGGCGCAGCGCGAGGTAGTAGGCGGCCAGGAAGATCGAGAACGGGGTGCTGCGCAACTGCGTGCTCAACCGCCGCAGGTTCGCGTCCGCGCGCTCGCCGAGCAGGCGGTCGAAGCGATCCCCGCGCTCGGTGACCGTGATCGGGCGGCGGTCGTAGGGCAGCTGGAGTTCGGGCACCTCACCGTCGAACTGGCTCTCCCAGAAACCGATATCGGCGCTGTGGTCGTCCGCGCGGTAGCGGTCCTGCTCCCATTCGGCGAAGTCGGCGACCTGCAGGCGCAGCGGTTCGATCCGGATCTCGCCGGCGCGGGCCTGCCGGTAGAAGTCCTCCACGTCACGGGAGAGCGCCGGCAGTGTCATACCGTCCCAGGCGATGTGCTGGATGACCACGACCGCTATCAGCCGATCGGGGCGGGTGCGGGCGAAGGTGATCCGCAGCGAGGACTCGCCGGACAGATCGAAGGTCTCGTGCGCGGCGGCGCGGGTGAGCTCCGCGAGCCGGGCATCAGCCGCCGCCGGATCGAGCCCGGCGAGGTCGACATCGGTGAGGCGGGGCGGCAGCTCGGGATGAATGCGCTGGTAGGGGTCGCCCTGCTCATCATTGTGGTACGTGGTGCGCAGCACCTCATGCTTGGCCACCAGCGCCAGGAACGCCCGGCGCAGCGCCGGGCCGTCGACGTCACCGTCGAAAGTCAGTGCCAGGCAGAGGTTGTAGGCGGCGCTGTCGGGTGCTATCTGCTGATGCGCCCAGACGTAGCGCTGTCCGAAGGACAGGGCGGCGCGCGCCGGATCACGGCGCACCGGCACCGCGGGGGCGGCCGCCAGGCCGGCCTGCGCGAGCCGGGTCGCCATTGCTGCCTGTAGGTCTTCCAGCGACTTCATCAGGTGAGAACCAATCCTTGTACTTCGAGCCTGCGGATTCCGGTGGCCGGGACGGTCAGCGCGCGCCCACCGGCTCCGGGAGCGGAATCTCGGCGAGCTCGAGCAGAATCCGGGCGACCTGATCGAGTCGATCGGGCGCGGGCTCCGCGGCGAGCAGGGCGGCGCAGATGCCGCGTACCGTGCGGCCCTCCAGTACCGCGGTGACACCGGCCCTGTCGACGGCGAGCAATCCGCGCAGTTTCGCGGTCAGGGTGGTGGCGAGAATCGAATTGCCGCCCGCATCGAAGAAATCCGTTGTCGCGCCGAGCTTCTCGAGGCCGAGTACCTGAGCGGCGATGTACTCGACCGCCGCCTCCAGCGGATTCTCCGGTGCGACATAGGCATAGCGCTCGCTGTCGTCACCGGCGGCCACCATGCGGCGAATGGCGGCACGATCCAGTTTTCCGTTGCTGGTCAAGGGAATCGCGGGAACCAGCTCCAGGATGTCCGGAATCATATGCGCGGGCAGCAGTTCCCGCAGTCCGGCGGTGATCCGCACGGCGGTGACCCCATCGCCGGCCGCGGCCACGGCAGCCAGCCGGCCCGAAGTCGTCACGAGCGCAACGGCTTCACCGATCCCCGGCTGTGCGGCGAGGGCGGATTCCACCTCGCCGAGCTCGACTCGGAAGCCGCGAATCTTCACCTGGTGATCGGCGCGGCCCAGAAAGTCCAGGGTGCCGTCGGGCAGGTAGCGCGCCAGATCGCCGGTGCGGTACCAGCGAATGCCGTCGACGGTGACAAAGCGATCGGCCGTGCGCTCCGGATCGCCGCGGTAGCCGTCGGCCACGCCGCGGCCGCCGATCCACAGCTCCCCCGCCACCCAGTCCGGGCAGTCCTCACCGCGGCCGTTCACCACGCGGCAGCGCACATTCGCCATCGGCGTGCCGTAGGGGACATTGGCCCAGTCGGCTGGGTAATCGTCGGTGACCTCGTAAACAGTGGAGTGGATGGCGGTTTCGGTGGTGCCGCCCAGGCCGGCGAAGCGCACGCCCGGAACCAGTTCCCGGAAGCGGTGTCCCTGCTGGGATTTCACGCGGTCGCCACCGGTGATGACCACGCGCACCGAGCGCAGCTGCTCGCGGACGGCGGTATCGAGCAGCATGGTGATCAGGCCGGGAGCGCAGTTCACCACGGTCACACCGGTTTCCGCGATCAGCCCGGACCAGGCCGCCGCATCGCGTTCGATATCGGCCTCGACCGCGACCACCGCGCCACCCAGAGCCAGCGGGGCGAAGATATCGAAGACCGACAGATCGAATTCCAGGGCGGACAGTCCGATGGTGTGATCATCCGCGCCCAGACCGAAGTACGCGGTGAGGGCGTCGAGCGTATTGGCGGCGGCGCGGTGGCTCACCTCGACGCCCTTCGGTTCGCCGGTGGAGCCGGAGGTGAACAGGACGTAGGCCACGGCATCGGCGGACGGAATGTGCGCCGCGCGCAGGCGCGGCCCGGCGCTCGCCTCGGCCAGGGATACCGCGGTGACCTGCGCGGGCAGCTCGGCCTCGGTACCGACCAGGGCCACCCGGACGCCACCGCGCTCCAGAATGCGATCGCGGCGAGCCCGGGGCTGCTCGGTGCTGATCGGCAGATACGTCGCGCCCGCGGCGAGTACACCGAGGACGGCGGGAATCTGCTGATGTCCCTTGGGCACAATGACCGCGACCGTATCGCCGGGTCGCACGCCGGCGGTGGTCAGCGCCTGGCCGACGGCAAGCGCCTGCTCGGCCAGTTCACCGTAGGTGCTGACACCGCCGCCGCGCCAGCGCAGGGCCGGGCGATTCGGATGCTGCTGCGCGAGTGCGAAGAACGCCTCGTGCAGGGTGCGCGCACCGACCGGATCGGTATCGGTGGCATTGACCGCCGCGCGCACGGCCCGCTGGGCGGGCGGCAGGGCGATGGCCAGATCGGCGTGCCAGTCCGCCTCGGGTTCCACCAAAGCGTCCAGCAGCGAACGGAATTCGGAGAACATGGCCTCGGCGACTCCGGCGGGCAGGGCGTCCCGGCGGATATCCCAGTTCACCAGCAGGCCGCCATTGAGCTCGACGACCTGAGCGTCCAAGTCCACCTGCGGGCCCTGCGAAATAATCCACACCGGTGCACCGAAGACCCGCAGAACCCGCTCCGAGAACAGTTCACCGAGATCGAGACCGGAGGTGAACACCACCGACGGGGTCACCGGCGCGCCGCGCAGGCGGCCCAGATCGCGCAGCACATCCAGGCCCTCGTACCGGGAGTTCGCGGCGCAGGTGTGCAATTCGCGCTGCAGGCGCTTGGCGCGCTCGACCATGGACTCCCGGTGTTCGGCGTCGACGTCGACCAGCACGGAGTTGGTGAAGTCACCGACCACCTGATCGATACTGTCGTGCAGCGGTTCCCGGTTGAACAGCGGCACATTGAGCAGGAAGCGCTGGCGGGCCGACCAGCGGGCGATGGCCTCGGAGTACACCGTCGCCAGCGCGATCGCGGGGGTCACGCCGTGGCTGTGCGCAGCCTGGTGCAGGCGCTGCCTGGCCTGCGGATCGAACCAATGGTGCAGGCGCACACTGCGACTCGGGTCGCGGCGCTGCTCCTCGGGGAGCACCGGCAGGGCCGGGATATCGGGCAGGTCGCCGAGGCGCTCGGACCACCAGGCGCGGTCGGACGAATTGCCGGGGGCGGCAGCGTCTTTCGCGGCCAGGTAATCACGGAAGGTGTAGTCGAGCGAGGTCGCGAGGTCCGCGTCCGTCTCGTACAGGGTGGCGAGGTCCTCGAGAATGCGGCGGTAGCTCTGGGCGTCGGCGGCGAGCATATCGACATCCACGTGCAGGCGGTGGCCACCGCCGGAGAGCAGCGACAGTGCGATATCGATGACCTGCGCGGCCTCGACCTCCATGCGCTGATGGCTCTTGAGCTGGCGAATGCGTTCCAGTTCGACGGTTTCGGCGTCCGCACTCAGGGTGACGGCCTCGAAGACCGGGCGCAGCGGTTCGGGCAGGGTCTGCTGGGTGCCGCTGTCGGTGAATCGGGCGCGCAGCTGCTCGTGGCGGTGCACCAGGCGGGTCACCGCGCGGCGCAGTCGCTCCGGATCGAGTCCGTCGCCGTCGAATTCGACATAGAGGTGCGCGGCGACGCCGCCGAGGGCCTGATCCTGACGGCGGCCCATCCAGTAGGCGTGCTGCATGGTGGCCAGGGCGAATTCCTCGCCCGGCGTGGCGGATTCGACGGCCGGGGCGGGCGCGAGGGCGGTCTCGAGACGACCGGCGTTCAACAGGGCGGTCCAGGCGTCGATGGTCGGCTCCAGGGCCAGGGCCGAGCTGCGTACCTCGTAGCCCTGCTTACGCCACTTGGCGGAGAGGTGCATGAGCAGCATCGAATGCATCCCCAGGCTCACGAGATCGGCGTCGTCGCCGATCGATTCGGGCGCGATGTCCAGCGCCGCCGCCACGAGCACGCGAATCTCAGCCTTGTCGAGCATCGAACTCCTCATCCAGCGAACGGTCGGCCTCGGTCGAGACACCAAAGGTAGGCTTGCCTAACCTTACGAGGATGGTAGCTCATACCACCGGGCGCGGAATAGTGGTGTGGTTTGGCTAACCTAAATCATCAGTTGCACCGCTCTGACAAGCGAATACACCGATGGAGCCCACCCGAGATGGGCTGTTCCAATAACGAAACAGCCCGTGTCCAGCCCCCACCGCCCTTGCCGGGGCTGTACGGATCAGTCACGGGCTGTGCGGTCTATCAGAGGGCGTGGGACGGGGCGAGCTCCGAGAGCCGCGCTGCCCAGTGAGCTGCGCGTGCGTCTACCGATGGCTCGTCGAGTACTGCTGAATTGACATCGAACTGGGCGACCAGGGACGGTCTGCCGGCGCGCGGGACCACCGCCGTGGTGATATCCACGCTGAAGCGCAGGGGCAGATCCGGATGGGCGGCCACGCCGAACTCGCCGGTGAACTCCGACAGCGGTGCGGGTGACCAAGGGCCACTGCCGAACTGGAGCACATCGAAGCGGCCCAGGTGGTTGATGCGCAATTGGCCGCGGGCGGCGAAGGTGCGTTCCGAGAGATCGGGACAGCCCGCTCGGTCGACGGCCGGGACCAGCACCGTTTCCTCCACGGTGAACCAGCCGACACGGCGGGAATCATCCTCGTCGGGGCGACCGTGCGACTCCCTGGTGATCGCGATGCGGCCGTCGGCATCGGCGATATCGGGGAAGGTGCGGGCGCAGGCCAGAATCAGCGCATCCTCGAGCGGGACACCCGACTCCGCGCATTCCGACAACAGCTGTTCGGTCAGGTCCGGGCCCAGCTCCACAATGCGCTGTGCGACCTTGCCCGCGCGGTCCGTGGACGGGTCGGTGAAGCGGCCCGCCAATGGAGTGCCCAGGATCTCTGTTCCGGAAGTGACTGCGGCCGTGACTGTTTGCTCGCTCGGCTCCTCGTTCAGGGGTGCGTCGCCCTGTTCCAGGCGGCGCAGATCGTCGACCAGGATCAGCCAGGACACCACGTCCACGGCGAGGTGGTGGATGGACAGCAGCAGTCGGCGCTGCGGCCCGGCCAGTACCGTGGCCGCCAGCATGCGGCCCGCCGCCGGATCCAGGCGGGCGACCGTGTCTGCCAGATAGGTTGCGGGCGAGCCGGTTCCGTCGACCGTATCGAGCCATACCGAGAACGGTGGCAGCTCGTCGACGACCAGGGCGGGGATCTCGCCGGAGCCGCGGACCAGGCGGGAGCGAAGGGTCGGATGGGCGGTGGCGAGGGCGGTCAGCCGGGCCACCACCTCGTCGGGCGAGGCATGGTCCGGCAGCGAAATCACTTGGGACTGCGCCAGATAGCGATAGTCGCCATTGGCGATGATCTCGCGGGCCAGTGCTGTCAGCGGCAGTACCGTACCGGCCGGCGTGACCGCCGCCTCCGAGCGGTCCTCCCCCGCGACGGCGAGTTCGTCCAGCCGGGCGGCCAGCTCTCGAAGATCACCGGCGGCCAGGACGTCCCGGGCGGCGACACGGAAACCCGCACCGCGCAAACGGGATACGAGATCGATGACGCCGATGCTGTCGATGCCGAGATCGACCAGGCTGTCGGTGATGCCTGGGCCGGTGCCCGCCGCGCCGAGTGCGGAGATCACGCCGAGCAGGGTGCGCTCGGTCTCGGTCGCGGGATCGCTGCCGCCGGATCCGGTCACCGGTGCGGTGAGCAGGGCGGTGGCCGCGTGCACATCCAATTTGTCATTGCGGTTCAACGGGATCTCGGGCACCGCGACGATGCGGGTGGGCACCAGGAAGCGCGGCAGGCGCTGCGACAGAGCGGCGCGCAGCTGCGGGACCGGCACAGCGCTGACCACGAGTGCGCCCAGGCGGGTCCGGCCGTTGTCGATGTAGGCCAGGACCGCGGCGTGCTCGACGCCGTCGAGTTCGCGCAGCACCACGGCGGCCTCATCCGGTTCCACCCGGTAGCCGTTGATCTTGACCTGGCTGTCGATGCGGCCCTCGTAGACGAGGGAGCCGTCGGTGGCGCGGCGTACCAGATCGCCTGTGCGATAACGCCTTCCGGACGGACCGGCGACGAAGGTAGCGGCAGTCGTGGCCGGACGGCCCAGGTAGCCCAGGGCGAGTTGCGGGCCCGACAGGTAGAGCTCACCCTGTCCGCCCGGCGGCACCGGCCGCAGGCGGTGATCGAGCACCTCGGCGGTCATACCGTCGAAGGTTCGGCCGATGGTCGGCGAAATATGGTCGTGCACATCGGCCATCAGCGCTTCCACCGTGGTTTCGGTGGGACCGTAGAAGTTGATGACGCGGGTGTCCGGCAGGCCCTGCAGGCGCTTCCAGGTATCCGGATTGATGGCTTCACCGCCGAGGGCGAGTACCGCCAGCGGGCAGTGCTCGACACCATCGCGTTCGGTGAAGAGCCCGAAGGCGATGAGGCGCGGCAACATCGACGGGGAGGTGTCGAAGATATCGATGCCGTGCCGGGCGATGGCGGCGGCGATCTGCTCGGCGTCGGTGCGGACGTGCTCGCCCAGCATGACGACGGTATGGCCGCTGAGCAGGGCTACCGCCGGCTGCCAGGCGGCGTCGAAACCGGTGGACCAGCCGTGGCCGATCCGCAGCTGCCTGCCCAGCTGAACCGCTGCCGGGGCGAAGATGCGGCGTTCGTGATTGGCCCAGTGGTTGAGGAGCGCACGATGCGGGACCACAACACCCTTCGGGCGGCCTGTGGTGCCCGAGGTGAAGATGACATAGAACGGGGAATCCGCCGTGCTGACCTGGCGCGGGGCCAGAGCAGAGACCTCGGGCGCAGGGCCGACGAAACGCAATTCGCCTGCGGCGGTGGGAATGCCGTGCACGCAGTCGATGCCCTGGGCGCGCACCTGCGCCAGGACATCCACCAGCGCCTCGTCGGCGAGCACCAGTGTCGCGCCGGAGGTTTCCAGGAGATAGGCCAGCCGGTCGGGTGGGGTCGCCGGATCGACGTGCACGCAGACACCGCCCGCGTGCGCAATGGCGAAGGGGGCGTGCAGAACTCGGCGGTCACGTGGCAGGACCACGGCCACGGAGTCGCCCGGCCGCACGCCGTTCGCGCGGAGATCAGCGGCCAGAGTGCGTACAGCGGCGCCGAAGTCGGCGAAGGAGTGCTCGCCTTCGGCATCGATGACGGCGATCGAATCCGCGGAACGCGCCGCTGCCGCGAGCAGTACGTCCGACACCAGGCCTGCCGACGCCGATTTGCCGGATACCAGCTCGGCGGAGCCCGGCCCCGTCATCCCGGCGTGCCTTCGGCCCGAATCCCCCGAATCGTCGTGGAGTAGTGCAGATGTGGATCCCGACCCCGTCATTCCGGCATGCTTTTGGCCGGAATACCCCGAATCGTCGTGGAGTACTTCAGATGTGGATCCCGGCCAAAAGCGTGCCGGGATGACGGGGGGTGTCTGCCCCGAGCCGGGGGGTGTCTGCCCCGAACCGGAGGGTGTCTGCCCCGAACCGGAGGGTGTCTGCCCCGAACCGGAGGGTGTCTCCCCCGATTCGCCGGGCTGTGCGGACGTGTCGGTCTGCGCGGATAGCTGCGGGGGCTCGGTGGTCAGGGCGGCGGGTTCGTCGTCGAGGAGGAGGTCGATATCGCAGGCTGTGTCGGCGTCGACCAGGCGGCGGACGACGGCGAGCATGCGGCGGGCCAGGCGGCCGGGGTCGAAGCGGGAGACGAGGTCCGGGCGGATTTCCACTCGGGTGATGAGTTCGCCCTGTTCGACGACTGGGACTACGGCGAGGGGGTAGTGGCTGGGGGAATCGACTCGGCGGGGCATGAGGCGGGCGCCGCCGCCCAGGGGCATATCGGCGGTGAGCGCGCCCATGGGGGTGTTCTCGAAGACCAGGAGGGTGTCGAAGAGTTGGCTGCCGCCGGTGTGGCGGGTGATCTCGGCGATGCCCAGGTATTCGTGGGCGCGCAACTGCGCCACTTCGCGTTGCAGGGCGGCGCCGATATCGGCGGGGGCGCGATCGTCCATGCGGACTCGGACCGGGATGGTGGTGACCAGTGCACCCACCAAGCGTTCCGCATTGGGGAGCGAGGCGTCGCGGCCGGAGGTGGTCTGGCCGAAGACCACGTCGTCGCGGCCGGTGAGGCCGGAAAGTATTTGGGCCCAAGCCATTTGGAGCACCGTATTGAGCGTCAGGCCGTGGCCGCGCGCCCATGCCGTCACGCGATCGGTGTCGGCGCGGTCGATGCGGGCCTCACCCAGCGCCGGGATATCGGCGGGGGCGGGAGCGGCGAGCATGGACATGGGTGCGAAACCGGCGAGGGCCCGGCGCCACACCTCGAGGGAGGCGGCGGTATCGCGGGTGGCGAGCCAGGCGGCGTGCTCGCGCAGCGGCGGGGCGGGCGGGAGCGCCGCACCCGTACCGCTGTGCAGCGCAATGAGATCCGCGAACAGCAGTGGGATGGACCAGCCGTCGATGATGATGTGATGTGCGGTGCAGACGAGTTCGTAGGCATCCTCACCCACCCGCGCGGCGACGACCCGGAACAGCGGGCCGCGATCCAGATCGATGCGGCGGCGGCCCTCGTCCCAATACAGTTGCCGGGCCGCGGCTTCCGGGTCGGCGGCCGAGCGCAGATCCAGCTCGCGCCAGCCGATGCGGCCGCCGGAGGTGGTGACCAGCACCGGATGCGGCAGGCCGTCGGTCAGTACCGCGCCGCCCAGATGCGGGTAGCGCTCCAGCAGCTGATCGAAAGCCGTATGCAGCGTGGCCAATTCGGCCAGGCCCTCGACGCGCACCGCGAAGGTGACCAGATACGGATCGACCGCGCCCGAGGCGACACTGACCGAGTACAGGCCGCGCTGCAGCGGGGACAGCGCGACGATATCGAGAATCTCCGCGCTCACCGGCCGGCAAGCTTTCCGGCCAGGGCCTGCAGGGCGGCCGCGTCGAGGCCGGAGGCCGCCATCGGGGCGACGGCGGCGGGCTCGGCAGGTGCTGCGGCAGTGGCATTCTCAGCGGTCAGGCTCGCGGCGATCTCGTGCACGGCCGGGAATTCGAACACCTTCTGCACATCGACGATATGGCCCTGCTCGGCGAGCAGGGTGACAAAGCGCAGTGCGGCCACGCTGTCGCCGCCGAGCGCGAAGAAATTGTCCTCGCGACCGACCTCGTCCTCCTCGTCCAGCTCCAGCACCTCGCGCAGCACGGCGGCGACCGCCCGCTCCGCATCGGTCTGAGGCGGGCCACCGAGCCCGGAGATCGCGTACGGATCCAGCTCCCCGGCCTCGGCATCGGGCACGAACCAGTCGCACGGCTCCGACGCTTCCGCCGAAGAGAGCGCGGTATCCGGTGCGGCCGACCAGGATTCGGCCGTCGCGCGCAGCAGCTGCGCGAACTCCCCCGCCGCATAGCGCCGGGACAGGGCCTCCGCCAGATCGACGGTCACGGTCCAGCCATCCGCGGTCGCGATCACATCGACGATCAGTTCCACCCCGTGCGGACGGGCCACCGCACGAGCGATCTCCCGAACCCTGCCACCGGCAGCATCGAATTCGAGCACATTCGAACGCACCGCGAGCTGTACCTGGAACAGGCCGCCCTTGGCCGCGCCGCCCGGGCCGCGCAGCTCATGGGTGAGCCGTTCGATGCGGGTACCGGCATGCACACGGGCCTCATCGAGAATCCGTTCGGCATCGGCGACCAGCTGTGACGGCGCCCCGCTACGCGGCGAATCAACCCGCAGCACCAGGTAATCGGCGAAATTTCCGAGGACATCGGCGGCGCTTTCCGGCCGGGCCTCGGTCGCGACGCCGAGCGGAATATCAGCATCCGCCCCGAGCTGCCGCAGTGCGGCGGCCACCAGCGCCGCCAGCACCGCGAGCGGCTCAGCTTCGGCCCCTGAGTCGCCGACTGCCCCCGTCATCCCGGCATGCTCTTGGCCGGGATCCACCGAAACCTGTTCGAGCGCATCCGGCGTGGATCCCGGCCAAACCCGCGCCGGGATGACGGGGGTGGGGATGACGGGGGCTGGGATCTGGACGACGGCGCGGGTGCTGCGCGGGAGGGCGGGGCGTTCGCCCACGAGCAGCAGTTGTTCGGGCAGGTCCGCCAGTCGCTGTTTCCAGAAGGTCAGCGAATCGTTCTCGGCGGCCAGGGATTTCATCTGCTCGGCGGCGAAATCGCGGTACTGCGGGGTGGCGCGCACCGGCTCGTTCGAGCAGAGAGCGGTGACCAGCAGTTCCATGGTGCGGTCGTCGGCGGCGACGGGATGGGCCGCGAGGGAGAGCACCGCGTGATCGGCGAGCCGGTACAGCCGGATTCGAATCGGGAACTCGCGCGCCAGATCGAAGGCGTGACCGGCGTCGGCCAGTAGAGCAGCCGGGAGTGCGGTGCCGGCGATCTCGACGATCTCGGCCACCGTCGGCGGAGCGGATTCCACACGCTGATACGGCACTCGGCGGTCATCCGGGTAGACCGCGCGCAGGAGGTCGTGCGCGGCCGTCACCTCGGCGGCCCGCACCGCCACACCGTCGGCGAGCCCGGCCGGAATCTCCAGAGCCACATACACATTGGCGGCAGCGGTCCGGGCCAGCCGTTCCGGCAGCAAGGCCGCCTGCTGAGCCGGGGACAGCGGCAGCCCGCGCTCGGCGGGGCGCGCCGGGGCGGCGGGTACGGCGTGGGTATCGAGCGTCATGACGTGAGGTCCTTCCTGGCTACCGGTGGTCTAGCTACCGGCGATATTCGCGAACGCCGGCTCCAGCGTCTGCAGCACGTACGGCACCGACAGCGCGGTCGGCTGATTGATGGCATTGATGGCGACCACATCGACGAAGGAGATACCGCCGCTGCGCACCGCCGGGAGATCGGCGTAACCCGGCAGCTGCTTGAACTTCGACTCCAGGCTGGGCATGGCGCCGCAGACCAGCAGATCGGAGGTCAAGTCGCTCAGGCGTTCCGGCGACAGCGACAAGCGGCCGCCGGTGGGGGCCTCCTTGACGAGCTTCTCCGGCATGGTCATGCCGAGGCGGGTGAAGAGCTCGGCGGAGCCGTCCTTGGGATCGGCCAGCACCATGAGCTGCGACGGTCCGGTGAGCATGCAGGTCAGGAAGGTCTTGCCCTTCAGGCCCGGATGCTTCGCGGCCACCGCGTCGATCTTGCCGTCCACATCGGCGATCACCTTGGCGGCCTCGGGCTCCTTGCGCAGCACCTTGCCCAGCGCGGTCACCTGGTCCTGCCACGGATCGATCTGCGCGGAGGAGAGCGAATCGATGGTCGGGGCCAGCTTCGAGAGCTTGTCGTACATGGTCCGATCGGCCATGAAGGCGGGCGCCAGAATCAGATCCGGATTGAGCGCGGCGATCTGCTCGAGATAGTCACCGGTCATATCGAGGCGTTTGGCCGAATCCGGAATCGACGGCTCCCACGGCACCTTCGTGGTCGCCGTCATCCCCGGCACCAGATAGCCCACGGGCGTCACGCCCAGCGCGATCGTCGCGTCCAGCCACTGCGGGCCGAACACCACCACGCGCGACGGGGTGCCGTCGATCTTGGTCTCCCCCATGACGTGTTCGATCGTCAGCGCACCGGAATCACTGCCGGAGTCGCTGGAACCGCATGCGGCCGCACCGGCCACCAGTCCCACCGCCAGCAGGGCGAAACCGCTGCGCCGCAGAAATCCTCGGGTATTCATCTCTCGTACTCCTCATCTCGGGCGGTCGCCTCCAGAACCGCGGCCAGCCCGCTCACCGCCGGGGTGTCGAACACCGCCCGCACGTCGATCTCGACACCGAACTCGGCGCGAACGCGCGCCACCAGCTGATTGGCCAGCAGCGAATGCCCGCCGAGTTCGAAGAACGAATCATCCGCACCGATCCGGTCGCGGTCGAACAGCTGCCCGAACAGGGCCGCCAGCCGGATCTCGGCGGCGGTCACCGGCTCCCGATACGGGCGCGCGGTCACGCACACCGGTGCGGGCAGGGCGCGGCGGTCCAGCTTGCCGTGCTCGGTCAGCGGGATCGCGTCGATCACCGCGTAGGCCGTGGGCACCATGTAGTCCGGCAGCACCGTGGCGGCGCGCGCCCGCACCCGAATCACATCCGGCGCAGCGGATTCCGGCACCAGGTAGGCGGCGAGCATGGGCCCGGATGCGGCATCGCCGATCACCGCCACCACACAGTCGCGGATCTCGGGATCACCGGTGAGCGCGGCCTGCACCTCGCCCAATTCGATCCGGTAGCCGCGCACCTTCACCTGTTCGTCGGCGCGGCCGATGAATTCGACCGCACCGTCGAGATCGCGGCGGGCCAGATCGCCGGTGCGATAGAGCCGCCCGCCCGCGGTGAAAGGATCGGCGAGGAACCGCTCCGCGGTGGCCGCGCCGCGATCCAGGTAGCCGCGCGCCAATTGCGCACCGCCGAGATAGATTTCGCCGGCCACACCGGGCGGCACCAGGCGCAGCCGCTCGTCCAGCAGGTAGAGGTCCACATTGCGGTTCGGGCGGCCGATCGGCACGATTCGATTGCCCTGCGGGCCCTCCACCGGCATATGCGTGGCACTGACCACCGCTTCGGTGGGGCCGTAGTGATTGCGCAGTTCGGCGTCCAGGACGCCGGTGAGCCGATCGGCGATCTCACCGGGCAGCGCCTCACCGCCCACCGGGACGAAACGCAGTGAGCGCCAATCACTCACCTGCGGCAGCGACAGGAAGGTGCGCAGCAGCGACGGCACCATGTGCAGCACGGTGACCTCGTAACGGGTCACCAGATCCGCGATATAGGCGAGATCGGAGAAACCGCCCGGACGCGGAATGATCAGGCGCGCACCGAGAGTCAGGGTCACGAAGACATCCAGCAGCGAGGCGTCGAAGCTCACCGACGACGATTGCAGCAGGCGATCCTCGGCGGTCATACCCCACTGGGCGCGGAAGCCGACCAGATGATCGGCGATCGCCTCGTGCGCGACCGGAACGCCCTTGGGCTGACCGGTCGAACCGGAGGTGTAGATGACATAGGCCAGATTGCCGGGGCGCAGCGGCCGCACCCGATCGGCGTCGGACGGATCATGTTCGGGGGCAACGGAGGCGGCCGCCTCGGCGGCATCCACTTCGACCCGGCCCAGGATCATGCTCGGGAGGGCGTCGGCGATCAGATAGTCGACGCGCTCGTCCGGATACGCCGGATCGATCGGCAGATAGGCCGCGCCGGACTTGAGCACCGCCAGCACCGCCACCACGAACTCCACCGAATTCGACAGTCGCAGCGCCACCAGATCCTCGGCGCCCACATCCTGGCCGATCAGCCAGTGCGCCAGTCGATTCGCGCGCCGGTTCAGCTCGCGGTAGGTCAGCTGCACGGTCTCGGTGTCACCGGGAGCGACCAGCGCGAGTGCGGTCGCGTGCAGCTGCGCGCGCTCCTCGAACAGCGCGACGACAGTGGTCGGCACGACCGGAATCTGGTCACCACGGGAAAGTTCCAGCAGCCGAGCCTGTTCGGCCGGGCCCAGCAGATCGAGCTCGCCGATCAATCGCCCGGGAGCGGCCGTCGCCTCGGCGAGCAGTCGCAGATAGTGGGTGAGCAGCTGCTCCATGAGCTCGGGCGTGAACCGGCCGGACGGATACTCGGCCTCCAGATACGCACCCGCACCGTCCCGAACCACGGTGAGCCGCAAGGGCACTCGTGGTACCGGGCTGCCCAGATCCAGTCGCGCCGCGACGACGCCGTCCAACGCGGGCCCGGCGGCGGCGGTGCGCACCCCGAAACCCAGCCGCACCAGCTGATCCAGTCCGTCCCGGTCCGCCGTGCGATCGGGATTGACCGCCCGCACCACCTCGTCGATGCCGACCGCACGATGCCGATGCGCCCGCTCCCACGAACCCCGCACGACGGCAACAAGATCCGCGAATGACAGATGATCGTCGACCTCGGCGCGCAAGAGCACGGTATTGCCGAAGTATCCGATGGGCGCGGTCGGACTGTCCGGAGCCGAGTGCTCGTCACGGGTGGTGACCGGCACCGACACCAGGAAATCCGCCGCACCGGTATAGCGGCGCACCAGCACATCGAACGCGGCCAGCAGCAC
This sequence comes from Nocardia sp. NBC_01388, assembly GCF_045040085.1. NCBI lineage: Bacteria > Bacillati > Actinomycetota > Actinomycetes > Mycobacteriales > Nocardiaceae > Nocardia > Nocardia sp. NBC_01388. The sequence goes on from NZ_CP109553.1 coordinate 5,655,306, forward strand.
GGGCAACGCTGTCGTGCCGGACTGCCGTGCGAAATCATCGACACTGGAAAGCAATTCACCAGGCAGTTCCCGCACCGACCGCCGCGCGGCCGCGGATCGGGGCGCCGGTGCACTACCGCTCGGCAGATCCAGCGGCTCCGGCAGCGGCGAAAGCTCCGCCCGCCAGTAATCGATCCCGGCGGCGTCCGAGCCCTCGGACCCGGAATCCGCGACGCCGAGGTATCCGGCATCCGGCCCAGAGCCACTCGTGCCCGGAGCGCTCACCTCCGCAGCACTCGGCAGGGCAGGGCTCACGCCCGCGGCACTCGATGAGGCCGGGCTCACGCCTACGGCATTCGGTGAGGCGGCGCTCGCGCCTGCGGCACTCGATGAGGCAGTGTTCGCAGCAGTTGGTTCAGCCGAACCTACGTCCGCTGCACTCGGCAAGGTGGCGGCCGGGTGCGGTGGGCGCGAATCGATGTGGCCGACAGTCAGATCTGCGTACTGGGTCGCGGGGCCGGTGGGGAGTATGCCGTTGTAGGCGTGGGTCAGTTCGCGGGAGAAGATCTCCCAGGATTCGTCGTCCCAGCAGAGCGCGTGCGCCACCAGGACGAAGGCGAATTCGTCTGCGCCCGTGCGGATCAGTGCGAAGCGGATCGGGGGTGCGGCGGACGGGTCGAAGGGTTCGCCGAGTACGCGGCGGATCAGGACCTCGGCGCGGCGGGCGCGGCTCGGGGACAGCAGGTCCGAGAGATCGTCTTCCCGCCAGGCGATTTCGGGGTCGGCGAGCACGGCTTGGAAGGGCTCGCCGTCGGCGCCGGCGCCGTAGACGGTGCGCAGGATCTCGTGGCGGGCGAGCACCTCGCCGACCGCGGCCCGCAGCAGCGCGGCGTCCAGGGCTCCGGTCAGCCGATAGGTGATACCGACATTGAGGCTGGCGTCCGCCGGTGCGCGATGCTGCAGGTACCAGGCGCGGCGCTGGCCCGGAGCCAAGGCGCGGCGCGGCTGCGCCGCGGTCTCATCGGCCCTGGTCGACATGAGGCCGGGTCTCATTCGGGAGCGTCGGTGAGATAGCCGCCGCGCACGAAGAATTCGGCGCCGTCGCGCTCGACGCCGTCGGCGGTGCGCACCCGGGTGATCAACAGGCCACGATTGTTGCCGCGCAACGCATTCGGGCCGCACACCACCACGCCGCCGCCCTCCTGCACGACCACCCGGCCGGTGGTGCCGCCGTAGCTCGCCTCGGAGATCGACGCGGCGAGCACCTCGACGCGCTCACCCCGGTAGTGCGAGAAGGCCCGCGGATACGGCGCCGACAGCGCCCGCACGAAACGCTCCAGATCTACCGCGTCCGACGACCAGTCGATGCGGCTGTCCCGATCGGAGCGCTTGTGAAAGTAGGTGCGCTCGGCCTTGTTCTGCGGCGTCCACCGCGGATTGCCCGAGACCAGTGCGGCCAGCGCCTCGTTCACCGCGCCCGGAATCAATTCCATTCCGGCCAGCACCAGTTCGGTGCCGGTCGCGCACGCGGGGATCGGCAGCTTGTGCTGCACCAGGATGTCGCCGGTGTCGAGCTGCTCGTCCATGCGGTGCACGGTGAGCCCGAATTCCTCGACGCCGCTGATCAATGCCCACAGCACCGGCGAGAATCCGGTGAACTTGGGCAGCAGCGAATCGTGCAGGTTCAGCGTGCCGTAGGGCGGCAGGCTGTACAGCTCGGCGGGCATCCAGGTGTACCAGCTGTTCACCACGATCACATCGGGTTCGGCGCGCTTTACCAGATCGATGGTCGCGGCATCGGCGCGCTCGGTGAGATGCACCGGAATGCCGTGCTCGCGGGCCAGCTCCTCGACCGAATCGTTCCAGATCGCCTTATAGGACGACTCGCTCGCCGGATGGGTGACCGCGAGCACCACCTCGTGATCCGAATCGATCAGGGCCTGAAGGGTTTTGCGGCCCCACGTCTGGAAGCCGAACGACACGATACGCATGAACCGAACCTCATCTCGTTAAATAAGGCTAGCCTAGCCTACTTACCAAGCCGAAGGGGTTCCACCCCGGACACCGCCGCACGCGCGGCAACCTCCGAGCCACCCGCCACCGGCCGCAGCACCCGATCCGAAAGTTCGCCCAGGCAGCTGAGATTCGGGAATCCCGGACCCTGCGTCAGCGCGGCCAGATTCGGCAGGTAGAGCTTGGACTCCAGATTCGATACCGCCAGGTCATAGCCGATCGCCGCCTCGATCCGGGCCCGCGTGAGCGGACCGCCCACCGACAGCTCCAGCAGATCCGCGGCATCGGCATCGAAGAGCTCCAGGAACCACAGCGGCTGCCCACCGGTCGCATCCACCACCAGATCGAAGGCATGCACCTGATCCGCGCGCAAGGGATTGCGCAGCGTCAGTTCGACACCCTCGTGCCGATCGGTCACCCGCATCACCCGGCCCTGCAGGTGATGGACGCGATTGTCGCCCAGCAGGCTCTCCTGCACCCGCACCGAGAACACGCCACGATCGGTGCGGCGGATGACATCCCGGCGCTGCTCCAGATTCAGCCCGGCCCACTTGCCCGGATCGCTGTAGAGCGAATTCTCGAAATAGCTCTCACCACGGGTGTAGAGCGTGGCCATCGGCGAGATCACCGAGACGGTCAGCATGTCGTGGCAGACCAGCTCGTCCAGCGCCGAACCCGCGGTCTCACCACCGCCGATCACCGCCACCCGCGAGGACACCGGCAGCGCGCGCTTGCCCGCGAGCTCCCAGAACTCGGAGATGCTCAGCACTTTCGGATGATCGGCGAGGGCGCGGGTACTGCGGCCCGGACCGGTGATCATGAGCTCATCGGCGTCCAGCTGCGTGCGCACCCCGTCCTCGCCGAGCACCGACACCAGCCAGCCGTCGGCCGCGGGTGCGATCGAATCCACCCTTCCGGACACCACTTCCAGCTCGATCCGATGCCCGACCCACTGCAGATACTTGGCCCAGACGTGATGGTGCGGACTGGGCCGGCCGCGATCGATCCACTCCGCGTAGCCGCCCTGATCCACCAGGAAGGCGGTCCAGCTGAAAGCGTGCATAGCCTCGTTGATCTCGCGATTGCGGCCCCGCGCCCAGGTCGAGTGGTACGGGAAGCCCACATCCTTCTCGGGGCTGGTGCCGAGCCGGTGCCTGCCGTCGGTCCAGCCGCCGCTGGGCAGCCAGTTTCCGCCCACCGCATGCGGTTCGACGACCACGACCCGGGGTGCGGGCAGGCCCAGTTTCCGCAGGACATGCGCTTTGGCGGCTACCGCAAGGGCTTTCGGCCCCGCGCCGACAACCAGAAGAGTCTGCACCGGTTCACTCACTTTCCTCGACGAACGACTGGCGATCGCGTCACAGCCGCCAGGTCCCCTCCCATGTTTGCATAGGCTTACCTTATATTGCTTACCAACCGCCAGAGCGCCGCCGGCGGCTCACCGATGTGAACGATTGGATGAACACATGATCAACACCACCCGAAACAAGCTGGGAGCAGCGGTTTTCACTGCCGCTGCCCTCATCGGCGGGTTCAACGTGGCAGCCGTCGCACCGGCCCAGGCCGCCCCGCTGGTCGCGCCGCTGCGCACCGCGCAGCCCGGCCTGGGCGATCTGCAGTCGAAGCTGCGGCTGGCGTTGAACACCGGCGCCGACCGCGGCGCGCGCGCCAATGAACTGGAGGCAGGCGAGGCCGGTCTGCCGCTGCTCGATCAGGTCGGCGGGGTCATCAACACCGTCCCGAGCCTGCGCTGGCAGCTCGCCGGACCGGTGAACAGCAATGGCGACACCACCACCGCCAATCTGCAGGTGAGCGTCGACGGCTACGGCACCTTCCCGAATATCGAAATGGGCTGGCGTGAGATCGACGGCACCTGGAAGCTGACTCGCGAATCCGAGTGCTCGGTGGCGTACTACGCGGGACTGTCCTGCAACCTGTAATTCGTTCCACCGCTACACAAGTCCCGGGCATTCCGCGGAATGCCCGGGACTTGTGCTTGTTTCACGGCTGTTCTGGCGAAAGCTGTTACACGTGCACCGATTCCAGTCGCCAGCCCGCCGCGCGACTGCGCTCGTTCCAGAAGGCGGCATAGCGGCCGTCCAGCGCGAGCAGCTCCTCGTGCGTACCGCGCTCGGCAATGCGGCCCGCCTCCATGAACAGGATCTGATCCGCGTGCGCGATGGTGGCCAGGCGATGCGCCACCACAATGACCGTGCGGTCGCGGGTCAGCTGATGCACACCGCGCACCACCACCGCCTCGTTCTGCGGATCGAGGGCACTGGTGGCCTCGTCCAGCAGTACCACCGGTGCGTCCTTGAGCAGAGCGCGCGCGATCGAAACCCGCTGGCGCTCACCGCCGGACAGTGCCGCGCCGCCCTCGCCGACGGTGGTGTCCCAGCCCTCCGGCAGGCGTTCGGCGATCTCGTCCACCCGGGCCGCCGCGACCGCGGCGCGCACCTGCGCATCGGTGGCGTCCAGGTGTCCGGCCCGAATATTCTCCAGCACCGAGCGATTGAAGAGATACACGTTCTGGAACACCAGCGACAGCTGCCCCAGCAGGGTGTGCGACGGCTGATCACGAACATCGTGGCCGCTCACCAGGACTCGGCCGGAATCGGCGTCGTGGAAGCGGGCGGCCAGCCGCAGCACCGTGGACTTGCCCGCGCCGCTCGGCCCGACAATCGCGGTGGTGGTACCGGCCGGGACGGTGAACGACACCTCCGACAGCACCTGCGCGCCGGTCCGGTAGGCGAAGCCGACATTCTCGAACACCACGCTCGGGGTGCCCGGGGTCACCTCGGAATCCGGCTGCGGCAGTGCGGGTTCGGCCAGCAGGGCGGTCACCCGGTCGGCCGCGGCCGCTGCCGAACGCAGCGCCGTGCCCAGCTGTGCCGCCTGATTCAGCGGTTCGATGAAACGGCTGCTCACCGCGATCAGCGCGATGGCCGCCGCCGCCGAGATGCTGCCGCCGGTCACCTGGCCGACCACCAGGTACACCAGCACCAGGAAGACCGCCTGTACGCACAGCGAGAAGACGATCAGGCCCGGCACACTCGCGAACAGCAGACCGGTGGCGGCCTTGCGCTGCCGGGCGAGCGCCGTATCCAAAGCCTTGTTCCCGGAGCCCACGGCGCCGAAGGCCCGCAGCACCGGCTGCGCCTGCGCGAATTCCAGCACCCGGGCATTGGCCTCGCCCGACGCCTCGTGCAATCGCGCATCGGAGGCGGTGTAGGACCGATTGGCCCACAGATTCACCAGATACAGCACCGGCGCGGCCAGCAGCATGGCGAGCGATATCCGCCAGTCCACGAACAACATTCCGGCCGCCACGCCCAGCGGGACGATGGCGCCGGTCAGCATTTTGGCCAGCAGGTACGCGATCAGGCCCTGCACCTCACGCACGCTCTCGACGACCAGCCGCGACAGCGCACCGGCGTTCCGCGTCTCGAACCAGCCCAGCGGCAAGGCGTTCAGATGATCGCCGAGCCGGGTCTGCAACCCGTGCGACATGCCCACACCGATGCGCAGGCCCAGCACCGACTGCAGGAAGCTGAAGCCGACCTGACCCGCCACCGCGGCGGCCAGCGCGATCGTCCAGCGCCAGGCGCTCGCGGTATCGCCGTCGAACAGCGCCTGCAGCACCGGCACCAGCAGCACATACGCCGCGGCCTGCAGCAGCGCCTGCACAGTGATCGCCGCCAGCAGTTTCGGTGTCAGCGCGGCGAACTCGCGTGGCACCAGTGCGAAGACCTTGCGAATCATCGTGTTCCCTCCATGACCACGTCCAGCGCCGCCTCATTGATCTCCCACAGCCGCTGATAGAGACCGCCGGCCTCGCGCAGACTCGCGTGATCACCCTGTTCGACCAGGGTTCCGTTCTCCAGCACCAGGATTCGGTCCACACCCGTGATGGTGTGCAGCCGGTGCGCGATCACCAGCACGGTGCGACCGGCCACCAGTGCGGCCAGCGCATCCTGCACCGCCGCTTCCGATTCCGGATCGGCGAAGGCGGTGGCCTCGTCCAGCACCAGCACCGGGGTATCGGCCAGCAGTGCGCGGGCGATGGAAAGCCGTTGCGCCTCACCGCCGGACAGGGTGGCGTCCACACCGATCTCGGAGTCGTAACCGCGCGGCAGGGTGAGAATTCGCTCGTGGATCTGCGCGGCGCGGGCCGCCCGCTCCAGCGCGGCATCATCGGCCTCGGGGCTGGCGAGCAGGAGATTCTCGCGGACGCTGCCACGAATCAGGCGCACGTCCTGGAAGACGAATCCGACGGTGCGATACAGCTCTTCGGTGGTGAAATCGCGAATATCGCGGCCACCGATGGAGATTCGGCCCGCGTCGATGTCATAGAAGCGCGGCAGCAGCTTGGCGAGCGTGGATTTGCCCGAACCGCTCGGGCCGACCAGCGCGGTCAGCGTGCCCGGCGCAAGCTCCAGATCGAGCCCGCGCAGCACCTGATGATCGGCGCGATAACCGAAGTTCACGCCCTCGAAACGCACCAGTCCGGCCGGAGCCGCGGCCGGCGCCGTCTCGGATTCCGGTGCGCTGGAAGCCAGTTCGGGCGTCGCCATGAGCTCGTGCAGCCGCAGCGCGGCGTCACCGGCGGCCCGCAGCGCCTGCGCACCGTAACCGAGGCCCAGCAGCGAACTGCCCAGACCCAGCCCGACCAGCAGGAACGGCAGCACATCGACCGGGGCCACCCAGCCCGCGCCCACACCGGTCAGGCCCGCGAGCACCACCAGCAGCATGACGAACACCGGCGCGACCACCGCCTCCGACAGCGACTGCACCGACAGGATCGGCAGCTTCAGCCGGCGCAGACTGTCGGTCCGATGATCCACCGCGTCCTGGAAGACGCTGTGCGCCTTGCCCGCCCGGCCGAATGCCCGCACCACCTGGATCCCGTCCACGAATTCGACGGTCGCCTCACGGGTGCGCTGTTCGGCGGCGTTGTAGACCAGCATGCGTTCACGGCCGGGCTCGTCCAGCATCTTCTTCATGCACAGCACGTAGATCACCAGCGGCACCAGCAGCACCAGGGTGAGACGCCAGTCGACGGTGCAGAGGTAGACTAGCGTCACCAGCGGCACGGTGACCGAGCCGATGAAATCCAGCCGCGCGTGCGCGACCAGATAGTGCAGCGCCTCCACATCGTCCTGGAGGTACTTCTTGACCTCGGCGGAGGTGCGAACACCGAACCAGCCCAGGGGAACCCGGGTCAGTTTGTCGGCGAGCAACCGGCGCAGGGTCAGCTGGTAGCGGGCATCGGTCAGATGCGACCAGGTCAGCGCCGCCGCCTGCAGCAGCGCGCGGACCACGAGCACCAGCACGGCGATGAGCAGCAGCCGCCACACGCGGTCGGTGTCGATCGTGGTGGCCAGCAGCTCCCGGCACGCTTCGACGATCAGAATGAACGGGACCACCGCACATACCGAGGCGATCGCCATGATCAGGCTCGCGATCGTGAGCGTGCCAGCGACCGGAGCGAGAATCTCCTTGCGGGCGGCGGCTTCTCGTCGGCGCCGGGCTTTCACCTCGGCCTTATCAGGCTGCACGCCCCCCTCGGTCTCCGCGGTGGGCCGCGGATCGGGTTCGGCCGCCTGCGGCGGTACGACCTCGACCGTCATCAGTTCTGCTCCTCCACCATTGTCGGAATGGCCTCGTCGTCACACCGGGGCCCCGGAAGGTAGGTTAGGCTAACTTTGCCATCCGGGGAAGGCGGGTCGCGGTGGCACGACTAGGGTCTTCCAGGTGAGACGCAGGCAGCAGCCGCCGCTACCCAAGCGGCACGGGTTGGACCCGGCACGATTGCGGCTGCCCGAGGACGGCGAGTGGGCGACCATTCGCGACCACCTCGTCGAGCGACTGCCCCGGGTGCCCGCCGCGCGCATCGACGAACTGCTGCGCGAAGGCGGCATCGTGGATCTGGCCGGACCCATCGCCCCCGACGCGGCCTATGTGCCCGGCGGCGCGATCTGGTTCCACCGGGATCTGCCGGTGGAGACCGATGTACCGTTCGAGATCGGCATCGTGCACCGCGACGACGATCTGCTCGTCATCGACAAACCGCACTTCCTGTCCACGATTCCGCGCGGACAGCACATTCTGCAGACCGCGCTGGTCCGCCTGCGGCGTGAACTCGACCTCCCGGATCTGGTGCCCGCGCACCGGCTGGACCGGGTCACCGCCGGACTGGTGCTGTTCATCGTCAATCCCGCACGCCGCGGCGCGTACCAGACCATGTTCCACAAACGCGTGGTGCACAAGGAATACGAAGCCATCGCCCGCTTCGATCCGGAACTCGAACTGCCGCGCACGATCATCAGCCGGATCGTCAAGGAGCGGCAGGTGCTGCGCGCCTTCGAGGAGCCCGGCGAACCCAATGCCGAAACCCATATCGAACTGATCGAAGAGCGCGACGGCCTCGCGCGATATCGGCTGCGGCCCAGGACCGGTCGCACCCATCAGCTGCGACTGCATATGAACGGGCTCGGCATACCGATCCTCGGTGACGACTTCTATCCGGAACTCACCGACAAGCCGGTCGGCGATTTCAGCCGGCCGCTGCAATTGCTGGCCGGTGCGCTCGAATTCACCGATCCGATCACCAAGCTCCCGCGCCGCTTCGAAACCCGTCGCACACTGCAGGCCTGGAACGACCCCGAGGGCTGGGCGCGCGGAATCGGAGGCTGACATCCAGCGGCCTCGACCACATTCGAGGCCCGTTCTCAGAATCCCGGCGTACGCTGGCCGGGATGTCTCGATCAGATAACGGTGCGGTCGCTGTGCTTCCCGACGCACCCGCGCCACTGCGCCTTCGCCTGCACGCCTACATCGATGTAGCGGTCGTTGTCATGGCCTTGATCTGCACAAATCTCATTGCGCACTTCACCACCAGCTGGGCCAGCATTGTCACGGTGCCGGTAGCCGCACTGGTGCTGCTGGCCCTGGTCCGCCGCCGCGGACTCGGCTGGGGCGAGCTCGGACTCGATCCGCGACAGTGGCGGCGCGGCACAATCTGGGCGCTGGCCGCGGTGGGGATCGTGCTCGGGGCGGTGGCCATCGGCGCGATGCTGCCGATCACCCGGCCGTTCTTCCTGGCCGATCGGTACGCCACCATCTCCGGTGCGCTCATCGCGTCCATGATCGTCATTCCGCTGCAGACGGCCATTCCGGAAGAGCTCGCCTTCCGCGGCGTGCTGCACGGCACGCTCGATCGCGCCTACGGGGCGCGCGGCGTATTCGCCACCGGATCACTGCTTTTCGGACTCTGGCATGTGGCCTCGTCACTGGGTCTCACCAGTGGCAACAAGGGATTGAGCAGTTTCCTCGGCGGTGGTGTCGCCGGGCAGATCGCCGGTATCGCACTCGCCGTATTGGCAACGGCCGCAGCCGGAGTCGTCTTCACCTGGCTGCGCCGCCGCAGCGGCAGCCTGCTCGCACCCATCGCACTGCACTGGTCGCTGAACGGCGCGGGCGCACTCGCCGCCGCCGTGGTCTGGCATACGACGATGCGCTGAAATTACAGCGCCGCAAGCACTTCGGAGGGGCCGGACCGGCTGACTAGGGAACAGAGGATTGGCATCAGCCGGCCCGGGGACGATTCGGTGCGGTCGGGCCGCGACCGAATCGAGTATCAGGAGCCCATGAAGCCGAGCGGGCCCGCACCGCAGGTGGCGCTGCCGGTCAGGGTGGGCTGCAGAACATTGACCTTCAGCTCCCAGGCCGAACCCTGCAGGGTGGACAGGGTGTGGGTGCCCGCGCCCTTCGGGGTCCACTGGATGGTGGCGGTGCCGTTCGACGGGTTGATCGGGCTACCGCCGATGACCAGGCCGTTGTCGTAGAACCAGACCTGGATCCAGCTGTCGTAGGTCGCGGTCACCTGGTAGGTGCAGGCGGCGTAGACATTGCTGGCATTGACCGACAGGCCGGTGGGCGACGCCGACGCGTAGGGCGCCGTCAGGGCCGCCGAACAGGCCATCGCGGCCAGGGCGGTGACGCCGACGCCGGCCCGCCGGGCGATGTGCTTGTTCACGGTCACGGTCATGCGAAACTCCCTTGCTGTACGGTCCGGCGAACCATATCGGTTGTCCAGTTCGGGCGGTGGCACTTTCGGGAAAAAACTGAAACGCGTTTCTGTCAGACCCTGTCGGCGACGGCAAAAGACCAGGCCCGCCCCCGGAAAAGGAGACGGGCCCGGCCGAACTACGGAACAGATTCGCGACTACCGCCGCGCCGAATCAGGCTGCGACCACCGCGGGTCGTCCCAATCCTGCTTCTCCAGCGAGATCGCCGGGTCGGCGTCCCCGCCGTGACCCGGCCACCAGGCCCGGCGGCCGATCAGCGCGGTCACCGACGGCGTGAAGAACATCGCCATGACGAAGGCCGCGATACCGATGCCCACCGAGATGGCGAAACCCATCTGCGAGAGCGCGGTATTGCCCGCCAGCATCATCGAGGCGAAGGTGCCCGCCAGGATGAGACCGGCAGCGGCGATCGTCGGACCCGTGTGCTTGACCGCCTCGGCCGCGGCCTTGTGCGGATCGTGGCCCTCGCGGGCCTCCTCCCGCAATCGGGCCACCATGAGGATGTTGTAGTCGGTCCCGAGTGCGACCACGAACAGATACATGATCAGCGGCAAGGTGAAGATCAAGCCCGAATTCCCCTGGATGTGCTGGAAGACCAGCACCGCCGCACCGAGCGTGGCCGCGAAGCCGAGGAAGACCGACGCGATCAGATACCAGGGCGCCACCAGACTGCGCAGCAGCAAACCCAGCACCAGCATGATGAGCACCGCGGCCACCGGGAACACCACCGAGTAATCCCGGTTCATGGCGGCCTTGAAGTCGACGAACACCGAGGTCATACCGCCCACCACGGCCGTGGATCCCGGCGGCGCGGCCGAATGCGCGGTATCGCGCAGCGGGCCCTTGATCGTCGCCAGTGCGGCATCCGATTCCGGAGTGTCATTGAGCGTCACCTGGTACTCGGCCACCGACTTGTCGGTCGAGAGTTTCGGCTCCGACACCTGGCCCACACCGGAGACGCCGGTCAGCGCCTGACGGTAGGCGGTCAGCTGCTCGGCGGTCAGCTCGGCGCCATCGGTACGCAGGTAGACCTGCGACGGCTGGGTGGTGCCCGCGGGCTCGCCCTTCAGCAATTCCTTGCTGTAGACCGTGGATTCGGAGGTATCCGAAGTCGAACTCGAGCTCAGATCGAAGGTCGGATTGAAACCGAACGCCACAATGCCGAGCGCGAGCAGCACACCGCCGGAGGCCACCGCGAACACACCGGGCCGCTTGCCCAGCGCCGCACCGACCGAAGCGAACCGCGCACCCGTCGGCTCCTGCTTCCAGGCCTTCGACGGCCAGAACACCTTGGTGCCCAACAGCGAAACAATGGCCGGAACCAGCGTCAGACCCGCCAGCAGCGCCACCGCGACGGCGATCGCCAGCGCCGGGCCGAGCGAACGGAACATGCCCAGCGTCGACAGCATGAGCGCACCGAAGGCGATGATCACCGCGGCCGCGGCCGAACTGATCGCCTCGCCGACCCGGGTGACCGCGCTGACCATGGCGGTCTTGGGATCCTCACCGGCACGCAGGCGCTCGCGGTAGCGGAACATGAGGAAGAGGATGTAGTCGGTGCCGACGCCGAACAGCACCACGATCAGCAGTGACTGCACGGAGGAGTCGACCTTGAGGTCGAAAGCCTTGCTCACCATGGCAATCAGGCCATTGACGCCGAGCGAGACCACCCCGATCACAATGATCGGCAGGAACGCGATCACCGGACTGCGGAAGATCACCAGCAGCAGAATCAGAATCAGCGCGATGGTGGCGATGCCGATGATGGCCAGCGCGTTATTGCCGGACTCCTGCTGATCCAGCTGCTGGGCCGCGGCGCCGGTGACACCCGCCTTCAGATCGGTGCCGTTGGTCTGATCCTTCAAGGCCGTACGCAATGCCTTGACCGCATCGGTCTGCTTGGTATCGCCCTGACTGGTCACCTTCGTCATCGCCACTGCGGCAATCTGAATCGAGCGATTGTCCGCGGCGGGAGCCGCCTGCACCTTGAGGACGTCCTTCAGGTGCAGGTCGTCCAGCTTGCCCGCGGCGGCCTGCACCGTGGCCACGTCACTGTCGGTCAGCGGAGCACCGTCGGTGCGCTCGAAGACGATCAGCGCGGCCGGGGTGTTGCTGTTGGGAAATGCCTTTTGCTGCAACTCCATCGCCTGGATGGACTCGTAATGCGAAGGCAGGAAGTCGGATTGGTCGGTGGTGGCGGTGAGCTTGGGCGCCGTGGCCACCACCGCGATGATGGCGATCAGCCAGACGCCGATGACCAGCCACGGCTGTTTGACGACGAAGCGTCCCAGTCGGGAGAACATGCGGGGGAAGTCCTTTCAGGGTTTCGACCGCGTGCAGAATCTGTTCCGGCAGAGCTGTCAGATGTCGAGAAACTGCGCAGACGGGTTTTCCACCGCATCGGCAACTGTCCGGTACGCCTTGGCAGGCACTCGGTCACGCAACTCCCCCAGCGAATCCACGATTTCGAGTGTGTAGTCGCCATAGCCATCCTGACCGACATCGACCAGGTCGCGCCAGCCCTTGAATTCGGTGGCCCAGTTGGCAATCAGCGGAACGTGGGAGCCGTCTGCATTGCGGCGGGCCGCGACGAACTCTTCCCGCCGGGCATTGAAGTGGTCCTTCGTCTCCGCGTAGACGTGCTTGGTCGCCGTCGAGAAATCGGACCAGTCCAGGTAGTGGCGGTGCACCACCAGCTTGCCCTTGCGACTCTGGTAGATCCGAATATTCTCGGCGCCGGCCGCGGTGACCTGCTGCGATTTCGCCAGCCGGCGGCCGACGAAGCTCTGGGTGCGAGCGCCGCCGGGGCCGACGCGCACTTCGATCTCCGTCATGCCGTCAGGCAGGGTCTGCGTCACCACGGTGCCGGGGGCGGCGTCGTCGGCAGGCTTTTGCATATCGATGTCCATGATCTGCTCCAGTTCCGGTCATCCGTCAACACTAGGTTGACTATTCAGTTTCAGTCAACCGTTGGTTGACGAATTATTCATTAGCGGATGCGCATACGGGCATGTTTCTACGTCCACCCACAGCGGGTTCGAAATCCACTGTGCGTCAACGGTTCCCGGATACCGGTTCCGCAGCGGCCGAGCTACCCACCACCTGAAATCACTATAAGTAGACGTATACGTATAGCGCAACCCTGACTTCACCCTGAGATATCCCCCGACTTCACCCCGGACATGACGAAGGGCCCGCCTCCCACTCGGGAGACAGGCCCTCGGATCAGCTTCGGCCGCTACTACTTTCCGCGGCGCTTGCCCGGCTTCTTCACGGCCCCAGCCGATTTCGCCTTGGCCCCAGCCGATTTCGCCTTGGCCCCGGCCGGCTTCTTCGCACCCCCGGCGGACTTCTTCGCACCGGCGGCCGGCTTCTTACCCGGACCCGCGGCGCGGCGCGGCTTGGCCGCCTCCTGCCCCGACGGCGACCGCGAACTGCGCGCCGAACGCCCGCGCACCACGCCGACGAACTCCTCGACCAATTCGGTGGTCCGCTCATCCGGCCAGGCCAGCACGATCTCGGTCTCCGGCACCCCGGTCATGGTCCGGTAGACCAGATCCTTGCGACTGTGCAGGCGCGCAATGGAATGCGGCACGATGGCCGCACCGCTGACCGCCGCCACCAACTCCATGGTCATGGCCGCCTCGTCGAGATCGGCGGCGTCCTGCATGCGCTCCTCGGTCAGCTCGGCCATGCTCACCTGATCGAAGACCGACAGCGGATGATCCTTGGGCACCACCACCACCGGCAATTCGCGATAGAGCGGGATGGCGCTGATTCCGTCCCGGTCGATCGGCAGGCGGACGAAGCACATATCGACGCGGCCGTCCCGCAGCGCCGCGTCCTGCTCGCGCATCGGCACCGGGATCATCTCGACCGGAATCTCGGGAAAACGCTCGCGCCAGATCCGATCCCATTTGGTCACGGTCACGCCGGGCACAAATCCGACCCGCAGCCGCTCACCCTCGCCGGGCGCCACCGGTTCGGGCTCCGGGGCATTCGCGATCAGCTCGCGGGCGGCCACCAGCAGTTCCTCGCCGTCGGTGGTGAGCTGGGTCGGCTGCGCACCCGGCACGAACAATTTGGTGCCGAGCTCCTCCTCCAACTCGATGATCGTCCGGCTCAGGCGCTGCCGGGCAATGCCGAGACTCTGCGCCGCGCGCGCGAAGTGCAACTGTTCCGCAACCGCGGCGAACCAGCGCAGACGCGGGATATCGATCGACTCGAACCGGCTCATTCCACCCAGGTTATTGCACGGCGAGCGAGGTTATTGCACCGCGCGGCCGGTTCACCTCTCCCCGACCGATACCCTCATCATGTGAGCCCGGACAAGAAACCCCAGAACATGAAGCCGCTGACCGCGGCGGCCAAACTCGGCATCTACCTCCCCGCAACCCCCGAGGAGTTCCGGAACTCACCCGTCACCCGCGCACAGCTCGAAGAGCTGCGCACGAATCCGCCGCAGTGGCTGCTCGACCTGCGCGCCGACGGACCCTTCCCGCGCGATGTGGTCGCCCGCAAACTCGGCATCTCGAACTCCGGGCTGGGCCGCGCCGGTGTCGAGGACGCGCTGACCAGCGCCGAGATCGACGCCCTGATCGCCGCACCACCGGAATGGCTGGTGAAGGAACGGGAGAACTTCGCCGAGGTGCGCAAGGAGGCCGAGCGCGTCAAGGCCAAGGACGCCGAACGACGCGCAGCCACCAACCGCCCGGCCAAGAACTGGTAGTACCGGCACACACTCACATCCGGCGCAGCACCCGATCGACCAGATCCGGGGCTGCGCCGAGATAGTTTTCGGGGCGCAACAGCTCGGCCAGCTCCGGCCGGCCGATATGCATGGCGATATCCGGGCATTCGGCCAGGATGTCGGCCAGCGGGCGCGCCGTGGACTGCGATTCATATGCGGCCGCCTGTAGCGTCTTCTTCGCGACCGGCTTGCCGAGCAGCGGGGCCAGGCGGATCGAGAGACGCTCGGAGACGATCTGGCCGTCGGTGAGCGTGAGATTCGTGGTCATCCGATCGGCGTCCGCGGTCAGACCGGCGGCCAGCTCCACCGCCGTATGCGCCGCGCCGCCCACCAGCAGCAGGCACTCGCGCAGCGGCTGCCATTCGGAATGCCAGGAGCCCGCCGGACGCTCGTCCTCGGCCAGCAGTGCACCGAAGAGTGTCGAGGCCAGGCCCGGCACCTGGAGAGCCGCGCCGCGAATCATGGTGCTCAATACCGGATTTCGCTTCTGCGGCATGGCGGACGATTCGCCGCGACCGGCCGCCGCGGGTTCGCACAGTTCGGCGATCTCGGTGCGGGACTGAGAGATCACATCCACCGCGAGCTTGCCGAGCACACCCGAGGTGAGCGCCAGCGCACCGGCCAGATCGGCGATCGGGGTGCGCACGGTATGCCAGGGGGTCGCGGTGACGGTGAGGGACAGTTCGGCCGCGAACTCCTCGGTGAGGCGCTCGACGATCTCACCGGCGGGCGCCTGCGACAGCGGCGAATCCGCACCGCGGGCGCATTCGATGTACGACGCCAAAGTGCCTGCCGCACCGCCCAATTGCACCGGCAGGCCGGTCCGCACCTGGCACAGCCGGTCGCGGGCGTCGAGCAGGCCCTGCATCCACACCGCCACCTTGGCGCCGAAGGTGGTCGGCACGGCCTGCATGGCCAGCGTCCGCCCGGCAATCGGCGTATCCCGGTGGCGCCGCGCCAATTCCGCGAGGGAGCCGAGCATGGTGTTGAGATCGGTGATGATGATCGACAGCACCCGTGCGGCGATCACCATGGTCGCCGTATCCAGAATGTCCTGACTGGTCGAACCGTAGTGCACGTAATTCGCGCTCACCGGGTCGATATCGGCGACCGCGCGGTGCAGTCGCTCCACGAAGGTGACCACCGGATTGGCCGCTCCCCGTGCGGCTTCGGCGATATCCCGGGCGCTGAACTCGTGCTCGCGCACCGCGATCGCCATATGCTCGGCGACACTGTCCGGAACCATGCCGAGCCGGGCCTCGGCGCGGGCCAGCGCGAGCTCCACCTCCAGCATGGCCTCGATCCACGCGTCATCGCCCAGCAGGGATTCCACCGGGACGCCGACGCTCACCGGAGACAGCAGCCCGCATTCGATCGCCATATCGTCGTGCCTTTCAGGAGTATTCGCATACTCGTCGTAGCGGTGGGTGGTGAGGATTTCGCGGGCGATGCCGTCGCCGTCGGACAGGGTGACCGAATTGACGCCGGGGCGCGGGCCCGCCGCGGTCACCCAGCGGACGGACTCGGTGGGAACACCGAAGGCATAGCGGCGCGGGTGGATTCGGCCCTCGCCGTCCACCAGGTGATGGGTGTTCGGCGCGATGGTGAGACCGCCGGTCCGATAGCTGCTGCCGTCCGGAGAGCCGATGGCATAACCGCGCACATCATTGCGGTCCAGTAGGTTTCGCAGCAGCGGGTCCGCCGTGCGGCGCAGATCGGGCGCCGGCAGCCAGGCGTCGATGAGATACCGGCCCTGCACCTGCGATCCGCGCACCTGCGGTGAACCGGCGACGAAGAGCCCGCGCTCGGCATCGATATCCACCTGCATACCGGGGCCGACCACCCGCACGACACCCGCCCGGATCAGCGCCGCCAATTCGGCAATGCGGCTGGCGGGCGGGCCGATCGAGAGGAAGGCGTTCATCGGCGTGTACCAGCGATCCAGATCGTCCCGATACGACGACTCCGAGATACCGCCGTAGTCGACCACGAGCCGGACCTCATTGCGCAGATCCCGCAGCACATCCAGCGCCGCCTTCACCGGACCCCGGACATTGCCCAGGCGGGCCTCGCGCACATCCGTATCCAGATAGGCCAGCAGCCAGTCGTGAAAATCGCCGGGCCGGTCGAAGCGGCGGCCACCCGTCGGATCCACCAGGCTGTCCCAATTCCACCGCTCCTGCGGCCGAATATGGAAGCGCTGCAACAACTCCGCCGCGTCCTGATCGGTGGGCACGGTGAGATACCGATCCCGGAAGGACTCCAGTCGCTGCGGGCTCAGCTGCTCGGACAGCAGCGCCGCGTAGTACACCGATTCGACCTCGCGGGCGATCAGCGGCCACACATCCCGGCGGAAGGAGACATCGCCCAATTTCCTTGAGCGACTGCGCAATCGGTCGATGCGCGCGGGATTCAACAGCAGCGGCGCGTACCGGCCGTCCACGCCCTTCTGGTTCTCGCCGCGGGCATGGTGCGGGATACCCCGGCGACAGCCCGCGATAATGACCGGTTCGCGGTCGGACGCCACGTACTCCAGTTCGGTATCGGCCTCCTTGAAGACACCGCCGCGTCCGGCGGTCAACAGCACCAGATAGTCGAAGAAGGTGAGCCCCAGACCCCGGATGAGCACGGGATCGCCCTCCGGAATCCGGTCCACGTCGATATCGGCGGCATTGGCCGGCGGCACGTAGCCGAGTCCGAGGCGGCGCGCCGAATCCGGCAGCGAGCCAGGCGATTCCGGCTGCTCCTCCCCCAGATGGCCCTGGGTGAGCACCACGGCGTGCAGGCCGCGCACCCGCTCCCCGGTGCTCAACTCCAGTTCCTGCAATCCGCCGGGGCCGTCTCGCAAATCCACTGCGGTAGCCACAATTTCGCGCAGATGCACCCATTCGGCATAGCGGTCGCGCGTTCGTTCGAATGCCCAGCGCAGATAATGGCCGTAGAAGTAGCGCGGCGGATAGCTTTCCGCGCGTATCCGGAGGGCTTCTCGATAAGCCCGTGCGGGCAATCCGGCGAAATTGCCGATCTTGGCGATGAAATTGGCCCATTCATGCAGACTCGGACCGCGATCGACCGGACCGGCCATCTCGACGGTGTCATCGGTGAACACCGTGACCTGCTCGGACACCGTATTCATCAGCAGTTGGGCAGGCTGGTCGGTACGCCAGACCGCCCCGGTGCCAACCTGTTTCGAGTCCAGCAGAATCAGCTCGACGCCCGCCGAATTACCGAGCTGCCGAGCATTGGCACAAATTCGTTCACAGACATTCAGACCGCGAGGTCCCATTCCGACGATCGCAATCCGAACCACATTGTCGAGCATCCACTCACCGATCGCGCCCGCAGATCCGCACCCGGTAGCGGGCACGTCGCCGAGAGTAGCGAGGTCACCGATCCCATACAAGAACGCGCGGTACGGAATCCGCTCTTCCTCGCGAAACGCCGAACGCAGTATTGCGCTCTGCGTGTTGAAGAAACAGGAACGTCGTACCCCCTCGGTACCGTGGGAGACATGGCACTGACGTTGGAAGAACGACAGAGTTTCCTCGCACAACCACATATCGGGGCGCTGGCCGTGAACAACCGGCCGGGACGCGCACCCCTGACCGTGCCCATCTGGTACCAGTACTCGCCCGGCGGTGAGCTGTGGGTGCTGACGGGGCCCGAATCGCAGAAGATGCGGCTGCTGAAGGAATCCGGGCGCTTCAGCCTCATGGTCGAAGTCCTCGAACCTACCGTCCGCTACGTGACTGTCGAGGGCCCTATCACCAGGGTGACCCCGATGACCGATGCGCAGCACCACGAAATGGCCGCCCGCTATCTGCCCGCCGACAAGGTCGACGGCTACCTGAAGTACGCCGAATCCATCGGCCCGCAGTCCGCGGTCTTCATGAGCCCGGAACACTGGCTATCGGCCGATATGGGCGCGTTCTGACCGGTTCGGGCTGACCCGTCCCCGGAAACGACGAAGGCCCGCGTCCCAAAAGGGAAGCGGGCCTTCGTTTTACGACTTGTCAGCCGTGGAGGGGGCTGGCCGTTTCGAACGACCTGCAAGCAGTCGTTACGGCTACTTCGCCCGCTCCAGGACCTCGACCAGACGCCAGCGCTTGGTGGCGGACAGCGGACGGGTCTCCATCAGCTGCACGAGGTCGCCGACATTGGCGCTCTCGTTCTCGTCGTGGGCCTTGACCTTCGAGGTGGTGCGGATGATCTTGCCGTAAAGCTTGTGCTTCACGCGATTCTCCAGCTCGACCACGATGGTCTTGGTCATCTTGTCGGAGACAACGTAGCCCTTGCGGATCTTGCGCTGGCCCCGCTCCTCAACCTTTGCCGGCGTCTTGGCCGGGCCTTTTGCGTCACTCATGCCGCATCTCCCTTGCCTTCAGGACCGGTGGCCAGCCCGAGCTCACGCTCACGCATAACCGTGTAGAGGCGCGCGATCTCGTGGCGGACCACACGCAGACGACGGTTGTTCTGCAACTGGCCCGTCGCCATCTGGAAGCGCAGGTTGAACAGCTCTTCCTTGCCTTCACGCAGTTTCGCGACGAGCTCGTCCTCAGTCAGCTCGCGCAGCTCTGCAGCCGGAGTTCCGGTAGCCATCAGAACTGCTCCTCTCGCGTCACGATCCTGCACTTCATGGGGAGCTTGTGCATCGCGCGGCGCAGGGCCTCACGAGCGGTCTCCTCATTCGGGTAAGACATCTCGAACATGATCCGTCCCGGCTTCACGTTCGCGATCCACCACTCCGGAGAACCCTTACCGGAACCCATGCGGGTTTCGGCCGGCTTCTTCGTGAGCGGGCGATCGGGGTAGATGTTGATCCAGATCTTGCCGCCACGCTTGATGTGGCGGGTCATCGCGATACGCGCCGACTCGATCTGGCGGTTGGTCACGTAGGCCGGCTCCAGAGCCTGGATGCCGAACTCACCGAAGGTAACCGCCGTGCCGCCCTTGGACATGCCCGAACGGCCCGGGTGATGCTGCTTACGGTGCTTGACCTTGCGAGGCATCAACATAGGTCAGCCCTCCTGGGTCGTCTCTGCCGGAGCCTCCGCGACCGCAGTCGCGGCACGCCCGGCCTCAGTACTGGTGGCAGTGGTGCCCTGGGCACCCGAGCGACGCGGGCGGCTGGGCCGCTCACGACGCGGACGATCACGGTCGCCGGCCGGCGCGGCGGTCGCAGTGACCTCACGCTTGCCACCGACGATGTCGCCCTTGTAGATCCACACCTTCACGCCGATACGGCCGAAGGTGGTGCGGGCCTCGTACAGGCCGTAGTCGATGTCCGCACGAAGGGTGTGCAGGGGCACACGGCCTTCGCGGTAGAACTCCGAGCGCGACATTTCGGCGCCACCGAGGCGGCCCGAGCACTGCACGCGGATGCCCTTGACGTTCGGCGAACGCATGGCCGACTGAATGGCCTTACGCATCGCACGACGGAACGCCACACGGTTCGACAGCTGCTCGGCAACACCCTGAGCAACGAGCTGCGCATCCGATTCGGGGTTCTTGACCTCGAGGATGTTCAGCTGCACCTGCTTGCCGGTGAGCTTCTCCAGCTCGGCGCGGATACGGTCGGCCTCGGCGCCGCGGCGGCCGATGACGATGCCCGGACGAGCGGTGTGGATATCCACACGCACACGGTCACGGGTGCGCTCGATCTCGACCTTCGAGATGCCGGCCCGCTCCATGCCGGTGGCGAGGAGCTTGCGGATCTTGACGTCTTCGCCGACGTATTCCTTGTACTGCTTATCGGCGTACCAACGCGACTTCCAGTCGGTCGTGATACCGAGGCGGAAGCCATGGGGATTAATTTTCTGTCCCATTTACTTTGCCCCTCCCTTCCGGCGGTTGCGAGGGGCAGTGCTGAGCTCAGGCACGCTCTCGACCTCGATGGTGATGTGGCTGGTGCGCTTGCGGATCCGGAACGCACGGCCCTGGGCCCGCGGCTGGAAACGCTTCATGGTCGCGCCCTCGTCGACGAATGCCGTCGAGATGACCAGGGTGGCCGGGTTCAGACCGAGGTTGTTCTCGGCGTTGGCCGCGGCCGAAGCCACCACCTTGGCGACCGGCTCGCTGGCAGCCTGCGGGGCGAACCGCAGAATGTTCAGCGCGTCCTCGACTCGCTTGCCGCGGACCAGGTCCACAACACGACGAGCCTTCATCGGCGTCACGCGCACGTGCTTGGCAGTGGCGCGCGCAGTCTGGTTCTGAGTTTCAGTGCTCATCGCCGCTTGCTCTTCCGATCGTCCTTGACGTGGCTCTTGAACGTCCTGGTCGGCGCGAACTCACCGAGCTTGTGCCCGACCATGTTGTCCGAGACGAAGACCGGAACGTGCTTGCGGCCGTCGTGCACCGAGAACGTGTGCCCGATGAAATCGGGAATGATGGTCGAACGACGCGACCAGGTCTTGATGACCTGCTTCGTGCCCTTCTCGTTCTGAACGTCCACCTTCTTGAGGAGGTGATCGTCTACGAACGGGCCCTTCTTGAGGCTGCGTGGCATCTTTAACCTCCTCCTTAACGCTTCTTGCCGCGGCGGCGGACGATGAGCTTGTCGCTGGGACGGTTGGGCTTGCGGGTACGGCCTTCCGGCTTACCCCACGGCGAGACCGGGTGGCGACCACCGGAGGTCTTACCTTCACCACCACCGTGCGGGTGGTCGACCGGGTTCATGACGACACCACGGACGGTCGGGCGAACGCCCTTCCACCGCATACGGCCGGCCTTGCCCCAGTTGATGTTCGACTGTTCGGCATTGCCGACCTCGCCGATGGTGGCGCGGCAGCGCACATCGACGCGGCGGATTTCACCGGAGGGCATACGCAGGACGGCGTAGGCGCCTTCCTTACCCAGCAGCTGAATGCTCATACCGGCGGAACGGGCCAGCTTGGCGCCGCCACCCGGACGCAGCTCCACCGCGTGAATGGTGGTACCGGTCGGGATCGAGCGCATCGGCAGGTTGTTGCCCGGCTTGATGTCGGCGCCCGCGCCGGACTCGATCTTCGTGCCCTGGGCAATGCCCTTGGGCGCGATGATGTAGCGCTTCTCGCCATCCGCGAAGTGCAGGAGGGCGATATTGGCGGTGCGGTTGGGGTCGTACTCGATGTGAGCGACCTTGGCCGGGATGCCGTCCTTGTCCATCCGACGGAAGTCGATCAGACGGTAGGCACGCTTGTGGCCGCCACCCTTGTGACGAGTGGTGATGCGGCCCTGAGCGTTACGGCCACCGGTCTTGGTGAGCGGACGCAGCAGCGACTTCTCGGGGGTGGAGCGGGTGATCTCGGCGAAGTCCGAGACCGAAGCGCCACGACGACCCGGGGTAGTCGGCTTGTATTTACGAATTGCCATGAGTTCTTCTCTACTTTCTGGATTCCCAGGCGCTTACGCGACCGGGCCTCCGAAGATCTCGATGGGCTTGCTGTCGGCCGAGAGGGTCACGAGCGCGCGCTTGGTGTTCTTGCGCTTTCCGTAACCGGCCTTGGTCCGCTTGCGCTTGCCCTGACGGTTAGCAGTGTTGACGCTGGTCACCGTGACGCCGAAGACCTTCTCGACGGCGATCTTGATCTGCGTCTTGTTGGAGTCCGGGTGCACGATGAAGGTGTAGGTACCCTCTTCGATCAGTCCGTAGGACTTCTCGGAGATGACCGGCGCCAGCAGAATGTCGCGGGGGTCGGCGATCGTGGTCACTTGCTCTCCTCCTGTGCAGCTTCGGCGGGGCCGTGCACGAAGGCATTGAGCGCCTCGACGGAGAAGATGACCTCATCGGCCTTCAGCACGTCGTAGGTGTTCAGCTGATCGGGAGCGATCGGGTGCACGTTCTCCAGGTTCGCAACGCTCTTCCACGTGGCGATGTCCTCGCGACCGACGACGACCAGGAGCTGCTTGCGGCTCGAAAGCTCGGCAAGGAAGGTCTTGGCGATCTTGGTCGACGGGGTCTGACCCGGGACCAGTTCGGTGATCACGTGGATGCGCTCGTTGCGGGCCCGGTCGGAGAGAGCGCCACGCAGTGCGGCGACCTTCATCTTCTTGGGCAGGCGCTGGGTGTAATCGCGCGGCTGCGGGCCGTGGACGGTGCCACCGCCGACGAACTGCGGTGCACGGGTCGAACCCTGACGGGCGCGGCCGGTGCCCTTCTGCCGGTACGGCTTACGACCACCACCGCGGACTTCACCGCGGGTCTTGGTCGAATGCGTGCCCTGGCGAGCCGCGGCCTGCTGGGCCACGACAACCTGGTGCATCAGCGCGATATTGGCGGTCACGTCGAAGATCTCCGCGGGGAGCTCGACGGTTCCTTCAGTCTTACCGCCCGCGGCCTTGACCGGGAGCGTCAGGTTGGTCTTGGTCTCGGTGCTCATGCCCGGGCACCACCCTTCACTGCACTCTTGACGATCACGACGTGGCCGCGACGGCCCGGGATCGCACCCTTGATCAGCAGCAGACCGTTCTCGGCATCCACCTTGTGGACCGTGAGGTTCTGCGTGGTGACGCGGTCGTTACCCATCCGGCCGGACATGCGCATGCCCTTGAACACGCGGCCCGGGGTGGAGCAACCACCGATGGAACCCGGCCGGCGGTGCACAGCCTGCGCACCGTGGGAGGCGCCCTGGCCCTTGAAGCCGTGACGCTTCATGGTGCCGGCGAAGCCCTTGCCCTTGGAGGTGCCCGTCACGTCGACGAAGCTGCCTTCGGCGAAGGCCTCCGCGCCGATTTCCTGGCCGACCTCGAAGGAGGCGACGTCAGCGACGCGGATCTCCGTGATGTGACGGCGAGGGGTGACACCGGCCTTGGAGAACTGGCCGGAAACCGGCTTGTTCACCTTGCGCGGGTCGATGGCGCCGTAAGCGATCTGGATGGCGGCGTAGCCATCGCGCTCGGCGGTGCGGATCTGGGTCACGACGTTCGGACCGGCCTTGACGACGGTCACCGGAACAACGCGGTTCTTCTCGTCGAAGACCTGGGTCATACCGAGCTTGGTTCCCAGGATGCCGGCAGCCGGCCTGCTCTTGTTGTCAGTCATATCTGGAATCCCCGTCACTGAATGTTGACGTCGACACTGGCCGGAAGATCGATGCGCATAAGCGCGTCGACCGTCTTCGGCGTGGGGTCGAGGATGTCAATCAGCCGCTTGTGAGTACGCATCTCGAAGTGCTCGCGCGAGTCTTTGTACTTGTGCGGCGAACGGATGACGCAGTACACGTTCTTTTCGGTGGGCAACGGCACCGGGCCAACGACACGAGCGCCCGTGCGGGTCACCGTCTCGACGATCTTGCGCGCAGACGCGTCGATCGCCTCATGGTCGTAGGCCTTGAGCCTGATGCGGATCTTCTGTCCCGCCACGCTGAGTGTCCTTTTCTCCGCTTAACGTTTGTGCCCCAAGAGCTTTCGCTCTCGAAGCACCCTCATTTGCACAGTCCGAACACACGAAGACGCATCAGCCACCACACGACCGGGGCCACGTGTGGGCCCGATCCATCGCCGCTGTTCATCTGTCATGGTTCTTCCGGTCCACGCGGTCGGGCGTGTCGCCCATCCGCTCATTCTTCGGCCCTGGAATCGAATCCCACTTGGCCGGAAGAACCTTTGTCCCGGACGCACCGCCGCCGTAATCAGCGGGGTGCAAGAGTGTCCTTCTCACCCGCCACCACCTGCGTCTATTCCGAAGAAAGACACAACCCGGTCCGGGCAACCTGAATAGTATGCACCAGGGCTATGGGTGACTTCAAATCGCCCCCCTCGCTCCCTGCGGGGATGGCGCTGGTCACACCCGTTTCCGGATCAACCGGACGGCTGCGGGCGCCAATGGAACGCCCGCAGCCGGTATATCAGGGCAGGACCTGGATGACCCGGACCGGGTTGCCCGCGTTGACGTTGGGGTCGTACCACCCGAAGCCGAACTCGCCGTGACGCCCGGCCGCCTCGGCGACGACGGCGGGGACGGTTGCGTAGACGGTGTGGTCATCGCGCGGCAGACTTGATGCCGGATCGATCAGCATGGTCGTCCGCCCGTCCGGTGCGAGCTGTTCGAGTACGCCCGGAATGGGGCTGTTGTTCAGCGCGGCGGTGTCGCCCTGGTCGAACAGTACGGCGAGATAGACCCCATTGCTCGGATCGATGATCGGCGTGATCGCCGAGGCCGAGCCGGCCCCCGCGGTGGTAGCGAAAGCTACGCCGGCCAGGGCAATGCCAAGTGCGGCGGCAGCAGTACGAATGCGCATGTAGTGAGAGTCCTATCCCCCGAGATACCGGCGAAATGGCGCCGGCCCCAGCCGCGCCCTTCACGCAGCGTGTCAAGTTACCAAGCAAATGCTCGTTTCGGCGAGTTGAACCGGGCCCCACCACCGGATAACTTACTTCTGAGTAAGATACGCGGCATGACGAAAGAGACCGCCACCTACCGCGGCTGGAAGAAACTGCCGGACAATCGGCTCGGCCACACCCTGTTCTCCCTCGGCATGGTCGCGCGCGTCCCCTACTTCGGCACCGTGCTGCCGAACGTCGTGCGACTCGAGCCCGGCCTGTGTGAGGTGACCGCACCCAAGTGGTTCGGTATCCACAATCACCTGGGCACCTTCCATGCCATCGCCGCCTGCAACCTCGCCGAGGTGGCCATGGGCATGCTGTCCGAAGCCACCGTTCCCGGCACCCACCGCTGGATCCCCAAGGCCATGAACGTCCAGTACCTGGCGAAGGCCAACTCCGGCCTGCGCGCCGTGGCCGAACTGCCCGAGCTGCCGGACTTCTCGGCCATCACCGAGGGCCGGAACCTCATCGTCCCCGTCTCCATCTACGACAAGTCCGGCGTCGAGGTAGTCCACGCCGACATCACCACCTGGATCACCCCCAAATAGCACCCGGCCCCCGCCATCCGGGGAGGAAGGTGGCGGGGGCGGGGTGGGGCTGTTTGAATGCGGGTATGAGTGAGGTCGGCGGGGCTGCCGATGTTTGTGTGGTGGGGCTCGGGCCTACGGGGCGGGCGCTGGCGCATCGGGCTGCGGTGGCGGGGTTGCGGGTGGTTGCGGTGGATCCGCGGCCGGAGCGGCTGTGGGGACCCACGTATTCGTGCTGGATCGACGAGTTGCCGGAGTGGTTGCCGCACAGCGTGATTGCGAGCCGGATCGAAGCGCCGGTGGTGTGGACGCAGAGCGAGCATCGGATCGCGCGGCCGTACTGCGTGCTGTCGAAGCAGGGGTTGCGGGATGCGCTGCCGCTGGACGATGCCACGGTGATCACCGGGCGGGCGCGGGTGGTCGAGGCGCATCGGGTGGAATTGGCCGACGGCACCGAGGTGCGGGCCGCGACGGTGTTCGACACTCGGGGGCAGGCGTCGCCGGGACAGCGCCGTACCGCCAGTGCGCACGGCATTTTCGTGGACGAGGATGTCGCCGCGCCCATGGTCACTCCGGGCGAGGGCTTGCTGCTGGACTGGCGCAGCGAGAACGGTGCGGGTCCGGACGAGCCGCCGTCGTTTCTCTACGCGGTGCCGCTGGGCGACGGGACGGTCATCTTCGAGGAGACCAGCCTGGGGCTGCGGGGCGGTATGCCGCAGCACGAGCTACGCCGCCGGACCCTGAATCGGCTTGCGGCGCACGGCATTCGACTACGTGGTGACGAACCGAGCGAGGCCGCGCACTACCCACTCGATGATATGCCGCCGAAAACCGGTCGCGGACAGGTGATTCCGTTCGGTTCGCGCGGCGGGCAGATGCATCCCATCACCGGCTACTGTGTTGCCGATTCGCTCTCACAGGTCGATATCGCGCTCGCCGCCCTGCAGCGCGGCGACGATCCGGTCGAAGCGCTGTGGCCGTGGCAGGCGCGACTGGTGTACTGGATGCGGATGCGCGGCGTCTACGGACTGGGCCGGCTGACCACACCGCAATCGATCTCCATGTTCGAGGCGTTCTTCACCGGTTCCCCGCGGCAGCAGCGCGCACTGCTCTCCGCGCATGACGATTTCGCCGCGCTCGGTGCGGGATTGTTCCTGACGGTGGCTCGCACCTGGCCGTTCCACTGGCGCTACGACCTGGTCGGCTGGACGCACCGAAACCGCTGGGTGGGTTGGGATTACGCCCGGCCGGAGCCGCGGAACTCCCCGGCGGCGCCCGAGGGCACCGCCACGTCGTGAGAGCAGCGGGTCAGACCCAGTTCTCGATCCAGTACTTCCAGATCACCGACCCGTACCCTGCCAGCGGCGGCACCCTGATATCGGTCCCGGCGAGCGCGTCCGCGGTGCGCCGGGAGTCGAACCGGCAGCCGATCTCGCTGTGCGCGATCACATCCATGGGCACTCCGACCTGCCGCAGCATCCATCCCATACCGGGTACCCGCAGCGTCATATCGAGGGCCTGCTTGGGCATGACCTCCATGAGGTGCGGCGCCCCCGCCTCGTCGGCGAAGAGGTTGAACACGTCGGCCACACTCTGTTTCCGCGGATCCACCAGGTGGTAGGTGCTGCCCCCGCCGCCGGGCCGGTGCGCGATGTGGTCGAGCGCGCGTGCCACGAAATCGACCGGAACCATATTGGTATCGCCCAGTTTCGGCGAGACCACCGGCAGGATGCGCGGCAGTTGCGCGGCCATGCGCAGCAGCCGGAAGAAGTAGTAGGGCCCGTCGATCCGGTCGATTTCCCCCGTGCGCGAATGCCCGATGACGATGGACGGCCGATAGATCCGCCACGGCACCCGGTCCTGGTCCCGCACGGCCTGTTCGGCCGCGAGCATGGCCCGCTGATAGGGCGCGGGCAGCGGCTGCCCGACGTCGAACATGTCCTCGGTGAAAAGCCCCTCCCAGCCGCCCGCGACCCGCACCGTCGAAACATGGTGCAGCAGTCCGGCTTCCAGTTCCCCGGCCAGTTCGGCGACGCGCCGCGTGCCGCCGCCGGGCAGGACGGAGTCCAGTCCGCCCGCCAGGTGGAACACATGCTCGATCGAACCCCGGTGCGCGGCAATCCAGCTCGGTTCGATGCCGATTCCGGGCGCGCTCAGGTCGCCGCGCACCGGCCGCACGCGGTCTCCGGCATCCCAGGCGCGCAGGCATCGGTTGAAACGCAGTATCGAGTCTTCGCCGGGGCGTACGAGCACATGAACGTCTTCGCCGCGTGTGAGAAGTTCGGGAATCAGAAACCGCCCGATGAACCCAGTTGCCCCGGTAACCAGGTAAGCCATGCGCACACCCTAGCGTGACGCACACCACACTCCGACTGCGGTACCGCATAACACCCAAAACTCGCATGCGGGACGCATTTTCGCGTCTGGCTACCATCCAGCAACAGCAACGGGGCGGTACCCGGAGTACCGGATACCGCCCCGCCGAGGCAGTAGCTCAGGCGCCGGTTTCGGCCGCCTTGCGATAGCCGCGAATCGCCGGATAACCGAACACCACCACCATGCCGACCGCCCAGGCGACGGTCTTCAGCAGCGGCACCGCGATCGGCCCGTCGAAGGACAACCCGCGCATGGCGTCGATGGCCGTACTCATGGGCTGGTTCTGGACGGTCATCTGCAACCACGTGGGGTACGCGAAGACCGGCACGAAACCTGAGTTGAAGAACATGAGCAGGCTGTTGATGACACCGATGACCTGCACCAGCAGGATGCCCTCGGTGATGGTCGCGAGCGCCGTCACCAGCACCGCGAAGCCGATGCCGAAAATGATCGGAATCCCCAGCATGGCAATGCCCGCGGCCGCGCCGTACCAGAATCGGAAGCCCAGGCAGACACCCACCGCGAGCACGATCAGCGAGGTGAGCAGCACGCGGATCGCCTCGGCCAGCAGGCGTCCGGTGAGTCCGGCGGCGCGATGTACGGGCATGGTCCAGAACCGGCCGAGCAGTCCGGTCGCCTTCTCGACCTTGAAGCCGAGCGCCGAGACCACCGAGCCCGCCATGGCCGCGACCAGCATGACCATTGGCACGGTGCCGTAGATGCTGGGCGCGCCGGTGGCGGAGGTGATCGAATCACCCAGCACCACACGGAACATGAGCAGGGTGGCCGCCGGATAGGCGATGGTCTGAATGGTGGTGGCGGGGTCGCGGGCCCAGCCGATCAGCAGTCGCTTGCACTGGATGAAGCTCTGCTCCAACCAGATCGACAGCGTCCGCTCGGACCGCTGCCGGACCCGAGGCAGCGGCTGATGCCCTGCCCACGAATCCGTATCGCCCTTGGCGGACTGGACTTCCACAACAGAACTCATGACCGCCTCATACTCGCCCAGACCGCCGCCGGCAGGAAGAACACCGCGGCGCCGATCAGCCACACCATCGGCACCCAGAACACCTGCCAGGTCACCCCGTGCGCGGCCATATCCCGCAGCGCGAAGGAGAACTGGGAGATGGGCTGATTGCGCACGAACGGCCGAACCCACACCGGGAAGCCGGATTCCGGCACGAATCCGCAGGAGAGCATGCCGAAGATCAGCGTCGGCAGTGTCAGGGCCTGACTCAGCGATTCGGGATTCTTGGTCAGCGAGCCGAGCGCATCCGCGCCGACGGCCAGCACGGTGCCGACGGCCAGTGAGAACACGCAGAACAGCACCGTCTGTCCCCAACCGGCCACGAACCGGAAGCCGATCATATGACCCCAGCCGATGGCCGCGGTCAGCGAGACGATCGATCGCACCAGACCGGCGCTCAGGCGCGAGACCAGCGGCACCATCTTGCCGACCGGCATGCTCTGCATCCGGGTGTTGAATCCGGTCATGGCCTCGAAGGCGGCCATCTGCGCATTCGACATCATGGTGACGGTCATGGTCTGCAGCACGATGATCGGCATGACGAACTGCGCGTAGTCGATGCCGCGGAACTGCATGACGTACTTGAGCGGCAGGTAGAAGCCGAGGGTGATGACCAGCGGGGTGACAGCCGCGAAGGCGAGTTCACCCTTGGTGGCCATCACCCAGAGAATGCGGCCGGTGAGCGCCTGCCACTGCTGCAGGCTGTTCGGCTTGGCCTTGGGCAGACCGGCGAACAGATCGGCGCGGCCCACTTCGGCCGCGGCCGGCGCGCTCATTGGATGCCGCCCGAATGCCCGGTGAGTGAGAGGAACACATCGTCGAGCGAGGGCCGCCGCAGCCCGATGTCCGCGAGTTCGATTCCGGCGCCGTCGAGTCGGCGCAGTGCCTCGGCGAGTGTCGAGGCCCCGTCCGGCGCGGGGATCGAAAGCCGATCGCCACTGCCGATTTCGGAGCGCGTGGCTTGGGGAATCAGATCGCCCAGGGCGTCCGCGGCCGCGATCAGATGGGTCGGATCCAGCGGCACGACCTCGCAGTAGCTGCCGCCGGTCTTCTGCTTGAGCGCGTCCGCGGTGCCCTCGGCGATCACCGCGCCCTTGTCGATGACGATGATGTTGTCGCTGAGCACGTCGGCCTCTTCGAGGTACTGCGTGGTCAGCAGGACGGTGATGCCCTGGGTCTTGAGCGCGGTCACCAGATCCCACACGCCCTGACGGCTGCGCGGGTCGAGTCCGGTGGTGGGTTCGTCGAGGAACACCACCTCCGGTCGCACCACGAGTCCGCAGGCGATGTCGACCCGGCGGCGCATGCCGCCGGAGTAGTGCCGGACCGCGCGCCGGCCGGCGCCGGTGAGGTCGAATTCCTCGAGCAGGTCGTCGGCGCGCTGCCGGGCCGCCTTGCGGGGCAGGCCCATGAGCCGGCCGAACAGTTCGATGTTCTCGCGTCCGGAAAGATTTTCGTCAAGGGCGGCGTACTGACCGGTCATCATGATGGACCGGCGGACGGCCGCGGGATCCTTGCGCACATCGTGTCCGGCGACCCGGGCGATGCCGGAGTCGGGACGCAGCAGGGTGGACAGGACCTTCACCGCGGTGGTCTTACCCGCGCCATTGGGGCCGAGGATGCCGAGGACCTGGCCGCGGACGGCGGTGAAGCTGATGCCCTGCAGCGCGTGCACCTCGCCGAACGACTTGCGGATGTCTTCGACATATACCGCCGGATCGCTCCCTGCGCTGCGCACTTCCGCTGTGTGCGAATCCGGTTTGTCCAAGCTCGGCATCAACTCTCCACTATCGGCTGGGCGGGCAATTCAGTTCGCCCCGGGCGGCGGGTCCCCACATCCCCTCGGGGATGATCCACTCCGTCGCGCGTGATGTTACCGGCGGTACGGATACGGGGTCGTTCCTTTGCCGAAGCAGCCATCCGCCAAACGTGTCCTTGGTCACAAACTGGCAGGTCTGCGAATAGCCGCTGATCCAGACCCAGACCAGACGGTCTGCTGATATTTCCGCACCTTGTCGGGGGTGCTCGCCGAACCATAGGCTGACAGGCGGGGAGACATTCATGGCCACGAGAGGGTAACCATGGCCGAGCCTGCGCAGCAGCCACGGGCAGCGCGCACCGGAGCGGGCCGACCGAAGGTGCTGACATCGTATGATCCGCGCACCGGGGAGGTCGTGGGCGATTACGCCATCATGGGCGCCGGTGAGCTGACCCGTGCCGTCCGCGCCGCCCGCACCACCGAACAGTGGTGGGCGGCACTGGGATTCGCCGGACGCAAACGCTGGCTGCTGGACTGGAAGCGCGCCATCGCGCGCGGCACCCGTGAGCTCGTCGAACTCATCAGCAGTGAGACCGGCAAACCGCGCATGGACGCGGCCGTCGAAGTGACGCTGGCCGTGGAGCATCTGGATTGGGTTGCGCGCCATGCCGAGAAGACGCTGGGCCGCTCGACCCGCAGCACGGCCTGGTTCCGGCACGGCCGGGACGGGTCGATCGGGCGACTGCCGCTGGGCGTGATCGGCGTGCTGGGCCCCTGGCAGAATCCCGTTCTCGCACCGATGAATTCGATCGCCTCCGCCATGGCCGCGGGCAATGCCGTGGTGTTCAAGCCGAGCGAGCTCACCCCCGGCGTCGGGGCGTGGCTGGCCGACACCTGGAATCGCCTGTCCCCGAATCAGCCTGTGCTGCAGGTGGTTACCGGTGACAGCTCCACCGCCGCCGCCCTCTGCCGGGCGCGGGTGGACAAGATCGCCTACGCCGGATCGGCCGCCGGCGCCCGCGAGGTCACCGCGCTGTGCGCGCAGACCGCCACTCCCCTGGTGATCGAGCAGGGCGGCCGCGGCGCCATGATCGTCCAGGTCGACGCCCGTCTCGACACCGCCGCGGCCGCAGCGGTATACGGCGCCATGGCCAATGCCGGGCAGCATCCGTCGGGCGTGCAGTGCGTGTACGTGGCGGACTCGGTGTACGAGCCGTTCCTGGAAATGGTGGCCTATCACGCCCGCAAGCTGCGCCCCGCCGCGGACAAGCGCGCCTCCTACGGGCCGATGGTGCTCGACGCCCATCTCGATGTGGTGCGCCGCCAGGTCCGCGATGCGCTGACCCGCGGTGGTCGCGCGGTGGTCGGCAGCCTGGAATCCATTCGCGAGCCGTATATCGAACCGGTGGTGCTCACCGAGGTCCCGGAGATCAGCCTCGCCATTACCGGTGAGGCGGTGGGCCCGGTGCTGATCGTCAACCGGGTCGCCTCGATGGACGAGGCGGTGGAACGCGTCAACGCCCCTGAAAGAGTGCTCCCCGTAGCCGTTTTCACCCGCGACATCCGCAGCGTCCCCGAATTCGCCGACCGCCTCCGCACCGAACTGGTGACAGTCAATGCCACCCCGGTCTACGGCATCCACGGCCCCGGCCGCATCCGCGACCCGCAGTCCCTGCTCGAATTCGCCCGCGCCCAAGCGATCATCGACAAACGCCACCGAGAACCGGTGGGGCTGAGCACCTTCGACAACCATCCACAGCGCCTCCGCCTGGCAAGAGCACTCTTCCGCCTCCGCCACAAGGTCTGATCAGCACCATGGAAAACCCGGCAGGCAATGTCGTTCAACAGGGTGACTGGTTGGTGCTCGTCGATCCGAGCTGGCAGGAAACCGCACCGGAGTTGCTGCCGCCGCAAGGGGCGATTCTCGGCGGCTGGCAGGTAGGCGAGAAGGGCGTGCCTGGTCCGTTCGAGCCCAATCCGAATTATGTCCCCGCCGACGACTCGATGCCGACCGATCCCCTCGACGCCGTGCTGAGACGGGTCGCGAACGGCGATGCCATCACCGGCGGCGAAGTCATTGCGGCACTGCGTGATGCCGTGGTGGAGATCGGATGCGACAACCACGACCATCCCCTGGTCGGACCGGCTCCGGACGGAGTGCCGTGTGTTGCGGTCGCCACCGCCACTGTGCACAGGCACCGCGTGAAGGCCGACCGATGGTGGCCGGTGCTGGGTGCCGAACTGCCTGACATCGTGCCCGCCGGCGTCGACATCCTGCTCAATCCGGGCAGTTCCGCACAATTCCTGCTCCGCACTCGAAGCCTGCCCCGACCGAGTAGCGACCAGGCTTCCCGGACCTGGGAATAGTGCGCTTTTCCGCCTGCGAATCGACCTACGCTTACCGCTGTGGAGCTCTCTGCCGGCCTGACTCGGATGGCCGGGCGACTTCGGGCAGCGGTCGTCGACGCGGGGGGTGCGCTGCGAAAGATCGCATCCGAATTGCCGAATGATATGCGCACCGTGGCGGATAATATCGTGACAGCCGATTCGAAAATCGTTCCGCGTTTCGACCCGAGCGAAACACCACATTTCACAGGCATGAACCCCGCTACGGGAATGCCTCATATATTCACTCCCGAGCAAATCCGCAGCCAGCCCATATTCGATTTCGACGGAAACGTCGTCGGGGTGAATTTTCCACTGAAAGTCAGCGATAGCAAAGAGCCGATATGGATCAGTCACAAAGGGCTTGAATCCATAAAAAGCGAGTATTACCAAGCTGAAAGAACACGCAGTTTATGGCCCCCGAAGGGACTGCTGACGCGAAAGCCGGCGTGGACCTTCGGTAGATCATGGCCGGCGCCCTGGGCATCGGATGAGTCGGAGAATCTGGTGTTCGCGCGGGCACATGCAGGCAAGAGAGGATACTTCATCCAGGTCAAGGAGAAAATTCCTCTGACGAAATGGAGCAGGTGGACGCCCATGCAGGTCGACGGCAAGACATATGGCAAGATTCTCGCATCCAGCGAACATTTCAAGCAGGCCGTCAAGACGAAATCAATGGCTAGACTTATTCAGATGTCATGCTCGCCCGCCGGCCGGTCAGCCGCACGTAAGTCTGCAGAATCATTGCATTCCGCAGGATTGGGATTCGATGTGCATGCCACCGAGAACACCCATTTCAATACCTTCGAAAGCCAGTCAGGCTCCCTGGTGAAACAGTATGGCAATGTCATTCTCGGTCACGGCTCCGAGATGAAATTCAACGATGCGGGCTATCCGACGAAGTCGCCCTGGGCCGAATACAAAGCACCAAGAAGAAGCACAGATACCGCCGATGGCAGGCCGGAATGACAATACGCGAGAGCGAGTTGTGCAGATTTCCGCGCAGGCGCTCAGCCCTCCCCGGGGGCGTGGCCACCCAGAAGGACGGCGCTCATCAGGGCGCGGACTCGGGCGAGGTTTTGGGGCCTGGTGTCGAAGCGGAGGCGGCGGCCTACGTCGATGACCTGGCCGATGGCGGCGTGGACGCGGAAGCGGGCTTCGATCTGGTCGCCTTCGAGCAGGTTGGCCCATTCCAGGACGTTCTGGCGCTGGATGGAGCGGAGCCGATGCTGTTCGGAGGCGGGCAGATTGGAGAATTCGGCGAAGTAGACCGGGAGGATCTCCGGCATGGTGAAGGTCATGCGGGCGAAGCGTTCGGCAATGCGCACGGCGGCGTCGGCGCGGCTGGTGGCCTCCGACAGCGCTTCGGCATTGGCGATGGCCACGCGTTCGCCGGTGCGGTGGAAGGCGGCGGCGAGTAGATCGGATTTGCTGCTGAAGTAGCGGTAGACGCTGGAGGCGTTGATGCCCGCAGCGGCGCCGATCTCCTCGATACTGGCTTCGTGATACCCCTGCCGCCCGAAGATCCGGATGGCCTCGGTGAGCAGCTGTTCGCGTTTGGAGATGACGGGCAGGCCGCGCACGATCGGGTCGCCGGTGACGGGTGCGGGCGCGGGCGGCAGGTCGGCGCGCAGGATGTCCCAGCAGATGTCGTTGAGCAGGCTCACCAGGCGCGCGTTGGACAGCGCCGTGCGGTGCCCGGTCACGCTGCCGATGGCACTGAGCACGGCCGCGGCGCGCAGGCTGTTGTCGGCCGGGTCGGCCTCGGGGTACAGCTCGGCGATGGGCGCGGTGAAGGTGTCGTGCAGATCGGCGTAGATGACCCGGATTCGAGCGCGATCCGCACTCTCCAGATACCGCCGCTCCCAGCGGTACAGTCCGCCCTCGCGGCGGCAGTCGATGGTGTGCTCGGTGATGCCGCGGATCAGTGCGGTGAGTCGCGGTTCCGGTTCCAGCTCGGGGTGGTCGGCGGCGTGGGCGGCATCGACCAATTGCTGCGCGCCCATCTCGGCGGCGGCGACCAGCATGGCGTATTTATTGCTGAAGTGCCGGTACAGCGCGGGCCCGGATATGCCGACCTCGGCGGCGATCTCGTCCACGCCGACCGGGTGATAACCCCGCTCAGCAAAGGCCCGCGCGGCGACGCCGACAATCTGGGCCTTGCGATTCTTGGGTCGGCGCCGGGGCCCAGGTTCGCCGGAAGGTCGCGCGGAAGCGAGTCCCACCTCGCTGCGATCGGCGACCATGCACTTTCTCCTTTTCCACGGCACCGGCTGTTGACAGTGCCGGACGAATCCACCTAAGTTAACCACAATTCGCACAGCCGAACACATCACCGGGAGCACTCATGAGCAACACCGCGACGACCCCGGGCTATACCGCCGTGCTCGACGGCCGGGTACTGCGTATCACCATCACCAATCCCAAGCGCAAGAACGCCATCGACTACGACACCATGCTCGGGCTCGGTGAGACGGTGCTTTCGGCATACGACAATCCCGCGGTGCGGGTGATCGTGCTCACCGGCGAGGGCGGCGACTTCTGTACCGGCGCGGATCTGTCCGCCAGCCCCGGCGAGGCGGCACGCGGAATCACGCCCGAGGACACCATGGTCGCGGCCAATCGGATGATCAAGGCGATCGTGGACGCGCCGATCCCGGTCATCGCCCGGATGAAGGGTGCGGCCGCCGGTGTCGGCGTCGCCTTCGCCTTGGCCGCCGACCTGACCTACGCCGCCGAGGACGCCTACCTGCTGCTGGCCTTCATCAATATCGGCCTGATGCCGGACGGCGGGGCGGCGGCCATGGTCGCGGCGGCCGCCGGTCGCCCGCTGGCCGCCGAGATGGCATTGCTCGGCGATCGCCTGCCCTGCGCCGAGGCGCAGCGCCGCGGTTTGATCACCGGCGTCTACTCCGATGCGGATCTGGATGCGAAGGTCGAGGCCGCCGCCGCCAAGCTGGCGCACGGCCCGCGCCGTGCCATCGAGCTCACCAAGCGTGCGCTGAACGCCGCGGCACTTCCCGCTCTCGACGCCGCACTGGCCGCGGAAGGGATCGGTCAGCCGGAGTTGTTGCGCGGGGCCGATTTCGCCGAGGGTGCGACGGCCATGCTGCAGAAGCGCAAGGCCGTTTTCGCGGAGTAGATCCCGGCCGAAAG
Source organism: Nocardia sp. NBC_01388 (assembly GCF_045040085.1). Taxonomy (NCBI): domain Bacteria; kingdom Bacillati; phylum Actinomycetota; class Actinomycetes; order Mycobacteriales; family Nocardiaceae; genus Nocardia; species Nocardia sp. NBC_01388. Next base: position 5,691,670 of record NZ_CP109553.1, read on the forward strand.
CATGCCGGGATGACGAGGGGTCTGCCGGGATGACGGGGCTTGCCGGCAGCGCCGCTATCTCCCGGCGACGGTCAGTTCCCGGCGACGGTCAGATAGATGAGCGCGACGTTCAAAGCCGTGATGATCGCGGCCACCAGCCAGGCGAGCAGGGTGGTGATGCGCCCGTTCACGTCGTCGCCCATGAGGGTGCGGTCGGTGGTGAAGCGCACCAGGGGGATCAGCGCGAACGGAATGCCAAACGACAGCACCACCTGCGAAATGATCAGCGCCCGAGTCGGATCCACGCCGAGGCCGAGCACCACCAGCGCGGGAATCAGGGTCACCACGCGGCGCACGAGCAGCGGGATGCGGTGGTGCAGCAGTCCCTGCATGATCATGGCTCCCGCGTAGGCGCCGACCGAGGTGGAGGCCAGGCCGGAGGCGAGCAGTCCGATGGCGAGCAGTAGTCCGGCCGCCGGGCCGAGCGTGTCCCGCACCGCGGCGTGCGCGGATTCGAGCGAGTCCACATCCTGCCGTCCGCGCAGCGTTGTGGCGGCCATGAGCAGCATGGCCAGATTCACCGCGCCCGCCAGCAGCATGGCCAGCCCGACGTCGTAGCGAGTGATGCGCAGCAGCCGGGCGCGGGCCGCACCGGCCTCGGGCCGGCCGTGCCGATCCCGGGCCAGTCCGGAGTGCAGATATACCGCGTGCGGCATGACGGTCGCGCCGATCATGGCGGCGGCGAGCAGCACGCTCTCGGTGCCGTCGAAGCGGGGCACCAGCCCGCCGATGGTGGAGGAGACCGAGGGCGGTGAAATCACCACGGAGGCAATGAATCCGATGGCGATAATGCCGAGCATGCCCAGGATGATGCGTTCGAACGGCTGCTGCCCGCGCCGATTCTGCACCAGCAGCAGGCCCAGCGATACCATGCCGGTGATCACGCCGCCGAGCAGCAGCGGCAGCCCGAACAGCAGGTTGAGTGCGATGGCGCCGCCGACCACCTCCGCGAGATCCGTTGCGATGGCGACGGTTTCGGCCTGCCCCCAATAGGCCAGCCGGACACCGCGACTCGCCCGCTCCCGCACCACCTCCGGCAGTGACATACCGGTCACCAGGCCGAGTTTGGCCGAGAGGAATTGCACCAGCCCGGCCATGGCATTGGCCATCACGATGACCCACACCAGCAGGTATCCGAACTGTGCGCCACCGCTGATATTCGAGGCAACATTGCCCGGATCGACATAGGCGATGGCGGCGACGAAAGCTGGTCCGAGCAAGACCGTGGCTGATCTCGCTCGCTGGAATTTGGAGCGCGTATCGGCCAGGCTGGTACTCACAACAATAGATTACGGCTAACCGAACTTTTTGTTTAGAGCTACCTTCAAGAAAGTGATCAGGCTGATAGCGGCGCCCCGCCACCGTTCTCCCGCAGATCGACTCCTGCTCCTCTGGAGATCAGCGCTGACTCTCCTGAAGGTCACCTCAACACTCACGAAAACGCCGAACGCCCCGGCGTTGCCGGGGCGTTCGAGTGCACTGTTCGGGCTACTGCCCCGCAGGTTCGGGAATCAGATCCCGAGGCCCCGGGCCAGCACCGGCCAGGAGTTGAGGAACTCGTCGTTCCAGTAGCCCCAGGAGTGCGTGCCGGTCGCCCGGAAGTTGTAGGTGGCCGGAATGCCGAGCGAGTCCAGCTTGGCCGCCAGATTGTGGCTGCAGTAGTTGGTGCCGGCCTCGATGGCCCCGCCGATGATCATCTGGTTGGCCAGGCCGTACTGACCGGGCAGCGCGTACGGACCGTCGAGGGCGTCGTACTGGCCGGGCAGACCGCTGCCGGAGGAGATGTAAAGGGCTGTGCCACGCAGCTTCTCGGCATTGACGACCGGATCGTTGGCCGCCCATTCCGGCGAATCCATCGGGCCGTGCATATTCGTGAGCTTGCCGCCGCCCCAGGTCTCGACGGTGAGGCGCATGAATTCCTGGCCGACCGGATCGGACATCTGGGCGCAACCGCTGTACGCGGCGGCGGCCTTGAACAGGCCCGGTCGCATTTCGGGCAGCTGCAGCACGGTGGTGCCGGAGGTGGAGATGCCGGCGACCGCGTTCACGCCGTTGGTGCCCAGGGCCGCGTCGATCAGCGGGGGCAGCTCATCGGTGAAGAAGGTCTGCCACTTGTTGACGCCGAGCGTCGGATCGGTGGTGTCCCAGTCCTGGTAGTAGCTCCACTTGCCGCCGATGGGCTGCACGACATTGACGTTCTTATCGGCGAGGAAGCCGTTGACGATATTCGTCTTCTTGACCCAGGAGGCGTCGTCCTGACCGCCGCCGGCGCCATTGAGGAGGTAGAGCGTCGGCTGCGGCACGGTGGCGTCGGCCGGGCGCTGCACATCGACCGGGTAGGTCGCGTCCATGGCCGCGGAGTGGACGTACAACCGGATGTTCCGGCCGTCCTTCATCTCCGCCTTGGTGATCTTCGACCCGTCCGGGGCGACCGGATCGGCGAGCAGCTTCTTGCTGTCGATGATCGGGTCGGCGCTCGCGGTGGGACCGCCGACACCGGCGACCATGCCGGTGAGAACTGCTGTGACGGCGAGGAAGGCAGCGGCTCGTGCACCGCGCCGGCGACCGGCAAGCCCGTTCCGGACATGTCTCCGAATCAATGTTCACACCTTCGCTGTGGTTCGTTGGTGCCGGTCTACGGCCTGTGCAATCGACGCGGTATCGGCCGATATTACGGAGTGGTCTCGCGACCGTGCTCGGCGAGTCCGCCCAGGGCCTGCACCCAGCCCTCGACGAGTCGCTTGATCTGCTCCAGGTCGAGTACCGCGCCCGCGAAGTCGAAGCGGGCGACGAGACCGTCCTGGGTGGTATCCACCGTGACGTCCAGATAGAGGTCGTCGGCGACCGGCTCCGGATACACCCGGGCGGGTCGCAGATCACGGTAGCGGAAACCGATGCGACCCACCGGAAGTCCGGCGATTGCGGCCGCTGTGTCGGGGTTCAGATGCTGCAGCAGGCCGAAGCCGACGCCCTGTGCGGGCACCTCGCGGCAGCGGTCGCGAATCTGCTCGAGCACGGATCCGGCGGCGGGCCCGCCGCGCCGCACCTCGTCGAAGTCCACGCCGTACACCCGCAGCGCGAAGGGGTAGGGCGTGCTGAACGCGCCCACGGTGCGATGTCCGGCGGGATCGCCCGGCACCCGCCCGTCGGCGACCAGCTGCACCACCGAACCCAGTGCGCGCCGGACCGATTCGCCGCTGTCGTCGAGCAGGGTGACGGCGAGCGCGCCGAGCAGCACCTCGTCGATGGTGGCGTCGTAGCGGCGGGCCACGGTATCCACGGCCGCCGCGCCCTCACCGGTGATGGAGACCGATACCCGGCCGCGGGCGATCGGCCCCTCGTCGGAGCCGAACACCTCCGCCGGATCCCGGCCCTCGGTGGCCGAGGTCAAAGAGGCACGCCACCACTCCAATTCGATGACCGTCGGGGCGGCGACCGCCCGGTCCGCGAGCGCCTGGGCGATGCCGACCGGATGCGCGTCCGCACTGGGCGGCGTGGCATGTCCACCGGACCACGAGGCCGTCAGGTCCTCGATGATGGTGCGCCACGAGGTGTCGTCCACCACCAGGCCATTGGCGACCGCGACCAGTACGGCTGCGGGGCAGTCGATCGGATCGAGGGTCGGGTCGGCCTGCGCGCCGGCCATGAGCACGAAGCGAATATTGCGGCCCTTCTCCGGATCCAGCTCCGCCGCGGCGGCGTGGATGACCGCTTCGATCGGATCGCCCACCGCCTCGACGGCCGGATCCAGCTGCCAGACCTGGGCATCGCTCGAATTGGCCTGTGCCGGAATGTCCATGACGGCCGCTTCGCCGTCCCGGCGCAGTCGCGACCACAGTGCCGGATGCCGGTCCAGCAGAGTGCGCACCGAACGCCGCACCCGGGACCCGGAGACATCTGCCGCGATATCGAGCGTGATGGCCCGAACCCAGAGACCGGACGGCTCGACATCGAGCAGGCTCACAGCGCCCGCGGGCAGCGGAGAAACCTTGCCCACCGCGGTGAGTCGCGGACCCATGATCGGCGGCGCGGCCGTAGCAGCCGCAACCTGTGCAGGGGCTTCCGCCACTTCCGCGCCGGAGATCTCCTGCGCTTCCGGATCGATGGCGTCCGAAGTTCCCGCGCCGTCAGCGTCCAGAGCTCCTGCGCCGTCAGCGTCGGGAGATCCTGCGCTGTCAGCGCCCAGAATTCCCTGGCGGCGAGCGTCCAGCGATTCCCCTCCGTCAACATCCGGAGTTCCCCGGCGACGAGCGTCCAGCGATTCCCCTCCGTCAACATCCGGAGTTCCCCGGCGACGAGCGTCCAGCGATTCCCCTCCGTCAACATCCGGAGTTCCCCGGCGGCGGGCGTCCAGCGATTCCCCTCCGTCAGCCGGCTGCGATCCCTCGGCCGAGACCTGCGGAGCTTCCTCGGCGGATGCCTCCGGACCGGCGCCCGAGGCAGAGTCTCCGATTTCCCTTGCGGCCGAGACTGCTTCGGCGGCAGGCGAGCCCGGCGCCGAGGCGGCGATCTCGCCGGTGTCGAAGCCGGAGAAGAGCTTGTCGACGAACGCTTCCGCATCGGCGGCCGGGAATTCCTCGGCGGCAACGTAATCCGAGGCAGCGCTGTAGCCCGAGCCCGCGTCGCTGTCCGGAGCCGGGAGCGTCCCGTCGGCCGCGCGCAGTTTCACACCCGCCGACGGTGCGTCGAAGGTGATGATCGGCAGCACCTGGGTGGTGGCCCAGTCGGCGTCCTCAGTCACCTCTTCCGTGGCCTCTTCCCTTGTGGCAGGGACACTTTCGCGTTCCAGCAGCGCAGCCAGCTGCGGCCCGATGACGGCGTAGGCCTCCGCCGTGGTCAGCAGCTGATGCGTGATCGGCACGACGTGATCGGTAATGGTTCCGGTGACGAATCCCCGCCAGTCGTCGGGCGAGTGCGCGTGATCGTCGCCGCGCCCCTGCTCGGCGGAGAACAGGTCCATCTGCCCCTGGAAAACCTTCGGCCGGTACCGCGAGCCGAGCTCGACGGTGTGCACCGCGCCCCGGTAGATCCGGCGCAGCCGTTCGACGGTGAGCACCGCGAGGTCGGCGGGGATGGCCGCGTGCAGTGCGGCCAGCGCCTCATCGCTCAGATCGCTCATATCCCCGTCGGGGAAGGCTTCCTCGCCGACGCCGAGCGCCGCGAACTCATCCCGCACCGCGGCGGTGAAGTCCGCGAATTCGGCATCGGGGTAGGCGTCGAGATTGGCGAGGACGTCGACCCTTTCGCCCTCGGCCTGCAGTTCGGTGGCGATGGCGTGGGCCAGAATGCCGCCGAGCGAGTAGCCGAGCAGCCGGTACGGCCCCTCCGGCTGCACCTCGCGCATGGCGCCGACGTACCGCCGCGCCACCTCTTCGAGGGAGGCGGGCAGATAGTCGGCCTCGGTGAGCGCCGGGGATTGCAGGCCGTACACCGGCTGATCGGCGGGCAGGAAGCCCACCAAACCTGCGTAGCACCACGACATTCCGACCATGGGCGGCGCGCAGAACAGCGGTGTCCGGCTGCCGGTGGCGCGGATCGGCAGCACCACGGCCATGGCGCCGTCGGCGGCCGAATCGTAGTCGTGGCTGTTCTCCAGCGCCGCGGCGATGCGGGCGGCGAGCCCGGTGACGGTCGGATCGGCGAAGAACCACGCGACCATGACCTGCGCCCCGGACAGCTTGCGCAGCTTGCTCACGATCTGGGTGGCCAGCAGCGAATTACCGCCGAGCGCGAAGAAGTCGTCGTCGGCGCTGACCCGCTCCACCTCGAGCACCTCGGCGAAGGCGGCCGCGATGGTCTCCTCCAGCGACGTGGACGGCGCCCGGTATTCGCGTTGCCGCAGTACGGGTTCCGGCAGCGCCTTGCGATCGAGCTTGCCGACCGGGGTGAGCGGAATCTCGTCGAGCACGACAATCGCGGTGGGCACCATATGCGGCGGCAGGCTCAGCGCGGCGTACGCCTGCAAATGCTCCGGTTCGAGGGCGTTGCCGAGTACGTACGACACCAGAACCGTTGCCCCGGAGGCATTCTTGCGCCCGACCGTGATGACGAAGTCCACATCCGGATGCCCGCCGAGCACCGCGTCGATCTCACCGAGTTCGATGCGGAAGCCGCGGATCTTCACCTGGAAGTCGGAGCGCCCGACGTAGTCGAGTTCCCACTTCGTATCCGGCAGTGCGGTATTGCCACCCCGGTCCGCCGGATCGGCGTACCAGCGCACCACATCGCCGGTGCGGTACATGCGTGATCCCGCTGCGCCCCAGGGGTTTGCGACGAAGCGCTCGGCCGAGAGCCCCGCCCGATTGCGATAGCCGCGCGCGAGCGCGCCACCGGCCAGGTACAGCTCCCCCGCGACACCCGGCGGCACCGGGTTGAGGCGGCCGTCCAGCACCAGTGCCGACATACCGTGCACCGGTGTGCCGATGGTGATGTGGCGGCCCGGTGTGAGCTGCGCGTAGGTGGAGATGATCGTGGTCTCGGTCGGGCCGTAGGCATTGTGATAGACCCGGCCCAGGGCCTTCCAGCGGCTGACCAGCTCCGGCGAGGTCACATCGCCGCCGATCGACAGCATGACGAGCTGCGGCTGTTCGGCCGGATCGAGGGTGCTCAACACCGCCGGGGTGAGCAGTGCGTGCGTCACGTTCTCGCTGCGCATGAGCTCACCGAGCTCGGCGCCGCCCAGGATCTCCTTGGGTACGATCACCAGGGTCGCACCTATGTAGAAGGCGCACACCCACTCCAGCACCGACGGATCGAAGCTGGGTGAGCAGTTGTGCAGCACCCGGTGCCCGGGGTCGAGCTCGTACCGGGCCACCGCGTAGTCGGCGAGGCCACCCATGCCGGCATGGGTGACGGTGACACCCTTGGGCATACCGGTGGAGCCGGAGGTGTAGATGACGTAGGCAGGATGCTGCATGCGCAGTGGCGCAAGGCGATCCGCGTCGGTGACGGGCGCGGCCGAGTGGGCGACGCACTGCTGATCGGTCGCCGGATCGTCCAGGCAGAGCCATTCGAGCGTCTCGGGCAGACCGTCCAGATGGGCCTTACCGGTGATGCCGATAATGGCGCCGGAGTCGATCACCATGTGCCGCACCCGATCCGCCGGATACGTCGGGTCGATCGGTACGTGCGCGCCACCCGCCTTGGCGACCGCGAGCACGGCCGCGACGGTCTCGAATGACCGCGGGAAGGCCACGGCGACAAGCTTTTCCGGGCCGACACCGCGATCGATGAGCACCCGCGCCAGCTGCGACGAGTAATCGTCCAGCTCGCCGTAGGTGATGGAGTGCCCGCGGTAGCGCACCGCGATCCGGTCCCGGCCCAGGCGCAGACCGGCGGTGAGCAGATCGGGCAGCAGCCCGGTCGCCATGACCTCATCGCCGTGCACATGGGTGAGCAGCTGATATTCCTCGTCGCCGAGCAGCGCGAGATCGCCGACGGGCGTCTCGGGGCTGCCGGCGATGGCGGCGAGCAGCCGCTGGAAGCGGTCCGCGAAGACCCCGATGGTGGCGTAGTCGAACAGGTCGTGCGCGAAGGTGAAGGCCGCCTGCAGGCCCGCCTGATCGCTGCTGCTCATGGTCAGCGACAGATCGACCTGCGAGGTCTCGACCTCGGATTCCAGTGCGGCAATGCGCAGTTCGGGCAGCTCGACATCATTGTCCGGCAGGTTCTGGAAGGCCAGCATGACCTGGTACAGCGGATTGCGGGCGGTGGAGCGCTCCGGATTGAGCAGATCCACCAGCCGCTCGAACGGCACCTCGGCATGTGCGAAGGCGCGCAGATCGGCGTCCTTGGTACGGGCCAGCAGCTCCTCGAAGCGCAGCTCGCCCGGCACCTGGGTGCGCAGTACCAGCGTGTTCACGAACATGCCGATGACGTTGTCCAGCTCGGCCGCGCCGCGACCGGCGACGGGTGTGCCGATGGCGATGTCATCGGTCCCGGACAGCCGGGCCAGGAAGATCGCCAGCGCGGTGTGCACCACCATGAACAGCGTGGCGTGCTGCTCCCGTGCGATCCGCTGCAGACCCTCGTGTGTCGCGTCGTCGATCGCGAATTGCACACTGCCGCCACGGAAAGACTGCACCGGCGGGCGCGGGCGATCGGCGGGCAGATTCAATTCGTCGGGCAGTCCGGCGAGTTCGGTCCGCCAGTACGCGGTCTGCCGCGAGATCAGGCTGTCCGGATCGTCCTCGGACCCGAGCAGTTCGCGCTGCCACAGCGCGTAGTCGGCGTACTGCACCGGCAGCGGCGTCCAGGCCGGGGCGGTGTGTGCCGACCGCGCCATATAGGCCATGACCAGATCGCGGGCCAGCGGGCCCATCGACCAGCCGTCCGAGCTGATGTGATGCGTGACCACCACCAGCACGTGTTCGATCGTCTCGGCGACATCCAGGCGGAAAAGTTTGACCCGCAACGGAGTATCGCGCGTCACCTCGAACCCGGCGGTGAGCAGTGCGCCCACCCGCTCGGCCACCGCATCGACGCCGATCACCTCGGGTGCGAGCTGCGGCACCGCCTGTTCGGCGGGCAGCACCACCTGCTGCGGCGCACCCCCGGTCTCCGGATAGATGGTCCGCAGCGTCTCGTGCCGCCGCACCAGATCCGCGACGGCCTGCTGCAGCGCATCGGTATCCAGCGCACCGGTGAGCCGCAGCGCGATCGGCAGGTTGTAGGCCGAGGAGGTGGGATCGAACTGGTTCAGGAACCACATGCGCTGCTGTGCGAGGGACAGCGGCACCTGCTCGGGACGCGGTCCGGCCACCAGCCTGGGTCGCGGCGCAGCGGCCTCGGAACCCGAAATCCGCTGTGCGAGTGCGGCAACCGACGGCACCTCGAACAGGTCCCGTACTCCGAGACCGGTATCGAGCGCGGCGTTCACACGCGCGATGACGCGGGTGGCGACCAGCGAGTTACCGCCGAGCGCGAAGAAGTCGTCGTCCAGACCGACCTGCTCGAGCCCGAGCACCTGGGCGTACACCTCCGCCACGGTCTGTTCGGCGTCGGTGACCGGAGCCCGGAATTCGTGCGCGCCCGCGAAGTCCGGGGCGGGCAGCGCCCGGCGATCCAGCTTGCCGGAGGGATTGACCGGGAACTCGTCCAGCACCACGAACGCGGCGGGCACCATGTAGCCCGGAAGCCGTTCCACGAGTGCGGCTTTCAGCTCCGAAGTATCGACCGCATGCCCGGCGACGGGCACAACGTAGCCGACCAGCTGATCACCGAGCCGCTCGTCACCCCGCAGCACCACCACCGCTCGCGCGACGGAATCCTGTGCCGTGAGCGCCGCCTCGATCTCGCCGAGCTCGATCCGCAGGCCGCGCAGCTTCACCTGGAAGTCGGTGCGGCCCAGATACACCAGTTGACCGCGATCGGTCCATCGCACCAGGTCACCGGTGCGGTACATGCGCGCGCCGCGCTCACCGAACGGGTCGGCCACGAACCGGTCCGCGGTCAGGTCTGCGCGACCGTAGTACCCGCGCGCCAATTGCGCACCGGCCAGATACAGCTCACCCGCCATACCCGGGGCGACCGGATGCAGCCGCGCGTCGAGCACGTACGTCTGCGCGTTCCACACCGGCGCACCGATCGGCACTGCACCCGAAACCTGTTCGCCGACAGCGGCATAGGTGGCGTGCACGGTGAATTCGGTGGGTCCGTAGAGGTTGTGCAGTTCCGCACCGGAGATGTGCCGGAAGGCGGCGACCGCATCTCCGGTGAAGGCCTCACCCGCGACCAGCAGCGTGCGCAGCGAGGTGAGCGCCGCCGGATCGGCGCTGTCGGTGAAAGCATTCAGCATGGACGGCACGAACGAGGTCATGGTGACCCGCTCGGCGGCGATCACCTCGGCCAGGTACGCCGGATCGCGGTGCCCGTCGGGCGCGGCGATCACCAGTCGGGCGCCGACGGCGAGCGGGCCGAAGAGCTCCCACACCGAGACATCGAAGGTGGCCGGGGTCTTGAGCAGCACCACATCATCGGCGCCGATCGCGTATTCGCCGGTGATCCAGCCGATCTGGTTGACAGCCGCGGCGTGCGAGACCGCGACACCCTTGGGCCGTCCGGTCGAGCCGGAGGTGAAGATGACGTACGCGGTATTCGCCCCGTGCAGCGGTGCGAGGCGTTCGGCATCCCGGATCGGGGCGTCGGAGTAGCCCGACAGCTCGATCGCATCGATGACCGCGACCGGGCCGTCGTAGGCGAAATCATCACCGCGCGTGGTGAGTACGCACGCGGGCCGCGCCGTCTCGAGCACGTGCTCGAGACGATCGGCCGGCTGATCCAGATCCAGCGGCACATAGGCGCCACCGGCCTCCAGGACGGCGTAGATGGCGACCACCAGATCCACCGAACGCCGAATACCCAGCGCCACCAGTGATTCCGGGCCCACGCCCGCGGCGATCAGATGCCGCGCCAGGCGATGCACCCGCGATGCCAGCTCATCGTAGGACACTTCCCGGCCGCCCTGGTAACGCAGCGCCGCGGCGTCCGGAGTCAGCACGGCCCGCGCCTCGAACTTCGAGAACAACTGTCCCGCAGGCAGTTCCAGCGCCGTATCGTTCCAGTCGGTGAGCACCTTTCGGCGCTCGTCGAAGCCGAGCACGTCGATATCGCCGACGATCCGGTTGGCATCGGCGGTGACCGCGACCAGTATCCGCCGGAAGCGGTCGGCGAAGTGCTGCACCGTCGCCTCGTCGAAAAGATCGGTGGCATAGGTGAACAGCCCGGTCATGCCCTGCGGCGTGCCGTCGGCGTCGGCGCGCTCGCCGACGGTCAGCTGCAGATCGAACTTGGCCAGCGGCACATCCAGTTCCACCGCCGAGACCGAGACGCCGGGCAGTTCCAGTTCCGAGGTGGCCAGGTTCTGGAAGGTCAGCATGGTCTGGAACAGCGGATGCCGGGCCTGCGAGCGGGCCGGGTCCAGCACCTCCACCAGGCGCTCGAACGGCACATCGGCGTGGCCGAAGGCGGCGATATCGCTGTCGCGCACCGTATTCAGCAGTTCCCCGAAGGAGTCGGCCGGATCGATCTCCGCGCGCAGTACCAGGGTATTGACGAACATGCCGATGAGGTCGTCGAGCGCGGCGTCGCCGCGGCCGGCGACCGGTGCGCCGATGGCGATGTCACCGGTGCCCGACAGCCGCGCCAGCAGGGTCGCGAAGGCCGCGTGCACCACCATGAACAGGGTGGCACTGTGCTCCTGCGCCACCCGGTGCAGTCCGGCATGCACGAGCGCGTCGATCTCGAAGACCAGGGTGGCGCCGCGCCCGGAGGCCACGGCGGGGCGCGGGCGGTCGCCCGGCAGTTCGAGCTGGTCCGGCAGTCCCGCCAGCGCGGTGCGCCAGTGGTCCAGCTGCCGGGTCAGCAGTGAGTCGGGATCGCTTTCCTCGCCGAGGATTTCGCGCTGCCACAGCGCGTAATCGGCGTACTGCACCGGCAGCGGCGTCCACTCCGGTTCCCGGCTCTGCAGGCGGCTCAGGTACGCGGTCATGAGGTCGCGGGTGAGCGGTCCGGCGGAGAAACCGTCACCGGCGATGTGGTGGACCACGCACACCAGTACGTGATCGTCGGCGGCCAGCCGCAGCAGGCGCAGGCGCAGCGGCGGCGCGGTGGTCACATCGAAACCGGCGATGGCCGCCTCGGCCACGGCGGCAACAAGGTTCGCCTCGGTGGCATCCACCATCGGCAGCGAGGGCATGGCCTCGGGATCGTCGCCGGAGAGCACCACCTGGTGCCCGACACCGTCGTACTCGGGGTAGATGGTGCGCAGCACCTCGTGCCGCTCCACCAGATCACGAACGGCGGCGCGCAGTGCGGGGACGTCCAGCGGTCCGGTGATGCGCAGCGCGGTGGGCAGATTGTAGGTCGCCGAGCCGGTGTCGAAGCGGTTCAGGAACCACATGCGCTGCTGGGCGTAGGACAGCGGAATCCGTTCCGGCCGTTCCATGGTGCGCAGCGGTGCGACCAGGGCGCCGACGTGTTCACCGAGCGTCCCGGCGAGTTCCGCCACGGTCGGCGCATCGAAGAGCGCCCGCACCGGCACCCGCGCGCCGATGGCAGCACCCAGCCGTCCGACCACCTGGGTGGCGCTGAGCGAATTGCCGCCGAGCTCGAAGAAGTCGTCGTCCGCACCGACGCGTTCGGCACCGAGCACCGAGGCGAACACCTCGGCCACGGTTCGCTCGGCGGTGGTGGACGGGGCCCGGTAGGCCCGCGCCTGGAACTCGGGGATCGGCAGCGCTTTTCGGTCCAGCTTGCCGCTGGCATTGAGCGGCAGGGCCGCGAGCCGGACCACGGTGGCGGGCACCATGTACGACGGCAGCGCCGCCCGGGCATGCGCCAGCAGCGCGGCATCACCCACTCGCGCACCGGATTCGAGCACCACATAGGCCACGAGCCGATCGCCCGTCGCGGCCCGCACCAGCGATACCGCGGCGCGATGCACCGCACTGTGGCTCAGCAGCACCGTCTCGATCTCACCGAGCTCGACCCGCTGACCGCGCAGCTTGACCTGGAAGTCGCTGCGGCCCAGGTACTCCAGCGCATAACCCTCGACGTCCGGGTCGGCCACCCAGCGCACCACATCACCGGTGCGATACAACCGCTCCCCACCGGAGTGCGCGACAAAGCGCTCCGCGGTCAGCGCGGGCGCACCGAGATAACCGCGCGCCAACTGCACACCGGCCACATACAACTCCCCCGCCGCGCCGAACGGCACCGGCCGCAACTGCCGATCCAGCACGTGCACACGGGTATTGGCGACCGGGCTGCCGATCGGCACCGCGACACCCGCCGACCGGTCCGCGGGATGCGCGGTGACCACGGTCGCCTCGGCCGGGCCGTACCAGTTCACCAGCGCCGCATCCGGCAGCGCCGCACCGAACTTCACGGCGGTCTCGGCGGACAGCGCCTCACCGGCGGCGAACACCCAGCGCAGCTGCGCCGAGGCGGGCACCGCCGAGGTCGCCGCACCATCGAGGTACGCCTCGAGCATGGACGGCACGAAATGCACCGAGGTGACGCCGTAGTCGGCGATCATGCGCGCGATGTAGGCCGGATCGCGATGCCCATCCGGCTCCGCGACGACCACCGCCGCACCGGTCTGCAACGGCCAGAACAACTCCCACGTGGAGATGTCGAACGTGATCGGCGTCTTGTGCAGCACCACATCCCCCGCACCGTGCGGGTAGGTGCGCTGGGCCCAGCGGAACTGATTGGCCATCTGCCGGTGCGTGATCACCACGCCCTTGGGACGACCGGTGGAACCGGAGGTGTACATGACGTATGCCGCATGATCCGGCCGTACCGCGGCCGCACCGACGAACTCGATATCGTCGGCGCCCGCCACGGCTTCGATGAAGAAAAGCGGTACCCCCGAAGCGGTTTCGAACGAATCATCGCCGCGGGTCAGCACGCATACCGGGGCCGAACCGGCCAGCACGTATTCATTGCGCTCCGCCGGATGATCGGGATCGACCGGCACGTACGCACCGCCGGCTCGCAGCACGGCATAGAGGGCGACAACGAGGTCGATGCTGCGCCGCATGGCGACCGCGACCCGAGACTCCGGCCGCACGCCGCGCAGCGTGAGTTCCTGCGCCAGCCGCCGCGAGCGCGCATCGAGTTCGGCATAGGTCAGCGTGGTGTCGCCGAACATCACCGCGAGCGCATCGGGCGTACGCGCCGCCTGCGCGTCGAACAGTGTCAGCAGCGTCGAATCATCGAGCAGCTCGGCCACTTCGGTGGCATTGACGGTGTCGAGCGCTTCGCGCTCGCTGTCCAGGAGCGCGTCCACATCGGCGACCCGCGCCCGCGGATCGGCGCCGAAGCGGCCCAGCAGCAGTGCGAGCCGCTGCGCGAGCGCTTCCGCCGCCGCATTGTCGAACAGATCGCGCAGGTACTTGAGATCGACCCGCAGCGTCTTCCCCGGCGTCACCATGACGGTCACCGGATAGTGCGTGCCATTGGCCGCCGAGGTGCCGAGCAGGCCCACCCCCTCGATGGGCGCGGCCGCCTCGTCCAGCGCCGCATCGTCCACCGGGAAGGAGGCGAACACCACCAGCGAATCGAAAATCCCGTCTATGCCGGTGATTTCCTGGATTTCGCCGAGGCCGAGGTAGTGGTGATCCAGCAGCGCCGCCTGCTCGTCCTGCAGCTGCCGCAGCACATCGGCGAGGGTGTCGGCGGCATCGAGCCGCACCCGCACCGGAATGGCATTGAGGAACAGGCCGACCATGGTCTCGATGCCCGCCAGCTGCGGCGGGCGGCCGGAGACCGTCGCACCGAAGACCACGTCGTCACGATCGGTGCTGCGCCCGATGAGCAGACCCCAGGCCGCCTGCACGATGGTGTTCACCGTGACGCCGGTCTCGGCGGCGACCGCGCTCAGCGCGGCGGTCTCCGCGGCGGACAGTTCGAAGCCCAATTCGCCGATGCCCGCGGAGATTTCGCGCGACCGGTCGACCGGCGCCAGCGGCGACGGCTCGGTGAATCCGGCGAGCGCCTCCTGCCAGGCCGCCCGCGCGGCATCGCGATCCTGCGCGACCAGCCAGGCCAGATAGTCCCGGTAGGAGCGCACCGGCGGCAGCAGCGCCGGATCCCCGCCGAGCGCGTAGAACGCCAGCATGTCCTGCATGAGCAGCGGCAGCGACCAGCCGTCGAGCAGAATGTGATGGCTGGTGACGAACAGCCGGTACCGCTCCGGCGCGGTGCGCACCAGGGTGAACCGCAGCAGCGGCGCGGACCGCATATCGAAGTGGCCGCTCATCTCGGCGGCCATCAGCCAGTCGGTGCGCGCGGGCGCGGCGCCCGGCTCACGATCGCCGAGATCCAGGTAGCGCCAAGGCACTTCGAGATCGTCGACGACCACCTGCAGCGGGTTGCCCGCGGAGTCTTCCGCGAAGGCCACACGCAGGTTCACATGCCGGTCCAGCATGGCCTGTGCGGCAGCGCGCAGTCGCGGAATATCGAGTTCACCGCCGAGCTCGACGGTGAACTGCACCATGTACGCGTCGACCGACGATTCGGCCAGCAGCGCGTGGAAGAGCATGCCCGACTGCAGCGGCGTGAGCGGCCAGACATCCGACATGGCCGGGTAGATCTCTTGCAGCCGTTCCCGATCCACGTCACTGATCCGCACCAGCGGACCGGTGGACAGCTCCGGCTCGCCCGAGCCCGGTGTCACCGATTCGGCGATCTCCGCCAGCCCCGCCACGGTGCGCGCGGCGAAAACGTCCTTGGCCTTGAACGCCAAACCCTGTGCCCGCGCCCGGGACACGATCTGAATGGAGGTGATGCTGTCGACGCCGAGGGCGAAGAAATCATCGTCCAGCCCGACCTGCTCGACCCGGAGCACCTCGGCGAAGATCTCCGAGATCAGTTGCTGCGCAGGTGTTTCCGGAGCCCGGTAGGCGGTCACGGCCAGTTCCGGCGCGGGCAGTGCGGCGCGATCGAGCTTGCCGACGGGCGTCAGCGGGATCTCGTCGAGCAGCGTGATCCCGGCGGGCACCATATGCGGCGGCAGCGCGCTCTCGGCCAGCGCCGTCAGTTCGGCCACATCCACGGTGGCGCCGGGTGCGGCATGCACGTAGGACACCAGAACCGTTGCGCGGTCCTGCACCTGGTGACCGACGGTCACCGCGAAATCGACGGACTCGTGCCCGGCGAGCACGGCGTCGATCTCGCCGAGCTCGATCCGGAGCCCGCGGATCTTCACCTGGAAGTCATTGCGCCCCAGGTATTCCAGCTCACCGTCGGCCGTCCAGCGCACCAGGTCGCCGGTGCGGTACAGCCGGGAACCACTGTCGTCGAACGGATTCGCCACGAACCTGGTCGCGGTGAGCCCGGGCCGCCGATGGTAACCGCGCGCCAGCAGCACGCCGGCCACATACAGCTCGCCTGCCACGCCCGGTGCGACCGGCCGCAACCGCTCGTCCAGCACGTACTCGACGGCACTGCGAATGGGCGTGCCGATGGTGACCGGACGCTCCGGCGACAGTTCGGCGCTATTGGTCCAGATGGTGGTCTCGGTGGGTCCGTAGCCATTGAGCAGCGACCGCTCGCCGTCGGCGATCGGAGTCACCCAGCGCCGCACCACCTCGGGCGGGCAGGCCTCGCCGACGGCCACCACGACCCGCAGTTCGTCCAGCCCGTTCGGGTCCAGTGAGGCCAGCACCGACGGCGTGATCACCGCATGGCTGACCGACTCCCGGGCCAGCAGCGCACCCAGATCCTCGCCGCCGTAGACCTCGGGCGTGGCGACGACGAGGGTGGCCGCCGAACCGAGGGCGATGAGCTGCTCGTAGATCGAGGCGTCGAACGACGGGGACGCCACCTGCAGCACCCGGGATTCGGGCGTGACCCCGAACCGCTCGCGCAGCTCCTCGGTCACGCCGGACAGACCCGTATGCGAGACGACCACGCCCTTGGGCAGACCGGTCGATCCGGAGGTGTAGATCGTGTACGCCGGATGTTCGGCCCGCAGCGGCTGCACCCGGTCGGCATTGGTCACCGGTTCGGCCGGGTAGCTCTGCAGCTGCTCGCCGAGGTCGGCGGTGTCCAGTTCCAGCCACGTCACCGCGTCCGGCAGCTCGGCGCCCCGGCCGCCGACGGTCAGACCCAGCACCGCCTGCGAATCGGTGACCATGTGCAGTACCCGGTCGGCCGGATAGTTCGGGTCGACCGGGACGAATCCGGCGCCGGTCTTGGCGACCGCCCAGATGGCGAGCACCGATTCGACCGAACGCGGGATGGCGAGGGCCACCAGGTCCTCGGGCCCCACGCCCCGGTCGATCAGCAGCCGGGCCAGCCGGGTCGAGCGCTCATCGAGCTCGGCATAGCTGAGCTGGTCATATGCCTGTACGGCATCGGCCAGGACGAGGGCAACCCCGGTCGGGTTGGCCTCGACCGCGGCCGAGAGCAGCTGTGGCAGCGTGGGGACGCGGGGACGTCTGGTGCGGGTGGGCCGTACACGAGCTGTACGGGTCATGCGCGCACCGCCCGAATCGCGCTGTGCCGCTGGCCGACCACCCGAATCATGAAGATGTCCCTCATCCTGTCCGTTGTTGCTCGTGCCGCCGGTACACCCCCCGAAATGAATCGAGTGTGCGCGGGGTGTGTTACTCGGCCAGCCGGGGACAGCCGGTAATCACCGTGCACGGCCGCCGGGAGCGACCTGCAACATCGAAACAGGGTTATCGGGGTGCCTCTCCGATAACGCTCGATATTACGGATTGTTCGCGCGCCCGTGGTCGGCGAGTCCGCCCAATGCCTGTACCCAGCCCTCCACAAGTCGCTTGATCTGCTCCAGGTCCAGCACCGCGCCCGCGAAGTCGAAGCGGGCGACCAGACCGGCGACCACGGCCTCGGTGACATACGCGGCGGGTTCGGCCTCGGTGCCATCACGCAGCGGGACGGCGGGCAGCACCTCGGGGTCTCCCTCGGCCGGCACCACCTGACAGCCGATGCCGTCGTGCTCCCGGTACACGGTGCGCAGCACTTCGTGCCGGTCGACCAGGTCGTACACGGCGGCCCGCAGCGCGGGCACCTCCAGCGGCCCGGTGATCCGCAGCGCGGTCGGCAGGCGCGCACCGGCAACCGGGTTCCGAGCGCGGCTACGGCCGGTACTTCAGCTCAGTGCAAGTCAACATCTGCTAGCCCCGGGAGTACTACCACGCTGGACGTCCATGCCTCCGCATCGGCACGCGAGGCGAGAATCACAGTTTGTAAATCTTCGAACGGGGCAGGGTCCAGGTCGGCCAGACCGGACGCGTCGGCGAACAGATGGGTAACCCACTCATCGCCCAGCGCCGCGGACAGGTCGGCGGCTGCCGGATCGACGAGTACGAACGAGGCTCCCGCCGCACCGGCTGCGACCAGCTCCACCAGGGCCAGCGCCGATCCCGGCGCACCCTGGTGGAAGGTCCGGGATTCGAAGGTGATTTCGGCGGTGTCGCGGGCGCGATCCGCGGCGGCGGCCAGTGCGTCGTAGGTCAGGACGCCACCGGACGCGAGGTACGCCGGATCCACCCCACGCAGCGCGCGCGTGCGACTGGCGTAGGTGACCGGGCGCGCGGATTCGGCGGCAACTCGAGCGGCCACTTCCGCATCGTCGAGCACCAGCCAATCGATGCCCGCCGCCGTCGCGGGCACGACGCCCACGGTAATACCCACCTTGACGTCCAGACCCGGTGCATCGGCCGCCGCGAGCGGCACCAGCATGGCGCCGGTCTTGAGCACGGCCCAGGTCGCCACGGCCTGATCCACACTGCGCGGCAGACCGACCACCACACCCGCGCCCGGTCCGCTGCCGTGCGCGATCAGCACCCGGGCCAGCCGCGAGGAGCGGGCGTCGAGTTCCTGATAGGTCACCGAGTCCTCGCCCCACACCAGCGCCGGACTGTCCGGATCATCCTCGACCGCGGAGGTCAGGACCTGTGTCAGCGCGGCGCCCCGGGCGGCCGGAGCCGCCGGTTCGGGAATCGGCCGCGGTGCCGCGGCCACCCCGGAACCCGGTGTGCCGAGCAGTTCGATATCCCCGACCACCGCATGCGGATCGGCGGCCACGGCCAGCAGGATCCGCTCCAGCACCCGGCCGAACGAGTCGATGGTCGCCTCGTCGAAAAGGTCGGTGGCATAGGCGAAGATCACGTCGAGCACGCCCAGCGCACCGTCGGCGCCGGACCGCGGCTCCATGCTGATCTGCAGATCGAACTTGGCCGCCGCCAGTTCGGTATCGATGGCTGACACCCGCAGCCCCGGCAGTTCCAGCACCGGAGTCTCGGTGTTCTGCAGCGAAAGCACCACCTGCAGTAGCGGATTCGCGGCGCCGCGACCGGCGGCCGCCACCTCGGAAACCCGCTCGAACGGGACATCGGCATTACCGAAGGCGTTCAGGTCGGTCTCCCGGGCCTGCGCGACCAGCACATCGAACGGCGCATCGAGATCGACCGGGGTGCGCAGCGTCAAGGTATTGACGAACATGCCGACCAGATCGTCGAGGGCCCGTTCACCGCGACCGGCGACGGCGGTGCCGATGACCACATCGGTACTACCCGACAGCCGGGCCAGCCAGGCCGCCACGGCCGCGTGCACCACCATGAACAGCGAGGCATTGTGCTGTCGCGCAATACGATTCAGTGCGACGTGCACCTCGGCGGGCAGCCGGAAGTCCGCGAACGCGCCCGCCGTGGAGGAGGCCGCGGTGCGCGGCCGGTCCAGCGGCAGACTCGGAGCCGGCAGGTCCGCCAGTTGCTCACGCCAGAACGCCAATTGCTGTGCGGCCAGGGAGTTCTCGTCCTCGTCGACGCCGACCACCGCGCGCTGCCACACCGCGAAATCGGCGTACTGCACCGACAGCGGCGACCAGCCGATCTCCCGGCCCGCACTGCGCGCCAGGTACGCGGCCATGAGATCGCGCGCCAGCGGAGCCATGGAGGCACCGTCGGCCGCGATGTGATGGGCGACCAGCACCAGCAGGTAGTCGTCCGGATCATCGCCGGTGATCAGCCGCACCCGCAGCGGAACACGCTGCGCCACATCGAATCCGGTGAAGACCAGCTCGGCCACCCGGGCGCCGATGTCCTCGGCCCGCTCCACCTCGAGACCGTCCGGCAGCACCTCGGCCACCGACAGGATCTCCTGATACGCCGCCGCGCCCGGCGCCGATTCCGGATACCACGTGCGCAGGACCTCGTGCCTGGTCAGCACGTCCTCGACCGCCTGCCGCAGCGCGGGCACATCGAGCGCGCCCTGCAGGCGGATTGCCATAGGGATGTTGTAGGCCGCCGACTCCGGATCGAACTGGTTCAGCACCCACATGCGCTGCTGTGCCAGCGACAGCGGCACCCGCGCCGGGCGCTCGCCCGCCACCAGCGGCGGCCGCGCGCCCACGCCCGAACCGGGCACCACACGCGCGGCCAGTCCGGCGACCGTGGAGGTCTCGAACAGTTCGCGCACCGCGACATTGGTATCGAGCGCCTCGTTCACCCGCGCCACGGCCCGGGTGGCGATGAGCGAATTACCGCCCAGCTCGAAGAAGTCGTCGTCCGCGCCGACCCGGTCCGCACCGAGCAGTTCGGCGAAGACACCGGCCACGATCTCCTCGATGGGAGTCGACGGCGCCCGGAACACCTTGGCCTCGAAAACCGGTGCGGGCAACGCCTTCCGGTCCAGCTTGCCCGAGGCATTGAGCGGGAACTCGTCGAGCACCAGCAGTGCGGACGGCACCATGTAATCCGGAAGAGACTGTGCGAGAGCCGTTTTCAGCTCTTCACCATCGGCATCCGCGACCACGTAACCGATGAGCTGATCGCCGGTGTGCACATCGGCGCGCACCACGACCACCGCCTGCGAGACACCGGGCTGCGCCAGCAGCGCCGCCTCGATCTCGCCCAGCTCGATCCGCAGCCCGCGCAGCTTCACTTGGAAGTCGGTGCGGCCCAGGTACTCCAGCGCACCGGCCGCATCCCACTTCACCAGATCGCCGGTGCGGTACATGCGCGCGCCGATGCCGAACGGATCGGCCACGAACCGATCGGCGGTCAGATCCGGTCGCTCCACATATCCGCGCGCCAGCTGCACACCCGCGAGATACAGCTCGCCCGCGACACCCGGCGGAACCGGGTTCAGTCGCGAATCCAGCACGTACACCTGGGTATTGAAGACGGGAGCGCCGATCGGCACCGAGGTGATGTCCGCGTCGGTGACCTCGTGATAGGTGACGTCGACCGCGGCCTCGGTCGGGCCGTACAGATTGTGCACCCGCGCACCGGTCAGCTCGCGGATCTTCTGCGCGGTGCTGCCGGGCAGCGCCTCACCGGAGGCGAACACCTGCCGCAGCTGGATCTTCTGCCTACGCTCCGCTCCGGCGGGGTGCTGTATTTTCTGCCTACGCTCCGCTCCGGCGGGGTGCTGGATCTTCTGCCTACGCTCCGCTCCGGCGGGGTGCTGTATTTTCTGCCTACGCTCCGCTCCGGCGGGGTGCTGGATCTTCTGCCTACGCTCCGCTCCGGCGGGGTGCTGGATCTTCTGCCTACGCTCCGCTCCGGCGGGGTTCGTGGCCCCGGGAGTCTCGTTCTTCCCTCCCTCCGCTCCTCCGCTTCGCTCCCCCGCTCCACTCAGTCCAGAACGAGACGGGCCACGAACTTGGAGTGGGGGTTCTGCGACCTCGCCGAGGGCAGCTGCGAACATCGAGAGCATGGAGGGCACGAAATGGGCTGTGGTGATGCCCTGTTCGGCGATGATCTGCGCCAGGTACACCGGATCGCGATGCCCGTCCGGTTTCGCGACCACCAGTCGCGCACCGGCCTGCAGCGGCCAGAAGAACTCCCACACCGAGACGTCGAAGGTGGCCGGAGTCTTCTGCAGCACCGCGTCATCGGCGGCGAGGCGGTACCGCGCCTGCATCCACACCAGGCGATTGACAATGGCCCGGTGGCTCACGGCCACACCCTTGGGCTTGCCCGTCGAACCGGATGTGAAGATCACGTAGGCGGTGTTGTCCGGCCGCAGCGGTTCCGTGCGTTCGGTATCGGCGATCGGCGCGGCGCTCAGACCCTGTGCGGCCTGCTCCAGATCCTCGACCCGGGCCGTATTGATCACGCGTCCCGAGCTGAAATCGTCTGCGCGCGTGGTCAGAATCAGGCGCGGCTGCGCGGTATCGAGAATGTGGCCGATGCGGTCGAGCGGCTGATCCGGATCGATCGGCAGATACGCCGCGCCCGTCTGCACCACAGCGTACATGGCCACCACGAGCTCGGTGGAGCGCCGAATGGCCAGTGCCACAGTCGATTCCGGACCGGCGGCGAAGCCGCCCATCATGAGCCGGCGGGCCAGGCGATTTGCGCGCTGCTGCAACTCGCGGTAGGTGAGCCGCTCGTCCTCGAATACCACCGCAATGGCATTCGGGGTGGCCGCGACCTGTGCGTCGAACATCGACACCAGCGTCGCCGGAATACCGTGCGGCAGACCGACGGCCGCCTCCAGATCGAATCCGGTGGCATTCCAGTCGCTGACGACCTGCTGCCGTTCCCGGGCGCCGAAGACCGTGACATCTCCGACCGAGGCGCCCGGATCGGCGGTCACGGCCGACAGCACCCGCTCGAAGCGCTCGGCGAACACCGCCACCGTCGGCTCGTCGAAAAGATCCAGCGCATAGGAGAATTCGCCGGCCAGACCATCGGCGTCGCCGTGCTCGTCGTGCGATTCCTGCATGGTCAGCTGCAGATCGAACTTGGCGAACGGAATCTGCAGATCCGCGCCCGCCACGCTCAGCCCGGGCAGCTCCAGCCGGGTGGGCGCCATGTTCTGGAAGGCCAGCATGACCTGGAACAGCGGATTGCGCGCCTGCGAGCGCGCCGGATCCAGCAGTTCCACCAGGCGCTCGAACGGCACGTCGGCATGCCCGAAGGCCCGAATATCGGTATCGCGCACCTGGTGCAGCAGATCCTCGAAGCTGGTGGCGGGATCGATATCGGTCCGCAGCACCAGCGTATTGACGAACATGCCGATGAGATCGTCGAGTTCGGCCGCACCGCGTCCCGCCACCGGGGTGCCGATGGCGATATCGCGGGTGCCGGACAGTCGCGCCAGCAGGATGGCGAGCGTCGCGTGCACCACCATGAAGAGCGTGGTGCCGCGGGCTTCGGCCAGATGCCGTGCCGCCGCATAGGTTTCGTCGGTGATCCGGAATCCGAAGGTCCCGCCCCGGTACGAGGCCACCGGCGGCCGCGGCCGGTCGGCGGGCAGCACCAGCTCATCGGGCAGATCGTCGAGTGCTGCGCGCCAGAACGCGATCTGCTGCGCCAGCACCGAATCCGGATCGTCCTCGCTGCCCAGCGTCTCGCGCTGCCACACCGCGTAATCGGCGTAGTGCACCTCGAGCGGCGTCCACTGCGGTTCCCCGCCGCGCGCCCGCTCGGCATAGGCGGTCACCAGATCGCGCGCGAGCGGACCCATGGAGACGCCGTCACCGGAAATGTGGTGCACGGTCGCGACGAGCACATGCTCCTGCGCGGCGGTCCGCAGCAGTCGCAGGCGAATCGGCGGTGCGGCGGTGACGTCGAAACCGGCGCCGACCACCTCGGCGACCCGCTCCGGAATCTCGGCCGCGGTGATATCGAGCAGTGAAAGTTCCGGCACCGCACGGGGATCGTCGGCGGCCAGCACCAACTGGTAGCCCTCGCCGTCGACCTCGGGATAGATGGTGCGCAGGACCTCGTGCCGCGCAACCAGATCCCGCGCGGCCGCACGCAGCGCCTCGACATCGATGGCGCCGCTCAACCGCACCGCGAGCGGAATATTGTCCACCGCGCTGTCGGGATCGAAACGGTTCAGGAACCACATGCGCTGCTGCGCGAAGGACAGCGGAATCCGTTCCGGCCGGGGCAGCGAACCCAGTGCCGGACCCGCGGTCACGGCCGCGCCGCCGTCGAGTTGCGCAGCCAGGGCGGCGACCGTCGACGCCTCGAACAGCACGTGCACGGGCACCCGGGTACCCAGCGCGGTGCCGATG
The DNA here is from genome assembly GCF_045040085.1 of Nocardia sp. NBC_01388. NCBI lineage: Bacteria > Bacillati > Actinomycetota > Actinomycetes > Mycobacteriales > Nocardiaceae > Nocardia > Nocardia sp. NBC_01388. Next base: position 5,715,218 of record NZ_CP109553.1, read on the forward strand.
CGCGCCGCGGCCTGCGCCGCGAGCAGCGAGTTGCCGCCGAGTTCGAAGAAGTCGTCGTCCGCGCCGACCCGCGCCTCCGGGTTGTCCGGAATCAACAATGTCGCGAAGACCTGTGCCACAGCCTCTTCGGCGGGAGTGGACGGCGCGCGGAACTCGCGGGCCGCGAACACCGGTTCCGGCAGTGCCGCCCGATCCAGCTTGCCGACCGGGGTCAGCGGGATCTCCTCCAGCACCACAATGGCGGTGGGCACCATGTACGCGGGCAGCGATTCACCGATGAAGCTCGCCAGCTCGGCGGTATCGAGAGTGGTTCCGGGACGCGGCAATACATAGGAGACCAGCGCGGTCACACCCGACGGCAGCGTCTTGCCCAGCGTCGCAGCGTAATCCACATCGGCGTGTGCGGTCAGCGCATTGTCGATCTCGCCGAGCTCGATGCGCAGACCGCGAATCTTCACCTGGAAATCCGAGCGGCCCAGGTACTCGATGACACCGCCGGCCTCCGCGTCGCCGCCCGCGGCGGAGGTGCGCTTCACCAGGTCGCCGGTGCGGTACAGGCGCGCCCCCGGCGTACCCGTCGCCTCGCCGAAAGGACTGGCCACAAAGCGTTCCGAGGTCAGCCCCGGCCGCTGGTTGTAGCCCTGCGCCAGCGCGGGACCCGACAGGTACAGCTCACCCACCACGCCGTCCGGCACCGGCCGCAGCCGCGAATCCAGCACGTACGCACCGACACCCGGTACCGCCGAACCGATGGTGATGCCCTCGTGCGGCAGCAGCGGTGCGCTGCTGGTCGCGAGAATCGTTGCCTCGGTGGGCCCGTACCCGTTGTAGAAGGAGCGGATGCCGGTCGCCCAGCGACCGACCAGCTCCGGCCCGAACTTATCGCCGGCGACCACGACGGTGCTCAGCTCGTCCAGTCCGGACGGGTCCACCGATTCCAGCGCGCCGGGCGTGATCAGCACATGGGTGACACGTTCGCGGCCGAGCAGGTCCGCCAGTTCCACGCCGCCGAACACACCGGCGGGGGCGACCACCAGGGTCGCACCGGCCGTGAAAGCCAGCAGCAACTCCAGCACCGACACATCGAAGCTGGGCGAACACACGTGCAGCACACGCGAATCCGAGGTGACGCCGTAGTGCTCGCGCTCCGCGGCGGCGAGACCGGCGAGGCCGGTGTGGGTGACGACGACGCCCTTGGGCTTACCCGTCGAGCCGGAGGTATAGATGACGTAGGCCGGATGCTGTTCGGTCAGCGACCGCACCCGGTCCGCATAGGAGATAGGGTGCGCGGGATGCGCGTCGATCCGCCCGGTCCACACCGGATCGTCCAATTCGATCCAGTAGGTGGAGGTCCCGAGCGCTCCGCGGTACTCCCGCGTCGTCAGTCCGAGCACCGCGCCCGAGTCGGTCAGCAGATGTTCGATGCGATCCGGCGGATACGCGGGATCGACGGGGACGTACGCCGCACCGGTCTTGGCGACGGCCCACACCGCCAGCACCGATTCGATGGACCGGGTGATGCCGATGGCGACCATATCGCCGGGGCCGACTCCGCGCCCGATCAGTTCCCGCGCCAGCTGGGACGAACGGGCGTCCAGGTCGTGATAGCTGATCTCACGCTGATCGGCCGGATCACCGGTCGGATTGAACCGGACGGCGATGGCATCGGCCGCGGACTCGACCGCGGCGGTGAGGAGCTGCCCGAAAAGAGGGCTGCCGGACCGACGCCGACGATTACCGCGAGCTGTACGGCGGGCAGTATCCATTCGAGTGCATTCACCTCTCGGGTCTAGCTGGTCCGCATGCCGAAGACCTTCGGCCAACCCACGAACAATGGTGGTCGAACCACGCTGGCGGACTGAGCAATCATATCGGGCGCGCGGTGCCGCGATGACGGCTCGAGCTCAGAGAGTATCGGGGACCAGGGACCTTCGTTGCAGCCTTGTGATCTGCACCACAGGCAATTACAGCCACCCACGTCGGGTGGCCTGCACCCCGGCCTGGAATCGGGTGCTCGCACCGAGCCGCTCCAGCAGGCTCGCGGTCCGCCGCACCACGGTCCGCCGGGACAGCCCCAGCCGGCGCGCGATGGTGTCGTCGGTCGCGCCCATGCTCATGAGGGTGAGGATGGCGCGATCGCGCTCGTCGAGGGATTCGGACGGGTTCACCGAAATCGGCGTGGCCATGGACCACAGCGAATCGAAGGTCTTCACCAGTAGATCCAGCGTGGGCGAGGGGCCGACCCGCACACCCATCGGATCACCGCGCCGCTCATCGCAGTGCAGTACCAGCACCGCCCGGCGGTCGTCGGCCACGATCAGCTTCATCGGCGGATCCGGCAGCGTACGCGCCTGTGCGCCTGCGGCATTGGTGGCGAGCACATGCCGCAGCCGTTCCGCGTCCTGGTAGATGGTCTCCTGATACAGCGTGCGGTAGTCGATGCCCGAGGTGATACGCGCGGACTTGAGCTCGAACATCCGCTCCTCGGTCTCCACATCGGAGAGGAACGGGCCGCGCTCCACGACCTTCACACAGGTGTGCGCGGTGTGCTGCAGATCCTCGAAATCGGCGAGCAGCTGCCGGCGTTCGTAGACGGCCACCACGGCACCATCGGCATCGGTGGTGCGCCGCACCGACCGGAAGGTCTCACCCAGGCGGGCCGCCGCCGACTGCATGCGCAGCACGTCGGAGGTGCGGCGCCGAGTCTCGGCCTCCGACAAGGCTTCCGGAGCATGTGCATCCCAGCGCACGGTGCCGCTGCTTTCGGTCAATCGCACCGCGGCCTCCAACTGGCACAGCGCCTCCAGCGACGCCTCTGCCACGCGCGGCGGGCACCCCAGACGCTCGGCGACTTCGAGTGCGGTCGACCGTGGATGCTGCACGAGCACCGCGTAGGCGCGCCCGTGCAGCGAGGCAGGGTCGAAGAGATCATCCAGTGTCGTCACCGCGCCCACCGGCATCCGCCGGTCCGGGAAGCGCCCGTTCGCCGGGGCGGGTGAACGCTCTACTGGTCCGGACCCCACTGCTGCTGCATGATTACGCCCTTGCTGACCAGCCATGGGAGCGGATCTTCCTTGGTTCCAGCGGCGTCCCAGATCTCCAGGTGCAGGTGGGGACCGGTGGAATCACCGCGATTTCCGACAGTCGCGATCACGTCGCCGGTGTTGACGCGCTGTCCGCGGGTCACGTACATATCGTTCACGTGGCCGTAGACAGCGGTGGTGCCGTCGTCCTGCTTGACGCGCACCCAGAGGCCGAAGCCCTGTGCCGGACCGGCATCCAGAACGGTTCCACCCATGACGGAGTGGATAGGAGTGCCGATCGCATCGGCGAAGTCGATGCCGTAGTGCATGGTGCCCCAGCGAGCGCCGAAGCCGGAGCTGATGACACCGGCGGTCGGGCGCACCGCGGCGGCGGGTGCCATTTTCTGCTGTAGATCCTTGAGCGTCGCCTCGGCCTGCGCCAGCGGGTTCGCGATCTCCGGCAGCAGGTTCTGCAGACCGAAGGGCGCGGGCGCCGGGGCCGCGACGGGTGCGTCGCCGGCGGGGGCCGGAGCCGCGATGGTGGCGGCGACCTCGGCGGCCTGCTTGACGGCCGGGGCGGCATCGCGCAGCACGGCGGCGTCGGAGTCCTGAGCGGCCGGCTTGTTCTCATGATTGGGGGCGACCGGTGCGGCGTGTGCGAGGGCCGGAACCATTTGGGTCGCGGTGCCGATCAGGGCACTCGCGGCGACCGCGGCTCCGGCCGCTACTTTGACGCGGTCGACGGTGGAGGGTTCGGCCCGATGTCGCTTTCGGGCGACGGACCCGATGCGGTGGATGCCCGAATCATCGAGCAAATCCAGAACGGATACGGAGTTCGCCGTCTCTCTGTGGTGCGACAAAGTTCGTCCTAGAGTTCGAAGTTCCGGTAACGATTCGGCATCGCTGTGATGGAAACAGTACTCGCCCGTGACCATTCCGCAACCTTGCGTTCGAAAATCCCAGGTGGTACTGCCCACCGGTAGATCACGAATAAGGGGCGGGAGCGCACACTTGTCGGCGTGCTTCTAGACGAGCTGAATACGCCGATCGTGCTCGCCCCGATGGCGGGCGGACCGTCCACACCCGAATTGACCGCTGCGGTCTCCGACGCGGGCGGACTGGGATTCCTGGCCGCCGGATATCTCGGCGCGGACGATCTCGGTGGGCGGATAAAACTGACACGCACCCTCACCTCCGCGGCATTCGGTGTGAATCTGTTTTACCCGTCCGCACCTAGTCCTGTGACCAGTTTCGGCGACTACGTTGATCTCCTCGCCCGCGAATTCCCCATCGGTGAGCCAAGATTCGACACCGACGCCTGGGCCGCGAAGCTCGATCTGCTGATCACCGATCCGGTGCGGGTCGTGTCGTGCACCTTCGGCTGCCCCTCGGGCAAGGAGATCGCGCGACTGCACGAGGCCGGATCGGAGGTGTGGGTCACCGTCACCTCGGTCGCCGAGGCGCGCATTGCCGCCGAGGTCGGGGCCGATGTGCTGATCGCCCAGGGTGCGGAGGCGGGCGGGCACCGCGGCAGCTTCGCCGACCGGCCGGAGGACGACACCGCCGATCCGCTGGGGCTGCTGACACTGCTGCAGCTGCTGCGGGCCGCCGTGGACCTGCCCCTGATCGCCTCGGGCGGCATCGCCACCGGTGCGGCCGTGGCGGCGGCGCTGGTCGCCGGGGCCGCCGCCGCGCAGATCGGCACCGCATTCCTGCGCACCGACGAGGCGGGCACCGCGCCGCTGATCCGCGATGCCGTCACCCTCGACACCCCGACCATGCTCACGCGCGCCTTCACCGGTCGCCGCGCCCGCGGATTGCGCAATCAATTCATGCTCGACCACCGGGACGCGCCCTCGGCCTATCCGGAAATCCATTACGCCACCGGGCCTTTGCGTGCGGCCGCCCGCGCCTCGGGCAATGCCGACGAAGTGAATCTCTGGGCAGGTCAGGCACATTCACTGGCAGCCGAGCTACCGGCCGGCGAGCTGGTGCGGCAACTGTCCGAGGATGCGAAAACCGCTCTGAACAAGGCACTTTCGATTCGAATCCAGGGTTGTTGACAACCTTTTTCATCTAGAATCGGCTGACACCATCCGCCATCCCGTGAGGAGAGCGATATGTCACTCGACGTACCCACCGCACTGCTCGAGCGAGCCGAACGCGGTGAAGTCAGCGACGAAGAGTTCGTCGAATGTGTTCGGACTTCGCTGCCCTACGCCTATGAGGTCGTCAGCCGAGTCGCTGCCGACCTGCATTCCGGTGCTGCCGAGGAATACGCGGACAATGTCATTCCACCGCCGGACGAAGTGGCACGCGGCCAGTTGCTGCGCGCCATGGCCTCCGACGCCATTCGCGGTGGGCTGGAACGGCATTTCGGCGTGAAGCTCGCCTTCCAGAACTGCCATCGCGTGGCAGCGTTCCCGCTCACCGCCGTCGGCGGCGACACCTACAGCACCTTCATCTCCACCCGCGCCCAGCTCCTCAACCAGAGCCCCGAACTACGTAACTGCTGAGCGCAACCCCGCATCGGCGCGACCGGCAACCCCGGCCGCGCCGATGCGCGCGGCTCACCGTTTCCGGAACTTCTTGATCTCGACAGCGAACAGATAGACGAAGATCGCGAACGGCAGGTCGAAAGCACCGCCGCGATGAGGATCTCTCCCCCGTCGAATTTCGGGTCGGTGAAGGAGATAATGATGCCCACCACCGTCATCATCCCGAAAAACATGACGAGCACGAACAATACGATCCACCATGCCACTCGGCCGGCGTCGATCCTGGGCTTGCCCGAATCCACACCCGCCGCATTCGACAGCCGTTCGTCCGTGTACTGAGCAGCCGGCGAATACGGCGAATACGAGGCAACCGGCGGCACAGCCGCAGCCGCCCATCGAGTTCACCGAAAATTGTGGATGGGAACGATATGCGGTCCGCGCAGCCGGGCGGCGAGCCGTCCCTCCCGTTGGAACCGGCGCTGATAGTCCTCGTCCTCGACCAGTTCCGGCGGTAGTACTTCGAGGGCCACATCGCGCCCCATGCGAGTGTCCTCCGCCAGCCATACCTGCCCCATGCCGCCCCGCCCGAGCAACTTCCGGAGTCGGTAGTGACCCGGTGTGGCTTCTCCCGGCGCATGTCCTCCCATCGATCCCTGCCATGCGCGAGGCGCTCAGCATACGACCATCCGGCGCCGATTCCCGCGTGGCCTTGACCGCTGCTCACCGAGTGCGCAATTCTGCAGCCGGACAGCGGAAAACAGCATTCCTAGGAGCAGCCGTGGCGACCGATGAGCCGACCGATACTTTCGACCTGTGGGATCAGGATGGCGACGGGTTGATCTCCAGCGGCGACATCCTCGCCGGAATCGAGGCCTTGGGCCTGGATATCGACGCCGATGCGGTGGGGCGACTGGTAGCCGCGGCCGACACGGACGGGGACTGGCTGATCTCGCGGGCCGAGTTCGAGGCCGCCAGGATCGGCCGGACTGTCGAGATCACCGATGCGGACGCGGCTTTCGAGACGTTCGATGTGAATCGCAACGAGCTGATCGAACTGGAGGAGCTGGAATCGCTGCTGCGCACCTGCCCCGCACTGAGCGACGACTCGGCCGCGGCATTGATCGCCGAGGCGGATCTGGACGGGGACGGCTACCTGTCCCGGGCCGAATTCGCCGCACTCCTGGCCTTGCTGGCGGGCTGAGACAGTCCCGCCGGCAGGTAGCCGTGGTTATGCCTCCTGGAGCTTTCGCTTCAACACCTTGCCGGTGGGGTTGCGCGGCAGCTCCTCGAGGAACACCACCTCGCGCGGCACCTTGTACCGCGCCAGATTCGACTTCACGAAGTCCTTCACCTCGACCTCGCTGAAGACCTGCCCTTCGTGCACCACGACGAAAGCCTTGAGGCGAGAACCGAATTGCTCGTCCGGAACGCCGATCACGGCGACTTCACGGACGGCGACGTGCGTGTAGAGCAACTCCTCCACCTCGGCGGGGAAGACGTTCTCCCCACCGGAGACGATCATGTCGTCATCGCGGCCGTCGATGAACAGCCTTCCGGCAGTGTCGAAGTGGCCGACGTCCCCCGAGGACATCAGGCCCCGGATGATCTCCTTGTGCCCGCCGCCGGTGTACCCCTCGAACTGGATCACATTGCCGACGAAGATGCGACCTGTCTCCCCCACCGGTACGGACTTTCCTTGCGTATCAAGGATTTCCACGCGCGCACCCAGCACCGGGCGGCCGACACAGCCGGGTTCCACCGCCAGATCTTCAGGCGTGGCGATGGTCGCGTAGGCGACCTCCGTCGACCCGTACAGGTTGTAGACGACCGGACCGAAGGTGGCGGTCACCTCACGGCACAACTGCGCGCCGAGCTGCGACCCCGCCACGAAGATAATGCGCAGTGCGGACAGATCACGCCCGGTGACACCCTTGCCGCCCAGATCCACCATGCGGGACAGCATGACCGGCACCACGATCATCGTGCTGGCATGATGGCGCGCCACACTGTCGATGGCGACCTGCGGGTCGAAGCGCCGCCGGATCACGAGGGTGGATCCGAAGCCGAGAGTCAGCATGCCGCAGGCGAATCCGAGCGTATGGAACATGGGCGCGCAGCATTCGGTGACCTCACCCGCGCGGAACGGCACCTTGGAGAGCAGACCGCCCAGGGAGGCAAGGGATTTCGGCTCCGGCCGCGGTGCGCCCTTCGGCGTGCCGGTGGTGCCGCTGGTCAGCAGGATGATCTTGGGCTCGGCGCCGGGCGACGGTGGCGCATCGGGCGAGCCGGCGGCGATGAGCGCCTCCAGGCTGTCCTCGCTGGGCGACTGGGTCCACGCCAGATAGCTGCCCCGCCGCGGCGAAACCTCCTCCAGCATATGGCCGTACTCCTCGTCGTAGACGAGCAGATCGGTGCCCTCACGCGTGGCCACATCGCGAATCTGCGGACCCGCGAAGTCCGTATTGAGCAGGATGATGCGCGCACCGCACTTGGACGCCGCGAATATCGCATCCACGATCCCGCGGTGATTGCGCGCCAGAATGGCAACGCCCTCAAGGGGTTTCAGCCCGCGCTCACGCCAGGCATTGGCGAGCCGGTTGGATCGGTCCTCCAGCTCCGCGAAGGTCAGGGAGCCGAGCTCGTCGATCAATGCCGTCCGCCCGCCGTAGCGCGCGGCGGAGAGCCGCAGTCCGGCCGCGAGGGTGCCGTAGCGAAGCAGCGCGGTGGCCGCCGACAGCAGCGCGGCCGGCGATTCGATCCGCGCCAGCCCGGCGCCCATGAACAGCCGCGCGGACTCGAGCTCCAGATAGGCCCGCTCCCCTAGCGAACGAATCAGTCCGAGTGTCATACAAGCGCCCCGATCACCACTGTGCCCGCCCCACTGCAGGCATCCGCCCTCAAACTAACGGTACGGGCGTACCCGCGCCAGAGGGACAATCGGCCGGACGCACGGTGCCCCGCCTCGCCGGAACCGGGAGGCGGGGCACCGTCGTCACAGCATCAGGACAGCGTGGTGACCGTCAGCGCACCATCGGCGTACTGCGCACGCAGCCGCTTCTTGTCGAACTTGCCGACACTGGTCTTGGGCACCTCGTCGATGAAGGCCCAGTGCTCCGGAAGCTGCCACTTGGCGAACTTGTCGGACAGGAAGTCGCGCAGCTCTTCGGGTTTCACCTCGGCGCCCTCGGCCAGCACCACCGCGACGAGGGGACGCTCGTCCCACTTCTCGTCCGGAACGCCGATGACCGCGGCCTCCGCGACGGCGGGGTGACCCACCACCGCGTTCTCCAGATCCACCGAGGAGATCCACTCACCGCCGGACTTGATGACATCCTTGGACCGGTCCACCAGCGTCAGATACCCATTGGCGCTGATCTTGCCGACATCGCCGGTACGCAGCCAGCCGTCGTGAAACTTGTCCGGATCGACCTCGGCGCCGGTCGGCGAGTAGTACGCCCCGGTGATCCAGGGCCCCCTCACCTCCAGCTCACCGAGCGCCTGCCCGTCATTGGCCACCACGGTCCCGTCGTCGGCGACCAGACGCGCCTGCACACCCGCCGGGAAACGACCCTGCGTATAGCGATAGGCCCACTCTTCCTCGCCCTCGACACCGGCGGGCGGATGCGCCACCGAGCCGAGTGGGGAGGTTTCGGTCATGCCCCACGCGTGCAGCAGCTTGACGCCGTGCCGCTCCTGGAAGGCCCGCATCATGGACGGCGGCACCGCGGCGCCGCCCACCACGCAGGTGCGCAGATGCGAGATGTCCTGCGGTGCGGCCTGCAATCCGGCCAGTACACCGCCCCAGATTGTCGGCACGGCCGCCGCGAAGGTCGGCTTGGCCACCGCCATCATCTCCAGCAGCGGTGCGGGCTGCAGGAACCGGTCGGGCATGAGCACATTCGCGCCCGACATGAGCGCCGCGTACGGAATGCCCCAGGCATTGGCGTGGAACAGCGGCACGATGGCGAGCACGGTGTCGGAATTGTCGAAACCCATGCCGTTGGGCGAGATGACCTGCATGGCGTGCAGGTAGTTGGACCGGTGCGAGTACACGACGCCCTTGGGGTCGCCGGTGGTGCCGGAGGTGTAGCACATGCCCGCCGCGGAACGCTCGTCCACGATCGGGAAGTCGAAGGTGTCCGGCTGTGCCGCAAGCAGTTCGGCGTAGGAGTGCACCTGCACGCCCTCGGGCGCGGTGAGTGCGGCGGCATCGCCATTGGCGACGATGACGTGCCGGACCGTCTTCAAATTCGGCAGATACTGCGCGAACATCGGCAGCAGCGAACCGTCGACGATGACCACCTGGTCCTCGGCGTGATTGGCCACGTACACCAGCTGCTCGGGGAACAACCGAATGTTCAGGGCGTGCAGCACCGCTCCCATGGCGGGGATGGCGACGTACGCGACCATGTGCTCGTTGTTGTTCCACATGAAGGTGCCGACCCGGTCACCTTCGCCGATGCCCAGGTCACGCAGGGCATTGGCGAGGCGGGCCGCATCCGCGCCGACCTCCCGGTAAGTCTGGGTGCGAATCCCGTCCCCGGTCCAGGTGGACACGGTGCTGTCGCCCTGAAAGGTGGAGGCGTACCGCAGCAGTGTCGCGAGAGACAGCTGCTCGTCCTGCATGGTGCTCAACATTTCCCAACCGCTCCCTACATGTCCCTACGTGCGAGTGAACTGAGTCACGTCTCGGCAGAATAGCCGAATTCGGACATGGCCGGGATGAGCACCAACTGAGGGCAACCTGCCCGCAAAAGAAACTGCGGGCGGCGAACCCCACTCTCGCCGCCCGCAGTTCTTGTCGCCGACCCGCCACCGCCTGTGCGGCAACCAGCCGGCCTCGAAGTCCTGAAAAAGACCGGTGTCGCAACGACGCCCCCTGCGGCGCCGCTGAATAGCCAATCACTAACCAGGACAAGCAAATTGGAGTAAGATCTTCCGTGAATATAGGGAGTGGGACTGGAGGCTGTCCAGTCGGGGTACGGCACCGCAGGTCAGGCGGCGATCACCGTCCCAGAAGCTTTTCTGCGACCCGCACTCGCACCGACACGGATTACCCACCCGGCGGCCAACCCGGTCGAAATGGCCGAAAATACCGATTCATTGTCCGGGTATGCCTTACTGACCAGCGCTGATACCTCTACTGTCGAGCTATGAATCGTGAGCCGTCCATCCTGATCATCGGCGCCGGATTCGCCGGCCTCGGCATGGCGCTGGAGTTGCAGCGCCACGGGGTGTCCAACTTCACCATCCTGGAGAAGGCGGCCGATCTGGGCGGCGTCTGGCGCGAGAACACCTATCCGGGCGCGGCCTGCGATGTCCCGTCACCGCTGTACTCCTGGTCCTTCGAGCCGAAATCCGATTGGCCGCGCCGGTTCTCGCATCAGGCCGATATCCACAACTACATGCGCACCGTCGCGGAGAAACACGACCTGCCTGCGAAGATCGAGTTCGGCGTCGAGGTCGACGAGGCGGAATTCGATGAGCAGGCCGGGATTTGGCGAGTGCGCACCACCGATGGCGTCACCCATATCGCCGATATCCTCATCCCGGCGGTGGGGCAGCTCTCGCGTCCGGCCATGCCGAACCTGCCCGGCATCGACAGTTTCACCGGCGCCGCGTTCCACTCCGCCCAGTGGGATCACTCGGTCGACCTCACGGGCAAACGCGTGGCATGCATCGGCACGGGAGCCTCTGCCATTCAATACATTCCGGCGATCGTGCCGCTTGCCGCACATCTGACGCTGTTCCAGCGTTCGGCCGCCTGGGTGCTGCCCAAGTTCGACACCGAGTACAGCGCGATGCACAAGGCCCTGTTCAAACACGTGCCGATCACGCGCATGGCGGAACGCTTCGCGATCTGGTCGCTCTTCGAAGTGCTCGCCTTGGCGCTCACCGATATCCCCGCCATGAAGACGCCGGTGATCAAGCTGGCCGATCGGCATCGCGAGAAGCAGGTGCCCGATCCGGCCTTGCGCGCCAAGCTGACTCCCGATTACGCGGCCGGCTGTAAACGCGGCCTGTTCTCCAACGAGTACATGCCCGCGCTCGGCCGGGACAATGTGACCGTGGAGACCACCGCCATCGAGGCCGTCACCCCCGCCGGCATTCGCACCGCCGACGGCGTGGAGCATCCGGTCGACGTGATCGTCTACGGCACCGGTTTCAAGGGCACGGAATTCCTTGCGCCCATGAATATTTACGGCGTGGGCGGTCGCAAGCTGGCCGATGCGTGGTCGGCGGAGGGCGCCCGCGCATACCTCGGCATATCGGTGCCGGAATTCCCCAATCTGTTCATGATGTACGGGCCGAACACCAATGTCGGCTCGGGTTCGATCATCTACATGCTGGAGTCGCAGGCCCGGTACATCCGCCAGGTGGTGGAGTACCTGACGCCCAAGCCCGGGACATTCCTGTCCGCGCGCGCCGAGGTCGAACAGTCCTGGGACGACTGGCTGCAGCGCCGCTTGAAGGACACTCCGTGGAACTTCTGCTCCAGCTGGTACCGCAACGCCTCCGGGCGCATCACCAATAACTGGCCCGGTGCGACGGTGCTGTTCCGTTGGAAGACAAACACATTCAAGCCTTCCGACTACGAGGAGACACAGTCCGGACGACGGTGACACGCGGCGGCGGGGGTGTGCGCGGACCCTTGACTCCCCACTCAACTGTCTGAGACTGTCATCACTCCGGCAATTGATCGTCCGAGACACAGGCGACAACGCCGGGGCGTATCCGAGCTTTCGGAGGGTCTCACCGACGCCGCCTTCTTCGCCCGCACAGTCCACCGCCGCCACCCCGGCCGAAACCCTGCCCGCGGCCGGGCGTGCCGGAAGGTCACCGCCCCGGCGCCGAACGCACCGCCTACGACCTGCACCACTACCGAAAGGCGCTCACCGCCGCCGGTTTCGAGAACGTCAGCGCGTATTCGATTGGCCGCGACGTCTATTCACCCCTGGCGACCTACCTCAGCAAACGCCTCCGCGACCGCGACTTGCGCCGCGTCAACCCGGTCCTGCACGCCACCTTCAGCCGCCCCAGCCTGCTCGCCTGGGGCCCCTGGGCCGACTACATCATCGCCGTCGCCACCAAACCCTGACCCCGCCCGACCCCTGGGATGCTGTCCCCCGAGCCCCAACCAGGTAGACTCCCCGACGTTCAGGTCGGCCCAGCGCCGCCGGCTCAGCCTTCGTAGCTCAGGGGATAGAGCAACCCTCTCCTAAAGGGTAGGTCGCAGGTTCGAATCCTGCCGAGGGCACAGTTGAGACCGCCATTCGCCCAGTTCAGGCAATGTTTCTGATTCGCAGGTAGATTTGCGCGGCCAAGAAACCGCAGGCGCGAGTCGCAGGTTCGAATCCCAGGGTGCTAGCTGTCAGCTCAAGTCCCAGCTCAGAGCGCCCGCTGAAACTCGCGTAGCCAGCGTCGACCTCAGGTCGCGGACTCGGGCGCATTTGTATCAAAGGTCGCCACTCCCAACGTTCTCCACGCCTCGAGGAGACGTTTGTCGCCCGATGCGGCGACCAGATCTGCGTCCTCCAACTGTTCGGCTGACGCACAATGGACCGCGTCATAACCGCGAAGCGCCTGAGAGTCCGTCAACTCCGCTGCGCGCAGGATCAGAGGCTCGTCCACCTCGGTTACCTCGATCTGTGGCCAGAGTTGGTCGAGGAGTCGTCGACACGCTACATACCCCACGTCGTCGAGGCGTGTCATGCGATGAGCCTGCGCTAGCGCGGCTGCGGTTTCGACATAGAGCATCCTGCTCGAGACGACGGCATCGGCATCATCCCAGAATCGGCGGCAAGCTTGACTACTCGGTTCGTTGACCAGTAGCGGTACGAACGCCGACGTGTCCAGGTATCCGATCATCGGCGCTGCTCAGCGATAAGCTCGCTGACGACACCCTGCCCATCGACGGGCGTCGGCGCCGGCTGCTTCTTCTTGCGTGCCGGTTGTATACGCCCTTCGGCCCGCAACTGTTCGAGCCTGGTCGGCTGCTCGACGGGAACAATGCGGGCGATCGGCCGTCCATGATCGGTAATGGTGACGGTATGGCCGGAGCGAACCTCGGCCAGGTGGCGGCTGAGACTGTCGCGCAGTTCTCGAATTCCAACGTCCATGATCAACTCCTATGTAGCCATATATCGATAGTGAATTATAGCCACAAACCTGGATTCGATGTGACGTCTCGGGACCTGCATCACCAAGGGGCTGCAACGGTTCCGGAACATGACGGGACTGTGGCTCGATGATTGGGGCTGAGATCGCCAACCGCGATCACAGCGCGAAGTCCGCGTCGACGACCAGTTGGCCGCTAAGAAACCGCTGGTCAGTGCGCGCACTCCGTCGAGCGCGGCGTAACCCGGCTGTCTCGGGGAAAACACCGACCCTGTCGGCCCCTCCCAGTCGGGTACGGAAATCGCATGACCGGACGACAACATCTGTTCGATCGTGATGAGATCCAGCGCCGAGGCTTTCGCGCCGCTCGGCCTGTCCGGCACCGATACTCCGGTTGCTGCGATGGGCTATTCCGGCGGAGCGGTCAGTACGCGCTGGGTTGCGCAAGTTCACCCGACCTACGCTCCCGAAATACGACTGGCCGGTGTTTCCATGGGCGGTTGGACAGTTCGAGCAGGTACAGGCATCGTTTGCCGACCTGGACTTCGGTCCCGTGGCACCGACCGCGCCACTGTTCCTCTACAACGCCGTGAACGACGAGATCGTCCACATCGCGCCGACCGACCGGGCGGTGGCACAGTGGTGTGCATCGGGCGCGCACATCACCTATACGCGAGACCAATTGAGCGAGCACGCCAGTCTCGCACTCAGCGCGACTGCCGCAGCCTTGAGCTGGATCGATGACCGTCTGGCCGGGCAGGGCGCACCAGACGGTTGCTCGACGACCACGGTGCCGTCCATGTCGCTCGGTGGCGCATAGCGCGCGGTCCAAGCCAGCCTCCCGCTACGGGAGAGTTTTCCCGCGCATCGGGCTTGACTGTCCTGTAGTGGCAGCGCCGATCGTCATGGCATGACAAACACAACGACTTCTTTCGACCACACCCTCCTCGTCGAGGACTACACCACGCTCTGGAACGAGCCGGACGCCGAACTGCGGCGCCGGGCCATCGCCGCGTTGTGGTCCGCCGGCGGCGTGGAGTACGTCGAGGGCGCCCACTTCGCCGGACTCGACGAGCTCGATGCTCGAGTTGCCGAGGCGCACAACGCATTCGTCGCCAGTGGCCTGTACCGCGCAGTCAACGCCGCTGATGCCCGCCGCCATGGCGACCTGGTCCTGTTCACCCTGCAATTGGCGACCCCCGATGCGGGCGAAATCGCCTGGGCTGCACGCGTTTTCCTGCTGCTAGGCAGCGACGGAAGAATCCGCGAGGACTACCAGATCACCGTACAAGCACTGGCCGTTCAATAGCCGACGCCGGGTCACTCCCGCCGCACTGCGCCAAACCTATTCACAATAAGAAGCTTTCACAGAATTGGGACTTGACATGTCGTACTTCTCCGTACCGGATGGAACCGAACTCTTCTACCGTGACTACGGCAGCGGCAGCCCCGTCGTTTTCGTGCACAGCATGCTGATGAGCAGCGATATGTGGCAGCACCAGATGTTGCATCTGGCCGCACGCGGGCACCGCGCCGTCGCCTACGATCGCCGTGGGCACGGCAGATCCGACGACCCGGGCGCCGGATACGAATTCGACACTCTCGCAGACGATCTGGCCGCACTGCTGGACCGGCTGGAGCTGACAGGCGTAACGCTGGTCGGGCACTCGATGGGTGGCGCCACCCGCTGGAAATCGAGAGTGGAGCGATGGAACAGTTCGAGAGTGCCCGCGATGCCCTGAAGGAAATGCGCCGCATCGTATTCCGGCGTCTCGTAGACCGGCCACGCGACCTTGCGCACCTCGGTCATGGTGGAGAAGCGATTGTCCAGCTGGTTCTCCGCACTCGGAAACTTCTCCCGATGGTTCCGGAAACACCACGGCTGCAGCCCCGCTCAGTTCCGGCGGACCGCGGAAGGCAGATGAGGGAACTCCCAGATATGCGAAAGGCCCTCCGCGGCTTGCCAACTCAGGGTCGACCGATCCACGGAGGGCACCCTCGGAAGCCGGCCTACATCGGGTAGATCGAGTGCTTGCGGGGGTTGAACTCCGGCTTGACCGGTGATTTGTCGCGCAGCAGTCGGAGGGCTTGGCGGATCTCCAGGCGGGTGCGCGCCGGTTCGATGACGGCGTCGATGTATCCGCGTTCGGCGGCGACCCACGGGGTGGCCATTGTCGCGTTGTACTGGTTGATCATGAATTCGCGCGCGGCCGCTCGATGTTCCTCGGCCACGGCGGCCAATTGCCGCTTGCCGATGAGGTCGACCGCGCTTTCGGCGCCGATCACAGCGATGCGCGCTGTCGGCCAAGCGAAGCTGATATCGGCGCCGACCTGACGGGCGCCCATCATCCCGTACGCGCCGCCGTAGGACTTGCGCACCACCAGGTTGATGATCGGCACCGTCGCCTCGATGATCGCGCGCGGGACACGACCGCCGCGAATGATCACGCCGTTGGCTTCCTCCACGAGGCCCGGCAGCACGCCCGGGGTATCGACGACGAAGATGAGGGGGATGTTGAACGCGTCGCAGAGCCGGATGAAGTAGGTCGACTTGTCCGAGCAGGCGGCGTCGATGGAACCGCCGAGCACCAGCGGCTGGCTGGCGATCACACCGACGGGGCGACCGTCGACCCTGGCGAACCCCGTGATCAGATTCTGCGCGAACTTCTCGCGGACCTCGTGGAATTCACCGTCGTCGAAGAGCCGCAGCAGGATCTCGTGCATGTCGTAACCGGCGCGATCGGAGTCCGGGATGATCTTGTCGAGCTCGCGGTCAGAGTCTGTGATCTCCGGTTCCAGGCCCGGATTCACGATCGGCGGCTGTTCGACGCAGCTCGTCGGCATGTAGCTCAGGTAATTGCGGGCCCAGTCGTAGGCCTCCTGCTCGGTCTCGGCCACGTGATGCAGGGTGCCGCGTTTGGCCTGCACCTCCGCGCCGCCGAGCTCCTCGGCGCTGACGTCCTCACCGTTGACGGCCTTGATCACGTCCGGCCCGGTGACGAACATGTAGGAGTCTTTGGTGCCGATGAGCACATCGGTATTGATGGGCCCGTAGACCGATCCCGCGGCGCATTTGCCGAGAATGATCGAGACCTGCGGTACGTAGCCGGACAGTTTCTCCAGCACCCGGGAAATATCGCCGAACGAGGCGATGGAACCCACAGCGTCCTGAATTCGGGCGCCGCCCGAATCGTTGATCGTCACCACGGGGCACGCGTTGTCGAACGCGAATTGCAAGGCCCGCATGAACTTCTGGGCGGAGGTGACGCCGACGGTCCCGGCGTACACGGTCTGATCGTGGGAGATCACCACTACCGGACGCCCGCCGATCCGCCCGCGACCGGTGACCAGTCCGTCACCGTAGAGCGCATCCGGCTGACCGGGCTGGCGGGCCAGCGCACTGGTCTCGATGAACGTCCCGGGGTCGAGCAGCATGTGCACGCGCTCGCGAACGCTGGGAATGCCCTTCTTCGCCCGCTTGGCGATCGCGGCCTCACCCGCCGGTTCCGCGGCGATCGCCAGGATCTTGGCCAGCTCATCAAGCTTGGCCTGGGTACCGATCACGCTAACTGCCACCTTCCAACCAACTCTTATGCTCTCGCGACGTTAAGCGGTGTCGACACAGAACACATCACAGCATCAGATATACGGGATGAATCACAATCATGGTGGGGCCCACATCCCGAATCCCACAATGCCAGGTGGCTCAGACCGCGAGGCCGGCGCTCCACGAATCGGCCGCCGGTTCCGGTACTCGAATCGGTGACGCGGGCGGAGGTAATGCATCAGGAACGATCGGGCGCGGAGCGACCTCCATGACCGCTTCCGCCACCGCGAGGCAGGCGCCCAGGCGCGGCGGATTACGCAAGCCCGAATCGCCCTGCAGCAGTAGCCGGACCGCGGCCCACGGCAGGTTCACATCGGCGAAGGCCGTTTGGAACAGTCCCGCCGAGGGGCGCGGATTGGCTTCCAGCAGTACCGGTTCGCCATTGCGGTAGCGCAATTGCACATTGGTCAGATAGGCGAGTTCGAAATGCCGGACGAGTTGGCGGGCGATGTCGACCACCTCCGGGTTGTCCAGCAGCATGCGGAAGCGGCCCTGCTTCGAGCGCGGAATGCCGACCAGCAGTTCGCCTCCCGGCGCCGAGAGGCAGTCGATGCTGATCTCGGGGGCATCGAGGTACGGCATGACGAGCAGTTCGAACTCCGGTTCGCCCTCCTCCGCCGAGCGCCGCAGGGCCTCGGCCACCGCATCGACCGAGGCCACCGGGCGGGGCGGAGCCAGCAGGCTGGCCATGCTGAGCGGGCGATCGTCCAGGATTCGGAAGCCGAAGGCCGAATACTCACCGCTCGGCTTGATGCAGACGGTCTCGCCTCCTGCTGACAATTCCGCGACGGCCGCACGCAATCCGTCGGCATCGGACACCACGCGCCACGGCGGCACCGGAATGCCTGCGACACTGGCGGCTTCATAGGTCCGCGTTTTACTGGTCAGCACCTGCACCGCGGACAGCGGCGAGCACATCAGGCTGGTACCGACCGCCGCGAAATCCGCGGCGTGCCCGGCGAGGGCGTCGAGGCGGCGCGGCGGTATGAGGACATCGATGCGGTTGGTCCGGCAGAAGTCGAGCGCGAATTGCGCGTACTCGTCATTACCGACGTGGCGAGGTTCGACGGCCGGCACATCGCAGACCGACAGCGCCGCCGCGCCCGGATCCACATTGCTGGCGTACATGGTGACGTCGACCCCGTCGGGGTTCTCCCGCAGCAAGCGCATGACCTGGGCGGTTGCCGCCCCGGCACTGCTCAGCCAAATACGAAGCGTTATAGCAACGCTCCTCTCCTGTCCATGCGGCCGAGCGGTGAAACCTTCGCGCAATCCGGTGGTGGGGCGACCCTATCCCGGAAAAACGCTGCGTGCCCACCGGTCGGCGGGCACGCAGATTGTCATGATCCGGCTATCACCAGGCGTGACAGCGGACTCTCAGCACATTCCAACCAGCGCGGTCAGTGTCTGCCACCGCGGGCCGGTAATCGGATTCAGTAGACGTTGTAGAACTCGCGGGCCACCTTGAAGCCGTGGCCGGTAGTGCCGTCGGCGCATTCGACGTACTGCATGGTGACACTGCAGACCATGGTGCCTTCGCGGACCTGCTGGCCGTAATCGACTACGCGAGAATGGAAGTCGATGGGCTGATCGGTGTGACAGTTGAGCTGCGCGAAGGTCCCGTCCTGTGCGGAGAACACATCGCCGTACGCGCCGTGGCAGTTGACCGGCGCCACCGGCTGGGCGTAGCTGTGGTCCCTGATCTCGCACTCCGCACCGTGCGGGCCGATGAGGCAGCCGATGTTCCCGGACGGTGAGACGAACTGGTCGAGTTGCGCGGCATTCGCCGGGGCCGCGCTGAGCGCGAGGGCCGTGACGGTCGCCGCGACGGCACCGAGGGCGGTCGAAAAGTATGTCGCTTTCATGACTTCGGATCCTTCTGGGGTGGTCGATGAGGGTGTCCTCATGCTGTTCCCGCCCGGTTTCAGAACCCTTACGCCCGGCTTGTCAACCGGCAATCCGCGAACCGAACCGACCGGGCTGAAGTTGACATTCGCTCCGAGCACGCTCAACATTGCCGAGTCAGCACCTCGCTAGGCGAGGCTCCTGTACGAACACAGGCCACTGATCCGACGACGTCGAGAGACGCCCAGGGTTAGGACAGATCAGCCCGGATTAAGGGTTGATCCAAAGTGGCTTCCCCGGGCCGCGAGCCCCCGGATACGTCGTACAGTGCCGAAGCTCTGACGAGAGGGGTGCAGGGCTACGCCGTTGTGCGTGGCCATGTTTCCCCCTTGCCCGCGCGGTCTGACGCGATGAGTTTCACGACGTCCTCGTGCGTCATGGCGGCAAGGAGGTGAGGGACGACACATGAGTTCCGGCGATAGTCCGTATCCGAGTACGGATTTCCGATTCGTCTCGTCCCCGGCCTGCCGCATTTCGGTAATCGGCTGACCCGCGAGCACATTCGACCCTCCGGCGCACTGCCGGCGGCGTGGTAGGCGTGTGCCGCGAGCAGTTTCGGTGTGCCCGAAATCGCTAGGTGACCGGGTTGATTCCGCACGCCCGCAACACCTGATGTCGAAAGCGAGGGAACGGCAATGGCCTTCTTCTCGAATGGCGGCGACCGCCGTACCGTGACCACCGCGGCTCCCACCGGAGCCGCCGCCACCTCCGCCACCATGGACTCCGCCCATGTGGGCGATATCGTCGGCGCGCTGGGCAGTATCGGCCAGCACGACACCCTCGAAGGACGTACCCGCACACAGCGTCTGCGCATGTTGCTCGCCATCATCGGCCCCGGCCTCATCGTCATGGTCGGCGACAATGACGCCGGTGGCGTGGCCACCTACGCGCAGGCCGGACAGAACTACGGTATGGCCCTGGTCTGGACGCTGCTGCTGCTCATCCCGGTGCTGTACGTGAACCAGGAGATGGTGGTGCGGCTGGGCGCGGTCGCCGGAGTCGGGCACGCGCGCTTGATCTTCGATCGCTTCGGCAAGTTCTGGGGCGCGTTCAGCGTCGGCGACCTGTTCATCGTGAACGCGCTGACCATCGTCACCGAATTCATCGGCGTCTCCATGGCGCTGGGCTATTTCGGCCTGCCCAAGGGCATTTCGGTGCCGCTGGCAGCGGTACTGCTGTTCGCCATGGTGGCAGGCGGTTCGTTCCGCCGTTGGGAGCGTTTCCTTTTCGGGCTCATCGCCGTGAATATCGTCATGCTCCCCCTGGCCTTCATGGTGCATCCGAGTGCGCGCGACACCGCGCACGGTCTGCTCCCCTCGTTCCCCGGCGGGCTGAATTCCACACTGCTGCTGCTGATCGTCGCCATTGTCGGCACCACCGTCGCGCCCTGGCAGCTGTTCTTCCAGCAGTCGAACATCGTCGACAAGCGCATCACCCCGCGCTGGATCCGCTACGAGCGCATCGATCTGTGGATCGGCATTGTGGTGGTCATGGCCGGTGCGATCGCCATCATGGCCGCCGCGGCCTTCGGTCTCGCCGGTACCGGCGCCATCGGCAATTTCACCGATGCCGGGGCCGTTGCCCAGAGCCTGTCCGAGCACATGGGCAAGACCGTCGGCGCACTGTTCGCCATCCTGCTGTTCGACGCCTCGCTCATCGGTGCGAATGCCGTCGGCCTGGCCACCACCTATGCCCTCGGCGACACCCTGGGCAAGCGGCACTCACTGCACTGGAAGATCAGCGAAGCGCCGATGTTCTATGCGGGATACGCGGTGCTGCTGGCGATCGCGGCCGCGGTGTCGTTCAGCCCGGATCATGTGCTGGGCCTGCTGACCCAGGGTGTGCAGGCGCTGGCCGGTGTCCTACTGCCTTCCGCCACAGTGTTTCTGGTGCTGCTCTGCAATGACCGGGCGGTGCTCGGCCCGTGGGTGAATACCGTGCGGCAGAACATTGTCGCGGGTGTCATCGTGTGGTCGCTGGTGCTGCTGTCGCTGGCACTCACCGCCGCGACCTTCTTCCCCGGCCTGACCACCGGCGCCCTCGAAATCGGATTCGGCGCGGGGGTGGGCATCGGCCTGCTCGGCGGCGCGGGCATGCTGATCAGCTGGCGGATCGCCAAGCGGCGCGAAATCGAGCGCACCGCACTGGAACTCGGCGATATCGACCCGGACCAGATCGAGGAATTGGATGCGACCCCGCTCACCCGCGCCGAGCGCAAGGCGATTGTGGAGCAGGATCGCGATACCTGGCGCACCCCGGCGCTGCACACGCTGGAGCGTCCGGTGTTCAGCACGGCGCGGATGACGGGCATGCTCGCACTGCGCGGCTATCTGCTCGTGGCGGTGATACTGGTGGGCGTCAAGATCTTCCAGGCCATCACCGGCTGATCAGACGCCGTCGATCGCCAGCGTGGCCTGCATCAGGCTCATGGCGGCGGCGCACGGGTCCGGCTGTGCGGTGTGGCTGCGATTGTGCACCCACCAGGTGACTATTCCGGTATCGGAGATGGTCACCGCACAGCTGCCCGGATCGTTCGGGTCCCGCACGTACATACCCGCGAAGTGTTTGATCACCACCCGCTCGATCTGATAACCGAAATCACCGGCCACCTTGGTTTCGGTCATCAGATTGTCGTTGCGCAGCCAGGCGTAGGTCAGGCCCACGGTGCCGCCGGACGGATAGTCGCCGATCCAGTTGCAGATGGTCGGCGCGCTCTGCTGGTGCACCGACGGCACCTGCAGGGTGGTGGCGATGACCTGGTCGGGCAGTGGACCGCAGCCGGCCAGCAGGTCGGGGTCGTCGGCCGAGCGCACCGCGGTGTCCTGCTGATGGCTCGAGCATCCGGTCACGACGCCGAGGGTGGCCACGGCTACCGCCATCGCCGCAATTGTCTTGGTGAGCACGGGATTCACCCCTTTGCCAGAGTCGCCGAGGCCAGTCGATCGACGGCCGCGCAGGCGGCATCGGGCGTGGCGGCGGCGGAATCGACTGTCCAGGCGATGAAATCGGCGTCACCGGTGGGCACCGCCGCCTCGCAGGAATGCGCACCGCGCCAGCTGTATCCGGAGCGGCCGACGATGTCTACACCGTCTCGCTTCACGGAAGTCGCTGTGTCACTGTGATATTGGTCGATCGGGCTGCCCCGGAACCAGCGGAAGGTGACGCTCGATCCGTCCCGCGCCTCCCAGCGGCACAGCAGGGCGTCGCTGGAAACGAGGGTCACCGCACCGAGCCCGGACTGCGTGCCGACCTGACCGGCATCCGCCGAACCACAGAGCCCGACGTCCACCGACGGCGCGGCCACCCGCGGCTTGGAACTGGCGGGTGCGGCGGCGGGAGTGTCCCTACCCTGCGTGCCACAGGCCGAGAGCAGCAGCACGGCCAGCAGCGCCACACTCACTTTTCCCGACAATGCACGCACCATTGCGATGATAGCGACGGAAAGACTTCCCGGCGCTACGCGACCACCCGCGGCCACGGGTAGAAGGCCAGATGAATGAGCAGCACCACCAGCAATGCGAGCAGGACCGCGGCAAAGGGATGAGCGCGGCGCTCCAGATAGCCGATGGTGCGGAACAGCGTGGGGAACGGGACATCGCGGCTGAATACCAGCGAAAGCACGCTGGGAATCACCACCCAGACGAGCGCTATCAGGCCGTAGAGCACATAGGCGCCCACGTAGGTGTTCGGATCCATATGCCGCGCACCGGCCGCGAACAGCACACCGAAGACGAAGACCACCGCGGCCAGCACCAGGTACCCCACCCCGAGCAACTGGACCGGCGCATTGTTCGTGGTGATACGGCCATTGGCGGTCACCGGCCGGCCCCCGACGCTGCTGGGCGCCGGATCGGGATTCATCGTCAATTGCGGCACCGCGTAATACGCCAGGACCACGATGACGAACACCACGATCAGGCGCACCCACGCGTGCTGAGCCTGCAGATGCCCGATCGTCGATGAGATGGTCGGCCAGTCCGCCAACCGGAATACCGATGCCAGTTCGGGAATGACAATCGCCAGTCCCGCGAGGCCCCACATGAGGTAACCCCAGAATTCCGCCGAACGCCCCGCTGCCGTGGGCGCCGCGCGCCCCGCTGCCGAGGGCTCGGCGCCGTCGCCGGCCACCTCCGTCATAAGGCCGGTCTACCACGTGAAAGGGTGCGCGGCAGGGAAGCCGTGCAGTCGATATCAGCCTGGTGCTGTGCCGTCATCCGCACACCTCAGCGCGGTGCGACGGAGTTGCCCGGCAGCGATGCGGCCGAGTTGTCCGGGAGCTGTGCGACAGGGTTGCCTGAATCTGCGTCCGGTGATCGTGCTGCCGACCCAGCAGGCTTGATTCGACTCGGCGGGCCGAGTCGGACCCAACGCCCTCTTTCTTGCCTACTATCGGATCCATGCGGGTGGGACGAGGGCTTTCCGGGTTTCTGGCATTCGCAGTACTGCTGGCGGTGGTGGTGGCCACCGCCTGGCAGCAGCAGCCGCACGGATATCGGACGGACTCCGCGCCGAACGAGGTGTTCAGCGCCGGGCGCGCCTTCCGGACCGTGCAGGAGATCGCGCATACGACCCATCCGGTCGGCAGCGCCGAACACGACCGCGTCCGTGACTATCTCGCCGGGGAACTCCGAAAGCTCGGTCTGCAGACCGATATTCGGGAGGGCGTCGGGCGCTGGCCGGGAGCATTCCAGCACGGCGAGGCCGGTCTGGGCCGGGTCTCCAATATTGTGGCCCGGCTGCCCGGCACCAATTCGACCGGCACCGTATACCTTGTCGCACATTATGATTCGGTGCCATCGGGCCCCGGCGCCAATGACGACGGCGTCGCGGTCGCCGCCATTCTCGAAACCGTCCGCGCACTGCGGGACAGCGAGACCGGGCTGCGCAATGATGTGGTCGCGCTGATCACCGATGGCGAGGAACCGGGGCTGCTGGGCGCGGAAGCCTTTGTGGCGGCCGGTGATTACGACAAGCACGGTGTGGTGATCAATCACGATGCGCGCGGTGCGGGCGGGCCGCCGCTGCTGTGGCGGATCACCCGGCCCGACGGCGGGCTCATGGGCGGGGCGCAGGCCGCGCCGCATCCGAATACCGATTCCCTGACCACCACCCTGGCCGGGGCGGGCGTGTCCAGCACCACCGATTTCGTCTCGTTCAAGCCGGGCGGCCTGCGGGTGCTGGACTGGGCCTATGCCGGACGTAATGCGTACTACCACAATCCCAAGGACGATCCCGAGCATGTGAATCTCGCGACCGTGCAGCAGGTGGGCGACAATGCGCTCGCGCTGGCACGGGATTTCGGTGCGCGAGATCTCGCCGACACCTCCAACCAGTCGAATCCGGCCTATTTCACACTGCCTTTCGGCGTGCTGATCGTGTCACCGCCATGGCTGATCATCGCGTTCGCGGTGCTGGCGCTGCTGGCGGTGGGCTGGGTGATCCGGCAGGTGCGGCACAGCGGAGAGGCCTCGATCAAGGGCGTGATCGGCGCCACCGCACTGGCATTGGCCACCGTTCCGCTCGCGGTGGGCGTGACGTACGGGCTGTGGTGGGCGGTGCAGGCCGTCCGGCCCGCGTATCGGGGATTTCCGGTCGATCCCTATCGACCGGAGTTCTTCCAGGTCTCGATGATCGTGCTGTGCGTGTGCGCACTGGCCGCCTCCTATACCGTGGCGCACCGCCTGTTCGGGGCCACGGCCCCGCCGGTCGGACTGCTGACCGCCACGGTCGTGGTCGGCGCGGCGACCACCGTCTACTCTCCGGCGGCCGCCGAGATGTTCGTACTGCCCGGTTGCGCGGCGGCATTCGGGGTGGCCGTCACCTTCCTGCTGCCCGACCGCTGGCGACTGCTGGCGCTCACCGTATTTCTGCTGCCCGCGGCGGTATTCCTCGGCGGCACCGCCTGGTCCGGGATGCGGGCCGGGCTGCTCACCGCACCGTTCCTGGCCACACCGCTCATCATGCTGCTCGGCGGGCTGCTGACGCTGACGCTCAGCCGGTCCTGGCCGACCCGGCGCGGCTGGACGATTCCGGCCACCGCGCTGGCGGTCACCGTCGCGCTGGCCGGCGCCGGGCTGGCGGTGGATCACTATGACGATCAGCATCCGCGCATTACCGAGCTGGGGTACGCACTCGATGCCGATCGGCACGAGGCGCGCTGGCTGTCGAGCCTGGCGCCCGACGACTGGACGCGAAACTTCGTGGGCGACAGCGCACCTGACGCACCCTTCTCCAGTCTGTGGTCGAGTGCCACATCCAGCGGACCCGCACCGGCACAGGCCCTGTCGCCACCGGTGGCCGAGATTGTCTCCAACACCACCGATTCCGGGCAGCGCACCATTCGCCTGCGGCTGCGGTCCACGCGCGGGGCCACCCGGATCGAGTTGCGCTGGGAAACCGCCGTCACGTCGCTGCGCGTGGCCGGGCGCGAGGTGACGCCGGTGCCGGACAAGGGTTTTCGCTTCGAGGCCCCTACCGCCGACGGCATCGAGGTGGAGCTGACCGCACCGGCCGGACCACTCCCCCTGCGGCTGGTCGACTACACCTGGTTGCCCGACTCGCACCTGGATTCGTACCGGCCCCCGCCGGGCGACGTCTTCTTCCGGCAGGACAGCGCCTGCGCCGTCTTCGTCACCGTGCCGGGGCTGTAGCGACCACCGGTACCGCCCACCGCCGGGCGAGCGTCAGGCTGATGTGGCGCAGTGGCTCCCGTCGGGCGGGATCGGTAGCCACCCGGGCGAGCAGCAGGTCGAAGAGATGCAACATGGCTTCGGCGGTATCACGGTCGAAAAGTGCGGTGTCGTAGCGCAGTTCGAGGGCGAGGTGGGAATCGACCTCGGCAATGCCGAATTCCAGATCGAAGCGCACGGTGCGCGGCGGCGGCGCTATCGGCTCGACTCGGACGCCGGGCAGGCGCAGCTGCGCCGCGTCGAAATCCCGGAAGGCCAGCACCACCTGGAACAGCGGATGCCGTGCGGCCGAACGGGCCACGCCGAGCGCCTCCACAATGCATTCGAAGGGTGTGCAGGCATGTGCGAAGGCCTCCACATCGATATCGCGCACCCGGTCGAGCAGCTGGGCGAACGACTCGTCGGTATCGATAGATGTCCGCAAGGCAACATGATTGACGAACATGCCCACGAGTTCGTCCAGACCGGAGGCGTCACGACCGGCCGTCGGCGTGCCGATGACAATGTCGCCGGATCCGGAGATTTTCGCCAGCAGTACCGCCAGGGCGGCATGGACGACCATGAACAGGGAGGCCCGGTGCTCTCGCGCGATATCCCGCAGAGTGGAGGTAATCTCCTGCGGCACCGCCCATTCGATGCGATCACCGCGGTATCCGGCGGATTCGGGGCGTGGCCGATCGAGGGGCAGCGGGATTTCGACGGGGGCGTCGGCGAGCACCCGAACCCAGTGCGCCAGCTGCCGATTCAGCTCCGAATCGGGATCAGCGGCGGTACCCAGTGCCGCGTTCCGGCGCAGCGAGTAGTCCGCGTACTGCATGGGGAGAGCGGGCCATCGCGGCTCCCCGCCGGTGGCCCTGGCGACATAGGCCGCCGCGAGATCGCGCGTGAACGGGCCCAGTGAGTAACCATCCGCATTGACATGATGGACGGCTACGGCCAGGACCCACTCGGACTGCCCGCGGGTACCGGCGAACGCCGCGGGCTGGATGGAGGAATCGACCGCGTACAGCCGCACCCGGATCGGCGGCGCCACCGCGAGATCGAAAGGCGCGGCCTCGAACTGGGCCAGCGCGCGCTGCAACCTGATCGGGGGCATCCGGCGCATTTCCAATGCGCCGACGTCCTCGTGCGACACCACCTGATGTGGCACCCCGTCATGCTCGGGGTAGTAGGTGCGCAGCGCCTCGTGCCGCTGCACCACATCGGAGACGGCAGCGGCCAGGGCCACCACATCGAGCGCACCGGTCAGGCGTACGGCCAGCAGAATGTGACAGGCCGCGCCCGCGCCACGGCGGTCGAGCAGCCAAATGCCCTGCTGCGCATACGACAGGGGGACGCGCTCGGATCGCTCCTGCGTGCCGGTGAGCAGCGGGCCCGTCGACGCGGTGTGCCCGCGTGTGTGCAGCAGCGCGGTCAGGCCCGCCACGGTGGGCTCGTCGAACAAGCCGCGCAGATCGAGTGACCACCCCGCCGCACGAAGCAGCGCGACGACACGGGTGGCGCTGAGCGAATTGCCGCCGAGCGCGAAGAAGTCGTCGCAGATGCCCACCCGGTCGAGCCCGAGGACCTGCGTGAACACCTGCGCCACCGATTCTTCGAGCGCCGAACGCGGTGCGCGGATCTCCCCATCCGATCGGGTCGCTTCGACCTGGAAGTCATTGCGGCCGTGGTAATCCAGCTCGCCGTCGGTGCGCCAGGAACCGAGATCACCGGTGCGGTACATGCGTTCGCCCGGTGCGCCGAAGCCGTTCGCCACGAATCGGCCGCCGGTCGGCCCCGGCCGGCGGTGGTAGCCGCGCGCCAGACCTGTTCCGGCTACGTACACTTCGCCGATCACGCCCGGCGGGACCGGCCGCAGGCGGTTGTCCAGCACGTAGCAGCGGGCGCCGACGACGGGACCGCCGACGGATACGGCGGGCTCGGCGCGCAGCGGGCGGCTGACGGTGGCCCAGATGGTGGCCTCGGCCGGCCCGTAGGCATTGATGAAACAGCGTCCGGCAGACCAGATTCCGGCCAGCTCCGGTGGGCAGGCCGCACCGGCGGTGGCCAGCAGTCGCAGGTGCGGCAGTCGCTCCGGTGCGTCGAGGGTGGCCAGCACGTGCGGGGTGAGCATGGCGTGCGTGATGCGCTCGCGGTCCATGAGGTCGAGCAGGCCGTCACCGGCGTAGGCCCACGGCGGTGCGACCACCAGGGTGGAGCCGGAACCCAAGGCCAGCAGCAGTTCCCACACCGATGCGTCGAAGCTCGGGGACGCGACGGCGAGCACCCGGGTGCCGGGATCGGAGTCGCAGCGCTGCGCCTGGGTCACCACCACATTCGCCAGTCCGGCGTGGGTGAGGATGGCGGCCTTCGGGATTCCGGCCGAGTCCGAGGTGTAGACGACATACGCCGGATGCTGCAGGTGCAGCGGACGCACCCGGTCGGCATCGGTGATCGGCTGCGCGGACGGTTCGACCGGCTCCGCCCGGTCGATGATCAGCCACTCGCCGCTCGGGAGGGCGGGCAAATCCGCCTGCCTGCGGGCCGCGGTAATGCCCACGGCCGCAGCGGAATCGGAAAGCATGAGTGCTATGCGCTCGGCGGGCGCATTCGGATCGACGGGAAGATACGCCGCACCCGCGTGCGCCACCGCGCAGACCGCCACCACCCATTCGAGCGATCGGGGCAGCGCCACCGCGACCATGTCCTCGGGGCCGATGCCCAGGCCGATCAGCCTGCGGGCCAGATGGTTCGAGCGGTCGCCGAGCTCGCGATAGGTCAGCGCGCCGTCCTCGCACGTCACCGCCGTGGCGTCCGGATCGTAGGCCGCCGCGCGGATGAGCAGCTGCGGCCAGGTGACCGCGATGGCCTCACTGGTGTCGTTCCAGTCCCGCAGGGCACGCCGTTCGTCCGGCGCCAGCAGGTCTATGTCGCCGATGGTGACGGCCGAATCTCGGGCGATCTGGTCGAGGACCCGGACCAGTCGCTGGGTCAGCGCCGCCATTGCGGGCCGATCGAAAAGATCCGTGGCGTACTGCGCGGTCACCGACAGCCCGGCCGGGGATTCCACCACCGTGAACTCGAGGTCGAATTTGGCCAGGGGCAAAGGCATTTCGATGGATTCCACCCGCAGGCCGGGCAGTTCGAATTCGGTGCGGCCACCGGCGCGGAACGACAGCATGACCTGGAAAAGCGGATGCCGGAACCGGGAACGCGGCAGCTGCACGGCTTCCACCAGGCGTTCGAACGGGACCTCGTCGTGCGCGAAAGCGCTCAGATCGATATCCCGGACCCGGGACAGCAGCGCGTCGAACGACTCCGCCGCATCGACGGGCACCCGCAGTACCAGCGTATTGACGAACATGCCGATCAGGTCGTCCAGGCGGGCATCACCCCGTCCGGCCACCGGCGTGCCGACCGCGATATCGCTTCCGCCCGATATCGCGGCCAGCACGGCCGACAGCCCGGCATGGACCACCATGAACAAGGTCGCGCCATGCCGTTGCGCTACCTCTTGCAACCCCCGGACAGTATCGCCCGGAAGATCTGTGCACACCCGCTCGGCACGCCCCGACGGGTGCGCCGGACGCGGATGATGCGGCGGCAGGGCCGATTCCACCGGCAGCCCCGACAACACCTCCGACCAGTAGCCGAGCTGTCGGGACAACTCCGACTCCGGATCGGAATCGGAACCCAGCACGGCATGTTGCCACAGGGTGTAGTCCGCGTACTGCAGCGGCAGGGGTGACCACTCCGGTGAAGTGCTGCGCACCCGCGCCGTGTACGCGGTTGCCAGATCACGCGCGAACGGGCCGAGCGAGAGTCCGTCGGCGATCATATGATGCACCAGCACCGCGAGCACATGATGATCGGGGCGGTCACAGTCATCGTGGACCCGCAGCAGGCGCACCCGAATCGGCGGTGCAGCAGCGAGATCGAATCCGGTGCCGCCGAACTCGGCCATGGTGCGCTCGAAGTCCGTCGCCTCGATCGGTTCCGGCGCCAGTCCGGCGATCACGGCGTCCACCGGCGAGATCTGCTGGCACACCTGGCCATCGAGCTCGGGAAAGGATGTGCGCAGTGCCTCGTGGCGTCCGACCACATCGGTCAGTGCGGCCGTCAGCGCGCTGACATCGACAGCGCCGGTCAGCCGCAGGCCGAGCAGCATATTGCACGCCGCCGAATCCGGATCCTGCCGGTTCAGCAGCCAAAGCCGTTGCTGCGCATACGAGATCGGCACCCGGTCCAGCCGCATCCGAGGCGCGGGGCGCACCCGATCGACCAGCAGATCCCGCGCTCCCACCCGCTCCGCGAAACTCGCGACCGTGCTCGCCTCGAACAGCTCCCGCACTTCGGCCGCCACCCCGAGCGCGGCGCCGACCCGAGCCGCCACCAGCGTCGCGGTCAGCGAATCACCGCCCAGCACAAAGAAATCGTCCTCGAGGCCCGGGCTGTCCACTCCCAGCACCTGCGCAAATGCTTCGGCCACAATCTTTTCCGCACGCGTGACAGGCGACCGATACCGAGTCGCCGCCGACACCGGCGCAGGCAACGCCCGCCGATCCACCTTCCCGTTCGCCGTTATCGGCAACCGATCCAGCAGCACGATCGTCGGCACCATATAGCTCGGCAACCGATGCGCCACACTGACTTCCAGCTCACGATTGGTCAGCAAAACGCCCGGGTGCGGCACGGCATATGCCACGATTCGGGGCGCAATCGGTCGGCCGCCGGGCACGGACGGAACACCGCCGGTCGATATTTCTCGACCTGTCAGGAAGGCGGCCGCCGCAAGATATTCGACGCCGACACCCGCTGCGCTTTCGGGTTCGGAATCGTGGGTGTCGGCGTGCACGACGACGACAGCCTGCGCGACGCCGGGGCAGTCGGCGAGGACCGCTTCGATCTCGCCGAGTTCGATGCGGAGCCCGCGCAGCTTGACCTGAGAATCGACGCGGCCTCGGAATTCGAGTTCGCCGCGTTCGTCCCAGGTGACGAGATCACCGGTGCGATAGAGCCTTTCGCCGGGTGCGCCGAAGGGATCGGCAATGAAGCTGGTGCCGGTGGCAGTGGGGCGGGCGAGGTAGCCGCGCGCCAGACCGGGGCCGCCCAGATAGAGTTCGCCGACGACGCCGGGAGGCACGGGACGCAGCCAGGGGTCGAGAACATAGCAGCGCATACCGGAGACGGGCGTACCCAGCGTGATCGGGCGATCGGGCTCGAGGCCGCCGAGAGTGGTGACAATGCTGGTCTCGGTGGGGCCGTACACATTCACGAGATTCCGGCCCGGAGCCCAGGCCGCGACCACCGTCTGCGGGCAGGCTTCACCCCCGGTCGAAAGATATTGCAGGCGTTCCAGTCCCGACGGATCGGTGTTCGCCAGCACCGCAGGCGTCACGAACGCATGGGTTACCCGTTCCCGGCGCATGAGGTCCGCCAGCCGCGGTCCCGCATAAGCGTCGCCGGCGGCCACCACCAGCGTCGCGCCGGTGGTCGCGGCAAGCAGTAACTCCCAGAGCGAGGCATCGAACGTCGGAGCGGTCACACACAGCACACGATCCCCGACCTTCGCCGGCAACTGCTCCGCCTGCGCCGCAACAAGACCGGCCCACCCACCATGGGTGACAACCACGCCTTTGGACCTGCCGGTCGATCCCGACGTATAGATCACATAGGCCGGATGCCCGGCATGCAGCGGCCGAGCCCGATCGGAGTCGGTGAAAGCATCGGCCTCATCGTCCGGGTAATCGAGGACCTGCAGGAGGTCGGCTTGGGTCAGCCAGTCTCGGTCGGCGCTGATGGCATCTGGCAATGCTGCTGTGGTGGTGTCGATTCCGAGGCACACCTCTGCTTCTTCGAGGATCACGGTGGTGCGGTGAGCGGGGTGGTGCGGGTCGATAGGGAGGTAGGCGGCGCCGGACTTCATGACGCCCCAGATTGCCGCCACCCATTCGAGGGAGCGCTGGGCGCGGATGGCGACGACGTCCCCGGGACCGATGCCCCGGCGACTCAGATTGTGCGCCAGGCGATTCGAGGCGGCATCGAGCTGGGCGTAGGTGAGGGCCGCCAGGTCACCGGCCACTGCCCGCTCGGCTGGAGCACCGGCTACGGCCGACTCCGCTGGGTCACCGGCCACGGCCTGCTCCGCTGACGCACCAGCCACTGCTTGCGCTGCTGCGTCGCAGACGACTGCCTGCGCCGCCGGGTTTCGGCGGGCGGTGGCGGTCAGGAGATCCGGGAGGAGCAGGGCGTCGGGTTCGTCTATGCGGTTCGGGGCGTGCAGGATTCGGTCGCGCTCGGGGTCGGTGAGGAGACAGATGCGGCCGACTGGTTGGTCCGGGTCGGCGGCAATGAAATTGCCGAGGAATAGCAGGAAGCGGTTCAGATGGTCGTCGAGCTGCCGCTGGTCGTACTTTTCCGGGTTGGCGAGAATATCGACCGACAGGCCCTCCTCGGACCCGGCGCGGTACAGATTGAAATGCAGATCCGTCACGGCGCCCGAGGAGAGAATGCTGTATTCGCCTACCGCACGGCCGAATCGGCTGGTGCGATCGAAGAACATGATATTCACGCTGGGCCCCAGCGCCTGATCCGCACCGACGCCGAGTTCGCGGCGCAGTTCCTCGAAACGGTAGCGCTGATGCCGCAGCCCGCCGATGGTCTCCCGCGCGGCGGCCTCGATGAGCTCACGCAGCGTGACCGCACCCGCGCAGTGCAATCGAATCGGCAGCACATTGGCGAGCAGCCCGCCGGACCGCTTGAGCGCGGCGGTGGTCCGCGCCGAGGCCGCCAACTGCACCAGGGGTTCCGTGGTACCCGCCGTTCCCGCCTGGAATGCGCAGATTGCCGCAACCAGCACCTGCGCCGGACTGACCGCGCAATCGGCGGCCAACTGGTCCAGCGCCACCCATTCGAATGCCGACAGCGCACCCGCGGCGCGCAGCGCGACAGGCGCGGCGGTACGGCGACGCGGCCGGATCGCCGCGGCCGCCGGCGGCGGAGCTGTCCAGTCCGAGAAGCGTTCTCGCCAATAGTCCCGGTCTGCGGCATAGCGCGCCGAGGCCCGATAATCTGTATCGCAGGCGTGGATCTCCGCTGGTGACAGACCTTTGAAGGGTTCCGGTTCGGTATTGCGCAGCAGCGCCGTGTACCACTGCCCGATGCGTGCGATCAGGCTCAGTCCGCCGTAGCCGTCGATGGCGACGTGATGCATCTGCGCGTACCAGATGTGCCGCTCGGGTCCGAGCGTCAGCAGCGCCGCCGCCCACAGCGGAGCGTCGAGCAGTTCGATCGGAATCCGGTGCCGCCGGTTCATCCATTCCAGTGCGGCCCGGTGCGGTTCGGGCTCGGCTGTGAAATCGACATGTTCCAGTGGGCCACCGATATCCGGGGCGATCCACTGGTACGGCCGCCCGCCGGTCCGGCCGATGCGCAGTCGTCCCACGCCGAACTCCCCGAAGGCGCGGCGCGACGCGGCATCGAAGAGTTCCGCATCGAGTTCCCCGTGCAATTCCAGGTAATGCGCCTGGCCGGGGAGCGCGCGCGGATCGGCGCTGTTCCCGGCCTCGATATCATCGGCGAGCCACAATTCCATTTGGGCTCGGGACAATTCGAACGGTACGGCGTCGCAAACATCCGGAGACTGGGCTGGCACTGTCCCTCCCGAAGTCGAGAGCGGCGGAATGAGCCGGGGCGCAAATGGATACCGATTCGCGCGCCCCGACTGCGGACAGTACCGCACAGTTGCTGGAAGTCTGCTGCCATTTTCGTCGTGCCGTAAGTGGACGAACGATCAGGCCGCAACCACCGCTGCACTACTGGTCGAGCGCTTGCTTGTTCCGGCATGGCGCACCGGGATGAACGCGGCGATCGCCGCGGAGGGAATCGGACGAGCTGCTCGAAAATCGCCGCAGTGCCCACACCTGCGGTGGCCCCGACCGCGAGTTGCGAATCCTCGGCATACCAAAGCTTCAGCGCCCTGTGTTTAGCCGCGAGCCGCGCGAAGTAGAGCGTGGTGAATGCCTGGGCATTGTCGCGGGTGAAGCGTTGCTTGACGATGCCGTCAACCATGACAGTCCTCCTGATCAATTCCAGGAAGCGAGCCGCGGAGAGGTCGGGGCGGTTCTCCGCTGCTGTCGTCAGCGCCGCAACCGAGGCGTACAGGTCCTGCAGCATCGCTTCCACCGACACACGTAGCGCCGGCCCCACCAACCGCTAGGACCTGACGCTACGTCAGGAGCAAGCCGAGGCTTCCTGCCGAATGCCGCGCATCTATCCGAGGTGAGTTTTTCGTGCAACCCATCGCCCTCACCGACTGAATTTCGACCCTTTCACGCACTGGTTGCACGAGAAGTTCACTTCTGCAGGCGAATTCACATCCGCCGAAGGCAGCCGATCGAACCTGTCGGCGGCAAGGCAGTATCGCGTGTAGCGACCAGCAGCATCCGCTTACCCCGCTAATCGGATCGGCCCTGGTACGCCGGAAGGGTCGCGTCAGAACCCTACTGACGGGCCTTACGGAGAGTCCGGTCTGAGCGGACAAAGTTCGCACCAGGACGGCATTTTTTTGCCGCCCAGAGGGGTTTTCGACCGCTCCGGCCGGGTGCGCGCTCGAAAGAGAACCTGCCGCACGGTTCGAAATCCGGAGTGAGCGAATCAGGTGGTTCGGACGATGACTCGGCCTAGGTTGCGGCGGGATTCTATGAGTTCGACGGCTTCGGTGATGTCTTGCAGTGGTAGGACGGTGTGGCGGGGGCGTAAACGGTTTGATGCCAGCAACTTCCAGAGGTCGGCGCGGTAGGAGTCGATCAGATCCTGTCGGGTGCGGCTCAGTAGGCCTACTGAGAAGCCGGTGACGGTTCTGAGGTCGGCCAGCAGGGTGTTCGCGTCGACCGATCCGCCACCTGCGCTGTAGGCCACCAGACGGCCGTGGGGCGCAAGGGTTTCCACGCTGCGCTGGAGGAGGGCGCCGCCTACGCCGTCCAGGATGATGTCTGCGGATTCGGTCCAGGGCTCGTCGTAGGTGAGTACTGCGTCGGCTCCGCAGTCGTGCAGGAACTCCGCCTTGTCGGCGGAGCCGACTGCTGCCACTACCCTGGATGCACCGAGTGCCTTCGCCAATTGCACTGCTAGATGGCCGCTTCCGCTGGCGGCGGCGGTGATCAGGACCGACTCCCCCGCTGTGAATCGGCCGGCGCGCAGGGCGCCCAGGGCGACCAGGCCGCCGCGTACCACCGCGAGAGCGTCGGCGGATGGCACTCCGGCCGGGATCTCGGTCATCAATGCCGGTGCGGCCAGCACGTATTCGGCGTAGGCGCCTGCGAAGACCACGCCACCGACTCGCTTGCCGATCCAGCCCGCCGAGACCCCTGGGCCGACCGCGACGACGGTGCCGAGGACCTCCGCGCCCGGGTCGGAGCCGGTGTCCGCCTTGATCATTCGGAGCATGCCGAGGTGGACACCGGCCAGTTCGGTACGGATCAGGAGCTGATCCGGACCGGCCACCGGCTCCGGCACGGTGAGCTGTGCCGGTCGGCCGGTGAAATGAATCTTGTGCACTTCGGTATCCCTTCATCCTTAACTTGTGACGGACACAAGATTAGGACGAAGGTAATTCATATGTCAAACCTAAATA
This sequence comes from Nocardia sp. NBC_01388, assembly GCF_045040085.1. Lineage (NCBI taxonomy): Bacteria > Bacillati > Actinomycetota > Actinomycetes > Mycobacteriales > Nocardiaceae > Nocardia > Nocardia sp. NBC_01388. Next base: position 5,750,671 of record NZ_CP109553.1, read on the forward strand.
TTTGTCAGCTGGAGATCTTCGCTTCCTCGGCCACATTGTGGGACCTGGAACCCCAGCCGACATGGGCCTCGGCGCGCATGCGCTCGACCATGTGCGGGTAGTGCAGCTCGAACGCGGGACGCTCGGAACGGATGCGCGGCAGCTCGTAGAAGTTGTGCCGCGGCGGCGGGCAGGACGTCGCCCACTCCAGGGAGTTGCCGTAGCCCCACGGATCGTCGACCGTGACCACTTCCCCGTAGCGGTAGCTCTTGAAGACGTTCCACACGAACGGCAGCATCGACGCGCCCAGGATGAAGGAGCCGATGGTGGAAATGGTGTTCAGCGTGGTGAATCCGTCGCTCGGCAGGTAGTCCGCGTAGCGGCGCGGCATGCCCTCGTTCCCCAGCCAGTGCTGCACCAGGAATGTGGTGTGGAAGCCGACGAAGGTCGCCCAGAAGTGCCACTTGCCCAGGCGCTCGTCCAACAGGCGGCCAGACATCTTCGGGAACCAGAAGTAGATGCCCGCGAAGGTCGCGAACACGATCGTCCCGAAGAGCACGTAGTGGAAGTGCGCCACGACGAAATAGCTGTCGGAGACATGGAAGTCGAGCGGCGGGCTGGCCAGGATGACACCCGACAGGCCACCGAACAGGAAGGTGACGAGGAAGCCGAGCGACCACAGCATCGGCGTTTCGAAGGTCAGCTGCCCGCGCCACATGGTGCCGATCCAGTTGAAGAACTTCACACCGGTGGGCACCGCGATCAGGAACGTCATGAACGAGAAGTACGGCAGCAGAACCGATCCCGTCGCGTACATGTGGTGCGCCCACACCGCGATGGACAGCGCCGCGATACCCAGCGTCGCGTACACCAGCGTGGTGTAACCGAAGATCGGCTTACGCGAGAACACCGGATAGATCTCCGAGACGATGCCGAAGAACGGCAGCGCGATGATGTACACCTCGGGATGCCCGAAGTACCAGAACAAATGCTGGTACAGGATGGCCCCGCCATTGGCCGGATCGTAGATGTGCCCGCCCAGGTGCCGGTCGTAGGCGAGCCCGAACAGCGCCGCGGTAAGCAGCGGGAAGGCCAGCAGGATAAGCACACTGGTGACGGCGATATTCCAGGTGAATATGGGCATCCGGAACATGGTCATACCGGGGCAGCGCAGGCAGACCACCGTGGTCAGCATGTTCACGCCACCCAGGATGGTGCCCAGACCGGACACCGCCAGACCCAGAATCCACAGATCGCCGCCCACACCCGGCGAGTGCACGATGTCCGAGAGCGGCGTGTACGCGGTCCAGCCGAAGTCGGCCGCGCCGCCGGGAGTCACGAATCCGGCGGTGGCCATCGACGCACCGAACAGGTACAGCCAGTAGCTGAAGGCGTTCAGTCGCGGGAAGGCCACATCGGGCGCGCCGATCTGCAGCGGCAGGATCAGGTTCGCGAAGCCGAACACGATGGCCGTCGCATAGAACAGCAGCATGATCGTGCCGTGCATGGTGAACAGCTGATTGAACTGCTCCGTCGACAGGAACTGCATGCCCGGCCGGGCCAGCTCCGCGCGCATGAGCAGCGCCAATAGACCGCCGATGAGGAAGAACGAAATCGCGGTGGTGATGTACATGACGCCCAATACCTTGGGGTCGGTCGTCGTCACCGCCTTGTAGATGAACGAACCCTTGGGGCCCAGCCGTGCCGGGTAAGGCCGAGCGGCCTCCAGTCCCGGGTCCGGCTTGGGAGCTACGGCAGTCACCACATCCTCCTCGAGGTCGGTCCGCAGCTGGGTCTTCTCGGCTCCGGAACCCACGATGAACGGGGTCAGCGTACTCACAGCTATTCGATTCTGGCAGAGAACACTCCGACCGGGCGGTCACTCCGCCGGATTCGGCTCCGGCGGATTTGGAATCATCTCGAGCCGGTGCCGACGGCAAGCGGATCGATGTTCGATAATGTCGGCGTGGTGGAAGTCCCGCAGACAGCCCGGTCACTGCTTCGCCCGAACAGGTCTTGGCGCGAAGTTCATCGCCAATTCACCCCCCGACCTCACGAGAATCTCATATGAAGCGCTTCACTATCGGAACCATGAGTCGATCGCTCCGCACCCGCATCACCACCGCCGTCGTGATCGGGACACTCGGCACCCTGCTCGCCGCCGGCGCGGCTACCGCCAACAGTGAGCCCAAGGCCGTCATCCAGGGCCGCAGCACCGTCACCGCACACGTCACCGGCGAGAAGGCCGGCGCCCGCTGTCAGATCGCGGGCAAGGACATCGCCGGACCCTGGGGATCTGTCGACACCGCGGGCGCGGTGGACCTGACCCTCGGCTCGATTCGTACCGATACCAAGCGGATTCGCGTCATCTGCGAGGACCCCCTGCGCGGGGACAGCTCACTGCACACCGTGCGTTCCGATCGGGTCAGCTACGACGGTGCGCTGTCACCGCTGCGGCAGATCATCAACAGCACGTTCTTCGAACTGCGCTGACGGACCGAACACTGCTCAGGCGAGACGCGCCGCGGCCACCGCGGCACGTACCGCCGGGGCCGTGTCGACGGCGAACTGCATTGTCGCCCTTTCGCCATCCGGGTCGACCGGTAGCAGGAATTCGCTGATGCCGTGCACCAGCGCCACCTCCGCGAGCTGTGCGACCGGCATGGACGCGTCGATGATGTAGGCGCGGCGGATGAGCGCGGGCACGCGGCCCGCCTCCCGGGCGCCGGTATCGATGGCGGACATCAGCCCGGCGAGCAGATCCGGTGGGGCATAGGAGAATCCGCCGAGCCAGCCGTCGGCCAGTTCGCCGGTCATGCGCAGCGCGCGGGGACCGTAGACGCCCAGCCAGATGCCTATCCGATGTGCGGGGGCCGGTCCGGCCTTGGCGCCGTGCAGTGCGTAGTACTCGCCTTCGAGGTTCGGGCGTCCCTCACCCCACAGCGCACGCATGACGCCCATCGCCTCACGCAGTGCCGTCAGCGCCTGCCCCGGTGTGCGCCGCTGCCCGCCCATGGCTTCGATGGCGTCCCAGAACGCACCCGCGCCCAGGCCCAGTTCCACCCGGCCGCCGCTGAGCAGATCCAGGCTGGCCGCGCTGCGCGCCAGCACCGCGGGAGGGCGCAGCGGCAGATTGGCCACCGCGGGCATGAGGGTCAAGGTGCGGGTCATGGCGGCGACGTAGGACAGCAGCGTCCAGGTGTCCAGAAAGGCGGGCTGATACGGATGATCTTGAACCGCCAGCACTTCCAGCCCGGCGGTGGCATCGGCGCGCTGAATGAGCCGCAGCAGCGACCGGCCCCGCGCCGCCTCGGGCGGAACGAAGATCCCGAACCTCAGCTCATGCCCGTAGTCAGCCATAGCAAATTCCAAGCTACGCCGACCTGACCTGCGGCCCCCGCACACCCCCGTCCTTCCGGCGAGTCGGTGCCTGACGCCCGAGGCGCGCTCGCCACCCGATCGTGATCAATCGGGAACCTGATTCCATATTCGTTGGCAGGCAACGGATTACAATCGACCAGGTGCAGCCCCACAGTTCCGTGGACGCCGCCCGTAAACATCTGACGGCGGTGGATCCCGCAGCCCTGCGTCATGCGCGAGACCGATTGGCCGAGAACGGAATCGCGCGCCTGGGTTTCCTGCTGCCCTACCGGGTCAAGCGGGCGCTGGCTGCCGAGGCGCTGACCATGCTCGATCATCATCAGTCCTGGATCGCACCCGGCGCCGAGGCGCCCGAGCGGCATGCGATCGACCTCGGCACGCGGGAGGTCGATGCGCGCGGCCAATGCATTCCGCAGCTGTACGACTGTGAACTGTTGCGGCACAGTCTGACTACCGTGGCGACGGAGCCGGTGCTGCCCTGCCCGGGCCCGGAGCGGTATGCGGTGCGGCGACGGCAGCACGATGATGCGGACAGCCAATGGCATTGGGATGAGCATGCTTTCGCACTGATCCTGGTGGTGGAGTGCCCGCCGCTGGAGGAGGGCGGTTTCGTACAGACGGTGGCGCACACCCGGCGGGACTGGGACCACTCCGACGTGTACCGAACGCTCACCCGCAATCCCATTCAGTCCTGGGAACTGCACCCCCTCGACCTCTATCTGATGCGGTCCGACACGACGCTGCACAGGGTCCATCCGTTCGCGCACGGCCGTCGTACCATTGTCGGCATGTCCTTCGCGTCGATCGACGATCTGGGTCGCGAGCAAACTCATGGCACAGCCGCCGGAGGTTTGCATTCCGAAGTTCCGGTTATAACGAAACAAGCACAGTGATAATCTGATTCACCGTCAACGCAGCGGGGGGCAGCGTCGCTCGACCGTATCTCCCTGGGCAGTTGTGCGTGCCGAATGTCGAACAGCGCTGCCCCACCGGTTAGGCGAACCGATGGACCTTCTGAACCCTCTCGACGCTATTTTCCTCGCGATCGAATCCCGCGAACATCCGATGCACGTGGGTGGTCTGCAACTGTTCGAACCGCCCGCCGACGCGGGGCCCGAGTTCGTGCACGACCTCTATGCGGCCATGTCCGCCTCCACCGAGGTGCGCACCCGCTTCCGCAGACACCCCAGCCGCACCTTCGGCGGCTTCTCCAGCGTGTCCTGGTCCCATGCCGAACATGTCGATCTGGGCTACCACCTGCGGCGCAGTGCGCTGCCGGGGCCCGGCGGCATGGAGGATCTGCTGGATCTCACCGAACGACTACACGGCATCCTGCTCGACCGGCACCGGCCGCTGTGGGAGGCCCGGCTCATCGAGGGCCTCGACGACGGGCGCTTCGCGCTCTATATGAAAATGCATCACGCGCTCATCGACGGCGTCTCCGCCATGCGATTGCTACAGCGCACGCTCACCGACGATCCGCTGGATTCGCAGGTGCGGGTGCCGTGGGGCACCGCGCCGATTCGCGAAAGCGCCGAACTCGCGGGGGTCGAACGCACCAGCTCATGGCAGCAGTTGCGAAAAGCCTTGCCGCGCATGGTCCGTAGCACCGCATCGATTGCCGCGCCGTTGCGCGGGGCTATCGACGGCCGGCTCACCATGCCGATGACCGCGCCGCGCACCATGTTCAATGTGTCGATCGGCGGGGCGCGGCGCATTGCCGTGCGCTCCTGGCCGCTGGAGCGCATCAACCGGGTGCGCCAGGCCACCGGTGCGACCGTCAACGATGTGGTGCTGGCCATGAGCGCCGCCGGGCTGCGCTCCTATCTCATCGAGCACGACGGACTGCCGGCCGAACCGCTCATCGCCATGGTGCCGGTGAATATTCGCACCGCCGCCGAGGCCGATGCCTCCGAGGGCAATATGGTCGCGGCCTGCCTGGCGAATCTGGCCACCCACCTGGATGATCCGATGGCGCGGCTGACCTCGATCAGCACGTCCATGCGCGAGGCCAAGCAGGTCTTCACCCAGCTGCCGAAGCTGGAGGCCATGGCGCTCTCGGCGCTGCTCATGTCGCCGCTGGGCGTCTCACTGCTGCCGGGGTTCGAGGCGCTGCCGCGCATGCCGTTCAATCTCGTCATCTCGAATGTGCCCGGGCCGCGTAAACCGGTCTACATGCAGGGCGCGCGACTGGACAGCAACTATCCGCTGTCGATTCCGTTCGAATCGCAGGCCATGAACATCACGCTCACCACCAATGGCGAGAACCTCGATTTCGGGTTTGTCGGCTGCCGCCGCACCGTGCCGGATCTGGATCGGCTGCCCGGGCATATGGAGGACGGGCTGGCCGAACTGGAGCGGGCCATCGCCTGATCGCGGGCCCTCTCTAGGGTGGGCACTGTGGATACGCGTTGGCCCGAACTGCGGAAACAGTGCCTGATCAGTGAGGACGACAATGTCCTCGCGCTCAATAAGCCGGCCGGGATCTCGGTCACCGGCGAGCGCCACGACACCGACATCGTGGAGCTCGCCGCAGCGCACGGGGAGACGCTGTACCCGGTGCATCGCATCGACAAGGTGACCTCCGGACTGGTGCTGCTCGCCAAAGAACTGCCGGCACACGGGCAATTGACCCGGCAGTTCAACAAGCGCACGGCGCGGAAGGCGTATCTGGCGGTCACCACCGGTCCGGCGGATCTGCCGGACCGCGGGGTCATCGACCTGCCGTTGAGTGTCGGGCGCAAGAACCGGGTGCGCATCGCCGCGCCGCGCGAGAGCATTCAGCGCGAGGGCGAACGCTGGCAGGTGGATGAGCGGGATGTGCTGGCGGGCAAGAACTATCCGTCGGTCACCGAATTCGCGACCGTCGCCCGTACCGAGACGCAGACAGTGCTGGCGCTGCGGCCGATCACGGGGCGGCGGCATCAGATTCGGGTGCACCTGGCCTGGATCGGGCATCCCATCGTCGGCGATCCGCTCTTCGACAAATCCGGTGCGCATGCCCGCACCTATCTGCATTCATGGCGCCTGCTGCTGGACGCGGATTGGCGCACTCCCCCGGTGCTGGACCTGGAAGCCGAGCCGGGACCAGACTTCTGGACAGTGGGCGAGACCTCGATTACACCCGCCCCTGATCAGCTATCAAGGTTCGCGGCCCGTCTCGGTCTGGACTGACGAGCGGGGGAGCGAAGCGGAGGAGGGAGGAGGGAAGACCGAGACTTCAGGGCCGCGAACCCGCCCGGAGCGGAGCGGAGGGCAAATTGGACACAGCTATATTCGGTGGCGAGTCTCACTGAGATCCATACCGGTAGGGCATCTAGCCTGGTGACGTGACGCGCTGGCGCGGCACGATCGGGCGCAATGATGCGGCCCTTCACAGAAAGCGAATGCCGATGGTTCTGCTGGCACAGCTCAGTGACACCCACTTCAATATGGGCGCCAGGAACAATGAACGCGCCGAGCGGGTGATGGCCTATCTGGCCGAGCTGCCGCAGCGCCCCGACGTCATCATCGTGACCGGGGATATCGCCGATGAGGGCGATATCGAGGAGTACCAGCAGGCCCGCAATGCCCTGGTCGCCGATGTGCCGGTGGTGATCATGCCCGGCAATCACGATGATCGCGGCAATATGCGCAAGGTGCTGCTGGACGGCACCGCGGGTTACGCGCCGATCAATCAGGCGCACAGCGTCGACGGTGTCACGCTGGCACTGCTCGACTCCAGCATTCCGGGCAAGCCCGAGGGGCTGCTCGAGGACGAGACCTATTCCTGGCTCATCGATCTGCTGTCCGCCGCGCCGCCGGACGAGCTGGTGCTGATCGCCATGCACCATCCGCCGGTTCCGGTGCTCAGCACGGTAGTCGACCCCATTCGGCTGACGAATCCGGAGCGGCTGGAGAACATCGTGTCCGGCGACGATCGCATTCTCGGCGTGCTCACCGGGCATGTGCATTCGGGCCTGGTCACGTCGTTCGCGGGCAAACCGCTCATCGTCGCGCCGAGCGTCTCCTCCACCATCGGCGGCGAATGGGAGACGGCTCGATCGGGACATGTGCCGATCGACTTCGCACCGGATCCCGCGCTGGTCATGCACTCCATTCAGGACGGCCGGCTGCTGTCCATGTTCCGGCCGGTCGCCATGGGCGGCTGGCTCAGCGAACCACAGGACTGACGGCGCCGCGCCGATAGGCCGAAGGCGTTGTCCCCGTCCATCTTTTGAAGGCGTGGATGAAGGTCGAGGCCTCCGCATAACCGAGCCGGATCGCCACATCGCTCACCGAAAGCGGAGTGGCGGTGAGCATTTCCTCCGCCAGCGCTCGGCGCACCTCGTCCAGTAGCTGCCGATAGCTGGTGCCCGCGGTATCCAGATGGCGGCGCAGGGTGCGGGTGCTCATATTGAGATCCCTTGCCACCGCGTCGATTCCGGGAGGTGCGGCGAAACCGTCGGCGCCGCCGCGCGGGACCAGCAGCTCGCGCACATCCGCCGCGATGCCGGTGCGCGCCCGGCGGCGCGAGACCAGCTCCCGGCACTGCGCCAGGCACATGGCGAGGGTGTGCTCATTGGCCTGCGGCAGTGGCTGCTCCAGGATGGCCGGATCCAGCGAGAAGAGATTGTGCGGCTGCTCGAACCGCGGTAGCACTCCGAAGATCTCGTGGTACAGGTCGATATTCGCCGGTGTCGGGAAATCGAATTCGGCCCGCAGCAGATCCACCCGATCGCCCAGCAGATCGCAGAGCATCTGGAACATGGCGGTCACGTCCCGCTCCACCAGGAACCGCCGGACATCGACGGGGATGCGCTCATCATGAATCCGGGCCACGAACTCCCCCGGCTGCCACCGCGCCACCGGAATGCAGAACGTGAAGCTCAACTCCAGATACCGCAGTGCGAAGGCGATCGCCTCCCCCAGCGTCGGACTGCTCACACACGCGAACCCGAAGATCCCGAACGTGGTGATCCGATACCGCCGCCCCACCTCCAGCCCGAGGTTCGGCCGCGCCCCCAGCTCGCGCACCAGATTCCGGATCACCGCGAGCTCGGTATGCGCATCGATCTGCGCATCCGGATCCCCCAGCGCCTTCTCCCCGAGCCCACTCCCCTGCAATATCCGCCCCGCCGCCACCCCCTGCTCCCGCGCGAACCCCACCATCAGGGCAACACTCGCCACCCCACGCGGAAAGTCCCAATCCCGAATCCCCGCCTCCTGCACCTGACTCATAGCCAGATTATGGCCGAAATTCTCGATCCGGTCGCCCACGAACCTGACGGCGCGCTCTTACAGTTGAGGGGTCTTCGATGTGAGGTGGGCCATATGCCTTCGGTCATTGTCATCGGTGCGGGATTCGGTGGGCTCGGGATGGCTATCGAGCTGCAACGGAATGGGTTTCGGGAGGTGACCATTCTGGAGCGGGCGGCTGATCTGGGCGGGGTGTGGCGGGAGAATACGTATCCGGGGGCAGCGTGTGATGTGCCTTCACCGCTGTACTCGTTCTCGTATGAGCCGAAACCCAAATGGCGGCAGCGGTATTCGGGGCGGGAGGACATTGTCGCGTATATCCGCGGGGTGGCCGGGCGGCACGGGCTGTTCGAGCAGATCGTGTTCGGGGCGGAGGTGACCGAGGCGGAATTCGATGAGGTCAGCGGGCAGTGGACGGTGCAGACCGCCGACGGGAATGCGCGGACCGCCGATGTGCTGATCTCAGCGGTCGGGCAATTGTCGCGGCCCGCGCTGCCTGCGATCACCGGGGTCGAGAGCTTCGCCGGGGAGTCGTTTCATTCGGCGCGGTGGGATCACGGTGTGCAACTGAGGGGGAAGCGGGTGGCGTGCATCGGGACCGGTGCCAGTGCCATTCAGTTCATTCCCGAGATCCAGCCGCAGGTCGCGCAGCTGACGCTGTTCCAGCGGACGGCAGCCTGGGTGCTGCCCAAGTTCGATACCGATTACCGGCCGATTCATCAGCGGGTGCTGTTGCATGTGCCGGGATTGCCGGCGGCGGAACGCTTCTCGTGGTGGGCGATCGCCGAGTTCGTGGCATTGGGGCTGGTGGAGTATCCGGGGATCACGCGGGCCGTGGCGCGGATGGCCGGGAAACATCTCGCGGAGCAGGTCACCGATCCCGAACTGCTGGCCAAGTTGACGCCGGATTATCCGATCGGGTGTAAGCGGGCGCTGTTCTCCAATGACTACTACCCAGCCTTGGCGCAGCCGAATGTCGCGGTGGAGACGACCGCCATCAGCGAGATCGTGCCGGAGGGGGTGCGGACCGCCGACGGCGTGCTGCACGCGGCCGATGCGATCATCTACGGCACCGGGTTCAAGGGGACGGAGTTCCTGTGGCCCATGAAGATTCGCGGGCGCGGTGGCCGCAATCTGGCGGATGTGTGGGAGGGCGGTGCGCACGCCTATCTCGGAATCACGGTGCCGGACTTCCCGAATATGTTCCTGGTCTACGGCCCGAATACGAATCTCGGTGTGGGATCGATCATTTACATGATCGAGTCGCAGGCTCGGTATATCCGGCATGCCGTGCAGTTGCTGGCCGAACAGCCCGGACACTGTCTGGAAGTGCTGCCGGAGACCGAGCGCGAGTACAACACCGCGCTGCAGGGGCGGCTGGCTCGCACTCCGTGGAACTTCTGCACCAGCTGGTATCGCACGAAATCCGGTCGCATCACCAATAATTGGCCCGGCACCACCCGCAGTTACCGCCGCCGCACCCGCAAGGTCCGACGCGCTGACTACCGACTCACCCCGGCATGAGCACGACCCACAGCAAACCTGTGGCATATTCACGCCATGCGCACTCGCCTCCCGCTCTCAGCGCTGCTCGCACTACTGGCAGTCCTACCCCTCACCGCCTGCGGCTCCGATAATCCCGACCGGCCCGCGGCCACCTCCGCCGCGACCACCACGGACCCCGGCACCGAACAATTCGACCTCTACGTAGCCGACCGGCCCGTCCCCTGCAACGGCGTCGCCCCCCACACCTGCCTCCAGGTCAGCCGCACCCCCAACGGCCCCTGGGAACTGCACTACACCGGCATAGCCGGCTTCGACTACCAGCCCGGCTTCCACTACCAACTGCGCATCGAACAGCGCCCCTGGCACAACCCTCCCGCCGACGCCCCCGCTTTCACCTGGCACCTTGTCAAGGTCATCGCGAAGGATCCGGCGCAGTAGGACCGGCCGCACAGGTTGCGGCACACCGCCGCAATCCAATACATGCATAGTTGCGCATGTATGTAGAAGCTGTCGAACTTGTGTGAATGTAGTGAGGTCTACCTGGGGACACGCTGGGACACGGCAGACTGGTTAGCGTGACCGATTCGTCCCAGACTCGTAATGCCATGCCGGAACGGCTGGGTGGGTCCGTTCTTGCGCACGGGCCGCTTCGGCCGATCGAACTCGCTACCGGGGCGGTGCTCGGCGGGGCGACCGTCGGGCTGGTGACCGTGGGGTCGCTGGTGCCGTTCGCGGCGGCGCTGCAACTGGTGGCGGCGGTGCCCATCGGGCTGCTCGCGCACCGGCATCGGCTGCGGGCGGTGTTCACGGCCACGGTCGCCGGGACGCTGGTGACGTTTGTGGCGGCGGGGCTGGCGCCTGCGATCAATCTGGTCGGGGTGGCGGTGATCGGCGGGATCATCGGGATCGTCAAGCGGCGGCGCGGTGGGCTGCTCGCGGTGCTCGGACTGTCCTCGCTGGCGGGGCTGGTGTTCGCGGTCTTCTCGGTCGGAATGCTGCTGGTGCTCTCCGGGACTCGGCATCTGCTGTTCGACAATATCCGCAACAGCGCCAAGGGATTGCAGAATCTCGCGGCGCGGCAGGCCCTGCTCGAACCGCTCGGGCGGCACATCGCCGGGTACACCGAAGCGGTCCTGCACTGGTGGTGGGCGTGGATCGGGGGCGGCATCATCGCGGGCATGCTCGTCAGCGGCATCGTGTCCTGGTTCGTGCTCGGATCGGTGCTCGATCGGCTGGCCTGGCTGCCGGGTCGCGATGATCTGCTCGATGCGCCCGCCGACGATCGGCCCGTCGCACCATTGCCGATCACCTTGCGGCAGGTCGCTTTTCGCTATCCCGAAGCGCACACCGACGCGCTGTCCGGCATCGACCTGACCGTGCAGGTGGGCGAATTCGTGGCGATCGTCGGGCACAACGGGTCCGGAAAGTCCACGCTCACCAGGATTCTCGCGGGGCGGCCACCGACCGGCGGTACCGTCACCCGGCCCGGATCGGCGGGGCTCGGCGTCACCGGCGGAACCGCAATGGTGTTGCAGCGCCCGGAAAGTCAGACGCTCGGTGTGCTCGTCGAGGATGACGTGGTGTGGGGGCTGCCCACCGAGCTGGCCGCGCAGGTCGATATCGACGGACTGCTCGGCGAAGTCGGATTGACGGGTATGGGCAGGCGCGAAACCGCCACGCTCTCCGGCGGACAGCAGCAGCGGCTCGCCGTCGCCGCCGCGCTCGCCCGCAAACCCACCCTGCTGCTGGCCGACGAGGCCACCTCCATGATCGATCCGGAGGGGCGGCGCGATCTGGTCGCACTGCTCGCCGAACTGCCGCGCCGGCACTCCATGGCGGTTGTGCTGGTCACCCATCACGAGGCCGATGCGGCGGCCGCGGATCGGGTGGTGCATCTGGAACGCGGGCGCTCGGTCGACCATCTGCCCGCGTGGCCCCGGCCGGTGCGGGATCGCCGGCAGCGGCCCATGGGCGATACCGTCCTCGAGCTGCGCGATGTGCGGCACACCTACAACCACGGCACGCCCTGGGAGACGCCCGCTCTGCACGGCATCGACCTTTCGGTGCGGCGCGGTGAGGCACTGCTGATCGTGGGCGGCAACGGGTCCGGCAAATCCACGCTCGCGTGGATCATGGCGGGGCTGACCGTCCCCAGCGGCGGCTGTTGCGAGCTGCGCGAATTCACCGGCGCCCGGCCCTCGCACAAGCGAATCGGGGCCGTGCAGTTGGCATTTCAGCATTCCCGGCTGCAATTGCAGCGCCAGACCGTCGGCGGCGAAATCGAGGACTGGGGTGGTCGCGGCACCGCCGCCGTGGCCCGCGCCCTCGATGCCGTGGGCCTGGATCGGGCGCTGGCCTCGCGTTCCATCGAATCGCTCAGCGGCGGGCAGGCCAAGCGCGTGGTGCTGGCCGCCATTGTCGCGAGCCGCCCGGCGGTGGTGGTGCTAGACGAACCACTGGCCGGACTCGATCCGAAAGGCCGTGCGGGGGTCGTGGAACTGCTTGCGCGACTGCGGGATTCCGGGCTGACGCTGATCGTCATCTCGCACGATGTCGCCGATATGGCGGTCGTCTGTGACCGCATCGTGCACCTGCGCGACGGACATCTGCTCGACAACGATGCCGCCGCAACCCATTCCGCCGCCGCCGCGGCGCACGATTTCACCGGAGGCCTCCGATGAGCGTCATTCTCCGCGAGGTTCCCGTAGACAGTCCGGTGCACCGGCTCTGGGCCGGCACCAAGATTGTCGGCGTCTTCGTCTTCAGCGTGCTGCTCATGTTCACGCCGTCCTGGGGACTGCTGGCGGTCAGCGCGGTCTTCCTGATCGCGGTGTGGTTCCTCGCCCGGTTACCGCTCGGCACGCTGCCGCGGTTCCCGTGGTGGATATGGTTCGGCATTCTGATCGGCGCGGGCATCAACGCACCGGTCGGCCTGGACGCGGTGCTGCGCTACGCGCAGATCATCCTCTTCGGATTCCTGCTGCTGGGCGCCTCGTTCCTGGTCGCCTGGACCACGCCCATGGGCGAGATCGCGCCCGCGCTGGCCAAGCTCGGCGCACCGCTGCGCCGGCTCGGCTGGACCCGCAGAGGCGTTACCCACCGCCTGCCCGTGGACGAGTGGGCCGTGGTGGTCGCGCTGACCCTGCGCGGGCTGCCGCTGCTGCTCGAGGAGCTGCGGATTCTGCGCGCGGCGCGCAAGCTGCGGCCGAAGGACTCGCTGGTGCACCGGGCTTCGGAGAACCCGTTCGTGGATATTCTGACCGCGAGTATGGCCGTCTCCAGCCGGCGTGCGGGCGAGCTCGGCGAGGCCATCACCACCCGCGGCGGCACCGGTGAGCTGACCGCGCGGCCCAGCTCACCGGGTCGGTCGGATGCGGTGGCCCTGGTGTTGCTGGTGCTGCTCTGCGCGGCCGGAATTCTGGCCGAAGTACTGCTCTGATCTGACACAGGTGACAAAAATGGTTCGACCTGTCGGCGGGGCGCGCTAACGTAATCCCTAGCAAAGGGGTAGTTGCAAACGCGTGGGGGCTCAACACATTTCCGGATGGAAGGGAATTGATCGTGTTGAGCACGGGTTTGCCCCGTAGGACCTGATGAAAGTTGGAAAGCCAAATGATGCTGCGCAAGATCACCGCGGTTGCCGTACCTATCGCAGTTGCGGTCGCCATCGCGGGAGCCGGTGTCGCACATGCCGATTCCGCTGTTCCCGATATCGGATACCAGGCGAACCTGGTCGGCAACACCGTGGTGACCACTCTAACGAATGGCCGGTTCGAACTGACCGGCTCCGCGGTGAACATCAAGGACACCGCGGGTAACACTTTGGTGAGCCTGCCGCTGTCCTTCGAGGACAATGGCACCGCGTATCCGCTCACGAGCTCGCTCGCCGACGATTCCCACACGCTGTCGCTGACGGCGGTCAAGAATGTCGCCGCGGCGTACCCGGTGGCGGTCAAGCCGGTGGCGTCTCCTTCCGAAAACCTGCTGGCCATGCAGACTTTCAGTAGCCAGTTCGGCATTGCCACCGCCATCGGCGGCCTCATCGGCACCGCGCTCGGCGCACTGGTCGGCCTGTCCGGAATTGTCGCCGGGCCCACCGTCATCGCCAGCGTTATCGCCGGCGCCGCGGTCGGCGGCATTATCGGCACCCTGGTGGTCGGCGGCCCCGCGCTGCTCATCGCCGGAATCGACCTCGTCAACACGCTCGTGGCAGCTCCCGGCACCACCAAGTACAACGACAGCACCGTCAACTAGTCGTAGGTGCCGAATTCTGTTGGGGCGCGCACCTTTCGGTGTGCGCCCCGACCGGTTCAGCGCACCGTGCAGCCCGGGGCCACCGGTTGTCCGGCGAAGCGGTCGGCGAGGAAGTTCATCGCGCCGAGGGACTCCACCGCGGCGGCGGGATTGTGGCCGGGGATGGCGGAGTGCACGGCCGTAATGTCCGCTCCCAGTGCGCAATAGCGATCCACCAGGGCGGAGAAGCCCGCGACGGGAATCACGTCGTCAGCGGTGCTGTGGTACAGGTACAGCGGCACGTCGGGCGGGCTGGCGCCCAGCTCCTGACGCTGCGTGGCGGCCACGAACTGCGGATGCCACAGCAGATTCGGCGTATCGGAGTATTCATCCAGCTGCTGATTCACGTGCCGCAGCACCAAATCCGCACCACAGGCGGTGGACTCCTGCGCGACGAGATCGCGACCGCGATCATTCAAATCATCCAGCAATCCCGATCCCCCATCGTTGCGCGCGAACGCAACCAGCATGAGGACCGCCAGACCTGCCTGTGCCTGACCGTCGACCCGGCGGGCGATATCCGCGATACCGGCGGGCACTCCGCCCGAAGCCACGCCCGCGAACGACAGCTCCGGCGCATAGGCTGCCCGCTGCTGCATGGCCCACAGCGTGGCGAAGGCCCCGCCCGAGTAGCCCCAGGCGCCGATCGGGCTGCTTGCGGTAATGCCCACCGGCGCAAACGATTTGGCGGCGCGCACCCCGTCCAGCACACCTCGGCCCGAGTTCACCCCGTCGAAGAACCGCGACTGCGGTCCCTCGTAATCGGTGACCACAACGGCCCAGCCCCGCAGCAGCATCGCGGTGAGGAACGGAATGTCCAGCGCCGTATTGATAATCGACTGATCCCGCCCGCCACCCAGCGCGAACGACGGCGCACACCGGGTCCCGAGACTGTCCTCCGCCACCTGATATGACAGCAGCGGCCGCCCACCCGCGCCGAACCACGGCACCACCGGCACCAGCACAGTGGCCACATCCGCAATGGCCGTCCCCGCCGAATCCGTACTCCGGAACTGCAATTGCCACCCCGCAACGGGTAGCGGCAACCCCCACGCCGAGATCGGCCGCGAATTCAGCACCGCACCCTCGGGGAAAGACCCGACCGCCGCCGGCGCGGCATAAAACGAATCGTCTTCCGGAAACGGCACATCCGCCCAAGCGGCCGGCGCGAGCACGGCCCCCGCCAGAATCGCCACGATCCCGACCACCCCAAGCCGCCACCGCACCGCACAGCGCCACACGAATCGCCCGAACCCCGTCGCCGCCACCGACCGGCCCGGCCCGGTGCCACCGCTCCCGCATGCGATTCGTCCGAACCCCGTCGAGCCATTCCCCCGCATACCGGCCTCCAGCGTCGAATACCCCGACGCCCCAGTCCCGACGGACTCGACCGCGCCGACCGACAGCTCCAGCGCATCGGAGAACCACAATTACTGCGACCATACCCCCAGGTCAGCGCCTTCCCGCGCGCCCGAAAGAAGCCACGCCGCAACAACACCCCACCAGCAACAGCTGTACCAGCACAACTCCTGCACCGCCCTGCCGGCCCGCACGCGCGCTCGCTCCGCAGACGTGCCGTGAACGAAAACCGCACAACCCCGACCCGATCCGCACAACCCCGACCCGATCCGCACAACCCCGACCCGATCCGCACAACCCCGACCCGATCCGCACAACCCCGACCCGATCCGCACAACCCCGACCCGATCCGCACAACCCCGACCCGATCCGCACAACCCCGACCCGATCCGCACAACCCCGACCCGATCCGCACAACCCCGACCCGATCCGCACAACCCCGACCCGATCCGCACGGCCCCCGGGCAAACTGTGCGGCTCGGGTGCGGGTCGTGTAATCGACCACGGCGGGCGTCAATCACCGCGCGCGGGTTCGCACGCCGCGCATCGAACGGCCGACGAATTTGGCGCGACCGGCATGGCCTGCGCGCGGCGCGCCGACCAGACGACGACCGGGGTCTTATTCGCCTCGTGTCAGGGCTTGAAACGCTCGTTGTGCGGAGCCGATTCAAATTCAGGCCAGTAACCTGGAAGTGGATCTGTTTTAGAAGGCCAGCTGTGGGGATGATTGGCGCATGTTGTTGCGTCGGCTGGTTGCCCTCTATGTCGGGTTGTGGTTGTACGGCTTGTCTATGGCGGTCATGCTGCGGGCGGCGCTCGGGCTGGATCCCTGGGATGTTTTTCATCAGGGAGTGGCCGACCATGTGTCACTGAGTTTCGGGACCATCGTTGCCATCACCGGGGCCGCGGTATTGCTGGCCTGGATACCTTTACAGCAGATGCCGGGGTTGGGGACCATCAGCAATGTCGTGGTGATCGGGGTGTCGGT
Source organism: Nocardia sp. NBC_01388 (assembly GCF_045040085.1). Lineage (NCBI taxonomy): Bacteria > Bacillati > Actinomycetota > Actinomycetes > Mycobacteriales > Nocardiaceae > Nocardia > Nocardia sp. NBC_01388. Next base: position 5,767,415 of record NZ_CP109553.1, read on the forward strand.
GGACGTCGGGCTGCGGGTGCTACCGCAGCTGGACGGGCTCTGGTTGCGGGTCGGGGCCATGGGTGCGGCGGTGGTGCTCAATGCGATAGCCACCGTGCTCTATATCGGCGCGGGCATGGGTCCAGGTCCGCGTGATGGACTGATGACTGGACTGGTTCGCCGGACCGGGCGGCCGGTCTGGATTGTTCGGACCTCGCTGGAAGTCACCGTGCTGGCGATCGGCTGGATACTCGGCGGCAGCGTCGGCATCGGAACCCTGGTCTACGCCTTCGGGATCGGGCCCCTCATTCACCTGCTCATCCCCTTCGTCGACCGCTTCCTACCCGGCTTCCGGGAAGTCCCCGCGCAGGCCGCCGACCACGGTCCGGCCGCCGCTCCGCTCCCGGTGGCAACTCCCTAGTACTGTGGATTTCGAAAGCTGTTGTGGGAGCTACCGATTACGGAGAGCGATGCGACACGGTAATGGAGTGCGGATTCCGGAGACGCTCGAGGATCTGTGTGCGCCGGATCGGCTGGCGGTGATCGTCTACGACATGCAGGTCGGGGTGGTCGGGCAGCTGCCGGACGGGCAGCAGGTGGTGGAGCGGGTGGTGCAGGTGGTCGAGGCCGCCCGGCGCGGCGGGTATCCGGTGATCTTCCTGCGGCACATGTTTCTGCCCAAGCGGCTCATGGGAGCGTTTGCGCTGCGTATGGCCATGAACTGGCAGGGCGTGGATTCGGTGGACGAGGTGAATCCGATTCTGCAGCCCGATTCGCCCGGTTTCCAGCTCGTGCCGGAATTGCGGCCGCAGCCGGACGAGGTCGTCTTCGACAAGACCACCATGTCGGCGTTCGAGGGCACGCCGCTGGCCTCGACGCTGCGCGATCTGGGCATCGGCGCGTATGCCATTACCGGCGTGGCACTGGAGATCGGCATTGCGCCGACCGTCGCGCACTCGACCGACCTCGGATTCGTTCCGGTGGTGGTGCGCGATGCCGTCGGTGGTCGTGACGAGGCCGGACTGGCGCGCGCCTGGGACGAATTCGCCTTCCAGGGCAATGCCGTCGTGACCGATACCGACACCCTCGCACCGCTGCTGGAGAAGACGGGCTGGCCGCCGGCGCGCTGAGGCTCAGTCCGAGGCGGGAATCCAGGCCGGATGCCACAGGCGTCCGGCCTCGGTCCAGTTCATGAAGCGGACCGTGCCGGTGAGTTTCGGGCTCACCCAGACGGCGTCCTTGCTCTCCTCGGCGGTGAGCTCATTGTCGAACGGGCCGGTCTTGCGCTCCAGGCGGCGGAGCTGGGCAGACAGGTCGGTCAACTCCCGATCGGTGAAGCCGGTGCCGACCCGGCCCAGGTAGTAGAGGCCGCCCGCATGCGGAATGCCCACCAGCAGCGAGGCGAATTGGCGGTTCGCCGAACTGCGATAGCCGCCGATCATCACCGGCAGCGTGCGCCAATTGCGGGTCTTGATCCAGGAACTACCGCGACGACCGGGCAGATAGACGGAATCGCGGCGTTTGGCCACCACTCCTTCCAGGCCGTTGTCCTGGCTGTACCGGAGGGCATCCGCCCCCGAACCCGAGAGGCGGGCCGGAACCACCAGGGACGGAGCCTGTTTCGCCAGGGTCTCCAGGACGAGGCGGCGATCCTCGTAGCGCTTGCGCAGCAGTGAGGTGCCGTCGAGGTGCAGGACGTCGAAGGCCACGAAGACCGCGCGATGCGAATCGGCGCGCAGCAGGCCCTGGTTCGCGATGCCGTGATCGTCGAAGACCACCGCCTCACCGTCCAAAAGCACACGGTGACCGGATAATTCGCTGCCGAGTGCGGCCAGCCCGGGATAGCGGGCGGTGACCACATGCCCGGTCCGACTGCGCAGCGAAACCGTGCCGTCGTCGATTTCGGCGATCAGGCGGAAGCCGTCCCACTTGGTCTCGAACGCCCAGCGCTCGGCGTCGAGCGTGCTGACATCGCCCGGCGTGGCGAGCATGGGCGTCAGGCCGTGCGGTAGCGGCACCGGCTCCTTGGGCTTTGAAACCTGTTGAGCACCATGTCCTTTCGCGGCATCCGGCGCGGCCTGATCCTTCATGAGATGCATGAGCCACTGATTGCCGTTGGTCTGGATGAGCGCGTATCGGCCGTCCAGGCGCTGCCCGCGCAGCCGGACGATGACCTCGTCCGGGCGCCACTTCTCCGTCTCGTAGACGCCGGAATCCCAGATCTCCATTTCCCCGGCCCCGTACTGCCCCTGGGGAATAGCACCGTGAAAGTCCAGATACTCGAGCGGATGATCCTCGGTGTGCACGGCGAGCCGGTTCTCGTGGGTGTCGATCGGCGGACCCTTGGGCACGGCCCAGGACACCAGCACGCCGTCGCGCTCGAGGCGCAGATCCCAGTGCAGCCGCCGCGCTCGATGCTGTTGGATCACATAGCGATTCCCGGCACTCGGCACCGGGGCGGTGGCAGGCACCGGCTCCGGAGTCTGCTGCGCATCGCGCATGGAGCGGTAGGTGTCGAGGCGATCGCCGGTGCGCTCGGGCAGCGGTTCGTCCAACCCCGACAGCAGATCACCGCTCTCCCGCCACCGCCGCAGCACCTCGCCGAAGTGCAAGTGCCGCAACCGCTTCGGATCCTCGATCTCCTCCCAGCCGCGGGGCGCTGCGACCCACGGCTCGGTGCGGCCGCGCAGTGAATACGGGGCGATGGTGGTCTTGGCCGGATTGTTCTGGCTCCAATCCAGTAGCACCTTGCCCTCACGCGCGGATTTGGCCATATTCGCCGTCACCAATTGCGGGCGCAGCTGCTGCAGATTGGTGGCCACCTGCTTGGCGACGGTGGATGCGCCTTTCGGGCCCAGCTGCCGATCCAGCGGCACGTAGATATGAATTCCCTTGGAGCCGCTGGTCACCGGATAGGCGTCCAGGCCCACCTCACGCACCACATCCCGCAGAATGAGCGCGACTTCCGCGCACTGCGCCAGTCCGGCGCCCGGCCCGGGGTCCAGATCGAAGACCAGCCGGGTGATCGGACCACGCTCGGTGCCGTCGAAAATCCATTGCGGCACATGTAATTCCAGCGCCGCCTGCTGGCCCAGCCAGGCCATGGCGGCCACCGATTCGATGAGCGGATAAACCACCGGCCGGTCGGAATGCTCTACGGTGCGGCGCGGCAACCATTTCGGCGCATGCTCGGGCAGATTCTTTTCGAAGAAGGACGACTCGTCGACCCCGTTCGGCCAGCGTTTGCGGGTCACCGGCCGGCCCGCGATATGCGGCAGCAGGGCCGGAGCAATAGCGGCGAAATAATCGATGACCTCACCCTTGGTGGTACCGGTGGCCGGGTACAGCACCTTGTCGAGGTTGGTCAGACCAACCTCGATGCCCCCGAAATCCCGCCGGGACCCCATCCCTGCAGTCTAGAGCGCATGAAAAGCCAACGGGCCGTTCAGGACACCGGCGCGTTCTCAGCCGGAACCGAACGGCCCGCAACGACCTGGCTGGAACTACGCCGGAGGCTGCTCCCCCGGAGCGGGTTCCGGAGCCGGCTCGGGCGCCGGCTCCGGGGCGGGCGCGGCCGCCGCCTCGGCCGGTGCGGGCTCGGCGGGAGCGGCCGACGCCGCCTCTGCCGCGGCATCGGCCGGGATGGCGTTCTTGACCGCGTCGGCACCCTTGTCGATCTGCGACGAGTACTTCCCGCCGGTCTTCTCGTTGAGGACGTCCTTGCCCTTGTCGACCGCTTGCTCGATCTTGTCGGCGTTCTGGGCCGCCACTTCCTTGCCCTTACCGACCAATCCTTTGAGCGTGTCTATCAGACTCACAGCCCCTGCTCCTTCACTCTCGGTCCTAGGTCATTCGCGGACATCCTCCCACCAGGTATCCCGTGGTGGGAGGCCAATCGGGTCGATCCGCTGTCCCGGCTTCGGCACGGCGACCGCGGTGCCCGCCTCCCGCGCTGCCGCGACCAACCGGCGTACCGGCTCCGACCAGCCGTGAAAGGCCAGATTGAAGGTTGCCCAGTGAATCGGCACCAGCAGGCCGTAGCCCGGGTCTCCGACACACAGATCGGCGTGTGCGCGCACCGCCTCCTCCGGATTCATGTGCACGTCCGGCCAGTGCCGGTCGTATGCGCCGATGGGCAGCAGGGTCAGATCGAACGGGCCCAGCCGCGCACCCGCCTCGGCGAACGCCTTGGTGTAGCCGGTATCGCCGCCGAAATACACCCGGCGGGTCGGACCGGCGATGGACCAGGACGCCCACAGCGTGGTGTTGCGCACCAGCCCGCGCCCGGAGAAATGCCTGGCCTCGGAGCAGGTGATGACCAGATCGGTGCCGTCGTCATGCTCGCGCTCCAGTTCGGAGAGGGAAACCGAAGAGCCCCAATCCAATTCGACAATGCGCTGCGGCGGCACCGACCACTGCCGCAGATGCGCGCCGATGCCGATCGGGACGATGAACACCGCCCGCTGGGTGCGCACCAGCGTATCGATGGTGTCGCGGTCCAGATGGTCGTAGTGATCGTGCGAGATGAGCACCGCGTCCAGCGGCGGCAGCGCCTCCAGCGGCGTCGGCACCGGATGCAGGCGGGCCGGGCCGACCAGCGGCGACGGCGAGACGCGCTCACTCCACACCGGATCGGCCAGTACGCGATAGCCGTCGACCTCGACCAGGCAGGAGGCGTGGCCGTACCAGGTGACCGCCAGATCAGCGGCCTGATCGGGAACAACCGGGGTCTCCACCGGGATCTGCCCGGGCGGGCGGCCCGTATCCCGCTGTGTCACAAGCTGATACAGCAGATCCAACCCGGAGCCGGTGAGCTGTGAACTGGGCTCGGTGTTGTGGAACTGCCCCTTGCGATAGGTGGTGGCGCCGGTCGCCGTCGGCGCGATGGCCGACGTCGAGGCGCCGATGGCCGACGGGATGCCCCAGGCCGCCCGCACCAACCAGGAGATTCCGAACGCACCCGCAGCCATACCCACCAGTCTGCGCGCGTTTGCGGCCATGCGCTCTGCGTTCATCGGCCGGTGAACTTCGCCGGGCGCTTCTCCAGCCGGGCCGCGCGCGCCTCCTTCGCATCGTCGCTGGCCCAGGCTGCCGCCAGGGCCGCGCTCTGCTCGGCGGTATCCGTGGTCCGGCTGCCGTCATCATTGAAAACCAGCTTCATATGCCGCAGCGACAGCGGCGCGAGCTCGGCGATCTGCTTGGCCCACTGCTGTGCGTCGGCCAGCGTGCCGAGCTTGTTGGCGAAGCCGAAGTTGTAGGCGTCCTGCGCCGTGATCCGATCCGCGCCCAGCAGAATGGTGCGCGCCGGGCCCGGGCCGATCAGCGCCGAGAGGCGCCGCACGGTCCAACGGTCCACGGAGATACCGAGTTTCGCCGCCGGCACGGCAATGAACGAATCCGGGCTCATCACTCGCAGGTCCGAGGCGATGGCCAGCTGTACCCCGGCGCCGAGCGCCCCGCCGTTGATGGCGGAGATCACCGGAACCGGCACCGTCTGGATGGTGGCCAACATACCTAGTAGACCCTCCAGGAAGGTGTCGGAGTAGACCCCGTCCAGATCAGCGCCGGCGCTGAAGATCGGTCCCTGGCCGGTGAGCACGATGACGCGCGCCGACTCGGCGGCCTGCTCGATCGCGTCGCGCAACAGCCCGACCAGCTCTTCGTTGAGTGCGTTCCGTCGTTGCGGACGCTGCAGTTCGATGGTGACAACTTCGCCATCGCGGCTGACTCCGAGCATTTGTCCTTCCCCACTGTGCTGCGTACCCATGGTCATCTCAACTGTAAGCGGGCGTACCGTCTGGTTCGTGACCGCAACACCCGATGTCGAGATCCTGGTGATCGGTGCGGGCCAGGCCGGTCTGTCGGTGGGCTACCACCTGCGGCGGCTCGGGCTGCGGCCCGAGGAGGATTTCCTGATTGTGGACCACTCCCCCGCGGCGGGCGGGGCGTGGCAGTTCCGGTGGCCGTCACTGACTTTGAGCACGGTGAATCGGGTGCACGATCTGCCCGGCATGTCGTTCGAGGAGACGCTGCCGGACGGCTCGGAGCATGCGCAGGCAGCCACGGCGGTGCCGCAGTACTTCGAGTTGTACGAGAAGCGCTTCGATCTGCGGGTACATCGGCCGGTGTCGGTGCGGGTGGTGTGCGATCGGGCCAGTGCTGTGACCTGCCCGAATGAGCAGGTCGACGGTCTGCTGCATGCGGAGACCCGGCCGGGTGGCAGCGGCGATGAAGACCGAACGGTCTCTACATCTTTGGTGGACAGCAGCATTCGCACGCGCGGACTCATCAATGCCACGGGCACCTGGGACAAGCCGTTCATCCCCTACTACCGCGGCGCCGACCGCTTCCGGGGCAGGCAGCTGCACGCGCACGATTACCGCACCGCGGCGGAATTCGCGGGCAAGCACGTACTCGTGGTCGGCGGCGGGATCACCGCCATCCAGCTGCTCGACGAAATCTCACAGGTGACGAAGACCACATGGGTCACCCGGCGCGAACCGGTGTTCCGCGACAAGAGCTTCGGGCCCGAGGACGGTCGTGCGGCGGTCGCGATGGTCGAGGACCGGGTGCGGCGCGGACTGCCGCCCGGCTCGGTGGTATCGGTGACCGGACTACCCGAGGACGACCGCGTCCGCGCCGCCCGGGCGCGCGGCGTGCTCGACCGGAAACCCATGTTCGACCACCTCGAAACCGACGGAATCCGTTGGGCCGACGGCACTTTCCAGCATATCGACGTCATTCTCTGGGCCACCGGATTCCGCAGCTCACTCGATCACCTGGCCCCGCTGCGCCTGCGCGGGCCCGGCGGTGGCATCACCATGACCGGGCAGCTGGCCACCCGGGTGGCAGCAGACCCGCGCATCCATCTGATCGGATACGGACCGTCCGCCAGCACCATCGGCGCCAATCGAGCGGGGCGCGCGGCCGCGGTAGAACTCACCACCTATCTGGGCCTGCCGCACCGATGAACAAGGCCGGCGAATAGCGGGATTCGCAGCCCGGCAGCCGATTCCGAAATTCCGGATCGTGCCGGGGCTCACGCCACGACAGCCCGGGGAGCGGTGGACGCCTTCTTCCCGCCGGGTGCGCCCGGGTCGGCGACCAGGCCGAAGCGGATGAGGCCGGCGGCGGTGTCGAGGAGGGTTTGTTCGACCGGGCGCATCGTCCAGCCGAGTTCGGCGCGCGCCTTGGCCGCGCTGACTCGCTCCGTCTGACCGAGGTAGCGGGGCGGCGGTGCGAGCTGCCGGAGTGAAACGGGCGGTGAGACGGATCAGCCAATCGGGCAGGACACGGGTGGGGACGCGGTAGGTAGTCGCCTGGATACGGGCCATGGTGGGGAGTGAGACCTGTTCTCCTGCACAGATATAGCGGCTGCCCGCCGCTCGAGGGGCGGTCATGGCGAGGCGGTGGGCGATGGCCAGATCGCGGACGTCCACGGTGGCGAAGCCGAAATCCGGAACGCCGGGCATTTCGCGGGACAGATGGCCGAGGGGTACGTCGGATTCGCGCGCGAGCACCCGACCTATTTCCGGCTGATGTTCCGCCCGGAACTCTCCCAGCCGCACAACCATCCGGACACCGAGGACGCGGGCGACGCCGCCTGAGCGATCCTCGAGGACACGCTCGCCGACGCCACCCGGGCGGGCGAGCTACCGGCCGAGGACGCCGAAACCCTGGCCCTGGCCTGGTGGAGCCTCGCGCACGGATTGGCCTCGCTCACCCTCGACGGCAAACTCGAGGCGCGCGCCGCGCATATGGGCACCACCGCGGCCGCGCTCGCCGACCGCGTCACCAGGATGTTCACCGACCTCATCGACAGCAGGTGGCCACAGCGGTGAGGCGAGCGCGGGCGGAATCAGGCGGGCGCGTCGATCTGGAAGGTGTCGGGGTCGGGTCCGATGCGAGTGCCGTTGTCCAGGCTGTTGATTCGCGACAGCTGCTCGTCGGTCAGTTCGAAATCGAAGACCTCGAAGTTCTCGGCGATCCGGGACGGGGTGACCGACTTGGGGATGGCCACATTGCCGAGCTGCATATGCCAGCGCAGGATCACCTGGGCGGCAGTGCGGCCGGTCTCGCCCGCAATGGCGGCGATGACCGGATCCTCCAGCTCCGCGCCACGGCCCAGGGGGCTCCAGGCTTCGGTGATGATGCCGTGCTCGGAATGGAAGGCGCGCAGTTCGGTCTGGGGCAGGTAGGGGTGTAGCTCGATCTGATTCACCGTCGGGGCCTCACCCGTCTCGGCGATCACCCGCTCCAGATTGGCCCGGGTGAAGTTGGAGACGCCGATGGAGGTGACCCGGCCCTGCGCCTTGAGAGCCTGCAGCGCGCGGAACGAATCGACGTACAGTCCGGCCTCAGCAATCGGCCAGTGAATCAGGTAGAGGTCCAATCGGTCCAGCTCGAGACGCTTCATGCTCTCGTCGAACGCGCGCAAGGTGGAGTCGTAGCCCTGATTGCTGTTCCACAGCTTGGTGGTGACGAAGAGCTCGTCGCGGGGCAGGCCCGACTCCCGCAGTGCGCTGCCCACTTCGGACTCATTGCCGTAGATGGCCGCGGTATCGATACTCCGATAGCCGACCTGCAGTGCGGCCGCCACCGCGTCGACGGCCTCCTCGGCGGCGACCTTGAACACGCCGTAGCCGAGCTTCGGCATGACCTGCCCGTCGTTCAGGACGATGGAAGGAACTGCGCTGGTCTCGCTCCGGTAAGTCACCATTCCGACCGTAGAAGCGGTTTACCGGGGCGTCAACCACGCGCCCGCGCGTGTCAGCCCCGGATATCGATATGTGAACGAGCTAACTTTCAGCAGCTACCGGCCCGCGCCCCACGTGCAGGCGGGATCAAGGCTGGCGGTGAGATCACAGGGACTGAAAGAGCCAGTGCCGGCGAGGAGCTTCCGCATCGCATCCGAGCTGCCGGACGACGCTCCCAGGCTGTACTCGAGCGCCCGCACGATCGAGGCGACCATGCTCGACGAACCCGAACCGGCCGAACCCGAGGCGGCGGAGGCCGTATCCGCGGAAGCGGTGGTGACGCCGGTGGTCAGCGCCGCGACCGCGCCGATCGTGATGAGACGAGCAGTTCGGCACATGAGAAGCCTTCGCGATTCGGACTCGCGAAGCAATTCTGTTACGCCGCAAGTATTTCCGTCTGTGTCGCTTCGTCACGGTAGTGAAATGTGCGCGCTTCTGTGAGCGCCCGAAAACGGTGCCACCAAGATCGGTCGCAGCACTCAGCTGGGCAAGCCCAAGCGGCGATAGCGGCGGTGCCGCACGGCCCGGAGCTCTGCTACCGGCTTCGAGGTCAGTTCGGCGAGTTCGACGGCGATCGCCGAGACCATGCGGAGGGCGAAATCCACGGGCTCATCGGCGGCATCGGGATATTCGGGGACGATGGTGTCGACTATGCCGTCCGCGCGCAGTTCCGTCGCGCGAATGCCCTGCGTCGCAGCCATTATCGGGGCGTGCAGGGTATCGCGGTAGACGATGGCGCTGGCGCCCTCGGGCGGGAGGGGGGCGAGCCAGCCATTGGCGGCGGCCAGTACCCGGTCGGCGGGAAGCAGGGCGAGCGCGCCGCCGCCGCTGCCCTGGCCCAGCAGGACCGAGACCGTCGGGGTATCGAGGGTCACCAGATCGGCTATGCAGCGGGCGATTTCGGGAGCCAGGCCGCGCTCCTCCGCCTCACGGGAGAGTGAGGCGCCGATGGTGTCGATGACAAGTACCAGCGGTACATGCAGTTCGGCGGCCAGGTGCATGGCGCGGCGGGCTTCCCGCAGCGCTGCGGGACCCATTGTCTGGTCGGGCGATTGACCGGCGCGATCGTGGCCGAAGAGGACGCACGGCTGGCCCCGCAATCGAGCGAGGGCGTGCACCACCGTGCGGTCGGATTCGCCTTGACCGGTGCCGGACAGGGGAACTCGATCGGTCGCGTGGCGGAGCAGGTCACGAATACCCGGGCGGTCGCCGCGGCGGGAGATGAGCACCGACTGCCAGGCCGGCACATTGTCACCGACCTGCAGTGCCGGACCGCGCAGTTCGTGCCCGGCCTGCAGGATCCCTACGCCATTGTCGAATTCGCGGGTGTCGCTTTCCATTTCGGTGAGCGGCTGCGGTCCGTCGCAGAGCACGTTCAGGGTGCGGTGCGCGATGCGGCGAAACACCGAGACCGGCACCACGCCGTCGATGACGCCGCTGTGGTAGAGATTTTCCGCGGTCTGCACACCCTCAGGGAAGTTGCGGCCGTACAGTGCCTTGTACACGCGCGGACCCAGGAAGCCGATCAATGCCCCGGGTTCGGCAAAAGTCATGTGCCCCAACGATCCCCACGAGGCGAATACGCCACCCATGGTCGGATTTCGGAGATACACCAGATACGGATGCCCTGCGGACCTGTGTGCCGCGATGGCGCCGGCGATCTTCACCATCTGCACGAAAGCGACTGTGCCCTCTTGCATTCGAGTGCCACCGGAGGTCGGCGACGCCAGCAGCGGCAGGCCGAGCTCTGTCGCGCGCTCCACCGCCGACACAATGCGTTCGGCCGCTGCCACACCGACAGATCCGGCGAGAAAACTGAATTCACAGGCGATTACGGCAATGCGCCGCCCACGCAGCAACCCGGCACCGGTGAGCACCGACTCGTCGGTGCCCGCCGACAACGCGGCCGTCTCCAACTCCGCCCGATACGCCGGGGAAGCGGGGACTTCGATCGGCGGTCGATCCCAGCTCTCGAAGGAACCGGGATCGAGCAATTCGCCGAGCAATTCGCGCGCCGAAATCTTCACGGGCGCGAGCATAGTTGTGCACCACGTGCGTTGCCCGCGGCAACGCTGGTTCGCGGCCCTCGAAGCTCGAATCTTTTCCTACCGGCAGTCCTTCGCCGCGCCCGACTGGCGCGTGCGGGAATCGCCGCAGTCCGGATTCGAGCCGCGAACTAGTAGCCCTGCACTACCTTGCGCAGTGCGTACTCGGTGACGGCGACGAGCGCCTGCTTCACCGGTTCCCGTCGACGGGCATCCATCGACAGGATCGGCACATCCGCGGGCACAGCGAGTGCCTGACGAATGTCCTCGACCGGATACCTTGGCGCATCATCGAATTCATTGATCGCCACCAGGAAGGGTAGGTTCCGCGCCTCGAAATAATCGACGGCGGCGAAACTGTCCTCCAGACGGCGAGTATCGACCAGCACCACCGCGCCGATGGCGCCCTTGATGAGGTCGTCCCACATGAACCAGAAGCGGTATTGGCCGGGCGTGCCGAACAGATACAGCACCAGGTCGTCGGCAAGACTGATCCTGCCGAAGTCCATGGCCACCGTGGTGGTGGCCTTCGACGGGACACCCGTGAGGCTGTCCACGCCGACACTGGCATTGGTCACCAAAGCCTCGGTGCGCAGCGGAACAATCTCCGAGACGGCACCTACCAGGGTCGTCTTACCCACACCGAAACCACCGGCGACCACGATCTTGGCCGACGTGGGCTTGCTTGTGCGCGTATCGACCTGTGTCGTCGAATCAAATACGCCGGAGTCCACTGAGAACCCTTTCGATCAGCTCGCGACGTTCATCGTCGCTGGAATCGTCTTTCAATGTCGCCGAAACCCGCACATGGCCGGCATCGATGAGGTCGGCGACCAGCACCCGGGCCACCCCTATCGGGATACCCAGGCGCGCGGCGACCTCGGCGACAGACGGCGATTCTCTACACAACTCCACGATTGACGTCTCGATGTTGGTGAGTTCGAACTGCCGCTCGAGGGCGACCGGATGCGATGCGACGAGCGCCTCCAACGCCAATTCCACCTTCGGCCGGGTACGGCCGGCGGTCAGGGAATACGGGCGGACGAGGCTCGGCTCGGCGCTACCGACACGTTCGTTGTCTATGTCCATCCCGCCATCAGGAACCCATCGTGACGCGAGGTGTGGCCTGGACTGTCTGGCCCACTCGCTCGACCAACAACGCCATTTCGTATCCCACCTGTCCGATGTCGCACGAGGTATTCGTGAGCACCGCGAGGTAGGAGCCATCGCCGACGGCCATCAGGAGCAGGTATCCGTGCTCCATCTCGACGACCGACTGCAGCACGGTGCCGCCCTCGAACAGATTGGACACACCCACCGACAGGCTCGCGAGGCCCGCGGTCACGGCGGACAGCTGCTCGGCGCGATCCACGGGCAGCTGCGCGCTCGCGGCCATCAGCAGGCCGTCCGCCGAAACTAGAACCGCATGCGCAACGCCGGGAACCTCATTGGCGAAATTCGAAACCAGCCAATCCAGCTGACGCTTCGTACCACCTAGATCGGGGTTCATCGGTCTCCTTTATCTCCGGTTAGGTTCATTTCTTTCATTGCGCGGCCATCCCGGACACCCTGCTGATGCCGACTCAGACTCGACCTGATGGATTCTGGGTCGCGATGGGCCTGCTTGTCAGCGTTTCCGTTCACACCGCCCGGCACGAGACGATTACCCGGGTCACGTTGCGGCAGACCCGAAGGGGTACGCCGCTGCGGCTCGGCTTCGATGGCGCGCTGCGCGGCCTGCCAACCCTCATCACCCGGTGATTCGAAGGAGTTTGCCACCTGGGAGCGGTCCGCACTGGGATCCGTCAACCACGCCGACATCATTTCGGCGAAAATCGGCGTACCCATGGACGCTTCGGCCTCACCCGCAGGCTGCAAACGGGTCTGGAAGAACGAGGCCGCCTTCTGCGGATTCGAGCGGAAGCTGTGCCGCCCGCGATCCTTCGGGTCGAGGGAATCGTTCTGCGGGAGACCGATTCCGGGCAGCGGGGCCGGGCGCTGCGGGAGGCCCGCACCCGGATCACGCTGCGGCAGACCGGTCACACCACGCTGCGGGAGACCGCCGTCGCGCTGCGGCAGACCGCCACTCGCCGGATCACGCTGCGGCAGACCGCCGGTCGGGGCGCGCTGTGGCAGACCACCGAACGGGGCATCCTGCTGCGGCGCGCCATTGCCGCCCGGCGCACGGCGCGGCAGGCCGCCACCAGCAGCCGGATCACGCTGCGGCAGACCACCGGACGCATCCCCACGCTGCGGAAGACCGGTCGAGGCATCCCCACGCTGGGGCAGACCACCGGAGGCATCGCCGCGCTGCGGCAGACCGGTCGATCCGGAGTCACGCTGCGGCAAGCCATTGGCGGCAGGATCGCGCGGCGACAAGCGATTGCCACCGGCGTCGCGGCCCGGCAGGTTCGTCTGGCCCACATCGCGCGGCGGCAGACCGGCATCGCGCGGCGGCAGGCCGTGGCGGCCCGTATCCCGCTGCGGCAGACCGGTCGCACCCGTGGCATCGCGCTGGGGCAGACCACCCGCGGCATCACGCTGCGAGAGTCCACCGGACGCATCACGCTGCGGCAGACCACCCGAAGCGTCGCCACGCTGCGGCAAGCCACCGGACGCATCACCACGCTGCGGCAAGCGGCCCGAGGCATCACGCTGCGGCAGACCGCCGGACGCCGGATCACGCTGCGGCAGACCGTTGGACGGATCACGCTGCGGGAGACCACCGGGAGCGTCGCCACGCTGCGGGAGACCACCGGGAGCGTCGCCACGCTGCGGGAGACCACCGGGAGCGTCGCCACGCTGCGGGAGACCACCCAATGCGTCGCGCTGCGGTAGACCACCCGCGGCCGGATCACGCTGCGGGAGGCTGCCGGACGCATCACGCTGGGGCAGACCACCCGAGGCATCACGCTGCGGGAGACCGCCGGAGGCATCGCCACGCTGCGGCAGACCATTGGACGGATCACGCGGCGGCAGACCACCCCCGGCGTCGCCGCGCTGCGGCAGACCGCCTGCGGCCGGATCACGCGGCGGGCGGTTGATCGGGGCGGAATCACGCTGGGGCAGACCGGTTTCCCGCTGCGGTGCGGCACCACCCAGTGGCTGACCGTTCTGCGGGGCGCCATTCTTGCCCGGATCACGAGTCGGCAAGCCACCCGGCGTGGAGCGCTGCGGCGGCAGGCCGACGCTCGGCTCCCGGCCGGGTGCCCCGTTCACGCCCGGCTGACGCTGCGGCAGACCACCGGCGGCATCGCCACGCTGCGGCAGACCATTGGACGGACCACGCGGCGGCAGACCACCCGGGGCATCACGCTGCGGCAGACCACCGGACGCATCACGCTGGGGCAGACCGCCCGAAGCATCACGCTGCGGCAGGCCACCGGACGGATCGCGGGGGGGCAGGCCACCGGACCCATCGCGCTGCGGCGGCACGGGGCCGCGCTGCTGGAGGCCGGACTCGCCCGGACCACCCAGGCCACCCGGACGCGGCGGCTGACCCGGAGCACCCGGGGCACCCGGTCCGCCGGGAGCACCCGGACCACCTTGGCGGCGCAGCATATTGGCGGCGAGACCGCCGCCCGGGCGGGCCGGACCATCGCCCGGCTGGCGCTGCGGGAGGTTGGCGCCCGGCTGTGCGGTCGGCGCGGCCGGACCGTTGGCGCCGGGAGCACGCTGGGGTAGGCCACCCGGTCTATCCACCGCCGGGGCGGCCACGGTGTGCTTGACGGTCGGGCCGTTGACGCCCGGCTGACGCTGCGGCAGACCGCCGCCACTACCGGGCAGACCGCCCGGAATGGCAACACCGGGCTGCCGGGTCGGAAGACCGGTGGAGGCACTGGCCGCCGCCGGAGCCGGCGCACCGGCCGGAATCGGCCCGCTCACACCGGGATCCACCGTGACCATGACATTGCCGGTGGCGGTACGGGTGACCGCACGCATCTGCATGGAGGACGGCGCACCGGCCTGATTGCCCGCGCCCTGCGGCACGGCCGGAGCCGGCTGCTGCTGATTGGACTGCGGCGGAACCGCAATCGGCCCAGTGGTGCCGACGATCAGCGGCTTGGGTACGTGCACGGTCACGGTCACGCCGGGATCGCGAGCGGTATCGAAGGTCGGGCGCAGTCGCACGACCAGGCCGTGGCGCTCGGCCAAACGGCCGACCACGAACAGGCCCATGTGACGCGCGGTGTCCGGGCCGACCTCGGCGGTGGTTTCCAGACGACGGTTGATCTCGGCCATTTCGGCCGGCGGCATACCGATGCCGCGGTCCGCGACCTCGATGAGCAGCCCCTGATCGTGTGCCTGTGCGAAGGTGAACTTCACGTCCGTCTCCGGCGGCGAGGCACGCAGTGCGTTGTCCAGCAGCTCAGCGAACAGGTGCGCCATATCGGAGGCGGCCGGTTCGGTCAGCGCGCCGCGCGGGGTGGCGCCCAGCTTCACGCGTTCGTAGTCCTCGACCTCGGAGATGGCGGCGCGCAGCACGTCCGCGATCTCGACCGGGGCCGACTTGCCGCGGCGCTGCTTGGTGGTACCGGCCAGAATCAGCAGGTTGTCACCGTTGCGGCGCATACGCGCGGCGAGATGGTCCAGGCGGAAGAGGTTTTCGAGCAGGCGCGGGTCCTTCTCGTCGTACTCCATCGCCTCGATGAGCGAGAGCTGGTGATCGACAAGCGACTTGGAGCGCCGCGCCAGGGTCTCGAACATATCGTTGACCTGGGTACGCATGGTGGCCTGATCGGCGGCCAGGCGCAGCGCCTGCCCGTGGATATCGTCGATGGCGCGCGCCAGCTGGCCGATTTCCTCATCGGTGTGCACCGGCATCGGTTCCAGCGGCACATCTTCCGGATCGGCGCCGTCACGCAGTTGCGTGGCCTCCTGGCCGAGGTCGTATTCGGCGACACGGAGCGCGGCCAGGCGCAGACGGCGCAGCGGCACGATCATCGCGCGCGCAATCAATACGGCCAGCGCGAGCGCGCCGAGGATGGTGGCGATGACGATCACCGAGTAGCGGATGGCATCGGTGCGCGCGGTGCTCGCCAGCGAATCCACCCGGGACACAATGTCCTTGGTGGAGTTGTTCACGATCGTTTGATAGATGTTCAGGCTCTGCTCGAGCGAGTCCTTGATATCGGCGACCGGCAGCTGACCCGAAGTGGCCTGCGCACCGGTGGTGAGCTGCAGGCGGGTATCCACGAGCCGGTTCAGATCCGAGATGGAGGCGTCACCGTCGGCGAAGCGGTGCCCGAGCACGCCGAGCATCTGGCGTTCGGTGTTCGCGCTGATGGTGAAGTCGCGCAGGCCGTCCTTGGAATTACCGCGTAGCGCCTCGGCGATGCCCGCGATCTCCCCGACCATGATGGCGCGGGTGTTCAGCGAATCGACCAGGCGCAGCTTGGATTGATCGACATTCTTATCGGCGACGGAGGCGACGATCGTCTCGACCGTCTTGACGCTGTCGCCGCGGATCTTCTCGGTCGCGGCGGTGGCGTCGGCGACCGTCTTGGTCGGAACCAGGCCCTCGGCCCGGACGGCCTTGGCGCTCACGATCATCTCGTCGAGTGCGGAGCGCGCGCTGGGGATATCGCTCACCCGCGGCGCCGCCTTCTCGGCGAATTGGATCGCGGTGTCCAAGGCGGCCAACTCAGGGTCCGAAGTCATGGATTGAGTCGGCGAAATCATGATGGCCTGGCCCGAGGAGACCTGGCCGGCGGCAGCACTGAGACCGGTGATCGCCGGGATGACCCCGACATGATCGACAGCCGTGGCAAGACGGCTCGAGTCGGCGAATTCGGCCGAGATCCTGGACGCACCCAGCACGACGGCGACCAAAAGCGGGACGGCGAGAACCGCCGTCACCTTCCATCGCAGGTCCCAGTTGCTCAGCGCCCAGCGCTTATTGCTGCCGGACCTAGCGGCGTCACGCATCTCCCACTCACTTTCCAAACTGGCCCCTGCCACGCGCTATCAGCGAGCCTCCGCGATCGCACGCTGGGCTCGACAAGCAGAGCTGACCGAGAACTGCGGCTGGCCGAGAAATTGCGTCCATGACGGCCGAAATATGTGACATGCGATTCTAACGGATCAATAACTTCTTGTGTGACCTTCTGGCAACCACCGGCCGCTGACCTGCCGTTTGCAGGCAAAATCAAAGGTCGCGGCGTCCGCCCGGACGTCGCGTGAAGTCTGCCACAATCAGGCTGATCTATCGAGGCGGGCATCCATGCCCTTCACATGCGTGCTGCGGAGCTAGGGAGTCACGGGGTTGAACGTGAAGCAGGAGTACCGACCGGCGTATCAATTGAGCCTGGTCGATCCCTCGGAGTTCTGGCGCACCGCGGCCGAGTCCATCAGCTGGGATGTGCCGCCCACCCACATTGTCGACTCGGCTGCGCGCCCGACGGCCCGCTGGTTTCCGGACGCTCGCCTCAACACCTCCTACAATGCGCTCGATCGACATGTGCGCGAGATCACACCATCCGAGGAGGGTTCCCCGGGTCAGGAGGGGGGTCGCGCCGATCAGCCCGCCCTAATATACGACTCCGCTATGACCGGTGCCAGGCTGGTTTACACATATAGGGAGCTACTGGACGAAGTCGCCCGATTTGCCGGATCCATGCTGCGGCTCGGCGTCAAAACCGGCGATCGAGTCGTCATATATATGCCGATGATTCCGGAATCGGTCATCGCCATGCTCGCCTGCGCCCGGATCGGCGCGGTGCACTCGGTGGTTTTCGGCGGTTTCGCGGCCCACGAATTGGCCGCCCGCATCGATGATGCCGAGCCTGTGCTCATCATCACAGCCTCCGGCGGTCTCGAGCCGGGGCGGCGCATCGAATACCCGCCGATCGTGCTGCAGGCCCTCGACCTCGCCCAGACCACCGCGGCCCGCAATGTCATCGTCAAGCACCGCGACGGCTTCGACCCCATGCGTTTTCCGGCCGATCAGGCCGCCACCGACAGCCTGCCCGCCTCCTCCGAGACCGTGGCCGCCCGCTGGCTGGACTGGGACGACGCCACCCGCGACGCCGAACCCGCCGCCCCCGTCTCGCTGGCCGCGACCGATCCGCTGTACATCCTCTACACCTCCGGAACCACCGGGAAGCCGAAGGGCGTGGTGCGCGACAACGGCGGGCACGCGGTCGCGCTGGCCTGGTCCATGCGCAATATCTATGACGTCGACGGCGGCCAGGTCATGCTGACGACCTCCGATATCGGCTGGGTCGTCGGGCACTCCTACATCGTCTACGCGCCGCTGCTCGTCGGCGCGACCACTGTCCTGTACGAGGGCAAGCCGATCGGCACGCCCGACGCGGGCGCCTTCTGGCGCATGGTCGACGAATACAAGGTCGATGTGATGTTCACCGCGCCGACCGCACTGCGCGCCATCCGCCGCGCCGATCCGGAGGCCGCGACCGCCCGCCGCCACGACCTGTCCTCGCTGCGCGCCCTGTTCTGCGCGGGCGAGCGCCTGGACCCGACCACTTACGAGTGGTCCGTCGAGACCCTGCTCGCGGACCGGCCCGACTGCCCGGTCGTGGATCACTGGTGGCAGACCGAGACCGGCTGGCCTATTTGCGCCAATCCGCTCGGGCTGCAACAACTTCCGATCAAGGCCGGTTCCGCCTCGGTGCCGGTGCCCGGATACCGGCTGCGCGTGCTGGACTCGGACGGCAATGCGGTGCCGCCCAATACAGAGGGCAATATCGTCATCGGGCTGCCGCTGCCGCCCGGCACCCTGACCACGCTGTGGCGGGACGACGCGCGCTTCGAACGCTCCTATCTCTCCGCCTATCCCGGCCACTATCTGAGCGGCGACTCCGGCTACTTCGACGAGGACGGGTACCTGTTCGTCCTCGGGCGCAGCGATGACGTGATCAATATGGCCGGGCACCGGCTCTCGGCCGGCGGCATCGAGGCCGCCATCGCCGGGCATCCACTGGTCGCCGAGACCGCGGTGGTCGGGGTGCCGGACGAGCTGAAGGGGCAGCGGCCCATCGGATACGTGGTACTCAAGGCCGGTGTCGATATCGAGCCCGAACGCCTGCGCGCCGAGATCATCGACCGGGTCCGCCAGCGGGTGGGCGCGATCGCCACCCTCTACGACGTGGTCGCGGTGACCGCACTGCCCAAGACCCGCTCCGGAAAGATCCTGCGCCGCACCATGCGTCAGATCGCGGCGGGTGATGCGTACGAGGTGCCGCCGACCATCGAGGACGCGGGCATGCTGACCACCCTGGAGAAGCAGATCCGGGATGCGGTGACGCTCATGGAGGATAAGGAGCGCATTGCGGCGGCCGATGCCGCGACCGCCGCCACCATGCCGTTCCGCCGCATCGATCCGAATGCCACCGAGGGCCCCGCCGCCGCGCCTGCCGGAGATCCCGCGCCGACCGCCTGACATGTGTCCGTCGCCACACACCCTCACGGTTTTCTCAGACTGAGCTCAAGCGCCCCCCATGCCGATGGCCTAGCGTCGGGCAGGCACGGATCGAGGGATCCGCGCACAGTCCTGGCGCGGATCACCGTGGTTCCGCGTGCTAGCCGAGAAAGGTCGATGCATGAGTTTCGTCCGTAATCGCCGGATCGCCGCAGTCTTCGGAGCCGGTGCGCTCGCTACCCTCGCCATCTCGCTCGTCCCGGCCACCGCCTCCGCCAGCCCGGCGGATCTGGCCGGACCGCTGCTGAATTCGACCTGCACCTTCACGCAGGTGGATGCCGCGCTGCACGACAAGGCCCCGTCGCTGGCCACCTACCTCGATCAGAACCCCTCGGCCAAGGCCGAACTGCAGGCCAAGTTCGATCAGCCGGTCACCCAGCGTCAGGCCGAATTCGACGCCTACATGAGCGAGCACCCGGAGGCCGCCAACACCGACGACCCGCGCGCCTCCGGCATCGGCGCCTCGATCCAGCAGGTCGCCGACTCCTGCCACAACTACTGACACCGAGGGCGTAATACTGGACCGCGAACCCCTGAGGTTCGCGGCCCGTCTCGTTCTGGACTGAGCGGAGCGGAGGAGCGAAGCGGAGGAGCGGAGGGAGGGAAGAACGAGACCTCCAGGGCCGCGAACCCGCCCGGAGCGAAGCGGAGGGCAAATTGGACACAGCGGTACCGACTGTCCTGGTCGTCGACGACGATGAGGACGTGCTCGTCTCGGTCGAACGCGGGCTCCGGCTCTCGGGGTTCCGGGTGGTCATCGCCCGGGACGGTGCGGCCGCGCTGCGCGCCGTGACCGAGGCCGCCCCCGATGCGATCGTGCTCGATATGAATATGCCCATCCTCGACGGTGCGGGCGTGGTCACCGCGCTGCGCGCCATGGGCAATGAGGTGCCGATCTGCGTACTGTCCGCGCGCAGTTCGGTCGACGATCGCATTTCCGGTCTCGAATCAGGGGCCGACGACTATCTCGTGAAGCCGTTCGTACTCGCCGAACTGGTGGCGCGGATCAAGGCGCTGCTGCGCCGCCGCAGTGATGTGCCCGCCTCCACCATTCCCGGTGCGATCACCGTGGGCCCGCTCGAAGTGGATGTCGCGGGTTACCGCGCCCTGCTGCACGGCGACGAAATCGAGCTCACCAAAAGGGAATTCGAACTACTTTCCACACTGGCCCGCAGTGCCGGCGTGGTGCTCAGCCGGGAACGGCTGCTGGAATTGGTGTGGGGCTACGACTTCGCGGCCGACACCAATGTGGTGGACGTTTTTGTCGGCTATCTGCGCCGCAAGCTGGAGATCGACGGCACGCCGCGGCTGCTGCACACCATTCGCGGCGTCGGATTCGTGTTGCGCGCACCGAAATGAACGCCCTTCGCCTGCCCCGCTTCCGTCGTCGCACTCGCCGCCGCTCGTATTCGCTGCGGGCCCGCGTCGCCGCGGCGGCCGCGCTCGGCGCGACAATCATTGTGGCAGTGCTGAGTTGGTTCACCATGTACGCCATCGAGCGCAATAATCTGGCGCAGGCCGATCAGCAGCTGGCCGTCACCTCGCGGGTGGTATTGATCGAACCGGTGCTCGCGGTGACCGTACTCGGGGTGCTCGGGCCCACCAATGATCTGGCGCTGACCGTCCGCAATGCCGATGGATCCCTGGCGAGCACCGGAGTTCAGCTGCCCCCGCTGCCGGTGGGCAATCAGACCGTCACGGTGGACGGCAATACCTACCGCGTGATGACCACGACCCAGAATCAGCCTGCGGGTCGCATTGTCTCCCTTGGTCTTCCGACCACCGAGAACGAACGCGCCACCGCCGCGCAGCGCCGCTGGGTGCTGTGGGCCGCACTGCTGGCGGTCGCCGCGGCGGCCGGACTCGGCTGGCTGTTCGGCGGGCGGGCGGTACGGCCCATCGAGAATCTGACACAGCGGCTGGACGGGCACGGCAAACCCGGTGTGCCGCAACCGGTCGACGGCTCCGGCGTGCGGGAGGCCGAACAGCTCGCCGATGCGGTCAACACCATGCTGCTGCGCATCGACCGGGCGCAGGCCGAGACCGCGGCGGCGCTGGAGACCGCGCGTGATTTCGCCGCCGTGTCCGCGCACGAACTGCGCACGCCGCTGACCGCCATGCGCACCGACCTCGAGGTGCTGCGCACGCTCGATCTGGACGAGACGCAGCGCGCGGAAATCCTGGCCGATCTGCATCGCGGGCAGAATCGGGTGGAGTCCACCCTGGCCGCGCTGGAACGGCTCGCGGCCGGTGATCTCACCAATGTGCGCGACCATGTGGCCACCGATGTGGCCGAACTCATCGATGCCGCCGTGCACGATGCGAGCCGGCACTTTCCGACGCTGAAGGTACGCGTCGATACCGATGCCGAGCTGGTCACGCGTGGTCTGCCGACCGGCATGCGATTGGCGATCGACAATGCGCTCACCAATTCCGCGCGGCACGGCGGGGCGACCGAGGCGCTGGTGTCCGCGCATCGAGATGCCCACGGGCACATAGTCATATCGGTCGACGACAATGGTCGCGGTATTCCGGTGGAGGAGCGGACCGCGGTCTTCGAGCGGTTCTTCCGGGGCAGCCGGGCCATCAAGGGCGGGTCCGGGCTCGGGCTGGCGCTGGTGGCGCAGCAGGCGCAATTACACGGTGGCCGGGCGTATTTCGACGACGGGCTGCTCGGCGGTGTGCGACTGGTCCTGGAGATACCGGACAATCCAGTCTTTACCGAACTCTCAGACAAACGTCAGAGCTAGCGCCATTTCGGACCTCTACGGTTCTAATAGTGTTCGCTAAACGCAGTCGCTGGGCCCTGCTCGTTCTGATTCTCGCTGCCGCGGTCACGGCGGGTGTGATCGGCTATCTCCGGCTGTCGCCGGCGCCGACGGGGGTGGCACTGATCAATAAGGACACCGGACCGATGGGCGCGAAGATCGCACGGGCGCTGCAGGACAGCGGGACCGGCCACTGGGATGTGGTGGATTCCGCCTCCACCAAGGACTACGCGGCCGTGATCACGCTGCCCGCGAACCTGTCCACCTCGGTCGCCACGCTGGCCACCGATAAACCACAGCGCACCCAGGTTTCCGTGGACACCGCCGAACATGCCGACGCGAATACCGTGAACGACGCGGTGACCGAGGTGACCCGCAAGATCAGCGCATCGGGACTGGACACCGTCTTCGCGTCCATGAACTCCGCACGCGGGCAGGTATCGCAGATGCAGTTCACCACCATGCTGCTCAATGCGGGCGTGAAAGCAGCCGCCGACGGGGCGCAGCAGTTCGGGTCCGGGGCGGATCAGATGCTCGCCTTCCTGGATCAGGCGAAGGCCGGGGCCGGGCAGATCACCTCGGCCATCAACAGCCTGAACACCACGGTCGCGGCGGCCACCACGCAGGCGAATCAATTTGCCACCGCACTGGATTCGACCGGGGTGACGGTGGGGCAGGTTTCGCAGGCCGCGAGCCAGCTCAGCGGGGGCATCAATTCCATCGTGCCGCTGTTGCAGGCACTGCCGTTCGCGAACGATCCGCAGCTGGCGAGCATCATCACGCAGTTGCAGGGGCTGCAAACCGTCGCGAACCAGGCGGGAACACAGCTCGAAGGGGTGGGCACGCTGGTCGGAACCGCGGTCACGCCGAATACCCAGATCGGGCAGCTGCTGCGGGATGGCGCGACGCGCCTGGGTGAGGCGAGTGCGCAATTGAATCAGGGTGGACAGCTGGCCGCGAGCATTCCGCAGCTGGCCGATGAGGGTAAGACACAGCTGCTCGCCGCGCTGTCGGCGCTGACCTCCGGGGTGGGCCAATTGCAGGCTGTGACGACCACTTTGGGCTCGCAGGCAGATAAGGCGCTGACCGCGCTGCCGCTGCGCGGGGTGCCGCAGCAGTCCGTGATCGCGACCGCGCTGGCGGACCCGGTGGATATCGTTCGCAAATAAACGTTCGCAAACAATCAGCAACAATCAGCGGTTCTTCCAGATAGAATCATGCCCGAATTGCTCTAATCGACCCGTTTGCACTACCGCTCTACCGCGCCAAGGCTCGAACCCCCGCGCACCAGGTACCGGAGAGGAAACGATCTTGAGCATGCTGTTGTCCGCGCACGACCTGTACGGCACAGTCCTCGCCCAGATGGGCAATCCCACATCCGAGACGCCACCCATGGCCGACAAGATGATGAAGATGTTCCGCTACTTCACCTGGTTCACCCAGATGTCCGGAATCGCGGCCATCACCTACGGTGGCGGCAAATTCGCCTGGGAGAAGTGGGGCGGCGGATCCGGATCCCCGAAGATGGTCGCCAACGCCATGATCGGCGGAGCCACCGCCACCAGCGCCGGAACCATCATGAACACGGTCGTCGGCTCCTAGAGCCGACAGGGTAACTCGGGGGCCGAGCCCCCGAGACCCCCGGCAAATCCGGGGCGGTCGCGTTTCGGGGGCGAGCCCCCGAAACCCCCACACCAGTGCGAATCGGCCCCGCCTCGCAGCTCAGCTCCGCCGGGCAAGCTCCGCCGGGCAGGCACGTCGCGACTCAGCTCCGCCGGGCAGGCGCCCTCGCAGCTCCGCCAGACAAGCACATCGCGACTCAGCTCCGCGGGACAGTCGCCTCGCAGCCCAGTTCCGCAGGGCAGGCGCGTCGGCTCCGACAGGGCGGCGCCCGAATTCCATACAGCTGCGCCCGCCTCGCGAATGCGAGGCGGGCGCGGGCGGTTTCAGGCCGCTGGTGCTCAGTTCAGCACGTCCTGCAGGTCGATGACGAAGACCAGGGTCTTGCCCGACAGGTGGTGACCGGCGCCGGCGGGGCCGTAGGCCAGCTCCGGCGGGATGGTGAGCTGACGGCGGCCGCCGACCTTCATGCCCGGAATGCCTTCCTGCCAGCCCTGAATCAGGCCGCGCAGCGGGAAGGTGATGGATTCGCCGCGGTTCCAGGAGGAATCGAACTCTTCGCCGCTGTCGAACTCGACGCCCACGTAGTGCACATCGACGGTGTCGCCGGGCTTGGCTTCCGTGCCCTCGCCCACGACGAGGTCCTTGATCACCAGCGTGGCGGGCGCGGGCCCGTCCTGGAATTCGATTTCGGGCTTGCTCATGGGTGGTCCTCTTCGATAGGGGATCGGGATCGTGATCACTCTAGGCCGTGCCGGGAACGGACCCCGAACGACGTCACGCGAGAATGTCTCGGTGGCCGAAGTGATCGATATCGACGACCCCGCCGATCCGCGGGTGGCCGATTTCCGCGACCTCAGCAATGCGGACCGGCGACCGGACCTGCCCGGTGGCAAAGGGCTGGTGATCGCCGAGGGCACCGTGGTGGTGGAACGCATGCTGGCCTCGCGTTTCGCACCCTTCGCGGTGCTCGGGGTGGCGCGCCGGTACGAACTGCTGGCCGAGCAGCTTGCGGGGGTGGATGTGCCCTACTACCGCGCGACCGCCGAGGTGATGGCGGAGATCGTCGGCTTCCATCTCAATCGCGGGGTGCTGGCGGCGGCGCGGCGGCCGCCCGAACTCACCGCCGAGCAGGTGCTGGCCGGGGCGCGCACGGTGGCCGTGCTGGAGGGCGTGAACGATCACGAGAACATCGGGTCGATCTTCCGCAATGCGGCCGGACTGGGCGCGGATGCGGTGCTCTTCGGTGATCGCTGCTCCGATCCGCTGTATCGGCGCTCGGTGCGGGTGTCCATGGGGCATGTGCTGAGAATCCCGTTCGCACAACTGCCTCCACTGCCCGGCAGTCTGGATATGTTGCGCGACAAGTGTTTCCAGATCATCGCCCTGACCCCGGACCCGAAGGCGGATACGCTCGCCGCCGCCATGACCGGCGAGCGGGTGGCCCTGCTGCTCGGCGCGGAGGGCCCCGGCCTGACCGAGGAAACCATGCGGGCCAGCGACACTCGCGCGCGTATCCCCATGACACCGGGCACCGATTCGCTTAATGTGGCGACCGCGGCCGCCATGGCCTTCTACGAAAGAGTGCGTGCCCAGTGAGTTATCCGCCGGACGGTCCCTACGGCTACGGGTACTCCGAACCGACCCCGTGGGCGACCGGCATCGCCGTCATCGTCTGCGTCGGGCTGCTGACCGCCACGGGTGTCTACGCCTTCGGTTCCGCACTGGCACAGGTGCATCCGCTGCTGTCCGCGGCCGTGAATCTCATTGCGGTGGGCGGCGCGACGCCGACCGCATGGCGCTGGCGGTTCCAGCCGGTGACCCGCTGGGTGATCGGCGGACTGGGCGCGGGCGTGCTGGTGGCCTGGCTCGCACTGCTCGTCTCGTAACCGGGACCGGCCTTCTCAGGAGACCCGATCGCGGCCGCGCAGCCACCCGAACAATCCGCGCTTGCCAGTGGTGCGCTCGGTCACCGCCGGCACGGGCACAGCATCGAGCGCGGGCGCCTGCCCCTTGGGGAACAGCGAGAATCCGCACACCGCGATCTGATCCGGCGTCAGCGCGTCCTCGGAAAACTTGCCGCGATAACGGAATCCGAGCCATTCCTGATTGGCGGCGTCCGCGAAGTCCGGCGGATCGAACGGCAGCATCTGCGGATCGGCCATTTCGCCCGGTTCCAATTCGATGGGGTACTCCCCCGCCCAGTGCGGCCGCTCCCACACCCGCGGCAGGCCCTGATCCTCGAGGATATTGACGCGTGTGGAACTGAAGGACCGCCGGAATTCACCGCGCTCCCACTGCGCGAACGCGCCCCAGCCCAGCGAGAGGTCATAGGCGATCAGATAGGTGTGCTCCGAGGCGAGCGGACGGACCAGCAGCTCCGGCAGTTCCGTCGGTCTCGGCAGCGCGGCCTGGGTGGAGCAGACGACGGTGACACCGGGATAGCAACCGATATAGATGGATTCCGGATCTGGTCCGGCCCAGACCTTCAGGGTGCCGGAGGCGGCAGGCACCACATCACGCTCCGGATTGAGCTGCCGTGCCAGCGCCCAGGCGGCCTCGGGATCCGGGCCGGGGTGATCGCGCAGCACCGCGACCGGGTCGGGGGCATCGATGTACCAGAGAGACGAGACTGTGGACGGCACTTCCGGCACCTCCCGAATTCCTCGCGACCCAAGGACAGCAACTCTTGAGCAACATTCAGTGGCCGTGACGCGGCGTCGGCGTGGACAGCCCCGGCAATCACCGCCACCACTACAAAATCTACTCCCACCAACGCCGGAAAAGTCGCTGTTCGCCAACCTCTCCCCCGGCGCGGCGAACTCATAGCCCCACAAAAAGATCCGCACGACACAGTCGACCAACCAAACCCGCAACCACACCGCAACAATTTCAGGGATACAGCAAACTTTCAGCTGAAAATAGCGCAGCATCGCCCCGCACGTTTGCAAAATAAGGAACCGAACAACCGATCTCGTAAGATCCGGGTAACTCCCCGGGCACCTCAAAATAGTTGCGGCTCCCCACCGCACCACGCGTCCCCAACCCCCGACGGCTCCCAGGCCGCGCGCTAAAGGTTCAGAGAGGCGGCTCAGAGAGGCGGCTCGGAGACGCGGTTAATGCCCGGAACTGCGTACGCCTAGGAGTACGTCTTCCCAGGACGGCATAGGCGCCTTGCCGCCACGCTTGGCGCGATTCGGCTTGGCCGGAGCCGGTTTGGCAGCGGCCGGAGCGGCGGATGCCGCGGCAGCCGGGGCGGACGGTTCCGCAGCGGGAGCCTCCGCGGCCACCGGAACGGGAGTCGGAGCAGCGGGAGCCGGAGCCGCTGGAACGGGGGCGGCCGGAACGGGAGCCGGAGCCGACGGAGCTGTCTGCGCCGGAGCCGACGGAGCGACCGGAGCCGGGGCAGCTGGCGCGGGCGCCGACTGTGCCGGAGCCGCAGGCGGATTCGGTGTTGCCGGAGCCGAGGGTGCGACCGGGACCGGAGCCGGAGCGGCGACCGTGGCAGCGGGCACCGTGCCGTCACCGACGGCGGCGCGCTGCTCGAAGTAACCGTCCATGCTCGCCGGGCTGGCGACCCGGGCGGGTGAGCTCTCGTATTCGGCCCGCTCTTCGCGCGGGGCGGGCGCCGGAGTACGCAGCGCGGGCGCCTCGGCGACCGGCTCGTTCTGGGCGGGCAGGATGGTGGCGAGCCCGCGCAGGGCCCGGCCGAAGTCCGGATCGATCAGATCGGAGGCCGGATCATCCAGCGGCACTACCGAACCGCCGTGCGCGTCGGGCTGGTAGCGCCAGTGCGCGGCAATGACGGAACGACCCGCCTGCCACTGCAATTGGGCGACCCAGTAGCCCTTCTCGTCCTTCCAGGCATCCCACTCGGCGACGTCGATATTGTGGCCGCGCTCGGCGAAGGCCGCGGAGATGATCTCGATGAGGGTTTCGACGGCGGGGCCGTCATTGCGCACCGGATGCGCCTTCTGTGCCAGCTCAGCGGCCCGGGCACGTTCCAGCAGAACGGGATACGCGAAGCGCTCGACCCGGCTGGCCGGCATGCCGGACTCTTCGGTCACCTGTTCCACCGAGGCACCGGCACGAACACGGGCCTGGATATCGCGAGGGCGCATCGTGGCTTCCGTTTCGATCTCGATTTGGCCGAACCTGGCAAGATCTCCGCGGGCAGCGGCACGCAGTTTGTCATCGGCGGCAAGCCGGTACTTCTGACCACTTTCGGTATCGATGCACACGATGTGTGTGGAATCGGGCGTCAATCCGATTACTCGAAGTTCACGCACCGTTACCTCCAATCACAGCTGCCAGGCTCGAGACACCGCCCACGATAATGGAACAGTAGTGCACTTCTGGGGTTCGTGGGGCAAGACACGCGGCGCGGAAATCTGTCGCCAGAGCTCCGCGCCGCATACTGTGTCTAAGTTTCGGTATCAGCCGATCTTTTCCACGACCCAATCAATGCAGCGGGTCAGCTGCGACACATCCTCCGGATCGATGGCCGGGAACATGCCTACCCGCAGCTGGTTACGACCCAGCTTACGGTACGGCTCGGTATCGACGATTCCGTTGGCGCGCAGCACCTTCGCAACCTGTGCGGCATCCACCGAGTCCGCGAAGTCGATGGTGCCGACAACCTGCGAGCGGTGCGCCGGGTTCGCCACGAACGGAGTCGCATAATCGCTGGTCTCGGCCCACGAGTACAGCCGTGAGGAAGAATCCGCGGTGCGCTTTACGGCCCAATCCAGGCCGCCGTTTCCATTCATCCATTCGATCTGATTCGCAAACAGCAACAGCGTGGCGAGCGCCGGAGTGTTGTAGGTCTGATCTTTGGTGCTGTTGTCGACCGCGATAGGCAGCGACAGGAATTCGGGGGTCCAGCGACCCGAGTTCTTGATCTCCTCGACCCGCGCCAGCGCGGCCGGGCTCATCAGCGCGATCCACAGGCCGCCGTCGGAGGCGAAGCACTTCTGCGGTGCGAAGTAGTACACATCGGAGTCGGCGACGTTCACCGGCAAACCGCCCGCGCCGGAGGTGGCGTCGATGGCGATCAGCGCATTCTCCGAGCCCGCGGGACGCGAGACGGGGATGGCGACACCGGTGGAGGTCTCGTTGTGCGCCCAGCCGATGAGGTCGACCGACGGATCGGAGGTCGGCTCGGGCGCGCTGCCCGGCTCGGACTTCACCACGATCGGGTCGCCGATGAACGGGTTGCCTTTGGCCACGGAGGCGAACTTGGAGGAGAACTCGCCGTTGCTCAGGTGCAGCGACTTCTCCCGGATCAGGCCGAACGCGGCCGCATCCCAGAACGCGGTGGTGCCGCCGTTGCCCAGCACGACCTCGTAACCGTCGGGCAGGGTGAACAATTCGCGTAGACCGGTGCGCACCCGCGCCACCACGTCCTTGACCGGCTTCTGCCGGTGCGAGGTGCCGAATACGGAGGCGCCGGTATCCACCAGGGACTGCAGCTGTTCGGGACGCACCTTGGAGGGTCCGCAGCCGAACCGTCCGTCGGCAGGCTTGAGATCGTCGGGGATGGCCGGGAACGCAGAGGTCATGGCGACAAGGGTAGTTGCTGTGTATTACCGCCGAAACGAGTGGGTGAGCATTACCGTTCACCATCATGAGCATGGCCGCGCACGAGCGACCGAGTCCCACCGCCGAGAGATCCGACGGCCTGCCGAATTCGGCAGGTGCACAACGCGACAGCCCAGGTGAGGGGCCCCGCCCGGGATTGTTCCGGCGATGGTCGGGGCGGCGGCTGTCCTCCCAATTCGGTTCGCCCGGCTTACGACTGCATCTCGCGGCGCCGAATCGCGGCCCCGGGCTGGACGATGCCGCGCGCCGCGAACTGCTCATCCACGGCACCGAGGGCACGGCCACCGTTCTGAGCGTGCGCGGCGCGCGCACTTCCGAGGAGGACGACGGGCCCGATTCCGGCCACGAATACTGGGTCCGAATCCAATTGGAAGGCAAGCACGCCTACGAGACCCGGGTCCGGCAGCGTGTCAGCCCCCCTGATCAGGAGTGGATGCAACCCGGCGACATCATCGCCTGCCGGGTCGATCCGGGCGATCACGACCGCGTGGTGCTCTATGTCCCCGCGGTCAACGAAACGGCGCGCACCAATATCGCCAAGATCCTCAGCGACGGCCGCCGCGCGCAGGCCACCGTGCTCGCCACCACGCCGGTGGCCGCCGACTACACCGGGCGTGATGATCCGGTGCTGCGATTGGACCTCGAATTGCATGCCTGGGACGAGCCCGCCCCGTGGCGAGTCCGGATAGTGCACCCGGTTCCGCTGTCCGCACTGGAACTGGTTGACCTCGGGCGGCGACTGGAGGTCGCGTTCTTCACCGTCGACCGCGGCGAATCGGTCGCCGTCGACTGGAACGCCTCTCGCGACCGCTGAGCTGTATTTTCTGCCTCCGCTTCGCTGCGGCGGGGTCGTGGCCCTGTTACCCGGGTCTTCCCTCCTCCGCTCCTCCGCTTCGCTCCCCCGCTCCGTCAGTCCAGACCCGGGCGGGCCACGACATTGGAGTGGATGCCTCTGCGGGCGAAGCGGAGGCGGAACTACGGCAGTCGGACGAAGGCGAATCCGCTGGAGCGCAAGGCCGGAATCGCGTTGTACATACCGGGCCCGGTGCCGGACTTGGGTCGGTGCATGTGCGCGATGGAGATGCCCCCGGACTGGGCCTTCATCATATTGGCCTGCACCTGGGCGGCCGTTGCGGTGGCACCCGAGTCGGCATTGATGGAGAACCCGACCGGAGTCTCGCCCAGATCCTGCACGATCGACACCGCGAGCTCGTCGTAGTGCGCGGTACCGGTGCGGAAGAAGCGTGGCGCATGGCCGGTGAGGGCTACGAGGCGTTCGTGATTGCCCCACACCTCGTCGACCGCCTCCTGCGGGGACGCGGTGCCGTTGATTCCGTAGACGGCGCGACCGTTCACCGAGAGCGGGCGGTGCGCGGTGCCGTGATTGCCGAGCTCGAAAAGCGGATTGGCCGCCAGCTGGGCGGCACGGAATTGATTGGCATCGATCCAGCGCCTGTTGACGAAGAGGGTGGCTGGAATCTGCTGTGCGATAAGCAGACTCAGCAAATTCTCGTCGACGTCGTCGTTGCCCGGGCCGCCGCATGCGTCGAAGGTGACGGAGAACTGCTTACCGGTGGCATTGAAATTCGTGATGATGCCGGGGATATCCATCCCCCACTGCTGCGGCTTTTTGCCCGCATACTTGGCAGCCACCGAGTCGGGGGTCACTCCGGTCGCGGTCAGCGGCAGTTTTGATGTCCTGGTCGGCGCGGTATCCATAATCCGCTCGGCCGCATTACCGGTGGCAGAGCCGCATCCGGCGGTGACGAAGCCCGCGGCCAAGGCCGCGCCGGCGGTGAGTAGGCGTCTCCGGGAAAGTCCTGCATCGAACACCGTCGCAGGCTATGCCAATCCAAAGGGCATCGCCAGGATTTGCCTCAGCGTGCTTCCGACATTCGCGGCCTGGCAACCCATTCGCCACCACAATTCGGACAAATGTAATTCATTGTTCGACCACACGACTCACAGAATGTGCACTCGTACGCGCATCTCAGCGCCGGACCGTCGGCAGGCAGCTCCGCAACCTCGCAGCGTTCACAGCGAATTCTCATCCCCAGCGCCATCTCACACCCCCGGCCCACCGCATGCGTCCCGCCCGGCGCGCCTGCGACGCCGGAGTACTCCAGAATGTAGCGGCCCATGTCACTTGCCGTCGACGGACGATCAGCGGCAATCGGGGGGCCGGTCGGCCCGCGCCCATTGCGGCGCCGACCGTTTCGACTCGCAACGAGGAAGTACATGACCTACCCGAACAACCCTTATCCGCCCCAGCAGCCGCAGCCTGGATACGGCTATCCCCCACAGCAGCAGCCGGGCTACGGCTATCCGCAGCAGGACGCCGGCTACCAGCAGCAGCCCGGATATCCACAGCAGGCTCCGGTGCAGCCCGGATATCCGCAACCGGCGTATGGCGCCCCGCAACCCGGATACAACGGCTACTCCCCCTTCGGCGCACCACAGCAACCACTGGCGAGCTGGGGTGCGCGGGTGGGCGCGTACTTCATCGACACGCTGATCTTCGCCCTGCCCGGCGGGATCCTGAACGTCCTGGCGGCGACGGTCGGCACCTCGTCCATGACGTGCTCGGTCGACAATTCGAGCTACAGCTACAGCTCGAGCTGCTCCGGCGGCGGCTACACCGCGGTCGGCGGAATCCTGCTGCTGCTGGGCTTCGTCGTCGGCGTCGGGGGCATGCTGTTCCTGGCCTACCGGGAAGGCACCACCGGCCAGACGCCCGGCAAGCGAGCGCTCAATATTCGCCTGGTGCGCGAATCCGCCCCCGGCCAGCCGCTCGGTTTCGGATTGGCATTCGGTCGCAAGCTGCTGCACTTCGTGGACGCACTGCCCTGCTACCTGGGTTTCCTGTGGCCGCTGTGGGATGACAAGAATCAGACCTTCGCCGACAAGATCGTCGGCACGGTCGTAGTGAAGGCCTGATCAGAGCATCTGATCGAAACAGCGCGGCTCGCAACGGAATTCCGTTGCGAGCCGCGAACTGTCTTGGGGCGCTTCCCTATCGGGATGCCTAATTACTTGCGAACGACGGTTTCCCAGCCGGTCACTGCCTCGGGCAGGCGCGGGGCCGGGCCGGTGTAGATGGCGGCCGGGCGGACCAGCTTGCCGAGCTTCTTCTGCTCGAGGATGTGCGCACACCAGCCGGCGGTGCGGCCGCAGGTGAACATGGCGGGCATCATGTGCGCCGGAACCTCGGCGAAATCCAGGATGACGGCGGCCCAGAACTCGACATTGGTCTCGATGGCGCGGTCGGGCCGGCGCTCGCGCAGTTCGGCGAGGGCGGCCTGCTCGAGTGCGGCGGCGACCTCGTAGCGCGGGGCGTCCAGGCGCTGAGCGGTGGCGCGCAGCACGCGGGCACGCGGATCCTCGGCCCGGTACACCCGGTGGCCGAAGCCCATGAGCTTTTCCTTACGGTCCAGGATGCCCTTGACCAGCGCGCGAGCATCACCGGACTGCTCGACCGCTTCGATCATGGGCAGCACGCGGGCCGGGGCGCCGCCGTGCAGCGGGCCGGACATGGCGCCGATGGCGCCGGACAGCGAGGCGGCCACGTCGGCGCCGGTGGAGGCGATGACGCGGGCGGTGAAGGTGGAGGCGTTCATGCCGTGCTCGGCGGCGGACACCCAGTAGGCGTCGATGGCCTCGGTGTGCCTGGGGTCCGGGTCACCCTTCCAGCGGGTCATGAACCGCTCGGTAATGGTGGTGCACTCGTCGATCTTCCGCTGCGGCACGGCGGGCTGGTAGATACCGCGCGCCGACTGGGCGACATAGGACAGCGCCATCACCGAGGCGCGGGCCAGATTGTCGCGGGCGGTGTCGTCGTCGATGTCCAGCAGCGGCTGGTAGCCCCAGATCGGGGCGAGCATGGCCAGGCCGGCCTGCACGTCGACCCGCACGTCGCCGGTGTGGATCGGCAGCGGGAACGGCTCGGCGGGCGGGAGCCCGTGCCCGAATTCGCCGTCCACCAGGAGGGACCAGACGTCGCCGAAGGTGACCCGGTTCGCGACCAGGTCCTCGATATCGACGCCGCGATACCGGAGCGCACCACCGTCCTTGTCCGGTTCGGCGATATCGGTGGTGAATGCCACCACGCCTTCGAGACCGCTGACGAAGTCAGCTGGGATGACAGGGCTGGTCGCAGCGCTGGCAGTCATGTTGTGACTCTCCTTGCAAAGTCGGGCCACCCGATCTTTGGGCAGCCACGCCGTTCATTTAGACCTTAACGCGCGCATTACTCCGGAGTAACGTCTGGCCCATGCCCGACCAGGAGAATTACGCCACTCCCGATCTCGATATCGCGGCCATGCGCGTGGAGTACGGAGTGGACGCCGGAGACAATCATCCGGGCCTGGATACCGACCTCGACGAGAGCTGGCTGGCGGACGGCTGGGAACCGTTGCTGCGCAACTGGATCGAGCACGCGACCAGTGCCGGGATCACCGATTCGAATGCCATGGTGCTGGCCACCGTGGAAATCACCGAATCGGGTCCGAAGCCGTCTTCGCGGACCGTGCTCTGCAAGGGTCTCTCGCCCGAAGGTGTGACTTTTTACACGAATTACGAATCGTTCAAGGGCCGTCAGCTCATGGCGACGCCGTACGCGTCGGCGACTTTCGTCTGGCCGGCGCTGGGCAGGCAGGTGACGGTGCGCGGTCCGGTACGCCGGGTCGCGGCCGAGGTCACCGAGGTCTACTGGCGCTCGCGGCCGCGGGGTTCGCAGCTGGGCGCGTGGGCGTCGCAGCAGTCGCGGACCATCGGTTCGCGGGCCGGGCTGGACGAGCAGTGGGAGGCCACCACCGAGCGGTTCGCCGAGCTGGATGTCGTTCCGGTGCCGCCTTTCTGGGGCGGATTCCAGATTCAGCCGGAGACGGTGGAGTTCTGGCAGGGACGCCGCAGCCGCATGCACAATCGCGTCAAGATGACGCTGGAGCCGGGCACCACCGAGGTTTCGGCGATGAAGGTCGAGCGTTTACAGCCCTGAACAATTCCGCGCGACAGTGCGGATCCGCGCATGTCAGGGCAACGTTAAAACTCGTGGGATAAAACACTCTCAAATGGTGGGATGTTTCTCCCAAATTGCCTAGCCAAGCTGTGTTTAGGCTGGCTAATGTCACCGCGGTGAAGCTGCTCGCCGATATAACCCCCTTACGCAACCCCGACTACCGGCGGCTCTGGACCACCGGCATCGTCACGGTTATCGGCGCGCAGCTCTCGGTGGTCGCGGTACCCAAGCAGCTGTACGACATGACGCACAGCTCCTCCTACGTCGGCCTGGCCGGACTGTTCGGCCTGATCCCGCTCATCGTGTTCGGGCTCTGGGGCGGTGCGCTCGCCGATGTCATGGATCGCCGGAAGATGCTGCTGATCACCAGCACCGGCACCGGCCTGACCTCGGTCGCCTTCTGGGGGCAGGCGGCGGCGGGGCTGAACAATCCGTGGGTGGTGCTGGTGCTGTTCTCGGTGCAGCAGGCCTTCTTCGCGATGAATCAGCCTGCCCGCGCGGCCATCTACCCGCGCCTGCTGCCGCCGGAGCAATTGCCCGCGGCCAATTCGCTGAGCATGACGGTCATGCAGTTCGGCGCGATCGCCGGACCCGTGACGGCGGGCATGCTGATTCCGTTCAGCGGTCTGGCCACGCTGTATCTGATCGATTCGGTCTTCCTGCTCGCCACGCTGTGGGCGATCTGGAAGCTGCCCCCGATCCCGCCCACCGGCACCGCCCGCCGGGCCGGATTGCGCGAGGTGCTGGACGGTTTCGTCTACCTCGCCACGCAGCGAATCCTGTTGGCGTCCTTCGCCGTCGATGTGGTGGCCATGGTCTTCGGCATGCCGCGCGCACTGTTCCCGCAGATCTCCCTGGATACGTTCCCCGGCAGCAATTCCGGCGGCACCGCACTGGGCCTGCTCTTCGCCGCCATGTCGGTGGGCGCGGTGCTCGGCGGCGTCTTCTCGGGCTGGCTGACCCGAATTCGCAGGCAGGGCTTGGCCGTTGTGGTCTGCATCGTGCTGTGGGGCCTCGGCATGGTCGGCTTCGGCCTGGCCGTCGGCGCGGCCGGGCATGCGCTGAGCACCACGGTCGCGCTGTGGATCGCGTTCGCCTGCTTGGCCTTCGGCGGTGCGGTCGATATGTTCTCCGCCGCATTGCGCACCACCATGCTGCAGTCGGTGGCCACCGACGAGATGCGCGGCCGCCTGCAGGGCGTATTCATCGTGGTGGTGGCGGGCGGACCTCGAATCGGTGATGTTGCGCACGGTTTCGCGGCGGCCGCGGTGGGTACTGCTGCCGCAGCGGCGGGCGGCGGTGTCCTGGTGGTACTGGGCATGGTCGTCGCGGCGCTGGTCTTCCCCGCTTTTGTGCGTTATCGGGTGGTACGTGCGCATTCGCAGTTGCAGACCACCTGAGCGCGTTTCATGCCAATAGCACATGAGAGCCTCTAATCTCACCTGGCAGCGAAGTGACTGTGAGGTAGTTATTGGTGACCCTCGTTAGTCGGGCGTACTGGACAGCGGCTAGCGTTGACGCAAGCGCGTCGTCGCCACCCGCCGATGCCTATGGTTTCAAGCCTGAGAGGGATCCTTCCGTGCCCGCTGAGAACATCATCAACGTCGACGACGACGCCAAGCCGGTGCTGACTTACCCCGGCGGCGAGTACCCCATGACGGTCGCCAAGGCGGTCGAGGGAAATGACGGGATAGACCTGGGCAAGCTGCTGGCCAGCACCGGGTACGTCACCTACGACCCGGGTTTCATGAATACCGCGTCGACCAAATCGTCCATCACCTACATCGATGGCGAAGCCGGCATCCTGCGGTACCGCGGCTACCCGATCGAGCAGCTGGCCGGTAAGGCCAGTTTCATCGAGGTCAGCTACCTGCTCATCTACGGTGAGCTGCCGACGCAGGCCCAGCTGGACGATTTCACCGACCGGATCCGCCGGCACACCCTGCTGCACGAGGATCTGAAGCGGTTCTTCGACGGCTTCCCGCGCAATGCGCACCCGATGCCGGTGCTCTCGTCCGCGGTGAACGCGCTGTCGGCGTACTACCAGGATTCGCTGGACCCGCGCGATCCCGAGCAGGTCGAGCTCTCCACCATCCGACTGCTGGCCAAGCTGCCGACCATCGCGGCCTACGCCTACAAGAAGTCGGTCGGCCAGCCGTTCCTGTACCCGGACAACTCGCTGAGCCTGGTCGAGAACTTCCTGCGCATGACCTTCGGCTTCCCGGCCGAACCGTACGAGGTCGATCCCGAGGTCGCCGCCGCGCTGGACATGCTGCTGGTGCTGCACGCCGATCACGAGCAGAACTGCTCCACCTCGACCGTGCGCCTGGTCGGCTCCTCGGACGCCAACCTGTTCACCTCCGTCTCCGGCGGCATCAACGCACTCTGGGGCCCGCTGCACGGCGGCGCCAACCAGGCCGTGCTGGAGATGCTGGACGACATCAAGGCGAACGGCGGCGACGTCAAGGAGTTCATCCGCAAGGTCAAGAACAAGGAAGACGGCGTGAAGCTCATGGGCTTCGGGCACCGCGTCTACCGCAATTACGACCCGCGCGCGACCATCGCCAAGCAGCACGCCGACGCCATCCTGAGCAAGCTCGGCGGCGATGATCAGCTCTTCGATATCGCCAAGGCGCTCGAGGAAGCCGCGCTCACCGATGAGTACTTCATCGAGCGTCGCCTGTACCCGAACGTCGACTTCTACACCGGTGTCGTCTACCGCGCCATGGGCTTCCCGACCCGCATGTTCACCGTGCTGTTCGCCATGGGCCGGCTCCCGGGCTGGATCGCGCACTGGCGGGAAATGCACCGCGAGCCGCTGAAGATCGGCCGTCCGCGCCAGATCTACACCGGTTACGCCGAGCGTGACTACAAGGGCATCTCCGAGCGCTGAGCTCCGCCCCGCAGTACCTGACATCGAACCCGCCTCCGGCACAACGGAGGCGGGTTTCGTCGCTTCGGAAGCCCTTATCGCACAGTGGTTCCCGGCGTTAACGTGGACTGCAAGGTCTTCTTAAGAAGATCGACAGCGACCCCCGGCATTGTTGTTCTCACGAGATCGAAACGATCTCACAGGGAAACGAAAGAGTATGTGCCACAGGCGCATACAGCTGAGAGGGAATAATCATGCTGTACCTGCTCGATGCCGGCTCTTCCATCGCCGCAAATGCCACCGCCGCAATCGGCAATCTCATCAACATCATCATGGCACTCGCTCCGCACTAGTTGATCCGCCGATCGCCGGGACGCCGTCCGGGGGGACGGGGGGTAGCGATACAGCTCGGGGGCGGGGGTTCACATCAAGGGGGATGCCGGGGGCAACAATCCGTCAGCGCTTGTCGGGGGACAGGCGCTGATCAGGGGGAACAGCCGGCCAGGGGGACGAGTCGGTTCGGGGGGACGGGCTCGTTCGGGGGAACAGGCCGGTTCGGGAGACGGGGTAGCAACACACTCGGGGGGCTGGGCACACCGAGCCGGGGGGCTTGGGGGGCGACAGCCGGAGGCTGGTCCGGGGGGCGAGCGCCGGTCCGGGGGGACGTGGGCAGCGTTGCCGGGGGGCGGCGCTGGTCGGGGGCGCGCCAGGTCGGGGGGCCTGGTGTTCGACCGGGGACCAGGGGGCGGGTGGCGCCATCCGAGGGATATCGGGGGCGGGTGGCGCCACACGGAGGGAAAACCGAATGCGCGGGATGCCGGATTCATGGGATGGTCGAACCATGGCATCGACGAATGGCATCATCCTGCGTTCGGCCACCGAGAGCGACTGGCCGGCAATTCTGGAGCTGGCCGAAGTGTGCTTCGGCATGCGCTACGACCAGCCCGAAATCGACAATATTCCGGGTCTGTTCCCCATCGACCGGGCGATCGTCGCGGTCGACGAGGGGCGGATCGTCGGGCATACCGTGGACCGGACCATGACGATCACCGTGCCCGGTGCGGCCACGGTGCAGGCGGCCGGTGTTTCCGCGGTGACGGTCGCGCCCACCCATCGGCGGCGCGGCATTCTGCGCGCGCTCTACACCGCGCAGCACGAGCGCACCGAGGCCGAGGGCGTACCGCTCACCATCTTCACCGCCAGCGAGGGCACCATCTACGGGCGCTTCGGCTACGGCCCGGCCACGGTGGAGAATGCGGTCAGCATCGATCGGGCGCAGGCCGAATTCCGTTCCACCGCACCGGATCCCGGTGGTGTGCAGACCTCCGCCCCGGCCGCGGCGAAGAATCATATCCGCGAGGTGTACGACCGCTGGCGGCGTCTGGTCCCCGGTGGTCAGGCCCGCCCGGACGCCAACTGGAATATCTGGTTCGCCGATCCGGAGCGCCATCGCGAGGGCGCGTCCTCACTGTTCGTGCTCACCCATCCGGACGGCTATGTGCTGTACCGCCGTCAGTGGCGCAATGACGAATCCGTCGCGACCGTCGCGGAGTTCCGCGCGGTCACACCCGAGGCGCATGCCGCACTGTGGCGGGTACTGCTGAGCCTGGACCTGTTGAAGAAGGTGGAGGCGTCACTCACCGACGACGACCCGCTCCCCCTGCTGGTGACCAATCCACGGCTGGTCCGCACCACCGCCCGCTACGACGGACTGTGGGCCCGGGTCATGGATGTACCGGCGGCGCTGTCCGCCCGCACCTACCAGCAGGACCTCGATACCGTACTGGCAGTGCAGGATCCGTTCCGCGATGCGGGCGGCACCTTCGCCCTGCGGGTGCGCGACGGGGTCGCCGAATGCACACCCACCAGCCGTCCGGCCGAACTGGAACTCGGCATCGACGTGCTCGGCAGCCTGTATTTCGGCGCGCACCGGGCCCGAGTCTTCGCCGCCGCCAACCGAATCCAGGCCAAGGACGCGGGAGTGCTACGGGCATTCGACACAGCCTTCACCGCCGAACGCGATCCGGAACTCGGCTGGTTCTTCTGAGCCCGCGCGAATTCCGCTGAGCCCGAAAGACAACGGCGGGGCGGCACCATCGGTGCCGCCCCGCCGTCGGTCGCCGAGCTAGCCGTTCTTCACGCGCAGGGGCCCGCCGATGCTGTTGAACAGCAGATCCCCGTTCGGGAACGCCTCGACGATCGCGTACGCGCCATTGCCGAGATTGGATTGGCCGAAGATGGTGCGGTGCACCGTTTCCCCGGTCTTCCAGTCCAGGCCGGTCAGCTCCCAGCCGTCGGCCTTGGAGTAACCGTTGACGAAGACCATGCCGCCCTCCGTGGAGACCGCCGGAACCATGGAGGTGGAAACCACGTCACCGCGGGTCCACACCGAATTCCACTGGTGCGCCTTGGGATCCCATTCGAAGCGCTGCATACCGTGCGGCGGTTCGTCGACCGGGCCATTGGCGAGTACGTCGACCAGCCGGTCCGGGGAGCCGCCCGCCCCGATGTTCTGCACCACGAACGCGCCGTAGCCGTTCACCACCACGGACTGCTCCGACTGGATGAATTCCGGCGGATTGTCCAGGCCCGCGGTGACCTGGATCTGATCGGCGATCCGGTTGGACTCGGTGTTCGGCTTCTGCTGGAAGCCGTCCGGAATCTTATTGCGCCAGAACGCGACCAGCTTCATATGATCGGAGCCGTCGGTGATCACCACCAGCTCGTCGGTACCGCTGCCGTAGCCCATGAGCGTCGGGGTGGATCCGGTGCCGATGCCGAATTTCACCGCCGGGGGCTGCCGTCCGAAGTCGTACGGTGAGGCCCACGCGCCATCGCCCTCATCTGTCGAGAGCTTGTCGTTCTTCCACACCGCCTTGCGCATGATCTTGTCGGAGGCGAAGTAGATGCCGCCGTCCGGATCCACGGCCATGGAGTTGGAGACGGTTTCGTCGTCGCCGATGCGGATCTGCTGCGGATCGCCGGTGAGATCCCGGTTCAGCACGTACAGCGCGCGTGAGGCAAGCACCACCAGGTGCCCGTCATAGGTCATATCGGCGCCGACGATCGTCTCGGGAATGCCGAGCGTCGTCATGGCCGTGGACAGCAGGGGCTTGAAGTCCTTCTGCGCGATGATCTCGATGCCGTCGGCGGGCTGATCCTTGTTCTTCAGGCCGAAGACGATGAGTTCCGCGTTCTGGTTCAGGAAGTAGAAATGATTGTCCTTGTCCACCATGGCGTACACGCCGTTGGCGATGCGCTGCCAGTTGGCGCCGCCCCAGTCCTGCGCGATCGCGGCCTGGATCTGCCCGGTATCGGTGAACTGCTGGTTCAGCACCTGGTCCAGCTGCTGCGGCGAAATCGGTTGCACGCCGGGCGCATCCAGTGACGCGACTTCCTTGAAGCCGCCGCCCGACACGTCCACATAGCGCGGGCCGGAGGTGGAGGAGATCCACATGTAGTCCGGCGACGGCGAGGCCAGGGTCATGATGCTGACCGGGCCGGTCGGAACGCGCGGCAGCTGCGCGGGGTCGACATGGAAGGTGCCGCGCGGCACCGCGGCCGGAAAGCTGTCGGACTGGGCCGGGTCGATATGGGTGACCGCGAATTTCTCGGCGGCCAGGTACGGATTGCGTGCGGGGCCGGAACCCGCCGCGCTCGCCGCGCCGGAGGTGGTCGAGGCGCTTCCGGAATTCGATGAACTGTCACTGCTGCACGCGGAAAGCGTGCCGGCCGCGACGAGTGCCAGTGCGGCGGCTCCCGCCTGCCAGCGCAATAGTTTGCCCATAGTGTGCTCCTACCTGCGCAAGCATTCGGCACTCGCGCCTCAGGGTGCTACCGGAACTTGAATCTTCAATGCCGAGAGCCTGAAATAGGCAATCTCGAGTCGCCAGGAGCCACTCGAGATCATTAGCGGGATATTAGCAATAATGGATTCCAGAAGCGGACGATTCGGACAGCGCGCTGCGAATCCCGCATACCCTGAGCGGTACCCCCACCCATAAGTCAGGGTTCTCCCCGTGGTGGGCACCCCCGCGACGCTGGCATGCTGGAAGAGTGAAACCGATCCAGCTGATTCTGAACGTCCTGTGGCTCGTCCTGGTCGGATTCTGGATGGCCGTGGGTTATGTGATCGCCGGGCTCATCTGCTGCGTGCTGATCGTGACCATTCCCTGGGGCATCGCCTCGTTCCGCATCGCCTCGTTCGTGCTCTTCCCGTTCGGGCGGGAGGCGGTCGAGAAGCCGGGTGCGGGGGTGGCGTCGATGCTCGGCAATGTCATCTGGATCATCGTGGCCGGCTGGTGGCTGGCGCTCGGGCATCTGTTCACCAGCATTGCCCTGGCCATCACCATTATCGGAATCCCGTTCGCCTGGGCCAACCTCAAGCTGATCCCGATCTCGCTGATGCCGCTCGGCCGCGAAATCGTTCCCAGTGACCGGGCTTTCGGCGCCTGAACCCGCTCCGGCGCGGCAGCGTCCGAGGCAGAGTGTTGTCATGCACGACAATTCGCCCAGGCAAGACAATCCGCTGCCCAGGCAAGACAATCCGCTGTGGGCGTCCGGCCCCGAGATCCCGCGGCTCACACCCGCCGAGGTCGCCGAACGCGGTCTGACCTTCGCCGATCTGCTGCTGCTTCGCGAGCACGACGAACATCCGGGGCTGCGGTTCGAGGACTCGGTCTGGACCTGGGGCGAGGTGGTGCGCGAATGCGCCGCCCGCGCCGCGGTGCTCGGCGCGCTGCGCCGCCCGGACCACCCCTTCCACCTCGGGGTCCTGCTGGAGAATGTGCCCGAGTACATCTTCCTGCTCGGTGCGGCCGCCCTGTCGGGTGCGACGCTGATCGGCATCAATCCGACCCGGCGGGGCGGCGAGCTGGCCGCCGATATTCGCGGCGTGGACTGCGATCTGATCCTCACCGATGCGCAGCAGCGGGACCTGCTCGCCGATCTGGCCACCGGAGTGGACGCGGACCGCATCCTGGCCGTTGATGAACCCGAGTGGCTCGAACGTCTTTCCGCAGCAGCCACCCATTCTGTGCGGGTCGCGCCCGAGACTTCTGTGCGGGTCGCGCCCGAGACTTCTGTGCGGGTCGCGCCCGAGGCGCGGGAGCGCTCCACCCGGCTGCTGCTGACCTTCACCTCCGGCTCCACCGGCGCCCCGAAGGCCGTGATCTGCACGACCGGGCGGCTGGCGGCGCTCGGCGCCATGAACCACTGTTCGCTGACCCGCGACGATGTCACCTACAACGCCATGCCGCTGTTCCACGGCAATGCGATCATGGCGTGCTGGGCGCCGTCGGTGTTCACCGGCGCGACCTTCACCATGCGCCGCCGCTTCTCGGTCTCCGGATTCCTGCCCGATATCCGCCGGTTCGGGGCCACCTATTTCAACTATGTCGGCCGGTCGCTGGCCTATCTGCTGGCCGCCCCGGAATCGCCGCTGGAGCGGGATACCAAGCTGCGCATCGCCTTCGGGACCGAGGCCGCGCCGCGCGACCGGGACGAGTTCGCGCGGCGATTCGGGGTGCGGCCGGTGGAGAGCTACGGGTCGAGCGAGGGTGGGGTGGTGATTCGGCTGACGCCGGACTCACCGCCGAATTCGCTCGGCCGCGCGCCCGAGTTCATGAATATCGAAATTCACGACGAGCACGGAAAGCAGTGTCCACGTGCGTATTTCAATGAGCACGGTGCGCTGGTCAATGCCGCGGAGGCGATCGGCGAGATCGTGAACATCACGGGCGCGGCCATGTTCGAGGGCTACTACCGCAATGAGCAGGCGAGTGCGGAGCGCATCGACGGCGAGATCTTCCGCACCGGCGATCTCGGTTATCAGGACGAGGCCGGATTCTTCTACTTCGCCGGACGTTCCAGCGATCGCATCCGGGTGGACAGCGAGAACTTCTCGTCCGCACCGGTGGAGCGGATTCTGGCGCGCTTCCCGGGCGTGAAACTGGCGGCGGTGTACCCGGTTCCGGACCCGCGCACCGGCGATCAGGTGATGGCCACCCTGGAACTCGATGCGGGGGCGGAGTTCGATCCGTCGGAGTTCGGCCGATTCCTGGCCCGGCAAAGCGATCTCGGCACCAAGTGGGCGCCGCGGTTCGTGCGGATCACCGCCGCGCTGCCGGTCACCGCCACCCGGAAGATCGACAAGCCCGCGCTGCGCCGCGAGTCCTGGCTGGCGGACGATCCGATCTACCTCGG
This sequence comes from Nocardia sp. NBC_01388, assembly GCF_045040085.1. Lineage (NCBI taxonomy): Bacteria > Bacillati > Actinomycetota > Actinomycetes > Mycobacteriales > Nocardiaceae > Nocardia > Nocardia sp. NBC_01388. Next base: position 5,810,717 of record NZ_CP109553.1, read on the forward strand.
CACGGGGAAAACGCCGGAGTACCAACGCCTGACGCCGCTGCTGCGGGCGGAACTGACGGACGAATACGCGCTGTACGGCCGCTCGCCGAATTGATGCGGGCCCGAGAGACTGACGCGGACCCGAGAGCCGTTCCGCGCTACTCGGATTCGTCGACGATCTGCTTCATGATGGCGACGGCCTGGCTCAGTACCGACAGCTGGTCCGAGGTCAGACCCGAAAGCTGTTCGGTCATCCAGGCTTCGCGTGCGTGGTTCTCGTCGGCGACGAGGGCACGGCCGGACTCCGAGAGCGACACGATGATCTGCCGGCCGTCGGTGGGATGCGGATTGCGCACCACCAGAGCCATTTCCGACAGGGAGGCGATCACCCGGGTCATGGACGGCGGTTGCACCCGCTCCTTCGCGGCCAGCGTGCCCGGCGTCATGGCGCCGTCACGATTGAGGGTGGCGAGGGCGGAGAGCTGAGTCAGCGAAATCTGAGCATCGGCGCGCCTACCTCGCAGATGTCGCGTCAAGCGCACCACCGCCAGCGACAGTTCACCGGCGAGCGCTCGAATATCGGAAGGCGTTGTCACAGAGCCAAACGATACGTGACACCTCGCGCCGGGGACGGCGGTTCAGTATCAGACCCCCGCCACCAGGGGCGGACCCACCGGTACGCGCCCTGTCCCCCACCCGGGCCCGGCACCTTCTACTCTGGAGACGTGACCCAGCCCGTGCCGGAGATTCCCCCGCGCTTCACCGATCCGCGTCCGGTGCTGGCCATCGGCAGCATCGGCTTCCTGATCGCCACCATCGCCGTCTGGCTGAATGACAGCTGGGCGACCTCCCGCCCGGTTTGTCTGATGGGTCTGGGTGTCGGATTGCTCGGCTACACCCTCTTCGCAATCCAGCGCCGGGGCGCCCGTCGTGGCGACAAAGGCGCACAACTCGGGCTCGACTAACCCCCGGACGAGCGTCCAGCAGAAAATTTCCGACCGTGCGAATTGACTGCACGCGTTGCGGACGCTTAACTCCCTGGAGTGTCCTCCCGATTGAGCGTCGAAGAACGACGGGCCCACCTTATCGAGGCGGCCATCGGCCTTGCCGAAAAAAAGGGCGTGGCAGGAGTTACCACGCGCGATGTTGCTCAGGCAGCCGGTGTTTCGCTCGGTGTGGTGCATTACTGTTTCGAAAACAAGGACCAGCTGATGACAGAGCTGGTCAAGGCGCTTTCGATGGAATTGCGAGATTCCGTTGACGCCAACGAAGCAGTATGGCAAGACGTCGGAACTGGAAAAGAAGCACTTCAAAGATTGGTGCGCGCGGCACTCGAACTCATGTGGCTCAATGTCGAAGCCACTCCCGAACGCCAACTACTCACCTACGAAACAACCACCTACGCACTACGCGAAGGCGAAGTAACTCCGGCAAAACTCGCGATTGCTCGCGAGCAGTACATGTTCAACGACTCCACCCTTGCCGACATCGTCGAGCATGCGCGTGAAGCCACGTCGACGCAGTGGTCCATCCCCGTCGGCACGCTCAGCCGCTTCATTCTCGCCACCATCGACGGCGTCGTGCTCCGCTGGCTCGTCGACAACGACAGTGCCGCCGTCCGTGAGCAATTGGATGTTCTCGCCACCATGGTGTGCTCCTACGCCAGCTGATCCACCCGGCGGCAATTCCCGGCAATACCAACACGTTCGGCGCGAGCATCCCCGATGGGTGCCCGCGCCGAACGCATTTCGGTGTGCTCCCCCGGCGGGACAGACCAACCATCGGCGCCGCGGGACAGACCAATCGTCGGCCCAGCGCGACAGAGCAATCGGCCGCCCGGCACGGCAGACCACCCGTTAGCCCGGCACGGCAGACTTCCCGTTGGCCCGGCACGGCAGACTTCCCGTTGGCCCGCGCGTTTTTGGCCGGAATCCATGGTGACCCAATGGGTCACCATGGATTCCGGCCAAGCGCGTGCCGGGGTGACGGAGGCTACGGCGGGGTCGCGGGGTCAGGCGTGCGGTACCGCGATGTGCGGGTGTGCTTGGACGTGGGTGACGTCGCCTTCGCGCCACCAGGCGACTGCGACGGTGGCTTCGACTGCGCCGGTGAGGCGGACTCGGAGTTCGTCGTGGATGACGAGTTCGCCTGTGCGCGTAGGGGAACCGAACTGCAGGCGGAGCAGGACGCCGAGCGGTTCGGCGGCCCAGGTGGTGCGGCGGCCGCTGCTGAGGATCTCGGCGGTGACCGCCTGCGAGGCCAGGGGGAGATCGAGCAGGGCCGCCAGGGAGGGGGCGGTTTCGATATCGCCGACTATCAGGCGGTCGGCGGGCAGGGCGGGGCCGAACCAGGGCTGGTCCAGGACCAGGGCGTCGGCGGCGTCGATGACCGCTCCGGTCAGGGCGCGGACCCTGTCGGGTGCGTCCAGGTCCGCGACCTCCAGGATGCCGTCGGCGAGGCCCTCGGCGAGGCGGCGGTGGGTTTGTGAAATCGCCTCGGGGACAGGGATTCTCGTTGGATCAGCGAGCGCGTCCATGAGTTCCTCTGCCAGCTCGGCGGACATCACCTCCGGATCGGCCAGGACCGCGCGCAGCACCCGCAGGTCGTGGGCGCCGAAGCCGGGTATCACCGGGAGCAGACCGTCGAAGGTCGTATCGTCGGGATGCCGCATACGGCCGAGCGCGATGCCGTCGATATGCGCGTGCCGGCGCAACCACCATGCGGTGTAGCCGTCACGGTCGCCGAGCAGCGGGCGGGTGTTCTCGTCGGACAGCAAGAGCTGCAGGGCTTCCGGCCATTTGTCGTCGTCGACCAGATCGAGGTCGCGGACGGCGCGCAGCTCGCGCGGATCGTCGGCGAGGCGGTCCCACCAGGATTCCTCATCGTCGAGATGATGGTCCGGGCCCGTCGGATCCGATTCGGTGACCACGGTGAAACTCCAGCCGACACCGATGGCGCGCAAGGCTTCCGGGCCGTACTGCTCGACCTCTTCGGCGGCGACGGTGCCCAGGGGCGACTCCGCGTCCAGCAGCGGGCCCAGCGGCGCGCCCGGGAGCAGGAGTTCATCGGCAGGCTGCAATTCGCCCGTGCTGTCCGGCAATTCGAGCGAACCGAGCCAGGACGGCAGCGCGCCCGGCACGGATACCGCATACGCGGCCAGCCCCAGTACCGCCTCGACGGTATCGGGATCGCTCGGGTCGTCCTCCAGCTGCGCCTGCAGCGCCGGATCGTTCAGCAGGTCCTCCGGCGTGGCAGCGCGCGCTCCCAGCCGCCCCAGCAGCTCGTGTGCGGCCTCCGGATGGGCCAGCCGCGCCCAGTGCACCGGAATCGGCGAGCGCAGCTGATCGTCCAGCACGACCGTGCGCGGACCGGTCACCACCCGGCCGTCGGCCAGCGGCACCGCGAGGGCGCCCAGCTCCTCCACCGACAGTGGATCGAGGACGAACGGCTCCAGGGCGTCGTACAGCGAATACCACCACTGCGGTGCGCGTTCCAGGCTGCTCGACAACTCCGCTATCCGGGCCAGCCCGAGCCGATGCACATCCAGCGCGGCCAGGGCATCGGAACCCGCGCGCCCGGACAACTCCGGAATCACCAGCGGTCCCACGATTTCGGTGAGCAGTGCCGCCAATTCCGTTGTGACGCCGGGGAACACACTCACCCGGCTGGGCCGCTCGATCGAGAGGGCGGTCCGCACCGCGGATCCGGCCCCGTTACGCGCCGCACCGAACAGCAGGTCGTCGTCGAGCAGATCGTCCGAATCACTCGGGCGGCCGGCGTCGGGTGCGGATTCGGCGGCACTGCCGGGCTCGTGCGCGGGGTCCGGCTCGTGCGCGGGATCCGCCGCGAGGGCCAGGTCGGCGGCGAGGACGGGGTCGGTGGCCGGCGCTTCGTCCGAGGTGCTCAGGACCGGGAGCCAAGGATGTTCGCGGAGTTCGGCGACCAGGGCCTCGCGCAGCAGGCTGTCGGCCTCGCTGCGGGCGAAGGCCGGGGCGGGCACCAGCACGAGGCGGTCGATCGGCGGCAGGGCGCGGGCGAAATCCGCGTAGCCGGCGGCCAGGTCGGCGATGCGGGCGCCGGGCAGCAGGCGGCGGCGGTCCGGCTGCATGGCGATATCGGCGATGAGCAGCGCAGGCAGCGACAGCTCCTCGTCCGACCGGGTGGGCGCGCGCAGCACATCGGGGGTGGTCACGACCGGGCGGCCACCCCGCACCGGCAGCAGCCAGCGGGCATGCTCGGTCCGGTACTGCCACCAGCGGCGGTCCTCGGCCTCGGGGCCGGCGATGCGGACTTCCTGAATACCGTTCTCGAGTTCGGTTACCGCACTGGATATTTCCTGGTCACCGATTCGAATGTGATGCAGTGCAGGCAGTTCCAGCAGCAGATCCACCGCCTCCGCCCGCATGGCCGTGAGCAGTCCGACGGTGTCGATATCCGCACGCAGCGTGAGCACGACCTCACTGTCGAATCCGTCGACCGGTCGCTCCTCGATCGGCCACGCCAGCCGCAGTGCGGGCGGCGCGAATTCGCCTTCGACATCGGGGATCGCGATCCCCTCCGTCCCGAGCAGCGCACGCGTCTCGGCCCGTGAGAATCGCACCGATCCACCGCGGGAACGGAATTCGATCTCATCCGCCACCGCCAGCACCGCGGTGAACCCCACGCCGAACCGTCCCACGGAGGCGTCGGCGCCGCCCTTCGCGGACGCACGCAGCGCCGTCAGCGCGTGCACACCCGAAATATCCAGCTCCACACCGGTATTCGCGATATGCAGCGCACGCCCCTCGAGCCACACCGCGATCCGCCCGGCCACACCGGCCTTGGCCGCGGCATCCGCCGCATTCTGCGCCAATTCCGTCAGCAGCCGGTCGCGATATCCGGACCGCACCAGATCCGCCTCGGTGGCCGCATCCTCCCGCAACCGGGTGGGCGACCCTCGCCACGCCGCGACCACCCCCGCCCGCAGCGCTGCGGTATCGAACGGATCCCCCACTCCCAGACCGCCGTTCAACCCACGCACCCCTTCCACTCATCAACACCGGCACGGCGTGCACCGCCGTCCGTGTACCGCACGCGAACAGCACACAGTAGGCGCGTTACCCGGGGGCAGACCCCGATCGCGTCGCTACCGCAAGATTTTCCACACCGGCCGCAGCACACCGTGCCCAGACCCGACTTGCTCGAGAGCATCGGACGCCGAAGAAACCGCGCATCGGCGGAACTCGTCTGCTTCCGGGCACTGCAGCTGGACCGATTACCGGCGCGTCCGGACTCGGAACGCCGTGCAGCCACGGGTTTTCCGAACCGTCGGCGCCCGCCGGGCAACGACCGGACTCCCGGTCGCGCGGCGGCTCTCGCCCGGTCGGCACGAGTCGCCGAGCTCACGGCGGCGACGTTCGAGGTCCCGGACGCGAACCTCAGTGGGACTCCGGCGCTCCGGCGTCGCCCGGCTGTGCCGCACCGGTTTCGGAGTCGACGCGGACCGCGCTGACGCCCCAGGCGTCATCGACTTCCGCATCCGGATCGGCGACCTCGAAGAGGGCAGAGGGACCATCGGCCGACTCCACCGGTACCACATCGGCGTTCACATCACCGGCCACGGAGACGGAGTCCGCGACGACATCGACGGCCGCGGCATCGGCGATATCGGCCTCATCACCCTCGTAGCCGGCCGAATCACCCTCGGCATCAACATCATTCAACGCCGTTCCCACACCGGCGGGCGTATCGCTCGGGTCGGTGGCGGGCTCGATGCTCACCTCGGCGGCGTACTCGGCGCCCGCCTCGGTTCCGGGCGGAATGCTCACCGCGGCCGCAGGCTCGATACCCACCTCGGACACCGGTTCGCCGTTGGCGTCGACCGTTGTTTCGGCGTCGGCGTCTACCTTGGATTCGTCGTTCAGATCAGTCACGAGCTCGACTTCCGCATCAGCCACGAGCCCGACATTCGTGTCGGCCGTGGACGTTTCATTACTCTCGGCTGCGGATTCGGTTTCGCGGGAAGCGCTTTCGATGGCTGCGAGCTGCTCCCGGGTACGGAATTCCGATTCGGGAACGATATCGAACGCGGCGTCGTCGTAGGCCTCGAAGGCCGGGGATCCGGCGCCCGTGGGGAGTTCGGTGTCCGAGTGCGCGCCGCAACCGTATTCGCGGTGCACCACATGCCCGTCCGCGCCCATGGCATTGGCGCAGACGCCGAATCCGGCGCGCAGAGCCCCGGCCAGCGGCACGAAGAAGCCACAGACACCGCAGGCGGCGGGCGCCGCCCGGGCCATATCGGTATCGGGCCCGAATTCGGAGAACCAGCGGTCGGCCGCGTCCTCCCGGCCTTCGCGGCTCAGCACCCGGCTGCGGCCCAGACCGAGTTCGAGCGCGACCTCGTCGACGACCGGATCGCCGGTGATCAGATACCCGGGCACCAGGCGCGGATCGTCCTGCAGCGGGGCCAGCAGGTCGCCGGGTCCAAGGTCGCCGGGGCGAATGCGCTGATCCCACGGCAGGAAGTCGGGCGCGACGAGTGCGTCCGGACCGGGTAGCAGCGCCGATTCGCTCACCGTGACATGGGTGGCCTCGGGTGGGGCGGCGACGACCACCGCCCACTGCCAGCCCCGATAGCCCGGCAGGGTGGCCTCGAAGTGATGGGTGGCCGCCGAATCGTCCTCGGTGGTCACGCCCAGATGCATGCCGACGCCGAACGGCTCCAACTCCAAGAGCGCACGGCGAGCCAGGTCGACCGCCTCCGCCAGGATCGGCCGTACAACGGACTCCGAAACTCCAACCGCGCTCACGCCCTACATTTTGCCGTATGGAGCGCAAACGCCGTGCACCGGTAGCGGCCGTCCCCCTTGCACTGTCCACTGTCGTGTGCCTGGCCGCCGCAATGTCCGCCTGCAGCAGCCCGGACGACACGCCGCAGCTGCGTGTCGAAGTCGTCGCGACGCGCGCGCACGACACCGCCGCCTTCACCGAGGGCCTGGAGGCGGACGGCGACACGCTCTACGAGAGCACCGGACTTTCCGGACAGTCCTTCGTCCGCGCGAGCAAGCTGTCCGACGGCAGTGAGCTGGCCCGCGCCGACCTACCGGCCCCCCTGTTCGGCGAGGGCATCACCCGCGCCGGAAACGTGCTCTGGCAAATCACCTATCAGGACCACATCGCCTTCGCCCGCGATCCGGAAACCCTGACCGAGCTGCGCCGCACCGGTTTCGACGGCGAGGGCTGGGGCCTGTGCACCCGCGACAGCCGAATTCTCATGAGCAATGGTTCGAGCACCCTCACCTTCCGCGACCCGCAGACCTTCGCCCCCACCGGGACGATCAGCCTCACCAGCCGCACGGGCACTCGCCTCAACGAACTGGATTGCGCCCCCGACGGTTCCGTCTACGCCAACGCCTGGCCGACCGACACCATCCTGCACATCAACCCCGAAACCGGCGCTGTACTGGGCGTTATCGACGCCTCCGGCCTCCTCCCCAAGGGCTCCCGCACCCCCGACACCGACGTCCTCAACGGCATCACCCACCTCCCCGGCACCGACTATTTCCTGCTCACCGGCAAGAAATGGCCGTATACCTTCGAAGTCCGCTTCGTCCCGTCCTGAGCAGCTGCCGCGCCGCGCACGAACAGCAGCAGATTTCGTGCGCGGGGCGGGAAATCCTGCGCGTGAAGCGGCTCTCACCCCCAGGTGCAGCGCGCGATGTGGCGGCGCACACCTGCGGTAGTGGAGCCGGCATTCTCCGACACTGCAAGAATTGGGGGCGTGACAACTCCCCGGGACTCAGGCGCCGACTCCGGTCGGTGGTGGGACGAGGAGTCTCCGCTCATCGAACGGCATCCGGGATTCGACCGATATCCGCCGGCCAACACCGCGTCGCGCGGGGGCCGGGGCAAGGAGCCGGAGGTACCGGAGTTCCTGGCCGGGCACCAGCCCGCGCATCCGGTGGACCCGCCGCACGCCTCGGAAGGGCAAGAGCCGAGCCGTACTTCGCGCTGGACCCGGCGCCGCCGGCCGGACCCGTCGCCACCGGCCCGCGCCGAGGCTCCGCCCACCAGTCCGGTGTCCTCTGACCACCCCTCCGGGCCGCAGAGCGCGCCGACCACCGAGTTCCTCGGCCCGCCCCCATCGGGAGCCGCCGGACCGCGCCCGGGTCCGCCGACCGCCCGGTATGACACACCGCCCCCCGCGCCCTCGGACGCACCGTCGCGAGCCCGACATGGCGCACCGCTGCCCGCGCGCTCCGGCACACCGCGACCCGAGCTGTCCGACCCGCACACGATCGCGCGGCCTAACACGCAGCCGCCTACTCCGTACGAGGAGTCGGGGCATACCGGCAATCCGGAAACGACTCGCCCGCTGACACATTCGCATGATCTGGGTGCGGAGCAGGCGGACGTGCCGACTCCGGGCCTGCACAACCCACCGAAGAAGCTGACCGTCACCCGGGTGGCGGTGCGGCGCAGCCGGGAGCTCACCGAGCGCGGTTTCGCGACATTCCAGCGCGCGGCCAAGGCCGACGGCGCGGAGGAATCCGGTCTGACCGCACTGGTTTACGCCACCATGGCCAATTTCGCGACGGATGCCGCGGTCGCGGTGGCGCTGGCGAACACGCTGTTCTTCGCCAGTGCCACCGCGGAATCCAAGACCAAGGTCGCGCTGTATCTGCTGATCACCATTGCTCCGTTCGCGGTGATCGCACCGCTGATCGGCCCGGCGCTCGATCGCTTGCAGCGGGGCCGCCGCCTCGCACTGGCGGGTTCATTCGCTGTGCGCGTGCTGGTGGCTATCCTGTTGATCTTCAACGTGAGCGGCTGGCCGCTCTATCCACTCGCGTTGTGCATGATGATTCTCAGTAAGTCGTTCTCGGTGCTGAAGAGTGCGGTGACTCCACGCGTACTACCGCCGGGAATCGACCTGGTGCGCACCAACTCCCGGCTCACCGTCTTCGGCCTGGTCGGCGGCACCCTCGGGGCCGGCGCCATCGCGGGTCTCATCGCTTTCGTCGCGCATTCGGCGGGCGCGCTGGCCTTTGCCGCGGTGCTGGCCGGCGCGGGTTGCTATCTGAGCCTGAAGATTCCGTCGTGGGTGGAAGTCACCGAGGGCGAAGTTCCGGCAACCATCACCTATCACGGCGATGATTCGCACACCGAGGTCCTGGACGCCAAGCTTGCCGCAGAGGTACAGGCGAGCCGCCGCCGCCAGCCACTGGGCCGGGCCGTGGTCACGGGCCTGTGGGGCAATGGCACGGTCCGAATACTGACCGGATTCCTTACCTTCTACGTGCCTTTCGTCGCCAAATCCACCGAGCACCGGCCGGCCCAACTGGGCGTCATGCTCGGCATCGTCGGCGCGAGTGCGGCCATCGGCAACTTCGCAGGCAATGCCACGGGCGCCCGCATGAAGCTGGGCCGCCCGACCCAGCTCGTCCTGGTCTGCACCCTCGCCTGCGTCGCGGCGGGTGCGATGGCGGCGTTCCTGGACAGCCTGATGGGCGCGGCCATCGCGACCGTGGTGGCCTCGGGCGCAAGCGCTTTGGCGAAGGTGTCACTGGACGCCTCCATCCAGGACGACCTCCCCGCCGAATCCATCGCCTCGGGCTTCGGCCGCTCCGAAACGGTCCTGCAGCTGTCCTGGGTGATCGGCGGTTCGATGGGCGTCCTGCTGCCGACCGACTGGTGGATCGGTTTCGCTGCGGTCACGGCGGTCATGGCGCTGGGGCTGGCCCAAACGGTGGTCAGCTACCGTGGTCATTCGCTGCTGCCCGGTTTGGGCGGCAACCGACCGCAGCACGCGCAGCAGGAGATTCCCGGTGCTCACGGCACCGCGGAGCCCACCCCGTGAGGACAGGAAACCAACGGTGAGCAAACCCAGCACCCGCACGATCGTCGCTCTGCTGGCAGCGACCCTGCTCGCGGTGGGGGTGGCCTATATCGCCGTCATCGTGGTGCTGGCGCGCAATACCGACAAGCCGCAGCCGCAGATCACCGCCTATGCGCACGGTAAGACGGTGAGCGTGACGCCGTACCTGTACTGCGACGTCCATATCGAGGACAACAAACTCGATCTGCGCAATTGCGATAACAGCCAGCACATCGCGGAACTGACTGTGCCGGCCGGTTATCCGCTGCAATTGTCGCTGCCCAAGGAGATCGCGGACGCGCCCTGGCAGATGGTGCTGGTGTACCAGTTGCCCGGCGGGCAGGACGCCCAGCGCCTGGCCACGCATCGCGATTTCCCGCAGGACGCCCGCGCCATCACCGTGCCGACACCGACGGACCCGCGCCTGCAATTGACGGGTATCGAACTGCAGCTGCCCATTCCGGCCCGGGACGAGAGCGGCCAGGAGGGCTACGTCACCTCCGCGCGCTGGGCGATCCACACCGCAGCCTGAAAACCTGTGCCGCCCACACACTTCTGAAATGCAGCGGGCCTCGATGAGCATCAGCTCATCGGGGCCCGTCGGCTTTTCGGTCTTCGGCCTACCGGCGCTTCGGTCTTCGACCTAGTGGTCGAGCTCCCGCGCGACGCCGCGCACCACCTCGGCGATGCGCTGGGCGAGCTTGCGGTCGGGATACCGGCCGACCCGCAGATCGGGCTGCACCTTGGTGTCGAGGAGCGTGATCATGTCCTCGATGAGGCCGTGCAGCTCATCGGTGGTCTTGCGGTTGATCGGGGCCTCGCCGCCGCGCCCGCGACGTTCGCCGCGCTCACGCTCCGGCCCACGGACCGTGGGAGTTTCGAGCAGTTTGAGGCTCAGCGCCTGGGGACCGCGACGACCCGCCGCCATTCCGAATTCGACCCGCTGCCCGGGCTTGAGCGCGTCGACGCCCTCGGGCAACGCCGACGATCGAACATAGACGTCCTCACCCTCATCCTGGGAAAGGAAGCCGAAGCCCTTTTCGACGTCGTACCACTTCACCTTGCCGGTCGGCACTGCGCTCACCTGTTCGTCATTCGATGCCCGGGCACGCCGGGCACAGTCTTGATCAACGGACCGAATCGTCCGCAACCTGTCGGATCTGCGAAAAAACGCGCCCCACAGCTATGGCAGGACGCGATGCTCTACGAGTCTACCCCGGTGTGAATAGGCCGGGCACCTCAGTTTTACGGTCTTCACGTGTCCGACTCTTCCTCGAAGCAGGCTCCGCGCAGGTCCGGAAGCTGGCTGCTGTATTTCGCCATGGCTTTGTTCGCGGTGGGATTGCTGGCAATTGTGGCAATCTTCGGCGTCGGCCTGCTCTCCGATTCCAAGCCGGGGCTGTGGCTGTATCTGCTCGCCATGGCAGCGCCCCTCGGTTTCCTGCTGGCGATCGTATTCGCCCTGTGGTCGGGCCGCCGCGCGCGCTGACCGCGATGCCGCGCGTACTGACGCACCGGTGCGCGACACGGGTGCCGCGACACGACCGATTGCCCCGTTCGTTACCCAACTATGCATGTGATCCTGGTCACATAACGGAACGGTCACAGGCGTGCAACGGACCGCTACAAAGTGAGACTCGCCGCGATCACCTGCGCAGACGATATGCGGAACCCCTTGCGCCGGATAGTGACCCGGACAGACACGGCGGTTACCAAATGGAGACTTTTCACGGCGATCGTCGTAGTGTTCCCTTCCAGTCGGGTCAGCCCGGCGCCACCGGCCCGCCGCACAAAACCTCACCCCGCGGGCACGGACCCCCAACTGGAATCAGGGGTGAGGGCGAGGACAGCGCGCACTAGCGCGCCGGAACGGACGACCTCTCAGTTCGTCGCCGGTAGTCGGTCCCGCAAGTGCGTACGAGAGGAAAACCCGAACATGAGTGGACGCCATCGCAAGCCGAGTAACACCGGTCGCACGGTCGCCAAGGTTGCCCTGACGGGCATCGCCCTCGGTGGAGCCGGTGTGGCCCTGGCCGGTAACGCCAGCGCGGCACCCGACTCCGACTGGGACAAGCTCGCTCAGTGCGAAGCCGGCGGTAACTGGGGCATCAACACCGGCAACGGTTTCCAGGGCGGACTGCAGTTCTCGCCGAGCACCTGGACCGCGCACGGCGGTGGCGAATACGCCCCCAGCGCCAACCAGGCCACCCGCGAGCAGCAGATCACCGTCGCCGAGAAGGTGCTCGCCACGCAGGGCTGGGGCGCATGGCCCTCCTGCTCCTCGAGCCTCGGCCTCCACAGCCAGGCCAGCGACCGTCCCGCCGTCGCCTCGCAGGACGCGCCGCGCTGGAACCCGGGCCAGGCGCCCGCGCAGCAAGCCGCAGACGGCAGCCAGCAGGTCTACCAGGCTGTCGATCGCGCCGTGCAGGTTGTCGAGCAGCAGGGCATCCAGGTCCCGCAGCCGGTGCTCGACTTCCTGAATGTGAGCAAGGCCAACAACACTCAGCTCGATCCGTCCATCGTGAACTTCTTCCAGGCGAACAAGGGTCTGCTCCCCAACTGAGCCACTCCCCCGTTCGCGCACATACGCCCCGCATCAGTGTCGATGCGGGGCGTTTGTCGTTGCGCGCCCAACCACCCCGAACGCATCCACCCACAAGGTCGCGGCCGTCCCGGTTCTGGACTGAGTGGAGCGGAGGAGCGGAGGGAAGCGGAGGGAGGGAAGAACCGGGACCAGAGGCCGCGACCCCGCCGCAGCGAAGCGGAGGCAGACAAGCACAGTGCCGACGCAAAATAAACAGAGCGCTCATGCCAGAATGGGCGCGTGGTGAACAAATCGAAGAAGCCCTACGTCGACAATGGCTGGCCGGAGACGGCCAATGGCGATCACGCGGTCACCGAACTCTCTTCGACTCGCTCTGGCGGCCTTTCGCCGTACGGCGACGAGACCGAGTTCCCGCTTCCCGCCGATCAGCTGCCCTACGTGCACCCGCACACGGTCATCAACCGCTGATCCGCCTCCCAACCGATAACCATGCGGTGAACGGCGCGGCCCGCTTTCCGGCGGCCGCCGTGCATGCGACTCCGGTCGCGGCGGCGGCTGCTGCACCGCGCCTCGCACCGCCCTCTCGCCGTGCTCGCGGCCTTTGCCGCCGCGCACGCGCCGCCGTCGTCCGCCTGGATCGGGTGAAGTGACCGATACCGCCAATCCCGCCGAGAACGGCGCTGCCGCAAAGGCGTCCGAGACCGCGCCCGGCGACGCCGCGGCGACGCTGGGCACCGACTCCGCGGCGAAGCCGCGCACCGGCACCACGGCGAAGCCGCGCACCAGCACCACGGCGAAGCCGCGCAAGAGCCGGGCCGTGAAGGCCGCGCCCCCGGCGACGCTCGCCGAATGGCTGGCCGCCCACACCGACACCGAACTCGTGGCGCTGCTGCAGCTGCGGCCGGATCTGGCTGTGCCGCTGCCCGCTTCGATGGCCGTGCTGGCCGCCCGGACCGAACAGCGCGCCTCGGTGCTGCGTGCCACCGACGAGTTGGACACGCTCGATTTCGCGGTCATCGAAACCCTGGTACTGCAGGGCGCCGCCGATCAGCGCAGCCCGAATCCATTGCCGCGCGCGAAACTCCGCACCCTGCTCGGCGATCGGGTGCCCGCCGCCGCCCTCGACGCGTCGGTGGCCCGACTACTCGGCCGCGCCCTCGTCTGGGGTTCCGACGCGGGCCTGCATCTGACGCCCTCCGCCCAGGAGGCGCTGCCGTGGCCGCTGGGCAGCGCCACCGAACTGCCGGACGCGCTCACCGAACCCGAGATCACCGCCGCCCTCATCGGACTCTCGCCGCAGGAGCGGGGCCTGCTGGACAAGCTGGCCGCCACCGGCCCGCGCGGCCGCACCCGCGATGCGGCGCCCGGCACGCCGGAGGATCGTCCGGTGCAACGGCTGCTGGCGCTGCGACTGCTGAACTGGATCGACGAGGAGACGGTGGATCTGCCGATCTCCGTCGGCCAGCTGCTGCGCGATGAGCCGGTCACCGATCCGCATGTGCTGACCGCCCCGCAGCCGGCGCTGCGCAAGCAGGGCACCACCGATGTGAATGCCGCGGCGGCGGGTGAGGTCGGAGAACTGCTGCGGCACAGCGCTTCCGTGCTCGATGTCCTCGGCCAGGCGCCCGCGCCCGCCTTGCGCTCGGGTGGGCTGGGTGTGCGGGAGATCCGCCGGATCGTCAAGCAGACCGGTATCGACGAGGCCCGGATCGGCCTGATCGCGGAGGTGCTCGCGGCGGCCCGGCTGCTGGACAAGGGTTCCCCCGAACCGCTCGCCGATGACGGCACCGAGGATTTCTGGGCGCCCACCACCACCACCGACGCCTGGCTGGCCGTGGTCCCGTCGCGCCGCTGGGTGGTGCTGGCCCAGGCCTGGCTGGATCTGGACCGCTTCCCGTGGATGATCGGGCTGCGTGACGCCAATGACAAACCGCTGGCGGCACTTTCGGCGGAGCTGCGCAATGTGCACGCCATTCGCGACCGCCGCGCCATCCTGGGCCTGCTGGCCGAGTATCCGGCCGGCAATGCGGTGACGGCCCCGGATCTGGGCCGCGCCCTGGCCTGGCGGCAGCCGCGCTGGCGGCGGCACTACCGGCTGGAATCGGTGGAACGCACGCTCGCCGAGGCGGAGACGCTGGGACTGGTGGCGCGCGGTGCGGTGACGTCCGCGGGCCGGGCGCTGCTGCACGGCCGCCCGGAGGACGCCGAATCGGAGATGGCGGCGGCCCTGCCGGAACCGGTGGATCACGTACTGGTGCAGGCGGATCTGACGATCATCGCGCCCGGACCGCTGACACCCGAACTGCAGGATCGGGTATCGCTGGTCGCCGATGTCGAATCGGCCGGCGCCGCAACGGTGTACCGCCTCAGCGATACCTCGGTGCGCCGCGCCCTGGACGCGGGTGCGACGGCCGCGGAACTGCACAATCTGTTCACCGCGCACTCGCGCACGCCGGTGCCGCAGTCGCTGACCTATCTCATCGACGATGTGGCCCGCCGCCACGGCCGTTTGCGGGCGGGCATGGCGCAATCCTTTGTGCGCAGCGAGGATCCGGCCCTGCTGGCGGAGGTGCTGGCCGCACCGGTCTCGGGTCTGCTGGCGCTACGGGCGGTGGCGCCGACGGTCGCGATTTCCCAGGCCCCGCTCGGCGAGGTACTGGAGAAGCTGCGGGCCGCGGGTTTCAGTCCGGCGGGCGAGGATTCGTCGGGTGCGATCGTGGATCTGCGGCCGCGCGGCGCCCGCATCGCGTCCCGCAATAATCACAAACCCAGTTGGCGGCCGAATCCGCCCAGCCCGGAACAACTTCAGGCTTTGGTCTCGGAACTACGCGCGGGCGAGCGTGCCGCGCATACCCGCTCCAGTCAGACGGTCCGCTCCGACGGCAGCCGGACCACCACCACCGCCACCATCAATCTGCTCCAATTGGCCGCGCGTACAAGGCGTTCGGTACACATCGGCTATGTGGACGCCTCCGGGGTGGCCTCACAGCGGGTGATCGAACCCCTGAAGGTGGGCGGCGGTCAGCTGGACGCGCTGGATCCGGTCACCGGCGCGATCCGGCACTTCACACTGCACCGGATCGCGACGGTCGCACTGGTCGACTAGCGAACTGCCGGGATTCGAGAGTTGTTTTAACCCTTGGGATTTCCCAGGCAGAACGTGGTCTTCGGATCCGAAACGGTCCGGAATCCGATCGAGGTGCTCGCATCGCACTGGAATTCATCGGCCTGACCGTCGATGCGCTTGGTCACCTTGAAAGAGGCTTCGGGCGCGGTGCAGTCCACGGCTTTGTATCCGGTGGTGGAGCTTTCGTTGTAGCAGGCGCCCTCTTTGAAGTTGGGCGTCAGGCACAGAAAGGCGGTGGTGCCGCCGTTCTGGGTCTCCTCATAGGAGGTCTGCTCGTCTTTGCAGTCGGTCTTCTTGTCGTAGACCTGTGCGACCTTGTAGACGGCTTTATCGGAGGAGCAGTCGACCGGCTCGGTCTTGGAGTCCACCATCGACCCCGAGATCACGTTGATACAGTCGCCGACCTTGGATTTGGCGGTATCGGACTTGCTGGCGTCCTTGATCATCGAACACCCGGTCACGGCCAGTGCGGCCACGGCCAGGGCCATGAGAGCCAGTACGAGGCGCAGCAGCGGTCTCGTCCCTGTGAACTTCACCTGTGAAAACCTTTCTCACCGAACAGTTCACGGCTGCCGTGAACGCGGTGAGGATACCTTTGGGCCCGCGGCGGCCGCATCAGCGCAGCGGGCTTTCAAGAGGTAAGCGGGTATCAGTACATATGCAGGCCGCGCATGGCCAGCAGCGAGTAGTTGAGAATGCTGGGGAGGAGGCTGGTGAACAGCCCGATTCCGTAAAACGCCATGATTCCCTCTCGATTTGGGCGCATGTCCAGGTGCTCGCGCCTCGTCAGGTGTCGTGAGACACCCATGGATCGTTACACACTCCGGTGGATAAATCGCGGCGTCATCCCACTGATCCTGATCCGCCGGACCCCGTCCCCGATCCGGAACCCGACGAGCCCGATCCCGAACCCGAATCCGACGACAGCCCCGAGGAACCCGAACCGGCGGAACCGGTGCTGATCGGACCGGTGGGCACGGTGGCGCCCTTCGAACCGGGCCGATTGATATGAACGGTGACCGGCAATGACGAATTCGCCTCCACCGTCACCACGCGCGCACCCGGCGGTGACGTAATGGTGCCACCGTCCACCCGGGCCTGATATCCGCCCGGGTAATGCACATCGGAGACATAGATCTCGGTCGGCTTCGGCCCGGGGCGCGGGGTGTACCGGTAGGCGAAATCGCCGGTGGCCGGATCGAAGATCATCCGCCCGGGCGTGCCCGCGGTGGCCTGCGGATAGGTACGGACCAATTGCTGCCCGATCGGGCCGAGGAAGGGATCCGGTCGCGGACCGCCCGCGCCGAAACTGGAGGAGTAATGCCAGTACTGCCAGCTGATGAACCGGTCATCGGCCCGCGACACGGTATTGCTCAGCACCGCCGGGTCGCCGTCGCCGAATTCGGTGACCAGGGTGGGCAAATGCGTACGCGCGGTGAAGGAGTCGATATTGCCCCAGGTCTTGTCCTGCTGCGGCGGGCACAGACCCTTCAGGAAGGCCGGCAGATTCAGATAGATGGCGAGCTGACTGGGAATGCAGTAATCGTGCGGCGCGAAGGCGATGTCGGGCGCGGTGATCGGCGGGTTCTCGCCGAGATCGGTCGGCATGGTTTCGTTCCAGGTCACATTGGGCTCCCAGAACACCATGGTCCCGGTATTGCGCGCCCGCACCGCATCGGTCAGCTTCTGCATGGCCGCTTGGTATTTCACGTCGAAGCCCGGGCAGCCGTTGGGATAGCAGGACAGGAAAGCCGAACCGGGCCACGGTTCGTTCAGCAGCTCGAAGCCGAGCACGCCGGCATGGCCGTCCACCCGGGCGGCCAGTGCGCCTAGCGCCTGGCCCAGATAGTCGAGAACGCCATTGCTGTTGTTCCACACCTCATCCCAGCCCTTGTTCATGCTGGGTTCGAGGTAGTAGAGCGGGAAGCCGAGGCTCGGCTCCAGCGGACCGGGCCGCGATTGCAGCGCCCATTCGGGAAAACCGTTGCCGCCCCAGATCTTCGAGAGGCCGTCCTGGTGATTGTCCAGCAGGGTGTGAATCCCGTACTGCGCCAACGTATCCACCACACCCGCGACCCGGTCCAGATACGCGGTGTCGACCACACCCCTGGTAGGCATGAGCCCATCGAAGGAGACGCCGAGCCGCACGGTATCGAAGCCGTGCCCCGCCAGCAGCGCCGCATCGTCGGCGGTGAGGGTGAACCCGTCCCCCGGTTCGATATAGGGCGGCTCCTTGTCCACATTGTTCACGCCGTGCAGCACCACGACGCGCCCGGAATCATCGACGAACGCGGTGCCGTCGGTGTGTATCGAGTCGATCGGCGCGGCCTGCGCGCTCGGCGTCGTGACCAGCAGCGCGCCTCCCAGCGCCACGGCCACCAGGCTCGCGGTCCATTGTCTGCCCCGTACTCCCCTGCGCATCGGCACCTCTGATTCAGCTTTCGGAATAACAAGAAATAGTTGGACAGATGCCCAAGTTCGAGTGATCGTAGCCACCGGAACTCGGGGCTTGACCGTTTTCACGGAATTGGCGGCCGCAGCACTGTCGGTGCCATCAGGGACAATGGACAACGGCCCGATCGGGCCCGACAAGCCAGGAGGTGCCGTGACCGACGGACCGCTCATCGTTCAAAGCGACAAGACACTGCTGCTCGAGGTCGATCACGAGGCCGCGAACGCGGCCCGGCAGTCCATCGCGCCGTTCGCGGAGCTGGAGCGCGCACCGGAGCATGTGCACACCTACCGCATCACTCCGCTGGCACTGTGGAACGCCCGCGCGGCCGGTCATGACGCCGAGCAGGTGGTCGACGCCCTGGTCAAGTACTCCCGGTACGCCGTGCCGCAGCCGCTGCTGGTGGACATTGTCGACACCATGGGCCGCTATGGGCGGCTGCAGCTGGTGAAGAGCCCGGTACACGGCCTGACCCTGGTGAGCCTGGATCGGGCGGTGCTCGAGGAGGTGCTCCGGCACAAGAAGATCGCTCCCATGCTGGGCGCGCGCGTCGATGACGACACCGTGGTGGTGCATCCGTCCGAGCGCGGGCGGATCAAGCAGATGCTGCTGAAGATCGGCTGGCCCGCCGAGGACCTGGCCGGTTATGTGGACGGCGAGGCGCACGCCATCGACCTGGATTACGAGGGCGGGCACTGGCATCTGCGCGACTACCAGGAAATGGCCGTCGACTCGTTCTGGGCGGGCGGCTCCGGCGTGGTCGTGCTGCCGTGTGGCGCGGGCAAGACCATGGTCGGCGCGGCCGCCATGGCAAAAGCCAAGGCCACCACCCTGATTCTGGTCACCAATACCGTCGCCGGGCGGCAATGGCGGCGCGAGCTGCTGGCCCGCACCTCGCTCACCGAGGACGAGATCGGCGAGTACTCGGGCGAGCGCAAGGAGATCCGGCCGGTCACCATTGCCACGTATCAGGTGGTCACCCGCAAGACGAAGGGTGAATACCGGCATCTGGAGCTGTTCGACAGCCGCGACTGGGGTCTGGTCATCTACGACGAGGTGCATCTGCTGCCCGCGCCGGTCTTCCGCATGACGGCGGATCTGCAATCGCGTCGCCGGCTCGGCCTCACGGCCACCCTGGTGCGCGAGGACGGGCGCGAGGGAGATGTGTTCTCGCTCATAGGTCCCAAGCGCTACGACGCCCCGTGGAAGGACATCGAGGCGCAGGGCTGGATCGCTCCGGCCGACTGTGTCGAGGTGCGGGTGACGCTCACCGATGCCGAGCGGATGGCGTACGCCACCGCCGAACCGGAGGAGCGCTACAAGCTGTGCTCCACCGCGCGCACCAAGATTCCGGTGGTGGAATCGATTCTGGCTCAACACAGGGGTTCCCCGACGCTGGTCATCGGCGCGTACCTGGATCAGCTGGACGAGCTGGGCGAACACCTGAACGCACCGATCATCCAGGGCTCCACCCGGACCAAGGAGCGCGAGGCGCTGTTCGAGGCCTTCCGGCAGGGGGAGATTCCGGTGCTGGTGGTCAGCAAGGTGGCCAACTTCTCCATCGACCTACCGGAAGCGTCTGTGGCCGTCCAGGTTTCGGGCACCTTCGGTTCCCGGCAGGAGGAGGCGCAGCGGCTCGGGCGCCTGCTGCGGCCGAAACACGATGGCGGCCAGGCTCACTTCTATTCCGTGGTCGCGCGTGACACGCTGGACGCCGAATACGCCGCGCACCGGCAGCGTTTCCTGGCGGAGCAGGGGTATGCCTATCGCATCACCGATGCAGACGACCTGCTGGGGCCGACGTTAGGATAACTGGAGGAATAACCTCCGGTAGGTGGGAGAGAACGCACGTGCGACGCTTCGAATTCGCGGTGGACCGTGAGCATGCCCGGGCGGTCAACGAAGTCGTCGCCCAGTTGCGGCGGTTGCGCGTGCTCGGGATCGGCGCGGCCATCGTGCTGGGCCTGGGCACCGCCTTCCTGGTCTGGGTGAACCATCCGTGGTCGTATCTGCTGGCGGTGGCCTTTGTCCTCGGGGCGGCCACCTCACTGTTCATCGGCCTGTGGACGCCGCATCGCGCCCGTGTCGACAAGCTTTACGCGGCAGGCGAACTCGTGCCCGCGGTGGTGTCCGAGACCGATGGTCCGGGCGCCACCCTGCTGGCGCTGGTGGATCTGGCCAAGCCGAATACCGACGGCCCGCGCTACGCCCTGGTCACCCGCACCGTGCGCGCGCTGCCCGGGCATCGCATTCGCGTGGGTGAGCGCGTCCCCGCGGTGACCGTGCGCATCGATCGCGCACCCGGATCGGTCGGCGATCTGTGGCAGTCGGTGAGCGCCATGCCGATTGCCTGGGGAACACGCGATCTCAATGTCATCGAGCGGGCTCGCGGCGAGATTCGCGAGGTCGAGTGGGAATTGCTCACCGACAATCTGGATCTGGCGGACAAGGTGCGGGATGTGGACGCCAAACGGCTGCTGCTGGATCCGCAACAGCTTCCGGACGAGCTACGCGGTTAGCCGACGGTCTGCTCGTCCCCATTTCCACGAAATCCCTTGCGGCGCTGCGTAGACTGAGTCGATGATCCCCGGCGCTAATCTGCTGGCGTTTTTGGTCGCCGGCACCATTCTGATCGTAATCCCCGGGCCCGGTGTACTTTTCGTCATCGGGCGCGCACTCAGTTCGGGGCGGCGAGCGGCACTGCTCTCGGTGCTGGGGCATTCCCTGGGTGTGCTGGCGATGCTGGTGCTGGTGGCGGCCGGACTCGGGGCGGTGGTAGCGGCCTCGGCCATCGCGCTCACCGTGGTGAAGCTGGCGGGTGCGGTATACCTGATCTACCTGGGGGTACAGGCGATTCGGGAGCGGCGGTCGCTGCGCGAGGCCTGGGAGTCGCGGGCCGAACCGGCGCAGGGCGTGCGGCTGCTGCGCCAGGCCTTCCTGGTGGGCGTCAGCAATCCGAAGGCCATCATCTTCTTCTCCGCGGTGCTGCCGCAGTTCGTATCCCCGTCCGCCGGCCGGGTGCCGTTGCAGATCCTGATTCTGGGCCTCATCTTCGTGGCCATCGCGCTGGTCTCCGACAGCACCTGGGCGCTCGCCGCCGGGTTGGCGCGGGACTGGTTCGGCCGCTCCCCCAAGCGGCTGGAGAACCTAGGCGCGGCGGGCGGGGTGATGATCATCGGGCTGGGCGCCACCGTTGCCGTGTCGGGCACCAGTGGCTGACCACGGCGGCGACTAGCATCTCTGCTGGTCGGGGGTGGACGTCGAAAAAAGGGGTCACGCAGCGCATGAGGCTCAGGTGGGTGCGGTACACGGTGCTGGGTGCGGCGCTGGTGACGGTGACGAATACGGCTCCGGTGCAGGCGGATACCGGCGATCCGTTCGCGGGGGCGCCCGGGGCCGGTGATCCCTACTATCCGCTGGACGGCAATGGCGGATACCGCGCCGAGCACTACGACGTCACCGTCGGGTACAACCCGGCCGGGCATCAGCTGACGGGCTCGACCCGGGTGGACGCGGTGGCCACCCAGGCCATGCACACATTCGACCTCGACTACAGCGGGCCGCAGGTGTCGAAGGTGACGGTCAACGGCCTGCCCGCCGGGTTCGATCGCACCGACGAGCACGAACTCGTGGTGACGCCCATGCTGCCGCTGCTGCCCGGGCTGCCCTTCGCGGTCCAGGTGGAGTACGCGGGCGCGGTCACCGGAACCGATGGCGCGGGCTGGGTGTTCTCCCCCAGCGGCGGGGCTTTTGTTGCGGGCGAACCACATTCGGCGAGCAGCTGGTATCCGCTCAACGACACGCCTTCGAACAAGGCGACTTTCGCGCTGCACGCGACGGTGCCCGCGGAGTGGGAGGTCATGTCGAACGGGGTGAAGACCCACGATGTGGTGCAGGGCGGGAATCGGACCGTGGATTGGGAGATGCGGCAGCCGGTCGCGGGCTATCTGACCACCATCGCCATCGACCGGTTCGAATTCCTGGAACAGCGCACCGCCGGCGGCACTCCGCTGCTGAGCGCCTTCGCACCCGATGCGCTGCAGGCCAAGGGAATCGAGCAGCGGCTGCCGGAGATTCTGGATTTCGAGGAGCAGCTGTACGGGCCGTATCCGTTCGATACCGCGGGCGGCATCTATGTGGATACCGATCTGCAGTTCTCGCTGGAGACGCAATCGCGGCCCATCTACGCGCCCTGGACCGATCTGGGGACCGTGGTGCACGAGATCGCCCATCAGTGGTGGGGCGACTCCATGTCGGTGCAGCACTGGTCCGATGTCTGCCTGAACGAATGCTTCGCCAGCTACACCGCCGACTATCTGTGGCCGGAGCGCAAGGACGGCAAGGATGTCGACGCGCAGTACCGCGAGACCGTCACCAAATACCACGACAATCCCAAGTTCTGGGAGATCGCGCTGCAAAACCCCGGCGCCGGAAACGAATTCACCTCGGTCTACTACCGCGGGCCGCTATTCCTGCACGCGCTGCGCCGCACCATGGGTGAGGCTGCGTTCTTCGCGGCCGTGCACGATTTTGCCGGAGCGCATCGGTACGGCAATGCCTCCATGCCGGAGTTCCGGCAGTTCGTGCAGTCCCGCACGCCGGTGAACCTGGACGGATTCTTCGGCGCCTGGCTCGATCGCACCGATCGCCCGGCCGATGAGTTCCTCTACCCCGGCTCATTGCGGTCCTGAGCCGCTCGGCGACGCCGCTCGGCTAGGACCGCCGCTCGGACACACGCACTCACGCAGCACGGCACTCACGCAGGCAGTAGGGCGGTCACACAGGTAGCGGCCGGGCGCGGTCGGTGGCGACCAGAGCCGCCATCGCACCCAGCACCGTCCCGGTGACGAGGCGTTGCGCGCGCAGCCAGAGTGGCCGTCCCGCAAGGAAACCGGCCACCGCACCCGCACTCACCACAATGAGCGAGTTCACGGTCAGCGCCACGGCGATCTGCACCGCCCCCAGGCCGAGGCTCTGCAGCCACACCCGGCCGTGTTCCGGCACGACGAACTGCGGAATGAGCGCCATGTACATGATGGCGATCTTGGGATTGAGCAGATTGGTCACGAACCCCATGGCGAACAGCCGCCGCGCCGGATCGACCGGCAGCGCCTCGGGCGCGAACGCCGACACCCCGCCCGGCCGCACCGTCTTCCACGCCAGCCAGGCCAGATACCCCGCACCCGCCAGCTTCAGCGCCAGATACAGCGCAGGCACCATCCCGAACACGGCCGTGATCCCCGCCGTGGCCGCCGCCAAATACACCGCGAACCCAGCCGCCACTCCGGTCAACGACACAAACCCGGCTCGCCGCCCCTGCGAAACGGTGCGCGACACCAGATACATCATGTTCGGCCCGGGCGTCAGCACCATCCCCAACGCCGCCGCCGCAACCCCCAGCACCGCCGCCATTCCGATCATCCCCCGATCCTCCGCGACCGCCCCGCCCCTGTCGCGGTCCACTGAGCACCCACTGGCCCGCTCCCAGCAGCCCACCCCGTCATCCCGGCACGCCTGCCCTGTCATGCCCATCCGTCATCTCGGCACGCCCCGCCCTGCAATCCCGGCATGCTTCGGCCGGGATCCACCCATCGACGTAGATCCCGGCCAAAGCGCGCCGAGACGACGAGGGTTGCTCACGCCGGGACGCGGAGGGGCCCTCCGGGGACCCGCTCACGACGAGGCCGACACGCCTGCCCGCCCTGCTGGGCCATAGGCGCACTCCTCGGCGGCGCGCTAGCGCGAGGCGGCGGTCTTCCCCGCGCGGAGGCGGCGGATGCCCTCGGCGATGGTTTCCTCCTTTTTGCAGAAGGTGAAGCGGACCAGGCGGTTCCAGGAGGGCTTGTCGTCGGCGAAGACGCTGACGGGCACTGCGGCTACGCCGAGGCGTTCGGGGAGTTCGCGGCAGAAGTCGTAGGCGTCGGTCGCGCCGAGCGGGGTGATGTCGGCGCAGACGAAATAGGTGCCGTCACTGCGCTTCACGCCGAATCCGGCTTCGGCGAGCGCCGCGGAGAGGCGCAGGCGCTTCTCCGAGAGGGTGTCGCGCAGGGCCGAGATCCACTGCTGCTCATTGTTCAGGGCGTAGGCGATGGCGGGCTGGAAGGGGCCGCCGCCCACGAAGGTGAGGAACTGCTTCGCGGCGAGCACGGCGTCCAGCAGCGGCGCGGGGGCGCAGGCCCAGCCGATCTTCCAGCCGGTGACACTGAAAGTCTTTGCGGCGCTGGAGATCACAATGGTGCGCTCGAACATGCCGGGGAGTGTGGAGATGCTGATGTGCTCGTGGCCGTCGAAGGTGAGGTGCTCGTAGGCCTCGTCGGACATGACCAGCAGATCGTGTTCGATGGCGATCCCGGCGATGGCGGCCAGATCGGCGCGCGACAGCACGGTGCCGGTCGGATTGTGCGGTGAATTCACCAGCAGCAGACGGGTTCCGGGGGTGATGGCCGCGCGCAGACTGTCCAGGTCGAGGGCGAAACCGTCGCCGTCGGGAACGAGGCGGGCGGTGCGCCGCTGCGCCCCGGCCAGCGCGACGGCTGCCGCGTACGAGTCGTAGTACGGCTCGATGAGCACCACCTCGTCACCCGGCTCGACCAGGCCGAGCACGGTGGCGGCAATGGCCTCGGTGGCGCCGACCGTGACGAGCACCTGGGTATCGGGGTCGTACTCGGTGCCGTAGCGGCGGGCGCGGTCGGCGGCGATGGCCTGCCGCAGCGCGGGAACGCCACGGCCGGGCGGGTATTGGTTGAAGCCGTCGGCAATCGCCTGCTGTGCGACCTGCAGCATTCCGGCCGGCCCGTCGGTGTCCGGGAAGCCCTGCCCGAGATTGACGGCGCCGTGGCGAACGGCGAGTTCGGTCATCTCGGCGAAGATCGTCGATGCGTAGGGGCGCAGCCGAGCGACAGTCGGAATGTGGGGCATGTTCGGAGGATAGTCCACCCGCGGAAAGGGTTGCGATTCAATAGCGAATGCCTATGTTTCACTTTCAATTCGAAGCCTCTACCTGGCCCGTTGTGCATTGTCCCAAAGGCGGCTACGGTGCCCGTGTTTTATCTCACACTGCCGATAAGCAGCTTCTCGAAAAGGGCGAAACATGGCCTCGTACATAGATCTTCTGCTCCACCCGGTGACCACCGTCAACCTCTTCCACCACGCCTCGATTCAGCTGATCGACACCATTACCGGTGGTTCGTCCACCCCCAACCTGGATCTCGGCTCCAGCCTGCCGGGCTCGGGTTCGGGCACCGGCTCCGGCACCGGATCCGGTATCGGCAATTGCATGGGCTCCGGATCGGCGGCGAGCCTGTCCGGCGGCGTTTCCTGCGGCGGCGCGTCCGGCTCCGGCATCGTGCCGCCCAACAACTAGCGACTTCCGGTGCGCGGCAGGCCAGTCGGGGGTATGCCGCCCAACCGCCGGAGGTGATCGTCGGCGCGGTCACGAACCTTCGTGGCCGCGCCGTCGCGGCGCTCGGGACGTCTCAGTGCGCGCGCTCGGGACGTCTCAGTGCGCGCTCGGGACGTCTCAGCGCGGCAGCCGGATGCCCTTCAGCTTGGCCGGATTGACGAGATCGTAAATGCCCCAGACCTTTCCGCCGGTAACGGTGAACCCGTACACCCGCTGCGGCGTGCCCGGGTGGCCGTTCCACGAGGCGCGTTCGTGCACCAGCAGGCCCAGCTGACCATTGACGAGCACCGGTTCCAGCGCACCCGCCTCCGGCTGCACCGGTTCGTCGAAGCCGTACCTGCTGCGCAGGCCCAGCCACAACCGGGCGTTCTTCTCCACTCCCGCAACCACATTCATCGCGGTGGCGGTGGTGCCGCCGGCATCGCCGATGGTGCGCACGTCCGGATGCAGCGCGGCGACCACACCGTCCACATCACCGCGGGCCAGCGCCTCCATCAGCTGCTGCACGGCCGCGTTGTGCTCGGTGTCGGTGACCGGTTCCGGCAGGTGCGCCAAGGCTTTCCGCGCGCGCGTCGCCAGGGCCCGGGCGGCCTCGGCGGAGACGCCGAGCAGCTCGGCGATCTCGTCGAAGGGCACCGCGAAACCGTCGTGCAGCACGAAGGCCACCCGCTGCGGCGGGGTGAGCGCATCCATCACGACCAGGGCGGCGAAGCGCGCATCCTGTTTGCGGACCACCGCGGCCAGCGGATCGGGCATGCTCGAGGGCAGCGGGCTGGTGACGATGGGCTCCGGAAGCCATTGCCCCACATACTGCTCGCGCCGCACGGTGGCGCTGCGCAGGCGGTCCAGGCAGATGCGGGAGACGACGGTGGTGAGCCAGGCGCGCAGGTCCTCGATCTCGTACTGGCGGGCGACCGCGAGCCGTAACCAGCTCTCCTGCACCGCATCCTCGGCATCGGCGACACTGCCCGTCAACCGGTAGGCCACCGAGAGCAGGTGCGCCCGATGGGTTTCGAACAAGTCGGCGAGAAGAGCGGCAACCATTGAGCCGATCCTACGGTCGTATGCCGACAAGCCGGGCACCGGTCCCGGAAAGTCGATGCGGCAATCGACTGTGTGCAGGTCGCCCGAAACAACCAGCCGTGTCCGGTTCCGTGACAGCATGACTCGATGGATGCGCGGACGCTCTCGAACGGAACCCTCTGGCTGTCGCCGCCCACGGTGCGCGATATCGACGACATCACCGCCTGCTGCCAGGAACCTTCGGTCGGGCAGTGGACCACCATGCCGGTGCCCTATATCCGGGCCGACGCCGAGAAATTCGTCTACGACATGGTCACTCCCGGCTGGGCCGCACGCAGCCCCACCTGGGCCCTGCGCCTGGCCGCGGACGCACCGGTGATCGGCATGATCGGCCTGGGCCCCATCGATTCCCGCCGCGAGGACGCCGCCGCCGAGATCGGCTTCTGGCTCTCGCGCGCCGTACGCGGCCGCGGCCTCATGACCCAGGCCGTGCACCTGGTCTGCGCGGCCGGCTTCCACCGCGACTTCCTCGCCCTGGCCCGCATCGAATGGCGCGCCATCGTCGGCAACCACCCCTCCGCCGCCGTGGCCCGCCGCGCCGGCTTCCACTACGAGGGCCTACTCCGCGGCGGCTGCCTGCAACGCGGCACCCGCCGCGACAGCTGGATAGCCTCCCGCCTGCACACCGACCCCGCCGCACCGGCCACCGACTGGCCCGCCAACGTCTGACAACCACGACCCAGCCGCCACCGTCCCGGCACACACCCGTCATCCCGGCATGCTTTCAGCCGGGATCCACACCCGAAGCGGTCCAACGGGTTTCAGTGGATCCCGGCCGAGAACGCGCCGGGATGGCGGGTCGGCTACCCGCTACGCGCGGTGGGCGCGGCGGGCGGTGACGGCGTCGGCGAGGCGGTCGAGCTGGGTTGCGGTGACGTCCCAGTCGAGGCAGGCGTCGGTGATGGACCGGCCGTAGGTGAGGTCTTCGGGGTGGCCGAGGGTGAGGTCCTGGCGGCCGGCGACGAGGAAGCTCTCCAGCATGACGCCGACTACGCCCCGTTCGCCGGCGGCAATGCGCTCGGCGATATCGGTGACGACGTCGACCTGCTTGTTGTGGTCCTTATTGCTGTTGCCGTGCGAGGCATCCACGACGAGGCGCTGCGGCAGCGACGACTTCTCCAGGCGGATAAGGGCTTCCGCGCAGGAGGCGGCATCGTAATTGGTGCCGTTGCTGCCACCGCGCAGGATGACGTGGCAGTCCGGGTTGCCCGCGGTGCGAATGAGCGCCGAACGCCCGTCCAGGTCGGTGCCGGGGAAGACGTGGCTGGCCGCCGCGGCGCGCACGCCGTCGACCGCGACCTGCACATCACCGTCGGTGCCGTTCTTGATGCCGACCGGCATGGACAGCGCACTGGAGAGCTGCCGGTGCACTTGGCTGGCGGCGGTCCGCGCGCCGATCGCACCGTAGGACACCAGGTCCGCGATGTACTGCGGGGTGATGGGGTCGAGGAATTCACACGCCACGGGCAGGCCGAGCGCGGTGATGTCCACCAGCAGCTCACGGCCGACATTCAGCCCGGTATTGATATCGAAGCTGCCGTCGAGGTGCGGATCGTTGATCAGACCCTTCCACCCGAGCGTGGTGCGCGGCTTCTCGAAGTAGACGCGCATGACCACGTGCAGCCGGTCCCCGAGCTCCGCGGATTTGGCGGCCAGCTTGTGCGCGTACTCCATGGCGGCGGCGGTGTCGTGCACCGAGCACGGCCCGACGATCACCATCAGGCGGTCGTCGGCACCGGTGAGCACCTCGACGGTGGCCTTGCGCCCGGCGCGCACGGTGTCGGCGAGCACATCGCCGATCGGGTGCGCGGTACGGACCTCACGCGGTGAGTTGAGCGGGCTCACGCTGAGGGTGCGCTGGTCATCAAGATCGGCATGCCGATCGATATCGGCTGCGAGAGTCATGATCGTGGGTTCCTTGTCTCAGGCCGACCCACGGAGAGTTACTGCGAAACCCCTTGGCGCCGGTCTGTGTTCGTCCGGCTCGGGGTGGAAGAGGTCAGCGCAAGTTCACGCCGCGCGACCCACCCGGGGCCGGCTGGCTAAACCAGAAATACGTGCGCTGCATGCCAGGCAGAGTATCAGAAATCGCGAAGGGTGCCTGTGGCGGTGACCACAGCCGTGCCGACGCATCCCACATTCCGGGATCACATCCCACCGCTCGGACGCCACCGCCGCGCGTTCGGCCCCGCCTACCGGGCGATGTAGTGCAGGATCACGTCGTGCGCGTGCCGCGTCTTGTCATCGCCGCGGAACTCCACCTCATAGGTGTGATGCCCGGTGCTGATGGCCAGATGCCCCGAGGAGAACCACTGCCCCGCGAACGATTTGTTGGTGAGAATGCTGACGCTGCTGATCCGCGCGTACGGAATGCTCGTGATGGCGATCTTCTTCCCCACGAACGAATTGTCCTGAATGATCACGCGCCGGTCGGTGAGCCCCAGAAATCCGGTGCCCACCCCGATCGCGTCGTATACGGCGATGATCGCCTCACCCGGCAGCAATCCGGCTTGTATCTTGTCCAGCTGATCGCGGCGGTCGAACGGAACACTCATGGCTGCCGGCGGCTATCGGCGCGGGAACGAGAAGCTGACCTTGGTCAGCTGTTCCGACAGCTCCCACAGGCGGCGCGCGGTCACTTCGTCGCGGGACGCGGCGCTGGAGCCGCTGCGGCCGGGATGGCCGCGCAGCCCGCGCAGCCCGGTCGGACCGTAGTACCGCCCCGGCTCCACAGCGGCGGAGGTGGCGGCGAAAAGCGTTGGCAGCGCACCCATCCGGGCACTCTGCGCGAGTAGCCGATTACCCACGGACATCAGCGCGTCGTACACCGACTCGGTGTGGGCCTGCAGGTCGGTGGCCGCATAACCGGGGTGCGCGGCCAGTGACAGTTTCGATGAACCGGCGGCGGTCAGGCGGCGCTGCAGCTCATAGGCGAACATCAGATCCGCCAGCTTGGACTGCCCGTAGGCGGCCCAGCGCTGATAGCGGCGGCGCTCCCAGTTCAGATCCTCGAGATCGATCTTGCCCATCGCGTGGAATCCGCTGGACAGCGTGACGATGCGGTCGCGCACCTTGTCCAGCAGTAGAGCCGTCAGCGCGAAATGGCCGAGATAGTTTGTGCCGATCTGCATTTCGAAGCCGTCGGCGGTGCGCTTCAGCGGCACCGCCATGACGCCCGCATTGTTGATCAGCACATCGACCGCATCGATGGAGTCGGCGAATTCGCGCACCGAGGCCAGATCGGCGAGATCCAGGCGGCGCACCTGCACACCCTTACCGATGTCGACCGCGACGGACCGCGCCTTGACCTCATTGCGACAGGCCATGATCACCTGCGCCCCGGCTTCGGCGAGCGCGCGCGTCGTCGCCGCACCCAGCCCGCTGTTGGCGCCCGTGACGATGACCGTTCGACCGGTCTGATCCGGGATGTCGGCGATGTCCCAACCACTCACCTGATCGAGTCTAGGGGCGGGCGGGCGCGACCGTCGGATCTCGCCCACAACGGTGGAATGCCTGAAAATTGCGGTAGCGTCCGCAACCATGGACACGCTCATACTCTTGGGTTTGCTGGGGGTTTTGATCCTGATCTATCAACAGAATTCCCGGCGCTCGATTCTGGCCGCCTGGTGGATCGTGGCCCTGCTGAGCGCCGTACTGCTGAAGTTGCACATCACCAGCAGCCTCGGCCTGGGACTGACATGGTGACCGAGACCGCGGGCGCCGAAACCCGCAGCGGCGCACTCGGTCAGGCGCAGTACTGGCTGGCCGTCATCTTCGTCGCCGGCTGGTCCGGCGTCATCTGCGGCGGGCTGGGATTCCAGTTCGTCAATTGGGAGTACCCGTGCCCGCTGTGCATGCTGCAGCGCTATTTCATGATGCTGGCCGCGCTGGGCGGGGCGTACATCGTGCGCAAGGGCATGAACGGGACCATCGCGCCGCGCGATTACGCGGTCGGCTGGGGCCTGGCGATCGTGGCCTGTTTCGGTGGCGGATTCACGGCCTGGCGGCAGACCATGCTGCACATCCCGCCGGGCGATCCCGGGTACATGGGTGCGGTGTTCGGGCTGCACCTGTACGTGTGGGCGTGGATTCTGTTCGCCGCCGCCATCACGACAATCGGTGTGGTGCTGTCGTTTTCGTACCTGACCGCGACGACCGCGATTCCCGATGTGCCGCACCGGATGGCCGGGAAATTCGCGATCGGATTCCTCGCGCTGGTCATCGTGGTGAATTTCGTCGCGACGTTCCTCCTCGAGGGTTTCCACGCGAAGCTGCCCGATGATCCCGCCTGCTATCAGTTCTTCCATGACATCGGAGTGCTGAAAGACGGCTGCGTGCTGCCTGTGGCGCACTGACGCCGGCACGGTGAGATAGGGTTGCCTAACCTTTCTAAGCAACCCTTACTCGCCAGAGGTCGTCGCTGTGACATCGAATCCGTCCGCCGTCCGGGACCACCGTGACGGCTTCGTCCCCTTCCCCGCTGATCTCGCGGCGAGCTACCGGCAGGCCGGGTACTGGGCCGGACACCCGCTGGGCGAACTGCTGCGCGAGGCCGCACGGCAGTGGCCCGAACGCCCGGCGCTGCTCGCCGATCCCGGCACACCCGGCGCCGGTGCGACCTACGACCAGCTGGACGTCGCCGCCGACCGGATGGCGCACGGAATGCTGGCGCTGGGCCTGCGCCCCGGCGATCGAGTCGTCGTCCAGCTGCCCAATGTGCTGGAGTTCGTGCCGGTGCTGTTCGGGCTGCTGCGGGCCGGAATCATTCCGGTGCTGACCCTGCCCGCGCATCGCCGGGCCGAGATCGAGCACCTCACCCGGCTCTCCGGCGCGGTCGCGTATGTCATCGCCGATCGCCTCGGCGACTTCGACTACCGCACCCTGGCCGAACAGGTGCGCACCGCCGTGCCCACGCTGCGGCATGTGCTCGTCCTCGGCGAGCCGGGCCCGTTCACCGATCTGCATTCCGTTCCCGCGGAAGGTGATTCGCTGCCGGAGATCGACGCCGCCGATATCGCCCTCATGCTGGTATCGGGCGGCACCACCGGACTGCCGAAGCTGATCGCCCGCACCCACGACGACTACACCTACAACGCGACCTCCAGCGCCGCGCTCTGCGAACTCGGCCCCGAGGACGTCTACCTCGCGACACTTCCTGTCGCACACAACTTTCCGCTGTCCTGCCCCGGCATTCTCGGCACCATCGCCACCGGCGGCGGCATGGTGTTCATCACCGATCCGAGCCCGGAGAACGCCTTCGCCGCGATCGAACGCCATGGCGTGACGCTCACCGCCGTGGTCCCGCCGCTGGCGCAATTGTGGTGCGCCGCAGTCGAATGGGAGGAGGCAGAGCTGTCGTCGCTACGCCTGCTCCAGGTCGGCGGCGCGCGGCTGGCCGAGGTCAATGCGCGCGACGTGGAGCCGGCCCTGAAGGTGCGGTTGCAGCAGGTGTTCGGCATGGCGGAGGGCCTGCTCAACTACACCCGCCTCGACGATTCCGACGAGCTCGTCCG
Organism: Nocardia sp. NBC_01388; assembly: GCF_045040085.1. Lineage (NCBI taxonomy): Bacteria > Bacillati > Actinomycetota > Actinomycetes > Mycobacteriales > Nocardiaceae > Nocardia > Nocardia sp. NBC_01388. The sequence continues at coordinate 5,842,674 of NZ_CP109553.1, forward strand.
CACCACCCAGGGCCGTCCGCTCTCCCCCGCCGACGAGGTTCGGGTGGTCGACGCCGACGGCAAGGACGTTCCGGACGGCGAGGAGGGCGAGCTGCTCACCCGCGGCCCGTACACGATTCGCGGCTACTACCGTGCCCCCGAACATAATTCGCGCGCCTTCACCCCCGACGGCTACTACCGCAGCGGCGATCTGGTGCGCCGCCTGCCGAGCGGGCACCTCATGGTCTCCGGGCGCATCAAGGATGTGATCAATCGCGGCGGCGAGAACATCTCCTGCGATGAACTCGAGGAGCACCTGCTGGCGCATCCGGTGGTCCGGCACGCCGCCGCGGTCGGCCTGCCCGATGCCACGCTCGGCGAAAGAGTCTGCGCGGTACTGGTGGTCGACGGCGAGATGCCCGCGCTTGCCGCGATCAAGACCTTCCTGACCGAGCGCGGACTCGCGACCTACAAACTGCCCGATGTGCTGCGCCAGGCGGACACGCTGCCGATCACCGCCGTGGGCAAGATCGACAAGAAAGCCTTGCGCGGAAGCTGAACCGCGTTCGGCGAGACAAGCCGCCACCCACACCATAGAGTTCGGCTATGGGTGGGTGGAGCACGTCGAATATTCCGGATCTGACCGATCGGACCTTCATCGTCACCGGAGCGACCAGCGGGTTGGGCGCGGCCACCGCACGGGCGCTGGCCGAGGCCGGTGGGCTGGTGATCATGGCCTGCCGCAATGAGATCAAGGGGCAGGCGGTCGCCAAGACCATCAGGGGCCGGGTGCAGGTGCGCTCGCTCGACCTCGCCGATCTGCGCTCGGTGCGCGCCTTCGCCGATACCGTGGACCACGCGGATGTGCTGATCAACAATGCCGGTGTGATGGCGGTGCCCTACAGTCGCACCGCCGACGGCTTCGAACTGCAGATCGGCACCAATTTCCTCGGCCACTTCGCGCTGAGCGGCCTACTTCTGGAACGCATCTCGACTCGCATAGTGAATGTCAGCAGCGTCACGCACTACATCGGCCGCATCGAGTTGGACGACCTGAACTGGGAGCATCGCTCCTATCAGCGCTTCGGCGCGTACGCCCAGTCGAAGCTGGCGCTGCTGCTGTTCACCTACGAGCTGCAGCGGCGCCTGTTCACGGTGGAGTCGCCGAAACTGGCGGTGGCCGCGCATCCGGGATACGCGGCCACCGAGATCAATTCGAAGGCGCAGAATCTGCTGGAGCAGATCATCGACCTGGGCAATCGACTGATCGCGCAGAGCGCCGAGGCGGGTGCGCTGCCGACGCTTTTCGCCGCCGTCGGCGATGCCGAACCGGGCGGCTACTACGGGCCTTCCGAATGGTTCGGCTGGCGCGGGCAGCCGGGCCTGGTCGGTTCCAGCGCCGCCTCGCACGATGAGAAGACCGCCCGCCAGCTCTGGGAGCTGGCCGAACGACTGACCGGCGTCGACTTCCCGGTCTGAGTCACGCACGACGAACAGCATTGCGCGCGTGTGACATACGGTCTTTGGACCCGAACACCCCACGGTGCCCTATGCCTGCACGACCCACAGTGCCCCATGCCTGTGCGACCTACGTTGCCTTATGCCCGCACGACATACGGTGCGACGCTGCCCAATTTCTCGCAGGTCTCCTCGAATTCGCGTTCCGGGCGGGACTGGCCGACCACACCCGCGCCCGCGCGCAGCCACGCGCCCGCACCGGTCTGATAGACGGCGCGCAGCACCAGCGTCGCCTCCAGCGCGCCGTCCGGTGAAACCGTCACCACCGCACCGGAATACAGGCCGCGCGGATCATGGTCGAGGCGGAAGACAGCGTCCACCCCGGCCGCCTTGGGAATCCCGGACGCCGTCACCGACGGGAACAGGGTTTCCAGCGCATCCCACGGGCTCCGGCCGGCCGCCAGCAGGCCCTGCACCGTGGAGGCCAGATGCTGCACGCTGCCGCGCTCGCGCACCGCCATGAAATCCGAGACGACCGTGGTCTCCGGTTCGGCGACAGCGGCGATCTCCGAGAACGAGGTCTGCACGGAAATGGCGTGCTCGACAATCTCTTTGGGATCGCCGATCAGCTCGGCGCGGGCCGCCGTATCGACGGCGTCACCGCGGCCGAAGGCCCGGGTGCCCGCGAGCGGTTCGGTGGTCACCCTGCGATCGGCGTCCACGGCGGCCACCAGTTCGGGACTGAACCCGGCCGCTTCGAGGCCGCCGAGCCGCAGCAGGAAGGAGCGGGCGGGGGTGTTGTGCATGCGCCCCAGCCGGTAGGTGTCCGGAATGTTCACGGCGAAGGGCAGATCCACCTTCCGCGACAGGATCACCTTCTGATATTTGCCGGCGTGGATCTCGGCGACGCCGGTCGCGACGCGGTCGGCGTAGGCGGTCGGGTCGATCGTGATATCCACCGGATGCGCCACCGGTAGCGCGCTGCCCTGCGAGGCGGCGATCAGCTCGTGGATATCCGCGGTCTCGGCGGGCGTGGCCCCGGCAACCCGGACTCCGGCCTCGTCGATGCGCACCTCGATGCGCGGAACCATCAGGTGCGCCAGCGTCGCGCGGGGGTGCACGTGCGCGGTCGCGCCGAGGGACCAGGCGCAGAACTCGAAACCGATCCAGCCGTAGGCGTTCCGCTGCCCGAGCGGCAGTTCGGCCAGGGCGCGATCCACGGCCTGCGCCGGACTGCCGGTCCAGACGCCGGCGGTGGTCTGCCCGTCCCAGGTGGAGCGCAGTTCGTCCGCGTCCAGTTCCACGCCGCCGAGAGGATCGGCCGCGAACACCCAGGCGCCCGGCTTCTCGTAAACCACATACTCACCGAAGCGATCGGCCGCCGCGAGTGCGGATACCGCCGCTACCGGATCGGTGACGTGTTCGCCCCACCGCTGCTGCTCGTCGAGCCGTAACCGTTCGTCCGTGGCTGCCACCGGTCCTCCAAGGTTATGCTTACCTAACTTATTTGAGCGAGGTTAGCATTACCTTCGTTCGAATAGGAAGGCGACGAAAGCGAGCTCTGTCACCCCGCGAATCCCGCACCACGATCGAGGAATTGAGCGACCCGCAGTGCCGGCGCCCCTCTTTCCGCTTCAATGGGTTGCGGCGGTTCACGCGCGGAGGGAACTACAGATGCTCGATCACGACAGTCGGCTCCCGGAAGCCGCCACCATCCCAGGTTCGGTGGTGGCGCTCGTCGATGCCACCGGGCGGGTCGAACGCGAACTCATCGGCAGCTGGCTGGCCGAGGGCGGGATCGCGCAGGAGTTCGGCACCAGCGCGCCCGTCACCCAACTCGATCTGGACGCCGGCGCCGTCGGCGACCGGCTCGTCGGACGCCATGACGACCCGCTGGTGGTGCCGGTGCGGGTGCTGTGGCTGCCGCCCGAACGCGATGGGGTGCGGCGCACCAGCTTCGGCGATCTGCTCACCCTGTCCAATCCGCGCAAGCCGAACCGGCTCATGCAGCGGCGGCTCGTCACCACCGCGCCCGACCGGCACCTGGTCCTCACCGGCGCACCCGCGCGCCTGAGCGAGCTCCGCGCCAATAATCCGGGCGCGGCCGGAGCGCCGGAAGCCTTCGCGCGCGCCATCGTTCGCGCCGGCATCGTCGCCCTGGAACGCGCCGAGCGCGCCGTCATCGGCGACCGCTACAAGGTGCCGCGCCTGGTGGTCGAGGAGATCCTGGACTCGCCGGAATTCCTGCGGCGGCTCGATGCCATTGCGGAACAGACGGATACGCCCGCGCGCGAGGTGTACCGGCGGGCCGAACGCGGACTGCGGGAACTGGTCGCGGCGCAGAGCCGGCTGGTGTCCGATCTGTTCACCCAGGCCATGCGCCCGGTGCACGCCTCCACCTGGAAGGTCGACGACGATCCGGCCGGACTGGACCGGCTGCGTGCCCTGAATCGCCGTTATCCACTGGTATTCCTGCCCTCGCACCGGTCCTATGTGGACGCGTTCGTACTCGGAGATATTCTGGCGCGCAATGACTTTCCGCCCAATCATGTGGTCGGCGGAGCAAACCTGAAATTCTGGCCGATCGGACCCATTGCCCGGCGCACCGGAACCGTATTCATTCGGCGCAGTTTCGGCGATGACGAAGTGTACAAAGCGGTTGTCGAAGAATACTTCGCCTACCTACTCGCCAAGCGCTTCAATCTCGAATGGTATTTCGAAGGCGGGCGCACCCGCACCGGTAAACTCCGGCCGCCGCGCTATGGTCTGTTGAATTACCTTGCGGCAGCATTGCGTTCATCGCGTATCGACGATGTCATGCTGGTTCCGGTCTCCATCACCTATGAGCGGCTCAATGAAATCGGGGCCATTGCCGACGAACAGACCGGCGGCAGTAAACAAGCCGAGGGATTGGCCTGGCTGGCGCGCTATGTGCGCAATCAACAACATTCGGCGGGGCATGTGTACGTGCGCTTCGGGAATCCACTGTCGGCGCGCGACCGGCTCGCCGCCCTCGGAGATCCGCTGCGCCCGCACGACTTCGAAGCCGCACCGGAGATCGTGGAGCGAGAACACCTGGCGGTGCAGCGCCTCGCCTTCGAGGTCGCCGTCGGCATCAACGACGTCACCCCGATCACCGTCAACGCACTCACCACACTGGTCCTGCTCGGCGTGCACGAACGCGCCCTCACCCGCAGTGAGCTGCGCACCGCCATCGAACCCGTCCTGGACTACATCGGGAGCCGGGATCTGCCGTGCGGTGAACTCGTCACCCTGCGGGACGATCACGGACTCGCCGTCGTGCTCGAACAGCTGGCCGTGGCCAAGGTGGTCACCGTGTACCGCGGCGGGCTGGAGCCCGTCTACTCGATCGGTGCGGGCGCGCACCTGGAGGCCGCCTTCTACCGCAACAGCGCGGTGCACTGGTTCGCCAATCGCGCCATCCTGGAGCTGGCCATTCTCACCGCCGTCGAGGCGCCCGAGGGCGATCAGCTGCGGGTCGGCTGGGAAGCCGCCTACCGGCTGCGGGACCTGCTGAAATTCGAATTCTTCTTCCCGGAGCGCGCCGAGTTCACCACCCAGCTCACCGCCGAGATGCTGCGCGTGGACCCGGAGTGGCACCGGCGCACCGCGGCCGGGACCGTCGGCTCCGAAATCCTCGCCAGGCTGGCAGAATCCGGATTCATGATGGCGCACCGGGTGCTGCGATCCTTCTTCGACGCCCAGCTCGTGGTCGCCGAGCGCCTGGCCGCCCGCGATCCGGCGCTCGCCGTCGACAAGAAGGCGTTCCTCGACGAATGTCTGCAGGTCGGCAGGCAGATGCTGCTGCAGCAGCGGCTGCACAGCCCCGAATCGGTATCCTCCGAATTGTTCGGCAGCGCACTCAAACTCGCCGATAATCACGCACTGCTCGAACCTTCCGACGATCCGGAAGACCTGGTCGCCCGGCGGACCCGCTTCGCCGAGGAACTGCGCGCCATCGGGGCCCGCATCAACCGGGCCGCCACGCTGGACCCGTCCAATCGGCGGGATGCGCTGTGACACACCGCGCCGCAGGTGAGCTACTGTCGCCGCCGCCCCGGCCGGGCGTCGGCATCATCGAACAACCCGTCAACACCATCGATCTCGAGACCGCCGTCGCCGCCATCCGCTCCGGACCGCAGGGGCCGGGGATCGCCGCCATCTTCGACTTCGGTGGCACCGTCCTGCACGGCTTCAACCCGCCCGCGGCCGTACGGCGAATCCTGCGGCGGCACAGCGGTTCCACCGCCCTCGCCGCCACCATGCTCGGCAGTATTCGCGGCGCCCGCAGCGAGGGCGAATACGAGCGCTTCCTGCAGCAGGCCATGCAGACCTGGGCCGGAGTGCCCGAGAGCGAACTCGAACAGCTCGGCGCGACGCTTTTCGTGAAGACCGTGCACGGGCACCTGTATCCGGAGGCCTGGCGGCTCATTCGTGAACACGAAACCGCCGGGCACACACTGGTACTCGTGAGCTCGCTCACCCGGTATCAGGTGCAGCCGGTCGCCGCCGAACTCGGCATCCCGAATGTGCTGTGCACGACCATGGTGGTGCAGGACGGGGTGCTCACCGGGCATGTGGACGGGAAGCCGCTGTGGCGCAACGGCAAAGCCGATGCGGTCCGGCGCTTCGCCGCCTCCCACGATATCGACCTGACCAGCAGCTGGGTGTACGCCGACAGTGCCGCAGACCTGCCGCTGCTGGGGGTCGCGGGGCATCCGGTCGCCGTCAACCCGGACCCGCGCGTGGTGCTCGAAGCCGCCGAAAAGGATTGGCCGGTCCTGCATTTCCGGCCCAGGCAGGCGCCCAAGGCCACCGACTATGCCCGCACCTTCACCGGATTCGGGGCGCTGGTGGGCGGTGCGCTGTTCGGCGTCGCCGCCAAGGCGTACACCAAAGAGCGCAGGCAGATGGCGGATTCGATGATGACCGTCGCCGCCGACTCCACCCTGCGCGGCACCGGCGTGCGGGTCCGGGTGGTCGGCGCCGAAAATGCCCGTGCCCCACGGCCGGCCGTGTTCCTGTTCAACCACCAGAGCCAATTCGACATCGTGGTCATCGCCGAGGTGCTCGGCGCCGGATTCACCGGCATCGCCAAACGCGAGGTCGCCAACAACCCGCTCTTCGGACCGCTCATGCGCTTCGTGGAGGTCACATTCATCAACCGGGGCGATACCGCCGCCGCCAAGGCCGCCCTGGAGCCGGTGGTCGACACCCTGCGCGGCGGACTGTCCGTCGTGATCGCCCCAGAGGGCACCCGCTCGATGACACCGCGCGTCGGCCCCTTCAAGAAGGGGGCCTTCCACATCGCCATCCAGGCCGGAGTCCCGATCATCCCGGTGGTGATCCGCAATGCCGGCGAAATCTCCTGGCGCAACTCACCGGTCGTCCGCAAGGGCGTCGTAGACGTGGCCGTCCTGCCACCCATAGACGTCAGCGGCTGGAACCCGGACCACATGGATGATGAAGTCTCACAGGTCCGTCAGCTGTTCGTCGACACCCTGCTGCACTGGCCACGGGACGAATGACTACCCCGTCTCCCAACGCGACTCCCGATCTCGGGAGACGAGGGTAACTCCTGGGGTACCCCCAAAAATCGGTTCGGCTCTCAACCACCGGCACGCGTGTCAGTCAGTCAACGGCTCTCAGCCGCGCGCTGAAGGTTCGGGGCGGCGGGACAGCCTAAACCTGCTTGCCGAACAACAGCTTCCAGGGCATCAGGGCTGACTCCAGCTGTACCTTCAGGCTCATCTTGGACGCGCCCTTGGTGCGCTCCTCGAACCGGATCGGCACCTCCGCGATCGCGATGCCCTTCTTGACGGTCCGGTAGTTCATCTCCACCTGGAACGAGTATCCGTTGCTCTTGATGGAGGCCACATCGATGGCGCGCAGCGTATCGGCCTTCCACGCCTTGAATCCGGCGGTGGCATCCTTCACCCCGAGCCGCAGCAGCAGATTCACGTAGAAGTTGGCCCACGCGGAGAGCGCCTTGCGGTGCCACTTCCACTCGTCGGCCGTGGAACCGCCGGGGACATACCGGGATCCGAGCACGACGCCCGCGTCCGTGGTCTCCAGCTTCTCCAGCATGGCCGGAATCACCTCGGCCGGATGCGAGAGATCGGCGTCCATCTGGATGACCACATCAGCACCCTCGTCGAGCGCCCGGGTGATGCCCGCGATGTAGGCCCTCCCCAGGCCGTCCTTCTCGGTGCGATGCAGCACGCTCACCACATTCGGCAGGTCGACGGCCAGCTTGTCGGCCACCTCGCCCGTGCCGTCCGGCGAATTGTCGTCCACAACCAGCACATGCAGGTCGGCCACCGGTAGCGCGGTCAGCCGCTCCACCGCCACCGGCAGGTTCTCCCGCTCGTTGTAGGTCGGCACCACCACGGTCACCTTCAAGGGTCGCCCTCCCGCTCGATTCTCGCCCGTACACACGTCGGTACGGACGGGCACATCGCTTTTCTGCTCACGGCACCCTACCTGTCCCGCCTCCCCGGAACTTTAGCGCCCGGATAAGAGCCGTTACCGGCCATGCACGCGTGCCGGCGGTTGGGAGTCAACCCGATTTTAGGGGCACCCGGGGAGTTACCCCCAACTCACGAAATCAGTCGTCACCTTCATCAGCCGCCTTGTTCCGCGCCCGGGCAATCTCCAAAGCCCGCTCCGCAGTGGCCTTATCGGGATAGGGCCCCATCCGCCCGCCCACCCAGCACTGCTTGCCCTGCTCCGCCTTCTGATGATCGATGCAGTAGTACCACTGGGTATCCTCGTCAGCCATGAATCCAGCATCTCACCAAGATCAGAATGCCCGGCGGTGAACACACGAAAAAGGCCGCACCCTGGGGTACGGCCTTCTCGATACTGGTGGCCAGAGCCGGGATCGAACCGGCGACCTTCCGCTTTTCAGGCGGACGCTCGTACCAACTGAGCTACCTGGCCGAAGCACCCGGAACGAATGCCAAGATATAGGTCTGCGACCCTGACGGGACTCGAACCCGCGACCTCCGCCGTGACAGGGCGGCGCGCTAACCAACTGCGCTACAGGGCCTTGCTCTGCTCCACAACAACAGTGTTTCCACCGCTGTACCCCCTACGGGATTCGAACCCGCGCTACCGCCTTGAAAGGGCGGCGTCCTAGGCCGCTAGACGAAGGGGGCCCGCCGGATTTCTCCGGACCGTTACACTCAACGGCTTCCGTTGGGAGCGGAGATAGCTTATGACAGCATCCGCTCGAATCCCAAATCTGCTGGTCAGACTGCCAAATTGAGATCTTCCAGCCGAGCGGAGACCTTCCAGCCGACCCGCCGGAACTCCTCGGTCCACTCGGGAGTCGCGGTGGCTTCCACGATCATCTCGAGCGCCTCGGTGAACCGGGAACGCAGATCGGTCGGACCACCCAGCACATCGGCGATATAGCGCTGGCCCGCCAGGGCCGCCGCCAGCGTGCGGGTGAAGCGATCGACATCGGTGTCGCCGCGCAACTGTTTATGTTCGGTGGCACGCACCGCGAGCAGCCGGATGGACCGCCCGAGAATGCGGCCGCCACCGGCCTGGATGTCGCGGTAGAACTCCGGCTCGATGATGAGCCGGAACTCGGCCTGGATGATGATGTCGTTCTCGAGCCGCAGGGCGATCTCGTCGATCATCCCGTGCAGCACGTCCAGGGGTCCGAGATCCCCTCTGCCGAGCCATCTTTCAGTGGATACGCGGTAGCGGTCCACAGCCGCTTCCAAGACCGCGCGAGCCAGGTCCTCCTTGGAGTCGAAGTGAAAGTACATGGCGCCCTTGGTGGCGCGTGAACCTTCCAATATGCGGTTGAGCGATGCAGCGGCATAGCCGCTCTTCCCGAACTCAACGGCGGCGGACCGAATGATCGCCGCGCGTGTCCGGCGGGCCCGCTCTTGCTGCCGTGCCATGCTCGAAACGCCTCCGAAGCTAGCTACCGCCGCTGGCTACCCCTGGAGTTCCCAAGGCGCCCTCGACGCAAAGTTACGTGTCTTTCAAATACTTCAAAACGGGCTTCGCCCGAATTACCAAACTTTTGGTACGAAAAAGCGCGAAAAACTTGAAACACACCAACTGGTATAGTTTTTCCCGCCCGGGTGCGCCGCAGGGGGTGCGCACCCGGGCGTTCTCGTCGTCTGGATCCGCCTCCCGCAGCCTGATCTATTGGAGCCACGATCGGCCGGAACCGCTCGCGACACGTTCGGGCACTTCAACGATAAGCCGAATCCCATGCTGCCGGGGCAATCCCGGTTCTTCAGGAATTCACCAGTCGGTCACCGTACCCGGAATGCGCACCCTGCGTGAGGTGTACCGGAGAGTCAGTTAGCCAGCACGCCCCCTATCGAAAGCCGCAATTCCCCAGCTATCGACTGGGTGAATGGTCCGAAAAGACGAATTCGCCCATATCCCATGGAAGTTCGGCATACCGGACGTCTCCGCGGCACCCACCCCGGCCCACGCGGCATCACCACCGGCCCGACGCCGCCAACTCGGCGCCGGTGCTACCCGGTCCCCAACCCCCGCACCAAAATGCTTGCCACACATCACCATTGGATGATATTCACAATCAGGCGAATCGAAACAATCTGAGTGGCAAGGCGATTGCCCCGGAGCAGTACAGCGGCGGTTCCGGCATGCGCGCCCGCGCGCCCGGCCATCGCCGGCCGCCGGACGGAGGCGGGTCGCACCCCTCGTCCGGCCCACGCCTCCGCCCCCGGCGCGCGAGCCCATGCCGTCACAGTCCCCACCGACCGGTCCGAACCCTCACAGCCCCCCATGGTCCTCCCGCGGACCGATGCCATTCCGGCGAAGCGCGAGGGATCGGCACAGCGCGTCAGCCGATCGGCACGGCGCGTCACCCGCCCGCGGACCGCGACACGCGCGCAACGCCCGCAGACCAGTCCGACACGCCCCGCTCAAACCGGCATGACCAGCGCAAACACGCCCTGCCGGAACACAATCGGATACTCGTTTAACACTTGGGCGGGTGAACCACTAAACTGACCGACCGCGCCCCTATAGCTCAGTTGGTAGAGCTACGGACTTTTAATCCGCAGGTCCCAGGTTCGAGCCCTGGTGGGGGCACAGTTGTCGGGGGCCCGGATCCTATATTCGGGCCCCGCGCCACATCCGCGAATCCGTGGCAATCTGTCCGGATTTCGCCTACCGTGACCGGAGTAGGGCTTTTCCCGGGACCCATCACCACAGGCGGAGTTCATGACTTCCTTCGATGACCTGCTCTCCAATGTGCCCGTCGCACAGATCGCCGACAAGCTCGGCGTCGACGAAGCGACCGCGACCAGCGCCATCAATGCGGCTATTCCGGTGCTCCTGGGCGGATTCCAGGCACAGGCCGGCAACCCCGAGGAAGGCCTGAATCTGGAGGGCGAAGTCGCCAACCAGCCCGCCGGCCTCCTCGATGGCGGCGTCAATATCGATCACGTGGATACGGACTCCGGCGACAAGATCGTCGATCAGACGTTCGGCGCCGAGAAGAACACCGTCATCAGTGCCCTCGGTAATGTCGGTGGCGGCAACGGCCAGGACCTGATGGCCAAGCTGCTGCCCATGCTCGCCCCGATCGTGCTCGCCTATCTTGGTAAGAAGGCAATGGGCGGCGGCGCGGCCGCCGGAAACGAGGCCGCGGCCAGTGGCGGCGGCGGCATCGGCGATATCCTCGGCAGCCTGCTCGGCGGCGCTACCGGCGGCAAGGGCGGCGGCGGTCTCGGGGACATCCTCGGGAAGGCCGTCGGTCAGAACGCCGGCAGCGTGCTCGGCAACGTTCTGGGCGGTTTGCTCGGCAACAAGAAGTGATAAAGCACCCAGAGCCGGTGTGCGGCTAACGAACTGCGGCTCGCGGCGATAGACACAACGCCGCGGGCCGCGTCTTATGACATCTCTCACTAGCCCCGCAATGGCACACGGATGAGTTTCACATCACTCTACGGTGCCGTAAGGTATGGGCCGCGGCGGCAGGCCGGCGAGGGTAGACAGCTGGATCGCAGATATACGAAGGGCTTATTTATGGCAAAGGATCTGACTCAACTCGAGCTACTGGCGGAGTTGGAGCCGGTTGCCGCGGAAAACGTCAACCGCCACCTCTCCATGGCCAAGGAATGGCACCCGCACGATTACGTGCCGTGGGACGAAGGCCGCAATTTCGCCGAAATGGGTGGCGTGGACTGGGATCCGTCGCAGTCGCGGCTGAGCGAGCTGGCCAAGGCGGCCATGATCACCAACCTGCTCACCGAGGACAACCTCCCCTCATACCACCGTGAGATCGCCGAGAACTTCTCCCAGGACGGCGCCTGGGGCACCTGGGTCGGCCGCTGGACCGCCGAGGAGAACCGCCACGGTATCGCCATCCGCGACTACCTCGTGGTCACCCGCGGCGTCGACCCGGTCGCGCTCGAGCAGGCGCGCATGATCCATATGACCAACGGATTCGCCTCTCCCGCCGAGGTATCCGAGATCGACGCCGGCTTCCTGTACTCGGTCGCCTACGTGACCTTCCAGGAACTCGCGACCCGTGTCGCACACCGCAATACCGGCCGGGTCTGCGACGACCCCATCGCCGACCGCATGCTGCAGCGCATCGCCGCCGACGAGAACCTGCACATGATCTTCTACCGGAACATGTGCTCCGCGGCCCTCGATCTGTCGCCGGACCAGACCCTCGATGCCATCACCCTCATCCTGGAGAACTTCCAGATGCCGGGCGCGGGCATGCCCAACTTCCGGCGCAACGGCGTGCTCATGGCCAAGCACGGCATCTACGACACCCGCCAGCACCTGGAGGAAGTCGTGAACCCGGTGCTGAAGAAGTGGCGCATCTTCGAACGCGACGACTTCACCGCCCGCGGCGAACAGACCCGCGAACGCCTCGGCCTCTTCCTGGAGAAGCTGGGCCGGGACGCCACCAAGTTCGAAGAGCAGCGCGACCGCATGCTGGCCCGCGAGGCCGCCAAGGCCGAGAAGGCGCTCGCCAGCACCTCTCGCTGACCCTCGCATTCCGCACGAAGGGCCCCGGACCGGGTATGTGGTCCGGGGCACTTTCGTACCGATGAGACAATGGATGCCGTGACAACGTCGCTCGAAGCCTCCCGAACCGCGCTGCGGATCGGACCGTACCCGGTCGATCCGCCCGTCGTGCTGGCTCCGATGGCCGGTATCACCAATGTCGCCTTCCGCACCCTGTGCCGCGAATTCGGCAGTGCCACTTCGATCTACGTGTGCGAGATGATCACCGCGCGCGCCGTGGTGGAGCGCAATGAGAAGACGTTGCACATGATGTCGTTCGGCCCGGACGAGAGCCCGCGCTCCATGCAGCTGTATGCGGTGGATCCGAAGACCGTCGGCGAGGCCGTGCGCATCATCGTCGGCGAGGGCTGGGCCGACCATATCGACCTCAACCTCGGCTGCCCGGTCCCCAAGGTGACCCGGCTCGGCGGCGGCGCGGCCCTGCCCTACAAGCGGCAGCTCTTCCGCGACATCGTCAAGGCCATGGTCTCCGCGGCCGAACCCGCCGGGGTGCCGATCACCTTCAAATTCCGCATCGGCATCGACGACGAGCACCACACCTACCTCGATACCGGGCGCATTGCCGAGGGTGAGGGCGCGGCCGCGGTCGCCCTGCACGCCCGCACCGCCGCCCAGCGCTACTCCGGCGAGGCCGACTGGACCGCCATCGCGCGGCTCAAGGAGACCGTCACCAGCATTCCTGTACTCGGCAACGGCGATATCTTCAGCGCCGCCGACGGGGTGCGCATGATGGCCGAGACCGGCTGCGACGGCGTTGTGGTCGGACGCGGATGCCTCGGCCGCCCTTGGCTTTTCGCCGAACTGCAGGCCGCACTGCGCGGTGAGCCGCTGCCCGAGGCGCCGAATCTGGGCCGGGTCGGCGAGATTCTGCAACGCCACACCGAATTGCTCGTCGCGCACGACGGCGAGGACAAGGCCATGCGCGATATCCGCAAGCACATGGCCTGGTACCTGATGGGCTTCCCGATCGGCGGCGACCTGCGGCGCAGTTTCGCCACCGTCAGCAGCATGGACCGGCTCATCGAGCTGATCGGGCAGCTCGACCCCACCGTGCCGTTCCCCAAGGATGCCGAGGGCCCGCGCGGCCGCCAGGGCTCGCCCGGCAAGGTCGCCCTGCCCGAGGGCTGGCTCGACGATCCCGAGGATCCCACCGTGCCCTGCGCCGCCGACGTAATGCACAGCGGCGGCTGAGGATTCACCCGTCCCGGCCCACCGGGCCGCCGCTGCCGACCGGCATGAGAATCGCAGGTCAGCGCCACCGCCGGTGACCGCGCCGACCATGTTCCCCGACCGAGGGTCACCGCCCTGGCAGACTGCTCCGGAACAACCCGCCGCGCTGCCGCTCGACTCGCCGAGAATCGGCGTCCGAGCCTCGGCGTGGCGGGACCGGGAACAGGGCGAGCCAAGCCCGGGCGAATTCGCTCCGGGTGGTCCATCGTGGCGAAATCGTTATCATGACGGTCGGCATCGAAAAGCAAAGTGAGGTTCGCTGGTGGGTGACGATCGGTACGGGCGTACGCCACGGCCCGGAGGTCGCGCCCCGTGGGAGCGCTATCCCGCGGATGCCGGCGAAGATCAGCCGCGCACCTCCCGCCGATCCCGGCACACCGACAATCCCGATCCGGAATCCGCGCCCATCTCGGTGCAGGATCTGGTCGAACGCGTCGACAGCGAACGCAAGACCCGGCGCCGCCGCCGCGATGACGAGACGCCGGAGACCGGCGGGCGCACAGCACAATCCGGCGCCGACCCCGCCCGCCGTGCCGCCCCGCCCGATGCCACTGGTGCGCGGCGACCGACAGCGCCGCCGAATCCCTTCGCCCCCAATACTTCCCGGCACGCGAACGAGGGCACCGGTGCACAGCCCGCCCAGCCGTCCGGAAGCGGCGCACTGCCGCCCGGCATCGGCGCACTGCCGTCGGGTACCGGCGCACTGCCGTCGGGTACCGGCGCACTGCCGTCGGGTACCGGCGCACAGCCGTCGGGTACCGGCGCACTGCCGTCGGGTACCGGCGCACAGCCGTCGGGTACCGGCGCACAGCGCGCCCTGCCGCCGGAAACGTTGAACGCCACCGGATCCCAGCGCGCCGTCCCGGACCCGGCCGCCGCCGACGCTGCTCCCGCGGCCGCCACCGGTGCGCGCCGCGCGGTGCCCGCCCCGCCGCGCACCGACCCGACGGCCGATCCGATCACCGAAGAGCTACCCCCGGTCGCCGCTCCCCCGCGGGCCAAGCGCCCCAAGCCGTTCCGCGTCACCAAGCAGGTCGAGTCCCCCGCCGACTATCCGACCACCGCGCTGCCGGCCGCGGAACCACCGGCCACACCGCCGCCTGCCACCGCACTGCCGACCCCCGTCGGCGCAAAACCGTTGTCCCGCTTGGCCGCCGGACGCAGGCGCAAATCTCGGCGGCTGCGGCTGGCCGGGCGCTCCGCGCTCGCGCTGTTCGCGGTGATCGCCATGCTCATCACCGGAGGCGGCTGGAGTTACCTGCGCGCCAAGGACAATAACTTCCAGCAGGTGTCCGCGCTCGAACCCGACTCCCCCGATGTGGTCGACGCCGACGGCCAGACCGGTGACGAGAACTTCCTCATCGTCGGCACCGATACCCGCGCCGGCGCCAACTCCCAACTCGGCGCGGGCACCGAGGCCGATGCCGAGGGCGCCCGGTCCGACACCGTCATGCTGGTGAACATTCCGGCCAACCGGGCGCGCGTGGTCGCCGTATCGTTCCCGCGCGATCTCGATGTCAGCCGTCCGGTCTGCGAAGGCTGGAACAATGACAAGGCCGCCTACACCGGCGAGAACTTCCCGTCCGCCATCGGCGACAAACTCAATGCCACCTATGCCCTCGGCGGGCCGAAATGCCTGACCAAGGTGATCACCAAACTCTCCGGGCTCAAGATCAATCACTTTGTCGGCATCGACTTCTCCGGTTTCGAATCCATGGTGGACGTGGTCGGCGGCGTCGAGGTCTGCACCACCAAACCACTCGTCGACGACGTTCTCGGCACGGTGCTCACCACCCCGGGCAAGCAGATCATCAACGGCTCCACGGCTCTTGACTATGTGCGCGCCCGGCACGTGCAGGGTGAGGAGCGCAGCGACTACGACCGCATCAACCGGCAGCAGCGCTTCCTGTCCTCACTGCTGCGCAGCGCGCTCTCCAGCAAGGTGCTCTTCGATCCGGGCAAGCTGAACGGATTCATCGACGCCTTCGCCCAGCACTCGTTCATGGACAATGTGAGCACCAAGGATCTGCTCATGCTCGGGCGCTCCATGCAGAAGGTGCAGGCCGGCGCCATCACCTTCCTGACCGCGCCCACCGCGGGCACCACGACCTACGGCAATGAGATTCCGCGCGAATCCGATATCAAGGCCATCTTCCGCGCCGTCATCGACGACCAGCCGCTGCCCGGTGAGAAAAAGGCCGATCCGGTCACCACCACCTCGGCGGCGCCGGTCGCCGCGCCGAAGCTGATGGCCGTCGACCCGAGCACCGTCTCGCTGCAGGTCTCCAACGGTTCGGGCGTCGCGGGCGTCGCCTCCACCGCCGCAACCAAACTCGCGAATCAGAGCTTCCAGATCTACAGCACCGGCAATTACGCGGACGGCACCTCACCCAAGACCACCGTCCGCTACTCCACCGGGCATGAGGCCGCGGCGGCCACCGTCGCCAGCTCCCTCCCGGGCGCGACCCTGGAACCGGCGAGCGGGCTGGGCAGCATTGTCGAGGTGGTGCTCGGCACCGACTACGCGGGCACCGTGCGCGCGCCGACCGCCTTCGGCCAGCCGCTGCCCGATATGCCGACCGATGCCGGTGGCGCCGGTGCGGCACCGGTCACACTGCCGTCCGATCTGGAGCATGTGAACGCGGCGGACGACACCTGCAAGTAGGCGGATGGTCGCACCCGGCCGACGTGCGGCGACTGTGCCGCAACCAACCGGCACCGATGATTCACCCACCGTTGGTGACTTGGTCAGCGGCTACCACTAATGTCTTGTTTCATGCGTGTCATCTACAACGAACAAATGGCCGAGCTCGCCGATCTGCTCGGCGGCATGGCCGGGCTCGCCGGATCGGCTATGGAGCGTGCGACCAATTCGCTGCTCAATGCCGATCTCGAGCTCGCGGAGCAGGTGATCACCGAGTACGACCGCATCGCCGAGATGATCCAGCTGGCCGAGGAGAAGGCGTTCGCGCTGCTGGCGCTGCAGGCTCCCGTTGCCGGCGATTTGCGCCAGGTGGTCAGCGCGATCCAGATCGTCTCCGATGTGAATCGCATGGGCGTGCTCTCGCTGCACGTGGCCAAGATGACGCGGCGGCGCTTCCCTAATCACGCCGTCCCCGCGGCCGTGAACAGCTACTTCGCCGAGATGGGCCGCATCGCGGTCAAGATGGGCGCCACCGCCAAAGAGGTGCTGGAGACCCGCGATCCGGATCGCGCGGCCAAGCTCACCGATGACGACGAGGCGATGGACGATCTGCGCAAGCATCTGTTCACGCTGATCATGGACCGCGACTGGCAGTTCGGCGTCGCGGCGGCCGTGGACGTGGCGCTGCTGGGCCGCTACTACGAACGCTTCGCCGACCACGCCGTGGAGATCGGTCGTCGCGTCGTCTTCCTCGTCACGGGTGTGCTTCCGCCCGACCCGGATTCGGAGAAGGAAAGCATCTGAAGCACCACGAGATCTGAACGCCCTCCGGCGCTCGCACACGACACGGTGCGGGCGCCGGAGGTGTATCAAGACCGGCTGATCGAATCCGCCACCGCGCCAACCTGATCGGACGACACAGCTGCCGGATCGGCTGCCGCGGTATCGTTCTCGCGCCAGCCCAGCAGTACCGACGGGAGTCGTTCGGCCCGCCACGGCAGCGCCAGCGCCACCACGATCGCGGCCACCACCAGGGTGCCCACCGCGACGTACGAGGCGGCTTGCGAACCCTCCAGGGCTGCGACCTTCATGGCGTGGATGAGATCCGCTTTCGCCGGGGCGAGTAGCGGATTCACCGGCGCTTTCACGATTTCCAGCACGCTGATCGGCGTATTGCCCGCCAATTCCTTCTGCTGCGGATTCATGATCTGCGCGGGAATCCCGGCGATCCGGCCGCTCACATGCGCGGCGTAGATCGACGTCATGATCGAACCCAGTACGGCCACGCCAAGCGCGCCACCGACCTCGCGCGTGGTGTCGTTGACCGCCGAACCCGCGCCCGCCTCGTCCAAAGGCACGGAGCCCATGATGGATTCGGTCGCCGGGCCCTGCACCACCGCGAAGCCCAGGCCCATCAGAATCATGGACACGACCACCGGTCCCACGTACTCGGTGTCGACCGTGGTGCGCCCGGCGATGTACATGGCCACCGCGAGAATGAGCAACCCGCTCACCACCATGGCCGTGGTGCCGAACCGCTGCGCCATCATGGTCGCGATCGGCGCGCCGAATCCCACCGCAACCGCGAAAGGCAATGAGTGGATGCCGAATTCGAGCGGCGTCAGCTCCTTCACACCCTGGAAGTACTGGGTGATCAGGAACAGGAAGCCGAAGGCGGCGAAGTAGGAGACGGTGATCGCCAGCGACGGCAGCGCGAACCGGCGATTGCGGAACAGCCGCATATTCAGCACCGGAGACGCCACCCGCAGCTCCCAGCCCACGAACACCGCCAGGGTGATGATCGAAAGCAGGTATCCCGCAAGGCTTTGCGCCGACAGCCAGCCGTGCTTGGGCGCCTCGATGATCGACCAGACCAGTGCGGTCACACCCACCAGCGACAGCACGATGCCGATGCGGTCCAGCCGGGCCACATGATCGGCACGCGATTCCGGAACCGTGATCAGCACTGCCGCAATGGCGATGAGCGCCACCGGGACATTGATCCAGAACACCGAATGCCAGGAGAAGTACTCCAGCAGCCAGCCGCCGATGGTCGGCCCGATGGCGACGGCCATACCGGCCATGGCCGTCCACGCCGCCACCGCCGCGGCACGCTGGCGCGGCTCGGTGAAGATATTGATCAGCAGGGCCAGGGTCGCCGGGAACACGACCGCCGCGAAGACGCCCATGCCCGCGCGGGCGGCAATGACCTGCCCCAGCCCGGAGGAGAGCGCGCCCGCCGCCGACATGACCGCCACACCGGCCAGGCCGATGACCATGAACCGCCGCCGCCCGAACCGGTCGCCGAGATGACCCATGGCGAGCAGCAGTCCCGAGAAGGCCAGCGTGAATGCGTCCACAATCCACTGCAGGCCGCTCATATCGGCCTGCAGCTGCACCGCCATCGACGGCAGCGCCACATTCACCAGCGTGTTGTCCAGCACCACAAGTAGTTCCGCGAGGCAGATCGCCACCAGAGCGGCAATCCGCCCCCGCTGACTCAACCCCGATGTTGTCGCCCGGCCGGATTCCCGGCTCGCCATTGACACCGTCATCTCGGCACCTCCTTAGTAGACCGATCGGTTTACCTACCCGAGCAGACTATCTGTGACCGAGAGTTGCACACAATCCCCCACGCCCCATATGACGCAGCCCACACCATGCACCCAAAGCAAAATGCGGCCCCGACCAAATGGTCGGAGCCGCACTGATGCGAATCACGTATGAAACGCGGCCACTGATCTCGTAAGGATCCGGGTAACTCCCGGGGTACCCCAAAATCGTTTCAGCTCCCCACCGCACCACGCGTCCTCAACAGCCAACAGGTTCGGAGAGGCGGGTCCGCGGAGGCGGATCAGCTAGCCGAAACGACCGGAGATGTAATCCTCGGTCTGCTTCGTGGACGGGTTGGAGAAGATCTTCTCGGTCTCGTCGATTTCGATGAGGCGGCCGGGCTTGCCCTGTGCCTCGAGGTTGAAGAAGGCGGTCTGATCACTCACGCGGGCAGCCTGCTGCATATTGTGCGTGACGATGACGATCGTGTACTCCTTCTTCAGCTCGGAGATCAGATCCTCGATCGCGAGCGTGGAGATGGGGTCCAGGGCGGAACACGGCTCATCCATGAGCAGCACATCCGGGGACACCGCGATGGCACGCGCGATGCACAGACGCTGCTGCTGACCACCCGAGAGTCCGCCGCCCGGCTTGTCCAGCCGGTCCTTGACCTCGTTCCAGAGGTTGGCGCCGCGCAGCGAGCGCTCGGCGACCTCGTCGAGCTCCTTCTTGCCGCGCACGCCCTGCAGCTTGAGCCCGGCCACCACATTGTCGCGAATGGACATGGTGGGGAACGGGTTCGGCCGCTGGAACACCATGCCGATGGTGCGGCGCACGCCGACCGGATCCACGGTCGCGCCGTAGATGTCCTCACCGTCGAGCAGTACCGCGCCCTCGACGCGCGCCTCCGGCGTCACCTCGTGCATGCGGTTCAGCGAGCGCAGCACCGTGGACTTACCGCAGCCCGACGGACCGATGAACGCGGTCACGGAACGCGGCAGCACGGTCAGCGACACATCCGAGACGGCGTGGAACTTGCCGTAGTAGATGTTGATGTCTTTGAGATCGATCCGCTTGGCCATCAGTCTTATCCGTTCGCTCTATCGGTTCCGCGTGAGCAGCTTGTTGACCCCGGCGGCGGCCAGGTACAGCAGCGCGATGATCAGGATCAGCGTCAGCGCCGCGCCCCAGACCCGGGCCCGGCCGGCCGGCTCCGGATTGGCCAGCTCCTGGTACATGAGCAGCGGGAGCGAAGCCATATTGCCGTTGGTGAGATCGAAATTGATCGATTTGGAGTAGCCGACCAGCACCAGCACCGGTGCGGTCTCGCCCATGACGCGCGCCACGGCCAGCAGCATGCCGCTGATCATGCCAGGCGCGGCGGTCGGAATGACGATGCGCACGATCGTTTTCCACTTCGGAACTCCGAGCGCGTACGCGGCCTCGCGCAGCTCGTCCGGCACCAGCTTGAGCATCTCCTCGGTGCTGCGCACCACCACCGGCAGCATGAGCAGCACCAGGGCCAGCGATACCGCGAAGGCGCTCTGCGGGAAGCCGAAGGTGCCGATCCACAGCGCGAAGATGAACAGCGCCGCCACGATCGACGGCACACCGGCCAGAATGTCCACCATGAAGGTGGTGGTCTTGGCCAGCCAGCCGCGACCGTATTCAACCAGGTAGACCGCGGCCATGATGCCCAGCGGCACCGCGATCACCGCGGCCACCGCGGACTGCGCGATGGTGCCGTAGATGGCGTGGTACACGCCACCCGAACTCTGTTCGGGCAGTACGCCCTTCTGCGACTTCGTCCACCAGTCCAGCGAAGCGATGGCGTGCCAGCCGTTGTCGATGACGGTGTAGAGCACCCAGAGCAGCGGCACCAGCGCCAGCAGGAAGCACGCCCACACCACACCGGTGGCGAGGTTGTTGCGAATACGGCGGCCGGGGCTGACGTGCCGGAAGGTCGGAGCCTTGACCGGCTTGTCCAGTGTGGCGGTCATCCGTTCACCTTCCCGCCGGCCACCAGCCGGGCCAGTGCATTGACCACGAAGGTCAGCGCGAACAACACGAAGCCAGCGGCGATATACGCGCCGGTCGGCAGCTTCGAGCTGAATTCCGAAGCGGCCGAAGCGATTTTGGAGGCGAAGGTATAGCCGCCGTCGAACAGCGACCACTTGCCGGCCTGCGAGGAGGTGCGCAGCACGATCAGCACCGCGATGGTCTCACCGAGCGCACGGCCGAGGCCGAGCATGGAACCCGCGATCACACCGGAGCGGCCGAAAGGCAGCACGGTCAGCCGCACGACCTCCCACTTGGTGGCGCCGAGCGCCTGCGCCGCCTCGATCTGCGAACGCGGTGTGAGACCGAACACCTCACGGCTCACCGAGGTGATGATCGGCAGGATCATCACCGCCAGCACAATGCCCGCGGTGAAGATGGTGCCGCCACCGGCAATGCTGACATTGCCGGTTTTGAACAGGAACAACCAGCTCAGGTTGTTGTTCAGGAAGGTCTGAAGCGGCTCCAGCTTGGGAGCCAGCATCAGAAATCCCCACAGACCGAACACGATCGACGGCACCGCCGCCAGCAGATCGACGACTGCCGAGAAAGGCCGCGCCAGCACCTTCGGCGAATACTGCGTCAGGAACAACGCGATACCCACTCCGATCGGCACCGCGATCACCAGCGCGAACAATGAACTCAGCACGGTGACCATCAACAGGTCCCTGATACCGAAGTGCAGATTGTTCCCGTCCGAGGTGTTGAACTCGGTGCTGGTGAAGAAGTTCGACTTGTTCGCCATCACCGAGGGCCAGGCCCGGATGAGCAGGAACAACGCGATCAGAGCGATTGCGGCGACGATGATTCCGCCGGCGGCCGTGGCTGCCGAGCGGAATGCGAACTCCGCACCGTACTTCGTCGGGGCTTTGCGCCCTATGGCCGGTTTGGTGCTGGGTTCCGTCGACATGAGCGCAGTATCCCCCGGCGTCTGGGCACGATCCTCCGGCGGGCCTATCGTGTCGGAAAGGCCCGCCGTGGATTTTTCATCGTGCACGGTCATCGTCTTTTTCTCGGATCAGTCGATCAGGAAATGGCGTTGATCGCGGTGGTGAGCTTGGCCTTGAACGAGTCCGGCAGCGGCACATAGCCCTGATCCGCCAGACCGATCTGGCCGTTGCCCACTGCCGAGGTCAGGAACGCCTTGACAGCCTTCGCGGTGTCCGCATCGCTGTACTTCGAGCAGACGATCTCGTACGTGGCCAGCATGATCGGGTAAGCGCCGCCGGTGGTGGGCTTGTAGATCGAGCTGTTGTCCAGCACCAGGTCATTGCCCTGACCGGAGACCTTGACCGCGTCGATCGCCTTGGCGGCGGTCTCCGAGGTCAGGTCCACCGGCTTCGGATCGTTCGAGGTGGCGGCGGTCAGCACGCGCACGGTCGACAGCTTCTGCGCCTTGGCGAAGGACCATTCCGTGTAAGCGATGGTGAACTTGGTGTTCGCGACAGCGGCAGTGACGCCGTCGCTCCCCTTGGCACCCTCGCCGACGCCACCCTGGAACGACTTGCCGGTGCCCTTGGTCCAACCACCCGCCGACTCCATGTACTTCTGGAAGTTGTCGGTGGTGCCGGACTCCTCGGAGCGGAACACGACGCCGATCTTGTCCGACGGAAGCTTGTCGGCCTTGGCGGTGTTGAGCGCCTTGATGTGGGCGTCATCCCAAGTGGTGATCTCACCGTCGAAGATCTTCGCCATGGTCGGCGGATCCAGGACGAGGTCGTCGATGCCCGGAACGTTGTAGGCAACCGCGATCGGGCCGAAGACGGTCGGCAGGTTCCAGGCCGGGCTGGCGCAGCGGGCGGCAGCCTTGTCGGGCTCGCCCTTCTTGGCATCCAGCGGCGAGTCGGAGCCCGCGAAATCGGTCTGGCCGCCAATGAACTCGTTCACACCGGCACCGGAACCCGAACCGGTGTAGTCCAGCTTGGCGCTGCTGCAGTTTGCCTCGTAAGCGGCGACGAAACGGTCCATCGCATTCTTCTGGGCGGTCGAACCACTGGACTTCAGCGCCGACTTCCCGCCACAGGCGACGTCGATCTTCGAGGCACCCGTAGACGAGTCGTTGTTGTCACTGCCACAGGCGGACAACGTAAGGGTGCTGGCCACTGCCAGCACGCCGAGCAGGGCGCTGCTGCGCTTGAGATTCACCAATTCCTCCGGGAATCACGTCGCACGTTCGACCCCTCAACGGTCGGACGGGCGTGATGTGGCGGCTGTTCGCTGCGAACTAGCGCACCAGGCAGCTGAATGCTGCCCAAAAGAAACGTAAGGGCGGCTGGTAGCCAACTGGACCTGGGAAGGTGAACGGGAGATGAACAACCCGGCGCGATTGCACCGCACGATATGTGACATTTGCCGCATCGTTGCAGAGCGTGCCGGTGAGTGGGACAGGGACTGGTTACGAGCCCGCCGCGTAGGCCACGTCCACATGGGCCGGTCCGAACCCGAGCTTCGTATAGGTATTCACCGCGGCGGCATTGTCGGCCTCGGTATAGAGCAGCACGGCGCCCAGTCCGCGGTCCCGGAGATAGTGCAGCCCGGCCAGCGTGAGCAGGCGTCCCAGCCCGCGACCCTGCGCCTGCGGATCGACGCCGACGACGTAGACCTCACCGATCTGCGGGTCCTCGTCGAAATGCACCTTGGTCCAATGGAAGCCGAGGATGCGATCGGGATCGGCCGGATCGAAGGCGAGGAAAAGACCCTTGGGATCGAACCAGGGTTCCGCGCGGCGCGCCTCGATATCGCGCTCGGTCCAGGCGCCCTGTTCCGGATGCCAGGAGAAGGCGGCGCCATTGACCCGCAGGATCTCGGCATCATCGGAAGGCCCGGCGTAGGTACGCAATTCGAGTCCGGCCGGAATGACCAGTTCCGGTAGCTCGGGAGTAGCCAGATCGCGTCGCATCTGCCAGAGTTCGCGCGCCACCCGCAGTCCGAGCCGAGCCGCGACCGCCTGCGCGGGCGGCAGATTCCCGTGTGCCCAGACCCGGGCGTCCGGGCCGCCGGCCGCCAGTGCGGCGGCGACCAATCCCGCGCCGAGGCCCTGCCGGCGAAAGCGCGGATCGACCGCGACCTCCGCCATGGCCGGATGTTCCCCGTGCGCCGGAGCCACATTCGCGTACCCGGCGACCGCACCGTCCCACTGCTGCACCAGATGCTCCGCCGGAACATCGGCGGCCAGGGACAGCACCGCCTGTTCCGATACCGGCGCGACACCATCCGCGGCAGTGGCCCGCTCCAGGACCCCCCGCACCTCCGCCGCGGTCTCGAAGGACAGCCGGCCGGTGCTGGAGATCATCAGATAATGCCGTTCGCCGAGGTCAATTCGGAATCGTCGGTACCGTCGGACTCGGGGAAGGCGGGCGCGGGCGCCTCGCTCTTCGCACCGCTGGCACGCGCCGGGCGCACGGCCTTGTAGCCGACATTGCGGACCGTGCCGATGAGCGATTCGTATTCGCTACCGAGCTTGGCGCGCAGCCGTCGCACATGGACGTCCACGGTGCGGGTGCCACCGAAGAAGTCGTAGCCCCAGACCTCTTGCAGCAGCTGAGCGCGGGTGAACACCCGGCCTGCATGCTGCGCGAGGTATTTGAGTAGCTCGAACTCCTTATAGGTGAGGTCGAGCGGGCGACCGCGCAGCCGGGCGGTGTAGGTGCCCTCGTCGATCACCAGCTCACCGAGGGTGATCTTGCCGGTGTTCTCCGGACTCGCGGCGCCACCGTTGCGTGCGACCAGCAGTCGCAGGCGGGCGTCCAGTTCGGCCGGACCCGTCCCGGGCAGCAGGATGTCATCCAGTCCCCAGTCCGCGTTCACCGCAACCAATCCGCCTTCGGTGAGCACCGCTACCACCGGCACCGACGATCCGGTGCTACCCAGCAAACGACACAGACCGCGCGCGGCGGCCAGATCGGTGCGGGCGTCGACCAGCGCTACATCGGCGGAACCGGCCTCGAGCAGGGACGCCACCTCGGTCGGCGCGGGCCGCACATGGTGCGGCAGCAACGCGAGCGACGGCAGCACCGCCTCGGGGTTGGGGTCGGAGGTCAGCAGGAGCAGCTCCATGGAGGGCCCTCCATCCCATCTGGCATGTGTGTGGCAACTGCTCTGTATGCCACGACTCCATGCTGGTTATCACAGGTAAGTCGGTTGCTACATTAGCGCGTCCGGACCGACGACCACGCAATCCGGGCAGCGCAACGGCCTCTGGCTATTCAGAGATCACACAGCGCGCCCTCGAGAAGGGCCGCCGCGGCGCTCGGCGACGGGCACGTCTGTCGTCGCCCGGGGCAGCGGAAGATAATGTGCCCGTATGGGTAACTCACCGGGCACGCCCGAAACCCAGCCCCGCGTCCAGCCGCCGGTCCTCGACGAGACCGCCGCGGCTGCCGTGAGCCGGCCGGAGTCACGGCGTGGCGGGCTGCGCGGAATGGCCGTCCGGAGGCTGATCATCACACTGCTCTGCCTGGCAGGGCTGGCCGTGGTGCTGGACTTCGGGGTGGCGGCGTATTCCGAGTACCGGGTGTCGCGGTTGCTACGCGACGGTTCGAATCTCAGCGCGGATCCGGAGGTCACCATCCACGGATTCCCGTTCACGGCCCAGGCGCTCGACGACGAGTACAAGAACGTCGACATTCGCGCGCGTGCCATGCGGCCCGATATCCCGGGCGAGATCATGGTCGAGGCGAATCTGAAGGGTGTGCACCTCTCGCTGCGCAATCTGGTCGACGGCCAGGTGCGCGGAGTGCCGGTGGACAATGTCGAGGCGCGCATGCGGATCGAGCCGGTCGAACTGGGACGGCTGTTCAAGATTCCCAATCTGCAGGTGTTCGGCCCGCCCGCCGACAAGTCCGACGGCACCGGCGGCTCCGGCGGTTCCGGCATGACCACCGCGGGCGCGATCATCCTGAACGGCACAATTCCCTTGTCGGACTCCGACATTCCCGCGGTACCGGGCACCAAGGGCGAGACCGTGAGCGTGCTGGCGGATCTGCGACTGGTCGACGATCAGGTCCGGATCACCGCCACCGATATCTATCGTGGGCCCGGCGCCGCCACCCAGACCAGCGACGCCTCGCCCGTCACCGTGATTCCGGAATCGGACAAGGCCCGGGTGCTGGCGCTGTTCACCCGGACCATCGATACCCGCGATCTGCCCTTCGGCGTGCACCCGCAGAAGGTGGAGGCCAGTGGCGGCCAGATCGTGGTGGAGGGCAAGGGCAGCGATGTGACCGTCGATCTGGACAGGTTGCAGCAGCCGTGATCGCGCTCGGAGTGCTCGCCGTCGTACTCGTGGCCGCCGCGGGTATCGGAATCCTGGTGCGCCGCAACGAGGGTCGTGTACGTGACAGCGCACCCGCGGTGGTCGTGCCCGAAAGCGGGCGCTCCGCACTCCTTTCCGAGGCCGGTGTGATCGCGGGCCGTCCCACGGTGCTGCATTTCTCCGCGGACTGGTGCGGTCCGTGCGCGGCCGTGCGCCGGGTGGTCGCCACTGCGGTGGCCGAACTGTCCACCGCCGCGGCTCCCCCGCTGGACCTCGAGGTGGATATCGACGCGAATCCGGCGCTGGCGCGCGAGCTGAACGTGCTGTCGCTGCCGACGACTTTCCTGCTGGACGCCACAGGGCAGGAAAGGTTCCGAATTGCCGGCGTTCCAAAAGCGCCCGATTTGCGCAGGTCACTGGCCGAATTGACGGGATCCGGCAGATCCGAGTGACCAGTATTACGGACCCCGGGTCCAATTTCCCCCGAAAATTGGGTAAACTTCCTCTCGTGCAAACCAACCTCGAGCTGATGCTCACCCGACGCCGCACAGTTGACCTGTGCCGGCTCGGTGGTTGTTGCTGCCTGTGCCGCTAGCCGGTCGGCCTTTCGCGTTCCCCTTTTCTTCGCGCCGACCGGGTGTGTCCCGCCGTATGAGAGATCGTGTCGATCCTCCGGCGAAATGACCGATAGACCTCATCGCGCAGGAGTACGCATGTCGAA
This sequence comes from Nocardia sp. NBC_01388, assembly GCF_045040085.1. Lineage (NCBI taxonomy): Bacteria > Bacillati > Actinomycetota > Actinomycetes > Mycobacteriales > Nocardiaceae > Nocardia > Nocardia sp. NBC_01388. The sequence continues at coordinate 5,869,641 of NZ_CP109553.1, forward strand.
CCCGAATCCCACCAGGCCGCCCGCCGGGCAGGTCGATGTCCGCGGCCCGCGTTTCGCCGCCTGGATCACCACCGTCGTCCTGGCGCTCGTGCTGATCATCGCCACCTTCTCCGTTCCCGCCGCCGCGGTGCTGCTGGCCGTGCAGGCCGTGGTGTTCGCGCTCGGCGCGGCCCGGGGTCCGCGGCGCAGTCCGTACGGCCGCATCTACGCCACGCTGGTAGCGCCGCGCGTCGGCCCGCCCGCTGAGCTGGAACCTGTTGCGCCGCTGCGGTTCGCGCAGCTCGTCGGCCTGCTGTTCGCGGTGCTCGGCGTGATCGGATTCGCGGCCGGCAGCCCGGTAGCCGGTGTGATCTTCACCGGTTTCGCCTTGTTCGCGGCCTTCCTCAATGCGGCCTTCGGCATCTGCCTGGGCTGCAAGATCTACCCCCTCGCCGCACGGTTCAAGACCGTGCCAGCCTCCGCCAATTCCAACGCCTGACCCCGGCACCACCTCGAAAGGAACAACATGGCTCGCTCCGATGTCCTGGTCTCCGCAGACTGGGTCGAAGAGAACCTGAACACGCCCGGAGTCGTCCTCGTAGAGGTCGACGAGGACACCTCGGCTTACGACCTGGGCCATATCGAGGGTGCTGTCCGGCTCGATTGGAAGAAGGACCTGCAGGATCAGGTTCGTCGCGACTTCGTCAACCGCGAGCAGTTCTCCGATCTGCTCTCCACCCGCGGCATCGGCAACGATGACACCGTGGTGCTGTACGGCGGCAACAACAACTGGTTCGCGGCCTACGCCTACTGGTACTTCAAGCTGTACGGCCACCAGGACGTGAAGCTGCTCGACGGTGGCCGCAAGAAGTGGGAGCTCGACGGCCGCCCGCTGGTCAAGGATGTCGTAGTCCGCCCGGCCACCGCCTACAAGGCGAGCGAGCAGGATCTGACCATCCGCGCGTTCCGTGACGAGGCCATCAACGCCATCGGCACCAAGAACCTGGTCGACGTGCGCTCCCCGGACGAGTTCTCCGGCAAGATCCTGGCCCCGGCGCACCTGCCGCAGGAGCAGTCGCAGCGTCCCGGCCACATCCCGACCGCCATCAACGTGCCGTGGTCCAAGGCCGCGAACGAGGACGGCACCTTCAAGTCCGATGCGGACCTGGCTGCCCTGTACAAGGAAGCGGGCCTGGACGGCGAGAAGGAGACCATCGCCTACTGCCGTATCGGCGAGCGTTCCTCGCACACCTGGTTCGTGCTGCAGGAGCTGCTGGGCCACAAGAACGTCAAGAACTACGACGGGAGCTGGACCGAGTACGGCTCCCTCGTCGGTGCACCGATCGAGTTGGGAGCGTAATAAATATGTGTGCAGCACCTACCCAGGGCCAGGCCATTCCGGCCGGCGTCGACGTCGAGAAGGAGACGGTCATCACCGGCCGCGTCCTGACCGCTGACGGCCAGACCGTCGGTGGCGCGTTCGTCCGCCTGCTGGACGGCAACGGCGATTTCACCGCCGAGGTCGTGGCGTCGGGCACCGGCGACTTCCGCTTCTTCGCGGCACCGGGCTCGTGGACCATTCGCGCGCTGTCCTCGTCGGGCAACGGCACCGCCGAGCTCGCGCCGGAGGGCAACGGCATCCACAATCTGGATGTCGTCGTCGCCAAGTAACTGTCCCGCCTCCCCGGAACTTTCAGCCGGACTCAGGTGCCACAACAGTCGCGTTGGCCGCTGACGGCAACGTAGCTGGTGGGGTTAGCCGGTACCCGGTGAGTTACCCGTAGCTCGCGAGATCACGAGTTACGTTGGGCGGGAAGTCCAAACACTCGAAAACGGCCCCGGGATTCAATACCCGGGGCCGTTTCGCGTCTCCGACGCGGGGCCGTTTTCGCGTCTCCGACGCGGTGCGATTAGAATCCGATTCGTGGTGCTTACCTTCGAGATTCTGCTGGTTCTCGTCTCCGTGCTGATCGCCTGGTTCGGTCTGTACGTTCTCTACCGGCTGTTCACCGAGTCGTGAGCGAATCGGCGAGCGAGAACGTCGAACATACGGATGACGCGGCGACACGGGACGCTTCGGCGAGCCGTGACGATGCCGCGCGCGATGAGCTCGCCGCTCGCCGCAGTGGCGACCAGGCCGTGGCCGAGGCCGCCGAGCGCGCCAAGGTGACGGCGGCCGCCAACATCCCCTCGCTCCCCGACCTTCCGCTACCCATCGATACCGCGAATCTGCGGCAGGGTCCGGACCTGAGCTCCTCCATGCTCGCGCTGCTGCCCCTGGTGGGCGTGTGGCGCGGTGAGGGCGAGGGCAACGATCCCGAGACCGGCGATTACCGCTTCGGTCAGCAGATCATGGTGTCGCACGACGGTGGCGACTATCTCACCTGGGAAGCGCGTTCCTGGGTCATCGACACCGAGGGCAATTACGCGGGCCCGGATCTGCGCGAGAGCGGTTTCTGGCGGGTCGGCATCGACGGTGACGACGAGGTGCTGGAGTTGCTGCTCACGCACGCGTCCGGAATCGTCGAGCTGTTCTACGGCCAGGCCCTGACCCAGTCGTCCTGGGAACTGGCCACAGATGTGGTCATTCGCAGCCAGTCCGGCATTGTCGTGGGTGGGGCCAAACGCCTCTACGGCATTGTCGAGGGCGGCGATCTGGGTTACGTCGAGGAGCGCATCGGACCGGACGGCGCACTCGAGCCGCGCCTGTCTGCGCGCTTGAAACGCTACATCGGTTAGGTCTCTCTCCCAACGTAATTCGTGATCTCGCGAGGCGAGGGTAACTCCCGGGGCACCCCCAGAACGAAATAATGCACCGGCCCGCAGGTCCGGTGCGTAAGTCTCTCCGCGCTCACCCGCCGGCAAAAGTTCCGGAGAGGCGGCACAGCCCCCGAGCCTTATCGCGGATGCAACTCACGCGATTCCGATCGGACTAGACCGGAGACTCGGGGGCCGGGTGACTGCCTGGGATTCGCTCAGCGCTCGCGCTACGAGAATCCGTTGCAGCGGTGGCCCTTAGCGGACAGCCACCTCACGCGTCCTCGAACTAATCATTATTCGAACCACCTCCTTCCTTGTGTACAGACGAAACTAGTCGTCTGCGGGATCGGCGGCAACGTATTTTCTCGGTCCGCGAAATACCAGGTCAATGCTGGTTTGCGGGAATAAAAGTGTCGATGGAGACGGTGCCGTTCGCGGCGACCCGGACGAGGGTGTCGGCGTGGTGCTCCGGGGGAAGCTGGTGTGTGACAACCACAACGGTCCGGCCGGGGTCCACCAGGCCGCTGGAGACGTCGAGCAGGCGGCGCAGCAGATCCGCGCCCGCTTCAGCTTCCAGGTGTTCGGTGGGCTCGTCCAGCAGCAGCATGCGGGCCGGCGAGAGCAGTGCCCGCGCGAGCAGGAGCCGGCGGCGTTGACCGCCGGAAACCGCTGCCGCGCCGCCGACCAAGTCGGTGTCGACGCCGTCCGGAAGCGAGTCCAGCCAGTCACCGGCTCCGACTGCGCGCAGGGCGTTTTCGGCCTCCGGCGCGGTGATGTCGCCGCGTGCGACCCGCAGGTTTTCCAGGACCGTGGTGCCGAAGAGGTGGGCGTCCTCGGCGAAGAAGGTGATGCCGGGGCGGGGGGTGTCGAACAGACCGGCCCAGGACATGAGCAGGGTGGTCTTGCCCGCGCCGCTGGGGCCGGTGACGGCAATGCGGCGCCCCTCCGGGAGCGATGGGAGATCGAGTGCGGGATCGGCGGATTCGGACTGTTCGAGGCGGGCCAGGCGGTGCAGGGCCGCGCGGCCGGTGGTGAGGGCCTGCGCGGCGGCCGGGAGCACCGCGACCGCTTCGAAGGCGGACAGCGGGACCAGCACCAGGACCGCGAAGGCCATCGGCGTGATGCCGCCGGGCGATATCGTCTGGAACCCCTTGAAGGCGAGGCCGGAACCGTTGCCGTACAGCGCGATTCCGATCAGCAGTGACCCCAGCACGCTCGCGCCGATGGCGAGCGGCAGCACCGAGGCCGACCAGGCGCTGCGCGCGGCGGCCCGGTCCTCGGCGGCGACCGCGCGCTGCCCCGCCCGCCCGGCCGTCGCGACCGCCTCGGAAAGGCGTCCGGCGACCCGCAATTCGGGTGCGTGATCGAGAACCGTCAATGCCTCGGCGGTGAATTCGGTGCGGTCGGCGCGCACGGCCACCTCGGCCTCGCTCGCGGCGCGCGCCGACATCCAGGGCGCGATGATCCCGGAAACCGCCAGCGCCGCAGCGAGAATGACGGCGGCAGGCACCGAGATGCTCGCCAGCAGCCCAATCGCGAGCACCGAAATCACCAGCGCCACCACAATGGGAACAAGCGCCCGCACCACCACGGCGCCGAGATCATCGATATCGGCGCCGACCCGGCCCAGCAGCTCACCCCTCCGCAGTTGCGTCGGATCACCCTGCCGCACAGTGCCTTCGGCCTGCGAATCGCTTCCGGCGCTCGGTGCCGCGGCGTTCGACGCCGCGCTCTCGCCGGTCCGCCGCGGCCGCCAGACATCCGCCGCGGCAAGCGTGCCGTAGGTCGTGGTGCGCGCCAGACTCATCGACCGCAGCGCCACATCATGCGTGGCCAGCCGCTCCAGATACCGGCACAGCCCACGCGAAATACCCAGCGCCCGCACCGTCACCACCGCAATGCTCAAGTCCAGTACCGGCGGCATCTCCCAGGCCCGAGCAATCAGCCACGCCGCCAGCGCGGCCAGCCCGAGCCCACTCCCCAGTGCCGCCACCCCCCAGGCGACCGATAAAGCCATCCGCCCCCGCGACAACTCGAGCAGCCCCCGAATCCGCCGGAAATCCGCCAGCACCCCACTCATCGCACACCCACTTCAGAGTTATCCACAGCGATCCCCAGCGAGACGGCCGCCGCTGCCGCGATGACATGGATCACGCCTCGAATCCGTCGGCATCCGGCCGGTGCGGCGCTCATCGAGCCCCCACCTCCGACTTATCCACAGACGTCCCCAGGCCACTCGCGTCGGGCGGTCCTGCCGCCGGGCGAGGCGAGTGGGCCACGCTCAGCACACAATCAGCGGCGGCCGGCGCATCCAGTTCGCCGGGCGTCGCGGATTCCCCGCGAGCTGCGGGGTGCACACCCGCGGCTGTGTCCACCGCAGCAGGTTCTGGAGCGCCGCCATCACCGCCGGCTTCGTCGCCGGGTACGCCTGCGTCGTTCGGATGCGTGGCGGCGCTGACAAGCGACTTCTGCGAGAGGGCAGCAGGCTCCGATTGTGTTGCCGCGGAAGTGGCGTGGACAGGGACAAGGTGGTCGGCGATGGCGAGGATGGCGGGGCGGTGGCCGACTATCACTACGGTGACGCCGGCTCGGGCTCGGGCGATCAGTGCCTGTAGGACGCTCGCTTCGGCGGCTGGGTCCAGGTGGGCGGTGGGTTCGTCGAGGAGGAGGACGGAGCGGTCGGCGGCCAGGGTGCGGGTGAGGGCCAGGCGCTGGCGCTGGCCGAGGGAGAGGCCGATGCCGCCGGTGCCGACCAGGGTGTTCCAGCCGTCGGGCATTTCCGCCAGGACGGTGTCGAATCCGGTTGCGCGGCAGGCTTCGTCGAGTTGGGCGGGGTCGGCGGGCGGGCCGAGGAGTTCGAGATTGGCGCGGAGGGTGCCGGGGACCAGCACGGGGCGCTGCGGCAGCCAGGCCAGGCGGGACCACCACTGCTCGGGGTCCAGGGCGGGAACGGGGGTGCCGTCCACCAGGGCTTCGCCCGCGTCGGGGGTGATGAGACCCAGGATCGCCTGCAGCGCGGTGGATTTACCGCTGCCGTTCGGGCCGGTGAGCACGGTGACCGCGCCGGGGCGCAGCACCGCGGAGAGTGAATCGGGTGCGGCGCCCTCGCGTGCCGTGACGGACAGGTTCCGAATCTCGATGCGGCCGTGGAATTCCCGGTCGGTGCGCACACCGGCCTTCGGGCGATCCGCGGTGGCGTTCGTCTCGGCCTGTGGGTCGAGCACCGCGAAAGCCTTTTCGGCGGCGGCCATTCCGTCCTGAGCCGCGTGGAAGCGCTCCCCCACCGCACGCAGCGGCAGATACACCTCGGGTGCGAGGATGAGTGCCAGCAGCCCGGCGTGCAGGCCCATATCGCCGTACACCAGGCGCAGGCCGATGGAGACCGCGACCAGCGCCACGGACAGCGTGGCCAGGGCCTCCAGCACCATCGAGGACAGGAATGCCATGCGCAGTGCGGCCATGGTGCGCCGATGCAGGTCGTCGCCGAGGTCGCGAACACGGTGCCGCATGGTGGTGCGGGCGGCGTCCTCGTCCGCCGGATCGGCGTGGCCGCTCTCGCGGCCCAGCGCCCGCAGGGTCGGCATGCCCGCGAACAGATCCAGCAGTTGATCCGACAGCCTGGTGGTGGCCGCCAGGGTCTCCTTGGCCCGCCCCTGCGTGAGCAGCCCGATGAGGATCATGAAGACCGGAATCAGCGGCAGGGTGATCACGATGATCAGCCCGGAGACCCAGTCGTGAACGGCGATGACCGCCAGCACGATCGGCGGCACCAGCACCGAAAGCAGCAGTGCGGGCAGGTATCCGGCGAGATAGGCGCGTAGCCCGTTCAGCCCGGAGCCGACCACGACGGCCAATTCCGTACGGCGCCGCTCCAATTCGCGGGGCGGCAGCCCGGCCCCGGCGCGCAGGACTGCGGTCTCCAGCTCGGCGACCACCTTCGCCCCGGCCCGGTGCGCGAGCCGGGACTGCCACCAGGTGGCGGTGACCCGGCACAGCACCGCGATGGCGAAGATCACCAGTTCGACTGTCCACGAGCCGATATGGCGCCGGGACGGATCGGTGACGACTCCGGCGAGGACCCGCGCCAGGGCCAGGGCCGCGATCACGATGCAACTCGTGATCATCAGCGACAGGCCGACGCTCAGCGTGAGATATGTGCGTGCCGAGCGAGCGTACCGCCACAGGCGCGGGTCTACCGGTCGTGCCATCTCTTCGGTTCCGTACTGTCGGATTCAGTGTCGAAATAACTGCGCGCCGAAATAACCGCGGGCCGAGCTAGCCGCGCGGTGCTCCCATCGGCAGTCCGATCGGCGCCGGAATCTGCTCGATGGTGAGGCGCTGCCGGAAGACCCAGTACGACCAGGCCTGATAGACCAGCACCACCGGAACCATGGCCACCGCCACCCAGCTCATGACGACCAGCGTGTAGTGCGTGGAGGACGCCGAGATAGTGCCGCCGCGACCGTCCACACTGAGGCTGAAGGCCGAATCGATGGTGGAGGGCAGCACATTCGGGAAGAGCGACCCGAACAGCAGCACCGTGGCCCCGATGATGGTGAGCGCGGTACCGGCGAAAGCCCAGCCGTCGCGGCCCTGGGTCGCCGCGAATCCCGCGACCAGCAGCCCGATCACGGCCAGTACCAAGGGAATCCAGGTCCAGCCCTTACCGTAGGCGAGCTGGGTCCAGATGCCGAAGGCCGCCACCACCACGGCGGTGGGCACGAACAGCTTGCGCACCAGCGCCTGTGCCTCGTCGCGCACCTCGTTACCGGTCTTCAGCACGATGAACAGCGCACCGTGCAGCAGGAACAGCAGCAGTGTGGTGAGCCCGCCGAGCAGTGCGTACGGGTTCAGCAGGTCGAGCAGATTGCCGCCGATCTGCCTGTGCTCGTTGAGCTTTACGCCGCGCACGATATTGGCGAAGGCCAATCCCCAAGCGAGGGCGGGGATCCAGGAGCCGAGCCCGATGCCGATATCGCAGCCGAGCCGCCAGCGGTCGTCGTCGATCTTGCTGCGCCATTCGATGGCGCAGGCGCGGGCGATCAAGCCGACCAGGATCAGCAGCAGCGCCAGGTAGAACCCGGAGAACAGGCTGGCGTACCACTCGGGGAAGGCCGCGAACAGCGCGCCGCCGGCGGTGAGCAGCCACACCTCATTGCCGTCCCATACGGGACCGATGGTGTTGAGCACCACGCGCTTTCGCACTTCGGAACCCCGGCCCAGGATCGGCATGAGCATGCCGACCCCGTAGTCGAAGCCCTCCAGCACGAAGTAGCCGGTGAACAGCACCGTGATCAGTAGAAACCAGAATTCGGGGAGACTCATCCTGGGCTCCTAGTAGGCGAAGGAAAGCTTGTCGACGTTGTCCCCGGTCATGCGCGGGGTGTCCGGGGCCGGCTGTTCCGGGCCCTCGATCACATAGCGGCGCATGAGGTAGAACCAGGCGACCGCGAGCAGGCCGTAGAGCAGCGTGAAGACGACCAGCGAGGTGACGATGGTGCCCGCTGTCACGCCGGAGACGCCCTGCTGCACCGTCAATCGGATGTGCGGGTCACCGGTCGGATTGGGTGCGACCACCCAGGGCTGGCGGCCCATCTCGGTGAAGATCCAGCCGGAGATATTGCCGAAGAACGGCGTCAGGATGCAGAGCAGCGACAGCCAGGAGAACCACCGTTGATTCGGCACCCGGCCGCCCCTGGTGACCCAGAATCCGACCAGCGCCAACAGGAGTGAGCCGGCCATGAGGCCGATCATCGCCCGGAAGGTCCAGTAGGTGACGAACAGGTTGGGCCGGTAGTCGCCGACGCCGTACTTCTCGTTGTACGACAGCTGCAGATCCTTCACGCCGTCGAGCGTCACGCCGGTGAATTTGCCCTCGGCCAGCCACGGCAGCGCGTACGGCACCTCGATGAGGTGGGTGACGCTGTCGCAGTTGTTGTGGGTGCCGATGGTGAGGACCGAGAAGTCCGGATCGGTTTCGGTGTGGCACAACGATTCCGCCGACGCCATCTTCATGGGCTGCTGTTTGAACATGAGCTTGCCCTGGACATCGCCGGTGAAAACCAGTGCGACAGCGGCGACCAGGACAACGTACAGGCCGAGCCGGGCGGCCGGGCGCCACATGGTGCGGGCCTCTTCGGTCGGCGCGAGATTGCCGGTGGTCTCCACCTGCCGGGCCTTGCGGACCATCCACCAGCCCGCGACACCGGCCACGAAGGTGCCCGCGGTGAGGAAGGAACCGGCGATCACGTGCGGGAAGGCGGCGACCGTGGTGTTGTTGCCGAGCACCGCCCAGATGTCGTGCAGCTCAGCGCGTCCGGTCTTCGGGTTGTATTCCGCACCGACCGGGTGCTGCATGAACGAGTTGGCCGCGACGATGAAGTACGCCGAGGCATTGGTGCCGATGGCGACCAGCCAGATGCAGGCCAGGTGCACCTTTTTCGACAGCCGGGTCCAGCCGAAGATCCACAGGCCGAGGAAGGTCGACTCCATGAAGAACGCGACCAGCGCCTCCATGGCGAGCGGTGCGCCGAACACATCACCGACGAAGCGGGAGTATTCGCTCCAGCTCATTCCGAACTGGAATTCCTGCACGATGCCGGTGGCGACGCCGAGCGCGAAATTGATCAGGAACAGCTTCCCGAAGAATTTGGTGAGGCGGTACCAGTGTTCTTTGCCCGTAATCACCCATGCGGTCTGCATGCCCGCTACCAGTGGTGCGAGACCGATGGTGAGCGGCACGAAGATGAAGTGATAGACGGTGGTGATTCCGAACTGCCAGCGCGCTAGATCCACGACGCTCATCCGACCTCCAGCCGATCTACGACATGACGTAGTACATGACAGTACGCCCTACGGACTTCAGATCAACATGTGCCGCGCCACAGTACGCCACAAATTAGCTGGAATGTGATACCGCGCTCCCTGCGCGCCCGGACACCGCCCTCCGACATGGCGATGACCGGGTTCGAACACCGAGGAATACGGTCTACCAGTCGGCAGCGCTGCCGGGCAGCGCGATGCCGCGATCCACCAGCGCCGCGATCTCGGGGGCATTCTCCGGAGCCGACAAACGTAGTCCGTCCAGCGATTTCACCCGGGCCGCCAGGGTCACGCTCGACAGCATCCAGACACTGTCCGCGGTGATCAGGTCGGCGGTGAACAGCGGCTCGTAGCGGCAGTCCCAGCCCGCCTTCTCGGCCTGCACGTACAGCGCGCGCTGTGTGGTGCCGGGTAGGACGCCATTGCGGGCGGGCGGCGTGACCAGCTGATTACCGCGTGCCACAACCACTGTCGAGCGCGGACCCTCCAGCACCCGGTTCTCGGTGCTGGTGAAGATCACGTCATCGGCGTTCATACGCTGGGCGAAGCGCAGCGCTGCCATATTCGTTGCGTACGAGAGGGTTTTGGCGCCGAGCAACTGCCAGGGCGCGGCCTGCGCGAGATCGATGGAGATGCCGCGCGAGAGGGTGATGACCGAAACGCCTTCGGCGCGAGCGGTTTCGACACGCGCGTGCACCGGGACGACCAAAACGTAACCGGTAGTGGCGGGTTCGGAACCGGAAAGACCGCCACCCGCATTAGCTGATGATTTGCTATCCGCTTTCGCGTGATCGCTGTCACGCCCGCGGGTGAGCACCATCCGCAGTAATCCCTCGCGCTCGGCGCCCCACTCCTCGGCCGCCAGTTCCACCGCGAACCGCCACGCCTCGAGATCCGGCGCGGGCAGTTCCAAGGCCTCCGCCGAGCGGCGTAGTCGGGCCAGATGCAACTCCAGCGCACAGGGCGTACCACCCCGGACCAGCACCGTCTCGAAAATGCCGTCACCACGCAGTGCGCCGATATCGTCCGCATAAAGAAGCGGCGCGTCCGGATCCCGGATCGCGCCGTCGATAGTCACCAAAACCCGTTCCACCATGCAGGCGAGCCTAGGACAGCCGCCACAATATTGAGCGATATCCGGCCACTGTGCCTATTTGCCCTCCGCTTCGCTCCGGGCGGGGTCGCGGCCCCTGGTCCCGGTTCTTCCCTCCCTCCGCTCCTCCGCTTCGCTCCCCCGCTCCACTCAGTCCAGAACCGGGACGGCCGCGACCTTCGGGTGGTGTCGCTTAACACACTCGACGAGGTCACGGCCCTGCACGCGACCGGGCGAGCGGACGGCGTCTGTAGGTCACGCTAGGGTGGGGTGGTGTCCTTCGAGGTAGCACCCAGTCCGATTCTGCAGGTTCCAGGGGCTGTCGCGGGGCCGCCCGAGTCACCGGATGCGGCGGTCGCGTGGCATTACGGGGATCCACTGGGTGAACAGCGCGCCGCGGTTCAGCGCGCGGCAGTGGTGGACAGATCGCATCGATTCGTCATCAGCATCACCGGTAAAGAGCGCCTGACCTGGCTGCACACCATCTCCAGTCAGGCCGTGGCCGATCTGCGGGACGGACAGTCCGCCGAGAATCTGGACCTGGATCTGAACGGCCGGGTGCTGCACCACTTCGTGCTCACCGAGCTGGACGGCACGGTGTGGATCGATACCGAGGCCGAGCGCGGGCCGGATCTGCTGAGCTTCCTGCAGAAGATGGTCTTCTGGGCGGACGCCAAACCCGAAGCCGCTCCCGACCACGCGCTGCTGACCCTGCTGGGTCCGCGCGTGACCGCTGAAACCCTGGGCATCCCAAGCCTTCCCGAGGTCTATCAGGCGGCGGCGCTGCCCGGCGGCGGTTTCGTCCGCCGGATGCCCTGGCCCACGACCGATTCTTTCGACCTGCTCGTCCCCCGCGCCCAGCTGGTCAGCTGGTGGACGCGGCTGCGGGACGCCGGGGTGGAGGCCGCCGGCAGCTGGACCTTCGAGGCGCTGCGGGTGGCGGCACTACGCCCGCGCATCGGCATCGACACCGATGACCGCACCATTCCGCACGAGGCGAACTGGGTCGGCGGCATCGACGAGCACGGAGCCGTGCACCTGAACAAGGGCTGCTACCGCGGTCAGGAGACGGTGGCCCGCGTCCACAATCTCGGCAAGCCCCCGCGAAATCTGGTGCTGCTGCACCTGGACGGCTCCGCCGACTCCCGCCCGGCACCCGGTGACGCGGTGACGGCCGGCGGTCGCGCCGTGGGCGTGCTGGGCACCGTGATCGACCACTACGAACTCGGCCCGATCGCGCTGGCGCTGGTCAAACGCAATGTCCCCGCGGACACCCCGCTCGAGGCGGGCCCGTGCGCGGCCTCGATCGATCCGGATTCCGTTCCCGCGCACGATGAACCGCAGGCCGGCCGGCTCGCCGTCGAAAGGCTGCGCGGCCGATGAACGCACTCGCCGGCCGAGTGCTCGCCGTGTGTGTGGTGCACGAGGAACTCGAGGACGCCGGGCGAGTGGGTCGCACCGCCATCGACAAACGTCCGGTGCCGCACCGGGTTCCGGTGCGGGCGCTGGGTCTCGAGGGTGATCACGTCTGCGATACCGAACATCACGGCGGCGTCCATCAGGCCGTCTACGCCTATGCCGAGGAGGACGCGCAGCGCTGGGCGGCCGAATTGGACCGCGAGCTCACGGTCGGCTGGTTCGGCGAAAACCTGCGCATCAGCGGCATTCCGGTGAGCGATGTGGTGCTCGGCAGTCGCTGGGCCATCGGCGACACCGTGCTGGAGGTGTCCGCACCGCGCGTGCCGTGCGCCACCTTCCAGCGCTGGACCGGTGAGCAGCAGTGGGTGAAAAGGTTCACCGCACAGGCGAATACGGGCGCCTATTTCCGGGTACTGACGGAGGGCACCATCGGCGCGGGCGACGAGGTGCGGCTGGTGCACCTGCCCGCGCACGGCGTCACCGTGCGCGAACTGTTCGCCGGCGCCGATATGGCACGCCTGGATCTACTGCTGGAGACCGAGCCGACCATCTCCGACGATGTGCGCATGCAGATCGACCGCCATCGCCGCCGCCACGTAGGAGCAAGCCGATGAAAGAGAGTCCGCTTCAAGCGCATACACCCAGTTCGCGGCCCGGCTCGGTTCTGGAGCGACGAAGCGAGGGAGCGCAGCGACTGAGTGCAGGAGTGAAGAACCGAGCTTGCGGGGCCGCGAACAGCCGGAGCGGAGCGGAGGCAAAATGAGCACAGATCTGGTCGAGGTGGTGCGCTCCGGTTTCCGGGAGTGCGTGCATCGCGGTTCCGCGATCGTGCTGCGCCCCGGCGGTGAGCCGCTGGTCTCGGCCGGCGAGGTGCACCTGCCGATCTTCCCGCGCTCCACCAATAAGCCGCTGCAGGCGCTCACCCTGCTGCGCAATGGTTTCGAGCCGTTCGACGAGGCCGAACTGGCCATCACGACCGCCTCGCATTTCGGCGAGGCCGATCACGTGGAGCTGGTGCAGCGGCTGCTGGACCGCTTCGGTTTCACCGAGGATCAACTGGAGTGCCCGCCCGATCTGCCGTTCGAGGACCAGGCGCGCGCGCAGGTCCTCGCGGGCTCGGACCGCGGTAAGGCCGCCCGCCGGATCTTCATGAACTGCTCCGGCAAGCATGCCGCCATGCTCGCCACCTGCAAGATCAACGATTGGCCGACCACCGGCTACCTGGATATCGGGCATCCGCTGCAGCGGGCTGTGCTGCAGACGATCACCGAGCTCACCGGTGAGCCGGAGACCGATCTCGGCATCGACGGCTGCGGGCTGCCGATCGTCCCGGTCTCCCTGGTGAATCTGGCCCGCGCCTACGCCACTCTCGCGACGGCGCCCGAAGGTAGTCCGGAACGCCGGATCGCGGACGCGATTCGCGCGTATCCGCGAGTGATTTCCGGCACGGACGGGCCGGATTTCCGGGTGATGACGGCGACGCCCGGACTGGTCTGCAAGATCGGCGCGGACGGCGTGCACGCGGGTGCGCTGCCCGACGGCAGCGCCTTCGCCTACAAAATCGATGACGGCGCGGATCGCGCCCGGCTGCCGCTGACCCTCGCGCTCTTGCAGCGTATGGGTATCGAATGGTCCGGCGAGCACGCGGAACTGGCGGCGCCGGCGGTGCTCGGGGGTGGCGCTCGGGTGGGCATCATCCGGGCTGTTCCGGGGGTGCTGTAGCTCCGCCCGTCTCGTTCACAACCCGGTCCCACGCGGCCCCGGGCCGCCCTTCGCGACGGCGCCGGGAGGCACTTCCATGGTTTCTGCCCCACTCCTGGAAGCGAGACCGCCTGACACACGCTAAAGTGTCTGTCAGGAAGATTATTAATTCGAACGGGGCCGCCAAACCACCCCAGGCCGCCCCGCAGTGACGCGAGGGGGTCAGCCATGGGCCGTGGCCGGGCTAAGGCAAAGCAGACCAAGGTGGCGCGCGAGCTCAAGTACAGCTCAGCGCCCACCGACTTCAAGAACCTTCAGCGCGAGCTGTCGGGGAGTGAGCTGTCGGGGAGTCCCTCCGACTTGCCGCGAAGCGGTGTGCTTTCCGACGAGCACGACGCGAAGGACTCGCAGTCGAGCTGGGACGAAGACGACTACGACGACTGGCGCCGCTGACTCGGATTGATCGACGTACCAAGGGGAGGCCGTAGTGGTCTCCTTCTTCGGCACTGCGATGTCACCGAGGCTCCGACGGTATATCTGAAGGATTGCTGATCAAAGCGTCCCGTCCGCATGGACGGGACGTCGATGTGTGTTCTGTACTCGCACACCGGAATTGCGCGCTCTCGGCATTCCGGCCTCGGCGGTCCCGAAAGTGGCGGGGCTGCAACGACATCGGGCATTCCAGACATAAAGCTCGGCCCCGGTCACTCCTAGGAGTGACCGGGGCCGTTGCTGTCGGTTCGTCAGAAGCTGTCGGTTCGTCAGAAGCGCGGGTGATCGCCCAGCAGCACGGCGCGCGGGGCGTCGGCGTCCTTGGCCTTCTTCACCGTGCCCAGCGTCCAGCAGTCGATATGGCGGGCGGTGAGCACCGCGAGCGCGCGATCGGCATCCTCGGGCGCCACGATGGCGACCATGCCGACGCCCATATTGAAGGTCTTCTCCATCTCGTCGCGCTCCACGCGGCCGCGCTGCGCGATCAGCTTGAAGACCGGAGCCGGGCTCCAGGTGCCGCGGTCCAGCTCGGCCACCAGGCCGGCCGGGAGCACGCGGGCCAGGTTGTTGGCCAGGCCGCCGCCGGTGACGTGCGAGAAGGTCCGCACATCGGTCTCGGCGATCAGGGCCAGGCAGTCCTTGGCGTAGATCTTGGTCGGCTCGAGCAGCTCCTCGCCGAGGGTGCGCCCGAACTCCTCGACATGCCCGGACAGCTGCATGCGGTCGATATCCAGCAGCACCTTGCGGGCCAGGCTGTAGCCATTGGAGTGCAGGCCCGAGGAGCCCATGCCGATGATGACGTCGCCGGGGCGCACGCGGTCGGGACCGAGGACCGCGTCGGCTTCCACCACGCCGACGCCGGTGCCGGAGATGTCGTAATCGTCGGCGCCCATCAGGCCCGGGTGCTCCGCGGTCTCACCACCGAGCAGGGCGCAGCCGGCCAGGATGCAGCCTTCGGCGATGCCGGAGACGATCTGGGCGACGCGCTCCGGGACAACCTTGCCGACAGCGATGTAGTCCTGCAGGAACAGCGGTTCCGCGCCACACACCACCAGATCGTCGACGACCATGGCGACCAGGTCCAGGCCGACGGTGTCGTGCTTGTCCATGGCCTGGGCGATCGCGATCTTGGTGCCGACGCCGTCGGTGGAGGCAGCCAGCAGCGGCTCCTTGTATCCACCCTTCAGCGCGAACAGTCCGGCGAAACCGCCGAGTCCACCCTGAACCTCGGGCCGGCTGGCCTTCTTGGCCAGCGGTGCGAACAGTGCTACTGCGCGGTCGCCGGCTTCGATATCCACTCCGGCCGCCGCGTAGGAAGCACCGGCGCCACTGGGTGTCTGTTCAGTCATTGTCGGGGAGAGCTCCAAGCCGAATCGGGGTGGATAGATGCCTATTGAGACTAGCCGATCCGCCTTCCCGGAACTTAAGCGCACAGTCTGGGAGCCGTTGACCGTTGGGGACGCGTACCAGCGGTTTGGTGAAACCAACCATCTTGGACGTTCCCGAGGAGTTACCCCGATCCTTGCGAAATCAGTCGTCGCCTTCGGGACCTTACGAGATCAGTTGGCGCCTTTCGGCGCGGCGGCAGCGCTGTTCGACCGGGTCCGGGACGGGGACCGCGGCGACCAGGCGGCGGGTGTAGTCGTGGGCGGGGTGGCGGAGGATTTGGTCGCGATTGCCTTGTTCGACTATTTCGCCGTGGTTGAGGACGGCTATGCGGTCGGCCAGTTGGTCTACTACGGCGAGGTCGTGGCTGATGAAGAGGCAGGCCCAGCCGTGTTCGCGCTGGAGGGCGGCGAAGAGGGCCAGGACGGTGGCTTGGACGGAGACGTCGAGGGCGCTGGTGGGTTCGTCGGCGATGAGCAGGTCGGGGTTGAGGACCAGGGCCCGGGCGAGGCTGACGCGCTGGCGCTGGCCGCCGGACAATTCGTGCGGGTAGCGCTGTGCGGTGCCGGCGGGGAGTTGGACGTCGTCGAGGAGTTGGCAGACCCGGTCGCGCAGGGCCGCGCCCTTGGCGGCGCGATGCACGATCAAGGGTTCGGCCACGCAGTCGCCGACGGTGAGGCGGGGGTTCAGGGAGGTTGCCGGATCTTGGAAGACGAATCCCAATCTGCGGCGCAGGGGTCGGAGGCGGCGCTCCGACAGTCCGGTCAGTTCGGAACCGAGAACGCGCACCGATCCGGCCGAGGCGCGCTGCAGTCCGGCGACGCAGCGGCCGATAGTCGATTTGCCGGAACCGGATTCGCCGACCAGGCCGAGGGTTTCGCCCGGGGCGATGGTGAGGCTCACGCCGCGCACCGCCTGAAATGCGGGCCGCCCCAGGCCACTCGGGAACTCGACACGCAGATCGCTGATCTCGAGAACGGCCTCCGGCGCGGGGTCGGTTGCCGCGCCGTCGATCGCGTCCGGCCGGGTCGATGCCCCGAGGTGCGGGACGGCCGCGAGCAGCGCCCGGGTGTATTCGTGGGCGGGATGCGCGAAAAGGTCGTCCACCGTGGCTGTTTCGACAACACGCCCGGCGCGCATGACGACTACGCGATCGGCGAGGTCGGCGACGACGCCCATATTGTGGGTGATGAGGACGATGGCACTGCCGATACGATCGCGCAGATCCCGCAGCAGTTCCAGGATTTCGGCCTGCACCGTCACATCGAGCGCGGTGGTCGGCTCATCGGCGATGATCACCTTGGGTTCGCAGGCGATGGCGATGGCGATCATGACGCGCTGCTTCTGCCCGCCGGAGAGTTGATGCGGGTAGTAGTCGACGCGCCGTTCCGGTTCGGGCAGGCCGACCAGCCGGAGCAGATCGGTGGCGCGGGTGCGGGCGGCTATCCGGGTCATGCGCCGGTGCGCGCGAAGGGCTTCCATGATCTGGTAGCCGACGGTGAAGAGGGCGTCCAGGGCCGAGCCAGGTTCCTGGAAGATCATCGCGATATCGCCGCCGCGCACCGCGGTGAGCTGCCGTTCGGTCATGGCGGTGATCTCGGCGCTGCCGAGGGTGATGTGCCCCCGCACCCGCGCGGAGGCGGGCAGCAGGCCCATGGCGGTGCGGGAGCTCACCGATTTGCCGGAGCCGGATTCGCCGACCACGGCGAGCACCTCGCCCGGGAACACCTCGTAGGAGACCTCGCTGACCGCGAACACGGGTCCGGCATCGGTGGCGAAGGTGACCGACAGGGCATCGACAGACAGTGCGGGCCCGCCTGTTTCGCGGTTCTCGGCTTTACCCGGCATCGGTGGCCTCCTCGGTGTCAGATGCGATATCGGTGCCGGCGTCCGCCGCGAGGTCGCCGGCCTCCACGCCGCGCCGGGTGCGCAGCAGCGGGTTGAATACTTCGTTGAGGCTCTCCCCCACCAGGGTCATGCCCAGCACCACGGTGACAATGGCCGCGCCCGGGAAGACGCCGGTCCACCAGATGCCGTCGGGCACATCGGAAAGCGCCTTGTTGAGATCGAAACCCCACTCCGCCGCCTGGGTCGGTTCGATGCCGAAGCCGAGGAAGCCGAGTCCCGCCAGGGTGAGAATGGCCTCCGCGCCATTGAGCGTGATGATCACCGGCAGCGACTGCGTGACATTGGCGAGGATGTGCCGGAACAGGATTCGCGTGGTGGACGCCCCGCTCACCCGCGCCGCGTCCACGTACGGTTCGTTCTTCACCGCCACCGTCGCATTGCGCACCACCCGGAAGTACTGCGGAATGAAGATGACGGTGATGGCCACCGCCGCGGACAGCACGCCGCCGAGCTTGCTGGAGCTGCCGCCCGACACCACGATGGACACCACGATGGCCAGCAGCAGTGTCGGGAAGCCGTACATGGCGTCCATGAACAGCACCAGCACCCGGTCCAGCCAGCGCCCGGCATAACCCGACACCAAACCCAGTGGGACACCGGTCAACAGCGACAGCAGCAGCGATACCGCGATCACGTAGAGCGCGGTGCGGGCGCCGAAGACCACGCGGGAGAACACATCCTCGCCGCGCACCGAGGTGCCGAACCAGTGCTGCGCCGACGGCGCCTGCTGCCGGACGAAATCCACGCCGTCGGCATGGTTCTGGGCGAATCCGTATGGCGCGATGAGCGGTGCGAACACCGCGCAGATCAGGAATACCGCGATCAGGAAGAGCCCGCAAAGCAGTGTGGCCCGCTGCAATCCGTGCGTCATGGCCAGTAGCCGCACCCCCGGCAGGCCGCGCCGCTTGCCCCTCACTGCGAGCGGCGCGACTGCCGGTTCGGTCACTACTTCAGGTGCTGTCATCAGAACCTCACCCTCGGGTCGATCAAGGCGATGATCACGTCGATGACGAAGCTCATGACCGCGACCACCAGTGCTATGAAGGCGACAATCCCCTGCACCGCAATGAAATCGCGGGCCGTGAGCAGCTCGGTGAGCTGATACCCGAGCCCCTTCCATTCGAAGGTTCGCTCGGTGAGCACCGCACCGCCGAGCATGGTGGCGATGTACATGCCCATGACGGTGACAATGGGAATCAGCGCATTGCGGAAGGCATGTCGCCGCGTCACCACCCGGGCGGACAGGCCGCGGGCGCGGGCGGCGTCCACGTAATCACTGCGCAGGGTCTGGATCAGGTTGATCCGCACCAGTCGAAGAAAGACGCCCGCCGTGAGCAGTCCGAGCGAAAAGGCCGGGAGCACGGTGTGTTTCAGCACATCGCCGAGATATCCCATGTCCCCGTACAGGATTGCGTCGACGAACAGAATATTCGTCTTCGGCGAGACGTGCTGCAGCGCCAGTTCCACATTGGTGCCGGCCCGCCCGGACACCGGCAGCCAGCCCAGTTTCACCGAGAACAGCAGTTTCAGCAGCAATCCCACGAAGAACACCGGTGCGGCGTAGGCCAGGATGGCGAACAGCCGCAGCCCCGCGTCGGCGGCGGTATCACGGTGGGTGGCCGCGTACCGGCCCAGCGGCACACCGATGGCGAAGGCCACCAGCAGCGACCAGAACACCAGCTCCAGGGTGGCGGCCCCATAGGTGGTGATGATGTCGCTGACAGCCCGATTGTCCTGGGAGCGGCCGAAATCCCCGCGCGCCAGGCCCGAGATGTAGTCCCAGTACTGGCTCAGGATCGGCCGGTCCAGGCCCGCATCGTGCTTGCGCTGGGCGAGCTGGTCGGGTGGCAGCCGACCGCCCAGCGCCGCCGTGATCGGATCGCCCACCACCCGCATCAGGAAGAACACGACGGTCACCAGAATCCAGGCGGTGGGCACGATCAGCAGCAATCGCACCCCGAGGTAGCGCAGCAGGCGCGCGGAGATCACTTGCTCAGCACACCGAAGCGGAACTTGGAGGAGGGATCGAGCGTCTTGTCCACCCCCTGCACACTCTTACCCGCGACCGCGATCTGATTACCGGTGAGCAGCGGCACGATGGGCATGAAATCGGCCATCAGATCGTGCTGAATGCTCGCGAGCACCGCCGCTCGCTTCGCCGGATCGGCCTCGGTCACTTCGGCTTTCAGCTCATCGGTGATCTTGGGATCGGTGAAGTGGTTCTGCAGGAAATTGTCCGCGGTGAAGAACGGGGTCAGGTAGTCGTCGGCATCCGGGAAATCCGGGAACCAGCCGAACTGGAAGATCGGATATCCGTCGGTGGAGCGCGCCTTCTGGTACGAAACCCATTCGGTGGATTGCAGATTCACCTTGAACAGCCCGGTCGACTCCAACTGGCTCTTGATGGCCGCGTATTCCTCGGAGCTGGTGGAGCCGTAATGGTCGGTGTTGTACTGGATGTTCAGCGTCACCGGTGTGGCCACTCCGGCATCGGCCAGGAGTTTGGTGGCAGCATCCTTGTTCGGCTTGGCGCCGTAGATATCCTTGAATGCCTCGGTCGCGCCCGGAAGCCCCTGCGGCACCGGTGAATACAGCGGCGTCCAGGTGCCCTTGAAGACATCGGCGGACAGCGCGTCGCGGTCGACGGACGTGGCGACGGCCTTGCGCACGGCCAGCTTCTGCGCGGGAGTGCCCCCGGGCTGGGTATTGAGATTGAACACGATGTAGCGGGTGTCGCCGCCGGGCGACTGATGCACCGTCACCTTGTCGCTATTGCGCAGGGAATCGATATCGGTGGGCGTGAGCGTATGCCATGCCACATCCACATTGCCCTGCTGCACATCGAGTTTCAGATTGGCGGCCTCGGCGTAGTACTTCACCGTCACGGTATCTGTCTTCGGTTTGCCGAACAGCCCGTTGTAATCCGGATTGGACTGGTAAGACACCAGCTTGTTCTTGTCGTAGCTGGCGATGGTGTACGGACCGGAGAAGGGTTTGGCCTTCACGATGTCCTCGTCGGCGAGCACCTTGTCGGCGGGGAAGACCTTCTCGTCGACGATGGCCGCGGCCTGCGTCGGCAGAATCGCCGGGAAGGTCTGATCATTCGCGTTCTTCAGCGTGAAGGCGACGGTCTTGTCGTCCGGGGCGTCGGTGTGGTCCAGGCCGACCAGCAACGCGGACGGGCCCTGCGGGTTCTTGATGCCCACCATCCGGTCGAAGGAGAACTTCACGCTCTTCGCGGTGAGCGGATCGCCATTGGCGAACTTCAGCCCCGGCTTGAGCGTGCAGGTGTAGACGGTCGGTGTGGTGAATTCGCATTTGTCGGCCGCGTCGGGTTTCGGCGCCGCTTCTCCCGCGGGGAAATTCAGCAGGAACTGGTACACCTGGGTCTCGGCCAGCAGTGACCCGTTGTCATAGGCCATGGCCGGGTCCAGCGAGGTGACCTTATCGGTGGTGCCGACCACCAGGCCCGCTCCCCCGCCACCGCCGTCCCCGGTCTTTCCCGACCCGCAGCCGGCGATGGCCAGCACCGTGAGTCCCGCAACCCCTGCTGCCGCAACTCTTTTCCCGCGCATACTGCCCCACTCTCGAAACGCGCGACGCACGGGCCGGGTCGCGGCCCCGCCGCATCGCGGTGGACTTCGTTTGGCTGGGCACAGTATCGGCTGGTTATAACCGCCGTGTTGCGTTTCCGGACAAACCGATCATTTTTATGTCACGTGCGCGACGACGCCCATGGCGCAACTACGCCAAGGGATTTCGGCACACCCATGACTACCTGCGGCGATGCCTACGACCTCGAAATGATCCACACAGACCCCGAAAACGACCCGTGCCCGCCCGCAGGATGCGGACGGGCACGGATCGGGACAGTTCTACGGGCGGCTGAGTGCGCTCGCATTCGCATTGTCGGCCAACAGGTCCGACTCCTTGGCGCCGCTGAGGACGCTTTCCAGCACGTTCTTGCCCAGCGCCATCTCGGTCGGCAGCGCGATCGGGTACTCACCGTCGAAGCAGGCGCAGCACAGTCGTGACCGCGGCTGTTCGGTGGCGGCGACCATGCTCTCCAGCGAGATGTAGCCGAGGGTGTCGGCGCCGATGGAGCGGCGCACACCCTCCACCATATCGGCGATGCTGGTGCCCTCGATGCCGTCCGGCCCGGCCCCGTTGGCGACCAACTCCGCACGCGAGGCGAAGTCGATGCCGTAGAAGCACGGCCACTTGACCGGCGGCGAGGCGATGCGGACGTGGATCTCCAGCGCGCCCGCCTCCCGCAGCATCCGGATCAGCGCGCGCTGCGTATTGCCGCGCACGATGGAATCGTCGACCACGATGAGCCGCTTACCGCGGATCACCTCGCGCAGCGGATTCAGCTTGAGCCGGATACCGAGCTGGCGAATGGTCTGGCTGGGCTGGATGAAGGTGCGGCCCACATAGGCGTTCTTCATCAGGCCCTGCCCGTACGGCACACCCGAACCCTGGGCGTAACCGACGGCGGCCGGGGTGCCCGATTCGGGGACCGGGATGACCAGATCGCCTTCGACGGGATGTTCGATGGCCAGGCGGCGGCCGATATCCACACGCGTGGCATGCACGGAACGACCGGAAATGGTGCTGTCCGGGCGGGCCAGGTACACGAATTCGAAGACGCAGCCCTTGGGCGTCGGGTTGGCGAAGCGCAGTGAACGGACCCCGTCGGCATCGATCGCCAGCAGTTCGCCGGGCTCGATCTCCCGGACGAAGGAGGCGCCGACGATATCGAGCGCCGCGGTTTCACTGGCGACCACCCAGCCACGATCCAGGCGGCCGAGGCAGAGCGGGCGCACACCGTGCGGATCACGCGCGGCATAGAGGGTGTGCTCATCCATGAAGGTGAGGCAGAAGGCGCCCTCGAGCGTGGGTAGTAGCTCCATCGCAGCCTGCTCGATGGACTTGTCCGCGGCGGCGTGCGCGAGCAGCGCGGTGATCACATCCGAATCGGAGGTGGCCGCGATCGGACCGGCGAGCCGGCCACTGATCAGACCGAGTTCCCGTGCACGCGAACCCAATTCGGCGGTATTGACGAGATTTCCATTGTGGCCCAGCGCAATTCCGGTACCCACCGTGGTGGTGCGGAAGATGGGCTGGGCGTTCTCCCAGCTCGTGGAGCCGGTGGTGGAATAACGACAATGCCCGACCGCGACGTGGCCGGGCATTGCAGCGAGAGTCTGTTCATCGAAGACCTGGCTCACCAGGCCCAGATCCTTGAATACCAGCACCTGGGAACCGTCGGAGACGGCGATACCGGCTGCCTCCTGGCCGCGATGCTGCAGCGCATAGAGTCCGTAGTAAGTGAGCTTGGCCACATCCTCGCCCGGGGCCCAGACACCGAAAACTCCACACTCTTCGCGGGGTTCGTTTTCGGGCTGATCGGGGGTGGTGGCAGCGGGGGGCAGGGTCACCGTGTTTGCTCCCTGTTCGACGGGCGGGGGGCAAGGCCCATAGTACTGGTAACCGGCGCGCAACCCACCGCTGGGATAACCCCGATGGCAGGGGATTTGCTGTTAGCGTTCCTCCGTGGCGAGCACCGACACTTCGGAATCGAGTACGACTCCCCGGCGTCTGACCCCTTTCAGGTGGGCATTCCCGATTGTGGTGGTCACGCTGCTGGCCTCGCTGCTGGGTGTGATGTATCTCGATTACATCGTCGATCCCGAGAAGAACCTGCACGATTTCCCGATCGCACTGGTGAATCAGGACGTCGGCGACGATCTCAGCACGGGTGGTCCGGTCAAGCACGTCAACTTCGGTGATCAGGTCACCGACGGCCTGCGCACGGCGGTGCCCGCGGACAAGATCGATCTGCGGGTGCTCGGCATCAACGAGGCGCAGCTGCAGATGCAGTCGGCACAGGTGTACGGCACCATCATCATTCCGAGTGACTTCTCCAAGCGGCTCGGCATTCTCGGGGTGGGCAGCGTTGTCCCCGGGGACATCACGCGCCCGGTCATCACCCTGCAGACCAATCCGCGCACCGGCGCCTTCGGCACCACCATCGTGCAGAAGTTCGGCGCGCAAGCGCTCACGCAGGTGAACGCGCAGGTCGGGCAGCAGCTGACCGATCAGGTGAAGACGACGCTGACGCCCCCGCCGGGCGGTCCGCCCGCGCCGCAGCTGACGGCGGCCACGATGATCACGCTGGCGCAGCCGCTGAATATCGTGGTCGACCAATTCCGGCCGCTGCCAGGCGGTTCCGGTGAAGGTCTGACCGCGTTCTTCTACAGCCTGCTCCTGCTGCTGGCCGGCATGGTCGGCGCGATGATCATCCATCAGCTCATCGATTCGGCCCTCGGCTTCATTCCGACGGAATGGGGTCCGTGGTACGTGCACAATTCGCGCGCACCGATTTCCCGGACGCGCACGCTGCTGTTGAAGTGGTCGGCGGTGGTGGTGATGGCGGTCGCGGTATCGGCCGCGCTGCTCGGCATCGGGTCCGCGCTGGGCATGCCGATCGATCGGCCGCTGCTGCTTTTCCTCTACGGCGCGTTCGTGATCACCGCGGTCGGGGTCACCTGCACCTCGGTGCTCGCGGCGGTGGGCACCGCCGGCCTGATCATCAATCTGATCATCTTCATCATTCTGGGGCTGCCTTCCTCGGGCGGCACGGTGCCGATCGAGGCGACGCCGAAGTATTTCGGCTGGCTGGCGAGTTTCGAACCCATGCACCAGGTGTTCCTGGGGACGCGGTCGATTCTGTATTTCTCCGGCGGCGGCACGGCCGGACTGTCGCGGGGCCTGTGGATGTCCACACTGGGCCTGGCCATCGGTCTCGTGCTGGGCCTGGTGATCACCCGCTTCTACGACCGCAGGGGTTTGGATCGCAAGCCGGCCGGCGCTGTCGCATAGGCAGTCAGAATTGGGCGATGGGCAACCAGCGCGCCACATCGGCGGCGCGCGAACCGGATGCGGTGAGCGCACCCGATTCGACCGCGGCGTCGAAATCCAGCAGTCCGGTCGCGAGCAGCAGCCAGGTGCGCGGATCGGTTTCGACGACATTCGGCGGTGTGCCCCGGGTATGCCGCAATCCCTCGATGCACTGCACCGCGACGAAGGGCGGCACCCGCACCTCGACGGCCCCGCCCGGTGCGTCGGCGGCCAGCGATCGGGCGGTGCCGCGCACGGCCGCGGCCAGCTCGGCGCGCGCGGGGGCCGGAGTCGTCTCGTCGCGCAGCCACTCCCGCACCGCGAGCAGCGCCGCGCGCACTGCCGCCGGATCCACCGCACCTCGTCCTGCCATGCCGGTGAGGCTACCGCCGAGGTCTGTCACCTGGCCCGCGCCGGTGCCCGGTACCTTGGCGATCGTGTGTGCGCACGGCCGTCCCGGATCGGGTCCGCCGAGCCGGTGCCACGAACAGCATGGTCGGTCGACTACTTCGAGCGGGGAATGATGGTGTGATGGAGCAGCTTCCGCTGATCGCGACCACCGACTCCGAGGCACCGCGACGCGATCGCGGACTGATCCTCGCGTGCTGGTCGGTCTCCATGGTGCTATGGCTGATCGCGCTCGTGATCTACCCCACGGTCACCTCGGATCTGCGGACGCCCAGCACGCGAGTGATGCTGGGCGCGGCCCTCGTACTCTGCCTCGCCAATGCCGCACTGCTCTACACGCGGCCGCTGCCGATTCCGGTATTCCTGCTCGCCGGGCTGGGCGGTATCGGCGCGAGCGCCGCCAGCATGAAGGTGGCGACCCAGCATCGCTGCTGCGATGTGGTGTGGCGGACCATGCGCGGCTTTCCGTACCCGTTCCGCGAGAACATCCGGCGGTCCTGGGACCCGAGCCGGCTGACCACCAAATTCGAACCGGTGGGCACCGTGCTCAATGTGATCGTGTGGGCGTATCTGCTACTGCTGCTCGCGGTCGCGCTCCGGCCGGTGGTGGCGTGGCTGTGGCAACGCGGCGGGCGGCCACTGGTGTCAGGGCTCCGCCGGCATTCAACGCTAGGTGCAGCAGAGCCGGGGCGGTAGCGCTGGCGGTGCGGCGGTAGAGCCGGTCCAGCACCAGGCCCGCCAGGGTCGTGACGGCGACCGTTCCGGGAGCGGGGTCACCGGCGGCGCGCGCGGGCCGGATATGCGAGAGGCCGAATGTCAGTGCGCCCAGCAGGGTTCCGCGATTGCCGAAGGTTTCCTCGAGCAGCGGGGTGAGGGTAGCCCGGTAGACGAGCTCCTCGCTCAGGACGGTGCCGACGGGGATGTGCACACCCGCCCACTCCGCTGTGGAGACCTCGGGCCCACGGTCGGCGAGTTCGGCGAAGTGCCGCCGAATGTCCGGAATGGCAAGTGCTGCAACGTAACCTGAGAGCACCATGCCGGCGGTGGCCGCCCCGATGCGGCGGCCGTGGGATGAGGTCCAATTCGGATTGCCCTGGAACACAAGGGCATAGCCGGTCGCGAAGGCGGTGTTCGCGGCTGTGCGGCCGCGAATGCCCAGGCGTAGCGCGGGCAGCGCGCGATTGCTCCACAGCAGCGGAAGCGCCACTGCGGCTGCGGCTTTCGAGATCACGGCGGCGCGCACGGCTACTTGATCACCCGCTCGTAGTCTTCGGCCAGTTCGATCTGAGTGCGGATCTTCTCGCGCAGCTCCGGCGTCCACTCCGGCGGGGCGGCGACGGCGGCCCAGCCGTCCAGCACCAGGGAACCGTAATTGTGCCCGTGGCCGTCGCTGACACCCTGTGCGTTGGTGAGGTCGGCGGCGACCTGCCAGAACGTCACCACGGGCGACCAGCGCATCTGCGGGGAGACGTCGGAGCCGCGTGGCTCGGAGAGCCAATCCGGTTGGGAGAAAAGCAGATCCGGCGACCACCAGACGATGGGGTCGGACGGGTGCATGAGATAGGCGATGCGCGGTCTTCGCCAATCGGGCGAGGGTTTGTCCAGATCGGTTGCGGTGGCGGCGAACCGCACCACCAGGCCGTCCGCGTAGACCGGATCCACCTCGCGGGTGCCGGGATCGCGGCGGGAGACGAACTGCTGCCACAGCCGATTCGAATTGGGCGGGCCCACCCACAGCGCGCCGTCCACCTTGGAGCGCAGATCGGCCAGACCGTCGAAAGCGGCTTCGGAGCCCTGCGAACCCAGGCTCTCGCCGTAGACCAGCAGTTTCGGCCGGGCGTTCGGCGGGCGCGCCGACCACACCCGGTAGACCGCGTCGAACATCTTCTTGCCCGCGATCGCCACCTTCTGCCGGTCCGCCAGGAAGGACAGCACACTCGGCAGATACGAGTACTGCGAGGCGAGAATGGCGGTGTCGCCGCCGTACATGTACTCGAGCGCTGCGGCGCTCATGGAGTTCACCCAGCCGGTGCCGGTGGTCGTGGTGATGACCAGCACCTTGCGGTCGAAGGCCCCCGTACGCTGCAGTTCGGCGACGGCCAGGTCCTCCTCGGTGGTGGCCGCGGGCGCGGACTGCAGGCCCACGTACACCCGAATGGGCTGGCGCGCGGGCTTTCCGGTGACCGCGCTGATCAGCATGGGGTCGGGTCCGTGCGAGACGAACCAGCGGCCCTCGAAACCGAGGGTCTCCCATTTGGCCAATGATTGCGGGCTGCCCGAGCGTTCCGGCAGGGTGGGTTGCACCGCGAACTGGGTCGTCTGGTTGTTGCGCACGCTGAACGCCGAGTTGGCGACCGCGAAGAAGGCGCGGCTGGCGACACCGTTGAAGAGCGTGACGATGAGGATCGTCAGCAGCAGTACACCGGTGGCCGGTGCCAGCTTGGGCGGCACCCGCACCCAGCGGCTGAGCTGACGAGCGATGAACCGCACCAGTTCTCGCAGGGTGCGGAACACCGCCACCACGAGCGCGCCGACGGCGAAGCTGAGTCCGCCGGTGCGCAGATAGGCGGCGCGGGTGGTGCCCTC
The DNA here is from genome assembly GCF_045040085.1 of Nocardia sp. NBC_01388. Classification (NCBI taxonomy): domain Bacteria; kingdom Bacillati; phylum Actinomycetota; class Actinomycetes; order Mycobacteriales; family Nocardiaceae; genus Nocardia; species Nocardia sp. NBC_01388. The sequence continues at coordinate 5,897,098 of NZ_CP109553.1, forward strand.
CATATCCATCAGGCCGGTGATCTCGCGCTGCCAGTCCGCGGACAGCACCAGCATGTAGGCGGCCACCAGGGCGCAGGTCAGCACCACCGCGACCTTCAGCACGTAGCGCACCCACTCGGGCGGGCCGCCGATCGTCAGCCGGGGCCGAATCCACTTGCGGAACAACCACTGCAGCACACAGCCGACCCCGTAGCCGAGCGCCGCGTTCACACCGGAGATGAGACCCTGGAAGAGCCAGTCGCGAGGCAGCAGCGACGGCGTGACCGACAGGGCGAAGAAGACGGTGGCGACCACCAGGCCGGTGTGATTGAGATCGACGACGTCCTCGGCGCGCTTGGCCACCACCGCAATCCGGCGTCCCCAGCCACGACGGGCCAACGCGGCGCCACGAGCGCGCAGCCGCGTCAGAACCTGGGCGGGGTCGAACACCCGTCAAGTATGGAGGGCGGCGCGCGGAATCCGGGGATGCTCGGGTGTGAGCGGCACCATGATCACGGCGTGTCGAGACTACCCATCGCACTCGAGTAGTAGTACGCGGTCGTGCCGCGGCCCCGGTCAGCAGACTCACACAGCATGAGCACCACCAGCGCACAGACCAAGAGCACCAACGCCTTTCTGGCCCAGGCTGCCATCGCGTTCGGAATCAGCTTCTCCGCCAACACCATCGGCATCGTCTACCTGCCCCTGGACATCTGGCAGCGCGGATTCCTCCTGATGACCACGCTTTTCCTGGTGAGCAGCTGCTTCACCCTCGCGAAAGTGGTCCGCGACCAACACGAATCCTCGAAGGTGCACAGCCGCATCGACGAAGCCCGCCTGGAAAAGCTGATGGCAGAACACGACCCGTTCAAAGTCGTCGGTTAGCCAAACTCTCGGGAGCTCGCGGCTCCACCTCCCTGCGCCGGGGCCGCGCCCCCGAACCCCCACAGAACACACCCCGCCGAGGCCCGGTAGCACGAGGGGTCCGAGCCTGGCGGGGTGGTTGCTGCACGAGGCTGCCCGTCATCCAGGCACAGCCTTCGCTGGGTTCCTCGGTGACTTCGAAGGCGAGCACGGGCCAGTCACGCAATGCTCCAGCTAACCGACCGCCGGTACCGACCGGGCTGTACCAATCGGTGGTGGCCCGCAAATTCCCGGGGGCCGCCGGCTGCGCGGTCCAGCGCAGTTTGGCCGGGGCCTCGAGAGTCGAGGTGAGCGTCCATTCGATAACCTGTCATCCAGGCAAGCCACCCGTCATCCCGGCATGTTTTCGGCCGGGATCCACGCTGTTGCTGTAGATCCCGGCCAAATGCACGCAGGTATGACGGGGGAATCCCGCAGGACGCCGGGGCAAATCCCGGCGGACGGCGATTACTAGTGCTCGAAGTGGCCGAAGAGGGCGGGGAGGGTGCCTTCGAAGGCGGTGCGGAGTTCTTCCAGGGTCGCGGTGAACTGGCCCTGCACCTCGACCGAATCCGAGCCCTGGTCGACGACGCCGATGCGCACCCACGGGAGGTCGCGCGCGGAGCACATCTTGGTGAAGCGGGTCTCCTCCGAGCGCGGGACAGCGACCAGTACGCGCCCGGCGGATTCGGAGAAGAGGGTGACGAACGGGTCCTCGCCCTCGGGAACGATGATGCGGCAACCGGTTTCACCGGCCAGCGCGGCCTCGACGACGGACTGGATGAGCCCGCCCTCCGACAGATCGTGCGCGGCGCTGATCATGCCGTCGCGGCTGCCGGAGGTGAGGATCTCCGAAAGCAGCTGTTCGCGAGCGAAATCCACCTTGGGCGGCAGCCCGCCGAGGTGATCGTGCTCGACCTGCGCCCAGATGGAGCCGTCCAGCTCGTCGTGGGTCTCGCCGAGCAGAATCAGCGTCTCGCCGGGCTCCAGGCCCAGGCCGGTCGGGATGCGGCGGTGCACATCGTCGATGACGCCGAGCACGCCGACCACGGGGGTCGGCAGAATGGCGGTCTGGCCGGTCTGGTTGTAGAAGGACACATTGCCGCCGGTGACCGGAATGCCCAGCGCCACACAGCCGTCCGCGAGACCGCGCACGGCCTGCTGGAACTGCCACATGACGCCCGGATCCTCCGGCGAACCGAAGTTGAGGCAGTTGGTGACGGCCTTCGGGGTGGCGCCGGTGGTCGACACATTGCGGAAGGCCTCGGCCAGCGCCAGCTGTGCACCGGTGTACGGGTCCAGCTTGGTGTAGCGGCCCGAGGCGTCGGTGGCCAGCGCGATACCGCGGCCGGACTCCTCGTCGATGCGAATGACACCCGCATCGGCGTGCTCGGCCAGCACGGTGTTGCCGCGCACGTAGCGGTCGTACTGCTCGGTGATCCACTTGCGCGAGCACAGCTGCGGGCTGGCGATCATCTTCAGCAGGGTGGCGCGCAGTTCGTCGCCGGACTTCGGGCGGTTCAGCGCGGCAGTCGAATCCGCGTTGAGGGCGTCCTGATCGGCCGGGCGCTGCACGGGGCGCTCGTACACCGGGCCGTGGTGGGCGACGGTGCGCGGCGGCACATCCACCACAACCTCGCCGTGCCAGGTGATTTCGAGGTGCTCGCCGTCGGTGACCTCACCGATGACGGTGGCATTGGTCTCCCACTTCTTGCAGATCGCCATGAAGCGATCCACATTCTCCGGGGCGACCACGGCGCACATGCGCTCCTGCGATTCGCTCGAAAGAATCTCGGCGGGAGTCATATTGGCGGCGCGCAGCGGCACCTGATCCAGGTCGATGTGCATACCGCCGGAACCGGCCGCGGCCAGTTCGGAGGTGGCACAGGACAGGCCGGCGCCGCCGAGGTCCTGGATGCCGACGACCACGCCGGAGTGGTACAGCTCGAGACAGCACTCGATGAGCACCTTCTCGGTGAACGGGTCGCCGACCTGCACGCTCGGCAGTTTCTTACGGCCCGAACCGGATTCGTCACCGGAGAAGGTGTCCGAGGCGAGCACCGACACGCCGCCGATGCCGTCGAGGCCGGTGCGCGCGCCGAAAAGAATGATCTTGTTGCCCTCACCGGAGGCGAAGGCCAGCTTCAGGTCCTCGACCCGCATGACGCCCGCGCACAGCGCGTTCACGAGCGGATTGCCCTGGTAGGAAGCATCGAACACGGTCTCGCCGCCCACATTCGGCAGGCCCAGCGAATTGCCGTAACCGCCGACACCGCGCACCACACCGTCGACGACGCGCCGGGTGTCCGGGTGATCCGCCGCACCGAAACGCAGCTGATCCATGACCGCGATCGGGCGCGCGCCCATGGCCATGATGTCGCGGACGATGCCGCCGACACCGGTGGCCGCACCCTGATAGGGCTCCACGTACGAGGGGTGGTTGTGCGATTCCACCTTGAAGGTGACCGCCCAGCCGTCGCCGATATCCACCACACCGGCGTTCTCGCCGATCCCGGCGAGCATGGACTTGCGCATCTCCTCGGTGGTGGTCTCACCGAAGTAGCGCAGATGCACCTTCGAGGACTTGTACGAGCAGTGCTCGGACCACATCACCGAGTACATGGCCAGCTCGGCATCCGTGGGGCGGCGGCCCAGGATTTCCTTGATGCGGGCGTACTCGTCGTCCTTGAGGCCGAGTTCCTTATAGGGCTGCGGGCTGTCCGAGGTGGCCGCGGCGTTGCTGACGGTATCGACGTGGCTGGTCACGGGAATACCAGAGTCCTTTCGGCCGGGCAGGTGCAGTACCGAGAGCCCGTAGCTGGAAGTCGGCGAGAGATACCCCAGAGTCTAAGTGCCGGCAAATCCCCGCCTGAACCACCCTCCGCACCAACCCAAAGGTCGCGGCCGTCCCCTCTGAACGGAGTACACCCCCAAGACATCCGCCGCAAGGTCGCGGCCGTCCCGGTTCTGGACCGAGTGGAGCGGGGGAGCGCAGCGGAGGGAGGGAAGGACAGGGACCAGGGGCCGCGACCCCGCCGGAGCGGAGCGGAGGCCAAAGATACAGCTAGTCTGTCCCGGTGAACGAACGATCCGGGCTGGCGGATCCGGCGGAGAAGCCTGCGCCCACGCCGAGAAGCTCTACGCTGTCGCGGCAGCAGGTTCAGCTGCTCGCTATCGCCGTGGTGCTGTTCGCGGTGTCGGCGGGGATCAGTTATGCCGCCAAGTTCTGGCACGGATATATCGACCTGCAGGTGTACCGCAATGGTGCGCGGGCCTGGCTCGACAACAAGGATCTCTACGGTCCGATGCCGCCGGTGTACGGGCTCGGACTGCCGTTCACCTATCCCCCGCTGGCCGCGCTGTTCTTCGCGCCGCTGGCGATCATGCCGCTGGTGATTTCCGAGTGGGCGGTGCTGGCGACCTCGGTCATCGCACTGGGCGTGACGCTGTGGGTGGTGCTGGATCGGCTGCGGCCGAGCCTGCCGCGGGCGACCCGGCTGGCCGTTGTGGCCGGCGGGGTCGGTCTGCTGCAGTTGCTGGAACCGATTCGCCAGACCTACGGGTTCGGGCAGATCAATCTGGTGCTGATGGCGGCCATCACCCTGGATTGCCTGGTGCGCAAGCCGTTCTGGCCGCGCGGCATGCTGATCGGCATCGCGGTGTCGGTGAAGCTGACGCCCGCGGGCTATCTGCTGTACTTCCTGCTGCGCAAGGACTGGAAGGGCGCGGCCACGCTGGTGCTCTCCACCGCCGGTGCGGTCATCGTGGGTTTCGCACTGTTCCCGCATGATTCGGTGCAGTACTGGTTCCACACCATCTCCGATACCGGGCGCATCGGACCGCCCTGGTTCGCGGGCAATCAATCCCTGAAGGGTTTCGCCTACCGGCTGGGTGTCTCCGATTCGATGGCGACGCTCATCTGGCTGGCGCTGTCGGTGCTGGCCGTGGCGCTGGCCGCGATCTGGATGAAGCGGCTGTTCTCCGTGGACGCGAACGCCGCCGCACTGCTGGTGAATGCCGGTGCCGTACTGCTGGTTTCGCCGGTGTCGTGGTCACACCACTGGGTGTGGATCGCGCCGGCGCTGCTGGTGGCCGCCGATGCCATCGCCCGCGGTCGCCGCAATCCGGCGTTCCTCACCGCGGTGTTCGTGGCGACCGTCATGTTCGCCATCGGCCCGCAGTGGTTGCTGCCGCACGATCACGATCGGGAACTGGCCTGGGCCTGGTGGCAGCAGATCATCGGGAGCAGCTACGTGCTGTTCACGCTGGGCGCCTTCATCGTCGCCGCCCTGACCTACCGCCCGGTGCGGGACTCGGCGTCGCTCGAAGAGCAGGCCGAGAGCCCGGCATAGCCACTGCCACAACACTTCCGGATCGCGCCGACCGCTTGCTGCGGTCGGCGCGATCTTTTTCTACCGAGCCTCGTCGGGCGTGAGGAACGCGGCCAGGGCGGCCGCGTAGGCGGGAACGTCTGCGGCGCCCATCATTTCGCGGGCGGAGTGCATGGCCAGCTGGGCCGCACCCACATCCACGGTCGGCATGCCGGTGGCGGCCGCCGTCATCGGCCCGATGGTGGAACCACAGGGCAGATCGGCGCGGTGGACATAGCGCTGCAGCGGTACGCCTGCCTGCGCGCAGGCCAGGGCGAACGCACCCGCACCGGCCGCATCGGTCGCGTAGCGCAGGTTCTGATTGACCTTCAGCACCGGACCGCCGCCGACCTCGATGCGGTGCATGGGCTCGTGCCGGTCGGGGTAGTTGGGGTGGGTCGCATGCGCCATATCGCCGGAGGCGCAGACGGATCCGGCGATGGCCGCCAGGTATTCGGCCCGGCCGCCGCCGCGAGTCAGCACAATGCGCTCCAAAACCGTGGGCAGCAGCCCGGATTGGGCGCCCCGATCGGATTGGCTGCCGACCTCTTCGTGATCGAACATGGCGAGCACCGGCACCGCGGCGCCCGGTTCGGCGACGGCGGCCAGGAAGGCGCGCAATCCGGCGTAGCAGGTGCCCTGATTGTCCAGGCGCGGTGCGCTGATCAGATCCAGATCGCGGCCGATGAGCTTGGACGGCACCAGATCATGGGTCATGAGCTCCCAGCCCAGCACCGCATTCGCTTCGATGCCGGAGCGTTCGGCGATGAAGGCCAGGAATGAGCGCGGCTCCCCGCCGATCCCCCACACCGCGTTCACATGCCGCTGCGGATCCAGGGTGACCCCGCGCCGGTCCTCGGACAGGTGGATTGCCAGCTGCGGCACCCGCAGGATCGGTTCGTCGATGCGAATCAGGCGCTCCCGCACCATATTTCCGTCGCGAATCGACAGGCGTCCGGAGATGCCGAGATCGCGGTCCAGCCACGAATTGAGCCAGGCCCCGCCGTAGGGTTCGAGGCCGACCATCTGCCAGCCCGCCACCGCGGTATCGGGATGCTGTTTGACCCGCAGATTCGGGCTGTCGGTATGCGCGCCGACCACGCGGAACGGGGTGGCCTGCCCGGTGCGGAATCCGGTGGGCGCGCCCGGGCCGCCATCGGACCAGGCGACCAGCGAACCGCTGCGCACCACGTAGTAGCGCCCCGCGCTACTCGAGGGCCAGGGCGCGGATTCCGAGAGCCGGGTGAAGCCGTGATCGTCGAGTTCGGCGGCGACGGTGCGGCATACATGAAACGGCGACGGAGAGGCGTCGATGAATTCGCACAGTCCGGCGGCGGTCGCGGTGGTCTCGGCAACTGGCATGACTGCGATCCTAAGCATTCACAGTTCAGTTTTCGCCGACGGTCGGCCTATCCGCCCGCCCGCGCGTGTAGCCCCGGAATCCGCATACTGCCCCGGAATCAATGCGACAGCGGAAGATCCGAGACCCGCTCCAGCAGCCGCAACAGCTCCACGTAGTCGTCCCCGCCGAAGTGGCGGCGCAGCTCGGCCTCGGCGCGCATCTCCTCGATGCGCACCTCGTCCACCAGGTCGGCCCCGCGCCGGCTCAGCCCGATGAGGATGCGGCGGCGGTCATCGGCGGCGGCGACCCGGAAGATGAGACCGCGCTCGGCCAGATGGTCGGCGTGCCGGGTAGCGGAGGACGGTGGAAGTTGCGTGCGCACGGCCAGTTCGCTCATGGTGATACCGGTATCGCAGGAGAGGTTCGTCAGCATGCACCATTGATCGGCGGTCAGCCGCCTGGCGCACAGTGCGGCGTCGAGGTGACGAAGCCAACTGCGCTCCGCCGCCCGCAGCGCTCCGTGCAACGTGGATATTCCACCTAGAATTGTCGCCATAAGCCCGCCCATCAAATTGCTCGAACGAGGGGAAGGGTATCCGATGACCCCGTTCCGCGGCAGCCCCGAAAACTGTATCGAGATCCTGAACATAGTTCCGCTACAGGGCCCCGGCGGTATCTTCGCCCCTTCCTGCGAGGCCGCCATTTCATTGGCTGCCGAAGAAATCAACAGTGGCACAGGAATTCTCGGGCGTGAATTGCGTGTCACCCACATTGACGGCGGGCGGGAACCGGCCGAGGTGGCGCGCGAGGTGTCGGCGTTGCTGGCCACCGGAATGGTGCATGCGATTACCGGCTGGCACACCTCGGCGGTGCGGCGGGCGGTGACGCGGGTGACCGCCGGGCGAGTGCCCTACCTTTTCGCCACCGACCACGAGGGATTGGACGTGGTGCCGCCCGGCCTGTTCCTGGTCGGCTCGGATCCGGCGCGTCAACTACTGCCCGCGCTGCGCTGGCTGCGGCGGGAGCTGGGGGCGCGGCGCTGGGCGATCATCGGCAACGATTATGTGTGGCCGCGGCGTACGGCCGCGGCGGTGCGGGCGGAATTGGGTGCGCACGGGGGCATCGCGCTGGAGAAGTTCGTGCCGCTGGAGAAGTTCGTGCCATTCGGTACCGAGGATTTCGGCGACTTTCTCGCCGATCCGCGACTGGACCGTTGTGATGGGGTGATCGTGCTCTTGGTCGGCGCCGACGTTGCCCGATTTAACCGACAATTCGCCCTAATCGGACGCGATGAGTCGCAACTGCGCGTCAGTCCGGCCGTGGATGACAATGTGCTGCTCGCCGCGGGCGCCAATGCCAACCGGAATCTCTATGTGCCGTCGAGTTTCTTCGTGAACGGTCCGGCCAACCGGGAACGGCTGGATCGCTACCGGCGACTGCACGGCGAGTTCGCACCCGCCCTCACCAACTTCAGCAATACCGAATACGAGGCGCTGCACGCGCTCCGGGCCATGGCACATGCGGCGGGCAGCCTGGATGTCCGAGGCCTGCACAATGCGGTCGCGAATGGGCCCGTGCTCGAAACACCTTCGGGCAGGCTCGGTTTCGACGGCAGCCAATTGCTGTTCCCGAGCTACATAGCCCGCGCCGACGGCATCCGATTCGACGTCCTGGACCGCATCTGCGCCTGAAAACGAAAGGCCCGCAACACCGATGGTGTCGCGGGCCCTCGTGAGTATCGGACTAGGCCGAGACGAGGGCGTCCAGGACCGAGAAGAACATGCCGAGACCGTCATCGCTCGGACCGGTCAGCGCCTCGGTGGCGTGCTCCGGGTGCGGCATGAGGCCCACGATGCGGCCGTTGGCCGAGGTGATGCCCGCGATACCGCGCTGCGAACCGTTCGGATTGTCGCCCGAGTAGCGGAACACCACGCGGCCTTCGCCTTCGAGCTCGTCGAGCGTGGCCTGGGACGCCTGGTAGCGGCCCTCACCGGACTTGAGCGGGACCAGGATCTGCGCGCCGGGCTCGTACCGCGAGGTCCATGCGGTGTCCGCATTGTCCACGGTCAGCCACTGGTCGCGGCAGATGAAGTGCAGGCCCTCGTTGCGGGTCAGCACACCGGGCAGCAGACCTGCCTCGCACAGGATCTGGAAGCCGTTGCAGATGCCCAGCACCGGCAGGCCCTGGCCGGCGGCCTCGATGACCTTCTCCATGACCGGCGCGAACCGGGCGATGGCGCCGGTGCGCAGGTAGTCCCCGTAGGAGAAGCCGCCGGGCACGATGACCGCGTCGACACCCTTCAGGTCGGCGTCACCGTGCCAGAGGCTGACCGCCTCGGCGCCGGCGAGCTTCACCGCGCGGGCGGCGTCGACATCGTCCAGGGTGCCCGGGAAGGTGATGACTCCGATGCGCGCAGTCACAGCCGCACCACTTTCCAGTCCTCGATGACGGTATTGGCGAGCAGCGATTCGGCGATCTGCTCGAGCTCGGCGTCGCTCACGTCCTCGGCCACATCCAGCTCGAAGCGCTTGCCCTGCCGCACCTCCGAGATGCCGGGGTGACCCAGGCGCCCCAGCGCACCGACAATGGCCTGACCCTGCGGATCCAGGATTTCGGCCTTCGGCATCACCTCGACCACGACACGTGCCACGCGTTGCTCCTCAGCTGGTGGGGCGGGCCCGGGCGCAGTGCTCTTCAACAGTGCGGCCGAGCGGGGGTTTCGCAGATCAGCGTAGTTGGCGCGACCCGGATGCCCTCCGCCGGGTCGAGGACTACCGTTTCCCTCATGCGGATAGCCCATTTCGGACACTCATGCATTCTGGTGGAGCTGAACGGCGCGAAGATCCTGTTCGATCCCGGTAATTTCTCGCACGGGTTCGAGGGCATCACCGGACTCGACGCCATTGCCGTCACGCATCAGCATCCCGATCACATCTGCCCCAATCGCATCGAGGCGCTCATCGACGCCAACCCGCAGGCCCGGCTGCTGTCGGACCCGCAGACCGCCCAGCAGCGCGGGGAGCCGTGGGAGGCCGTGCAGGCGGGCAATGTGCTGAAGGTCAAGGATGTGCAGATCACCGGCGGCGGTGGCCGGCACGCGGTCATCCACCCGGAGATCCCGGTCATCGACAACACGGTCTTCCAGCTCGGCACCCCGGACGATCCGGCCCAGCTGGTGCACCCCGGCGACTCGCTCTGGGTGCCGCCGGTTCCGGTGGGCGTCCTAGCGCTGCCCGCGGTCGCGCCGTGGATGCGGATCAGCGAGGCGGTCGACTACCTGCGCGCGGTGAATCCGCGCACCGCCTTCCCCATCCACTTCGGCATCATCGAACCGGCCGCACAGGGCATCTACTTCGGCCGCCTCAATGAAATGGCGCCCTCCAACACCGAATTCCAGGTCATCCAGGCCGAGGACCACACCGAGTTCTGAGCTGCGCCACAGACATACGCGTGCCCGCTGCGTTGTGCAGCGGGCACGCGTGTCCGTCGGCGCGGTTACCGGTTCCGGCTACCCCGTGTAGGAGGCGAGGAACAGGGCCTCCGCCAGGGCCATATGCTCGATCTCGGTGGGGTCGACGCTCTCATTGGGTGCGTGGATCAGGCATTTGGGCTCTTCGACGCCCATCAGCATGATCTCGGCCTCGGGGTAGGTGTCGGCGAAGACATTGCAGAGCGGGATGGAGCCGCCCTGGCCCGAGGTGGTGGAGGGGCGGCCGTAGGCGGCGGCGAAGGCGCCCTCCATGGCGGTGCGGGCGGGCCCGTGCGTGCTGCCGACGAACGGGGAGCCGGTGGCCTCGGTCTCGATGGTCACATTGGCATGCCAGGGCGTATTCGATTGCAGGTGCGCCGTAAGGGCTTTCAGCGCCTGCTGCGGATCGGTACCGGGCGGGATGCGCAGATTCAGGCGGGCCCGGGCCTTGGGCTGGATGGCGGCGGCGGAGCCCACCACCGGCGGCACGTCCATACCGAGCACGGTGAGTGCCGGTCGCGCCCACAGCATATCGGAGACGGTGCCGCTGCCGAGCAGGTCGACGCCCTCGAGAACACCAGCGTCGGAACGGAATTGGTCTTCGGGGTACTGTGCGCCGTCCCATTTCTGGTCACTGGTGAGACCCTCGACGGTGGTATTGCCGTCGGCATCGCGCAGGGTGGACAGCAGCTGGATCAGCGCCGCCAGCGCATCCGGGGCGGGACCGCCGAACATGCCGGAATGCATGGAACCGGAGAGGGTTTCGACGGTCACCACCACGTTCACATTGCCGCGCAGGGTCTGCGTGAAGGTGGGCACGCCGACCGCGAAATTGCCGCAGTCGCAGATCAGCAGGGTGTCCGCGCGCAGCAGCTCCACATTCTTCGGCACGAAGGCTTCCAGCCCGCCCGTGCCCTGCTCCTCGGAACCCTCTGCCACCAGCGTCAATCCGACGGGAAACCTATCGCCGGACACCTTCCGCAGTGCGCGCAGGGCGGTGAGGTGCGTGACGATATTGCCCTTGCAGTCGGCGCTGCCACGGCCGTACCAGCGGCCGTCCTTCTCGGTGAGCTCCCAGACGGGAGTCTGCCATTCGGCGTCACCGAGCGGCGGCTGCACGTCGTAGTGGCAGTAGAGCATGATCGTCGGCGCACCGGGCGGGGCCGGATAGCGCGCGACCACCGCATTGCTGCCGTCCGGCGTCTCGTGCAGCCCCACATCCGTGAGTCCCTCGGCGGCAAAGGCATCGGCCACCCACTGCGCCGTCTTCAGGCACTCCTCCACCGGGAACTGCCGGGCGTCGTACACGGACCTGTACGAAACAAGTTCGGTGAGATCGCTTTTCGCCCGCGGCATGAGTTCCCGCACCGCGGACCGCAACGCTTCGGTATCGGTCATTTCGTCTCCTCCATCAGTGCTCCGTATCCGATGTCACTGTGCCTTCTTCAGGTTGCCAGTCTCCTCCAGATACGCGGCAAGCTTGTCCGGGCAATAGGTTTCGATGGCGATCGAGGTCGCGGTGAAGACATCGCGATCGGCGATGACCGGACGCGTGCCGGGACCGCCGGCGCCATTGGTGATCGCCGCCTGATACTGCGCCTTGATGAGCGGCGAGTGCGGATCCTGGCACAGCAGTCCGCCGTCCTCACCGAGTGAATCGGCGATGACCTTCGGCTCCGGCGAGGTGAAACCCGCTGCGATCAACCGTGATTGCAGTACCTGCGCCCGGCGCAATGCGATTTCACTGTCCCGATCGCGGTGGAAGGCGATCGCGCCGGCAATGGCGATGACCACCAGCACCACCGCCACCGACAGGTACACCAGGCGTCGTGTCGCGTCGGGCGCCCCCGGATGCACGGTCGTCATGCGATGGCCTCCTCGGGTGCGTCGATCTTCCAGCCGGGTTTGCGGAAGCGCATGAACAGGTAGGGAATCAGCAGCCCGACAATGCCCATGCCCAGCCCGATGAGCACCACATAGCTCAGGCCATTGCCGCTGCCGTACTGCGAGGGCGGCACGAAGCCGATGAGGAAGGCCGCCACCGACGAGGTCGCGCCCAGCCCGCACAGTGCGACCAGCGCCGGCGCCCGATAGCCGCGCGGATGGTCGGGTTGGTTGCGGCGCAGGCGAATCGCGGCGGCGAACATGAGCACGTACATGATCAGATACACCTGGGTGGTGATCACCGACAGAATCCAGTAGGCGCTGGAGACGTCGGGGATGAAGGCGTACAGCAGCGCCAGCAGTGTGGTCACCACACCCTGTGCGACGAGCATGTTCTGTTGCACGCCATGCTTGTTCAGGCGCGTCAGGATCGGCGGCAGATAGCCCTCCTGGCGGCCGATGAGCAGCAGCCCCTTGGAGGGTCCGGCCAGCCAGGTGAGCATGCCGCCCAGCGCCGCCGCCACCAGCATCACACCCAATATCGGTGTCAGGAAACCGATGTCGAAGTGATTGAAGAAGCCGTCGAAGGCCTGCATGACGCCGGCGGTGAGGCTCAGGTTCTTGGACGGCACCACCCAGCTGATCACCACGGCGGGCACGATGAAGATCAGCAGCACCAGGCCGACGGCCAGGGCCATGGCCTTCGGGTACTCCTTGCCCGGATTCTTCAGCGAGGACACGTGCACCGCGTTCATCTCCATGCCCGCGTAGGACAGGAAGTTGTTCACGATGAGCACCAGGCTGGCCACACCGGTCCAGGCGGGCAGCAGATGACCGCCGTCCATCGGCGCGGCCGACGGATTGCCCTGCGCCAGGAAGACCAGGCCCAGCACCACCAGCAGCGCGCCCGGAATCAGCGTGCCGATAATGAGCCCCATACTCGACAGTCCCGCAACGGTTTTGGTGCCCTGCGAGGAGACGAAGACCGCCACCCAGTAGATGGTGATGATGACTATGGCCACATAGGTGCCATTGGCCGCCAGCGACGGATTGATGATGTACGCGAAAGTGCTTGCCACATAGGCCAGCAGGCTCGGGTAATAGAAAATGGTCATGGCGAACTGGCACCACACCGCGAGAAATCCCATCGGCTGCGAGAGCCCCTCGCCCACCCATTTGTAGACCCCGCCGGCCCAGCCCGAGGCCAGCTCCGCCGCCACGAAGGCGGTCGGGAGCAGGAACAACAGCGCCGGAATCAAGTAGAGAAATACGCATGCCAGGCCGTACACCGCCATGGTCGGCGAGGACCGCAGGCTGGCCACCGAACTGGTGGTCATCAGGGCCAGCGTCACCCAGGACATGTACTTGGTCGTGGTGGCCTTCGCCGCGGTCACCGTTGCCATGTCCGCCCCCCGCGTGGCACCGTGGCGGACATCACTTGCCCTATGACATGCTGATAGTCCATAGCGCTGAATAGTAACCGTCCAGCAACTATCAATTGATTACGAAACGGTCCACACATCAACCATTTTCACTGATCAATGAGCGTTCGGAATGCATTCAGCAAATAGATGGCTAGTACCGACGCTGGAGGCTGGATGACGGGCAATCCGCACACCGACGACGACGTATTCTCCCTGCCCGGCCTCAGCCGCGGCGCACCCAAGGCCGGCTTCCCCGCGGTGGAAATGGCGCCCGACGCGGCCTATGAGATCGTGCACGGCGAATTGCTGCTGGACGGCGTCTCCCGGATGAACCTGGCCACCTTCTGCACCACCTGGGTCGATGATCAGGCCCGGCGGCTCATGGACGAGGCCATCGGCAAGAACATCGTCGACAAGGACGAGTACCCGCAGACCGCCGAACTCGAGCGGCGCTGCGTCCGCATGATCGCCGACCTGTGGCACGCGCCCGATCCGGAGACCACGCTCGGCACCTCCACCACCGGATCCAGCGAGGCCGCCATGCTGGGCGGGCTGGCCGCGAAATTCCGCTGGCGCAAGCGCGGCGGCACCGGCACCCCCAATTTCGTCTGCGGACCGGTGCAGGTGTGCTGGGAGAAATTCGCCCGCTACTTCGATGTGGAGATCCGCCAGATCCCCTTGCGCGGCAACCGGCTCACCATGCACCCGGACGATGTGGCCGCCTACTGCGATGCGAACACCATCATGGTGGTGCCCACCTTCGGGCAGACCTTCACCGGACTGTTCGAGGATGTCGCCGGCATCAGCAAGGCCCTCGACGATCTACAGCAGAAGACCGGACTCGACATTCCCATACACGTGGACGCGGCCAGCGGCGGCTTCCTCGCCCCGTTCTGCGCACCCGATCTGGTGTGGGACTTCCGGCTGCCGCGCGTGAAATCGATCAATGCCTCCGGGCACAAGACCGGACTGGCGCCGCTGGGCGCGGGCTGGGCCATGTGGCGCAGCGCCGCCGATCTGCCCAAGGAACTCATCTTCGATGTGGATTACCTCGGCGGCAGCATGGCCACCTTCAATCTCAATTTCTCCCGGCCCGGCGGGCAGGTCATCACCCAGTACTACGACTTCATTCGCCTGGGCCGCACCGGCTATCGCAAGGTACAGACGGCGATCTACCTGGCCGCCCAGCATCTCGCGGCCGGGCTGGTCGAACTGGGCATGTTCGAGATGATCCATGACGGCCATCCGGAGCGCGGCATCACCGCCGTCTCGTGGCGGCTGACCGGGGACCGCAATTTCAATCTCTACGACCTGTCCGACCGGCTGCGCACCCGCGGCTGGCTGATCGCGGCGTATCCGCTGCCCGCCGACCGCGGCGACGAGACCATCATGCGGGCGGTGCTGCGGCACGGCTTCACCCGCGATATGGCCGATCTGCTGCTCACCGATGTGGTGCGCAGTCTGCAGCAACTCAACGCACACCCGCTCAGCACCTCGCTCACCCGCAAGGAAGCGGGCGGGTTCACCCACAGTGCCACTGCGGCAGTGCCTTCCGCGGAGCTCCCTGAATAGCGGCGGGGTTCGAGGTACTCCCCCGAACCCCGCGCCGGATCAGTTCGCCGGTTCGGCCTCGGCCAGGCCGACGGTGCCGAGCAGCCAGGAGTACTCGAAGGCGATTTCCTTCCACCGCTCGTAGCGGCCGCTGGGGCCGCCGTGCCCGGAGGTCATATCGGTCTTGAGGATGAGCTGGGAATCGCCGGTCTTGGTGGCGCGCAGCTTCGCGACCCACTTGGCCGGTTCCACGTAGTACACCCGGGTGTCATTGAGACCGGTCATGGCCAGGATCGCCGGATAGTCCTTGGCCTCGACGTTCTCGTACGGCGAGTACGACTTCATGTAGTCGTATACGTCCTTGTCGTCCAACGGATTTCCCCACTCCTCCCATTCGGAGGTGGTGAGCGGCAGCTCCGGAAGCAGCATGGAGGTCAGCGGGTCCACGAACGGCACATTGGTGAGAATGCCCGCGAAGAGTTCGGGCGCGAGATTGGCCACCGCACCCACGAGCAAGCCGCCCGCGCTACCGCCGTCGGCGACCATCCGATCCGGGGTGGTGACGCCGGTGTCGACGAGATGCCGTGCGCAGGAGAGGAAATCGGTGAAGGTGTTCTTCTTGGTGAGCATCTTGCCCTGGTCGTACCAGAACCGGCCCATCTCACCGCCGCCGCGCACATGCGCGACCACGAACACCATGCCGCGATCGAGCACCGACAGCCGGGCGATCGAGAAGCCCGGATCGATACTGGCCTCGTAGGAGCCGTATCCGTAGAGCAGCAACGGTTTCGGACCCGCCGGGGCATCCTTGCGCTGCACGATGGAGATCGGAATCCGGGTGCCGTCCGCGGCCACCGCCCAATCCCGGCGCTGCTCGTAATCGTCCGCGTTGTACTCGCCGAGCACCACCTGCTCCTTGCGCAGCAGCAGCTCTCCGGTCTCGGGCACGTAGTCGAAGATCTGCATCGGCGTGACGAAGGAGGTGAGTCCCATGCGCAGCGTCGGCGTCTCCCACTCCGGATTGCCGCCGAGTCCGGCGGAGAACAGGGTGAGCCCGAAATCGACTTCTTTGAGCTCGCCGTAGCCGTCGGAGGTCAAGGGCCACACCGCAACTCGCGGCAGCGCCTCACGGCGGTAGCTGAGTACCAGTTTGTCGGAGAAGACGTCGACATCCTCGAGCCGCACATCCGCGCGATGCGGGATCAGAATCGTCTGATCCGCCGGATCGGCGAGCGGCGCCTCCGACAGCAGGAAGTTCTCCGACTTCACCCCGTCCACGACATCGTTGTGCAGGATGAGCAGCCTGTCCTCGCCGCCGATCACCGCGTGATCGGCCGAGTACGACACACCCTCACGGCGCGGCAGCAGGACCCGGAACTCGCCCTCCGGATTATCGGACTCCAGGAACCAGACCTCACTGGTGAGTTTCGAATCGGCCCCGATCACCAGGAATTTCTCCGAGCGAGTGGTGCCCACCCCGACCCCGAAGCGCTCATCGGCCTCGTGGAAGACCCGGACATCGGCGCTCGGCTCGGTGCCCAGCCGGTGCCGCCAGATGCTGTCGGGCCGCCAGGACTCGTCGACGGTCACGTAGAAGACGTGCGTACCGTCCAGCGACCAGGTCGCGCCGCCGCCGGTTCCCGGGATCTCGTCGGGCAGCAGTTCGCCGGTCTCCACATTCTTGACGCGCAGGGTGTACCGCTCGTCGCCGACCGTATCGACCGAATAGGCCAGCAGATCGCCCGCCTGGCTCAGCGAGGAGGCGCCGAGTGAGAAGAATTCGTGGCCCTCGGCCAATTCGTTCGAATCCAGCAGCACCTGCTCGCCCGGGATATCGACACCGACCTCCAGCAGCGGCGGCGTCCAGTCGTCCGCATCGGCGATCGGGCAGCGGCAGAACACGCCGTACTGTTTGCCTTCGAAACTGCGCGAGTAGTACCAGTACTTGCCCATCCGGGTGGGCAGCGACAGATCGGTCTCCCGGGTGCGCCCCTTGATCTCCTCGTAGATCTTCTCGCGCAGCGGGGCCAGCGCCTCCGTCTGCGCATCCGTAAAGGCGTTCTCCTCCTCCAAATAGGAGATGACCTCGGGATTCTTCTTCTCCCGCAACCATTCGTAGTCGTCTACGAAGACATCGCCGTGGTGCACGCGCTCGGTCGGCACCCGCTTGGCGATCGGCGCCGAAAGAACCGCGCCGGAATTGGAGGTCGCGCTACCACTGCTGTCCAGAGCCATGGCGACCAGGTTAGTGGTGTGAACCCCCGCCACGCCGCGGACCCTGCCACCTCATCGCGACAACCGGCGGTCAGGCGCGACGGCGCCGGGCCGGGGCCACGTGCTGACAGTGCTCGTACAGGTAGAAGACCGCTGCTTTGCGCCGGGCGCACTGATCGGTGGGACAGCTGCGGTGGATCTGCAGAATGCTGTCCGCCAGTTCCACGTTGAAGCGTTCCGGAACGGCATCGCAGCTGTCGGAGATGGGGGCAGCTCGCTGCTGGGACCATGGCGTGCGCACCACATACCTCCTTCCGCCGACACAGAATGGAATATCCGATCCGGAGGTCGCGCAAACACTGGCATTATGAGTGCGATCCACATCACCGTCCAGTACTCGCCGCTCATCGCACAGGGAGTCCGGAGTTGGAAACAGCGAAGAATCGCGAGATCGAGGCCGACGCCGTCTGGCGGCGTGGCGACGACAATGCGGAGGGCGTCGAAATCGCCTTCCTGTCCAGCGGAAATATCGGCCTGCGGGATTCCCGCAACCCGGACGGGCCGGTGCTGGTGTTCACCCCCGGGGAGTGGCGGGCGTTCGTGGCAGGCGCCAAGGACGGCGAATTCAACCGTCCCGGAGCCTGATCCGCGCCGGGGAGCGGATCGGCGCTAGGCGCCGATCGCCCCGGCGATGGTCGGCCAGGAATCGTGCAGTCCGTCCTGCCAGTACGACCAGGAGTGCGTGCCCACCGGGCTGTAGTCCACGCGCGCAGGGATATTCAGATCCCGCAGCCGCTGCGCGAAGGTGTCGACGCAGGCGTTCACACCGAATTCGATGGGACCGCCGAAGAAGATGTTCTCCGGCAGCTGCGGTTTGATCTCCAGCTCGTGCGGGCCGGGCAGGCCGGTACCGGTGGACAGGTAGATGGTCTTACCGCGCAACCGATCGGCCATCAGCGCCGGATTGTGCTCGGCCCAGGCCGGACTGGTGGGCCCGCCCCACATATTGAACGGATTGCCGCCGCGATTGGCGATGGAGAACATGGTCGCGCCCTGCGCGATGGTGGTGTCCGGGCAGGCGCTGTACCCGGCGACGGCGCGATACAGGTCCGGATGCCGCACCGTGAGAGTGAAGGCCGCATTGCCGCCCATGGACAAACCGCCGATGGCGTTCACCCCGTTACCGGAGAAATAATCGTCGATGAGCGGCGGAAGCTCTTCTGTCAGAAAGGTTTCCCACTTGTACCGGCCGAAGCGCGGATCATCGGAGATCCAGTCGGTGTAGTAGCTGGCCTGCCCGCCCATGGGCAGCACCACATTCACGTTCTTGTCCCGGAAGAAGGGCTCGGCATCGGTGGCATTGGTCCAGGTGCTCTGGGTGGCGCCCGGATCGAGACCGTCGAGCAGATAGAAGCTGGGGCGGGAGCCGCCCCCGGCCGGATGCAGGACCTGCACCTGAATGGTCCGGCCCATCGCGGGCGAATCGATGAACATGGCGGAGCGGTTGGCATTCAGGTCGTCGACCCGGATGACGCTGGCCGCGTGGCCCGTGGCCGGTGGCGCTAACGCCGGACTGAGCAATCCTGCGGCTACTGCTAAAACCGCTGCGGAAACAACTCTTCTACGCATGCCCCACCTCCATCAGCCCACCACGATCGCGTTCCAACGTAACTCGAGTCGCGTGGGGTGCGAGGACTATTCGGTCGATGGCGTGTCCCTGGCAAACCAATTGGTTCGCATATGTTAATGCAAATCAGCTATGAATTGCCAGCGGCGCGCTCCAATACCCCGCGAATAGATCCGGCCAGGTAATCCAGGTCCGCACGGGCCGGAGAGGTGGGCCGCGCCCGCAGCCCGAAACCGTCCCCCGGAGTGCGCGGGATCACATGCAGGTGCACATGGAACACCTCCTGCCCCGCTGTGACACCGTCGGCGAGGAAGAAATTCACCCCGTCGCACTGCACCTCGGAGGCCCGCAGCGCGGCCGCCAGCTGCTGCCCGACCCGAAAGAGCTTGCCGCCCATGGCCGGATCCAGCTCGGCCAGACTGCGCGCCGGAACCTTCGGAATCACCAGCAGATGCCCCGGCGTCACCGGGCGGATATCAAGGAACGCCAGCACATCGTCGTCCTCGTACACCTTGCTCGCCGGCGCCTGCCCGGCAACGATTTCCGAGAAGATCGTGTACGGATTCATACCCGCAGCCTGCCAGAAACACCTCGACCCCGGACCGATGGGCCGGGGTCGAGAGTCGAAAGTTCGCCGCTGCCTACAGAATCGGGGCCGGGGTGTAGCGCGCGGCCTCCGGATTGGCGTCGACCAGCTTCTGCACCTGCGCGATCACGGCGGCCGTCTGCGCCTCGGCGGCGCCGATGAAGGCGGAGCGGTCGGCCAGCGCCGCGTCCAGGGCGGCGCGGTCCAGCGGCATGCGATCGTCGGCGGCCAGGCGATCCAGCAGATCCGGCTCCCGGCCCTGCTCGCGCATGTCCAGGGCCACGGCCACGGCGTGCTCCTTGATGACCTCGTGCGCGGTCTCCCGGCCCACACCGGCCCGGACCGCCGCCATCAGCAGGCGGGTGGTGGCCAGGAACGGCAGGTACCGATCCAGCTCACGGCCGATGACGGCCGGGTAGGCGCCGAATTCGGCCAGGATGGTCAGGAAGGTCTCCATCATGCCGTCGACGGCGAAGAAGGCGTCCGGCAGCGCGACCCGGCGCACCACCGAGCAGAACACATCGCCCTCGTTCCACTGCGCGCCCGCCAGCTCGGCGCCCATCGAGGCGTAGCCGCGCAGAATGACCTGCAGCCCGTTGACCCGCTCGGCGGAACGGGAGTTCATCTTGTGCGGCATGGCCGAGGAACCGACCTGCCCCTTCTGGAAGCCCTCGGTGACCAGCTCGTTTCCAGCCATCAGGCGAATGGTGTGCGCGAAAGACGAAGGGCCCGCACCGATCTGGACCAGCGCGGAGAGCACATCGTGATCCAGCGAGCGCGGGTACACCTGGCCGACGCTGGTGAAGACATTCTTGAAACCGAGGTGGTGCGCCACCTTCTGCTCCAGCTGCGCCAGCTTGGCCGCATCGCCGTCCAGCAGATCGAGCATGTCCTGCGCGGTGCCCATCGGGCCCTTGATGCCGCGCAGCGGATAGCGGTCGATCAGCTCCTGCACGCGGGTGAGCGCGATGAGCAGCTCATCGGCCGCGGAGGCGAAACGCTTGCCGAGGGTGGTGGCCTGCGCCGCCACATTATGCGAGCGGCCGGCCATCACCAGCGACTGGTATTCGGCTGCCCGCTCGGCCAGCCGGGCGGCGATCGCCACGCCGTGCGCGTACACATGCTCCAGCGAGAGCCGGATCTGCAACTGCTCGACATTCTCGGTGAGGTCGCGCGAGGTCATGCCCTTGTGCACATGCTCATGCCCGGCAAGGGCATTGAACTCCTCGATGCGCGCCTTCACATCGTGCCGGGTCACGCGCTCCCGCTCGGCGATCGACTTCAGATCGACCTGATCGACAACCCGCTCGTAGTCCTCGACGACCCCGGCCGGCACCTCGATACCGAGTTCGGACTGAGCGCGCAGCACCTCCAGCCACAGCCGCCGCTCGAGAACGATCTTGTTCTCGGGCGACCACAACTGAACCAGCGCGGGGCTGGCATAACGGGTGGCGAGGACGTTCGGCACAGAGGTCACTGTGCTTATTTTGCCCTCCGCTTCGCTCCGGGCGGTTCGCGGCCCCTGGTGTCTCGTGCTGTGTTCAATTTGCCTCCGCTTCGCTCCGGCGGTTCGCGGCCCTGGGAGTCTCGTTCTTCCCTCCCTCCGCTCCTCCGCTGCGCTCCCCCGCTCCACTCAGTCCAGAACGAGACGGGCCGCGAACTCGGGGCGGGCGAGCGCTGGATTGTCCTGGGGGGTCGAGCCTTTCGAACGCACGCCCCCGCCGTGATCAGCATTCAGGCAGGTGGGGCGACTACGTCTATCACTTCCAGCAGTGCGCCCCGGGCCATGCGGCGGGGCTGGGGGTCGGGTTCACCGAGGGCCGTCACCACCGCGCCGTCGACCACGGCCACGAGCCGGCGGGTCTGTTCCGGGCGCACCACGCGGTCGGAGCGGCGCAGCACGTCGGCGAGCAGCTCGTCGAGCTGGGCGCGTAGTCGGAACTGCACCTCGCGTAGCTCCGGATGGCGGGCGGAGGCCACCGAACGCTCGTAGCGGGCGATGAGCTGGCCGCGGGCGTCCTCGTCGGCCATATCCGGGCCGACGAGCAGATCCAGCACCAGATCCACGGTCGCCTCGGCGCCGCGCCGGCGGTGGGTCACCTCGCCGACCCGGCGGCGCATGGCATCGAGTTCGGCATTACCAGAGAATTCGACCGCACGCGCGATCAAATCCTCCAGCGATTCGAAGTAGTAGGTGGTGGACGCCAGCGGCAGATCCGCGCGCGTCGCCACCGAGCGGTGTCGTACGGCCTCGAAGCCGCCCTCGAGGAGCAGCTCGGCGGCGGCACATACAAGCGCTTGGCGACGCTTCTCGCCTTTCGGAGTCGTCGCAGTGGTCACGGATGCAATCGTGCCAGTCATCATCGGTTCATCTGACCCAAATCTGTGCGATCTGTGGTGATTCCGGTTCGAACGGCGTTCCGGCGACGAATTCAGGCCAGATAGCGTTCCAACCGGTCCAGTGCTTCTTCGATATCGGCGCTCGCTCCGGCGAACGAGAAGCGCACCGTATGGGTGCCGCTGACCGTGTCGAAGTCGATGCCCGGGGCAAGCGCCACCCCCGTGTGGTCGAGCACCTCGGTACACCATCGCATCGAATCATCGGTCAGGTGAGCAATATCCGCGTATGCGTAGAAGGCGCCGTCCGCCGGAGCCAGATCGGTGATGCCCAATTTCGGCAGACCGGTCAGCAGCAACTGCCGATTGGCGGCATAGCGGGCCACATGCCCGTCGAGTTCGGCCTTGGCCTCCGCACCGAAGGCGTGCACGGCCGCATACTGCGAAATAGCCGGCGGGCAGACGGTCATATTCGAGGCGAGCCGCTGCAGCGCCGGGCGCATGGTCTCCGGCACCAGCATCCAGCCGAGCCGCCAGCCCGTCATGGAGAAGTATTTGGACACCGATCCGATGACCACCGATTCCCGGGAGGTCTCCCAGGCGGAGGAGGTCGGCTCGGTGCTTGTGGACAGCGCCGTGTCGTAGACGATGCCGTGGTAGATCTCGTCCGAGATGAGCAGTGTCCCGTGCTCATCGCACCAGCGGGCCAGGGCCGCCAGCTCCGCGGGCGCGATCATGGTCCCGGTCGGATTGGCCGGACTCGCCACGATCAGGCCCGCGGGCGGCTCCGGCAGCGCCTCCAGCATGGCCACGGTGGGCTGAAAACGCGTCTCCGGGCCGCAATCGAGCTCGACCACCCGGCAACCCAGCGCGGTGAGCGTATTGCGGTAGGCGGGATACCCCGGCCGCGCCACCACCACGGTGTCCCCGAGATCGAAAGCGGCCAGGAACAGCAGCGTGAACGCGCCGGACGATCCGGTCGTCACCACCACGTCATCAGCGCTCACCCGAACCCCGTAGGTGCTCCGATGATGCTCGGCAATGGCCTCCCGTAGCGCCAGGATCCCGAAAGTCTCGGTGTACCCGAGCAATTCGGAATCCATGGCCGCCTTGGTGGCCCGCAATACCGCCCGCGGGGCCGGCGTGGACGGCTGCCCCGCGGCCAGCACAAGTACGTCACCATGGGAACGCGCCCGTTCAGCTGCTGCCTTCCAGACATCCATCACGTAAAAAGGTGGAATGGTCGACCGGCGAGATTCGATACGCACTCGACAGACGGTAGAGCACCCGCTCCCCCGGCTGTCCGCAGATGGCCGCCGGAATGCCTGAGGAGGCTCGCATGCAGGGGGGACCAGCGGCTACCGAGGAGGACTCGGCAGCACGACTATCGGCAGCCGCCACCACCGGGACCAGCGCGAACGGCGGCGAACCGGCAACTCCCGCCGCGGCGGATTCGGAACGCGAGGAGTCGGCGGCCGTCGCCTCGAGACCCGGGGACGATGACGGCGCCGCGAGTCTCCCGGAGCTCGAGTTCGCGGAATCGGAGATCGAGGGCGACTCCGAGGCGCAGGGGTTCCGGGCAGGGGTCGACAGATATACCCCGGGGGTCAGAGCCCACCTGTCCGGGCCGGACGAGCCGCCGTCACGGCTGCGCGAATATGCGGCGCGGGCGGGGCACGCATCGATACGAGGCGCAGAACGGGCGCGGCGGCAGCTGCCGATAGTGCGCGCCCGGGGCGTCGACATGTGGGGGCGGCGGCCACGGTCTCGGGCGGAGTTCGGGGCGCTGGTCGAGCAAACGAAGACCGAAGCGCGGCAGCAGTGGCCGGTGACTCGGGCATGGGCGATCAGACATCGTGTGCTGATCGGCGGGGTGGTGGCGGTGCTCGTGTTCGCGGGGGCGGACAGCGCGCTGGGGGGCATTCCGATCGATGCGACCGTGGAACCCGGTATGGCACTGCGGGTTCCGGTGGCGAATCCACTGCAGATACATACCGTTCCCGCATCGACGAAGCGATATCTCGACGCCATCGGCAATGGTGAACGCCTGCGGGAGTCCGCGGTGGTATCCGCCGCCGCGCGCGACACACTGGATCGAGCCAAGGCCGAAGCGGCCGCGGCGGTGTCCGGTCAGCCGCAACCGTGGATGGTCACGACACCCGCTCCCGACGCCACCCTGCCGCCCGGCTTCGCGATCCCCGGCATCGGCGGCTTCGCGCTCCCCGCCAAGGGCGCGTTCACCTCGGGATTCGGATCACGCTGGGGCACCTTCCACGCGGGCGTCGACATCGCCGCCCCGATCGGTTCGCCCATCTACGCGGTCGCGGCGGGCACGGTCATCGACGCCGGCCCGGCACAGGGCTTCGGGCTGTGGGTGCGCATCCGGCACGACGACGGCACCATCTCCGTCTACGGCCACATGTACGACTTCTTCGTCTCGGTCGGCGAACGCGTCCCGGCGGGCATGCAGATCGCCCGTATCGGCAATCGCGGCGACTCCACCGGTCCGCACCTGCATTTCGAGATCATCATCAACGGCCAGCACGTCGATCCCCAACCCTGGCTCGCCCAGCGCGGCATCCAGCTGACCCCGTAGTCCGCCCGGACAGGACTTCGCCCCCTCACGGAATCCGTAAGGGAGCGAAGAGGTTCGGTGTCAGACCGCCGGTGCGGGGATGGTGATCCGTCCCTCGGTGGCCGCGAGCGCGATATCGGTGCGGTAGTGGCCGCCGGGCAGTTTGATACCCGCGAGCCGGTCGTAGGCGTTCTTGCGAGCCTCGGCGAGGTCGGCGCCCTGCCCGACAATGGCCAGCACACGCCCGCCCGCGGAGACGATCGAACCGTCCGCGCGCTGGGCGGTACCGGCGTGCAGCACCTCGGATTCGGTTCCGGCGCCGGAGGAT
The DNA here is from genome assembly GCF_045040085.1 of Nocardia sp. NBC_01388. Taxonomy (NCBI): domain Bacteria; kingdom Bacillati; phylum Actinomycetota; class Actinomycetes; order Mycobacteriales; family Nocardiaceae; genus Nocardia; species Nocardia sp. NBC_01388. The sequence continues at coordinate 5,921,688 of NZ_CP109553.1, forward strand.
TCGGCTCCGGAGATGACATCGCCGCTGCGCGGCCGGCCCGGGTAGTTCTCAGCAGCCAGCACCACGGTGACGGCCGAGCCGTCCTTCCAGCGCGGCGCCGCGACCTGATCGAGGGTGCCGGTGGCGGTGGCGTGCAGCAGCTCGCCGATCGGGCTTTCCAGCATGGCCAGCACGGCCTGGGTCTCGGGATCGCCGAAGCGGCAGTTGAATTCGATGACGGCGGGCCCGGACTGCCCGATGGCCAGCCCCGCGTACAGCAGGCCGCTGAACGGCACGCCGCGCCGGACCATTTCGGCCGCAACGGGTTTCACCACATCATCGACAATGGCCCGCAGCGTTTCGTCGGTCAGCCACGGCAGCGGCGTATACGCGCCCATGCCGCCGGTATTGGGCCCGGTATCGCCGTCGCCGACCCGCTTGTGATCCTGGGCGGGCAGCAGCGGCACCACATTCTCGCCGTCGACAAGACAGAACAGCGACACCTCGGGACCGTCGAGGAAGGACTCCAGCAGCACCGGATGCCCGTTCTCCAGCAGCTCCGCGCCGTGGTCACGCGCGATCCGGCGGTCGGCGGTCACCACCACGCCCTTGCCCGCGGCCAGCCCGTCGTCCTTCACGACCCAGGTGGGCCCGAAGCGATCGAGCGCGGCATCCAGCTCACCCGGATGATCGACGATCTCACTGTGCGCGGTGCGCACGCCCGCCGCGTTCATGACGTCCTTGGCAAAAGCCTTGGACCCCTCGATGCGCGCGGCGGCCGCCGACGGCCCGAAGGCCGCGATGCCCGCGGCCCGCACCGCATCGGCCACACCGAGCACCAGCGGCACCTCGGGACCGATCACGACCAGGTCCGACTTCAACTCCCGAGCCAGCGCGACCACCTCGTCGCCCGAGCTGGGGTCGACCGCTCGCACGTCGACATGTTGAGCAATCCCCGCATTACCGGGCGCGACCGCCACCGCGGTCACCGCCGGGTCCCGGCGCAGAGCCAGGGCGAGGGCATGTTCACGGGCTCCGGATCCGATGACGAGTACGCGCACGGCAGACAGCTTAAAGCGTGCCCGGAGCACTGTATTTTCTGCCTCCGCTTCGCTGCGGCGGGTTCGCGGCCCCTGATGTCTCGTTCTTCCCTCCCTCCGCGCCTCCGCTGCGCTCCCCCACTCCACTCGGTCCAGAACGAGACGGGCCGCGAACTTTCGGGCGGATGTCTCTCAGGGCAGAGGCTGTGTATGCCCCGCTCCGCCCCGCGCGGAGCGGAGCGGGGCAAAATAAGGCTCATGGCTTCTGTTTTCTCATTGATCATCGAAGGTCAGCTGCCGGGCCGATTCGTGTGGGAGGACGATGAATTCGTCGCCTTCCTGACCATTGCCCCGGTGACGCAGGGGCACACCCTGGTCGTGCCGCGCAAGGAGATCGACCAGTGGCAGGATCTGGACCCCGAAACCTTCTCCCGGATGACCACGGTCGCCCAGCGCATCGGCAAGGCCGTCCGCGCGGCCTGGGACGCGCCGCGCGCGGGTCTGCTCATCGCCGGACTGGAGGTGCCGCATCTGCACCTGCACGTGTTCCCGGCCTTCGAACTCGGTGATTTCGATATCACCGGCGCCGATCCGGAGCCGAGCAAGGAATCCATGGACGAGGCGCAGGCCAAGATCAAGCAGGCGCTGCGCGATCTCGGCTACGGCGCCAACGTCCCCGACTGACCCGTCCGGGGCAGGCACACGCTGAAGGTGGTGCCCGCGCCCGGCGTACTGGCCACGGACACCGCGCCGTCGTGCGCGGTGACCAGGGCCTGCACGATCGAAAGTCCCAGTCCGGTACCGCCGCTCACGCGACTGCGGGAGCTGTCGGTGCGATAGAAGCGCTCGAAGACCCGCTCGGCCTGCTCCTGCTCCAGGCCGGGCCCGGTATCGCTGACCTCGATCAGCACCTCCTGCTCGGAGGGCGTGAGCCGCACCGTGACCGCCGCATCGGGCGGCGTGTGCACCAGGGCATTGCTCACCAGATTGCCGAGGATCTGCCGCAGTCGCGCCTCATCCCCCGCGATCTCCAGAGTGCCCGCGCCGGAACGGATCTCCAGATCGATCGGGCGCGGTTCCGCATCCGGATTCTGCACCGCCGCCTGCGCGCGGGCATTGTGCACCGCATCGCTGGCCAGCGCCAGCAGATCCACCGGCCGCCGCTCGACGGGCCGCTGCGCGTCCAGCCGGGCCAGCATGAGCAGATCCTCCACCAGCAGGCTCATCCGCTTGGATTCGCTCTCGATGCGATTCATGAGCATGCCGGGCTCGGTGATCGCGCCCTGCCGATACAGCTCCGAAAACCCCTTGATGGTGGTCAGCGGCGTGCGCAATTCATGACTGGCATCGGCGATGAAACGCCGCATCTTGGCCTCGGATCGGCGCGCGCCCTCCTCGGAGGCCTCGGTCGCCGCGAACGCCTGCTGAATCTGGGTCAGCATGGTGTTCAGCGATTGCGACAGATGATCCACCTCGGTGTCGTTGCCGCGCACCGGAACTCGCTGATGCAGATCGCCGCCGGCAATGGCGGCCGCGGTTCTCTCGACTTCGCCCAGGGGTTTCAGACTGCGCCGGATGACCAGGCGCGCAACGACCGCCAGGGCCGCCAGCACCAGCGCCCCGATCACCGCCTGCAGCAGAATCAGCCGGTCCAGAATGCCTTTGGTCTCATCGAGCCGCAATCCGACTGTGCTGGTGCCGTATTGGTTGGTGGTGCGCATGATCCGCCACTGCTCACCGCCGTCACCGATCGAACCGACCGTGATCGGGTGATGGCCGAGATCGGCGGGCACATCGGGCTCGGTCGAACCCACGTCGAGGTGCAGCACCAGATTGCCGGACGAATCCACCACGCGCACATAGAGCAATTGCGCGGGGCGTTCCCGCTTCCCGGGCGGCGTGGGCAGCGGCTCCGGGCGCGTGAGCCCCGGCTGCGCCCAGCCGTGCGCGGCATCGTAGAGCGACTGATCGAGCCGACCCAGCAGCACATTGCGCATGAGTGAGGTCACGGCCAGGCCGGAAACCAGCAATCCGAGCCCGGCCAGCGAAACCAGCGCCAGCGCCAGCGTGGTTCGCAGCGGAACGGCCGCGAGCCGATCCGACAGCCGGGCGCGTGGGCTCACTTCGCAGCCGACCTGCGATGCGGCTCCCTCATGACGTAACCGACCCCGCGCAGAGTGTGAATGAGCCGATCCGGCCCGGTGTCCACCTTCTTGCGCAGGTAGGACACATAGGTCTCGACCACGCCGACCTCACCGCCGAAGTCGTAGCGCCACACGTGATCCAGAATGCGCGGCTTGCTCAGCACCGTGCCGGCATTCACCATGAAGTAGCGCAGCAGCGTGAATTCGGTGGGCGACAACGGAATCGGCTCCCCCGCCTTCCACACCTCGTGCGTATCGTCGTCGAGTTCGATATCGGCGAACCGCAGCCGCGACGACTTCTCCTCCGGCGCGGCACGTCCCGCCCGCCGCAGGATCACCCGCAGCCGGGCCACCACTTCCTCGAGGCTGAACGGCTTGGTCACGTAATCGTCGGCGCCGAGGGTCAATCCGGTGATCTTGTCCTCGACCTCGTCACGCGCGGTCAGGAACAGCACCGGGGCATCGATCCCGTCCGCCCGCAGCCGCCGCAGCAGCCCGAAACCGTCCATCCCCGGCATCATCACATCCACGATGAGCGCATCCGGCCGGAACATCTTCGCCCGATCCAGCCCCTCGGTCCCACTACTGGCCGTAGCCACCTCGAACCCCTGATAACGCAAACTCACCGACAACAACTCGACGATCATCGGTTCGTCATCGACCACCAGCACTTTGGCTTCGGCCTCACGGGGCGCGGGCACACCTGTCATGACCTCATCCTGCTGCCTCGGGCGTCAAAGTTCCTGGACCTCCGCTGGGAGTTTCCTGAGAGGGATGAATCCAAACCGCGACAACCGATCCCAGCTGGAACACACCACCTGGACCAGGCGCTGGAACGCAACAACCGATCTCGCAAGATTCGGGGTAACTCCTGGGGCACCCCCAGAACTACGCCACCACCCGACCGCCGGCCCGCGCAAAAAGTAACCGCCTCCCCGGTGACCGTGAAAGATCCGGGGAGGCGGTACAGAGCCCCCTGTCAGGATTGAACTGACGACCTTCGCTTTACAAGAGCGGTGCTCTACCACTGAGCTAAGGAGGCGAAGGCGGTGTCGATCATAACCCGGTGAGTCGGCTGCGCGGAAAAGCCGACGTCCGGGCCGATCGATAACCGTCAGGAGACGAGCCGAACTGCGTCAGGGGCGCCTGGGGCGCCACCTGCCGCGTTCGGAACCGTTCCTGCGCAGTATCGGGTCAACCGCCAATATCAGGACTGCGCCGCCTGACGTGCCGCGTCATCGGCGGCCATGGCATCGCGAAGGCTCTTGGGACGCATATCCGTCCAATTCTTCTCGACGTACTCGACGCATGCGGCGCGCGAGTCCTCGCCGAACACGACCCGCCAACCCGCCGGAACCTCGGCGAAGGCCGGCCACAGGGAATGCTGTTCCTCGTCGTTGACCAGGACGAAGAACCGGCCGTCTTCGTCATCGAAAGGATTGGTGCTCATTTCACCTCACTGGATACTGGCGCTGTGTACAGGAACGCTGAAGGACCATCCGACCGCTGGGTTTGGGTACCGCAGCGTTAGGACGAACCCCCGACGTTGATTCGACCCTAGCAAGGCGGACGTTACGCCTGGGCGGTTACCTTCAGCCCGCGAAGAATTCCAGCAGGATCTTGTTCACGATCTCGGGTCGTTCCAGGTAGCCGTAGTGCCCGGCATCGGGGACCTCTTGGTAGCGCGCGCCCGGAATAGCCTCCGCGACCTCGCGGGACAGATACGGCGGAATCATCCGGTCATCGGCGAATCCCATGGACAGACAGGGCACCGTGATCTTGCGGTAGGCGGCCGTGCGGTCGAAGTCGTGATCCATCCGCCGCTGTGCGCGCACACCGGGCGTCACCGGGCCACCGGTGAATTCGAACAGGTCCAGCCAATCGCGGCCCGCGTGCGGGTCCGCCAGGGTCGCCGGAGACAGGTTCATGAGCGCGGTCATGGCGGCGTCGTACTTGGCGGGCAGCCGCACACCGGACACGTCCAGCTCGTGCTCGCCGAGCGAGAGCGTCTTCTGCAGCTGATCGAGCCGGGCGTGCCCGGCCATGAAAACGGCCTTGCGCACCAGATCCGGCCGCGCGAGCGCCAATTCCTGCGCCACCCGCGAGCCCATGGATTGACCGACCACCAGAGCCGGACCCTCGCCGAGGAATTCGATGAGCCCGGCGGTATCGCCCACCAGATCGTCGATGGTCATGCCCTGGGCGGCCTCGAAGGACGGTGCGATGCCGCGATTGTCGAACGTGCACACCTTGTATCCGGCCGCCACCAGCGCGGGCACCTGGTGCAGTTCCCACACCCGTCCCGGGCTCCCCGTCCCCATGATCATGACGACCAGCGGACCGGACCCTTTGACCTGGTAGTTCAACGAGATTCCGTGCACCGTGGCCAACGGCATTACTGCGACCCCTTCATCGAATCGAACCCACTCTTGCTCAAACCACCGTATAGCCAACCCCATGTTCGCGGCCCGTCTCGTTCTGGACTGAGTGGAGCGGGGGAGCGCAGCGGAGGAGCGGAAGGAGGGAAGAACGAGACTCCAGGGCCGCGAACCCGCCCGGAGCGAAGCGGAGGGCAAATCAGCACAGCATTGCGTTTCGAGCTCGCTGTCCACCGAGGGACCAGTTCCTGTGAGGCATCCAGATAGGATGGGTTCCTCGTAAGCTGAGCAGACATCCCCGAGAGGACATGATGATGGCCGCGAACAGCAGCGCCAAAGACATCGCGGACGACGATCTGGAACCACTCGCCGACGAAACCGCACGTCAGGCCCAGCGCGTAGTGGCCGCATACGCCACCGACGCAGACGAATGCCGCATGCTCCTTTCGATGCTCGGCATCGCTCCCGCCACGCGGGGCGAATGAGCCTGTGAACCCGGATAGCGCCGGTTCAGGTTTCGTCGTAGTCGCGAACCGGTTACCGGTCGACCTCGAGAAGCTGCCGGACGGCACCACACGCTGGAAACGCAGTCCCGGTGGCCTGGTGACCGCTCTGGAACCGGTGCTGCGCAACAACAAGGGCGCCTGGGTGGGCTGGGCGGGCGTCCCCGATGTCGAGATGGACCCGATCGTCGAAGACGGGCTGGAACTGCATCCGGTACCGCTCTCGGCCGATGAGGTCGCCGACTACTACGAGGGTTTCTCCAACGGCACCCTGTGGCCGCTGTATCACGATGTGATCGTGCGCCCGGTCTACGACCGCAAGTGGTGGCAGGCCTACGTGCAGGTGAACCGCCGTTTCGCCGAGTACACCGCGAAGGTGGCCGCCGAGGGCGCCACCGTCTGGGTACAGGACTATCAGCTGCAGCTGGTCCCGAAGATGCTGCGCATGCTGCGCCCGGATCTGACCATCGGCTTCTTCCTGCACATTCCGTTCCCGCCGGTCGAGCTGTTCATGCAAATGCCTTGGCGCACAGAGATCGTCGAAGGTCTGCTGGGCGCCGACCTGATCGGGTTCCACCTGCCCGGGGGCGCGCAGAACTTCCTCTACCTGGCGAGAAGGCTTGCCGGGCAACCGACTTCACGTGGCAGCGTGGGTGTGCGCTCGAAACTCGGTGTGGTGCAGGTGGGTTTCCGCACCGTGCGGGTGGGCGCGTTCCCCATCTCCATCACCTCCACCGAACTGGACGAGATGTCGCGCCGCCGCAGCGTGCGCGAGCGGGCCTCGAAAATCCGTGCGGAGCTCGGCAATCCGAAGACCATCCTGCTGGGCGTCGACCGCCTCGACTACACCAAGGGCATCGATATCCGCCTGGCCGCGCTCGAGGAGCTGCTGCAGGAGGGCCGGATAGATCCCGCCGACACGGTGGTGGTGCAGCTGGCCACCCCGAGCCGCGAACGGGTGGAGTCCTACATCCAGATGCGCGGCGATATCGAACGCCAGGTCGGGCGCATCAACGGCGAATACGCCCGCGTCGGCTACCCGGTCGTGCACTACCTGCACCGCCCGATCCCCCGCGAGGAACTGCTGTCGTTCTTCGTGGCGGCCGACGTCATGCTGGTGACCCCGCTGCGCGACGGCATGAATCTGGTGGCCAAGGAGTACGTGGCCTGCCAGGGCGGCCTCAGCGGCGCCCTGGTGCTGAGCGAATTCACCGGCGCCGCAGCCGAATTGCGCCAGGCCTACCTGTGCAACCCGCACGACCTGGACAGCGTCAAGGACGCCATCGTCTCCGCCATCGAAGACGACCGCGACACCCGCCGCCGCCGCATGCGCTCCCTGCGCAGGCAGGTCCTCACTCACGACGTGGACCGCTGGGCCCGCGCCTTCCTGGACGCCCTGGCCCAGGATCGGGTGGCAGGCAGCGCCCTGCTGTCCGACGACGACGTGGACCCGGACGTCCAGCACTGACCAACCTGTAGCGGTGACTCAGCCCTTCAGCACGAAGGCTGGGCCACCGCCGGGGCAGGTCCCGGCTTCGCCTGCCGCACAGCGCTTCCGGCCCCATTACGCGGTACCACGAAAAAGCTGCAGGGCACCGTGGTCACGGCGCGCTGCAGCTTATGATGTTGTGCGGCAGCTAGATCGGGTTGACGTCCGCCACCAGCCAGTGACCGCCCTTGTGATCCATCTTGACCCGGAGGCGACTGGCGTCGTAGGTGCCCTTGCTCGCGTCCTTGCCGGTGCTCTTCTGGTTCAGGAAGATCATGATCTCGGTGTGGTCCGCACTGGCGCTGATCACGCCGGTCTCCACCACGGTCGCCTCGACGACGAGTTGCTTGTCCTTGGCGCCGGGTGCGAGGACCGAGTTGGTCACCTTCATCCAGTCCGCCTTGAAGTCCGGGGTCATATCCCCGGTGACCTTCTTCATCTGATCGTCGATGCTGTGGTAGTTGTAGCCGAACATGCCCTCGACGGTGCGCTTGGCGACGATCGTGGAATCGTCGCGGGCCGAGGCCACACTCCGGTCCTGCCACCAGCCGTAGCCGACCCACGACCCGGCGGCGAGGCTGGCGACCAGCAGTGTGAGCGCACCGCCCACGATCAGCAGATTGCGCAGACTCACTCTGATTCGCAGTTTCGGGCGGAAACGCAGTTTCGGGCTCATACCACCATCTCCATCCCGGTCGCGGTGATCCCCTTGTCATTGCGGGCCAGGGTCACCTTGAAGCGAAACTGGCGCTGCTGCGGGGCATCCGAGCCGGCATTGGTCAGCACCTGCTTGACCGCGACCAGCACGATCGCGGACTGATCGTCGGCGCTCTGCAGGGCAGCCTCGACGACCTCGCCCTTGGCGTGCACCGCGGCCTTCTTCACGATCGCCGCGTAATCGTCCTTGCGCTGGGTGTATTCGGTCGCCAAATCACCCGAGGTCACCTGGAGCACGCGCTTGATGTCGTCCTGGGCGGTGTCCGCGCTGATATTCGTAATGTTGATCATGGCCTGCTTGGCGGTCTGCACGTACTCCGCGCGCATGGCCTCCTGATCGGCGAGATGGTTGCGCTGGATGCCCATGAACACGGTCCCGGCTCCCACCGCCAACGCCAGCACGAGCGCTGCCGCCGCCACGATCCACTGCCAGCGACTGGTCGCTCCGGCCGAAACAGCTGCGGGCGCTTCGGATTCGGCGGCCTCACCCGCGGTGGATTCGGCGGCGGCGCCCTTGACCAGGCTCACCGTCTCGGTATCCGGGTCCACCGGCTCCGCGGCGTCCTCGGCTGCCACGGGCGGCGCGTCCTGCACCGCTGCGGCGGCGGGCGCGTCCTCCACCAGGGCCGCGGTGTCCGCGCCCGCGGCCGGCTCGGCCACGGCTTCCTCGACCAGCGAGGCGTCAGCCGCCGGAACCTTGGCCACGAACACCCGTGTGGTTCCCGGTTCGTCCGGCGGCGGGCCCTCCGATCGGATGGCGCGCCGTCGGGTCCGCTTGTTCACCCCGCTGGTTTCACTCATTTCAACTGCTCCTGGACCATAGATGTCAGGCTGGCCGGCACCACGCCGGAGCCGTCGGCTCCGACATTGGCGATCCGCAAGGACCGGCCGTCCTGATCGAGGACGGTTCCGCTCTTCGGATCGTACGGACGTGTTTCCACCGAGGCCGGTTGGGTCCCATCGGGTGCGCCCGGGGTGGTGTCGCTCGCCGGTGCGACCGGGTGCGGCGGGCCGGACTGCGGGTTGTCGCCCTCGGGCTGGTAGCCCTGCGGGTCGCGGCACAGTTCCGGCGTGGGCGCGCGCTTGCCCGGGAATTCCATACACGGCGTATTGCGGATACCGCGGACGTCGAACGGCGCGTTCTGCGCCACCTTGCAGTACAGCCCGGACGGGGTGTCCGGATGATCGCGCAGGGCGGCCGAGCGCCGCTGCTCGGGCGGCAGGAAGCCGGTCTGACAGCCCTGCGGGTCGTTGACGCTGACCATGAAGTCGACCATGGCGCCGTATTCGGTCGGGCCGTTCGTCGCGACGGCGAGCAGTCCGGCGATCAGCGGCGGGAAGACCACCAGCAGCTGCTCGATGCTCGGGTTGTAGATGTAGCTGACCTGACCGACGCTCGCCAGATTGCGGGCGAGAAGCGGCAGCGTCGGCTTCATGTCCTGGAATAGCTTGGTGGCACCCGAGAGCGTGCCGGGCGCCTTGTTGAGGACACTGCGCAGCGCCGGATCATGTTGGCGCAGTTGATCTGTCACGGTGGACAGGTCCTTGGTCCACTCCCGGATGGACGAGTCGGACTGCACCTGGGTGTCCAGCAGCGGGCCGATCTTGTCGATCAGATCCTTGGTGGCGTCGGTATTGTTCTTCGCCTCCTGCACCAGCAGCGATGCGGAGTCGATGAACTTCTGCAGATCCGGACCGGCGCCGTCGAAGGCGGTGAAGGCGTCGTCGATGACCTGGCGCAGCTTGGTATCGGCGACGCTGCTGAGCAACCGGTCGGTCTGGTCGAGCAGCGTGCCGACATCCTGCGGCAGCTTGGTGCGATCGACCTGAATGACCGAGCCGTCTTTCAGGTTGCCGCCCTTGGGATTATCGACCGGCACCAGGTCCACGTACTGCTCACCGATCGCGGACACACTCTTGACCCAGGCGTCCACATCGGACGGGATCTTGTAGTCGCTGTCGATGGACAGTTTGGCGGCGACACCGTCCGGCGTGAGCCGAACCTCCTGCACCTTGCCGATATTGGTGCCGCGATAGGCCACATTGGCGTTCTCGTAGAGCCCGCCGGTGGCCTGCAGCAGCACCGTCACGTCATAGCGCCCGATGCCGAACATGGCCGGAATCTTGATGTACTGGCCGCCCATCACCGAGAGACCGATGAGGGTCAGCACGGAGAAGATGACGAGCTGGATCTTGACGAACCGGGTGAGTTTCACTTTCCACTCCCTTGCGGCACGGTGATCCCCGGGATCGCGGGCAGACCCGGAATAGGCGGCAGACCCGGAATACTCGGCTGCTGCGACTCCGGCTTCGGCTGCAGCGGAGCAACCTTCGGATCAACGGGATCACCGGGGGTGCCGCCCTGCTGTCCGAGCGCGCCCTCCACGCCGGTGTACCGCGGTCCGAGCGGAGTGCCGATGAGGAAGTTCTTCGTCAGTCGCGCCGAGGTGAGGTCAAAGGTGATCTTCACATTGAGGTAGTCGCCGCGCACCGCGCCGTCCATATCGTGCATGGAGAACGGGAAGGTGAGCAGCATACCGAGCGCCTTGCTGAGGTTTTCGCCGGTATCGCCGATCGTTTGCAGCACGGGCCACAGATTATGCAGATCGGCGGTGAGGTTGTCGCCGCCCTTGTCCACCAGCTGTGAGATGACATTGCTGAGACCGCCCAGCGAGGTGAGTGCCTCGGTGATCTTCTGCCGCCGGTCGGCGAGGACGGTCAGCGCCGGGTGAATATTGTCGATGGCCGACGCCAGCCGATCCTTCTGCTGCGCAAGGACTCCCGCGAACCGGTCCAGCCCGCCCATGGTGGCGATGATGTCCTTGGTCTGACCGTCCAGGGTGGTCGCGAGCGTATTCAGCTGTGGCAGCAGGTCGCGCACGGAGTCGGTATTGCCGTCGAGGGCCTTGTTCAGCTCACCGGTGATGTTCTCCAGCTGGCTGATACCGCCGCCGTTGAGCACGACCGACAGCGACGACAGCACCTGCTCGGTGGTCGGGTAGGCGCCCGCCCGCTCCAGCGGGATGACGTCACCGGCCTTCAATTCCCCTTGCGGCGCAACGTCTGTCGGCGGGTCCAGCTCCAGATGATTGCTGCCGAGCAGACTGGTCTGGCCGATCTTGGCAAGTGCGTTGGCCGGCACCTTGACGCCCTTGTTGAGGCCGATGGTGACCAGCGCGTGCCAGCCCTCCACCTCGATATCGGTGACCGAGCCGACGGTGACGTCATTGACGCGGACCGGCGAATTACGGGTCAGCGTGGTGACATTCGGCATCTGGATCTTGACCTGCCAGGAGCCGTCGCCGGTGCCCTGGGTGCCCGGCATGGGCAGCGAGTTCAGGCCGTCCCATTCACATCCGGTGGCGCTCAAGGCAACGGCGATACCGATCGCCAGGCCTGCCGCCCGCCTGCGTCCGATGATGGTCTTCATCAGTTGCCTCCCGGAAGAGCCAGCTCAGCAAGGTTATTCGGCACGACGACCTGACTGGCGGCCCGCGCGGCCACATCCGGAGTACTGGCCTTGATCTGCTCCGGATAGGCGGTCGCGGTGGTGGGGGTACTGAGCATGAAGTTCGGATAGTTGAAAGCCAAGCTCTGCAGCACCGGACCGAGGATCGTCGAGCACAGGCTCGCGGACTTGTCGGAATCGTTGGCGCCCAGTGCCTCGACCGAACCGCACAGGAAGCTCAGCGGATTGGCGAAGTTGGTCAGCACCGGGTAACCGGTCACAGCGCCCAGGGCGGGCTTGTAGATCTGATAGAAGTTGAGCAGCGCGGTGGGACCGGAGTGCAGCACCTCCTCCAGTTCGGGGCGCTTGTCCACGAGCAACTGGGTGACATCGGACAGCCGCTGCACGCCCTCGGTCAGCGCGCCGCCGCGCGAATCGATGAAACGCTGCACATCGCTCACCGCGGAGTCCAGATTGTCCAGTCCCGCACCGAGATCGCCGGACACCCCCGCGAGCACCGAGGACACCGAGGCGAGCCGTCCGCCGAACTGCACGATCTGGTCATCGCTCTTGGAGAGCACGTCCACGAACTGCTGCAGATTGCGAATGGTCCCGAACAGGTCGGTACGCCCGTCCGACAGGGTGTTCAGCGCGCCGGACAGTTCCTTGAGGGTGTCGCGGAACGCCTGGCCATTGCCGTCGAGATTGTTCGCGGCGGTATCGACGAAGCGTCCGAAGGAACCCTGCTTGTCCTCACCGACGGGACCGAGAGTGGTTGCCAGCTTGGACAGTTCGGCCTTGATGTCGTCCCACTCCACCGGAACGGCGGTGTGCTCGATGGGAATACTCCCACCGTCCTTCATCTTGGGTCCACCGGTGTAGGCGGGGGCGATCTGGATGAAGCGCGCGGACACCAGCGACGGCGACACGATCACAGCCTTGGCATCGGCGGGCAGGTCGATGCCGCGGTCGATGGTCATCTTGACCGTGACCTTGTCCTTGCCCGGGTCGACCGAATCGATGCGGCCCACATGCACTCCGAGCACCCGCACCTGGTCACCGGCGTACAAGCCGCTGGTTGACGGGAAATACGCGGTGATCTGCGTCTTGCCGATACGGGTCAGCGCCGAGTATCCGATGCCGGCCACAATGGCCACGACGGCCAGCAGTGCGACGATCTTCGCCCAGCGGGGCAGTGTGCCGACACGCTTGCCGGCGTTCTTGAATGCGTTCATTTGCCGGGCTCCGTCTGCGCCGGGTAAAGGCCCGGAGGCTGCTGATTCCCGTTGTCCAGGTAGGACTTCAGGTCACTGGGCAGATGCTCGGGCCACACCAGCGCGTCGATCAGGGGCTGGAGGCCCTTACTGGTCGCGTTCGAAATGTAGGCCTGGAAGTACGGGCCGCTGCCGACCTGCTCACCCAGCGCACCCGCGTACGGGCCGAGGGCGTCGAGCGCGTCGGAGAGGCTCTGCTTGTTCTTCTGCAGCATGGCGAGCACCGAATTCAGTTTGTCCAGTGTCGGTTTGAGCTGCGCCTCGTTGTCGTTGACGAAGCCGGTGAGCTGCTGCGCGAGCTGGTTGATGTAGGTGATCATCTGACCGAGCGCGGTACGCCGGGCATCGAGCTCGCCGAGCAGGCTGTTGCCGTCCACCAGCAAAGCGTTGATCTTGTCCGCCCGATCGGCGAGCACCTTGGTGACGCCTTGGGCCTTGCTGAGCAGATCGGTCAGCGCCTGGTCGCGAGTATTGATACTGCGCGACAGGGCGGTAATGCCGTCCAGTGCGGACCGCAGCGGCGCGGGCGTGTCCTTGAATGTCGCGGACAGCGCGTCCAGCGTCGTATTCACCTGCCCCATGTCCAGACCCTTGACGGTCGTGGACAGATCACCGAGTGCGTCGTTGAGCGAGTACGGAGAAGTGGTGCGCTCCAACGGAATCGGATCATTCGAGCGCAGCGTGCCCGGTCCGGCCGGAGTCACCTCCAGCGACTTCCGGCCGAGCACCGTATTGGTCTTGATGGCGGCGGTCGACTTGGTGCCCAGGCCGATCGCGGAATCGAGCGCGAAGCGCACGGCGACCTTGGCGCCGTCCAGCTTCACATCTTCCACGCGACCGACCTTGACGCCCGCGACCTGCACATTGTCACCCGGCAGCAGGCCGCCCGCATCACCGAAATACGCGGTGTAGTGCGCGCCGTTGGCCAGGAACGGCAACCGGTCGAACTGCAGGGACGCCAGGGAGATCGTCACCGCGAGCACGATGCCGATGATGCCCACATTGATCAGGCGATTTCCGTTCACTTCGCACACCTTCCGCTGGTCTGCGCAGCGGGCAACTTGAGCAGCGACGGCTTGCCTTCGGGACCGTCGACCAGGAAGTCGGTACCACAGACGTAAATATTCAGGAAGGAGCCGTAGGAGCCGATACGCACCAGCTTCTTGTAGGCGTCCGGCAGGTTCTGAATGATCCACTGGATCTCGTCGGACTGGTTGTCCACGTTCTCCGCCGTGTGGCCCAGCTGCGTGATCGTGTTCTTCAGATCGGGGCGGGCCTCGGTGAGCAGATTGGTGAGATCGCCGGTGGCGCCGGAGATCCGCGGAATCGCGTCACCGATCGGATCCTTGTCGGCCGCGAGACCGCTGACCAGGCGCTGCAATTCGTCCAGCGTGGTGCCGAACGCCTTGTCCCGCTGGTCGATGGTGCCCAGCACCGTCTTCAGATTGTTGATCACACTGCCGATCAAGGCATCTCGATCGGCGAGCGTCTTGGCGAAGGACCCGCCACTGTTGAGCAGCGAGACGAGCGTGCCTCCCTGGCCCTGGAAGACCTGCAGCAGTGCCTCGGTGAGGTCGTTGACCTGCGTCGGATCCAGGCCGCGCAGCAGCGGTTTGAAACCGCCGAGCAGCATATCCAGATCGAGCGCGGGCTTGGTCCGATCGGTGCCCATCGTCGAGCCCTTGGCCATCAGCTGCGCGGTGCCGGGGCCTTCGAGCAGCTCCAGGTACCGGTCACCGACGAGGTTCTCGTAGCGGATGGTCGCGGTCGTGCTGGCGTAGAGCCGGTACTTGCGGTCCACATCGAAATCGACGTGTGCGAGCTTGTCCTTGCCGACGGTCACCTTGCTGATCGAGCCGACCGGGACACCCGCGATGCGCACCTTGGCGCCGGGCAGAATGCCCGACGAGTTGGTGAAGATCGCGTGGTAACCGTTCTCTCGGGAGAACCGCATCTGGCTCAGGACCACGCCGAGCATGCCCATCACCAAAACCATGACGAGCGTGAATATGCCGAGCTTGATCGTGACGGGGCGCGGTGCGAACTTCACCTACTTCACCCCCGGCAGTCCGGCGAACAACAGCTGGAAGACGCTCGGGCCGTTGATGCTCGGCGTGGTGGGCGGCGACCAGATATGGCCCTCCGAGGTATCGGTGAGCAGGTAGTTGGGCAGATCACCGGGCTTGTGATCGAGTACGCCCTCACAGTGCGGGCCACCGGTGGCATTCACCTTCGGCAGATCCTCCGGGTACTTGTAGGGCTCGCCGGCGGGCATGAAGCTGGCGTTCATGGAGACCGCCGGATAACGGCCACCGAAGAGCTGACCGTAGATGGGCATCATCGGCCCGATGCCGTTGATGACGCAGCCGATCGCGGACTGGTATTCGTTCAGCGTCCCGAGGGTCGGCCGCAGCAGTCGCAGCGCCTCCGTGAGCGGCGGAACGGTGTCGTTCAGAATCGGAGTCGCGGTGCCGGACAACCCGATCAGGTTGGTCAGCAGCGAATCGATCTTCTGCTCGGAGTCCACGAGGGTGCCGCTGGTGGTCACCAGATTACTGGTGGTGTTCAGCAGATCCGGCGCGGTATCGGCGTAGAGACCGGTCACCGCGGTGGTCTTCTGCAGGTCGTCCTGCAGCGTCGGCAGGCTGGGGTTGATATCGCGCAGGAAGGCGTCACTATCGGACAGCAGCTGCCCGAGCTTCTGACCGCGTCCCTGCAGCGCCGAGCCCAGTGCCGTCAGCGTGGCATTCAGCTTCTCCGGCGCCACTTTCGAGAGCACATCGTTGAGGTGCTGGAAGATCGTATTGAATTCGACGGTCACCGCCTGCGCCTGCACGGTCGCACCGGGGCGCAGCGAATCGGCCGAAGGATCCTGCGGAGCAATGAAGTTGATGTACTTCGCACCGAAGACGGTGGTGGAGCGAATGTCCACAACCGCATTGGCGGGCACCATCTTCAATTTGTCCGGGTCCACCGCCAATTCGATGCGCGCATCGTCACCGGAGTTGTGCACACCGGTGACGCGGCCGATCTCGACGCCCCGGATCTTCACCTTGGCGTCCGTATCGAGCACCAGGCCGCTGCGCGGCGCGGCCACGGTCACCTTGACGGTGTTCAGGAAGCCGCCCGAGAAACTGACCATGCAGATGGCCACCACCGCGACCAGAGCCAGCACCAGGCCGGCCCCTGCCAGTCGCACGACCCAGGGTTGTTCGAGAGGCCGTTTGGGCCTTGGCTTTTCGACGAAGGGCGCGCCGATCGGGCTCGCTACCCCGTCATGTTGAGTCACCATGTGTCGTTGCCTACCCGGAGAGGTGGAAATTGCCGGACGTGCCATAGATGGCAAGGGAGATCAGCAGCGTCACCATGACGACCGCGACCAGCGAGGAACGGACCGCATTACCCACCGCGACGCCCACACCGACGGGTCCGCCGGAAGCGTGGAAGCCGTAGTAGGTGTGGATCAGCATGACCGCGATGGCCATGAAGATCGCCTGGGCGAACGACCACAGAATATCGCTGGGGATCAGGAATGTATCGAAGTAGTGGTCGTACACACCGGCGGACTGTCCGTAGATCACCACTGTCGCAAAACGACTGGCGATGAAGGATGCGATGACGGCCAGCGAGTACAGCGGGATGATCGCGAGCATGCCCGCCAGCAGGCGGGTACCGACGAGGAACGGCACCGGCCGGATGGCCATGACCTCCAGCGCGTCGATCTCTTCCGAGACCCGCATCGCGCCGAGCTGTGCGGTGGTACCCGCGCCGAGCGTGGCCGCCAGGCCGATGCCCGAAATGACCGGCGCCGCAATGCGAACATTGATGAACGCCGCGAAGAAGCCGGTGAGCGCCTCGACACCGATATTTCCGAGCGAGCTGTAGCCCTGCACCGCGATGGTGCCACCGGCGGCCAGGGTCAGGAAGCCGACGATGATGACGGTGCCGCCGATGACGGCCAATGCACCTGTGCCCATCGAGATCTCGGCGATGAGCCGGATGGTCTCGGTTCGATAGTGCACCAGCGCCTTGGGAACCGAGGCCAGCGACCGCGCGTAGAAGACCGCTTGATTGCCGACGGAATCCAGACCGTCGGTCGTACGCCGCATGCGCCGCATGACCTTCGGGAAACGAGAGTTGATCACGAATGCCATGTGATCACCTTGCCGTGAACTTGATGCCAACAGCGGTTACCACCACGTTGATAACGAAAAGGGCCATGAAGGAGAAGACGACGGTCTGGTTCACCGCATCGCCCACACTCTTCGGCCCGCCTTTGACATTCAGCCCCAGATAACAGGCGACCAGTCCGGCGACGAGACCGAACAGGGTGGCCTTCACCTCCGAGATGACCATCTCGGGCAAATGGGTCAGCAGCGTGATGCCGTTGACGAACGCGCCCGGATTGACCCCCTGCAGGTACACCGAGAAGAAGAAGCCGCCGAGGATGCCGATGGTGCACACCAGGCCGTTCAGCAGCATGGCCACGAACATGGAGGCGAGCACGCGCGGAACCACCAGGCGCTGAATCGGATCGATGCCCAGAACCTTCATCGCGTCGATTTCTTCGCGAATGGTTCGGGCGCCGAGATCCGCGCAGATGGCGGTCGCGCCGGCACCGGCCACGATGAGCACGGTGACCATGGGACCGACCTGGGTCACAGCACCGAACGCCGCGCCCGCGCCGGCGAGGTCACCCGCACCGATTTCGCGAAGCAGGATGTTGAGCGTGAACTGCACCAGGACGGTGAAAGGAATGGCCACCAACAGAGTTGGGACCATCGAGACGCTGGCGACAAACCAGGATTGATCGACGAATTCGCGTCGCTGGAATGGTGGCCGTACCAAGGCGCGAGCAACAGCGCCGGCGAGTTCGAAGAACCCACCCACTGCCCGCAACGGTACGGCGAGGACATCATTCATTCCTGCGATTCCTCCTGCCCCTGCCTAGCTATAGCACCCGAGATCTGAATGTGATCTCGGTCCCGCCCGAAGATTAGAACACGTTCCAGTGCCCTCCGGGAAGGGTTCGACGGTTTTGAACAGGTCATCTTTCTGAACTGCTGTCCAGTTTCGAGAACATGTTCACCCCGTGAGGACTACCACAGCCGTGCCGCCTTTGTGAGGCGCCACACATAGATGATCCCCATTCCTACCAATGATTGATCGCGTGATCAACCTGGACGCGGGGGCGAAACCCCCCGCGACCGGGAGAAGGGGTTGAACTAGCCGAGATCCATCAGCGCCGACGCCGAAAATGTGGCGCCGGAAGGACGTTCGGCGAAATACCCGCCCAGGGTGGCTGCCAGACCTTCGCGGGTCCACTCCCCCTCGGCGTCGAAACGCTGCTCCACGATGGGGGCGGCCATGAGCGCCACCATGGGGCCGTACACCACGAACAGCTGCCCACTGACCGCCGCGGCGGCCGGTGCGGCCAGGAAGGCCACCAGCCGTGCCACGTGATCAGGGGAGAGCGGATCCGGCCCCTCTTCGGGAGCTGCCGAGAAGACCTTTTCGGTCATCGAGGTCCGGGCGCGCGGTGCGATCGCATTGGCGGTGACGCCGAAGGCCGACAGCGCACGCGACGCCGACAGCGTCAGTGCGGTGATACCGGCCTTGGCCGCGCCGTAATTGGCCTGGCCCGCCGGGCCGAGCAGTCCGGCCTCGGACGAGGTGTTCACGATGCGGCCGTAGACCGGCGCGCCCGCCTCCTTCGACTTGGCCCGCCAGTACGCGCCCGCATTGCGGGTGAGCAGGAAGTGCCCGCGCAGATGCACCGCGATGACGGCGTCGAAATCCTCGTCGGACATGTTGAACAGCATCTTGTCCCGGGTGATACCGGCATTGTTGACGATGATGTCCAGCCCGCCGAAGGTTTCCTCGGCGGTCTGCAGCAGCGCGTCGGCGGTGGACCGCTCGGCAATGCTGCCCGCGACGAATTCGGCCTTGGCGCCGAGCGCGCGAATATCGGCGAGGGTTGCGCTGACCGCGTCGTTCTCGGCAAGGTCGTTCACAATGACCGAAGCGCCGGCCCGGGCCAGCTCGAGGGCTTCGGCCCGGCCCAGCCCGGCACCAGCGCCGGTGACGATGGCCACTCGGCCGGCAAGACTCACATCAGTTTCGCTCACCGGGCCGACTCTAGAACGTGTTACACCTAGCGAGCAAGGCCGGGTTCAGACCAGCTTCAAAGCGGCCTTGGGGCACTGCGCGACCGCCGTCTTCACATCGTCCTCATCACCCGGGGCCACCTCGGCGCCGATGATGTGCAGGACGTCGTCATCATCGAGTTCGAACACGTCGGGAGCGATTCCGACACAGATTCCGTTCGCCTCGCACTGGTCGAGATCAACAGTGACCTTCATAGCCAACTCCTTTGCCACAACAGTGGGCCGAGCCTAACAACACCAGCCCCACAGGGATAGCAAGCGCGGCCTTACAACCACCTGATACTGGAACATGTTTCAGTCCATATGCAATGATCGGACCAGCCCAAAGGTTCGTGGCCCGTCTCGTTCTGGACTGAGTGGAGCGGGGGGAGCGAAGCGGAGGAGCGGAGGGAGGGAAGAACGAGACCTCCAGGGCCGCGAACCCGCCGTGCCGCAGGCGCGGCAGAAAGGAAACAGCTATGCGGATCGCATACACGCCGCAACAGGAACAGCTTCGTGCTGAGCTGCGTGAGTATTTCGCCAAACTGATCACCCCGGAACGTCGAGCGGCGCTGTCGGCTCAGACCGGCGAGTACGGCGAAGGCAACGTCTACCGCGAGGTCGTCGCAGAGATGGGCCGCGACGGCTGGCTCGCGCTCGGCTGGCCCAAGGAGTACGGCGGCCAGGACCGGCCCACCATGGATCAGTTGATCTTCACCGACGAGGCCGCCATCGCCGGCGCCCCGGTGCCGTTCCTGACCATCAACTCCGTCGCGCCGACGATCATGCACTACGGCACCGAAGAGCAGAAGAAGTTCTTCCTGCCCAAGATCGCCGCAGGTCAGCTGCACTTCGCCATCGGCTATTCGGAGCCGGGCGCGGGCACCGACCTCGCCTCACTGCGCACCGGCGCGGTCCGCGACGGTGACGAGTGGATCATCAACGGCCAGAAGATGTGGACCTCCCTCATCGCCTACGCCGATTACATCTGGCTCGCCGCCCGCACCGATCCGAATGCCAAGAAGCACAAGGGCATTTCGATGTTCATCCTGCCGACCACGGCGGAGGGCTTCTCCTGGACGCCGGTGCACACCATGGCCGGTCCGGACACCAGCGCCACCTACTACCAGGATGTGCGGGTCAAGCACTCCGACATGGTCGGGCCGGAAAACGGCGGCTGGTCGCTGATCACCAATCAGCTCAACCACGAGCGGGTCGCGCTGACTTCCGCCGCACCGCTCACCCTCGCGGTCGACCAGGTCACCGAATGGGCGCGGAACACCAAGAACTCCAACGGTTCCCGCGTCATCGACCAGGAGTGGGTACAGATTTTGCTGGCCCGCACGCACGCCAAGGTCGAATACCTGAAGCTGATGAACTGGGAGCTCGCCTCCGGCGCCGACGCGGGCGCCGCGCCGCGCCCGTGGAACGCCTCCACCTGCAAGGTGTACGGCACCGAACTGTCCACCGAGGTATACCGCGCCCTCATGGAGGTGCTCGGGCCGCAGGGCTACCTGCGCCAGGATTCCGCCGGTGCGCAGCTGCGCGGCCGCATGGAGCGTATGCACCGCGCCTGCCTGATCCTCACCTTCGGCGGCGGCACCAACGAGGTGCAGCGCGACATCATCGCCATGACCGCCCTCAAGCAGCCGGCCGCCGCGCGCTAGCAGCATCCATCAGCGATGTGAGCGGGCCCTGCGTGGTTACGCAAGCCGCCGCCTCCGGGCCTGACCCTCACATCGCGCGAAATCGAGGTAACCATCATGGATTTCACTCTCACCGAGGCGCAGCAGGATCTGGCCCGCCTGACCGCCGAGGTCACCGGCAAGCTCGTCACCGCCGACCGGCTGCGCGAACTCGACAAGAACACCGACGCCGCCGGAACCACCACGCTGCGCTTCGACGAATCGCTCTGGAGCTCACTCGCCGAGACCGGCGTGCTGGCAGCGGCCCTGCCGGAAACGGCGGACGGCAGCGGTTTCGGCGTGCTCGAGCAGACGTCGATCCTGCGGGAACTCGGCAAGTCCGTCGCCCCCGTGCCGTACCTGTGGTCGATCGTGCTCGGCGCGGGCGCGCTGGCGCAGTTCGGCACCGAGGCCCAGCGGGCCCTGGCCGCACAGGCCGGCACCGGCGACCTCATCCTCACCGCGGCACTGACCGAAGAGCGGAACTGGGAGCCGGCCAAGCCGGTCACCACCGCCTCGGACAATGGCGGCTGGCAGCTCACCGGGCTCAAGACCACCGTGCCGTTCGCCCGGCAGGCGGCGCGAATCCTGGTGTCCGCCAGCGTCGACGGCTCCCCCGCCGTCTTCCTGGTCGACCCGGCGCACGCCTCGGTCCGTATCGCGGACCAGATCGTCACCGACCGCACCCCCGAGGCCGAGATCGAATTCGCCGGTACCCCAGCCGAATTGGTCGGCACCCTGGAGCAGGGCGCCGAAATTCTGAACTGGCTGCTGGAACGGGCCTGGCTGGGCCTGGCCGCCCTGCAGCTCGGCACCCTCGAGAAGGGCCTCGAGCTGGTCGCGGACTACGCCCGCGAGCGCGAGCAGTTCAGTAGGAAGATCGGCAGCTTCCAGGCCGTGGCCCAGCGCCTCGCCGATGCCTACATCGACGTCCAGGGCGTGCGCCTGGCCGTCCAGCAGGCCGCCTGGCTGCTGTCGGAGGGCCTGCCCGCCACCGCGGAAGTCCACACCGCCAAGTTCTGGGCCGCCGATGCCGGTCACCGCGTCGCCCACACCGTCGTGCACGTGCACGGCGGCGTCGGCATCGACCGCGATCACATCGTCAACCAGTACTTCACCGCCGCCAAGCACAACGAATTCGCCCTCGGCGGCGCGCACGACCACCTGCGCGCCCTCGGCGGCCTGCTCGCCGCCAACTGACCGGCGACCGCACCGCACGACGAATACCCAAGGGCGGCGGCACCATTCGGTGCCGCCGCCTTTGCCGTCGGTCGACCCTGGTCACTGGAAATGAATTCCGCGCGCGGACATTCGACAGTGGGAAAGAGCCGTCCGCATTTCCTTCCGCGCGCGGAATTTCTCCGAGCTCCGGAAAAGAACATACGACGGGCACCCCATCATCCCGACCACAAGCACCCTGTCATCCCAGCGTGCTTGTGACCGGGATCCACAGCGACTCAGCCGGTTCCGATAGATCCCGGCCAAGAGCATGCCGGGATTACGGGAGGCACCTCGGACTGATGGGCGGCCGAACCCGGCGGCTCAGGGCACCAGCGGGCCCGCCAGTACGCGCTCGCCGGCGGTGCGGTCGCCGCCCCAGGTGAGGGCCGGGCCGGTGGGGGGCTTGCGCTGCCAGAGGGCGAGCAGCAGATCCGATGCGGCGCCGGAGATTTCGGCGACGGGTTCGCCGGGGCCGTAGATCCAGCTCTCGGCGATATCGGTGGCGCGGATGTGCAGTGCCACCTCCGGCTCGGTGGCCAGGCCGCGTTTGATCATGCGGGGGGCGAAGAGTTCGAAGACCTCGGTGATGCCGTCGACGGCCAGATCGGTGTCGAACGGGTCGGCCGGGCCGAACGTATTCTGTCCGTCCCACAGGTGCATGAGGGTCTCGTGGGCGCGGCGGCGGCGCCAGAAGGCGACGGTGCGGGGCATGGTGCTGGAGAAAGTCCACGCCTCTCGGTCCGGTTCCCCGGACAACACCGCGACCATCGCGTCGGCGGTCTCGTCATACCATTCACGCAGGGCGGCAGCCTCTTTCGGGGCGGACTCGACCTGCCGGTCCCCGCGCAGCTCGCTGACCGCGGTCACCACCCACAGATTGCCGTTGCCGACATGGTCGGCGAGGTCGTAGAAGGTCCAATCGCCGCAGGACGGAACCGGCGCCCCGAGATCGGTATCCACGGTGATGAGATCGCCGAAAGCAGTCAACTTCGCGCAGAGCAGAGCCAGGTAGTCCATGCCTGTCACGGTAAACCGGACAGGCCCGGGGCACACGCCGGGGCGCGAACCCCCGCGTGTTCCCGGGAGATCAGGATTCCATCTCGCGGACCGGGAAGATGCGCTCGAACACCGGGTCGGGGTGATCGGGTGAGGGCTCCAACTCGTTCATGAGCAGATCGCTCATGGCATCGCGGCGCAGCACCCGGCCCAGCTCGGCGGCGGCGCGATAGTACGCGGGCGTGCGCAGTACGCGCCGGACCGCGGCGGTGATCTGCTGCGGAGATGCGGTGCGGGACAGCGTGATTCCGGCACGGTGCGCCCGCACCCGGGCGGCATTGTCGGCGTGGTCGCGACCGTGCGGCAGCAGTACCACCGGCAGGTCGGCGGCGAAGGCCTTGACCAGGGTGCCGTGCCCGCCGTGCGTGATCACCAGACTGGCGTGCCGCATGAGCTCCTGATGCGGGGCCGCGGCCAGCACCTGCACATTCACCGGTGCGGTGATATCGGCGGGATCGACGGCGGGCCCGGTCGTCACGATGGCACGCACCGGGAGCCGGCCGAGCGCATCGGCGATCCGCTGCAGACATTCGCTCTGCCGCTGCGCGGTGGTGGACAGCGACACCAGCACCAGCGGATCGCCGCCTTCCGGCAGGACCCATTCCGCATCCCGGGTCCAGAACGGATCGTCCAGGATCGGGCCGACACAGCGCACGCCGTTCGGCCGCTGCGCCGGGAAATCGAAAGCCGCACTGGACAATACGAGCTGCCGGTGCGCCAGCTGCACCTGATCCTGATAGTGCGCCAGCCGCTCCAGGCCGAAATCCGCGCGTAGCGCGTTGAGTTGCGGCAGCAGTTCCTGATCCCAGCGGCGCTGCACCATAGAACCGACCACCCGGTCCCGCCAGCGGCCGACCGGGCCGTCTGCGCGACCGAATCCAGTGCCCGGCGGCGGACCGCCCTCCACGGGCAATGGATAGATACCCGGAATCAGCACCATGAACGGCAGCTCGCGGGCCTGCGCGGCCACCATCGCCCCGAAGGCGAAATAGGAGGCGAGCACCAGATCAGGCCGCTCCCCGTCGATTTCGGCGACGGTATCGCGGGCGAATCCGGCCCCGGCCCGCGAACGCAGCCGCGCCCCCGTCGCCGTCACCTCCGCGGCCAGGGACTCCTCGGCGAGCACGGTGACCCGATGCCCGCGGTCCACGAGCCTGCGCACCACGCCCAGCTCCGGCGGCACGGTCCCGCCACTGCCGGTGAGGGCGACCAGGTAGCTGTATTTCATCGGGCACCTCCTCCCCCGCCACTCTGTCACGGTCGGCGGGCCCGCGACTTCCCGATGACCGAATGATGTGTCACAGACCACACCGATGAGTTTTCGGAGGCGGGCCCGTCCTCACCTATGACACTCACGAGAGGACGAACGCCATGGCCAGCAAGATGATCTTCATCAACCTTCCCGTCGCCGAACTGGAACGCTCCAAGAGCTTCTACGAGGCCCTGGGCTGGAAGGTGAATCAGCAGTACACCGACGGCAATGCGGCGTGCATCGTGGTCGACGACAACATCTGCCTGATGCTGCTGTCCAAGGATTTCTTCACCTCCTTCACCGACCGTGCCATCGGCGACGCCAGGACCACCGTGAACAGCCTCTACGCCGTATCCCTCGCCAGCCCCGCGGAAGTGGACACGCTCGTCGACGCCGCGGTCGCGGCCGGCGGCACCGAGGAGGTCAATGCCGACAAGCGCGCGCAGGAGACCCAGGTCGGCATGCACGGCCGCACCTTCATCGATCCCGACGGCCACCAGTGGGAGCCCTTCCACATGGCCTACCCCGGCGCCAACTGAGGCTCGAAAACCCCACTGAAGCTCGAAAAACACACTGAAGCTCGAAAAACATACGCACCGCTGATGATTCAGCGGTCCTTCGTCATGTGCCGAGCCGGATGCGAACGGCCCGCCGGGACGTATCCCAGCGGGCCGTTCACGCATGTCGCAGCGCTGCGCCGGACCACCCCGGCGGGTACCTCGTGCGGTGCACAGAGCCACCTACGCGACGACGGGGTCCAGTTTTACCGCAGTTCCACCGGAAGTCCGAAAAGCGGGAACAGGCGGTCGGTATCCAAAAAGAAATTGAGGCCAGCGACCCGGTCGCCGTCGAGCTCGAGCACGGTGATCGACCACGGGGTCCACAGTCCCGGTTCGCCACTCGGCTTGTAGTGGCCGAAGGCCGGCAGGCCGTTCGCGCCCGCGAGCGGCACCATGCGGGAATCCCGGCACTCCTGACCGGTGCCGAGCATGAAGGCGGCCACATTCTCCGGCCCGGAGATCCACAGCGAGAGCGGCGGCATGGACAGTGCCACATCGGCTTTCAGCAGCTGGGTGAGCGCGTTCATATCGTAGGACTCGAAAGCGGCGACAAAATCATCGATGAGTTTGCGCTGCTGCTCATCGGTTTCGTCGTAGGCGCCGGAGACGGTGGCCACCTCCTGCGCCTTGGTCATGGTGGCCCGGGCGCGCTGCAGCGCGCTGTTCACCGAAGCCGGTGAGACATTGAGCATTTCGGCGGTCTCATTGGCCGAGAAACGCAATACCTCGCGCATGATCAGAATGGCGCGCTGGGTGGCGGGCAGGTGCTGCACGGCGGAGACGAAAGCCAGCCGCAGCGTGTCCTTGGCGCTGGCCGCCTCGGCCGGATCGGCGCCGAAGGCGAGCGCGTTCGGAATCGGTTCCACCCATACGTAATCCGGCTCCGGCGCGGGTAGCGGCGAATCCGGGGTGGAGGGACCGGACAGATCCATCGGACGGGCCCGCCGCTGCGGACCGTCGAGCATGTCCAGGCAGACATTGGTGGTGATCTTGTACAGCCACGACCGGACACTGGAGCGGCCCTCGAACGAGTCGTACGACTTCCACGCCCGCGTGAACGTCTCCTGCACCGCGTCCTCGGCCTCGAACGAGGAACCGAGCATTCGATACGCGTAGGCGCACAGCTCGCGCCGATGTCCCTCGAATGACCGCAATACGTCATCCGTGATGGTGGTGGACCGGCCGCCCGTCTCGCTCATGCAAAACACTCTTGCACAGGGCACCGACAAGAAATAGGCTCTCCGCCTCCCCGGAACTTTTGCCGAGCACTAGGTGGGCCGCCAGTTTCGTCGCGGACTTACGTTGCCGAGGTGGCTGGGTTCTGGACGTCCCCCACGAGTTACCCGACCATGCGGAAATCAGTCGTCACGTTGGCAATCACCCGCAACGACCGTGCCCGCCTGCCTCAGCAGGCGGGCACGGGAGCCTCAGTGACGTTCAAGCATCACTTGGTGGTCGGTGCGTGCGCGTGGTCATCTGCCTCGCGGGCCTCGGTCTGCGCCTGCGCCCACTTGTAGTCGGGCTTGCCGGCGGGCGAGCGCTTGATCTCGTCCACGTACCAGATGCTGCGCGGCATCTTGTAGGAGGAGATCTCCTGAACCAGGGTGGGGCGCAGCTCATCCAGGGTCGGGCGGTTCTCGCTGCGGCACTGCACCACCGCGACCACACGCTGTCCCCAGCGCTCGTCCGGCACGCCGACCACGAGCGCGTCGAAGATCTGCGGATGCGCCTTGAGCGCGCCCTCGACCTCTTCGGGGTAGATCTTCTCGCCGCCGGAGTTGATGCTGACGCTGCCGCGGCCGAGCATGGTGACGCTGCCGTCCTCCTCCACGCGGGCGAAGTCGCCCGGGATGGAGTAGCGAATCCCGTTGAACTCCTTGAACGTCGCCGCGGTCTTGACCGGGTCGTTGTAGTAGCCGAGCGGGATGTGGCCGGTGCGGGCGATCAGGCCGGTCTTGCCGGAGCCGGCCTCGATCTCATTGCCCTCGTCGTCGATCACCTTGGTGGAGGCGTCGATCTTCACGCGCGGGCCGCCGGTGTGGGTGGCGCCCTTGGAGGCGATGGACAGACCGCCGAAACCGGTCTCCGAGGAGCCGATGGAGTCGGTGATCATGGTCGTGGTCAGCAGCTCGATGAACTCGTCCTTGAGCGTGGGCGAGAACAGCGCGGCACTGGAGGCCATGGCCCATAGCTGCGCATGCTTGTACGGCTCACCGGTTTCCGGATTGCCGGTCTTGAGCGCGTCCAGCATCGGCCGCGCCATGGCGTCACCGGTGATGAAGATCAGGTTGACGTTGTGCTTGTCGATGGCCTGCCAGACACCATGCCCGCTGAACTCGGGCAGCATGATGGCCTTGCCGCCGTCGAAGAGGCTGTGGAACACCGCGGTCTGCGAGCCGCCGTGGATCAGCGGCGGGATCGGGTAGCGCACCAGCTGGCCGTTGCCGGCGCCGACCTTGGCCTGCTGCCATTCGTCCTCGATGCGGACGCCGGTGACGAAGTTGATGCCGCCGCCCAGCACGCGCCACCAGTCCTCGTGCCGCCACATGACGCCCTTGGGCAGACCGGTGGTGCCGCCGGTGTAGAGCATGAAGATGTCGTCGGCGGAACGCTCTTCGAAGTCGCGCACATCCGAGCTGGCCGCGAGGGCGGCCTCGTACTCGACAGCGCCGGGAGGCTTCGGCAGATCGGTGCCGTCCTCGACCGTCAGCACGGTCTCGATGGTCGGCACCTTGGGCAGCACATTGGCGATGCGCTCGCTGTAGCGGCGCTCGGCAATGATGGCGACCAGGTCCGAGTTCTCGAAGATGTACTGCAACTCGTTCTCGACGTACCGGTAGTTCACGTTGATCACCACCGCGCGGATCTTGAAGATCGCGACCATGGCCTCGACGGCCTCGATGGTGTTGCGCGCGTAGATGCCTACCTTGTCACCGGGCTGCACGCCCTGTTCCTGCAGGTAATGCGCCAACTGGTTGGTCCGCTTCTCGAACTCCGCGTACGTGAAGGAACGGGTGTCGTCCACCAGAGCTACGCGCTCCGGCATCAGATCGATGGCGTGCTCGACAAGGTCCGCTATGTTGTAGCTCACAGGTCGAAAATAGAACGTGTTCTCGCTTATCGCAAGGTGCGAGTTCCCGCTCATCAGACAATGCGGTGTGGCCCCCGCCACACCATACGCCCGAAATGCCCCGAATGCCTGCGGAGCAAGAACGGAACGAACCCGCCCGGCGGTGCCGAGCGGGCCCAATTCTGAAACAGGTTCTACGACTGGATGAGCGGCTTCAGCCGCTCGAACTGCCGCACATCCCGCACGCCGACCAGCAGCATGGTCACGCCGGCCTTCTCCCACACCGCCAGCTGCTCCCGCACGTGCGCCTCGTCGCCGATGATCGTGGTGTCCAGGATCAGCTCGTCGGGCACCGCGGCGGCGGCCTCGTCCTTGCGGCCGGTCCGGAACAGCCGGGTGATCTCGTCGACCTGCTCGCCGTAGCCCATCCGGCGGTACACCTCGGCATGGAAATTCATGTCCTCCGCGCCCATACCGCCGATGTAGAGGGCCATGAAGGGCCGCAGCCGGTCGAGTTCCGCCTTCGTATCGTCGGTCAAGATCACCTGCGCGGTCGCGGCGATTTCGAAGTCCGCCCGCGAACGCCGGGCACCGGCCCGCGCGAAGCCCTCGTCGAGCCACTGGTTGTACATATCCGCGAGTCGCGGGGTGTAGTAGATGGCCAGCCAGCCGTCGGCGATCTCCGCGGTCAGCGCCACATTCTTCGGACCCTCCGCGCCCAGCCAGATCGGCAGATCGGACCGCAGCGGGTGGGTGATCGACTTGAGCGGCTTGCCGAATCCCGTCGCGGTCGGACCGTTGAAGGGCAGCGGGAAGTGCGGTCCGTCGTTCTGGACCTTGCCTTCGCGAGCCAGCACCTGCCGGATCACGGACACGTATTCGCGGGTGCGCTGCAATGGCTTGGCAAACGACTGCCCGTACCACCCCTCCACCACCTGCGGCCCGGACACGCCGAGGCCCAGAATGTGCCGCCCGCCGCTGAGGTGATCCAGGGTCAGCGCCGCCATGGCGGTGGCGGTCGGCGTGCGTGCCGACATCTGCACCACCGAGGTGCCCAGCCGGACCCGGCTGGTGCTCGACCCCAGCCAGGCCAGCGGTGTGTAGGCATCCGAACCCCAGGATTCGGCGGTGAACACCGCGTCGAATCCGGCCTCTTCGGCGGCGGCAACCAACTCTGCGGTGTTCGTGGGCGGCTGCGCGCCCCAGTATCCGAGTTGCAACCCAAAGCGCATGTTCGGTTCCCTTCCCAAGTGGGCTCTTGCACCCTTCTTTAGAACCTGTTCTACTCGATCTCGTGACTCTGGGGAACACCGAAGTACTCGCCGCACCGCTGCGGATGAAGTTCGATTACACCCGCTCCACCGGACCGACCATCGGACGCTTCCTCACCGGGCTGCGTTCCGGGCGGGTCGTCGGGGTGCGGGGCTCCGATGGGCGCGTGATCGTGCCGCCCGCGGAATTCGATCCGATCACCGCGGAACCGCTGACCGAATTCGTCGACGTGGCCGATGTGGGCACCGTGCAGTCGTGGAGCTGGGTGGCCGAACCGCTGCCCGGGCAGCCCTTCGACCGCCCGTTCGCCTACGCGCTCATCAAACTCGACGGCGCGGACACCGCGATCCTGCACGCCGTGGATGTGGCCGCACCGGCCGATATTTCCACCGGCCTGCGGGTGCGCGTCCGCTGGGCCGCCGAGCGCACCGGCGACATCCATGACATCGCCTGCTTCGAACCGGGCGAAACATCCGATGCGCCTGCCGAATCCGATGATTCGGACGCACCGGTGACCGGCATCGTGACGCCCGTCGATCTGTCCTTCAAGCACACCGCCTCACCGCAGGAGACCCAATTCCTGAAGGCGATCCTGGAGGGCAAACTGCTCGGTGCGCGCGCGGAATCCGATGGGAAGGTGTACTTCCCGCCGCGTGGCGCCGATCCGCGGGACGGTTCGCCGACCGAGGACTATGTCGAGGTCGCCGATACCGGCATCGTCACCACCTTCTGCATCGTGAACGTGCCGTTCCTGGGCCAGCGCCTCAAGCCCCCGTACGTCGCCGCGTACGTGCTGCTGGACGGCACCGATATCCCGTTCCTGCACCTGGTGCTCGGCGTGGATGCCAGCGAGGTGCGGATGGGCATGAAGGTCAAGGCCGTCTGGAAGCCGCGTGAGGAGTGGGGTCTGGGGCTGGCCAATATCGACCACTTCGAGCCCACCGGCGAGCCCGATGCCACGTACGAGTCCTTCTCGCACCACCTGTAAAGGCTGACAACGTTGAGCAACGCAACTGAGATCGCGGTGGTGGGTTTCGCCCACGCACCGCATGTGCCGGAGACCTTCGGCACCACCAATGGCGTGGAGATGCTCGCGCCCTGCTTCCACGAGCTGTACGACAAGCTCGGCATCAAGCAGACCGATATCGACTTCTGGTGCTCGGGCTCCTCCGATTACCTTGCCGGGCGCGCCTTCTCGTTCATCTCGGCCATCGACGCCATCGGCGCGGTGCCGCCGATCAACGAATCGCATGTGGAGATGGACGCGGCCTGGGCGCTGTACGAGGCGTGGGTCAAGCTGCGCTCCGGGCAGGCCGAGACCGCGCTGGTCTACGGCTTCGGCAAGGCGTCGGCCGGTGTGCTGCGCCAGGTGCTGACCCTGCAGACCGATCC
The DNA here is from genome assembly GCF_045040085.1 of Nocardia sp. NBC_01388. Classification (NCBI taxonomy): domain Bacteria; kingdom Bacillati; phylum Actinomycetota; class Actinomycetes; order Mycobacteriales; family Nocardiaceae; genus Nocardia; species Nocardia sp. NBC_01388. The sequence continues at coordinate 5,952,314 of NZ_CP109553.1, forward strand.
CTACCTGGTCGCGCCGCTGGGCCCGGATTCGGTGTCCATGGCGGGCCTGCAGGCCCGTGCCGGTCTGGACGCCGGACGCTGGACCGAGCGGGATATGGCCGAGGTCGCCGCGCGCAGCGCCGCCAATGCCGCCGCCCGTGGCGGCAGCGCCACCGCGCGCACCGAGTCGGATATCGAAAAGCTGCTGGCCGCAGAGTATGTGGCCGATCCGTTCCGCTCCCATGACATCGCTCCCATCACCGATGGCGCGGCCGCGATCGTGCTGGCCGTCGGCGACCGGGCGCGCGAACTGTGTGAGCGCCCGGCCTGGCTCACCGGCATCGCGCACTACATCGACACCCCGATCCTGGGTGCGCGCGATCTCACCGTCTCGCAGTCCGCCTCTCGTGCCGCGAAGGCAGCGATCGGCAGCAGCACAGGCGATTTCGATCTCGCCGAATTGCATGCGCAGTTCAGCCACGAAGAACTCATCCTCGCGCAGGCGCTGGGCCTGAGCGGCTCCACCCGGATCAACTCGTCGGGCGGCCCGCTGTCCGGCAACCCCATGTTCTCGGCCGGCCTGGAGCGCATCGGCTTCGCCGCCACCGAAATCATCAATGGCACCGCGAATCGCGCACTGGCACATGCCAGTAGCGGTCCCGCGCTGCAGCAGAACCTGGTCGCCACCCTGGAGGCACGCTCATGACTAACCCTGCCGCCGTACTCGGCACCGGTCAGACTCATCACGTGACCAAACGGTCCGATGTGTCGATGGCGGGGATGTGCCGCGAGGCCATCGACCGGGCGCTCATCGACTCCGGTCTGACCATGGCCGATATCGACGCCGTGGTGATCGGCAAGGCGCCGGACTTCTTCGAGGGCTCCATGATGCCGGAGCTGTTCCTCGCGGATGCGCTGGGCGCCACCGGAAAACCGCTGCTGCGCGTGCATACGGCCGGTTCGGTCGGCGGGTCCACCGCCGTGGTCGCCGCCAGCCATGTGCAGGCCGGTGTGCACGGCAAGGTGCTCGCCATCTCCTGGGAGAAGCAGTCGGAGTCGAACGCCATGTGGGCGCTGTCGAATCCGGTGCCCTTCACCATGCCGGTCGGCGCGGGCGCGGGCGGCTACTTCGCCCCGCACGTGCGCGCCTACATCCGCCGCGCCAACGCGCCCCTGCACATCGGGGCCATGGTCGCGGTGAAGGATCGCCGCAATGGCGCGCGCAATCCGTACGCGCATCTCAAGCAGGCCGATATCACCATGGAATCGGTGATGGCGTCCCAAATGCTGTGGGACCCCATTCGTTTCGACGAGACCTGCCCGTCCTCGGACGGCGCCTGCGCCATCGTGATCGGTGACGAAGCCGCGGCCAAGGCCGTGGAGGCCACCGGCAAGAAGGTGGCCTGGATCCACGGCACCGCCATGCGCACCGAACCGCTCGCCTACGCCGGGCGCGATCAGGTGAATCCCAAAGCCGGACAGGCCGCCGCCGCAGCACTGTGGAAGCAGGCCGGGATCACCAATCCGCTGGAAGAGATCGACGCGGCCGAAATCTACGTCCCCTTCTCGTGGTTCGAGCCCATGTGGCTGGAGAACCTCGGCTTCATGCCGGAGGGCGAGGGCTGGAAGCTCACCGATGCGGGCGAAACCGCCATCGGCGGAAAGCTTCCCGTCAATCCGTCCGGTGGCGTGCTGTCCTCCAATCCGATCGGCGCCTCGGGCATGATCCGCTTCGCCGAGGCCGCCAAGCAGGTCATGGGCCGGGCCGGCGACTACCAGGTGGAGAACGCGCGCAAGGCCTTCGGCCATGCGTACGGCGGTGGCTCGCAGTACTTCTCGATGTGGGTGGTCGGGAGTGAGCAGCCGTGAGTGACGAACAGCATCCGGCACGGGTAGCCGGGCGCGCCTCGCAGGCCGCGGTGCGCGCCAAGGACAAGGACGCGTGGGTGGCGCTGTTCGCCGCCGACGGCATTGTCGAGGATCCCGTCGGGCCGTCGTTCTTCGATCCCGAAGGCAAGGGTCACCGCGGCGCGGAAGCCATTGCGGCGTTCTGGGACAAGGCGATCGCGCAGACCGACTCCATCGAATTCCTCTTCGACGACTCGTTCGCCTGTGGCAGTGAGGTGGTCTATCCGGGCCGCATCCGCACCACCATGGGTGGCCAGATCATCGATGCCGAGGGCGTTTTCACCTACCGGGTGAACGAGAGCGGTCAGATTCTGGCGCTGCGCGCCTTCTGGGAAGTCGAACGTGCCATGGGGACAATGAAACCCGCGTAGCCGCGGACGACATACCGGGCCGAACAAAAGAGGAGCGGGAGACTGGAATCCAGTCTCCCGCTCCTCTTATCGCCAGGGGCGACAACTGATTTCGTAAGGTCGGGGTAACTCACCGGGTACGGGCGAACCGTCCCCGGCCCCAACCGCCAGCGTCCGACGCAACCGCGCCACCACCCAGGTCAGGCCCAAGGTTCCGGAGAGGCGGCACAGCTCAGTGCTGCACGGGGCAGCCGCCGCCCTTCGTGCCGTAGTCGACCTGGAACGACTTGACGCCGTTCAGCCAACCGGAGCGCAGTCGCTGCGGGTCACCGAGTCGGGTGATGTCGGGCATGTAGTCGGCGATCGCATTGAAGATGATCTCGACCTCGAGCCGGGCCAGGTTCGCGCCGATGCAGTAGTGCGCGCCGGTGCCGCCGAAGGACAGGTGCGGGTTCGGATCGCGCAGGATATTGAAGGTGTGCGGATCCTCGAACACCTCCTCGTCGAAATTGGCGGACCGATAGGACATCACGACCCGCTGGCCCTTCTTGATCAGCACGCCGCCGACCTCGACATCCGCCAGTGCGGTCCGCTGGAAGCTGCTGACCGGGGTGGCCCAGCGAATGACCTCGTCCGCCATGGTCTTCGGCCGCTGCGCCTTGAAAAGCTCCCACTGGTCCGGGTTTTCCAGGAACGCGACCATGCCGTGCGTGGTGGCATTGCGGGTGGTCTCGTTGCCGGCGACGGCCAGCACCATGACGAAGAACCCGAACTCCTCGGGCAGCAGCGATTCGCCGTCGACGTCGGCATTGATCAGCTCGGTCACGATATCGTCGGCCGGGCAGGCGCGGCGGGCCTCGGCCATCTGGTACGCGTAGCCGAGGATCTCGGTGGAGGCGACCACCGGATCGGCGTCACTGTCCGGATCGTCGTAGCTGGTCATCTCGTTCGACCACTTGAAGAGCTTCATGCGGTCTTCCTGCGGCACACCGATCAGTTCCGCGATCGCCTGCAGCGGCAGCTCGGCGGCCACCTGCTCGACGAAATCACCGGATCCGGTGGCCACGGCCGCCTTGACGATGGCTTCGGCCCTGGCGGTCAGTTCGGCGCGCAGGCCGTTGATCACGCGCGGGGTGAAACCCTTGGCGATGACCTTGCGCAGCTTGGTGTGCTCGGGGGCGTCCTTGTTCAGCATCACGAACCGCTGCAGTTCGATCTGCTCGCGGGTGATGTCATCGTTGAACCGCGGGATGGCGGTGTTCTCCCAGACGGAGAACACGTCGTCGCGGCGCGAGATGGTCTTGACGTCGGCATGCTTGTTGATCACCCAGAAGCCGTCGTCCTGGAAGCCGCCTGTTTCGGGGGACTTGGCGTTCCACCAGATGGGCGCGGCGGCGCGCAGTTCGGCGAGTTCCGCGTCGGGCACTCCCTTCTGCCACATTTCCGGGTCCGTGACGTCGAAACCGTGCGGCACGTTCGGCCGGGCTTGGGTGTCAACCACCAGCTGTCTCCTTTGACTAACTGAAACACGTTCTACCTATATTCAAGCACAGGCGGTAAGACTAGGGAAGGAACCAAAATTGTCTTACATTACCTGTAGAGAACTTGTTCCAGTTCTGATCCGGAAGGAATGACATCGTGGGTACCCCCGTCATCGTCGAGGCCGCACGTACACCCATCGGCAAGCGCAACGGCTGGCTGGCCGGACTGCACGCCGCGGAGCTCTTGGGCGAAGCACAGAAGGGACTGCTCGCGCGGACCCCGCTGGATCCGGCCCTGGTCGAACAGGTCATCGGCGGCTGCGTGATGCAGGTCGGCGAGCAGTCCAACAACGTCACCCGCACCGCGTGGCTGCACGCCGGACTGCCGTGGCAGACCGGTGCGGTCACCATCGACAATCAGTGCGGTTCGGCGCAGCAGGCCGCGGGTCTGGTCGCCGGCCTCATTTCCACCGGCGCCATCGAGGCCGGACTGGCCTGCGGCCTGGAGTCCATGAGCCATGTTCCGTTGGGCGCCAACGTCGGAACGCACGCCGGGCCGCGCCGTCCGGCGTCGTGGGATATCGATATGCCCAACCAGTTCGAGGCGGCCGAGCGAATTGCCAAGCGGCGCGGCATTACTCGCGACGACGTCGACGAGTGGGGCGAGCGCTCGCAGCGGCTGGCCGCGCAGGCGTGGGAGCAGGGCCGGTTCGACCGCGAGGTGCTGACCATCAAGGGCGCCCCGCAGGTCGACAAGGAAGGCAATCTCACCGGCGAGGTCGCGGACATCAGCCGCGATCAGGGTCTGCGCGCGACCACCCGCGAGGGCCTGCTGAAGCTGAAGCCGGTGCTGGAGGGCGGAATTCACACCGCCGGTACTTCCTCGCAGATTTCCGACGGCGCCTCGGCCGTGCTGCTCATGGACGAAAATGCCGCGCTGCGTGAGGGTTTGCGCCCGCGCGCCCGCATCGTGGCGCAGTGCCTGGTCGGCGGCGAGCCCGAATTCCACCTGGACGGTCCGGTGCAGGCCTGCCAGCGACTGCTGGAGCGCAGCGGGATGAGCATCGGCGATATCGACTTGTTCGAGATCAATGAAGCTTTCGCGTCCGTGGTGCTGTCGTGGGCGTCGGTGCACAAGCCCGATCTGGATCGCGTGAACGTCAACGGCGGCGCGATCGCCATCGGACATCCGGTGGGCAGCACCGGAACCCGGCTCATCACAACGGCTTTGCACGAGCTCGAAAGGTCCGGCAAGCAGACCGCCATGATCCTCATGTGCTGCGGCGGCGCGCTCGCGACGGGCACCATCATCGAGCGGATCTAGGTCACTTCAATCATTTTCGGCCTAGGTTGAACGTTCATCCCACTTGTCGCGAAACGTGGCGTACGCCACACAAACTCCGCTACAGACAAGAAGATGAGACGTCAGCTATCTTAGGGTTACCGACGGCCCGTCGGGGAAGACCTTCGCGACGGGCCAGAACCGGGACTCTTAAGCCCTCCGCAAGAACGGTGGCGCTGGCCCGCAAACACCCAAGCCACGGCCGGTTCACCGGATCACCGCCTAGAAGCTTCAAGGAAATCGCGGATCAGGCGTAGGTTTTCAGTTACTGAGCCGCTAATATCAATGATACGTATCCGAGATAACGACTGTTAGTACAGCGAAGGGAATTGGGCGGCTCACAATGGCTGATTTCGCGGCGCGGCTGAACAAGCTGTTCGAAACCGTGCATCCCCCGGGGCGAAAGCCGCACACCAACGCAGAGGTGGCGGCCGCATTGACGGCCTCCGGCCATCCGATCTCGAAACCGTATCTCTCGCAGTTGCGGTCGGGACAGCGCACGAACCCCTCAGATGAGACGGTGGCTGCGCTGGCAAAGTTCTTCAAGGTCAAACCGGACTACTTCTTCAACGACATCTACGCAGCCAAGATCGACCATGATCTCGAGCTGTTGTCCCAGCTGCAGGGCTATGGACTCCGTCGTCTGTCGAGTAGGGCGTTCGATCTCTCCGAGGAATCTCAGAACCTCCTCACCTCCATGGCGGAGAAGTTGCGGGCCAGCGAAGGGCTGCCCGAAATTCCTCCTGACGGCACGGAATAGGTCCTGATTCGAGGCATCACGGTGTGGCCGACTCGGAGGTCGCATCGTGCTGGTTCGTCTCAGGACTGATCCCTGCCCGACCAGGTACTGCAGGTGCCTGGCCCCGGTGTGGTGAACGGCGCTGCTTGCAGGGCAGCGCCACTCACCGCTGAGCCATGCGGCTCGGATGAAGAGTGTTGCACCGGTCTCAGCATGCTGAGGCCATGTGGCGTAGACCCCTGCGCTGGTGCGTTATGCACAAACCTGGCGTTACTCGACCCGGTTCGACCCGGACCTTGATCGCCTCGTTATGTGCACTATGTCGTTTTGTGTGATGTGAGCGTTTCGCCCTCAATGCACCATCTGCGACAAGTGCCCTATTGTGCTGTGTGCACAATAAATATGGTCCCGTGCACAAAGTCAGTTGTGTCGAGTACACAGGAAGTGCGCAAATCGGTCGCGGCATTGTGCCGACCGCCATGGCAATGCGTCCAACTAAGGCATGCCAAAGTAAAGCGCAACCCAAGTAAGTCTTTCTGTAGACACAAATAAGACATTGGCTCAACTAAGCCATAGACCCGGCGATCGCATGGGTCCGATCACAATGCGGGTAACTCCGATTAGCGCGCCGTGTGTACTCCGGCCGACGCTCTCCGGTACTCCTGGCCAGCACCGGGTGAACTTCCAGCCCGGACAGTGTGAACTTCGACTAGTAGAGCATCCAGCCCGGCTAGCGCTGCGCGGCGCTGCGGCCCACGGGCGCTGCGGTATTCGCGGCGCCGGCATCGAAGGCGCGGGCGATGGCCTGGACCCAGCCCCGCGGACCGACTCCCGGCGGCGGTGCGATCCAGCGGCCGTCGATCACTACGTCGCCGAAGGGATTTCGGGCCCACTCGGCCACCTTGACCGCGCGTTCGGCCACCGCATCCGGCGGAGTTCCGGCGCCGGGCAGTTCCATACCGCCGCCGGACTGCAGATACATGGCATCCATGATCTGGGCGACCTGATCGGAAGCTTTGAGCTGTGTGGCGGTTCCGCTCTGATCCTTCGAGACCACCTCGGGAAAACGGGCGATCAGGACACGATGCAAAGTGCGAATCTGCTTGAGCAGCAGCCGGGCTCGCGCCCACAGCTCGATCACGATCCAGACCGCGCCGACGGCCACGAGCAGGCTCGCGAGCTGCCAGACCGGCCAGAACCAGTCCCCCGCATCCGGCTTCGCCATCGCTTCGTGCCGGAAACCGCGAAATGCCGACAGTACGGCGAGCACGCCGACCACCAGGGTGCCCGCGGTGTAGAGCGCGATACCGCGGCCGAGTGCGGTCCAATCCAGGTTCCGCACACCGGTGATCACGATGAACAGGCATTCCAGTGCCACCGCGATCCAGCCGAAGGTGATCGACCACAGCAGGGTGAGCGCCATGGCGACCGCGCCGACCGCATAGATCGCCCATGCGACATGGCGCAGATTCCGGCGCGACACCACCGGCCAGGCGGCGGCCGCGACCACCGAGGTGGAATTGCCGAACAGAATCCACGAGGCGGTGGTCAGGCGATCGGAGAACCAGTCGCCGTGCACGCCGTTCGGCAGCAGATGATCCACTGCCACAGCGACTTCCGGAATGCAGACGGTGGCGGCGAGCGCCACCGACGCGACGGCGATGACGATCGCGACGCGAGAAGTGGTGGCGGGCTTCACCAGCACCCGGCCGACCCGGGCCCCGGCGGCCATCCAAATCAACAGGGCAGTCAGCCAGAAGGTCATGCGGTGCCCTCTCTCGGATGCCCGAGGGGCCCTACGTGGTTACGCAAGCTGCCTCCTCCGGGCCCTGACTCGGTCATCCGAGCGCCTCATCGAATCGAAGTACCGAGACGCCTGCGCCCCGGCTGTTGAATACGCGCAGGCGGGTCATGAGCATGCTGGCGAAGGTCTCCGCCTCCCACTCGCACTGCTCGTCCTCGCCGAGATCAACGGCCTGGTGCGCACGCTGACTGAGCATGTAGGCGATGAGATCGTCGCTGGCCTCCAGCACCACCTCGGTCGCCGCCTCACCCGGATGGTCGAAAACGATATGCCCCAACTCGTGTGCGAGCGTGTGATCGCGGCTCGGCAGCGCCGAGGCCAGCACGATCACATCCTTGTCCGGATAGGAACGGCGCTGACCGCAGACGCCGGGACCCAATTGGGCGCTGGCGATCTCGATCATCCGGCAACGCTCCGCGGAAATGGCGAGTACCACCTCGTCGAGGCTGGTGGCGTCGAAATCCGCGGCCACCGCGCACACCGCGTCCACCGCCGCAGCCACCCGCCGGTAGGACCCGATGCTATGTGCCCGGCTCTCCGTCATCTCGGTCCCCTCATACCCTCGGTCCGAAGAACAGGGCGCGCGCGGCGTCGACCCGCGCCTGCGCCGCCGAAGCGCCCTGGAAGCTCACCGCGCCGGAGCCCGCGCCCGCCAGGGTGAGTGCGATCAATCCGCCGATCACCGACAGCATTTTCACCGGCGGCAGCGGGGTATTGGCCGACGTCGGCCGCACCTCCGGGTTCGGTTGTGCCAGAACGGGTGCCGGAGCCGGCGCAGGCGGCGGCGCGGGCGCCGGCGGGGCCTCGGGAGCGGGGGCCGGCGGCGCGGGCGCGACCACCGGCGCGATGGCGGGCAGTGGCACATCCGGCACCGACGGGATCTGCAGCGGCACCGGCGGCACCGCGGGGGCGGCCGGGCTCGGCGGCGGAATCAGCAGGAGCAGCAGCGGTGAGGCACAGACTCCGGCGGAACCGACCGCGGCCGAGCCGACCGCCGCGGAACCCGCTGCGGCAGAACCGGCGGCGGCGGAACCCGATGCCGCCGAACCACCGCCTACCGAACCGGCTCCGGCGGAACCCGCACCGGCCGAACCGATTCCGGCCGAACCGGCGCCCGCCGAACCGGCAGCGGCGGAACCGGCACCGGCGGAACCGGCTCCGGAACTGCCACCGACCGTGGAGCCCAGTGCGGCCGAACCGATTCCGGCGGAGCCGACGGCGGCGGAACCGGTGCAGAGCGCGCCCAGACCGGCGGAGCCGACGGCGGCGGAGCCAACGGCCGCCGAACCGACTGCGGCGGAGCCTGTTCCGAGAAGTGTGGCGAGCAGCGTCGCGCCGGTGCCGATACCGGCGGAACCTACCGCCGCGGAACCGAGGCCGAGTGCGGAGCCGGTCCCGGCGCCTGCGGATCCGACTGCCGCGGAACCTGTTCCGAGTGCCGCGGAACCGGTCGCCAGTCCGGCGGAACCGGTGCCGAGCACCGCGGAACCGGTGCCCGCGCCCGCGGAGCCGACCGCGGCCGAACCTGCGCCCAACGCAGCCGAACCGGTGCCGCCGAGCAGAATGCCGAGGCCGGTCGCGCCCGCTCCGGCCGAGCCGGCCGCGGCGGATCCGGCGCCTGCCGAACCGACGGCGGCCGAACCGGTGCCGAGACCGAGGATCGCGGCCAGCAGATCAGGCGGCCCGGCAACGGGATTCGCCGGTGCGGTCACGGCGACAGGTGCGGGAGCTCCGACGGTGGGCTGTGCGCCCGTGCCCGGCGCGGGGTCGAGATCGATGCCCGTCTGCGCCTGGGCGGGGATCGGCCCGAGCAGCGCGGAACCGGTGACGGCGCCGACAACCGCCGCCAAGCGCAATGCACGACCAAAGATCATGCGACAGCCATCCCCTCATCGATACTGCGCAGTCTGCGTGCCCCAAACCGTGTGGAGCAATTCACATCGGTCCCGACTGCCCTGATTGCCGGACCTTTGCGGAACGCGGTCATCGTACCGGCCACCACCTCACCCCGCACAACTCCGTACGCCATTAGGGGATTCAACAAACCGTACGCCTGCCGTATAGCCCCTGTACCGAATATCAGCAAGTGGGACAGCACTTTTGGCAGACTCTGCCAACCTGCAATCCCCGCCTCACCCCCGGAACAAGGCCAAGGTGAGCCATCCTCAGCCACCCAACAGCGACATTTCAGACCAATAAGACAGCTACCGTTCCGCCTCCCCGGAAATTCAGGCCGGACCCAGGCGGGCCAACAGTTACGTTGGCCGCCGGCGGTGAGGTGGGGGCAAGTTAGCTCGTCCCCCACGAGTTACCCCGATCGGCGCGAGATCAGTTGTCGCCTCGCTGAACGACAATCGCCGGCACTCCCGTGGGAGTGCCGGCGATGTGGGTGTTGCCGTGTATTTGATCTTGTTAGTTCTTACGCGCCGTAGACCGGCTCCGGGGTGGTGGCCTGCGAAAGCAGGTCGCGGACCACCGAGCCCAGCTCAGCCGGCTCCCAGCGGGCGCCGCGGTCGGTGGAGACGCCGTGCCGCCAGCCGTCGGCGACCGTCACCTTGCCGCCCTCGACCTCGAACATGCGGCCGGTGACACCGGCGGAATCGGCGCTGCCCAGCCAGACCACCAGGGGTGAGACATTTTCCGGGGCCATGGCGTCGAAGCCGTCCTCGGGGGCGGCCATCATATCGGCGAAGACCGTTTCGGTCATGCGGGTGCGGGCGGCCGGGGCGATGGCGTTCACGGTGATGCCGTAACGCGCGAATTCGGCCGAGGCGGTGAGGGTCAGGCCCGCGATGCCGGACTTCGCGGCGGAGTAGTTGCCCTGGCCGACCGAGCCGAGCAGGCCGGCGCCCGAGCTGGTGTTGATGATGCGGGCCTCGGGCTGACGGCCGGCCTTGGACTCGTTGCGCCAGTAGTCGGCGGCATGGCGCATCGGGGCGAAGTGGCCCTTCAGATGCACCTTGATCACGGCGTCCCACTCGTCCTCGGCGAGGTTGACCAGCATGCGGTCGCGGACGATACCGGCATTGTTGACCAGCACATCCAGTCGGCCGAAGGTCTCGATCGCGGTGGCGACAAGACGGCGCGCGCCCTCCCAGTCGGAGACGTCGTCACCGTTCACCACGGCTTCGCCGCCGTCGGCACGGATCTCCTCGACGACGCGGGCGGCGCCGGAATCGGCACTCGGTGCACCGTTGAGCTCGGCGCCCAGATCGTTCACCACGACCTTGGCTCCGGCGGCGGCGAACGCCAGCGCGTGCGCGCGGCCGATGCCCTGGCCCGCTCCGGTCACGATGACGACGCGGCCGTCGCAGATCTTGTTGTCGGTCATATCGATTACCTCGCTGGGTGAGTGAAAAGGGGGAAGGGGTCCGGCTAGTGGCCGGAGACGGCGGGGACGTCGGCGGTGGAGGCCTGCAGGAAGGCCGGCTTCTCGCCGCCGCCGTGCACCAGCAGCGAACCACCGGTGATGTAGGAGGCCAGCGGCGAAGCGAGGAAGACCGCGGTACGGCCGATGTCCTCGGGAGCGGCCATGCGCTGCATGGGAACCGTGCTGCTCACCGCGGCAATGCCGTCATCGTCGCCGTAGTGCAGGTGCGAGGACTCGGTATTGACCAGGCCGACGATGACCGAGTTGAGCCGGACCTTCGGCGCCCACTCCACCGAAAGCGAGGAAACCAGGCTGTCCACACCGGCTTTCGCGGCACCATAGGCGGCGGTGCCGGGCGAGGCGCGGTGGCCCGAGACGCTGGAGATCATCACGATCGAGCCGCCATCGTCCTGCTTTTGCATGACCTCATTGGCGACCTGCGAGACCAGCAGCGGAGCGAGCAGATTCAACTGAATGATCTTGGAGTGGAAGTTCGGGCTGGCATCGGCTGCCAGGGCGAACGGTGCACCGCCCGCATTGTTGACCACGGTGTCGAGCCGCCCGTACTTCGCCACGATCGAATCGACGAGTTCGCGCACCGAATCCGGGTCGCGCACATCGCAGGGCAGGAAGTCGATGCCTCGCCCATTGCTCTCGACGGGGATGTCGGCGGGCCGGCGGGCACAGGCCACCACGGTCGCGCCGGCGTCCAGGAATACCCGGCTGATACCGGCCCCGACTCCGCGGACGCCGCCGGTGACCAGGACGACCGAGCCGGAGAGGTTCACTTCGATTGCCACCGTGCTAACCTACCAAGCACTTGCTTGTTTTGCCAACGATGGGCAGCTCCAACTCAAAGGAGGCGCGATGGGAATCATCCGTCACACCGAAACCGAAGGCGTGGAAGTCGTCACTGTCGACTACCCGCCGGTCAACGCTCTGCCCTCCGACGGATGGTTCGCGCTCGCCGATGCCGTGACCGCGGCCGGCCGCAACCCGGAGACCAAGGTCGTCGTGCTGCGCGCCGAGGGCCGGGGCTTCAACGCCGGTGTGGATATCAAGGAGATGAACGCGGATACCGGGCATACCGCCCTCATTCGCGCGAACCACGGCTGCTTCGCCGCCTTCGCCGCGGTCTACGACTGTGAAGTACCGGTCGTCACCGCCGTCAACGGCTTCTGCCTCGGCGGCGGCATCGGCCTGGTCGGCAATTCCGATGTCATCATCGCCTCCGACGACGCGACCTTCGGCCTCCCCGAGGTCGACCGCGGCGCGCTCGGTGCGGCCACCCACCTGTCCCGCCTGGTCCCCCAGCACCTGATGCGGACCATGTTCTACACCGCGGGCACGCTCACCGCACAGCAGCTGCACCACTACGGTTCGGTGTTCAAGGTCGTGCCGCGGCCCGAACTCGACGCTGCCGCAATGGAAGTCGCCAAGAACATCGCCAACAAGGACGGCCGCGTCATTCGCGCCGCCAAGAAGGCGCTCAACGGCATCGACGTGCAGGACGTGCACAAGTCCTACCGGTTCGAGCAGGGCTTCACCATGGAGCTCAATCTCGCCGGTGTGGCCGATGAGATTCGCGCCCGGTTCGATGACGACCTGGCTGCGCAGAAAAAATCAGCACAGCAGAAGGGGGCGTAAGAACTATGCGCGACAAACGAATGAGCCTCGACGACGTGGTCGGCGAGCTGCGCAGCGGCATGACCATCGGCATCGGCGGCTGGGGTTCGCGCCGCAAGCCGCTGGCCTTCGTCCGCGCGATTCTGCGTTCGGACATCAAGGATTTGACGGTTGTCACCTACGGCGGACCGGATCTGGGTCTGCTGTGCTCTGCGGGCAAGGTCAAGAAGGCGTACTACGGCTTCGTCTCCCTGGATTCCGCGCCGTTCTACGATCCGTGGTTCTCCAAGGCGCGCACCAGCGGTGAGATCACCGTGCGTGAAATGGACGAGGGCATGGTCAAGTGCGGTCTGCAGGCTGCCGCCGCGCGACTGCCGTTCCTGCCGATCCGCGCCGGGCTGGGCTCGGCGGTCGTCGATTTCTGGGAGGGTGAGCTGAAGACTGTTCAGTCCCCTTACGCCGATGCCGACGGCCGCAGCGAAACCCTCATCGCCATGCCGGCTTTAAACCTGGATGCCTCGTTCGTCCACCTGGATCTGGGCGATAAGCACGGCAATGCCGCTTACACCGGCGTCGACCCGTACTTCGACGACCTCTACAGCTTGGCCGCCGAGCGCCGCTACCTGTCGGTCGATCGTCTGGTCGACACCGACGAGCTGGTGAAAGCCGTTCCGCAGCAGGCGATCATCCTCAACCGCATGATGGTCGACGGTGTGGTCGAGGCCCCCGGCGGCGCGCACTTCACCTTCTCCGGCAGCTACGGCCGTGACGAGAAGTTCCAGCGCCACTATGTCGAGGCCGCCAAGACCCCCGAGTCCTGGGCCGAGTTCAAGGCCCGCTTCCTGGACGTCTCCGAGGACGAATACCAGGCTGCCGTCCGCGCTTTCGCCGAGGAGCAGAAGTAATGACCGAGACCACCACGATCACTCGCGCCGAGATCTGCGTTGTCGCGGCGGCGGAGATCTTCCGCGGCGCGGGCGAGATCATGGCCAGCCCGATGTCCACCGTCACCACCATCGGCGCCCGGCTGGCGCGGCTCACCTTCGAGCCGGATCTGCTGCTGTCCGACGGTGAGGCGCTGTTGTTCGCCGAGGTCCCGCCCATCGGCGGCAAGGCTCCGGTCGAAGGCTGGATTCCGTTCTCCAAGGTGTTCGACGTGGTCGCCTCCGGGCGTCGCCATGTGGTCATGGGCGCCAACCAGATCGACAAGTTCGGCAATCAGAACCTGTCCGCCTTCGGCCCGCTGCAGCAGCCGTCGCGGCAGATGTTCGGTGTGCGCGGCGCCCCGGGCAATACCATCAACCACGCCACCAGCTACTTCGTGCCCAAGCACAATAAGCGGGTGTTCGTCGAAACCGTCGATATCGTCTCCGGAATCGGTTACGACAAGATCGATCCCGAGAACCCGGCCTACCGGTTCCACCACCTGCACCGGGTGGTGTCGAACCTGGGCGTGTTCGACTTCAACGGACCGGACCACACCCTGCGCGCGCTGTCACTGCACCCGGGCGTGACCGCCGACGAGGTCGCCGAGAACACCACGTTCGAGGTCGCGGGCCTCGCCGACGCCGGCGAAACCCGCATCCCCACCGAAGAAGAGCTGCGGATCATCCGAACCGTGCTCGACCCCAAGGGCTTCCGCGAAAAGGAAGTACAGGCATGACCGCTCGGCTGAAGACTCCGCTGACCGAACTGGTCGGCATCGAGCATCCGATCGTGCAGACCGGTATGGGCTGGGTCGCCGGACCGAGTCTGGTCTCGGCCACCGCCAATGCGGGCGGCCTGGGCATTCTGGCCTCGGCGACCATGACCTTCGAAGAACTCGAAGTGGCCATCGCCAAGACCAAATCGCAGACCGACAAGCCCTTCGGCGTGAATATCCGCGCCGACGGTTTCGACGCTCCCGAGCGCATCGAGCTGCTGATCCGCGAGCAGGTGAAGGTCGCGTCCTTCGCTCTCGCGCCCAAGAAGGAACTCATCGCGCGGCTGAAAGACAATGGCGTGGTGGTGGTTCCGTCCATCGGCGCGGCCAAGCACGCGGTGAAGGTGGCCTCCTGGGGCGCCGACGCGGTGATCGTGCAGGGTGGTGAGGGCGGTGGCCACACCGGTTCCGTGGCCACCACGCTGCTGCTGCCGTCCGTGCTGGACGCGGTGGATATTCCGGTCATCGCCGGCGGTGGTTTCTTCGACGGGCGTGGTCTCGCCGCCGCGCTGTCCTACGGTGCGGCCGGTGTCGCCATGGGTACCCGCTTCCTGCTCACGCAGGAGAGCAGAGTGCCGGAGGCGGTCAAGCAGGAGTACCTGCAGCGCGGTCTGCAGGACACCATCGTCTCCACCAAGGTCGACGGCATGCCGCACCGGGTGCTCAATACCGAACTGGTGCGGAAGCTGGAGAACTCCGGCCGCTACCGCGGATTCGCCGCCGCCGCCTCGAATGCCCTCAAGTTCAAGGGCATGACCGGCATGAAGTGGTCGACCATCGTCAAGGACGGCATCGCCATGCGCAAGCACAAGGACCTCGCCTGGTCCCAGGTGATCATGGCCGCCAACACCCCCATGCTGCTGAAAGCCGGTCTGGTGGAAGGCAATACCCACGCGGGTGTCCTCGCCTCCGGCCAGGTGGCCGGCATCATCGACGACCTCCCCACCGTCGAAGCCCTCATCGACCGCATCATCACCGACGCGATCGCCCGCATCGACGCCCTGGCCGCGTACCGCGTAACCGACCCCGCCACCGCCTGACCCTCCCCCTCCAGCGCTGCGGCCGACTCCCGCAGTGCCCCCAGCTGCGCGGCCCGACACGATCGGCCGCGCACCTGCGGATCCGAACGACCTCGGATCCGTCGTGGGCCGGTACCCGTACCGCCTGCGCACAGGACCGTCCCCGGAACCTCTCGCCCGGGGGCGGTCTTCGTGCTGTTCCGCCTCCCCGGGACTTTCAGCCCCATCCAGGTGGTACTGCGGTCGCGTCGGCCGCCGGCGGGGAGACGGCGGCCCGGTTAGCCCGTACCCGAGGAGTTACCCCGACCGGCGCGAAATCAGTCGTCACCCCCGCGACGAACCGAACAGAACGGATTCCCGCCGGCGCCCTGTCTCGATGCTGCGGTCAACGCTTGCCTTTGATGCCTGCGGCCATGGCCAGGAGGGCGTCGAGGATGGGGGTGGGGGTTAGTTGGGTGGCGATTACCTGGGCTTTGCCTGCTAGGCCTACTACGTAGCGGGACTTGGGGTTTCGGGCGGTGAGAGCTTTTTCCACCTCGGCTACGACGGTGTCCGGGGAAGCCGCTGTGCGCTGGACCTGCTGGGCCATTTTGCGCATGCCGGACATGTGGGGGCCGTAGAGGTCGAGTTGGGCGGGGGTGAGTTTGGCGGTGGTGGTGTCGACCATGGCGACGGCGTCCGCCCACATGTCGGTGGCGATGGGGCCGGGTTCGATGAGGGAGGTGTGGATTCGCCAGGGGCGCAATTCGATTCGGAGGGCGTCGACCAGGCCCTCGAGGGCGAATTTGGAGGAGTTGTAGGCGCCGGTACCGGGGGTGGAGATGCGGCCGCTGAGGGAGGAGATGAAGACTATGCGGCCGCGAGTGGTGCGCAGGCGCGGGAGGACGGCCTGGGTGACCGCGAGGGTGCCGAAGACGTTGATCTCGAATTCATTGCGCAGGGCATCGAGTTCGAGGAGTTCGACGGGGCCGTCGGCGACCACGCCGGCATTGTTGACCACGGCGGTCAGGTCGGCGGGGAGGACGGTGTCGAGGGCTGCGATGTGCTCGCTGTTCGTGACGTCCAGCAGCACCGGGGTGATGCGGGAGTCCAGTTCCACCAGCGCGTCGCCGTCGGACAGTTTGCGGACACCGGCGTAGACCTGCCAGCCCTGCTGCGCCAGGCGCACGCTGACGGCCTTACCGATCCCCCGGCCCGCGCCGGTTACCAACACAGAGTTCATGACGGCCAGCCTAGGTCGGGCGTTCCGGACGCGCCGGGGCAAATAGGTGATGCCGGGCAGACGCGCAGCTGCGAGCATGTCCCGATGGGGAATGTCTTGATCGTGGGTGATGTGCACGGGAACACGGCGCATGCGCTGAAGCTGGTGCAGGTCGCGGTGGACAACGGGTGCTCGCGGGTGTTCGCGGTGGGTGATTTCGGCGCGTGGGAGCACATGCATTCGGGGCGGCGGTACTTCGATGTGGTGAACAAGGCGGCGCGGCGGGCCGGCGTGACGGTGTACTTCCTGGACGGCAATCACGACAAATCCTCGCTGCTGCACGAGCTCTACGACGAGCAGCGTGATGCGGAGGGGTTCCTCATCTGCCGCAAGCAACTGCGGTTCGCGCCGCGCGGACATCGCTGGACCTGGGAGGACACCACCTTCGCGGCCTTCGGCGGGGCCCGGTCCACGGATAAGGGCTGGAGGCTGGCGCGCGAGGCGCGCAAGGAGGAGCAGGCGGCGCAGCGGCGGCGATACGGCTCCGGGCGGCATCCGAAGACGGCCGGAATGCTGTGGTTCCCGGAGGAGGAGATGACCGATGACGAGTTGGAAACCCTGCTCGCCGAACAGGATTCACCGGTGGACATTCTGCTCACCCACGACAAACCGCGCGCTTCCGCGCCGAAATTCAATCGCAAGAACAAGGCAGAGTGCTTCCCGAATCAGGACCGCGTCCAGCGGGTTGTCGAGCAGCTGCGGCCTGCCCTGCACTTTCACGGCCATCTGCACTTCCGCTATACCGAGAGCATCCCGTCCGGGCCCGACCACTGGACTCGCGTCGAAGGTCTGGCCGCCGATCCGGCCGCCTCACACCACCCCGCCTATACCGTCGAACAATCCTGGACGGTTCTGCAACTCCCCCACGCGCCGGCGGCGTACGCCGCACCCGCGGCGGGCTGAACTGGGCGAATGAACTCGGGTGGCAGCGCGTGCAGTGCCGCCGCCGGTGCATCTTTGCAGCGGGAACAGGCGGTGCGAGACACACGGTTGGACCTGGATGACACGTCCTCAACCTTGCATACATAGCGATGTGTGCATATGATCTCCTGCGGTCGGCATTGAGAGGAGAACGACGTGGGTGCAGGACACGAGCACAGCCATGATCACGGTCACGGGCATGCGCACGGAGCTTCGGCCGACAGCGATAAACGCTGGCTGGCGGGCGCACTGGCGCTGATCGTGGCGTACATGATCGGCGAAGTCGTGGTCGCCGTGGTGTCCGGATCGCTGGCACTGCTCTCCGATGCGGCGCATATGCTCACCGATGCGGCCTCGATCGTGCTCGCGCTGTGGGCGATTCGACTCGCCGCGCGGCCCGCCGCCGGACGCATGACCTTCGGCTGGAAGCGCGTGGAGATCCTCTCCGCCATGGCCAATGGCGCGACACTGCTGGTGCTCGCGGCCTGGCTGACCTTCGAGGCGGTGCGCCGACTATTCGATCCGCCGGAGGTCACCGGCGGACTGGTGCTGATCACCGCGCTCATCGGTGTGGTGATCAACCTGCTCGCGACGCTCATGATCAGCCGCGCCAATCGGACCAGCCTCAATGTCGAAGGCGCGTATCAGCACATCCTCACCGATATGTACGGCTTCATCGCCACGGCCGTCGCGGGCGCGGTCATCATGTTCACCGGATTCGTGCAGGCCGACGTGATCGCCACCCTGATCGTGGTCGCGCTCATGGTGAAGGCCGGAATCAGCCTGGTGCGCGCCTCTGGCCGCATCTTCCTGGAGGCCGCACCGGAGAACCTGGACCCGGCCGTCATCGGCGCCGCCATGGCGGGCCGCGACCACGTCGTCGAGGTGCACGACCTCCACATCTGGGAAATCACCTCCGGCTCCCCCGCCCTCTCCGCACACGTCCTGGTCGAACCCGGCTACGACTGCCACGCCGTCCGCGAGGACCTCGCCCACTTCCTCGCCCACGACCACCACATAGACCACGCCACCCTCCAGGTCGACCACGCGCAATCCGATGTCCTCACCCTGGGCCGCGACGCCGACCCCCACTGCGAAGACTCCCACGGACCGTCGCATTCCCGCCTCCCCGAATCTTCGAGCCAGACCTAGGCGGTGGAACAGTCGCGTCGGCCGCCGGCGGTTACGCGGTAGAGGAGATCGCTGGTACCCCGGGAGTTACCCCCGATCGGCACGAAATCAGTTGTCACAATCCCGCCTCCCCGAATCTTCGAGCCAGACCTAGGCGGTGGAACAGT
The DNA here is from genome assembly GCF_045040085.1 of Nocardia sp. NBC_01388. Taxonomy (NCBI): domain Bacteria; kingdom Bacillati; phylum Actinomycetota; class Actinomycetes; order Mycobacteriales; family Nocardiaceae; genus Nocardia; species Nocardia sp. NBC_01388. The sequence goes on from NZ_CP109553.1 coordinate 5,971,114, forward strand.
CGCGTCGGCCGCCGGCGGTTACGCGGCAGAGGAGACCGCCGGTACCCGGGGAGTTACCCCCGATCGGCACGAAATCAGTTGTCACAATCCCGCCTCCCCGAATCTTCGAGCCAGACCTAGGCGGTGGAACAGTCGCGTCGGCCGCCGGCGGCGGTTACGCGGTGGAGGGGTTAGCCGGTACCCGGGGAGTTACCCCGATCGGAACGAGATCAGTTGTCGCCTTCGCTACGGGTGAGCGGAAGGCGGATCGGGGGCGGGGTGATACTGGCTGGCGTGACTTGGATCGACACACCACTGACAATGGGCTCTTTGCTGACGTCTTGGCGGTGGGACGTCCCGACCGTTGTGATCACGCCGGTCGTCGGGTTGGGTTATGGGCTGGCCTGGTTCGTGGGGCGGAGGCGGGGGGCGGATCTTCCTTCGGTGGGGCGGGCTTGGTGTTTCGGGCTGGTCGGGCTGGCGGTGTGGCTGTACACCGGGGTCGGGGTGGTCGGGGTCTACTCGGACACGCTGTTCTGGGTGCGGGCGTTGCAGACGTTGCTGCTGCTGTATCTGGTGGCGTTCGGGTTGGCGGCGGGGATGCCGTTCACTGTTTTGCGGGCGGCGCTCGGGCCGAAGGGGCAGGGGCGGCTGGATCGAATTCTGAACAGCCGCATTGTCACCGGGCTGACGTTTCCGCTGGTGCCTTCGGCGGCAATGCTGTTGACGCCGTGGGTGCTCTACTTCTCGCCCTGGTACGAGTCGATGCTGCGCAACGGCACGGTCGATGCGGTGTCGCGGGTGGGGTTCGTGGTCATCGGCTTCGTGTACTTCTACTCACGGCTGCAGGCCGATCCGACACCACGGCGCTACCCGCAGTCGGTCTCGCTGCTGATCACGGTGGTGGAGTCGCTGGCCGATGGTGTGCTGGGCATTGTGGTGTGGCTGGGGCCGGTGCTGTTCACCGATTACTACCAGGAGGTCGGGCGCACCTGGGGCCCGAGCCTGCGGATGGATCAGACCGCTGGAGCGGGCATTCTGTGGTTGCTCGGCGATGTGCTCGGTATTCCGTTCGCACTCATGGTCATGCACTCCTGGGCCGATGACGAACGGCGTAAGGCGCGACAGGTCGATGCCGCACTCGATGCGGCCGCGAGCACGGCGAAGCAGGCGAAATCCACTGGGGCCGAGACCGATTCGACCGAGACCGCAGACGTGCCGCCGCAGACCACCGGCCTGTGGTGGGAGAACGACCCGCAATTGAGCGAACGCTTCCGCCGACGCTGACCCATCGAGCCTCGTTCTGAGCCATCGTTGTCCGGATGTTCGGCACGCGTGTGGCAAAGATGAGATGGCGCCCCGAAGCGGGCCGACTGGTGACCGTCATGGCCGTCTGCTTCGGGTTGACGGTGGTCATCACCCGCCTGTACCTGATGGCGTCCGGGTATCCGAAAATCGGCGGCAGCACCTGGCGGAGGCGCTGCTGCTGTGGCTGCTCATCCGGTACCGCGCCCGGTCCGCCGCCGGACCGCATCGGTAATCGCGTGGCGGGCACCGGAAAAACGCCTCGGCTGCGCGCACCTCGCCGCCCGCGTTACTGTTGGGCGTGAACAGGTTTCGGCACAGTTCGCACGCGGCCGGCTCGCCCGGACGTACCTATCGTGGCGCTGAGCTGGTGTTATGCGTGGGTGCGCTGGCGGTCACGGCATTCGCGGCGATGATCTTGTCCGCCGCCGACGGCGCGGGCACCGGCGTGTCCACCCTGCGCTCGCTCGGGGTGTTCGCCGTGCTCACATTGGCCGCGCATCTGGTGGTCCGGTGGTGGGCGCCGAGCGCGGATCCGGTGCTGCTGCCCTGCGTGGTACTGCTCAACGGTCTGGGCCTGGTGCTCATCGAGCGGCTCGATCACGAGAATCCGCTCTCCAGCGGGAGCACCCAATCCTCGGACGCGGCACACCAGTTGATCTGGACCGGAATCGGAATCGTGCTCTTCGCACTGGTCCTCGCCGTGGTCCGCGATCACACCACCCCCGCGAAATTCGGCTACACCTGCGGGCTGGCCGGCCTGGGCGCACTGCTCGTCCCGGCCCTGCTGCCCTCCCGGTTCAGCGAGGTCAACGGCGGTAAGAGCTGGATTCTGCTGCACGGCTTCTCGATTCAGCCCGGCGAATTCGCCAAGGTGCTGCTGCTCATCTTCGTCGCCTCGTTCCTGGTGGCGAACCGGGAGCTGTTCACCTCGGCGGGCCACCGCTTCCTCGGCATGACCTTCCCCCGGCTGCGAGATCTGGGTCCACTGCTGCTGGTCACCGTCGCCGCGGTACTGGTGCTCATGTACGAGAAGAACCTGGGTTTCTCACTGCTGGTCTTCGGCACGGTGCTGGCCATGATCTATATCGCCACCGATCGGGTGTCGTGGCTGATCGTCGGATTCATCATGTTCGCGATCGGCGCCACCCTGGCCTATCAGCTGTTCCCGCACGTGCGGGTGCGCGTGGAAGTCTGGCACGACCCGTTCGCGACCTATTACACGACGGGATACCAGATTTCGCAGGCGTTGTTCGGCATGGCCACGGGTGGTCTGCTGGGCACGGGCATCGGTGCGGGACGGCCGCAGGAGGTGCCGTTCGCGAAGACCGACTTCATCATCTCCACCATCGGCGAGGAACTCGGGCTGGTCGGCTTGACCGCGGTGATCGTGGTCTTCCTGATCCTCACCATTCGCGGTTTCTCCGCCGCGCTCAATACCCGCGACGCGTTCGGGAAGCTGCTCGGCGGCGGACTGTCCTTCTCCATCGGCTGGCAGTTGTTCGTGGTGGTGGGCGGTGTCACCAAACTGATTCCGCTGACCGGTCTGACCACACCGTTCATGTCGTACGGCGGGTCTTCACTGCTGGCCAACTACATTATCGTCGCGCTGCTCATCCGGATCTCGCACGATGCGCGCACCGCCCCACCGCCCCCGGTGCGGCCCCCGGTCGCACTGGCCGAGGCACGCACCGAACATGTTTCACGACGGTGGCTCGCCAAACCGCAGTGAGCTACGCCGGTTCGTCATAGGACGAGGTGCCCTCGTCGAGCAGTGGCTCCTCCGTCCGAATGCCGCCGAGCACACCAGATCCAATCCGCCCTGCCCACGCCGGACAGATCCAGCCGCCAATGGTCGGTGACCGCGCCGCTGCCGTCGGCCGAGTGGATCTTGCCGAACACCCGGTCGAGCACCCACGAGAAGACGTACCCGAACACCAGCCCCAGAAAGATCGCGATGCGCGACCAGAATCCACGCAAAGCCACCACCGCCAGTCCGGTGCAAAGCATGACCAGCAGGGCCGTCCACTGATCCTGCGGCCAATAGGTGGAGGCCGTCACCGGCGCGAGGTTGAATCCGATCAACATGACCACCGCACCGGTCACCACCGGAGGCATGGCGGCGTGAATGATCCAGGCCCCGAACCGCTGTACCGCCAGACCGATCAGAAACAGCACCGCTCCGACGGCCAGGCACGCACCGGTTACCGGCGCGCTACTGCCGCCCTGCGCGCGGATGACCGCTGCCACACCGACAAACGACAGCGAGCACCCGAGGTAATTGGGCACCCGGCCACGAGTCGCGAGCAGGAAGATGGTCGTCGCGACACCCGACATCATGATGGCCAGGTTGGGATCCAGACCCATCAGTACAGGTGCGACAAAACTCGCACCGAACATGGCGCCACCACGTGCTGGGCGCCCAAACCCAGTGTGCGCGGCCAGGACAGCCGCTCATCAGGCCGGACCACCGCGCCCGGCGCCGGCGTGCGCCCGTCGCCGTGCACGGTCCAGCGGACACCCAGATCCATGACAGCCCGCCTTCTACCGATCCGGAGACAATCCCGGCCATCGTAGTGCGAGCAAACCTTCAGCTCCGAGTCACACGCGGACGGTCCACATTTCTCCGGTCAGGGCAGCGGCCACGCCATACCGTCGACACAGGCCCACATCCCCGAACTGCCGGATTGGTTGTAGCCCTTCGGAATATAGGTGGCCATCATGGGTTGCAGGCTGCCGTCGGCATTGACGGTCCGGTCTGCACGATGAGCGATCTCGCATTCACGCTGGGAAGTCCGAGCGGGTTGTCCGCCGCGCCCGGCGTCGAATTCCTCTCGCAGGTAATACATTCCGGCAATTCCGGTCTGAATGTTCAACCGCGTGATGCCCATTGCGTGAGACACATGTGCCGCCAGCACACGGGAGCTGAGCTCGTTCTGAAAGGATATGCGCGCCAATTGATCACGCCGCGCATTCGATTTCGGCCCCGATACCGGCCGCCCGAAACCCCGCTGCGCATTTCCGGTAGATCGCGGTGATACCGATCAATCCCCGAGGTGCCGGTCAATTCTGCCGCTGCCGAACGGGTCTCGACTATCGGTAGCAGGCCGCCCACCCGGATTGGGTGGGCGACCTCCGAAAGACCTTTCGGCCCAGTCGAACTCAGCCGAGGCGCTCGATAATGGTGACGTTGGCGGTGCCGCCGCCCTCACAGATGGTGAGCATGCCGTAGCGGCCGTTCACCCGCTCCAGCTCGTTCAGCAGCGAGGCGAAGAGCTTGGCGCCGGTGGCGCCGAGCGGGTGGCCCAGCGCGATGGCGCCGCCGTTGACATTGACCTTGTCCGGGTTCGCGCCGGTCTCCTCGAGCCACGCGAGCACCACCGAGGCGAAGGCCTCGTTGATCTCGATGACGTCCATATCGTCGATGGTGAGGCCGGTCTTCTCCAGCGCCCACTTGGTGGCCGGAATCGGCGCGGTGAGCATGTAGATCGGATCGGCGCCGCGCGCGCTCACGTGGTGGATGCGGGCCCGCGGGGTGAGGCCGTACTCCTGCACCGCCCAGTCCGAGGCGAGCAGGGTCGCGCTGGCGCCGTCGGAGATCTGGCTGGCGAGCGCGGCGGTGATGCGGCTGCCCTCGGCGAGCGGCTGCAGCCCGGCCATCTTCTCCAGTGTGGTCTCGCGCGGGCCCTGGTCGATCCAGAAATCGCCGACCGGCACGATCTCCCGGTCGAACTTGCCCTCGGCGATGGCCTTGCGCGCGCGGTCGTGGCTGCGCAGCGCCCACTCCTCCATATCGCGGCGGGAGATATCCCACTTCTCGGCGATCATATTGGCCGAATTGAACTGCGACACTTCGGCGGTGCCGTAGCGGTGGTCCCAGCCCTGCGCGCCGACGAACGGGCCCTCGAAGCCGTACTGCTGACCCGCGAGCATGGCCGCGGAGATCGGGATGGCGCTCATGTTCTGCACGCCGCCGGCCACGATGACCTCGGAGGTGCCGGACATGATGGCCTGCGCGGCGAAGGTGATGGCCTGCTGCGAGGAGCCGCACTGGCGGTCGACGGTCACGCCGGGTACCGACTCCGGGTAGCCGGCCGCGAGCCAGGCGGTGCGCGCGATATTTCCGGCCTGCGGTCCGATGGTGTCGCAGCAGCCGAACACCACATCATCGACGACCACGGAGTCGATCTCGTTGCGGCCCATCAGTCCACGCAGCGCCGCCGCACCCAGATCGGCCGGGTGCACGGCCGCGAGCGCCCCGCCGCGCTTACCGACCGCGGTACGAACGGAGTCGACCACATACGCGTCCCGCATGGGTGCGTACTGACGGCGAGAGGGTGCTGACATTGTGAACTCCTACTGCTGCGGGCTGAGCTGGTGCTTTGGGCTTCCGGTGCTGCTGTTGGGGTTTCAGGGGCGGCGCCCCTGAGAGTCCCGAGAGTTGGAACCAGTTATCGCGCTTCGGGATTGGTCAATCCGTCGAGCACGATGGTGAGGTACTGCTTGGCGAGGCTGTCGACGGTGATCCGGCCACCGGGCTGATACCAGCGCACCGACACCCACACGGTGTCGCGCAGGAAGCGGTAGGCCAGTTCGATATCCAGCTCCGGGCGGAAGCCGCCCTCCTCGACGCCGTTCGCGAGCACCTGGTGCCACAGCTCGCGGAACTCTTTGTTGTATTCGTCGATGTAGCCGAATCGCGGTGTGCCGCTGAGCCGTTTGGCCTCGGCCTGGTAGATGGCTACCGCGGCGTGCCACTGATCGAAGGATTCGTAGGACGCGACCACCAGCGCCTCGAGGGTGTCGCGGGCACTGAGCCCCGAGCCGACGATCTCGCGGTAGCGCCCGAAGAGGTCGTCGAGGAAGCCGCGCAGGATTTCATCCACCATGGCTTCTTTGGAATCGAAGTGGTGGTAGAGACTCCCGGATAGAATCCCCGCGGCATCGGCAATGTCACGAACCGTGGTGGCGCGCAGTCCTCGCTCGGCGAAGAGATTGGCGGCCAGGCCGAGCAGCTCGCTACGACGCGCCGACTTGGAAGGCTCCGATGGTGGGGTCACGAACCCCAATATACAACCAAGCATTTGCTTGGTCGAGAGGGGTCTTTTGCCTACGCTTCGCTCCGGCGAGTTCGAGGCGCGTTATCGGACGTTATCGGACGGAGTAGCGCAGGGGTGACGATACGGATAAGTCGGCCAGCAAGCGGTCGCAGATGACTATGGGCGAGATTCCGGCGCGGGCCATGCGGGCCACCAGTGCGAGCCGCCTTTCCGGACTGTCCCACTCCACGGTCAGTGGTTCGAGGCCGGGTCCGGCATCGACCGTTGCCATGACATGCGCCGGGCTGTCCTCGTGTGCGGGAACTTCGCTGAGTTTCAACACCATCCCCCGCTGCCATGCCCGATATGTCTCCATATCGGCCCCCTCCACCAATTTGTCCGTGGCCGCGCACAATCCCTTCGCTATGCCATCCGCGAACGCGATGCGGTCGTAGCTGACCCGCCCGCAATCGCGCACCACCTCCAGCAGATCCGCGCGGACTTCGCGCAGCAGTACCGCCTGTTTCCGGCGCCGCCGCTCATCTTCGGAAACCGGATGCCAGGACTCGCGCACCAGGCCGATACGGCGGGCCCGATCGCGATCGCGAATCATGTCGGTGCGCAGTGCGGCGCGCGGATCGCGGGAAATCTCCACCTCGTCCACCGCATGCTGTTCCAGAATCTGCGCCGCGCGCATGGCGGTGGCGCGTTCGGAATCGTGGTCGAGCAATTCGGCGCCCAGCGTCAGCGCCGCGAGCACGACATTGTCGAGCCTTCGGCGCGCGAGAACGACCTCACGCACCAGCTGTAGTTCCAGCCCGTCATCGGGCTGCTCTGGAGCTGCTTGTTGTCGGCGATCCGGACCCATGGGTCGCGCCCTTCGACTATGCGGAACCGGCTTAAACCAGGATTACACAAGGACAGCACCGGCGCGCCAGCCATTTTGCGCCCCGAATAAATTCGTCGGCGTCAGGGGGCCGGAAAAATAGCACTGCCGCGCCCCCGCGGGACGCGGCAGTGAGAAATACTGCGACCGGGTGACACGGCTTTCCACATCACCCGGCAATCCGAATTCGGCTGCGCTGAACTGAAATCAGGTTCGCCTATCCAAATCAGGCGCGCTGGCTCGAAATGGAGACGACCTCCCCGGTGAGATAGCTGGTGTAATCGCTGGCCAGCATGGCGATGGTCGCGGCGATCTCCCACGGCTCGGCGGCCCGGCCGAAGGCCTCGCCCGCGGCCAGGCGATCCAGCAGATCACCGGAGGTCACCTTGTCCAAGAACGCATGCCGCGCGATGGACGGGGCCACCGCATTGATGCGCACGCCGTATTCGGCGGCCTCGACGGCCGAGCAGCGGGTCAGCGCCATGACGCCGGCCTTGGCGGCGGCATAGTGCGCCTGGCCGTGCTGGGCACGCCAGCCGAGCACGCTCGCGTTATTGACGATCACGCCGCCGTGCCCGGCCTCGCGGAAGTACGCGAGCGCGGCCCGAGTCGCGCGGAAGGTGCCGTTGAGGGTGATGTCGATGACCTTGTCCCACTGCTCGTCGGTCATATCCACAACGGGGGTCTCACCGCCCAGACCGGCATTGTTGACCATGATGTCGATGCGGCCCAGCGCCGAAACCGCCTGTGCGATGAGCTGATTCACCTGTTCGGTGGAGCTCACATCGCAGGGCGCGGAAGCCACACGGCGGTCCGGGAATTCGGCCTGCAGCGCCTCTTCGGTCTCCTCGAGGCGACGCTCGTGCCAATCGGAGACGACAACATCCGCACCCTCGGACAGCAGCCGGCGCGCGGTGGCCGAACCGATTCCGGTACCGGCCGCGGCGGTGACCACGGCGACCTTGCCCGCGAGCAGGTTGTGGCCGGGCGTGATTTCAGGGGCGATGGACAAATCGACAGCGTTCGACGGACGTTCGCTTCGCTCACTCATGGACGAGCCTCCCGGGGAAGTCCGAGCACACGCTCGGAGATAATATTGCGCTGAATCTCGTTCGAGCCGCCGTAAATGGTGTCCGCGCGAGTGAAAAGGAACATGCGCTGCCAGGCATTCAGATCGTCACCGGCGGCGTCGGCGATGAGGCCGGGCGCGCCGAGCACGTCCATGGCCAGCTCGCCGAGATCGCGGTGCCAGTTGGCCCAGAGCAGTTTGGTGACCGACGCCTGACCGGCCGCCGTGCGGGCATCGACCGACGCGCCCTCGTGGCCGGTTTCCAGGGTGCGCAGCACGTGGGCGCGCAGTACCCGCAGTCCGACCCAGGCCTGATCGAAACGGTCTGCGATGACGGCGTTTTCGAGTGCGCCGTTCTGCTTCGCGACGGCTTCCAGGTCGGCGAGCTCACCGGCGTACCGAATCTGCTGGCCGACGGTCGAGATGCCGCGCTCGAAGGTGAGCGTGCCCATCGCGACCTTCCACCCGTCGCCGGGCGCGCCGACCACGAGATCGGCTGCGGTGCGGGCATTGTCGAAGTAGACCTCGTTGAACTCCGCGGTCCCGGTGAGCTGGATGATCGGCCGCACCTCGACACCGGGCTGCTTCATCGGCACCAGCAGATAGGACAGACCGTGGTGACGGCTCGAGCCCTTCTCGGTGCGCGCGACGACAAAGCACCAATCAGACAGATGCGCGAGCGAAGTCCACACCTTTTGTCCGGAAATCGACCATTCTTCGCCATCCAGGTACGCAGAAGTGCTGACTGCGGCCAGATCCGAGCCCGCGCCGGGCTCGGAGTACCCCTGGCACCACAGCTCGGTCACATTGCGAATGCCGGGCAGGAAGCGCTGCTTCTGCTCCTCGGTGCCGAAGGCCAGCACGGTCGGGCCGAGCAGTTCCTCACCGAGGTGCGAGACGCGGCTGGGCGCATCGGCCTTGGCGTACTCCTCGTGGAAGATGACCTGCTGCTGCAGGGTGGCGTCGCGGCCGCCCCACTCCTTGGGCCAGCCGAGGCAGGTGAGTCCGGCGGCGGCGAGGGCGCGATCCCATTCGAGACGCTCCTCGAAGGCTTCGTGCTCACGGCCCGGGCCGCCCAGACCGCGCAGGTGACTGAACTTCCCGTTCAGGTTCTCCGTCAGCCAGTCACGCACCTCAGCGCGGAATTCAGCATCCGGGCCGGATTCACGACTTACCGTGGTCCCGCTGGCCGGTTCGGGGGTCTGGATCATGCTCACCCCCGTAGAGTAACCTACCAAGCACTTGCTTTGTTAGACCCATTCCCGGACGCTCGGAGACCCCGTGACATCCCCACCGCAGACCACTCCGCTCGCGCTGCACCACGCCGCGAGCGCCTTCGGCTCAGCACCTGCCGTCTGCGACGGTGCCGTGACACTGAGCTGGGAGCAGCTGCTCGATTCGGTCCGTGAGACCGCCCGCGCGCTGCTTGCCCGCGGCGTGCGGCGGGGCGACCGGATCGGCATCTGGGCCCCCAATACGCACCACTGGGTGACCGCACTGCTGGCCACCCACTATGTCGGCGCGGTGATCGTTCCGCTGAATACGCGGTACGTGGCCGATGAGGTCGCCGAGGTGCTGAGCCGGGTCGATGCCAAGGCGCTGTTCATCACCGGCTCCTTCCTGGGCCGGGACCGGCTGGCCGAACTGCGCGCCACCGCACCGGAATTGGTGATCGACACCGTCATCTCCATTCCCGCCGAGGGTGTGGAGGCCGTCGACGCCATCGCCTGGTCCGAGCTGCCGAAGCTGGCCGAGGCGGTCTCGCTCGAGGACGCCATCGCGCGCGCGGAATCCGTACAGCCGGAAGATCTCTCGGACATTCTCTTCACCTCCGGCACCACCGGGCGCAGCAAGGGCGTACTCATTCCGCACGGGCGCGTCCTGACCAGCGCCCGCTCCTGGGCCGACTGCGCGACCCTGAACAGCAGCGACCGCTTTCTGGTGGTGCCGCCGTTCTTCCACAGCTTCGGTTACAAGGCGGGCATTCTCACCTGCCTGGTCACCGGTGCGACCATCGTCCCGCAGGCCGTGTTCGACGTGCCGGAATCCATGCGGCTCATTCACGATGAGCGCATCACCGTGGTCACCGGGCCGCCGACCATCTTCCAATCCCTGCTCGAGCATCCGGCTCGCGCCGCGGCGGATCTGTCGACGCTGCGGGTCGCCGTCACCGGCGCCGCCACCGTGCCGGTGGTGCTCATCGAGCGAATGCGCGACGAACTGCGCTTCGATGTGGTGCTGACCGCCTACGGGCAGACCGAATCCGGCGGATTCGGCACCATGTGCCGTCCGGAGGACTCCAGCGAGACCATCGCCAATACCTGCGGCCGCGCCATCGCGGGCTTCGAACTCAAGCTCGCCGACAATGGCGAACTGCTGCTGCGCAGTTCGCAGATCATGATCGGCTATCTGGACGATCCGCAGGCCACCGCCGACACCATCGACCGGGACGGCTGGCTGCACACCGGCGATGTCGCGGTGATCAATGAGCACGGCTACGTGAAGATCACCGACCGGCTCAAGGATATGTACATCTCCGGCGGCTTCAATGTGTATCCCGCCGAGGTGGAGCAGGCCATGGCCCGGCTCGACGGTGTCGCCGAGACCGCGGTCATCGGTGTACCGGACGAGCGCATGGGCGAGGTCGGCAAGGTGTTCGTGGTGCGCAAGCCCGGATCCGCGCTGACCGCGGAAGAGGTGCTGGCACATGCCAAGACGCTGCTGGCCCGGTTCAAGGTGCCGCAGTTCGTGGAATTCCGCGACCAACTGCCGTACAGCGCGGCCGGCAAGGTACTCAAGCGGCAACTACGTGAGGAGAAGGCGTGAGCGCCCACGACAGTGGAAATTCAGCGCAGCGATTGGGCCCGATTCCCGATGAGGGTGACGTCGTCCTCTACGAGAAGCGCGGCGCGATCGCGGTCGTCACGCTGAACCGGCCGGACTACCGCAATGCGCAGAACTCGGTCATGACCTACGCCCTCGATGCCGCCTTCGTGCGAGCCGTGGAGGATGCCGAGGTCAAGGTGATCGTGCTGGCCGGCGCCGGAAAGCATTTCAGCGCCGGGCACGATATCGGCACACCGGGCCGCGACCATCACATCAAGTACGAGAACCAGGCCGCGCTGTGGTGGGACCACACCGATCGGCCGGGCGGTGACCAGCGGTTCGCACGCGAGACCGAGGTCTACCTGAACATGTGCCGCCGCTGGCGGGAGATCCCCAAGCCGACCATCGCCATGGTGCAGGGGGCCTGCATCGCCGGTGCGCTCATGCTGGCCTGGTCGTGCGACATGATCGTCGCCTCCGAGGACGCGTTCTTCTCCGATCCGGTTGTCCGCATGGGCATTCCGGGCGTCGAGTACTTCGCGCACCCGTGGGTGCTCGGACCACGCCGGGCCAAGGAGATCCTGTTCACCGGTGACCGCTTCACCGCCGCGCAGGCGTACGAGTGGGGCATGGTCAACAGGGTCGTCGAGCGCGGCGATCTGGAGACCGAGACCTTCGCGCTGGCCGAGAAGATCTCCGCCATGCCGCAATTCGGGCTGGCGCTGGCCAAGAAGGCCGTCAACCAGTGCGAGGACCTCATGGGTATGCGCTCGGGGATGGATTCGGTCTTCGGGCTGCATCACTTCGCGCACGCGCACAATGCCGAGGTCGGCGCCGACTCGCTGGGCGGGATGAACGCCAAATCCATGAAAGCCACCGCTACCACCGCGGGCGATACCCAGAAGGACGGGGCGAAGTAAGTGGACCTCGAATTCGATGCCAAGACAGAGGAATTCCGCCGCGAGGTGCGCGAGTTCCTGGCCGCCAATGTGCCCGCCACTCCCCTGCCGTCCATGGACACCGAGGAGGGGTTCGAGGCGCACCGGGCGTGGGAGGCCAAGCTGGCCGACGCCCGATTGTCCTGTGTCGCATGGCCTGCCGAATACGGCGGCCGGGATGCCTCGCTGACCGAATGGGTCGTCTTCGAAGAGGAGTACTACGCCTCCGGAGCGCCCGGCCGCGTCTCGCAGAACGGCATCTTCCTGCTGGCCCCGACGCTCTTCGAGCACGGTTCGCCGGAGCAGCTGGCCCGGTTCATGCCGAGAATGGCGCGCGCCGAAGACATCTGGGCGCAGGCGTGGTCTGAGCCGGAGGCCGGTAGCGATCTCGCCGGTATCCGCTCCACCGCCAAGCGCACCGAGGGCGGCTGGCTGCTCAACGGCCAGAAGACCTGGAGTTCCCGTGCGTCCTTCGCGGATTGGGGCTTCGGCCTGTTCCGCAGCGATCCGGAGGCGCAGCGGCACAAGGGGCTCACCTACCTCATGTTCCCGCTGACGTCCGCAGGCATTACGGTGCGGCCGATTCCGCAGCTGGACGGGGAGCCCGGTTTCGCGGAGATCTTCCTGGACAATGTGTTCGTGCCCGATGCCGATGTGATCGGTGAGGCCAACAATGGCTGGAAGGTCGCGATGGCGACCTCCAGCAATGAGCGCGGGCTCTCGCTGCGCTCCCCCGGCCGGTTCAATGCGACCGCCACCAAGCTCATCGACCTGTGGCAGCACGCCGCGGCCGACACCGATACCGCGCTGCGCAATCGCGTGGTGCAGGCCTGGGTCGGCGCCGAGGCGTACCGGCTCAACACCTGGGCCACCGTCACCCGGCTCGCCGACGGCGGGCAATTGGGCGCGGAATCGTCCGTGAACAAGGTGTTCTGGTCGGACCTGGACATTGCCATGCACGAGACCGCGCTGGATCTGCACGGCGCCGCCGCCGAACAGGAGTCGGCCTGGACCGACGGCTTCCTGTTCTCGCTGGCGGGCCCGATCTACGCGGGCACCAATGAGATCCAGCGCAATATCATCGCCGAACGCCTGCTCGGGCTGCCGCGCTAGTCACCCGGAGGACGACCATGCGATTCGCACTGACCGCAGAACAACTCGATTTCGCCACCAGCCTGCGCAAGATGGGCGAGGCGGCCAAGACGCCGGGCACCGTACGGGCCTGGGGTGCCGGCGATTCCGCCGCCGGACTGGCGCTGATCGGCCAGCTCGGTGAGGCGGGCGCACTCGGCCTGATCAGCTCCGAGGAGAACGGCGGCTTCGGCGCCGGGCCGGTGGAACTGATCGTGGCCTTCACCGAGATCGGCCGGGCCGCGGTGCCCGGACCGCTGGTGGAGACCGCGGCCGCGATTCCCGCACTGCTGCAGGCACTCCCGGATACGGACGCGGCTGCCACATGGCTGCCGCAGTTGGCCGAGGGAGCCAAGCTCGGCACCCTCGCCATCGCCGGCACATCGGGATCCGGTTCTGCCCGTACGGATAACGCACCTGCTGCCGGTTCCACGGCCGGACCCAGCGCGCAGTCGGCGGCAGGCGCACCCGTCGCCCTGGACGCCGATATCACCGACCTGATCCTGGTCGCCGCGGGCGATCGGGTCTCGTTCGCCGGTGCGGGCGAGCAGGCGAAGTCCATCGACGCCGCGCGCCGCCTGTTCACCCTCGAGACCGGCAACGTGCTCGCCGAGGGCGAAGGTGTCGGCGCCGCAATCGATCTGGCCTTCGACACCGCGGCCCTGGCCGCCGCCGCCCAGCTGCTCGGCGCGGGCCGCGCGCTGCTGGACACCAGCGTCGACTATGTGAAGCAGCGCCAGCAGTTCGGCAAGCCGATCGGCCAGTACCAGGCGATCAAGCATCACCTGGCGAACGTCATGATCGGCCTGGAGATGGCGCAGCCCCTGCTCTACCGCGCCGCCCTCACCCTCCGGGACGAGGCCGGCGCCACCACCCGCGCCCGCGATATCTCCGCCGCCAAGCTCGCCTGCGGCGAGGCCGCCTACCAGGCCGCCCGCATCGGCCTGCAGGTACACGGCGCCATCGGCTACACCGCCGAATTCGACCTGTCCCTCTGGCTGACCAAGGTCACTGCCCTCCGTTCCGCCTGGGGCACAACGGATTTCCACCGCGCCCGCATCGCCGCCGCCCTGCGCGCCGGAAGCACCGGAGCGGCAGCGTGATTGCCGCCGCACAGCGGGCGAGTCGGGTGGTCCGGGGGCACCACCCACGTGGCCGCGGAACAACGGGCCGACCGGTACAGCCGCGCCTTTCGATCGGCGAGCGCCCAGACCGGGCCGCGCGCTCCGGGCACGCCACGTGTGTGCCGAACACAATTCATACCGCTGGCGCGCTGGGCAATTCGAGTGCGCGCCGCTATTCGACCGACCCGGTCGGCACGATGGGAGCGCAGGCATGAGCATTACGGCCGAGCAGCAGGAACTCGCGACCACCGTGCGCGCGGTGCTGGCCAAGCACGGTGACAGTGCGGCCATGCGGCGCGGGCTCGACGCCGAACGCGGCTATGACGAGCAGCTGTGGAAGCTGCTGTGCGAGCAGGTCGGCGTTGCGGCCCTTGCCATTCCGGAGGAGTTCGGCGGGGTCGGGGTCGGCCTGGTCGAGGCCCTGCTGGTGGTCGAGGAGCTCGGCCGGACGCTGATCGCGCCGCCCATGCTCGGCTCGGCCGTGCTGGGTGTGCAGGCGCTGCTGCTGGCCGGCAATGCCGAAGCCAATGAGCGGCTGCTGCCGGAGGTCGCCGAGGGTGTGCGCACGCTCGCCCTCTGCTGGGCCGGGCCGCAGGGCTGGGATTCCTTCGGTGTCCGCGCCGAGGGTGAAACCGTGTCCGGCACCGCGCATTACGTCGTCGACGGCGCACATGCGAACACCCTGCTGGTGCTGACCGCCGACGGCCTGTTCGAGGTCGACGGCGCGGCCGCGGGCGTGACCCGCACCGTGCTGCCGACCATGGACCCGACCCGCCGCCTCACGAAGATCGAATTCGCCGCGGCTCCCGCCCGCGCCCTGGGTGCGGTCGACCTCGGCCGACTGCGCGAAATCGCCTGGGCCGCAGTCACCGCCGAACAGCTCGGCGCGGCCGAGCAGTGCCTCGACATGACCGTCGAATACAGCAAATCCCGCGTGCAGTTCGGCCGCCCCATAGGCAGCTTCCAAGCCCTGAAGCACCGCATGGCCGATATGTACGTCCTGGTCGAGTCGACCCGCTCCATCGCCTATCTCGCCATCTCCGGCCTGGCCGAAGGCACCGCCGACCCCGTCGATGTGGCCTCGGCCCGCCTGCACGCCACCACCACCTTGAACTCGGTGGTCTCGGAGACGGTCCAGATGCACGGCGGCATCGCCATCACCTGGGAACACGACGCACATCTGTTCTTCAAACGCGCACACGGCGACGCCCAGCTCTTCGGCACCCCCGCCCGCCCCCTGGCCCGCCCGGCCTAGGCGGCAATACTCCGCACGACAGCGGCCGGGATCTGGGGCGCAAGCCCTGGTCCCGGCCTTTTGTGTGCCATCTCACCCTGGAAAATATCGTTAGCCTATGTAAATACATAGTTAGCTTATGCAACAATATATGGGTACAGTCGAGCACCGGGGATGACGATCCACCGCGATGCTCACAGCCGGCAGCAACGGCGCTGATCGGCCGACTGGCCGAAGCCGGGCCGGCCTCGCGGACGAACTCATATCCGCAGGCAGGGCCCGGCTGGCAATCACCCGCGAAGCTATCGAGGCCCTGAAGGCGACCGGGAGCTGAAACCCCGCGCCACCCGATTCACCCCGAAACCAGCTGCGAATCAACAGAACCCGTAGATGAGGAACTGATTGTGAGCACCTTGTCGGACACCCGGCCCGTCGTCGACGGACTTGCCCGCACCCCTACCCGTACCAAGCAACCGAAATCCGTGTGGGCCGTGGCCTTCGCGTCCGTAATCGCCTTCATGGGAATCGGTTTGGTCGATCCGATCCTGAAGCCGATCGGCGAACAGCTGCACGCATCGCCGTCGCAGGTGACGCTGCTGTTCACGAGCTACATGCTGGTCACCGGCATTGCCATGCTCATCACCGGTGTGATCTCCAGCCGCTTCGGCGCAAAGAAGACACTGCTCGCCGGTCTGGCCGTCATTGTCGTATTCGCCGCGCTCGCAGGCGGTTCCGGCACCGTGAGCCAGATCGTCGGCTTCCGTGCGGGCTGGGGTCTTGGCAATGCGCTGTTCATCGCCACCGCCCTCGCCACCATTGTCGGTGCGGCGTCCGGCGGCACTGCCCGCGCCATCATCCTCTACGAGGCGGCGCTCGGCATCGGCATTGCCACCGGCCCGCTCGTGGGCGGCTTCCTGGGCCACTTCAGCTGGCGCGCACCGTTCTTCGGCGTCTCGGTCCTGATGGCCATCGCCATGATCGCCCTGGTGGTCCTGCTGCCCGAAGCCCCGAAACCGGCCAAGCCGACCTCCATCACCGCACCCTTCAAGGCGCTCACCTACCCCGGCCTTCTGCTGGTGAGCATCACCGCCCTGCTCTACAACTACGGCTTCTTCACCCTGCTCGCCTACACCCCGTTCCCGCTGAACATGGGTACCTACCAAATCGGCTTCATCTTCTTCGGCTGGGGCCTGCTGCTCGCCTTCTCCTCGGTCTTCCTGGCCCCGAAGTTGCAGCGCGCCTTCGGAACCGTTCACATGATGGCTCTGTCCCTGGCCCTGTTCGCCGCCGATCTGGCAATCATGGCGGCGTACGCCCACCACCAGCCCGTCCTGGTCGTCGGCACCATCGTCTCGGGCCTGTTCCTCGGCATCAACAACACCCTCATCACCGAGGCCGTCATGGAATCGGCCCCCGTGGAACGCGCCACCGCCTCCGCCGCCTACAGCTTCGTCCGCTTCGCCGGCGGCGCAGCCGCCCCCTACCTGGCAGGCAAACTCGGCGAACACCACATGGCCCTCCCCTTCTGGGTAGGCGCAGCCTGCACCGCCGCCGCGGTAGGCGTCCTGCTCTCCGGCCGAAAACTGCTCGCCCACATGGACGATCACGCCCCCGCCGCCCATACCCCCGCCGAAGCCCAAGCCATCACCTTCGGCGAAGACTGAGCACCTGCCTGCAGCTGCACACGAACCGACCGCAGCTGTCACTACTCGTCTACGAAGAGGTCATCGACGTTGGTGGCCGATGCTGAGCGGACCGCCCAAACCTGCAGTACCGCAGGATCGGAGCAGGAAACGATTCGGTCACGAGCCGCCTGCGTCATCTCAATGCCTCGCGATTCGAGAAGCGCGAAGACCGTGTCTGCAATACCTTTGGCACGGGCTTCAGCGCGCATGCGCTGCGACGTCTCGGAGCGGAAGAAGGACAGGTCCACGGTCATCATCTTCCTCCAGATAGGTGCGGCGAAGCTATTACCCAAACCGAGTTCGGTCAGCTCAGCGAAAATAAGCGCATCGTCCTGATCGATACCCTGCAACGCAGTGGCCAGAGTATGCAATATCGTACCGATGCCCGGATGGTTGGCGTGAGTGATCGCCGACAGGGTGGCGAGGGGAATGTCCTCGATGGCTGCGCTGACGTCGGTCACCAGCGGCACGTTGTGTGGGCCGAGAACCAGTGGATAGACCATGAGACTCGCCCACTGGCGCGGCCCGATCAGAAGTGGCCCGGTTGCCCAGCTGGCGGTGGCGGCATCGTGACATACCACCAGCAGCACCGGCGGCACCTTGTATTTGGCGTAGACATGCGCGAGGTAGTAGGCCCAAGATCCGGGTTTGTTCCGGTCATCGCGGCCCTGCGCCTCGATCAAGAGTAGAAATGCACCGTTGTCGGTTTCGATGCGTAGCAAGGTATCCACGCGACGTTCAATTGGTTCGATCTCCGTGAGGTCATTTGGCAGCAGCGCAACCTCGCGCGGCTCAGGAAATGGCAGTTTCAACGCCGCGAAGGCATGGGCGAATACCTCAGGGTGCCGCTGGAAGATGCGGTGCAACGCTTCATGTTTCGAGCTGACCATAGATGAAACGGTAGATCGATTGATCGAACTCTTGTTCGACAACAGTCGGCATCAGTCCAGAATCGCCTGATTCATCGCGGGTTTCAGTGTGCCGCAGCGATATACATCAGTGATGCAGGACCTCGACCTCACGCACCGGGGCCCTGCTGCCGAAGCGTTTGCGGAGGGGGTAGAGGGCGGCCACTGCCAGGAGGCTGACGGTGGAGGCGAGGAGTTGGTTGCGCTGGGCGGGGTTGGTGGCCATGGCGATGAAGACGGCGAAGATCGCGATGATGACGAACCAGCTGATGTAGGGGTAGCCCCACATGCGGTAGGTGAGGGCGGCGGGGTCTTCGCGGGCGAGGCGGGCTCGAAGTCTGATCTGCGAGAACATGATTGCGATGTAGACGAAGGCCAGGACTACGCCGATGGAGTTCACCAGGAAGGTGAAGACCTGGTCCGGCGAGATGTACGAGGCGATGACCGCACCCCAGGCCGCGACCGTGCCGAGCAGCACCGCCCGCGCGGGCACACCCCGTTTGTTGACCTTCACCAGGGCCGCGGGGGCATCGCCGTCCCGGGTGAGGACGTAGAGCATGCGGGAGGAGACGTAAATGGCGGAATTGAGCACCGACAGCACCGCCGTCAGGATGACGACCTCCATGATGGTGCCTGCCGCGGGGACGCCCATATGGTCGAGGGCGGTGACGAACGGGCTCTTCAGCACCTGGGCGTCGTTCCACGGCAGGATGGTCACGACCAGGAAGATCGAGGCCACGTAGAACAGGCCCACGCGCCACAGCACATTGTTGGTGGCGCTGGCGACGGCCTTGCCGGGCTCCTTGGATTCGGCGGCCGCGACGGTGACGATCTCGGTGCCGCCGAACGCGAACATGACGACCACGATCGCGGAGAAGATCCCGGTGACGCCATTGGGTGCGAAGCCGCCGAACGCGGTCAGATTGTGGAAACCCGCATCGGCATCCGGCCACAGCCCGAACACCCAGGCCGCGCCGATCACCAGGAACAGCACGATCGCCACCACTTTGATGGAGGCGAACCAGAATTCGAACTCGCCGAACGATTTCACCGACACCAGATTGACCGAGGTCATGAGGATCAGCAGTCCCGCCGACAGCACCCACTGCGGCAGATCGATCCAACTAGACAGGATGGCCGCACCGGCGACGGCCTCGGCACCGACCAGAATTACGTAGAGGTACCAGTAGATCCAGCCGATGGTGAATCCGGCGAACGGACCCATGGCCATGCGCGAGTACTCCGCGAGCGAGCCGGCGACCGGCCGGGCCACCACCATCTCGCCGAGGGCCCGCATAACGCACAGCACCAGCAGTCCGGCGGCCGCGTAGGAGATGACGGCGGCCGGTCCAGCAGTGCCGATCACCGAACCGCTGCCGACGAACAGTCCCGCGCCGATCGCGCCGCCGATGGCGAGCATGGTCATATGGCGGCGGCGTAGCCCGGTCCGCAGCCCGTCCGGTCCGGCGCTGCTCGGTTCCGACATGTACCTGCCACCTCACGTTGTTGCTCGAATGTTGCTAGAACACCATATCGAGGCAGGTCAGGGTAAGAAAATCGTCACGGCGCGCGGCCTCCGCCCGAGCGCGACCGTGTGATGAATTGTGTTATCCGCCTACCGCTTCCAGTCGGAGTACCGTCGGAATCATGTCCGAATCGAAGACGGATCAGGTACGCGTCGAACCGTGCGCCAAGCGCGTGCGCGTCTATCTGGGCGGTCAACTGGCCGTCGACACCATCAAATCCAAGCTGGTGTGGGAGCACGCCTACTACCCCACCTACTACTTTCCACCCGATGAGCTGCGGGTGAAACTGGAGCCGACCGGCGACACCCGGGACGCGAATCATCTGGGCACGCCCACCGGATTCGATGTGATCGCGAACGGGACCGTCGCCCCCGGCGCGGCCGTGCGCTACCTCGACTCGCCGACCTCGGACCTACAGGACCTGGTGCGCCTCGAAGCCAAGGCGATGGACGAATGGTTCGAGGAGGACGAGCCGATCTACGGCCATCCCCGCGATCCCTACCACCGCATCGATATTCTCTCCAGCTCCCGGCACATTCGCGTGGAGGTGGCCGGGCAGACCGTCGCCGACTCCCGCAATCCGCGCATTCTCTTCGAGACCGGTCTCCCGGCGCGCTACTACCTGCCCCTCACCGATATCCGCCTGGACCTGCTGCAGCACTCGGATACTCGAACCCTGTGCCCCTACAAGGGAAATGCCGAGTACTGGAATGTGCGGCTCGGCGAGGACGTGCACCCTGATCTGGTCTGGATCTACCGCACCCCGACACCGGAAAGCCAGAAAATAGCGGGCTTCGCCAGCTTCTACAACGAGAAGGTGGATATCTACGTGGACGGCGTCCTGGAAACCAAGCCGAAGACGCACTTCTCATGAGCGACGAGCGGCCGCAGCTGGCCGCGGAATTGGATCTGCTGCCGCATCCGGAAGGCGGCTGGTATCGGGAAACCTGGCGCAGCGGAGTCGAATTCGAGCCCAAGGGCTATGACGGCCCGCGCTCGAGCGCGACCGCGATCTATTTCCTGCTGCTGCCGGGCGAAGAGTCCGCACCGCATACGGTGCGCTCGGACGAGATGTGGTTCTGGCATCGGGGCGGCCCCCTGCTGTTGAACATCGGGGGCGAGGAGATCGTCCTCGGACCCGATGTCGAGCAGGGGCACCGGCCCCAGGCGGTGGTCCCCGGTGGGCTGAGCCAATCCGCCCGCCCGGCGGGTGACGACTATGCCTTGGTGAGCTGTGTCGTCGCACCGGGTTTCGACTTCGCCGACTTCCGTCTGGACTAGTCGTCTATTTCGAGCAGGCCCTCGGCCACCGCGTGGTCGATGGTCCGCTCGAGGTTGGGGCAGGAGTCCGGCTTGCCGAAGATCGGCCCGGCCTCGGCCATCTTGCGGAACACCGGGCAGTGGTCGGCCGGATTGACCGTCCACTGCACGGTTTTCTGATTGCTGCTGTGCTTGCGCACCAGCACCTCGGTACCGCAGGACGAACACGCGATCGGTGTCAGTCCGGACTCCATGTAGTGCTCTTTGTCCAGGACAGTCTGGGCGCGCACCTGCGCCCGCCGCTCGGGACGGTCCGCGAAGTCGGGTGCTTTCGCCCAGGCGGTCATCAGACGCTCGCCTCCTGGGAAGCGGCCTCGTCGGCCTCGCGCTTCTTGCGCAGGTTCTCCTCGACCTCGAGACCCCAGGCCTCATTGGCCTTGGAGGTGTCGACCTCGAATTCGAAGCGCTGCGTCGACTTGGGGTCGATATCGGCGACGTCCACGTAGAACTGGTCGTACCAGCGGCGCAGCTGGTAGACCGGGCCGTCTTCCTCGGTGAGCAGCGGGTTGTCGATCTTGGACTTGTGCTTCCAGATTTCGACGTCCTGCAGGAAGCCCTCGCTGACGCCCTCGGTCATCTTGGCGGCGAAACCCGCGGCCTGCGCCTCGGGCAGACCCTTGGGCTTCTGCAGCGCCACACCCCACTGCAGCATGAACGAGTCCTGCGTGACCGGGTAGTGGCAGTTGATCAGGACCGTCTTGACCTCGAAGCCGCTGTAGATGTTCAGCAGCGGGTTGATCATGTACGACGGCCCGAAGTACGACGCCTCGGACTTGAGCAGCACATCGATGCCGGCCTTGGCCGCATTGCCGATATCGGGGCGGGCCTTGGTCTCGAGGTACTGGGTCGCGACATGACCCTCGAGCACGTTCTTGAAGAAGGTCGGGAACGCGTAGTGGATGTAGAAGAAGTGCGCCATATCCACGACGTTGTCGATGATCTCGCGGCAGTTGGCGCCCTCGATCAGCATCGAGTTCCAGGTCCACTCGGTCCACTCGCCGGACAGTTCCTCGAGCGGGTTGCCCTCGGCGTCCTTGTAGGCGCCGTCGATGTAGGGAATCGTCACCTCGTCGGTGGGCTTGCTGCCTTCGTGGTCGTGCCACACGAACAGCTGTCCGTTGCGCTCGAGGGTGCTCCACGAGCGGGTGCGAGCCAGCGGGGGCACGCGCCGGGCATACGGAATGCCCGTGCACTTGCCGTCGCCGCCCCAGCGCCAATCGTGGAACGGGCAGGCGATGGAATCGCCCTTGACCTCGCCCATGGACAGGTCCCCGCCCAGGTGGCGGCAGTAACCGTCGAGGATCTTCAGATCGCCCTTGCTGTCGGTGAAAACGACCAGCTTGGTGCCGAAAGCGTTGACCGCGTGCGGCTTGCCATCACGGAAGGTGCTGGCGAGACCCAGGCAATGCCAGCCCCGGGCGTAGCGAGTGGGCGCCGCGCCCACGTCGATCTCGCGAACCTTCCCACGGGGCCCCGGTGGGGTTGTCGACATTGTGATCCTCCTCTGGAAGTACTAGAACACGTTACAAAAACGCGGGCGATCACGCTAGTTGTCTGCCCAAACAATGGACAAAAGTCCTCGTGAGGCGCGCCACGTCCACGACACGGCCCTGGCGGGCCTCTGTTCTCGACAGAAATAGGAACGTGTTCTAGTCTCAGAGACAAACGAGAACCGCCCGATTCACCAGGCAGGAGCAACTGGCGCGATGACGCAAGAAGTAGTTGAGCGGGTCGAGGCACTGCTGCCCACTCTCCGCGAGCGGGCCCAGCAGGCCGAGGATCTGCGACAGATCCCCGAAGAGTCCATCAAGGACCTCCAGGCCGCCGGATTCTTCAAGTTGCTGCAGCCCAAGCAGTGGGGCGGCTACGCGGCCGATCCGGTCGTCTTCTACGACACCGTCCGCAAGATCGCCAGCGCCTGCGGCTCCACCGGCTGGGTGGCCGGCATCATCGGTGTGCACAACTGGCACCTGGCGCTGTTCGATCAGCGTGCGCAGGAAGAGGTCTGGGGCGAGAACACCGACGTCCGCATTTCCTCGTCCTACGCGCCCATGGGCGCCGGCGTGGTCACCGAGGACGGCACCGGTTACACCGTGAACGGTTCCTGGGCTTGGTCTTCCGGCTCGGGCCACGCGGACTGGGTGGTCGTCGGCGGACCGGTGATCAAGAACGGCAAGCCGGTGGATTTCGGCAGCTTCCTGATCCCGCGCAGCGAGTACAAGATCAACGATGTGTGGAACGTGGTGGGTCTGCGTGGCACCGGATCCAACACCATCGTCGTCGAGAACGTGTTCGTACCCAAGCACCGTTTCCTCAGCTTCCGCGCCATGGGCGAGTTGAAATCCCCTGGCCTCGAGCAGAATACCGATCCGGTGTACAAGATGCCGTGGGGCACCATCCACCCCACCACCATCTCGACCCCGATCGTCGGCATGGCCTACGGCGCCTACGACGCGCACGTCGAGCACCAGGGCAAGCGCGTGCGCGCCGCCTACGCCGGCGAGAACGCCAAGGACGATCCGTTCGGCAAGGTGCGAATTGCCGAGGCCGCCAGTGATATCGACGCCGCGTGGCGTCAGCTGTCCGGCAATGTCGCGGACGAGTACGCCTACCTGCTCGAGGGCGAGGACGTCCCGTTCGACGTGCGCGCTCGCGCCCGTCGCGACCAGGTCCGCGCCACCGGCCGGGCCGTCGCGTCGATCGACAAGCTGTTCGAGGCCTCGGGCGCCACCGCACTCGCCAACGGCACTCCGCTGCAGCGCTTCTGGCGTGACGCGCACGCCGGTCGTGTGCACGCCGCCAATGATGCCGAGCGCGCCTACGTCATGTACGGCACGCACGCGTTCGGGCTCCCGATCACCGACACGATGGTGTAGCCCCATGACCACCGTTGAAGAGATCACCTTCGAGTCCACGTCGAAGTTCGCGCAGGTTCGCCCGGATCTGAAGCTGCACTATCACGAGGCGGGCGTCGGCAACGGCCCCACCATCGTGCTGCTGCACGGTGGCGGTCCCGGCGCGTCGTCGTGGTCGAACTTCGCGAAGAACATTCCGGTGCTGGCGCGCGAATTCCATGTGCTGGCAGTGGATCAGCCCGGATTCGGGCTGTCCGACAAGCCGACCGAGCACCCGCAGTACTTCGTGCACAGCTCGTCCGCGCTGAAGGATCTGCTGGACACCCTCGGCATCACCGATCGAGTGCACCTGCTGGGCAATTCGCTCGGCGGCGGCGCGGCGGCCCGGTTCGCGCTGGACTACCCGGACCGCGCCGGCAAACTGGTGCTGATGGGCCCGGGCGGGTTGTCCACCAACCTGTTCGCGCCGGACCCCACCGAGGGCGTCAAGCTGCTGTCGAAGTTCAATTACGAGCCGACGCGCGCGAACCTCGAGGCGTTCCTGCGGATCATGGTCTTCGATCAGAAGCTGATCACGCCGGAGCTCATCGATGAGCGTTTCGAGCAGGCGAGCAAGCCGGAGTCGCTCGAGGCCACCCGCGCCATGGGTCGCTCCTTCGCCGGACCCGATTTCGCCAAGGGCATGATCTGGCGCGATGCGTTCAAGCTGCGGCAGCCGGTGCTGATGATCTGGGGCCGGGAGGATCGGGTGAACCCGATCGACGGCGCACTCGTGGCCTTGAAGATGGTGCCGCGCGTGCAACTGCACGTGTTCGGTGGCTGTGGGCACTGGGCGCAATTGGAGAAGTTCGACGAGTTCAACCGCCTCGCAACGGACTTCCTGCTCGGCGTCAAGGAGAAGTAGGCATGAGTATTCGAGCGCTCGGATACATGCGCATCGAGGCCACCGATATGGCGGCCTGGCGCGAATACGGGCTCAAGGTGCTCGGCATGATGGAGGGCACCGGGCCCGACCCGACCGCCCTCTACCTGCGCATGGATGATTTCCCGGCGCGCCTGGTGATCGTGCCGGGTGAGCGGGACCGCCTGCAGATCTCCGGCTGGGAGGTCACCGACGCTCCTGCGCTGCAGGACATTCGGGAGCGGCTGTCCAAGGCCGGGATCGCCTTCCGCGAGGGCACCAAGGCCGAGGTCGAGGATCGCCGCGTCGAGGCGCTGATCTCGTTCGAGGATCCCTCCGGCAATGTGCTGGAGGCGTTCCACGGATCGCAGTACCTGGCCCGGCGTTTCATGAGCCCGTACGGGCACAAGTTCGTGACCGCCGAGCAGGGCCTGGGCCACGTGGTACTGACCTGCACGGATGATGCTGCGGCACAGACGTTCTACCAGGACGTGCTCGGCTTCCGGTTGCGCGACTCGATGAAGCTGCCGCCGCAGATGGTCGGCCGTCCCGCCGACGGCGATCCGGCCTGGCTGCGGTTCTACGGCTGCAACCCGCGCCATCACGCGCTGGCGTTCCTGCCGCTGCCGAATCCGACCGGCATCGTGCACCTCATGGTCGAGGTGGAGAGCTCCGACGATGTCGGCCTCTGCCTCGATCGCGCGGCGCGCAAGAAGGTGAAGATGTCGGCTACCCTCGGGCGGCATATCAACGACAAGATGCTTTCCTTCTACATGAAGACTCCGGGCGGATTCGATATCGAATTCGGCTGCGAGGGTTTGGAAGTCGAGGACACCTCGTGGATCGCCCGCGAGTCCACCGCAGTGAGTCTGTGGGGCCACGACTTCACCGTCGGAATGCGATAAGCAGTGAGCGACAGGGCGACGGAGACATTGGCCATGACTGACGAGATCACGACAGACGACCAGCCGGCGATCGACGCCCGCCAGTTCCGGAATGTGCTGGGGCAGTTCTGCACCGGCATCACCGTCATCACCACCTTCGACGGTGACGGAGCTCCGATCGGCTTCGCCTGCCAGTCGTTCGCCGCCCTCTCCCTCGACCCGCCGCTGGTCCTGTTCTGCCCCACCAAGGCTTCCAAGTCCTGGGCGGCGATCGAGGCCAACGGCAAGTTCTGCGTGAATATCCTCGCAGAGGAACAGCAGCCGGTGTGCGCGCGCTTCGGCTCCCGCGAGCCCGACAAGTTCGCCGGGGTGCCCTGGCGCACTTCGGATCTGGAGCTGCCGCTGCTGGACGATGCCCTGGCCACCATCGAGTGCACGGTGGATCAGGTCATCGACGGCGGTGATCACTACATTGTGATCGGCCGCGTGCAGGCGCTGTCGGAATCCACCGATTCCGGTCGGCCCCTGCTGTTCTACCGCGGGCAGTACACGGCCATCGAGCCGGAAAAGACCGTGCCCGCGCCCTGGCGTGCGGATCTCGAGCACTTCCTCACGAACACCACGCTCGACACGTGGTTGTGAGGCGGGTTCACCCCGAACCCTGGCGATAGAAAAGTGCCCCTGTGGAGTTATCCACAGGGGCACTTCGCATGTGGATAACTTTCAAGCTGCGGTGCGGGCTTGGCGGCGGTATTGCCCCGGGGCCGAGCCGTATTCGCGTTTGAATGCCTTGCCGAAGGCGAATTCCGAGCTGTACCCGGCGCGGGTTGCGACCACGCCTATGGGCAGGTCTTCTTCGCGCAGCAGGCGGGCAGCGGTGGTGAGGCGCCAGCGGGTCAGGTAGGCCAGCGGGGGTTCGCCGACCATGGTGTTGAATTTGCGGGCGAAGGCGGCGCGGGACAGGCCCGAGCGATCCGCCAGAGTTTGCACGGTCCAGGCGGCGGCCGGTTCGTCGTGCATGGCGGCCAGCGCCAGTGCGACGGCCGGATCCCGCAGTGCGGCAGCCCATCCCACCGATTCCGATTGCGGCTGCTCCTCGATCCAGGCTCGCAGGATGTAGAGCAGCAGCGAGTCTATGAGTGCGGGCACGATCCCGTGCGAGCCGATGCGCGGGG
Source organism: Nocardia sp. NBC_01388 (assembly GCF_045040085.1). Taxonomy (NCBI): domain Bacteria; kingdom Bacillati; phylum Actinomycetota; class Actinomycetes; order Mycobacteriales; family Nocardiaceae; genus Nocardia; species Nocardia sp. NBC_01388. The sequence goes on from NZ_CP109553.1 coordinate 5,997,899, forward strand.
CGTCCAGCTCGGCGCGCAGCAGCGCGACGGCGGCAGCCAGTTGGGGATAGCGTCCGCCGCCGGCCGGCAGGTGGATCACCTCGGGCAACTGCCGCAGCAGCGGATGCGGCCGCTGCCCGTCCAGGTGATAGCTGCCGCAGAGCAGGCTCGCGGCCGCGCCGCCGCCGCCGATCTGCACCGCGCCGACAGGTGGGCGCGCGGTGTACTGCTCCGGCCGAGGTATTGCGGGCGGGGTGTCGGGATGGTCGGCGAGGATATGCGCCGAGCCGTCGCGCACGAACACCACATCGCCGGGTCCGAGGGCAATGGGTTCGAGGGCGTTCGCGGACGGGTAGATCCAGCAGTTGCCGTGCAGTACGACATGGAATCCGGCGCCCGCCGTCGCCGGCAATTGCAGCGCCCACGGTGCGCGGCCGTCGGTGCGCACCGAATTCGGCGCACCCGTCCGCATAGAGGCCAGCGCCTCGCTGAGCACATCCATACCGCTCTCCTTCGCCCGGAACCCGAGTTCTACAACCCGGGTTCCGACCCCATTATTCGATGCCCGCCCCTCAGCCGATCGTCAGGACGACCTTGCCCACCGTCTGTCCCCCCTCGACGAGTTCGTGCGCCTTGGGTGCGTCCTCCAGCGGCAGTTCCGCCGCGATGGTGGGACGCAGCAGACCCGCATCGGCCAGTTCGGCAATCGCCTCCAGCCCCGCATAATCCGGCTCCACCGAGATTCCGGCGAAGCGCCGCCCCGCCGCCTCGACGGTGGCCGCCAGCTCCGGGTTCACATGCTCGAGAATGGTGACGAGCACCCCGCCCGGCTTCAGCACCCGCAGCGACCGCGCCCCGTCGGCCACCGAATCGAAGACCACGTCGATATCGCGCACGACCTCGGTGAAATCCGTTGTGCGGTAATCGATCACCTCGTCCGCGCCGAGCCCGAGCACATAGTCGTGCTTGGCCGCACTGGCGAGCGCGATCACATACGCGCCGCGCGCCTTGGCGATCTGCACGGCCAGATGCCCGACCCCACCGGCGGCACGGTGAATCAGCACCCGGTCCCCCGCCTTGATACGGGCCTTGTCCACCAGTCCCTGCCATGCGGTCAAAGCGGCCAGCGGCAGCGCCGCCGCCTCGATATGGCTCAGCGATGCGGGCTTGCGGGCCAACTGCCGCGACGGTGCGGCCACGTACTCCGCGTACGCGGTGGCGGCCCGGGGGAAGAACGGCATCCCGTACACCGCTTCACCGATCTCGTAGCGCGCCCCCGGCCCGGCCTCCTCGACCACCCCGGAAATATCCCAGCCCACACCGAACGGCGGCTCACCCAGCAGCGGGAACGCCCCGGACCGCACCGCGATATCCACCGGATTCACCGAACTGGCATGCACCCGCACCAGCACCTCACCCGAGAGCAGCGCCGGCTTCTCGATCTCTGCCACCTCCAGCACCTCGGGCCCGCCGAAGGACTTCTGAATCACCGCGCGCATCGTCTTCTCCCTCTACCGCTTCCGCCCCGGCCGTTCCGGGGGAACCGAACAAAAGCAACAGTAGACAGAACCGATGAGACGTTGAATAGCTGAAAATCTCGCGTTTTTATCCAGGAGTCTTCACATCACCCCGCCGACAGCAACCCGAGTCACCCCGGCGGCAGCAAGCCAAGCTGCGCAGCCCGCACACCGACCTGGAACCGAGTGGTGACATCGAGCCGAACCATGAGGTCAGCGACATACCTGCGATAGGTACGCAACGAAACATCCAACTGCCGAGCAGCCACCTCATCCTTCAGCCCCCGATTGAGCGCATCGAGAACCGCCAGCGACTTGTCGTCGAATTCCGCACTACCGAACCCCGGCCGGGTGGACAGGTGGTCGGCGGATTCCCATGTCCTGGTGGCGAATTGATGGATCGCACCGACCAGCGCCGGTCCGCGAACCATCACCATGTAGGGATGCGCGGCGCCCGCCCCACTCCACAGAATGGCCGCATGCCGGTCGATGATGAAGGTGTTGTGAAAGTCGTGGCTGGACACCCGGATCTTCGGGCTCAGCGACGAATCCTCCAGCAGCGGGCGGCGATCGCGCGAATCCAGGAAATCCGGCGAGTACAGCAGCCGAACCTGCTTCCCCTCCGCCAGCAGCCCGCGAATCACCGTATGCCCCAGCGAATAATGCCGCTCCTGCCGCACCGGACTGGAAACGGCCACCACCGCCTCGCTCCGAACCCGTCGCAGCAAATGCTTCACATCGCTCCCGAGGTCCTCGCTCGGGTGCAGCCGGACAATGCCGGGCGCAATCGCATCATCCTTCCGCATACCCCCATCATCTGCGGTACCGCAGCATTTGACCAGTCTTGACAGCTCCCTGCCAGCTATTTGTGCGAAGCAGCGGTCACGGAGGGCCGGTCGCGCGCCGCCACCACCGGAATTCTCGGCGGTGGTTGTTTATGAGTGGCGGACCGGCGTAGGGGCCGCTAAGGTCGGTCCGTCCCGCTGCCATTGGGGGCCGTGGGAGATCTTTTTGGGGGTTTGGGCCGCATGGCTTTTCGTAAGTCGACAATTCAGAAGCAGCTGGCCAAGAAGTTGGTCGAGTTCGCACCGCAGGGTGAGCAATTGCAGCTCACTTTTCAGGCGATCACCGGGCCGAGCCCGTGGGTGGATGATCTGCCCTTCGTGCGGTTCGTGATGCTGTTCCTGCGGAAATACTACTTCGTGGCGCTGACGCAGACGTCGGTCGTCATTGTCGAGGCCAGCAAATGGACGGGCCGGCCGTCGAAGTTCGTGTGCGCCGAGCACTTCGGCACTGCGCAGTTCACCGAGATGCAGATCAATTCGATCTGGTCGAAGGTGTACTACCGCATGCCGAATACCGCCGCACCGGAGCGCCTGAACGTGCACCGCCGCTGGCGCACCGAGCTGGACCAGCTGGTGTCACGCCTCCCCCAGCGTCTGGCCGCCTGAAAACGGCGGCGCGAGCCGCACGTAAACGATCTGGGCCGCAACCGTTTCCGGTTGCGGCCCAGTTCATCTCCTGCGGTCGATCAGGCGGTGACCGCCGCCTTCTCGCGCTGGAGCTCCAGGGCGATATCGATGAGCTGATCCTCCTGGCCGCCGACCAGCTTGCGCTTACCGGCGCGCACCAGCATCTCCGCGGCGGAGACGCCGTAACGCTCGGCCTGACGCTCGGCATGGCGCAGGAAGCTGGAGTAGACGCCCGCGTAGCCCATCATCAGGGCCTGGCGATCGAGCAGGCATTCGGACGGCATGACCGGGCGCACAACATCTTCCGCGGCATCGGTGACGGCGAAGAAGTCGACGCCGGTCTTGACGCCGAGCTTGTCGCAGACGCCGATGAACGCCTCGACGGGCAGGTTACCCGCGCCCGCGCCGAAGCGGCGCGCGCTGCCGTCGATCTGGGTGGCGCCGGCCCGCACCGCGTACACGGAGTTGGCGACGGCCAGGCCCAGGTTCTCGTGGCCGTGGAAACCGACCTGCGCGTCATCACCGAGCTCGGCGACCAGCGCCGAGACCCGGTCCGAAACCTGTTCCAGCACAAGGGCGCCGGCGGAATCGACGACGTACACACACTGGCAGCCCGCATCGGCCATGATGCGCGCCTGCTTGGCGAGCAGTTCCGGCGTGGTGCTGTGCGCCATCATGAGGAAGCCGACGGTCTCCAGGCCCAGATCCCGCGCGTAGCCGAAGTGCTGGATGGATACATCCGCTTCGGTGCAGTGGGTGGCGATGCGGCAGATGGACGCACCGTTGTCCTGCGAGATCTTGATGTCCTCCTTGATGCCCACACCCGGCAGCATCAGGAAGGCGATCTTGGCCTGCTTGGCGGTCTCCGCGGCAGCCTTGATCAGTTCCTGCTCAGGCGTTTTGGAGAATCCGTAGTTGAACGAGGAACCGGCGAGGCCGTCGCCGTGGGTCACCTCGATGACCGGAACGCCGGAGGCATCGAGGGCGCCGACGATATTGCGCACATCCTCGACGGTGAACTGGTGACGCTTGTGATGCGAGCCGTCCCGCAGCGAGGTGTCGGTGACGCGCACATCGAGTTCGCCCGAGAAGGGCTTCAGCACATTGTTCATGATCGAATCTCCTTACACCCGAGCCGAAATGATTTGATCGGCAATCACGTCACCCACGCGGGTGGCGGCGGCCGTCATGATGTCGAGGTTTCCGGCGTACGGCGGCAGGAAATCGCCCGCGCCCTCGACCTCGACGAAGATCGAAACCTTCGCCAGCCCACCGGAAACCAGTGACGGCTCGTCGTACTGCGGCTCGTTGAGCAGACGGTAGCCGGGCACGTACTCCTGGATCGCCTTCTCCATGTCGTGGATGGAGGCGGTGATGGCGTCGCGGTCCGCGTCCTCCGGGATGGCGCAGAAGATGGTGTCGCGCATGATCATCGGCGGCTCGGCGGGGTTCAGGATGATGATGGCCTTGCCGCGCTGCGCTCCACCGATGGTCTCAACACCTTTGGAGGTGGTCTTGGTGAATTCGTCGATGTTCGCACGGGTTCCGGGACCGGCCGACACCGAGGAGACCGACGCGACGATCTCGGCATAAGCCACCGGGACGACCCGCGACACTGCCGCTACCATCGGAATCGTCGCCTGACCACCACAGGTGATCATGTTGACGTTCGGTGCGTCCCGCAGCGAATCGAGGTTCACCGGCGGAATGACCGCCGGGCCGACGGCAGCGGGGGTGAGGTCAACGGCGCGAATGCCCGCCGCCTCGTACTTCGGCGCGTACGCGCGGTGCACATACGCCGAGGTGGCCTCGAACAGGATGTCCGGCTTCTCATCAAGGGCCAGAAGCCAATCCGCGCCTTCGGCGGAGGTCTCCAGACCCAGTCCGCGAGCCCGCTTGAGGCCCTCCGAATCCGGGTCGATACCAATCATCCAGCGCGGTTCGATCTTGTCCGAACGCAACAGCTTGTACAGCAGATCGGTGCTGATATTGCCGGACCCGACGATCGCGGCGGTGACTTTGCTTGCAGTCACGGCATACTCCTACTCGGTTAGCTCAGTGTCAGCTGAAACGCAGACGTACAGAACCGAGTCCGGCGAACTCGGCAGTGAAGTCGTCGCCCGGGCGGGCGTCGATGGCGCGGGTGCAGGAACCGGGCAGCACGATGTCGCCCTTCTTCAGGCGGACCCCGAACGAGGCGACCTTGCGGGCCAGCCACGCGACGCCGATGGTGGGGTCACCGAGCACGGCATCGGAGCGACCTTCGGCCACGACCTCGCCATTGCGGGTGAGGACGGCGTCGATCTTCTTGATATCCAGCTCGTTCGGCGCGACGCGCTCCTTACCGAGCACCCAGCCGGCGGAGGAGGCATTGTCGGCGATGGTGTCGCACAGCCCGATCTTCCAGTCCTTGATGCGGGTGTCGATGAGTTCGATGGAGGGCGCGTACGCGACTGTGGCGTTCAGCACATCCTCCTCGGTGCAATCCTCGCCGGGCAGGTCCGCGCCGAGCACGAATCCGACCTCCACCTCGACCCGCGGGTACAGAAACTTCGAGGTGTCGACGGGGACGTCCTCGAAGACCTCCATCTCGGCGAGCAGGTGGCCGTAATCGGGTTCGTCGACGCCCATCATCTGCTGCATGGCGGCCGAGGAAAGACCCACCTTGTGGCCGATGATTCGGGCTCCGGCCGAGGTCCGCCGCCGGATATTCGCCAGCTGGATCTCATAGGCGTCGACCACGTCGATGTCCGGATAACGCGCGACCAATGGGTCGAGCGGAATGCGATCCCGCTCTGCCAGGGCGAGCTCTTCTGCCAGTTCACTCCGTAGCGCGTCGGTCAGCACGCTGTGTTCCTTCCATCGGGGGGCCAGCCGGTGGCCGTGCAGTTACGAGACTAGAAACTGAAACGAGTTTTTGTGAAGAACATCGCCTCAGCAGTCCCATCTGCCAGACCAACATAGACCAAACCAGGATTGATTCTATAACGTGTTCTACATGACTGATCGGGATTACGACGTGGTGGTGGTCGGCAGCGGTGCCGCCGGTATGACCGCCGCCCTCACCGCCGCACACCGCGGTCTGCGCGTGGTGCTCATCGAGAAGGCCGCGCATTTCGGTGGTTCTACCGCCCGCTCCGGCGGTGGCGTGTGGATCCCCGGTAACAAGGCGCTCAAGGCTTCGGGCCGGCCGGACGACCGCGAGGAAGCCCGGACCTACCTGCACAGCATCATCGGAGATGTGGTGCCGGCCGACAAGATCGACACCTACATCGACCGCGGCGCAGAGGCTTTCGACTTCGTACTGGACAACTCGCCACTGAAGATGAAGTGGGTGCCGGGCTACTCCGACTACTACCCGGAGGCACCGGGCGGCAAGTCCGACGGCCGCTCCTGCGAACCCAAGCCCTTCAATACCAAGAAACTCGGCGCCGAACGCTTCAACCTGGAACCCCCCTACTCCAAGGCTCCGCTGAATGTGGTGATCCTGCAGGCCGACTACAAGAAGATCAACCTGCTGCGCCGCCACCCGATCGGCATGGTCACCGTGCTGCGCGTCGGCACCCGCTGGGCGTGGGGCAAGGTCACCGGCAAGGCGCTCGTGGGTATGGGCCAGGCGATCATCGCGGGCATGCGCAAGGGCCTGCTCGACGCGAATGTGCCTGTGCTGCTGAACACTCCGCTCACCGGGCTGGTCATCGAGGACGGTGTGGTCACCGGCGTCGAGGCCGAGCAGAACGGCGAGACGGTGCGCTTCAACGCCAAGTACGGCGTGATCCTGGGCGCGGGCGGCTTCGAGCACAACGCCGATATGCGGCACAAGTACCAGCGTGAACCCATCACCACCGAGTGGACCACGGGTGCGGCCGCCAATACCGGCGACGCGATTCGCGCGGGCATCGACGCGGGCGCGGCCATCGACTTCATGGAAGACGCGTGGTGGGGTCCGACGACGCTCAAGGGCGCGGGCAAGCCGTGGTTCGCGCTGGCGGAGCGCAATCTGCCCGGATGCATCATCGTCAACAACGACGGCAAGCGATTCGGTAATGAGTCCGCTCCTTACGTCGAGGCTGTGCACACCATGTACGGCGGCAAATACGGGCAGGGTGAAGGCCCCGGCGAGAACGTGCCCTCATGGCTGGTTTTCGATCAGCGCTACCGGAGTCGCTACATCTTCGCTGGTCTGCAGCCCGGTCAGCGTTTTCCGTCCCGCTGGATGGAAAACGACAACATCGTCGTGGCGCCGACCTTGGCGGAGCTCGCCGCGAAGATGAACGTGCCCGCCGAGACCCTCGGCTCGACCGTCGAACGCTTCAACGGGTTCGTCGCGAGCGGCAAGGACGAGGACTTCGGCCGCGGCGACAGCGCCTACGACCGGTACTACGGCGATCCGACCATCAAGCCGAACCCGTGCCTGAACAAGCTCGAGGTCGGCCCGTTCTACGCGGTGCGCATGGTCCCCGGCGACCTCGGCACCAAGGGCGGTCTGGTCACCGATAACGACGGCCGCGTGGTCCGCGAGGACGGCACCGTCATCGAGGGTCTCTACGCCGCGGGCAATACCTCGTCCCCGGTCATGGGCCACACCTACGCGGGCCCCGGCGCCACCATCGGACCCGCGATCACCTTCGGCTACCTGGCCGCCCTGAATATCGCCGCCAAGGCGAAGTCGGGCGCACCCGTGGCAGCCGACCAGGCGTCCTGAACCGTCCCAACCCGGTTCAGGACCGGGTTGGGCGCGAGTCCGGGTCACGTCGAGCCCGCGCCCAACCCACCTCTGCCCGCACCGACGCCGAAAACCCTGCCCGCGCCGGGGCGGGCGCTACAACTGCACAATCGCGAAATTGCGCCCGGCCCATCAATATTCGCCAACCGGCCGTCCCGCAATTCCGGCATGTTCTCGGGCGGAATCCACCCGAACCGGATGGGTCACCATGTATCCCGGCCAGAAGCATGCCGAGCGGGACGCGCACGGAGCGACGCGCACGAACCATCCCGGCGAGCGGGCGAGTTACTTGCGGCCGGGCGGAATGCGCCGCAGGATCGGACCGAGTGGGTCCGCGGCCCGCGGCGGCCGCGCCGTCGATGCATACCGGCGGTTGCCCCGGCAGTGCTCGTCACAGCGTCGCTAGAGGCGGCCGGTCGATACGGCCGGCGCGGCACAACGGTCGTCCGTGGGTGAGCGCCCACTGATCTCACAAGGAGAGAACTTCATGCCCATCGATCCGAATATCGCTCTCGGCGCGGTCCTTCCGTCCGTCGATTTCAGCTGGACGCCGTCCGATGTGCAGCTGTACAACCTGGCGCTGGGCGCGGGCGGGCGCTGGACCGACGCGGCCGAACTTCGCTATGTGGATGACCGGAATCCGCAGGTGTTGCCGTCCTTCGCGACCGTCGCACCGTTCTTCCACGAGACCGAGCCGCCGCAGGTGAAGTTCCCCGGCGTCGAGATCGACCTGGCCAAGGTTGTGCACGGCAGCCAGGAGATCGTGGTGCACCGGCCGATTCCGGCTTCGGGCAAGGCGGTTTTCGAGCGTCGCATCAGCGAGATCTGGGACAAGGGTTCCGCCGCGGTGATCTGGCAGGAGCACACCGCCACCAGCTCCGACGGTGAATTGCTGTGGACCGCGCGCTCTTCCATCTTCGCCAAGGGCGAGGGCGGCTTCGGTGGCGACCGCGGCCCCAGCGCCAAGACCGAACTCCCGGACCGCGCACCGGATTTCGATGTGCTGACCCCGACCCTGCCGCAGCAGGCGCTGCTCTACCGCATGTGCGGTGACCGCAACCCGCTGCACTCGGACCCGGAATTCGCCCGTAATGCCGGATTCCCCAACCCGATCCTGCACGGCCTGTGCACCTACGGCCTGGTCCTCAAGACCGCCACCGATACCGTGCTCGCCTCGGATGCCGCCCGTGTCACCGGATTCCGCGCCCGATTCGCCGGAGTTCTCTACCCCGGCGAGACCCTGCGCACCCGCATCTGGCAGACCGGCAGCGAACTCCTCATCGCCGCAACGGTCGTCGAGCGCGACGACGCCCCCGTCCTCGCCGACGTAGTCCTCACCCACACCGCGTAAATCGCCCGAAACAACCCAAAACGGCAGAGCCGCGACCGAATTCGGTCGCGGCTCTTCGCGTTCAGCGGCCAATCACCGACCGCACCTGTCAGCCGGCCCCGCACGTGGTTGTCGCCCGAATGTTCCGGACGTCAGCCGGCACGGGAGACGCGGCCGCGGTTCTCGCGGGCGAATTGTCCAGGGGACTGGCCGTTCCAGGCTCGGAAGGCGGCGGTGAAGGCGGAGACGCTGGCGTAGCCGAGGCGGACTGCGGCCTGTTCGACCGTCAGTCCCGTTATGAGAAGTTCTTCGGCCAGGAGACCGATGGTTTCGGTGGTCAGTTCGCGAAAAGTGGTGCCCTCGTCCGCCAATCGGCGGCGCAGGGTGCGCACACTGAGGTCCAGGGCGGCGGCAATGCGGGATTGGTCGGCGACACCGCCGCGGCTGATGAGCAACTGGCGGACCCGGCCGCTGACGCCCACCCGGCTGCGGCGGCGCTGCACGAGGTCGGCGCACTGCTGCTCGTAGAAGCGAGCGGTGGCCGTATTCGCCTGCGGCAGTTGCAGACTCTGGATATCGGCCGGGCCGGTCACCACCGAGCGGGCGGCATTGAAGACGACCTCCTCGACACCGAGCATGGCGCCGAACATCTCGTAGACCGGATGCGGCGGGAAGGCCACGGCGACCCGGGTGATGGGCGGGCGCATGGGCAGCACGTCCTGCTGAATCGTCCAGATCGCCGCCACATCCCGCTCCACCGCGAAGCGGCGCACATCGCGCGGCACGCCGCTGTCGTCGCGCACGATGGAGACATCCGAGCCGTCGATGACCAGGTGATGCCTTGCGACAGTGAAGGAAAGGTCGGCATAGCGCAGTGCCAGGCCGACCGCATCGCGCACGGTCGGGCAACTCATCAGCGCGAATCCGAGCACGCCGAGGCTGGGCGGATGGCACAGCAGCCCCGCCATCAGGCCCATGCCCGGTTCGTCTCCCACTCCGGCCACCACATTGCGCATCAGGGCCAACTCCTGGCCGAGCGCGATCTCGGCGGTCGAATCGGCCAGATCGCCTTCCCGGATACCCGTGCCGCGCAACAGGGCAGGCGTGGCGACGCCCCGCCCGGTGGCGAACTCAACCAGTAGTGCCGCACTGGTGATGGAACGCAACTGCGCCTGGCCGTCGGTCACAGTAAAAGCTTCGCAAACTCCCGGCCGCTTAGGACCGGAACTGGCCGGTAAGTTGCTGTTATAGGCCGAAATTCGGCTGTTTCTGACCTATGAAGTACTGGAACAAGTAACGCCTCCGGGCTTATGGTGAATATCTAGCGAACTACACCCGATAGCGAACGATGAACTGGAGAAGGTGAACCAATGGCCGGCTGGCAGGTGTTCACAGCCACCCTGGCAATGCTCACGATCATGGCCGTAACGGTCGCGAGCCTGCATCAACCACATCGAGATCCGGACAGATTGTCGGTGGAACGGATCCGCGAGCGAATCAGCAACGAGCACATCGCATCCGCCGATTCCCCCCTGCTCACCTCCGCTTGGTCCCACGGAGCACCCGACCATCAGCTCGATGTGCAGGAGGCGCACCGCGCCATGCAGCAGCATCGCCGCTGCCCGGTGACCGAATGTGCCCGCAAGGCAGCGGCATTCCGCGCCCTCATCGACGCCGGACGCATCAAGCCGACACGTATGCCACCCGCCCTGCAATAGCGACCGCCGCCGACGCCCGAAAGCGGCTAGCCGCTGGGCCTTTCGTCCACGAGTCCCCGAATGATCATGGCGTACAGCAGGATCACTGCGATCGGCGCCACGATCGGGATCCAGGACAGGCCTGTGGGCAGCAGGGTCGCGGCCCCTGCGGCAATAGTGAAGACGAGGGCGCCCGCCACCGAGGGGACGGTAGTGGGCACCACTCCCACCGGCGCGGATACGGTCGCCGTATTCAGCAGGTAGGTGGTGGCGACCAGCCCGATCGCCCCCGCGGCCAGCGCGCCGGTATCGGTGAATGCCAGCGTGGCGAGCGCGACCAGTACCGCGCCCACCGCGCTGACCCGCCATCGCCAGCCGCCCACCGCGAAGATCAGCACCGGCAGGGCGGCCCACGGCTGCACCAGGCCAACGGCCAGTGCCAGCAGCAGGCCGGACAGTACGGCGAGGAATCTGGTCATCGGCGCACTCGCACAGCGCGACGGCGATGTTCGGGCAGCAGGCGCATGATCTGGTCCAGCCGGGCATCTTCCGGCCAGGGCACGATATCGACGCCGACGGTGCCCATATCGCGGTACATGGAGGTGCGCTCCAGCTGCCACATGCGAGCCAGGGTGGATTCCAGGCCGCCGGCGAACGGCGGTCCGCGCAGCACATCCACCACCACCACAACATGTCCGCGCTTGCGGAGATCGATGAGCGACAAGGCGAATTCGGTATCCAGCAGGGTGGAGAAGGCGACCACCACCGCACCGATCGGAACGGCCGCATGAGGGGCGAGCGTTCCGGAGGTCTCGATGTGCTCATCACCGACATCGAGCACCGTGTCGACAATGCGGTAGAACTGGCGGCGGCCGATATCGGGTCGCAGCCAGCGCGGTGAACGGCCGAGGCACACAACGGCTGTGCGGTCACCCGCCTGCAGCGCCGATTGCGCCACCTGCGCCGCGCCGCGCACGGACAGTTCCAGCGAGTCCGAGGCCGGTCCCGGCGCCTGCATCGAAGTGTCCACCAGCACAACCACATCCGCGGCGCGATTGGTGAAACGCTCGGTCACGAACAGTCGCCCGCGACGGGCGCTCACCGCCCAGTTCACCGTGCGCAGTTGATCGCCGGGCGCGTACGCGCGCACATCGGCGAATTCCACGCCGGGACCGTGCCGGCGGGTCAGGTGGGTGCCGATACGCTCGGGAAGTTCGGTGCGCGGCAGTTCCATTCGCTGCGGATCGGCGATCGGGTAGACGAACACCTCACCGGCGGGCAACTGCACCGAGGCCACCGACAAGCCCGCCGGACTCAGCGCGGTGATCCGCAACGGCACCGGATACCGGCCCCAGCGCATTGCGGACAGCGCCAATCGCATCCCCGCGGGCGCGGCACCCGAATCGAACGCCTCTTCAACCCGCACCTCCATGCCCTTGATCTGCTGAGCATGCATGCGCAGCAGGGCATGTCCGCTCTCCACGAACGCGGCCGCCGTCAGCACCACCTCTTCGGTCTCGAAGCAGCGCAGCACATCGACCCCGTCGACCTGGATCCTGGTGCGCGACTGCTGCAGCGGCGCGGTTGCCAGCACGCCGAGCATGGGCGCGGCGAATACCGCCAGCTGCCAATGCCCCAGCACGATCGCCAGCACCAGGGCCGGTGCGGACACCGCGGCCAGCATGAATACCAACGGCGCCGGCCGCCACCGCAATTCGGTCTCCGAAGCCGTACTCAGATCACGGTGCTTCATACGCACCCCCGGTCCGCTGACCGAGCGTGTATGCAATTCGCGAGGTGTCCTCCGACTGTCCACCTCGTGGGGTGCTCACACGCGCACTTGCATCGGCATCCGGCCACTTACCTCGCGGAGTGCTCGGATCCACCGCTTGCGCAGTAGGTTTCGCTGGGTTTGTCATGTGCGCCTCATGCGGTGCTCACGCCGGGGTCGCGCGCGGGACCGGGAGGCGGCGCAGGAGTTCGGCGATGACGTCCTCGCCGCGGATGCGGCGGACCCACATTTCGGGGCGGAGCGTGATGCGGTGTGCCATAGCGGGCAGGGCCAGGGCCTTCACATCCTCGGGGACCACGTAGTCGCGGCCGTTGAGCAGCGCACGGGCCCGGGCCATCTGGACCAGATCGAGTTCCGCGCGCGGGCTGGCGCCCACTTCCACCTGGGGGTGGCTGCGGGTGGCGGAGGCCAGGGAGACCACGTAGCCGACCACATCCGGGTGCACGGTGACGAATTCGACGGCCTGGCGCATTTCCAGCAGGCCCTCGGCATCCACCACCTGCGCGATCTGGGCGGGCTGCGTGCCACGCTCCAGGCGGCGGCGGATCATCTGCATCTCATCGCTCTCGGAGAGGTAGCCGAGGCGCAATTGCATGGCGAAACGGTCGAGCTGGGCTTCGGGCAGCGGGTAGGTGCCCTCGTACTCGATCGGATTGTCGGTGGCCATGACGATGAAAGGCTGTGGCAGCAGGAAGGTTTCACCGTCGATCGAGACCTGTCCCTCCCCCATCGCCTCCAGCAGTGCGGCCTGCGTCTTGGGCGGGGTGCGGTTGATCTCGTCGGCCAGCAGCATATTGGTGAAGACCGGGCCGCGGCGGAAACTGAAACGGCCAGAATGCATGTCGTAGATCGTCGCGCCGATGAGATCCGCGGGCAGCAGATCGGGGGTGAACTGCACGCGGGTGAAGTTCAGCCCGAACGCGGCCGCGAAGGATCGGGCGATGAGCGTCTTGCCCAGCCCCGGCAGGTCCTCGATGAGGATGTGGCCGCCGGCGAGCACCGCAATCATGATCAGCTGCAGCTCATCTCGCTTGCCGACCACCACCCGGGACATTTCCCGCAGTACGGCATCGGTGCGTTTGATGGTCACGTCCATCGGTGAAGTCATTCTAGTACTCGCATCTCAAACCTGTTCACATGTTCTGGAGGCGGCGCAGGATCTCGTCCAGCGCCGGTCGGCCGGGCGCCGGATTGGTCTGATCGCGCAGCGCCGAATTGGCGGGATCCACCCACCGCCACAGCTCGGGACCGAACTGTAGCTGTCCGGCCGCCTCGTGGGCACGCCGGTTCTTGGCCATCCGATGGCCGCTGTTGCTCTCGAACTCCTTGGCCAGCAAGGGTCGCAGATGGCGGTCCCAGTCGGCGCGGGTGCCCTCGGCGCGGTCGGCGAGCATCTGGGCGCGGGCCTGCCAGCGCTGCAGCATTTCGGCTGGGCCATTGTCGATCTCGTGATCGTCCGGACCGGTGGGGCGGCGGCGGCGCGCACGTTCCAGCAGCGACCAGACCAGCAGGCCCAGTGCGCCGGCCACCGGAATGCCGGCAATCGGCAGCAGGGTGTCCCGCTCGTGATTCAAGGCGATGAGTTCGAACAGACCCGCCAGGATCAACCCGATCACCACGATCGCAGCCCGGTTCATGATGCTTCCGCCTGTCCCTGCAGATCAGCCAAAACGATGCGCAGCAGCTGCTCGGCCCGCATGCGCTGCCACTCCAGCATGGAGTGCGGGCTGAACCGCGCCTCCTCGAAGAGCGCCACCAGTTCCCGCGCCGACGCATCGTGCAGGAAGCCGCGGTCGAAGGCGCGCGCCAGCACCTCCGACGGGGTGTCCGAGGCCAGCGGGGCCACCTCCCGCGCCTGCGCCAGACCGCGTTCCATGGCGACATAGCAGGCGATGATGGCGGTACGCGGATCCTGACCGGGCGCGATCATGGCGGCCAGGCCCATTTCCGCGACCTTGGCCAGTGAGACCGCCTCGATCGGCGTACTCGCCGCATGCCCTGCGGCTTTCGCCACCGGACCGCGATTGGAACTGACCGCGACCACCACCAGCCCGGTCATGGCGACCAGTACCAGCACCACCGCGCCGATCGCGACCAGCAGCAGCGCGGTACCACTCAGCGCGGGCGTGGATATCGAGTCCTGCGGCGGCGCAACGTTCTCGACCGGCTGCGCCGCACCGGTGCTCGGGGTCTGCGTGGTCATCGTCGTCTCCGGTGCGTTCTTGTGCCCCGGCCCGACCAGGTATATCGACGCAACCGCGGTGAGCAGCAGTGCCACCGCCGCCAGCCCGACCAGCACCAGCAGCGCGAGCTTGCTCAGCCCGGTACCGCGCCGGTCCGTCTCGCGCTCCGGCTCCGGCATGGCCAGCGGCAGCCGATGCTGGCTATTGACCACGCCCGCAGCCAGAATCACCACCGACACCAGCAGCAGCACCGGCATGAGTGCCAGCGTGACCGCCGACGGCGTCCCCGGTGAGGACGGTCCCCCCGTGCCGGGTATGTACCCGCGCAGGGCGACCACGGCCAGCACCAGCAGAGCGATCAACCCGATCGCCCGTGATGCCAGCGTCCCCACCCCAGTCACACATGCTCCCAACCAGAGTCTTGCAAATCAGGCACATAGTTACATGCCAGTAGGTCCGGTTGGGGAGGAATCGCAAACACCGATTACATGCAGTTCCGGCATATATTCGCCCGAAAGCCACCCCGCACGCGCCCGACCCGCACCCCGCGCGCCCACCGACAATCCGTGCCACCGCCCCGGAATCCGACAGCGCCGGCGAACTCTCCACTACCGGAGCTGCCGTGCACACGCTGGACTCCCGCGAATGAGAACGAGAGGGCGGACGCCCATCCCGGCTGCCCGAATGTGCCACGCGCACGTTGGCGGGACACGCACGAGTTTGGTGTGGCACGTACGACATCGCCGCAGAATCCGCGGGCGGTAGACAAGCGGGTGCGCGCGGGAGGAGAGGTTCAGGCGGTGCGGCGGACTCGGGCGCGGAGGCGGTTCAGGGGGGAATCTGCCAGGGCGGCAGGGGCTTCGGGGAGGCGGCGGGGCTGGCGGATCGGGGCGGCGGGGCGCAGCGGCTCCGGGTGGGAGGTCGCGGTGCGGGGTTCGACGAGGCGGCCCATGGCTCGGAAGTCCCACCCGGCGGCGAGCCAGGGTTCGGGGTCGAGGGTGTTGCGGGTGTCGATGAGGGTGCGGCCGCGGGCGACGGTGCGCAGGAAATTCGGGTCGAGGTCGCGGAATTCGCGCCATTCGGTGAGGTGCAGGACCACGTCCGCCTCGTGCAGGGCGGCGGCCGCGGTGGCGGCGTAGACGAGCTGAGGAGCTACGGCGCGGGCGGTGGCGGTGGCGGCCGGGTCGAAGGCGGTGACTTCCACACCCGCGGCCTGCAGGCGGATGGCCACATCCAGGGCCGGGGAGTCGCGGACATCGTCGGACAGCGGCTTGAAGGCGATGCCGAGAATGCCGACGCGTCGGGAACCGCTGGCACGCAACAGTTCCAGGGTCTCGCGGACCACGCGCTCGCGGCGGCGCAGGTTGATGGTGTCGATATCGCGCAGGAACTCGACGGATTCGCCCGCACCCAGTTCGGTGGCACGGGCAATGAGCGCGCGGACATCCTTGGGCAGACAGCCACCGCCGTAACCCAGTCCGGCGCCGAGGAATTTGCGGCCGATGCGATCGTCGTGGCCGAGGGCATCGGCCAGTAGCGTCACATCCGCGCCGGTGAGCTCACACAGCTCGGCCATCGCATTGATGAACGAGATCTTGGTCGCCAGAAAGGCATTCGCGGAGACCTTGATCAATTCCGCGGTGGGGAGATTCGTGATCACCACCGGCGAACCGGCGGCGATCGGCGTCGCATAGACCTGGCGCAGCGCCCATTCCGCATCCGGTGTGGTCACACCGAAGACCAGTCGATTGGGGCTCAAGGTGTCGTGCACCGCGTGACCCTCGCGCAGGAATTCCGGATTCCATGCCAGATCCACCGAGATTCCCGGCGGCGCGAGTTCGGCGATGCGCGCCATCAGCGCCTCGGCGGTACCGACCGGAACCGTCGACTTGCCGACGATCAGGCAATTGCGAGTCAGATGCGGGACCAGCCCGTCGAGGGCGGCGTACAGCTGGGACAGATCGGCCGCGCCGCTGGGCCCGGCCGGCGTTCCCACACAGAGGAAATGGACATCGGCGAAGCGGGCGGCGGCCACCAGCGAGGTGCCGAACCGCAGCCGCCCCTTCGCGACGTGCCCGGCCAGCAGCTCGGGCAGCCCGGGCTCGTGGAACGGCACCCGGCCGGCCGACAGCGCATCCGCCTTGGCCGGATTGTTGTCCACACCGAGCACTTCGAAGCCGAGCTCGGCCATGCCCGCGGCATGTGTGGCACCGAGGTAGCCGGTACCGATCACGGAGATGCGCAGCATCAGGAGGCCTCCTTGGAGAGCGGGCCGCGGAGGTCACCATCGACCGGCAGTCGGCGGCGTTCCGCGATCACTTCGCGGTAGTGGCGGACGAGCAGGTTGTTCACTGCGGTCCAGGAGCGGTCCTGCACACTGCGCTGGGCAATCTCAGCGGTCTGGGCGCGCAGTTGCGGATCGTCGATCAGGCGGCGCACGAAATCGACGAGCGCCTCGGCATTGCCGGGGGGATAAAGGAATCCGGCGCCCGGCGTGACCACATCGATCGGGCCGCCGGACTTCGGGGCTACCACCGGAACACCGGAGGCCATCGCCTCCTGCGCTGCCTGGCAATAGGTTTCGTGACGGCCGGTGTGCACGAACACATCCAGCGAGGCATAGGCCGCGGCCAGCTCCGCGCCGTGCAGCACACCGAGGAAGGCCGCGCCCGGCAGCAGTTTCCGCAGCCGCTTCTCCTCCGGACCGCCGCCGACGATGACCAGCCGGATCCCGGGCAGCGGGCGCAGCTGCGCGAGCAGTTCGAGTTCCTTCTCCGGGGCCAGCCGGCCGATATAGCCGACCAGCAATTCCCCGTTGGGGGCCAGGCGCTTTCGCAATTCTTCCGAGCGGCGGTGCGGATCGAACTGATCCAGATCCACGCCGCGCGGCCAGCGCGCGAGTCCGGGAATGCCCATCAGTTCCAGCTGCCGCAGGCTCGCGGTCGACGGTGCGAGGGTGCGATCCACCTGAAGATGAATGCGCCGGGTGAGCGCGACCATGGTGCGCACGCCGCCCGGCAGGTCGTAGCGCTCGGCGAAACCGATCAGGTCGGTCTGATAGATGGCCACGGTCGGCACATCCAGCTCCGCCGCCACCTTGGCTGCCTGATAGCCGAGCGTCGCCGGGGAGGCGATATGCACGACGTCCGGCTCGAATTCGCGCATGATCTTGCGCAACCGGCGGCGCGTTTCCAGGCCGATCCGGAAGTCCCGGTAGAACGGCAGGCGCGCACCGCGCACCACGTGCACCCGGAATCCGGCGTACTTCGCCGGCCCGGTCGGAGCCACCAGTACGGCCTCGTGGCCCTTGGACGCCAGATGATCCAGGACCCGCCGCACCGAGTTGGTGACGCCGTTGACCTGGGGAAGGAAGGATTCGGCGACCACCAGCACGCGCAGTCGACCGCCGGGGATACTCGGGTGCCGGGGTGCGGAACCCCTGGCCTGCTCGCGGATTCGCATCGGTCCCCTCCGGTTCGGTGCTGCCTCCTGAAAGCACGGTAAGAAAGCGCTCGCAACGTCAGCCCCCCTCCGCGTTGACGGCACGTGAATCGTTCGCGTCGATCAAGTCGGCCAGTTCACCCGGACGTCGCCGCCCCTTCTTGCTGCCGTTCTACGGACAGTTCGCCGAGGCGGCTCAGGGTTCGATACAGGTCCGGAACACGGGCGATTGCCGCGCCCAGCTCAGTGGGCGGCACAGCCGCGTAGAGGGAGAGTTCCAGGTCCGCGTCGTAGAGGACGTCGACCAGATACACCAGCCGCATTACCCAATCAGGCTCGACGGTGTCCAGCGGCGGCACCTCGCACAGCGTCCAGCGCTGGAACCTCCCGGCGAGTTCGAGGATGTCGGCCGCTGAGATCGGAATGCCACACAGTTCCGCGAAATCCACTGTCAGCTCGCCATTTTCGGACTTTCGGGCCTGCATCAGACGGTGCGCGACGGGCACCTCGGCCACACCGCGGGTCTCGCACACACCGACCGTGTAGCGCCCCGCCGCGAATCCGGTGTGCCGCCCGCCGAGACTCCGGTAATCCTGCGGTCCGTTCACCGGCAGCACGTCGAGATGTTCGAGAATCCGCGCGATGGTCGGCACGAATATGGAGTGCGTGAAGGGATTCGGCAATAGTTCTTGCGGTGGATAGTTTGAAGTCACCACGAGGGTGATCCGGCGGGAAAACAGAGTGTCGAGCAATCGCGCGACCAACCGGGCATCGCCCGCATCGTGCACATGGAATTCGTCGAAACACAGCAGTTCCGCGTCACCGAGCAGCGCGTCCGCCGCGGCGTCGATACCGCCGTATTCATGGATGCCCGCATTCAGGCGGGCGAAGAAGCTGTGGAAGTGGAAGCGCCGCTTGCGGCCGGAGGGCGCCGCGGCGAAGAAGCGATCCATCAGCATGGTCTTGCCGCGCCCCGGCCCGCCGTACAGGTACAGCCCGCGCGGCCGCCGCCACCGCCTGCCCAGCCGCCCGGCGATCCCGGCCAACTGATCCGCGGCCCGCTGCTGATCGTGATCGAGCACGATTTCCGAAGTCTGCACGACGCCCTCCCCATCCTCTGCATCCGTAGAGCCTCTCTACATTTGTAGAGGCTTCACGGGCCGAGAAACAGCGAAGGTGATCACTTGCACAGGCAGTGCGCGCTTCTGCCCGAACGTCAGAATTGCTGCGTGATATGCAGATCCGGCCACGGCGGGCGCTTGAACACCGCCATCGTCGCGAGCGTGGCGGCCACGAGTCCGGTCAGCACCCCGATCGTGGCGGCCACGAAACCGGCTGCCGCCTCGATGGTCTCGACCCGGGCGACATCCACCGCAGGCTCCCACTTCACCCCGCCGCCGTGCACCACGAAAACCCCCATCGGCCGTGGCCGCGGCCGCAAGAACCCCCCGGTCCCCATCACCGTGATGATGGTGGACCCATCCGCTGTTTCGTGCGGCTCCCCGTAGATCAGCGAACTGTCCACCGCCGGTAGCTCTTTCCATCGATCCAGCAGCATGGCCTCACCCCTTCGAACCATAGTTCCCCCAAACCTACGCTCAGCGGGCGAGTTGCAACCAGAGAGTCGCGATAGCCGGAGCCATATACATCACGGGATACACAGTCGTCTTATACGAGTGCGCCCGAATAGTGGTGGCGACCGCACCGGCGAAATACAGAATCACCCCGATAGCCGCCGCGACCCGATAGCCGGAACAAAGAACCCGACGAGCAAACCCACCGCCCCAGCCGCCTTGGCCGTTCCCAGCCAATTCCACCAGGACCGCGGAACCCCGTACTCCACAAGAGGTTCCGTCACAAAGGCCTGATCCGTGAAGATCGAATAGGCCGAAAATCCGACCCACAGTGCAGTAACAATTCCGACGATGTAGTAAGCGGTGTTCATTGGAATCCGTTTCCCTTCAGCAGCTTCGAATGCGTTCTGCCCAGGTGACGGAGTAGCGCCTCCCGGTGTGACATCCCCGCCGAATCTCTTTCCGAGACCCAGTCGGAGATCGCACCTACTGCTCGTCGGGGACGAGGACGACTTTTCCGGTGACGGTGCGGGATTCGGCGAGGGTCAGGGCTTGGGCGGCTTGGGAGAGGGGGAAGCGGGCGGCGATTTGGGGGTGGAGGACGCCCTGGGCGGCTAGGGCGAAGACGGCGGTGAGGTCTTCGGTCAGACGGGTGCGGAAGGTGGTGCGGCGGCGGAGGCCGGACCAGATGTTGTAGAAGTGGGCGTG
This sequence comes from Nocardia sp. NBC_01388, assembly GCF_045040085.1. NCBI lineage: Bacteria > Bacillati > Actinomycetota > Actinomycetes > Mycobacteriales > Nocardiaceae > Nocardia > Nocardia sp. NBC_01388. The sequence goes on from NZ_CP109553.1 coordinate 6,018,318, forward strand.
GCGGTTGTTGGGGAGGGCATTCCACAGCAGCAGGCGGGCGAAGAGCCGGAGCACGGGTAGGCGGGAGTTGCCGGATTCGTCCTTGGTGGAGGCGCTGCCGTAGGCGACCAGGGTGCCGCCGGGGGCCAGCAGGCGGAAGGAATCGACAATGCCGGGGCCGCCGACGTGATCGAATACCGCATCCACTCCGGCGGGGGCGAGCGCCCGGACCTGCGCGGGCACATCACCGCGGTAGTCGACCGGCGCGGCACCAAGCGCTGTCACGGCCTCCGCATTGCGCGCCGAGGCTGTGCCGATCACCCGGACCCCGGCCGCTCGCGCCAGCTGCACCAGCGTCGATCCGACGCCGCCGTTCGCGCCGTGCACCAGAATGGTCTGCCCCGCACGGACTTTCGCGTAGCGGTGCAGCATCTGCCAGGCGGTGATGCCATTGACCACGAAGGTCTCCGCCTCGTCGGCGGCCAGATCGGCGGGCACCTCGACCAGGTCCGCGGTCTCGAGCACCACATGGCTGGCCCAGCCGCCGACCTTGGTCAGCGCGGCGACCCGGCGGCCCATGAGCGCGGCATCGGCGTCCGAACCGACCTCGAGGACCGTGCCCACCAGGTCGTAGCCCGGCACGAACGGGTACGCGGGCTGGTCGTAGTACTTCCCCCGCCGCATCTGCTGCTCCGCGAACGAGACCCCGCTGGCCTCGACGCGGACCAGCGCCTGCCCGGCCCGCAGCGGCGGCAGCTCACGGCGAGTGGTGAGCAGCTCCTCCGGCTCGACGGTCCCTGGAAGCACGATTTCTACTGCGGTGATCGACATTATTCTTCCTCTTCTTCGGTGAGTGACTGGTCAGTCACCCGCTGGTCAAATAAAAAGCCCCGGTCAGGGGCTCAGAAAATCAGCCCGGATGCCGAATACCGATATTGAGAATTTCGGCCCACGCGCCCTCGCGCCCATCGAGCCCGAGCGTGGTGATCAGATGGCACAGCTGCCCGTAGGCGATGAACCGCTGCACCGCTGCATCCGGCGCACCCGAACGCGACTTGGCATAGTCCGTCACCCGGGCCAGCCCGCGCCGCAGCCCCTCGGCAATCTCCGCGATATCGGTCGCGGACTGCGCGTGCACCTGCAGCATGAGCAAGCTCTTGTCCGAGATGAGTTCGGCGTAGGCGCCGCCCATTTCGTAAAGAATGGCTTCCGGATCACCGCCTGCCGCCCGGGCCGCCCCGGTGGCCATCGACTGCTCCACCAATTCGAAGCACCGATCGAGCGCGGCGACGAACAACTCCACCTTGCTCGGAAACAGCTTGAACACATAGGCCGTCGAAATCCCGGCGGCCGTGGCCACGGTATTGATCGGCGTGCCGTGATAGCCGGTCCGCGCGAACTCCACGATGGCCGCATCGAGAACTGCTTCCCGCCGTACATCCGAGGTGGAGAGGGTGACTCCGCGCTTTGCCATGTGAGTGACCGTACACTCACTCTTTCTTGCGACGCAACCCCTCCGCGCGAGAATCGCCGTAGCGTGGGGATATGACCGGACCGGAGCACACAGAAGAGAAATCCACGCCGCCGGAACCGCAGGGCAGCTTCCTCGGCGTTCCCTACGATTGGCGGCGGCCGACGGTGGAGAAGGTCAAGGCGCGGTGGTGGAATCCCGATGAGCCGAAGTTCCTGACACCCAAGTCCTACGGCTGGGGCTACGACTTCAATCTGTATCGGCTGTTCCACCGCAAATAGATACGACAATGCCTGAGCGAAGCGGGTTCGCTCAGGCATTGTTGTCATAGCGCGATGAGTCAGTTGCCGGTGAGGACCAGTCCGGAAGTGGGAACGCCGGTTCCGGCGGTGACGACAATATTGCGCAGGCCGTCGACCTGATTCACCGACGTGCCGCGAATCTGCCGCACACCCTCGGCAATGCCGTTCATACCGTGGATGTAGGCCTCGCCGAGCTGCCCGCCGTGCGTATTCAGCGGCAGGCGGCCGCCGAGTTCGAGCGCGCCGTCCTTGATGAAGTCCTTGGCCTCACCGCGACCGCAGAAGCCCAGTTCCTCCAGCTGCATGAGCACGAACGGGGTGAAGTGGTCGTAGAGGATCGCGGCCTGCATATCCTCCGGCCGCAAACCGCTCTGCGCCCAGAGCTGATCGCCGACCAGCCCCATCTCCGGCAGACCCGTCATGGCATCGCGGTAGTAGCTGGTCATGACGTACTGGTCCGCACCGGAACCCTGTGCCGCACCGGCGATCACGGCCGGCTTGTTCGGCAGATCCCGGGCCCGCTCGGCACTGGTGACCACAATGGCCACGCCGCCGTCGGTCTCCTGGCAGCAGTCCAGCAGGTGCAGCGGTTCGGCGATCCAGCGGGAGGCCTGGTGCTCCTGCAGCGTGATCGGCTTGCCGTAGAAGTGCGCGTTCGGATTCACGGCGGCATGCTTGCGATCGGTGACCGCCACGGTGCCGAAATCCGCACTGGTAGCGCCGTATACGTGCATATAGCGCCGCGCGACCATGGCCACCTGAGCCGCGGGGGTGCCGAGACCGTGGGTGTAGGAGAAGGCATTGTCCACACCGGAGGACGTGGCATTGCCCGCCAGCTGTGTGGAGAACTGACCGAAGCGATGCCCGGACCGCTCGTTGAAAGCGCGGTATGCGACAACAACATCCGCGACACCGGTGGCGACCGCCATGGCGGCCTGCTGCACGGTGGCAGCCGCCGCGCCGCCGCCGAACGGGATATTGCTGAAGAACTTCAGGCTCGGAATACCGGCGGCCCGGGCCACCGCGGCCTGGGTGTTGGTGTCCATGGTGAAGGTCGTCAACCCGTCCACATCGGCGGGGGTGAGTCCGGCGTCGGCGAGCGCGGCGGTGACCGCCTCGGCGGCCAGGCGCAGTTCACTGCGACCGGAATCCTTGGAGAAGTCGGTGGCGCCGATGCCCACAATGGCGGCGTGGCCACTCAAACCGGTCACGCGCGTGCCTCCTGAAGCGAGAGAACGGCTTTCGCCGTGATGTGGTTGCCGAGGCTGTCGGCGCCGACCACATCGATGGAGATGTCGGGACCCGCGATGGCGGACACCGTGCCGGAGAGAGTGAGGGTGTCACCGGCGTACAGCGGCACCCCGAGACGCAGCGAAATCGACTTCACCCGCGCGCCCGGTCCCGCCCAATCGGTGACGAAGCGCTGCACCAGACCGGTATCGGTGAGGATATTGACGAAGATGGTCTTCGAGCCGCGCTCCACCGCCTTGGCCGGATCGTGGTGCACGTCCTGAAAGTCGCGGGTGGCCAGCGCCGAACTCACCACGAAGGTGGTGTCGGCGTGAATCACCAACTCCGGCAGGACAGTTCCGACCTGCACGTCCAGGGTGTCGGTCATAGCACTGCCTTCCAGTAGGGCACGGTGTTGTCGTCGTCGACGGCCTCGAAGCCGACCTCGACCGGTGTGCCGATGACAACGTCGGCCGGATCGATGCCGCGCAGCTCACCGAGCATGCGCACGCCCTCCTCCAGCTCGACCAGCGCCACCACGAACGGCAGCGCCCGGCCCGGCACCTTGGGGGCATGGTGCACAACAAAACTGAAGACCGTGCCGCGCCCGGAGGCCACCACGTAGTCGGTCTGCTTCGCCTTGTCCTGCCACAGCGCCGGAACCGGCGGATGCTGCAGCGTGCCGTCGGGCCGCTGCTGGATGCGCAGCTCGCCGAGCTTCGTTCCATCCCAGAAGAATTCGGTGTCGTGCGAGACCACCGGCCGCACCCGCTTGGCGAGTTCGGCGGCCGGATCCGGCTTGGGAGCCGCACCGGTGCCCGGCACGAACTTCAGCAGGCGGAACAGCATTTCGGTGACGAGCTCGTCGCCGACGTACCAATTCGTGCGGTAGGTGATGAACCAGCCGTCGCCCAGGCCCGTGCGCTTCGGCCCCGCAATGGATTCCAGCGCGCTGCGCACATTGACGTGCTCGCCGACCTCCAGGTACCGGTGGTAGGTCTGATCGCAATTGGTGGCCACGACCGAGGTGTACCCGGCGGCGTCCAGCAGCTCGTTGGTGACGGTCATCGGGTCGTCGTCGGGGCGCGCCCCGGTGAGCCCCAGCATGGTCCACACCTGCGCCATGGCGGGCGGTGCGACGATGCCGGGATGCCCGGCGGCCAGCGCCGCGGCCTCGTCGACGTAGATCGGGTTGGTGTCCCCGATCCCCTCGACCCAGTTGTTGATCATGGCCTGGTTGACCGGATCGCGGGCCAGGCGCGGGGACGACTCCCCCGCTTCCTTGATCTTCTCGGCGGCCGCGCGGATCTCGTCGGCCGTGAAGCTTTGCGTCACTGTCGAATTCCTTTTTGCTAGCGCGGGACGCGGGGTAGGCGCAGACCCATTTGGGCCACGGACTCAGCCGCATGATCTCGTTGACGCCGCGATGTTTTCGTCACGGTGACCTCCTACCGGGGGACGCGGGGTAGGCGCAGACCCATTTGGGCCACGGACTCAGCCGCATGATCTCGTTGACGCCGCGATGTTTTCGTCACGGTGACCTCCTACCGGGGGACGCGGGGTAGGCGCAGACCCATTTGGGCGATGAGCTCGCGCATGACCTCGTTGACGCCGCCGCCGAAGGTGACCACCAGGTTCTGCTTGGTGCGCCGGTCCAGCCAGACCAGCAGTTCGGCGGTGGCCGGATCCGCGGGATCGCCGTAGCGGCCCACGATCTCCTCGGCCAGGCGGCCGGCCTCCTGCAGCGCCTCGGTGGAGTACACCTTGGTGGCCGAGGCATCGGCGATCACATCGGCCGGATCGGCGTCCGGGCGCTCCATATTGGAGGCCACCTGCCAGTTCAGCAGCTCGTTGAGCCGCACCATGGCATGCAGGCGGCCCAGCGAACGCCGCACCTCGGACTCGCCCAGCGCACCCTGCTTCTGCGCCCATTCGCGCGTCCGCTCGTAGAGCTGCTCGATCTTGCCGGACGGGCCCAGGCCGACCCGCTCGTGATTGAGCTGGGTCGTAATGAGCTTCCAGCCACCGTTTTCCACGCCGACGATCATGTTCGCGGGTACGCGCACATTGTCGAAGTAGGTGGCATTGGTGTGGTGCGCGCCGTCGGCGGTGATGATCGGCGTCCAGGAGTAACCCGGATCGGTGGTGTCCACGATCAGGATGGTGATGCCGCGGTGCCGCGACTCCACCGTCCCGGTGCGGACGGCCAGCCAGATGAAGTCGGCCTCGTGCGCGCCGGTGGTGAAGATCTTCTGCCCGTTGACGATCCAGTCGCCATTGGCATCCTTCACCGCACTGGTGCGCAGGGCGGCCAGATCGGTGCCCGCATCCGGCTCGGAGTAGCCGATGGCGAAATGCACGTCGCCGGTGAGGATTCCGGGCAGGAATTTCTGCTTCTGCTCCTCGGAGCCGAACGACTGCAGCGCCGGGCCGACGGTCAGCAGCGTCACCAGCGGGACGGGCACATCGGCGCGCACCGCCTCGTTGTAGAAGATCTGCTGTTCCAGCGGCCCGAAACCCTGCCCGCCGTACTCCTTCGGCCAGCCGACGCCCAGTTTGCCGTCGGCGCCCATCCGCTTCACCACGGTGCGGTAGGCGTCTCCGTGCCGGTTCACCAGCATCTCGGCCTCCTCCGCGGGAGTGACGAGAGTGGAGAAGTACGAACGCAATTCGTCCCGCAGTTGCCGCTGCTCGGCGGTCAGTTCGATGAACATCTGGCTCCCAAACGGTCCAGCCGGAACGATTCGCCGCCCAGCCAGCGCGCGATGTCCTTGGCCTGTGAGTAGTAGCGGTGCAGCGGATGGGTGATATCGACACCCAGGCCGCCGTGCAGGTGATGACACTTCTGCATGGCCGCGGGTAGTTCCGAGGCCACCGTATAGGCCAGCACGTCCAGATCGTCGTCGGTGCGCTCGCGGTGCTCAGCGCTGTCGGTACCGTTCCGGACATTGGCGGTGTCCTGCGCCAGCGCCCAATTGGCGGAGGCGGCGGCCGCGTGCAGGGTGCGCGAGACCACGTAGACATCGGCGATCTGCTGGGCGACGGCCTGGAATTCGGCCAGTGCCCGGCCGAACTGCTGACGCGTGCGCAGATGCTCTGCGGTCAGGGTGATGACACCCTTCAGCAGACCATCGGCGACCGAGCCGATACCGGCCAGCGCGTACCGGTGCAGTTCGGCGATCCCGCCGGGCAGCAGCTGCTCGGCCGGGATCTGCACCTCGTCGAGACGGAGCGAAAACTCCGGCACGCCATCGGAACTCGGGCTCGCGGTGCGGGTGATGCCCGGAGCATCACTGTCGACCAGCGCGATGCCGGCATTGGTGGGCACCAGAATCCAGCGCGCGGTGTCGGCGTACGGCACCGCCACCTTCTGGCCGGTGATGCGCACCGTCGTGCCGTCGGGCACGGCCACGGTCTCCGGCTTCACCACGAACGGCGAACCGGTCTCGTGCAGTGCCGCGGTGAGCACGGCGCCATTGGCCACAGCGGGAAACACCTTCTCCGCCACGGCTTCCGGAACACCGATCGCCAGCAGCGGCAGTACGCCGAAGGCGAGCGTGCTCAGCGCGGGCAGCTGCACCGCATCGGTGGCGAGTTCGGTCAGCATGGCCGAAACCTCGAGCAGACCCATATCGTCACCACCGAAGCGTTCCGGTAGCGGCACAGCAAGCAGTCCACTGCCGGCGAAGATCGGCCACAGCGCGATATCACGAGCGCTTTCGCGCTCTAGCAAACTTACAACAACCTCGGCGACAGCGTCCTGGCTCTCGTCCCGCGTGAAGTCCAATTCAATACTCCCGGTAGAGGTGTGGGCTAGCCGTGCGACTCGCGCGGTAGTCCGAGAATTCGTTCACCGGCGACGGTCAACAGAATCTGCTCAGTACCGCCTGCAATGGATAAGCAGCGTGTGAGCAGGAATTCTTTCACCACATCGGTTTCCACCGCGCCCGCCGCGCCTGCCACTTCCACGGCAAATTCGGCGACCGCCTGCCGGTGTCTGACACCGACCAGTTTGCGAACGCTACTTTGCGGACCGGGGTCTCCACCGGACAGCAGTTTCTGTGCAGCGCGGGCATCCAGCAACGTCCCAGCGATGGATTCCGAGACAAGTCCTCCGAGTCGGTCCGCCACCAATTCGGCGCCCGGACCCGAGGTCGGCGCAGCGGCGATCAAGGCCTCCAGCTCGTCCCCGATGCCCTTGCCGCCCATGGCGACCCGCTCCGCAGAGAGCGTGGAGCGGGCGATCTTCCACCCGTTCTCCAGCGCACCCACCAGGCAGTCGTCCGGGACGAAGACATCGTCCAGGAAGACCTCGTTGAAGCGCGCCTCACCGGTGATCTCCACCAGCGGCCGGATATCGATACCGGCGCTCTTCATATCGACCAGGAAGTAGCTGATGCCCTTGTGCTTCGGCGCGGCCGGATCGGTCCGCGCCAGGCAGATGCCCCAGGTGGCCTTGTCCGCCAGCGAGGTCCAGACCTTCTGACCGCGCAGCTTCCAGCCGCCCTCGACCCGCTCGGCCACCGTGCGCAGCGACGCCAGATCGGAACCGGCCTCCGGCTCCGAGAAGAGCTGGCACCAGAGCACCTCACCGGTCAGCGTGGGCAGCGCGTAGCGCTCGATCTGCTCGGGTGAACCCCATTGCAGCAGAGTCGGAATCGCCCAGTTGGCAATCGCGAGCTCGGGCAGCGTAATGCCCGCCTTGCGGACCTGGTCATCGAGGAAGGTGCGCTGGATCGGACCGGCGCCCCGCCCGTACGGCGCGGGCCAGTGCGAGGCCAGCAATCCGGACTCGGCCAGCGCATTACGCTGCTCCGCCTCCGGAAGAGCCGCGATCGTGGTGAGATCGGCGGCCAGCACGGCGGCCTCGGCGGCGTCCAAACCGACAGCGTCCCAATTGGGTTCGCCGCCCTCGCCACCGGAGGCGGCTGCCAGATCCAGGCCCACGGTGCGGCGCACACCCGCATGCGTCAGCTCGGTGACCCGGGCCCGCCAGCGGGCCGAACCGCCCAGCAGCTGCCGCAGCGCGGTAGCCCGGCGCAGATACAGATGCGCATCGTGTTCCCAGGTGAAACCGATGCCACCGAGCACCTGAATGCAATCCTTGGCGTTCTCCACCGCGGCATCCAGCGAGATCGCCAGTGCCACCGCGGCGGAGAGCGGGAGTTCGGCCGTCTCGGCATCCACCGCGGCGGCCGCATCGGCGGCCACGGCGCGAATTTGTTCGGCCCGGCACAGCATCCACGCGCAAATATGTTTCACGGCTTGAAATTCGCCGATCTTGCGACCGAATTGTTCACGCACCTTGGCGTATTCGGTGGCGGTCTCCAAACACCAGCCGGCAATGCCGGCGGCCTCGGCGGCAATCAGCGTCGCCGCGATATCGAGCACCGGCAGCGCCGGTTCGAAGACGTGCTCCGGCGCGACAGCAACCTCCGAGCACGACACCCGGGCCAGCGGCAGCGTCTTGTCGATGGCGTCCAGCGGCTCCACCCGCAGGCCCGCCGCATCGGCGTCGACGAGGCACCACAGCAGGCGCTCTCCGCCGCGAACCGGTACCAGAACAGCGGTGCCCGGTGCGGCGCCGAGAACCGAGTCCCACTCACCGGTCAGAATTGCCCCGGATTCGCCGATCGATATCTCGATTTCGCCCTCGAGCGCAATCCCGCACGGCGTATTCTCGTCGAGCATCTCACCGGCAACGAGGCCGGCAAGCGCCGTCGAAAGCACGGGTCCGCCCACGAGATCATGCGCCGCCTGCTCCACCAGAACGGCCAGATCTCCGACGGAACAACCCGCTCCGCCGGCTTCTTCCGGGACCGCGACCCGGAATATTCCGAGATCAGCGAGGCGCGACCAGTATTCGCGCCAGAAATCCGGCCCTCCGGTACGCATTGTTGCAATTGGGCGTACTGCCGCTGCCCATCCGCGCATCGACTCCTGGACGGCTTTATGCTCGTCAGTGGTGGCTATGGTCACACTCCATACCGCCTTTCTGGGGTGACTTCCACTCCTAGAACATGTTCTAATGTTCGAGCCGGGCGTAAGTCAAGCGCCGCCCGAACGCGGTACGAACTCGTAGCCGGTCGACGCCGGTGAGATGAACCGAACGATTCGTGCAGGAAAGGACTCTCAACCGATGGCCAGTCCCTCCCGATCGCAGTCCGACGATGGGGTTGCCGGCGCGCGCACCACCGCGCCCGTCACCACCCTCAGCGAGGAGGACCTGAGTTCGGCAGCGCAGCGCGACCGGCGCAAACGCATCCTCGACGCCACCCTCGCGCTCGCCTCCAAGGGCGGGTACGACGCGGTACAGATGCGTGCGGTCGCCGAGCGCGCCGACGTCGCCGTCGGCACCCTGTACCGGTATTTCCCGTCCAAGGTGCACCTGCTCGTCTCGGCCCTCGCGCGCGAATTCGAGCAGCTCGAAGGCCGTCGCAAACCGTTGCCCGGCAATGATCCCCGCGAGCGCATGCACCTGATGCTGACCCAGATCACCCGGGCCATGCAGCGCGACCCGCTGCTCACCGAGGCCATGACGCGAGCGTTCATGTTCGCCGACGCCTCCGCGGCCGCCGAGGTCGATCGGGTCGGCAAGGTGATGGACCGCTTCTTCGCCCGCGCCCTCTCCGACGAGGTGCCCGATGAGCGCCAGCTCGCCATCGCCCGCGTCATCAGCGATGTGTGGCTGTCCAATCTGGTGGCCTGGCTCACCCGCCGCGCCTCCGCGACCGATGTGACCGAGCGCCTGGAGCTCACCGTCGATCTGCTCATCGGCGGCGAGAAGTCTTGAGCGCCGAGGCGAACGCAATCTAGGCATTCGCACGAATGACACCGGGGCCGCCCCGTCCGAAAGGACTGGGCGGCCCTTTTTCGTGATTGTGGAACGTCACTGGTCAAGCCCCCGAAACGTGCACCGCGCGAGCGGAAATCGGACATTATGTGAACCGCAGGGAAGTGTCTTGTAAACGCTATGTATCACCGTCAGAACGAGCAGGCAATGAACACCCAGTAGAGTCACGCACGCCCTGAAAAATCTCCTCCGATCACTAGGTTGGATGCGTGAGCGCACAGGATTTGCCACTGGAACTTCGCCGTGCGTTGGCGGCTGTCGCCCGAGTGCCACGGCTGCTGGTCGCTTCGGACTACGACGGGACGATCGCGCCCATCGTCGACGACCCCGCGAAGGCCTATCCCCACAGGGAGTCGGTGAATGCGCTGCGCGCACTCGCCGGACTCACCGGTACCACCGCCGCAGTGATCTCCGGGCGTGCCCTGCGTGATCTCGCGGCACTGTCCCGTTTACCCGTCGAGGTGCAGCTGATCGGCAGCCACGGTTCCGAATTCGACGTCGGCTTCGTGCATGCCATCGACAATGACGCCAAACAGCTACTGCAGGAAGTGCAGTCGACGCTGACCCAGATCGCGCAGGACAATCCCGGCGCGACCGTCGAGATCAAACCGGCCAGCGTTGCCCTGCACGTCCGCAATGCCAGCCCCGAAATCGGCCGTCGCGCAGTGGTTCAGGTGCGTCAGGGTCCGGCCAGCTGGGTCGGCGTGCAGACCACCGAGGGCAAGGAAGTCATCGAGCTCGCGGTCGTCGAAACCGACAAGGGCGCCGCGCTGGACATCGTCCGGCATCAGCAGGGCGCCTCGGCCGCCGTCTTCATCGGCGACGACGTCACCGATGAGAAGGCGTTCACTCGTCTCTCCGGGCCCGATGTCGGCATCAAGGTCGGCCCCGGCGAGAGTCTCGCCAAATTCCGGGTGGACAGCACCGAGGACGTGTCCAAGGCGCTGGCCTTCATCCTGGAGGAACGCCGCACCTGGCTGGCGGGCGCCTCGGCCCCCCGCATCGAGCGGCTGACCATGCTGGCCAGCCCGCGATCCAAGGCCCTGGTCACCCCCGACGGCACCATCACCTGGCTGTGCCACCCGGAACCGGATTCGGCGGCGGTGTTCGCGCACCTGCTCGGCGGGCCGGGCGCCGGACATTTCGCCATCCATCCGGAGCGCGCCGGACTGCCGCTGTCCCAGCGCTACAAAGACGGCACCATGACCGTCGAAACCCGGTGGGCCAGTTTGCAGGTCGTCGATTATCTGCCGCATGACGTGGTGCCCGAGCGCACCGATCTCACCCGCGTCATCACCGGCGATACCAAGGCCGTCATCACCTTCGCACCGCGACCGGAATTCGGGCAGGTGCCGGTGCGCATCGTGCGCGATCCCGCCGGACTGCGGGTGCAGGGCACCAATGATCCACTCGTGCTGCGCTCCCCGGGTGTGGACTGGGAGATCATCGACGAGGGCAATCACCACACCGCCCGCGCCACCGTGGACCCGCGCCAGGGGCCGGTCGTGCTGGAAATGCGCTGCGGCACCTCCGATCTCGCACCGTGCATGACCTCCGAGATCGACCGGCGCCGGGAAGCCGAGCGGTATTGGTCGGATTGGGCTGCCACACTGGAGCTTCCGCCGCTCAAGCCCGATCTCATGAAGCGGTCCGCGCTCACTCTGCGCGGGCTGGTGCACGCACCTTCCGGTTCCATCCTGGCCGCCGCCACCACCTCGCTGCCGGAAGACATTGGCGGCGTGCGCAACTGGGACTACCGCTACTGCTGGCTGCGCGACGCCTCGCTCACCGCCGCCGCACTGGTCTCGCTGGGCTCCGTCGGCGAGGCCGAGGAGCTGCTCGACTGGGTGCACCGGGTGCTCGAGACGCTGCCCGGACCCGAGCGTTTGCACCCGCTGTACACGCTCTACGGCGAGACGCTGCCGCCCGAGGCCGTCATCGACCAGCTGCCCGGCTATGCCGGGTCCCGGCCGGTGCGCGTCGGCAACGCGGCGAACATGCAGGTCCAGCTCGACGTGTTCGGGCCGATCGTGGACCTCATCTCACAGCTCGCCCACGCGCGTGAGCACAAGGGCATCAACGACCCGAAAAAGGCGCTGCCGGACGCGGATTGGGATCTGGTGCACGCCATGGTCTCGGCCGTACAGCGGCGCTGGCGCGAACCCGACCACGGCATCTGGGAGATCCGCGGCAACCCGCGGCACCACGTGTACTCGAAGGTCATGGGCTGGCTCACCGCCGACCGGGCGATCACCCTCGCCCGCCAGTTCGGCCGGACCGCCGACCCCGAATGGGAGAAGCTGCGCGACACCATCGCCGATGAGGTGAAGGCCGAGGGCTGGAACGAAGAGGTCCAGTCCTACACCGCCGCCTACGAGGGCACCGACCTCGACGCGGCCACCCTGCACATCGGGCTGAGCGGTCTGATCGACCCCTCCGACCCGCGCTTCGCCGCCACCGTCGTGGCCACCGAGGCGGAACTGCGCAGCGGCTCCACGGTGTACCGCTACCACCACGACGACGGTCTGCCCGGCGGGGAAGGCGGCTTCCACCTCTGTGCCGCCTGGCTCGTGGAGGCCTACCTGCTGATCGGAAAGCGCGAGGACGCCGAGGCGCTCTTCGCCCAACTCGTCGATGTGGCGGGCCCGACCGGCCTGCTCTCCGAGGAGTACGACCCGGTCGCCGAACGCTCCCTCGGCAACCATCCCCAGGCCTACAGCCACCTCGGCCTGCTGCGCTGCGCCCAACTCTTGTCGCAACCAGTGCTGCCCCGCCTCTCCGGAACTTCAGCGCACGGCTAGGAGCCCCGAAAGTCTCATTCGCGTGCCGACGGTCGGGTGCGTCCTCAGGTTCTGGACGTACCCGACGAGTTACCCGGCCCTCACGAAATCTGTCGTCACCATCGACCCCGCGAAGGCATTCGCGGGGTCTTTGCTGTTCCAGGGGATTTCCGTCGCACACCCGCGTGTTCAGCGCCACATTTGCTGCTCGTAATGCGGATGGGGCTGGACAGGTGCGCTACATTTTAATGGCAATCGTTTTCGTTTCGGATAAGCGTTCCAGGAGTTCCCGCGTGACCAGAAGCTTTGCAAAAGGATTCGCCGTGATCGCCGCGGGGCTCGCCACAGTGGCCACCCTGACCGCCTGCGGATCGTCGAAGAACGATTCCGGCGGGCTCACCGTCGTGGCCTCCACCAATGTGTGGGGTGATATCGCGAAGACCGTCGCCGGGCCGGATGTGAAGGTCGAATCCCTGATCAACGATCCGGCCGCCGACCCGCACTCGTACGAGGTCACCGCTGTCCAGGGCGCACAGATCAGCGATGCGGATCTGATCGTCTACAACGGCGGCGGTTACGACGGTTTCATCGACAAGGCCATCGCCGGTAAGAGCAAGCGCACCGTGAACGCGGTGGATATCGCCGGCGAGGGCGCACACGCGAGCGAATCGGCTACACCTGCCAAAGAGGCTGCCGCACATGATCACTCGGGGACCAACGAGCACGTCTTCTACGATGTGCACGCCGCCGGTCACATCGCGGAGCACATTGCCACGTCACTGGGCGACCTCGATCCCGCGCACAAGCAGGACTACACCGATCGCGCCGCCGCCTTCACCGCGAAGCTGAGCGGCATCGAGGCCATCACCGCCGAGATCGCCGCCGACCACCCCGGTCAGCCGGTGGTGCAGACCGAGCCGCTCGCCTACTACATGCTGCTCGACGCCAAGGCCGACGACCGCACCCCGCACGCCTTCCAGGAGGCCATCGAACAGGGCACCGACCCCTCCCCCACCGATGTCGCCGCCGTACGAGACATGTTGAGCTCCAAACAGGTTCGCGCCCTCGTCTACAACATCCAGACCGAGGACAAGACCACCGAAGATATGCGCGCCACCGCGCAGAAGGCCGGCCTGCCGGTCGTCGAGGTCACCGAAACCCTGCCCCAGGGCCTGGATTACATCCAGTGGATGACCCGCAACGCCCAATCTCTCGCGACCGCACTCGCATAGGTCCGACGACCTATGCCCCCCACCACCGCCACGGGAGTGGCGCTGACCGAACCGGCCGAACAGACCGGCCCCCACACCCCGGGCGCACACAACGCGCCCGGGGTCAGCGTCGCGTCAGCCCCCTCCCCCCGGACCACGACCACCCCCGGGAGCTCCACCATGAACAATCCCACCGAAACCTGTATCCCTGCAACAGAACAGGAGCGCCCCGCCCTGGAAGCGCCGCCGAATGGCGCAGACGCCGGAGCGACTCGGAGCGACCTATCCACGGCCGGCGTGAATACCTTGCTCGACAGCACTGGTGCCGCTTCGAACGGCGCAGGCATGTCGGTGGGCAACGCGAACGATTCGGTCGAGCAGGCGCTGGACACGAGTTCGGCCGCACGGGCGCGGAGCGCGGTTCCCGCTGTGCGGCTTACGGATGCGCGGTTGTCTTATGGGGATCGGACGCTGTGGGCGGGGTTGGATCTCGAAGTCGGGGCGGGGGAATTCATTGCGGTGCTCGGGCCCAATGGGTCCGGGAAGACTTCGCTGTTGAAGATGCTGCTGGGGCAGGTCGCGCTGTCCAAGGGGACGGCGGAGATCGCGGGAGGGCCTGCGCGGGTGGGGAATCCGGATATCGGGTACGTGCCGCAGCAGAAGACGCTGGATGCCGGGACACAGCTTCGCGGTGTCGATCTGGTGGGGCTCGGAGTGGACGGGCATCGGTGGGGGCTCGGGTGGCGCGGGCGCGCGGAGCGGAAACGGAAAGTGGCGCAGGCCATTTCGGATGTGGGGGCGGAGAAGTACGCCTATGCGCCGCTGGATGCGCTCTCCGGTGGGGAGCAGCAGCGGCTGCGGGTCGCGCAGGCGCTGGCCGGGGATCCGCGGGTGCTGCTGTGCGATGAACCGCTGCTGTCGCTGGACCTCGCCAATCAGCGGCTGGTATCGCAGCTCATCGACAAGCGGCGGCGCACGCACGACACCGCGGTGCTGTTCGTGACACATGAGATCAATCCGATTCTGCCGCTGGTGGATCGGGTGCTGTACCTGGTCGACGGCAAATTCCGGATCGGGACGCCGGACGAGGTGATGACCTCCGAGGTGCTCTCCGAGCTGTACCGTACCGAGGTCGACGTGCTGCGGGTGCGCGGGCGACTGGTGGTCGTCGGCACCGGCGACACCATGGACGCGCTCGGTGAGGCCGGAGCACAGCACTGCCACGCCGAGAACGACGAGGTGCGCGCATGATCGACAAACTCTCCGGCGTCTTCTCCGGAATGTTCGACTTCTCCACCACCGCACACCTGATGTCCTACGACTTCGTCCAGCAGGCGGTCCTGGCGGCGGCGCTACTCGGTCTGCTCGCCGGAGCCATCGGTCCGCTCATCATCAGCCGCCAGATGTCCTTCGCCGTCCACGGCACCAGCGAACTGTCGCTCACCGGCGCGGCGGCCGCGCTGCTCGCCGGGGTCGGCGTCGGGGTCGGCGCGATCGCCGGATCGGTGGTCGCGGCCGTCCTGTTCGGCATTCTGGGTTCCCGTGCCCGCGAACGTGATTCGGTCATCGCCGTGGTGCTGTCCTTCGGCCTCGGCCTGTCCGTGCTGTTCCTGTGGCTCGGCCCGGAACGCGCGGGCTCCAAATTCTCACTGCTCACCGGACAGGTGGTGAGCGTCGGCGACAACGGCCTCACGCTGCTGTCCATCTGCACCGTCGGGGTACTGCTGGTGCTGGCCGCCGTCTACCGCCCGCTGCTGTTCGCCAGCTCCGACCCGGAAGTGGCTGTCGCGCGCGGAGTTCCGGTGCGGGCACTGTCCATCGTGTTCGCGGTGCTGCTGGGCATCACCGCCGCATTCGGCGTGCAGATCGTCGGCGCCCTGCTGGTGCTGTCGCTGCTCATCACCCCGGCCGCCGCGGCGGCGCAACTCACCGCCAGCCCGGTCCGCGCCACCGTGCTCGCGATCGTCTTCGCCGAAACCTCCGCGGTGGGCGGCATTCTGCTGTCCCTCGCACCCGGCGTCCCGATCTCGACCTTCGTCACCGCCATCTCGTTCACCATCTACCTGATCTGCCGCGCCGTCGGTTCCCGCACCCGCAACCGCCGCCGCGAACTCGTCCCCGCCTGACGCCGAATTTCTCGTCATACCACTGCATTCGGCTGGAATCCGCTGTGGATCCCGGCCGAGAGCACGCCGGGATGACGACGACCGGGGTGTTCGGGATGACGGGGTTCCTGCGATCTGCCGCGTGAGGGGCTGCAGATCGTGCTGTCGCATCCCTCCCAGGGTGATCAGTGCTGCCCTGGGAGGGACGCGCAGAAATTCGTGCGGCCGGGAGGGCGCGCGGCGATCAGCCTTCGCCGGCGAGGGCGAACAAGCCGTCTGCGGTTTGCTCGATGAGCCCGTCGACCAGCAGTGAGTCCAGGGCGCGGGCGCGCTGGCCCGGATCGCGGGTCCAGGCCAGGTCCAGGCGGATCTGCTCGACCGGGCCGGTGGCGGCGCGCAGGACGTCGAGGAGGCGGCCGCGGGCCTGACGGTCGGTGCCCTCGTATTTCTGGGTGCGGCGCACCATGTCCGAGGCCGGGCGGCCCGCGGCGACCCACGCGCACGTGGGCAGCGGGCAGCGTGCGCAGTCGGGGGTGCGGGCGGTGCAGACGGTCGCGCCGAGTTCCATGAGTGCGGCGGAGAAGACGGCCGCGCGACCCACGTGCGCGGGCAGCAGGGCCTCGGTTTCCCCCAGGTCACGCGAGGCGGGATTGCCCGCCTCGGCCCGGCCGTGCACCGCGCGGGCCACCACACGGCGGACATTGGTGTCCACCACCGGAACTCGCTGACCGTAGGCGAAGCAGGCCACCGCGCGGGCGGTGTAATCGCCGATTCCGGGCAGGCTCAGCAGTGTCTCGACATCGGTCGGCACCTCGTCACCGTGCTGCTCCGCGAGCACCCTGGAGCATTCGTGCAGCCGCAGCGCGCGGCGCGGATAGCCGAGCTTGCCCCACGCGCGCAGCACGTCACCCTGCGGTGCGGCGGCCATGGCCGAGGGCACCGGCCAGCGCGCCACCCATTCCCGCCAGATGGGCTCGACCCGCACCACCGGGGTCTGCTGCAGCATGATCTCGCTCATGAGGATCTGCCAGGCGGTCACGCCCGAGCGCCGCCACGGCAGGTCACGTGCGGTCTCCCGGTACCAGTCGATCAGAATGTCGCTATCCATCGTCCTTCGATTCTTCGCCGCCGGCTCACTCGCTGGGCGGTGTGATGGCCAGCCGGTAGTTGCCGGACCGTAACGTCTCGGACTCGCCAGTAACCGCTCCCCCATGGAAAATGAGACACATGCCCCACAACAATCCGATCAGTGCCTGGAAATCCCTGCGTGAAGGCAATGACCGCTTCGTCAACGGCACGTTGCAGCATCCTAGCCAAGGTGCCGTCGACCGGGCGAAGCTCGTCGGCGGGCAGCAGCCCGGGGCAGTTCTGTTCGGCTGCGGCGACTCCCGCGTGGCCGCCGAGATCATCTTCGACCAGGGCCTCGGCGATATGTTCGTGGTCCGCACCGCCGGACACGTCATCGACTCCTCGGTGCTCGGTTCCATCGAATATGGCGTGCAGGTGCTGAATGTGCCGCTCATCGTGGTCCTCGGACACGACTCCTGCGGCGCCGTGCGCGCCACCATCGACGCCCTCGACCACGGCAATGTGCCCGGCGGCTTCATTCGCAGCGTTGTCGAGCGGGTCATGCCGTCGATTCTCATCGGCCGCCGCGAGGGTCTGGAATCGGTCGATGAGCTGGAGGCCCGGCACGTCGAGGAGACCGCCCGCCTGCTCATGCAGCGCTCCATGACCATTTCCCAGCGGGTCGCCACCGGCGAATGCGCCATCGCCTGCGTCACCTACAACCTCGCAGAGGGACAGATCAAACTGCACCGGGTGATCGGCAATATCGGCGAAGTTGTCTGATTCTTCCGATTCTTCGGGAATCTGCCAGAGATAGCAGGATTCGGTCCCCGATGCCGAGACAATAACCGGCAGATGGGGATTGAGCCGACCCGTGTCCGGAAGCGGCGAAATGTACCTGGCACGTAGGTCGTTTCACCTCCGACACGCCGAGACCCTGAGCGGGATGCACCCGACGGTGCCCTTACCGTTGTCAGCGTGCTGGAACCGAATGGACCACTGCCGCCGGAAATCTACTGGCGCCGTCGCGCGATAGCGATCGGCGCGATAGCGGTCGCCCTCCTGCTGGTGCTCTGGGTGGCCGTCGCGCTGATACGCGGCGGCGGTGACGACCACAAATCGGACGCCAAAGCCACCGCCTCCGCCGCCGCCGGGTCGACGAACAAGGCCGCCGGAGCCTCCTCCAGCGCGCCCGATCCGGGTGCGCCCAAGCCGTCTGCCAGCGGCAGCGCACCTGTCAGCGGCAGCGCTGCGCCCGTAGCCGCGGCCGGACAGTGCCCCGACCAGTCCCTCGCCGTGAAGGTGAATGTCGGACAGCCGACCTACAAGACCACCGAACAACCGGTCTTCGGCATCGTCATCACCAATATCTCCAGTGCCGCCTGCGAACGCGATATGGGCTCGGGGTTGCAGCTGGTATCGGTGCAATCGCTGGACGGCCAGCGCCGCCTGTGGTCCAGCACCGACTGCTATCCGGACGGCACCCCCGATATGCGCACTCTGAATCCCGGTCAGCAGGCGGCATTCACCGTCACCTGGTCCGGATCCACCTCGCAGCCCGGCTGCGCGGGCGAGCGCGTACCGGTGCCCACGGGCCCCTACACCGTTGTCGCTCAGCTCGGTTCGGTGCGCAGCGCACCCGAACCTTTCAATATCGCCTGATTCCAGCGCTTTTCAGCATGATGGCCGGGTCCCCGCGGGGCCCGGCCTTCGCCGTCGAAATCCCGGCGGCGCGAAAGCCGCGTGCGCGTTGGATATTCATTCCGGTCATCCGCCCGGATCGGCCCGATCAGGCCCCTGGAAGCCCGTGTGACGGCCGAACACGCGCACGGCGTGTTTCAACCCGCCGCGCGCGCAAATCGCGTCTAATCCTCGACATCGGCCTTCGCCTTGGCGCGGCGCGGGCCGCGCAGCCCGCAGACGGCAAGGGCCGCACTGAGATCGGCGACCTCGTGCAGCTTCATGGTGCGGCCCACCCGGTCGACCCCGGCCGGGACCAGCGCCTCGGTGAAACCCAGCCGCTCGGCCTCCGCCAGCCGCCGTGTCAGGCCCGTCACCTGGCGCACCTCACCGGCGAGACCGACCTCGCCGAGCACGATCATGCCGCTGCGCAGCGCACGATCCTGACTGGCGCTCGCGATGGCAAGCGCGACAGCCAGATCCGCGGCGGGTTCGGTGAGCCGCATACCGCCGACGGTGGCGGCGTACACATCCTGCTTGCCGACATAGACGCCGCAGCGGCTCTGCAGCACCGCCAGCACCATGGAGACGCGGTTGTAGTCGAGCCCGCTCACCGCGCGGCGGGGCGCGGGCACCGAGGTGTCCACGGTGAGGCCCTGCACCTCGCCCAGCATGGGCCGCTTACCGTCCATGGCCACGGTGACGGCCGTACCGGACACCGCCTCCCCGCGATGGTGCAGGAACAGCCCGGAAGGGTCGTCCACACAGGCGATTCCGGCCTCGCGCATCTCGAAGCAGCCCACCTCGTCGGTGCTGCCGAAACGATTCTTGATGCCGCGCACCATGCGTAGCGTGGAGTGTTTGTCGCCCTCGAACTGCAGCACCACGTCCACCAGATGCTCCAGCGTGCGCGGGCCGGCGACCGAGCCGTCCTTGGTCACGTGCCCGACCAGCAGCACCGCGATACCCGTGGACTTGGCCAGCGAGGTGAGCGCCGCCGTCACCGACCGCACCTGGGTGACACCGCCGATCACACCGTCGACATCGCCGGCCAGCATGGTCTGCACCGAGTCGACCACCAGCAGCGTCGGCCGCACCTGCTCGACATGCCCGAGAATCGTCGCCAGATCGGATTCGGCCGCGAGGTACACCTTTTCGTGCACCGCGCCGGTCCGGTCCGCGCGCAGGCGCACCTGACCCGCCGACTCCTCGGCCGTCACGTACAGCGCGATCTCATCGCGCGCCCGTGCCCACCGGTGCGAGACCTCGAGCAGCAGCGTCGACTTGCCGACCCCGGGCTCACCCGAGATCAGCACCACCGAACCGGGCACGATCCCGCCGCCCAGCACCCGGTCCAATTCGGAAACCCCGGTGGACCGCGCCTGCGTGGTCTTGGAATCGATACTCGAAATGGGCGCGGCGGCCGTACTCGGCAGCATGGCCCGGCGCCCGACCGCCACTGCGGCGGAGGAGGCGGCAACCTCCTCGAGGGTGCCCCACGCCTCGCACGCCGGGCACCGCCCCACCCATTTGGCGACCTCGTTCGCGCAATCAGCACAGCGGTACAGCGATTTCACCTTGGCCACGCGGGCAGCCTAATGACGGACTCCGACAGACAACTCGCACCGCACCGGGCGATCACCGCCGATTCGCCGCCCATCCCCCGACGACACGCCCGGCCTGCATAGGGCCTCGTCAGGAACGCGAACGGCAGAGCCTGTCGCCCCGAAAAGACCCGCACCTCGCCTCGGAAATCCGAAGCGAGGTGCGAGACAAACGAATTCGGGTCAGCCTAGCGGTCTGCCTCGATGCAACCGCCCCTAGTTCGCGGCCCGTCTCGGTCTGGACTGACGGAGCGGAGGAGGGAAGACCGAGACTCCCAGGGCCGCGAACCCGTCGTAGCGAAGCGGAGGCAGAAAATTCAGTGGCCGGACTTGGTCTCGGCCGAAACAGGCTCGGAGCGCGGGTTGTTCGCGCCGGCGTCCACCGGGACGTTCAGCGCGACGGTGCCGCCCTCTTTGAAGATGAAGGTGACCGGGTAGGTGAGGCCCGGGGTGATGTCCTTGGTCAGGCCGTCGACCTCGATGAGCAGCGGGTGCGCATCCGGATCGGCGGGCTTGTCACCGGCCGGCGCCGCGGCGGGCGTGGTGGTGGTGGACGGCTTGCTGAAGTCCGCGACCAGGGTGCCCTGGGCCTTGATATCGGCCTTGCCGTTGATCTTCGCCGTGCCGAAGTCGGTGGTGACGCTGACCAGCTCGTCCGGCGCGGCCTGGGCGAGGTTGGCGGCACTGAAGGCCAGGACGGCCTTGCCGCCCTTGGCGTTGTTGTACTCCTCCGACTGCGGCAGCAGGAATCGCACGTCACGCAGGGCGATCTTGCCGACATCGGCGCTGTTGCCATTGACCGCCGCGACCTCGTGCGAGGTCTGCGCGAGCTGACCGGCACTGCAACCCGTCAGCGCGAGCACCGCGCCCGCAGCGAGTGCAGCAACTGTCAAGGCACGCCGGCGCGCCTTCGACGCTGTGGTGGCTTTCTGGGCAGTCACGGGTTGTCCTCCATGTCGACCGGGCTCACTCCACTATGCAGAGTAGTAGTCAACGAGAGTAATGCGTGCGTTCCCACGCCTCTCGAGGGGGCGGCGTATACGGAAAGTCTCGTATGCGGAGAGCGGCAACGCATATGTCTTCCGATACCGCCGAGCGGTATCCCCTTATGCCACAACAGGATGCACACGATTCTGCGGTTGTCAACCCCCACCGCTGGCTCGTTGTGGCCCTGACCTGCGCCGTTGATCGCGCCGTTACCGAGTCGCATGTTAAACTGTGAACATCGAAAGGGGCACGGGACAGATGATTTTTAAGGTCGGAGACACCGTCGTTTACCCCCACCACGGAGCGGCGTTGATCGAAGCTATCGAAACTCGCACCATCAAGGGTGTACAAAAGGAGTATCTGGTCCTGAAGGTCGCTCAAGGCGACCTGACCGTTCGGGTTCCCGCTGAGAACGCAGAGTATGTCGGCGTCCGCGACGTCGTCGGCCAGGAAGGCCTCGACAAGGTTTTCCAGGTGCTGCGTGCACCGCACACCGAAGAGCCCACCAACTGGTCTCGCCGCTACAAGGCCAACCTCGAGAAGCTCGCCTCCGGCGATGTGAACAAGGTGGCCGAGGTCGTTCGTGACCTCTGGCGTCGCGAGCAGGATCGGGGTCTCTCCGCTGGTGAGAAGCGAATGCTGGCCAAGGCCCGGCAGATTCTCGTCGGTGAGCTCGCGCTCGCCGAGGGTACTGACGCCGAGCGGGCCGACACTTTGCTCGACGAGGTTCTCGCCGCGGCCTCCTGAACGTGAACGCATTGCACGGCGCCAGTCGTGTTGTTGCGCTGGTTCCTGCCGCTGGCATGGGCGTGCGCCTCGGTGAATCCACACCGAAGGCCTTCGTTCCGGTCGGCGGCAGTCCCATGCTCGCACTCGCGCTACAGGGGCTGATCGCCTCCGGGTCCGTCGACGAGGTGGTGGTGATGGTGCCCGCCGAACTCGTCGACCAGACCCGTGCACTACTGCCGGTCAGCGAAATTCCGATTCATGTGGTGCCCGGCGGCGCCGAGCGCACCGATTCGGTCCGGGCAGGTCTCGATGCCGCGCCGGACGCCACCCTGGTGCTCGTTCACGATGCGGCTCGCGCGCTCACGCCGCCCGCGCTCATCGCGCGGGTGGTCGCCGAACTGCGTGCGGGCGCGCCGGCCGTGGTGCCCGCGCTACCGGTCACCGACACCATCAAATCCGTGGATGCCACGGGTGCGGTCACCGGAACGCCCGATCGATCCACCTTGCGCGCCATACAAACTCCGCAGGGCTTCGATGCGCAGCTTTTGCGCGCGGCCTATGCGACCACCACCCAGGCGACCGATGATGCGGGCCTGGTGGAACTTCTGGGCGCCGTCGTGCGCACGGTGCCGGGTGATGCGCTGGCCTTCAAGATCACCACGCCCTTGGACCTGGTACTCGCTAATACACTGGTGGCACAGGGTGGGATTGCCGTCCCCGTAAAGCAGCGTGACCAGGACCGGGAGGCGGTGGCGAACTCATGATCGACCCCACCGCCATGCGCGTCGGAATCGGCAGTGACGTGCACCCGATCGCGCCCGGCCGGGCCTGCTGGATGGCCGGTCTGCTGTTCGACGACGACAGTGGTTGCGAGGGCCATTCCGATGGCGATGTCGCTGCTCACGCGCTATGCGATGCGCTGTTGTCGGCCGCCGGTCTGGGCGATGTCGGCGCGGTGTTCGGCACCGGCCGTCCCGAATGGGAGGGCGTGTCCGGCGCGGCCATGCTGAAGGAAGTGCGGCGGCTGCTGGATGAGTCCGGCTTCACAATTGTCAATGCGGCTGTACAAGTAATTGGCAATCGGCCCAAGATCGGTCCGCGGCGCGCCGAGGCGCAACAGGTGCTGGGCGAGATTCTGGGTGCACCGGTGTCGGTCTCCGGCACGACCACCGACGGTCTGGGACTCACCGGCCGTGGTGAAGGCGTGGCGTCGGTCGCCACCGCCCTGCTGTGTTGTCGGTCCTGAACCGCCTCCGCAATTCCCTTCGCGGCTGACCTATGCCGTATCCGCCCGCCTTCCGCCATATCTCAACAGCTAGGATGCCTGGTCGTGACTCTGCGCCTGTTCGACACCGAGACGCGGACCCTGCGTGATTTCATTCCGCTGGTCCCCGGCCACGCTTCGGTGTACCTGTGCGGCGCCACCGTGCAGGGCGAACCCCATATCGGACATGTGCGCAGCGGCGTCGCCTTCGACGTGCTGCGACGCTGGTTGAGCGCCAATGGTTCCGATGTGGCCTTCGTCCGGAACGTCACCGATATCGACGACAAGATTCTGAACAAGGCCGCCGAGCACGGCCGCCCGTGGTGGGAGTGGGCCGCCACGCACGAGCGGGCCTTCGATCGCGCGTACGACACGCTCGGGGTGCTGCCGCCGTCCGCGGAACCGCGGGCAACCGGCCACATCACCCAGATGGTGTGCATGATGGAGCGGCTCATCGAGCGCGGGCACGCGTATCCGTCCGAAGGCAATGTCTATTTCGACGTGGTGAGCTTCCCGGACTACGGCAAGCTGTCCGGACATCGGCTCGACGATGTGCACCAGGGCGAGAGCCTCGGGCAGGGCAAGAAGGATCCGCGCGATTTCACGCTGTGGAAGGCCGCCAAGCCCGGTGAGCCGAGCTGGCCGTCGCCGTGGGGTCCGGGTCGCCCGGGCTGGCATCTGGAATGCTCCGCCATGGCCGAGTACTACCTCGGGGCCGAATTCGATATCCATTGCGGCGGAATGGATTTGATCTTCCCGCACCATGAGAACGAGATCGCGCAGTCGCGTGCCGCCGGGGACGGGTTCGCCCGCTACTGGCTGCACAACGGCTGGGTGACCATGGGCGGCGAGAAGATGTCCAAATCGCTGGGCAATGTGCTGTCCATTCCGAATGTGCTGCAGCGGGTGGGTGTTCGGCCCGTCGAGCTGCGCTACTACCTGGGCAGCGTGAGCTATCGCTCCATGCTCGAGTACTCCGACCACGCGCTCACCGAGGCCGCGTCCGCCTATCAGCGGATCGAGGCGTTCATCCAGCGGGTGGGCGAGCGCACCGGGGATATTCTCCCGGGGACCTGGACCGAGGCCTTCGCCGACGCGTTGAACGACGATCTCGGAGTTCCCAAGGCGCTCGCCGAAATTCACCGGCTGGTGCACGAGGGCAACAAGGCCGTCGAGGCCGGCGATCTGGACACCGCGCGCGTGCTGGCCGGGCAGATCCGGACCATGCTGGGAATTCTCGGCGTGGACCCGCTGGATCCGCACTGGGCCGCGCCCGCCGATTCGTCCACCGCCGTGGCGGCGCTGGATGTGCTGATCGGCGCGGAACTGGAGCGGCGGCAGCAGGCTCGGGCCGATAAGGACTGGGCGGCGGCCGATGCGGTCCGCGATCGCCTGAAGGCGGCGGGGGTAGAGGTCACCGATACTCCGCGCGGCCCGGAATGGTCGCTGACCAAGGAAGAACGCTGAGTTCGGCCGGGTCCTCCGGCAGAACAGGGTCTCGAGATACTCGAGGCGAGACATGACACGGCTGACGCCGGGTCGAACACTGCCCTCGGGCAGCCAAGCGCTGTCTTCGGGCGGCACAGATATTTGGGCGCAGCCGTTCGCTGCGCCGACCGGATGCAGGTTTCCCGCATGATCGACGGAGCGCGGGTTCTCCCGTGACCGGCCGACTGCGGGTTCCCCGCGTAATACGGAAGGCGAAGTAATGGCAGGCAATTCGCAGCGACGCGGTGCGACCCGCAAGGACGGCACCAAGAAGGGCGCCGTCGTCGGCTCCGGCGGCAAGCGCAGCCGCGGGCTCGCGGGCCGGGGCGCTACGCCGCCCGCGGTCGAGCGCACCAAACATCCCGCGGCCAAGCGGGCCAAGGCGGCGGCGAAGGCGAAGACCTCCGCCGCGGACGCGCGCAGCCGCAATGCGAGCCGTCCGATCGCCGGGCGCAAGGACAACGAGGGCCCGGAGCTCGTGCTCGGCCGCAACCCGGTGGTGGAGTGCCTGCGCGCGGAGGTCCCGGCCACCGCGCTGTACGTCGCGGTGGGCACCGAGAACGACGACCGGCTCACCGAATCGGTGAAGATCGCCGCCGATACCGGCATCACCATTCTCGAGGTGCCGCGCAGCGACCTGGACAAGATGAGCCGCAACGGTATGCACCAGGGCGTCGCCCTGCAGGTGCCGCCGTACCGCTACGCGCATCCGGACGACATGGTGGCGCGCGTGCGGGCCTCCGGCGAGCCGGCCCTGCTGGTGGCGCTCGACAATATTTCCGACCCGCGCAATCTGGGTGCGGTCATTCGCTCGGTGTCCGCGTTCGGCGGTCACGGCGTGGTCATCCCGCAGCGGCGCAGTGCCAGCGTCACCGCTGTCGCATGGCGCACCAGCGCCGGTGCGGCAGCTCGCCTGCCCGTCGCGCGCGCCACGAATCTCACTCGCACCCTGAAGGATTGGGCGAACGAGGGCTACCAGATCGTCGGCCTGGATGCCGGCGGCGATACCCATCTGGACGAATTCGACGGCAGCGCACCGACTGTCATCGTGGTCGGCTCGGAAGGTAAAGGCCTGTCCCGCCTGGTTCGCGAAACCTGCGACGCCATCATCTCCATTCCGATGGCCGGTCCGGTGGAATCGCTCAATGCCTCCGTGGCGGCGGGCGTGGTCCTCGCCGACATCGCGCGCCAGCGCCGCGTCTGAGCCCGGCCGCCCCCGAATCGCCTCCGGCACAATCCGATCGGCGATCGGGGGCGGGCCTCGCGATATCGGCCGCGACACGCGGAACGGGGTGTCGCACAACCGAACACTGCGAGTCCGCAGGGCAATTCCGCCGCCGCGAACGTAAAATCAGGCGGTGGTCATCCCTCAGCAGCCCATCGGCGCACCCACCGAGCACGAGTACGCGACGGCGGTGTTGATCATGGGAGCGCTCAGCGTGTTCTGCTGTGGCGCACTGGGGCCGGTGGCCTGGGTCATGGGGCGGCGCGCACTGAACGAGATCGAGGCGTCGGGCGGCGCCTACGGTGGCCGGGTGCAGGTGGTGGTCGGCTACGTGCTGGGCATCGTCGGGACCGTGTTCATGGTCCTGTTCGGAATCCTGTTCCTGATGATGGTCGTCAGCGGAAGGGCTTGAGGCTCAGTCCACCAGCGCTCAGTCCAGTCCGGGCCGGGGCGCACTGCCGGTGACGGCATCCCAGGCGGGCCATTCGGAGCTGACGCTCCCGGTCCACTTCGGCGGCCTGCGGTCCTTGAGCGCGGCCACACCTTCGCCGCCGTCGGAACTCTTGGCTACATAGTCGTTGAGTTCGGTTTCCAGGCGGCCCACGGTTTCCGGCGTCATGGCGGGCGCCTCCCACAGCAACCGCTTGGACAGCGCCACCGGGAGCGGCGCGGAACCGTGCGCGATATCGTGCGCCACCGCGAGCGCGGTCGGCAGCACCTCGCTGGCGGGCAGGCAGGAATTGGCCACACCGAGGACCTGCGCCTCTTCCCCGTCGAAGGTGCGGCCGGTGAGCAGCAGATCGGCGGCATTGGCATTGCCGACCAGCCGGGGCAGCGTCCAGTGCGCGTAGCCGCCGGCGATCGCACCGCGGCGGACCTGGTTGAGGCCGTACACCGCATCGCGCGCCACGTACCGCAGATCGCACTGCAGCGCGATTTCCAGGCCGATGCCCACCGCATGCCCGTTCACCGCGGCGATGACCGGTTTACGAATGCGGAAGGGCGGCGGATCGATGAGCCCGTTCACCTCGCCGGACTTCAGGGACAGATCCGCGCCCGCGCAGAATGCGGGCGGCGTGCCGGTGATGACGACCGCGCCGATCGCATCCTCGGTATCGCAGCGCCGGAGCGCCGCACCGAGTGCCGCCGCCATCTTCGGCGTGAGCGCGTTCTGCTGAGCAGGCCGGTTGAGCGTGAGCACAGCGACCCCGTCGGACACGTCCACATGCAGTTCCGAACTCATGACCGAATCCTAAACGCAATCGCCACCCCGCCCCGCCCGATTACACCCCCCGCACCAGCTTCGAGTTCGCGGCCCGCCCCGTTCTGGACTGAGCGGAGCAATGCCGCGCAGCGGCGAGCGCAGGGAGGGAAGAACGGGGTAACAGGGCCGCGAACCCGCCGGAGCGGAGCGGAGGCAAATAGACACAGCACCCGCCGGAGCGGAGCGGAGGCAAATTAACGCAGTATCTGGCGGCCGATCGCGTACTTGTGCACCTCGGTCGGGCCGTCGTAGAGACGGAAGGCGCGCATATCGCGGAAGATCATCTCCACCACGGTTTCATCGCTGATGCCGATACCGCCGAGCACCTGCACACAGCGGTCGGTGACCTTGAACAGTTCCTCGGAGACGAACGATTTGGCGATGGAGCTCTCGTGCCGGGCCTTCTCGCCCTGATCCATCAGCCAGCAGGCGTGCCAGATGGTGAGGCGGCACTGGTGCAGCGCGATCTCATTGTCCGCCAGCATGAACGACACGCCCTGGTGCTCGCCGATCGGCTTGCCGAAGGCGGTGCGGGTCTTGGCGTAGTCGATGGCGATGGACTGCGCCCGCTCGGCCGCGCCCAGCCAGCGCATGCAGTGCGTGAGACGGGCCGGGGCGAGCCGCAATTGGGCGTACCGCAGCGCCTGGCCGGTCTCGCCGAGCACGGATTCCCTGGGCAGCACCAGGTTTTCGAAGCGCACCACCGCATGGCCGCCGACGTAATTGCGGTCCATGGTGTTCATGATGCGTTCGATGACGATGCCGGGTGCGTCGCCGTCGCACAGGAAGAGGGTCGGGCCCGCGGGCAGGTGCGGGTTATCGGCCAAGCGCGCCATGATGATCCACGTCTTCGCGCCGTCGGCGCCGGTGATCAGCCATTTGCGGCCGTTGATGGTGAAGTTCTCGCCGTCGAAGGTGGCGGCGGTGGTGAGCTGGTTCGGGTCGCTGCCCGCGCCGTCCGGTTCGGTCATGGCGAAGACCGAACGCTGGTGGCCGTCGATGACCGGTTGCAGGAAGCGCTCGGTCTGCTCCTGATTCGCGACCTTGGAGAGCAGGAACATATTGCCCTCGTCGGGTGCGGCGCAGTTCATGGCGACCGGGCCGAGGGTGGACCAGCCGGCCGCCTCGTAGAGCACGGCCTGCTCGATATGGCTCAGGCCGCGGCCGCCGAGTGCGAGGGGCGCCTGCACGGTCAGCAGCTTTTCGGCGCGTGCCAATTCGACCAGCTCCTGGCGGAGTTCGTCGGTGGGGCCGTGCGCGGTCAGCCGCGGATCACGCTCGTAGGGGACGATCTTGTCGATGACGAATTGGCGTACCCGATCGCGTTCGGCGGCGAGTTCGGCGGGAATCGTGAAGTCGATCATCGTTGGTCACCATTCATTCCGGGTTGCGTGCGAGCCGAGCATACGATGCGCCGGTTCCGAGACTGAAGGCACCCGCCATCAAACAAGTGTCCGGCGCAGGAAATCTTCGACTTCGGCCCGATAGGCGGCTGGTTGATCGTCGTGCACGAGGTGGCCCGCCTGAGCGATCACGACATGCCGGGCATCGGGATGCAGCTCGGCCATCCGCCGCATCTGACCGGGCGGGGTGATGGTGTATTCACCCTCGATCAGCAGGGCTGGGGCGGTGATCGACTTCCACTGGGCCCAGAAATCCCGGGTGCCCCACTCCTCCGAGATATCACGGAAGGTGGACACCTCCCCGTGCAGCCGATAGCCGTCCGGGCCGTGCGTGAACGAGTCGAGGAAGTAGCGGCCAGCCACCGGGCCGAAGAACTCCAGTACCGCAGCGTCATTCGGGAACGGCTGCGGCCAGGCCCCGATCACCGCGGCCCAGTGTTCGGCGGTGCGGCCCTGGAAGTCCGGGGCCATATCCTCGACCACGAGCGCGCGCACCCGATCCGGATGCGCGGCGGTGAACATCCACGCGTGCAGTCCGCCCATCGAATGCCCGATCACCACCATGGGTTCGGTGATCCGCGCGGTGGCCGCCGCGAGGTCCGCGACAAACGCCTCCGTGGTCGGTTCGTCCGGTGCGGGGCGGCCGTGCCCGGCCGCGTCGAACGTGTGGACATGCCCGAACTCGCGCAGCCACTCCAGCTGACCTCGCCAGGTGCGAGCGCTGCCCATCAGCCCGTGCAGCAGCAGGATCGGTACGCCTGTGCCACCTTCGTCATTAAACATCGCTTCGACGATACGTCCGATTCGCGTAGTACATTCGGGCGCATGGCAGTCGTGAAGATCAATGCAATCGAGGTTCCCGAGGGCTCCGGCCCCGAGCTGGAGAAGCGTTTCGCGCAACGCGCGCACGCGGTCGAGAACTCCCCCGGGTTCCTCGGCTTCCAGCTGCTTCGCCCGGTCTCCGGCGACAACCGCTACTTCGTTGTCACCCATTGGGATTCCAACGACTCCTTCGAGGCGTGGCGCGACGGCCCGGCCCGCAGCGCGCACGCGGGCGGCGAGAACCGGCAGCCGGTCTCGACCGGCGCCTCGCTGCTCGAGTTCGAGGTTGTCCTCGATGTGCAGAGCAAGGCCTGATCAACCGGGTCGCACTACTTCACGAACGCACGGAACAGGCAGTGCCGGTGCGTCACCGGCACTGCCTGTCGCAGTGAATCGAAAAACTCTGCCCGAGATCAGGACTCGAAGGTCGCGTCCAGTTCGATATCGTCGACGCCCGCGAGCGCCTTGGAGATCGGGCAGCCCGCCTTCGCACCCGCGGCGGCCTCGAGGAAGCCGGCCTCATCGATGCCCGAGGCGCGGCCGACCACGGTCAGCTTGATCTTGGAGATGCGAAAACCGCCGACCGGATCCGGGCTCAGGGTGACGTCTGCGGTGACGTCCAGGCTCTGCACGGTGCCGCCGGCCGCGCCGACCTGACCCGAGAGCGCCATGGCGTAGCAGGAGGAGTGCGCGGCCGCGATCAGCTCTTCGGGGCTGGTGGTGCCGTCGGCATTGTCGGCGGCACGCTTCGGGAAGGAGACGTCGTACTTGCCGACGCCGGAGCTCACCAGCTCGACCTGACCGGAGCCGTCCTGCAGCCCGCCGGTCCAAGCGGTGCGCGCGGTACGTGTAGGCATCACTGTCCTTTCGATGAATGGGTTGACCAACTCTCGGGGCTCTCAGTGGCTTCGCCCCCGAACCCCCGAAAGCCCGACGCGTCGAACGTACTCCGGTCAGACCGCGGCGGCGGCGCGCTGGTCGAGTTGTGCGAGCACTGCGGGCCAGGACTGTTCGTGGCGGTCGCGGGATTCGGCATTGGGAAAGCCGGCGTGGGTGAGCAGCACGGCGGTGCCAGCGCCATGGGGCGAAAGTTCCACGGTGAGAACTGTTTCCGCGCCTTCGGTGCCGCCCGCCCCGGTCACCCACGTCAGTTCCACCAGGCGCTCGGGCTCCAGCCGCAGGAAGCGGCCGTAGTGCGGATGGCCGCCGCCCGCGGTGAAGAAGAACGGCTCGTTCACCGCGGGCCGGGACAGCACCGAACCCGGATCGGCGAACCAGAGGCTCAACTGGCTGGTGCACATGCGGTACAGCTCGTAGGGCGAGGCCGCCATGATGCGCTCGGCGACCAGGAAGAACGGCCGCTGGGAGAGATCGGGAGGCCGGATCGGCGCAACGTCCATGGCGGAGCACGATACGCCAGCACTATGCCGCCGCTGCCATGGACAGCGGCGGCGTAGTGCGCGTGCCGCTCAGACCATGTCCCGGCGGTGGATCAGCCAGATCGTGCCCGCCACGAAGAGCGCGGTGTAGGCGGCGAGGATCAGCAGGGACTGGTCGCGGGTGAGGATGTCCAGCACACCCGGGGTGGCCGGGCCGGTGGTCGTGCGCAGCGAACCGGCCAGAGATCCGGCGGCCGTACCGGGCAGGTGATCGGTGAGAGCCCTGATGGGAGTGAAGATTCCGGCTACGCCGCGCAGCAGGTTCTCCACCACCAGCACCCACACCAGGCCGAGGCCGACAGCCAGGGCCGGACCGCGAGCGATCGCGCCGATCAGCGCGCCGGCCAGTGTCCACATACCCAGAATGGCTGTGCCCGAGACGATTCCGAGCAGTATCCGGCCCACCGACGGCAGTGCCAGGGACTGCCCCTGCGTCGAGGCGATGAGCGCCGCCACTCCGGTATCCACGACGAACGCGACCAGCACCAGCGCGACCACCGTCGCCGCCAGGCTCAGCACGACGCCACCGACGGCCGCCGACCGCGAAGGGCCTTGGCTGAGAACGGTTTTCCAGGTGCCCCAGCCGTAACCGCTGCCGACGGCCAGTGCGCCGAGCACCAGCATGAGCGCGCCGCCGAACATGGCCATGCCCTGGGTGAAGACCTCCGGCACCGCGGCCGGGAGCATCTGCTGCAGCAGCAGATCACGGGGCTGACCGTTGGACATCCGGGTGCTGGTGCCGGAGGTGTAGGCCAGATAGTTGAACAGATAGGCGAAGGTCAGGTTCAGCAGGATCCAGGTGCCGAGCACGATCCAGAAGGCGGGCCACTTGCGCAGTCGCAGTACTTCGGCCCGGATGCTTGCCAGCAGGTCGGTCATTTCGCCGTCTCCGTCATCTCGAAAAACACTTCTTCCAAAGACTTTTCGTCGCTGCGCAGTTCCAGTAGATCCGCGCCCGCGCCGATCACCGCACGTGCCACCGCGGGCGCCATTGCCACACCGGCAGCAACTCTGATGCCGGTGGCGGTCAGCAGTGCGGACTGATCCCCGACCACCGCGCGGACCGCGGGGAAGGCCAGTTCGAGGGGTTCGGCACGCAGGAAAAGCGATGCCGCACCGCGTAATTCGCGCACCGTGGACTCGGCGAGCAGGCGTCCGCCGGAGATCACGCCGACACGGTCACAGATCTCCTGCACTTCACTGAGCAGGTGACTGGACAGCACGACGGTGTGCCCGTCGGCGGCGAGTCCGATAATGAGTTCCCGCATCTCCGCCATGCCCGCCGGATCCAGGCCATTGGTGGGTTCATCGAGAATCAGCAGGTCAGGGTGGCCGAGCAGAGCCGCACCGACACCGAGACGCTGCTTCATACCGAGTGAGTAGGTGCGGAATCTGTCAGTGCCGCGGTCGGCCAGGCCGACCCGGGCCAGCACCTGCTCCACCTCCTCGCGACCGGCGCCGCGATACTTGGCCAGCACGCGCAGATTGTCGCGACCGGACAGGTACGGGTAGAAACCGGGGCCTTCGATGAGAACGCCTATGCGGCGCAGGTTTTCGGGAGCACCGAGGCGCTCGCCGAGTACTTTCGCGGTGCCGCTGCAGGGCCGGATGAGGCCCACCAGCATGCGCAGTGTGGTGGTCTTGCCGGCGCCGTTCGGGCCGAGGAAGCCGTAGATCTCACCACGGCGGACAGTCATGCTCACGGCATCCACGGCGGTGTGGGAGCCGTAGCGTTTGGTCAACCGGCCGGTCTCGACGATCGCTTCGTTCATACTTCAAGAATCCGCCGCGAACTGCGGGGAAACATCCGCCGCACAGCGTGATCCGGCGTACGTATCTCGACGTATTTACCGCCGAGACAGTGCCGCGAAGGCCGCTACGGCGCTACCGTTCAGCTATGGAGACTCGTGCGGCACGGTGGCGGGATGTGCTGCTCGCACTGGTGGTGGCCGCGATACAGCTCGGCGCGGGCACGCTCGCCAACGCGCACCAACCTCAGATGCGACAGCTCGACCTGCTCGGATATGCACTGCTGGCCGGTGGACCGCTGCTGCTGACGCTGCGGCGACGGTATCCGTATCCGGTGTTCTACGGAACGCTGGCGATCACCGCCGCCTACCTGCTCATCGGTTACGGATACGGACCGGTCTTCTTCTCGCTGGTGATTTCCTTCCTCACCGCGGGCATCATCGGATCACGCTGGTACACATATTCTTTCGTGCCACTCGGATATCTGCTGATGGTGTGGCCGGCGCCGGGATGGCGCGGCTACAGCACCGATGCCTGGCAGGAATTCGGGCTGCTCGCCTGGCTGATCGTGCTCGTCGCCATTGCCGAGGGCATCCGGCAGGCACGCGCGGCCGTGCTGGCGCGAAAGGAACGCGAGGCGGAAGTCGAGCGCAGCGAACACGCACAGCACGAGCGCGAAGCCGCCGAACGCGCCCGGGAACAGGCCGAGCGCGAACAACGCGCCAGCGAGGAGCGGCTCACCATCGCCCGCGAACTGCACGATGTGCTCGCGCACAGCCTCTCGCTCATCAATGTGCAGTCCTCGGTGGCGCTGGAACTCATCGACCGGCGGCCCGAGCAGGCCGCGACCGCGCTGGCCGCCATCAAAACCGCCAGCAAGGAGGCGCTCGGCGAGGTGCACGCCCTGCTGCGCTCCATCCGGTCCGGGACCAGCAGTGTGGCCGCACCCACCACACCGACCATCGGCATCAGCGATCTGGACGGGCTCACCCAGCCCGCCCGCGCCGCCGGGCTGCAGGTGCGCACCATTGTGACCGGGCCGGTGAAGCGCCTGCCCTCGGTGGTGGATGTCGCTGCCGCGCGCATAGTGCAGGAATCTCTCACCAATGTGGTGCGCCACGCACCCGGCGCGAGTGTGCTTGTCTCGGTGCGGTATTCGGTCGACCGGCTGCAACTGTGCGTCGAGAACACCAGGCCGGAGCGCGCGGCGACCGGGGTGTCCGGCGGCGGGCACGGCATTATCGGAATGACCGAACGGGCGAGCGCACTCGGCGGGCGACTGCTGGCCGAGCCCAAGGTCGGCGGCGGTTTCCGGGTCGAGGCCCGGCTGCCGATTCACCTGGCCCGCCCCGAACCGGCCGCCTAGGCTGCCCGATGATCGCGGGAATTCGGACGGCTCACCTCGATGGCACAGCCGAAACCGGTTGCGCAGGAGAGGCATATCGAACCGGCGGCTGCGCAGCGGCCGTGCGAGAGGAGGTTTCGTGAGTATTCGGGTCGTGATCGCCGATGATCAGGCGCTGGTACGCGCCGGATTCGCGGCACTGCTGGACGCGCAGGACGATATCGAGGTAGTCGGCGAGGCCGCCAATGGCGAAGAGGCGGTGCGGCTGGCCCGGGAACTCGGCCCGGATGTGGTGCTCATGGATATTCGCATGCCGGTGCTGGACGGGCTGGCCGCCACCCGCGAAATCGCCGCGGCCCCTGAACTTTCCGAGGTACGGGTGGTGGTGCTGACCACCTTCGAACTCGACGAGTACGTCTTCGAGGCCATGCGCGCCGGGGCCACCGGATTCCTGGTGAAGCACACCGAACCCGCCGATCTGGTGAAGGCCGTGCGTGTGGTGGCCGACGGTGACGCCCTGCTCTCCCCCAGCGTCACGCGGCGGCTCGTCGCCCGAACTCACCGAGCGCGAACGCGAGGTCATGGCCCTCGTCGCCGAGGGCCTCACCAATGCCGAAATCGCCCAGCGCCTTTACCTGAGCCCCGCTACCGCGCGGACTCACGTCAGCCGCATTCTGCTCAAACTCGGTGCGCGCGACCGGACACAACTGGTGGTGCTGGCGTACGAATCAGGCCTCGTCCGACCCGGTTGGCAATAGCGTCAACCAGCCGAGGGTGGTAAACGGTATCGAGCTTTTTCAGCGACCCGGATTCGACTGGGAACGCTCGTCATCGGTGAAACCGGCATCCTGCGGGGCAACTGCACCCCGGGGCGCGCGGCGCCTGCAGCCGGGCCGAGTAGGCCGAGGCCGCGCGGAACACACCGGAAACACCCTGCGGGGCAGCGGCGTACGTGATCGACCGGCGCGCCGAGAAGCCCATATCGGTACCGATGGCCACGGCGTCGATATTGGCCCCGAGGAACAGGAAGTTCCAGTGGTAGATGTCCTGCTGCTGGGTGATCAGCGCCTTCACCGCGGCATGCGACCACTCCCTGCTGGAGTTCTCGTGCCCGTCGGTGAGCACCACCAGAATGACCGTTCCCGGCCGCTCCGCCTCGTCCCGCGCCGCCAGCTCACTCCCCACATCGGTGATCAATCGCCCCACCGCGTCGTACAGCGCTGTCATGCCCCGGGGCCCGCAACCGCAGCGGCGGCACCTGCGCCAGCGGCCGATTCGCGTACACCAGCTCATATTCGGTATCGAACTGAGCCAGGGTCACCTCGATCCGCTTCGGAACCTCCCGCTGCTGGTCGATATAGGCGTCGAACCCGCCCTCGGTATCGGTCTTGATCGACTGCATCGACCCCGAACGATCAAGCAGCACAGCAATAAGCGTCAGATCAGAATTTGTCATATGAACCCCCGAAACGACTCTCGCGAACCTCACCCACCGTACGCCCGACCCCCTCCCCGCCTCCGATTTTCGTGCGGGCCCAACGGACGGACTGAACGTCCAGTCCGCGCCGAATGGCCTGTTCCACAGGCGAATACGCATCGTCCGAGCGATCGAAGACGCATGGTTCGCGGAGCAGGAGTGGAGGTTGCGCGAGAAAGCGAGGATTGCGGCCGCGATGCGGCTGAGCGGCGTGGACGAGGAATGGATGGCAGAGGTAGACGTCGCCGGCTCGGCCGGTGGCCAGGGCCTGAGGCAGATCGGCTGTGGCGTTGTAGGTCTCGATGAGATCGGGCGCGGACATGCTGACGCCCGGTCCGCCGTACGGAGCCAGGACGTTCGGCAGGCGTAGGTGCGAGCCCACACGAATCCGGGTGGGGGCATCATCGGCGTCGATATCGGAGAAGAGGAAGAGCATCAGCAGGGCTCGGCCCTTCGACCGCAGATTGATACGCCACTGGATGTAGTCGCCGGCCGGGCCGTCGCCGGGGAAGCTCGCATCGATATGCCAGCCGTCATCACCCGGCGCTTCGGGACTCGGGAAGCGGATGGGGAAGCCGCCGAGGCTGTTTCGCGGAAGCCAGCGGCCGGGACCGACCAGTTGGTCGAAGGCTTCCAGGAGGGCGGGGGCATTGACTGCCTGGGCGAAAGGTTCCTCCGCATGGTCGGCCAGGCGGATCACCGGTTGCGTCCAGGTGGCAGGGTCTTTCGGGTCGCATCCGGTGGCGCGCCAGAGGATTTCGCGAGCGCGTTCGGCCGTCTCGCGCGGAAAAGCGCCCTCGACTTTCACGAAGCCATCGGTGATGAAGGCTTCCACCTGATGGTCGGTAAGCATGCGATCCCTTCGTTCGACTCCACCGAGGATCGACTATTCGGGCATCAGATCGCCACCCAATATTCGAGGATCGAATCGTCACCCAATCTGGGTGCCCCGCGCGGCAATCGGGCTCCGGACACGCGAAAGCCCCTCTCACAGACTGTGAGAGGGGCTTTCGGGCTGATGCTTTTACTCGCCGGAGGCGGCAGCTGCCTCACCGGCGGCGACAACAACCGGCTCATCTTCCACAGCGTCGCTCTTCTTGGTGAGCTTCGCCTTCGCGTGGAAGGTGAACTTGGCGTTCTCGCCCTGGCCTTCGCCGTCCCAGCCTTCGACATCCACCAGAACGCTCTGACCGGCGCTCAGCTCGCCGAAGAGAATCTTCTCCGACAGCTGATCTTCGATCTCGCGCTGGATGGTGCGACGCAGCGGACGGGCGCCGAGCACGGGGTCGAATCCGCGCTTCGCGAGCAGGCTCTTGGCCTGATCGGTCATCTCGATCGCCATATCCTTGTTGCGCAGCTGGTTGGCGACGCGGCCGATCATCAGATCCACCATCTGCACGATCTGCGGTGCGGTGAGCTGGTGGAACACGATCACGTCGTCGATGCGGTTCAGGAACTCCGGGCGGAAGTGCTTCTTCAGCTCGTCGTTGACCTTGAGCTTCATCCGCTCGTAGTTCGAACCCTCGGCATTGCTCTGAGCGAAGCCCAGGCCCACAGCCTTCGAGATATCCGAGGTACCGAGGTTCGAGGTGAAGATCAGCACGGTGTTCTTGAAGTCGACCGTACGACCCTGACCATCGGTCAGGCGACCATCCTCGAGGACCTGCAACAGGGTGTTGTAGATCTCCTGGTGGGCCTTCTCGATCTCGTCGAACAGCACCACCGAGAACGGCTTCCGGCGCACCTTCTCGGTGAGCTGGCCGCCCTCTTCGTATCCGACGTAGCCCGGAGGGGCACCGAACAGACGCGAAGCGGTGAAGCGGTCGTGGAACTCGCCCATATCGATCTGGATGAGCGCGTCGTCGTCGCCGAACAGGAAGTTCGCCAGTGCCTTCGACAGCTCGGTCTTACCCACACCGGACGGACCGGCGAAGATGAACGAGCCCGACGGGCGCTTGGGATCCTTCAGGCCGGCACGAGTACGGCGAATCGCCTTGGAGACGGCCTTGACCGCGTCCTCCTGGCCGATGATCCGCTTGTGCAGCTCATCTTCCATACGGAGCAGCCGGGTGGTCTCCTCCTCGGTGAGCTTGAAGACGGGGATACCGGTCCAGTTGGCCAGCACCTCCGCGATCTGCTCGTCGTCGACCTCGGCCACGACGTCCAGATCACCGGAACGCCACTGCTTTTCGCGCTCGGCACGCTTGGCGACGAGCTGCTTCTCCTTATCGCGCAGGCGGGCTGCCTTCTCGAAGTCCTGCGCGTCGATGGCGCTTTCCTTCTCGCGACGGGCATCGGCGATCTTGTCGTCGAATTCGCGCAGGTCCGGCGGTGCGGTCATCCGGCGGATGCGCATGCGCGCGCCCGCCTCATCGATGAGGTCGATCGCCTTGTCCGGCAGGAACCGATCGTTGATGTACCGATCGGCCAGCGTGGCCGCGGCAACGAGAGCGCCATCGGTGATGGAAACCCGGTGGTGCGCCTCGTAGCGGTCGCGCAGACCCTTGAGGATATTGATGGTGTGCTCGACCGTCGGCTCGCCCACCTGCACCGGCTGGAAACGACGCTCCAGCGCGGCATCCTTCTCGATGTACTTGCGGTACTCGTCGAGAGTGGTGGCGCCGATGGTCTGCAGCTCACCGCGAGCCAGCTTGGGCTTGAGGATCGAGGCCGCGTCGATAGCGCCCTCGGCCGCGCCCGCACCCACCAGGGTGTGCAGCTCGTCGATGAACAGGATGATGTCGCCGCGGGTATTGATCTCCTTGAGCACCTTCTTCAGGCGCTCCTCGAAATCACCGCGGTAGCGGCTGCCCGCGACCAGGGAACCCAGGTCGAGGGTGTACAGCTGCTTGTCCTTCAGCGTTTCCGGCACCTCGCCGTTGACGATGGCCTGAGCCAGGCCCTCGACCACGGCGGTCTTACCGACACCGGGCTCGCCGATCAGCACCGGGTTGTTCTTGGTGCGGCGAGACAGCACCTGCATGACGCGCTCGATCTCCTTCGAGCGGCCGATGACCGGGTCGAGCTTGCCTTCGAGCGCGGCCTGGGTGAGGTTGCGGCCGAACTGGTCGAGCACCAGCGAGGTGGACGGAGTGCCCGACTCACTGCGCGAACCCGAACCTTCGACCGGCTCCTTGCCCTGGTACCCCGAGAGCAGCTGAATAACCTGCTGGCGCACGCGATTCAGATCCGCGCCCAGCTTGACCAGCACCTGAGCCGCGACGCCTTCGCCTTCACGAATCAGGCCGAGCAGAATGTGCTCGGTGCCGATGTAGTTGTGGCCGAGCTGCAGCGCTTCGCGCAGTGACAGCTCGAGAACCTTCTTGGCACGCGGGGTGAAGGGGATGTGACCGGACGGCGCCTGCTGGCCCTGCCCGATGATCTCCTCGACCTGCGATCGCACACCCTCCAGCGAGATACCAAGGGATTCCAGCGACTTCGCCGCGACGCCCTCACCCTCGTGGATCAGGCCCAGCAGGATGTGCTCGGTGCCGATGTAGTTGTGGTTGAGCATCCGGGCCTCTTCTTGGGCCAGGACAACGACCCGCCGCGCGCGGTCGGTGAACCTCTCGAACATCGCTCCCTCACTTCCTGCTCCGCTTGCTACGGCATCCGGCGCTTCAGACCCTGTGCTGCCCTTCTGGTCGCCAGCCTGCCATGAAGCCCTGGGGTTGCATCCCCCGCCTCCACTCTAGTTGGCGGGGGTCACGCACGTCGTCCGTCCACCCTATTGCGAACCGGCGACAGTACGACTCATTCCCTCATAACGGGCCTGTAGCCGGGAACGTTTCCATCTCGGCTACGCCCACAGCGAACAAACGAAGGATCACCCGGTGAAGGGCGGGATGAACTCGCACGGAACCGCCCGCGGATGCGCCGGGTCGAGCGCATTGAGGGCGTCAGCGGCGACGCGAGGGCTGCCGGCGATCGCCAAATGGTCGGAGAAGTCGACCGGGCAGTCGCTCTGAACCAGGATATTGACGGCATTCGGGGCAGGAACCAGCGCAACCGACGGGAACACACCCTCGTCGTAGTTCGAGGCCACATTGGTGTAGCTGACGCTCGGGTCGTACACGCCGTCCGCGTTCAGGTCCTTGATGAACTGGGAATCGCCCAGCATCTCCGGGCAGGCCTGGCAGACGCCGGCGCTGATCATGCCGTCCACGGTGTTCGCATCCGCGCCGAGCTGCTTGCCGAAAGCCCGCAGCACGTTCATCTGGTCACCGAAGATTCCCAGCCACGGGGGTGCGATGGCGACGAACTTGTCGACCTTGCCCTCGCCGCCGCCCCGCTTGATGTAGTAGTTCCCGACGGTATTGCCCTGCGAGTGAGCGATGAAGTCGACCTTGGCGGCGCCGGTCGAGGCCAGCACGCGGTCCACGAAGGCGCCGAGTTGCGCGGCACTGGACGGGATGGGCTTCATACCGCCGAGCGCCGACAGCGGCCACGGGACGTCGAGGCTGCCGTAGGTGAGCGCGTAGACGCAGTAGCCCTCGTTGGCCAGCAGCGGGGCGTAGGCGCCCCAGTTGGTCTGTGCGCCGCCGGCGGTGCCGTGGATGAGCACCACCGGATCCGGGTGCGCGGCAGTGGGTTTACAGGACCAGTCATTGGCCCCGGGCAGTGCGCCGCCGGGATTGGTCAGCTCGTACGGGATGCCCGCGAAGAAGTTGTAGTTCACCGGATAGTCGGCGCGTGCGGTACCACTCGATACCACCCCCAACACGGCCAGGACCGCCGAGATCAGTAGCGATCCCGGCGACCGGCGCAGCAGCGCACGACGCATAAGCCCTCCCAAATTAGAACGTGTTCCGACAAGCTATTCGGAATTCACTTCTGGCGAGGGGCTTACTGGCCGGTAAGTTCTGAAACCTGTTGCACAGGCGCTGTGGCACAGCGCCCGTGGCCCGGAAAAACCGGCGGGGACCGAATCGGTCCCCGCCGGAAGCCTGTTCGGCTATCGCTGCCCCGGAGCCGGCCGCCAGGCCGGAGCGAACTGCGGTCGAGCCGAAGCGAATTGCGGTTGCGCGGCACCGGACCGCGGCTGCGCCGGAGCGAAACCCGGTGCCGGAACCTGGGCGATGGGGGCCGCGAAGCCGCCGCGCACCGGCTGGCCGCCGAACCCGCTCGCCACCGCGCCGCCGGCCGGAAGCGCCGCCGCATTCGCCTTGCCGTGCTGCATGCCCGCCACGAACAATCCGCCGATCAGCACCAGGAAAGCCAGGGTGTGCAGGACGGCGCGGACGATATTCCAAGCCACCCAGGAGGATTCGAACTGCGACCGGACGGCGGCCGGATCACCGATCTGCGCCGGGTCACCCGCGGCGGCCAGCTGATTGTTGAGCGGCACGTTCAGGCCGGAGGTGATCAGGAAGGCAATCACATTGAGCGCCAAGGCGACTGCGATCCAGATCAGCGTGGTGCGGGAATCCTTGCCCAGGTGCAGCGCCGCGGCCAGCACGGTGAATGCCACGGCTCCCATGAAGCTGAACATGAACCACGGGTTGACGATGACCACATTGATCTTCTGCATCACGTCGATCATGGAGCGGTCGTCGGTGCGGTGCAGGGCCGGCATGACCGAAATCGCGTAGGCGTAGAACACTCCCGCGACCAGGCCGGTCGCCAGCGTCGCCGCCACCAGGGCAATCGTGCGAAATGCAAACATCGGAGTCTCCTGACTGGATCTTCCTCACCCCGGATTCCCCGGGGGAGCAACGACTTCCAGTCAACCGCCGGGCGGCGGGACACAACATCGTTCAAAAGCTCGCGGACATGAGCGGTCGTCTCACACGTGTGAATCCCGGCCGAGAGCATGCCGGGATGACCGGGACGGGTCAGAGATACGACGGGGACGGGTCAGAGGTCTCGTTCGGAGATGACGCCGCTCTGCATGGCCAGATTCGCGAGGCGGACCCGTTTCTGGTTCTGCGGGAGATCCTCGACGCC
Source organism: Nocardia sp. NBC_01388 (assembly GCF_045040085.1). Taxonomy (NCBI): domain Bacteria; kingdom Bacillati; phylum Actinomycetota; class Actinomycetes; order Mycobacteriales; family Nocardiaceae; genus Nocardia; species Nocardia sp. NBC_01388. The sequence continues at coordinate 6,059,739 of NZ_CP109553.1, forward strand.
GAATTTGGCGAAGAGCGTGCGCAGATGGGTCTTGATGGCATCCACGCTGAGGAACAGCTCGGCGGCGATCTGCTGATTGGAGGCGGGCGAGGCGAAGCCGTCATTGCCGCGCAGGGGGCGGCACAGCGCGATGAGCACGGTCCGCTGGGTTTCGGTGAGCGAGCGCAGTGTGGGCAGGCCACCGGTGGAGGTCTGCGTGACATCGCCTGCGGCGCCGCTGAAATCGTGGAAGGTGACCCGCGAGGTGCCCATGCGGATGACATCGCCGGGCTGCAGCCGATGCCGCCCCACCAGGCGATCACCGTTGATGAAAGTGCCGTTGCGAGAGAGACCGTCGTCGACGATGGTCCAGTGTGCGCCCAGATATTCGGCGGTCGCGTGCAGTCGCGACACCTCGACATCCCAGGCCAGGGACAGATCGGCCTGCGGTGAGCGGCCGATGGTGATGCGCGGCTGATCGGGAGTCAGCATCAACTCGTGCTGACTGCCCTCATGATCCTTGACCCGCAGGAAGGAACCGTGAAATGCGGTCACTGCGCCGATACCTCGTCTCTACGCCCAGCCAGTGACATCGTTCGCACAGGTTCAATGGTGCCGTGCCGTGTCGGCGCGAGCAAGATCGTGTCACGGATATGGGCAACCGGCATCCGCGCCAGTTATACGCAAAGCGTATAAATACACCACTGCCGCCCGGGCTCGCACGAAACACCCGAGCGGCAGTCGCAAAAAACTAGTTCTTCGACGCGGCCTTGTTGTAAGCCTCCGTGATGTCCGCGGAGATACGACCACGCGCCGACACCTTGTGCCCATTCCGGCGCGCCCATTCGCGAATCGCCGCACTTTGTTCACGGTCGATCGAGACCCGGCTCTTCGGGCTCGTGGTCGCGCCGGCAAGCGCGGTCTTGGTGCGGCGCCGGCCGCTCACGCGACGCGCGTTCGAGACCCAAACCTCCAGACCGTCCCGCAGCTTGGACGCATTAGTCGTCGACAGGTCGATCTCGTACGAGACGCCATCGATTGCGAACTCGATGGTCTCGTCCGCGATGGACTCACCGTCGACATCGTCGATCAGGCTAACGGTGACCTTCTTTGCCATGAGATGAACGTCCTCTCGAAATCGTGCGACCCGCATAGTTAGGCCGATTACCCAAAACTAGAATACCGCTAAATTCGATAGTCCCAGAACGGGTACCGACAATGCAATCCAGCGAACTCTAACGAGCTGCCGGACGCACAATTGGAAAGAGTATCGTTTCTCGGATTCCCAAGCCAGTCAGGGCCATCAGCAACCGGTCGATTCCCATACCCGTTCCGGTCGTCGGAGGCATACCGTGCTCCATCGCGGCAAGGAAGTCCTCGTCCAGCCGCATGGCCTCGTCGTCACCCGCGGCAGCCAAACGCGCTTGATCCTCGAAACGCTCGCGCTGGATGACCGGATCGACCAGTTCCGAATATCCGGTAGCGAGTTCGAAGCCGCGCACGTACAGGTCCCACTTCTCGGTAACCCCGGGCTTGCTCCGATGCTGACGTGTCAACGGAGAGGTCTCCACCGGGAAGTCGCGCACGAAAGTCGGGGCGTACAGCTTGTCGCCGTAGACATGCTCCCAGAGTTCCTCGACCAGTTTGCCGTGACCGTAGCCCTTGTCCTGCGGAATTTCCAGACCGACGCGATCAGCGAGTGCCAGCAATTCCTGTACGGAAGTTTCCGGCGTGACCTCCACACCGATCGACTCCGACAGCGACGGGTACATCTCGACGGTGGTCCACTCGCCCGACAGATCGTATTCGGTTCCGTCCGCCAGTGTCACCAGCAGCGTGCCGTAGACCTCCTCCGCGACTTCCTGGATCAATTCCCGCATCATCTTCGCGGAATCGTCGTAGGTGCCGTACGCCTCGTAGGTTTCCAGCATTGCGAACTCGGGCGAATGAGTGGAGTCCGCGCCCTCGTTCCGGAAGTTCCGGTTGATCTCGAAGACCTTCTCGATGCCGCCCACCACACAGCGCTTCAGGAACAACTCCGGCGCGATCCGCAGGAACAGCTCCAGATCGAGCGCATTGGAGTGCGTGACGAACGGGCGCGCGGCGGCGCCGCCGTGGATGGTCTGCAGCATCGGGGTCTCCACCTCCAGGAAACCCCTGCGCTCCAACGCATTCCGCAGCGCACGGACCGCCTGGACCCGCGTACGGGCCATCTCCCGGGCCTCCGGGCGGATGATGAGATCGACGTAGCGCTGCCGGACGCGCGATTCCTCGTTCATCTCCTTGTGCGCCACCGGCAGCGGGCGCAGCGCCTTGGACGCCATCTCCCAGCCGTCCGCCATGATGCTCAATTCGCCTGTGCGCGAAGCGATCACCTCGCCGTGCACGAATACGAAATCACCCAGATCGACATCGGACTTCCAGGCCGCCAGCGATTCGGCACCGACGCCATTGAGGCTGATCATCGCCTGCAGCTTGGTGCCGTCACCCTCCTGCAGAGTGGCGAAACACAACTTGCCGCTATTGCGCTGAAAAATAATGCGACCCGCAACTCCGGCCTGCTGACCGGTCTGTGTATCGGCGGGCAGATCCGGGTATGCGGCACGAATTTCGGCGAGGCTGTGCGTCCGCCCGACCACTACCGGATAGGGCTCGCGTCCCTCGGCCAGCAACCGCTCCCGCTTCTCGCGGCGAATCCGCATCTGCTCCGGGACATCCTGTTCCACGAGCGGAGCCGCAGTGCGCTTTTGACCTGCGGATGACGTGGTGCCAACGGGAGAAGAGGGGGTGGGGGTGCTCACGGGGCTCTAGCCTATCTTGCGGCGGAAACCCTTTTCTTCCCACACCCGGGCAAACCGCAATCAGAGCCAGGCGAGTGTCGCGACCTCACGCTCGAAGTGCGGTGCGGTGGCCGCGACCATGAGCAGTCCGGCCGCTTTCAATGCCTGATATCCACCCACCAGATCGGTGGCGCGGCGCAGTCCCAACTGCTGCAGCGAGGAAGCCGCCAAACTGGACGTATATCCCTCGGAGCAGACGATAATCCACTCCCGCTCGTGGTCGTCGGCCAGCGCCAAACGCGCCGAACTGGTCGGATCCAGCCGCCATTCCAGGACATTTCGCTCGATCACCAAGGCGCCCGGCAGGGTGCCCTCCCGCAATCGCTGCGCCTGCGGGCGAATATCCACCAGCAGCGCGCCGCGGGCAATGGCCTGGGGTATTTCCACCGGATACAGCCGTCGCAGCCGCTCGCGCGCCTCGGCGAGCATGCCGTCGATCGTCAAGTGGGTCATCAGAGTTCGCCTTCGGGCTGGTCGGTGAGGACGGAACGAGTGCGCCGCAGGGTCCCGTGACCGGTGACCTCGTAATAGGACATGGCCGTCAGCGGCGGCGAATAGGCATGCACGCTCAATGTCGGATCCAGCGGACCGGAGATTCCGGCCTCCGCTTCCGGGGCACGCACCACATCGTGCACCCAGCCCAGCGGGAAGGACGCCTGGTCACCGGCCGTCAAAGTGCGGCGGCGCAGTTCCGTTCCATTCCAGCGGAATTCCGACAGCGCGCCGGCGAGCACGGTCAGCGCACCCAGTGAACCGGCGTGATCGTGCAATTCGGTGCGTGCGTCCGGCACCCAGCTGATCAACCACAGATCGACCTCATCGTCGGCGAGAAGCCTTACCGCCCAGCGCTTTTCGACGGGCCAGAGGCCATCGGCGGGAAGGAGATGATCGTAGCGGCCGGCCAGCGTGTCCTCGGCGCCCTCGTCGGTCAGACGCAGCAGGTCAGCGGGACGGAGCCGGGTGGGCAGCGCGGAAGCGGTAGCCCGCTCGGTCACCTCGGGCAGCAGCCGCGAAGTACGAGCGAGGGTGGACGCCGAATCGGCGACAGGGATCGGAAGCAAAGAAGATCGCATGGGCGAAACTCCAAGAAGTGTGTTTTACGGTCGAGGGCTTGAAAACGCAACCTCGACAAAGCCGAGGCGAATCAGCCTCGACAACACTCCTGGGTGCTCACACGGGAATACACGTGGGCGAGCTTAGCAGGCCATCGCCGCGGAGCAATAGCACCCGCCGCAGAGGACTGCGTCACAAACCATGAGGTCTGCATTCTTTCCGCCCACCCCGCCTCAGCGCAGCCGGCGCTGCTGGTTGCGCTCGTAGACCAGGCGCAGACCCTCGAGCGTCAGATGCGGTTCGTGGTGGTCGATGGTCTCCGACTCCGGGACGATCAACGGCGCCGTCGCACCCGTCGCGACTACCGCGTGATCACTTCCGGAGAAAATATCGAATTCATCGCGAATGCGGTCGATGAGACCGTCGACCATGCCGGCGAATCCGAAAACCGCGCCGGACTGCATGCACTCCATGCTGTTCTTGCCCACCACCGACCGCGGGCGGGCCAACTCGGCGCGGCGCAGGGCGCTGCGTTCCACCAGCGCCTCGGTGGAAATCTCCACACCGGGGGCAATGATGCCGCCGAGGAACTCACCCTTGGCCGACACCAGATCCACACAGATGGCGGTACCGAAATCCACCACGATCGCCGGGCGCTGGAAACGGTGATAGGCGGCAAGACAATTCACAATGCGATCCGCGCCCACCTCCTTGGGATTGTCCACCAGCAGCGGAATACCGGTGCGCACACCGGGTTCCACCACAATGTGCGGCACGTGCTCCCAATAGCGGCCCAGCATCTCGCGTAGCTCGCGCAGTACCGGCGGCACCGTGGACAGCGCCGAAACGCCCACCACCTGATCGGCGTCCGCGCCGATCAGACCCCGCACCTGCAGCGCGAATTCATCGGCCGTCAGCAGGGGGTTGGTGTGGGTCCGCCAGTGCCGCACCAGCTTCGAGTGCTCACCGCTGCCGGAGAACAGCCCCAGCTCGATACTGGTATTGCGGACATCGATGGTCAGCAGCATGGGTGCGCCCGGCCCTGGAGTCAGTTCGCGAAGGTCAGGGAACGCGGCGAGATCAGATCCGAGCCCTCCGGCGCGTGCGCCGGATCGCTGCCCAGTTCCACCTGCCGGTTGCGGTCGTCGACGAACACCACGCGCGGCGCGTACGCCTTCAGCTCGGCCTCGTCCATCATGGCGTAGGCGATGAGAATCACCAGATCACCCGGATTGACGAGATGTGCTGCGGCGCCGTTGATTCCGATGACACCACTACCGCGCTCCCCCGCGATGATGTAGGTCTCCAGGCGGGCGCCGTTGGTGATGTCGACAATGCAGACCTGCTCGCCCTCCAGCAGATCGGCGGCGTCCAGCAGGTCCTGGTCGACCGTCACCGATCCGACATAGTGCAGGTCGGCGTGGGTCACCGTGGCGCGGTGGATCTTGGACTTCATCATGGTGCGCAACATCGGCGTTGCCTCCTAACGGGTTGCCGCAGCGGGCTGTTCGGGGGTGGTCGGATTGCCGTCGATCGGCGTACCGAGGGTGACGGGCAGATTGTCGATCAGGCGGGTGCCGCCGATCCGGGCCGCGACCAGCAGGCGCGCATTGCCGCTGGCCTGTACCGCGCCCAGGTCGGAGCCACGCAGCTCCAGGTAGTCGAGATCGATGTCCGGTGCGGCCGCGAGCACCGAATTCGCCGCTGTCAGAACGGCTTCCGGGCCCAGCCCGGCGGCATGACGGCCGGCGGCCAGCGCCGCCGACAGGGTGGTGGCCAGCTCGCGCTGCACCGGATCCAGGAAGCGATTGCGCGAGGAGAGCGCCAGGCCGTCCCGCTCGCGCACGGTCGGCACCGCGACGATCTTCAGATCGAAGTTCAGGTCCCGCACCATCTGCCGGATGAGCGCCAGCTGCTGATAGTCCTTCTCACCGAAGAACGCCTCGACCGGACGGCAGATCTGGAACAGCTTGGCCACCACGGTCAGCATGCCCGCGAAATGACCGGGACGGACCGCGCCCTCGAGCTCGTCACCGATCGGGCCCGGGTGCACCGTGGTGCGCGGGCCCTCCGGGTACATCTCGGCGGCGCTCGGCGCGAAGACCAGCTCCACACCCTCGGCGCGCAGCAGCGCCACATCGGCGTCCAGCGTGCGCGGGTACTTGTCCAGATCCTCGCCGGCCCCGAATTGCAGGGGATTCACGAAGATCGACACAATGACAACCTGATTGGTGCGCTTAGCCCGCCGCACCAGCTCCAGGTGCCCCTCGTGCAGTGCGCCCATGGTCGGGACGAGCGCGACCGTACGACCCACCGACCGCAAGGCCTTGGCAACCGAGGTGACCACCGCCGGATCGTGCAGCACGGTCAGCTCGCCGCGCTTGTACGCACCACGCAGTTTCGGGTCCATCAGTTACCTTCCTTCGGCTGCTCGGAGCCCTCCGTGGTTACGCTGCGCTGCCGCCTCCGGGCTTGACCGCCCAGCCGAGGTCCTTCCAGCAGATCGAAAAGGGCGGGATTGCTGCGCGCGCGTTCCGCCGAACGCAATGACAGGGCGCGATAGCCCGCTGCCAGCCGGGGATCCAGGGATTCCAGCGCCGTCAGATGCGCCGCCACCGCGGGCACATCGCCGCGCGCCACCGGACCGGTCAGCGCGGCCGGACCACGCCGCAGCGCATTGTCCAGCGCCGCCGAGGCGAGCGGGGCCAGCATTCTTTCGGCAAGCCCGTTGGGCTGATCGTCGATCACCTGCTGACCGAGCAGGCCGGGGCCCGCCAGAGCGGCACGCAGCGCCTCGACAGCATCCACCACGAGGGTCACCAGATGGTTGCTGCCATGCGCCAGCGCCGCGTGATAGAGCGTGCGGTTCTCCTCCGAGACCCGCACCGGCTCGCCGCCCATTTCGATCACCAGCGCCTGTGCGATGGCATAGCCGATGTCATCCGCGGCGGTGACGCCGAAGCAGGCGTTCGCCAGGCGAGCCGCATCCTCGTCATGCCCGGTGAACGTCATGGCCGGATGAATCGCCAGCGGCAGCGCCCCCAAGGCGGTGAGCGGCGCGAGAATTCCGACGCCGTTCGCACCCGAGGTGTGCACCACGATGGTGCCCGGCCGCACCGCCCGCGCAGCCGCCAAACCCGCCACCAGACCGGCCAATTCACTGTCCGGCACCGCCAGCAGCAGCAGTTCGCTGCGCGCGGCCACCTCCTCGGCGGGCAGGATCCGGGAGTCCGGTAGCCGGGTCTCGGCACGGCGAATCGACGCGTCCGAAATAGCGGAAACGCCGAAAACCACATGACCGGCGCGCTCGAGCGCCGCACCCAGGACGGAGCCGACGCGTCCCGCCGAGACGATTCCCACCGTCAACCGTGCAGGCGCAAGATCGGTTCCGCAGACATCCTTGTCCGAGGTCACCCTTGTCCTCTCGAAGTCGTTCCAGTCCCGCATGGCGGGTACCGGACGTTACGGCCCGAGAATATCGGCCCCGATACGCCGGGGCCACCGTGTGTGGGATGTCTTACAGCACCCCTACCGATCACCCTCGGAACGCAGATTGGCCATGATCTCCGCGACCGACAGGCGGCGCGTGGCATCACTGCCCGCATCGTCGTCGGAACGGCGGCGGCGCCGCGCGCTCGCGGTGCCGATGGGCGCAGCGGGCGGTGTGGGCTGCGCCAATCTGGCGGGCGCGGGCTGGGACTCGGCGGCCGCGGGCTGCGGTTCGGAGTCCGGCTGCGCGGCGGCATTCGGCGGCGGTCCGGTCGGCGGCACCGGGGCACTGCCACCCGCGCCGAGATCGGTCTCGAACCACGCGACCTGCGCCGGCTGACCCAGGGTGGTGAGCGGTTCGGTCCGCTTTTCCGTGGCCGCACTCGCATTGTCCGGACGCTGCCCACCGGAACCGGCGCGCAGCGCATCGGCGGCCGTGCGGGCGGCGTCGGTGTCCTCCCGCGAATCGTCCTGTTCGGCTTCGGCTTTCGCCGCGGCGCCGGCGAGGTCGTCCTCGAACGGCCGCAGGTGCTCGAAGTCGTGCGGGGGTTCGTAATCGCGAGTGCGGTCGGCCGGATGATGCGGGATGCGCATGCGCTCCAGCGCCTCCGGAGTGACGATGGAGGTCTCCGCCGTCACCGGATCGTCGAAGGGGCTGGCGAAGGCCGGGGGCTCGGGATGATCGGCGTCGAAGACCGGGGTGATGCGGCTGCGCGGGTCCTGCTCCACCGGATCGGCGGGCGTCGACCACGGATCCCAGTCGCGGGTGTTCTCCCAGTTACCGTTCGCCGACGGACCGGGGATCTTATTGTCCGCACTGGGCAATTCCTGGACCCGGACGGCATCCGCACGCAGGGCGGGCCGCTCGTAGGGCAGGTCGCCGTCGAAGAGTCGCTGCAGGCTCTCGCGCAATACGGTCAATTCGACGCGCAGCGCGGCCATCTCCTCCGAGTCCGCGCCCACTTCGCGGCGGACCCGGGTCTCGACGCCGAGCTCGTACTCGCGGCGCGCAGCAACCTCACGTTCCAGCTGGAGTTGGTAGACCTTCTGGAGGTCACCCACTTTTGCCTTGTCCGTGGCCGACTCCCTGCGATAACGGGTCGCGGCGAGGGCTCCGATGGCGGCCGCCCAGAGCGCCGCAACCAGGCCCACACGGATCATGTGGACGTTGTCGCTGAAGACCAGGAAAACACTGGCAACCAGACCGAGAAGAAGCAGAACGCCGGTGAAGAATTTTCCCGCGTCCTCCCGTCGTCGACGGGAAGAGCTGCTCCGGGAGGGTGAAACCATGTCCACCAACATAGCTTGAACTAGTCGGTACGGCTTCAACCTTGCCGATCATCCTCGGCAATATGTTAACTATGAGGTAGCTGCCTCATCGGGCGGATCGATCGGCGCTCGACAGCAATATTCCAGCCACAGCGCCGCCGCGACCAGCACCAGACCCGCGATCAGACCGACGACCGCACCGGGCGTGTCCGAGGCCGCGGCCCGCATTTCCGGCCGCTGCGGCAGCAGCCAGATCAGGAAACCCAGCCAGATACCGCCCACCAGCGAACCCACCTGTACCGAGGCCTTCGCCAGCGCCACCGCCCGCGCCGCCGTGATCGGATGCAACTGCCCCGGCCCCGGCCCGATCCCCCGGTTCTCCACCCGGGACCGAATCACGAACGCCAGCACCACCTCCAGCACGGCCACCGGCAGCAGCGACGCCCCCGAGAAGACCGAGATGGGCGGAAAGCTCGAATACGCCACATTGGTCGCGATCCAGGCGACCACGGCCGCCAGCGCCACATTCGCACACAGATCCAGAATGCGAGTCGGCTTCACGCGGGCCAGCCCAGCGTGTGCTCGGTGCGGCGCACACCGTCGACCTCGGCGGCATCGAGTGCGGCGAGCAGTTCGCGCAGCAATTGCGGGACACCGGCGGTCACCTCCAGTGCGGCCTCCGGCTCCACCTCCAGCCACGGCACCAGCACGAAGGCGCGATGCTGCGCCTGCGGGTGCGGCAGCGTGAGGGTCGGGTCGGCGCTGCGGCAGGGCACCTCTCCGTCGCGGCGGTGCTGCGCGGCCCAGACGATATCCACATCGAGAGTGCGCGCGCCCCAGCGGACTTCACGCACCCGCTCGGCGGCCTGCTCCAGCTCCTGGCCGACCCGCAGCCAATCACTGGGCTCCAGATTCGGATCCTCCGCGATCAGCACGGCATTCAGATAGTCCTGCTGCGGCACCCCGCCCCACGGCGGCGTCGAATACACCGAGGACACCGCGAGCAGCCGCGGCCGCAGCGCCTCGATCACGCTGCGCAGATGCGCGAGCCGATCACCGAGGTTCGATCCGATCGACAGGACTACCCGGCTCACCGCTACTCCTCCACGCCTTGCTCGAGCCCCGTCCGGCGACGGGACGTGACCACCCGGACATCCTCGAAGGTATGCGGAATCGGTGCGGAAGGCTTGTGCAGCACCACTTCCACAGCCTGAATTCGCGGGTCGTTCATCACCTCGTCGGCGATCTCGGACACCACCGTCTCGATCAGGTCCCGCGGTTCGCCCGAGACGATCCGCACCACCTGATCGGCCAGCTCGCCGTAGTGCACGGTATCGGCGACGTCATCGGATTTCACGGCGGCCGTGAAGTCCGTCCAGAGCGTCACGTCCACCAGGAACTCCTGGCCGTCCCGCTTCTCGAAGTCGAAGACGCCATGGTGGCCGAAGACGCGCAAGCCGCGCAGTTCGATCCGGTCTGTGCTCAAAGCTGTTCTCCCTGTGCACTTCCCGGCCCGCCGGACGCGGAGCGGGGATTCGTCCATGTCCATCTGTCCACCGGAGTGCGCGCCGCCGCCCGCCGGGCCGCACTACGCCAGGCGTCTTCGACCGCGATCGCATCCAGCGAGGCGCGTACATCGTGCACCCGCACGCCCCAGCCGCCGTGCTCGGCGGTCAGGGCGGAAATGGTGGCGGTGGCGACCTCCCGGCCGTCGGGCGGACGCGGCGTATCGGCATCGGCCAGCAGCGATCCCAGGAAGCGTTTGCGTGAGGCGCCGATCAGGATCGGCAGGCCGGTCGCCACGAATTGCGGTAGCGCACCGAGCAATTCCCAATTGTGGCCGGCGTTCTTGGCGAAACCCAGGCCCGGATCCAGCACCAGCCTGCCCGGATCGACCCCGGCCGCGACGGCCAGATCGACCTGGGCGCGCAATTCCGCGAGCACCTCGTCGACCACACTGTCGTAGTGGTCGGCGGCACCCGTGTGGTGATAGTTCGCCCCCGCCCGCCAGTGCATGAGAATCCACGGAACACCGGCCGCGGCAACAACTTTCGCCATATCGGCATCGGCGCGGCCACCGGAGACGTCGTTCACCACGGACGCCCCGGCCTCGACCGCGGCCTCGGCCACCCGGGCGCGCATGGTGTCCACACTGGTGGGCACCCCGAGCGAAACCAGCTCGCGAATCACCGGAGTCACACGACCGGCCTCGGTGTCCGGATCGACACGGGTGGCGCCGGGCCGGGTGGATTCACCGCCGACATCGATGATGTCCGCGCCCATGTCGTAGAGCCGCCGGCCGTGCGCGACGGCCGCACCCACATCCAGGTAGCGGCCGCCGTCGGAGAACGAATCCGCGGTGACGTTCACTACCCCCATCACCACACAGGAGCGACCCCCGCGCGGCGTCAGAAGGCGTGTTGTCACAACACCTCCCGACTCCACATCAGGTTCGCGACCCGCCCTCCAGCAGACAGCCCCCCAAAAGCGAATCGCCCGAACGACATCCGCTCCGAGGTCGGGGCCCGCCCGGTTCTGGACTGAGTGGAGCGGGGGAGCGAAGCGGAGGAGCGGAGGGAGGGAAGAACCGGGTAACAGGGCCACGACCCGCCGGAGCGAAGCGGAGGCAAATTAGACACAGCCACCTCTCACTTCCGCAGAATGAGGTCCAGGGCCTCGGAGCGCGAGGACGCATTGGTCTGCAGCAGGCCGCGCACCGCCGAGGTGGTGGTGCTGGCGCCGGGCTTGCGAATACCGCGCATGGCCATGCACAGATGCTCGGCCTCGATCACGACGATCGCGCCGCGCGGATCCAGCTTGCGCATGATGGCATCGGCGACCTGACTGGTGAGCCGCTCCTGTACCTGGGGCCGCTTGGCGTAGAGATCCACCAGGCGGGCCAGCTTGGACAGGCCGGTCACCCGGCCGTGCGCACCCGGGATGTAGCCGACGTGCGCCACCCCGTGGAAGGCCACCAGATGGTGCTCACACGTGGAGAACATGGGGATGTCGCGCACCAGCACCAGTTCCTGATGCCCCTCGTCGAACGTGGTGTTGAGCACCGAGTCCGGTTCGGTGTAGAGACCGGCGAACATCTCGCTGTACGCCCGCGCGACGCGCGCGGGGGTCTCCGCCAATCCGGGCCGATCCGGATTCTCGCCCACCGCGATCAGCAGTTCGCGAACGGCAGCCTCTGCCCGCGCCTGATCGAACGGCCGGCCGGTATCGAGTGCGATCGGGCCGGAGACGACACGGCTGTTGGCCGACAATCGACACCTCCTGTATTGAATTGCCGCACCTGCGAGCGCGGCGTGTTCGCGGCTGTACAACCCGTTTGCGGGCGGATTACATTCCGCCCGCAAACGGGCCTGACCCGAACCTTCGGATCGTATCGGGGCCGCGATCAGCGACGCCCGTTCGGTCCGTCCCATTCGCTGTTCTCGTCCTCGGCAGCAGGCTGCTGCCCGGACGGATACTCCGGCTGGCCGTATCCCGGCTGCGAGTACCCCGGCTGCCCGGGCTGATACCGCTGCCCGCCGGCCGGAGCCCAGCCGCCGTACGCCTGCCGTGGCTGCTGCGCGCCGCCACCCTGCTGCGCCTGCGGGTCGTCCTCCTGCGGAGGCCAGCCCGGCGCCGACCAACCGGCCGGGGCGCCGTAATCCGGACGCGAACCGTGCGTGCCACCGTGCCGCGGTTGCTGCGGCAGCGGATAACCCACCGGTGCGGGCGCGGCCGGATAGCCGCCGTACTGCGGTTGTGCGGCGGGATAACTCGGATCCGCCGGATAACCGTTTGCGGGCTGCCCGACCGGAACGACCGGACGCACCGGCTCCTCCGGCCACGGCTCGCCGCGTTCGGTGGCCAGCTCGCGCGGGGTCTTCACCGGCGGGCGGTCCGAGGGGGTACGACCACCGAAATCGTTGAAAGCGGTAATGCGCGGCCGCTTTTCGATGGTGGCGAGCACCACCTCGAGATCCTTGCGGTGCAGGGTCTCGCGCTCGAGCAGTGCGGTGGCGAGGGCATCGAGCTCATCGCGGTAATCGTTGAGCACCGCCCACGCCTCGGTGTGCGCGGCCTCGATGAGGTTGCGCACCTCCTCGTCGATCTCGCGGGCCACCTCGTGCGAATAGTTCGAGTTGGTGCCCATGGAACGGCCCAGGAACGGGTCGCCCTGCTCCTCGCCGTAGCGCACCGCACCGAGGCGGGCGCTCATGCCGTACTCGGTGACCATCGCCTTCGCGATCTTGGTGGCCTGGTCGATATCCGAGGACGCACCGGTGGTCGGCTCGTGGAACACCAGTTCCTCGGCCGCACGTCCACCCATGGCCATGACCAGGCGGGCGATCATCTCCGAGCGCGTCATCAGGCCCTTGTCGTCCTCGGGCACCGTCATGGCGTGGCCGCCGGTGCGACCGCGGGCCAGGATGGTGACCTTGTAGACCGGCTCGATATCGGGCATCGCCCACGCGGCCAGGGTGTGCCCGGCCTCGTGGTACGCGGTGATCTTCTTCTCGTGCTCGCTGATGATGCGGGATTTGCGGCGCGGGCCGCCGATCACGCGATCCACCGACTCCTCGAGCGACGCACCGGTGATGACGGTCCCGTGCTCGCGGGCCGTCAACAGCGCGGCCTCGTTGAGCACGTTCGCCAGATCAGCGCCGGACATGCCGACCGTGCGCTTGGCCAGACCGTCCAGATCGGCATCGGGCGCGACCGGCTTACCGGCCGAGTGCACCCGCAGAATCGCGCGGCGACCCGCGAGATCCGGATTGCTGACCGGGATCTGACGATCGAAGCGGCCCGGACGCAGCAGCGCCGGGTCCAGGATGTCGGGCCGGTTGGTCGCGGCGATGATGATGACCCCGGTGCGCTCGCCGAAGCCGTCCATCTCGACCAGCAACTGGTTCAGCGTCTGCTCACGCTCGTCGTGGCCACCGCCGAGGCCGGCGCCGCGCTGGCGGCCGACCGCGTCGATCTCGTCGACGAAAATAATGCAGGGGGCGTTCTGCTTGGCCTGCTCGAACAGGTCGCGCACCCGGGAGGCGCCGACACCGACGAACATCTCGACGAAGTCCGAACCGGAGATGGTGAAGAACGGGACACCGGCCTCACCCGCGACCGCACGGGCCAACAGGGTCTTACCGGTGCCGGGCGGGCCGTACAGCAGCACACCCTTCGGGATTTTCGCGCCGAGGGCCTGGTAGCGGGCCGGCTGCTGCAGGAAGTCCTTGATTTCGTAGAGCTCTTCGACGGCCTCGTCGGCGCCCGCGACATCACCGAAGGTGGTCTTGGGCATATCTTTCGACAGCTGTTTGGCCTTCGATTTACCGAAGCCCATCATGCCGCCGCGGCCACCGCCCTGCATGCGGGACATCACGAAGATGAACAAGCCCAGCAAAATCACCATGGGCAGCATGAACAGGAGAATCTGGCTCAGCCAGGAATCCTGTTTGACGGAAGTGTTGACCTTCGCACCCGAATTCTGTGCGGCTTGGAAGACCTGTTGAGAGATCTCACCGCCGCCGGGATACTTCGCGATGATCTTCTTGTCACCGCCGGTGGCATCATTGCCGTTCTTCAGCGTGATGCGCAGCTGCTGCTCTTTATCGTCGATCTGAACCGAGTCGACGTTGGACTTATCTTGAAGCTGAGAGAGCGCCACCGACGTGTCGACGCTCTTCCAGCCGCGCGTGTCGTTGCTGAAGTAGCTGACCAGGTAGATCACGAGCAGGAAGCCCGCGACTATGGCCAGGTTGCGGAACACAGTCTTGCGGTTCATAGAGCGTCGGCCGACGGCCAGTCCTTTCCGGGGGGTGTATCCGGTTTGCCTGCGATGCGTTCGTGGCGCGCCCGTTCCGACGAACGGATGCGGACATGCCACGTTACCGCGTACGGTCTAGTCGATACATCGCGCAGTTCGCCAGCTAGTGCAGTTCAACAGGTAAACGGCTAAAGAACGCAGGTGGTTCCCCGACCGACTGCGGCAACACGTCGGATCGATCACCCCCTGGTGTCGGACCGAGTGGTCACAATGATGGCATGGTCGTCCAATCGTGAGCGACGACACAACAGAGCGCAGGGGGTATGGACATAGTCGAGCTACGGACACCCACAGCGATTGTGCGGCACGGCAACGGGCGTCTGACGGTGCTGCGCCCCGGAACGGACGGCGAGCGAGTACTCGACGTCCCGGTCGCCGAGCTTCTCAAGGTGCGGTTGAATCGCCGCGCGGATGATGCGGTCGTGATCGAGATCTATCTCCGCTATCCCACCCCGGTTCTCACCGGCGTCCCGGCCGACCGGACGCCGCTTCCAGTTCTCATCGCCGAGCACGATGTGCCCGCCGCGACCGTCATCGTGCAGCGGATCAACAATCAGATCCTGGGCACGCAGCGCCTCGATGTGGCCGCTCCCGATCTGACTCCGCCCACTCCGTCCTGGGGTCGCGGCGGCCCGACCCGCGCCGATGTGGACCGCGCGGTGCGGCGCATGACGCCCAAGCGGGATGCCAAAACGGCCGTCGCCGCCCTGCACCGCTACGTCACCCCCGACGAGTTCGTGCTGGAATCGGCGATCGTCAGTGCACAGCCGCCCGCGGCGAAAGGCGCCGGGCTGCTTGCCATCACCACCACCCGGATGATTTTCGTCTCGCTCGGTGCGAGTAAGCGTTTCGCGCACGAGCTACCCATCGCGGCGCTGCTGTGGGCGCGCACCGCGGACGAGGCGTCCACCACGGTGGCGGTGCCGGGCGAATTCGGCGTCGAGGTCAATGACGGCAATCTGACCTGGCATTTCACCGCCGCGGATCATGCCGATATCGAACGTGTCACCGGTGCGCTGAATTTCGCGATCCAGCGCGAATCCGCGGACGGGGCGGCCGGTCCCGCCGATCCCGGTGTGCAGAAGCTTTATTCGGAGTGGGAACTGCTGGTGGAACGACATTCCCTCGCCATGGTCGACGATGCGCAATTCCAGCGCTACGGCCGCGGAATTCTCCGATCCCTCCCGGATTGAGTACACGCCTTCGGGCGTGCGGAAACTCAGGGGCTTCGCCCCGGAGACCCCCGAAGCACAGTTCGGGGGGCCAAGCCCCCAAAGCCCCGAGGGGACAAAGGGATTCGGCCCCCGGGGGTCTCAGGCGGTCGGCCGCGTAGCGGTCTAGTCCTCCGGCTCCGGCACTTCCTCCGCCTGCAGTTCGATGCGGCGCCAGGGGCTGGTCGGGCGCATCCAGAGGCGGAGCAGTTCCATGCGGCGGTCCACGCCGCCGGATTTGAGTTCGGCGAGGTCTTCGCAGGCCTGCCAGTAGGTCCAGCCGGCGAGGTAGGCGTCGCCGAATTGCCGCCAGTTGCGGTATTTGCGCTGGGCGAGCGGCAGGGCGCGCATGAGGTAGTCCCAGGCGACATTCGCTTCCAGATACCCGGCCGTATAGGCCATGCGGCTCACGGCGACCACGCGGGCGAGATCCCAGGCTTGGATATCGGTGGGCAGCGGCCGGACCAGATGTTCGGTGAGGCCGAGTTTGATGGCCTGGGACCAGATGTCGTAATCGCGGACCAGGGCTTCCGGATTCTCCATCCCGCGGAACGAGCCGACCTGACGCAGGAAGGCGCGATGCCGGTCGGCGCGCTCGCCGAAGCGATCACGTTCAGGGGAGTTGATGCCGGCCATGACGAGTGGATGCACCAGCGAGTAGAGCGGCGAGTGCATGCCCTCCAGCAGTTGCTCCATGGATGCCATGGCCTCGGTGCCATCGGTGATGCCCCAGGCGCCGGTGAGCGTATCGATGGCGAGTTCGCGGCGGTCGCCGAGGGGATGTTCGCGTTCGGGGCCGAGCAGCAGGGCATCGTGGAAGGCGTCCCAGCGGGCGGAGTAGAAACCGCCCAGCGCCAGAGCGCGCAATTCGTCGTCGGAGACCTGCGCGCCCGACCAATGGTCGTCCTCGCGCTGGTCGAGCTCCGGGTAGGGGAAGGTCGTCAGCGTGGGCACGTCGCGGGCGGGCATACCTCGATTGTGTCTCAGCTCAGCACTATTTGCCTCCGCTTCGCTCCGGCGGGTGCTGTGTCTAATTTTGCCTCCGCTTCGCTCCGGCGGGTGCTGTGTCAAATTTGCCTCCGCTTCGCTCCGGCGGGTCGTGGCCCTGTTACCCGGTTCTTCCCTCCCTCCGCTCCTCCGCTTCGCTCCCCCGCTCCGCTCAGTCCAGAACCGGGCGGGCCACGACCTTGGGGTGGATGTTGTTCGGATGCTTCGGTCTTTCGCTTCGCTCCCCCGCTCCGCTCAGTCCAGAACCGGGCGGGCCACGACCTTGGGGCGGATGTTGTTCGGGTGCTTCGGTCTTTCGCTTCGCTCGGTTGGGGGCGGAGTGCGAACTTTGGGTGGGCTGAATTCTTGCCCTGTCATGCAATGGAATCCGGACTACTCTCTGGGCCATGTGTAGAAATATCACCATCCTGCGTGGGCTGGAGCCAGCCGCTACGGAGCAGGAAATCTACGCGGCGGCGCAGGAATTCGTGCGCAAGGTCAGTGGCGTCTCGGGTTTGACCACGGCGACGAAACCAGCGGTCGACAAGGCGGTGGAGGCCATTGCGGCAGCCACCACCCAGTTGCTGGCGGAGTTGCCCGATCGCCAGGCGCCGCCGCAGTCCGAGCCGCCGCTGCGCCGGATCGCCGCCCGGAGCGCCGCCCTCGACGAGGATGCGAGTTAACCCCCGCTAGACGCCGTAGACGGCCACGCAGTCGAGCGCGATTTCCAGACGCGGGCCGCGCTGGTCGAGCGAGCGCCCGAGAAGTTCCTCGGTGCGCTGAATGCGGTAGCGCACGGTGTTCTTGTGCACGCCCAGCATTTTCGCGGCCGCATCCGGACTGCGCCGCGCGCGCAAATAGGCGTGCAGCGTTTCGCGCAGGCGTGCGGAGTGCGCGTCGGGCGCCGCGAGCGCGCCCAATTCCCGTTCGATGAGCGCCCGCATGGCAGCCTCGTCGGTTCCGGCCAGGTAGGCCACTTCGATCTCCGGATAGTGCAGGACTCGCGGCAGGTCCGGCCGGGCGCGTTCGGCGACCTGCCGGGCCGCGATCGCCTCGCGGTGGCTGCCGCGGAATCCGGTGACGTTCGCCGCGGGCATTCCGACTGCCACCCGGACGGGCGCGTCCACCGGCCAGTCGGCCAGTACGGGGTCCGGGAGGTCGTCGTCCAGGCCGATCCAGGCCCAGAGCGCGGAGGCCCCGGACGGGACGGCCAGGACGCTGCCGTTGCCCAGCGCGAGCGCGCACCGGGTCGCCACGCGATCCAGCAGCCCCGCCACATCGTCGACGCCGTCGGGCGGGGCCAGGCCGGGGCGTTCCTCGGTCCAGAGCACCAGTGCGAGATGCCGTTGTGCGAGCCGGTATCCGAGCCGCGCCGAAGCGAGTTCGACATCGAGGTCGCCGACATCGAGCAGGGCGCGCACGATTTCGGCGCGCTGGTTGAGGGCGGCGCGCAGTCCGCTCTCCCGCTCCTGCATGTAGGTGTCGGTGAGGGTTTCCACCGAAGTACTGATCCAGCGGGTGGAGCGGTCGAAAAGCCTTAGCAGTACAGCTCTTTCGATATCCTGCGGCAATTGCTCCTGACCGAGGACGACATCGGTCATATAGTCGAGCAGAGCCTCCTGGCCGACGTGGTAGACGCGCAGCAGCAGGCGCACATCGTGACCGCGGCGGGCGATGGTGCGGGCGAAGGCGTGCGCCTGTTCCGGCACCGGGTAGTCGAAGCGGTCCTGGGTGAGCCCGCTCAGCACTTCGAAGGCGTGGGCGCGGGTGCTGGCGGCGAGATCGCGGCGCATATCCCGGTCGCGCAGTTCCGGGATGCGCGCGATGATGACATTGTCGAGCTGGGTGATCACCTGCTCGAGGGTTTCGGTGCGCAGGGTTTCCGCGACGAAGTCGGCGATCCACTGCCGCACGACCGGGCTGGTCTCGGCCATAACCACGAGTGGACCTCCAAATTTGTGCCGAAAGTACAAAACCGCACGGAATCCTTGACTCCCCAGGCCAAGAATGTGCCACGGAAATTGTGTCACGATCATAGTTCAGTGAGTTGTCGCACAGTTCACAGAGCCGATCCGGTTCGCAATGCAGCGCACGTGGGAGAGCACATCGTGACCAATACCGAATCCGCCGAGACGGGCACCGTCCGCAAGACCGCGGCGCGTAAGCCCGCCGGTACCAAGACCGCGCCGAAACCGGCCGCCGCGACTGCCCCGCAGCCTGCCGCGCCGACCGAGTTCGAGGTCCGCAATCCCGCGACCGGTGAGCTCGCGGGCACGGTGCCGATCGATTCGGCCGAGACGGTCGCCGCGAAGGTCGCGCAGTTGCGCCTGCATCAGCCGGAATGGGAGGCCATCGGGGCCGACGGCCGCAAGGAGTGGCTGCTGAAATTGCAGGACTGGTTCGTCGACAACACCGATCACCTGGCGGACGTACTGCAGTCGGAGACCGGTAAGGCGCGAATCGACGCCCTCATCGATCCGGCGTTCTCCATCGACCTCACCGGCTACTACGCCCGCCGGGCCGCGAAATTCCTTGCGGACGAACATCCTTCACCGCACAGCCCGCTGGCGCGGGTGAAATCGCTGACCCGGGTGTTCCGGCCGTATCCGGTCGTCGGTGTCATCACACCGTGGAACTTCCCGCTGGCCATGCCGGTCATCGATGTGATCCCGGCGCTGGCGGCGGGCGCGGCCGTCATTCTGAAACCCTCTGAGGTGACACCGCTTTCGGCGATGGAGCTGGCGCGGGCCTGGCGTGAGATCGGCGCGCCGCCGGTGCTCGAGGTGGTCACCGGTGCGGGCGAGACCGGTGCGGCCGTGGTCGGCACTGCCGACTACGTGCAGTTCACCGGCTCCACGCCGACCGGTCGCAAGATCGCCGCGGCCTGCACCGAGCGCATGATTCCGTACAGCCTGGAGCTGGGCGGTAAGGATCCGGCCATTGTGCTGGCCGACGCCGATCTGGATCGGGCCGCGCACGGTATCGCCTTCGGCGGGCTGTTCAATGCCGGTCAGGTGTGTATCTCGGTGGAGCGGGTGTACGTCGAGGCCCCGGTCTACGACGAATTCCTGAAGAAGCTGACCGCCGCCGTCAAGGAGGTCCGCCAGGGCGTCGACGGCCGGGAACCCAAGTACGACATGGGCGCACTGGCCAACGAGGCGCAGGCGAATATCGTGCAGCGGCATGTCGAGGAGGCCGTGAAGCAGGGTGCGCGGCTGCTCACCGGTGGTAAGCGCACCGGTGTGGGCACGCTGTTCGAGCCGACCGTGCTGGCCGATGTGGATCACTCCATGACCTGTATGACCGAGGAGACCTTCGGCCCGACGATTCCGGTCATGAAGGTCGCCGATGAGGCGGAAGCCATTCGTATGGCCAATGATTCGATCTTCGGTCTCTCCGCCTCGGTGTGGAGCGGTGACAAGGATCGCGCGGAACGCATTGCGCGCCAGCTGAATGCGGGCGCGGTGAACATCAACGACGTGTTCTCCAATATGTTCAGCTTCGCGCTGCCCATGGGCGGCTGGGGGCTGTCCGGTGTGGGTGCGCGCTGGGGTGGCGCGAACGGCGTGCGCAAGTACTGCCGGCAGCAGGCCATCACCAAGCCGATCCTGCCCACGCAGACCAAAGAGCTGCTGTGGTTCCCGTATTCGCCGACCAAGCTGGCGTTCTCGCTGGCGGCCATGCGGGCCGCGGGTGCGCGCGGGCTGCGCCGGTTGAGCGTGCAGGCGGTTTTCGACACCGTGAAGGGGACCAAGTGACCGACTTCAGTTCGATCACCGGCAAGGTCGTGGTGATCACCGGCGGTGCGCGCGGTATCGGCCTGGCCACCGGCAAGGCGTTGCAGGCGCTGGGTGCGAAGATCGCCATCGGCGATATCGACGAGGTCAGCGTCAAAGAGTCCGGTGCGGCACAGGGTTTCGAGGTGTACGGCCGCCTCGATGTCACCGATCAGCAGTCCTTCGAGGCGTTCCTCGACGAGGTCGAGAAGCAGCTCGGGCCGATCGATGTGCTCATCAACAATGCCGGGATCATGCCGACCGGGCGCGTGGTGGACGAATCCGATCAGGTCACCCGGCGCATTCTCGATATCAATGTGTACGGCGTGATTCTCGGTTCCAAGCTGGCGCTCACGCGCATGCTGCCGCGCGGGCGCGGGCATGTCATCAATATCGCGTCACTGGCGGGTGAGACCCATATTCCGGGTCTGGCCACCTACAACGCGAGCAAGCACGCGGTGCTCGGCTTCACCGATACGGTGCGGGAGGAGTACCGGGGCACCGGATTGCAGTTCTCCTCGGTGCTGCCGACGCTCACCAATACCGAACTGGGATCGGGTGTCACGGCTCCCAAGCTGCTGCGCCCGGCCGAGCCGGAGGAGATCGCGGACGCGATCGCCAAGCTGATCGTGGAGCCGAAGGCCAAGGCGCGGGTGACCGCGGTGGCCGGGATCATCTCCCAGGTGGTCGGGCTGCTGCCGCAGTCGGTCGGCGATGCCATCGGACGGGCGCTGGGTGCGCAGAGCGCCTTCCTCGACGATGTCGATTCCGATGCCCGCAAGGCGTACGAGTCGCGGGTGCGCGGGATCGGTAACTGACACTCGCACACTACGATCGGGCCGCGAACGGGGAAATCCGTTCGCGGCCCGCGTATTTCGCATGCCGGGTCAGTGCACGGTGGCCAGGACGAATCGCTTGCCCGGATCAACCATTTTGCTGACCGTCGCGCCGTCGCCGTATTCGCCGAGGGCGGTCATATTCCAGCCCTGTGTGCTCCGGGTGAGCATGCACATGAACAGGCCGGTGCGCGCCTCGCCGCGGGACAATTCGAAACGCACCAGTTCGGCGCCGGAGTTGTCGTCCACCAGCCGGCAGAAGGCGCTCTTGATCTCGTCGAATTTCTGGCCGGAGTACGAGTTGACGGTGAATACCAGCGCATACACATCGGGCGGCAGCGCGGACAGGTCCACCGAGATCACCTCGTCATCGCCTTTACCGGCGCCGGTGAGGTTATCGCCCGAATGCCGAATGGCCCCTTTGAAGCCCGTGAGTTTGACGAACCAGACCTTGCCGAGATCCTTGGCGCGTTTGTTGTAGGCGACCACGGAGGCGTCCAGATCGATGGATTTGCCGCGCCGTGCCGGGTCCCAGCCGAGCGCCATGCGCACCCGGGTGAGCGACGGTGCGCCCTGTTTGGTCAGTGAGACGGTTTCGCCCTTGCTCAGGGAGACCCGGCCCTTGTCCAGGTTCACCGTCGACTCGCCGAATCTCGGTGGCGGTGCGGGGACCGGCGGCGGTCCGCCGGGCGGCGGTGTTCCGATCGGCGGAAAGGCCGACGGCTGTGGATAACCCGGAGGCTGTGGATAAGTCGGCGACTGTTGGTGGGAAACCAGTGGTGGGGGCGCTGGTTGTGGATAAGTCGCAGGCTGTGGATAAGTCTGCGGTGACCCGTACGGCGCGGGCTGTGTGTACACCGGCGGCTGGTAGGGCGCGGCCGGGCGATACGGCGGCGAGGCGGTCGGCGGCATCGGCTGCGGGACCATCGGCGGCACGGGTGCGGCCTGCGGCGCGGGTGGTGGCGCATCGTCGACGGTGATCCCGAAGTCGGTGGCAATGCCCGCGAGCCCATCGGCATAACCCTGGCCGACCGCGCGCACCTTCCAGACACCCTGCCGCCGGTACAGTTCCACCGCGATCAAGGCGGTCTCGGTGGTCAGATCGGCGGGGGTGAAGGTGGCCAGGGTGGTGTGGCGGCGCGGATCGATGAGTGCGACGCTCAGCCGCCCGGCGGTGCCCCAGTTGGCGGGCCCGGAACCGTCCAGACTCGCGGTGACCACCACCTTGTCGATATCGGCGGGCACCTGGCGGGTGGCGATCCGGATGGTATTGGGCGGTTGCGCGGTGACGCCCGGCCCGTTCGGCTGGTTGTAGAAGATGAAATCATTGTCGGAGCGGACTTTTCCCGCGGCGGTGAGCAGCAGTGCCGCCACATCCACCGGCGCCGACGCGGTGACCTCGACGACGACCTCGTCGGTATCGATCGGCGCATTCGCGCCCTTGGTCAATTCCATTGTCTGCCTTATCTCCCCGTTTCCTCAACGGTAGCCCC
This sequence comes from Nocardia sp. NBC_01388, assembly GCF_045040085.1. Lineage (NCBI taxonomy): Bacteria > Bacillati > Actinomycetota > Actinomycetes > Mycobacteriales > Nocardiaceae > Nocardia > Nocardia sp. NBC_01388. Next base: position 6,082,493 of record NZ_CP109553.1, read on the forward strand.
GTATCGTCGGCGAATGAACAACAACGGAGCGGTATTCGCCGGACTGTCGACGCTCGATCTCGCCTATGCCGTGCCGCGGTATCCGGCCGAGGACAGCAAGACCCAGGCCGATGAGCTGTTCCTCGGCGCGGGCGGGCCGGCCGCCAATGCGGCGGTGGCGTACGCGTTCCTGTCCGGCCGGGTGCCCACGCTGGTGACGGCGCTCGGCAAACATCCACTGGCGGAACTGATTCGCGGTGATCTGCAGCAGCACGGGGTGGGGATCACCGATCTCACGCCGGACGGTGATCAGCAGCCGCCGGTGTCCTCGATCATTGTCGCCACCGCCGCGGCCACCCGCACCATCGTGTCGCTGGACGGGTCCCGGGTGCATGCCCCGTTCGACAGCACCGCCGCCGAACATCTGCATCGTGCGTCGGTGGTGCTGCTGGACGGCCACTATGCCGAGCCCGCACTGCGTCTCGCGGCGGCGGCGCGGCGGGCGGGCGTACCGGTGGTGCTGGACGCCGGACGATGGCGCGAGGTGCACAGCGAACTACTACCGCTGGTCGATATCGCCATCTGTTCAGCGGCCTTCACACCGCCTGGTGTGCAGCCGGATTCGGATGATGCGGTGGTCGGCCACCTGCACGGTGTGGGCGTGCCGCAGGTCGCGATCACCCATGGCGCGCAACCGATCACGTACTCGATGCCGGGTGAACGCGGCACGATCGCGGTGCCGGCGACCGCGGCGGTGGATACGCTCGGCGCGGGCGATATTCTGCACGGCGCTTTCTGTCACTTCCTCACCGCGGCTGAGCCTTTCCCGCTCGCACTGCGGCACGCGGCGGAGGTGGCGACGCTGTCCTGCGCTTCGGCCGGCACGCGGGCCTGGATGCGCCGCTAGACGATGCGGTAGGCCCGGCCGGATTTGCGCAGCACCAGATCGGCACGCAGCCGGGTGCCCTCGACGAGCCGGGCATTGACCAGATCACTCTGCGCGACTTTGATTTTCGCGGCCTCCGGGGTGCGGCCGCCGCGAATATGCCTGCGCAGCAAGCGCTGTTCGATGATCGGGCGCGGGACGTCCAGGTACCAGGTCTCGTCGAGCAGCGGCCGGACGGCGGACCAGCCGGGGCTGATGTCATCGTCGAGCAGCAGATAGTTGCCCTCGGTGATGGCGATGGTCTGCCGGTCGAAAACGACTCCGCCGGGGACGGGTTCGTGGATTTCACGGCTGTAGGTGGGCCAGGGCACCGGGCTGCCGAGAGGCGCGCCGCGCAGTGTGCGCAGCAGGTCGACGTATGCCCCGGCGTCGAAGGTGTCGGGTTCGCCCTTGCGGCTCATTTCCCCGAGCGCGACCAATTGCGCATTGGTGAGGTGAAAGCCGTCCATGGGCGCGACTTCGGCGATCGCCGCACCCTCCGCCAGATTGAGTTCATCGCGAACGCCACGGGCAAGAGTGGATTTGCCCGCACCAGGCGGTCCGGCGATCCCGAGGACGAATCGGCCGGAATGACCGTCCGCCCGCCGCCGGATACGCGCCGCGAGTTCCGCCAGGGAAGTTTCGACACTGCCGCGGTTCACGGGGGCCAACCTTACGTAATCACCGGGCGCCCCGGGGTATGGCGCGCACCAGTGCCTCCAGGTCCTCCTCCAGCACCCGGAACAGCCGGTAGGAGACCACGAAGGCCAGGATGCCGCCTACGCTCAACCACCGCACGGGCACGATCACCAGTTCCAGATCGACCGGCGAGACGAAGGTCGCGGTGGCCACGCCGAGCAGCGGCACCGAGGCCGCCGCGGCCAGATACACACTGCTGCGCCGGGCCAGCGCCGCGAGTTGCCGCCGGTCGGCCGTGCCCACCGCACCGCGCGCCAGCAGTTGCGGATACAGCGAGCGCACCGAATACACCGTGATCAGGAAGTACGGATACGCCAAAGCGATAGCCGCACAGACCAGTTGGGCCGCGAGGAAATGCGCGAAGGTGTGCCGCGGCAGATGCGCCCCCGCGGCCGACAGCGCCAGCGGCCACACCACGCCCGCGATCATCCAGGCCGCGAACGGCACCCATACCGCCCGCTCGCCGATCAGCAGGGTGTCGGAGCGGGCCCGCGCCAGTTCGGCGGCGCTGTACCGGCGGCCGTGCGACAGCCGGTAGGACACGGTGAGCGGCCGCCGGGCCAGCCAGAAGAGCAGCAGCGCGGCGAGCGGAAAGGCGATGGCATTGTTCACCAGCGCGACCGTCTCGAAGCGGTGCTGGTCCGCGATCGGCATGCGGTCCACGATGAGACTCTGATTGAGCCGGATGTTGTACATGCTCGCCAGTGCGTTCGGCAGTCCGACGCAGACGGCCGCAATGGGCACCGGCCAGCGCCGGGCCCGGACGCGCAGGCTCTTCGGCGGTGGGTCCACCAGATCGCGGGCGCGGGCGTCCAGGCACAGGTCCAGCTGTCCGGCCAGGTCCGCGCCGTTCTGCCAGCGGCTCTCGGGTTCGGGATGCAGGCATTCCAGCAGTACGCGCCGGAGTGCGGCCGGGGTGTCCGCGGGCAGCGCGGCAAGCGCGGACTCCGGCACCCCCGCCCGCCGCCGGGCCAGCATGCCGGTCACCACCTCGTGCCCCGGCGCGCCATCCGGTGCCGGATCATCGAAAGGCGCTGTGCCGGTAAGCATTTCCCACAGCAGTACAGCGAGCGAATAGATATCGCTCCGAGCGTCGGGCAATGTCGCGGTGGGATCGAGCCGGGCCGCGAGCGCCTCCGGCGAGCGCCAGCGCAGCCCGGCCGGATCATCCGCCGTCACACCCGCGGCACCGGGCAGCCCGGTATTCCAATACAGCGCCCCGAGCGCGAAATCCGCCAGCTTCGGCACGCCCTCCGCCGTGAAAAGCACATTGCCGGGCCGAATATCGTGATGCTGCACCCCGTGCCGCTCGGCATGATCGAGCGCCTCCGCCAGCCGCCGCCCCACCCACGCCACCGTCTCCGGCCAGCTCAATGCCGAAATATCCCGCCGCACCCGGGAATCCGCCGGCCGAATCTCGCCCCGCTCCTCCATCGCCGCATCCACCGCCCGCAGCAGCAGCGCTCCCCCGAACGCCGTACCCTTCGCCACCGCGCCGATATCCCCCGCGGCCTGAATGTGTGCGCCCGCCGAATGTGCCTCGTCTGCACCCGCTCCGGCGTCCCCGACAGTCCCGGTCCCATCGGCGGCCCCGGCGGCAAGGGCAGCTTCGACGCGATCGAACTGCTCAGGACTCCCGGAATACGATTCGGCGCCCGAACTTTCCGGGGCCCCGGCGGCAAGGGCAGCTTCGACGCGATCGAACTGCTCGGGACTCCCGGAATACGATTCGGCGCCCGAACTTTCCGCGACTCCGGGCGCGTTCGCAGCGCCGGATACCGCTGGGCCGGAGACCGCGGCTGCCCGTCGGGCGCGCAGGAGGGTGAGGACGCCTTCGGCGGTGCCGCCGGGGAGGTACTGCATGTACAACAGGCGCAGGGGTTTTCCGGTGCTGCCGTCGGCGATGAGACGCTGATCGAAGACGCGGACTATGTAGTGGTGGTCGAGTTGGGCGACGGTGGGGGCGTCGCTGTCGCCGCCGGGTTCCACGCGGACGGCGACGAGGCGCTGCATGGAGAGCTGGCGGGCCAGGAACATGCGGCTGTTCTCGGCGCCGCCCAGATCCGTGAGCAGGTCGAAATCGTCCAGGCGGCGGCCGATTTCGATGCCCGCGGGGAGGGTGGGCGCCGGGGCCGGGGCGGCACCGTCGGCATCGGCGAAGCGGCGGTGGATCTCCCCCGCGACCTCCGGGTATTCGGCGCTGAAGGTTTCGATGTCGAGGGGCCGGTAGCGGCTGCGGACCAGGTATTCCTCGCACACCAGATCGGCGAACTCCGGACTGTCGCTGACTTCGGGAAATTCCCTGCGGTACTCCGCGATTCGCTTCTCCAGGCCCGCTCGCCGCCACCGCTGCCGCATATCGATGCGCACCAGTGTGGTGAGAACGTCCAGCCGCAGTTCCCGGCCTTCGGGCACATACCCTTCCAGTCGCGGCGGCTCCTCGCGATCACCGCGCAGCGTGGACTCCCAGTCCGCGGCGAAACGCGAGACCGCCAGTCCCGGAGACTCCTTCACGATCCGGCACCCGTCGGTTCCCCGGCATGATGCACCCGATGCCCCGGCGCCACCACACGCTCCAGCGCCTGCAGATCGGCCTCGAGGGCCCGGAACAACACATACACGCCCACGAATGCCACGATTCCGCCGACGCTGAGCACTCGCACCGCGACGATCACGAGCGGAATGTCGGTGGGCGGCAGGAAGGTCACGCCCGCTACGGCAAGCAGCGGCACCGAGGCCGCCACCGCCAGATACGTGGTGCAGCGGCGGCCCAGCCGGCGCAGCCAGACGGCATCCTCGGCGCTGATATCGCCGTGCCGCAGGAAGATCGGATAGATGCAGCGCACCAGATAGAAGGTGACCAGGAAGAACGGATACGCGACGGCCATGGCCCCGCACACCACGATCGACACCACGAAGTGCACCATGCCGCGGGTCGGTATCTCACCGGTGGCCAGGCGCAGGGCAATCGGAAAGGTGACGCCCGCCAGCACCCACGCGGAGAACACCACGAACGAAATGCGTTCCCCGCACAGCAGTACATCGGCGCGGGCCCGCCGCAGCGTCTCCGGATCGTAGACGCGGCCCTTGCGCAGCCCGCGCGGTACCGAGATCACATACCGGCACAGATAGATGATCAGCGCGATACCGATCGGATAGAACAGCCCGTTCACGGTCGCGGTGACGAGGGTGAACGTGTGCTGGGCGTCGGCCGGGAGGCGGTCGATGATCAGCGTGTTGTTGTGCATGATGTTGTACACGGTGGCGATCAGGTTCGGGACCGCGACGGCAATGGTCACCAGCGGAATCAGCCACGGCCGCAACCGCATCCGCCAACTGTGCGGCGGCGGGTCGACCAGATTGCGGGCGCGTTCGTCCAGGCACATCTCCAGCTGGGCGGCGAGCAGCGCGCCGCTGCTCCAGCGGTCCTCGCGATCGGGCGCGAGGCAGGTGAGCAGGACCCGGCGCAGCGCGGCCGAGCAGTTCCCGGGTACCCGTTCCAGCGCGGCCGCGTCGACTCCGCCGCGCCTGCGGTCCAGCATGGCCTCCAGGGTGGTGCGGTCGCCGTGGTCGCCGGGTCCGGCGGTGGAATCGTCGAATGGTTTTGCGCCGGTGAGCAATTCCCACAGCACCACGCCGAGCGAGAAGATATCGGCGCGGGTGTCCAGGTCGGCGGCGGCGCGGGCGCGACCCGGGTGGCAGGCCTCCAGCTGTTCCGGCGACATGTAGGACAGCGATCCGCCGAAGTAGGCCACCGGGCTGGCATCGTCGAGATTACGGCTGAAGCTGATATTGAAATCGGCCAGTTTCGGCACGGCTTCGGCGGAGAGCAGCACATTGGCGGGCTTCACATCGCGGTGCAGCACCCCGTGCCCGTCGGCGTAGTCGAGCGCTTCGGCAAGCCTACGGCCCAGCCAGGCAACGGTTTCCGGCCAATCCAGCCCGGCGAGCTCGGCGCGCACACTGGAATCGGTGGGGCGGATCTCGCCCTTCTCCTCCATGGCGGCGTCGACCGCGTCGAGCAGCAATTGCCCGCTGCGTTCGGCGTTCGGGGTGACGCGCACCCAGCGCAGCACGCTGAGCAGGGTGCCGCCGGGCAGGAACTGCATGTACAGCAGCCGCAGCCGCCGCCCGGATTCGGTGCGGATACCGGAGATGATCCGCTGATCGAACACCCGCACGATGTAGTCGTGATCGAGCTGCGCGAGCGTCTGCGGTTCGGTCCCGTGATCGGCCGAGACCTTCACCGCCACCAGCCGTTGCAGTGACCGCTGCCGCGCCAGGAACACCCGCGCGAAGGCGCCGCTGCCCAGCTGGGTGAGCAGATCGAAATCGTCTATGCTCTGGCCGATTTCGATGCGGTCGAGCAGTTCCCCGGTTTCGGGTGTGCTGAGACCGCCGCCGGTGGCCCGGGTGCCGTCCTCCGGCTGGAGGGTCGGCTGCGCGGCGTCGGTGTGCTGGGTGAGTTCACCGGCTTCCGGGACCCGCGTGCTGTCCCCGTCGAGCGAAGTCCCGGCGTGCGTGGATTCGCCGAATGCGTCTGTGCCCCGGCTGGATTCATCGAGCGGGCCGCCGATGAAGGTGGATTCGCCGAAGGCGTCCCCGGCGGCGCGGGTGAGCTCGTCGAGCACCTGCGCGGCCCGCGTGAATTCCTCGGACGGTGCGCCCGCACGGGTGGGCTCGTCCCCGCCCGCCGCCGTCGCCTCCCCGGTCGGGGATTCACCGAGCCCCGCCCGGGTGGAGTCCTCCAACGCCGCCCGCCGGGTGCTCTGGTCCTCGTCATCGGCATCGGCATTGAGCAGTTCCCGCAGCTCGGATGCCTGGTCCGGATATTCGCGCAGGCAGTCGCGCGGGTCCACGCGGGCGCCGCTGTGCCGGCGGATGACGAATTCCTCGTACACCAGCCCGGCGGGCAGATCCGCCGGTGCGAGTTCGGGGAACTCCGCACAATATTCGGTGAGCCGCTTCCGCGGCCGATCGGGCGTAGCGCCCGGTCGGCGCAGCCAGCGATGCCGCATATCCACCTGGATCAGGTCCAGCAGCGCGGCGCGGCGCAGGGCGCTGGCATCGGGCAGGAAGTCGGCGATCTCCGGCGGCGCGGCTCCGGCGCCCCAGGCCGCGGTGAAGGCGGCGATCACACTGAATTCCGTTCCGGCCGAGTGACGGCCGGAGCGCTGCTCGGAACCTGAAGCCATGTCCGCATCCCTCTGGCTCGAGTACGGATAATAATCCGCCACACCCGACATCATCATCCCCGAGCAATTGCCGGAATGATAACTTGCGGCTGAACAGCGGATCACCCGATTTCGAACTCGAGGCGACGGGGGAACACCAGCATGTACGACGAGGGCACCGCGCTAGCGGGGCTCACCGCGGTGAGCGAGGCAGCAGTGAATGCGAACGATAAGACCGATAAGAACATCGATCTCGAAGCGCAACCGACCGCAGACAGCGACACCGGCTCGACCTCCCCCCTCCCCGCCGACCCCCTCGCCCCGGCCCCCGAAATCCTCGATTCCCCGGCCCGCGCTGCAGCACTCCCGGCGGATTCGGTCTACACAGCCCCCGATGACTCGGTCGCACCGGCCCTCCCGGATTCGGTCGCGCCGGACCCCGCGGAGTCGGACGCCGATATCGCCCTGGACGCCCTTCCACCGCTGGACGCCACCACCGCGATCGGTATCGCCGCCGCCGTGCAGAACGGTTCGGTGACCGCCGAACAGATGGTCGAACAGGCCCTGGGCCGTATTCACGCGCTGGATCGGAAACTGAACGCCTTCAGCCTGGTTCGCGAGGATGCCGCCCGCGCCGAGGCGCGGGCGCTGGCCGAGCGCCCGGATCTGGATGTGCTGCCGCTGGCCGGGGTGCCGGTCGCGGTGAAGAACAATATCGATGTGCGGGGTGAGGTGACCCGGGGCGGTTCGCGGGCGGGCACGGACGCGCCCGCGGCCGCCGATCATGTGATCGTGCGCCGACTACGGTCGGCCGGCGCGGTCATCGTCGGCCTCACCACGGTTCCCGAATTCGGCCTCTGGGGCGTCACCGACACCCCGACCCGCATTACCCGCAGCCCCTGGAATCCCCGTTTCAGCGCGGGCGGTTCCTCGGGCGGTTCCGGCGCCGCGGTCGGCTCCGGCATGCTCGCCGTCGCGCACGGCAATGACGGCCTGGGTTCGGTGCGCATTCCCGCCGCCTGCTGCGGTGTGGTCGGCATGAAGCCCGGCCGCGGCCTGGTGCCCGCCGACGTCGGCGTGGATTCCTGGGGCGGCATGACCGAAAACGGCGTGCTGGCAACAACTGTCGCGGATGCGGCGCTGATGCTGTCGGTGCTCGCCGACCGTCCCGCACTCGCCGAACTGGGTTCGCCCAAGACGCTGCGCATCGGCCTGGCCACCGCGCCGCCCATAGCGCTGTCCCGGGTGGATCGCGCCTGGATCGCGGCGGCCGATCGCGCCGCCTCCGCCGCGTCGCTCGCCGGGCACACCATCGGTGTGGCCGAACTCCCCTATCAGGGTGCGACTTTCGCGCTCGCGCTGCGCTGGCTGGCCAATGCCGCGCGCGAGGCCGCCGTCGTCCCGCATCCGGAACTGCTGCAGCGTCGCACCCGCACCCATGTGGCGCTGGGCAGGCTGGTGCTGAAATCCGGCTTCCTGCGCCCGGCCCAGGTGGATCGGGTGGAGGCGCGGCTGCTCGATTACTTCGAGCGCTACGACGTGGTCATCACCCCGGCACTCGCCGGGCCGCCGCCCCGGGCCCGCCGCTGGCATTCCCGGCCGTGGCTGGCCAATGTTGTTGCCAGCGTACGGTTCTCACCGTTCACACCGCTGTGGAACCTGGTCGGCTGGCCCGCCATTTCGGTGCCGATGGGTGTGCACCCGCGCACCGGGACACCGCTGGCGGCGCAGCTGGCGGGCCCGCCCGGAAGCGAGGGCACACTGCTCGAGCTGGCGGCCCAACTGGAAGCCGCACAACCGTGGCGGCGCACCGCACCCTGACTGATCACGGCCCTGGCGCACAGCTCCTTCGTCATCCCGGCATGCCTTCAGCCGGGATCCACCGGATCCCACTGGTTCGCCATATATCCCGGCCGAAACGCGACGGGATGACAGGACTTGCAGACGAAAGAGGCAGCCCCGCCGGTTCAGGCGGGACTGCCTCTTTCGCTGTCGCCCTCACGGTGACGGCATTGCCTCCGACTCACTGCCGTCGCCCGCTCGGGCTCGGTCGCTACTGTGCGGCGACGACCGGCTCCCGATCGGCGAAACCGCCGTCGAGCACGCGGGCCGCGAACTCGAGGATGGTCGGTCGATCATCGTCGGCACGCCAGGCGACGGCTAGTTCGCACGGTGCCAGTCCGGTGACGGGTCGTGCGGTCAGGCCGGGCCAGCGGTACATCGGCACATTGTTCTCGGCGAGCAGGCAGACACCGAGTCCGAGGGAGACCGCCTCGAGGCGCTCCTCGGCGGTGGCCGCTTCCGCGCCGATCTTGGCCTGGCGACCGCCGCGGGCGTCGGCGCCGAGCCAGAAGTCGCGGGCCGCACCGGCTTCGGCGGGCATCGCGACGAAGGCTTCGTCGGCGAGATCCGCGAATTCTATGGTCTCGTTGTTGGCCAGTGCGTGGTTCTCCGGCAGCAGCACCCACCGTGGCTCGGTACGCAGCACCTGCCAGCGGTAGCGGCCGGTGTCGGGTACGGGCAGCCACATGAGCGCCAGATCCGCCTGGCGGCCCGCCAGGCCACTGGACGGGTCGGTCCAGGACGCGGAGTGCAGGGCGAGCCGATGCCCGCTGGCGCTCTCCAGATCCGTGATCAACCCACGCCCGATGGAGGACTGGATGCCTACGCGCAGCACCTCACCGGCCTCCTGCAGGGCGACGTTGGTGACCTCCCAGAGCTCGAGGATGCGCCGGGCGCCCTCGAGCAGTTCTTTGCCTGCGACAGTCAGTGCCACACTGCGCTGATTGCGGTCGAACAGGACCACGTCGAGCTGACGCTCCAGCTGCCGAATCTGCCGGGACAGTGTCGGCTGTGCGATGTGCAACCGCTGGGCGGCGTTGGTGAAATGCAGTTCCTCAGCGACGGCGACGAAATACCGCAGGTCGCGCAAATGCGGGTCCATAGCCCCTTGCTATCAGAATCGGTCTTGAATTGCCAGCGGTATCCGACCCAAAAGTTTGAATGAGAAGCGGAAAACAGCCGTCAGGTTTGTTACAGACAGCATAGGTCCAGCCCGAAACTTTCCGGTAACCGGCACCGCGAACTCCTGGCCATTGCGCCTTGTGGGCGGCTCCGGAATCCATGCGGACATGTGACCAGCAGTAACACAAACCACGCTACACACCCCCGCCGACCGGCGCGACTCCACCGCCGACATCCAGCAACAGGCCCTGGCTAACGTCCGCGCGGTAACCCTCGAGCGGCAGTGAGTTTCCTCACATCAAGGCAAAAGCCGCCCGCCGGAAAGGCAGGCGGCTCAGCCGCGAAGATCGATTCCAGGCGCCGGAAGCGGCGCCGTGGAGAGTTTCTAGCCCCCGTAGACCTTCGGGTCCAGGGTGCCGATGTAGGGCAGATCGCGGTACCGCTCGGCGTAGTCGAGGCCGTACCCGACCACGAACTCGTTCGGGATATCGAAACCGACCGCCATCACGTCCACCTGGGTGCGCAGCGCGTCGGGCTTGCGCAGCAGCGTCACGACCTCGAGCGAGGCCGGATTGCGGCTGGAGAGATTGCGCAGCAGCCAGGACAGCGTCAGACCGGAGTCGATGATGTCCTCGACGATCAGCACATTGCGCCCGGCGATGTCCTTGTCCAGATCCTTCATGATCCGCACCACGCCCGAGGACGAGGTGGAGGACCCGTAGGACGAGACCGCCATGAATTCCATCTGGGTGGGCACGGTCAGCTTCTTGGCCAGATCCGTCATGAAGAAGATGGCGCCCTTGAGCACACCCACCAGCAGCAGATCCCCCTCGGGCGAATCGGCGGGATAACGCTTGGCGACCAAGGCGGCCAGCTCGTCGATCTTTTCCGCGATCTGGTCTTCGCTGATCAGCACTGACGCGATGTCATCCCCGTACACGTCCGCTGGTTTCCCTTCAGTGATGATGTCGACCCCGATCAGATTCGCCGTGGTCCGAGCCCAGTATGAGCCTGCCATGTTCACGCGCGGCAACCAACCTGGTCCCGGTGGCCGAACCGGACACCGCGACCCCGCCCTGCCCATGCCAGTCGGTGACCAGCGCCTCCACCGCTCGTAAATTGCTGTCGGTCAATGATTTTGCGCCGCCGCCCAGCAGCCAGGCGCGAATGACGCGCCGCCGCAGCGCGGGCTCGGCAGTGGTGAGCGTCTCGAGCTCGAGCCCACTGCCATCACGGGCCGCTTTCAGCAAATTCTCGGCGACCGAATCCAGGGCCGCGCCGTCCTCCCGCAGCTGGGCCGCGGTGCGCGCCAGCGCGGCCGCCACTCCCCCGCCGAGCACCTCCTCCAGCAGCGGCAGCACCTCGGCGCGCAACCGGACCCGGGTGAACTCCGGCGCACTGTTGTGCGGGTCCTCCCAGGGCGTCAGCCCGAGATCCGCGCACAGCTGCCGGGTCACCTCGCGCCGCACGCCCAGCAGCGGCCGGCCCCACGGTTCGGCGAACTCCGTCATGCCCTGGATCGAGCGGCCGCCGGACCCGCGCGCCAATCCGAGCAGCACGGTTTCGGCCTGATCGTCGAGGGTGTGCCCGAGCAGTACGGGTAGCCCGTCCCGAGCCTCGTCCAGCGCCGCATAGCGCGCCCGCCGGGCCGCCGCCTCGATGCCACCGGCACTCCCGACCTCGACGGCAAGCACCCGTGCCGTGCGGCAGCCCAGACGCAGCGCTGCCGCGGCAGCCTCCGCCGCCACAGCGCCCGATCCGTCCTGCAACCGGTGATCCACGACAAGGGCATCCACGGCCTCGGCCTCCGCCACGGCGGCAGCGGTCAACGCCAGCGAGTCGCCCCCGCCCGACAGTCCGATCGCCACCACTCCCACCGGGGCGTACCGGCTCAGCCATTCCCGCACGGCATGACGCATTTCCAGCGCCGCACGCGTCTCAGGCAGCCGAGGACGAGAGTTCACGCCCCGATCGTCGCACGCCCAGACCACTCATCGGCCCGGCACAAGCATGATCAGCCGACTCGGCACCGGCACGGCCGGAGTCTCCCGTCATTCCGGCATGCTTTCGGCCGGAATCTATGCACAGCGGCAGCCGCGGACCTGTATATCCCGGCCAAAAGCGTGCCGAGATGACGAGGGTGGCTCAGCCCAGGACGCGGGTGACCCAGCGGTGTGGTTCGCCGATCTCGTCGGTGCGCGGGAGGGTTTCGGCGTCGGTCCAGATGGTGTTGAAGCGTTCCATGCCGACGGTGTCCACCACCTCGTCGACGAAGGCCTTGCCCCGAACGTATTGCGCCACTTTGGCATCCATGCCCAGCAGCGCGCGCAGTAGTCGCTGCAGCGGATTACCGGGCCGTTTGCGGCGCTGGTCGAAGGCCGAGCGAATGCGGGTGACCGACGGGACCACGGCCGGGCCGACGGCATCCATGATGTGGTCGGCGTGACCCTCGAGCAGGGTGCCGAGCATGAGCAACCGATCCAGGGCCTCGCGCTGTGGTTCGGCCTGGGTGGCGCGCAGCAGTCCGACCATGCCGCCGGCCGGATCCTCGATCCCGCGGCGGCGATCCCGGACGGCCTCGGCCAGGCGGCCGAGCACATCGGCCATCGGCTCGTCCCCGGCCTCGCCGAGCAGTTCGACATTGCGCTGCATGTAGTCGGCCAGCCAGGGCGCGGAGGAGAACTGCACCCGGTGCGTGACCTCGTGCAGGCACACCCAGAGCCGGAAGTCGCTGGGCGGCACACCGAGTGCGCGTTCCACGGCCATGATGTTGGGCGCGACCAGCAGCAAGGTGCCGTCGGGCCCGCTGAACGGGTCGTACTGCCCGAGTATGGCGGTGGACAGGAAGGCCAGCATGGCCCCGGCCTGCAGTCCGGCCGGCTTACCGGCGAATCTGCCCTTCGCACCGGATTCGACGCCGGTGCCGGTGAGCTGCGCCATGGATTCGGCGGCGGCGGCGATCCAGCCCGGCCGGTCCACGATGCGGGCCTCGGGTATCGCGGAGCTGTCGAGCAATCGGCTCACCTCGCGCACCGGGCCCTCGGCCCGCCGGGAGGCCGCGGCCAGCTCGACGACCGCCTGTTCGGCGGAGTACCTGGAGGTTTTCGGCCCCGACGGCACCAGCAGGGTGCCGGTGCGGGCGGCCAGACTCCAATCGACGGAACCGGCCAGCCCGGATTTGGCGGGGCGGGGCAGTTCGCGAATTCCGGTGCTCACCAACGCCTCTCCACGATCATCAGCGCCCGGCCGGGCGGCAGGGAATTCGGGTCCGGTCATAGTCATCCACCCGTCAGGAGCAGCCACAATTGCGCAGTGTGGTCGCGATGGCGTCCAATGCCGGGCGGCTCTGTTCGGGCAGCCGCTGGTTCGACATCAACGCGAAGGTGAGTACGCGCCCATCGTGGTCCAGCACATACCCCACCAACGCGCTTGCCACGTCCAGAGTTCCGGTCTTGGCTCGAACCCAGCCCGCGCCCACCCGATCCTGGCCCGTGTAGCGGTCCGACAGCGTGCCGGTGGCGCCGGCGACGGGCAGGTAGTCCAGCAGGGTCGCGAGTGGGTCGCCGGCCGTGCCCGCGGCACTGACGCCGGAGGAATTCGACTGTCCGCCACCATTGTTCGGCAGCGCGGCCACGGTGACGATGCGGTCCAGCAGCCGCGGCGGAATGGTGTCGTCCACCGAGAGCCCGCTGGCATCGTGCAGGGTGAGGCCGGTGGTATCGAATCCGGCGGCGCGCAGGGTCGTGGCCATGGCGTTCACCGCTCCGGTGAACGAGGCCTCCGAGCCGGTGGCGAGGGCGATTTCGCGGCCGATCGCCTCGGCGAGCACATCGTCGGAGTCAACCATCATGTCCCGCAACCGATCCCGCAGCGGCGCGGACTGCACGGAGGCGAGCTTCGCCGCACCCGCAGGCGCCGTGCCCAGATGCACCTTGCCGGGATCGATACCGAGTTCGGTGGCGAGCTGCCGACCGGCGTCCAAACCCGGTGTGGCACTGCGCGGGGAGTAATCCTTCAGCGCGCTCTGCCGGCCGCCGTCGATCATGACCGAATCGATGGGTGCGATGGAACCGCCCGCGATATCCGCCGGATCCCAGCCCTGTGCCATCGCGGATCCGGTGAAGGCCGAGGTGTCGACCGCGATGCTGTCGGCCCGATGACCGGAATTCTTCAGCTGCGTCACCAGATCCGACAGTCGCGCACCGTTGGTGTAGTAGCCCTTGCCGTCCGGCTGCGCGGTCAGCGTGGGGTCGCCGCCGCCGACGAGCACGATCTCACCGGGCGTCGTACCGGCGACGACCTGCGTGGTCACCCGGTGGTCGGGCGGTAGCGCCAGCAGCGCCGCGGCGGCGGTGAGCACCTTGGCGGTGGAGGCCGGAATCATCGGCTTGCCGGGATCGGCGGTCCACAGCACGTTCCCGCTGCCGGCATCGGAGACCGATCCGGCGAAGACGCCCAGATCCGGATTGCCGACCACCGGCGCGAGGGCCGCAGCCAGGCCTTTCGCGCCCGGAGCCGGTGCTGTCGCGGGCGCCGGAGCGACCTGCGGCAAGGGCTTGACCGGCGAGGGCTGCGCGGCGATCGTCAAACCTCCGTGCCGGAATTCCTCCGTCCACGGTTTCAGCGTCACGATCACCCCGGCAGCCACACCCACCACAACGACCAGGGCGGATGCCACTACGATCCAGGTTCTGCGACGCCGCTTGGCTTCCAGCCCACCGATGTTCTGCTTGTTCCGAGCCACCTGCCGCTGTCTCCCTGATACCTGTGATGGGGATAGGCCCGAGCGTCCCTGCCGGACCCACGTACCCGGGCACCACACTATCCTCGTTGCGCAGTCGTTCCCCCGAACGAGCTGGCGAGTCGGCAGCCATACCCGCACCGAAGAAGGAGATGACGTGGAGTTCGACGTCCTCATCGAGATCCCCCGGGGTCAGCGCAATAAGTACGAGGTAGACCACAAGACCGGTCGGATTCGTTTGGACCGCTACCTCTACACCCCGATGATGTACCCGGCCGACTACGGCTACATCGAGAACACCCTCGGCTCCGACGGTGATCCGCTGGACTGCATGGTGCTGCTCCCCGAGCCCGTGTTCCCCGGTGTTCTCGTAGAGTCCCGCCCGGTCGGCGTGCTGATCATGAGCGACGAGGCCGGCGGCGACGAGAAGGTCGTGGCGGTGCCCGCCGGCGACAAGCGCTGGGACCACATCCAGGACGTCGAGGACATCCCGGAGTTCCAGCGCAAGGAGATCGCGCACTTCTTCGAGCGTTACAAGGACCTGGAGCCCGGCAAGTGGGTCAAGGTCGAAGGCTGGGAAGGCCGTGAAAAGGCCGAAAGCCTGTACGTCGAGGCGGTCCAGCGGCTGAAGGACCAGGGCGAGCACTGATTTCGCCTGTTGTACGAAGTGGGTGGCGCGGAAACGCGCCACCCACTGCTGTTTTCGGGCACCACTGCTGTTTTCGGGTGATCAGCCGATGCCGGCGGCCGGTTCGGCCGGGGCGTCGCCCACGGTGGTGCGCAGCGGCACCTCTTTCCAGAACGCGACCAGCACCAGCGCCACCAGCGCCACCGCCGAGGTGGTCAGAAAGACCGTGGACAGCGATTCCGCGAAGCCGACCTGGAAAGGCTTGGCCAGCACCGGATTCAAGCGCTGAATCACCGAACTGTCGGCCAGCACGTGCTGCGCGGCCGAGGTGTCGTGATTGAGCAGGCCCTGCGCGAGCGCCATATCCGCCGGATTGCCGTCGTTTCTGCCGTTGAGCAGCGCCTGCTGGAACTTCTGATCATGTCCTGCCGCAACGAGTTCGGTGCGGATATTCGGTGCCAGCCGGGTGAACAGCACCGACAGGAATACCGCCGCGCCCAGCGTGCCGCCGATCTGCCGGAAGAAGGTGGCCGCGGCCGTCGAGACGCCCATATCCTTGGGCGGCAAGGCATTCTGCAGTGCGATGATGAGCGGCTGCATGAGATTGCCCAGCCCGAATCCCACGCACAGCATGAACAGCACCACGATCCAGTACGCGGTATCGGCACGCAGATAGTGCAGCAGGAACAGGCCGAGGGTGATCATGCCCGCGCCGATCAGCGTGTACGCGCGATAGCGGCCGGTCCGCGAGATCAGCTGCCCGGAGACCACCGAGCCGACCATCATGCCCAGCACCATGGGCATCATCTGCAGGCCGCCGATCATCGGGCCGGCTCCGCGCACCGCCTGTAAATACTGTGGCAGCAGCAGAATTCCGCCGAACATGCCCGCGCCCACCACGAACGAGATGACCACGCCGAGCGCGAAGGTGCGGTTCCGGAAGATGCGCAGCGGAATCAACGCGGCGTCCCCGAGCATTCGCTCCACCCAGACGAAGACGATCACGCCGACCACGCCGACCGCATAGCAGAGCACCGATCGCACACTGCCCCAACCCCATTCGCGCCCCTGCTGGGCCACGATGAGCAGCGGTGTGAGCGCGATGGCCAGTACCGCCGCACCCCAGTAGTCCACCCGGTCCGGCGATCGCTCCCGCACCGGCAGGTGCAGGGCGCGGGTCACCACCACCAGGGTGAACAGCCCGATCGGCACATTCACCAGGAATACCCAGCGCCAGCCCGCAATGCCGAGAATGCTGTCCTGCCCGGCGAACAGCCCGCCGAGCACCGGCCCGACCACACTGGAGGTGCCGAACACCGCCAGGAAATAGCCCTGGTACTTGGCCCTTTCGCGCGGACTGACGATATCGCCGACGATGGTGAGCGCCAGCGACATCAGCCCGCCCGCGCCCAGCCCCTGCAGCGCCCGGAACGCGGCCAGTTCGTACATCGACTGCGAGAACGCGCTCAGCAGCGAGCCGATCAGGAAGATGGTGATGGCGGCGAGATAGAAGGGCTTGCGCCCGTACATATCCGAGAGTTTGCCGTAGAGCGGCGTGGCCAGCGTGGCCGTGATCAGGTACGCGGTGGTCGCCCAGGCCTGCAGCGAATAGCCGTTCAGATCATCGGCGATGGTGCGGATCGCCGTGGAAACAATGGTCTGGTCGAGCGCGGCCAGCAATATGCCGAGCAGCAGCCCGCTGAGTATCACCAGAATCTGCCGGTGGGTGAACCCACCTTCACCCGTCGATTCCGTCACCTCGGATGTCGCCATGGTCAACCTCCCGGTCCCTCGCACCACGATAGGCGTCGAACCGGAGGTTGGCAGTCCTTTTTCCGGCCCGGCGTCAGGGCTCGGAGACCACTCGAGACCGCTTGCGGCGCAAGCGGTCTCGGCGACCCGCGTTAGCAACGTGTTTGCCGGACCCGGAGCGCAGCACCGGACCTCGGACGGGGTTTCAGGGGCACAGCCCCTGAAAGGTTACGAGAGTCGTCATTTCCCCTGGAAGCGTGGCTCGCGCTTCTCGAAGACCGACTGAATGGCCTCGGTCAGATCCTCCGAGGGCAGGAATGCGGCATTCCAGGCCGAGACGTAGCGCAGGCCGTCGGCGACCTTGCCCACCTTGGGCTGATCCAGCACATCCTTGATGCCCTGCACCACCAGCGGCGGGTTCGCGGCGATTTCCCGCGCCAGCGCGTAGGCCGCGTCCAGCGTGGCCTCCCGATCGGCGTAGACGTCGTTGATCAGGCCGATCTTCTCGGCGCGCGCGGCGTCGATGTCCTTGCCGGTATACGCGAGCTCGCGCAGATGCCCCTCGCCGATGATCCCCGGCAGCCGGTGCAGCGACCCGATATCGGCGACGATCGCCACCTTCGCCTCGCGCAGGCTGAATTTCGCGTCCGCACTGGCCAACCGAATATCCGCGGCCGCGATCAGATCCAGTCCGCCGCCGATGCACCAGCCCGCGACCGCCGCGATGACCGGCTTGTGCGAATCGGCGACCGCGGTCACCGCGGCCTGCATGACGCGCACCTCCCGCAGGAACCCGGTCCGGGGCCCGGCAAGGGCCCGATCGGCGAGCAGCGCGCCGAACGTCGGAGCCATGGCGGGTAGGTCCAGCCCATAGGAGAAGTGCTTGCCCGCGCCCGTGAGCACAATGGCCCGCACCTCCGGATCGGCGTCGAGTTCACCGAAGATGAGCGGCAGCTCGCGCCAGAAGTCCGGGCCCATGGCATTGCCCTTGCCGGGACCGGTCAGCGTCACGGTCGCGATGTGGTCCTTGCTTTCGACCTCGAAAGCCTTCCAATCGGTCATCGGTCCAGCGTATCGGGGGTACGGGCGGTCCGGGCGGGCGGTGTTAATCCTGTGCTAAATCTGCTGCGTCGCACTGGTTTACCGGTGGTGCCGAACGGGACGATTGAACAGTCCGCCAGCTGCACTCCCCAGTGTGGAGACACGATGTTGATGCATCATGGAATCGGTCTCGACCGATTCAATACGCTTCCCCGGCACCGCGCGGTGCACGCCCTGTACGAATGCTGCTGCAGCATCACCTGGGCGGCCAAGATCGCCGACGGCCGGCCCTACCCCGGATACGACGCGCTGCTCACCGCCGCCGACGGGGAACTGCACGCCCTCTCCCCCGTCGAACTCGACAGCGCCTTCGATTCGTGTGCGCACGAAACCATTTCGGAGCGCACCGTCACCGAGCTCGTGCGCATCACCCGCGCCCGGCTCACGCGGATGCTCGGCCCCGAAGAGGGCTACCCCGAATACTGATACCCCGCACATCCACCGCAATCGCTCTACTCTGGTGCCATGCGCAGGTCCCTGCCGCCGGTCGCTTCCAAAGTCTCCGACACGCTCATCGCCCGCGGCCATCACGGGGTGATTCTCACTCAGCCGCAACCCACCCACACCGCCGCGGATGCCGCCCACGCCCTCGGCGTGGATATCGGGGCCATCACCAAATCCCTGGTCTTCCTGCTCGACGACGATCCGGTGCTGCTGCTGGTCTCCGGCGCACACCAGGTCGACCTCGATCACACCGGTCAGCGCCTGGAAGGCACCCTCACCCGCGCACCCGCCGCCATGGTGCGGCAGGTGACCGGGCAGCCGGTCGGCGGCGTCGCCCCGGTCGGGCACCCGATCAATCTGCCCACCTTCATCGACACCGCACTGGCCCGGCATTCGGAGCTGTGGGCGGCGGGTGGGCATCCGAATACGATGTTCCGCACGACTTTTGGAGAATTAGTACGAATCACCGCAGGTCTCGCCATAGACGTGGACTGATCCGCACCCCACCCCCTAGCGTCGTTTCGGGGGATCCCAAATCCGCGCAACACTTCGCACCCCCGCGCGATATTTCACACTCCCCGGAATATCCAGCCCCCGGACGACGTAGGTTCGGAATGTGACCGATTCTCCGCCGCCCGGCACCGAGCTATTCACGCACGGCGCCGACTTCCAAGCGCCCGACGACCTGAGCGGCATCACCGCCCAGCAGTACCGGGCCGCCATGCGGCACTATCCCGCCGGCGTCACCATCGTCACCCTGCATTCCGAGGCCGGTCCGGTCGGTTTCACCGCCACCTCCTTCGCCTCCCTCTCGGCGGAGCCGCCGCTCATCTCCTTCAATATCGCCGCGACCTCCTCCAGCCTCACCGCCCTGTCGAACGCCGATTCGGTGGTTGTGCACTTCCTCGGCGAACATCAGAAGCATCTGGCCCAGCGATTCAGCCGCAGCGCCGAGGAGCGCTTCACCGATCGGTCGCTGTGGACCACCCTGCCGAGCAGCGAACCGGTCCTGCACGGCACTCCGATCTGGGTGCGGGCCACCGTGCATCAGCTCATTCCCATCGGCGATCACACGCTTGTGGTCGGATTGGTCACGCGCGTGCACGACAACACCGAGGACGCACCCGCCGTCGGGCCGCTGGTCTATTACAACGGCGTCTACCACCGCGCCGAGATCGCCGACTGAGCCAGCGCGCTATTGCGCCCAGGTCGCATGCGCTCAGGCCGCCGAGGCCACCGTGCCGAGGCCCAGCGCCGCCAGGATGGCCGCGCTCACCTGTTCCAGCCGATCTCGCACCTTGGGCTTGCGCAGCAGCGCCACCGCGCGCGAGGCGGCGACCGCCAGCAGCACCATTTCGATTGCGGCAATGGTGCATTCGATGGCGCCGAGGCCGAGCGTGTTCGCGAAGGTCACCTGGGACAGGAACTGCGGGAGCACCGCGAGATAGAACAGCCCGACCTTCGGGTTGAAAATGCAGGACAGCAATCCCGCAGCGAATGCCGAGCGAACGGATACCCGCTGCGACTGAACCCCGTCCGCGGTGAGTTCCGGGGCGCCCGCCGCCTGGCCGCGCCGGTGTTCGAGCAGGGCGCGAACGCCCAAGTACAGCAGGTAGATTCCGCCGATCACCTTCAAGCTGCGATAGGCCGTCGCCGACTGTTCCAGCAGCGCCGCGACACCCGCCGCGACCACCACCGCCCAGACCAGCCCGCCGAACGACGATCCGACCGCCGCGGCGATACCGGGGCGGCGCCCGGCCATCGTGAAGCGCAGCACCAGAAAGGTATCCGGGCCGGGAGTGAGGGCCAGCAGTACGCACAGCCCGATAAAGCTCAGCAGCAGAGGGAAACTCACACCTCTATCGCAACGCACCCCGGCACTCCGGCGCAAGGGCGGGCCGGAGCCCCTGCGGGAGAGACAAATAGAAAGCCGCCGACCCTATCCGGAGGGAATGGCCGGCGGCTCCCCCGAGCAGCAGAGATTCAGTTCCGCGCGCTGAATTCCGCGCCCAGTTCGCGGAACACATCGGTGTTCATCGAGAACGCGAGACGAGCTTCGTCGAGCACCGGCTCGACCTCCGGACCGGCGATCGGCAGCGCGTCCAGGTTTTCCCGGTATTCGCGCTTGAACGCGGCCGGGTTGGAGATGTCGCCGAAGACGTAGAAGCGGACGCCGTCACCCTTCTTGGGCAGGTCCCACAGCTTCTCCGCAGTGCCGCGAATGACCTGTCCGCCCGAGAGATCGCCCAGGTAGCGGGTGTAGTGGTGCACCACATAACCGGCCGGCCAGGTGCGCGCGCACTCGTCGATGCGGGCTGCGTAGGCGGCGGTGGACGGCAGGGCCACCAGTTCATCGCGCCACTTCGCGCCGCCGAGGTGGGCGAGGTCGATTTCGAGGGCCGCCAGGCGATTCAGCTCCGGCTTGACGAACGGCCCGGCGATCGGGTCGGAAGCCAGTGCGGCGGAATGCTTTTCGAGGGCGTCGTAAACGAACCAGAGTTGCGAGGTGTAGCGGTAGAAGGCCTCGACGCCGAGCTTCCCCTGCAGCAGATCGCTCATGAAAGTGGAGTGTTCGGCCTCGGCGTGCTGCTGCTCGGTCGCGGAACGAATGAGCGTCGAGAACGGCGCGGTATCCAGCATGGTCGAGCTCCTCGTTTCGAACCGGGGGCGCCCACCTTTGGCTACCCTAACTTCCCCCTTGACGATACGCGTCAGCAACGATCGCGCGATTCGAACTTTGCGGCCCACCCACTCCAACTTTCGGATGATTTTTCCGAAGAGGTTGACAGGACCCCGGCACATCTGCGAGCCTTCCGAATCAGGTCATGAGTACCAGCGTCAAGCCCTGGCTAGCTGGTCGGCAACCCTCCTCCGCGGTGGGGTGCTCCAGGTGACGACCGGGCCGCCGCCCGACCGGGCGCGGCAAGCGCGGACTCTCGATCACTCTTTTTCTGATCGCGCGTCCCTTGCCCGAATGGGATTTCGTGATGACTGCATTTGCCGACCAGTCCTGTGCCGCTCTCGCCTCCGTCTCCGGTTGCGATCTGCGGGTACCCCTCGTGCAGGGTGGGACCACCACGTACGCCAACTTCGACTATGCCGCCAGCGCACCGGCATTGACGCAGGTCGCCGACCGGGTGCAGCAGCTGCTGCCGTTCTACGCCAGCGTGCACCGCGGCGCCGGTTACGCCTCCCGCGTCTCCACCGACTGCTACGAAGGCGCCCGCGGCTCGGTCGCCCGATTCCTCAATGCCGCCGACGACCAGGTTGTGGTCTTCACCCGCAACACCACCGATTCGCTGAATCTGCTCGCCGCCTGCGTGCCCGGCGACACCGTGGTGCTCGACGTGGAACACCACGCCAACTTCCTGCCGTGGACCCGAGGCGGTCGCCGGGTGGTGCCGGTCGCGGACACCATCGAGGAGACCATTCAGCGCGTGGTCGCCGAACTGTGCACCAAACCCGCTGCGCTGCTTGCCATTACCGGAGCATCGAACGTCACCGGCGAACTGCTGCCGCTGGAGCGGCTGGCCTGGATCGCGCACCAGTGCGGCACTCGGATCCTGGTGGACGCCGCCCAGCTGGCACCGCACCGGCGCATCGATCTGCAGACCAGTGGCATCGACTACCTGGCCTTCTCCGGGCACAAGGCGTACGCGCCGTTCGGCGCGGGCGTGCTGGTCGGGCGGCGGGACTGGCTCGATGCCGCCGAGCCGTACCTCGCGGGCGGCGGCGCGGTCCGCTCGGTGACCGCCGACGGCGTCGAATGGGCCCCCGCACCGCAGCGGCACGAAGCCGGCTCCCCCAATGTGCTGGGTGTGGCCGCGCTGGCCGCCGCCTGCGACGCCCTCGCCGAACTCGACGAGACCACCGTCCGCGAACACGAGCAGTACCTCACGCACCGCCTGCGCTACGGCCTGAAAACCGTTCCGGGCGTGAACTTCCTGCGCATCTGGCGGGACAGCACCGATGCCGTCGGCATTGTCGCCTTCACCGTCGACGGTTTCGAACCCGGCCAGGTGGCCGCGTACCTCTCCGCCGAACACGGCATCGGCGTCCGCGACGGCCGCTTCTGCGCCCACCCCCTGCTCGCCCGCCTCGGCGTCGACGCGGCCCTGCGCGCCAGCATCGGCCTCGGCAGCACCGCCGCGGCCGTGGACCGCCTGATCGACGCCCTCTCCACCCTCGTCGAAAACGGCCCCACCTGGACCTACGCCAAAACCGAAGGCCACTGGAATCCCACCCCCGAAACCCGCCCCTTCGGCAGCAGCGCCGAGGGCGGAGCCCCCTGCGCCATCTGATCAGCGCTCGAATCGACCGACGCTGGAGGGCGCCCGCCTATCGGGGCCGGGCGCCCTCGAAATCTCAGGGGTCGGGGGCGTAGCCCTGTCCCGCGAGTTGAGGCAGTCCCGAAAGTTGGTTTACGGCACCAGGTAGCGCTCGGCGAGTTCCTCGACGAACGGGTCGTCATCGGAGACGGCGTTCAGCAGATCCAGGTCGTCCTGGACCGAAAGCTGGCGTCCGTCATCGCGTTCCTGGTCCGGCCCGTCCTCCGCGAGCTGGCGGATCAGCTTCGCTCGCACACGGTCTTTCAGAGAATCACTCATATCCAGAGCATGCCCTGATCGGCGGGAATTACGCGAACAGGCACGCCGGACCCCGCCCGGAGACCGGCCCCCGCGGATCGACCGGGCGAATTACACCGGGGCCAGCCATGTTCCCCACGGCGTATTGCGCAGCACCGTATATAGGAGAAGCAGCGCCAGCGCCGCCCAGAGCGCCGGCTTCGGCAGTACCTTCGGGATCCGCGGTATCGGCTTCCCCTGCCAGCCGAACACCAGCGCGGTAACCAGCCAGCCGAGGAAACCCAGCAGCAGCGGCAGAATCAGCACATTGCTGTGCAGGGCATCGACCACATGCCCCTCGGTGAGATTGTGCAGCCCGCGCAACCCGCCGCACCCGGGGCACCAGTACCCCGTCAACTCCTTGAACGGGCAGAACCCGTACGCCCCCTGCACATGCGGATCCCGGAAATGCAGCAGCGCCAGCCCTCCCGCGACCGCACCCCCGGACAGCAGCGGCAAACCCATACCCAGCCATCTGGGGCGGGGGGCGGGTTCGACCTCGGTCGGGGGCATGGTGTGCACGCGAACAACGGTAGTCGCGGCCACCGCAATCTGCCAGATCGCAGCCGACTTCGCACCCCCCGGACAGCTTTGTCCGATATGACCCATTTGGATGGTGAGCTGGCCGAACGGACACGGACACTCGTCCAGAACCGTGGGTATGCTGCCCCCGCAACAGTTTTCGATCGGGGGAATTCCATCTCATGAGCCAGAATCAACCAGGCAGCAGCACAATCGCCCGCGCCTCCGCCGCCGCCGGCGCACTCGCCATCATCATTCTCGCCAAGGTCGGCGGCCGCGTCATCGGCCACATGTTCGGCCTCCTAGGCGTCCTGGTCCTACTCCTCATCTCGGTAGGCGTCTACTTCGTCTTCAAAAAGAAGGACACCCCACCCGCCACCCCGGAGCCGACCCAGTTCGACCCGAGCCTCCCACCCCGGGGCTACCCCGCCCAGCCTGCCCCACAAGACTTCTCGCCCCAGCCCGCCGCACAAAGCTTCTCGGCCCAGCCCGCGCAATCGAGCCTGTCCGGCTTATCCGCTCCGCAGCCCTACGCCGCCCCGCTTACCCCGCACAACTTCTCAGCTCCGCCCGCACCAGCCGACTTCTCCGGCCGGCCCGTCTACGCCGCCCAGTCGGCACAACCCAACTTCTCGGGTCAGCCAGGCTTGTCCGCACAGCCCGCGCAGGCCGAGTACCAGGGCTATTCCGCTTGGAATGCCCAGCAGGGCTTCGGAAGCCAGCCCGCTCCGGCGGACTTCCCGAGTCAGCCCGGTCCGACCACGCAGCCGGGCTACGCGGCCCAGCCTGTCCAGCAGGGGTTCTCAGGACAGCCGCCGCAACAGAGTTACGGCAGGGCGCCCGCGCCGGAGGCGTACACGAACGCGCCTGCCCAGCAGGGATACGGCAATGCGCCCGTGCTGCAGGGGTACTCCAATGCCCCAGCGCAGCAGGGCTTTTCCGGACAGCCGGTCGGCTATGCGCCACAGGCGAACTACGCAGCCCCGGCGGCGCACACCCAGTTGCCGACGCCGCCCGGGCAGCAGGGGTACCCGGGTCAGCCCGGCGGTTATCAGGAGCCGTACGAATACGGCCAGCCGCAGCTGGGTTTTCAGCAGCCGCAGCAGCAGAATCATCCGCCGTCCGGCTATCAGCAGTAGGCCCAGAGATTTTCAGCGATCGGCCCGGCTCGGACAGAGCCGGGCCGATGCTGTTATGCCGGAGCCGATTTCACCGGATCGGCGCACGCTCGCTGGCTGGAGCGGTGAGCGCGCCCGCCAGCATGTCGATGGTCTCCGCCCAGGCACTGACCGCACCGGCGGCGACGCGACCCGCCTCCACGGCACGCTCATGATCGGCCAGGAGCGCGAAAAGCATGGTGGGCAGCGCGCGTAACCGGTGCACGCGCAGGCGGGGCGGAAATTCGGTCATCTCGTCGCCGAGGCGCTGCATGATCACCCGGACCGAGGTGCGCTGTTCGCTGTCCAGGTTGGAGGCATCGGTGACGGCCGGATGGGTGTGGATCTGTTCCAGGAACCGCGCGTAGTGATTGCTGCCGTGCCGTTCACTGAGCTCGAACATGGGCACCACCAGCGCCTCCAGCAGCGCGTGCACCCCCGCGCCCGAACCCACCTGCTCGGCGAGCAATTCCAGCCGCCGCACCTCGAGGGTCGCCATCCGCAGCTCGACCACGGCTTCGATCAGCCCGTCGCGTGACCCGAAGTGATACTGGATGGCCGAATTGTTCCGCTGCCCGGCGGCGGCCGCGATATCGCGCAGCGGCACCGCCTGCCCGCGCTCGGCGATCAGGCGCTCGGCCGCCAGGATGATCCGCTCCCGCGCCTCGGTCACCGCCACGCGAATCCCTCCCTCGGTCCAAAAACACGCGTCGTCACAGGTGCAGAGTAGCCGCCCACCAGCCCGTAAAGAACTCGTCCTTGACAGTTAAGCATCATTTCTTAAAGCTCTGAGTGATGATCCTGGATACCTTCCGACTGGACGGCCGCGTCGCCGTCGTCACCGGCGCCGGCCGCGGCATCGGCGCCGCAACCGCCCTGGCCCTGGCCGAAGCGGGCGCCGATGTCGCGCTCGCCGCCCGCACCCCCGAACAACTCGACGAGGTCGCCGGCAAGATCCGCGCCCTGGGCCGCCGCGCCGTCACGGTCCCCTGCGACCTGTCGGACCTGTCCACCGTCACCGCCTTCGCCGAAACCGCAGCGGCCGAACTCGGCCGCATCGATATCGTCGTCAACAATGTCGGCGGCACCATGCCCAATACCTTCACCACCACGTCCCCCGACTTCCTCGAGGACGCCTTCCGCTTCAATGTGTCCACCGCACACGCGCTCACCCAGGCCGCGGTCCCGCACATGCTGAAGACCGGCGGCGGCTCCGTCGTCAGCATCTCCTCGATGATGGGCCGGGCCCCCGGGCGCGGCTTCCTCGCCTACGGCACCGCCAAGGCGGCGCTCGCGCACTGGACCCGTATGGCCGCCACCGATCTGTCCCCGCGCATCCGGGTCAATGCCATCGCGGTCGGCTCGGTTCTCACCTCCGCACTGGAAGTTGTTGCGCAGCAACCGGAGATCAAGGCCCGCATGGAGGGCGCCACCCCGCTGCGCCGCCTCGGCGAACCGTGGGAAATCGCCGCCGCGATCGTCTTCCTCTGCTCACCGGCCGGCGGCTACATCACCGGCAAGATCCTCGAGGTCGACGGCGGCATCGAAGCGCCCAATCTCGAACTCGGCCTCCCCGACCTGTGAACCGGAGCCAGCTGTGAAATATCGCGTAGTCCAGTGGAGCACAGGCAATGTCGGCCACCGCGCCCTGCGTTCCATCATCGCCCGGCCGGAGCTCGAACTCGTCGGTGTCTGGGTGTCCAGCGACGCCAAGGCCGGTAGGGATGCCGGCGAACTCGCGGGCCTCGACCTCGAAACCGGTGTTCTCGCAACCAATGACGCCCAGGCTCTCCTCGATCTGAAGCCGGACTGCATCATCCACACCGCCATGGCCGACGACCGCCTGATGGAAGCGGTGGAGGACCTGAAGACCTTCCTCCGCGCCGGCATCAATGTGGTCTCCAGCAGTCCGGTCTTCCTCCAATTCCCTTACGGCACACTGCCGGATGAGGCGATCAACCCGATCATCGAAGCCGCCATCGAGGGCAATGCCTCGCTGTGGGTGAACGGTATCGACCCCGGCTGGGCCAATGACTGGCTGCCGCTGCTGCTTTCGAGCGGCTCCGAGCGCATCGACAAGGTCATCTGCTCGGAGATCATGGACTACTCCACCTACGACAACCCCAAGGTCGTGTTCGACATCATGGGCTTCGGCAGCGCGCTGGACGAGCTGCCCATGCTGTTGCAACCGGGCATTCTCACCCTCGCCTGGGGCAGTGTCATCCGCCAGCTCGCGGATGCCCTCGATATCGAACTCGACTCCGTCACACAGCATTTCGAACGGCTTCCCGCCACCGAAGAGCTCATCGTCGGCAAGCGCACCATCGCCGTGGGTACCGCGGCCGCCCTGCGCTTCCAGGTGCACGGCGTTCGCGGGGACCGCGAAATCCTCACCCTCGAACACGTCACCCGCCTGCACCCCGATCTCGCCCCCGAATGGCCGCAGCCCGCCGGAAAGGGTTGCTACCGAGTCGAAATCAAGGGCGAACCCGACTACCTGCTCGACCTGCAGCTCTACAGCAATGGCGACCACGCCGAGGCAGGCGTCGTCGGCACGGCGGCTCGCCTGGTCAGCGCCGTCCCCGCTGTGGTTCAGGCCCGCCCCGGCCTGCTCACCGCCACCGATCTCCCCCTGACCACCGGCCGCGGCCTGGTCTCGTAACGAGCATGCCGTCACCGCGTCCGATCGGACGCGGTGACGGTGCCTCAACTCTCTTCGTATTGGGCCTTGATCTGCGCCGCGTCGACGAGCGCAAGGACACGGCCCTCCCGCACCACCAGCACCGGCCCGCTGTGCGCGGTGAGCCGTGCGACGGCGCCGTCCAGCGATTCGGTGGTACCGATCGTGGGCAACGGTGCGGCGAGATGCGCACTCACCGGATCGTCACCGCGGGCATCAGCGAGGTTCGCAGCGGTAACGGAACCGAGCACCTCGGCGATCACCGCCGATCCGGATCCCTTGCGCTGCAAGACCACCGGCAGGGCAGAGCCCGAACCGAGCAGCCGCCACGCCTCGGCGACGGTCGCCCCGGAGGGAACCACCACCGGATCGGCCGGATCGGCGAGCGCGGCCAGATCACCGACCGTCCGCCCTTCGACAGCCGCCGTCAGCGGAAATCCCAAGGCCCCCAGCCACTCATCGCTGTAGTACTTGGACAGGTAGGCGCGCCCGGAGTCCGGCGCGACGACCACGACCACATCCTCCGGCCCCAGCTCCCGCGCCAGGCGCAGCGCCGCCGCAATCGCCGTCCCGGACGAACCGCCCAGCAGCAGCCCCTCCTCCTTGGCCAGCCGGTGCAGCACCCGAATCGCCTCGATGTCGGGAATCCGCTCGATCCGATCCACCACCTCCGGATGGTACGAATCCGGCCACAGATCGGTCTCCGTCTCCGGATGCACGAAGTGCCCGACCGCCTCGACGTACCAGATACGACCGTCGCCGCCGCCGTACACCGAGCTCTCCGGATCAGCCCCGATCACCCGCACCGCATCGCCGGACGCCTCCTTCAGGTACTCGCCGGTGCCGGTGATGGTGCCGCCGGTACCGATACCCGCCACGAAATGCGTTATCCGCCCGCCGGTTTGCGCCCAGATCTCCGGACCCGTGGTGGCGCGGTGGGCAGCGGGATTGGCGGGATTGTCGTACTGCCCGGCGAACCACGCACCCGGAATCTCCGCCGTCAGCCGCAGGGCGACACTGCGCAAATGCTCCGGATGATCGACGGGCCGCAGCCCCGGCGTCAGATGCACCTCGGCGCCGTGCGCGCGCAGCAGCGCGACCTTCTCCCGGCTCACCCGATCCGGCACCACCACGATGGTCCGATATCCGCGCGCGGCAGCCAGCGCGGCCAGGCCCAACCCGGTATTGCCCGAACTGGCCTCCACCACGGTCCCGCCCGCACCCAGTTCACCGGATTCCTCCGCGGCCAGCAGCATGGCGCGAGCGGCGCGATCTTTCACGCTCCCACCGGGATTCAAGTACTCGAGCTTCGCATAGACGGTCGCGGTGATGTCGTCGGTGACACGGTTGAGCCGGACCAGCGGCGTATTGCCGACGGCATCGGCGAGCGAGTCATACACGCCCGCGGCGTGCGAGGAGACGGTGGTCATGTGGCAGCCCTGCCTGTCTCGCCGAGCGCGATCCACAGCTCCCGGCGTAGTCGAAGGTATTCGGGATGATCGTCCTGCTCGACCTCCCACACCGTTATTCGATGCCCGGACGCCACCGGCTCCGGGCCATCCGCCGGTGCGCGGCTCCGTCAGACTCGCGAAACCCAACTGCCGCGAACAGATTTCGAGTCACCGCGAACACAAGCCGGAAACTCTCACACATGGGCCAATTCGTCGGCCAGCCCCGCGGTGATGGTGACAAGCACCCGAGCCGCAATGGCGCGCTCCTCGGCCGAGACTGTGCCGTATGCCCGCTCGACAATGGCGCCGGTTTCGCTGCGGATCTGGGCGACCAATGCCCGGCCGGAATCGGTGACCTCGATTCGAATGCCCGGCAGCTCGGCCACCTGACCTGAGCTCACCAGCGCAACCAGTGCGGCCTCGACCGATGCGGGCGTCCACTGGGTCATCCCGGCGACACGGGCGATGTGCTCCGCCCGCTCGACCGGCGCACCGGCGGCCAGCGCCTGATTCAGGGTGATCCACTGCTTCTCGTCGAGCGAGGTGCCCGCCAGCGCGCGGGTCAGGATGGCGGTGTGGTGCTTCTCGACCTGGCCGATGATCGCGGGGTTCAGGGTGGGGGCGGTCGTGGTCATGTCTAGCTCCTTCATCAGGCGGGGCGTTCGTGGTGATTCATATTATGACACCCAGTTTCATTCGTGCGCAAGTCCCAATAAATACTCAGTGTTTTTCGTTCCTGAGAACCGGTTCGGCTACGATCCTGATATGGCAACCGTCGATCGCTCCGTCCCTCTGCGCGAACGCAAGCGGCTCCGCACCCGCCGCGCGCTCGCCGACGCGGCGCTACGCCTGTTCACCGAGAAGGGTTTCGACGCGACCACCATCGAAGAACTGGTCGACGAGGCCGAGGTATCGCGCAGCACCTTCTTCCGCGCATTCCCCTCCAAGGAAGCGGTGGCCGTCGAGGCCGAGACCGAACTCTGGTCGAATTACCTTGTGACACTGGGAGATCGAGACTATTCCGGACCGGTCATCAACGGCCTCCGCGACGCCCTGATCACCACCGCCGAATCCCTCGACCCCGACTGGGACCACCGCTACCTCGCCACCCGCCGGCTGATCCTCACCGCGCCGGCCCTGCAGGCCAATGTGGAGTACTACCGCTCCGGCGTCCGCATCGACATGATCGCCTCTCTCGCAAGCAAACTCGGCCTCGACCCCGATGACCTCCGCCTACACGTCCTGGCCGAACTGACCACCGCCGCCTGGAGCGTCGCCGGCCGCCAATGGGTCCGCACCGACGGCGCCGGCGGCCGCCCCACCCTCACCGACCGCCTCCGCAGCGCCTTCACCGCCATCCCCGCCAGCCTCGACCTCACCGCAAACCCCGCCCACTGACCCTGACCACCACACAAAAAGGCCCCCGATGCTGCTGCATCGAGGGCCTCTCCTGGAGCCGCCTGCGAGAATCGAACTCGCGACCTTTTCATTACGAGTGAAGCGCTCTACCGACTGAGCTAAGGCGGCGTGCCTTCCGGCGGTGCGAGTCTATCGTCTCGGTGCCGGATCGCGAAAATCGGTGGTGACGGTCACGCGGAGCGGGCCGCGATCAGGCCGGCGACCATGGCGGCGACGGCGAAGCGGGGCTTCACATTCGTTTCCAGGGCCTCGCGGCAATCGAGTATCGCCTGGATCGAGCGCAGCAGGCCCTCGGGGCGGACGTCGGTCGCCAATTCTCGAATCTGGTCGGCCATATCGGGATGTGTGAGCGTGACACCAGCTTTCGAGTCCACGGTCGCGGCGCCGAATCCTACGGCCAGGGCATCCCGGTACAGTCCGGCCACATCGATGAGCGCCCGGTCCAGCGCATCACGACCGGTCCGGGTGGCGCGGGACTTCTGCCGCTTCTCCAAATCCTTGAGCGCACCGGCCGAACCGCGGGTCGCCCCCGCCGCGCCCTTACCGGTACCGCCGGCGCCGAGCGCCATCGCCAGCGCGTCCCGCTCCTTGTCGTCGCGGACCGCGCTCATCTGCTTGGCCTCGTCATCGGCGGACTTCACCAATTCTTCGGCGGCGGAGTAGGCCATACCCGGACGTGTGGTCGCGGCGACCAGGGCCAGGGCCCGTTTGCGCTGAGCCCTGGCCTGATCGTCGGTGGCCAATCGGCGCGCCCGGCCGACATGACCACCACTGACCGAGGCCGCCCAGGCCGCGGTATCGGTGGCGAGCCCGTCCCGCTCGCGCAGCACCTTCGCGATCGAATCCACCGACGGCGTCGCCAAATGCACATGCCTGCACCGGGAACGCAGCGTGATCGAAATATCCTCCGGATCAACCGAAGGCGCGCACAGCAGGAAGACGGTACGGGCCGGCGGCTCTTCCACCACCTTGAGCAGCACGTTTCCGGCCGCTTCGGTCAAACGGTCGGCATCTTCGACCACCACCACCTGCCAGCGGCCGGTGCTGGGCCGCCGCGACGCCACCTGCACGATCTCGCGCATCTCCTTGGTGCCGATGCTCAACCCCTCCGGCACCACGCGACGCACATCGCCATGCGTTCCGGCCATGGTGGTCGTGCACGCATGACACCGACCGCACCCCGGAGTCCCCGCATCGGTGCACTGCAACGCCGCCGCGAAACACAGCGCCGCCACCGAACGCCCCGACCCGGGCGGCCCGGTGAACAACCACGAATGCGTCATGGCCGACGACGACACCAGCTCGCCACCCCGCGCCGCCACCGCCGCATCCGTCAGCGCGGACTCGACCGTATCCTGTCCCACCAGTCGATCGAAGACTCCTGCCACGCGGTACAGACTACTGTCGCCCACCGACATGACTGCCCTGCCGGTCCCCTGTCAGACCGCGCGCTGGTGCGTCGTGCTCGCGCCGTCGAAGGATTCGCGAATGATGTCGGCGTGGCCGGAGTGGTGGGCGATCTCGCGCAGGATGTGCAGGATGATGTAGCGCGCGGTCAGCCACTCCCGCTCGGGCGCCCAGGGAGCGGTCGGGGTGGGGATCGAATCGTCCAGGTTGGGCAGCTCACGAATCAGCTTCGCGGTCTGCTCGGCGAGCACATCCCACTCGGCGAGCAGCCCCTCGACCGTCTCGTCCGGACCGAGCTTGTACTCGGAATCCATTCCGGAGACATCGAATTCGGAGTTCGGATCACACTCGACGAGGACCGTGGTCCAGTGCCGCTCAACATTGATCACGTGATGTAGCAGACCGCCGAGCGTGAGCTCGCTGACCGTACTCCGCTCCCGCGCGTCATCCTCTTCGATCCCGCGCAGGGTGATCCGGAAGATATCCCGCTGACTCGCCAGGATACTGATCAGCTGTTCACGCTCGTGGTCGACGGTCATCGAATGTCCCTCCGCTGGTGCGTATTCGGGACACACGCTACGGCAGGGCACCGACAATCGGGCTGGTTGACGAGAACCCTTGACAGCGGAAATCACCCGCACGAGGCGGGTGATTTCCGGTCAGAACTATCGGCCCGCGGACTACTTGGAAGCGGAAGCTTTTTTCGCCGCGGCCTTCTTGGTGGTGACCCCGTCCGCGGTCTTGGCCGCGGCCTTCTTCGCCGCCGCCTTCTTCACCACCGTGGTCTTCGACGCCGTAGCCTTCGCCGCGGTCTTCTTGGCCGCGGCCTTCTTCGCGGGCGCCTTCTTGGCAGCGGTCTTCTTCGCGACCTTCTTCACCGGCCCGCGCGCCCGCCGATCCGCCAGCAGCTCCGAGGCACGCGCGTCGGTGATGGACTCCACCGCATCGTCCTTGCGCAGGCTGGCATTGGTCTCACCGTCGGTGACGTACGGCCCGAAGCGGCCGTCCTTGATCACCATCGGCTTCTCCGAGACCGGATCCACACCCAGCTCACGCAGCGGCGGCGCACTGGCCGACTGCCCGCCGCGCCGCTTGGGCTCGGCGTAGATCTTGAGCGCCTCCTCCAGCGTGACCGTGAAGATCTGATCCTCACCGGTCAGCGACCGCGAATCGGTGCCCTTCTTCAGATACGGCCCATAGCGGCCGTTCTGCGCGGTGATCTCCTCATTGGAGGCCGGATCGACACCCACAACACGCGGCAGCGACAACAACTTCAGCGCATCATCGAGCGTAATGCTTTCCAAATCCATGGATTTGAACAGCGATCCGGTGCGCGGCTTCGGCGCGACCGCCTTCTTCGCACCCTTCTTGGCCTCGGGCTCCGCGGCCGGTTCCGGCAGCACCTCGGTCACATACGGACCGAAACGTCCTTCCTTGGCGACGATTTCGTGCCCGCTGACCAGATCGATGCCGAGCGAGCGACCCTCCTGCGGAGTCGAGAACAGCTTCTCCGCGACATCGAGTGTCAGCTCGTCCGGCGGCAGATCATCGGGCAGATTGGCGCGCTGCGAGATCGAATCGCCCTCTGGGTCATCAGGATTGATGACCATGCGCTCCAGATACGGACCGAACTTGCCGACCCGGACAACCACATCGCGGCCTTCTTCATCGGCGAAAAGCTTGATCGAGTTGACCTCGCGGGCATCGATACCGTCGAGCCGCTCGCTCACCATCTTCTTCAGGCCGCCGGAGCGTGCCACCGAACCGTCGGCGCCGTCGTCACCGCCGAAGTAGAAGCTGGACAACCAGTTTCCGCGTTGGGCGCGACCACCGGCGATGGCGTCGAGATCGTCCTCCATGGCCGCGGTGAAGTCGAAGTCCACCAGCCGGCCGAAGTGCGACTCCAGCAGGCCGATCACCGCGAACGCCACCCACGACGGCACCAGCGCACTACCGCGCTTGTACACATACCCGCGATCGAGAATCGTCTTGATGATCGACGCGTAGGTGGAAGGACGCCCGATACCGAGCTCTTCCAACGTCTTGATCAGCGACGCTTCCGTGAAACGCGGCGGCGGATTGGTGGTGTGCCCGTCCGGCGCCAGCTCGATGGCCGTCACCGCCTGGCCCTCGGTCAGCGCCGGCAGCCGGGATTCGGCGTCATCGGACTGGCCGCCCGCCTCCTCGTCGACACTCTCCACGTACGCCTTCAGGAAGCCCGCGAAGGTGAGCGTGCGACCGGACGAC
The DNA here is from genome assembly GCF_045040085.1 of Nocardia sp. NBC_01388. Classification (NCBI taxonomy): domain Bacteria; kingdom Bacillati; phylum Actinomycetota; class Actinomycetes; order Mycobacteriales; family Nocardiaceae; genus Nocardia; species Nocardia sp. NBC_01388. Next base: position 6,116,408 of record NZ_CP109553.1, read on the forward strand.
GAAAACACGCACTCCTCACCGGTATTCGCGACACCGGTGATGCGAACGGTCAGCGTGGTGCCGCGCGCATCGACCATCTGCGAGGCCACCGTGCGCTGCCAGATCAGCTCGTAGAGCCGGAATTCGTCATTGTCGACCCGCGAATGCAACTGCCCCGGGGTGATGAAGACATCACCGGAGGGACGAATCGCCTCGTGTGCCTCCTGCGCGTTCTTCACCTTGCGGGTGTACTGCCGCGGCGTCGGGCTCACATACTCCGCGCCGTACAGCTGCGTGGCCTGGGCCCGCGCCGACTGGATGGCCGACTCCGACAGCGTGGTCGAGTCGGTACGCATGTAGGTGATGTAGCCGTTTTCATACAGCCGCTGCGCGACCCGCATGGTGCGCTCGGAGGTGAAGCGCAACTTGCGCGCGGCCTCCTGCTGCAGCGTCGAGGTCATGAACGGCGCATACGGCTTGCGGGTATACGGCTTGGACTCGACCGAACTGACCGTCAGCGCCTCGCCCTGCAGCGATTCCGCCAGCCGCTGCGCGTAACCGGCGTCCAGCACCGTGACACCCGAGGACTTCAGCTGCCCATCGGCGCCGAAATCGCGACCGGTCGCCACGCGTGCACCCGAGACGGTGACAAGACGGGCGCCGAAGACCCGCGGATTGCCCTCGCCCTGATCGCCCGCGTCCAGCTTGGCCGCAATATCCCAGTACTCGGCGGAACGGAACGCCATGCGCTCCCGCTCCCGCTGCACGATGACGCGCGTCGCCACAGACTGCACCCGGCCCGCCGACAAGCGCGGCATGACCTTCTTCCACAGCACCGGTGAAACTTCGTAACCGTAGAGCCGATCGAGGATGCGGCGCGTCTCCTGAGCGTCGACCAAATCCTTATCGAGGTCGCGCGTGTCGGCGGCCGCGGCGAGGATGGCCGGCTCGGTGATCTCGTGGAACACCATGCGTCTGACCGGGACCTTGGGCTTCAGGGTCTCCAGCAGATGCCACGCGATGGCTTCGCCCTCGCGGTCGGGGTCAGTGGCGAGATAAAGTTCGTCGGCGTCGGCGAGCAGGCTTTTCAGCTCTGCGACCTTGGCCTTCTTATCCGGGCTGACCACATATATGGCCTCGAAGTCATGGTCGACGTCGACGCCGAGTCGGGCCCACTGCTCGCCCTTGTATTTGGCAGGCACATCCGCCGCACCTCGCGGCAGATCCCGAATATGCCCGACCGACGCCTCGACTACATAGCCGCGGCCCAGGTAGGGCGCGATTTTCCGGGCCTTTGTCGGCGACTCGACGATGACGAGACGACGCAGGGGCCGACCCTGGTCGGGCGCTGCCTTGGAGTTCGGCGCTGCACCGCGGTCTCGTGTTGCCACCGGCGAACACACCTTTCCTGTCGATCCGCGCTGCGTCGTTGTCATGTCACGGCGCGCGATACGCGGCTGGGGCAAAGTGGCTGCGATTACTGATTATCGCTGCCAGCAACGTTTATACCGTGTTCAGAGGCTCGGCCTCGGTCGCAGCGACGATATGGCCCCGGGTTGTGATCGAGTGTAGTGGGTCCGGATATGGCTCGTCCCCCACCGCCGTGTGGCGATGGGGGACGGATACCTAGATGGGTGAGCCCGCTCAGGCGAGCGCGCGAACACCGGTGGCCTGCGGGCCCTTGGTGCCCTGGCCGACCTCGAACTCGACCTTCTGGTTCTCTTCGAGGGTGCGGAAGCCCGAACCCTGGATCTCGGAGTAGTGGACGAAGACGTCAGCGGACCCGTCCTCGGGCGCGATGAAGCCGAACCCCTTCTCCGCGTTGAACCACTTCACAGTTCCCTGTGCCATTCTGTTCCTTCTCTTTCCATACCGGAACGGTAGACAAGTAGGTTCGTCCACCGGGTCCGTTGAGACCGCTGTACTCTGTTCCCCCTGCAGGAAAGCCATCAGTACACCGTTCGCAACATCGATCCTGCTTGATGGTTTGGACTTTAGATCCGTTCCCTCGAACACAGAAGCTTGCGACCAGGAACCAGTGAACCATGTCCGCGAGCAATTCAACAGCTGAGTTACCCACAATTTGCAAAAAAGTTGATCTTGCGAATGCGCAGGTGAGGGGCATAATGCCCAAATCCGTACTCGAAGTAGGTTTGCTTCCGGATAACAGAGCGAGCATCCGGCAAACCCCCTGCGACACAGGACGCTACTCTGTAGTGAAATGGCAGGTAGAGGACCAGACATACACACGTTTCGCACCCCACACGCCCAGCAAGGCGGCCTGACCATGATTCCGGCGAACCCCGCGAGCGTTCTGGGAAGCCCCCACGACACCAGCTATGGCCAATCGTTGCTGAATCGTGTCCTTACCGGGGCAGGAGCTGGCGACACCCGTCTCACCCACGTCGCAGAGTTGCCGCCACGTGCGGCTCAGGTCACGAATTGGCCCGAATGGGCGTCTTCCGAAGTAATAGCCGCGGTGCGTGCTGTGGGGGTGGAAGCACCGTGGATTCATCAGACGCAGGCCGCCGACCTGGCCGCGGGGGGACGTCACGTCGTCGTTTCCACGGGCACCGCCTCCGGCAAATCGCTCGCCTACCAGCTGCCCGTACTTACCGCGCTGCAGCAGGACCCCCGGGCCACGGCCCTCTATCTGGCGCCCACCAAAGCGCTCGGGGCCGATCAACTGCGGATGGCCACCGAGCTGACCAGCCACGATCCGCTGCGCGGCATTCATCCCGCGCCTTATGACGGCGATACGCCCACCGAAATAAGGCAGTGGGTGCGGGCCAATTCCCGCTGGGTCTTCACCAATCCGGACATGCTGCACGTCGGAATGCTGCGATCACATCAGCGCTGGGCCCGGCTGCTGCGGCAGCTGAAGTACGTGGTGGTCGACGAATGCCATACCTACCGGGGCGTATTCGGGTCGCACGTGGCGCTGGTACTGCGGCGGCTGCGGCGGCTGGCGGCGCGATACGGGGCCGACCCGGTGTTCATCCTGTGCTCGGCCACCACCGCCGAACCGGCGGCGACGGCCTCCCGGCTCATCGGCGCACCCTGCGTCGCGGTCACCGAGGACGGGTCGCCGCAGGGCTCTCGGACGGTGGCGCTGTGGGAGCCGCCGCTCATCGGCGGGGGTGTGACCGGGGAAAACGGTGCGGCCGTGCGGAGATCGGCCGGGGCGGAGGCCGCCGAGATCATGGCCGACCTGGTGACCGAGGGGGCGCGCACGCTCACCTTCGTGCGGTCCCGGCGTGGGGCCGAAGCCATTGCCATGGATACCCGGCGGCTGCTCGCCGACGTCGACGCCACGCTGCCGGAACGGATCGCGGCCTACCGGGCCGGTTATCTGGCGGAAGATCGGCGGGCGCTCGAAGCGGCGCTGTCGGAGGGGTCGCTGCTGGGTGTGGCCACCACCAATGCCCTCGAGCTGGGCGTGGACATCGCGGGGCTTGATGCTGTGGTGGTCGCGGGATATCCGGGCACGGTCGCCTCGTTCTGGCAGCAGGCCGGGCGGGCCGGGCGGCGCACCCAGGGGTCATTGGTGCTGCTCATCGCCCGTGACGACCCGCTGGACACCTATCTCGTGCATCATCCGGAGGCGCTGCTCGGGCGGCCCGTCGAGGCCACCATCACCGATCCGCACAATCCCTATGTGCTCGGCCCGCACCTGCTGTGCGCGGCCATGGAACAGCCGCTCACCGATGCCGAGGTGCTCGAGTACCGGGCTTGGGAATTGCTCTCCGACCTGGCCCGACAGGGTCTGATCCGGCGGCGGGCGGGGGTCGGAAGGGATGGGACCGCACGCTGGTTCGTCACCGCCGACGCCCATCCCCACGATGCGGTGGACGTGCGCGGCGGCATCGGCAGTGCGATCGCGGTGGTCGACGGGGAGAGCGGGCGCATGCTCGGCACCACAGATGCCGGACGGGCGCCGGCCACCCTGCACGAGGGGGCCGTCCACCTGCATCAGGGCGAGAGTTATGTGGTCGATGAGCTGGACCTGGAGGAAGGCGTCGCGCTCGTGCACGCCGAGACTCCGGGCTGGACCACCAGCGCCCGGGCCGTGACGACCGTCGAGGTCGAGGAGATGACCGAATACGAGACATATGGCCAGGTCACCATTGCTTTGGCGCAGGTGCTGGTGACTCGGCAGGTGATCGGATACCTGCGCCGGCTGCCCAGCGGTGAGGTCCTGGACATGGTGCCACTGGAGCTGCCCGCACAGATCCTGCCGACCCGGGCTGTCCTCTATACAGTCACGCCGGACCTGCTGTCGCGTGCCGGAATCGACCCCAGGCAGGCGGCGGGGGCGCTGCACGCGGCCGAACACGCCGCCATCGGCATGCTGCCGCTGGTCGCGACCTGCGATCGCTGGGATATCGGCGGGGTATCGACCGCGGAACATCCCGATACCGGGCTGCCCACCGTATTCGTCTACGACGGGCATCCCGGGGGCGCGGGTTTCGCCGAACGCGGGTTCGCACGGCTGCGTCAGTGGCTGACGGCGACGCTGGCGGCCATCGAATCCTGTGGCTGCGGTAGTGGCTGCCCGTCCTGCGTACAGTCTCCGAAGTGCGGAAACGGCAATAATCCGCTGGACAAGACGGGTGCGGCGCGCCTGCTGACCGCAGTGCTGGCAGCCCTCGGCGATGGTGACGGGGACCACACCGAACCGTGATCGGGGCGTCGCCGGAGCGAGGCCGGAACGCCATCCGGCCGACCTGCCGGTACCAGGACGTGAGGGGTACGAGGCAGCGTGGCGCACGACTCGTAACGAGTCATGCACAGCGCACCTGATAGTCGAATAAAGAGGGATGTGATCCGGTTAACTGCGCAGTTGCCCCGTTCGATAATGTCGATCATGCATTTACCAGTGCATTTAGTCGATTCCACGTTTTGGAACGAATAGGAAAGTCATGGGCGGAGAAAACTATTCGCCTACCACTTTCATCCAATATCGACATTGATCGACACGCAGTGTGGTGCGCGCCATCCATTCTCTAACCAACCGCTCAGTACGAGATAGTTGCATTGGGCAAGTAGTCCTCGCTATTGCGGCTACTACTACTGCCGCGAGTACTACACGTCCTCTCCGATAGGTCCGGCCCGGGCCATAGCGCGCACCGATCGCGTACCCAGTGGACCGAGCGCCATTCGCGCTTCGACCGTGATCGTCACATCCCACTCCGCCACGGTGCACCCGACAATCCGCACTCCCATTCGGCGCGCGATCTCCTCCGCTCGCGTGCAACCCGCCGCCGTGCCACGGTCCAGCCCGGCGGCCGCGGCCAGTGCGGCGAGGTCCGCCGCGGACTGCGCGCGGTGACGGCCCGCCACCGCCACCCCGACCTGTGCCACCAGCACCGTGAGGGTCAGCAAAGCGAGCAACGCCACACATGCGACCACCGTCACTCCCCCTGACTCATCGCCCGCGTCCCGCGCGCGGGGCCCGCCACAACGACCGCGGCGCCTCATCGCGGCTCGCCGGGTTCCCGCGCCGACACGGCCTCCGCGCGCAAGGTCAGCGGTAGCAGTGGGGATCGGACGCTCACCGAGGCCACCACCAGCTCGCCGTCCGTGCGGACAGTGATCACGGCACTCGGGGGCGCCATTCGCCGGGCAGCCGCTGCGGCCCCGGCACTGTCGCCGCGGGCTGTGAGGCGGGCCGCCTCGCGCGCGGCATCAACACAGCGCACCTGTGCCGATACCGCGAGCAATGCGCCTATGCAGAGGACCAGCACGGCGACCAGGGCTGCCAGGGCGATGGCGGCCTCGACGGTCGCCATGCCCCGGTCGCCGCCGCGAAAAGGCGGCCGGGACAGTGCGGCGGGCGAGCCTGCGCTCAGCCGGTCGAGGTCTTCAATGCCTTGTCGATGATCTTGGTCAGGGCGTTGACGATGCTGTCGCCGGTCACCACCGCGTACAACACGGCGCCGAACGCCGCGGCCGCGATCGTCCCGATGGCGTACTCGGCCGTACTCATGCCCTCCTCGCCGACCGCGACGAGGAGCAATCGCTCGCGCAGGCCCCAGCTCAGGCTTCGCACCGAAGATCGCACGATCTCTCCTCTCCTCACTCCGATGCGGCCGATCCGCATCGGCACAGTTGCCGTTCACAGCAGGCCTCCGCCCAGGACATGGCCGGCCAGGCCGATAACCACCGGCACGATCCCCAGGCATACGAAGGCCGGCAGAAAGCACAGACCGAGAGGCCCGCCGATCAGGACGCCGGCGCGTTCGGCCCGTGCGGCGGCCACATCCTCGACCGCTCCCCTGCGCTGCTCGGCCAATTCGGTTACCGCGGAGGCCAACCCGGCCCCCGAACGCGCCGACCGGCGGGCCATGCGCGCGAGTGCGGCCACTCCGTCGTCACCGCACCCGGCGGTGGCCTGCTCCCACGCCGTCACCGGATCCGCCCCCAGCGCAAGCAGATCCGCTGCTCGTCGCAACACCGAGGTCAGTGGTTCCGGGGCGCCCGGCGCCACGGCGCCCGCCGCTGCCGCCGCGGGCAGGCCCGCGCGCAGGCAGGCCGCGAACAGGTCCAAGGTGCCCGCCACACCCAGCGGATCAGGTGCGGCCCGAACGGACTTGGCACGCACCTCAGGATCTCGCTCCCGTAGGCCGCGCAATCGCTGTGCAGCGGCAATACGCCCCGGCAGCAGCACCAGCGCGAGCGCGGTGAACAGCAGCGACCACGAAAGGCTGTTCATCGCAGCGCCTTTGCGGTGATGGCGTCGGTCCAGAGCAGACCGGCGCAGGTGAGGGCCGCTCCGAGCGGAAGGAGATAGGCGCCGGCCGGAGACAGGAAGAGCACGTGCACCGGAGCTGCTCCCATCAGTTGACCGAGTGCGATACCGAGCAGGGGCAGCAGGGCGAGCACAGCGGCGGTCGCGCGGGCACCCGCGAGCGCGGCTCGGGTGCGGTCGCGGAAGCGCTTGCGGCCCAATAGGTCCAGCCGGGTCGCCGTGAGCAGCTCCGCGAGTGCCAGCCCGTGCCGATCGGCCACCTGCCAGGCTTCGCCGATGCGGGCCAGCTCCTGCGGGATCGCGGTTTCCGAGCGACGAAACGCATCGGCCCCCGATCCCCCCAGACGGCTGCGCGCGGCGCTCACCGCAAACGCGTGCGCCACCGGACCAACGGTCTCGTACGCGGCGACTTCCGCGGCCGCACTCGGATGCGCACCGATCCGCAGCTCGCCGATCACCGTCTCCAACCCCTCCAGCAGCTGCGCACTCTCCTCCCCTCTCACACGTTCCCGCCCCGCCCGCCGCCGGCGCAGTCCCAGCGTCCCCACCACCAAAATCGCGGCAAACAGCGGACCGACGCCGACCACGAGCGCCGCAGGCAGTCCCGCCACCACGGCCAGCCGAACTGCCCGGCCCACCCCCGGCTGTCGAATCTTCCTCGCGCACCGAAACAGTCGGGCGAACCTGCGACGGCCCGCCGGATCGGGAACCACCACCAGTGCGAGCGCGAGACAGCCGAGTATCGAACCCCAGTGCCCGACAATCGAAGTCATCGGTCACCGCTCTCGGCTGCTCGCGGCGGACCCTCCCGCCGCGACACACAACCACTGCGCCACCCATGACGTAGCCCTGGCGGCTGACTGTGACGCCACTGAAACAACTTGCCGCACCGCTGATCCCGCCCGGAACACTGATCCTCAGCGCAACAGCCCGGCCTTCTCACCTCCGGCACGGCAGGCCGAGGCTCCGGCCCCGACGACGCAGTCATCGACCGCTCCCCTCGCCGACAGGCCGCCCGCAGGAGTCGCTGATCGGACAAACACAGACCAGCCCGGTGGGCGAGGCACTCGATCGACTCTGCTGACAGGGAGTGAAAACATGCAGCGGCAGTGCGTCATCGAGCCGTCCGCCACCGGGCCGAACCGGCAGCGGCGGAAGACCGTCATCAGCTCCCGCCTCCCCCGCGGCAGCGAGCGGAGATCGAGCCACCTCCGCCGAACCGGAGTCAGCTGGAAATGCGGCAGTCATCAAGGTGTCCTTTCGTCGAAGAGTGAGCACGAGCCGCGACCGACGCGGCGATCATCAGTGCCGGAATGCGGCCGTCGCCCAACTGCTTTCGCCGCAGCCGTAGCAACTTCGGACGCGGCGACCACGGGATCTCCTTTCGTGATGGCAGCGGGTAGGGAGGCTGCGACGGACGCAGTAGTCGCGAAACTTCCCGTTCGTTGAGAAGAGGGACGAGCGAGGCGACGGCGGACGGCACGGCAATCGGGGTGCCTTTATCGGGGGGACCGACGAGCGAAGCGGCGGCCGACGTCACGTCGCTGGGCGCCCTTCATGGAGGAGACCGGCGAGCGAGGCGACGGCAGGCATGACGGCATTGGGTTGCGCCTCGCTGAGGAAGTTGGTGAGCGAGGTGGCGGCGGACGTCGTGGTCATGGGGTGGTTCTTTCGTCGAGGAGGTCGGTCAGGGCGGCGGACGCGGGGGTGGGGCGGGGGTCGGCGGACCAGGCGGGGGTGATGTGGACTCGGCCGGCGGTGGAGGTGACCAGACCTATTTCGCGGAGGGTGCGAGTGCCGTCGGGGCGGCGGTGGACGTGCAGGACCACCTGGATGGCGGCGGCGAGTTGGCTGTGCAGGGCATCGCGGCTCATACCGCCCAGGGCGGCCAGGGCTTCGAGGCGGGCGGGGACCTCGCGGGGTGAGTTCGCGTGCACCGTGCCCGCGCCGCCGTCGTGGCCGGTATTCAGTGCGGTCAGCAGGTCTGCGACTTCGGCGCCGCGCACCTCGCCCACGACTATGCGGTCGGGGCGCATGCGGAGGGCCTGGCGGACCAGGTCCCGGACTGTCACCTCGCCTGCACCTTCGACATTGGCGGGGCGGGCGACCAGGCGGACCACGTGCGGGTGGGGCGGGGCCAGCTCCGCGGCGTCCTCGACGCAGATAATGCGTTCGGCGGCATCGACCTTGGCGAGCAGGCCGGAGAGCAGGGTGGTTTTGCCCGCGCCGGTGCCGCCGACCACCAGGAAGGCGAGGCGCGCGCGAATTATGCGCTCCAGCAGGGCTTTCGCCTCGGCGGTGACCGCGCCCGCGGCGGCCAGCGCATCCAACCCCTGCGAGGCCGGGCGCAGTACCCGCAGTGAGAGACAGGTGCCGCCGTGCGCGATGGGCGACAGCACCGCATGCAACCGGACACCGAACGAATTACCCAGGGCCGCTTCCGTTCCGGTCAGCCGGCCGTCCACCCACGGTTGCGCATCGTCGAGCCGGCGCCCCGCCGACAGGGCCAGCCGCTGCGCCAAACGCCGCACCGCAGCCTCGTCCGGAAATCGCACCGAGGCCCGTCGCAGCCCGTGCCCCCGATCCACCCACACCGCATCCGGTGCGGTGACCAGCACATCGGCCACCTCCGGATCGTGTAGCAGCGGCTCCAGCACTCCCGCCCCGGTCATCTCCGTCTGCAGCAGCCGCAGCGCCCGCAGCAGATCCGTATCCCCCAGCACCCCACCGGCTTCGGCCCGAATAGCCGCGGCCACCTGTGCCGGATCCGGCTCGACCGCCCCCTCCGCCAACCGCTCCCGCACCCGATCCAGCAGATCCGCCGTCACCAGCGCACTCATCGCGACACCCCCGAATACCCGCTGATCGGCATCCGCCGCGCCCGCGCCACTCGCGCGCCCCTGCCAACCGGTAAGCGCCGCACCCGGGACCTACCGGCAGGCTCCCCAACCAGCGACCGCCACACCTGCTGCCCGCCCGCAGATGGCCCGAACAGCCAGCGATCCACCAGGGGCCTACCCGCACGCGGGCCGACCGGCAACCGATGCGCCCGTCGCGTATTCACGCACTTCTGCGGCTGCGGAGCCCGCCCGAACACAGCACGACCTGCGATCGTATCCAGGGTGCATTCACGTGCTTGCCGCACGAGCAGATCGGTGGGCGGTCGAGAGCAACGGGAGAGATGGTCTGCTGAGTACTGGGCTGCTGAGGCAGGCGTTCCGCGCAGGCGCGGTTCGCCGCCGAGGCCTTCGAGCTCGGGCCGGTGGGTCCGGGTCATCGGTACGTCCCGGTGAGGGCGGGGGTGCTGATTCGTCTGGACGGCAGGGGATTACGGGGAGTTGACGGGGCGCTGGCGCGGTGAGTGTTCGAGACCAGGGCCGTGAGGACGGATTCGGCCGCCGTACGGAGGGGGCCCCGGCGCGGAAGGATGAGGGGGCCGCGTTCGAGGGATTGGGAGAGGGCGGGGTGGGATGGGACTGCGGACAGGACGGGGAGGGCCAGGGTCTCGGAGATTTCTCGGGCCCGGAGGCCGCCCGGGGAGGGGCCTCGGATAATCAAGCGCACATGGGGATTTCGGCTGATGAGGTGAGCAGCTACGGATTCGGCCGCGGCGGTGGCGCGCAGGCGGGCGGGGGTGATGAGGACTATCAGGTCGGCGGTGTCGAAGAGCCGGTCGGTATGCGGGCCGCGTTCGGTGGACAAGTCGCAGACCACCAGATCGCCGGCGGCGCGGCCCGCCTCGACCACGGCATGCAGGGCGACGGGGCTGAGTTCTGTTGCGGCAGGCCCTCTTCCGCAGGAGAGAACGGCCACGCCCGCGGCGGCGGGGAGGGCGGCGTGCAGGGCCGCGGCGGAGACGCGGCCGTCTTCGATGACGAGGTCGGGCCAGCGCAGACCGGTGGTCCTCTCCAGTCCGAGGAGCAGGTCGAGACCACCGCCGTGCGGAGCGGCATCCACCAGCAGCGTGTGATCGCGGAAGCGTTCGGCGGCGGCGAGTGCCACGGCGGTTGCCAGGGTGGAGGCGCCCGCGCCGCCGACGGCGCCGGCAATGGCGACCACCGCCCCGCCGCCGCTGCCGCGCTGGTCGTGGGCGGCGAAGGCGGCGATCAGGGCATCCGCCTCGGCCGGCAGCGGAAGCACCTGCTCGGCACCGATTTCGGCGGCCGCCCGCCAGTCGAGCAAATCCGGCTCCCCGTCGGTCACCAGCAGAATTCCGGTGCGGCGTGGGGAGTCGGCGGATGCGCAGCAACGTGCGGCAGCGGAGTCGAGCACGACCACCGAGGCCGCTGTCCACGCGTGCCGGCCGAGTGGCGGAGTTCGTTCATCCAGTGGACGGTCGGCGGCCGCCGCAATGCGCCGGACCTCGTCTCGCAGTCTGTGATCCGACACCAGGGCGAGGGCTCGGAATGAAGCATCGGCTTGAGAGTTCATGCAGGTCAGCGTCACCCAAACGAGCAAGCGCCGAAAGAGCCTCAATAGCGATTGTGGATAACACGCGGCCTGTGGATAAAAAGCCGGGTGATCCACTGGGACATAACAGTCCGTAAATAGAGGACGACCCCAGCCGGGGGGGGGAGGAGGCTGGGGTCGTCGGGTTCAGCCCCGGGGGGTCGGGCTGAACGCTGCCTGGACTAAGTCCAGGCACCGCCAATACTACACCCAAGGCCTGGAGCGTTTGCAAGTCCGCCGGGCGAGTCTTTTTCCCGCTGCCACGGCCCCGCTTCCGACTGGCTAACTCCGGCAAGCACCGCAAAATCCCGCACCGAGCGGACCGCACCGCCCGCCCGCCGCCTCCGAAACATAAGCTGGTCGCTGTGACAGCCGAGCGCGGACGAGTCGCCGCCTTCTTCGATCTCGACAAGACGGTGATCGCGAGGTCGAGTGCCTTCGTGTTCAGCAAGCCCTTCCTGGACCAGGGCCTGCTCAGCCGACGAGCAGTATTGGAGAGCAGCTACGCGCATTTCCTGTTCCTGCTCTCCGGCGCCGACCACGATCAGATGGAGCGCATGCGGGAGAACCTGACCCGCATGTGCGCGGGCTGGGATGTGGATCAGGTGCGCTCGATCGTCGCCGAGACCCTGCACGACATCGTGGATCCGCTCATCTACGCCGAGGCGGCGGATCTCATTGCCGACCACCGCATTCGGGGCCACGATGTGGTCATCGTGTCGGCCTCCGGCGCGGAGGTGGTCGCGCCCATCGCGGTCGCGCTGGGCGCCGACCACTATGCCGCGACCCGCATGGTGGTCGAAAACAACAAGTACACAGGCGAAGTCGAGTTCTACTGCTACGGCGAGGGCAAGGTGGAGGCGATCGAAAAGCTCGCCGCCACATACGGATACGACCTGTCGCGGTGTTATGCCTACTCGGACTCGGTGACCGATCTGCCGATGCTGAGCGTCGTCGGGCATCCCACGGCGGCGAATCCGGATCGCGGTCTGCGCAAGGAGGCGGTCGCCCGCGGCTGGCCGATTCTCACCTTCTCCAATCCGGTGTCGCTGTGGGCGCGCATTCCGCAACCGTCGACGACCACCGTGGCGGCCAGTGCCGTGGTCGCCCTGAGCGCGGTGGCCGCGGGCGCGGTGAGCTACCGGCTGCTCCGCCGGCGCAGATGAGATCACACCCAGACACGCCCCAGCACAAAACGGCCGGACACGCCGGGTATTGGAAAGTTTTCTCAGCACTTGATGTGAGGGCCGTCACAGGGTAACAATGGATGCACGGAAGTAAGGAAGGCCAAGATCGGAATCGGAAGAGAAGATTCGGTCTCCCGTCCCATCCTTCCCAGCACGGACACCCGGCACCCACGCGGAGCACGCCGCGACAGGGCATGAGCGTTGTGGGCCTGCGTTATCTGCGGTCCGGTCGGTAATGGCCTCGCAAATCTGCGGGGATGATCCGCATCGGAACCCGGAGAGCTCGCCGAGGCCGGAACACAACCCGAGAAGCACGCTTGGTAACCAGGCGATCCGTGCTATGCGGGCGGTGAAGTCGCAACAGCGGCTACACCGCCCGCATTGACGTGCAGGGGGCTATCCGCTCGCCGCGTCCGCGATCGAACGGGCCTCGCGCGCACCGTCTTCGAGTGCGCCGCAGGTGAAGATCACCCAGCCGCCGACACCGTCCGCGGTGCCCATGCCGAATCCGGCGGCCGCATCGAGATAGGCCTGTCGCCTCCGCAGCCAGAAGACTTCGGGCACGCCCAGGCTGTGCGGGTCCAGCCCACTGGACGCCGCAACCAGTCGCGAGGCCGCCCGCGCGACGATCCCGTCACCGGTGCCGAAGGGCCGTAGGGACAGCAGTTCACCGTGCACGATGGCCGCGATGACGGGGGCGGGGGCCTTGCTGGTGAGCACCGTCTGCGCGAGCAGGTCGAGTCGTTCGGCTACGCCCGGAACATTGCGCGGGCGGCCCAGCTGCTGCTCGTCCTCGACCATATCGGCGGCCGCGAGCAGATGCAGTCGCGCCAGCGCCTGCAGCGGTGCCCGCTCCCACACCCCGACGAAGGTCCGCAGCGCGTCACCGTCCAGCGCCTGTCCGACGCGCAGTGCACCGGCGAGGATCGGGTCCTCCACATTGCCGTCCGCGGGCAGCTCGATGCTGCCGCCCTCGATGGCCGCCGACGAGCGCGCCGCCCGGACCGCGGCCTCGGCGGCGGTGGTCGGCCAGCCGCGTCGATTCGCCTGGTGGCGATGCACCCCGGCGAGCGCGTCCCGGGCCTTGTCGGCGGCATCTTGCACACCGGGCAGTTCGACGAGTGGCTGTAGCGGATCGGTCACGAAAGACCAGGCTACTGGCGGCCGATGTGTGACCGGCCGCAGCCTCGCCCGGGACACAGCGGTCGCCGACCGGACGGCATGGCACCGACCCGGAAGGCCCACGCTGTCGCGATCGGCGGACCGGCGGATCCAGTGCCCCCGGTGCGCCTCTCGAGTGGGCGAGCCACCGGGTGCGCGGCGAATTGCGAGTCGAGTCAGACCAGCAGGTCGCGGCCGGGGATGGCGTCCAGCAGGCGCTGGGTGTAGTCGGACTGCGGGTTGTCGAAGACCTCGGTGGTGGTGGCGGCTTCGACGACCTTGCCCTGCTGCATGACCACGACATTGTCGGCGATCTGGCGGACCACGGCGAGGTCGTGGGTGATGAAGAGGTAGGAGAGGCCGAGTTCGCCCTGGAGCTGGTTGAGCAGTTCCAGGATCTGGGCTTGGACCAGAACGTCGAGGGCGGAGACGGCTTCGTCGCAGACCACGAGTTCGGGTTCCAGGGCGAGGGCGCGCGCGATGGCTACGCGCTGCCGCTGGCCGCCGGAGAGCTCGCCCGGATAGCGGCTCGCCACACTCGACGGGAGGGCCACCAGGTCGAGCAGTTCGCTGACACGACGGTCGCGTTCTTCGCGGCTGCCGATGTGATGGGTGCGCAGCGGTTCGGCAATGGTGCGGTGAATGGAGTAGGTGGGATCGAGGGAACCGTAGGGGTTCTGGAAGATCGGCTGCACCCGCCGCCGGAAAGCCAATGGGGTGCGCTTGACGAGGTGCACAACATCATCGCCGTCGAAGGTGACGGAACCGCCGGTCGGCGCGGTCAGGCCCAGCACCATTTGGGCGACAGTGGTCTTGCCCGAACCGGATTCGCCGACCAGCGCGGTGGTGGTCCCGCGCCGCAGCCGGAACGAAACATTGTCGACGGCAACAAGTTCGGTGTGCTTCCAGGGTGCCGAACCACGGATTCGGAAACGTTTGGTGAGACCCTCCGAGACCAGGATGCAGTCCGGCAGTTCACCTTCCGCCTCGGCATCGGCGACATCCACGGCGAGTTCCCGAATCCGCGCCCGGTACTGCACCGCCGAGAGTCGTTGCGAGGCAAGGGAGGGTGCGGCATCCACCAGCCGGCGCGTGTACTCGTGCTGCGGATCGCGCAGGATCTCCAGTGCCGGACCGGATTCCACGACCTTCCCGCGATACATGACAACAAGATGTTCGGCGCGCTCGGCGGCGAGCCCCAGATCGTGGGTGATGAGCAGTACCGCGGTCCCCAATTCGCGGGTGAGACCGTCGATATGGTCGAGGATCTGCCGCTGCACGGTCACATCGAGCGCGGAGGTGGGCTCATCGGCGATGAGCAATTTCGGCCGCGCGGACAGTCCGATGGCAATGAGCGCCCGCTGCCGCATACCGCCCGAATACTCGTGCGGGTACTGGTTGATCCGCCGCTCGGCGTCCGGAATCCCGGCCTCGGCAAGCAGTTCCGCGGCGCGCTGCCGGGCGGCGCTGCCCCGGGCGATGCCATTGGCGGCGAGCGTCTCCTTGATCTGGAAGCCCACCTTCCACACCGGATCCAGATTGGACATCGGATCCTGCGGTACGAACCCGATCCCGTTGCCGCGCACCGCGACCAGTTCGCGTTCGGAGGCCTGGGTCAGGTCCTTGCCGTCGAAGCGAATGCTTCCCGATTCGACCCGCCCCGCACCGGGCAGCAGTCCGATGATGGCGTGCGCGGTGGTGGATTTCCCGGAGCCGGACTCCCCCACGATCGCCACGGTCTGGCCCGGATACACGGTCAGATCGACCCCGCGCACGGCATCGACCCGACGCTCGCCGGAGCCGAAAGCGATGTGCAGATCCCGGATTTCGAGCAGCGGCTCGCTCATCGCCGTTCCTTCGGGTCGAGCGCATCGCGCAGGGTGTCGCCGAGCATGATGAAGCCCAGAACGGTCAGGGCCAGTGCGGTCGCCGGGTAGAAGAGAATGAGCGATCCGGCGCGCAACTGCCGCTGTCCGGCGGCAATGTCCGCGCCCCAGGACACTTCGGTCGGCGGCAGTCCGACACCCAGGAACGACAGGGTGGCCTCGGTGACGATGAAGACGCCGAGCGAGATGGTGGTCACCACGATGACCGGCCCCAGCGCATTCGGGATGACGTGCCGCAGCAGAATCCGGAATCGGTTGACGCCCAAGGCCGTTGCCGCCTGGACGTAATCGCTGTTCTTGGCCGACAGCACGGAGCCGCGGGCGATGCGCGCCACCTGCGGCCAGGTGAAGGCGGCCAGAATGGCGATGACCACCCAGATGGTCCGATGCTTCGCCAGCTGCATGATGACGATGGCGGCCAGCATGAGCGGCAGTGCGTACACGATCTCGGCGAGCCGCGAGATCACCGAATCCAGCACTCCCCCATAGAATCCCGCGAGCGCGCCGACGGTGCCGCCGATGCCGAGGAACAGGATGGTGGCCCCGATGCCGGTGAGTACGGAGGCGCGGGCGCCGTAGATGGTGCGCGCGTAGATATCGCAGCCCTGCAGGTCGTAGCCGAACCAGTGATCGTGATTGGGCGGCGCGAGGCTGAAATCGACGACGCAGTAGCGCGGATTCTGCCCGGTGAACAGCCCCGGGAACGCCGCGACCAGCAGTACCAGCACGATCAGGGCCACCGCCACCAGGAACAGCGGTTTGCGCCGCAGTTCCCGCCAGGCCGAGCCCCAGAATCCGGCGGGCGCGCCGACCACCTCGACCTTGTCGGTGACGACGACTTCGACTTCGTCGGGCGGTGCGACCCAGCGCTGCTGTCCGGGTCGCGGATCAGCCTGCGGCGCAGGTGTTTCGGACATCTCACGCTCCTCAGGCATAGCGGATCCGAGGGTCGAGGACCGCGTAGAGCAGGTCCACGATCAGGTTGGAGAGCAGGAAGATCACGATGAGCGCGGTCACGAACGACACCACCGTGGGCGCTTCACCGCGCACCACCGCCTGGTAGAGGGTGCCGCCGACGCCGGGGATATTGAAGATGCCCTCGGTGACGATCGCGCCGCCCATGAGCGCCCCGAGATCGGCGCCCAGGAAGGTCACCACCGGGATGAGCGAGTTCCGCAGAATGTGCACGACCACCACGCGCCGGCGCGGCAGTCCCTTGGCGGTGGCGGTGCGCACGAAATCGGCGGCCTTGTTCTCCGCCACCGAGTTCCGGGTCAGCCGCAGCACATACGCGAAGGACAGCGAGCCCAGCACCAGCGCCGGCATGATGAGCCGCGAGAAGCTCACATCGGAGCCGACGGTGACCGGCGCGATATGCCAGGTCACCCCGAACAGGAACTGGGCGAGGAACCCGATCACGAAGATCGGCACGGCAATGACGATGAGGCTGACCACCAGCATGGTGGAGTCGAACCAGCCGCCCTTGCGCAGTCCGGCGATGACGCCGAATCCGACGCCGAAGACGGCCTCGAACAGCACCGCCAGGATCGCCAGCCGGAAGGTGATCGGGAAGGCGTGCGCCAGCACCTCTTTCACCGGCCGCCCGGAATAGGACGTGCCGAAGTCGAGAGTGAAGATCCCCTTCAGATAGTGCAGGTACTGCCACCAGAACGAATGATCGAGCCCGTACTGCGCCTTGAGCTGCGCTTCCAGGGCGGGCGTGAGCGTGCGCTGTCCGGCCAGCGCGGCGACGGATCCGCCGGTGACCTTCCAGATCAGGAAGTAGATGAGCAGCGTGGCCCCGAAGAACACCGGGATCATCTGCAGCAGTCGCCGCGCTGTGTACCAGGCCATGCGCTTACCTCCCTACCGCAGCACGCGAAAAACTCTGCGGCGCCGCTCATTTCAGTTCGATGTTCTCGAAGTCGGGCAGGCCGTTCCAGGTCTGGACGACCTTGGTGACGCGTTTGGAGTACCCGGCGGCATTGACGTAGTCGAAGATCGGGATGACCGGCAGATCGTGCAGCAGCACCTGCTGCGCCTGCCCGACCAGCTGCCAGGACGCCTGCTCATCCGGCGCCGCCTCGGCCGCCGCGATCAGGGCGTCGAACCGCGGATTGCGATAGTCCGAGTCATTGGAATCGGAGGTGGACAGGAATGACGGCTCCAGGAACTGCAGCATGGTCGGATAGTCGCCCTGCCAGCCGTACCGGAACGCCTTGCCGATGGTGCGGTGCACCACCTGATCGCGCAGCTGTTTGAAGGTCGGATAGGGCGCGCCGACAGCGTCGATGCCGAGAGTGTTGCGAATGCTGTTGGCCAGCGCGTCGATCCAGGACTGGTGACCGCCGTCGGAGTTGTAGGCGATCTCGAATTTCCCGCTCCAGGGCGCGATGTCGTTGGCCTGCGCCCACACTCGCCGGGCCTGGTCCGGGTTGTACTGCAGCACTTCGGAACCGGGCAGTGTGCCATTGAACCCCGGCAGATCCTGCGAGGTGAAGTCGCGCGCCGGAACCCGGGTGCCGTGGAAGATCTTCTGCCCGATCTGGGCGCGGTCGACGGCCATGGAGATGGCCTCCCGGCGCAGCCTGCCCTCCTCACCGGTGAAGTGGGCCAGGTTGCCCTGCATGCCGATCCACTGATTCTGCGCGGTCGGCGCCTCGATGGCGCGGTCGCCGAGATCCTTCTTGTACACCGGGAGCGCACTGTCGGGCACGGTGTCGAGCACATCCAGATTGTCGGCCAGCAGATCCGAGTAGGCGGCGTCGAAGTTGGAGTAGAACACGAAGGTCAGGCCCGTGTTGCGGGGCGGCCGGCCACCCTTGTAGCTCTCGTTCGGCACCAGGCTCAACTGCACGTCGTGCTGCCAGGCATCGCCGTTCGCGAAGCGGTAGGGCCCGTTCCCGATCGGATGCTGGCCGAACGCCTTCATATCGCGGAAGGCGGACGCGGGCAGTGGATAGAACGGCGCGTACGCGAGCCGGGTGCGGAAGTCGATGGTCGGCGCGGTGAGGTCCACGGTGAAGGTCAGATCGTCGAGCACCTTCAGCCCCGACATGGTCTGTGCGCGTGGCGGATCCGCCTGCACATCGGCGAATCCGACGATCGGGCCGTAGGTGTAGCTCTGCAGCTGGGCATTGGTGACCAGAGCGCCGAAATTCCAGGCGTCCACGAAAGAGTGTGCGGTGACCGGTGTTCCGTCGCTGAAGGTCCAGCCCGGCTGCAACCGGATCCGATAGTGCTGCTGATCGGTGGTGTCGATGGACTGCGCGACCTCGTCGTGCAGGGCGCCGCCGGCGTCGATATAGCGCAACCCCGCGAACAGCCGGTCCACGATCCGGCCGCCGCCGTTCTCATTGGTATTGGACGGAATCAGCGGATTCTGCGGCTCGGTGCCGTTCACCGCGATCATGTCGCCGTACACCGGGGTGACCGTGCACCCGGACAGCAGCGCGGCGAGCAGCGCGAACACCGCTATCAGAATGGCGGTCGCCCGGCGGGCCGCCGCGTTCGTCAGGTCCACCGGCACCCCGTTCGATCCATGAATACCACGATCACGATTCGGTCATGAGAACCCTGCAAAGTTAGGTGCAGACCCTAGCCGCCGGCGGGGCTTTCCGCAGGGAGAGCGCGCCGTCAGGACGGAAATCGGCGTATCCGCCGAGTGGGACCGATCGTGGCTGCCGGGCCCCGCGCAGGTCACAGTCGGTTAGGGTCGAACGTGGCCGCGGTCACCCCGTGACCTGTACGCGCGAGAGAAGAAGAGAGAGATGACCGAAACCACCGCCGACCATCCGGATGCGTATCCACCGAGCGCTGACTTCGCCGCCTCCGCGAACGCCGATGCCTCTCTCTACGACCGAGCCGCGGCGGACCGCGAGGGCTTCTGGGCCGAGCAGGCGCAGCGATTGCACTGGGAACAGCCGTGGACTCGCGTCCTGGACTGGGACGACGCACCCTTCGCCCGCTGGTTCGTCGACGGCAAGCTGAACGTCGCCTACAACTGCGTGGACCGGCACGTGCTCGACGGGCACGGCGACCAGGTCGCCATCCACTGGGAGGGCGAGCCCGGCGATTCCCGCGACCTCACCTACGCCGATCTGCTGGCCGAGGTGTCCCGCGCCGCCAACTACCTGACCTCGCTGGGCCTGGTGGCCGGTGACCGCGTCGCCATCTACATGCCGATGGTCCCCGAGGCCATCGTGTCCATGCTGGCGTGTGCGCGCCTGGGCCTGACCCATTCGGTGGTCTTCGCCGGCTTCTCCCCCACCGCACTGCGCCAGCGCGCCGACGACGCCGCGGCCCGCCTGATCATCACCACCGACGGCCAGTGGCGGCGCGGTAAGCCCGCACCGCTCAAGAACGCCGTGGACGAGGCTCTCGCAGAAGGTGATTCGAGCGTCGAGCATGTGCTGGTCGTGAACCGCACCGGCATCGACACCCCGATGGTGCAGGGCCGCGACGTGTGGTGGCACGAGACCGTCGCAAACGCCTCGCCCGAGCACGAGGCGCAGGCCTTCGATGCCGAGCACCCGCTGTTCATCCTCTACACCTCCGGCACCACCGGCAAGCCCAAGGGCATTCTGCACACCACCGGCGGCTACCTGACGCAGACCTCGTACACCCACAACTACGTGTTCGACCACAAGCCGGGCAACGATGTGTACTGGTGCACAGCCGATATCGGCTGGGTGACCGGGCACTCGTACATCGTCTACGGGCCGCTGTCCAACCGCGCCACCCAGGTCGTCTACGAGGGCACCCCGAATTTCCCCGATGAGCACCGGCACTGGCAGATCATCGAAAAATACGGCGTCACAATCTATTACACCGCGCCCACGCTGGTGCGCA
The DNA here is from genome assembly GCF_045040085.1 of Nocardia sp. NBC_01388. Taxonomy (NCBI): domain Bacteria; kingdom Bacillati; phylum Actinomycetota; class Actinomycetes; order Mycobacteriales; family Nocardiaceae; genus Nocardia; species Nocardia sp. NBC_01388. The sequence goes on from NZ_CP109553.1 coordinate 6,136,672, forward strand.
CGTTCATGAAGTGGGGTCGCGAGATCCCCGAATCGCACGATCTGTCGAGCCTGCGACTGCTCGGTTCCGTGGGTGAGCCGATCAATCCGGAGGCCTGGCGCTGGTACCGGGAAGTGGTGGGCGCCAACAAGACTCCCATCGTGGACACCTGGTGGCAGACCGAGACCGGTTCCATTATGATCTCCCCGCTGCCCGGCGTCACCGCCGCCAAACCCGGCGCCGCCATGACTCCGCTGCCGGGCATCTCCTCGAAGGTCGTCGACGAGGAGGGCAAGCCGGTCGTACTCGGCGAAACCGAGGCGAACGGCTACCTGGTGCTCGATGCGCCGTGGCCGTCCATGCTGCGCGGCATCTGGGGCGACAACGAGCGCTACAAGGAGACCTACTGGGCGCGCTACGGCGACCAGGGCTGGTACTTCGCCGGCGACGGCGCCAAGCTGGACAAGGACGGCGACCTGTGGGTCCTGGGCCGCGTCGATGACGTCATGAATGTCTCCGGCCACCGCATCTCCACCGCCGAGGTGGAATCGGCGCTGGTCGGGCACTCCGGCGTCGCCGAGGCCGCGGTTGTCGGCGCGTCGGACGAGACCACCGGTCAGGGCATCGTCGCCTTCGTCATTCTGACCGCCGAGGCCACCGGCACCGGCGCGGATCTGGTGGCCGAGCTCAAGGCCGAGGTCTCTCGCGAGATCTCCCCCATCGCCCGCCCCCGCGAGATCCACGTGGTCCCGGAACTGCCCAAAACCCGCTCGGGCAAGATCATGCGCCGCCTCCTCCGCGACGTCGCCGAGGGCCGCGAACTCGGCGACACCTCAACCCTGGTGGACCCCAACGTCTTCGAGGCCATCCGCGCCGGCAAGTCGTAGCCCGCAACAGGCAGTACGTACAGCGCACTGGTAAAGCGCACTCGTACAACGCATTCGGCCCCCGCGACCAGCCATCGCGGGGGCCGACGCATTCCCCACCCCCTGACCGCGCTCCGGCCCGACCACATTGCCCGGCTCGTACTGTGTCGCCCAGCTCCTACCCTGTCGCGCGACGACCGAGCATGTCCTGCGGTGAACTCCTACCTCTGTGCCCGGCAGCCCCACAGCCGTGCGCCGCTCCGGCTCGCGTAGCCGATGTCATGACACCGCCTTGCCCGCTGCCGAATCCCGATCGCGGCGTATTCACCGTGCGCTGTGCACGGCAGGTGCTACAACGTTGCGCGCCCATCGCAGACCTCCAGCGCAAGCATGAAATTCGCGTTCGGAGGGATGCGACATTCGCGGACACGCGCTCCCGCCGGGGCGTGTTGCCACTGCTCAGGGTGCACCCAGCGCAACCCTGTCGGATTTGCGAGGTGCTACCCGTTAGGATTGCGTAAGGTGCGCCGGGAAGTCTGGTCGGCATGCGGTTTGCGTCGATCACGTCCGGTGGAGTCGCACGCCGCTCGTTCAGTCGACCGTCCGGCCCGAAAGGTTCACCTTTGACCTCCCAGATGCGTTCCGAACTCGCCCGCTATCTACGGACCGAAACCTTCGGTGGCGCACTGCTTCTCATTGCGGCGGCGACCGCGGTGCTGTGGGTCAACTCGCCGTGGGGCGCGAGCTATACGACGATGATCGACGCTCATCTCGACATCCCCGCACTGCATCTGAACCTCACCCTGGCCGACTGGACCAAGGACGGTCTGCTCGCCGTCTTCTTCTTCGTCGCCGGACTGGAACTCAAACGCGAACTCGTGGTCGGCGAACTCGCCGACCCGAAACGCGCGACGCTGCCCATTCTCGCGGCCGTCGGCGGTGTTGTCGTGCCCGCCCTGATCGCGGTCGGCATCGGCTGGGGCGTAGACGGTATGGACCGCGGCTGGGCGGTGCCCGTCGCCACCGATATCGCCTTCGCGCTGGCCGTGCTCGCGCTCACCGGCTCCCGTATCCCCGCCGGCGCCCGCGTCTTCCTGCTGAGTCTCGCGGTGGTGGACGATCTCATCGCCATCATCCTGATCGCCGTCCTGTTCACCACCACGCTCAAAATGCTGTGGCTGCTGCTCGCCATCGCGTGCTGCGCGGTCTGGGCGCTGAGCCAGTGGAAGCGGATCGGCACCCCGTTCCTCTACATCCCGCTGGCCCTGCTGGCCTGGTACTCGCTGCACGAGGCGGGCATCCATCCGACCCTGGCCGGTGTGGCCCTCGGCCTGCTCACCCGGGTCCGCCCCGACGCGGACGAGGACGAGCACTGCGTCCCCGCCGCCAAGCTCGAGCACTTCTTCCAGCCCATCTCCGCCATCCTGTGCGTACCACTGTTCGCGCTCTTCGCCTCGGGGGTGCCGCTGGATACGAAGGTGTTCTCGCAGCTGTTCACCGACCGCGTGTCGCTGGCCATCATCGCCGGTCTGCTGGTGGGTAAAACGGTCGGCATCTTCGGGTTCTCTTGGCTCGCGGTACGTCTCGGCATCGCCCAGCGACCCGACGATCTCGGTTATCGGGACATGTTCGCCCTGTCGGTACTGGGTGCGATCGGGTTCACCGTTAGCCTCTTGGTGGCAGAACTCGCACTCACGGACGTCGGCGACGGCGCGGAGGTCGAACTGGCGAAAGCAGCGGTGTTGCTGACGTCATTGGCGGCTTCCCTGCTGGGTTCGGCGCTACTGTTGCGTCGTGGCCGCGCCCATCAGGCGCGCCGTGACGAGCGGGAACTGCTAGGACAAGAGTGACTTCGCCGGGCAGTTCCGGGACATGGAGAAGGGTCGAGCAATTGAGCTTCACACAGGGCGGTAACGGGCGGGACGGGAACCGCACCCGCACCATCACCTCGATTCCGCTGTCCGATGTCGATACTCACGAATCGGCGAGCATCGGCAGTCTGGTCCGCGATGCGACCGAGCAGATGTCGACACTGGTGCGGGCCGAGGTGGCACTCGCCAAGGCCGAGGTGACCGGTGAGGTCAAGAAGGGCCTGCAGGGCAGCGTCTTCTTCATCGGGGCGCTGACCGTACTGCTGTTCAGCTCGTTCTTCTTTTTCTTCTTCCTGGCCGAGCTGCTGGACGTGTGGGTCTACCGCTGGCTGGCGTTCCTCATCGTCTTCCTGCTGATGCTGGTGACGACGGGTCTGCTCGCCCTCTTCGGTTATCTCAAGGTGCGCAAGCTGCGCGCGCCGGAGAAGACCATCGAATCGCTGAAGGAGGCGAAGACCCTGTTGCCCAGTGGCTTCGGGGCCGCTTCCGAGAATTCGGTCGACGCCACGACCGAACTCGGCAGGCACCGCGCCTAGTCGGTCGATTACGCTCCCGGCGTGTCGTCGAATTCGCCCCCGGACCCGTCCACCGTCCGCTACGACGGACCGTGGACCCATCGGGATGTGCATGCCAACGGCATTCGCTTCCATGTCGTAGAGGCCGATCCGGCCGTGAGCGGGTCGTCGGCCTACGGCGACCCGGATACGCCGCTGGTGGTGCTGCTGCACAGCTTCGGCGACTTCTGGTGGTCGTGGCGGCATCAACTGACCGGGCTGGCCGCGCGCGGCTACCGGGCCGTCGCCGTGGATCTGCGCGGTTACGGTGACAGCGACAAACCGCCGCGCGGCTACGACGGCTGGACGCTCGCCGGTGATATCGCCGGCCTGATCCGCGCCCTCGGGCATACCGAGGCCACCCTCGTCGGCCATGCCGAAGGCGGTCTGGTGTGCTGGGCCACCGCGGTCCTGCACCCGCGCCTGGTGACCTCCATCGGACTGGTCAGCTCACCGCATCCGGCGGCGCTCAAGAGCTCCATCCTGCGGGATCGCAAGCAGCGCAAGCAGTGGCTGCCGGACTTCCTGCGGTATCAGCTGCCGCGTATTCCGGAGAACCTGCTCACCGCCGACGACGGCGCCGAGGTGGAACGCCTGCTGCGGCAGCGGGCCGGTGAACACTGGTCCGCCACTCCCGAATTCGCGGACACCGCCCAGCGCATGCGCCTGGCCATCCGGATTCCGGGTGTGGCGCACTGTGCCCTGGAATACCAGCGCTGGGCCTTCCGCAGCCAGTGGCGGCCCGACGGCGCGCGTTTCATGCAGACCATGCGGGAGCCGGTGCGCATCCCGGTGCTGTCGCTCTACGGCGATCGCGACCGGTACATCCTGGCAAGCACCATCCGGCGCGGGCAAGAGCTGTCCCCCGATCGGCGCGTGGTGGCCATCCCGGACGCGGGTCACTATGCGCACCAGGAGAATCCGGAGGCGGTCACCGCCGAGCTCGCCAAACTCCTGAGCTGAAGCCCCTTTTCACGACTGTGCCCCCATGACCTCGTCATGGGGGCACAGTCGTTCACACCATCGTCAGCTCAGGACGCAGTTGCTGGTTCCGACCGGGGCCGAAACCCCTGCCGCCTGTTCCACTTCCGGGCGCACCTCGTCGAGGGTCAGCACGTAGCCGGTGTCATCGTCGGTGACGGCCGCACCGAAGACCACGCCGAGGATATTGCCGTCGGTATCCACCAGCGGACCTCCGGAGTTGCCCGGCTGCACCTTGCCGCGCACCGTGTACACCTCGCGCTGCACATTGTTGTCGCGATAGATGTTCGGGCCCTTCAGATCCAGGGTCTCGCGCACGCGGGCGGCGCTGGCGGTGTAACGACCGCCGCCCGGATAGCCGAGCACGATGGCGCTCTCACCGGAATTGGCGGCCTTCGGAGCCAGCGGAATCACCGGCGCGGTCAGCCCCGGCACCGCGAGGATGGCCACATCCTTGGACGGATCGAACAGCACCACACTGGCGGTGAGCGGGCCGCGCGCGGTATCCACGCTGACACTCGCGGTGCCCGCGACCACGTGCGCATTCGTCATGATGCGCTCGGGCGCGACCACGAAGCCCGAACCCTCCAGCTGCCGTTGGCAACTCGGCGCGATACCGCGCACCCGCAGCACACTGCCCTGCAGCGACTGCGCGACCGGCAGCTGCAGCACGCTCGGATCGGGCGGCTCCACCGCGGCGATCGGCACCCGGCCGAACGGGCCGATCACATCCGGCAGCCCGGAGGTGTTCAGCAGATTCGAGAACTCGTTCGGCACCCGGCGCAGCCAGTCCGGCGCGACCCGGTCCACATTGACCAGCACCTGAGAGTTCTTGACGGCGGCCGCGATTCCCGGCTGCGACGAGTTCGCGAGCGGCAGCGCCAGCAGCCACGCGGTGGCCAGCACGGCCGCCATCTGCAGGCCCGCGCCCACCACGCTGTCCAGGCTGCGGGTGAACGGATCACGCATACCGCCGCGCGCGGCGCGGCCGAGCACCATGCCCGCCACCTCGCCGATGATCACCAGCACGACGATCAGCAGCACGCCGACGATCACCCGCGAACGACCCTCACTCAGATGAATGAGGATGTGCGGCGCGATCAGAATGCCCGCGACCGCGCCCAGCACCACGCCTAGGAAGGCCAGCGCGGAGGCGACCGCACCCTGCCGCCACCCGGAGGTGGCCGCGAGCAGCGCCAAAATCACGATTCCGAGGTCGAGCCAGGCCGAGGAGCTCATAACGTCATCCCTACCGCGGCCAAGGAGGCCTGCAGATCACGCACATCGTGATGGTCCCATTCATGTTCCCAGCCGGACACCGCTAGTAGCCCGGCCAGCACGCCCGCGGTGAATCCCCACACCAGCATCCCGTCCACCGAGAAGGCCGGGCCCATGTACCCGAGCGGATGCCGCACCACGAACCGGTTGGCGGGATCGATGAGATCCGCGACCGGCACCCGCACCACGCGCGATGCCTCGGTCTCACTCACCACACCCACCTCGCCGGGCGTGCGCCAGTAGGCCACGATCGGCGTCACATCGAACCGCGAGGGCGGTACGAAAATCTTGGGGAGCACCCGGATCGGCTCCACACTCTGCGGGTCCAGGCCGGTTTCCTCCTGGGCCTCCCGCAGCGCGGTACTGATTGGGCCGGTGTCCTGCGGCTCCACCCCGCCACCGGGGAAGGCCACCTGGCCGCTGTGCTGCCGCAGAGTCGCGGCGCGCTGGGTGAGCAGCACATCCGCATCCGCGGGCAGACCGCCCCGCGCCTGCGGATCGGACTGCACCGACCCGCCGAACAGCACCAGCACCGAGGCATCCCGCGAACGCACCGCGGCGGAGACGAAGCGGCGCATGGTGGTTCGGCTCAACACCGGATTGGTCCCGGTGGGATCCTCCGGGTCGTGTTCCGCGACACCACGCAACCATTCCGGTACCGAGCCCGCAGGCACCTCGAGTCTCATGCCCACACTCCCGAACCTGCGATAGCAATACCGGCAATCATGCAGCAGCACACGAAATTCCGGCGCAGCCCTGGACCGACGCAGATCGTAACGGCCGCGCGGCCGGGCCGCACCGGCAACGCACCGATCGATACCCCGTGACTCACAACACCACTTCCGGGCCGGCTCCGCTCATGCCTGCACACCCAGTTCGGCGGCGACGGTGGCGGAGATGTCGTCGACGCTCTTGAACGGGCGGATGATCAGCTTGGCGACGGTCCCGTCGGCCCGGAGCAGAACGGAGATCGGCAGCACCGCGGGAGCACCGACCGCAGTGCGCACCCTGGTATCCGGATCCTCCACGCCGGGCAGGTGAACACCCAGCCCGGTCAGCCGGGAAAGCCCCTTCGACGTGCCGGGATCACTGTGCACGGTGAGCACGGTGACCGCACCGGCGGCCCGATCCGAGAACTGTTGCAGCAGCGGCAGTTCCTCCGCGCACGGGCCACACCAGTAGGCCCACAGATTGAGCAGCGCCGGTTTTCCGGCCAGCGCGACGGTCAGATCGACCGGGCGGCCATCGGCGAGACAGTTCAGCGTGAGCCCACGCAGCGGTCCTTCGGCCACCGGCGCTCCGGTGGGGTTGGGGCAATCAGCGAGAGCCGCCTGCGCGCGATCCGCCGCAGCGACGGGATTGCCCGCCGGAACCGGCGCACCGCCGCTCGACGTGTCACCACCGCTCGAACAAGACGCCGCCGCCAGCGCGAGTACAGCAATCACCGCGGCCAGGACACCTCGGCGCCGGACCTGCCGACGGCCGCGAGCAGGCTGGCCGACCTCACTTGAACCATGCGGTCCAAGGCTGTTCCGATACCGCTCGAACCGGCTGTGCCCGACAAGCCCGTACCGGTCAAGGCTGTCTCCGCCGTGCCGTTCGAGCGCGTTCCGGCTGTGCCGATCGAGGACGATCGAGCCGTGCCCACGATGCACGTCCGCAGCCGGGGCCGTGCCCTGGGGAACGCCGTGCTTGCCGGAAGGCGCAGCCCTCACAGGCCGACCAGTTCGAGTAGATGTTCGGTTTCCGGCCCCTTGATCAGGGCCGCGGCGGTGGCCGGGACGGTCGGGCCGACACCGTACGAGGGGCAGTCCTTGGCCAGGATGCAGGCGCCGCACGCCGGCTTGCGGGCATGGCAGACGCGCCGGCCGTGAAAGATCACCCGGTGCGAGAGCATGGTCCACTCTTTGCGCTCGATGAGGTCGCCGACGATGTGCTCGACCTTCACCGGATCCTCTTCGTCGGTCCACCCCCAGCGGCGGACGAGCCGGCCGAAGTGGGTGTCGACAGTGATTCCGGGCACACCGAAGGCATTGCCGAGAATGACATTGGCGGTCTTGCGCCCGATGCCCGGCAGCTCCACCAGCTGCTTCAGCGTGTGCGGCAGTTCCCCGTCGTAGCGCTCGACCAGGCCCTGCCCCAGGCCGATGAGCGAACTGGTCTTGTTGCGATAGAAGCCGGTGGGCCGGATGTACTCCTCCAGCTCGGCTCGATTGGCCTCGGCGTAATCGCGGGCGCTGCGGTACCTGGCGAACAGCGCCGGCGTGGTCAGGTTGACCCGCACGTCCGTGCACTGGGCGGAAAGGATTGTGGCCACGGCCAATTCGAGGGGCGTGGTGAAGTCGAGTTCGCAGTGCGCGTCCGGGAAGGCCTCCGCGAGCGTGCGATTCATGCGCCGGGCGCGCCGCACCAGACCGGTGCGCGTCTCCTTGGAACGTGATTTCGCTTTCCCGCCAGCGGGCACAGCTGCGCCGCGAGCCGGGGCCGCCACGCCCGAAACGGGTGTCGCTTTGCCGGTTTTCGGCGCTTTGTCGCCCGCACTCGGCGCCGCCTTCTCGCTGGTGGGCACGGCAGTACCGCCCGATTCGGCCCCATTTGCGGCCGCGCTGGATGTGGAGACACGCACCCGTCCACCTTACGGAACCAGCCTGCCGCGACAACCGGGCTGAGTGGACGCCGTGTTCCATCTGAGACCTTCGCCGTGTTTACTCCTCCCTATGCAAGGACTCGCTGTGGTGCTGTTTCCGATAGCGCTGATGCTGTTCGCACTGGTGATGGAACGGGTCGAGAACAGGCTGCGCAAGCTGCTCGAACCGGACCCTGAGGTTCAGCAGTACTTGGATCGAGCGACGAATGCCGAGGTCAGTGACCTCACCAAGCTGGGCTTGCCCGCTGCCGCCGCCCGCCCGCGGCGCGCCCGGACGGCCGCCAAGGGTATGGACGTCGCGCAGGCCAGTTGAGCCGCTTCGCCGTGCCGTTCGCCGTGTTCGACACGGGTGCGGAAAATCGCACCGATCAGCACGGATTTCGATCTCCTGTGGGTTGCCGATACTGGCGTGTCGCGAAATTGCAGCTAGCGTGTCGCGAGACCGTCCGTGCGTGTCGCGTAATCGGACTCCGCGTGTCGGAGAATGAGCGTGCTGCGTGGTGTCTATCACTACCCGGACGTATTGCAAAGTAGACTGCACTGTCGGCCGAATGCTTCGGTCCAGAACAGAGCCATTTCCCATAAGGAGCACATTCGTGGACGAGGCCCTCGCCAGAGCAGGCATCTTCCAAGGCGTCGAGCCCACCGCGGTGGCGGCTCTCGCCAAACAACTTCAGCCCGTGGACTTTCCGCGCGGTCATGTCATCTTCAACGAGGGTGAACCGGGAGACCGGCTCTACATCATTACCTCCGGCAAGGTGAAGATCGGCCGACGTTCCCCTGATGGTCGCGAGAATCTGCTGACGATCATGGGCCCGTCGGACATGTTCGGCGAGCTGTCGATCTTCGACCCGGGTCCGCGCACCTCGACGGCCACCACCGTCACCGAGGTTCGCGCGGTCACCATGGATCGGGACGCGCTCAAGGCGTGGATCGATCAGCGCCCGGAGATCGCCGAGCAGTTGCTGCGGGTGCTTGCCCGCCGCCTGCGCCGCACCAACAACAACCTGGCCGATCTCATCTTCACCGATGTGCCCGGTCGTGTTGCCAAGGCGCTGCTGCAGCTGGCTCAGCGTTTCGGGACCCAGGAAGCGGGCGCGCTGCGCGTGACCCACGACCTGACCCAGGAGGAGATCGCCCAGCTGGTCGGAGCTTCCCGCGAAACCGTGAACAAGGCCCTGGCCGACTTCGCGCACCGCGGCTGGCTGCGACTGGAGGGCAAGAGCGTCCTCATCTCCGACTCGGAGCGCCTGGCCCGCCGCGCGCGGTAGGGCTCCCTCGCCGCTCCCCCGCCTCCCCGGGACTTTTGCCGGTCGTCGGGTGCGGGGAGATTGGCGTTGCGGACCGGCGGTCAGCGACGGTGGCGGAGTTTTGGGGTGACTGGGGAGTTACCCCGACCTCGCGAAAGCAATCCCCAAGCTCTGCACAAGGGAACAGAGACTCGTAAGGACCGGGTCGTCACTGACAGTGACGACCCGGTCCTTACGTGTGTTCGAACGGACTACTTCTCGGCGCGCAGATAGGCCAGTTGGGCATTGACCGAGCTGTGGGCAGCGGGCCAGAGGCGCTTGTCCACATCTGCGTAAACCTTGGCGACGATCTGCAGGGCCTTCGCATTCGGGCCCAGCTCCGCGAGAGCCGCGCGAACCTGGTTCAGGCGCTCCTCGCGGTGCTTGATGTAGAAGTTGATGACCGGAAGCGCATCGACGTGGTCGGGGCCGTGTGCGGGCAGCAGTACTCGCGCCGGGGCCGCCTCGGCGAGCCGCTTCAAGGACTCGAGGTAGTCGGCAAGCGCGCCGTCGCGGGATTCGAGCACCGTGGTGCCGAAACCGAGCACGGTGTCGCCGGTGAGCAGCGCGGCATCACCGTCGTCGGGGCCGTCGAGCAGGAAGCTCACCGAATCCTGGGTGTGCCCGGGCGTTGCCAGCACGGTGATCCGCAGCCCTGCTGCCTCGATGACCTCACCGTCCGTCAGAACAACTTCCGAGCCGTGCAGGAATTCGGGATCCACGGCACGCACCGGCGTTCCGGTCGCCTTGACCAGACGGCCGATGCCGCCGGTGTGATCGTGGTGATGGTGCGTGATGAGGGTGAGCGCGATATTGCCGCCGGTCTCGCGCACGATCGCCTCGGTGTGCTTGCGATCCTTGGGACCGGGGTCCACCACGATGTAGTCCGCGCTGCGCGGCGCGCGCAGCAGCCAGGTGTTGGTGCCCTGCAACGTCATTCCGCTGGGATTGTCGGCCAGCAGAACGGCGGCGGACGGAGTCACTTGCCGTAATTGCTCATATGCGGGGTGAGTGAGCGTCATATCACTTCCTAACCGAATCCCCTCCGTCCCACCACTATTCACCTCGCCGCGATTCCATCCCTCACCCGCCCCGAGTTCGCGGCCCGCCCGGTTCTGGACTGAGCGGAGCGATGCCGCGAAGCGGAGGGAGGGAACCGGGTAACAGGGCCGCGAACCCGCCGGAGCGAAGCGAAGGCAAATTAGACGGAGCGAACTTCCGCGATGAGTTCGACCTCGACGGGGGTGTTCTTCGGCAGTTCGGAGACGCCGACAGCGGAGCGCGCGTGCACGCCCGCATCGCCGAAGACCTCGCCGAGGAACTCCGACGCGCCGTTGATGACCAGCGGCTGATCGCTGTAACCCGGTGCGGAGGCGACGAATCCGACGACCTTCACGATCCGCACCACATTGTCGAGCCCGACCAGATCATGCACGGCGGCAAGCGCATTGAGCGCGCACAGCTGTGCGGCCTCGGCGGCCTGCGCGGTGGAGATCTCCGCGCCGACCTTGCCGGTGACCGTCAGCTGCCCGTTCACGAACGGCAGCTGACCGGAGGTGTAGACGAGATTGCCGGTGCGCACGGCCGGGATGTACGCGGCCACGGGTGCGGCCACGGCAGGCACGGTGAGCCCGAGCTTTTCGAGGTTCTCCGCCCAGGCGGTGGCGGCGGCCATCAGTTCTTCGGTCGCTTCAGGTAGGCGACGTGCTGTTCACCGGTCGGGCCGGGCAGCACGGAGACGAGTTCCCAGCCATCGGAACCCCACTGGTCCAGGATTGCCTTGGTGGCGTGCGTCAGCAGCGGCACGGTCGCGTACTCCCAGGCGGTCAGATCACTCATGTCGTGAGATTAGCCCCGGACCACGACGTCCCATACTCCGGACCCTGCTCTGGCGCACCCGATATCGGGAAAGCAAAGATTTCAGAGTGGTGTATCAGACAGTTGGTGTCTCTTCTGGGCATGAACCAGGAACGAGTTATAGGCTCGCGAGCGTGGGAGTACCGATAGCAGTGCCCGTTTCGGTTGAGCCGGGGGTCGAAGCAGGTTGGCCGGAGCGGGCAGACAAAGCCCGTCTGCATTACGTATCCGGAAAGGGCGGCACCGGGAAATCCACGGTCGCGGCCGCATTGGCACTGGCACTCGCGGCGGGGGGCCGCCGCGTACTGCTGGTCGAGGTCGAGGGCAGGCAGTCCATCGCCCAGCTCTTCGATCTGCCGCCGTTGCCGCCCACCGAGACTCGCATCGCCGCCGCGGACGGTGGCGGTGAAGTGCTGGCGCTGGCCCTGGATGTGGAGCACGCCTTCCTCGAGTACCTCGACATGTTCTACAACCTCGGCTTCGCGGGCCGGGCCATGCGCCGGGTCGGCGCCATCGAATTCGTCACCACCATCGCGCCGGGCCTGCGGGACGTCATCCTCACCGGCAAGATCAAAGAGTGCGCGGTGCGGGTCGACAAGAGCACCGGCAAGCCGGCGTACGACGAAATCGTCATCGATGCCCCGCCGACCGGCCGCATCGCCAGCTTCCTGGACGTGACCCAGGCCATGGCCGAAATCGCCGGCGGCGGCCCGATTGCCTCGCAGGCCGAGAGCGTCTCGAAGCTGCTGCACTCGCCCCAGACGATGATCCACCTGGTCACCCTGCTGGAGGCGCTGCCGGTCCAGGAGACCGCCGACGCACTCGCCGAGCTGAAGGCCAATGACCTCAATGTCGGCACGGTCATCGTGAACCGCGCCAGCGAGGGCTTCCTGCCCAAGCCCCTGCGCGAGCGGGCCGCCGCGGGCGACCTCGACACCGACGCCCTGCGCGCCGGCCTGGCCGAGGCCGGAATCACCCTGTCGGAGGCCGACTTCCAGGGTCTGGTCGCCGAAACCGTGGAGCATTCCGCCCGCCTGCACGCCCAGGACGAGAACGCCGCCGATCTCGCGAAGGTCGATATCTCGCGGCTGTACCTGCCGTCGCTCGCCGACGGCATGGACCTGGGCGGGCTCTACGAGCTGGCCGAACACTTGACCGCACAGGGAGTTCGCTGACCATGATCGTTCCGGCCACCACCGTCCCCCTGAATATTTCCAAGCTGATCGCCGACCCGTCCGCACGAATTGTGGTGTGCTGCGGTTCCGGTGGCGTCGGCAAGACCACCACGGCCGCGGCCATCGCACTGCGGGCGGCCGAGGCGGGCCGCAAGGTCGTGGTGCTGACCATCGACCCGGCGCGCCGGCTGGCGCAGTCGCTGGGCGTCAGCGACCTCGGAAACACCCCGCAGAAGGTCGAATTGGGCGACGGCGTCAAGGGCGAGCTGTTCGCCATGATGCTGAATATGCGCCGCACCTTCGACGATATGGTGCTCGAGCACACCAGCCCGGAGAAGGCGGAGCAGATTTTCGCCAATCCGATCTATCAGACCGTCGCGTCCTCCTTCGGCGGCACCTCGGAGTACATGGCCATGGAGAAGCTGGGCCAGCTGGCGAGCAAGCGCGAGTGGGACCTCATCGTGGTCGACACTCCGCCTTCGCGGAACGCCCTCGACTTCCTCGACGCGCCGAAGCGTCTCGGCAATTTTCTGAACGGGAAAATGATCCGCGTGATCATGGCCCCGGGCCGCGGGGTGGGCAAACTGGTGGCCGGCGCGATGAGTCTGGCGCTGCGTGGCGTGTCGACCATTGTGGGCGGTCAGCTGCTCAAGGACGCCTCGCTATTCCTGCAGTCGCTGGAATCGATGTTCGGCGGCTTCCAGGATCGCGCGGATCGCACCTACGCCATGCTGTCGCGGCCGGGCACGCACTTCATCGTGGTGGCGGCGGCCGAACCGGACGCGCTGCGCGAGGCGTCGTTCTTCGTGGACCGGCTCTCGACGGACAAGATGCCCCTGGCCGGTCTGGTGCTCAACCGCACGCATCCGGTACTGCTGACCTCGCTGTCGGCCGAGCAGGCCCAGGTGGCCGCGGATCGGCTGGCTCCGGCGGCCGCGGTGAATGGCGCATCTGAGACACCGGCGGCTTTGGCCGCGGCGGTCCTGCGCATTCACGCCCAGCGGGCGACCACCGCCAAGCGGGAACAGCACCTGCTGCAACGGTTCACCGGCGCGCATCCGAGCGTGCCGATCGCGGCCGTGACGGCACTGCCGTTCGAGGTCGCGGATGTCGAGGCGCTACGGGCCGTGGGCAATGAGCTGGCCGAGGCCGGCGATAAGCGTTCGGCCTGAGCCGAACGCGATGATCGCGCAACCCCCCTGATCAGCACCGGAGGATTTGCCTGTTCTGCCCGTTATTACCCCGGACACGGATCGAGCCCGCAGTTGCGGGCTCGGTCCGTTCTGCTTATGGGGGATCAGGACTACATAGCTACTTTCTGCGTCCGCTGGACCTGGAAGAAGTCGGCCCAGGATGTCACCTCGGGGTGCTGCTTGAGCAGCGCTCGGCGCTGCCGCTCGGTCATGCCGCCCCACACACCGAACTCCACACGGTTGTCCAGGGCATCGGCCCCGCACTCCATCAGTACCGGGCAGTGCCGGCAGATGGTTGCCGCTTTGCGCTGCGCTGCGCCACGCACGAACAGCTGATCGGGATCTACTTCCTTGCATCGGGCCTGGGAAACCCAGGCGATTCTCGCTTCGGCCTGCTCCACGTCCAATCGAGCAATCGGGGTAGTCATGTGCATTTGGTATGCCCCTTTGCAGTCCGAACACCGGGTCACGGCGCTCCAGAATCGCGTGTACAAAGCGCAGCTACCCAACCCCACTGCGTTCTGCACCACATTCCACTTTGAGTGTTAGCTCTATCACACTGGGTTCTCAATCTAGGTAATCAAGTGCGCCAAGCGCAAGACCGTGCCGAGATTTTCTGGTACGTCCGTCCATGCATTCGTCACCAAAAACCGGGCAGTCGGCACTATTGCGACTGAGGGACACCAGAGCCGGGCGGGCACCGGCCGCCGCAAAGGGCAATTAGGCTAGGGCTCGTGCCGATCACACGAACGCTCGCGAGACTGGCCGGCAGCTGCATCCTGGCCGCTGTCCTTCTCGCTGGGCTGCTGTTCCCACTCGCCGGCGGCTTCGGCTATATCTCGAACCGAGCCGCCGACGCCGTCGACAATGTCTCCGCCGAACTGGTCGAGGGCGCGGTGCCCGCGGTCTCGACCATGGTCGATGCCAGCGGTACGCCGTTCGCATGGCTGTACGAGCAGCGGCGCTTCGAAGTCCCGAGCGACAAGATCTCCAACGATATGAAGCTGTCGCTGGTCTCCGTCGAGGACAAACGCTTCGCCGAACACGGAGGTGTGGACTGGCAGGGCACCTTCCGGGCCTTCCTGACCAATACCTCCGGCGGTGAAGTGCAGCAGGGCGGCTCCACCATCGACCAGCAGTATGTGAAGAACTACCTGCTGCTGGTGGTGGCCAAGACCGACGCCGAACGCCGCGCCGCCATCGAAACGACTCCAGCCCGCAAGATCCGCGAGATCCGGATGGCGCTGACGCTGGACAAGCAGCTCACCAAGGACGAGATCCTCACCCGCTATCTGAACCTGGTGCCGTTCGGCAACTCCTCCTACGGCATCCAGGACGCCGCCCAGACCTATTTCGGGGTGGACGCCAAGGATCTGACCATCGTGCAGTCGGCGATGTTGGCCGGCATGGTGCAGTCCAGCTCCAAGCTGAACCCGTACACCAACCCCACGGGTGTGCTGGAGCGCCGGAACACCGTGCTGGACACGCTGATCGGGAACATCCCGAGCCGCGCCGACGAATTCCGCGCGGCCAAGACCCAGCCGCTGGGCGTGCTGCCCGAGCCGAAGGGGCTGCCGCGCGGCTGCATCGCGGCCAATGATCGCGGGTTCTTCTGCGATTACGCGCTGCAGTATCTGGCCAATGCGGGCATCAGCCGCGACCAGATCGACAAGGGCGGCTACCTGATTCGGACCACCCTCGATCCGGATGTGCAGAACGCGGTGAAGGCCGCGGCCTCGCAGAACGCCGATCCGAATCTGGACGACATCGCCTCGGTCACGAATATCGTGGCCCCGGGCCAGGATTCGCATCCGGTGCTCGCCATGGCCTCGAGTCGCACGTACGGGCTGGACGGAAATGCGCATCAAACCGTTCAGCCGCAGCCGTATTCGCTCGTCGGTGACGGTGCGGGCTCGATTTTCAAGCTCTTCACCACGGCTGCGGCAATGGAAAAGGGCCTGGGCATCAGCGCGCAGCTGGATGTGCCCGCGAATATCCAGGCGAAAGGCATGGGTAACAGCGGCACGCCCGGCTGCCCGGCCGAAACGTACTGCGTCAAGAACGCCGGCAACTACAAGTCGCCGATGTCGGTGACCGAAGCCCTGGCCACCTCGCCGAACACCGCCTTCGTCAAGCTGATTCAGGCGGTGGGCGTGACCCCGACGGTGGATATGGCCGTGCGCCTGGGCATGCGGTCCTACGCACAGCCCGGCACCTCCGGGCACGGCAACCAGAGCCTGGCCGACATGGTCAAGGAGCAGAACCTCGGTTCGTTCACGCTCGGCCCGTTCGCCGTGAACGCTCTGGAACTGTCGAATGTCGCGGCGACGCTGTCGTCCAGCGGCCGCTGGTGCCCGCCCACTCCGATCAAGGAGGTGGTGGATCGCAGTGGCAAGCAGGTCCCGCTCACGCAGCAGGCCTGTGAGCAGGTGGTGGATCCCGGATTGGCGAATACGCTCGCCAATGCGATGAGCCATGACGTGATCGCCGGCGGTACCGCGGCCGGGTCCGCCGGATCGATCGGCTGGAACCTGCCGCTGTCGTCCAAGACCGGAACCACCGAGACGCACCGCTCGTCGGCCTTCCTGGCCTTCAGCGGCTCGTTCTCCGGCGCGACCTACATCTACGGTGACAGCCCGACGCCGGGCGAGATCTGCTCGTACCCACTGCGCAACTGTGGAAGCGGAAACCTGTACGGCGGTAACGAACCGGCGCGTACCTGGCTGAGCGCGATGAAGAACGTGCTCGGCAAGTTCCCCCCGCTGGGTCTGCCACCGGTCGACGACAAGTACGTGCGAGGTTCCAATAATTCACAGATCCCGGATGTCATCGGCCAGCAGCAGGCCGAGGCCACCTCGACGCTGATCGCGGCGGGCTTCCAGGTGTCGGTGTCCTCGGCGCCCGGCCCGAACAAGGGCTCGGTGCTGAGTTGCTCGCCGGATGGTTCGGCGATTCCGGGTTCGGTGATCACGATCTCCGTGAGCGACGGCAGTCAGCGCCCCGCGCCGCCGCCCAGCGACCCCGCGGCGCCGACCATCCCGGGTCTCCCCCAGATCCCCGGACTGCCCCGGCTCCCACCGATCCCCATTCCGATCCCGATTCCGCGCTAGCCGAATCCCGATCGACCGCACCAACTGACCACGGCCCCACACCGATTCGGTGCGGGGCCGTCGTCATGTTCCACACCCCGCATCCCCACTGCCGGCTTCGCCACAGCCCGTCCCACCAGATCACGCAGCCCGCAGAGAGCCTGCGCAACCCCGATACGGCCTGCGAGATAGGGCCTGTGCCAGCCCGCCGCGCCGACTCACGCTTGCCTGCTCAGTGGAAGCGCGAGGCCCCTCGCCTGTACGGCGAGGGGCCTCGTGTTGTTCAGTCGCCGGGCGAAGCCTGGCGTCAGAGGCGCGCTTTCACGGCGGCCGAGACGCGGGAGCCGTCGGCGCGGCCCGCGGCGAGGGCGGTGGCGATCTTCATGACCTGGCCCATCTGCTTCATGTGCGGCCGCTCCCCGAGCTGCTCGGCCACATCGGCGATGGCGGTGTCGGCAATGTCGGCGACCTCGGCGTCGGTGAGCGGGGTCGGCAGGTATTCGTCGATGATGGCCTCTTCGGCGCGTTCGGTGGCGGCGAGTTCACCGCGGCCGTTCTGCTCGTAGATGACCGCGGATTCGTTGCGCTTCTTCGATTCCTTCGACAGCACGGCGATCACTTCGGCGTCGGTGAGTTCCTTCGCCGCCGTGCCCGCGACCTCGGCGGTCTGGACGGCGGCGAGCAGACTGCGCACGGTGTTGAGGCGCAGCGTGTCCTTGGCCTTCATGGCCGTGGTGAGATCGGCACGCAGCTTCGATTTGAGTTCCGACATGGCCGCCACGCTACCGTTCATCACCTGCGAGCCTGTACGCATTTTCCGTGGGTCGCCTATTCTGGGCAAATGCCCGTTATCTCGACCGCCACCCTTCGCCGTACCGCACTGGGAGCCGCAGGGGCCGCGGTCGCCGGAGTCGGATACGCCACGCTGATCGAGCGCAATGCCTTCACGCTGCGTGAGGCGACGCTACCGGTGCTGGAGCCGGGCAAGCCGTCGCTGCGGGTATTGCACATCTCCGACCTGCACATGATGCCCGGCCAGCAGTTGAAACAGGCCTGGCTGCGGGAGCTGGATCGGCTGGAGCCGGATCTGGTGGTCAATACCGGCGACAATCTCTCGCATCTGAAGTCGGTGCCCGCGGTGGTGCAGGCGCTGGGCGGGCTGCTGGCGCGTCCGGGCATTTTCGTGTTCGGCTCGAACGACTATTTCGCGCCGGTGCCGAAGAATCCGCTGAAGTACTTCAAGAAGGATCACAAGCGCGTTTTCGGCGACCCGCTGCCGTGGCAGGACATGCGGGCGGCGTTCACCGAGCGCGGCTGGCTGGATCTGACGCATGTGCGCCGCGATATCGAGGTCTCCGGGGTCAAGATCTCTACCGCGGGCGTAGATGATCCGCATCTGAAGCGCGATCGCTACGACACCGTGGCAGGTGCGCCGAATCCGTTGGCGGACTTGAGCATCGGGCTGACGCATTCACCGGAGCCGCGGGTGCTGGATCGTTTCGCCGCGGACGGCTACGACCTGGTCATGGCCGGTCATACGCACGGCGGTCAGCTGTGTGTGCCGGGTTTCGGTGCGCTGGTGACCAATTGCGGTATCGACCGGTCGCGGGTGAAGGGTCCGTCGCAGTGGGGTTCGCATACGCAGCTTCATGTTTCGGCCGGCCTGGGCACCTCGCCGTGGGCGCCGTACCGGTTCTGCTGCCGCCCGGAGGCGACGCTGGTGACCCTTGTCGGTGCGCCGCCGAAGAAGCCGGTCACGAAGTCGGGTCGCGGGCGTACCGCGTCGGAGGCTGTCGCGCGTTAGGCGCTTGCCGCGATATACGTCGCGGTATGTAGTCGTCAGTCAGGGGACAACCGTGACCAGTGGTAACGAACCGAACGAGGATCCGACAACACGGGGTCCGGATCCGAACTGGTGGCAGGGTGCGCCCGAACCGGATTCGCCGTGGCAGTCGAATCCGCAGCCTACGACGCCCTATACGGGTGGGCCGTACAGCCCGCAGCCCGGGCCCGATCCGTATCAGGCACAGCCTTATCCGGGTCAGCCCCACCCGAGTCAGCCCTATCAGAATCAGCCGTACCAGAGTCAGCCCTATCAGCAGTCGCCGTATCAGTCGGGGCCCACGCCATATCAGACGTCGCCGCCACCGCCGTACGGACCGCAGCCGGGGTACGGGCCTCCCCCACCCGGTGGCGGTGGCCGCAAAGGCCGGCTGATCGCGGGCATCGGCCTGCTGCTCGTGGTGATCATCGGCGCTGTCATCACAGTTGTTCTGGTGAACCACAATTCGAGCGAGCCGTCGGCGAAGTCGACCACGACGCCGTCGCTGATCAGTGCGCTCACCCCGAGCAATTCCGCCGCCCCATCGGGCAGTAAACCGTCGTCCGCACCGAAGACTACCTCCGGTAGCGGCACCACTCCGGCTCCGGTCATTCCCGGCTATCAGGTGGTGGCGATTCCGGATAACGGTGCGGCATACGACATTCCGACAACCTGGAAGGTCGATACCAGCGGCCAGACCACCTTCTCGAGTGGCAACGATTCGGTCCCCATCGCGGGTCTGGCCCAGGACGGCCTCGAATACTGCCCGAACTACGTGCGCACCAACGTATTTCTGAGCCAGTCGACGGAAACCGATCCCGCCAAGGCGGCCGCCGACATCGGCACCCGCATGGGCCGCATCGGCTGGTCCACCTCCACCGGCGCAACCCCCGGCCCCTCCGAATCGTTCACCAGTACCGACGGTCAACTGCAGGGCATCTACATGGAGACAAAGGGTTCCGCCCCCGCCCCCGCCGCCGGCTGCGCCTCGACCTACTCCGTTTACACCTTCGCCTTCCCCGGCGGCAATGACGGCGCCTTCGTCTTCACCATCGCCGCCGACACCGGCGTAGCCAACTCCGTAGACGCCACCTTCGCCAAGAAGATCCTCGCCAGCATCCGCCCGATGTAGCCCCCACGCCCCCGATTTCCGCCCGTTTTATACCACCTGACCAGCAGATTTAGTATCCCCCGCACCAATAAGTTAAGCTACTCCACGTTCGCCTCACGGGGTGTGGCGCAGCTTGGTAGCGCGCTTCGTTCGGGACGAAGAGGTCGCAGGTTCAAATCCTGTCACCCCGACGTGTTGGTTGAGACACATGAAAGGCCCCCGGCCATTGGCCGGGGGCCTTTCTGCTGTTCGGGTCAGCTTGCGGTGGGGCGGAGGCTGCGGGTGCCGAGGCGCTGGGCGCGGTCGGTGATGAGGGTGGCGAGGGCGGTTTCGGTGGTGGGGTCGGCGGGGGTGAGGACGAAGAGGCAGTGGTCGGAGCCGTCGGGGGAGATGAAGGTGTCGTAGTGGACGGTGAGGACGCCGTGCCGGGGGTGGCTGATGCGTTTGCGGCCGTGCCGGCGGTCGTGGACGTCGTGGTCGTTCCACCAGGCGGCGAATTCCGGGCTGGCGGTGCGCAGTTCGTCGATGAGGGTGCGCAGGCCGGTGTCGTCGGGGTGGCGGGCCAGGGTGCGGCGCAGATTGCCGACGGTTTCCCGGGCCACCTGGGGCCAGTCGAGTTGGCCGGCCAGGGTGACGGGGTCGAGGAAGATGAGGCGGGCGGTATTGAGGCCGGGGCCGAAGTCCTCGCCGAATAGTGCTGCGGCCGCGGCATTCCGGGCCAGCACGTCGTAGCGGAAGTCCATGGCGTAGGCGGGCAGCAGCGGCATGCCGTCGAGGATGGCCTGCATGGTCGGGCTCAGCGGTGCGGGTGCGCTGCGTGAGGGCGGTTGTGCGCCTCGGGCGATCAGGTGCAGATGGGCGCGCTCGGAGTCGGAGAGCTGCAGCGCGATCGCGATCGCATCCAGAACCGCGGCACCGGGGGTGCCGACCCGGCCCTGTTCGAGGCGGATGTACCAGTCGATGCTCACCGCGGCGAGCTCCGCGACCTCCTGGCGGCGCAGCCCGGGCGTGCGGCGCTTTCCGGAACCGGGCAGCCCGGCCGCTTCGGGGGTGAGGCGTTCGCGCATCGCACGCAGGAAGGAGCCGAGCTCGACTCCGGAGTCCGCTTTGTCCACGATGTCCATCCTTGCCGATCGGGTGGCACGCCGGATACCAGGATGCGCGCAGCCTTCCCCGTATTCCCATATTTCAAGATGATTGTCTCAGTTCTTGAAACACAGTTCGAGGAGGGACGCCATGAACCGCACCGCACGCACCCTGTCCATCACCGGTGCCACGGCCGGCCTGCTGCTGGCCGCGGCCTGCGGGAACGACACGCAGTCCACCCCCGCGACCACCGCCGCCGCACCGGCGCACCCCGCCGACTACGTCCAGGTCCGCTCGGCGGTGCCCGCGGCAGCGGCCCAGTTCACCGTGACGAGCCCCGACGGCCCGTCCGGCGGGACGTTCCCGGCCGACGGCTTCGCCGCCGCATTCGGTTGCACCGCGGCCAATCACGCACCGAGGCTGCACTGGTCGGGAGCTCCGGCGACGGCGAAGAGCTTCGCGGTGACCATGTTCGATCCCGATGCCCCGAGCGGCGCCGGCTTCTGGCACTGGATGGAGTGGGACATCCCCGCCACCGCAACCGATTTCACCGAGGGCAGCCCCGCGGTCGCCGGAGCCAATGACGCGGGCGCGACCGGCTACGTCGGCCCGTGCCCGCCCAGCGGCGACAAGGCCCACAACTACCAGATCACCGTGCTGGCCCTGGACACCCCGAGCCTGGGCCTGCCCGCGACCACCTCCCCCACGGTGACGTCCTTCAGCATGAACAGCCACATCATCGCTTACGGCCGCCTGACCCTGACCGCCCAGCGCCCCTGATCAGCACGCCCGCAACAGCTTTCCCACAGGCCGGGCGTCGCCGGCACGCGAACACCCCGGCCTGCATGACAGACGCCCCGCCGCAGTGCCGGTATGCACTGCGGCGGGCGCCACATTGACGGCCCGTGCAGCGTGGCCACATCACTCGCGGGACCCGCCTGGGAGACCGTCAGGCGATCCCGATCGAACTCATATCGCATCCCGCGGCCGAGTATTCGTGTGGTCTCTGCGCCGCTGACAGCGCAGAGACCCCGGCCTGCAACTGGCCCGGGGTCTCTGCGCTACAAGGGATTTCAGCCCAGGTGCAGGCGCTTCATGAGCCGCAGCGTCATGAGCGTGCTCTTGAGCTGCTTCTCGTAGGGCATGCCCGAACGAGCGGCGAGGATCTGCTTCTTCTGCACGCCCACATTGATGGTGTCGGTGTACTTGAGAATGCCGGCCGCACCGTGCCGGGTGCCGACGCCGGAGCTCTTGACCCCGCCCGAGGGCGTGCCCTTGGCGGCATAGGTGGTGACGAATCCGTCGTTGATATTGATGGCCCCGGATTCGATCTTGGCGGCAATGCGGCCCGCGCGGTCGAAGTCCCCGGCCCAGACGCTGGCATTGAGACCGTAGGCGGTGTCGTTGGCGAGGCGGATGGCCTCGTCGTCGGTACCGAACTTGTACACGGCGACAACGGGTCCGAAGGTTTCCATGGTGGCGTGCGCCATATCCTTGGTGACGCCGGTGAGCACGGTCGGCTCGAAGAACGCCGGGCCGATATCCGGGCGGGGCTTGCCGCCGGTCAGCACGTTCGCGCCCTTGTCGCGGGCTTCGTCGACGTGCGCGGCGACGCGCTGCATATGCTCGACGGAGACGAGCGAACCCATTTCGGGATCGAAGTCGTAGGTGGCGCCCATCTTGGCGCCCAATTCCTCTGCGGCGGTGACGAATCGGCGCACGAACTCGTCGTACACCTTCTCCTGCACATAGATTCGCTCGATGTGCATACAGGCCTGCCCGGTATTGCCGAAGACGGCGAAGGTGGCGCTGGGGATGCATTCGTCGAGGTTGACGTCGTCGAGCACGATCATCGGGTTCTTGCCGCCGAGTTCCAGCGAGCAGCCGATGAGATTGCGCCCGGCCTGCTCACCGATGGTGCGCCCGGTATTGGTGGACCCGGTGAACATGACGAAGTCGACATTGTCGATGAGCGTCGGGCCGACATCGGGGCCACCGCCGCACACGATCTGCACCAGCCCGCGCGGCAGGCCGGCCTTGTGCAGCAGTTCGATACCGAACAGCGTGCACAGCGCGGTCTTGTTGTCCGGCTTGAGAACCAGGCCGTTGCCCGCCATGAGCGCCGGCATGGAATCGGACATCGAGATGGCGAAGGGGAAGTTCCACGGCGCGATGACCGCGACAACACCCTTGGGCCGGTGCTCCTCGGTGGAAGTGGTGATGATCGGCATGGGCCCGCTGCGCTTCTTGGACCGCAGCGTCTTCTCGGCGGTCTTGAGGTAGTGCGCGATGACCATGGGGGTGTCGCAGGCCTCTTCGATGGCCATGCGCCGCGCCTTGCCGCACCCGATCTGAATCAGGTCCGCAATGGTCTCGATCTCGGAGAGGATGAGCTCGTGCGCGCGTTCGAAGACTTCGAGCCGCTGCTTGAGCGGGCGACGGGCCCACTCGACCTGGGCGGCGCGGGTGATGTCGACAGCGGTCTTGACGTCCTCAGGCGAGGACTGCGGCAGCAGGCCGACCGCGTCGCCGGTGTAGACCTCGATCATTTCGTAGGGCTCGCGCGCTTCGCCCGCCTTACCGGCCGTCACCATGGCGGTGAGCCGGTTGACCAGCGATTCCGTGACGCGCGGCGGCAGCTTTGCGCGCGAGCCGCTCTGCGTACTCGTTGTGCTCATGGCGTTCTCTCCATAACTTGCCGCCCCGTGACGGCGGTCACCATGTCTCAAACTAGAACACGTTATTGTTCATGACAACGGCGCGGGGTAGTTTCGTCCCGGAATCTGCGGAAAGAAAGGTCGGCGATGACGACAGCCACTGCTGAAACAAGTAGCAATACCGAGCCTCATGCTCTCGTGGAGAAGCGAGGCGCGACGCTCATCGTCACCATGAACCGCCCGAAGTCCCGGAATGCGCTGACCGGCGAGATGCTGGCCATCATGACCGAGGCGTGGGAGCGCGTGGACAGCGATCCGGAGATCCGCTCCTGCATCCTCACCGGTGCGGGCGGCTCGTTCTGCGCGGGCGCGGACCTCAAGGCCATGAACAAGCGCAATCCCAGCGACGGCATGGCCGAGGGCAGCGCCTTCGATCCGACCCGCATGCCGGGTCTGCTCAAGGGCTACCGCCTCAGCAAGCCGCTGATCGCCGCGGTCGAGGGCCCGGCCATTGCCGGCGGCACCGAGATCCTGCAGGGCACCGATATTCGCATTGCCGGTGAGAGCGCCAAATTCGGTATCTCCGAGGCGAAGTGGAGCCTGTTCCCGATGGGCGGCTCGGCCGTGCGCCTGCCCCGCCAGATCCCGTACACCATCGCCGCGGAGCTGCTGCTGACCGGCCGCCACATCACCGCCACCGAGGCGCTGAACTTCGGTCTCATCGGCCACGTGGTCCCGGACGGCGCCGCGCTGGACAAGGCCCTGGAGATCGCCGAGCTGATCAACAACAACGGCCCGCTGGCCGTGCAGGCGATCCTCAAGGTCATTCGTGACACCGAGGGTATGCACGAGTTGGACGCCTTCCAGATCGATGCCAAGGTCGGCTTGCCGGTCTTCCGCAGTGACGATGCCAAGGAGGGCCCACGCGCCTTCGCCGAGAAGCGTAAGCCCAACTTCCAGGGCAGGTAACCCCAACACTGCGATGGTCCGGTGCGGCCCTGCACCCGCCGGACCGTCGTCAGCGGGCGAGGATCTCCTCGTCGAGGAAGCCACCCGATTGATGACGCCACAGCTGCGCGTACATCCCTTCCGCGTGCAGCAGTTGCTCGTGGGTGCCTTCCTCGATGATTCGCCCGCGATCGAGCACCACCAGCCGATCCATACCGGCGACGGTGCTCAATCGGTGCGCGACCACCAGCGCCGTACGCCCTTCCATCAATTCCCAGAGCGCTTGCTGCACAAGCTTTTCGCTTTCGGAGTCGAGGGCGCTGGTGGCCTCGTCGAGCAGCAGGATCGGTGCGTCGCGCAGAATGGCCCGCGCCAGCGCGACCCGCTGTCGTTGCCCGCCGGACAGTTTCACACCGCGTTCACCGAGCAGCGTCTCCATGCCCTGCGGCAGGTTGTCCGCGAATTCGGTGACGTGCGCGGCGTCCGCGGCGCGGCGGATATCGGCATCGGTGGCGCCGGGCCGCGCGAACAGGATGTTCTCCCGCAGGCTGCGGTGGAACATGGCCGGATCCTGCGGCACATACGCGAGCTGACTGCGCAGATCGGCCTGCCGCAGCCGTGAAATATCCTGCCCGCCGATGCGAATGCTGCCGTCG
Organism: Nocardia sp. NBC_01388; assembly: GCF_045040085.1. Classification (NCBI taxonomy): domain Bacteria; kingdom Bacillati; phylum Actinomycetota; class Actinomycetes; order Mycobacteriales; family Nocardiaceae; genus Nocardia; species Nocardia sp. NBC_01388. Next base: position 6,161,731 of record NZ_CP109553.1, read on the forward strand.
TTGATATCCATCAGGCGCAGCAGCAGCTGGGTGATCGTGGTCTTGCCGCCGCCGGAGCGGCCGACCAAGCCCAGCTTGTGTCCGCTCGGGACCTGCAGATCCAATCCCGTGAACAGCGGTGCGGCGCCCGCGTGCGTGAAGTGCACCCGATCGAACCGCACATCGGAACCCTTGGGCTGCAACGCTTCCGGTTCCTGCGGATCCAGCACGGTGGCCGGCTTCAGCAGCAGTTCGGTGAACTGCGCCGATTCGGTGAGCGTGCTCTCCAGCCGCCGGTAGATCTGGTTGAAGCGGAACATGATCGCCGTCGCGTTCCAGTAGTACGTGAAGGCCACCATGATGGCCGCGACCGAGGCGTGCCCGCCGCGCAGCCCGAGCACGATCAGCAGTCCGGCCACATTGGCGATCACCACCAGCGGTGTCACCACGGTGTCGATCCGCAGGTTCGCATAATCCCAGGAGCGCAACGACTTCCGCCGCTGTTCGGCGACCCGCCGCCGATGCTCGGCCGCCTCCTGCCGTTCGGCCGCGAAGGCGCGCACGACCTGCATATTGGCCAGGCTGTCGGCCACATGACCGGACACCAGCGCGATGGCGGCCTCGCGCTCGTCCACCCGCGCCTGCCGCCGCGCGATCAGCGGCGCGATGACCAGCCCGGTCAGCACTAGCAGGCCGATGAGCACCACGACCAGCAGCGGGTCGTAGCGCCACAGCACCACCGAGGCGAACCCGAGCGGCACTACGGCGGCGAAGATCTCGAAGGCGAAGGTGTCGACGAACTGCTCGAAGCGAGTGGCGAAGCTCAGCGCCCGCTTGGTGAGCGATCCGGCGAAGTTGTTGTGGAAGAACGCCGCGTCCTTGGCCAGCAATTCGTCCATGGCGATGATGTACAGGCTCTCGATACCGTAGGCATCGAGTCGGTTGAGGCAGTGTATTCCTATGCGCCACAGCACCTCCGCCACGAGGATCGCGGCGGCGAAGCCGAGCACGTACGGTCCCACCGTGGCGAGGCCGGAGTCACCGGTCGCGGCGACGCGGCCGATGAGCACCGCGACAAGCAGTGGTGCGACATAATTTTGGCAGGTGGCGCCTAGTGCGGGTCCCAGCATGCCGATGGCGGTCAATAACTTTCGCCGGGCCATTTCCCGGCCGTAATAGCGCAATACCAGTCTGATCGCGGGCGCGCGCGAGCTCATCCGTCCCCTCTCGAATTGGATGTTCGAGCAGTGCAGAAGAGCTATCGTGCCTCGCGGGGACGAGTTCGGGCCAGCGATTATTCGCTAGGTAGTTGCAGGAGGAGGGGTCGGCGCTGGGCAACCGTAGAGCCCCGATTGCCCAGCGCCGGGACGGATACCGGTCGGAGCACGAGCCGGTATCCGCACGACGGTTCAATCCGTCGGCTTGACCATGCGGCCGACTATCCGGCGCATGACGCCGGGCAGGAAGCGCCGCATGAGGTAGGTGGGATAGGCCTGCCCGGGGAAGACGAACAGCGGGTTCTTCGGTTTGGCGAGAGCCTTCTCCAGTGCGTCGATGACGCCTTCGGGACTCATACCGCCTTCTCCGCCGAGTACCGAGGCGTTCTCTTCCCGGACCTTGTCCAGGAAGGCGGTTTCCACCATGGGCGGGCACAGGCCGAGCAGCCGCACACCGCTGCCCTGCAGTTCGTAGGCGAGGCTGTCGATGAATCCGATGACCGCGAATTTGGAGGCCGAGTAGCCGGCCATACCGGGTGAGGGCAGCCAGCCCGCCACGGACGCGAACAGCACGACGGTGCCGGTCCCCGCCTGCTTCATGGCCGGGATGACGGCCTGACACAGGTTGACGGTGCCGATGTAGTTGACGTCGATCATCTTCTTGATCTGTGCCACATCATGATCCAGCGCGGAGGCGTGCACATGGCACATTCCGGCGGCGTGCACCAGCCGGTCGATGGTGCCGAGTTCACCGCGCACCTTGTCCACCACCGCGCGCACCTGCTCCGGATCGGAGACATCGCAGGTATAGGTGGACATATTGGGCGACCGCCGCGCGGTCTCGGCCAGCCCGTCGGGATTGAGATCGACGGCCGCGACCTTCCACCCGGCGGCGGCGAGGCGCTGCGCGACGATCTTGCCCATACCGCTCGCGGCGCCGGTGACGAGCGCGGTCTGTGTCATCGGTTCCCCCTGGTCTGCAACACCGTCGCGGCATTGTCGAAAGTCATTGCGAGCGCTCCGATCCGGCTGGCGAACAGCGCACCCCTGGGCAGGCCGAGGGCACGCAGCTGATCGGAGACGGGGTGGTCGCCGAGTTCGACGCGGACACCGCCGGGCCGCCCGCGCACCCGGCTCGGATTCATGAGCCAGGGTGTGCGCCGCAGCATGCCGTTGCGGAAGGTGTACGCGTCGATGGACGCGCCGCCCGCACCGCCGGGCATGGGCAGCCCGTCGGCCACCCGCAGCGCGATGACGAGTTGTCCGTCCACCCGCACCTCGCAGCGATGGCCGCCGCGCACGGGGGTGATGTCGATATCCGCCATCAGCTTGGGGAAGCCCCAAATCGATTGTCCGGCTTCACAGGTGAAGCTCTGATTGACCGGCAGCCAGTGGATGTAGGCCCCGGTGCTGCCCTTGTGTCCCGGCTGTTTCGCCATGAGCGAGAAGGCGAATTCGTGGTACGGCCCCAGGTCTCCGTCGATGTATCGCACGAAGGCGAGGGACAGGACGGCCCGCCCGAGCACGGTGATCGGTTCCAGGCCGGCCGGGGCGAGCAGTGCGCGCGCCGCGCCGGCATGCACCAGGAAGAGCGCGGAGCTGGCATCGGCATGGCGGATTTCGACCGGCATGCGGACTTGCTCACCGAGTACCGTATGCGCCTCCACCATGTCCAAATTAGAACAGGTTCTTGTGATGTTCGCCATGGATTCGGCCAAGGTATACTGCTGATCGGTGTCCGACGTGGCATTCCATTCCATAACCGGTTATCGCACCTCGTGATCGGCTTCGCGGGCCGCGGCGTACCCCTTGGCCCAGCGGTAGTCCGGTTTGCCGCTCGGCGTGCGGGACACCGTATCGACGACCCAGATGCGGCGCGGCAGCTTGTAGGCGGCGAGGTGCGCGCGCACATGCCGCTCCAGTGCCGGGAAGTCGACGGCACTGTTGGCCGAGACGATCGCACCCACCTGCTGCCCCCAGCGCTCGTGCGCGATGCCGATCACCACGGCGTCGTACACCGATTCGTGGGCCTTGACGACGGATTCGACCTCCTCGGGGAAGACCTTCTCGCCACCGGTATTGATCACCATGTTCCCGCGGCCGATGAGGGTGATGGCCCCGTCCTCCTCGACGCGGGCGCGGTCGTCGGTGACCACCATGCGCCGGCCGTCCACGGTGTGAAACAGCTTGTCGGTCTTGGCCTGATCCTTGTAGTAGCCGATCGGCACATTGCCGGTTTTGGCCAGCCAGCCCTCGCCGCCCGGCGCGATCGGATGGCCGGTCTCGTCCACGACGACCGCGCCACGACCGGTATTGACCCGCGGCCCGCGACCCGGATCATCATCCTTCTGCGCGAAACCGATACCGCCGAAACCGGTTTCGGAGGATCCGATGGATTCGCTGACCAGCGTGCTCGGAAACAGTTCCAGCAGTTCGTTCTTCACCTGCTGTGTCAGCTGCGCGGCCCCGGAGCCGATGGAGAAGAGCGAGGAGGCGTCGACCGGCGCGGCCCGATAGGCGTCCACCAGCGGCCGGGCGATCGCATCACCGGTGATGACCAGGATATTCGGCTGCTCCCGCGCCACCACCTGCCAGATGCGGGCCGGATCGAAGCGTGGTTCGAACAGCACCGTATTGCCGGACCACAGTGCGGTGAAGGTCGGCATCATGGCGGCGGCGTGGATGAGCGGCGGCAGGACGAACCAGCGCATAGGCGGATTCTCCGCGCCCAGCCGGGACTGCTGATACTCGTCGGCCACGGGTTCGCCGCTGTAGAAATCGATGCCGCCGCCGAGGACTCGCCACATGTCCTCCTGCCGCCACATGACGCCCTTGGGCAGGCCGGTGGTGCCGCCGGTGTACATGATGAACAGGTCGTCGGGACTGCGCGTCTCGAAATCGCGTTCCGCAGTGGCATTTTCGAGCGCCGTCTCATAGGACAGCGACTGTGTCGGCAATCCCGCGCCGCCCTGATCGTCTTCCACGACCAGGGTGTGCCGCAGTTTGGGCAGCTGCGGCCGCACCTCTTCGATCAGCGGCGCGTAACAACGGTGATGCACAACCATTTCCAGGTCGGCATTGTCGTAGACGTAGCGCAGTTCCTCGGCCTGATACCGATAGTTGATATTGATGGGTACGGCGCGAATCTTGAAGCAGCCCAGCAGTGTTTCGAGAGTCTCGATGCTGTTGTGCATATGGAAGCCGATATGAGTGCCCGGTCCGGCCCCGGCGACGGCCAGGTGATGCGCCAGTCGATTGGCGCGCTCATCCAATTCCCGGAAGGTGCGCCGGCGGTCGCCCTCGATGACGGCTATCCGGTCGGGCACCGCGTCGGCGGAGTGTTCGTACAGGTCGGCGAAATTGCACACCATGGCGTTCGCTTTCTTGGGACAGCTGGCTACAGGACAATGAGCGGAAGCGACGCGCCCCGATCGGTGAAATCGAAGGCCGCGCCGGTGCTGAAGCGGGTGATGGCGACCTCGGAGGCTTCCGGGAAAGGTGTTGCGGCGAGCCCGATCTCGATGGTCAGCGCCCGATCGCCGGCCACCCGGACCTCCGCGCGGAAACGCGGATTCACCCCGCGCACCAGTGCGTTCAGCGGCTCCAGATGATCGGCGTCGAGCAGCTCAGGCCAGGCGCCGTCGGTGCACGCACCGCAGTCACGATCGAGTCGCAGCTCGACCACCCGTTCCCCGCCATAGGTTTCGCTGCTGACCTCGGCGGCCACATAGGCCGCCGGATTCAATGCGGGGTGCAGGCGCAGGACCTTCGCCAGCGAGGCCGGATCATCGCCGAGTTTCAGCGCATTGCGCAGCCGCTCGGAGGTGAGCCCGGCAATTCCGGTGAACTGCTTGCGCGCGATATCGAGGGCGCGGGCAGCATCGGTGCGCGCCGCGAGGGCACGGCGGAATCCGAGGGTGAGCAGATGGTGTTGCAGGCACACCTCATCGGCGATCCGGATGAGCGCCGAACGGGAGAAGTCGTCGAACCGGATATCATTCAGGAGCGGTCCCGAATAGTCCGCCCGCCCTTCGTCTTCCGTATCGATACCGCCCAGTTCCACGCGCGCTGCCGCGGATTCGTTCAGCACCAGCGCATCCGCGGAAGGCACGAACGGCTCATGATCCTTATCGATCGTTACCGTCCACGCGCACACCGGTTTCCGGTCCGCCGGCTGCCGCGGCGGCCGATGGACCGGCCGCACCTGCGCATACGGATTGGTGGCCAGCGCCGTCGCATCGAAGGTCGGATCTTCGATGTCGTGACACATGCCGACCACATAGGCCTCGCCCATGGGTTCCACATCCGCGAGCGCACCGCAGTGGTCGAGGTGGAATTCCCCGTGGTCGTGGTCCTGGACCCGGTATCGGAAGTCCATGAATTGCGGTGGCGCGCCGATATCGAGCTGGAAGCCCTTGAAGATGACGTCCACACCGTCACCGGTGATGCCCAGCGCCCGCTGCATGCGCCGCGTGTACACCGGGCTGGCCAGCCGCCATTCCTCGATGGCCACCTCGGTCATGCCCTCGCGGCCGAAAGCGCCTATGGCATGCGCCATTCCGGATCGGTCGATGAGGTGCCCGCACAGCAGCAGCTCCGGCACCAGTACGGCGAGCTCGCTGCGGGACAGCGAGCTGTATCTGCTGTTCACCACAGTGGCGCCGGACCCTCTCCGACCGGATACCACCCGGCGAGCGGCTCCCCCGAGACGGACCGCTCGATCCGCTTCTGCATGCCGCCCGAGAGCGCTCCGTTCTGGATCATCTCCACGAAAAGCGCTGTCACATTGCCGAAGTCGAAGAAGTCGCGCTGCCAGGACCACTGGCCGTTGCCGGCGTAGCGGAACCAGCTGCCGCCGATCCCCTCCGGGCTGTATGGCCGTCCGTCCGCCCGGTGCTTCTCATTGATCTGTTTCCAGAATCCGATGACGCTGCCGCTGCGCTCGTCCACCACGAATTCCTGGTACGGGTAGGTCCAGCCCTCGAGGCCGAACATCTCCTGTCCGAGTGCGATATCACGGATCTCGTCGCGGCCGACGGCCATGAACTCCTGGGTGGGCCCGTAGTTCCAGCCGTAGGTGGCATCTTCGGTATAAAAGTCCGCCAAGGGTTTCCAGTCGCCGAGCGCTTCGCAGCGCTGGTTCTCCTGCACCCATTTGGCGATCGTGTCGTCGAGTTCGTCACGGGACCAAGCCATGGTCGTTCCTTCAGTCTGTGGGATCGTCTTCGCGGAGCGAGAGCGCCTGGGTGGGGCAGTAGCGGACGGCGGCACGAGCCGCGTCCAGGTCGTCACCGGGATCGGCGCGGAGTAGGTCGACCTGCCCGTGTTTGGGTACCTGGAAGAGTGCGGGGGCTTCGTCCTGGCAGACGGCATGCCCTTGGCAGAGGTCGAGATCGACCACGAGGCGCATCTACTCTCCTTCTGAATCCTTTTTCGGTGCAGGGGTTTTCAGCGGCGCTTCCGGTTGCACCTCGACGAGCACCAGGTGTGCCCCGCGCGGCGTCGAGACCACGGCGACGATCGCGGCGGCGATATCGGAGGCCCGCAGGAAGTAGGAGTGCCGGGCGAAGCCCCACTTCACCCAGTCCTCGAGCAGCGGCCCGACCACCTCGGGGGTGGCCGTCATACCCATACCGGTCTGGGTCTGGCCCGGGCGCACGATGGACGAGCGCACACCGGTGCCCTCCAGTTCCATGCGCATTTGCCGGGCGAGGGCCTCGACGCCCATCTTGGCGGCGTTGTACGCGCCCATTCCCGGTCGCGGCCGATCGGCGCAGTCCGAGCCGATGACGACGAAATCCCCGCGCTGCCTTGCGATCATGCCGGGTACGACCCGGTGCGCGAGGCGCTGCGCACCCACCAGGTGCACCTGCACCTGCGAGTCGAACAGTTCGGGGTGCACGTCCCAGCCCTGCCCGAATTCCAGATCACCCGCGCCGTAGACCGCGATTTCGATCGGTCCGAGCGCGTTTTCGGCGGCGACCACGAATTCGTCGACGGACGCGGTATCGGAGACATCGAGCCGATGGGCGAAGGCCTCGCCCCCGTCGGCGCGAATCTTCTCGGCCAGGGTCTCGCAGATCTCCACACGCCGGGCGCCCAGCGCTACCGGATATCCCAGCTCGGCCAGCGCGATCGCGGTGGCGGCCCCGATGCCCGAGGAAGCGCCGGCAATGAGAACCGGCCTGCGGGCGGGATGTGGTGCGAACCGCGGCATTACCGAACCTCCACTGTCACCGGCAGTTTCGCGAAGCCGCGCACATTCACCGAATGCACGCGCTCGCTGCCCGCCTCCAATCCGTAGGAGCGCACCCGATCGGTGAACTCCCGCAGCACGATTCCGGCCTCCAGCCGTGCCAGATGCGCGCCCAGGCAGAAGTGCACGCCGCGCCCGAAGCTGATCAGCCCGCCCTTGTCGGCCCGTTCGATGTCATAGCGGTCCGGATCGTGGAATGCCGCGGTATCGCGATTGGCGGATCCGATGAGCAGCAACACCTTCGAGCCCTGCGGGATGGTCTGCCCGTAGTACTCGAGATCCTCGGCCGCGGTGCGCGCCAGGATCTGGCTGGACGCGTCGTAGCGCAGCGTCTCCTCCACCCAGTCGCCGACGAGGTCGGGATGCTCGGCCGCCTTGGCGTACTGCTCGGGGTTCACTCCCGCCCAGTACAGGGCATTGCCCAGCAGTTTTGTGGTGGTCTCGTTTCCGGCGACCACCATCAGGAACATGAAGCCGATGATCTCCTGATCGGTGAGCCGATCGCCGTCGGCTTCGGCCTCCAGCAGTGCGGAGGTCAGATCATCCGCGGGCTGTTTGCGGCGGGCGGCGACCATATCGGTGTAGTAGCCGAACAGGCTCAGTGCCGCCTCCATGGCGGGGACGGGTACATCGAGCACGCCCTCCTCACGATGCAGCAGCAGATCGGCGAGCCTGCGCAATTCGGCGCGGTCGGCATCGGGCACACCGAGCAGTTCGGAGATGACGTCCATGGGGAGTTTGCCCGCGACATCGTCGATCCAGTCGAAACTCCTACTCGCCAGCGCGGGTTCGAGATGCTGCAGCGTGATCTCGCGAATGCGATCGCTCATCTCGGTCACCCGGCGCGGGGTGAAGCCCTGGTAGACGAGTTTGCGCAGGCGCAGATGCCGCGGATCGTCCATGGCCAGGAAGGACATGGTGTGGTGGGCGTGCGGCCCCCAGGCTGCCGGATCCAGCGATACCCCGTTGGCGCTGGAGAGCCGCACATTGTCGCGGAATCCGGCGCCCACATCGGCATGCCGCGACAGCGTCCAGAAGTCCAGCCCCGGATTGTGATACACCGGCGCTTCGGTGCGCAGCCGCTGGTAGATGGGGTACGGATCCTCATGGATGCCGTAGTCGTAGGGGTCGAACAGCAGCGGCTCGAGGGAGGCTGCGGTCATCGTCTCTGCACCTCGTATTCCATAACACGTTCGCCGGCTCCGGCGGACGCCGTCCCGCCATCAGTACAACTGACTGGACACGTGTCTGCACGGTACTAGCGCGGCGGGCTGCTGGCAACGGATCGACGAATCTAACCTGAGAAACAGTCTCCCAAACTGAAACATGTTCTTGCGCGTTTCCGAGCTCCGAACTTATAGTCCGTACACGTGTCCGGACAGCATGGGAGCTACCGTTGAGCCCGAGCAATCTCAGCCCTGACGGCAACGGATCGGTGGTCCGCGAATGACCGGTGTCGAACGCTCCGTCGGCTTCATCGGCCTGGGCACGGCGGCGTCGGAGGCGCAGCGGCTGGCCGAAGCGGCCGGGCTCGATATTCGTGAGCTGGGCAAGGTGGTCCGGCACTCCGACAAGCACACCGGCGGTCCGGGCGCGATCATGCTGCGCGACACCACCGCGGCGGTGGCCGAGGACGATTTCTGGTTCCCGATTCTCACCCATGTGCGCGATCTCGGTGAGAAGGATCTGTCGCTCGCGCTCGAACTCGGGCAACGGTTGGGTGTGGAACTGCCCCTGGCCGATCAGGCGCTCGGCGGACTCGGCGACGGGCTGGGTGTCGGGCGCGGCGCGATCGCGAGGGAGCAGTGGTGATTTCACGCATGGCAACAGCTCATATCGATACGACAGGAATGGTGGGGAACTCATGACCGACGAGCGCAGAGAACGCGGACTGAAGAAGATGAGCGAGGTGTACGGCTGGGAATTCCAGGACGGCCCCGGCGAACACTTCGCGGTCACCGCCGATCATCTCTTCGCCGATATCTGGTCGCGCCCAGGGCTTTCCATTCGCGACCGGCGGCTGCTGCTGCTCGGCGCGGTCACCGCACAGGGCCTGTTCGATATTGCCGAGATCCAGGTCGGCGCGGCCCTGCGCAATGAGGAACTGGACGAGGAGCAGCTGAGGGAGATCGCGCTGTTCCTGTGCCACTACGTGGGCTGGCCCGCGGGCACCACCCTGGACGGCGTGGTCGGCAAGGCCGTCAAACAGCACAAGAAGCAGTAATTCCCCTCCCCCGTTAGGAATTGAACAGAACATGGCTGAAACCGCCACCGTACGACCGCTCCGGTCCAGCGAGGTCGACTCCTGGGACTTCGAGGCCGATGTGGTCGTCGTCGGATACGGCATTGCCGGGGTGTGCGCCGCCATCGAGGCGGCCGGCGCGGGCGCCGATGTGCTCGTGCTGGAACGCACCGGCGGCTGGGGCGGCGCGGCCGCCCTGTCCGGCGGTTTCATCTACCTCGGTGGCGGTACGGCACTGCAGCGGGCGCTCGGATTCGAGGACACTCCCGAGAACATGGAGAAGTTCCTGACCGCCGCACTCGGACCGGGCGTGGACAAGAACAAGATCCACGATTACTGCCAGGGCAGCGTCGAGCACTTCGATTGGCTTGTCTCGCAGGGTGTTCCGTTCAAGGAGGAGTTCTGGGGCGAGCCCGGCTACGAGCCGCCGGCCGACCAGGGCCTGATGTTCTCCGGCGGCGAGAACGCCGCACCGTTCAACACCATCGCCGACCCCGTGCCGCGTGGGCACCTCGCCTGGACCAAGGACAAGAAGCTGGGTGAGAAGGGCGGCGGCTACATGCTGATGGAGCCGCTCGCCCATACCGCCGAAAAGCTCGGCGTCCGCCGGGAATTCGATGTGCGGCTGCAGCGGCTCGTGGTCGACGACGCCGGCCGGGTGGTCGGGGTGGCGGCCAAGCGATACGGCAAGGAACTGTTCGTCCGGGCCGAGCGCGGCGTGGTGCTGGCCACCGGCAGCTTCGCGTACCAGCACGAAATGGTCGAGCGGTTCGCGCCCAAGATCGCCGGGCGGCCCGCCGCGACCGTCGAGGAGCACGACGGCATCGGCATCCGGGTCGCGCAGGCGCTGGGCGCGGATCTGGCGCATATGGACGCCACCGAGGTCGCCCTGGTCGCGGACCCGCAGGTGGTGGTGCGCGGCATTCTGGTGAACGGCCGCGGGCAGCGGTTCGTCACCGAGGACACCTACCCCGGCCGACTGGGCCAGGCGGTGCTGCAGGACCAGGACAATCAGGCGTATCTCATCATCGACGAGACGGCTCTGGAGGAGGCGTTCGAGACCAAGTCATCCATGTCTTTCCTGCGCATCGCGCCGACGTGGGTCGCGGAGACCGTCGCCGAGCTGGAGAGCGAAATGGGGCTCCCGGCCGACACCCTGAAATCGACCATCGACCTCTACAACAAGCATGCCGAGAACGGCGAAGACCCGTTCCTGCACAAGAAGCCGGAGTGGGTGAAGCCCATCGGCACTCCGCTGGGCGCGTACGACCTGTGCGGCTACACCGGCGGATTCACCCTCGGCGGGCTGCGCACGGATCTGGATTCGCGGGTGCTGCACGTGTCCGGCGAGCCGATCCCCGGACTGTTCGCGGCGGGTCGCGTCACCTCGGGCATCTGCGCGGGCGGTTATGCCAGCGGTTGCTCGCTGGGTGACGGAAGTTTCTACGGCAGGCGCGCGGGCATCGCCGCCGCCAAATCCAACTGAGAGAGGGGATGACGCATATGCGATTCGGCATCGTTCAATTCACCAGTGACCGCGGCATCACCCCCGCGGTCGCCGCCAAGGCGGCCGAGGAGCAGGGCTTCGCCTCGTTCTTCGTGCCCGAGCACACCCACATCCCGATCAAGCGCGAGGCGTTCCATCCCGGCACCGGCACCGCCGAACTGCCCGACGATCGCTATACCCGCACGCTCGATCCGTGGGTGACGCTGGGAACCATCGCCGCGGTGACCTCCCGCATCGAATTGTCCACGGCGGTGGCGCTGCCCACCGAGAGTGATCCGATCACCCTCGCGAAGACGATCGCCACGCTCGATCACCTCTCCGGCGGGCGCGTCACGCTCGGCGCCGGATTCGGCTGGAACACCGACGAACTCACCGATCACGGGGTGCCCGGCAACAAGCGGCGCACCGTACTGCGCGAGTACATCGAAGCCATGCGGGCGCTGTGGACGCAGGAGGAGGCCAGCTACTCCGGTGACTTCGTCTCCTTCGGTCCCAGCTGGGCGTGGCCGAAGCCGGTGCAGGCACATGTGCCGCTGCTCATCGGGGCGGGCGGCACCGACAAGACCTTCAAGTGGATCGCCAAGTCGGCCGACGGGTGGATCACCACGCCCACCGAATCGGATGTCTTCGCCTCCACCGCACTGCTCATGAAGCACTGGGAGGAAGCCGGACGCGAGGGCGCACCGCGCGTGGTCGCACTGGACTTCAAGCCCGATGCGGAGAAGCTGGCCGCCTGGTCCGAGGCCGGTGTCACCGACGTGCTCTACGGCATGCCGGACAAGCCGGAGGCCGAGGTCCTGGCGTATCTGGAGCGGCTGGCGGGCAAACTCGAGCCGCTCGGCCTGCTCCGCTGATCGCTCGGCCTGGTCCGCTGATTCCCGAGCCGTCCGGCCCAGTTGCCGGGCGGCCGGCGCGACTTCTGAAATTCACACTCCCCCAGTAAATTTCGCTGCGCCCTACGAAAGGCCGTGACGTGCGTATTGCCCTGCTGTCCTACCGCAGCAAAACCCACTGTGGAGGACAAGGGGTCTACGTCCGCTATCTCAGCGCGGGCCTGGCGGAACTGGGGCATGCGGTCGAGGTGTTCTCCGGGCAGCCCTATCCGGAACATCTCGACCCCCGGGTGCGACTCACCGAGGTCCCGAGCCTGGATCTGTACCGGGACGAGGACCCGTTCCGCACCCCCCGGCCCAGCGAGATCCGCGACGGCATCGACCTGCTCGAGGTCGCCACCATGTGGACGGCGGGCTTCCCGGAGCCACGCACCTTCAGCCTGCGCGCCGCGAGACTCCTGCGCGCGCGGGCGGCGGAATTCGATGTGGTGCACGACAATCAGTGCCTCGGCTACGGGCTGCTGGATATCGCGCGGCATCTGCCGCTGGTCGCGACCATCCACCATCCGATCACCCGGGACCGGGAGGTCGATCTGGCCGCCGCGACGTGGCGGCGAAAACCCTTCCTGCGCAGGTGGTATGGATTTCTCGGCATGCAGCAGCGGGTGGCCCGGCAGATTCCGGAGCTGATCACCGTATCGTCGTCCTCGGCGAACGATATCGCCGCGGACTTCGGGGTGTTGCCGGAACAGCTGCGCACGGTGCCGCTGGGTGTGGACACCGAACTGTTCCGGCCGCGGGCGTCACCGCGGGTGCCCGGGCGCATTGTCGCCGTTGCCAGCGCGGACAAGCCGTTGAAGGGCATCTCGCACCTGCTGAATGCCGTTGCCCAGCTGCGTAATACGCATGCTCTGGACGTGCGGTTGGTCGCGAAACTGGAGCCGGAAGGCCCCACCGAGAAGCTCATCGCCGAACTCGGCATCGCCGATATCGTCACCGCCGTCAGCGGACTCGGCGACGAGGAACTGGCCCAGCTGCTCAGCTCCGCCGAAATCGCCTGCATCCCCTCGCTGTACGAAGGCTTTTCCCTGCCCGCCGTGGAGGCCATGGCCAGCGGCACACCTCTCGTCGCCAGCCGCGCGGGCGCCCTGCCCGAGGTGGTCGGCGGCTGCGCGGAGCTGGTCGAACCCGGCAATGTCGCGGAGCTGACCCGGGTACTCGGCGAACTGCTCGACTCCCCCGAACGCCTGCGTCACCTGAGCGCGGCCGGGCGGCGACGCGCTCTCGAGGTCTTCAGTTGGGAAGCCGTTGCCGCCCAAACGGTCTCCGTCTACGAACAAGCTATAACCCGGCACGGCTCCCGTCCGGCAATCACCCCGATCCGCCAGGAGGCGCACCAATGCTGACCGTCGACTTCGATCGCCTGGGCATCGGCCCCGGCACCCGCGTCATCGATGTGGGGTGCGGGGCCGGCCGGCATTCGTTCGAGGCGTATCGGCGCGGTGCGGACATTGTGGCGTTCGACCAGAACGGTTCGGACCTGGCCGATGTGGACGTCATGTTCCAGGCCATGGCCGAGGTCGGCGAGGCGCCCGGGTACGCCAAGGCCGAGACGGTGCGCGGCGACGCACTGGATCTGCCCTACGGGGACGGGGAATTCGATGTGGTGATCGCCTCCGAGATCCTCGAGCACGTGCCCCAGGACGAGGCGGCCATCGCCGAATTGGTGCGCGTGGTCAAACCCGGCGGGGCACTGGCGATCACGGTGCCGCGGTGGTTGCCGGAACGGATCTGCTGGGCACTGTCGGACGAATACCACGCCAACGAGGGCGGACACGTCCGTATCTACCGCGCCGACGAACTCCGCGACAAGGTCGCGGCGCAGGGTATGCGATTCATCCACAGGGCCCACGCACATGCGCTGCACTCCCCGTACTGGTGGCTGAAATGCGCGGTCGGTGTAAAGGACGAGAAGAACCCGCTGGTGAGCACCTATCACCGAATGCTGGTGTGGGACATGATGTCCGCGCCGCAGCTCACCCGCGTCACCGAACGACTGCTCGATCCGTTCATCGGCAAGAGCGTCGCCCTGTACTTCGCGAAACCGGCGGTTCGCAGTGCCCGGCGCTGACCTACCCCGCGTCCCCGGTGTCCTGACCGCCCGCCAGTTCCTGCAGAGCGCCGAATCCATCGCCGCCACACAGGAATCCGACGGCGCGCTGCCCTGGTTCACCGGCGGCCACACCGACCCCTGGGACCACATCGAAAACGCCATGGCATTGACGGCGGCCGGGCTGCTGGACGAAGCCCGCGCCGCCTACCTCTGGAGCGCGAAAACCCAGCGCGCCGAAGGTTCCTGGCCCAGCCAGTTCCGCGACGGCGTCATCGAGAACGAGCACAGCGACACCAACTTCTGCGCCTACATCGCCACCGGCGTGCTGCACTACTCCACCAGCACGGGCGATTACGTCTTCGCCCGCGAAATGTGGCCGGTGGTCCGCGACGCCGTCAACTTCGTCCTCTCGCTCCAACAGGGCCGCTTCGGCGAAATCCATTGGTCCGCAGGCCCCCAGGGCTCTTCCGGCGAAGCCCTCCTCACCGGTTGCTCCAGCATCTTCCACAGCCTCCGCTGTGCCCTCGCCCTGGCCGACCAACTCGGCGACCCCCAACCCGAGTGGGAGGTAGCCGCCCTCCGACTGGGCCACGCCCTCCGCGACCACCCCGAAGCCTTCCTCGACAAGGCCCGCTACTCCATGGACTGGTACTACCCCGTCCTCTCCGGCGCGATCCGAGGCCGAGCCGCCCAAGCCCGAATCGACACCCACTGGCCCACCTTCGTAGTCCCCGACCTGGGCATCCGCTGCGTCTCCGACCAACCCTGGGTAACCGGCGCAGAAACCTGCGAACTGGTCCTGACCCTGGATGCCATAGGCGACACCTCTCGAGCCCTTCACCTCTTCACCAACATGCAACATCTCCGCGAGTCCGACGGCTCCTACTGGACCGGGCTCGTCTTCACCGACGGCAAACGCTGGCCCGAAGAACGCACCACCTGGACCGCCGCCGCCACCCTCCTAGCCGCCGACGCCCTAACCCGAACCACCCCCGCCCACAACATCTTCCGCACCCTCCTCCCCCACCTCCCCACCCCAACAACCTGCACCTGCCCCGAACCCAGCACCCCCTGACACCCCACCCTCTCCTCCCCGCCCTCACTCGCCGAACCTTCACCTTTCCGCGTCTCGCCCTCTCAGCCCATGTCATCCGAGTCTTCGTTCTTCGTGTTTGTCTCTGAAACCGGACCACACGAAAAGACAAGAGCCGAAAGACAAGGACGCCTGGAAACAAGGGATCGAAGAACAAGAACCCGGAAGGCCACGCCGGGCAACGGCCTACAGCAGGAGCGGGATCAGGCCGACAGGGGGCAGCGACAACGGCAGCGGCAGGGGCAGGGGCAGCGGCAGGGGCAGGGGCAGGGGCAGGGAAGACTCGCGGTCTGGCGTGGTGGTGTGGTGGTGTGGTCCGGTGGGCGGCAGATTCGGTGGTGGCCCTCGGTGGTGTTGCCGCCCTGCGGGTACGCGTCCGGGGCGGGGAAACCTGTTGTCGCGGTGGGGTTGTCATTGTTCGGCGAGCGAACCGGCCCGAAAGCCGATGCGGCAACGACCTCCAGCACCGACAGGAACAACCTGCCGGTGACACCAGAGGCGGGAGAACCTATTGTCGCGGTAGGGGTGTGACGGCCCGGCCGAGCACCCGGTACCGCACCGGCGACAATCCCGAGGCACGACACACCCTGCGAGGCCGCACCGACGGCGGAACCTCGGTCAACAACTCCCCCGGGTGATGCAGGTGGTTGACCTGCGGAGTTCGGGTCGGGTCCACATGCGCCGGGGCGATCCACGCGGTCCGGCCCGGAAAGTCCGAATCCGCACCGAGTTTGATCGTTTTCCACCCGCGTGGCCCGTCTTTGACCAGGCCGTGGCACTGATCACACGCCAAGGTCAGGTTCTCGATATCGGTCGGGCCGCCCTTGCTGAACTCGGTCACATGATGGGCCGCGGCCATACTCGCCGGAGCCGAGCACCCCGGGCGAGTGCACCCACGTTCGGTGGCGATCAACGCCAACCGTTGCGCCGGATTCGCCAACCGGATTTCCCCGATATGCAACGGCATACCGTGCTTGTCCTTCACGAGCACGAACGTCTTGCAGTGGCGGGCCATCAACCGGAGGGCGTTCTCGACCGGGACCTGCCCACCGGTGGCGGTGGTGGCCACCCCCGCAGCGCGTTCGACGTCCTCGATGTCGATGGTCATGATCGTGGAGACCGGCAGCCCACGGTGGGAACCCAGCTTGGTGGGGTTGAAGTCCGGGTGCAACACCGCCAGCAACGCATCGTGCTGGCGTTGGGCCTTGCTGCGCTCGTCACGGGCCGCGCACGCCTCCAGCACATCCCGGGGCACCGGGTTGTCCTCATCCTCGGCCCACGGGCTTTCCTTGTCCGCCGGGTTGCACATACCGGGACGGGCCAGCTTGGCCATGACAGCATCGAATGCCGCACGGGCATCGGGGGTGAGCTCGACGGTGAGGGTGGACATCAGGTCGTAGCGTTGCGGGCTCAGAACCGCACTGCGCTGGTTCTGCCGATCCGCGTCCTCGGTCAGCTTGCCGTCCGGGTCCAGGAAACCCAGGATCATCTCCCCGATCCTCGGCAAATGCGTCGGATCCAAGGCACGCGCCTGCAAGGCGAGTTGCTTCTCGGCGTAGGCGCGGGCTTCGGGAGCGACCTTGCCGGGCAACCGGTTCATGACCTGCCGGATGACTCGCACGTGATCGAGGGAGATCGCACCCTCGTCGAGGGCTTGGGCCGAGCACGGCAGCACCGGGGCCGGGTCGGGCTCGTCACCGACGCGATGCCACACCGCGAGATCCTCAGCGGCACGCCACCGGTTGATCGCATCCCCGTGCGAGATATGCAGCACCGATTGCAAATACAGGGCCGGGCTACCCGAACCGTTGAGAGCGGGCAATGACCGGGCGCAGGCTTGCACGATCAGATCCCGTTGCACCGACGCCAACCGGCGAGTGCAGGTTTCGATCTGCTGCATCAACGCCACGATGTCGGTGTCCGGCACCGGAATCAACGACAGGTTGGCGAGGGATTCGACCGCAGCGGCCAGTGCTGATGCACTGGCCGCGATTGCGGTTTCTCCCCCTGATTCCATGCCTCTATTCTACTCCCGGAAATCAGACCCGGAAAGGCGAATTCCGTTGTGATATAAGCCTATTCAGAATATTCGGGTTTTAGCTTTCGTCTTGCGTTCTTATGTCTTGCTCTATCTTGTCCAGGCGTCTTTGTCTTGTCTCTTTTGCCTTGTTCAATTGCACGCGGCATTGCGCTGAAGAATCCGCAGTGAACCCGTCACGGAAAGCTCGCGAAACTTTCCGCTGTCCATTGCTCGGCGGTAGATGTTGTACGGCGCCCGGCCGCCGTCGGCGGGGTCGGGGAAGACGTCGTGGATGGCCAGGAGGCCGCCGCCTGCGACCCAGTGGGCCCAGTTGTCGTAGTCGCGCTGTGCGGCTTCCTCGGTGTGGCCGCCGTCGATGAACAGCAGGCGCAGGGGTGTGCGCCAGATGCGGGCCGCGGCGGCGGAGGTGCCGATGACCGCGATCACGGTTTCGGCCAGGCCTGCGCGAACTATGCTGCGGCGGAATGCGGTTACGGTGTCGAAGACTCCGGTCTCGGGGTCGACCAGACTGGTGTCGTGGTACTCCCAGCCCGGTTGGTGTTCCTCCGAGCCGCCGTGGTGATCGACGGTGAAGACCGTCGCTCCGGTTTCGCGCGCGGCCGCACCCAGGTAGATGGCTGACTTGCCGCAGTAGGTGCCGATCTCCAGAATGGTGCCGTCGCCCGCGTACATGAGCGCGGCTTCGTAGAGTGCGCGACCCTCTTCCGGCGGCATGAATCCGGTGGTTCGCTCGGCGAGTTCGAACAAAGCGCGGGTGTCGGCGGAAATCTCGGCCTGCGTCATACGAAAACCTTTCTGGGGCGCACGCATTGATGCACATTGCACATCGGCGAGTTGCCCGGAGACCGGGCCCATAGTAGCATCCGGACACGTGTCTGATTCCCTTTCCGAACGTCCCACGGTGAGCATGGAGGCCACCCGCCGCCGGCTCACCGAGAAGCAGGCCGACACCGTCGATCGGCTCACGACGGCGGCGATGGAAGTGCTGTCCAGAGAGGGTTTCGCGGGGCTGACGGTGCGCATGGTCGCGGCCTCCGCCGGAGTCGGCACCGCCACCGCGTACACCTATTTCTCCTCGAAGGAGCATCTGGTCGCGGAGCTGTTCTGGCGGCGACTGGCCGCCACGCCCGCACCCGGCAACGAGGGCCTCGACAGCAATGAGCGGGTGCTCGCGGTGCTGCGGCAGACCGCCATGCTCGTGGCCGACGAACCGGCGCTCGCGGGCGCGGTGACGAGTGCGCTGCTGGGCACCGATCCGGATGTGGCGCATCTGCGGTTGCGTATCGGCAGCGAGATTCGCCAGCGGCTCATCGGCGCCCTCGGCGCGGAGGCGGATCTGGACCTCGTGGAGACGCTCGAACTGCTGTACGCGGGCGCACTGGTGCGCGCCGGTATGGGGTACGCCTCGTATGCCGAAATCGCCGACCGCCTGGAGAAATCCGCGCTGCTCGCGCTGCGCGACCGAGGTCTTCCGGAATCCGCGGATTCGGCTGCCGGGCACCCACTCCCGTAGTACCGTCCAGACAGCTGTCTGCTGCACTGCGGGAGGTTTCCGATGACGCCGACCAGACCACGGCAGGTATCGGGCGGCGAACACGAGCACGGCCACCTCGAGGAATTCCGCACCGACCCCATCGCCCTCATGACGCGGGTCCGCGCCGAATGCGGTGATATCGGCGCCTTCCGGCTGGCCCAGCGCGATGTCATTCTGCTGACCGGTGCGCAGGCCAATGAATTCTTCTTCCGCGCGAGCGATGAGGACCTGGATCAGGCCGCCGCCTACCCGTTCATGAAGCCCATCTTCGGTGCCGGCGTGGTCTTCGACGCCCCGCCGGAGCGCCGTAAAGAAATGCTGCACAATCAGGCGCTGCGCGCCGATCAGATGCGCGGTCATGCCACCACGATCGCCCGCGAAGTGCACCGCATGCTCGAATCATGTGGCACCACAGGCGAAATCGATCTGCTCGAATTTTTCGCCGAGCTGACCATCTATACCTCGTCGGCCTGCCTCATCGGCGTCAAATTCCGTGAAGAGCTCGACAAGCGCTTCGCATACCTCTATCACGAGCTGGAGCGCGGGACCGACGCCTACTGCTACGTCGACCCGGACGCACCCATCGAAAGCTTCCGCCGCCGCGATGAAGCCCGCTGGCAACTGGTGAAGCTGGTGCGGCACATCATGGCGGGCCGGCTCGCGAATCCGCCCACCGGCAAAGACGATCGGGACATGCTGGATGTGCTGGTCTCGATCCAGGACGAGCAGGGCAACCCCCGCTTCTCACCCAGCGAGATCACCGGCGTCTTCATCTCCATGATGTTCGCGGGGCATCACACCACCTCGGGCACCGCCGCCTGGACGATCATCGAACTGCTCCGCAATCCGGAGGTGATGCGGCGCGTCGTCACCGAACTGGACGAGCTCTACGCCGACGGCGCGGACGTGAGTTTCCATGCGCTACGCCAGATTCCACAGCTGGAGGCGGTGCTCAAGGAGGTACTGCGCCTGCACCCGCCGCTCATCGTGCTGATGCGCGTGGCCCGCGACGAATTCGACGTCTGCGGCCACACCATCGCCCCCGGCGACCTGGTGGCCGCGACACCCGCTGTCTCCAACCGCATTCCGGAGGACTTCCCCGAACCCGGCCGTTTCGACCCCGGCCGCTACCTCGACCCGAATCAGGCCGACCTGTTGAACCGCTGGACCTGGATCCCCTTCGGCGCGGGGCGCCACCGCTGTGTGGGAGCAGCCTTCGCCCTCATGCAACTGAAGGCGATCTTCTCGATCCTCTTGCGCGACTGGGAATTCGAGCTCGCCCAGCCGTCGGACACCTACCGCAACGACCACTCCAAGATGGTCGTGCAACTGCAGCAGCCCTGCGCGGTCCGCTACCGGCGACGGCGCATGTAGCCGGTAGGTGTGGATCCCGGCCAAAAGCATGCCGGGATGGCGGGGGGCCGCCGTCCGCGATGACGGGGCTCGTCATCCCGGCGCACTTCGTCTCGGCCTCCCGGCGCGCTTTTGGCCGGGATCCACACCTCAATGACTAGAGCGCGGCTTCGATTGCGCTGGTTACCGACTCGTCGGTGGGCTCGGTGCGGGGGCGGATGCGGGCGAGCACCGTGCCGTCACGGCCGATGAGGAACTTCTCGAAGTTCCACTGGACATCGCCGGCGGCGCCCTCGGCGTCGGCCACCTGGGTCAGCTCCCGGTACAGCGGGTGCGCGCCCTCGCCGTTCACCTCGAGCTTCTCCAGCAGCGGGAAGTCGACCCCGTACGTGGTGGAGCAGAATTCGGCGATCTCCTCGGAGGTGCCGGGCTCCTGGCCCATGAACTGGTTGCACGGGGCGCCGACCACGCTGAAGCCGCGCGCGCCGTAGGTCTGCTGCAGTTCCACCAGGCCGGTGTACTGCGGGGTGAGGCCGCATTTGGAGGCGACATTGACCAGCAGCACCACCTTGTCTCCGGCCAGTTCAGCCAGCGTGGTGGGCTTGTCGGTGAGCGTCTGCAGCGGGATTTCGCGAAGTGAGGTCACGTCCACGAATATAGAACGAGTTCGTGGACGCCACCGTTCACCCACGTCACGCCCGGGTGCACGAATACGGACATCCGGTTCAGGCGTATCGGACCTGCCAGTGCTTGATGCCGTTGATCCAGCCCGCCCGCAATCGCTCCGGCGGCGCCACCTCGGCGAGATCGGGCATGGCATCGGCAATCGCATTGAACATGAGGTCGATCTCGAGTCGCGCCAGATTCGCGCCGACGCAGAAGTGCGTGCCGGTGCCGCCGAACCCGACATGCGGATTGGGGTCGCGCAGTACGTCGAACGAGAACGGATCGGTGAATACCTCGTCGTCGAAGTTGGCGGAGCTGTAGAACAACCCCGCCCGATCGCCTTCGCGAATCTTCTGCCCGCCGATTTCGGTGTCGCACAGCGCGGTTCGCTGGAAAGACGTCACCGGTGTCGCCCAGCGCACGATTTCGTCCGGCGCGGTCCGCGGCCGCCGCTCCCGATACAGCTGCCACTGCCCCGGATTGTCCACGAATGCCTTCATGCCGTGCGTGATGGCATTGCGAGTGGTTTCATTTCCCGCCACCGAGAGCAGGATGACGAAGAAGCCGAATTCGTCGCTGCCCAGCGCCTCACCGTCGACATCGGCGGTCACCAGCTGCGTCACGATATCCGCGGCCGGACAGGCGCGCCGCTGTTCGGCCAGGTTGTAGGCGTATCCGAGCAGTTCGGCATTGGCGGTCATATTCGCGCCGGCGAACTCGGGATCGTCATAGCTCAGCAGCTGATTGGACCAGGTGAAGAGCTTGTGCCGATCGTCCTGCGGCACTCCGAGCAACTCGGCGATGGCCTGCAGCGGCAGTTCGGACGCCACCTGCTGCACGAAATCGCCACCGCCGGCGGCCTTCGCCTCGGCGACAATGGCTTTCGCGCGCATGGTGAGCGTCTTGCGCAGGGCTTCCACCGCGCGCGGGGTGAATCCCTGCGAGATGATCCGCCGAATCTTGGTGTGTTTCGGCGGATCCATATTGATCAGCAACGCATTTCGTGACAGCTCCAGCTGTTCCGGTAGCGAATCGGCAGGCATTCGGATGATCGCGCCCTTTTCGTGCGACGACCAGATCTCCGGTCTGCGGGATATCTCCTTGACGTCCTCGTGCCGGGTAATTGCCCAGAAGCCGCCGTCCTCGAACGGCGCGGCCTGTTCGGGAGTCTGCGCATTCCACCAGACGGGCGCCGTGCGCCGGAGCGCGGCGAACTCCTCGACGGGACTGCGATCGGCCCAGAGTCCCGGATCGGTGAAATCGAATCCGGCCGGTAATGACGGAACAGACACTGTTCCTCCTACGGCAGCTAGCCGCTATGATCTCGAAACTGGAACGTGTTTCACGACGATTGAACCACGTCACCCGGCACGGTAACCCCGGTTTCGATGGCGTGATCGCGCCTCGGCCGCCCTCCGCCCATACAGTTACCGCTGGGCATTTCTAGAACATGACCGCTCGCGACTCACTCGGGACCCCCTACCCCTTGAAGTCGATCTTATGACTGGACATCATGTCCACCGTGCGGGCAGACTAGAACCTGTTCTACAGTGACCCCAGGCACACTCGAGGATGAGGTAACGAACATGACCGCTTCTCCGCGCTCCGCGGACGCCGCAACGGCAGCCGACTACGTAGTCGTCGGCGCTGGTAGTGCGGGCGCCATCGTGGCAGGACGTCTCGCCGAGCGCGGCGCCAGCGTGATCCTGTTGGAGGCCGGCCGCAAGGACAACACCCGCTTGGTCACCATGCCCGGCGCGATCAGCATGGTGCACACCGTCCCGCAGCTGAAGAAGCGCGTGACGTGGAAGCAGTTCTCCACCCCGCAGAAGCACGCCAACGACCGCCTGATCCCCATGACGCGCGGCAAGGTGCTCGGCGGATCCAGCTCGGTCAACGGCATGCTCTACGTGCGCGGCAACAAGGCCAACTACGACTCTTGGGCCGCCGAGGGCAATACCGGGTGGAGCTACGACGAGGTCGTCCCCGCCTACAAGCGCCTGGAGAACTGGCAGGACGGCGCGACCGAACTGCGCGGCACGGGCGGACCCATCGAGGTCACCCGGCAGCAGAACCTGACGCCGATCGCCCAGCAGTTCATGGTCGCCGCCTCCGCCGTCACCGGCGCGCCGATCATCGAGGATTACAACGGCGAATCGCAGGAAGGCATCTCGATCTTCCAGCAGAGCGTCAAAGACGGTCTGCGGTACAGCTCTTCGCGCGGCTACATCACCGATATGCCGAACTCGAACCTGACCGTGCTCACCCATGTGCACGCCACCCGGGTCGTCATCGAGAACGGCCGCGCCACCGGCGTCGAGATCGCCGAGAAGAACGGCACCCGCCGCATCGTGCGCGCCGCCAAGGAGGTCATCGTCTCCGGTGGCGTCATCGGCTCGCCACAGCTGCTCATGCTCTCGGGCATCGGCCCGGCCGCGCACCTGCGCGAACACGGCATCGACGTGGTGGCCGATCTGCCCGTCGGGCAGAACCTGCACGATCATCTCTTCGTGCCGATGACCTTCATCTCGAAGAAGGCCATCCACCGCGGCATTCCGACCCACTTCGCCAGCGGCATCATGCAGGAGATGCTCCGTCCGGGCAGCTCCTGGATGGGACGCACCGTGTTCGAGGCGTGCGGCTTCGTCAAGACCAAGTTCGCCGAGGGCGACTACCCGGACCTGCAGATCCACACCCTGCCGTGGAGCTACCCGATCCCCAACCAGGACGAGGACAAGCTGCACCTGGTCGATCGCCGTCCCGGCTTCACCATCTTCCCGAGCCTCATCTACCCGAAGAGCCGCGGCGAGATGACGCTGGCCTCCAGCGACCCGTTCGCCTCCCCGCTCATCGACCCGGGCTACCTGAGCGACCCGCGGGACACCGAATTCCTCATCGAGGGCATTCGGATGATCCGGGAGATCATGGCGCACAAGAGCATTGCCGATGACTGGACCGAGGAGCTCGCCCCCGGACCCGCACTGCAGGACGAGAACGCACTGCGCGCGGAGCTCCCCAATCGCGTGCACTCCATCTACCACCCGGTCGGCACCTGCCGTATGGGCGTGGACGAGCGCGCGGTCGTCGACCCGACGCTCAAGGTGCACGGCATCGAGGGCCTGCGCGTGGCCGACGCCTCGATCATGCCCAGCATCACCGGCGGCAATACCAATGCCCCGAGCTACATGATCGGCGAGAAGGCCGTCGAGTTCATCGGCGCGTAAAGCGTTGACAGCACTCCGCCCCGGGACCCGACCCCTCAGGTCCCGGGGCGGAGTGCTGTTGTCACCCGGCCGAGAAGAACCTCAGCCGATGACGATCGGTTCGTTCAGCTCGTACATGCTGCGGCGACCGGTCATATCCGTGACCACCAGGCGCGGCAGGTTCGGCCCGGAATCGGCGTAGGCGTGCGAGGTGGCCGGACCGTTCGTGGTCAGGTGCGCCCCATCGCCGAAGTACCACTCGTACTGGCGAATCGCACCGCCCGCCGGGGTGGCGTCGAAATCCACCGTGGACCCGGACGGACCGGCGGTGCGGGAGACGGTGAAGCCGTCACCGAGAGGCCCACCGCCGCCGAACCATTCGCGGACTCTCGGATTCAGCAGGAAGGTTTTCGCGTACTGCCGCGCGCCTTCGACATCGGCGTGCCCGGCCACCGCCTTCCCGCACTGCGGCGCCTGATCACTGTGCGGTGGGCAGGCCAGCAGCCGCAGCGAGATCTCCTCGTCGCCCAGCGGATTCATCCACAGCTTGGAATCATTGCCGGCCGCTCCGCCGTCCTGACCGAACAGGCCGTCCGCGGCCACCGCGAAGGTCTCCCCGGCGGCGGTATTGGCGCGATCCGCGGCCGTGCGGAACGCCTCCGCCGAGGTCCGTACGAATTCCGACCAGCGCTGCTGCACACCCTGCGGGGTGCCCGGCGCGGCATCTCCGTAGAAGTAGTTGGACACCAGCACTTTCGGACTGCCGGGCAGCGCATGGGCCTTCTCGATGGCGTCCTGCATGCCCCGGCCGCCGTAACCAAGCTTGCTGCTGCTGAAGTACGGCACATTCGCGGCCGGATTGACCGGTTCGGCTCCCGCACCCCCGCATTCGCGGCGCACCGCGGCGGTCAGATCCTGACTGCCCGGCGTGAGTCCGACGGGGATGCCGAAGATCGGATCCAGATCATTGATGCAGCCGTCCAGCAGGACCAGGTCCACCTGATAGCCGCGGTCTCGGGCCTCGCCGCCCGCTTCCTCCAATTGGCAGAACACATCGGGTAGTTCACCGCCGCCGGCATTCGCGGCCGGACAGTGTGCGTTGTCGGCGTGCAGACCCGGTGCGTCCAGCGCCGCCCCGGAGACCGAATAGTCGTGTAGCCGGGTGACCCGGCCGGTCTGCGCGCCGAGCGTTTCGGTGGTGAGGTCACCGAACTTGCGATCCAGATCCAGCCCCTGTCCCCAGGTCACCGAATCACCGACCGAAACCACGTGCAACGGACGGCAATCCCGGCTCACGCGCAGATTCCACGGCTTGCCGTAGCCGCTGACCGCACCACCGGGAATCCGGGAGCGGGCATCCACGCGAAGCCGGCCGTCCGCGGGTAGCTCGTCCTGCGGGATATCGAATCCCACCGTCACCACGTCGCTGTTGACCGGTGCGATGCCGCTGCGAATCGGCTGCCCGCCACCCAGGATTCGCCACTCCACATCGGAGTGGGCCGGCACGCCCGGCGGGATGTACACGGCCGTGGTGCCGTGCAGCCCAGTATGTTCGGCTCCCTTCGTGCCGGCGCACTGCCCGTCCGCCGGCGTACTGACATCGATGATCAGTGGGTAATCGGAATTGGCATCGGCCTGGGCCATCGGCCCCGACACCGCGGTCGCACCCACTAATGCGGGCAGCAGCGCCGCCCGCCACCAGCGAGATCGCCACAATTTCACATGTGCCTCCTGAGCATTCCGCAACTTGACAGCAGCCATAGTGCGGGCCCCCCGCCCACTGCCAACCAGGCGCGCCGAATTGGCCTAATTTAGTCACTTCAAGCGGCGTTTCTGCTAGACAAACGGTATGAATGCGAGAAATCTGACGCTCGCTACACTGGCTTTCGCGCTGACTTTCTGTGCCTGGAACCTCATTGGTCCGCTATCAAGCAGCTACACAGACGATTTGGGCCTCTCGCCCGGTCAGACCTCCATGCTGGTGGCCACCCCCGTACTGGTCGGATCGCTCGGCCGAATTCCGGCGGGTGTGCTCGCCGACAAGTTCGGCGGGCGGCTCATGTTCGCCGTCATCTGCTTCGTCTCGATCATCCCCGCCCTGTTCGTCGGCTGGTCGAATTCCTATGGCGCGCTGATCTTCTGGGGCTTCTTCCTGGGTATCGCGGGCACCTCGTTCGCGGTCGGCGTGCCCTTCGTGAACGCCTGGTACGAACCGTCCCGGCGCGGCTTCGCCACCGGCGTGTTCGGTGCGGGCATGGGCGGCACCGCATTGTCGGCGCTGCTCACCCCGCGCCTGGTCGATCACCTCGGCCGCGCACAAACCCATGTGCTGATGGCGGTCGCGCTGGCGATCGTGGGCGTGATCATGCTGATGTTCAGCCGCAACTCACCGAAGTGGACCCCCGCGACGGAACCCGCGCTGCCACGGATCCGGGACGCGCTGAAGCTCAAGGCCACCTGGCAGGGCGCGCTGCTCTACGCGGTGGCATTCGGCGGGTTCGTGGCCTTCTCCACCTATCTGCCCACCGTGCTGCGCAATGTCTACGAATTCGCGCAGTCCGATGCGGGATTGCGCACCGCCGGGTTCTCCATCGCGGGCGTGCTCGCGCGACCGCTGGGCGGCATCCTCTCCGACAGGGTCGGCCCGGTCAATGTGCTGACCACCTCGTTCGGCGGCGCGGCCGTCATGGCGGTGGTACTGAGTTTCGATCCGCCACAGGAGTTCCGGCCGGCGTGAGCATGGTGCTGATGGCCTTCTTCCTCGGACTCGGCACAGGTGGCGTATTCGCACTCATCGCCGAGCTCGTCGATCCGGCGAAGGTCGGCACGGTGACCGGCCTGGTCGGCGCGGCCGGCGGACTCGGCGGTTATTTCCCGCCGCTGATCATGGGATTGGTCTACACCTCCCGGGGCAACTACACGATCGGATACCTGCTGCTCGCTCTCACCGCTGCCGCGGCATTGGCCTACACCCTGAAGGTGGGCCGCGAGATCCGCACCTGACGTCTCCGAAGGAGCCGCATGCGCACTGCACTCTCAGCCAGCCGCACCAACCGCAGGAAACGCCAGCCCCTCGCCGCCGAACGACCCGACCGCGAGCAGCTGCGCGACAGCGCGTCCGCGATCGAACATCAGGTGCTGCGCCACCTGGATTCCTATCTGCTGCAATTGGAATCGATGGTGCGAGCGGCGGGCGGAGTGGTGCACCGGGCATCCGACGCCGCCGCCGCGAACCGGATCGTGCTGGAGCTCGTTCAGGGCACCGGCGAGTCCGAGATCATCCGGGCCGATTCCGCGCTCACCACGGAGATCGGACTCGGCGATGCCCTCGCCGCCGCCGGAATCACCACGTGCGGAAACGATCTCGCTGCTGCCGAGGGCACCGATCCGGTGCTGCGCGAGAGACTACTGCGCGCGAAGGTCGCCGTCACCGGCGCGAATTTTGTTGTGTCCGAGAGCGGCACGGTAATGCTCGTGGAATCCGGCGGCACCGGCCGCATGTGCCTGACACTGCCGCGGACCCTCATCTCGGTGGCCGGCATCGACCGGATCGTGCCGACCTGGCGCGACCTCGAGGTGGTCCTGGAACTCCTTGCCGGTGGCGGCGAACGCATGCCGCGCTGCATCTCCACCTGGACCGGAGTCATCGACGGCGACGGACCGCGCGAGTTCCATCTCGTCCTGGTCGACAATGTCCGCACCCGCGCGCTCGCCGAGGAGCTGGTCCGGGCGGCCCTGCTCACCGACCGCCACGCGACGGCCGTCCCGCGCGAGTATCTGCGGCATGCGCCGGGCATCGAGCCGCATGATCGAACCGCCGTGCTGTCACTGTTCGTCGAACGCTCGAAACACCATGGCGCAGAGATACATCGGGTGACAGCCGACGAACTACCGGCGACCGTGACGGGGGCACTGACCCGGCACGGTGCGCACAGTGTCGTCGCTCCGGACGGCGTGCCCGCATCCTGGCTCGCCGAATGGTCGGCGGCCCCTGGCAATCGGGTGGTCGCCGACGAACCCGAGCTGACCCCGCTGGAGCTGGATCGAATCGACGCCGTGGTCACCAGTTGTGCTGCCGCCGTGGCGGATTCGGCCACCGTGGTACTGGACGGCGGATCGGGCCAGGGCCGCAGAGCGCCGACGCTGCTGCCGGACTGCCACATCTGCGTGGTCCGGGCCGAGCAGGTCGCCTCGGCCATTCCGGAGGTGATCGCCGTGCTGGATCCGGATCGCCCGCTCACCTGGTTCAGCGGGCCGCCGACCACCGCGGGCGGCAAGGGGATTCGAGTCCCAAGCGGGCCCGGGCCGCGTCGGCTGGTACTGATCCTGGTCGAACCGGAGTAGCGAAAAAGCGCAACTACCAGCGATTTTCACTCTGCAAGATCTTTTTAAGGCCGTGCCAAGCGCGGCCGAGCATTGTTTGTCACAACGCCGGAGCAGTTCCGGCACACAGACCACAACCGGCGGGGCGGGAACGCCGGGGCACGGTCCGGCCACGAGGGGTGCCGGATCGTGCTCCAGCAATCCAACCAGCTGGTTCACATAGGAAAGGCTGTCCTGCCGCGAAGGGGGCGACAGGACGGGGAAGATCCCGCCGGACCCGTCCACGAGGGGTGTCGGGTCCGGCGGGTTCTTCCTGCGCGAGCTACTGGCATGATAGGTAGTAAGTGCGCCAGGGAGATTGGATCAGACGATGGAAACAGTGGTCGTCCTCGTATTGGCCTGCCTGATCTACTGGTTCGGCCTCATTCACTGACCGGGCCGCGCTCAGGAGCGCGCCGCGGGCGTCGCCGCCACCGCGAGCAGGGCATCGGCGATCTGGCGGCAGAAATCCCCGGCACCGTCGGTGCCGTGCGTGAGCGCCCGGAACAGGGTCGCGCCGCGCAATAGTTCGAAGACGGCGTCGCTGTCGCAATCGGGGGCGGCCTGGCCGTCGGCCACCGCACCGGCCAGCAGCTCCCGCAGCACCTCCCGGGTGGGCAGTTCGCCGCGATCCAGCAGGCGGCGGTAGCTGTCGTGATCGTCGTGATACTCCGAGAGCAGACCCGGTATGGCCGAGCGCGCGGCCGGATGCGCTGACGCGGCCAGGAACAGGCGGGTCCACGCCAGCAGATCCGCGCGCAGATCACCGCTCGGGACCGGGTGCTCGAACGCCTCCAGACCGAAGATGGCATCCTCGACCAGGGCCCGCTTACTCGGCCAGCGCCGATAGATCGAGGTGGTGACCACACCTGCCCGCCGGGCCACCGCCGCAATCGTGGTGGCCTGATAACCCTCCCCCACCAGCAGTTCCAGTGTCGCGCCGAGCACTTGCGCGTCCAGCTGCGGGTCACGTGGGCGGCCCGGACCGAGACGCGTGCCTGGGGGTGCGCTCACCGGAACTCTCCCGTCGGGGTCGAAAAGAAAATCTGCGGATGAGGTTACATCCAGAACAGGTTTCAAATACGCTGCACCTCGTATTCTAATTATGTGGCCGCGGCCACATGCACCGAGAGGCACCCGCCGATGCTCACACCCCAGGACGAACTGCTCTGCCACCAGCTGCCCACCACCTTCGACCACGTCCAGCAGAGCGATCTGCGCTGGACCGAGCGGGTGGTCATGTACGGCTTCGACAAAACCCGCCGGGTGAGCGTGATGACCGGCATGGCGCGCTACCCCAACCGGAACCTGATCGACGCCTACGCCATGATCACCATCGGCGACAAGGCGCACACCATCCGCATGTCCCGGCAGATCGACGCCCGCTACGACGGGATCGGCTCCTGGCAGGTCGGGCCTTTCACCTACGAGATCATCGAACCGCTGCAGAAGGTGCGCGCCACCCTCGCCGACAATGAGCACGGCATCAAGCTGCAGCTCGAATTCGACGCACAGTTCCCGGCTTACGAGCAGGAGCCCGCCTTCTTCCGCACCCGCGGCCGCGTCCGCGAGGATGCCCGGCGGTACTACCAGAACGGCCGCGTCTCCGGCTGGCTGGAGTACGACGGCGAGCGCATCGAGATCGATCCCGCGGACTGGTGGTTCGGCCGCGATCACTCCTGGGGCACCCGGCACGGCGGTGGCGGCGGCGCCATCAACGAGGGCGCCGGAACACTGCAGCCGAACGAGATCCCGGACGGCGTCCTCTACTACATGGGCATCTTCCAATTCGAGGATGAGCTGGTGCATTTCGCGCAGCGCGAGACGCCCGAGGGCGCCCGCTGGCACTTCGAGGGCAATATTCTCTCGCCGCTCGGCGCCGATACCGAGCCGCAGCCGGTCCGCGACGCCGGCCACGATCTGACCTTCCGCGACGACTTCCGCATTGTCAGCGGCGGCACCTTCACTATCGTCGACGCGCTCGGCAAGACCCGGGAATTCACCATCACCCCGGTCGGCGACTTCTGGCCCGGCATCGCCGGTTACGACTTCTACCGCGGGTACGCCTCGGGGCTGTGGAAGGGCGAGGACTGGAGCGACAGCTTTGTCGCCGACCTCACCGATACGGCTGACCTGAAGCAGGCCAGCATGCTCAGCGAGACCTTCTGCAAGATCGAAACCGAGGGAAAGGTCGGCTACGGGCTGGTCGAAATGGTCTTCATGGGCCGCAACGAGCGCTACGGATACAAGGGGTACTGACCTTGAGCACCGAGCGACTGTCAGCAGAGCGGCTGGCAGCGGCACTGGAACCCGCTGTGCACCAGAACTTCCCGGTCTCCGGCGCGGCCCGAGTTCGCAATTTCAATCGCACCGATCGCGGATTCGCCACCGAGACCTTCCTTTTCGAGCTCGAAGACGAAAGCGGCGCGCTGCCCCTGGTTTTCCGGCGACCGCCGGAGATGTCGCTGTTCCCCGACTACGACCTGCTGCGGCAGGTGCTGGTCATGAAGCGGCTGGCGGCTACGGATATTCCGGTCGCCACACCGCTGTGGCTGGACCGGGAGGGCGAAACCCTCGGCAGTCCGTACTTCGTGATGAACCGGCTCGCGGGCCAGGCGCCCAGTGATTACCCCTCGTACCATTCGGCGGGCAATTACTTCGAGGCCACGCCAGAGCAGCGCGAGCGCATGTGGTGGGGGTGCGTCGATACCATCGCCGATATTCACCGGCTGGATTGGCGCGCACTGGATCTCGATTTCCTGGCGATGCCGAAGCACGGCAGCGGGCCGGTCGAGCAGATCGTCAACTATCTGGATTCGGCACTGCGCTGGGCCACCGAGGGAGCACTGCCCGAGACCTATGAGCGGGCGCTGGCCTACCTGCGGGACAACAGCTACGTGCCGGAGCACGCCACACTCTGCTGGGGCGATGCCCGCATGTCGAATATTCTGTACGACAACGACTTCCAGGTCAGTGGCGTGCTGGATTGGGAGATCGCGTATCTCGGCGATCACGAGGCCGATCTGGGCTGGCTGCTGTTCCTGGACTGGGCCAGTAGCGAATTCGAGGGTCATGCGCCGCTGGCCGGTACGCCGACCCGCGAGGAGACCATCGCGTACTACGAGAAGCGCACCGGAATGCCGGTCCGCAACCTCCGCTTCAACGAGATCCTCGCAGCCGTGCTGCTGTCAGTCCCCCTGCTGCGCATGGCCAATCGCATCCAACTGCCGCCGGAAATGAACATCACCGGATTCTGCACAGCCCGAATCGAGCAGCTACTGCCCTGATACACGAGACCGACCCTCTCACTGAGAAGCAATTGACTCGAAGAACTCAACCCCCAGACCTGACACCCAGGGGGTTGGAGTTCTTGGTTCATAACGACTAGCGGATCTTTTGTTTCACGTCGACTCGCCGGAGATACCTCGGAACATCGCTGATACTCGCAGGAACTGCCGATCGAAGGCGCCGTTCATGTCATTCGCCAGTCGCTCCAGACGGCTCGGATCGGTGAATAGGCTTCGGACCCCGGCCCGCGCAGAATTATCCAAAGGGCTTGCCATGTCGTACCCGAGCCGATGTGCACTTGCGAGCGCTGTGTCGTAGTCGTATCCGACGAGTAATTCGGTGTACTCCTCGTATAAAAGGTTGAGGTGTCGTCCTGCGTTGTACCAGTCGAGCATCGTAGCGAGGTCGATAGCATCTTTTCTGTCATCCCAGTGCCTGTCTGACCAGGCGACGAGCTTCAGCAGCGCTTGCGCGGCTATCGATGGAATTCGAACAACGAGCCGATCGGGCAGGTGGACCTTTTCAGCGCAGGCGCAGCGCAAGCAGTTCGATATCCAGATCGGCTGCATCCTCGACGGACTCGATCCGGAGCTGCGCGGGAAGCGCTGAATCACGCTGCGGCGATGGCCATTCGACGGCGATGGAACGGGGCTTCCACCATGACCGAGACGGCAAGCAGCACCGCCAGCACGGTCAGCAATGCCGCCACCGGAACATGGGTCGCGAGCGGGAGCGAGGCCAGGGCGAGCGCCGCGGTGAGCACCCGGATCACGACCACACCCTCCCCGAAACCGGTGAAGGCGGAGCGAATCATCGCCACCGAGAGCAGATAGACCGCCACGCCGCCGACAATGCACGCGGACACCGCGATACCCATCGACGCACCGGTCAGGGCCAGGCCCAGCAGCAGCGGCAGATGCCCGAAAACGTAGATGTGCAGCAGCTTTCCGGTCCGGGCCAGCTGGGCGTGCGCGTTCGGCCGCATTTTGCCGCCATTGAAGTACGACCACCACAGCCCGGCGGTGAGCGCGAAGGCGGCCACCGCCGTCACCCCGGCCCAGCTCGCGGTGCGGGCCGCCGCCAGGCCATTGGTGAAACCGAGCACCGATTCGCCGAGCACGATGATCGTGAAGAGCCCGAAGCGCTCCTGCAGATGTTCGGTCTCCTGCGAGACCCGCGCGAGTCGCCGGCCCGCCAGCAGCGGCAGCGCCAATTCGAAGAGCATGGCGGCCGCCCAGATGCCGTAGCGCAGCGGCCCGGCCTCGAAAACCAGTCCGCCGAGCCACAATACGGCGCTCGCCGCCGAACCCAGTGTGAAGGAACGGAATACCGGCCGCAGCGCCACATCCCGGCGCGAATCCCACCCGTACAGCGCCGCCACACCGGCCCGCGCCACCAGATACGCGATCACGAACCCCGCATCGGCATCCGACCCGCGCCCGACCCCGCCCGCGAACACCGCCATGCCCACGACCCCCGCCAACCCGGCGGTGGTCAGCAGCCGATGCGGATTCGAATCCCGATCGGCCCGATTCGCATGCACCGCATACAAAACCCACGCCCACCACAGCGGCACGAACAACCCCGCCGCCGCGGCCACCGACCCATCATCCGGATGCGCCCCCACCCGATGCGTCACCTGCCCGATAGCAGCCACGAACACCAGATCCCCGAAACACTCGAACCAGGTCGCCCGCCGCGGCACGGTAACCTCCACCGCCACAGCGGAATCCGAGCCCGCGACGAAATCCACACCGGAGGCGGGGACCGAGACGCCAGCACGGTCCTCGGAAACCACAGTGGCGGTGGGATTTGCAAGCATGGCCGGTACCGAATCGCATCGGGAGGGCGAGTCGGCCGGCGCGGGCAGCTTCGGCGGCTGGGGGTCGAGCATGCCATCAAACTACTGTGCGATCCGGTCTGCGACAGGCCGAGTGACCTGGCGTGAGACCGCCGGGCGACCTAGCCGCAGAACACCGGGCAGACCCGGCCGGAGAATGCCGGGCGACCTGGCCACTCGTCAGAGGTGACCAGGTCCGCGGCCGCTCAGGGGCGATCAGCGGCCGGTGGGGAGGTTGGTGCCGCCGTTGGCGTCCAGGACCACGCCGGTGATGAAGCCGTTGGTGGCGAGCATGTGGACGGCGCGGGCGATGTCCTCGGGGCGGCCGACGCGGCCGACCGGGGTGGTGGCGACCATGCCGACGAAGAGGGCCTGACGCTGGGCCGCGGGGACACGATCCCACCACGGGGTGTCGATGACGCCGGGCGAGACGGCATTGACGCGCACCGGGGCGAGCTCCACGGCCAGCGGCGGGACCATAGCGTCGAGGGCGCCGTTGATCGCGGCCAGGCCGACCGTGCCGGGGAAGGCGGCGCGGGACGAACCGGCGGTGATCAGGGTGACCGAGCCGGTCGGGTTCAGTTGCGGCAGTGCGGCTTTGAGGATGCGGACCTGGGCCCAGAACTTCTGATCGAAGCCCGCGGCCAGATCATCGAGGTTCAGTTCCGCGAAGGGACCGCTGCCCGCCGCCCCGCTGACCGCGATGACCAGGTGGTCGATCGGGCCGGACTGCGCGAAGAAGGCCTCGATATCGGCCTGATCGGTGGCGTCCATGCGGAAGCCGGTGCTCTTGCCGCCGATCCGGGCCAGGGCCGCATCGATCTTGTCCTGGGTGCGGCCGGTGATCACGACCTCGGCATTGCCGGCGGCGAAAGCGGTCGCGGTGGCCTCGCCGATACCGGAGCTGCCGCCCATGACGACGACGCGCTGCACCGTGGCTGAATCATTGGTGGTCATGTCTGACGCCTCTCTCGCTGTTGTCCCGCTCTATCCTTACGAGACCTACAGTCTTGATAACAGTGCTATCGAGACTTTTAGTCTCGACAAAGCAGTGAGTTGGATCACAGGAGGTAGAGCGTGAAATCGACCGGGGCCGTGAAATCGACCGGGGCACAGCCCAATCCGGAGCGGCCGCACACGGGCAGGCGGCGCAATGAGGCAACGCACCAGGCCATCCTGGATACCGCCCTGCGACTGCTCGCCGAATCGGACGGCGCACCCATCACCATCGACGCCATCGCCAAGGCGGCGGAGGTCGGGAAGCAGACCGTCTACCGGTGGTGGCCGTCGAAGGGCGCACTGCTGCTCGACGCACTGCTCGAGCGAGCCACGATCGACGTTCCGGCACCCGACAGCGGATCGATGCGGGAGGATCTGCGCACCGTCGTCGAGGCCACCTTCACGGGCGCACAGCGGAAACCGACCGGCCCCGCACTGCGCACCGTGGCCCGAGAGGCCGCACGCGATCCGCACCTGGCCGAACTCATGCGCGCTTTCACCGCACAGCGACGAACGGCCGTGCACGACATACTCATTCGCGGACAGCAGCGTGGCGAACTGCCCGCCGGGGCCGATCTCGATCTCATGGTGGATCAGTTCTACGGCGTCTTCTGGTACCGCTTCATACTCGGCCACGCCCCACTCGACCGCGCTACCGCCGATCGCCTCACCGACTCGATCATCAATGGCGCGTAGCGTGCACGCATCAATGGCACGTAGCGCACAGGAAGGCCCGCATGGCGACGAATCACCATGCGGGCCCGTGACTTTCGACTAGCTGCGGCTCACTTGCCGTTGAGCCCGGCGCGCACACCCTCTTCGATGCGCTTGCCGATCTCGGAATCGATGTTCTTCCAGTACTCGAAGACACGGCTCAGCACCGGTTCCTGCACCCCGCCGAGCACATGCCCGACCACATTGCCCACCAGGCGATCTCGCTGATCATCGTTCAGCACCTCGCGTACCAGCGTGCCCGGCTGCGTGAAATCGCCGTCCTCGGCGTGCTCGATGTATCCGGCGTGCACCATGGTGGGCTCGAAGTCCCACAGGCCGCCATCGGGCGCCAGCGACGGGTCCGCATGCGGTCCGCCGTACGAATTCGGTGCGTACACAGGCACATCCGCGCCGTTGTACTCGTACCGCATGGCGCCCTCCTTGGAGTAGGAGTTCACCCCCGCGGCCTTGGCCCGGTTCGGCGGCAGCTGCGCGTAGTTGGTGCCGATGCGGTAGCGGTGTGCGTCGGCATAGGCGAACACGCGGCCCAGCAGCATCTTGTCGGGCGAGAAACCGATGCCCGGAACCACATTCGACGGTTCGAAGGCGGCCTGCTCGATCTCGACGAAGTAATTGCCCGGATTGCGGTTGAGCGTCCACTTGCCGACCTCGATCAGCGGGTAGTCCTTGTGCGACCACACCTTTGTCAGATCGAACGGATTGAAGCGGTAGCCCTCGGCGTCCGCGACCGGCATGACCTGTACGTTCACCGTCCAGCTCGGGAAGTCGCCGCGCTCGATGGACTCCCACAGATCCTGGCGATGGAAGTCTGGATCGGTGCCCGCGCGGGTATCCGCCTCGGCCTGGGTCAGGCTCTCCACACCCTGGTCGGTCTTGAAGTGGTACTTCACCCAGAAACGTTCGCCCGCAGCGTTTATCCACTGGTAGGTGTGCGAGCCGTACCCGTTCATATGCCGGTAGGACTTGGGCACACCGCGATCGCCCATCAGCCAGGTCACCTGGTGCGCGGTCTCCGGGCGCAGGGTCCAGAAGTCCCACTGCATATTGTGATCGCGAAGTCCGTTGCCGGGCAGGCGTTTCTGGGATCGGATGAAGTCCGGGAACTTGATCGGATCCTTGATGAAGAAGACCGGGGTGTTATTGCCGACGAGGTCGTAATTGCCGTCCTCGGTGTAGAACTTCATCGCGAATCCGCGCGGGTCACGCCAGGTGTCGGGGCTGCCCTGCTCACCGGCGACAGTGGAGAACCGCACCAGCGATTCGGTGCGGGCGCCGGGCTGGAACAGCTTCGCCTTGGTGAAGCGGCTGACGTCATTGGTGACCACCAGTTCGCCGAATGCGCCCGCGCCCTTGGCATGCACGATGCGCTCCGGGACGCGTTCCCGGTTGAACTGGGCCAGCTTCTCGATCAGATAGTGGTCGTGCAGCAGGATCGGGCCCTGGGTGCCGGCGGTGAGCGATTCGTTGTCACTCACGACCGGGGTGCCGGTATTGGTGGTGGTCGGCTTGGTCATTCGAAAGCCTCCTCGAGGTGTTAGGACGACTGTGGGCCACATTCGGGGCACAGCCCCCAGAACACGACCTCGGCTTCATCAATGGTGAAACCGTGGGCTCGATCGGGTTCCAGACAGGGCGCCGCGCCGGCGACACAGTCGATATCGACGACTGTCCCGCACTTCCTGCACACCAGATGGTGGTGGTTGTCCCCGGTGCGCGCCTCGTACAGCGCCGGTGAGCCCGCGGGCTCGATCCGCCGCAGCAGTCCGGCGCCCACACAGGCCTTCAACACGTCGTACACGGCCTGGGTGGAGACCGATCCGAGCGTCTCCCGCACCTTCGCAGCCACCCCGTCGGTATCGGAATGCGAGGCCAAGGCGACCGCATCCAGTACCGCGACCCGGGGAGCGGTGACCCGCAGGCCCACTGCCCGCAGCCGCTCCCGAGCGTCATAACCGGAGTGCATGTGCTCCACACTGCCCCCGTTTCTGGAATAAGTCAAGAAAAGGCGCGGGTACCGGTGGAGGGTTCGGCGGGTGTAGATGAAAGGTTCGTCAGTAGGCCGCGGTGTAGCCGTCGATCACATCGGCGGGCTCGCGGCGCGGGGCCAGCGGGAGCGGCGCGGCGGTCGGCGAGGGCCAGCCCAGGCGCACGAGGGATTGCGGATACGCGCAGTCGAAAAGCACCTCGGCACGGATGGCGGCGCGCAGATCCGGCATTTCGATCGGCTCGGTCTGCAGGCAGGTGGACAGGCCGAGTTCCGTCGCGGTCAGCAGCAGCGCGCTGGCCGCTTCACCGGCGCGCAGTTGGGCGCGGCGGTCGTCGGCGGGGGTGCACAGGACCAGCCACTCCGAGGCGTCCGGGGCCGGGGCCGGATCGGTGAGCATGGGCTGCACGAATTTCCGCTGCCGAATCTCGCCGGAGGGCGGAATGTACGCGGAATTGCGCGCGGGGACACCGTCATTCGCACCGGTCCGGCCACTCCAGGCGGACAGTTCGCCGAGGTAGTCGAGGTCTGCGGCGTGCCGATCGGCGGCGACGCGGGTGGTGCGGGCCAGGGTCGCGCGCAGTGTGGGCGGAACCTCGCGGGCCACCGCGCCGAAGCCCGCGGCGCCGACGGCGACCTGACGCAGGTGACGGCTGTGGACCGGGCGGGAACCGTAGCGCCGCCGATCCGACTGGCGGTGCAGGACGGCGGCGGCCAGATCGATATCGGCGCCGGTGGGCCCCTGCGGGGTGACCGCGATGTGCGCGAGGTGATCCGGATCCGCCGGGTCCGGCAGATGGGTGACATCGGCGGCCATACCGTGCACGGCCAACGCCACTCGCAGATGATGCAGCGCAGCCCCGCAACTCAAGAGCAATTCACGCTGGGTGGGGTCGGACACATTCAGCTGACGGGTTCGGTCGGCGTGCAGGTCGATACCGCCTCCGGCGAGGCGCCAGCGCCACGGCTGCGTGTTGTGCACCGAGGGCGCGCGCACCGCCAGAGCGATCGCGGATTCGAATATCTCCATGTCGAGCTGTTTTTCTGCCATGGGTACAACGTTCCGTTCTTCCGAAACTCTCCATAGCGAACATACGGCAATTGTCAGGAGCTCGGTTTCGGCTGTGATATCGGCGGCACCTGAAAGGTCTGCCGGGGCCAGTTCGGAAAAGACGGGATGCGAATCTGGGATTGCAGATAATTCGACGGGAGCCGGGACGGCGTGGTGGATCGGCTCCCCGAATCATGGGCGACACCGGCCGCGGCCAGCCGGACGATGAGGAACACCAGGGCCGCGATCGCCCAGCCGTACCTGCGCCCCCGGCCCGGTTTACCGGCCGGCCGCGCCGCAACCGTGGATGACGGACCGTAGTCGCGCCCGGCCGGACGGGTGGTTTCGGCGGTCGCCCGGGCGGCAGCCGCGAGGCGATCGTCCTCTCTGGCAAGCCATTCCAGATTCTCGCGGACGGCGTCGCCGTACTCCGGATCCAATCGCGCCACCCGTCGCAATTGTTCTTCTCCCGCAGCGCGATTGCCGCGTTCCAGATCGATGAGCGCCAGCTCGTACAGCGCCTCCGCATTCTCCGGATCCAGGCGCAGTACCGCGCGAAAAGCCTCCTCGGCCAGCCGCAGCGAATCGGGCCCGCGCAGATTCCGACGCAGAATCAGCCCGCGCAACAGGTATACCCCCACATTGTCGGGATCGACCTCCAGCGCCGCGGCCAGCTTCTGCAGGGCCGCCACCGGCTCCTCGTCCCGCAGCGTGGCAGCGAGAATGCGCAGATTGTCGGCATTTTCGGGGTCGATCTCCACTGCCCGCCATGCCGCAGCCACCGCGGCGGCCCGATGCTCACGCACCACCACCGGCCCCAAGCTCGCGTCCCGCGCCAAGGCCAGCTCCGCCAGCGCCCGCACCCGCCAGACGAAGGTGTCCTCCGGAGTCCGCCGCAGCGCCGCCGCACTGAACTCCAGCGCCCGCCCGTACTCCCGCAGCCGAAACGCCACCTCGGCCATATCCGCAAGCGCCACCGCGTTTTCCGGATCCCCGGCCAGCACCTCCCCCAGCAGCTCCCGCGCCCCCGCGAACCGGCCCAATTCCATCAAAACGCGAGCCTTCGCAATTCTGCTGCCGTCCATCCCCCGAAAACCTTTCCACGAGCAAAACCTCGATCGTTCAGCCGTTACCACAATGGTCATCGCGGTCTACCGGCGTCTATCCCCCAAAAATCTCACGGAACGAATAATGCGGCGGTACACCTGAATTCAGGGATGCGCCGAAGGCGGGGCCGGCTCGGGCGGCAGTGTGAACCAGGGGCTGCCGAGCGTCGGCCACGGGTCGAATGTGGGCATGAACGTCGGGGGCGGGACGGGGGCTTCCGGGGTGGAGTCGGGGGAACAGCCTGCGGCGTACAGCAATAGGCGGATGGTGAAGAAGCCGCCGACCGTGACCGCGAAGACGGTGCGGCGCCGCGGGAGCGGGCGAGGCGGGCGGACCGGGCGATCCGGCCACGTCCGGGAGCGGCGGAGCAGCGTTGCCGCGATTCTGAACACCACGCCGCTGCGGAGCGTGGCCAGCCGCGCACGAACACTGTCGCCGCGAGACGGGTCCAATTCGGCGACGCGGAGCAGAGTGCGCCGGGCGGGGCGGACCCGGCCGGAGATCATATCGTTGAGCGCCAACTCTTCCAGGGCGTCGACATTCTCCGGGTCGATGCGAAGCGCCTCCCGCGCTGCCGCTTCCGACTGTTTCCTGGTGTCGCCGGGAGTGCGGCGCAGCATGCCCGCGTGCAGCACCCGCAGGGCCGCATTCTCGGGTGCGAGTTCGATGGCGCGGGCCAGGGCGCGCACCGCCGCATCGCGGTCCGCGGACTCCAGAACTATGGCCAGCACTCGATAATTCTGCGGTTCGTGCGGACCCAGTTGCGTAGCGCGCCGGGCCGCATCGCGTGCTTGCTCGCGCAGGGTGCGCCATTGCACGCGGTCTGTTACGCGAACGGACTCCGCCAATCCGACACTCGACAGGGCCAATACCCGCAAAGCCCACTGGGATTCCGGATTCGCGCGCAGGGCCGCCGTACTCTGCGCGACCGCCTCGCGACGATCGCGCAGGCCGAGACTCGCCACCGCCAGCAGCGTCAGCGCCTCGGCATCGTCCGGCGTCGCGGCCAGCGCCCGGGCCAGCTCCTCCCGGGCGGCCTCGAAACGGTTGAGGTCGACGAGGATTCGGGCGCGGTCGAGCTCCGCGCTCACCGCACCTTCATGCGCTTCATATAGGCGGCGAGCTCATCGTAGGTGCCGTCGTTATTGGCGAATTCGACCACATTGCGGGCGGATTCGAACCAGGCGCCGGTGCTGGGGCGGATCTGGGTGAGCGCCTGATCGATATCGGCCATGCGGACCGGGCGCACCGTGCCGGTGCGCAGCGAGTCCGCCATGGCGAGCTGGGTGGCGGAGGTGCAGACGTGCGCGAGGTCCGCGCCCGAGAAGGATTCGGTGCGCTTGGCGATGGCCTTGAGATCGATGCCCTCGATGGGGCGGTCCTTCAGATGGTGACGCAGGATCGAGACCCGGGCCTCCGGATCGGGCAGGGTCACCAGCACCATGCGGTCGAAGCGGCCGGGCCGGCGCAGCGCGACATCGATATCCCACGGATGATTGGTGGCACCGAGGATGTAGACGCCCTCGTTATTGCCGGTGGCCGAATCCATTTCGGTGAGCAGCTGATTCACCACGGTGCGCAGCCCCGCCGAACCGGACATCTGGCTGCGCTTGTAGCCGAGCGCGTCGATCTCGTCGATGAACAGCACACACGGCGCATTGCGGCGCGCAACCTCGAAGATCTGATGCAGGTTGCGTTCACTCGCACCCAAATGGATATCGAGGATCTCGGCGATCTCGATCGGATAGAAGTTCGCGCCCAGCTCCCCCGCCACCGCGGCGGCGATGAAGGTCTTGCCGCAGCCGGGCGGCCCGTACAGCAGCAGGCCACCGCGCGCGCTGGTGCCGAACGCGCGCGCCAGTTCCGGATTGCGCAGCGGGCCCAGCAGCGACAGGTCCAGCTGCTTCTTGACGTCCTCCATACCGCCCACATCGGAGAGCGCCACCTTCGGCTTCTCGAACATGCCGACATCGCCCTCGGTGACCACCAGCGGTTCGCTGTCGTCGTCCACGAAGGCCGGTTTGATAATGTCGCCGACCTCACGTTCCGCCGCATCCCAGTCGAAACCGTTGCCGCGCGCGGACTTCGGCGGATCGGCCGGTTCGACCGGCGCGGCGGCCGCGGGTTCCGCCGGCGGCGTGAGCTGCGGCGCCGCTGCCGCGCCGGCGGCCAGGGCCGCGGTGCAGCGCTGCAGGAGCGCCATGGTCGCCGCATTGCCGGGGTCCTGCCCGAGCGCGGTGGCGCAGTGCGTCAGGGCCTCGGCGTAGCGGCCGCGGTCGGCGAGCAGCTCGATCACCCGGGTGCGGAGGG
This sequence comes from Nocardia sp. NBC_01388, assembly GCF_045040085.1. Taxonomy (NCBI): domain Bacteria; kingdom Bacillati; phylum Actinomycetota; class Actinomycetes; order Mycobacteriales; family Nocardiaceae; genus Nocardia; species Nocardia sp. NBC_01388. Next base: position 6,203,444 of record NZ_CP109553.1, read on the forward strand.
GGAGCAACTCCGGATGCTGCGCGAGCACGGTCAGGAGTTCGGTGATCACCGGATCGTCGGTCAATGCTCCCCCAGACAAAGTACGGACTGTTGTGCCGAATGCTAAACGCTCACGCCGACAGCGCGCACCGCTCATTTCCCGATGAGCGGCCCCGAAAGCGCCTAGGTTACGCACGTCACAGCGGTTGCGCTGGAATAGAACCACAACCTGGTCGGTTGATCACCACTGTCGGCATCGTTAACAGCCCCGGGCCTCACCCTCCGTCGCTACGAGCGACCACCCGCCGAGAGGCGCTTGTTGGGTGTCGACGTCACTTCGCGGCAGCGCCGCGAGCGACCGCCGCCAGGCATCCCCCCGCCTGGCGGCGTTTTGCTGTTCAGGCACAGTGCTGTTCAGGCACAGCGCTGTTCATGGCACAGCGCTGTTCATGGGCACAGCGCTGTGCATGGGGGCACAGCGCTGTTCATGGGAATTGCGAATTCGCGCCACGATAACCATTTCGGCGTGTTCGCCTATGGCGCGCGGTAATTCGCCACGCGGTGAACGCGAATTCCACGCAGGTAGCCGGGCTGTGGAGCTAGCCTGAAATATATGTTTCGCAAGCGCAGGGGGTTGGCCAGCGCGGCAGCGGTGGCATTGGCGATAGGCAGCGTAGTTTTCAGTTCCAGTGTCGCACACGCGACGCCGGACCAATTGCGTTGCAATGAACCGGCCGGGCGGGAATTCGAACGCGCGGCCCCGGAACAGACGGGACTGGACAGCGCGCGGGTGGCCGACGCACTCCAGTTCGCCGCCGACCGAAATCGGTTGAATGTGCAGATTTTCCGGCACAATTGCCTGATCGGTGAAGGCCCGACGAACAACACCACCGATCGCGTCCCGTGGAATGTCTGGAGCGTCACCAAGAGTGTGGTGTCGCTACTCGCCGGAATTGCCTGGGATCAGGGCAAACTCGATATCGACGCCCCCATCGACCGCTATCTTCCCGCCGGAATCGGCGATCCGCAGCACCGGGCGATCACGGTGCGGGATCTGCTCACCGAGACCTCGGGGTTGCGCATCGGCCTGGTCACCGAGGGCATCACCGGGGTCGTCCCCATCGATCCGTTCAGTGCGGTGCAGGCGATGGGCGTCCCGTTCGACAATCCGCCGGGCACCGAATTCCAGTACAGCCAGCGCAATGTGGACGTGCTCTCCTACGTGATCGAACTGGCCGTCGGCGAACCCCTGCAGGAGTTCGCCCAGCGGGAACTCTTCGATCCCCTCGGTATTCAGCGCGGCGACTACTACTGGGCGAAGGACCGCTCCGGGCACACCTACGGATACGCGCATCTCATGATTCCCCCGGTCGATCTCGCCAGACTCGGCATGCTGACCGCCGAGCACGGCGAATGGCAGGGCAGACAGGTCGTTTCCCGCGAGTACCTGCAGAAAGCCACCACGCCCTCGGCGACCAACCAGTGCTACGGGTACCTGTTCTGGCTCGGGCCGGGCTGTGCGGAGAATCCCGAATTCCTGCCCGCCGACACCTATTCCATGTCCGGCCTCGGGCTGCAGCATGTGTTCGTCATACCCAGCCTGGATCTCATGGTGGTGTGGACCGGTGTCTTCGGCACCCACACCACGCAGGGCCTCAGCGGAATTCTGCAGTACGCGGGCGAGGTCTCGCACGAATTCTTCCGTCGCCTCTTCGCCGCATTCCAGGACACTCCGATACCGGATCCGGGTCCGTATGTGGAATCACCGCTGCGGCTGGACCCCTCCAAGTACTTCGACACCGATATCGCGCTGGCGGTCTTCGGCCTCGGCCCGGACGCCTATCCCGGCTGTAGTGTGCTGTCCTGCTTGAATACTCCGCTGGCGCCGCCGTTCAGCGATGAGCCGCCGGGCTGTCTGCTGCTGGCATGCCTCGGCTCGGATCCCCGCACTCCGGGTATCCGCTGATTCCGCACTGCTGCGCACCGGCATCCGTGGGTCCCCGAACCCACGGTGCCTGTCGGGGAGTGACGGCATTGTCACTCAATCGAACAGCGACCGACTCAAGGCGTCACGGCCGCGCGGGCCGCGAGCTCGCGCAGTTCATCGGCCGGTCGACGGCCGGCGAACTGCAGGAGATCCCGCACCACCTCCCGGGACCGATGGTCGTGATGTACCAGCTCCGGAGCCAGTCGCTCGGCATTGAGCAGCGCCTCCAATGCTTCGGCGGCCTGGCGGCGCTGCGCGTGTGCGCGGGCCACATCGACCAGGAAGCGAGCCTGCCGTTCCGGTGAGAGCACCGAGGCGTCCACGGTGCCCGCGGTATCGAGAGCCTCACCGGCATCACCCAATTCGACCGCCACCGCGACCGCGTGCACGGCCACACTGGTCGGACCGAATTCGGTGTCGAAATCATTGCGGCCCTCGCCCAGTCGCTCCGCGGCTCTGCGCGCCGCGGCCAGACCCGTGCGGGCCGCCGTCCGATTTCCGTCCGTCGCCGCGATCACCGCCAGCATGAGCTGGAGAGAACCGTAGAGCGACAACACTTCCGGACGCACCAGCTCGTTGTCGAGGACCTGTGGCGCGAGTGCCGTCACCGACACGCGAGCCGCCTGCTGCGCCTGTTCGAGCCGTTGCAGGCGCAGGAAAGCCTGTGCCATGCGATAGGTTCCGGCCACCACGCTGAGCGCGTCACCGGATTCCTCCGCCGCCGTCAGCGCTCTGTCCGCCGCGACCCAGGCCGCGTCGACCTCCTCCTGCCGGGTGAATGCGGTGGCGGCCACCTGATAGGCGCGTGACAGCAGTGTCAGCACCTCCGGCCGCTTCACGGAGGTGCTCCGCGCCGCGTGTTCGAGATCCGGGATCAATTCCAGCAGACTGCTGCCGACTTCCACGAGCCGTGACTCGTGCGCCAGCTGCCAGGCCAGATCCACTCGTTCCTGTAGTGCCGGTAACTCATCGGCCGACTCGCGATCGGCCTCGTCACCGAGTAGTTGCTCCAAGGCGGGATGCCCGGTGAGCAGTAATCGCAGTTTGTCGAAAACGGCGGATCCGGCACGATGTCCGTCACCGCGGTCGGCGGCCATCGGTTCGGCCGCCTCGGGTCTCAGGTCTCGCACTGCTACGCCGAGGACGTCGGCCAGTCGCTGGAGTACCGATAGTCTTTCGACCGGCAGTACATCCCGTTCGACCTGCGACACCCAACTTTCCGAACGCCTGATGGCGGCGCCCAGTTCTTTCTGCGATAGTCCCCGCCGCCGGCGCAACTCCGCTACCCGTGCCCCTAGGGTACTTTCGGCCACCGGGTCAAACTCCTTCTGCCTGATCGGCTTTCCCGGTCGTCACCGCCCGCTTGTTTCGCCGATGCCTACCATGCCCTTCTCCTTCCCGATGCGATCTGCGGACAAGGATTCCAGACCGGGCGAGCTTACGGCGCACAGTATGGAACATGTATTTTTCTTATTGCACCGCAATTTTTCTGTGTTTAACGTTGATCAGTGAGACGTCGCACCAAATCCGACGACAAGAGGTGCCCCATGACCATCGCACCCGAAACGCGCGAAGTTCATGTGCGCCTGCGCTTTCCGGGCGGCATGGTGCTCGACTATCGCGCCGGGAGCACAATTGCCGAACGACTCGCGGCGCATCTGCGCCCGCATGGCATTGAAGTGACTGTGGATAGTGCGACGGTCACGATCGATGGTTCCGCAGTATGCGAACTTCGGCCACTCCCCTGTGCCGAACTCTGGGAAGACTGAAAATGACAGAAAAAAATCGGGCCGCCCGATCCGAGTTGATCGAACGGCCCGATGTGCTTTGGGCTACTCAGCGGTCGGCGAGCAGAACCTCGGCGATCTGAATCGTATTGAGGGCAGCGCCCTTGCGAAGGTTGTCGCCCGAGATGAACAGCGCCAGCCCCCGGCCGTCCGGAACGCCCGGATCCTGGCGGATGCGGCCGACAAGAGAGTCGTCGATACCGGCCGCCGCGAGCGGGGTCGGCACCTCCACCAGCTGTACGCCGGGTGCGCTGGACAGCAGCTTCTTGGCGGTCTCCACCGAAATCGGCCGATCGAATTCGGCATTGATGGAGAGCGAGTGGCCGGTGAGCACCGGAACGCGCACGCAGGTGCCGCTCACCAGCAGATCGGGCAGGCCCAGAATCTTGCGCGACTCATTGCGCAGCTTCTGATCCTCGTCGGTCTCCTCGGAGCCGTCATCGACCAGCGCACCCGCGAGCGGGATCACGTCGAAGGCAATGGGAGCAACGTATTTGACCGGAGCCGGGAAGTCCACGGCGGAACCGTCGTGCACCAGCTTCTCGGCATCGCCGATCACCGCGCGCAGCTGGGAGACCAGCTCCTCGACACCGGCCAGGCCACTGCCGGAGACGGCCTGGTAGCTGGAGACGATGAGGCGGCGCAGGCCGGCCTCGTCGTGCAGCACCTTCAGCACCGGCATGGCGGCCATGGTGGTGCAGTTCGGGTTGGCGATAATGCCCTTGACCAGGTTGCGGGTCGCCTCCGGGTTCACCTCGGAGACCACCAGCGGCACCTCGGGGTCCTTGCGCCAGGCCGACGAATTGTCGATGACGGTGACCCCGGCGGCGGCGAAGCGCGGCGCCTGCACCCGGGACATGGTGGCCCCGGCCGAGAACAGCGCGATATCCAGTCCGGTCGGATCGGCGGTCTCGGTGTCCTCGACCACGATCTCGCCGCCGCGGAACGGCAGCTTCTTACCGGCCGAACGCGCGGACGCGAAGAATCGCACCTCGTCGGCCGGGAAGTTGCGCTCTTCCAGCAGCTTTCGCATGACGGCGCCGACCTGCCCGGTCGCGCCGACAACACCTACACGCACACCCATGATCTAGCGCCCCGTTCCGCCGTGTACGACTGCCACCTCGGACCCGCCCAGATCGAAGGCCCTGTGCAGCACCTGCACGGCCTCGTCCAGGTCATTGTCCTTGACCAGCACCGAGATTCGGATCTCCGAGGTGGAGATGAGATCGATATTGATGCGCGCCTCGGCGAGCGCCTCGCAGAACGTGGCGGTGACGCCCGGGTGCGACTTCATGCCCGCGCCGACCAGCGACACCTTGCCGACGTGATCGTCGTAGACCACCCGGGAGAAGCCGATCTCGCCCTGCTGCTTGCTGAGCAGTTCCACGGCGCGCGGTCCGTCCAGCTTGGGCAGGGTGAAGGTGATGTCGGTCTTGCCCGTCTCCACCTTCGAGACGTTCTGCAGCACCATGTCGATATTGATCTCGGCATCGGCAACGGCTCGGAAGACCTTGGCGGCGTAGCCCGGCTCGTCCGGAATGCCGACGACGGTCACCTTGGCTTCGCTGCGGTCGTGCGCGACGCCCGTGAGAATTGCCTGCTCCAACGGGATGTCCTCCATCGATCCGGAAATCATGGTGCCCTCTTTGTCCGTGTACGACGAGCGCACATGGACCGGCACGTTGTAGCGGCGCGCGTACTCGACGCAGCGCAGCATCAGAACTTTGGCGCCACAGGCGGCCAGCTCGAGCATTTCCTCGTAGCAAATGGTGTCGAGCTTCTGCGCGTCGGCGACAATGCGCGGATCGGCGCTGAAGACGCCGTCCACATCGGTGTAGATCTCGCAGACGTCGGCGTTCAAGGCCGCGGCCAGGGCGACGGCGGTGGTATCGGAGCCGCCACGGCCCAGCGTGGTGACGTCCTTACTGTCCTGACTGACACCCTGGAAACCCGCGACCAGCACGATGGTGCCCTCGGCGAGCGCGTTCTGCACTCTCCCCGGAGCCACATCGATGATCTTCGCGTTCCCGTGCCTGCCGGTCGTGATCACGCCGGCCTGCGAACCGGTGAACGAGCGGGCCTCCGCGCCGAGCGAGTGAATGGCCATGGCCACCAGCGAATTGGAGATGCGCTCACCCGAGGTGAGCAGCATGTCCATTTCACGTGCGGGCGGCGCGGGGGAAACCTGCTGTGCCAGATCCATCAGCTCATCGGTGGTGTCACCCATGGCCGAGCAGACCACGACCACGTCGTGGCCCTGCTTCTTGGTCTCGACAATGCGCTCGGCGACGCGACGGATGCGCTCGGCGGTGGCGACCGAGGATCCTCCGTACTTCTGTACGACGAGAGCCACTACGGAAATCCTCCAAGATCGACAATGCTGCTATCGACCCACAACATTACCGACCCAGGCCACGAGATTTCCGGCCACCTCCCGGCTGCGGCGTCCAGCAGCCCGCCAGCTAAGCCGCCTCGGCCTGCGCCGGAGCCGAATCGTGCCCGGCGATAAGGGTATTGAACAACCAGCTGTATTTCGTGTTGTGGAACGCCGCGAACGACCATTCGCCGTCGGTCCGCACCACGACATAGACGTTGACCTTGGTATTGAAACGATTGCGGCGGCGCTTGCCCTTCACGACCGCGCCCCTGCCGTGCACCACGGCCGCATCCGGCGTGACGAAGCGCAGCGAGGTGATCTCGCCGTCGGTGCGCGTCCCCTTCAGGTATTTGGCAAACAGTGGCGCATGCGAGGCCTCGATGGCCTCGCGGCCCTTCAGGTGCTGGCCGAACCACGTCACATAGTCGGCATCGGGCGCGAAGGCTGCGGCGTACGCCTGCGCGTCACCGGCCTCCCAGGCGCTGATCGTGCTGTCGAACAGGTCTCGGATGGCGGCTTCGTCGGTGCGCTGCGTGGTCGTCGTGACATATCCCTTGAATCAATCAGTAGTTGATTGAGTAAGATAATGCTCGGGTAAGACTATGCTGTCAAGCGATGACGAAGAAACAGGAGTTGGCGGCCGACCTCACCCTCGCCGCCCAGCGCAGCGCCACCGATGCGGTCATGCTGCACGGCGCCATGGCCGATCGCCTCGGCCTGCACGTGACGGACCTGCGCTGCCTCAATCTGCTGCGAATGGGCGGCGCGGCCACCGCGGGCGAACTCGCGCAGCGCACCGGGCTCACCACGGGCGCGATCACCCGGATGATCGACCGGCTATCGAAAGCCGGCTACGTGCGCCGGGAACACGATGAGCAGGACCGGCGGCGGGTGATCATTACCGCCGTCCAGGACCGCATCGACGAAATCGCCCCGCACTACGAGGTTTTGGCGCGCGAATTCGGCAAGATCACGGCCGACTACACCGAGGAGCAACTGCACCTGTTGCTCGACATCTTCAACCGGTTGCACGAGACCTCGCTGCACGTCACCGCAATCCTGCGGGAAAACGCCTGAGCGCACCCGCGAGACCATCGCCGAACCGATGAGTGACACGGTCGAGCACATCACCAGCTTCCGCACCGGCTATCTCGCACAGCTGGAACCGCGACCGGAAGCCGCTGTCTCGCGCTCGATCGGCCGATCGTCGAACGGCTCACGCTGCCGGGCATTTCACCGCGGAGCAGAGCGCCGCGTGGCGGTCGAACGCGCGATTCCCGAGGAGCGAATCACCATGTGACAGCCGTCACTAAATAGTGAAGCGGAACTTACTCACGAGTACGTTCCGATTACGTTGCCCGCCAGTGACATTCGCAAATACGGCCGAGCGGACAGGACCGATCGGTATGCGACACAGTTGACTCCGCGAGCGACGCTGGTCACAATCGGTGCCCAAGCTGGAGGGTAGGTATGCGCACTAAGACTGATCACCGCTTCATCATCGACATCGATCCCGATCAAGTGATGGAGGCGTTGCTCATGGTCGAGCAACTCCCCGACTGGTCCCCCGCACATCAGGACGTCCGCGTCGCCACTCGCGACACCCTGGGCCGCCCGAAGAAGGTGTACGTCTCGGCGAATCTGATGGGACGGCCCGACCGGCAGGTCGTGGAGTACACCTGCACCGAGGACCGGGTCGCCTGGAAGGTGTCCGAGAGCAGCGCCGGGGCCGGCGGCCAGGGCTGGTTCGACCTCGCAGAGACCGAGGACGGCTATACCGAGATCTGGTACCACACCGAGGTCTACCTGCCGATTCCCGCGCCGGGCATGCTGCTCAAGCGCAGCGCGCGCCGCGAGGGCGAGACCACCATCGAGAATTTCATCGCCTTCGTCGAGACCGTCACCGGCATCGAGGGACTCGCCGAGGCCGACGAACAGCCCTACGCCGAGCAGGCCGGCTACGAGCCCGCGCCCTACACGCCGCCACTGCACTACGGCGGCAGCTTCGAACCGGGCTTCGGGACCGCCTGATAATTCGTGCGACGCCGATGGCTGGCTTTGCTGCGTGACGCCGCTGCTCGGCTCGCATGACGCCGAACTGCTCGGCCCGTATGACACCTTGCTGCTCGGCTCCGTATGACACCGAGCTTCGTGTCACGTGACCCTGATGCCACATCGCCGCGGTAGTGATCATGCCGAGCGCGAACACGCGTCGCTGACACTGTCTTTCGCGCCCCGGACCCTGCAATATGTCCGCCATGCCCGGTGCGAAACGATCCCGAATGACCATCGTGGCCGAGGACGGCTCGGTCACTCAACTCGAATTGTTCTTCGACCTGGTGATCGTCTTCGCCTTCACCATGGTCACCGATCTCGCCGCCCATGAGACCACCGCGGTGAATCTGCTGCGGGCACTGGTCATTCTCATGCTGCTGTGGTGGATGTGGATCGGCTACTCGTGGCTCGGCAATGTGGTCAAGGCCGATGAGGGCATTGCCCGGGTCGCCATGTTCGTGGCCATGGGCGCGTCGTTCCTGATCGCGCTCACCATTCCCGAAGCGTTCCACGATCTTCCGGGCGGCTGGTACGGGCCGCTGGTCTTCGTCATCGCCTATCTGGTGGCGCGACTGATTCACCTGTGGGTGTTCTGGCTGGCCAGCGCCGAGGACGAGCAGCTGCGCGGACAGGTGGTGCGCTGGGCGAGTGGATCTCTCACCGTCGGCGGCGCACTGCTGCTGCTCGGCGCGCACTACAACGGCGGCGCACAGATCGGACTGTGGCTGGGCGCGCTCGCCTGGGACATGCTGTGGACGGCGTTCTCCGGCAACGAGTGGCGGCTCAACTCCGCCAAGCATTTCGCCGAGCGGTACGGGCTGATCATCATTATCGCGCTGGGCGAATCCATCGTCTCCATCGGCGTGGGCGTGGCCGGACTGCCCATCTCCTGGGCGATCACGCTGGGATCGATGCTGGGGCTGGCGGTTTCGGGGCTGCTGTGGTGGGCGTACTTCGATGTGGCGTCGCTGGTGGTCGAGCATGAGCTCGAGCACGCCACCGGAGAGCGGCGGGTGCAGATCGCGCGCGGTTGCTACACGTACTGGCACTTTCCGATGATCGCCGGAATCGTCGCCATGTCCCTAGGTTTGAAGAAGGTGCTCGGCTATGTGGGCGGGGCACAGGGACATTCACTGAGCGATGCGCTGTACGGCATACCGCTGTACGCCCTCTACGGCGGCGTGGTGGCCTATCTGATCGCCCTGGTGGGTTTCCGGTACTCCGCGACACACAAAGTGCTCATACCGCGTCTGGTGGCGGCTGTGGCGCTGCTGGCGCTCATCTGGCCCGCCACCGCGCTGCCGGCGCTGGGGTCACTGGGGATGCTGTGCGTGGTTTTGCTCGCGCTCATCCTCTGGGAGGTGGTGGCGTACGCGCAAAAGCGGGAGCGCATCAGGCACGGAGGCTGAGCCTCCCATCGATACGGCGAATCGTCCGAGGACCGAGAGTCACCGCGGGAGCCGGTTGTTCACCGACTCCGGCACCCGCACTCCGGCGTGTACCGCGGCGCGCATCTGATTCACGTTCTCCCGCAACGCATCAGCTACCAACTCGTCGGTCCGGGGATCAGCGAGCACCTGCAAGATGATGCGGAAGCTGGCATCGGTGATGCCGTGAATGATCTCCTCGTGGAACGGGAAGTACCGCACCCGGCCCAGCTGGGGATCGCGCTGAATGAGATCCAGCATCATCTGATTGATCTCGGTCCGGTTCTCCTCCAGCGCATTCGCGATGTTCTGGGTGTAGTGGCCGGTGCGCAGCACATCGCCGACCTCGTCCAGGACGGCGATGGTGACAGGGCGCTTGACGATATCGACGATGGTGCCGACGAACCGGTTCACCACCGCCGCCGTGACCCGGTCACCGAAGGCGCGATCGGCCACCCGGGCCACCCGGACCACGATCGCCACCACCCGCAGCAAACGGAAGCCGCGGAAGAACGGGCTGGTCACCGGGATCATGCCCAGCACCTCGTACCAGTAGATGAACGGGAACGTCCAACTCCAGCCCTCGTGCCGCCAGCGCCACAGGAACTCGATCGCGAAGATCGCGCAGATGCTGTAGTCGATGTACCGGATCGTCCGGTAGGTGTCCTCGGCCACCGGGAAGAACGTCACCCAGGTGACCAGCGCGACCGACACCACCGCCAGGGCGAGCATGAAGAGATCCGTCCACAGGGCGGGCGGCTTGTGCGGGAATTCCTCCGCCTCCGGTTCACTGACCTCGATCACGCGGACCCCTTCCTCATCGAATGGCCTCCGCCAGCGTAATTGGCCCAGCTGAAACCGCCCGGCAACACCGCAGCCCGCGGTCCAGCTATCGGCCCGCGCGAATGATCGCTTCGATATTGCGTTCCGCCAGTGCGGTGATCGTGAGCGACGGGTTCACCGTGGCCGTGCTGCCGGGGATGGCGGCGCCGTCCATGACGTAGAGACCCGGATGGCCGATCACGCGCCCGTTCGCATCGGTCGCCTGCCCGAGCACCGCGCCGCCGAGCGGGTGTGCGGTGAAGGCCGCATTGGCGTCGTAGCCGATCGGGGTGTAATCGACGATCGAGCCGGCGCGCTCGGCGATCCGGTGATCGACCGCGCGGCAGGCGCCGACGACCGCGTCCTGTGCGCCGCGCGGCCAGGACAGGCCGACCGTATCGCGGGCGGCGTCGTAGCCGAATCGGGCGCGGGTCGGATCCAGCGCGATACCGAGCGAGGCGATGGCGCCGGTATCCACCGGAATGCCTGGCACATACCAATTTTCGAGGGTCAGGGGCATACCGGATTCATCGGCGATGCGGCTGGCGCTGGGCACACCGCTGCCGACACCCGCCAGTGAGCTCTCCGCGCGGGCGAGCACCACATCACCATTGGTGCCCCAGCCGTCGCCGATGTGCTCGTTCAGCCGCGGCAGCGCGCCGGTGGCCTGGGCCCGCACCAGCAGTTCGGAGGTACCGACCGAGCCCGCGCCCAGGAATAGGCGGTCGCAGGTGAGGGTGCGGGTGGCGAGCACCTGGCCGGTGGGCGCCAGCTTGGTCACCGAGACAACGTATTTGCCATTGGCGTCCTGGGCGATGGCGTCCACCCGGTGCCCGGGGAAGATCGCCGAGCGTCCGGTGCCTTCGGCGTAGCGCAGATAGTTCTGGTTCAGATCGAACTTGGCGCCATTGGAATTGCCGAGATTGCTGCGTGCGGCGGTCGCCGAGGCACGCGAATTGCCCGCCAGTTCGGCGCGCAGCACATCCCAGTTGAAGATCGAATCATTGGCCTGCGGTTCATAACCCGCGGCCCGGACCTGCTGGTCCCATACCCGGGAGTGGGTGAACGGCACCGAGTTGTAGATATCGGGCGGCATGGTGCTCAGCCGCAGCATGTCCCGCACGCGCGGGTAGTAGACGCGGTCGAGTTCGCCGTAGTCGACGATGCCGCCGAATACCGAGTCGAACAGATGCTTCGGCGGGGCCACCATCGCGCCGGTGAAGACGATCGACCCGCCGCCGACCGCCGCACCGCGCCACACGTCGATGCCAGCGAATTCGGTGACGTCCAGGACGCCGCCGAAATCACTGAACGGCATGGGCACCTTGGTGACGCCGGTGAAGCTGGTGCGATGCCAGAAGCCGCGCCCGTCCGGCAGATCGTCGCCGGTGAAGATCTCCCGCGAGGGATCGTTCGGCCACCGCGAGCCGCGCTCCAGCACCGTGTTCTGCACCCCGGCCTCGGCCAGTCGCAGCGCCGTCACGGCCGCCCCGAAGCCGGACCCGATGACAATGGCCTCGGAGTGCTCCGGCGGATCCGCCAGTGGCGCGAAGATCTCGGGCACCCACGCCTGAAACAGTGCGTTCCACAACGGATTTGCCGACGCGACACCGGCGCCGCGCACAGCGGCACCCGATCCCGCGCCCGCCAGCAAAGCCGCCAATCCGGCAGCTTTCAACACGGCGCGCCTGCGCAAGCGGCCACCTCCCTCATCAAGTAGGCCGCGCGCGACACTACCGGCCGGTCGCCTTGACAACAACACATTCGGCAACACCAGACCGACCGGTCATGCGTGTCTGCTGTGTGTCGCGGGCGAACCGTGCTAGGCAACCACCGTCAGAAACGACGCAGCCCGTGTCGGAACGGCACAGCGCGCATACGATCTGCGCAGTTCAGACACGGGCTTTTCCGTCCAGGCGGACCTGGCCGGAGAACGACCGGGCGGGAAGTCACCCGTCATCCGGCATGCTTTTGGCCGGGATCCACCGAAAACCGTAGGAGCGCAGTCAGTGTGGATCCCGGCCAAAAGTGCGCCGGGATGACGAGGGATGGCGTCCGGGGGTGACGAGGAAAGACTTCCCAGGCGATCCGTCAGGCGCGGAGGCGCTCGCGGCGGAGTTGGTCTACTTCCGGGAGGGCAAGGGGGGGAAGGGAATCGACGCCGAGGGCGCGGGCCAGGAGGTAGTCGGCGAGTTCGGGGTTGCGGGCCAGGGCGGGGCCGTGCATGTAGGTGCCGAGGACGGAGCCCTGGACTACGCCCTCCGAGCCGTCGCCGACGCCGTTGCCCACACCCTTGGTGACGCGGGCGAGAGCGGTGGCGTCGCCGCCGAGTTTGGTTCCGCCGCGGTGGTTTTCGAAGCCGGTGAGGGGTTGGGTGAGGCCGGGGAGCAGGGGCTGGGTGGCCACCTCGCCGATGGCGCGCTTGTCCTGGGGGGAGGTGGTGACGTCGAAGAGGCCGACGCCGTCCACGCGCTCACCCGAGGAGGTTTCGTACCAGTGGCCGAGCACCTGGATGGCGGCGCAGATGGCGAGAATCGGCGCACCACGCTGGGCGGCCTGCTGCATGCCGGGGTACTTCTGCAGGTGGCGGGTGGCCAGGCGCTGCGCGGAATCCTCCGCGCCGCCGAGGGTGTAGAGGTCCAGCGAGTCGGGAACCGGGTCGGCCAGCGTGATTTCGACGATCTCGGCGTCGTGCCCGCGCATGCGCAGGCGCTGGCGCAGCACCAGCGCATTGCCGCCGTCGCCGTAGGTGCCCATGACATCCGGCAGCACCAGGCCGATGCGTACGGTCGATTCACTCATGCGCGGGCCTTCGCCTTCACTTCGAGATCGCGGTTCAGGTCACGGAATGCCGTGTAATTGGCGAGTACTTCCACCTGCCCCGGCGGACAGGATGCGATGGCGCGCAAGGGATCCGCGACCGTGGTGTGCTCCACCCCGGCGTAGGTCAGGCGCACCGCGAGATCGGTGGCGCGCTCGCCGGCGGCGACCACCTGGGTGCCCTCGAAGTGCTCGAAACGCACATCCCACAGCCAGGACAGATCCTCGCCGTCGGGCACCTGACCATTCACGGCGATCACCAAACCCGTTGCGGCAGGGTCGATCATGGACAGCGCCTCCTGCCAGCCGGCCGGATTCTTGGCCAGCAGCAGGCGTGCGGTGCGGCCGTCGACCTCGACGGTGCGATAGCGCCCCGCGATCTCGTCCACGGTCCCGGTGGCCTTCGCCGCGGCGGCGGCATCAGCGCCCATCGCCACGGCCGCGGCCACCGCCTGGGCGGCGTTGCCACGGTTGGCGCGGCCCGGAAGGGCAAGCGTGAGCGGCAATTCCAGCCCGCCGGGCCCGTACAGCGTGTGCTCGTCCACCGTCCACTGCGGCTCGGGGCGCTTGAAATCCGTTCCGGTGCTGTACCAGTGCGCGCCCTCCCACATGATGGGCTCACCACTGCGCGGGCAACTCGTGGCGTCCACCGACCAGCCGCTGCCCGCCGACACCCACACCACATTGGGATGGTCGTAGGCGATCGAGGTCACCAGCACGTCGTCGCAGTTGGCGATGAGCACGGTGTCCGGATGCCGGGCCATACCGGCGCGCAGGCGGCGTTCGATCATATTGATCTCACCGACCCGGTCCAGCTGGTCCCGGGAAAGATTGAGCAGTACGACAACGGCCGGATCCAGCGCATCGGCCACATGCGGCAGATGCAGCTCGTCCACCTCGATCGCCGCCAGCTCCGCGGTCCGATTCGCGGTGAGCGCGGCCACGATTCCGGCATCCATATTCGCGCCGTCCGCCTGCGTCGCGACCGCACCGAGCGTCTGCAGCGCGGCGGTGGTCATGCGCGTGGTGGTGGACTTGCCATTGGTGCCGGTCACCAGCACCGTGCGGCGGCCACGACCCAGCTGGGTCATGATCGTCGGGTCGATCTTCAGCGCGATCAGGCCGCCGATCATCGATCCCTTACCGCGCCCGGCCTGCTGCGAAGCCCATGAGGCCGCCGTTGCTGCGCGCAACGCCAGCTTGCCGCGTACCGAGATGTCTGCCACGCCGCGAGTTTATTGGTGCGACCCGGTTGCTGCGCAGGCGGTATCGCCAGATTCGGCGTGAGCTGCGCCGCACCCGGCGTTCCACGGCGTACCGTCGGCGCGCCGCCCTCAGGACTAACAGGGCGGCGCTCGGGACTTGCGCAGGGCAGCGCTCAGGATTTGTAGAGCAACTCCTCGTACGTGTGCGAGTAGTGCTTCTCCAATTGCTCCAGCGTCTCGGTGCTGTTCGGCTGCAATTCCTTGACCAGTCGCGCCTGCGAGGGCAGGGTGTCGGCCGGCCACTGCTCCGGCTTCCACAGCCCGCTGCGCAGGAATGCCTTGGCGCAGTGCAGGAAGATCTGCTCGACCGCCACCTCGATGGCGAGGATGGGCCGATGCCCGCGCACCACCATGTCGTCGAAGTACGGTGCGTCGCGTACCAGGCGCGCGCGGCCGTTGACCCGCAGCGTCTCACCGCGCCCCGGAATCAGGAAGATCACGCCCACATGCGGATTGGCCAGAATATTGAGGTAGCCGTCCGCACGGCGATTGCCCGGGCGCTCCGGAATGGCAATGGTCGTATCGTCCAGCACACGCACGAAACCGGCCGGATCACCCTTGGGCGAGGCGTCGCAGTTGCCGTCCGCGTCACTGGTGGACAGCACCACGAACGGGGAGTTCGCGATCCACTCCCGGTCGCGCGGGTGCAGTGCGACCCGCTCCTTGGCGATGGCGCGGGGAGTCGGCACGCCCAGCAGTTCCCGCAGTTCAGCCGGATCGGTGATCTCGCTCATGACTCGATTGAACGCTTGCGCCACCGTGCGGTGCCAGCGGTTTGTGCGGAATCTCGCTAGAGCGGTGCGTCGAACAGGTTCGACTGCCCCGCCGCGTACCGCCCGATGTCCAGCTGCCGGAACGGTTCCAACTCGGTGGCCCGGTACAGAGTGAACAGCCGACAGCGCGGGGCATTCGAACCGCTCACGTCCAGTAGCGCGTTGACCGCGGTGCGCGCCGCCTCCGAGGCGCCCTCCATGGTGGCCAGGTCGACATTGGTGCGCACGTAATCGCCTGCCAGGAACAGGTTTTCGAGACCGGCGGTATGCGATACCGGGCGCAGCGCCCACGATCCCGCGGTATTGATCAGCAGCGGGTCGGCATTGGCGTTGCGGTGCTGCGCCGCATCCCAGGTGATGCCGGTGTCCAGGAACCAGGAGTGCAGGTCCTCATCGCGCAGCAGCACGTGCTCGTCATTGAGATGCGCCTTGAGCTGCGCCCACACCTCACGCGAAATCTCGTCTGGCGAGCACTCTTTGGCAGGTTTGCCGTACAGCATGCCCGGGGTGTTCCAGTCGGAGATGTCGACCGACAGACAGTCCCGCACCGATCCGTCGCCGAAGCCGGTCAGCGGGGTGCGATTCCAGAACTGGTTCTGCGCAATGGAAGTCAGCGACCACGGGGAATCCACATAGGCGACGTGACCGCGCGCGATATCGGTCTGGGTGCGCATGAAGAACTGGATGCCGGTCATCCAATCCACCATGAGCTGGCTCATACCGGCCAAATCCGGTCGCAGCGCGAGGATTTCGGGCGTCCACAGGGTGCGGGCCACCTCGGTGGAGAGCGCGGTCACGAAGTAGTCTGCCTCGACCTGCTGCGCCGCGCCCGAGGCGTCGACGATGCGCGCGGCGGAAATACGACCGTCCGCGACCTCGAGGCCACGCACCTCACCGCTCACGAACTTCACGCCGAGATCGCGCAGCCGCGCCACCCACGGATTGATCCAGGCCTCATTGGTGGCGCCGTTCAGCAGCCGGTCCAGGGCGCCGTCATTGCCGACCTCGAGCGGATTGCCGAGGAACTGCTCACCCATATTTCCGATGGTGAGCGTGCTGGCCAGATCATCCTTGGCGGCCACCAGCAGGGTGGTCAGCGTGCGCGAGAGCAGCATCCGGAATTCGGTGGAACGCCTTCCCGCGCCGACGTATTCGCGCCACGGCACCTTGTCCCACTGCCCGTAGCGGCGGGCATCGCAGCTGGTATTGAAGACCAGCAGGCGGTTGGCGAAGTACAGGGCATCGGTGTCGGTCATCTTGGTGCTGGTACTGATGGCCGAACCGACGGTCTCCCGGAAATCGTCCGGGGTGGCCCACGGTTTCCCGGCTCGGCCCATCGGAATGATGGTGTCCGGGGCGTTCTGCCGGGAGAAACGCGCCTCGGGAGCCGCGACCAGGTTGTCCCACACACCGTTCGCATTGCCCGCGAACGGGATTCGCCGCATGGTGTCGGGGATGTGCTTGTAGAAGCCGGGGAAGAAGCGGAAGCCGTGCTCGCCCCACAGTTCCGGGCGGCCGTCGCGGCCGGTGCCGGGCACCGCGATGCTGCGCGCTTTCCCGCCCAGCGCGCGACGCTCGTACACGGTCACGTCGAAGCCGCGCTCGGCCAGTTCGTGCGCGGCGGTCAGGCCGGCGACACCGCCGCCGAGCACCACCACTCGACGACCCGGATCGGCGACCGCGGCGGTGGGGCGCAGTGTTGCGGCCGCCCCGGCCAACGCACCGGCCGCGACGGCGCCACGCAGCACCGTTCGCCGTGTGACGGACATACGCTGTCCAGCCATTCCCTACCTCCCACGCCTGGGGGGAATCCTAGGCAGCAGGAACCGGCAGCGGGTCCGTAGGGTCGGTTTTTTCGTACCGCGAGTCTGCGGATTTTGCGAGGATGCCGACCGTTCGCTAGGCCTCGACGAGCCGGGGGGCGGGTTCCACCGGCACCGACCGGGGCTCCGAGCTGGGAGTCGAGACCGTTCGACGCCCGGCCGAGGTTGCTGTGAACGCGCCTGCGATGACAATCGCCGCACCCACAAGCGACAGCGCCGACGGCGTCTCGTGCAGGAACGCCCAGGAGGCCGCGATGCCCACCACCGGCACGCCCAGCGACAGCGGCGCCACCGTGCTCGCCGGGTAGCGGCTCATCAGATACGTCCACAACCCCGAGCCCGCGATCGTGCCGAGCAGCACGATGTAGGCCAGTGCGGCGAAGGCCGGCCAGCCGCTCATCGAGAAGGAGGCGGCCAGATCGTGCCAACCGGTGGCCGGGCCCTCGGTGAGCGCCGAGAGCGCGAACATCGGCAGCGGCGGCACCACCGCCATCCACAGCGTGAGATGCAGCGGATTCACCGCAGGCCCCGCGGATTCGGCTGCGGCCAACCGTGATCCGAGATTGCCGAACGCCCAGCCCAGCCCGGCCGCCAGGGTCAGCAGCACCGGCAGCAGCGCGGCATGGTGCGACCGGTCCCAGCCGATCACCCCCATCCCCGCCAGGGCGACCGCGATACCGGCCAGCTGGATGCCGCGCAGCCGCTCCCGCAGGAACACCGCGCCCAGCAGCACCGTGAACGGCGCCGACGACTGCAACACCAGCGACGACAGCCCCGTCAGCATGCCCTCCCGCATGGCCGTGAACAGGAATGCGAATTGCAGAATCCCGAATCCCACGCCGTACAGCAGCAGCCACCGCCACGGCACCTGCGGCCGCGGCACGAAAATCAGCACCGGCACCGCGATCACCGCGAACCGCAACCCCGCGAAGAAGAACGGCGGAAAGTGGTCGAGCCCCACCCGAATAGCCAGAAAATTCAGTCCCCACAGCACCACAACGCCCAGCCCGAGCACCCGATCACGATTGGTCATACCCCGAATAGTGAGGCCACCAATAGGTAAGAACAATCGAATATATCCACACCAACAATGTAGTAAAACTTACCCATGCCCCACCCCGAAGACCCCACACCCCACCCACCCCGCACCGTCCCACCCCCACGCCGCATCCAACCACCCACCGCAGCCCTCCCACCCGACCCCGCCACAACCACCCAGGCGATTCCCGACCCCGCCCCGCGCACCCCTGCCCGGCCCCGCCGAATCACCCCGGCGCCCGCCGACCACAGCACTCACGGCGCGACCACCGACGTCGGCAGAGCGGACACCGCCCGCAGGCCAAGAGCATCCAGCGCGCGCACAAGCCCCGGGCGCGGTGAGGCGGCCCTCGTCGGCAACGACGAGCATGACACGTCCCACGCTGAGACCGACAGCGAGTCTTCCGATACCGGCACGCTGCCAGGTGGCCCGGCTTCGGGTGCCGTTACCGGCAGCCCTTCCCACCCACCCGACGCGAGCAGAGGATCCAGCAAGGGATCGGAAGGCGCAGTGCGCGTGGATGATTCGGAGCTCGCCCAGAGTCGCGGCGGAGCGGGGATGGCGATCGAGCGGTTACGGGTTCTGCGGGAGTTGGCGGATCGGGGGACGGTGGCGGCGGTGGCGGCGGCCTTGTCGATGACGCCGTCGGCGGTGTCGCAGCAGTTGAAGGTGCTGGCGCGGGAGGCGGGGGTGGCGCTGCTGGAGCCGGATGGGCGGCGGGTGCGGTTGACCGATGCGGGGCGGGCGCTGGTGGTGCGGGCGGATGAGGTGCTGGCGGCCATGGACAAGGCGGCGGCGGAGATGGCGTCCTATCGCGGGTCGCCGCGGGGGGAGGTGCGGGTGGCGCTGTTCCCGTCGGGGGCTGCGCTATTGCTGCCGCGGGTGCTGGCCGAATTGGCGGGCAGCGGAGTGGAGATGGTGGCTCGGGACGAGGATGTGCCGGCGGTCGAAGTACCGCGATTGCTGGCCGATTACGACGTGGTGCTCACCCATCGTGACGAACGGGCGGCATCGATCGGCGGGCCACGGGTGGCCTCGCGGGTGCTCATGCGGGAGCCGATCGACGTGGTGGTCGGGCCGAATCATCGACTGGCCGGGCACGGCGCGGTGGTGCCCGCCGAACTCGCCGACGAGACCTGGCTGAGTGTGCGCGGCGGATTCCCGGTCGACGACGTGCTGCGCTCCATTGCCACCGTCACCGGCGTACAACCGCGAATTGCTCAGCGGCTCAACGACTTCACGGTAATCGAAGCGCTGGTCGCCTCGGGCTACGGCATCGCCCTCATGCCCCGGCACGCGGTACGCCACCCGGACGTGGTCATGCTCCGCCTGGCCGGAGTCCGCGCCGCCCGCCTCTACGACCTGGCCACCCGCCCGCACGCCGAGAAGCGTCCCGCGGTGGCCACCGTCCTCGCCGCATTCCAGGCCGCCGCCCGCAGGGCCACAGGGCCGGACGATCAGCAAAGGTAACTGCGCGACTGGATCATTCGCTGCGACAGGCCGCCGCGGCGGCGCAGGCGAGCCGTAGCTCCGGCACCCGCCCGCGCGCGGCAGCACCGCCGGCCACACCACCCGCCGCGCCATACCGCCGCAGCTCTTGACTTGGAGTGCACTCCAGGTCATAGCGTTGACCGCATGAGCATTCGTCTCGGATACCAAATGCCCAACTTCAGCTACGGAGTGCCGGGGCGCGACCTGTTCCCGGCGGTTGTCGCGCAGGCGCGCGAGGCGGAGGCCGCGGGATTCGACGCCGCCTTCGTCATGGACCACTTCTATCAGCTGCCACTGATCGGCGCGCCCAGCGAGCCCATGCTGGAGGCGTACACCGCGCTGTCCGGTCTGGCGGCCTCCACCGAGCGAATCCAGTTGTCCGCCTTGGTGACCGGCAATACCTACCGCAATCCGGCACTCACCGCCAAGACCGTCACCACCCTGGACGTGGTGAGCCGCGGCCGGGCCGTGCTCGGCATCGGCGCGGGCTGGTTCGAGCTGGAGCACCAGGCCTACGGCTTCGAATTCGGCACCTTCACCGAGCGTTTCGAACGCCTCGAGGAAGCCCTCGAAATCATCACGCCGATGCTGCGCGGCGAGCATTCCACCTTCGACGGCAAGTGGTACCACACCAAGGACGCCATGAACGAGCCCCGCGTCCGCGACGACCTGCCGATCATGCTCGGCGGTGGCGGCGAGAAGAAGACCTTCGCCCTGGCCGCCCGCTTCGCCGACCACCTCAATATCATCTGCAACGCCTCCGAGATCCCCCGCAAACTCAAGGCCCTGCACGCCCGCCTCGACGAGGCCGGCCGCGATCCGAAGACGCTGGAAACCAGCTTCCTGGCCTTCGTCATCGTCGATGAGGACGGCGACCGCGCCCGCAAGATCCAAGCCGATCTGCTTGCCCGCCAAGGCATTGCCGACCTGTCCTCGCTGCCCGCCGAGGCTCTGCGCCAGTCCCCCGCCGACCGCCAATTCGTCGGCACGCCCGACGAGGTCGCCGAACAGTTCCAAACCCGAGTCCTCGACCACGGCATCGACGGCCTCATCGTCAACCTCGTCACCGGCGGCCACGAGCCCGGCACCGTAGAACTGGCCGGCCGCGCCCTCTCCCCCCTCGTCCACGCCTGACCCACCCCGCACGACCACACAGCCCGTGCCCCGCCGCACAGCCCCGATAGCGGCTGTCCGGCCGAGACACGGGCTGTTCGATGCGATTTCCCGCGCGGCACACCTACTTGGCAGCTGCGGGTGTGGATCCCGGCCGGCGCATGCCGGAATGACGGAGTGAAGTACATGCCGGGATGACGGAGGGGAGTATGCGCCGGGGTCGGATGGTGCGTGCTGAACAACCAACGCCCCGCAGCTGCGGGGCGTTGGTTGTGTTGCGGGGGTTCGGGTCAGCGCTGCTGGTGCGGGGGCGGACCCTGTCGGCTGGCGTGGTAGCCGAAGTCGTCGGCGACCATGGCGGCCAGTTCGAGGAGGGCTTGGCGAGTGGGTTTGCCCACCAATTCGAGATCGATCTCCGCGCCTTCGGCGAGGTGATCGTCGAAGGGCACCACCTGGACGGCGCGGGTGCGGTCCAGGAAGAGCTTGCGGAGCTGATCCAGGTCCACGGTCGAGGAACCCTTGCGAGAAGCGTTCACCACCACCACGGTTCGTTCCACCAGCTTGTGGTAGCCGTGGTGATCGAGCCAGTCCAGGGTGGCCGAGGCGCTGCGTGCGCCGTCGATGGCGGGCGAGGTCACCAGCACCAGCGAGCTCGCCATATCGAGCACGCCCGACATGGCCGAATGCATCAGTCCGGTACCGCAGTCGGTGAGGATGATGTTGTAGAACTGCTGCAGGATGCCGATGGCCTTGCGGTAGTCGGCCTCGCTGAACGCCTCCGAAACCGCCGGATCCTGCTCACTGGCAAGCACTTCCAGGCGGCTGGGCGCCTGCGAGGTGTGGGCGCGCACATCGGAGTAGCGGGAGATGTGGTTGTCCTCCAGCAGGTTCCGCACCGTGGAGCGGGTCTGCCGTGGCACCCGGTGGGCGAGGGTGCCCAGGTCGGGATTGGCGTCGATGGCAATGACCCGGTCACCGCGCTCGGAAGCGAAGGTGGAACCGAGACCGACTGTGGTGGTGGTCTTTCCGACACCGCCCTTGAGCGACAGGATCGCAATGCGGTAGTCACCGCGCACCGGCTGATTGACCCGATCCACCAGCTGCGCGTGCACCACATCCGCGGGCGACTCACCCGGGTTGATCACACCGCCGGAGGCCTTGTGCACGGCTCGGCGCCACCCGCTGCGCGGCGCCCGGCGCGCCCGCTTCAACAGGTTCAGATCATTGACCGAATGCCCCGGAGGCGGCGGCTGCTGAAAACCGCCCTGCTGCATCGGAAAGCCCTGCGGCGGCTGACCGTTCCAGCCCTGCGGCGGATAACCGCCCGGCGGCATCGGCGGCTGTCCGCCCTGCTGCATCGGCGGCTGCTGCTGTGCGGGCGGCGGGGACCAGCTGTAGATCGGCCCGCCCGGCTGATCATTGCCCGGTGCGAACTGCTGCCCCGGTCCACCGAACTGACCGGGCGCACCCGGCTCCGGCGGCGCGGGCTGATCGGGAAACACTCGGCGAACCATGCCGTCGCTGCCGATTTCCTGCCGGATCTCGCCGTACGGAGTGTTGTCGCGGACCTCGCCGTAGGTGCCCTCGGGCGGCGGAAACGCACCCGGCGCACCGGGATTCGGCGGCGGCGCGAACTGCCCGGCATCCGGCATCTGATGATTGCCGGAGTTCTGGAACCCCTGCTGGTACGGCCCACCCGGACCGTTGAGTCCTGGTCCGGCGAACGGACCCTGCCCCTCGAACGGTCCGTTCGGACCGCCCGCGAACGGACCCGGAGCACCGTACGGCCCCGCCGGCGGGAACCCGCCGGGCGCAAAGGGATTCGGCCCGTCACCGGGGCCCTGCGGCGCGAACGGGTGCGGCTGCCCCTGGCCGTACGACTGCGCGAACTGCCCGCCCTCGGCCTGGAAGGCGGTGGTCTGCTCGATCGAGTCGGGAACCGGCGGGAAGAACCCCGACCCCGGCTGCTCACCCTCGCCCGGCGACTCCGCGGCGCCCGTACCCGGCTCCGGCGCAGCCCCGGCGGATGCGGCGTCGTCCTTGACGTCGTCGCCATCCCCGGTCGTGCCCGGCGCGGGCTTCGACTTCGAATTCTGATCGTTCGTGGTCACGTGTCCCCCATCTGCTCGACAGCTCGAACAGAGAGCTCGGCGCTAATGCAATCCAACGCTAGCATTGCCAACCGCCGCACACCCTGGCCTGGTAAACCTTTGCACCCCCAGGCAACTGCACCGCAACCGGGAGTTCATCGGGCACAGCAGCAAACCCTGCCCGGACCTCGCGAACGTGACAACTGATTTCGTGAGGTCCGGGTAACTCGTCGGGTACGTCCACAATCTGCTGGGCACCCAACCGCAAGCACGCGTTCCCAACCCTTGACGGCACTCAGCCGTGCGCTAAAGGTTCGGGGAGGCGGGCGCTAAAGGTTCGGGGAGGCGGGGTCAGCCCTCGCGAGCCGCACGGTTCACTGCGGAAACGACAGCCCGCAGAGAAGCGGTGGTGATCGAGGTGGCGATGCCCACGCCCCAGGTCACCTTGTCGCCGATCGCGCATTCGACGTAGGCCGCGGCCTGGGCGTCGTCACCGGAGGACATGGCGTGCTCGCTGTAGTCCAGTACCCGCACGTCGTATCCGATGGTCGCCAGCGCATCCACGAACGAGGCGAGCGGGCCATTGCCCTCACCGGAGATGGCCTGTTCGACCCCGTCCACCTTGACCACGGCCTCGATGTGATCGACGCCGCCGTCCAATTCGGAGGCGGTGACCTTCTGGCGGATGCGCTCCAGCGGCAGGATCGGGGTCAGGTACTCCTCGGAGAAGACATCCCACATCTCCTTCGGGGTGACCTCGCCGCCCTCACCGTCGGTGATCTTCTGCACGGCCTGCGAGAATTCGATCTGCAGGCGGCGCGGCAGCACCAGCCCGTGATCGGTCTTCATGATGTAGGCGACGCCGCCCTTGCCGGACTGCGAATTGACCCGGATGACAGCCTCGTACGTGCGGCCGACATCCTTCGGATCGATGGGCAGGTACGGGACCGCCCAGGTCATATCGGCCACATCGGAATCCGCGGCGTCGGCGGCGGTCTTCATGGCGTCCAGGCCCTTGTTGATGGCGTCCTGGTGCGATCCGGAGAACGCGGTGTAGACCAGGTCGCCGCCGTATGGGTGGCGCTCGGCCACCGGCAGCTGGTTGCAGTATTCGACCGTGCGGCGGATCTCGTCGATATTGCTGAAGTCGATCTGCGGATCCACACCGCGCGAGAACAGATTCATCCCCAGCGTCACCAGGCAGACATTGCCGGTGCGCTCACCATTGCCGAACAGGCAGCCCTCGATGCGATCCGCGCCGGCCTGGTAACCCAGTTCGGCGGCGGCCACGGCGGTGCCGCGGTCATTGTGCGGATGCAGCGACAGCACGATGGAATCGCGGCGAGCCAGATTGCGGCTCATCCACTCGATGGAATCGGCGTAGACGTTCGGGGTTGCCATCTCCACGGTCGCCGGCAGGTTGATGATCAGCGGCTTCTCGGGAGTCGGCGCGATGATCGCGGAGACCGAATCACACACGTCCAGTGCGTAATCCAGCTCGGTGCCGGTGTAGGACTCCGGGCTGTACTCGTAGCGCCAGTTGGTGTCCGGGTACTTCTTCTCGATCTCCAGGCACAGCGACGCGGCGTCGGTGGCGATCTTCTTCACGGCCTCGCGGTCCGCGCGGAAGACCACGCGGCGCTGCAGGATCGAGGTCGAGTTGTAGAAGTGCACGATGGCCTGCGGCGCACCGGCGCACGCCTCGAAGGTGCGCTCGATCAGCTCGGCCCGGGACTGCGTCAGCACCTGAATGGTGACATCGTCCGGAATCGCGCCGTCCTCGATGATCTCGCGGACGAAGTCGAAATCGGTCTGGCTGGCCGCGGGGAACCCGACCTCGATCTCCTTGTAGCCCATGCGGACCAGCAGATCGAACATGCGCCGCTTGCGCGCCGGGCTCATCGGGTCGATCAGCGCCTGATTGCCGTCGCGCAGATCCACGGCGCACCAGGACGGCGCGCGGTCGATGATCTTGTTCGGCCAGGTGCGGTCGGGCAGCGTGATCGGCTCGACCTCCTCGGCGAACGGCCGGTACCGGAAGGTCGGCATGGAGGAGTTCTTCTGCGTATTCCAGGCAGGCTGGTCGGCAGGAGCGGGCTTGCTCGGCACATTGATCGTGCGAGAGCCGGAAACGAAAGCATCAGCGGGTGACATGGCGATTATCTCCGAGAGTGTGGCTGGATCCCAGGGTTGGGGTAGACCGGCACGACTAACACCCGCGACGGGCGCCGGTCCGTATCAGACCCCGTCGCGGCGGCCGAGGAGAAGGCTTGCCCGCTGCATGATGATCACGAGTTTACAGGGCGGCAATGAGTGCCCGGAAGCCCGGCTAGCTATCTACCGGACGCGCGCAGAGTTCATGGATGAATCGCATCTTGTCGAGCACCGGCCCGGCCAGCACGAACGGATACAGATCGGGGTGTCCCATGGACCGGTTGACCATATTCAGCGCCCAGGTCAGCGGCAGCCACAGTTCGATGATGCGGTCGAAACCGGCCTCGCCCAGCTGCGGACGGTCCAGGGTCGCGCCCGCCGGAGCGAAACCGAAAGCCGCGGCGGTATCGAGGGTGTCCCGGATGTGCAGGTAGTGGGCGAAGGTTTCGGCCCAGTCCTCGGCCGGATGCATGGTGGCGTATGAGGAGACGTGACTGGACTCCCAACCCCGCGGCGGACCCTCGGAGTAGTGCCGGTCCAGGGCCTCCTGATAGTCGGCGAAGGGGTCGCCGAAGAGAGCGCGGGAGCGATCCAGGTCGGCGCCTGCGACCAGGACCGGGAAGTAGTAGTGGCCGATCTCGTGGCGGAAGTGACCGAGCAGGGTGCGGTACGGCTCGTCCATCTCGATGCGGAGTTGCTCGCGGTGCACATCGTCGCTCTCGGCCAGATCGAGGGTGATGACGCCATTGTCGTGGCCGGTCATGACCGGTTCCTCGGCACTGGCCAGCAGGTCGAAGGCGAGGCCGAACTCCGGATCGGCGACCCGGTCCACAATGGGCAGGCCGAGTTCGGTGAGCTCCAGGACCAGGCGGCGCTTGGCGGTCTCGGCCTCGGCGAACGCCGCCAGCCATTTGTCGTCCTGATCGGCGGGGCGGGTGCGGGTGAGGCGGCAGGATTCGCACAGCACCGTGCCGGGCCCGGCCTTGACCAGCCAATTACATTGCGCAACATGCTGGTTGGAGCACAATCGGAACTCCGAGGCAGCCACGGTGCCGCCGTTCGCGGGAGCGGATTCACTCGCCAGCACCAGGAGCGTTCGCTCGGCCAGACTGAAACCGAGTGGGCTGCGGCAACTCAGGCACAGCGAGTTCTCGAAGGCCAGGCGCTGGCCGCATCGGGGGCAGTTGAAATCACGCATAACTCACACCTCGACTGGAGCGACGTCGACGGACACGGTAATGGTGCTCTCCTTCGCGTCGGTGTAGATGATGCCGCGCACCGGCGGCACGTCTGCGTAGTCGCGGCCCCAGGCCAGGGTCACGTAGCGCTCGTCGGCGAATTTATTGTTGGTGGGGTCGAAATCGATCCAGTGGCCGTCGCCGGAACCGGCGGGCAGCCATACCGTCGCCCAGGCGTGCGTGGCGTCCGCGCCGATCAGGCGGGGCTTGCCGGGTGGCGGGTTGGTGGCGAGATAGCCGGAGACGTAGCGGGCGGCCAGGCCCTGCGAGCGCAGGCAGGCGAGGGCGAGGCGGGCGAAATCCTGGCAGACGCCCTTGCGGGCGATGAAGACATCGGCGACGCGGGTGCTCACGGTGGTGGAACCGGATTTGTAGGTGAAGTCGGTGTAGATGCGGGCCGTCAGCTCGGTGACCGCCTCGAGTAGCGGGCGACCCGGCGGGAACGATTCGGCGGCATAGGCGGCGATCTCGGGATTGAGCTCCGGCGGATTCAGATCCATGGTGAATTCCACCGCGAGCGGGCCGTTTTCGATGCCGGGGCGGGCCTGCTCCCACGAGACGGAGTCCGGCGGCGGGAGCCGGCTGGTCACCTCCACCATCGATTCACCGGTCACCTCCAGGCGGCGATGTTCGGCGGTGACATGGAAATACAGGGTGGTATTGCCGTACACATCCGCGCCGACCGAACGGTCCGAAGGCACCGGATCGATCCGGACATCGTGCGACCGCAGGCGCTGACCAGGGAATTCACGGGGCGTCAGATAGGCGCGTCCGTACGAACTGGAGACCACGTCCGAGTACACGTAGATCGTGCGATGTAATACCCGATAGCGGCGCACCCTCACCCCACCACCCGGGTGGTGCCCCACAGCGGCTGTGTTTCACGTGGCACCGAAAGCCTTGTGGTCTCGAAGGATTCGGATATCTTGCGCAGCCGCAGGTGAACACCGTCGAGCAGTTCGGCGAGTTCGGTGTAGCAGCCGGTGGCGTCGACGATCTCCAGATCGGCGGGATCGACCCGGCGCAGCATGCGCTGAGCATCGGTCAGCAGGCGTTGCGGGCGTGAGGATCCGGAGGCCGCGGGCAGCGCCAGGAAATCGGCTTCGAGACGCTCCAGCTGATAGGCGAGCGAGCGCGGATTGCTCGAATCGAACAGCAGCAAGCCCGCAACAGCGGATAATCGCACCGAATCCCGGTGGCGGCGGCGATAACTCACCGCGGACACGGTCGCCTGCAGCACCGCGTCGACGACCACCCGGCCGATCGGCTCCGGATAGCTATCGGTGAGCGCCGCCGCGAGCAGCGAGGACAGCGCGAGTCCCCGCTCGATCCGCCGGCCGATATCCATCACATGCCAGCCGGTATCGCGCACAGTCGATTCCGCGTCGATGCCCGACAGCGACAGCAGCGCCGCCAGTGCGCGCGAATGCACCGCCGACAGCGCCGCTCCCCGATCCCCCCGCGCCCCACGGTATTCCGACAGCGCCCGATCCACCGACCCGAGCACCATCCAGGTATCCGGCGAAAGCTGATCGCGCACCGCCCGCGCCGCCTGCCCGTACCGCTCCACCGCATAGGCCAGCGACCCCGACAACTCCCGATCCACCGTCAACGACACCAGATACGCATGATCCCGCCGCGAAGCCCCCGGCAACGCGATCGGCACCGTCGGCTGATCGGAATACTCCCGCCGGCTCGGCCGGAACCCACCCGAGCCCTGCTGCTGCCCACCCGCACCTTGCGATTGCCCACTCACGCCTTGCGATTGCCCACCTGCACCCTGCCGCTGCCCACCGGAGCTCTGCGATTGCCCACCCGAACCCTGCGACTGCCCACCCGAGCCTTGCGATTGCCCACCTGCACCCTGCCGCTGCCCACCGGAGCTCTGCGATTGCCCACCCGAACCCTGCCGCTGTGCACCGGAGGTCTGCGATTGCCCGGATGGGCCTTGGTGCTGTCCCCTCACGACGGGCGCAGCATCCGGCTGCCCGCCGGCGGGCGGGGATTGACCGGTGTCGTCCTGCTGGGGCGAATCCGTTTGCCGCGCAGCCGAGTCGGGTTCACAGGCGCCCGAATGCTGCTGGGCGGCGGAGGTTCTGGGGAGGGGTGGGGTGGTGCCGGTCATGTGGCCGAGGGCGGCCACCAGGATGGGCATGGCTTCGGCGCCTTCCATCCAGGGGCGGTAGCGGTAGTCCTGGTAGCGGTCGTGGGTGGCGCTGAGGAGACGGACGGTGGACTCGGCGCGTTCGCTGTAGCGGCCCATCCAGAACAGGTCGTTGAGCACACGGGGAGAGCTGATGACGTCCAGGGCGGGGGCGGCGGGGGCACGGCGTTCGCGCTCCTCCGGGACCTCGACGGCGGGGACGTCGGCGGGCAGGGCGCGGACCCAGATGTCCTTGGCGGCCGCTTCGCCGATCATGCCGTCGGGGCCGGTGCGCTGATGCAGTTGGCCGAGTCCGCCTGCCATGACGCGGTATCCGACCCGGCCGGCCAGCGAGAAGAGCCGGACGGCGACGGGGGCCGCGTGCAGATCCCCGGAACCGGAGACGGCGGGAGCCACCGAGAAGCGGGCGGGCTCGCGGCCCACCCACTTCCAGCCTTCGGCGTTGATGCGGGCTCGCCACTCGGCGCGCTGTGCCGCCGTGAGCAGGTGCCCGAAAACCGTGGTGCCGTCGACGGTGGAGCGCAGAATCAGGCGCGGCAATTGGGCGATGAGCTGCGAGCGCGCGGAATCGTCTCCACCCCAGTAGGTTTCGACGCTCGAGAGTTTCAGCTCCTCATCCAGCAGGGCACGCGAGAGTTGCGGCAGGAACGCGGCGAGAGCGGGGCTCTCCAGCAGTCCGCTGCCGAGCGTATTCACCACCGTGACCGCGCCCCGGCGCAGCACCTCCACCAGACCCACCACGCCCAGGCGCGAATCCGGCCGCAGATCCAGCGGATCGGAGAATTCGGCGTCCACCCGGCGCAGCACCACATCGACCTGTTTGAGCGTACCGAGCGAACGCATCCACAGCCGTCCGTCCCGCACCACCAGATCGGCGTTCTCCACCAGCGGGAAACCCAGTACCGACGCGAGATATGCCTGATCGAAGGCGGTTTCGGACTGCGGCCCCGGGCTCAGCACCACGACCACCGGTTCCTCGTCGGCAGCATGCGGCGCGGCCTCCACGAGCATGAGCCGCATGGCGCGCACGAACGGCGTGATCGGCAGCGGACTGGCCAGTTCGAAGGCCTCCGGAATGGCCGAGGCCACCACGCGCCGATCCGCGATCGCATAACCCGCGCCGGAGGGCGCCTGCGCCCAGTCCGACAGCACCCGGAACTGCCCATCGCTCCAGCGACTGACATCGCAGGCGTGCAGAAACAGCTGATGCCGTCCGGGCAGCGAAATCCCGTGCGCGGCACGCATATACCCGCCGCACCCGAATACCACCTGCGGCGGGAGCAGTCCCGCGGTGAGGGTGCGGCGCGCTCCGTACACATCGGTCAGCACGGCATCCAGCAGTCGCGAGCGCTGTGCCACGCCCGCCTCCAGGGTGGTCCAGTCCTCGGCGGACAGCAGCAGCGGAATCGGGTCGAGCCGCCAGAGTCGCGGTGCGGCGGGCTCGTTCGCGGTGGCGCCGAGCTCGGTGTAGGTGATTCCGTCGTCCTCGATCAGCCGCCGTACCCGGGAATCGAGTGCGTGCAGCCCGTCGCGGCCCTGCTCCAGGAAGTCGGTGGAGAGTTCGGACCAGATCGGGCGCAGCCGTCCGCCGCCGTTCACCAGTTCGTCGTAGTAGCCGTCGGTGGGCAGCCCGCAGGCGTCGAAAGCACCGGTATCGGCCGCCGCCGCACGGTATTTCGCATACTCGCCGGCCACCCCCGCACCGGCCGGGGCGCCCCAGCCGTGGGGCCCGCCGGCCGTGGCGTCATCGGGTGGCGTCGTGTCGAACACTGTCACCGCTACCACTTCCCAGGGTGTGCCTACCGGTCGCCGGTCATGCCCCACACCGTGCGTGCCCGGCGTAGATCGAGGATCCCAGGCGCACCGACATCGGTGGCCTGGACGGCCGATTTGGCGCGCAGATCCGCGATATCGACCGGGCCGGGAGTGTGGCCGTTCGGTTCGAACCGACGATTGCGCCGAGATTGCGCCACCATCGCGTTCACCGGCGGCGACGGATAGAACATGCCGCCGGGATGCGATACGTAATAGGTGCACCCGCCCAGGGATACCCCCGCCTCCAGATCGATCACATCGAAGACCAGCGGCGCATCCACCGTGATCGACGGGTGCAGCGAGTTCGGCGGCTGCCAGGCCCGGAAGCGCACGCCCGCCACCTGCACATCCGCCTTGTCGGTGGCCAGCAGCGGTACCGGAAAACCATTGCAGGTGATCAGGTATCGGCCGCGATCGCCGCCGACGACCCGCAGCTGCAGGCGCTCCACCGAGGAGTCCACATAGCGCGCGGTGCCGGAGAGCGTGGTCTGCTCCCCCAGCGTGTTCCACGGTTCGATGGCGCCGCGCAATTCCAGCTCCATACCCCCGTGTACCACCGTGCCGATGCGCGGGAAACGGAATTCGGTGAACGGATCCAGCCAGCTGATATCGAAATCGATGCCGTGCGCGCGCAGATCGGCCGCGACCTCGGACATATCGGCGATCAGGAAGTGCGGCAGCAGGTATCGGCCGTGCAGATTCGCCCCGTGCCGCAGTAACGGCGCGGTATACGGCTGCTCCCAGAACCGCAGCACCAGCGCCCGCACCAGCAGCGACTGCACCATGGCCATGCGGAAATGCGGCGGCATCTCGAAGCCGCGCAATTCCACCAATCCGAGCCGCCCGCGCGCCGAGTCCGGGCTGTACAGCTTGTCGATGCAGAATTCGGCGCGGTGGGTATTGCCGGTGAGATCGGTCAGCAGATGCCGCAGGGCGCGATCCACCATCCATGGGGCGGCGGCACTTTCACCGCCGCCGCCCGAGCCGCGCGCACCTGCGATCGAGCCGTGCGTACCGGTGATCGACCCGTGCTCGCCCGTCCCTGCGCCGCCGGCGGCCGAACCGCCAGCCACCATCGAGCCGCCGGTGACCGAGCCGAATCCAGCTGTGGCCGAACCGCTTCCAGCGGTGTTGCGCTGTGACAGCCGAGCGATCTCCGCGAACGCTATCTCCAGGTCGTACAGGGCGTCCGGACGCGATTCGTCCGCCCGCGGCGCCTGCGAGGTCGGGCCGATGAAGCGACCGGAGAACAGATAGGACAGCGCCGGGTGGCGCTGCCAATAGGTGAGCATGGAGACCAGCAGATCGGGGCGGCGCAGCAGCGGTGACTGTGCCGGGGTGCGACCGCCCAGCGTGATGTGATTGCCGCCGCCGGTGCCGCTGTGCGTGCCGTCGATATCGAAGGTCTCGGTGCTCAGACGCGCCAATCTCGCCTGCTCGTACAGGGTTTCGAGAAGACGGGACTGCTCTGCGAAGCTGCCGGTCGGCTGGATGTTGACCTCGATCACGCCCGGATCCGGCGTGATGGACAGGCTGTGCAGCCGGGTGTCGACCGGCGGCGCATAGCCTTCCAGCACGATCGGCTGACCCACCGCGACCACGGCCGCCTCCACCCGGCACACCAGATCGAAGAAGGCTTCCAATTCCTCGACGGGCGGCAGGAATACGCACAGCCGGCCGTCTCGCACCTCGACCACCAGCGCGGTGATCGGCGCCCGGTCGGCAGGTTCGATCACGGCGGGCGGTTCATACGCGGCGAGCGGCTGCGGGCGCGGTACCACCGGGTCCACCTCGAACGGGATCGGCGGCTCATGCCAGGAAATGGCGTTCAACGGCAATCGCAGACCCGCCGGAGAATCGCCCTCCGTCAACATGATTCGACCGCGCCGCAGCCGCCAGTCCGAACTCGCCCACCCGGATTCGTCCGCACGCCGATACAGCGGCAGCACATACGCGACGGGCTCGGTGACCGCGGTATCGAGCCGAGCCAGCAATTCCTTGCGCGCCTGCACCGAATCCTGCTCGGGCGCGAGATCCTCCCCCGACTCGACCGGTTCGCCTTCCGGCGCACGCGCTTTCGCCGCCATCCGCAACAGCGGATCCTCGAACGCCGGCCGAATCTGCGTATGCGGCAACCCCAGCCCGTCCGCAACCTCGCTCAACAGCAGACGCGCCGCAGCCGCATCCGCCTGCCACGGCAGCCCGGAAACCGCGGCATCCTCCCCGACCGCGGCACTCGCCCGCTGCTGCTGACTCACCGTCGAGGCGGAATGCGCCGCATTCGAGGAACTTTCGCGGCTCCCACCGACCACGGGCTGTCCTGTACCCGGCTCGCCGGGGTCCCCGCGCTGCTCACCACCGATATCGCCGCGCTGCTCGCCGCCTTCGGCTCGCTCGCCCTCCGCCTCCCCCGGTTGCTGATGACCTGCGCTCTCATACTGTTCGCCGCCAACGTCTTTGCGCTGCTCTCCGCCGGTATCGTCCGGCCGCTCGCGGGCAATGTCCTGGGGCGCGGCGGGAGAGCGGCCTAGCGGTGGGGCGGCGGTGGGCAGCCAGGGGTCGGCGAGGAGTTCGGGGTTGAGCCAGAGTGCTTCGCCATCGGCGCGCCAGAGGGTGGCGATTTCCCAGCGCGGCAGGGGTTCTCCCGGATACCACTTGCCCTGGCGGTATTGCACGAGGCCACGCGGGGCGTAGATGCGGCGCAGGCGCTGTGCGAGGTCGGCGGCGCGCTGGCGCTTGTGCGGGCCGTCCGCGTCGGTGGTCCATTCCGCACCGGTCTGATCGTCGATGGAGACGAAGGTGGGCTCACCACCCATGGTGAGTCCGATGCCTGCCGCCTTGGTGCGCGAATCGATGGCCGCGCCGGTGGCGGTGATCCGATTCCACTGGATATCACTGTAGGGCAGCGTGACTCGTGGATCCTCGTGGATCCGCCGCACGGTATTGGAGAAATCGAGCGTGGCATTGACCGGATCGGTGGCGCCGGTGATCGGCGCGGAGGACACTGGGTGCGGGGTCGCGGCGAGCGGGATATGACCTTCTCCAGCGAAGAGTCCGGAGGTGGGATCCAATCCGATCCAGCCCGCACCGGGCAGATACACCTCGGTCCAGGCGTGCAGATCGGTGAAATCGGCGGGCGGTCCCGAAGGCCCGTCCAGCGACGGAACATCCTGTGCCAGTTGGATGAGGTAGCCCGAGACGAAGCGGGCGGCCAGCCCGAACTCACGCAGGATGGACACCAGCAGCCAGGCCGAATCCCGGCACGAGCCGAGCGCGGCGCGCAACGTGTGATCGGGCGTCTGCACGCCCGGTTCCAGCCGGATGGTGTAGTCGACGTCCTGGCGCAGCGCCTGATTCAGGGCGATCAGGAATTCGATGGTGCGCGGCCGATCGCGCGGTGTGTTCCGCCGCACCCAGTCGCGCACCGATTCGCCCGGCCCGGAACCGGTTTGATGCTCGTCCACCGGCCGCAGATACGGCTCCAGATCGGCGGCCAGCTCCGGCGCGTAGGTGAACGGGAAGTGCTCGGCGTACTCCTCGATGAAGAAGTCGAACGGATTGATCGTGGCCATATCGGCGACCAGGCCGATCACCACCGAGAGTTCGGTCGCGGGTTCGTGGAAGACCAGGCGCGCAAGGAAATTCCCGAAGGCGTCCTGCTGCCAGTTGACCCAGTGATCAGCAGGCTCGACCCGCATGGAGTACGCCTCGATGGCCGTGCGCGTATGCGGCGCAGGCCGCAAACGAACCACGTGCGGATGAATCTGCACGGGGCGGTCGAAGGTATACGTCGTGCGATGTTCGAGGGAAACACGAATCCCCATAATCAAGTTCACCACGCCAGTGCCCTGACACGCGGGCTTATTCCCGACAGATCGGACGACACGCGGCGACCTCCCACAGTTGTCACACCCGAGTGCTTGGATTTACAGCGACGATCGAAGGAGGTTTTATGAGCCACGCAACCTGCTCGCTCTGCGTATCGGTCCTCGATCACTGTCACGGGACACTGATCGCGCATGCCGACGGTTCCGCCGAGTGCACGGATTGGGCGTGCGCCGATACCGATCGGCTACGCCACCCCTTCCGCGCCGACTGCTCCGATGTTGCGGGTGGCTGCGAATGCGCGCAAGACCTGGTCAGGCCCGGTATGGCACGCCGCCCCCTGGCGGGTTGACCGGCGCACCACCGGGTTTCGGGTCCGGCGCCGGGCTCGCTGCGGCCCCTCCCCGGTCGGCTACTAGCCTGGTCAGGTGAGCTACGACTACGTTCTGCTGCCCTCCGGCGCTGCCGCGACGCCCGCCGACGTCGATGCGTATCTGACCGCGCAGGACGGTGCACCCGCTGCGAACCCGGTCGCCGAGATGGCCGCCGAGCTCGACAAGCGCAATGCGGAGCTGCCCGAAGACGATCGGTTCCTGAGCGCCGACGCCGTCGACGGCGCGATCGGCGCCGCACTGTTCGTGTCCAGCCCCTATGACGCCATCGGGCATGTGCGCGCCCTGCTGTTCGAGCTGGCGACGCCGCGCGGGTACGCCGTCTACGATCCGCAGCTGGCCTGGATCATCGATCCGGCCGATTCCGTACCGGTCACGGTCTCACACGGCGGCGCGGGCGAATTTCCTTATCTCACAAGCGCACTGGCGCATCGGTGGGTGCCGGAGCTGAGTGCGCCCGGCCCGTACCTGATCGTCGAGAGTGCCGAACAGTTCTATATCCAGATCTACCGGCATGAAGACGGGCGCTACGACGTCGAATACCGGGACGGTTCGCCGGACCGGCATTTCACCGTGCGCATCGATGATCCGCACACCGTCGCCGACCTGATCTGGTCCTGGACCCTGGATGATCGCTCGAACTTCGGCGTCCTCGATTGGCAGCGCCTCACCTTCTGAGCGGACGCGAGCAATAGCGGACGCGAACAATGCAGTAACAACCGCATCTCGATTCGGATTCCTACACCCGTACCGTCCAGTCTGCACGGGTGTAGGAACGCTAGCCTTTCACTAATGCAACAACGCACCGATGCGGTAGCACGCTGTCTCGTGCCGCATGAAGTCTCACGCTGCTTGTTCTCGTAACTCACCCGGAGCGAGGAGAGAACGTATGAAGCTACGCCGACGAAAAGCCACCACCCCGAGGTTGCGTAAGAGTCTGGCCGTCCTGGCCGGAATCGCCGCCGCCCTGGCCGCGGTGGTCGCATTGCACGCCACCGGCGCGGGCGCCGACGTACCTCGCAACAGCCAGCACATCCCGTGCCCGCACCCGGCGGCACTCGCACCGCCCGTGTGGACGTGATCAACTCTCGATAGCTCTCAGGGGCTACGCCCCTGAAACCCCAAGGCGGGGAACACCTGGGGGCTCCGCCCCCCAAACCCCCGGACGTCCGGCGCCTAGAGAACTCGGCGGCCGGAAAGTGCTCGGCCGAGGGTTAATTCGTCGGCGAATTCGAGGTCGCCGCCCATGGGCAGACCGGAGGCGAGCCGGGTGACGCTGAGGCCGGGGAAATCCCGGAGCATGCGCACCAGGTAGGTGGCTGTCGCCTCGCCCTCGGTATTGGGGTCGGTAGCGATGATGACCTCGCTGACATCGACGCCGTCGTCCTGATTGCCGATGCGCGTCAACAGTTCCCGGATGCGCAATTGATCCGGGCCCACACCCGACAGTGGATCGAGCGCGCCGCCGAGTACGTGATAGCGGCCGCGGAATTCGCGGGTGCGCTCGATGGCCTGCACGTCCTTGGGCTCCTCGACCACGCAGATCATGGTGCGGTCGCGACGCGGATCGGCGCAGATACGGCACAGCTCCCCATCGGAGACGGTGCCGCAGACGGCGCAGAACCGCACGCCGTCGCGCACCTTCTGCAGCGCCGCCTGCAGGCGGTCGATCTCGGGCGGCTCCACCGCGAGGAAATGAAAAGCAATGCGCTGTGCGCTCTTCGGCCCGACGCCCGGCAGCTTGCCCAGCTCGTCGATGAGATCCTGAACCGGACCCTCGTACACGCCTTCACACCTCTCTGTGGCTTGCCCCGACGTCGATCAGAACCCGGCTGCCCGAATCAGAAGCCGGGAAGTGCGCCGCCGCCGCCGAGACCGCCGGCCAGCGGGCCCAGCCGATCGGCGGCCAGCTGCTGCGCATTGTCCATGGCGTCATTGAGTGCGCCGATGACCAGGTCCTGCAGCGTCTCGACATCCTCCGGATCGACCACCTTCGGGTCGATTGTCAGCGACAGCACCTCGCCGGTGGCGCGAATCCTGGCGCGCACCAGGCCACCGCCCGCCTCGCCGTCCACCTCGGACTCCGCGATCTCCTGCTGTGCGGCCATCACGGCCTGCTGCATCTGCTGGGCCTGGGCCATCAACTGCTGGATATCGAACTCTCCACCGGGTTGCACGGTGCGTCCTCTCTGCGGGGCCTGCGCTTCTCTAGTAAGCGATCGGCACCAGCCTAGTCGTCGCCGTGCGCGGCGAGTCTTGACTCTCCCCCGGTAGGAGAGTGTTCGCTGAAGGCATGACAGCGACGGTCCCGATCGGGGAGTTCTCCCGGCTCAGCCATCTCAGCGTGAAGGCGCTGCGGTACTACCACGAGATCGAGCTCCTGGAGCCGACCGCGGTGGATATCAGCTCCGGCTACCGCTTCTATTCGACCGATCAGGTGGAGCAGGCGCATCTGATCCGGCGGCTGCGCGAGCTGAACATGCCGGTGCCGGAGATCAAAGCGGTACTGGCCGCACCGGATCGGGAGGCACGCGATGCCGCGCTGCGGGCGCATCTGGCGCGCATGGAGGCGGAGCTGCTGCGTACCCGCGATGTGGTGGCCTCGCTGCGCGCACTGCTGCTGCCGCCGAGCGAGGTTCGGTTGCGGATCGAATATCGTTCCCTCCCAAGCTATCCCGCGCTCGCCATCACCGAGAAGGTGACCCGGGACGCGATCGACGTGTGGTGCGAGAGCGCCTTCCCCGCGCTGTACCAGGCGCTGGAGACCGCGGGCGTACAGCCGGACGGACCCGGCGGGGCGACCTATGCGCTGGAGTTCTTCGAGGAGGACTTCGGCGAGGTGGTGGCCTTCGTGCCGATCGCACCGGCGGACCGGGAGCGTTTCGCGACACTCGGCGGCACCACCGGGACGCTCGGCGGCAGTGCCGGAATCATCAGCACGGTGGTCGATATGCCCGCCCGCCGCTTCGCCGTCGCCGTCCACCACGGCCCGTTCACCGACTTCGACCGCACCTACGGCGCACTCGGCACCCATGTGGCCGAACACGACACCGCGCT
Organism: Nocardia sp. NBC_01388; assembly: GCF_045040085.1. NCBI lineage: Bacteria > Bacillati > Actinomycetota > Actinomycetes > Mycobacteriales > Nocardiaceae > Nocardia > Nocardia sp. NBC_01388. The sequence goes on from NZ_CP109553.1 coordinate 6,240,937, forward strand.
CGCGGAACCCATTCGCGAGCTCTACCTGGTCGGTCCCGGCGATGCCGAACCGGCCGACTACCTCACCGAAATCTGCTGGCCCATCGGCCGGCTCTGAACAGGAGACACCGCTATGGCATTGAAGATCGCCAACATCACCGTCGACAGCGCGAATGCCGCCGAACTGGCCGGATTCTGGGCGCAGCTGCTGGAGCGCACCGTCGATCCGGGCGGCAACGAGCACTTCGCCACGGTCGGCGAGAGCACCGGATTCACTCCGACACTCATGTTCGTCCAGGTCCCGGACAAGACGCCGGGTAAGAATGTGGTGCATCTGGATCTGACCGCGGACGATCTGCCCCAGTCACACGAACGTGCGGTTGCCCTCGGCGCCAAGCACATCGCCGATTTCGACGAGTACGGAGTGCGGTGGTCGACCTTCGCCGACCCCGAGGGCAACCTGTTCGATATCGCTGTGGAGAAAGCGGCCGGTTAAACGATGCCGGCTCGTCGGTCGACCGTCTTGGTCACGGACTCAGGCGAGTGCTTCCTTGAGGTTTTCGAGCACCTCGGCCTGAATCTTCTTCAGGCCGAGCGGCGCGAAGATGCCCTCGAAGATGCCGCCGATACCGCCGGCGCCCTTCCAGCTGGTGCGGGTGGTGACCAGCGAGCCCTCACCCTGCGGGGTGACCGTCCAGGTGGTGACCATGGTGGAGTTCGAATCCCGTTCCGTCACCATGGAATCGGAGACCGAGATGGTCGCGTGCACATTGCGCGAACGCTTCTCGGTGGCATCCAGCGTCCAATCCACCACGGTGCCCGCGCCTTTACCGCCCTCCACCACCTTGTAGTCCCGGTAGTGCGAGGAGAGAATGCGAGGCCGCACCGACTCGTAATCCGCGATCGCATCGAGAGTGCGCGTCGGATCTGCCGTTACGACGACCGAACTGGAGGCGCTGACCTGTCCCACCATGTGCTCCTTTTGTTCTGCCCCTCCGGGACTTTAGCGCCCAGCTGGGAGCCGTACGGAATTCTAGACGCGTAGGACCGGTGGCGTGGGGCACCTATTTTGAGGTGCCTCAGGAGTTACCCCGGTCGGAACCAGATCAGTTGTCACCCCGGGCAACGATTGTTAGCTGAAGTAAGAATAATCACGGGGCGGGCGGGAATAGACTTGGGGTGAAGCTGGTAGCAACCGTCGCGACCTAGGAAAACTGTGCGTGAAAAACCGGCCCGCCGGTGTGCTCCTGCTGGCCTGAGCGGTCCGTGCAGGCTAGCGTTCCGGGGGTGGCAGTGAGTCTGTTGGGGAAGGCCGGCCGCGCAACGGCCGCGCAGGAATCAGGGTTCGCAGCGCATCAGGCTGGGGTCGATCGACTGCTCGCGTCGTATCGTGCCATTCCGCCCGATGCGAACGTTCGCCTGGCCAAAAAGACCTCCAATCTGTTCCGGGCGCGCGCGAAGAGCACTGCGCCGGGCCTGGATGTTTCCGGATTGACGCAGGTCATAGCGGTGGATCCGCAGGCGCGGACCGCCGATGTGGCGGGCATGACCACCTACGAGGATCTGGTCGCCGTCACCCTGCAGTACGGCCTGGCGCCGCTGGTGGTGCCACAGCTCAAGACCATCACCCTCGGCGGGGCGGTGACCGGACTGGGGATCGAGTCCACCTCCTTCCGCAACGGCCTGCCGCACGAGTCGGTGCTGGAGATCGACGTGCTCACCGGGGCGGGCGAGATCGTCACCGCCACCCCCGACGGGAAGTACGCCGATCTGTTCCGGGGGTTCCCGAACTCCTACGGGACGCTGGGCTACTCCACCCGCCTGAAAATCCAGCTCGAAGTGGTCGAACCGTATGTGGCGCTGCGGCACATACGGTTTCATGATCTGCGGGAGCTGGAAACAACCATGGCGCAGATCATCGCGGACCGCTCGTACGCCGGCGAGCAGGTCGACTACCTCGACGGCGCGGTATTCACCGCCGACGAGAGCTATCTGGTGCTGGGCCGGCAGACCGCCGAAACCGGCCCGGTCAGCGATTACACCGATCAGGGCATCTTCTACCGGTCCATCCAGCACGATTCCGCCGAGCCCAAACGCGACCGGCTCACCATCGCGGATTATCTGTGGCGCTGGGACACCGACTGGTTCTGGTGCTCGCGCGCGTTCGGCGCCCAGAACCCGAAGATCCGGAAGATCTGGCCGAAGCAGTACCGGCGCAGCAGCTTCTACTGGAAGCTCATCGCACTCGACCAGAAGTACGGCATCGGCGACCGGCTCGAGGCCCGCCAGGGCAATCTGCCGCGCGAACGGGTGGTGCAGGACATCGAGGTACCCATCGAGCGCACCGCGGAATTCCTGCACTGGTTCCTGCGCGAGATCCCGATCGAGCCGATCTGGTTGTGCCCGTTGCGTTTACGGGGCCCTGCCAATATTCCGCTCGCGGAGGGTGGTCCGGAACGCCCCTGGCCGCTCTATCCGCTGGAACCCGATCGCACCTATGTGAACATCGGCTTCTGGTCTGCCGTGCCGACCACCGCGGGGCAGCCGGAGGGCGCGGCCAATCGCGCCATCGAGCACGAGGTGTCCGCCCTCGACGGCCACAAGTCGCTGTACTCGGACTCCTACTACGAACTGGACGAGTTCGCCGACCTCTACTACGGCGGCGACACGTACCGGAATCTCAAACGAACCTACGACCCGGATTCTCGTTTACTGGATCTGTATTCGAAGGCGGTGCAACGCAAGTGACCACGTTCAAGGATCGTTCCGACGTATTCGCCGAGCTCGGAACGAAGCTCACCATTGCCGAGATCTTCGAGACCCTCATCGACGGCCCGGTGCCGATTCGCTTCACCGCGTACGACGGCAGCAGCACCGGTCCCGAGGACTCGGAGTTCGGCCTGGAGATCATCCACCCCCGCGGCGTGAACTACGTGGCCAACGCACCCGGTGATCTGGGTATGGCCCGCGCCTACATCTCCGGCGACATGATCGCGCACGGCGTGCACGCCGGCGATCCGTACGAACTCCTGAAGGCCATGGCGGGCTTGAAGTTCCGCCGGCCCACCGCCATGCAGCTGGTCGCCATCGCGCGCTCGCTCGGCTGGGAGCTGCTCAAGCCGGTGGCCCCGCCGCCGCAGGAGACGCTGCCGCGCTGGCGCCGCATCGCGTTGGAAGGCCTGCGGCACAGCAAGACTCGCGACGCCGAGGCGATCCACCACCACTACGACGTCTCGAACACCTTCTACGAGCACGTACTCGGCACCTCCATGACCTACACCTGCGCGGTGTACGAGGACGAGTCCTGGACCCTCGAGCAGGCGCAGGAGAACAAGTACCGGCTGGTCTTCGACAAGCTGAACCTGAAGCCCGGCGACCGGCTGCTCGACATCGGCTGCGGCTGGGGCGGCATGGTGCGGTACGCGGCCAAGCGCGGGATCAAGGTAATCGGCGCCACGCTCTCGGCCGAACAGGCCGAATGGGCGCAGCAGAAGATCGCCGAGGAGGGCCTGTCCGAGCTCGCCGAGGTGCGCCACTCCGACTACCGCGATGTGGCCGAGGACGAATTCGACGCCGTCTCCTCCATCGGCCTCACCGAGCACATCGGGGTGCAGAACTACCCCGCCTACTTCGAGTACATGCAGTCCAAGCTCCGGGTCGGCGGCACCTTCCTCAACCACACCATCACCCGGCCGGACAATAAGCACACCACCCGGGCGGGCGACTTCATCGACCGCTACGTGTTCCCCGACGGTGAGCTCGCGGGCTCCGGGCGCATCATCTCCGAGATCCAGAACGTGGGACTCGAGGTGCTGCACGAGGAGAACCTGCGCCAGCACTACGCGCTCACCCTCGCCGAATGGTGCGACAACCTGGTGAAGAACTGGGAAGCCTGCGTCGACGAGGTCGGCGAGGGCACCGCCAAGGTGTGGGGGCTGTACATGGCCGGCTGTCAGCTCGGCTTCGAGAAGAATGTGGTGCAGCTGCATCAGGTGCTGGGCGTGAAGCTCGGTGACGATCAGGCCTGGACGGTGCCGCTGCGGCCGTGGTGGAAGGCCTGAGCAGCCTGTTTCGCTCAGGACTGGTTCTGCACCGGCAGTCCGAGGCGAGCCGTCAGCCACGGCAGTGCCGAGGTGAAGGCGGACGACGCGAACTGCCAGGTGTGACCACCCTCCGCGGTGTTCACCCAGCACGTCATATTCACCTTGCGACCGTCGCCGCAGAGGGTGTCCGCCGCGCCGACCTCACCGGTGTCCATGACGCCGTCGTGCCCGCCCAGTCCGGCATTGTCGTCATCCTTGGCGGGGCCGCGCATCTGGGCGTACTTCTGGTACATCTCCGCCTGCCGCTTCGGCGGGGTCAGATCGTCGAAGACGCCGGCCATATCGGAGTACGGCCCGTGCTCGGCCATGACCGTCTGCGGATCGAATTGTGCCCAGGCATCGGCATTTCCGCCGTACAGGCGACGAATGGTCTGCTCCTTGGTGCCCGCGGTCGGGCCCAGGTCACCGGCTATATCGACGAAGGTGTTCAGCAGCTCCGGGTGCATGACCGCGAGATCCACCGCGCAGGTGCCGCCCATGGACCAGCCGACCGCCGCCCACTCGGCCGGATCGTTGGAGACGCGGAAGGTCGACTCCACATAGTCGGGCACATCCTTGGTCAGGTGATCGGCCGTATCGCCGCGGGTGCCGTTCACGCATTCGGTGTCATTGTTGAAACTGCCGCCCGAGTCGACGAAGACGAGTACCGGCGCCTGACCGTTGTTGTTCGCCGCGAAATCGTCCACCGCGGGCATGATCTGGCCGCTGTTCACCCAGTCCTTGGGGGTGTTGAACTCACCGCCGATCATCATGATCACCGGGAGTGCGGGCGGCTTGTCACCGGCGAACCAGGCCGGCGGCAGGTAGACGTACTCGGTACGGTGCTTGAAGTGGCTGCCGGTCTCCGGAATATCCACCGGGACAATGCGACCCGTGCCGACATTCGTATTCCGCAGACTCGCGAGCGAGGCCAGGCTCGTCTGATGCGGCAGCGGCTCGGCGGTCACCGCGGCCCACGCCGACTGCACCGTCGGGTAGTAACCGACCCACTGGTCCAGCACGATCAGCGCGTTCACAAGCGCGAACGGCACCGCCAGCACCGCGGCGACCGTCTGCCACCACGGACCGCGGCGGAAACCCACCATGATCGCGCCGAGTGCCGCCGCGATCATGCCGATGCAGACCCACAGCAGCATCGGAGCCGGATCCGACGCCAGCCCTTCGTCATTCATGTACATCCAGGAGCCCCAGGCGACGGCCACCCCGACGGCCAGACAGATCGGCAATCCCACCAGCCACCAGCGCCGGTTGAACCGCACCAGCGCCACGATCAGAGCGAATACCGCCAGGAACGCCGCTACCTGCGGGACCCAGCCGTTCAGCAGCGAAAGCCCGTGATGGAACTCGAACCCCTGATGCCCTGTATTCACCGGCGCGTGCGGCGCTGGAGGCGGAGCCAGGGGTGGGTTCTGCGACAGCACTCGGGTGGATACCACGTCGGCGATTGTCGATGACTTTCCTCGAGAAACCCTGTGAACGACCTCAATGAAGCCTGGCGACCGTATGAACACTCGTAATTCAGGGGTGTTTCGAGGGGGATCGATCACGTAACTGTGGATCCCGGCCACAAGCACGCCGGGATGACGAGGGCCTTGCTGAGAGCCGGGATGAGCGTGCTCAGAGTAGGGCGTCGAGGAAGGCGCGGGGCAGCTCCGGATCGTCACCGGTATCGACCAGCGAGAGTTGGCTGCGCATGGTGCGCAGGATGCCCAGTACACCCGGCCCGGCGTCCAGCAGCGGACGCGTCCAGCCCAGTTCGGCACAGCGGATCACCACGGGCGTCAGCACGCCTATGGACTCACCGACCCATCCGGAAGCGGACAGGCATTCGGTGAGCAGCAGCGCCGCGTCGAGTTCGGCCCGGGGGCGATTCTTCTCGCGTATCCGGGCATGCAGCACACGAGCCCGTTTGACGGCGGTGTCGTCCGTGCCGAGGGGTGCGAGCGGATCGGTGCCGCCGAGGTCGTCCCCGCGATAGTGGCGGGCCAGCAGAGCGCGGATGACGGCGATCTCCTCGGCCTCGGAGGCCAGCGCGGACGCACCCGTGAGATGCCGGACGGAACGGACCATGGGGTCGGTGATCAGACCGGCGGTCAATTGATCGGACGGCAGGCCCAGCCGCAGCCGTTCGGCCCGGATGTGCGCGGCGAGGCGGACGAGCTTGCGATCCACTGCGATCCGCGCACCCTCGTCCAGCCGGGCGGCGGCGGTATCGAGATCACCGTGCGCCGCCTTCACCCGCGCGCCGATCACGAAGATGCTCACCAGGAAGTCGACCGGCCCGACATGGGTGACCAGCTGATGACTCTGATCCAGCAGTCGCTCCGCGCTCTCCAGATCGCCACGGCGATAAGCCAATTCGCCCAGCAGTGCCGCCGCCACCCGCACCGAGTCCGAGCGCGGGCCGGAGCGATCCCGTGCCGTCTGCCATGCCTGCTCGAAACATGCTGTGGCGGTCGCGATATCGAGCTGCTCATAGGCGGCATCACCCTGACCGCACAGGCCGAACACCTCGCCCAGCGGATCGGCGGAACGCTGGTGATAGGGCTCGGCCCACTCCTGCATACCGCGCGCACCGTCGAAGTCGAAATCGCAGAGCCGCACGAACGACACCAGATTCGCGGCGGTGGAGACCGTCCAGGCCGGGAGCTCGTCGGCCAGCTCCAGACAGTCGGTGAGCTTGTCCAGCACACCGTCGGTGCGATCCCGCGCCACCTGATCGGCGGCGGCCAGCACCGCCGCCTGGCAGCGCTGATTCACCGCCTCCGCATCGGTGGGCGAGCTGCGCGCCAGCATGCTGGAGAGCCTGCCCAGTGCGGTGCGCGCGGCGCCGGACTGCTGCAGATTCACATTGGCCCGCGCCAGCGCCATCAATAGCTTGCTGCGCGAAGTCACCTGCTGCACAGGAAGTTTCGATACCGTTCCGAACAGAGTCGCCAGCCGGGAGCGGTCGATCAGATCCATGCCGCCGTTCTCGACCAGATCCAGGGCGAACTTGAAATCGGTGGCGGCCAGCGCGTGATCGACCGACTGGCGCAGCAGCTGATGTTCGGCGAACCAGCGGGAAGCCTTGCGGTGCAGCGCTTTCACCTGACCGGGGTGGGCGCGCTCCAAGCGGGCCCGCAGATGCTCCGCCACCATGGGCTGCATGCGATACCAGGCGGAATCCTCGGAGAGCCGGTGCAGGAACAACTCCCGCTGTTCGGCCTGATCGAGCAGATCGGCGGCCTCGGCGATTCCGGTCAGCGCCTCCGCCAGTGAGGCGTTCACTCGCTCCGGCACCGAGATCCCGGTGAGGAAGTCGAGCATGCGCGGTTCCAGGCTGTCCAGCACGTTCTCGGCGAGGTATTCGCGAATCGCCTTGTTGTCACCGGATATTCGGGAGATCAGCTTGTCCGCGTCCGATTCCCGGGCGCGCAGCGAGAGCCCGGCCAGTTGGATGGCGGCGGGCCAGCCGTCGGTGGCGCTGTATATCTGCTCGATCTGCCGGTCGGTGAGCTGCAGGCCGGTGCGATCCACCAGGATCTGCCGGGTCTCCTCCTCGGTGAGACTCAGCTGCTCACAACCGATTTCGACCAATTCGTCCGCCACCTGCAAGCGGCTCAGCGGCAATCCGGCCCGCTCCCGGCTGGTGACGACAAAACGCAAATGGTGGCAACCATTGTCGAGCAGCGAATCCATCACGCGATGCGCACCGGTATCGGTGACACGATGCCAGTCGTCCACCACCACGACAACGGATTTGCCCCCGGCATGCACCTCGTCGATGAGCGCGGACACCGCATAGGGCACCGCCTCGGCCGGGCGCTCCTCCAGCACCTGCTCCAGCCCGGCCCCGAGCTCCGGCCGCACCCGGCGAATGGCCGCGATGATGTGGGCCAGCAGCCACACCTCATTGTCGTCGTCGCGATCGATGCCGATCCAGGCCACCGCGACTCCGCGATCGGTGAGCTCGGCGCACCACTGTGCCGCCAGGGTGCTCTTACCGAATCCCGCCGGGCCGTGGATGATTGCGAGCCGCCGCCGTCCCCCGGCCCGCAGCGGTTCCAGCAGGCGCGGCCGCGATACCGGCTCGCGCGCGGGTGTCGGCGGGCGGAATTTTGTAGTTGCCGTGGGCGGCAGCGTATTTCCGGTCGGCGTACTCACTCCGCCCAGGAGCGGGAACTTGCCGCTCGGCGTCCCCTGCCCCAGTATCAGTGAGCGATTGCGCGGGGAGCTCACCACCGGTCCCGGGCGTTGCCGCGAATACTGCTGGGTGGCACCGGATTCCGCACCATCGATGGATTCGATCTCCACCGCGCCGTCCAGCAGCGCCATTTCGTCGGGCACCTGCCCGTTCTCGGCCTGGGCCGTACGCAGCAGTTCCCCGAATTCCACCGCCGTCTCGGGCCGGTCGCGCGGATCGGGCGACATGGCCGCCTCGATGGCGGCCGCCACGGCCGGTGGAATCTCCAGCTCCCGCAGATCCGGTACCGGCTGGCTGGTAATGCGCAGGAACTGCGCGATCACCTTCTCCCCCGCCTGCCTCTCGTAGGCGGCATGGCCGGTCAGCAGGGCGAACAGGGTGGAGCCGAGACCGTACACATCCGAGCGCACCGTCGGCTCGTCACCCTTGAGGACCTCGGGCGCGGTGAAGGCGGGCGATCCGGTGATCAAACTTGTGGAAGTGCGGAAACCGCCTGGGATGCGAGCGATTCCGAAGTCGGTGAGCTGCGGTTCGCCGTATCGGCTCAACAACACATTGGCGGGTTTCACATCCCGGTGCAGAACCTCGGCGCGGTGCGCGGTCTCGATGGCCCCCGCCAGCTTCACCCCGACCCGCAGGGAATCGGACCAGGTGAGCGGGCCATTGTCGCGCACCAGCTGTTCCAGCGACCCGTGCGTCGCATACGGCATCACAATGTAGGGCCGGCCGCTCGCGGTCACGTCGACCTGCAGGATGTCGACGATATTCGGATGCCCGGAGAGCCGCCCCATGGCGTGCTCCTCGCGCAGGAAGCGCTCCCGGCTCTCGTCGTCGATCTCGGTCGAGAGCACCTTCACCGCGACAATGCGGTCCAGAACGGCCTGTGTACACCGGAAAACCACCCCGAACCCGCCGCGCCCGACCTCCTCGGCCGCGACCAGCCCCATGGCCTCGAGTTCATCGACAATGCTGATGGGAACGTATGCCTGCGTGGCAGATTCGGGGCGAGTAGAGTCGCCCCGAGAGCCTTCCGGCTGCGGCTGTGGTTTCATCTCGCCCACCTCCCGCCATTACGAGTGCGCCCCGAGCCCGCGGGCGATTCCGGTGTGCTACCCGCGCATATTCCAAACGTAGCGCGAGACGCACCGAAGTGTGCGGTAATCGCCCGCACGCCACGCTCCCAGCTGCTCACGCCCATACCTATACAAACGACAAGGCCCGGATCGCGATTCCGCAACCCGGGCCCGGCTCGAATCAAGGCGTGTCACCGCCCCCTGGGGGGCGGTGACAGCGCTCGTACTACTTACGCAGCGAAGCCGGAACCTCGAAGCGCTCACCGAACTTGGCGGCCAGCTCATCGGCGCGAGCCACGAAGCCGGCGGTGCCGCCCGGGTAGCCGACGACGAACTGGTGCACGCCACCGGTCCAGGCCGGGTAACCGATACCGAAGATCGAGCCGATATTGGCGTCGGCGGTGGTGGTCAGCACACCCTCGTCGAAGCACTTCTGGGTCTCGATGGCCTCGATGAACAGCATGCGGTCCTTCAGGTCCTGCAGCGAAACGCCCTCGGGCAGTTCACGCTTGGAACCGAAGGCCTCGCGCAGGCCCTCCCAGATGCCGGCGGTCTTGCCGTCGACATAGTTGTAGAAGCCGGCGCCGCCGAGCTTGCCCTTGCGATCGAACTTGTCGATCATCGTGTCGATGACATTGCCCGACGCGAGCGAGGCGGCCGAGATGACCTTGCCCTCGGCCTCGGCGGCGGCCTTGGTCTCCTTGAAGATCTTGTTCATCGTCTCGAAGTTGAGCTCATCGCTCAGCTTCAGCGGCGCCGCCGGGTAACCGGCCTGCAGACCGGCCTGCTCGATGGTCGCCGGATCGATGTTCTCCTGAAGCATCATGATCGCTTCATTGATGAACGTGCCGATCACGCGCGAGGTGAAGAAGCCGCGGCTGTCGTTGACCACGATCGGGGTCTTGCGGATCGCGAGGGTGTAGTCGTACACCCGGGCCAGCGCCTCGTCCGAGGTCTTCTCGCCGCGGATGATCTCGACCAGCGGCATCTTGTCCACGGGGGAGAAGAAGTGGATGCCGATGAAGTCCTCGGACCGCTTCACACCATTGGCCAGCAGGGTGATCGGCAGGGTCGAGGTGTTCGAGCCCAGCAGCGCGTCGGGATCGACGATGTCCTCGATCTCCTGGAAGACCGCGTTCTTGAGCTCGGGCTTCTCGAAGACGGCCTCGATCACGAAGTCGACGCCGGCGAAATCGGCGGCATCGGCGGTCGGGGTGATCCGGGCCAGCAGCTCCTTGGACTTCTCCTCGGTGGTCTTGCCACGCGAGAGCGCCTTCGCCTCGATCTTCTCGGAGTAGTTCTTGCCGCGCTCGGCCGCCTCGATGGTGACGTCCTTGAGCACAACGGTGTAACCGGCCTTGGCGGAGACGTACGCGATGCCCGCGCCCATCATGCCCGCGCCGACGACGCCGATCTTCTTGATCTCACGCTTCGGCACGTCCTTGGGACGCGAACCGCCGTTGTTGATCGACTGGAGATCGAAGAAGAACGCCTGGATCATGTTCTTCGCGACCGGGCCGGTCAGCAGCGAGACGAAGTAGCGCGACTCGATCAGCGAGGCATTGTCGAAATCGACCTGGGCGCCCTCGACCGCGGCCGACATGATGGCGCGCGGCGCCGGCATGTTCTGACCCTTGATCTGCTTGCGCAGGTTGGCCGGGAAGGCCGGCAGGTTGGCGGCGAGCGCCGGGGTGGACGGGGTGCCGCCGGGGATCTTGTAGCCCTTGACATCCCAGGGCTGCACGCCCTTGTCCGGGTTGGCCTTGATCCACGCCTTGGCGGCCGGGATCAGCTCTTCGATCGAGCCGACAACCTCGTTGATGATGCCGGTGGCCTTGGCCTTGGCCGGGGTGAACTTGTTGCCCTGCAACAGAACACCCATGAGGCCGTTGGCAATGCCCAGCATGCGGGTGATGCGGGTGACGCCGCCACCGGCCGGGAGCAGGCCGAGGGAAACCTCGGGCAGGCCCAGCTGCACGCCCTTGACGTCGGCGGCAATGCGGTAGTGGGTCGCGAGGGTGATCTCCAGGCCGCCGCCGAGGGCAGCGCCGTTGATCGCGGAGACGACCGGCTTGCCCAGCTGCTCGAGACGACGCAGGTCGCCCTTGATGCTGGTGAGCTCCGCCATGATGTCCGCCGCGTTCTCCGGCGTGGTCTTCATCATGTTCTTGAGGTCACCGCCGGCGAAGAAGGTCTTCTTCGCGGAGGTGATGACAACACCGGTGATGTCGTCCTTCTCGGCCTCCAGGCGATCGACGGTCGCCTTCATGGAGTCCTTGTACAGCTGGTTCATCGTATTGGCGCCCTGGTTGGGGTCGTCCATGGTCAGCACGACGATGCCGTCGGCGTCCTTTTCCCAGCCGATCATGTTCTCAGTCATTGTGTTTGGTTCTCCTCGAGAAAAGTCGGTGGGCGTTAGACGCGCTCGATGATGGTGGCGACGCCCATGCCGCCGCCGATGCACAGGGTGACCAGTGCGTAACGGGCGTTGCGACGGTGCAGCTCGTCGACCATGGTGCCGGTGATCATGGCGCCGGTGGCACCCAGCGGGTGGCCCATCGCGATCGCGCCGCCGTTGACGTTCAGCTTCTCGTCCGGGATCGCCAGGTCCTTCTGGAACTTCAGGACGACGGAGGCGAAGGCCTCGTTGATCTCGAACAGGTCGATGTCATCGACCGTCAGGCCGGCCTTGGCGAGCGCCTTGAAGGCGGCCGGGGTCGGGCCGGTCAGCATGATGGTGGCGTCCGCACCCGAGGTGGCGGTCGCGACGACGCGGGCACGCGGGGTCAGACCCGAAGCGGCGCCGGCCTCTTCGGAGCCGACGAGCACCAGCGCGGCGCCGTCGACGATGCCGGAGGAGTTACCACCGTGGTGCACGTGGTTGATGGCCTCGACGTAGGTGTAGCGCTGCATGGCGACGGCGTCGAAGCCGCCCATCTCGCCGATGCCGGCGAAGGCCGGGTTCAGCTTGCCCAGGTCGGCGGCGGTGGTGCCGGGACGCATGTGCTCGTCGTTGTCCAGCACGGTCAGGCCGTTGATGTCCTTGACCGGAACGACGGAGCCGTTGAAGTAACCGTTCTTCCAGGCGTCGGCGGCGCGGTCCTGCGAGCGGACGGCGTAGGCATCGACGTCATCGCGGGTGAAGCCCTCGATGGTGGCGATGAGGTCGGCCGAAATGCCTTGCGGGACAATGTAGGAGTCGAAGCTGGTGGCCGGGTCCATAAACATGGCGCCGCCGTCGGAGCCCATCGGCACGCGGGACATGGACTCGACGCCGCCGGCGATGACCAGGTCATCGAAGCCGGAGCGGACCTTCTGGGCAGCCAGGTTCACGGCCTCGAGGCCGGAGGCGCAGAAGCGGTTGATCTGAATGCCGCCGACGGTGTCGGGCAGCTTGGCGGTGAGCACCGTGGTGCGGGCGATATCGGCGCCCTGGTCACCCACGGGGGAGACGACACCCAGGATGATGTCCGAGATCCGATCCTCATCGAGATTCGGGAAGCGCTTCCGCAGCTCTTCGACCAGACCGGTGGTCAGATCGATCGGCTTGACCGAGTGCAGCGACCCCTTCTTGTTGCGGCCGCGCGGGGTGCGGATGGCCTCGTAAATGTAGGCCTCTGTGGTCATATCGGAGTTTTTCCTTCCTTAAGGTGCGCCGACACCGCGTTGTGCGGTCAGCACGTAGCCATAACCTCGCCGGTCAGCCTCTCGACCAACCGTCTGACGCTGTACAAACAGCCTCACGAGCCGACCGACGCGCTCGCAGGTAACCCGTACGCCTGGGCATACCTTAGAACTTCGCCGAACCGATACTCACGGCCACCCGATCATAGTACCGCCCAATGCGAACTCCGGTTAACTTAATGCGTCTCACAGGGCAACTGTCAACCCTCCAGCGGAGTGGCCCCCAATTCGGCGCGCAGGAGTTCCAAGGCCACATCATCAGGGTCGCGGCGCTCCTCCGGGGGCACCGGCACGGCTGCCTCCGCCATCATCTCGCGCTCGTCCTCCGGCGTAATAGCAGGTGGGACGCTGTCATAACCTACTGGCGAGTAGTCCGCGGGCCCCGGGTCGTCCGGAAGGTCCGGGCCGTCCGGCAGCGGAATATCGTCTTCCGGCGGGGTATTCCTGGGCGCGGCGGGACGCTCGAAGACCCGCGGTTCGGCGGGGGCCGACACCTCCACCACCGGGAGCGGGCTCACCGCGGCCGTCGCAACTGCGCCACCTCCGGTAGGGCCGTTGCCCCAGTCCGTCCCATCCGTGACGACCGTCGCCGCACCGGCACTCGCCGTCGCGCTCTTGGACTGGCTGGGCCGCGAGAACTTCGCCGCCGCCTTCTTCGGTGCGGTATCCCCGCCCGCGGCCGGCCCCTTCCCCGCACTCTTCGCGGCCGCGGGCGCACCCGCACCCCCGACCTCCCACTTCACGTCATGATCGCGCCCGAGCACGGCCTGTACCGCCGACCGCACCGCCTGCACGTTCTGCGGCTGCGCCAGCCGCTGCGCCAACATTTCATTGGGATGCGCGAAAACAATCAGCTGCCCATCGATCCGAGACACCGAAGCCCCGGACAGCATCGCCTGCACCGTGGCCCCGAACTCCCGCACCTTGGCCCGAATATCGGCCCAGGCCCCCTCGATCTCCCGCAGCAGCTCATCACCGTCAAGCCCCGCAGGCACAACCTCCGGCGCCGCGGGCGCATCCACAACCGGCGCAACCTCTTCCACCGGCGCGGAAACCGCCGCCTCAGCACCGGTGTCAGCCGCACTCACCGGCTCGGAGTCCAGCACCGGCGCCATATCGAAAGTCTCAGCGCCCGAATCAGTACCGGCCGCAGCGGAATTCACGACTGCGACGGGCTCGGCTCCCACTGGCTGCTCCACCTGCGACACAGCCGCCGAGGCGGCACTGTCTTGCGCCTGCGCAATATCGGCTGCATCGAACAACGGCACATCTTCGAACGCGGGACCGCCATCAGCCTGGACCGAGAACGCGAACCCCGGAGCTTCGTCCTCAGCGGCCCCGGAGCCCCGCGTCACCTCGGCGGGCTCCACCCCCAGCGCTGTCTGAACCGGATCCACCGAAACATCGACAACTGTCATCGCCAAACCGCGCCCTGCATCCGGCACCGCCTCGGCGGCCGAATCAGACTCCTCCGCAGTCGATTTCACTTCCTGCGCACGAGCGGAAAGCGCCGACGCATCATCGGCGAGCGCTGCTCGAGCAACCACAGTCGCGGGCGGCACGAAAACAGGCTGCTGCGCAGGGGCTTCTGCCTGTACAGCGGACCCGGCGATATGCGCCGAATCGGCGGGATCAGCCGTGCGGGTGCTCCGCGTGACGCTCTCGGCCGTCGCGACCGGCGCCACAATGTCGGCGAGCGGCCTGGAAACAGACTGCTGGGCAGAAATTTCGGCCGGAGGCCTGGTGGCCTGCACAGCGGAATCGGCGGCCTGCGTCGCATCGGCGGAATCGGCCGTGCGCGTGCTCGGGGCGGCGGACCCCGGTTCCTGTGCGGCGCCCTCGGCCATTGCGGCCTGCACCACGACCTCGGCGGGCGGCCTGGAAACAGACTGCTGCGCAGAAGTTTCGGCCGGAGGCCTGGTGGCCTGCACAGCGGAATCGGCGGCCTGCGTCGCATCGGCGGAATCGGCCGTGCGCGTGCTCGGGGCGGCGGACCCCGGTTCCTGTGCGGCGCCCTCGGCCATTGCGGCCTGCACCACGACCTCGGCGGGCGGCACGGAAACAGGCTGCTGGGCAAGCGTTTCCGCGGACGGGGTGGCGATGCTCGCCGGGGCGGCGTCGCCGACCGGGACGCGGGCGGCACTCATTTCGGGCGGACGAACCGCGACCTGTTGGGCAGGCTGCGGCGAATCACCCTGTGGCACAGTCGCAGCAGCGCCTGCTGCCGCGCTCGCACCACTGGCCACCTCGGGCTTCGACGCGGGCGCGGCGGGCTGAGCGGACTCGTCCTGAGCAGGCACGATGGGCCTGACCGCTTGCGGAGCCGCCGACGGCGCCGTGACGGGCTGGGCCGAAGGTTGTGCCGCAGCCGTCGCGGGCCGGACGGCCCGCGGGGGCTGCACGGCCTGTGCGGCGGGCGAGTCCACCGCGGGGCGAGCCGGCGCGGATTGGGATGCCTGCGGGTCCTGGCGCGGCGCGGCGGCAGGTGAGGCCGTCCGCGGAGCCTGGCTCGGCATAGCTGACTGCTGGGGAGGGGTTGGGGCAGTGGGGGTTTCACCGCGATTGCCGCGGAGGGCGGCGAGGGCTTCCGCGCCTCGGCGGCGGGGCTCGCCGGAAGGCGGTGCGGGCGAGGGAGCTTGGGAGGCCGGGGGCGCAGCCGGGCGGGCGGCGGGGGTCGAGTTGCCGGCGGGGAGGGCGCCGCCTGCCATGCGGCGTTCGAGGGTTTCCAGGCGTTGGAGGGTGGCTACCTCGGTGTCGGTGGCGGCGGGGAGGAGCATGCGGGCCGCGACGACCTCGAGGAGGAGGCGGGGGGCGGTGGCGCCGCGCATATCGCCGAGGCCCTCGTGCAGGAGTTCGGCGTATCGGGTGAGGGTGGCGGGGCCGATGCGCTGGGCCTGGTCGTGCATGCGGTCGAGGACGTCGCCGGGGCCGGTGACGAGATTGCGTTCGACGGCGTCCGGGACGGCGCGCATGAGGATGAGGTCGCGGAGGCGTTCGAGCAGGTCGGTGGCGAAGCGGCGGGGGTCGTGGCCGGCCTCGACGACATGGTCGATCGTGCCGAACAAGGCCGCGCCGTCGGAGGTCGCGAGGGCCTCGACCGCGTTATCGATCAGTGCCACGTCGGTGACGCCGAGCAGCGAGACGGCCCGGGGGTAGGTGACGCCTTCGGGACCCGCGCCCGCGAGCAGCTGGTCGAGGACGCTGAGGCTGTCGCGCGGGGAGCCGCCGCCGGCCCGAATCACCAAGGGGTACACGGACTCTTCGACCTGGACGTTTTCCTGGTCGCAGATCTTGCCGAGCAGCCCGCGCATGGTGGCGGGCGGCAGCAGCCGGAACGGGTAGTGGTGCGTGCGGGAGCGAATGGTCGGGAGGACCTTCTCCGGCTCGGTGGTGGCGAAGACGAAGATCAGGTGGGCGGGCGGCTCTTCGACGATCTTGAGCAGCGCGTTGAAGCCCGCAGTGGTCACCATGTGCGCCTCATCGACGATGAAGACGCGGTACCGGGATTCGGCCGGGGCGTAGAAGGCGCGATCGCGCAGTTCCCGGGTGTCGTCGACACCACCGTGGCTGGCCGCGTCGAGCTCGATGACATCGAGATTGCCGGACCCGCCGGGGCCCAGCGCGACACAGGAGTGGCAGACCCCGCACGGCGTGGAGGTCGGACCCTCCACACAGTTGAGCGAGCGCGCCAGGATGCGCGCGGAGGAGGTCTTGCCACATCCGCGCGGTCCGGAGAACAGGTAGGCATGACTGATCCGCCCGGTGTCGAGCGCGGTACTCAGGGGCTCGGTGACGTGCTCCTGCCCCACCACTTCAGCGAACGTTGCCGGTCGGTACTTCCGGTACAGAGCCACGGCTTCTGAGGGTACCGAGTACCTCCGACACTCTGTTTCATTGCCTCCGCTTCGCTGCGGCGGGTTCGCGGCCCTGTTACCCGGATCTTCCCTCCTCCGCTCCTCCGCTTCGCTCCCACGCTCCGTCAGGCCAGATCCGGGCGGGCCACTACCATGAGGCGGGCCAGCCAAACCTAATTCTTCTGTGATCCATGTCACATGCAATCCGCGCGCCTGTTCGATACCGACCGGACTGAACTCGGTATTGGTTGTCCAAGCGGGCAAATTCTTAGCGCGTCCTCCTGAGGCGATAGCCGGACGCGGCCTTCACCCAAGATCACCGTTTACGGATGCGCATTCGGTTTCAACTCGGCAGACCGGACATAACGATCACATCAACCGATGCAGCAAGATCGCAATCGTTTGGCTACCGTGGAACTCGGCAACTTCGGTAGCCAAACCTTCATCAGGTTGGTGGCCCCGGCCGGTCCCTCATCCCGACCGGGGCACAACCAAATTTTCCGGAGGAACTCCCCGTGCCGTCGCACGACGACATTGCAGAAGCCTGGCTCTCCAGCACCGAATTCGCCGGCGATCTCGCCGCGGTCGGATTGCTCAGTCGAGCCATCAGCCCAGAGAACTACGACATCAAGCGCGCTTCGCTACCGGTATCGGCAGCGGCCGATCCGGCCACAGCGGGCGCCATTCTGGAGCTGCTACAGCGCGGCCAGGTGCCGACGCTGGCGGCCATCCAGACCCTCATCGTGCAGAACGATATGCGCGCCGAGGCCGAGCGCATCGAACGCCTGGGCCGCCGCGCACAGCGCAGCGTCGAGGATTTCGGCCGGGTGCTGGCCAAGCTCACCGACGAATACTGGACCGCGCACGGCACCGGGCCGACCCGGCGCGACATCCTGCTGTCGGAACCGGTCTTCGACCTCATCCGCGATCGGGTCGGCGATATCCCGCCCGCCGCGGTCAAACATCTGTGGCTGATCGAGCGGGCGCAGCGCGCCGGCTGGATCGCCTACAGCGCGACACCCCGATCCCTGTGCGCCGGAAGGCGTTTCCATGCCGCGCGGTACGGCAATCGGGTTTCGCTGCGGCCGGTGAATACGCTCGGCGCACTGGTCACGGCATATCTGCGAGATCAAGTGGCGGAGAACGGCCGGCCGCCGCGCTGGTCGGTGCTGGCGTACGAGCTGCGCGACGATCGCGGGCGGCGGGTGTTCAATGACACAGCCGACGCGCGGGCACAGCAGCGATGGCTGACGACGGCCGAGTGGATGGCGCTCGAGGAGGATCTGCCAGTGCCGGGACCGCGTGGAATGCGCGTACTTGCCCGCAAAGGCCGGGAACGCAATAGCTGAGGCTGTTACGGACAGGTATCCGATTCCTCATTTTCGTAACAGCGCCGAAACGTGAGGATTCGGTAACTTCCCTGCAACGCGATAACGCGCGAAGGGAGTTACTCCATGACCACGACCATCGACCCGGCGGCCACGGCCTGGCTGCTCGCAGCCACGGCCATGGTGCTGCTCATGACACCGGGGCTGGCCATCTTCTACGGCGGCATGGTGCGCTCCAGCGGTGTGCTCAATATGCTCATGATGAGCTTCATTTCCATTCCGCTGGTGACGGTGGCGTGGCTGGTTGCGGGATACAGCCTCGCCTTCGGAGATGATGCGGGCGGCGGTCTAATCGGAAATCTCGGACATATCGGACTTTCGGGAATCGACCCGAAGACCGTGCATGCCGCGAGCGGAATTCCGGAGCTGCTGTTCGTCACCTTCCAGCTGACCTTCGCCATTCTCACCGTCGCCCTCGTCAGCGGCGCCATCGCCGATCGCGCCAAGTTCTCGGCGTGGATGATCTTCGTACCGGTCTGGGCGCTCATCGTGTACGCCCCCATCGCACACTGGGTGTGGACTCCGGACGGCTGGCTGGCCTCGCTGGGCACCCTGGACTTCGCGGGCGGTCTGGTGGTCGAGATCGCCTCGGGCGCTTCGGCGCTCGCCCTGGCGCTGGTGCTGGGTCCGCGGGTCGGCTTCAAGATGGATGCCATGCGCCCGCACAATCTGCCCTTCGTGCTGCTGGGCGCGGGCCTGCTGTGGTTCGGCTGGTTCGGCTTCAATGCCGGTTCGGCGCTGGCCGCGAACGGCACCGCGGCGGCGGTCTTCCTGAACACACTGGTCGCGGGCTGCCTCGGCATGCTGGGCTGGCTGATCGTCGAGCAGATTCGCGACGGTAAGCCGACCACCTTCGGTGCGGCCTCGGGCGCGGTGGCCGGTCTGGTCGCCATCACCCCGTCCTGCGGCTATACCAACACCATGGGCGCGCTGATCGTGGGTCTGGTTGCGGGCCTGGTGTGTTCGTTCGCGGTGGGCTGGAAGTTCAAGGGCGGCTACGACGATTCGCTCGATGTGGTCGGCGTGCACTTCGTCGGCGGCATTGTCGGCACCCTGCTCATCGGCTTCCTGGCCAATCGGGCGATGACCGGTGACAACGGCCCGCAGGGCCTGCTCTACGGCGGCGGGCTCGGGCAGCTGGGCAAGCAGGCGGTGGGCGTGATCGTGGTGGCGGCGTTCGCCTTCGGGGTGACCTTCGCGCTGGGCAAGCTGATCGACAAGACCATCGGTTTCCGGATCAGCCGCGAGGACGAGATCGGCGGCATCGACTTCGCACTGCACGCGGAGACCGCGTACGCCGAGGGCGTGCACGGGCACGGCGCACCGCGCCGCCTCGGAGACGGACCGTTCGGGCACTGAATCGTGTTCGGGCACTGAGTTGCGTTCGGGCACTGAGTTGCGTTCGGGCACTGAGTTGCGTTCGGGCACTGAGTTGCGTTCGGGCACTGAGTTGCGTTCGGGCACTGAGTTGTACGACCAGGGCCGGGGTGGCGAATCATTCGCCACCCCGGCCGTTCTCGATGCTCAGGTCAATTCACCTTGTTCGCGGCCGCGCCGAATGTATTGCATTGCGCCGTACGGTTTTTGTCGTAGCCGAGCGCCCACCAGGTCCCGCCGCTGTTCGAGGTCCCGTGGTCGCGCATATCGCCGGGAGCGTCGCCGCGGTGGAACATATCGTTGCGGGCCACACCGGCCTGCGCGGAGGTCAGTGAGCCGCCGTTGTTCGAGGACGCAAGGAACATGCCGTCGAAGCAGTTGGCCTGCAATTCGGTTCGGCGCGAGAGCTCGAGCCCGGTGGCGCTGGTCGCTCCCGCGTCACGGCGCTCCTGATGCACCTTGCCCAGGATGCCGGATTCCGCCTGTACGTGATGTCCGTATTCGTGCGCGAACACCGACAGGTAGACCACCCAGTTGTCCTTGTAGATATCGGTCTGCAGCTGGCTGACCGGCATGTAGATGGTCTGGTCGGCCGAGCAGTAGAAGGCGGCGAAGTTGGTGCTGTTGCCGGTGCACAGGGTGGTGATGCCACTGGTGGTCGCCGAGACGTTCAGTTTGGGCGGTACGAACGGCAGCTTGATGTCGTCGAAGAGCGGCTTCCAGGCTTCGGCGAGACAGCTTGCGGCCGTTTCGAAGAACTTGCGGGCGGTGTCGACCTGGGTGCCCCACGGCGAGTAGTTACAGCGTTCGGGGATGAGCGTGTAGCTGTCATCGGTGACCAGCGGATTGTCCGAGGTCTTGGGGACACCGGCGTTGTCGTCGGGTGAGTTCGTATAGGTGGTCTGCACCTTGTCACCGGGGCTACCGGCGCCGAGGTGGTTCAGGCCGTGGGAGACGGCGGTGCGCACCAGGGCGGCGGTCACCAGCAGTACGAAGATGACAACCAGTGCGCCCCAGCGGCCGCGGCGCGGCGGCGCCGGGCGCTGCGGTGGCGGCATGCCGATCTGGAAGCCCGCGGTGGGCGGCGGCAGGGGCTGCCGGTAGGCGGGTGGCATCGACTGGCCGTAGCCGGGCGGACGGTATCCGGGCGGCGGACCGTAGCCCTGCTGCGGCGGAAAACCTTGTCGCTGTGGATAAACCGGACGCTGCTGTGGATAGCCGGGCTGTGCCGGAAATCCAGTGGGCGGTGCGGTGGGTCCGGACGGCTGCATCGGCTGGCCCGGCGGCTGTCCGTGTTGTCCTGGATATCCGGGTTGCTGCGGGCGTCGCGGGTCGGGTTGAGGCGGCCAACCCCCGGGGGGAATCGGTCCGTATCCGGACGGTGGGCGAGTCATCCCCCGCACCCCCTCGTTCTCTGCGATATCCGACAGCCGCTGAGGAAGAATAGCAAGCTGTCTAAAGTAGCCTTCCATGCAGATTTTTCGGGGGGGCGCTCTCGTCGCGCTGCTGCTCGCTCTGGCAGGAGTAATCGCGCCTGCCGCCCATGCGCAGCCCAGCGACGGTGTGCGGATCACCGCCGATGTCGACCTCGGTGACGACGGTCTGCTGCGCGTCACCGAAACCGTGGAAGTGCCTGTGGGCAGCGAATTCCGGCAGGTGCTGCCGCTGCGGGTGCAGGTCACCGATGCGGTGCAGCGCAATTTCCAGGTCACCGATATCAAGGCCGACGGCGACGGCGACGCGGCGGTCGCGGACGACCGGTTCACCCTCGATGCCCGGCCGGGGCAGGTGACGTTCAAGTACACGGTGCACAACACGGTCACCGAGACCACCGGTGCGCAGCTGTTCCACTGGACCGGCGTGCTGAATACCGATGTGGCGTCCATCAGCGTCACCGTGACCAGTCCCGATTTCCGGATGGGCGTCACCAAGTGCACCATCGGCCCGCCCGGAAAGCCGGAGGACTGCGCGGATATTCGGGTCGAGCCGGACGGCGTCGCGCATCTCGACAAGACCGGCCTGCACAAGGGCGATGTCATCGATGTGACGCTGCAGGTACCGGCGGGCACGGTGAAGGCGAACGCCGATATCGCCGATGACAATGCGCCGGGCCCGTTTTCGGTGACCGGTCCGGTGCTGGCGGCGTTCGCGGTGCTGCTGGCCGCGCTGGCGGCCGCCGCCGGATATGTGGTGTGGGCGCGGCGCACGACGCCGGGCGGATCCGAAACGCTCGATCCGCTGCTGCGCGAGGGCAATCGGGTGGAGTTCACCTCACCGGACGCGGTACTGCCCGGGACCGCCGGACTGCTGGTGGACGGCCATGTGGACGCCCCCGATATGGCGGCGACCGTGGTGGACCTGGCGGTTCGCAGCTATGTCTGGATTGCGGCCGTGGGTGATTCGGCCTGGCGGATCACTCGGATGAACCCGGCGGATGAGCAGCTGACCGCTTACGAGCGGACGGTGTACTCGGTGCTGCTGCCCGTGGGCACGGATTCGGTGCTGCTGTCGGAGCTCAGCGGCAAGGTGCCCGCGACCGCGGTGCGCAAGGCGCTCATCGACGATGCCACGGCGCGTGGGGCTTTCATCGATCGCACCCGGCGCGGTTTCGAATTCTGGCTGGGCGTCGCGCTGATCCTCGCCGGCGTGGCCACCACCATCGGACTGGCTCTGGGCCCGGGACATGCGCTGATCGGTGTGGCGCTCGCGCTCGCCGGCGTGGCCGCCCTGCTGCTCCCCCGCTATCTCCCGTCCCGCACGGCACTGGGCCGGGAGCTGACCGGCCGGGTGCAGGCGATGCTGCGCGGTCTGGATGCGGTTGTGCCACAGCAGATTCCCGCACCGGATCAGGAGATGGTGTTCTCCCGCGCCCTGCCCTTCATGGTGGCCGGGCGGCGCACCGATCAGTGGGTGCGCACCTTCCGCGAACTGGACCCCACCGCCGACGGCACCCCCGGCCTCTACTGGTTCGGCGGCTTCGAAGGCGACCGCGACCTACACCGCTTCGCCGCCCACTTCCCCTACTTCATTACGGAGTTGGAGCATCTGTTCAACTAAGTCCTTCGGCCGGTGTGGATCCCGGCCGAAAGCATGCCGGGACGACGGGCGGCTCGGTCAGGTTCCAGCGTGGACCGCCAGGGCGCGGCGGGCGTAGGCGCGAACGTCGGCCTCGGTGTCTTCCAGGGCCGATTCCAGAGTGACGCGGGCGGTTGCGGATTCGGGCCAGCTGCTGAGGGTGAGGACGGCGGCCTTGCGGACGTCCGGATGAACGTCGGCGAGGGCGGCCTGTAGCGGTTTTGCGGCCAGATCGGGGCCCGCCGAGGGCAGGCCCCGGGCTGCGCCTTCGCGCGGACCTGCCAGGCCGAATCACGCAGTGCTGCGGACAGTGTGGGGGTGTCCTCGGCATTGCCGAGCCGGGCGAGTGCGGTAAGGAGCCGAGATGCGCGGGATTTCGGCTATTGCGCCACCCCGCCGACCTGGGCTGTGACTTGTAATCACGCTGATCGGAATGCGTGTGCGGGTATGTACCGAGGAGTGGAGTGGTATCGAGTGAGCTGCCACTCATTTCTCGAGATGTGGACAGATGGATTCCGTTCAGCTCGAGTGCAGTGTTAGCTTGAATGCATGTCTGCAAGTCGTCCCCATGCCGCGCACGTCACGTATGTGACCGTTGCGCTGGGTGTACGGCTGCCACTGCAGCGGGAACTGTGTTGTCCCTGCCGTCGCGCAGCCGAGTACTGATTCCCCGATTCACTCGAGTCCGGGCATCCTCGCTGCCCCCGCTGAATTTTTCATCTAGGCATCCGTCCCGTCGGCTGTACGCGGGACTGCAGCGAGGACTTCGAAATGACCAGCCCCACGCTCGAACGCACCCATTCCGCTTCCGTCACCACCGCGCGCCTGGCTCCGGCCCGGCCCGCGGTGCCGCCGGAGCTGCGCATCACCGATAACCCGGCGGCCGCCGTACTGCGCGCCGCCGCCCGCGGTCCGATCTTCCGCGATATCGCCGCACAGTCCACCGGACTCAGCATTGCCACCGTGAATCGCCAAGTGTCGGCACTGCTTTCGGTCGGACTGCTGCGCGAGCGCGCCGATCTCACCGTCTCCGGCGCGGTCGGCCGACCCCGCGTGCCCTTCGAGGTCGATACCGATTCGTTTGTCACCGTGGGTGTGCACATCGGCTCCACCCTCACCCGCATCGTGGCCGCGGATCTGTCCGGCAAGATTCTCGGCGGACTCGAAATCGCCACTCCCCAAACAGGTCAGGACGCGGCGCTCACCATAGTGGCGCGCAGCGCCAAGGCCTTCCTGGATCGACTGCCACGCCGCCGCCCGCTGTGGACCGGTGTGGCGCTGGCCGGCCGGGTGGATCCGGCGGCCGGGGTCGTCGATCACCCGCGGCTCGGCTGGCAGGCCGCGCCCGTCGCCGCCGTCTTCAGCAGCATTCTCGATCTGCCGGTGTCGGTCTCGGCGCATGTCGAGGCGATGGCGGCCTCCGAACTGCTGCTCGCCGGCCGGGAGCCGGGCGAGGGACCGCGCCCGGGCAGCAGCCTCTACATCTACGCTCGCGAAACCGCGGGTATCGCGGTGACACTGCATGATCGGGTGCACACCCCCGCCAATGGCCCCGGCTCCATCGCGCACCTGCCGACCGGCTCGGATGCCGATTGCACCTGCGGCCGGCGCGGCTGCTTGGAGGCCACCATCGGTGAGCGCTTCTTCCTGGAGCGTGCGGTGCGCCAGGGCGTACTGCCCAAGCCGGAGGCCCCGCGCCGCCCGGTGATCACCGATCTGTACCGCGCCGCCGACGGCGGTTCGGTCGCGGCGCGTGATCTGCTGCTCGAGCGCGCCGAAATCCTCGGCCGCACCGCGGCACTGGTGCGGGATATGTTCAATCCGGATCGAGTGGTGCTGGGCGGCCAGGCCTTCACCGGCTACCGCCCCGGAATGAACCGGGTGGCAAAGGCTTTCGCCGAGAGCACCACGCTGCACGCCGCCGATCTGCGGATCAGCCGCTTCGGCGGCCGGGTGCAGGAGTTCGCCGCCGCCGTGACCTCGCTCAGCGTCTTCTACGCCGATCCGGTCTCGGCCATGCGCCGCGCCACCCGCACCGGGCGCTGAAAGTCCTTGTACGCCTGAGAGTCTGGATCCCCGCCACAAGCATGCCGGGGTGACGCGGTCCTGAATTCGGAAAAGCCCGGCCGGATTATCGGCCGGGCCTTTTTCATGCTTCAACCCACAGCGTGTTTCAGGTCAGCGGAAGATGGTCATGTACCACTGGCCGTCGCTGCCCTGGTCGCAGCGGTACTGCCAGCCGTCTTCGCCGCGCAGCTGTACACCGTTGGCGTGGAAGCTGCCGTTGGAGCCGTCCGCATCGCAGCCTGCGGCGGAGGCGTAGCTGCCATCGACCTGCAGCGTCTCGGCATTGGCCAGTCCGGTGCCCAGACCGGCGGCGGCGAGAGCGAGGGCGGCGATGGTGAGTGTTTTCTTCATGGGAGGTATTCAACGGGCCGCATCATGACAATTTCGTGACCGGCACAACGGGATAACCCTCGCCGGATATAGCGGATCGGGTCCGGGCGGTCGACGGCCCGCGCCCGATCCTGTGCCGCGTCTACGGTCGGCCCATCGGCGCAGATGCGGCTTCTCCCTCCACTCGCCTGCGGAGTCCCCTTCCTCGGCGAGCGGCGGAGAGATCTCAGGCCGCGCGAATGTGCGACAGTCCCCATTCGCGGGCGAGCAGGCGGTGCGAGTTCAGTCGATCCTCGTGATCGTGGGTGACGCTGGTGATCACGAGTTCGTCTGCGCCGGTGAGCCGTTGCAGTGCGCGCAGCCGCTCCGCGACCGAGGCGGCCGAACCTACGAACTGGGTGGTGACGCGGTCGTCGACCAGGCGGCGCTGCGGACCGGTGAGCGGCGGTGCGGCGGCGGGGTCGAGGTATTCGGCCGCACCGGCGCCGCTGCGAATGCTGTACACCCAGTGGCCGTAACTGGAGGCCAGTCGCTGAGCCGTCGCATCATCCTCTGCCACCACCACATCCGCCGACACCACCGGATAGGGGCGGGCGTAGCGGGCCGAGGGCCGGAAGGCCGCACGGTACGCTTCCACCGTCTCCCGGTTCTCGGCCGGTGCGATCGAGCAGGTGGCGGAGTCGAAGTCGATCTGACTGCCCGAGCCGGGATCGGACCAGACCGTGTTGTGGTTGACGCCCAGGAAGTGCGCGGCGAGGTGAATCTGCTTGCGTATCGGATGTTCCGGCATGGCTCTCCTCAGGCGCTGGCGTAGCGATTGGCGGGGCGCGGGAGGCCGAGCCGCGCACGCAGGGTGGGCGCGACGGCGGCGAGGTACGGCAGCGCGGCGGTGAGCGCGAGCGGCCGCAGCACCACATCACCACACTCCACCACCGGGCTCACTCCCCAACAGGTTTGAATTCACCACGATCCCAAAACGGGCGAACCCGCCCGACCATGGTGGTCGAGCGGGTTCGCCGGAATTCGGTGCGCCGGACGCGCTCCGAATCGCGTGTCTGTCTACTTGGCCCCGTTGAACGGCGCGTTGATCGTCGTGAAGTACTGCACGGCAGCCAGGATGGCGACCGGAGCGGTCACGAGCAGCTGACCGGCAAGGGTGCCCAGGAAGCCGATGGCAGCCATGCCACCGAGGCAGCCGAGCACGGCGGCGGGAACGATCGGGCCGAACAGGCCGACGATCGCGGCAGCGGCAGCACCGGCGCCGACAACGCCACCGATGACGCAACCGATGGCCGCGCCACTGATGCCACCGACGAGGGTGCCGATGGTGGCGCCGGTCGCGATGGTGTCCTTGAGGCGGTTCCAGGCGGCCTGCTCACGGTCGTACGGGGTCTTCCACGGCGCGGTGTCCTGGAACGGCAGGTCGACGGGCTGGTAGACAGCGTGGTCCACGTCGAACTGCGGGGTCAGCGTCGCGACGTTGTCCTTGATCTCCGCGGCGATCGGGAAGACGAAATCGTCTACCCGGAAGCTCAATTCGGCGCCGGCGACCGTCGTCCCATTGGCGGCCTCGATCTTGAACACACCGTTCTCGACGGCCAGCGAACCCGCGTCGGTGGAGATCACCGTGTTCTTGTCGGAATTCGTTGCCGAGTAATTGATTACACCGTTGTCCGGTGCAGCCGGAGCTGCTCCGGCCGTCGCCAACGGTGCGACTGATGCCGCGATCGCAAGTGCCGCGATCCCGGTTAATTCCCTCATCTTCATTTGGTACTGCTTCCTCGCCACTGCCTGAAACGAACTGATAGCGGCAAGCATCAAGCAACCAGCGATTTCGCTGGAGGTTAAAAACCACCTTGATTCTGGCGGGCGGGCGTAATCATATCCACTACCCGGCATGTAATCGCTTCTCGCGGAACGGTTCCGGACGCGTCAGGCCTTCTTGGCGGCAGCCTTCGCCTGCTTCTTGAATTCCCGTACCTGCGTGAGGGTTTCGGCGTCGGTCACGTCCGCGACGGAGCGCCGGGAGCCGTCCTCGCCGTAGGCGCCCGCGGCCTCGCGCCAGCCGCCGGCGGTGAGGCCGCCCTGTTTGCCCAGCAGGGCCAGGAAGATTCGGGCCTTCTGATCACCGAAGCCGGGCAGCGCTTTGAGGCGCTTCAGGATTTCCTTGCCGTCCGGATCACCCAGGGTCCACAGGCCCGAGGTCTTGCCATCGTAGTTCTCGACGATGAAGTGCGCCAGCTCCTGCACCCGGCGGCCCATCGAACGGCCGTAGCGGTGGATGGCGGGCGGGGTGGAGGCCAGCTCCTCGAATTCCGCCGGATCGGTATCGGCGATCCGCCGGATATCGAAGCCGCCCATCCGATCGGCCAGCTTCTGCGGGCCGCGGAAGGCGTGCTCCATGGGAAACTGCTGGTCCAGCAGCATGCCGGTCAGCAGAGCGAAGTCGTCGTCCGACAACAGCTTGTCCGCCTCGGGGTCCTGCGCGAGGCACAGTTTGCGGCTCACCATCGTCAGATCATCCCATCCCGCCCGGAATCCGGACCGATCGCCCGGCCACCGCGGCCCTGCCTTGCGGTGACGCCGGTCACGACTAGGCTCGGCGGCATGCCCGACACCATGGCTATTTCTACAGTGGGAACCGAGCCGCACGATGGCACCGGGGCCGGCTTACGTCCGGACCGATTCGACAGCGACGGCCAGGATCAACTGGTCGATGTCCAAGATCTGCAGGCCGCGCTACCGGGAATCCGGCGGCTGCGGAACTGGGCGCACGAAGCGCTGGCCACTCAGTCCGGCGAAAGCGCCGTCGACATCGGGTCCGGCACCGGGTCCGAGGTCTTCACCTTCGCCGATCTGGTCGGACCGGACGGCACCGCGATCGGCGTCGAACCCGACCCCGGTCTGCGTGCCGCCGCCGAACGCCGCGCCGCGCAGACCGGTTCGGCCGCGAAGTTCGCCTCCGGGGACGCCTACGGCCTGCCCTTCGGCAGCGACACCTTCGACGTCGCCCTGTGTGAACGCGTCTTCCAGCACCTGACCAGCCCGGCCCGCGCCGCCGCGGAGATCGCCCGCGTGCTGAAGCCGGGCGGGCGAGTGGTCGTCCTGGACAGCGACTGGGGCACCGCCGTCGTCCACCCGGGTGACCGGAACGTGGTGCACGAGGTCATCGAGACCATGATCGCCCGCACCACCAACCCCTTCGCCGGACGGCGACTGGCCGGACAGCTCACCCAGGCCGGACTGGTCGTGGACGATATCGGCTCGCACGCCCTCATCCAGGACGGCGGCATCGGCGCCGGCGCACTGGTCGCCCGCATCGCGGACATGTCCGTCGCCCGCGGCTCCATCACCGTCCCGCAGCGCGATCAACTCATCGCCGACCTGGAAGCCGGTGCGGCAACCGGCGATATCCACCTTTCGGTCACCATCTTCGCGGTCTTGGCACACAAAGCTGGCTGAGAAACGAACGAACAAGGCCCGCACCGATCCGGTGCGGGCCTTCTACTTTCTATGACTCGTTCCTGCAACTACGTTTCGCGACAACTGATTTCGTGAGTTGCGGGTAACTCATCAGATACGACCGAAACGCGATTCGCACCTGACCGCCGGCACGCGTTGCCAACCGTCGCGGCGCCCGAGCCGTGCGCTAAAGGTTCGAGGAGGCGGAAATGAGCTTCTCGGTCGCTGCCAGCAGGACGCAGGTGGCGACGCCGTCCATGGCCTTTTCCAGTTCACCGAGGGACGGGAAGCTGGGGGCGAGGCGAATATTCTTGTCCTCCAGGTCCTTTCCGTACGGGTAGGACGAACCGGCCGGGGTCAGGGCGATGCCCGCCTCCTTGGCCAGTGCGACCACGCGGGTCGCGGTGCCCTCCAGCACATCCAGGCTGATGAAGTAGCCGCCCTTGGGCTCGGTCCAGGACGCCACCTTGGATGCGCCCAGCCGGTCCTCCAGAATCCGCAGCACGAGTTTGAATTTCGGCTCCAGGATGGCGCGATGCTTCTGCATATGGGTGCGCACACCCTCGGCATCCTTGAAGAAGCGCAGATGGCGCAGCTGGTTCACCTTGTCCGGGCCGATGCTCTTCTTGCCCGCATGGCTCAGGTACCACTCCAGATTGGCGGTGGCGGACCCGAAGAAGCTCACGCCCGAACCCGCGAAGGTGATCTTCGAGGTGGAGGCGAAAACGTAGGGGCGGTTGGGGTTTCCGGCCGCGGCGGCCAGACCCAGCACATCGAGCACCGGATCGGCGGTATCGGTCAGCGGATGCACGGCGTAGGCGTTGTCCCAGAACAAGCGGAAGTCCGGTGCGGCGGTCGGCATCGAAACCAGTTCCCGCGTCACGGCTTCGGAGAAGGTGACACCGGTCGGGTTCGAGTAGTTCGGCACCGCCCAGATGCCCTTGATGCTCGCGTCCGAGGCCACCAGCTCCGCGATGGCGTGCACGTCCGGGCCGTCGTGGCCCATCGGGATCGGGATCATCTCGAAGCCGAGCGCTTCGGTGATGGCGAAGTGCCGATCGTAACCCGGTGCGGGACAAAGGAACTTGAGGACGGGCTCGTCCACCCAGCGCCGCTCCGAATCGACCGCGCCGTGCAGCATGGAGAACACGATCACGTCGTGCATGAGCTCCAGGCTGGCATTGTTGCCGGCCAGCAGGTTCGAGACCGGAATGCCGAGCAGCTCGCCGAAGATGGCACGCAGCTCCGGCAAGCCGTGCAGGCCACCGTAATTGCGCACATCGGTGCCATTGCCGTCGCGGTAATCGCCATCGCCCGGCAGCGTGAGCAGATCCAGTGACAGATCCAGCTGCTCGGGCGCGGGTTTTCCGCGCGTAATGTCCAGCGTCAGCTTCTCGGTCCGGAGCTTCGCGTAGTTCGCGGTCTGCGATTCGTGTTCGGACACGAGCTCCGCATGGCTCATCAAACCGATCTGCGTTTGCCGGGGCATCAGACAGCCTTTCCAGGGGCTAGGGGCAATGTATGCGGGTCCCGCGCGCATGGCGGCGGACCCAGCGATCACGTTACTTGGTAGGACCTCACCCTGGGGAGCTAAATATCAGCCCGCACACCTGGAGAAATTAGAGAGGACCCAGCGCACCCGGCAGAGCCCATTGACCCTTGCTGCCTTCCGGCCCTGGGGGAGTTCACAGGATGCGCGCCGCGCTGGATCCGTCGGCCAGTGTAGCGGCTCAGCGATGCTCTTGCCGCACGGGGTCGTTACGATCCAACCGACATCGCGGGGGCACCCGCTCGTTACCGGAGGGGAAACCAGTAGTGACAAGCAACAACCCAGGACCGGGCGGCCCTCAGGACCCCGCCAACCACCAGGAAACCGCGCAGTGGTGGGCTACCCCGCCCACCGGAGCCGAGGCGGGTCAGCCGGTCACCGGCGCCGATCCGACCATGCTCAACTACGGCACCGCGGGGATGCCGTATACGCCGCAGGCACAGCCCTTTCCGCCGCAGCAGCAGCTGCCGCCGCAGATGTCACAGCCACATCAGCAGATGCCGCCGCCGGTGAACAACTACCCCGGCCAGCAGCCTTATATGCAGCAGCAGCCCGGCCCGGCCCCGATGAACGGCGGCTACAACTACGGGACTCCCCCGCGTCCGCCCGGCGGCGGCAACAAGACGCCGTGGATCATCGGCGGTGTGGTCGGCCTGGTCGTGATCGTCGGCATCGGCATCGGCGCCCTGGCGCTCACCAGCAAGGACAAGCCGATCAGTCCGCTGGGTGACGACAAGAAGAAGAACATGGACGGCAACTACTCCATGGACACGGTCACCAACTCCTGCAGCCTGATCGACCCGACCGCGCTCGCCAAGTGGTCGAGCACCCAGAAGAGCACTCCGGAGCACTCCGAAACCAAGGCGAGCGACTACACCGGCGGCCGCGCCAGCTGCAATGCCGATTACTACAGCGCCTCCGCCACCGACAAGTACCAGACCAATACCGCGCGCATCGCCCTCGATGTGGAGTTCACCGGTGCGTACGGCGGCCCGCAGTACGACTCGTGGAAGCAGTACGACACCGGCACCACCGGCTCCGGCCGCACCTCGGGTGACGTCACCGGCATCGGCTCCGCGGGCTACTGGCACGCCGAGACCCGCGACTACTCCTCGTTCAACGATGTGGACTACACGGTCGCGGTCAAGGACAGCAATGTCTCGGTCAAGGTCCAGATCAGCCTCAACCGCGCCTCCGGCGAACCGGTCTCCAAGGACGATGTCGCCACGGTCGCCAAGCAGCAGGTGCAGAAGGTCCTCGACGGGCTGAAGAAGAAGTAATCGGGCCGGCCGGAAACGACCGCGGAAGTCCGCGATTTGCTTTCGGCGGGGGGGCAGCCGGTATATTGCTCGACGGAGGATTCGCCTAGTGGCCTATGGCGCTCGCCTGGAACGCGGGTTGGGTTAACGCCCTCAGGGGTTCAAATCCCCTATCCTCCGCTCACGAAGGCCCCGCCCGGACTCAGTCCGGGCGGGGCTCGGTATTTTCGGCCTCCGCTTCGCTGCGGCGGGGTCGCGGCCCCTGGTCCCGGTTCTTCCCTCCCTCCGCTCCTCCGCTTCCCTCCCTCCGCTCCTCCGCTGCGCTCCCCCGCTCCACTCAGTCCAGAACCGGGACGGCCGCGACCTTTGAGCAGTTCACGGGCTCGCGGACTCTCGTAGCGAGGAAGTGACCTCTGACAGCGCCACATTCAGCAGATCGGCGTAGTCGTCGAGGTCTGGCAGCACTGCCGGGTCGGCGTGCACGGAGATCGTCACGGTGTCGCCGAGGCCGTGGACGCCGTGGGTCAGGTGCATGACCGAGCCGAGGCCCGGGAAGCCCGCGGTGAAGCGCACCCGGCCGGCGCCGAAGGACAGGTCGGCCGGGCCGCGGTGGACGCTGGACAGCACCGTGTGACCCGAAACTCGTTCGGGGAGAGACCCGATCGGATAGTGAGTCACGTCACCGTGCAGCACCCGGGCGGGCATGGCGTCGGCTACCCGCGAGCGAGCCTCCTGCAGTGGATGTTGCGCGCGCTCCCTGCGAACCGCCAGCTCGGCCGCGATCAGGTCCGCGCGGCGCGACAGCATCGGTTCGTGCACCGCCAGATCCACGGAGAGATCGGAGTAGCTGTTGCGGGCCCGGCCCGACGCAGCAACCGCCATCGGAATCTGGGCCAGCAGCGTCTCAGCAGGCTCAGTGCGCCCATCGACGGACTCAGTTCGCTCGCCGACGGACTCGGTTCGCTCGCCGACGGACTCAGTTCGCTCGCCGACGGACTCAGTTCGCACGCCGACGGACTCAGTTCGCACGCCGACGGACTCGGTGCGCTGCGCGAGATAGCGCTGCAGGGCAAGCGAGATGGCGGTCGCCGCCACCACGGTCACGGTGTAGCCGGGGACCCGCAGGGCCTCGGCATCGTGGACGAGCATGCGCACCGCGTGCGCACTCGGGGACGAGCCCCCGCCGTTCAAGAGATTCGGCGGTGCGCCCGGCGGGGGCGGCGACACCGCACCGGCCGCGGCGAGGTCGGCCAGCCGCCGCTCCGCACGAAATGCGGCCACCCCGCGAATCACGGTGCGCGCCATATCGATAGGCACGACCGGCAGCGCCGCGGCGGTCGCCGTCCAGCCGTCGATCGGCACACCCGCGATCGCGCCGCTGGGAACGACCCGGCGCACGGCCCGCCGCGCCACGCCCTCCAGCGCACCGCTGATGCCTGCCACCGCAGCACCGATGCCTGCCGGCGCGGCCCGCGCGAGCGAGGCCGCGTCGAATCCGCCCGGTGCAGAGGAGATCTCGAGCTCACCGCCCGACGCGGACTCGGAATCGGTGGTGGCGGGCTCGTCGAACAGCGCGCGGGCGAGGGCGGCGGCGCGGCGGCCGTCGGCCAGGGCGTGTGAAAGTTGCAGGACCACTACGAGAGCGGGCTCGCCGGGAGCGAAGCCCGGTGCGCCGGTGACGCCCCGGAAGGTGTGCAACCGCCAGGGGCGGTGCGCGGCGCGGACTCCGGTGCCGAGCAGGTCACCCAGGGCGCTCGTCACGTCGGCCCAGGTGGCGTCCGGCAACTCGTGGTCGATGAACTGGTCCGGTGTGAATTCACAATTCGCCCAAATCGGATACGCAATGTTTGCAGGAGCATCCAGCACGCGCACCAGCAAATCCGGAATACCGGCAACCCGGACGGCCACTTCCGCCCGGAGGCGAGCCGTGGACCTGCCGGTGTCCGCGAAGCAGTAGAGCAGGAAGAGGTCGTTGCGGGTGCGGGCGGACAACCAATACATGGTGGCGTCCCGGGGCGCCAGGGAATTCACTCCCGGAGCCTATCGAAAGCCGCTACAGGCCAACCCGTCTGGGTGCTACCGTGTGTAGTAGAAGCCTTACCATCTCTTCGGGGGCGGGTGACCGCAAATGGCAACTCGTAATCGTCTGGCCGAACAGGCCGACGCAGCGGATGAGCGGTATCAAGCCGCCGCATTCCTCAAAAGGTCCATCAATAAAGTCTTTCCGACCCATTGGTCGTTCCTGCTCGGTGAAATCGCGCTCTACAGCTTCATCATTCTGCTGCTCTCCGGCGTGTATTTGACCTTGTACTTCGATCCGTCCATGAAGGACGTGGTCTACAACGGCGACTATCAGCCGCTGCGCGGCGTCACCATGTCGCGCGCCTACGAATCGTCGCTCGGCATCTCCTTCGACGTCCGCGGCGGACTGTTCGTGCGCCAGGTACATCATTGGGCCGCACTACTTTTCAGCGCCTCCATGATCATCCACCTGTGCCGCGTCTTCTTCACCGGCGCATTCCGCAAACCCCGCGAGGCCAACTGGGTGATCGGCTCGGTGCTGCTGATCCTGGCCATGTTCGAGGGCTTTTTCGGTTACTCGCTGCCCGACGATCTGCTCTCCGGCACCGGACTGCGGGCCGCCTTCGCGGGCATCACCATGAGCGCGCCCGTCATCGGCACCTGGCTGCAGTGGCTCATGTTCGGCGGTGACTTCCCGGGCACCATCATCATTCCGCGCCTGTACATCGCGCACGTGCTGCTGATCCCCGGAATCATGCTGGCGCTCATCGCCGCTCATATCGCCCTGGTCTGGTACCAGAAGCACACGCAGTATCCGGGCCCCGGGCGCAGTGAGCGCAATGTGGTCGGCACCCGCATCGTGCCGGTGTTCTCCCTGGACCAGGGCGCGTTCTTCGCCTTCACGCTGGCGGTGCTGGCCCTCATGGGCGGGCTGCTGCAGATCAATCCGATCTGGAATCTGGGGCCCTACAACCCCTCTCAGGTCTCCGCCGGCACCCAGCCGGACTTCTACATGATGTGGACCGACGGCTTCCTGCGCCTCTTCCCGGCCTGGGAGCTGCACCTGTTCGGCCATATGGTGCCCGGCGCCTTCTCCGTCGCGATCGCCATGCCGGTCATCTTCGGCCTGCTCATCGGCTATCCGTGGATCGAGAAACGCCTGACCGGCGATCGCGCCCGGCACAATCTACTGCAGCGACCGCGAGATGTGCCGGTGCGCACCGCGATCGGCGCCATGTCGCTGACCTTTTATCTGGTGCTCACGCTGGCCTGCGTCAATGACATCATCGCGCTGAACTTCCACATCTCGCTCAATGCCACCACGTGGATCTTCCGCATCGGGCTGCTGATCGCGCCCCCGCTGGCCTACTTCGCCGCCTACCGGCTCTGCCTGGGCCTGCAGCGAGGTGACCGCGCGGTGCTCGAGCACGGCGTCGAAACCGGTGTGGTGCGGCGACTTCCGCACGGTGAGTACATCGAGCTGCATCAACCGCTGGGACCGGTGGACGCGCACGGGCATCCGGTTCCGCTCGAATACCAGGGTGCGACGGTGCCGCGGAAGATGAACCAGCTCGGCATTGCCGGGCGGCCGGGCACCGGCGGCTTCTTCCGCGCCGATCCGGCCGAGGAGCGGGATACGAACGCGGCCGTGGAGCACGAGGCCGAGCACGCGCAACTGGCGGTGCTGCGGCGGGTGCAGCACGGGGGGAATGGAAGCGAGGACCACTGAAACCCGCTGCCGCACAGGCGAGCTACAACCACCACGTGCGAAAAAGCCCCGAGTCGACGACTCGGGGCTTTGTTTTCTCGGTTCAGCCGGCCTGCTCAGGCCCGGTTGAACTCGCCGTCCGAAACACCGGCGAGGAATGCGTCCCACTCACCCGGAGTGAAAGCCAGGCTCGGCCCGTGGCCGCGTTCCTTGCTGTCACGAACCCCGACATTGCCATCTACGAGAAAAGCCACCTCTACGCAGTTGCCATTGGGTCCGCTATGTTTGCTCTTGCGCCAGACGGCGCCTGTGTAATCCGCATTCACGGTTCTAGCTCCTTCGTTTCGTCAAGCGTGAGTTCTTGCTGGCATCGATCTTGGTGGCAATGGGATCCATGGAGATTCGCGAATCCCTTGTACTCCCGAGGTTGCACGCAACCTCTCCGTACAACCTGCTCTCTGCACTTCACGATGGGAATGCACCCCCGCTGGCCGTTCCCGGGCTAAACCCTAGCAGGGTTCGTCATTAGGAGATCGCATTCTTTCGTTTTCAATCAGCAAATACATAGCAAGGATAGCCAGCTAATTATTAGCCTAAAGATAGCCGCCTCTCGAAACGCATGAATGATAAAGATCGCAATAAAGTTGTCGGTTTGTTTGCGGACCTTTTGGCTAACTCCTGGTCGGACGCCGAGCGCGGCATCCGGGAAGATGGACTTCATGGCCGACCCCACGCAGGACGAGAGCGCTCGCGACCGCGACGACGACGGGCGGGCGCGGAATGCCCGGCCGCGTGATCGCTTCGGCCGCCCCCTGCCCTTCGGCAGTATCGGGGTGCCACGCATCCCCGATGATCTCCAGCTGGAGCCCGACGAGACCCTCGACTACGCACAGCGCCTACTCGACGACGGTCTCCCCTTCAACGCCCACGAGGTGTTGGAGGCGGCCTGGAAGCAGGGGCCGTTCGCCGAGCGGATGCTGTGGCAGGGACTGGCCCAGTACGCCGTTGGCCTGACCCACATTCAACGCGGAAATTCCAAGGGCGCTCGCACACTTCTGGAACGCGCGATTCACCGTCTCACCGCCTTCGGACCGCCCCCGTACGATATCGACACCCCCGGTCTCATCGCCCGCGCGAACGCGATACTCGCTGCTCTGGACCAGGAAAAGCCGCTAACGGACGACGACCTGAGCCCCCGCCTGCGGCTTCGCTGAATACACACGGCAACTGCTATTTCGCATCGTTTGTGTGCACCCGCAAGAGTGCGAAGGACCGTAAGTGCCGCGAAGTTTGCGAAGGTTGCGCCTAGCATGGACGACCGTGTCCGGATTCGGAAGATTCGCACCCAGTCCCTCAGGTGACCTGCACCTGGGGAATCTCCGCACGGCAGTGCTGGCATGGCTGTTCGCACGCTCCACCGGACGCGGTTTCCGGCTCCGGATGGAGGATCTGGATCGAGTGAAACCCGGTGCGGCGGAACGACAGTCGGCGGATCTCGCCGCGCTCGGACTGGACTGGGAGCCGCCGGTGGTGTGGCAGTCGCAGCGCCTGCCGCTCTACGACGCTGCCATCGCCGAGCTGACCGCGGCCGGGCGCACCTACGAATGCTTCTGCACCCGCAGGGAAATACAGCAGGCGGTGACCGCGCCGCACGGACCGATGGGCGCCTATCCGGGCACCTGCCGCGCGCTCACCGACGCCGAACGAGCGGAACAACGCGCCGCGGGCCGACCAGCGGCATTACGACTGCGGGCCGATATCACCGAACTGGTCATCACCGACGAGTTGCTCGGCAGCTACCGCGGCGCCGTCGACGATCTGGTGCTCCGGCGCGGCGACGGTTCGCCCGCCTACAACCTGGCCGTCGTCGTGGACGACGCCGACCAGGGCATCGATCAGGTGGTGCGCGGCGACGATCTGCTGGCTTCCACCCCACGTCAGGTCTATCTCGCCACCCTGCTCGGGCTGCCGATACCGCAGTACGCACATGTACCGCTGGTGCTCAATACCGCCGGGCAACGGCTTGCCAAACGCGACGGCGCGGTCACCCTGCGCGATAGAATCGCACTCGGCGAGACCCCCGACCAAATATTGAACGCGCTCGCAACCTCATTGGGTTATCCCACCGCAACCACAATTGCGCAGCTGCTCACGCAATTTCGCCCCGAGCGGCTGCCCCAAGAACCGTGGACACTCGACCCGAACGGCTTGTTGCAACCCAGTTCGGGTCCGTAACGTACGCACTCGACCAGACCCCGAACGAATTCGACGAGGACGGCACAGACAAATGACAAGCGGTGGGTACGACCCCAACCAGTATCCGCAGGGCGGCCAGCCGTATGGGCAGCCGTACCCGCAGGGCCAGCAGCAGCCGTACGGCCAGCAGCCCCAGCAGCCGTACGGGCAGCAGCCCCCGTCGGATCCGTACGGACAGCAGCCGCAGCAGCCGTACGGCCAGCAGCCGCCGTCCGATCCCTACGGTCAGCCGCAGCAGCCGGGCTACGGCCAGCAGCCGCCGCAGTTCGGCCAGTCCGATCCCTACAACCAGCAGCCGCAGTTCGGCCAGCAGCCGAGCTACCCCGGCCAGCAGCCGTACCAGCCGTACGGCCAGCAGCCTCCCGGGTTCGGCGGCGGGGGCGGCGGCTCGCAGCCCGGTGACCTGTGGCTGCGCTTCGCGGCCCGCTTCATCGACGGTCTGATCTTCGGCATCGTGGGCGCGATCGTGTACGTCCTGCTGCCCAGCTCGATCGTGCTGGTGTGGGACATTCTGTTGCCGCTCATCACCTTCGGCTACTTCGTCTTCATGGAGACGCAGCAGGGCGGCCAGACCCTCGGCAAGAAGATCCTCGGCCTGCGGGTCCTCGGCCCCGGCGGCGCACCGCTGGATCCGGTCACCTCGGCCAAGCGCAACCTGTTCGTCGCGATCCAGTTCATCCCGTGCCTCGGCACCCTGGTCAGCATCGGCCTCGCGATCTATATCGCGGTCACCATCGAGCAGGACCCGAACAAGCAGGGCTGGCACGACAAGTTCGCCGGCGGCACCCAGGTCATCAAGACCAACTGACGCTGCCCCGAACAATAGAAGCGGGTGCGCCTCCTCACCGGAGGCGCACCCGCTTTGTTTTGCCCGGACGGCGAATTCGCTTGCCGGGGCGGTGAATTCGGCTCAGGTGGAGGGCGCGCTCACGATCCCGCCGATGAAGAGCGCGAGGAGCAGGATGCTGATCGCGATACCGGCCGCGCCGATCCAGATACCGCCCAGCGCCAGCCCGCGTCCCTGCTGACCGGAATTCTTCACCTGGTTCAGCGCGACCACGCCGAGAATCAGCCCGATCAGGGGCGCGATCGGCAGCAGGAAGCAGAAGAAGGCCAGCGGCACGCCGACGATCGAGACGATCAGCGCGGCAATGGCCAGACCGTTGGTATTCGACGACGGCTGTTGATAACCGTACGGCTGATATCCGGGCTGATAACCGTACGGAGGTTGTCCCGGCGCCTGAGGGGGCTGTGGATAGCCGCCCGGTGTGGCCTGTGGATAACCGCCGGAACCCGGCTGTTGATAGCCGGCGGCCGGATTCGGCTGCGGCGGAGGATAATTCGGATACTGCGACTGCGACTGCGGAGTCAGCGGCGATTGCTGTGGATTCGGAGCGGAGGAGTACCCGAACGGTGGCGGCGTCGCCTGGTGCGGCGCGGAAGACGGGGTCTCGGGCGCGGCGCCCTCACCCCCGTACTGCTTCCACCACTCGTCGGAATCCCCGGATTGCGTCATGAGGTTCAGCCTAAGGCACCCCACCAGCCCATACCCATCGATCATTCCGGGGATACTTCTCCGCGTGAGCGATACGAAAACGGTCGATTCGGACCGATCTGGAAGCCCCGCGCCGGAGCACGCAGCATTTGCGACGGCCGCGGGGGGCTACTACACGCAGGTGGTCGTGATCTTCACGGCGGTTCTGCTGATCTCCAATATCTGCGCCACCAAGGGCGTGCAATTCTTCACCCACAACCACCTGTCCGTCGGCCCGGTCACCATCCTGCCGCTGACCCTGGACGGTGCGTTCTTCCTGTTCCCGCTCGCGTACGTGATCGGCGACATCCTCAGCGAGGTCTACGGCTTCCGCGCCACCCGCCGGGCCGTCTACTACGGCTTCGCCATGTTGGTGCTGATGATCGCCTGCTTCTGGATCGCCATCGAGATGCCCGCCGGCTCGCTCGGCGACAGCACCGACTCGTTCCGCGTGGCGCTGAGCAAGACACCGCAGCTGGCGCTCGCCGGAGTGTCCGGGTACGTCGTCGGACAGTTCCTCAACTCGGTGACCCTGGTGCTCATCAAGGAGCGCACCAAGGAGAAGCACCTGTGGGCACGGCTGCTCGGTTCCACCGTGGCCGGCGAGATCGGCGACACGCTGGTGTTCTGCTCCATCGCCGCGACGGCCATCGGCATCAGCACCTGGGGCGATTACATCAACTATGTGATCGTCGGCTTCGTCTGGAAGACCGGCGTCGAGATGATGATCCTGCCGATCAGCTACCGCTGCATCGCATTCCTCAAGAAGCGCGAACCCACCTACGCACCGCGTGAGCGAGCGGCGATCTTCGAGTAGAACGACGGCATCGGCCGGGATCTGCTGCGCTGCTGTGGATCCCGGCTCTCAGACGTCTTCGGGGGCTTTGAGGCGGCCGCGCCACTGGCCGAGGAATTCGGTTTTGTAGTCCTGGAAGTACCCGCCGTCGATGCTCTCCCGAATGCGGTCCACCAGGCGAACGGTGAAGCGCTCGTTGTGGATTGTGCACAGCGTGGAGGCCAGCATCTCCTTGGCCTTGAACAGGTGATGCAGGTAGGCGCGGGTGTAGTTGGCGCAGGTGTAGCAGTCGCAGGTCTCGTCGATCGGCGTGAAATCGCGTTTGAAGCGCGCGGTATTGATATTGAATCGGCCCGGCTCCACGTAGATGGCGCCATTGCGCGCCACCCGCGACGGGTTCACGCAGTCGAAGGTGTCCGCGCCGTTCTCGACCGCGGTGAACATATCCTCCGGCTCGCTGATGCCGAGCATATGGCGCGGCTTGTGTTCCGGCAGTTCATCACAGCACCACCCGACGATGGTGCCCAGATTGTGCTTCTCGAGCGCGCCGCCGATGCCGTAACCGTCGAATTCCGTTCCGGCACTGCCGCGCAGCGCTTCCAGATCACGACATGCCTTGCGGCGCAGGTCTTCGTACTGCGCGCCCTGGATGACGCCGAACAGCGCCTGATACGGGCGGTGCGCACGCGCGACGGTCAGGCGTTCGTGCTCGTCGATGCAGCGTTGCGCCCAGCGCCGGGTGCGCTCGAGCGACTCCTCCTGATAGCCACGGGTATTCATGAGCGTGGTCAGCTCGTCGAACGCGAACATGATGTCCGCGCCGAGCTGATGCTGAATGCCCATGGACACCTCGGGGGTGAAGCGGTGCTTCGAGCCGTCCAGATGGGAGCGGAAGGTGACGCCGTCATCGTCCACATGGGCGAGGCGCTCCTTACCCTTGGCGATCACCTGATCGTTCTGCACGCCCACGGACTCCATGGCGAGCACCTTCTTGAAACCCACGCCCAGCGACATGACCTGGAAGCCGCCGCTGTCGGTGAAGGTCGGCCCGGGCCAGTTCATGAACTTCGACAGGCCGCCCGCCTCGTCGATGACGTCGGAACCCGGCTGCAGATACAGGTGATAGGCATTGGACAGCAGCGCCTGCGAACCCAGTTCCTTCATGGTCTCCGGCAGCACCGCTTTCACGGTTGCCTTGGTCCCGACGGGGATGAACGCCGGGGTGGCGATCTCCCCGTGCGGGGTGCTGATCAGCCCGGACCGGCCGTGGTGGCCTTCCAGACGGGTACCGACCTTGAAGGAGAACTCGGGCGAAGACACCCGCCCATCCTCGCACTCTCGCCTCCCCGGACCTCGAGCGCACGGCTCGGGTGCCGTCGGCAGTCATGCACGCGTGCTGCCGGTTGGGTGCCCAACCGATTTCGGGGGTACCCGGGGGAGTTACCCCTACCCCACGAAATCAGTTGTCACCTTTACTGCCTATTGTCAGGATTTGCCGAGCGAGACCGATTCGTCTTCTTCTTCTTCGATGGCGGCGGCGAATTGCGCCCGGTAGAGGCTGTAGTAGGCGCCGCGGTGGGCGAGCAGGCGCTCGTGTGTACCGGTCTCGACGATCTTGCCCTTCTCCATGACCACGATCAGATCGGCATCGCGGATCGTCGAAAGACGGTGTGCGATAACAAAACTCGTGCGGTCCCGGCGCAGCGCCGCCATGGCGTGCTGCACCAGCAGTTCGGTGCGGGTATCGACCGAGCTGGTGGCCTCGTCCAGGATCAGGATGGACGGCTTGGCCAGGAAGGCGCGCGCGATGGTGATGAGCTGCTTCTCACCGGCGCTGACGCCGGAGCCCTCCTCATCGATCATGGTCTCGTAGCCGTTCGGCAGCGCGTGCACGAACCGGTCCACGTACGCGGCCCGCGCGGCGGCGATGATGTCGTCCTCGGAGGCATTCGGATTGCCGTAGGCGATGTTCTCCCGAATGGTGCCGCCGAAGAGCCAGGTGTCCTGCAGCACCATGCCGATGCGAGAACGCAGGCGATCACGCGAGATTCGGGTGATATCCACCTCGTCGATGGTGATCGCGCCGGAATCCACCTCGTAGAAACGCATGAGCAGATTGACCAGCGTGGTCTTGCCCGCACCGGTCGGCCCGACGATGGCCACCACATGCCCGGGCTCCGCGACCAGCGACAGATCGTCGATGATCGGGGTCTCCGGCGCGTAGCGGAAGGAGACGTTCTCGAAGGCCACCCGCCCGCGATCCAGCGGCCGCGAATCCTCGACCTGCGGATCGGGCACCTGCTCGTCGGCATCGAGAATCTCGAAGATCCGCTCGGCCGAGGCCACGCCGGACTGCAGCAGATTGATCATCGAGCCGATCTGGGTGAGCGGCTGGGTGAAACCACGCGAGTACTGGATGAACGCCTGCACCTCACCGAGGGACAGATTGCCGGACGCCACCCGCAAACCACCGACCACGGCGATCAGCACGTAGTTCAGGTTTCCGAGGAACATGATGGCGGGCATGATCAGGCCGGAGATGAACTGCGACTTGAACGACGCGTTGTAGAGCTTGCCGTTGGTCTCGTCGAAACGCTCGCCGACCTCGCGCACGCGGCCGAAGGCACTCACCACCTCGTGCCCGGTGAAGGCCTCCTCGACCTGGGCATTGACCTGGCCGGTCAGCTTCCACTGATCCACGAAGTGCGGTTTGGAACGCTTGGCGATCGTCGCGGTGACAATGATCGCCAGCGGCACGGTGAGCAGTGCGATCACCGCCAGCAGCGGCGAGATCCAGAACATCATGATCAGGATGCCGATCACCGACAGCGCGGAGATGAGCAGCTGGCTCATGGTCTGGTTCAGCGACTGCGCCATATTGTCGACGTCATTGGTGACGCGGGAGAGCACGTCACCGCGCGGCGACGAATCGAAATAGCTCAGCGGCAGGCGATGGATCTTCTCCTCGATCTCATTGCGCAGCCGCTTGATGGTCCGGTTGATGACGACATTCAGCAGGAACGCCTGCAGCCAGCCGAATACCGCGGCGCTGATGTAGAGCGCCAGCACGATGGACAGCACATGGCCGACGGCCGAGAAGTCCACGCCCGTACCGGGAATCACGTTCATGCTGGCGAGCATGTCGGCGAAGGTGGAGTCGCCGCCGGCGCGCAGCTGCTCGACCGCCTGGTCCTTGCTCATGCCCGCGGGCAGCTGTTTGCCGACCACACCGTCGAAGATGAGGTTGGTGGCATTACCGAGAATCTGCGGGCCCAGCGTATTGAGCACCACCGAGGCCACGGCCAGCACGAAAACAATGGATAGGTATAGGCGTTCGGGCGCGAGCCGGTGCAGCAGGCGCTTCAGCGACGGGCCGAAGGATTTCGCTTTGGCATCCGGCGCACCGGGATTGACTGCTCCGGGCCTCATCGGACCTCCTCCGCACTGAACTGCGACTCGACAATTTCCTTGTACTCGTTGCAGTCCTGCAGGAGTTGTTCGTGCGTGCCGATGCCCGCCATGGCGCCGTCTTCCAGCACCACGATCTGATCGGCCTCGCGGATGGTCGAAATCCGCTGCGCCACAATGATTACCGCCGCATCACGAGTTTCCGGGCGCAGCGCGTCCCGCACCCGCACATCGGTCGAGACGTCGAGCGCGGAGAAGCAGTCGTCGAACAGGTAGATGCGCGGCCTGCGCACCACCGCTCGGGCAATGGCCAGCCGCTGTCGCTGACCACCCGATACGGTCGTACCGCCCTGTGCGACAGGGGTTTCCAGCCCCTGCCCCATTTCCCGGACGAAGTCGGCGGCCTGCGCTATCTCCAGGGCGTGCCACAGTTCCTCATCCGTCGCGTCCGGCTTGCCGTAGCGCAGATTCGAGGCGATGGTGCCGGAGAACAGGTAGCCCTTCTGCGGGACCAGGCCGATCTGATCGCGCAGCAGCTCCAGATCGATATTCCGCACGTCGGTGCCGCCCACCAGCACCGCGCCGTCGGTGACATCGATGAGCCGGGGAATCAGATTGATCAGCGTGGTCTTGCCCGCACCCGTCGCACCGACGATCGCGGTGGTGGTGCCGGGCCGCACCTGGAACCGAATCGACCGCAGCACAGCCTTTTCCGCGCCCGGGAACTTGAATTCCGCGAAGGCGAAATCGACGATCCCGGGATCACCCTGGAACGGCTGGGGATGCTGCGGCGGCTGCACCGAGGACTCGGTCTCCAGCACGCCGCCGATGCGCTCGGCCGATACCGCGGCGCGCGGCGCCATCATGGCAAGGAAGGAGGCCATCATGACCGCCGTCAGGATCTGCATGATGTACGCCAGCATCGCGGTCAGCGAACCGATCTGCAGCGTCCCGTCATTGATCTCGTGGCCGCCGAACCAGATCACGCCCACCATGGTCACATTCGAGATGAGCATGACCAGCGGGAACATCATCGCCATATAGCGGCCGACATACAGCGACTGCTCGGTCAGATCCTTGTTGGCGACACCGAAGCGCCAGGTCTCCTGCCGCTCGCGCACGAAGGCGCGGACCACGCGGATACCCGTGATCTGTTCGCGCAGAACGCGGTTCACCGCATCGATACGCGTCTGCATGCGCCGGAAGCCGGGCACCATGCGGGTGATGATGAAACCCATCGCCAGCGCCAGCGCCGGCACGGCGATGAGCAGCAGCCAGGACAGCCCGGCGCCCTCACGCAGCGCCATCACAATGCCGCCCACGCACATGATCGGGGCCATCACCAGGATGGTCGCGCTCATCAGCACCAGCAGCTGCACCTGCTGCACGTCATTGGTATTGCGGGTGATCAGCGAGGGAGCGCCGAACACGCCCACCTCGCGGGCGGAGAAGCCGCCGACCCGGTGCAGCAGACCCGCACGCATATCGCGGCCCGCGCCCATGGCCGCCTGCGCGCCCAGATATACGGAGACGGACTGGGCGACGATCTGCACGCCGGTCACGGCGAGCATCATCAGGCCGGTGCTCCAGATGTAGCCGATATCCCCCTTGGTGACGCCGTTGTCGATGATGTCGGCGTTGAGGGTCGGCAGGTAGAGCATGGCGATGACCGAGATCAGCTGAAGCACGACCACCCCCGCCAGCTGCTTGCGGTAGGGCGCCAGGAAGGTGCGCAGAAGTCGAATCAACATGATGTTGGCAGGTTACCGCCATCGCGGGAGGACGGGCGCGAGGTTTTTCGGCCCGTC
The DNA here is from genome assembly GCF_045040085.1 of Nocardia sp. NBC_01388. Lineage (NCBI taxonomy): Bacteria > Bacillati > Actinomycetota > Actinomycetes > Mycobacteriales > Nocardiaceae > Nocardia > Nocardia sp. NBC_01388. The sequence continues at coordinate 6,285,855 of NZ_CP109553.1, forward strand.
CGACATCGCCCAGGTCACATCAGATGTTCGGTTGGTCCAGGTCCTGCCACTGGGTGGAGACCGGGCCGCCGGTGCCGCGCGAGCGCCGTGTCCAGGCGTCCGGATCGTGCAGCAGCTCGTCCAGGAAGGACGGCAGTAGATCATTGGCGATATCGGCGACCGTCACCCGCTCGAGCACCGCGCGGATATTCACGCGCAGGCCGATCCACACCCGCTGCAGCGGTTCCGCGGCGCCGGCGTACTCCACATCCTCGGGGCGTTGCCCGCGCACCGAGGCGAGCGGACCCTCCACGGCGCGAATCACATCGGCGATGCTGATCTCGCCGGCCGGGCGAGCCAGGCGGTATCCGCCGTCGGGGCCGCGGCGACTGGTGACGAGTTTTCCGCGCCGCAGATCCGCCACCACCGACTCGAGCACCTTCGGCGGAATGTCCTGCGCACTCGAGATGGCATCGGCCTTGACCGAATCCGATTGCGCCTTAGCGATTTCCACGAGGGTGCGCACCGCGTAATCGACCTTCGCGGTGATGTGCACTGAGCCGCCTCCCCGGAACTTCTGCGCACGGCTCGGGTGCCGTGAACAATCATGCACGCGTGCCTGCGGTCGTGTGCCAAACCGATTTCGGGCGAGTTACCCGGCCCTCACGAAATCAGTTGGCACCTTCGCAAAACGCGGCGAAACCGGGTAATACTATCGCCCCGGATTCAGCACGCCCAGTGCGGCATTCAGCAGGACACTCTCGATCAGCTCTTCGGGGGCATTGGGCACACTTTCCTTGGACATCAGTGCCGCGCCCAGCACCTGCATGGCGGCGGCCGCGCGCAGTATTTCCTCATCGCTGGCGCCCGGGCCCGCGAGCCAGGTATTCATGCGGCGGCTCAGCTGGATCAGGTCCGGATATCGATCGCCGAGCGCATTGACTATGGCGACCGTGTCACGCATGCATAGCGTTCCCGCGGCCCGATGACCCAGAATGGAGCGCAGGTGATCGGTCAGCACCTCGCGCACGGTCTGCGGCGAATGCGGAATTTCGTCGAGGCTCTCCACCGTCGAACGCAGGTCGTCGAACATCGGCTCGATTATTGCCACGAGCAGATCGACCTTCGAGGCATAGTGATAGTAGAGCGAGGCTTTTGTGATTCCCACCGCATCGGCAACCTCGCGTAGGCTGCTCTGTTCAAAGCCTTTGCTGGTAAATAACTGAATCGCGGCGTCTCGGATCGCGTCTTTCGTGCTTCTACCTGCGACAACAGTTCCTGCAGCACCTCGGCCCACCATGGGTCCATCCTCTCACCACGCCTCGCAGCGCGAGTCACGCCGATCAAGTCGAGGTTGTTCCTCCGCTTATTCCCTGGGTAGTCTACCTACCGCACGGTAGGCAGAAGTATGACGTGAAGGCGAGGAGCTGAAAGCTCCCGCGGCAGGGCTGTCTACGCGCTCACACGCACTTGTGGAGTTTCAAAACAACCATCGCCCCGAAACCATCGCCAGGAGAGTCCCGTGTCCGTTTACCTCTATCGGTGGGGAAAGTTCGCCTTCCGCCGAAAATGGCTCATTATCGGTGTCTGGCTGATCTCGCTGATCCTCATCGGCGGCGTCGGCGGCTCACTCGCCAAACCCTTCCAAGACAGTTTCACCATGCCCGGGCTGCCGTCCGAGCGGGCGACCGAAATCCTCGACAAGCACTTCCCGGGCGCCTCGAACGATTTCGACCCCAATGCGGTCACCGGCACCTACGTGATCGGCGCACCGGCCGGTGAGAAGCTCACCGACCCGAAGAACGCGCAGACCCTTCGGGCGTTCGTCGACAAGCTCAACGGGCTCGACATCATCGACAAGTCCGTCCCGGCGGCCGACCCGATCGACCTCACCAAGAAGATCGGTGACGCGTCCAAGATCGACTGCCTGTCCGCCGACCCGGCCGTGCGCAACTCCCCGGACTTCTCCGGGTCCTGCAGTAGCGCGCCGCTGAACGTGCTGAACAAGACCGCGCCCGATTCGGTCGCCATGGTCAAGGCGAAGTTCAATATCGCGAAGTTCGCGGATATCACCGCCGACAACCGGACCGCCGCGTACGGCATCGGCGATGACGCGCGCGCCGCCGGATTCACGGTCGAGATGAGCGGTTCCATCGCACAGGATCCGGGCGGCTCCTCGGGCAGCTCGGAAATGATCGGCATCGCGGTGGCGCTGGTCGTCATGATGGTCGGCTTCGGCGCGGTCGTCGCGGCGTTCGTGCCGATTCTCACCGCGCTCGTCGGCGTGGGCACCGCCATCTCCATCATCATGTTCGGCACCCACTGGCTGACCGTGCCGACCTTCACGCCGGTGCTGGCCTCGATGATCGGCCTGGCGCTGTCCATCGACTACGCCATGTTCATCGTCTCGCGATACAAACATGAACTGACAGTGTCGAATTCGCCGGAAGAGGCGGCGGGCACCGCGGTCGGCACCGCCGGATCCGCGGTCATCTTCGCGGGTCTGACGGTCATCATCGCGCTGGCCGGACTGAGCTTCGTCGGCGTCAGCTTCCTCACCTACATGGGTATTTTCGGTGCTGTCGCGGCCTTCATGGCCGTGCTGGTGGCCATCACCCTGATGCCCGCGCTCATGGGCGCCTTCGGCCGCTTCCTGTTCAAGCCGAAACTGCCCGGTGTCGCACGGCACGATCCCGAGGACGAGAGCTCCGTCACCAACGGCATGCGCTTCGCCAATCTCATCGGCAAGGCGCCCGCACTGACCCTCGCGATCTCGGTGGTCCTGCTCGGTCTGCTGGCCGCACCCGCGGCCGGTATGCAGCTGGGCCTGCCCGGCGGCGATTCGATGCCGAAGGACACCTACCTCTACAAGGCGTACGAACTGCAGACCGCCGGCTTCGGCGAGGGTTCCAACGGCACCCTGATGTTCGCCGTCGATATGAGCAAGACGCCGGCCGATCAGCGCACGGAAGCCCTGAATGCGCTGCGCGACAAGGTGGCCCACGCCGACGGTATGGACTACCTGACCGTCGCACAGACCAGCAAGGACGGCGAGGCCGCACTCTTCACCGGTGTGCCCAAGGCCGGGCCGAACGACAAGGTCACCAAGGATCTGGTCAAGAACGCCCGCAATGCCGAATCGGAATTCAACAACCGCTACGGCATGGAATACGGCATCACCGGCACGACCGCCATCTACGCCGATGTCTCGGCGGGCCTGCTCAGCAAGATCGTGCCCTACCTGGCGATCGTGGCGGGCGCGGCCTTCCTGCTGCTGGTGCTGGTGTTCCGGTCGATCCTGGTACCGCTGACCGCCGCGCTCGGCTTCCTGCTCTCCATGGCGGCGACCTTCGGCGCGACGGTGCTCATCTTCCAGGAGGGCAAGTTCGGCCTGGTCGATCCGCATCCGCTGGTGTCGTTCCTGCCAATCATGTTGATCGGCTTGGTATTCGGTCTCGCCATGGATTACCAGGTCTTCCTGGTGACCCGTATGCGTGAGGAATACGTGCACGGCAAATCCGCCAAGCAGGCCATGATCAGCGGCTACCACCACGGCGCCCGCGTCGTGACCTCCGCCGCCGTCATCATGATCTCGGTCTTCAGCGCCTTCATGCTGGACCCGAACGTGGTGGCCAAGTCCATGGGCTTCGCCATGGCCGCGGGCGTCCTGCTCGACGCCTTCGTGGTCCGCATGGTCCTGATCCCGTCCCTGCTGGTCCTGCTCGGCAAGTGGGCCTGGTGGATCCCCAAGTGGCTCGACCGCATCCTCCCCGACATCGACGTCGAGGGCACCAAGCTCGCAGCCCTCAAGGGCTCCGCCCCGGTGCTGGACAAGGAACCGGCCGCAGTCTGACCTGTCACAGCGCTCGGCCCCCACTCGATTCGAGTGGGGGCCGAGTGCGTTCTCGGGTGCTCCGAAGCTGCGGATGCTCCAAAGAAAAAGCCCCGCAACAGGTTTCCCTGTTGCGGGGCTTCTCAGCGGTGGCGGAGGGATTTGAACCCTCGGAGGGGGGTTACCCCTCACACGCTTTCGAGGCGTGCTCCTTAGGCCGCTCGGACACGCCACCGCCGGTGACATTACCGCAGCACCCGCCCAATCCCGAAATCGGCTGGGGAGGGGGTCAGGGGCGCTGGGTGCGGAAGAAAGTGTCGAGGAGTGCGGCGCAGTCGGATTCGAGGACACCGCCGCGGACCTGGGGGCGGTGATTGAGACGTCGGTCACGGACCACGTCCCAGAGTGAGCCGACGGCACCGGTTTTCGGTTCCCAGGCGCCGAAGACGAGTTTGCCCACGCGGGACAGGACCAGGGCGCCGGCACACATGGTGCACGGTTCCAGGGTGACGGCGAGGGTCGCGTGTTCCAGGCGCCAGCCGTCGCCCATGACCCGGGCCGCCGCGCGCAGGGCGAGGACCTCGGCGTGTGCGGTCGGATCGCCGAGGGCCTCGCGGGCATTGGCGGCGCGGGCCAGTTCGCGGCCGGAGCCGTCGAAGACCACCGCGCCGACGGGGACGTCGCGGGGGTCGGCCAGCTGTGCGGCTTCGATGGCCGCACGGATCATCGCCTCATCGGAGAGCGGCGCGGAGTCCGCGCCGGAGACTGCCCCGGACAGCGATACGGCGCTACCCGGCCGCGAGGGCCCGGTAGCGCCGGTGGACGCGTTGTGACGGCTCATCCCGGCCGGGATCAGCGCGGGAGTTTGTCGAGCACCGCCGAGAACTCATTGGCGAAGCCGAGTCGCTGGGCGATCATGCCGAGCTGTTCGTCGGGATAGAGGTCGGTTTCGGCCAGGATGACGCTGAGGACCGGTTCGGGGAGACCGAGGTCGGAAAGAACGCCCAGGTCACCCTCTTCCCAGGGCTCGACGTCGTCGAGATCGTCCGGATCGATATCCGGAATCTCGACGTTCAATTCCTCGAGCACATCGGCGGCGATGTCGTAGTCGACGGCGGCAGTCGCATCCGAGAGGAGGATTCTGCTGCCGGTCGGGCCCGGACGGAGGATGATGAAGAACTCGTCGTCGATATCGAGCAGACCGAAAACGGCGCCGGAAGCTCGCAGCTCACGCAATTCGGCCTCGGCCGCGGACAGACTGGAGAGGGCCTCCGCACTCAGCGGAGTGCATTTCCAGTCGGCTTCTTCGCGGACAACCGCCACTGCGAACCCTTCCACGTCGTCGTACTCATCCGACGCCGCCCTGTTCGTGCTCGAGCGCTGTGCTGCCATGGGCGCAACGGTAGTCCGCTTCGGGGCAAATGTTGAAGTCGTATGCGAATCTGATGGCATGAGCGGCCATTCGCAAACAGCTGTCTGTGTCCTCGGCGCCGGGTTGATCGGCGGATCGGTGCTGCGCGCCGCCGCGGCGGCCGGTTACGACGTGTGGGGATACAACCGGTCGGAGGCTGGCGCCGAGGCCGCACGGGCCGACGACTTCGATGTGACCAGCGCAATCGAACCGGTGCTGCGGCGTGCCGCCGAGACCGACGCGCTGATTGTGGTCGGGGTGCCCATGCCCGCCCTGGACACCATCCTGTCGGACGTGAAGTCCTTCGCACCGGACTGCGCGCTCACCGATGTGGTGAGTGTGAAGGCCCCGGTCGCGGCGGCCGTGCGGCGGCACGAGCTCGGCGGGCGGTACGTGGGCGGGCATCCGATGGCGGGGACCAGCGAGTCCGGTTGGGCCGCATCCACTCCCGACCTGTTCCAGCGGGCCGCCTGGGCGGTCAGCGTGGATCCGGGGACGCACGCGGGCGCCTGGGAGCGGGTGGCGCGGCTCGCGCTGGACTGCGGATCCGTGGTGGTGCCCGTGCTCAGCGAGGAGCACGATCGCGCGGTCGCGCGCATCTCGCATCTGCCGCACGTCTTCGCGGAGGCCCTCGCCATCCAGGGCGGCGGCGGCGGACCGCTGGCGCTCGGCCTGGCGGCGGGCTCCTTCCGCGACGGCACCCGCGTCGCCGCCACCGCACCCGATCTGGTCCGCGCCATCTGCGACCCCAATTCGGCAGCTCTGCTGGAGGTCCTGGAAGACGCCCTGCGCGTCCTCGAGGGCGCTCGCGACACGCTCCGATCGGGCGGCACCATCGGCCAACTCGCCGACGCCGGTCACGACGCCCGAGTCGACTTCGACGACAACGAACGCTGGGCCATCACCGAAATCCGCCCGGGAGACCAGGATTGGCTCGCCCGGCTCGCCGACGCCGGACGCCGCGGCGGAGTAATCGAGTCCCTGGACTGACCACTCCCGGCATTCCTCGACGCCCAGCCCCGTCCGCGCGAGGCGATTTCGGCCGGGATGCCGGGGCCTGATTCAGATGCGTTCGGCCAGGCCCGGGTAGTCGAGGAGGAAGCCGTCGTCGTCGACCGTGACGGTGGCGGTGGAGACCGGGGAGAGGACGTGGATGCCGTCGGCTCCGCTGCTGTAGGTGACGCTGGCCTCCTGCACGAGCAGGTCGGGGAGGCGGACGTAGACGACCGGGACGGTGACGTCCCCGCTGGCGTGCGCCAGGCCGTAGCGGCGGATGGGCAGGGTGTTGAAGAAGGGGCTCAGCACCACGTCGACGTCGAGGGCGCCGCCGAAGGTGGAGCGCACATGGGTCCCGCCGGCATCGATCAGCCAGTAGTTCTCTTCGTCCCGGGCGATGGAGGCGTGCCGTTCCCCGGTGGCCAGGGTGCTGCGCAGCGACAGCCGCCGCGTCACCCCGTTCTCATCGGTGACCAGGTCGTATGACGCGCTGAACGCCGGATGATCCGCACACTCACCGGCAATGATGCGCCCGGCCGCGCGAATCCGGTTGCCGCTGAGCACCACCCGCGCCGACTCCATGCGCGACGAATTGTGCGCACGCCAGGTCAGTATCGACGGCCATTTCGACACCGCCGGTCTAGAGTCCTCGCTCCCGCTCTCCGTCACGCTATAACCGTACGTGCAGCGCGTTCCGGCCCCGCGACCCACGCGGCCACGCGCCCGCAACTGCGCGGGCAGGCACCAGCCGACGCGCCTCCGGGGCGATGTCATCACAGTGCCCGGGTCATCAGGCGGCCGGTCCTTACCGTCCTGCGCTGCCACCTTCTTCCTGGTCGGCGACCCCGTCGCGCGGTCACCGCCCAGGTGCTCACCGCGATCTTCGCGTGAGCAGTTCCGTTGCGGGCGGAAGCACTGTGGGCCGCGCGGGCCGCTGTCAGGTTTATCGGCGTGTCGCGGGCGTGATTGCCCGGTCGGCGGGGCTCGGCGTGCTAGCTCGCCGGTTATGCCCGGTGTTGAACGTGGGTGGGTTCGCGGGACTCGAGTAACGTAGTCGCGGGTGTTTGGGGAACTCGTGGTTGAAAGGAATCGGTGTGACTGGCGCGCGGATGGTCGGGCTGTTCGCCGGGATCGGCGGGCTGGAGCTCGGACTTTCGGCGCACGGGTGGCGCAGCGAGTTGCTGTGTGAGATCGATGCGGGCGCGCAGGGGGTGCTGGCGGCGCACTTTCCCGACGTCGAGTTGCATTCGGATGTGAAGCGCTTGCGGTCACTGCCCGCGGGGACGGAGTTGGTCGCGGCCGGGTTCCCGTGCCAGGACCTGTCGCAGGCGGGCCGGACGGCCGGAATCACCGGTGCCCGTTCGGGTTTGGTGGACGAGGTGTTCCGGCTGGTGCGCCGCAAACGCGGCCCGCGCTGGCTGCTGATGGAGAACGTGCCGTTCATGCTGCAGCTGGGCGGCGGTGCGGCGATGCGGCACATTACGAGCGCGCTGGAGGAGCTCGGCTACCTGTGGGCATACCGGGTGGTCGACGCGCAGGCATTCGGGCTGCCACAGCGCCGCCAGCGGGTGCTCATGCTGGCCTCGCGCACCGAGGATCCGCGCCCGGTGCTCTTCGGCGCCGATGCCGGACCGCGCACGGTCGGCGATCCCGAGCACGATCCGTGCGGCTTCTACTGGACCGAGGGCACCCGCGGCCTGGGCTGGGCGGTGAACGCGGTGCCGACCGTGAAGGGCGGTTCGGCCCTGGGCATTGCCAGTCCCCCGGCGGTGCGCCTGCCCTCCGGTGAGATCGTCACGCCCGGCATCACCGATGCCGAACGCCTGCAGGGCTTCGATCGGGATTGGACCACACCGGCTCTCGATGTTCCGGGGGTGCGGCCGGGCCATCGCTGGAAGCTGGTCGGCAATGCGGTGAGCGTGCGCATGGCGTCCTGGGTCGGCGGCCGGCTGGCCGAGGCCGTCGACGACCCCTTCGAGGAGGGCGAACCGCACACCCGCCGCGCCTGGCCCGCCGCCGCCTGGGGGCGCGACGGCGTGGTCTACCGAGTTCCGGTGTCCACCTGGCCCGTTCACGCGCCGTACGAGGATCTGCGCTGGTTCCTCGACGATGTCCGCCTGCTGTCCGCCCGCGCCACCGCCGGATTCCTGCGCCGCACCAGCATGGGCACGCTGCGATTTCCGCCGGGCTTCATCGAGGATATGGAGAACCACCTCGACCGCATGGGCGGCTTTCCGCGCGAAGCCGCCTGACGTCCTCCCACCGGGTCCCGAAGCTACTCCCACCGGCGGCAATGCCCCGTCCACCGACACGGTGGTAAGCCGTAATTGTGACCTCCTCCGCCCAGCGCCCCGCGACCGATGCGGCGACCAGTGCCCGGATGGCGAAGCAGCGCAGGGTGAATACCGCGCCGGAATTGGCGCTGCGCCGGGAATTGCACAGGCGGGGTGCGCGGTTCTTCATCGATAGGGCGCCCCTGCCGAAGCTGCGCAGGCGGGCCGACATCATTTTTCCGCGGCGGAAGGTGGCGGTGTACGTGGACGGGTGCTTCTGGCACAGCTGCCCCGAACACGCCACCGCGCCGAAGAACAATGCGCAGTGGTGGGCAGAGAAATTGGCCGGGAATGTGGCACGGGATCGGGACACCGATGCGCGATTGGCGCAGGCGGGCTGGACGGTGGTGCGGGTCTGGGAGCACGAATCGCCCGATTCGGCTGCCGACCTGGTGATGCGAAGTTTGATGCGGACAGCGTGAGAATCGACCGAGCTGATGCGCGACAATGGACTGATCACCGGACCGTCCGACCAGTCCGGACAGCTGCACTGCGAGAGCGAGCGAGGCCGGCGAAAGCGAGTACGGCGATGATGCCAACAGAGCAGCAACAGGCGGCAGCGACTCCGGACGAGTCGCCGCCGACGCCGCGCTGGAAGCGGATGCTCCGCTGGTTGATCGCCCTCCTGATCGCTCTCGCGGGGCTGGGCTACTCCTCCTGGGTGCTGGAGTTCCTGCTACCCATCCCCAGCGATCCGACCAATACCTTCCTGAGTCAGCTCGCCGAGAAGGGCGCACCGTTCCGCTGGGTGTTCACCACCGGCGATACCGTCTCGGGCACCATGCTGGCGGTGGCCGGCATCAGCGGGCTGCTGTTGTTCTCGCGCCGCCGGTATTCGAACATCGGCTGGATTGCGCTCATGTGTTTCGGCATCTCGACCATCGCGGATGCGCAATTCTCGCTCTCGCAACCGGATCCGAACAAGCACGTGTATTCCGATACCGGGCTGTTCCCGCAGTTGCATCAGATCCACGCGCTCACCAGCACGCTGGCGGTGTTCTCCATCTATATCGCGATGGTCGCGTTCAGTGTGGCGGCGTTCAAATACCGGCGCTGGCCGATTCTGCGGCACACCGGGCTGTGGATTCTGATCGTCGGTGCGGTGGTGACGGCGTGGATGATGATCGCCGACAATCTGCCCGGCAATTACGGTCTCGGAATCGCGCAGCGCATCCAGGTGGGCGCCATGTCGCTGTGGCTGATCGTGCTCGCGGTGCAAATCGTTGTGGCCGAACGCGATCGCGGCACCGCTGGGTAGGGTCGAGTGGTGACCAGCGACGCACCGGAACTCACCGCGATCCCCACGCAGCTCGATACTGTCGCCGCCGCGACCGCCCGCCTGCTCGGCGCCGTCTCGGCCCTGCACGACGCCGATGTGGTGGAGCCCTCGCTACTGCCCGGATGGAGCCGCGGCCATGTGCTGGCACATCTGTCCCGCAATGCCGACAGTCTCGTCAATCTGCTGCTGTGGGCCCGCACCGGCATCGAAACCCCGCAGTACGCAAGCGCGTTCCTGCGTGACGCCGATATCGAGACGGGTGCGCCGCGCGCCCTGCACGAGCAGCTGGAGGACCTCACGGCCGCCTCCGAACGCTGGCTGGCGCTGGCCCGGGTGATGCCGCAGGAGAGCTGGCAGGCCGTCGTCCGCAATCGCCAGGGCGGCGAGATGGCCGCCACCCGCGTGGTGTGGATGCGCCTGGTGGAGGTGGAGATTCACCATGTGGATCTGAATACCGGTTACACCCCGGCGGATTGGAGCAGCGCCTTCGTGGATCGCCTGCTGCCCCAGGCCGTTGCCGATCTCGCCGCCAAGGAGCAGGGCCCCGGTTTCACCGTCACGGCCACCGATACCGGCTGGTCCGGCGCCGTCGGCACGCCGGGCGCCACGATCACCGGCCCGGCCACCGCGCTTGCCGCCTGGCTCGTCGGCCGTTCCCCCGGTGGCGATCTCACCGGCGATCTCCCGGATCTCGCCGCCTGGAAGTGAGCGGCGCGCGGATTCGCCTGTGCCGCAGTCCCTGAATCGGAAAGCCTGTCCGCACCGAGCGGACAGGCTTTCTTCTTATGCCGACCCCGGTCGGTGGAAATAGCACCGAGTTACGGTGTCGTCGAACACAATTGCGGCGGATACGAATAATGGGACCCGGACTTGATTCGGCGACCGCGATCATATAGAACTTGATCGTTGTCATTCGCAACGCGAAACGTTCTGCACGCCAGCTAATTTGAGCGTGCGGCGGGGGTTAAGGAAAAATCATGCGCAAGACCATGTCCAATTTCGGTCGCAAGGCTCTCATTGCGGCATTGCCGCTCGCCGTCGCCGCGACCTTCGCGAGCGCGGGAACGGCTTCCGCCACTGCCCCCGATCTCGCCCCGCAGTCGGCCGCCGTCGTCCAGATGGCCGTGACTCCGGAAGCCCCGATCGCGATTCAGCCCGCGGCCGCCATCGCCCAGCCCGCCGCCCCCGCCATCGCTCAGCCCGCCGCCCCCGATGTCGCTCAGTCCGTCGCTGCCGAGGCCGAGGCCGTGAGCGCGCCGGGTCCGCAGAACATCGCCACCAATCCGGATGCGGCCAACCATGATCCGCTGGCCAACGGTGCGGCCCTGGGCGGCATCATCGGCGGCGTGACCGGAGCCGTCGTCTGCGCCGTCACCATTATCGGCATTCCCCTCATCCCGCTCTGCGCCGTCGGCCCCGCGCTGCAGCTGGCCCTGGTCGGCATGCTCGTCGGCGCGCTCGCCCCGCAGGTGATTCCGCAGGTCCTGCCCTGATCCCTCGGGATGAATGATTCTTCCGGCAGCCGAACCGAATTCGGCCACCGGAAGGAGGCACTGCCGAAATACAGCACAGCCTGATCGAGTCGGGGACGCCCGACTCGAACATGGCCGGGGACGCCCGATTTATACAGGCCGGAAACGTCAGAAGCCCCTCCGCACCGAGCGGAGGGGCTTCTGTCTTTGTGTGCGCCCGAAGGGATTCGAACCCCTAACCTTCTGATCCGTAGTCAGATGCTCTATCCGTTGAGCTACGGGCGCATGGCTATTCATTTATGTACCCAGCGAACCGGGGTCTTGCAGCCCGGTGAACCGGGCTTGGCGGAGGCGAGAGGATTTGAACCTCCGGTCCCCGTGAAGGGACAACTCATTAGCAGTGAGTCCCATTCGGCCGCTCTGGCACGCCTCCTGGAGCCTTCTCTTACGAGGGCGCCGGTCCTTTCGAACCGCCGGGATGAAAGATTACACAGCAGTCGACCATTAGACAAAACGGCTGGTCAACGTAGGTGACTGTCGAACCAATCGAAGATCCGGGTGCGCGCGTCGAGGGTGAAGGCGTCGTCGAGGTCGGCCGGTTCGAAGCCGGGGTGGTCTGGACGGTGGTGCAGCCCGGGGTAACTGACCACCAGGGTGGCGACAACGGCGCGGGCCGCGGCATCACGCAGGCGGTCGATATGGTCGGGCGGGGTGCGCGGATCGTCCGCACCGAACAGGCCCAGCCAGGGCGCCTGCAGATTCGGGGCGGCGGCGATGAGCGCGACGGCCTGTGGGGTGAGCGCGGTGTCGATGCCGGGCGCGGCCACGCTGACCGCCGCACCGATCCGGCGATCGGTGGCCACCAGGGCCGCCGCGGTGCCCGCGGAGTCGAAGCCGAGCACGCCGACGCAGTCGCGGAAGACGCCGCGGCCGGTCAGCCAGTCGAAACAGGCGTCGAAGTCTTCGAAAAGATCCGCGCCGAACACTTTGTCGGGAACCACGCCGTTGGCTCGGTGGAACAGGTCGGGGGCGACCACGGTCCAGCCGTCGTCGGCCAGTGACCGCATGAGTTCCAGCAGTGGGTCGGTGAATTCGCGTGATTCGTGCAACACCACGATGCCGCCGCGTGCGTGACCGTCCGGTTCGATCACTATGAGAGGAACCTTTGTCTTCTCGTGCACAGGCGCAAGATCTCGGAAAATGCCCGCCATGCAGCCAGAGTAGTTGCGCAAGGTAACTTCGGGATTAATGTTTGCGGGAGGCCGCCGCCCCGGAGATTTTCCGGGTACGGCACCACCGAAGGGGCTCGACGGGCCGGGACATAGGCTGGAGCTGTGAGCGCGCACATCCGTCCGGACCTCGATGTCATCCCGGCCTACGTGGCCGGCCGCACCCAGCCCGGCGTGGTGAAGCTGGCCAGCAATGAGACCACCTTCCCGCCGCTACCTTCGGTAGCCAAGGCCATTGCCGAGGCCGCGGAGCAGGTGAACCGGTATCCGGATAATTCGGCGCTCGAATTGCGCACCGCCATCGCGGAATTCCACGGCGTCGAGGTGGCGAACGTGGCGGCCGGGTGCGGCAGTGTCGCGATCTGCCAGGAGCTGGTGCAGATCACCTGCCTGGCGCCCACAGATGAGGTGCTTTTCGCCTGGCGCTCTTTCGAGGCGTACCCGATCGTCGCCCAGGTGGCCGGGGCCAAGGCCGTGCAGGTGCCGCTGGACGGCGAGTACGCCCACGATCTGGACGCCCTCGCGGCGGCAGTGACGCCGAATACCCGCGTGGTCATCGTCTGCAATCCGAACAATCCGACCGGTACCGCGCTCGGGGCGGCGGCCATCACCCGCTTCCTGGATGCCGTGCCCGCGGACGTACTGGTGGTGCTGGACGAGGCCTACTACGAGTACATGCGCCTCGACGATCAGCCCAACGGTGTCGAGCTGGGCCGCGATCGCCCGAATGTGCTTGTGCTGCGTACCTTCTCGAAGGCGTACGGGCTGGCCGGACTCCGCGTCGGTTACGCGGTCGGCGCTCCGGAGGTCATCACCGCGCTCATGAAGGTGCATATCCCGTTCAGCGTGAACCGGGTGGCGCAGGCGGCGGCCATCGCGTCCCTGGAGGCGCGGCACGAACTGCTGGAGCGCACGGATGCCGTTGTGGCGGAACGTGATCGCATACGGGACGCGCTGCTCGCGGCGGGCTACCAGGTGCCGGTCAGTTCGTCGAACTTCGTCTGGCTGCCGCTGGGCGCCCGCAGCGCCGAGTACGGCGAGGCGAGTGCCGAGGCGGGCGTGCTCATCCGCCCCTACGGCGCCGACGGGGTGCGGGTCACCGCGGGCGACCCGCACGAGAACGATCTGTTCCTGAGCTTCGCCACCGCGCCGGAGACCGTCGCCCGCTTCCTGGGCTGAGCCACCGCCCGCTACCGGTACCCGGCCACGGTCCGCTTCCCGGCTGGGCCACAGTCGATTTCGCGCCTCAGCCGATTCCGAGTCCGTCGGCGAGGGTCTGCCAGGAGCGCGGTAATTCGTCGGCCCAGTAGGGCCACGAGTGCGTCCCGGTGAGGCGGCGGTCCACCACCGCCGGGATGCCGAGCTGCCCGAGGCGATCGGAGAGCTGGCGGGTGCACATATCCGCCCCTGCCTCGAGCGGTCCGCCGAACAGAATGGCGCTGCGCGCGTCCGGATTCCCGGGACCGTCGTGCTCCCCGGGGATACCGCTGCCGGAGGACAGGTAGATGGCCTTGCCGCGCAACGCTTCCGCGTGATTGACCACATCGTGTTCGGCCCACTGCGGATTGTCGGACGGCCCGAACATATTGTCCGGATCTCCGCCGAAGGTGCCGATCACCGCGCGCGCCTGGGCCTGGCCGAAGTCGGAACTCATTGCGTAGCAGCCGCTGTGCGCCCCGATCGCCCGGTAGAGGTCCGGATGACGCACGGCGAGCATCATCGCGGCCTCAGCGCCCATCGAGACACCCGTAAGGCCGTTCATGCCATTGCCTTCGAAGCGCGCATCGAGCAGCGGCGGCAATTCCCGGGTGAGGAAGGTTTCCCAGCGGTTGGTGCCGAGCTTGGGATCGGCGTGCAGCCAGTCGGTGTAGTAGCTGGCGGGCCCGCCGAGGGTGAAGACCACATTCACGTACTTGTCGGCGAAGAAGTTCAGGGCGCCGCCTTTGACGGCCCAGTTGTTCACATCGGGTGCGGCGCTGCGGCCGTCGAGCATGTAGAGCGTGGGGCGAGGGGTGCCGCGGTCGGCGGGGACCAGCACCTGGACATCCACGACGCGGCCCATGGCGGGTGAGACGACCGAGACGCGCAGCAGGCGGTCACCCACATTCTCGACGTGCGAGATGGCCGCGTGCATCGGATGTACGGGATCGACCGCGGGCGGCGACTCCTCATTGGAGCCGGAGTCGACCGGCGGCTGCGCGAGGGCGAGCGAAGGCGACAGCACCGCCGCACCGGCGAACAGTGCGGCGCTGGCCAAGGCGCCGGCAAGGCGACGCCGTACTCGACGGCGGCGATCCACAGCAGCGATCCTGCCAGAAGGCGACAGCGACGAGGTGACCCTCCGCGCGAGTCTCCGCCAACGGTGAGTCGCGCCACACTCAACGGGAAAGCCCTGCTTACAGAGGTGGGCACCGGCTCGAAAGCCGGTGCCCACCTCTGGTTTTCCAGCGGAAGCGGAGGGATTTGAACCCCCGGTCGCTCTCACGACGTCCGCTTTCAAGGCGGATGCATTCGGCCACTCTGCCACGCTTCCAGGGCACTGATGGTAGCGGATGCGCCCGCCGGGGCTAGTCGGAGCGTTGGTCGGACGCGAGGTTGACCAGTTCCATGGCCGCGGCCACCGCGGCGAGTTGCTGCGGTGTGAACAGTTCGACGAAGTAGCGGCGGACGGCGGCCACGTGACCGGGTGCGGCGGCCCGCAGCCGGCGCATGCCCTCATCGGTGAGCTGGGCCAGTACACCGCGGCCGTCGTCCTCGGCGGGTATCCGCCGGACCACGCGCTGACCTTCGAGGCGGCGGATCTGGTGGGTGAGGCGGCTGCGGGAGGAGAACACGCCATCGGCGAGATCGCTCATGCGCAGGGACCGGCCGGGCGCCTCGGAGAGTTTCACGAGAATGCGATAGTCCGCGAAAGAGAGTGCGCTGTCGCGCTGCAATTGCCGATTGAGGTCGGCCATCAGGCGCTGGGAGCCTTCCATATAGGCCCGCCACGCGCGTTGCTGCTGCGGCGTGAGCCATTTCGGTTCGACCGCCGGGCCCTCGGTTCCGACTGCCACGGTTTCATTGTATTGGCCGGTACCGCGCCGTGGCTGCGCACGGCCCCATGACGACACATTCCCATCGGGGCCGCGTGTCACCGGGTTTCAGATCCGATAGGAGGAGATCATGGTGCGGCTCAGGTCGTCGAGGGTGGTGCAGCCCGAAAGTCCCATGGCCGCATCGAAATCCGCGAGCAGGGTGCGCAGGGCGTGGCGGACGCCGTCCCGGCCGGCCAGGCCCAGACCGTAGGCCCAGGGGCGGCCGTACAGGACGGCCTTGGCGCCGAGCGAGAGCGCGATCATGATGTCGGAGCCGGTGCGGATGCCGGAATCGAAGAGCACATCGGCGCGATCACCGACCGTCGCGACAATGGTCGGCAGGGCGTCGAGCGCGGCGATGGCGCCGTCGACCTGACGGCCGCCGTGATTGCTCACGATCACCGCATCCGCGCCCGCGTCCACACATTGGCGCGCGTCATCGGGGTGCACGACACCCTTGACGGCAATGGGCAATTCGGTCCAGTCCCGCAGTCGCGCGATATCGGCGGGCCGCAGGCCGTGATTGCCGAAAAGCCCGAGCCAGGTGAGGACGGCCGCCCGCATGGCCTCCTCGCTCTGCTCCGGCGGCGCCGCGAGTTTCGCGCGAAAGACCGGATCGGACAGGTAATTGGCCATGCCCTTGCCGTGCAGGAACGGCAGGTGTCCCAGCGCCAGATCCCGTGGCCGCCAACCCAGAGCGGGCGTATCGATGGTGACGACAATGGCTTTGGCGCCGGCCTTTTCGGCGCGCTCGACAAAGGAGCGGGCCAATTCCGGATCGTTGGGCCAGTACAGCTGATACCACCAGTCACCGGCCAGGGCGCCAGCCTCTTCGATGGTGGAGGAGCCCGCGGTGGAGAGCACCATGCCGATGCCGAGTTCCCGGGTGACCTCGGCGACCACGGTCTCGCCGCGCTCGTGCAGCAGGCCGAGGACACCGATGGGCGCGGTGAGAACGGGTGCGGCCAAATGGGTTCCGAGCACCTCCACCGACAGATCGCGGGCGCCGGGCCCGCTGGTGCCGCGCAGCATGCGGGGCATGAGCCGGTATTTCTCGAAGGCGTGCAGATTGGCTGCCGCGGTGCGTTCGGCCGAGGCGCTGCCCGCCACATAGGCGAAGGCCGCCGGTTCCAGTTCTTCCCGGGCGCGGGCTTCGAGTCCCGCCGCCGTCATCGGTAGCGAAGGGACGATGCCTGCGAGTCCGGAAAGGTAGATCTCGTTCTGGAAATCGACGAAACTGCTCATTCGGCAAACGCTAGTACCAACACCCAGGGTCCGGGCGGGGTCGGAAGTTCTTTCCCGGTGCGTAACCTACGTCGGAATCGATGCGGTTCAGCGGTTGCGGACACGCACCAGCGCGCGCGGCGACTCGGCCGCGACAAAGCCGGAAATCGCCATTGCGGTGAAGATGGTCAGCGCGCCCACGGCGGTCAGTATGCCGATCATGGTTTCTCCCTTTTCGAAGTGGTCACTCCACGATGACCGGAGAAGCTGACAGGATGCTGTGTCCCCGCCGAGCCTGGCCTGACAGTAATCGTTCGGAACGAGCCGTACGCTCGGTTTCATGTATGCGGTGACACTCGACGGATTCGGTGAGCCCGATGTCATGAAATGGGCGCAGGTGCCGGACCTGCCCGCGCCCGGACCGGGCGAAGTAGTGATCGAGGTGACGGCCGCGGGGGTGAACCGCGCGGATCTGATGCAGCGTCAGGGCTTCTATCCCCCGCCGCCCGGTGCGAGCGAGACGCTCGGCCTGGAATGTTCCGGTGTGATCGCGGCGGTCGGCCCCGGGGTGCGGGATTGGCAGCGGGGCGATCAGGTCTGCGCGCTGCTCTCCGGCGGTGGCTATGCCGAGCGGGTGCTGGTGCCGGAAACCCAGGTGCTGCCGGTGCCCGAGGGCCTGGATGTGGCTGCGGCAGCGGCGCTTCCGGAGGTCGCTGCCACGGTCTGGTCGAATCTGGTGATGCGGGCGGGGCTGCACAGCGGGAATTTGCTGCTGATTCACGGCGGCGGTAGCGGAATCGGCACGCACGCCATTCAGGTGGGCCGGGCGCTGGGCGCCCGGGTCGCGGTGACCGCCGGATCCGATGCGAAACTGGAGCGCTGCCGGGAACTGGGCGCGACGGTGCTTATCAATTACCGCGAGCAGGATTTCGTGACCGTGCTCCAGAGCGAATACCCCGGCGCGGACATCATTTTCGACAATATGGGCGCGGCCTACCTGGAACGCAATGTGGAGGCGCTCGCCGAGGACGGGCAGTTGGTCATCATCGGTATGCAGGGCGGGGTGAAGGCCGAACTGAATCTCGCTGCGCTGCTGGGCAAACGCGGCACCATTCATGCCACCAATCTGCGCCGCCGCCCGGCGCACGGCCCCGGCTCGAAGGGCGAGATCATCGCCGAGCTGCGCAAGCACCTGTGGCCGCTGATCGCCGAGGGCACCGTGGTTCCGGTGGTTTCGGCCGAGCTGCCCATTTCCGATGCGGCACAGGCGCACCGGCTGCTGGACTCCGCCGATACGGTCGGCAAAGTCATTCTGCGGATCGAATAGCTGGGTATCGAGCTGGTCAGGTATCGAGCGCGGTGAGCGCGCGGCCGAGCTGATCGATCTCGAATTTGGTGGTGTAGGGCGCGAGGCCGATGGTGACGGCCCCGCCCTCGTCATTGACGCCGAGCGCATCGAGCAGCCGGCTGCCGCCGTGCGATCCGCTGAGCGTGCCTATGCGCGCGTCGGCCAGCTTGGCGGAGACCTTCTCGGCCTGCATTCCGGAGATGGTGAAACTCACCGTCGGAATGCGGGTGGAGGCCCGGCCGATCACGGTCAGATTCGGGATCTGGTCGAGGACCGACATCAGATGTTCGAAGAGCTGATCGTGATAGTCCTGCAGTGAGGTGATGGACATTTCGAGGCGTTCGCGGCGGGTGCCGGTGGCGCGCTCGTCGAGTCCGGCCAGGAAGTCGACGGAGGTGGCGAGCCCCGCCAGCAGCGCGTACTGGTGGCCGCCGACCTCGAGGCGTTCGGCCCCCTTGGCATACGGATTCAGCGACATGGACGGAATGCGGTCCAGGAACGCGGGATCGCGGAAGACCAGCGCGCCGATCTGCGGGCCACCCCAGGCGGGTGCGCTCAGCGCGATCACATCGGCATTGAGTTCATCGATATCGATGAGCGCGTAGGGCGCCGCGCCGAAGCAGTCGGCGACCAGCAGACCGCCGACCTCGTGCACCCGATCGGCGGCCACCCGCACGGCGGGTGCGGAGCCGACGATGGGCGAGGCGGCCGTCAATGCCACCAATCGGGCGGTGGGGCCGATGAGTTCCTCGAACTGCCAGGCCGGCATTTCGCAGGTCTCGATCTCCACCTCGGCCCAGCGCACATGTGCGCCATAGCGATTCGCGATGCGCAGCCAGGGCGCGACATTCGCCTCGTCATCCAGGCGCGACAGCACGATCCCGGTGCCCAGACCCAGCCGGGAGCTGAGCGATTCGGCCAGCCAGGCGAGCAGTACCGCCCGATCCGGGCCGAGCACCACGCCCGCCGGATCGCCGCCGACCAGATCCGCGACCGCCTCGCGGGCGGCCTCCAGAATGGCGGCGCTGCGCTTGGCCGCGCCGTGCCGATTGGTATGCGTGAAGGCGGAGGTCCGGAAACCCGTTGATACGGCGCGCGATACCGAATCCGGAACCAGCATGCCTGATTGCGGGTCCAGGTGGATCCAGCCGTCGCCCAGGCCAGGTATGAGGCCCCGAACCCGCGCGACGTCGTAAGTCATGCTGGCCACTCTAAAGGCAGAGGGCAAGTCGGCGTAACGGTGTGTGTGGTTTGGGTGGGTGCCGCTTAGCGCCGTCGGCGGTGACGGGACATGATGGAGGCATGACGCAATCGGATGGGGCGCCGGAATCCATTGTCGTGTTCGGCCCCGAGGGCAAGCCGCTGATGATTCCCGCTGCCGTGCAGGTGGGCGGCGAGGCCACCGAGTTCACCGGACAGGTTGTCGGTGCGGCTAATTCCGACGAATCGGTCGAGCAGGAAGAGTCGTTGGCCGACATGGTGGAACAGCCCGCAAAGGTCATGCGCATCGGCACCATGATCAAACAGCTGCTGGAGGAAGTCCGGCACGCACCACTGGACGACGCCAGCCGCACCCGCCTGCGTGACATCCACCGCACCTCCATTCGCGAACTCGAACAGGGCCTCGCCCCCGAACTCCGCGAAGAGCTCGAGCGCCTCGCCCTGCCCTTCAGCGATGACGTCATTCCCTCCGACGCGGAATTGCGAATTGCCCAGGCGCAGCTGGTCGGCTGGCTCGAAGGTCTCTTCCACGGCATCCAGACCGCCCTGTTCGCACAGCAGATGGCGGCTCGCGCCCAACTGGAACAAATGCGGCAGCTGCCCCCGGGCTCGACCACCGCCGATCCCCGCGGCCACGGATCACCGGGCGGCGGCCAGTACCTCTGAGCCATCGGATTCCGCCGGATTCGCGCCACAGTGACGCAGCTCCCCCGGGGTCGGCGGTAGGTTCTCGCCGCAAAGCCCGGGCTATTAGATAGGGTCGGGTGCTGTGCCTGCTGCTGCTCCCCCCGACTCGGCGACGATCGAAGCGCGCCTGGACAATGAACCGGTGCCGCTAGTGTCGGACTCTCAGTCCTTCAGCCGAGCCCGGAAGGACTTCCGCGACGGATTCGCCCAGCGTGAGCTATGGCTCGCGCTCGGCTGGCAGGACATCAAGCAGCGCTATCGCCGCTCGGTGCTCGGTCCGTTCTGGATCACCATCGCCACCGGTTTGCAGGCCGCCGCGATGGGGTTGCTGTACGCCACCCTGTTCGGGCAGTCGCTGAGCTCGTATCTGCCCTATGTGACAGTCGGCTTGATCGTCTGGAATGTGATCAATGCCAGCATTCTCGAGGGCTCGGATGTCTTCATCGCCAACGAGGGACTGATCAAACAGCTGCCGTCGGCGCTGAGCGTGCATGTGTACCGCTTGGTGTGGCGGCAGTTTCTCTTCTTCGCGCACAACCTGATCATCTATGTGGTGATGCTGCTCGCATTCAGCATCTGGCGGCATCTGCACTGGTCGGTGCTGCTGGCGATTCCCGGACTGCTGCTGCTGTTCATGAACGCGCTCTGGGTGACGATCGTGTTCGGTATCTTCAGCACCCGGTACCGCGATCTCGCGCCGATCCTGGGTAGCACCACGATGATGCTGTTCGTGCTGACTCCGGTCATGTGGAAGCCCTCGGCCCTCAACGGCCAGGCCAGCGATCGTGCGAAACTGGCGGAAATCATCCCCACCTTCCACTACCTGGAAATCGTGCGCGCACCCCTGCTGGGTGATCCGATCCACCTGCACAGCTGGCTGATCGTGGTGGCCATCACCGTCGTGGGCTGGATCATCGCGATACTGGCTATGAAGAAGTTCCGTTCCCGCGTCCCCTACTGGGTGTGAAGGCTTCATGACCGACAATGTGAGTATCGAAACCCAGAACGCCTGGGTCGAGTTCCCGATCTTCGACGCCAAATCCCGATCGCTGAAGAAGGCGGTGCTGGGGTCGGCCGGTGGCGCCATCGGGCGCAACCAATCCGATGTGGTGGTGGTCGAGGCGCTGCGCGATATCACGCTGTCGCTGAAGGAAGGCGATCGCGTCGGTCTGGTCGGCCACAATGGCGCGGGCAAATCCACACTGCTGCGGCTGCTTTCGGGCATCTACGAACCGACCCGCGGTACCGCGCGGATTCGCGGGCGGGTGGCTCCGGTCTTCGATCTCGGAGTCGGTATGGACCCGGAGGTCTCGGGTTACGACAACATCATCATTCGCGGCCTGTTCCTCGGACAGTCGCGGAAACAGATGCTCGCCAAGATCGACGAAATCGCCGAATTCACGGAATTGGGCGACTATTTGACAATGCCGCTGCGCACCTACTCCACGGGTATGCGGGTGCGGCTGGCCATGGGCGTGGTCACCTCCATCGACCCGGAGATCCTGCTGCTCGACGAGGGCATCGGCGCGGTCGACGCGGAATTCATGAAGAAGGCGCGTATTCGCCTGCAGGAATTGGTCTCTCGGTCCGGTCTGCTGGTTTTCGCCAGCCATTCCAACGAATTTCTGGCCCAGCTGTGCGATTCGGCTATGTGGATCGATCATGGACAGGTACGCATGCATGGCGGCATCGAAGAAGTAGTCCGCGCGTACGAAGGCCCGGAGGCGGGCGATCACGTGGCACAGGTGCTGCGGGATTTGGAACGTGAACCGGAACGGAATCCCGCATGAGCGAGCCCAGCGAGCGACCATCGAGCCCGGTGGACCAGACCACCCCCAACTTCGCGGACGATGCCCGCATCGTCGCCATTGTCGTCACCCATAAGCGCCGGGAACTGCTGGCCGAATCGCTGAAGGTGCTCTCCACCCAGACGCGGCCGGTCGACCATCTCATCGTCATCGACAACGGCAACGAGTCCGAGGTCGGCGATCTCGTGCGCAATCAGCCCATCGAATCCACCTATCTGGGTTCGGAGCACAATCTCGGCGGCGCGGGCGGTTTCGCGCTCGGCATGCTGCACGCGCTGAGCATGGGCGCGGACTGGGTGTGGCTGGCCGATGACGACGGCCGCCCGGACGGGCCGGAAGTGCTTGCGACGCTGTTCGATTGCGCCAAGCGGCATCAGCTGGTCGAGGTGTCGCCGGTGGTCGCCGATATAGACGATCCGGACAAGCTGGCCTTCCCGCTGCGCCGCGGCGTGGTGTGGCGGCGGCTGCGGTCCGAGCTCGGCGACGAGGATTTCCTGCCGGGCATCGCCTCGCTCTTCAATGGCGCGCTGGTGTCCGCGCAGGCCGTGGACATTATCGGCGTGCCCGATCTGCGGCTGTTCGTGCGCGGCGACGAGGTGGAGGTGCACCGCCGGCTGGTGCGTTCCGGACTGCCGTTCGGCACCTGTCTGCAGACCGCCTACCTGCATCCGAACGGGTCGGAGGAGTTCAAGCCGATTCTGGGTGGGCGGATGCACACGCAGTATCCGGACGATCCGGTGAAGCGCTACTTCACCTACCGCAATCGCGGGTACCTCATGTCGCAGCCGGGTATGCGAAAGCTGTTGCCGCAGGAGCTGGCTCGCTTCGGGTGGTACTTCCTGATGCAGCAGAAGGATCCGCAGGGATTCATGGAGTGGCTGCGTCTGCAGCGGCTCGGGCGGCGCGAGCAGTTCCGCAAGCCCGAGGCCGGCGCGCCGGGCAAGACGCCGTCCTGACGGCGGCAAAAGCGCTGGTAGGAAAATCGATTGCGCCGATACGGGCAGCCTGACAGGGTTGTCCCGTTCTTGTTCGGCGCGTGATCGCCTCGGTGATCGCCTGGGGAGAGTTGAGGGGGTGGAATACGTGACTGCAGCACGGATTGTCGTGCCCGCGCGAGGTTCGTTCGATCGAACCGGCGCGCCGCGCGTACCCACCTCGAATTTCCCGCGCTGAGTCCTCGAACGGGCTCGGCCCGTCGAAGGACTCTCCCATCATGTCTGTGGTCGATTTCGACCTGCTCGCCCCCTATGGCTGGACCGCCTCCGTGGCCGCCGAATACCTTCCGCTGCTCGGCAATTCGCTGATTCCTGCGCGGGTGCTCCGCATGGATCGCAGCGAATGCGATGTGGCCGTGCCCATTTCCGGTACCCGGCTGCCCGATCAGGCTGCCGCCGTTATCGTGCGGGCTCGCTGCCCGCGCCCGGATTCCGAGGTCAGCGGCCTGTGCACGGGCGACTGGGTCGCCCTGGGCAGTGATTCGGGGCAGCTGCCCGCCACGCGCGGGATGCTGAACAATGCGGTGGTGCGGCAATTGCTGCCGCGGCGCACCGCGATCATGCGGGCCGCGGTGTCGGGGCACTCCGATTCCCGCGGCCGCGCGGCCGATCAGGTCCTCGCCGCGAATGTGGACGTCGTGCTGATCTGCACGCCCGGTGACGGGGATGTGGATCTCGGGCGCATCGAGCGCATGCTCGCCCTGGCCTGGGAATCCGGTGCGCAACCGGTGGTCGTGGTGACGAAAGCCGAACTGGCTCCGGATCTTTCGCTCGACGAGGTGCGCGCCGTCGCACCCGGCGCCACGGTGCTCGCGGTGAGTGCCGCCACCGGTCTCGGCATGGAGTCGCTCATCGCCGTCCTGGACGGCACTGTCGCCCTCCTCGGCCCCTCCGGCGCGGGCAAATCCACACTCGCCAATGCCCTCCTGGGCGCGGAAGTGTTCGCCACCAACGAGGTTCGCGAAGGTGATAAGCGCGGCCGGCACACCACGGTGCACCGCGAACTGCGCCCACTCCCCACCGGCGGGACCCTCATCGATACCCCGGGCCTGCGTTCGATCGGGCTCCGGGAAGCCGCCGAGGGCCTGGGGCGGACCTTCAGCGATATCGAATCCTTGGCTGCCAGTTGCCGTTTCGCCGACTGCTCCCACAACCAGGAGCCGGGGTGCGCGGTGCTGGCGGCAATCGAAGCGGGCGCCCTCCCCCGGCGGCGGCTGGACAGCTACCGCAAACTGATCCGCGAAAACGATTGGATGGCCGCCCGCTCCGACAGCCGCCTGCGCGCCGAACGCCAGCGCGCCTGGAAACAAATCAACAAGGACCAGCGCCGAATGTATAAGGATCGCAGCCAATTCGGCCGCTAGAACTGGTCAATCGATCACTGGGCTCCGGTGGTGGCGACACGCCGCCAACTCCCGCCACCAGAGCCCACTCGACGAATCCACCCCACCCTCGAGACTCCCTCGACCACCTCGATGTCACCTGGGTGCTCTGCCGCTGTGCCGAACGGCTCGAGGCCGCGGGCATCTCGTGAAAGCGAGTGCCGAATGGGCGCTGTGCGGGTTGGACGAGTGATCACCAGGAGGTTAGTCCTTTTGGCAGGTGAGGTCGGTGGAGGGGAGGGTGCCGTCTTTGAGGTAGGTGTTGACGGCGGAGTAGACACAGGTGTTGGGGTAGCGGCCGAAGATCCAGTGGATGGCTACGTTGTCGAGGGTGACCATGCGGGAGGCGGTCAGGGCGCGGTGCATGCCTTCGGCGTTCGCGTAGGTGGTGCGGGTGTCCCCGGTGGATTGCACGATCAGGGCGGGGATCGAATTGTTCACCACCGTGGGCGCTTCGATGGGGGGCGCCCAGAATGCGCACGGGGTGATGTTGTTGGTGAAGGCGCCGAAGACCGGCTGGGTGGCGCGGGCGGCTTCGATATTGCGCCAGTACCAGGCCGGATCGCGGGGGACGGCGACGTCACCGCACATGATCGCCATTTGCGCCGAACCGTCCGACGGGAGGGCGCGCACCATGTAGGCGAGGGCTCTGGTGGTGCCTTCGTCGGGCTGTACCGCGCGGCCGTCGGCGGCGTCGGCGAGCAGTCGCACCTGTTCCGCGACCTGCTTATGCTGCCGCGGATCGTCCAGTCCGGCGAACAGCAGCATGGGCAGATCGTGCTGATCGACGTCGAATTCACCGACCCGGAGCGGTTTTTCGGCCGCGCGGCGTATCAGATCGACCACGGTGGCACGCACTTGATCCCGGGTGCTGCCGAGCCGGTAGTCGCCATTGTGCGCGGCGGTCCAGTCCGCCCAGTCGTCGAGGGCGGCTTCGTTCGCGGGGCCCATGTCCTGGGTCATCTGGACCGCGCCGTAGCGCGCGGGATCGACCGCGCTGTCCAGCACGATGCGATCGCTGCGCTGGGGGAACATCTGGGTGAAGACCGAGCCGAGGTAGGTGCCGTACGAGGTGCCGTAGTAGCTGACCTTCTCCTCGCCGAGTGCGCCGCGAATGACGTCCATATCGCGGGCGGTATTGCGGGTTGTGACGTGGCGCAGCCAATCGCCCTCGGTGGTGGCGCAGCGCAGTGCGAGATCCGATTGTGTCGCAACGGTTTCGGTGTAAGCCCTGGCGTCGATGCCCGCCGATTGCAGGCCGAAGCCGCGGGGCCACTTGCAGTTCACGGGGGTCGAGCGGCCGACACCGCGCGGGTCCATGCCGATGAGGTCGTAGCGGGCGCGGACGTCGGGGGTCATGGCCGCGCCGACATCCACCATGAAGTCCAGGCCCGGACCGCCGGGACCACCGGAATTGGAGAGCATGACGCCGTGCCGTTGCGCCGGGTCGGTGGCAGCGATGCGGGAGATCGCGACGGTGATCGTCTTACCTTGTGGCTCTGCGTAATTCAGTGGCACGGTGATATCGGCGCACTGGGCCCTGGCCTCGTCCAGTCTCGGGTTGTCGCAGGGTTTCCATTCCGGGCGCTGACTGTAGAAGCGGTCCAGGCCGGCGGTCGGGGACGGGTCGGCGCTCGCCCGATCGGTGATCACGGTGCTGGTCACCGCGGTGGCCGCGGCGACGGCGGCGACGGCGGTCAAGGCGGCGAAGGCGATGGTGTATTTGCGGCGCATGGCTGGTTCTCTCATCCTTCACAGAGCGCGGTATCGAGCACCTTGGTGACGGCGGCGGAGGTCGCCTCATCGGTCGGCAGCTGGTTCACGGTGACCGTGACGGCCGCGCCGCCGGTCGCGACGCCATTGCGGGTTTCGAAGCCCGGAATGCTGCCGCCGTGTCCCCAGACCTCTTTGCCGCACGGGCTGGACTGGTGAACGAGCCCCAATCCGTAACCGGCGCCGGGCATTCGGTCGAAGGGCACGGTCTGCTTCATCTGCGCCAGTTGGGCGGCGGGCAGCAGATCGCCCTTCAGCAGTGCGGTGAAGAAGCGGTTGATATCGGCTCCGGTGGAGATCATGGCGCCGGCCGTGCCGCCCCAGGACGGATCGAGGTCGGTGAAATCGACTCGCTTGCCGTCGATTACGTGATAGCCCTCGGGGTGGGCGCCGCGGATCACGGATTCACCCGAGGCCGGGTAGTAGGTGTCGTGCAGGCCGAGCCGGTCGATGATGCGGCTGGTGATCTCGTCTCCGGCGGGACGGCCGGTCATGCGTTCGATGAGCATGCCGAGCAGCACGTAATTGGTGTTGGTATACACCGCTTTCGCGCCGGGGGTGAATTGCGGCGGCATGGACATGGCGATGCGCACCAGATCGGCTGCTTCGAAGTGCTTCGTGCGCATGGCCTCCGTATCCACCTTCAGCTGCGGCGAATTCGGATCCGGCGTGCGGGAGGGATCGCCGCTCGCGAGGTAGTCGGGCAGGCCGCTGGTGTGCTGCAGCAACTGCCGCACGCTGATGCGATTGCCGTCATTGCCATTGCCCTGCACCACGCCCGGCAGATAGCGCTCGACGGGGGCATCCAGTTCGATCTTGCCCTCGGCGACCAGCTGCAACACCACCACCGAGACGAAAGTCTTGGTATTGCTGCCGATGCGGACTCGCGAATCGTCGGCGATGGGTGCGCCGGTCGCGATATCACCCGCACCCGCGGTCAGGGTGCGCTGCCCGTCCGGCCGGGTGATCACCACCTGAATGCCCGGAAATCCGGCCTTGACCGCCGCGTTCATCGCGTCCGCAATGGCCCGGTTCCGGTCCGGACTGCTGGGCTCCGAGGCCGTTCCCGCACTCGTGCAGCCCGCCGAGGCGAGCACCACGGCAAGGCCGACGCCGGCCAGTGCAATGCGACTCCGGCGCACCCGAGGTGTGCTCATAAGAAGGCGTTCCTCCTGTTCAGGCCAGTTTCTCCAGCCCCCTCGAGCCTAGGAACGCAAGCCCACCCCGCCGATCCGGCTCACGCCCGAATCGCCGATACCGCTGGCAGGTGCCGCAGGGTAGGGATAGCCCCACCTCGACGAGCGCTAGTCCATGAAGCCCGGGGGCCGGGCCCCGGGCAAGAATTCACTCGGCGAGTGTTATGCAACTCGTTGCATAACACTCGCATCTCCCCTAGTGTCCGAATCAGGGGTTTCGCTCCGCCTGCGCATGGACGCGCGGATTATCGGAACCGGGGCGAAGCAGGAGACAGGAGCTGACCATGACGGAAGCGCGGAAGCCGCTGGCGGGCCGGACCATGATCATGTCCGGCGGAAGTCGCGGGATCGGCCTGGAGATCGCCCGCCGGGCAGCGGCGGACGGGGCGAATATCACCCTCATCGCCAAGACCGATACGCCGAACCCGAAACTGCCCGGCACCATCCACACCGCGGCGGCCGAGCTGGAGCAGGCCGGGGGCTCGGTACTGAAGTACGTCGGCGATGTGCGCGATGACGGCGCGGTCGCCGAGGCGGTCCAGCAGACGATCGAGCGGTTCGGCGGCATCGACCTGGTGGTGAACAACGCATCGGCAATCGACCTGTCCCCCACCGAATTCCTGCCCATGAAGAAGTACGACCTCATGCAGGACATCAATGCCCGCGGCAGTTTCCTCCTGTCCAAGCTGAGCATTCCGGCACTCAAGGATTCGGCGCAGTCCGGCCGGAATCCGCACATCCTCACCCTGTCGCCACCGCTCAACCTGGACCCGAAGTGGGCAGGCGCCTCACTCGGCTACACCATCGCCAAGTACGGAATGTCGCTGACCACACTGGGTTTGGCGGAAGAGCTGCGCAAATACGGCATCGGCGTGAACTCACTCTGGCCGCGCACCACCATCGCGACCGCCGCCGTCCGCAACCTGCTCGGCGGCGACGACATGATCGCCTCCTCCCGCACCCCCGACATCTACGCCGACGCCGCCTACCTGGTCCTGACCTCCCCGGCCAAGGACACCACCGGCAATTTCTTCCTCGACGACGATGTCCTTGCCGCCCACGGCATCACAGACCTCGACAAGTACCGCGTAGTCCCCGGCGACGGCCCCCTCACCACCGACCTTTTCCTCTGACCGCCCTCCCTCCGACCACACAACCCGCCCACTGACCGCACAGCCTGTGCGGCCGCTGCGCGACGGCCACACAGGTTGCGCGATGCAGCGCGGGTGCGGCGCGCCGCTGCTATCGGCCGCACAGTCCGTGTCGCAACCGAACAACCCGTATTGGGACTGCGCGGCTGGTACGCGGGCTGTTCGATGTCAGTGCGGCACGGGCTGTTCGGCGTCTGCGGGCGGAGCGGGGTGCGCTTCACGCTCGGCCAGGTTCTTCAGGGTGAGGAGTTGTTTGCGCATCATGAGGTAGTCGCCGAATACCAGTGGGGCCACAAGGTATCGGGGGCCGCGGAAGTGGACTCGGGCGTGCAGGCGACTGGCGCCTGCGGCGGGGACGGGGTGTACGGCGTAGGTGACGGCCACACCGGAGGCGCGGAGGGTGATCTGTGCGCCCGGGGTGTATCCGGTGAGCGCGAACAGCTTCATGAAATGCTGGCCCGCAACGAGTTCGGTGAGCTTCGGGTCGCGGATTACGGGGCTGCGGTGGCCGAAGTTGTCCAGTAGGTCGTAGCTGTACGGGGCTGCGCGCAGCTGGCATACCCAGGCGAATACCAGTTCTGGCGGGGCGGCGATATCGACGACTCGGTCGCATACCACCGTCCGGCCGGAAAGTTCACTGTCACAAGGCAATTCCATGCCGACTTCGGCGGCCGTGACACCCCAGTATCGGCCGGGCATCCACGACCGTGGCCCGGTCATGACCGCTCCTCCGCTGCTCCGGCTATGCGGTGCAACATTTCTCGGACAACCAGGCGGTGTAGGCCGGTGCCGATCACCAGGGCTTTGTAGATCCCACCGTGCAGCCCGGGAAACGCGGCGTGAGTCAGGGCGGTCAGGCGGGTGGTGTGCGGGTCGATCTCGTCCAGGGTGAAGGTGAGGCGGTAGCGGGAGAAGGGGTGGCGGCCTATCGCGGACAATCGGGCGGGCGGGTCGGCCTCGTCGAGCGTGAAACCGGGTGGGAGTGTGCTGAGATCATCCGGGTTCTTGCAGGTCGTGCGCAGTAGGGCAGCCCAGGCCCGGGTGCGATCGGCGGCGATAGATGTGGAATGCTGATCGATATAGGGCAAACGCTCCATATAGAAGGACTGTACTAGTTCATGGCACCTCCCCGGAAGCACAGCACCGACGTGATCCTCGACGCAGCCCGCACCCTGGTGCTGCGCGAGGGTCCGCGCGCGGCAGGTGTGGCCGCCATCGCCGAGGCCAGTGGCGCGCCCGTCGGCACTCTCTACCACCGCTTCGGTAATCGGGACGGGGTGCTCAGCGCGACCTGGCTGCGCGCGCTGGAACGCTTCCAAGCCGGGGTGCTGACCGCCACCGAAGTGGCTGATCCGATCGAGGCGGCCGTCGTCATCACCAGCGCCGCCCTCGCTTTCGGCCGCGAATTCCCCGACGATGCCCGCCTCATGCTGAACCTGCGCCTCGGCGATCTGCTGGACGGCGGCCCCGACGCGCAGTTCCGCGAACGCCGCGCGGAGATGAACGCTCCGCTCTTCCAACTGCTGAACCGCATCGCCCGCGGCATCTACGGCGCGGCCGGCGAACGCGAAATAGACGCCGTCACCCGCGCGGTCGTGGATCTCCCCTACTCCGCGCTGCGCCGCCATGCCCAGTCGAAGGAACTACCGGAGTGGCTGGAGGCCGACCTCGCCGCCGCCACCCGCGCCCTGCTCACCGCCCACGTTTGAACAGCCTCGTCACGACCGGCCAGTCGGCCGACCACCGGCAATCGGCCGAACAGCCCATATCGCCCCGTAGGAGGGCTGCGGCATTGCCGCACAGGCCGTTCGGAGTCATTGCCGCACAGGCTGTTCGGAGTCATTGCCGCACAGGCCGTTCGGAGTCATTGCCACACACGCTGTTCGGAGTCATTGCCGCACAGGCCGTTCGGAGTCATTGCCACACACGCTGTTCGGAGTCATTGCCACACAGGCTGTTCGGTGTCATTGCCACACAGGCTGTTCGTTCCGGAAACTCGGCGGCAATGACGAAGCGGCCGCACCCTGGTGGGTGCGGCCGCTCGGTCGTTCAGGTCAGTTCACTTGGGGTCGATGCCGTAGAGGCGTTCCCAGTTCTCGCGGCTGGTGAGTTCCGGCATGGCATTGCGCCACTGCTGTTGCAGGGCCGGGAGTTCGGTGCGGAGTTGCTTGAGGACGCGGTAGGCGCGCACAAGCAGGCGGCGGGCGGTTTCCTTGTCGCGCCGGCGAACTCGTACACCGGACTGTGAGGCATCGGTGACGACCACGTGGTCGAACAGGCCCACGTGCCACCAGTGCGCGTCCTCGCGGGTGACGCCGACGACGCCGTGGATGGTGCGGCCGGTCCACTGGTTCAGGGCGCGCTTGAACAGGATCAGCAGGGGGCGGCTGGGTTCACCGCCGGCGCGGCGCTGATGTACGTGGGCGTTGACGACGGGTGCGGTGGCCGCCGGATGCTTGACGGTCTCCGGGTAGTCGCCGCGCGAACCGCGGGCGGCGGCCAGGGCCGCAATACCGCCGTCCTGCAGTGCCTTCGGGCCGCGCAGGTAATCCTCGATGCCCTGCAGGGTGGTGTGCGCCAGGCCGTACTGCATGCCGACCAGGTATTCGCCGATTTCCCGGAAGAGTTGCCGGGTAACGGCTTTCGGGTCCAGATCGGTGTGCAGGGAGGACACGATGAGCGAGTTGCGCGAGGAGAAATAGCGCGCCCAGTCGTCGAAGTCCTTCCAGTAGAAGTCGGCGTGCCACACGGCCGCATTCGGCAGCGTGACGGTGACGAAGCCGTGCTCGCGAGCGCGCAGACCGTATTCGACGTCGTCCCACTGGAAGAAGATGGGCACCGGCAGGCCGATCTCGGCCACCACTTCGGCGGGGATGAGGCAGGTCCACCAGGCCTGGTAGCCGGCGTCCACGCGGCGTTCCTGATGCTTCTTGAGCATGCTGGTGTTGCGCAGCGCCTTGGACACCTTCTGCCCGTGCCGCAGCCTGCCCAGATCCGTCTCCTCCGCCCCGACATTCAGGTAGTCGGGGTTGTAGAGGAACAGCATCTGCGCGCCCACCAGCGTGGGCTCCACGGTCATGTTCGCAAAGGCGTTGAGCCGCAGCACCGTTTCCGGTTCGCACAGGATGTCGTCGTCCATGAGGATGACGTCGGCGTGCTGATTGGCGCCGGACACCTCGTACAGCCCGCGCGTGAAACCGCCCGCGCCACCGAGATTCGGCTGCCGGATATAGCGCAGCTTGTCACCCAATTTGGGTGCCGTCTCGGCGAACACCGGCTGATCCTGCACCAGATCGGTGCCCTGATCGACCACGTACACGGCATCGATGGACGACAGCACGGTCGCGTCCGAGGCCAGCGCCGCCATGGTGGCGGCGCAGTCCGGTGCGCGGTTGAACGTGCAGATGGCAATGGCGACCGGGCGCACGGTCTCCGGCGCGGGGGCGGTCCACTCCAGGTCGGTAATGGTGACCTCGCCGCCGATGGCGTCGATCTCCAGCCACAGCGCGCCGCCGTCGATGAACATATCGAGCGCCGTGCTGAGCACCAGCCGCCCGGTCTCCCGGGTTTCGGCGGTGGCGACAACACGCCGGTGACCGGCGATATCGGACGCCGCCAGGCGCACCTTGGTGCGGCCCGCGACCTCGAGGGTCATGGCGACCTGGACCGCCGTGACGGTGGTCCAGCGCTGCCAGTAGCTGGCGGCGAATCTCCCGAAGTAGGTATTGGTGTGTGCCGTCGCGCCCTTCTCCAGCCGCAGGCTGAAGCGTTCGCGGTGTGCCTTGCCGCCCTTCACGACCGCGTACAGCTCATCGCTGATCCGCTGCGCAGGTCCGGTGAACAGGCCGCGCGCCAGCACCAGCCGCTCAGGAGCCACGTGCTCCGCGCGCAAAGTCGCGGGGGCCCCGGCAGTCTGCGGGTCACTGATTTCGGTCACGGCTTGTCCAGCCGACGCATCCATGAAATCCCTCGACATCCCTCGAAAAAATAGACACCGGCAACATACGACGTGGGATGCCTACCCACTGTCACCGCTCGGCGCGCCGACAATATCAATAACACTTTGCCGCCGCTTCGCTGCTGTGTTTATTTGGCCTCCGCTTCGCTCCGGGCGGGTTCGTGGCCCTGTTACCCGGGTCTTCCCTCCTCCGCTCCTCCGCTTCGCTGCTGTGTTTGATTTGCCCTCCGCTTCGCTCCGGGCGGGTTCGTGGCCCTGTTACCCGGGTCTTCCCTCCTCCGCTCCTCCGCTTCGCTCCCCCGCTCCGTCAGTCCAGACCCGGGCGGGCCACGAACTCGAGGCAAGTGATTCGAAGGGTTGTGCGGGTCAGAAAGCTGTGTGGTTCAGTCGTTTTGGTCGCGCGCGCCGGTGAAGACGAATTTGTCATATGCCCAGTAGCGGAAGACCACTGCCACGATCTGCCCGATGAGGGTGCCGGAGATGTTGTCCGCCAACGGACTAGACAGGTGCAGTACGTAGCGGGAGAACCCGAGGCAGCTCAGTTGCAGGCCGATGGCGACAACATTGAACAGCGCGTAGAGGACATATTCGCGGGTCGGGCTGCCGCCCTTCTTGTGCGCGAATGTCCACCATTTGTTGCCGAAATAGGTGACGACGGTGGCCACCAGGATGGCGATGATCTTGGCGAGCAGCGGCTGATGGAACAGCACGCCCTCCCCGCCCCAGAACACCAGCAGGTTGTAGGTGCCCGCGTCCACCACGAATCCGAGCGCGCCGACAACCAGGAATGCGCTGCCCTGTCTCAGTGCCGCACGCACCTTGCCGACGAAGGACTCCCGGCCGTTCTCCACGGCTACCGACTCACTGCTGGACACTCGGCGACGGTACCGCAGCGATCTCGGGTACCCTCCCCGTGTTCGTATTCGCCTTCCGATCACATCGAGGATTGACCGGGTGGACCCCACCGAGCTCCGAATTGCCGCAGTGGTTCCGTGCCACAACGAAGAGGCCTCGGTCGCACAGGTCGTCACCGACCTCAAGGCTGCCGTGCCGGGAATTGTCGTATACGTCTACGACAACCTGAGCACCGACGCGACCGCGGAGCGGGCGCGCGAGGCCGGCGCGATCGTCCGTCACGAATATCGCAAGGGCAAAGGCAATGTGGTGCGCCGCGCCTTCGCCGATATCGAAGCCGACGTCTATTTGATGATCGACGGCGACGACACCTACGACGCCTCCGCCGCACCGCGGTTGATCGAGGCGCTGCTGTCGGGACCGTACGACCATGTCCTGGGTGTGCGCCGCGAACTAGCGGGCGAGTCGGCGTACCGGCCCGGCCACGCGACCGGCAACAAGGTGCTCAATGGCGTGGTCGCGCAGGTGTTCGGCGAGAACGTCGAGGACATGCTGAGCGGATACCGGGTCTTCTCACGGCGTTTCGTGAAGAGCTTCCCCGCCGTATCGCGCGAATTCGAGATCGAGACCGAGCTGACGGTGCATACGCTGCATCTGCGAGTGCCGCAGACGGCCGTGCCGGTCGGCTTCAAGGATCGGCCGGAGGGCAGCGAATCCAAGCTGCGCACCTATCACGACGGCTTCAAGATCCTGCGGCTGATCATCGGCCTGGCCCGGCACGAACGCCCGGTCGCCTTCTACGGCCTGTTCGGCACCCTGGCCTGGATCATCTCGATCATCCTGATCACGCCGATAGTGATCCAGTTCTACGAAATCCATTCGGTCCCGCGCTTTCCGACGCTGTTCCTGGGCTTCACGCTGATGCTGCTGGGCAGTCTCGCCTGGACCGCCGGACTGGTGCTGGACGGCATCCGCCGGTCCCGGCACGAGGCCGCGCGGCTGATGTACCTGCGCTATTCGGCCGTCGGGGCGGACGAATGCGCCGGTGAGCACGCGGGCGGTACCCGGCGATGACGATCCGGACCGAACCGGACGCCACGCGACCCGGAGAGGACCCGACCGCGGAAACAACACCCCCGCCTGCCACACCTGCCACCCCCCGTCCAGCAGAATCGGACATCGTGGCAACCGAAGTGAGCGACAACGGCAAGAGCGAACCCGATGCGCCGAACGGCATCGGTGCGGCCGAAACCGAAGCGGCGCAGCCGGACAGCACGCCCAGCGATGACTCGGTCGCGTCGAACGGTGCGGCCGAGGTCGTCAGCACCACCCCGCTCGTCCCCGCGGCCCTCGTTCCGCAGACGCCCGCCGAGCTGATTACGGCCGACCGCGCGGATGCACCCGGCGTCGCGCAGCCGACGAAGGTCGCGCCGGCAGCGGTTCCCGAGCAGCCCACGGGCATGAAGCGGGTCGCGGCCCGGATCGAACAGCGTTTCGGCACCGCGACTTTGGTGTTCCTGCTGCTGGCCGGCGTATTCGGCGCGGTGTTCTCGGTACTGACGCCGCCGTTCTGGGGACACGACGAGATCACCCAGTTCGGGCGGGCCTACCAGGTGGCGCACGGCGGATTCCTGCCGGAGAAGATTCATGACGACCGCGGTCCCGCGTGGGGCGGCGACGTACCCGCGAGCGTGGACGCTCTCATGGGCTACGCGCACAACGATTACGTGAACAACAGTCCCGACGAGCAGGATCCGATGGTCGAGGATCCGCACGGCTACGAGGTGCTCGGCGACAAGGCGGTCTCGGCCCAGACCAAGCAGGTGTGGTTCACCAATACCGCCGCCTACTCCCTCGTCCCGTATCTGCCTGCCGCGGCGGGCATTCGGCTGGCCGAGGCCTTCGACCTCAATGTCGGCGGCATGGTGCTGGCGACCCGCTGGGCCGGGCTGATCGCCTACCTCGTGATCGTCGCGTTCGCGGTGCGCGCCCTGCGCGGGCACCGGATCCAGTGGCTGGCGCTGACGGTGGCGGTGCTGCCGATCGCGGTGTTCCAGGCGGGCACGGTCACCGCCGATACGGTGACCAACGCACTGGCACTGCTGGTTTCGGCGCTCATCGTGAAGAGCCTGTTCCTCGGCGAGCGCCTGTCCCGGCCGGAAACCGTTGCGGCACTGGCCGCGGCGATCCTGCTGCCGGTCTGCAAGCCCACCTATGTGCTGCTGGCCATGCTCATCGTGCTGATTCCCGCGCAGCGCTTCGGTTTCGGCAGCGCCGACCGTCCGGCCGTCTGGCAGCGCATCCTGCCGTGGGCCGGTGCGGGCCTCGGTGCGGTGGCCTTCGCCGTCTGGATGAAGATCGCCGCACCGACCGGTGACGGTATGAGCCTCATGCGCCCGCAGGAGCAGTGGGGCAGCGTCCGCCCCGGCGACCAGCTGCACGGAATCCTCAGCGACCCAGGGCATTTCCTGCGGGTGTTCGGCGACAGCGTCGCCCGCCGCGACCAGAATTGGTTCAGCCAGTTCTTCGGTCAGCTCGGCTTCGCGTACATCGACGTCCCCGCGCTCACCATCTGCGCGAGCCTGCTGGCCTTCGTGGTGAGCCTCGGCATCGCCGACCGCCTGACCGGTGACCGGCTGCGCACCTGGCTGGTGCTGCTCACCATGCTCGCCAGCGTCGCGATGATCTACGTGACCCTGTACATGTCCTTCACACCGGTCGGCTACTTCATCATCGACGGCGTCCAGGGCCGCTACTTCGTGCCGCTGGCGCTGCTGTTCCTGGCCGTGCTGCTGCGCTGGATGCCTTTGCGCCTCACCACTTCCGCGGGCAGGATCCCGACCAGGGGTCCGGCCATCACGGTGGTCGTGGCCGTCACCGTCGCGCTCGCCGCCGCGGTGATCAAGTATTCGACCATCGTCTGGGGCTGACCCGCTCGGTAGTGTGCGGAGGTGAGTACACAGGGGTGGCTACGACGCCGCGTCGCGGCCACCCGTGCCGCATGGCACGGCCGGTCTCACCGGCACAGGCGGTGGCGATGGCGGCGCATTTCGGTGACGCTGCTGCTGATCGTGTGCACACTGCTGACACCGATCGGAGCCGCGGCCGCCTATCTGCGGCTACAGGATGCGGGCACGCCCGCCGCATCGGCGCGCACGCGCGGCCGGGACGCGGTGTGGCTGGGGCACGCCTGGGTGGACGGCCGCAAGACCGAGGCCGATATCGCCCAGCTCGGAGTCCTGTTGTCCGGCACCGGAATCAAGGACCTCTACGTCCACACCGGCCCGCTCGCGCATGACGGCACCCTGCCGCCGGAGCTGTATCCACAGGCCCGCTGGTTCGTCGAGACGGTGCATCGGCTGCTGCCCGGGATCCGGGTGCAGTCCTGGCTCGGCGATGTGCTGGCCCCGGAATTCGACGGTCTGAACCTCGACGATGCCGCGACTCGCGACCGTATGGTCACCGCCGCGAACCAGGTGCTGGATCTCGGATTCGACGGCATCCATTTCGATCTGGAGCCGGTGCGCTCGGGTGCGGCCGGATTCCTGACGCTGCTGGATCGGGTGCGTCCCGTGACAGCCGCCCGCGAGGCCCTGCTGTCGGTGTCCGCGCCGGTGATCGATCCGCTGCCGGGTTTGCATCTGCTGGGCCTGGCGCTGGCCGATCACGGAAAGTGGTGGTCACAAGCCTATTTCGCGTCGGTGGCGCGGCGCGTGGACCAGATCGCGATGATGTCCTACGACACCGCCATGCCGACGGGCTCGCTCTACGGCGGCTATGTCGCACAGCAGACCCGGCTGGCGCTGCAGGTCACGCCGCCACAGGTGGATCTGCTGCTGGGGGTGCCCGCCTTCTGGGCCGACGATCTCGGTCACCACGGTGCGGCGGAGACGGTGGCGAGTGCGGTACGCGGTGTCCGTTTGGGTTTGGGGCGCACCGCACTCGACCGCCGGACATTCGGGGTGGCATTGTACGTGGATTTCGCAGCGACGCCAGCGGATTGGGCGGCGTATCGGCGCGATTGGGGTGGGCTCACCCGTCCTGAGTGAGCCCTTTCCCGGGGCTACAGGACTTTCTCTCCCGCAGCCGCGTAGGCCGTTTCGGTGGTGTCTTTCTGCGGGCGCCACCAGGCCTCATTGTCGCGGTACCACCGTACGGTCGCGGCCAAACCGGTACGGAAGTCCGAATATTCGGGCTTCCAGCCGAGTTCGGTGCGCAGCAGCGTCGAATCGATGGCATAGCGGAGATCGTGACCGGGACGATCGGTGACGTGATCGAAGTCGTCACGATCACGGCCGAAGGCTTCCAGAATCAGCTCCACAACGGATTTGTTGTCGCGTTCGCCCTCGGCGCCGATGAGGTACGTCTGCCCGATTCGGCCGCGCTGCAGAATTTCCCATACGGCGCTGTTGTGGTCGTCGACGTGGATCCAGTCCCGCACTTGATGTCCGGTGCCATAGAGCCGGGGACGGACACCGTCGATGAGATTGGTGATCTGGCGTGGGATGAATTTCTCGACGTGCTGGTACGGGCCATAGTTGTTGGAGCAGTTGGAAAGTGTGGCCTGCACCCCGAAGGAGCGCACCCAGGCCCGAACCAGCATATCGCTGGAGGCTTTGCTCGCCGAGTACGGACTCGACGGGTTATAGGGTGTGACCTCGGTGAACGCCGTCGGATCGTCCAGTGCGAGATCGCCGTACACCTCATCGGTGGAG
The DNA here is from genome assembly GCF_045040085.1 of Nocardia sp. NBC_01388. Taxonomy (NCBI): domain Bacteria; kingdom Bacillati; phylum Actinomycetota; class Actinomycetes; order Mycobacteriales; family Nocardiaceae; genus Nocardia; species Nocardia sp. NBC_01388. Next base: position 6,323,776 of record NZ_CP109553.1, read on the forward strand.
ATGTGGTGGTAGCGCACCTCGTGCCGGCGCACCGCCTGCAGTAGCGAATACGTACCGACGATATTGGTCTGGACAAATGGCCAGGGGTCGGCGAGCGAATTGTCATTGTGCGATTCGGCGGCGAAATGCACCACCGCGTCCACACCGCCGACAAGCCGGTCGACCAGCGCGGGATCGGCAATGTCGCCCTGTACGAACTCGATCCGGTCGGCAACGGCGGCCAGTGAGGCGCGATTGCCCGCATAGGTGAGTTTGTCCAGCACGGTGACATGGACGCCGGGACGACGGGTCACGGTCTGATGAACGAAGTTCGCGCCGATGAAGCCGGCGCCTCCGGTTACGAGCACTCGCACACCGAAAACCCTACGTCGCCTACGCCTGCCGCTGCCGCGCGGACTCCATGTTGCGGGACGTACACCGGCTGCGGGTTTCTCGTGAGCGGAATCGGACACAAGAAGGAAACAAGTCAGCTCGAGAATATTCGCACTTCCAGCCGATGAGTTGCCATTTCGTGGACTCTTCGAGAATTACGCGTCCGGAGCATTCCGGTTTCCAAGCATTTGATGTGACCTTCGCCACAAACAGACCGCATAGTAACAATCTGGGGGGCGGGTAGCGGGCCCGAAAACCATACGTACGCAGCGGATTTCCAAAAGCTGACGAACCGCGTGATCACCGAGGTGAACGGAATTTGAACGAACAGTCACGATGGGTTCACCGCACGTTAGCTGTCCTCGATTTGTATTTCCGTGTCCCCCCGAGCTATTCCGATGAGGTTTGCAACAAATGCTGATGAGGAAATTCGCCGCCACGTCGGCGCTGCTGATCGCTGCCATGGGCGTCACCGCCGGTACCGTGAACGCCGCGCCCGCTGCCGACGCCAACGCGCCGATCAACTACACCGCGACCACCTCCGACACCAACACCATCATCAAGACCGACGGTGGCTCCATGGTCGTCGAGAACGGCCAGTTCAAGATCAAGGCCGCCAACGGTGCCACCATCGCCGGCACCGATCTGAACTTCCGCGTCGATGACTTCCAGTTCCCGATCGCCGCGGAGATCAAGGACAACGTCGCGACCCTGACCCCGCAGTTCGACATGGACCACGCGGTCTACAAGCCTGTCGCCCTGCCGTACGAGAACCAGGCTCCGTGGAAGTCCGACTACGACCGTGAGCAGGCCGCCTTCAACCGTATGAAGGACACCATCGGCACCGGCGCCACGATCGGCACCCTCGTCGGCGGCATCGGCGGCGCGGCCCTCGGTTGCGTCCTCGGCGGCATCGCCGGCGCGACCGTAGCCGCGGCCACCATCGTCGGCATGTTCGGTCCGTTCGTCCCGGCCGCCGTGATCGGCTGCCTCGGCGGCATGGCTGCCATCGGCTTCCTCGGCACCATCGCGGGCCAGCTGTTCGTGACGGCCCCCGTCGCCATCCTGGCCGCGGTCCAGTACTTCACCACCACCACCGAGCCCTCGATTACCCCGGCCCCCGCCAAGTAATTCGACTGCTGCGTAAAGCAATCCCCTGCCCCGGGTCACCCGGGGCAGGGGATTCGTCGTTTCAGGCCGTCCGAGCCGTCTCAGGCAGTGCGGGCAACCTGCGCGGATTCGATTCGGGCACGGACGAATTGGGCCACGTGCGCCAGCGCCGCCCGGCTCTCGGGCATGCTCGGGAAGATCGCCATGAAAGCGTGCACCTGCCCGCGCCAGATCTCCAGGGTGGCAGGCACTCCCGAGGCGGCCAGCCGCTGCGCCATGAGTTCGCTGTCATGCCGCAGCACCTCGTCCTCGGCGACGATCAGCAGTGCGGGCGGCAACCCGGCGAGCACATTGTTGACCGGCGAGAGCTGCGGATCCAGCCGCCCGTCCACCTCGGCCCCGAGTTTGACCACCGATTCCAAGGCGGACAGCGGAATCAGCGAATCACGGTGGTAGTTGGGATGCGCGCGCTTCTCGGTGCAATCCAGATTCAGCGCGGGACACAGGCCGACCAGGCCGGCGGGCACCGGCAGTCCGGCATCACGAGCGCGCAGTGCAGTCGCGAAAGTCATATAGCCACCGGCGGAGTCGCCCGCGAAGACGATGCGCGAGGCGGGCACGCCGTGTCCGAGCAGCCACTTGTAGGCGGTCAGGCAGTCGGTGACCGAACCCGAGATATCGGTGTCGGGCAGCTGCCGGTACTCGACGCTCACCACCGGCATGCCCGTGCGGCGGGCGATGGCGGCCACCACGGGCCGATGCGTGTCCAATCCGCAGAGGAAGAAGCCGCCGCCGTGCATGTACATGACGACGCCCTCGCTCATCGAGCTGCGCGCTCCGGCGGGCCGCACGATCTCCATGCGGAAGCCGTTGAGCCGCACCTGCTCCCGTTCCACACCGCGCGGGGCGGGGCGTAGTTTGGCGAGGGTGTTGATGACTCCGCTGACCACCGGCATGGCGCCCGCGCTGAGCGTCATCATTTCCCCGGCGGGACGGATGGTGGCTCGGCAGGCGGCCTCGAGGGTGCGCGCGTAGACGCTGACACTGTCGGGATTGATCACCGGATCGGCGGAGTGGACGTTGCGGGTCGTCGCCATTGCGCACCTACTTCGTTGTTGGCGCGCCGAGCCGTTCGTCCGGTGACCGAAGGAGGGCTCGGCACCCGGTGCGGGAGAGTCGGCGCTGACATCTCACATAGCGTTGTTTCAGAACACCATGGGAACGTGACCTACGCAACAGATATCGCCGGATCGGTATAGCCGTAAACGCATGTGATCGTTTCGCCGTCGACTCGGAACCTCCCCGCTCTCGCTCGCGATCGAACTGGCAGACTCTTGTGACATGCGTGGAATCATCCTGGCGGGCGGCACCGGGTCGCGTTTGCACCCGATAACGCGCGGGGTGAGCAAACAACTTGTCCCCGTCTACGACAAACCGATGGTGTACTACCCGCTGTCCACCCTCATGCTGGCGGGCATCCGGGACATCCTGGTCATCACCACCCCCGAGGATTCGGCGGCCTTCCACCGATTGCTGGGCGACGGCAGCCAGTTCGGGCTCAACCTCAGCTATGTCGTGCAGCCGGAACCGGACGGGCTGGCGCGGGCCTTCGTGCTCGGCGCGGACCACATCGGCACCGAGCCCGCGGCACTGGTGCTGGGCGACAACATCTTCCACGGCCCGGGCCTGGGCACCAATCTGCGCCGCTACGCCGAGGTCGACGGCGGTGCGGTCTTCGCGTACCGGGTCTCGGACCCGACCGCGTACGGCGTGGTCGAATTCGCCGACGGCAAGGCCATTTCCATCGAGGAGAAGCCGAAGACGCCGCGCTCCAGCTATGCGATTCCCGGGCTGTACTTCTACGACAACGACGTCCTCGCGATCGCGCGCGAACTGAAGCCCTCCGACCGCGGCGAATACGAGATCACCGACATCAACCGCGCTTACCTCGAACAGGGCCGGTTGAATGTCGAGGTGCTGCACCGCGGCACCGCCTGGCTCGACACCGGCACCTTCGATTCGCTGCTGGCCGCGGCCAATTACGTGCGCACCATCGAAGAACGGCAGGGCCTGAAGATCGGCGTGCCCGAGGAAGTGGCCTGGCGGATGCGATTCATCGACGACGAACAGTTGCGGGCGGCAGCCGAACCGCTGGTGCGCTCCGGATACGGCGCCTACCTGCTGGGCCTGCTGGAACAGGGACGAGACGAATGAGCATGCGGATTCGGGAACTGTCGATTCCGGGCGCCTGGGAGTTCACCCCCAGCCTGCACGGTGACGATCGCGGGGTGTTCGCCGAGACCTTCAAATCCTCGGAGTTCGAGAAGACGGTCGGGCGCCCCTTCGACCTGCTCCAGGTCAACACCTCCACCTCGGCCGCCGGTGTGCTGCGCGGTATCCACTACACCGAAACCCCACCCGGCCAGGCCAAATACGTGACCTGCGTGCGCGGGGCCTTCCTGGACGTCGTGGTGGATCTGCGCCCCGGCTCACCCACGTTCCGGCAGTGGGACAGCGTTGTCATCGACGATGTCGAGCGCAAATCGATATTCCTCGCCGAGGGGCTCGGCCACGCACTGCTGTCCCTGGAAGACGATTCCACCGTCATCTACCTGTGCTCACTGGAGTACGCCCCCGAATTCGACCGGGACCTGGACGCTTTCGACCCGGAGCTGGGCATCGAATGGCCCGCGGTGGATCGCAACGGTGATCCGATGACCTTCACCCGCTCCCCCAAGGACGCCGCGGCTCCGCGTCTGGCAGAACTGAAATTCCCGCACTGACACCCGGTCCCGGGCGCTGAGCGCGGTCGGCGCACGCTGTGCGCGGCCGAATCTGCCGGTAGGGTACGGCGCGACGTGTCCGCGCTGCGCGAGGCGGACCGCGGGGCGGGAGGGCCTGATGAACGCTATGCCCGGTGGGATATTCGCCGGATACGAAATACAGGGAGTGCTCGGCCGGGGCGGGATGGGAACCGTGTACGCGGCACAGCATCCCCGTCTGCCGCGCCTGATCGCACTCAAATTGCTGAACCAGGATGTCGCGGCGGATCCGGAGCTGCGGGCCCGCTTCGAACGCGAGGCCACACTGGTTGCGCGCCTGGATCATCCGGGCATCGTCTCGGTGCTGGACCGGGGCATCGAGGACGGGCAGCCGTGGCTGGCCATGCAGTACATCCAGGGCACCGATACCACTCGGCTGGATCCGCGCACCCTGACCGTCGAGCGGGCGGTGCGGATCATCGGGGAGGTGGCGTCCGCCCTCGACTATGCCCACGGCCAGGGCATTCTGCACCGGGATGTGAAGCCCGCCAATATTCTGCTGACGACAGCCGAGGCCGGGCGAATGGAACGCGCGGTGCTCACCGACTTCGGCATCGGCCGCCTACTGGCCTCGAACACCCAGCTCACCTCCAGCGGAACCTTCGTCGCCACCCTGGCGTACGCCGCTCCCGAGCAACTCTCCGGTGATCCGGTCGATGCCCGCTCGGATCAGTACTCCCTCGCCTGCACCCTGTTCGCGCTGCTCACCGGGCACGCGCCGTTCGCCGGCACCGACCCGGGGCAGGTGGTGACCGGTCATCTCGTGAAACCCGTGCCGCCGATCGGGCGACCCGATGTACCGCCGCGGCTGAACACGGTCGTCGCCCGGGCAATGGCGAAGCATCCGGCTGAAAGGTTCCGCAGCGCAGGAGAATTCGCGGCGGCGGCAGCGGCGGTGGTGGTGCAGGGACAATCGGGCATTCCCTATCCGCCGGGGGCTCCGACCATTCAGTACCGCCCGCAGCCGCCGGTCTCCGGTTTCGTTCCGGCCGACTTCCCCGCCGCACAGTTCGTCGGCAACTCGGCGCCGCCGCTGTACGACGCCGGAACAGCTCGCCGTAGCCCGTGGGGTGCGGTATGGGCCCTGGTACTCGGTTGCTTTCTGGTCGGATTCAGCTCGAGCGGCCTGGTATCGGGGTATTCGGAGATCTTCTCCGATTTGAATGCCGGCAGCGACACGATGGACTGGCTGACCCTCGGCAATCTGCTCGCCTTCACGGTTCCGTTGCTCGTCGGCGGTCGGCTCGGAGATCGATTCGGCCCCAAGAACATCTACCTCATCGGACTTGCCGGGCTGATCCTGTCCTCGGCGGGATGTTTCCCGGCAGCGAGCATGTGGTGGATTATCGCGGGATATGCCATCCAGGGGCTGAGCGCGGGACTGATGCTTCCGCAGACATTGGCCGTCATCATCCGTACCTTCCCGGCGGACCGTCGTGGCGCGGCCCTGGGCCTGTGGGCCGGCGCCGCCGGCCTGGCCACCCTGCTCGGCCCGGTCGCAGGCGCACTGCTGATCGAGCGGTGGAGCTGGCGGGCGATCTTCGTGGCCGGCATCCCGATCGGCCTGATCGCACTGGCGCTGGCCGCCGTGCTGGTGCCGGCCCTGCCGGCCCAGCGGCGCCGGACCGATCCGATCGGTCTGCTCCTCTCCGCAGTGGCGCTCGGGCTGCTGACATTCGGCTTGAGCGAAGGGACCAACCGAGGTTGGGGCGATCCCCGAGTCCTCGGACCGGTGCTGGCCGGTGCAGTGCTGCTCGGACTGTTCATGCTCGTCCAGGCCCGCACAAGTGCCGAAAGCCTGGTCGCGGCGCAGGTGTTCCGGAACCGCAATGTGGTGCTGTCGAATCTGGCAGCCATGGCGGCGTGCGCCGCGCTCGCCTCGACGACTTTGCCGTTGTTCTTCTATCTGCAAGAGGTGCAAGGCTTCTCATCCCTGAAGTCCGCGCTGGTCCTGGCGCCGGCGGCGGTCGTGGCCGCCATCTGCGCTCCGATTGCCGGCTCGATCTCCGACCGGGCGCATCCGGTGGTGGTCCCCGCAGTCGGGTTCGCTTTCTACGGTGCGGCGGTACTCGGGTTCGTGGCGCTGATTTCAGCCAGAGCGCCGTCGCTGGCCTTCGCGGTGCCGGGCGCCGTGGCCGGACTCGCGATCGCCTGCACCTGGGCATCCCTGGCCGCCATGGCAACCCGCGCCCTGCCGGCCCCCGGGGCGGGCACCGGTGCGGGTGTCCACCTCGCCGCCCGCCAACTCGGCGCGATGATCGGAGCGGCGGCCTCCGGCACCGTGCTCACCAACGCTATCTCCGACGCATACGGTGGCGCCATCACAGCTTTTGTCGCCGCCGTGCGGACCGCGATGCTCACAACCCTGGTGTTCGTACTGCTCGGCGGCATTGCCGCCGCCTTCCTGACCCGCGGCAGGTCCGCGGCGGGGGACGTACAGGCGGGCTTCTCCGATGGATATGCCGAGACCGTGAACGGCCACCGACCGCAGTAACTCCTCGATAGTCAGGCAGACGCAGCTGGGGCGCACCGCGTGAATGCGGTGCGCCCCAGCGCTTTTCTCGGAGTGGCCGTCGCCCGTGTGAGCGGCGAGCGCGGCCCGGCGGGGGTCTCAGCCGACCAGTGCGACCTCGGTTTCCTTTGCTGCTTCCTTGCGGGCGCGGCGTTTGGGGAGGAAGGCGGTGAGGGCTACCAGGGCGCCGGCAATGGCGACGCCGGCGGCGAATTGGAGGCCGGGGCGGTAGTTGTCGAGCGCCTCGGCCGGGCTGGTGCCGGTATGCGAACCGGAGGAGATGATCGCGGTGGTCACCGCGAGCACGATGGCGGCGCCGACCTGCATGGAGGTCTGCAGTACGCCGGCCGCCAGGCCCTGCTCGTCATCGTCGATACCGCTGGTGGCCTGAATATTGATGGCGGGGAAGCCGACCCAGCCGATGCCGACCAGCAGGACGGCGGGCAGCAGGACCGTCAGGTAGGCGGGCGAGGTGTCCAGGCGCAGGTACATCAGGTAGCCGAGGGCCATGATCACCATGGTGACCGCGATGATCGGGCCGGTGCCGAAGCGGTCGACCAGCTTGTCGGAAATGAAGGCCGAGGCGACGACCAGCACACCGACCGGCAGCAGTGCCAGCGACAGGTGCAGCGGCGTCCAGCCGAGCGTGTCCTGCAGGTACAGCGTGGTGATGAACTGCCAGCTGAAGAACGATCCGGCGACCGCGATGATGGCCAGGCTGGCCCGCCACAGGGTCGGCTTCTTCAGAATGCCCAGGCGGACAAGCGGGTAGCGCACCCGCTTCTCGACCACCACGAAACCGGCGAACAGGGCGGCGACCGCCACGAACGACAGGACGGTGCGGGCCGAGGCCCAGCCGGCCTGCGGCGCCGAGACCACGGTGTAGACCAGCAGCAGCATGCCCGCGGTGGACAGCAGCGCGCCCAGCAGATCGTGACCGCCCTCTTCGGCGGGCTTGTCCTTGGGCACCAGGTAGAGGGCCGCGATCAGTGCGGCGATCGCGATCGGGAAGGGCAGCAGGAAGGTCCAGCGCCAGCCGAAGCCGGTCATCAGACCGCCGAACAGCAGGCCCATGGAGTAGCCGCCGGCGCCGAACACGGTGTAGATGGACAGCGCCTTGTTGCGGGCGGGCCCTTCGGCGAAATTCGTTGTGATGATGGACAGTCCGGTCGGCGCGGTGAACGCGGCGGCCAGGCCCTTGACGAAACGGGTGAGGATCAGCAGCGCGGCGGAGCTGACCAGTCCGCCGCCCAGGGACGCGATGGCGAAGACGGCCAGTGCGATCAGGAAGACCTTGCGCCGGCCGAGCAGGTCGGCGGTGCGGCCGCCGAGCAGCAGCAGGCCGCCGTAGCCGAGGACATAACCGGAGACCAGCCACTGCAGGGTGGAGGTTCCGAGGTGGAGTTCGGTGCCGATGGACGGGAGCGCGACGCCGATCATCGACACATCGAGGCCGTCGAGGAACAGGACGATGCACAGGGTGATGAGCATGCCCCAGAGCCGAGGTGTCCACTGCGTGGAGGAGTCGGCCGCGGTGCTCACTGCGGGGCGAGTGTCTGTGGAAGTCACGAGAGAGGACGGTACATGCGTGTGCATTTATTGTCTACACATTTAATGCGATTGCATGGGTTGCGGCCGAAGGCTAGAATCTCGGGCATGCCGAAGCCGACAGCGCCTGTCGAGCAGGTCGTCCCCGACGCCCTGGTTGCCCAATGGCGCGATCTGCTGACCAGGCACGCGACGACCTCCTGCGCCCTCGAGAAGGAACTGCAAGGCCGCCACCACCTCGGGCTCAGCGAATTCGAAACCCTGGACCGGCTCATCGACGCCGGCGGCGAGACCTACAAGATGAGCGATCTCGCCAATGACATCCACCTCAGCCAGAGCGCGCTCAGCCGCGCCGTGGCCAGGCTGGAACGCGACGGACTCGTCAACCGCACCCTCTGCACCGAGGACCGGCGAGCCATCTTCGTCTGCCTCACCGACAAGGGGCGTGAACTACATTCCGCCGCCGCGCCGACGCACCGCGAAGTGCTGAAGCAGTCGCTGCACTGACCGTTCCGGTCACACGCGATGACCGTTCCGGTCACACGCGCCGATCGTTCCGGTCACCACGCGCCGACCGGAACGGTCATCGCGCAGTCCGCCCCGTCATGCAACGCATGACGGGGCGGTTCGCACGGCCTGGCCGTCAAATCACCCGGCGTAGCGCTCAGACTGCGGCGCGGATCGTGTCGATCATCGGAAGTGCGTCCACCGCAATGGAAGCCGAGGCCGCGAAGGCTTCGCGGTAGCGCTCCACATCGGGCTCCTTGTCCAGATACGAGGCTCCGGTGAGGGATTCGACGTAGACCACCGGCGGTTCGGTGTTTTCGTTTGCGGCAGTGGGAAATTCGAGCAGTACGAAACGCCCGGCATCCATGCCGTGGTGGTAGCCGCAGTCCGCGGGCAGCAGGCGCAGCCGCACATTCGACAGTTCGCCGAGTTTGCGCAGGCGCTCCAGCTGGCCGATGGTCACCTCGTCACCGCCGATGCGATGCCAGAGCACCGCCTCGGAGATCACCACATCCACCCGCAGTGGTGATTCAGCACGGGTGAGCAGCGATTGCCGGGCGGTGCGGACCCGTACGCGGCGGTCCATCTGCTCGGCGGAGATGCCCGGATAGGCGCCGGCCAGCACCGCGCGCATATACGCCTCGGTTTGCAAAAGCCCTGGCACCAACTCATTTTCGTAGGTGGTGAGCCGGGCGGCGGCCTCCTCCAGGCCGATGTAGACCTCGTACCCCTCGTCGATCACATCGCCGAATTCGGTCCACCAGCCGCGGGCCTTGGTTTCCCGGGCGAGGGCGGTGAGCGGCTCGATAGCCTCCTCGGGAGCGCCGTAGATGCGGCACATGGCCTCGACATCCAGGCTGCGCAACGAAGTCTGCCCGGTTTCGATGCGCCAGATCTTGGCCTCGGACCATTCCAGCCGCTGCGCTGCCACCCGGGTCGTCATCCGCGCGCGATTACGCAGGTCACGCAGGTTACGACCCAATTGCCGCCGCGGCATGGTGGATCCGGTGATCCCCTGTGGTAGTGCCATCCCTCCCCCTTACGAGTTATGCGCTCGCATTGTCGCACAATTATTTGCGCGAGGACCGCCCTCGATAGCGCCAGAACTGCACGGCCCGAACGTCTTCCGACAATTGATTGACCGGTTCGGCCACATCCGACAGCGCCTGGAACAGGTCATCGGCCAACTCGGAGATGTGTTCCACCCGGGTGGCCAGCCGCGAAGCATTGAGCACGAACTCCAGCAGCAGTCGCACCACCGCGGCGATCGTCAGGGCCAGCGGGATCGCGAACACCACCGCGAAAACCACGCCCAGCCATGCCGAAACACGCCACAGCAACACGGTTCCCACGACCGGAATGGCGAAAGCGCCTGCCAGGCCCAGTAGATAGGCCAGCGGCAGCAGGGTGCGGGTGGCCGAGCGCTTGAACTGCAGGTCCAGCAGCGACTTCGCCGCCTCCACGCTCCAGGATCCGAAAGCGCTTGGGCTGGTGAAGGGTTCGACCGGCTGCTCGTCGATCGCGGCCTCCGCTTCGAGCCGCCGGTTCCGGCGCCGGGTCGCGGATTCCTTCAGGGCCGCCCACCGCCCGACCTCGAACTCCTCGGCCTCGAGCGCGGCCAGCTCCGCTGCGTTCCCGTTCGATTGATCGGCCATGCCGACGATCTCCTCTCCCGCAGATCTTTTCGACCAAGCGAAGTCTCATCGCAATCCCCGCACCGGGACAGCTCGAAACAGTGTGTTCTAGAACACTTCCCGGCTTTCGCGGTAAGAATCGGCCCGCCCGGACCGATACCGCCCTTGACGCCGTCTTCGCAGGCAGCAGCGCCCGAGGTCCGATATGTCGCAGATGTGACAGTGGCGCTTCGATGACAGCTCCAACGGCGAGGCGTCTCTTTTGGAGGCTCGAACAGTGACTCCAGAAAATGAGCTTGTAACGCAACGGGCATGAGGTTCCGATACCTCGCACAGAGCAGGACGCAGATCTACCGGGGAATGGAGAAACCAGTGCGCACGACGTTTTCGTCTTCCGTCATGGCGGCAGCACTGGCCGCCTCCACGCAGGAATACACCGAGCGTGGATGGACGGTCGCCGAAACGGCCAATGGAATCAGCCTGATCACCGACGAAAATCTGTCGGGCATCGAAGTCACCGGCGACACCGCCGCCTTCGTACGGCGCTTCCTTCGGGCCAATGACCTGACCGGACCGATCATCGAGATCCCGGGCGCCGAGCGCCGCGAGATCCACCTGGTCACCGGGCTTCGCAAGGCCGCCCTGGCCCTCGAGGCATTGCGTGCGGCCGGTGCGGTCGTGCACACCGATGGTGCGGGCATCCCGCTGCCGCCGACCCAGCTGTTCGACGGCTCGGCCTGCTGGAGCGTCGCTCCGCACGAGGCGCGCTGGATCCCGCCGGTGGTGGCGATCTCCGCCGCAGTTCGCGCCGCCGCCAAGGGCGTGCGACCGCAGGTAGCCCGTATCGCCTCTTGAAGCGATTCAGGCGCTCTTCCCGCTAGCGAATAGCCCAGAACCCCGAAACCGCGGATGCTCCCCGGCATCCGCGGTTTGCTGTGTTTGATTTGCCCTCCGCTTCGCTCCGGGCGGGGTCGTGGCCCTGTTACCCGGTTCTTCCCTCCCTCCGCTCCTCCGCTGCGCTCCCCCGCTCCACTCAGTCCAGAACCGGGCGGGCCACGACCTTGGGGCGGATGTTGTTCGGATGCTTCGGTCTTTCGCTGCGCTCCCCCGCTCCACTCAGTCCAGAACCGGGCGGGCCACGACCTTGGAGCGGATGTTGTTCGGATGCTTCGGTCTTTCGCTGCGCTCCCCCGCTCCACTCAGTCCAGAACCGGGCGGGCCACGACCTTGGAGCGGATGTTGTCGGGGAGCCGGTGTCGTGGGGGGATCGAGGTGTTCTTGTTTCACTTGTCCTCGGGGAGCGATGATGGGGTATGACCCACGTCACGAACACGGCGGATGACGCCGTACCCGCCGCGCGGACGCTGCCGCGCACCTGCCCGCTCTGTGAGGCGGTGTGCGGACTCGAGCTCACCCTGGATGCCGCCGACCATGTCACTGCCGTTCGCGGCGATCAGGCGGACCCGTTCAGCCGCGGCTTCCTGTGCCCCAAGGGCGCGACGCTCGGACATCTCGACGAGGATCCGGACCGCCTCACCGCACCCATGATTCGCGACCGGGCCACCGACACCTGGCGGGAGGCGAGCTGGGACGAGGCCTTCGGCGTCATTCGCGAGCGGCTGCCGCAGCTCACCGCCGCGTACGGAAACCAGTCGGTCGGGTTGTACCTGGGAAATCCCAATGCCCATACCGTCGCCGGGGCGCTGTACGTACCGATCCTCATTCGCGCGCTCGCCACCCGGAGCCTGTTCTCCGCCAGCACCGCCGACCAGATGCCCAAGCAGGTGTCCTCCGGGCTGCTGTTCGGCGATCCGCTCACGGTGGCCGTGCCCGATCTGGATCGCACCGACTATCTGCTCATGCTCGGTGCGAACCCGCTCGAATCCAATGGATCACTGTGCACCGCACCCGATTTCCCGGGCCGCTTGAAGGCGCTGAAGAAACGGGGCGGACGGTTCGTGGTGGTGGATCCGCGCCGTACTCGCACCGCCAAGCTCGCTAGCGAGCATCTGTTCATCCGGCCCGGCAGTGACGCCTACCTGCTGTTCGGAATCGTGAACACACTTTTCGCGGAGAATCTCACCTCCGTGCGCATCGAGGTGCAGGGGCTCGAGGAGGTACGCGAGGCGGCAGCGCCTTTCACGGCCGCCGTGGTGGCCGAGCGCACCGGAGTGCCCGTCGAGACCGTGCTGCGGCTGGCGCGTGAGCTGGCCGCCGCGCCTACCGCGGCCGTCTACGCGCGAATCGGCACCTGCACCGCGGAGTTCGGCACGCTCACACAGTGGCTGGTGGATGTGGTCAATGTGCTGACCGGCAATCTCGACTCCCCCGGCGGCGCGATGTTCGCGACCGGCGCCACGCTCGGCATCGTGCGCACCCGCCCGTTCCGCCTCGGCCGCTGGACCAGCCGGGTACGCGAACTGCCCGAGGCCATGGGCGAATTCCCGGTGGCCACACTCGCCGACGAGATCCTCACCGAGGGCGAGGGCCGGATCCGCGCCATGGTGACCGTCGCCGGCAATCCGGTGCTCTCGGCGCCCAGCGGCACCCGCCTCGACACGGCCTTCGCCGGGCTCGACTTCATGGTGAGCGTCGACCGGTACCTCAACGAGACCACCCGGCACGCCGATGTCATCCTGCCGCCGCCGCGCATTCTGCAGTCCCCGCACTACGACTTCGCGCTGCTGCAGTTCGCGGTGCGCAACTACGCGCGGTACTCCCGGCCGCTGGTCCCGCTCGGCGGCGCCCTCGCCGAATCGGAGATCCTGGCGCGCCTGGCGCTGGCCGTCAGCGGGCAGGAACCGCAGGACGATGTCGATCCGCTTACGGCGGTGGATGAATTCATCATCGCCGGAATGCTGCACAAGGCGGGGCTGTCGGACCGCCGGGCGGAACTGATCGGCGCGAACACCACCGAACAGCGCATCGACCTGATGCTGCGGCTGGGGGCCTATGGCGAATGGAATCCTGATCGCATCACTCCGGCGGACGGATGGGTGGGATCCACTGGTGGATCCGGGCCACGAGCACGCCGGGATGACGAGGGGAAGCCGCTGGCAGATGACGCGGGGAACACAGCCGGCGGCGACGGGGACCGACTGCCGGGCGGCCTGAATTTGCAAGTGCTGCTGGACAATCCGCACGGGATCGATCTGGGGGCGTTGCGGCCGAGCCTGCCCGGAATTCTGCGGACGGCGTCGAAGACGGTGGAGCTCGCACCGCAGGCGCTGCTGGATGATGTTGCGCGACTGCGGGAACGGCTGGCGGCGGCGGGGCCGGAGATGGTGCTGGTCGGGCGGCGGCAGCTGCGCTCCAACAACAGCTGGCTGCACAATGTCGGGCCGTTGATGGGCGGGTCCAATCGGTGCACGCTGCACATTCATCCCGAGGATGTGGCGCGGCTGGGGCTGGACGGGCATGCCGTGGTGAAGTCGGCGGCGGGCACGCTCACGGTGGATCTGGAGCCGACCGACGACATCATGCCGGGGGTGGTGAGCCTGCCGCACGGCTGGGGCCACTCCGGCAGTGAGCAGACGGTGGCGCGCACGCACGCGGGCGTGAATGCCAATGTGCTGACCGATGATTCGCTGGTGGACGCACCGTCGGGCAATGCGGTCTTCAATGGCGTACCGGTCACCCTGACACCCGCCTGAAAACTGACCGGGCGGTTCATGCAAGGGGGATGACGCTCGGCAATAACCGGACAATTCCCTGCAATAGGGACAAAACAGGATTGCGAAAACACTGCGCGCCCTGGGGATCTCGACCATCGATCCCCTCGGGCCCAGTCCAGCATCCTCGCAGCTAAGCGGCGCAAACCGCTTGTGGACACTTTCATTCGGGAGGATCCTCGCCCAAGAAGGATTCTCCGGCTTCCGTCGACCCGCCCGAACAGGGCATACATGCCGGTTCAGTCATTCGCCACATGAAAATAGTTAAACCGTATAGGATTTCGTACGGCCGAAGTTCGTGGCCGAGCCTCTTCCATCCGGTATTCAGCTACCAAAGGGGGCCCGTGATGTCCGGTACCAGAAACGGCAGCGACGGCGAGCGGGAACTGCAGGAACGCTACGGCACCCGAGATCGTGCGGAGCGTTTCTATTCCGATCAAGTGCGAAATCGACTCAATACCCAGATGATCGATTTCCTGCGCCGGATGGACATGGCCTTCATCGCGACCTCCGATAAACACGGTGAGTGCGACAACAGCTTTCGAGCAGGGAAGCCCGGATTCCTGCACGTCATAGACGATTCCACGATCACGTATCCGGAGTATCGCGGCAACGGCGTGCACGCCAGCCTCGGAAACATGCTGGAGAATCCGCATATCGGGATCCTGCTCATCGACTTCGTGTACGACCTGATCGGCCTGCACATCAACGGCACGGCCCGGATCGTCGACGACGCCCTCATGCGCCGCTGCGTCCCCGATCTCCCGCCCGATGCGCGCGGCCGTCAGCCGGAGCGCTGGGTGGTGGTGGATGTGGAGGAGGCCTATATCCACTGCCGCAAGCACATTCCGCACCTGGTCCCCGCCCAGCGCGAGGATCGCGAGTGGGGCACCGACAACACCCGGGCCAAGGGCGGCGACTACTTCCGCGCGAAAGCCGAGGCCGAGGCCGAGGCCCTCGTCGACTACTGACGCACCGACCCCCGAGACAGCACCGGCCCGCCATCGGCGGGCCGGTCCCATGCGGTCAGTTGATCTTGAAGATCACCATGCGCTGCACGATGAAATTGATCACGGTGGCGGTGCCCTGCGCGATGCAGAAGGCCAGTGCGATCCGCCACCACTGATCGGGCAGGGCGTAGTAGCAGAGCTGATTGATGCCGACCTGCAGCGCGAAGGTCACCGCGTACAGCAGGATGACCGCGATGAAGCGGTTGCGATTGGGCTCGGCCTTGAAGGTCCAGCGCCGATTGATCAGATACGCCGTGGTGGTGCCGGCGATGAAGCTGATCGACTTCGCCACCGGCAGCGGCAGCCCGAACACCTTGAACAGCAGGGTGTAGAGGCCGAAGTCCACGATCGCGGAGAGGCCGCCGGTCAGCCCGAACCGGATGATCTGGGTCTTCAGATCGACGTCCGTGCCACCCGGTTCGTCGATGAGGGGCAGCTCGGGAGGGAGGGGCAGATGGGGTTCCGCGGTCACAAAGCATGAGGGTATCGGTCGCGACCGAGGACACAACCCTCGAGACGGCTCGTGTAGCCAACCCAGCGCCTGTAGCCTCTATCCCGATGTCCACGAAAGCTCAGACCACCACCACGGCCGCTCCCGATACCGCATCGGCGAGCGCTGGTGCGGACTCAGCGTCGAACGGTTCCTATGAACTGCCTACGCAGACCCGCCGCCTGACCGGATGGGGTCGCACCGCAGCCACCACGTCGGAAGTCCTGTCGACCAATGATCCGGAGCTGATCGCCAAGGCGGTCGCCCTGGTCGCGGAGGACAACGACGCCAAGCCCGCGCATCTGCGCCGAGGTGTCATCGCGCGCGGCCTCGGCCGCTCGTACGGCGACCACGCGCAGAACTCCGGCGGCCTCGTCATCAATATGCCGGCGCTGAACCGCATCCACCGCATCGACCGCGATTCCCGCCTGGTCGATGTGGACGGCGGTGTCAGCCTCGACCAGTTGATGAAGGCGGCCCTGCCGTTCGGGCTCTGGGTTCCGGTCCTACCCGGTACCCGCCAGGTCACCATCGGCGGCGCCATCGCCTCCGATATTCACGGTAAGAACCATCACAGCGAGGGTTCTTTCGGCAATCACGTGCGGTCCATCGACCTGCTCACTGCCGACGGCAAGGTGCAGACCATCGGGCCGAAGAAGAACGCGAAGCTGTTCTGGGCCACCGTCGGCGGCAATGGGCTGACCGGCATCGTGCTGCGCGCGACCATCGAGATGGTGGCGACGGAGACGGCGTACTTCATCAATGACGGCGTGAAGACCAGCACGCTGGACGAGACCATCGCGGCGCACAGCGATGGCAGCGAGGCCAACTACACCTACTCCAGCGCGTGGTTCGACGTCATGAACCCGCTGCCGAAGCTGGGGCGCGCCACCATTACTCGCGGCCGCCTGGCCAAGCTGGACGAGCTGCCCGCCAAGAAGCAGCGCAATCCGCTGAAGTTCGATGCGCCGCAGCTGCTTACGGTGCCGAATATCTTCCCGAGCTTCACCGCCAACCGGCTGACCCTCGGCTCGGTCGGCGAGGCGTACTACGCCATGGGCGGCAACTACACCGGCAAGATCCAGAATCTGACGCAGTTCTACCACCCGCTGGACATGATCGCGGAGTGGAACCGGGCCTACGGTCCGGCCGGATTCCTGCAGTACCAGTTCGTGGTGCCGACCGAGGCCGTCGATGAGTTCAAGAAGATCATCATCGATATTCAGGCGTCCGGGCACTATTCGGCGCTGAACGTTTTCAAGCTGTTCGGCGCGGGTAACCCGGCTCCGTTGAGCTTCCCGATGCCGGGCTGGAACATCTGCGTAGACTTCCCGATCCGGGCCGGTCTCAATGAGCTCGTCACCGATCTCGACCGGCGCGTCACCGAATTCGGCGGCCGACTCTACACCGCGAAGGATTCCCGGACCACCGCGGAGACCTTCCACAAGATGTACCCCCGGATCGACGAGTGGATCAAGATCCGCCGAAGTGTCGATCCCACAGGCGTTTTCATGTCCGATATGGCCCGAAGGCTGGAGCTTCAGTGATCAACGCGGTAGGCAATCCGCAGTCCATTCTGCTGCTCGGCGGCACTTCCGAGATCGGTCTCGCGATCTGCTCGGAGTACCTGAAGAAGGGTCCGGCGCGCATCATCCTGGCCGCGCTGCCCGGTGATCCGCTGCGCGAGGACGCGGTCGCCACCATGAAGGCGGCCGGCGCCTCCGAGGTCGAGATCATCGACTTCGACGCGCTGGAAATGGACTCGCACCCCAAGGTCATCGACCAGGCGTGGGGACACGGCGATGTCGATATCGCCATTGTCGCGTTCGGCATGCTCGGCGACGCCGAGGAGCTGTGGCAGGACCAGCGCAAGGCGGTCATCGCCTGCGAGCTGAACTACACCGCCGCCGTCTCGGTCGGCGTGCTGATCGGCGAGAAGATGAAGGCGCAGGGCCACGGCCGCATCATCGCCATGAGCTCGGTCGCCGGTGAGCGCGTGCGCCGCTCCAACTTCGTCTACGGCTCCACCAAGGCCGGCCTGGACGGCTTCTACCTGGGCCTCGGCGAGGCCCTGCGCCCGCACGGCACCCGCGTCACCGTGATCCGCCCGGGTCAGGTCCGCACCCGCATGTCCGCCCACGTGAAGGAAGCCCCCCTCACGGTGGACAAGGAAGAAGTGGCGGCCCTGGCTGTCGCGGCGTCGGAAAAGGGCAAGGAAATCGTCTGGGCCCCCGGCACTTTCCGCTACATCATGATGATCCTGCGCCACATCCCGCGCCCGATCTTCCGCAAGCTCCCCGTCTAGACCGATAAATCAGCAAAGAGCGGTGGCCGAATCCGGCCACCGCTCTTCGCTGGTTTACGGATCACGTCATAGGAAGTTCTCCGGCGCGAACTCGGCCTCGCGGATACGGAGTTGCTCTGCTGGCCATTCGCCGGTGATGCCGAGCAGGGCATCCGGATTCTTCGACGGATCCCATATCGCACCGAGCCCGGCGGTCTTTGTCGGCATCGACCGTCACCAGACGATGCTAGAGATCGAGGGTGGCTCGCAGAGCGGTATCGACCTGCTCCATCGTCACGTCGTCGAGAACACCCAACTGTTCGACGAAGCTGGTTTTGGGGATCGGGCCCACGGTAACCGCGCGCGCGAAACCTGAGACCGGAGCGCTCACTCGCACCGAGAGCAGCGATTCCTTACCGGCGAAGTCTTGCACCTGCACACACAGGATGTCGGTGCGAGACTCGGTGACCGTGTCATGTCCGACAATGAGGACGATGCGCTCCACCCGGCCGAGCACCAGAACTCGCCAGAGCTCGCCGCGCCTCAACGAGCGGCCTCATCCTCGATCATCGTCAGGGCGGCTGCCTCTAGCCATTCCGGGTCTGTATCGGGCTCATCGGCGACGGCGCGGCGGATCAGATACTCGCGCAGTGCAGCATTGGTCAATGCCGAGAGGGTTTCACCACTGCGCTCTGCCTCGGCCCGGGCTGCCCCAGCGACTGGCTTTGCAACAGTGACCGTGAGTTTCTCTGTGGTCCTCATAGCCGAATACTACCCGTGATCGTATCGGCAGTACGGCTATTCGTACGCTCGACAAGCTCGTTAGGCTTCGCTTCGGTAAGCGCGGTCCATGGAAGCGAACCCGGAGGCGGAGTGGGAATGAGCGAGGAGTCGGGCGGCCGGGGGGCGATGCTGGGGCGGCGGGCCGGGGGTGCGCTCGGGGAGGGCGTGCTGGCCGGGGTGGTTGCCGTTGCGGTGGCGGGTATCGGGCTGGTGGCGTTTTCGACCGTGCACTGGCCGGCGTTCAACTCCTCCAATGTGACTCGGGCGCTGACCACCGTGGGGCAGGTTGTCGCACTGGCGCTGCTGGTGGCGGCGATTGTGCTGCTGCGGATGGACAAGTGGCCGTGGGTGGCGAAACTGCTGTCCTGGGTGGGGATTTCGACGTTCGTGACGGTGACGCTGGGTATGCCGCTCGCCGCCACCAAGCTGTATCTGCTCGGGCTGTCGGTGGATCAGGAGTTCCGGACGCAGTTCCTGACGCGGCTGACCGACAGTGCGGCACTGCGGGATATGAACTACGCGGATCTGCCGTCCTACTATCCGGGCGGCTGGTTCTGGATGGGCGGGCGCTTCGCGAATCTGCTGGGGATGACGGGGTGGGCGGCGTTCAAACCGTTCGCGATCATCGGCATCGCGGTGGCGGCGGTGCTCGCACTCGTCCTGTGGTCCAAGCTGATTCGCGCCGATTGGGCCGTGGCGGTCGCGACCGCCACCACCGCGGTGACACTCGCCTACGGTTCGCCCGAGGCGTACAGCGCACCGCTGGTGCTGCTGATCGCGCCGGTCCTGGTGCTGGCGTGGGGCGCCCTGTACCGGCCCGCCGAACCCGCGGCGTCGACCGCCGGAGGCTGGGGCGCGGTGCTGGGGACCGGACTGTTCCTGGGCGTCGCCGCGACCTTCTACACGCTGTACTTCCTGGTGGCCGTGTTCGCGGTCGGTCTGATGGGTGTGGTCGCCGCCGGACTCGCACTGCGCGAACGGGGCATGACGCGACGCTCCAAGCAGGGTGCGGTGCCGGGGATCTGGCAGGCGGTGTGGCCGATCCTGCTGCGGCTGATCGGCATCGGAGTGCTCTCCGGACTGCTGGCCCTGACCGTATGGCTGCCATACCTGTGGAAGATGCTCACCGGCGGCACCGCCAGTTCCGGTACCGCACTGCACTATCTGCCCGAACCCGGTTCGCAGCTGCCGCTACCCATGTTCGATTTCTCCCTGCTCGGCGCGTTCTGCCTACTCGGGACGATCTGGCTGGTGCTGCGGGCCGGAAGTTCGCGGCGCGCACAGGCACTCGCGATCGGCGTGGTCACCCTCTATCTGTGGTGCCTGCTGTCGATGGCGGCGACCGCCGCGGGCACCACGCTGCTGTCCTTCCGGCTGGAGCCCATTCTCTACAGCCTGCTGGTGGCGGCCGGGGCGTTCGGCTTCGCAGAGGGTCTGCGGGCCGCCTACCAGGTGCTGAACGAGCCGTCGCGGGTGCGGCTCGCCGGTGCCGCGGTGGCGCTGGCGGGTGCGGTGGCGTTCAGTCAGGGCATTCCGAATGTGCTGGCGACGGAGATCAATACGGCCTACACCGATACCGATGGCAATGGCGCGCGAGCGGATGCGCGGCCGCCTTCCGCCGTCTCGCACTACGCGGAAATCGATGCGGCGCTCCGGGAGCAGACCGGCCGGGCGCCGGATCAGAGTGTGGTGCTCACGGCGGACACCAGCTTCCTGTCCATCTACCCGTACTTCGGATTCCAGGCGCTCACTTCGCATTACGCGAATCCGCTGGCAGATTTCAAGCCGCGCGCGGCGGAGATCAAGCGGTGGAGCACCCTGAAGTCGCCGCAGGAGTTGATCGACGCGCTGGCGCACTGCCCGTGGCGGGCCCCGGATGCCTTCCTGTTCCGCAAATCCGGGAACGAGTACACGCTGCGGCTCGCCGAGGACGTGTATCCGAACGATCCGAACGTGAAGCGCTACACCGTGGCATTCCCCAGAGCGTTGTTCGATGACCCGCACTTCCGGGTGACCGATATCGGGCCTTTCACCCTCGTGGTGGCCCAGCGCTGAGAGTTATGTGAGCTGCACTCGAATTGTGGTGCAGCTCACTGCTCATCTCGATAAGACCTCGAGACAAGGGTCACTTATCCCCAGATATGGGCCTAAACCTGTGGATGAAGCCCCATATCTGGGGATAACTCATCCAGTTGCCAGTGCAATCTCAGTCGAACCCGGTAGCGTGGGCCGCTGATTGAGAGGCAAGAGGAGTTATCGCGTGGCACAGGGGTGGGATACGGACCGCACCAACGAAGACGGCTCGGCGGTCGCAGTTCTCGACCGAACGGTACCGAAAACGGTTGCCCCGGTGCGCACCCGGCAACAGCGTGTCGCGGGCCTCCTGCGACTGGCTCGCGCCGACCTGTTCGTCGCTACCGGCTACCTCTCCCTCGCCGTGCTGGTGCTCTCCGGACAGTGGCTGCACACCGATCGCGGCTATCTGATCAAGAGCGGCCAGGACCAGACCATGTGGGAGTGGTTCTTCGCGGTCACGGCGCACAAGGTCGCGCATCTGCAGAATCCGCTCGGCACCGGGCTGCAGAACTATCCCGACGGCGTGAACATGATGGCCAATACCGCCATGTTCGGCGTCGGCGTGCCGCTGACCCCCGTCACCCTGCTGTTCGGACCGACCGTCACCTTCGTCCTGGTGCTCACGCTGGGTCTGTTCGGCACCGCCTTCGCCTGGTACTGGCTGTTCTCGCGGGAGCTGGTCACCTCCAAATTCGCTGCGGCCGTGGGCGGTGTGTTCTGCGGCTTCGCGCCGGCCATGATCTCGCACGCCAACGCGCACCCGAATTTCGTACTGCTGGCACTGCTTCCGCTGATCGCCCTGCAGCTAATCCGGATCACACGCAGCGCGAACACCCCCAAGGTTCGTGGCGCGTCTCGTTCTGGACCGAGTGGAGCGGGGGAGCGAAGCGGAGGAGGGGAAGGAGGGAAGAACGAGACTCCAGCGCCACGAACCCGCCCGCAGCGAAGCGGAGGGCAAATCAAACACAGCTTCGTGCTCGGCCTGCTGATCTCGCTGCAGATCGCGCTCGGCGAGGAGCCGCTGCTCATCTTCGCGCTGGCCTTCGGCCTGTACGCGGTCATCTACTATCTGCACGCCCCGCGCACCGGGCTGCGCGCGCTGCGCACCCTCACCCCGACCCTGCTGCTGGCGGGCGTGATCACGGTGGCGCTCACCGAGATTCCGCTGTGGTGGCAGTTCTTCGGGCCGCAGTCCTACCGGTCCATCGACCACGGGCCGATGAACAACGATCTCAAAGCGCTGTTCCAGTTCCCGTCCGAATCGCTGGGCGGCATGTTCCAGCACGGGCAGAACGTGGCCATCAATCCGACCGAGGAGAACTCCTACTTCGGCTGGCCGCTGCTGCTACTCGTCGCCGTGGCCGCGGTATTCCTGTGGCGCGAACGCGTGGTGCGGGCCGCGGCCCTCATCATCGTGTCCTTCACGGTGCTGTCGCTGGGCGCGAACCTGATGATCGGAAAGCACAACACCGGAATCTCGCTGCCGTGGAAGCACCTCGAGAATGTGCCGCTGCTGAATTCGGTGCTGGAGTCGCGGTTCACCATGGCCGCCATTCCGGCCATCGCCGTCATTCTGGCCATGGGAACCCAACGCGCACTGGACTACTGGCGCATCTCCGCCGTGGATTGGCGGCCGCTGGCCTGGTTCGGCGCGATGACGCTGGCACTGCTGCCGCTCACCCCGACCATCCTGCCGGTGGTGCAGCGCCCGGCGACGCCCGCCTTCTTCGCGGACGGCACTGTGCGCCAGTATGTTTCGCACGGTTCGGTGGTCATCGCACCGCCGCCCACCCCGCCGGACGCCCGCGCCCTGCGCTGGCAGACCGACGCCGACTTCCAATTCCCGCTTGCCGGAGGCTATTTCGTCGGTCCCACCGGGACCGAGAAGAAGGGCCGCTACGGTCCCGACGACCGGCCCACGGCCAGTCTGCTCATCCGGGCGCAGCAGGCCAACAAGGTGCCGGTGATCGACGATGCCGCCCGCGCCCAGGCGCTCGCGGATCTGCGATACTGGCAGGCCGATGTGGTGGTGCTGCCGCCGACCGATAACGGTGATGCGCTGCGGTTCACCGTGGATCAGCTGCTCGGCTTCCCCGCACAGCAGGTGGACGGCGTCTGGCTGTGGGACGTGCGCGGACTGGTCTCGGCCTGATTCGGTTCGCGCGGTGCCGGATTCAGCTCACGCGGGTGCCGGGTGTTCAGTTCACGCGGGTATAGGTCACGTGGCCGCTGACATCGAGATCCCGGACGATCTGTCCGCCGGACAGTCGCAGCACCTGCGTGGCCTGCGGCGAACACTGTGAGCCGCCGCTCGTGGTCACGCCGTTGCCGACGGTGATATCGGCGGCCGTGACACCGACCAGCCGATAGTCGAAGGCGCAGACCAGGTTTCCGCCGCGGTAGATCGTGGAGGTCTCGACCACCTGGTTCACGTCGCCCTGGCGGACCGTGAGCCGGTAGTCGTCGGAGTTCTGATCGCTGGTCCCCATCCAGGTGCCCAGGAAACCCGCCGGAATACTGCCCGCTGGCAGCGGGGCGGGCGCGACCGCGACGGCGGAGGTCGCCGTCAGCACGGACGCGGCGGCCGGCCCGGCGGCCATGGTCTGCACCGGAGCGGACACCGGCGCACCGGAACTGCCGTGACTCTCCAGCTCGTAGGCCACCACGAAGCCGCCTCCGGCCAGCACCACGGCGGCCGCACCGGCGAGCACCGCCGCGATCACCCGCCCGCGGCCTTCGTTCCGCACCGGAGGCGCCGGCGCCGGGACCGGTTCCGGCGCCGGCAGATACGGGTCGAAAGATCCCTGCGCGCGCACGGTCACCGCGCGCCGCGCCGGGTCCACCGGCGGCGTGGTGATCGGCCGCGGCCCGGTGAAGTACGGGACGTGCTCGACGGTCGCCGGACCCGACATCGCCTCCCAGGCCGCATCGACGAAATCGGCACAGCCGGCGAACCTTTGCGCCGGATTCTTGGCCAGCGCCCGATCGAAGACCGAATCCAGACTCCGGGGCAGGTCCGGACGGACCTGTGTCACCCGCAGCGGCGGAATCTGGGTGTGTGCGATCACCCAGCCCCCGAGATCCTTCGCCATGAACGGCCGATGCCCGGTGAGCAGTACGAAAAGCGTGCAGGCCAGCGAGTATTGATCCGTGCGCGGATCCAGCGGGGCGCCGGAGACCTGTTCCGGCGAGGCGAAGGCGAAGGTCGCGGTGACACTTCCGGTGCGCGTGAGACTGGTCGACTCGTCCCGCAGGCGCGCAATGCCGAAGTCCGTCAGCAGGGCTCGCTCCACCCGCCCGTCCTCGGCCGGGGACAGCAGAATGTTCGAGGCCTTCACATCACGGTGCAGCACACCTTTGCCGTGCGAATAGTCCAGGGCCGAGGAGACTCCGCTCGCGATCCGCAGCGCGCGATCCGGGGCGGTGCCGCGCAGTACATCCGCATCGGCGCCCTCCACGAACTGCATGGCGATCCAAAGCCTGCCCTCGTCGAGCCCGCGGTCGTACACCGCAACGATATTCGGATGATCGAAGCGAGCGGTGATATCGGCTTCGCGTTCGAAGCGCCGCCACTCCTCGGCATCGGCGTTCACACCGTCGCGGCTGAACACCTTGAGTGCGGCCAGGCGGGGTAGCCGGGGGTGCCGGGCGACATAGACGGTTCCCGAACCGCCCGCCCCGATGCGCCGCTGAATGACATATCCGGCGATTACCTCGCCCGGTCGCAGTTCGGTCATGACCGCCACACCTACGTCGAGGGCGCCCGGGAACTACAGTCGCCCAACAACATTATCGACCGGATGCCCGGGCAGGCGCGGCACAAGTACGAAATCCAGCACCCGGCCAACCCTTCAAGCACGCACAACCCCGTCATCCGAGCACGCACAACCCCGTCATCCCGGCGCGCTTTCGGCCGGGATCCACACCTCGAATCGGCAGTCGGCCCGCCGGATTCCGGCCGAAAGCGTGCCGGAATGGCGAGTCCGGCATGCCGGAATGACGGGTCCCGCGTTCGGACACCGGAACCGCCGCGAACCGGCGCGGTCGAGTCGCGGGGGATGTCCGGGACGAGGGTGGATAGCATCGGACACCGTGCGCGAAGACACCCGAGCGTTTCAGCGAATCCGACTCATTGCCGTGGTATCCGGAATTCTCGGAATTCTGCTGGCGGTGTTGACGCCGATTCTGCCGGTAAATCAGGACCGGCCCACCCTGCACTGGCCGCAGGGGGATACGCCGAACATCGCCGCGCCGCTGGTGTCGTACGTGCCGCTGACCCTGGACGTGAATCTGCCCTGCCAGGTGCTGGCGGATCTGCCCAGCGGCACGCTCTTCTCCACCGTCCCGGCAGCTTCGGGGCAGGCGGTGAGCAAGGGTCTGGTCATCAAGGTCGAGGATGTGCCCGAGAAGGGGCGCACGCTGTCGGTGCTGCTGCGCCTCATCCCCTTGCTGTCGGTTCCGGTCGCCGATGTCCAGAGTTGCGGATCGCTGGTCCTGCACTCGGATGCGACCGCGACCCAGGTGCAGCTCAGCGGCGTCACCCGGCAGGACGGAACTCCGTTCGCGGGCAAGGTGAACGGCGATACCCGGCCGCAGGTGGTCGGCATGTTCACCGATCTGAACCGGCAGCAGATCGGGACCGCCGTGGCGACGGCCGATATCGACGCGCGCTTCACCTCCAGCCCGAGCTGGATCAAACGCGGCGCGACCATCGGCGCGGTGCTCTGCACGCTGCTCGCCATGTACATGCTGCACCTGCTCGACAATCGGGACGGGCGGCGCGCACGGCGGTTCCTGCCCGCGCACTGGTGGCGTTTCCGCCTCGCCGATGCGGCGGTGCTGGGGACGCTGGTGGTGTGGCACTTCATCGGCGCGAACACCTCCGATGACGGCTACATCCTGAATATGGCCCGGGCCTCGAAGGTTTCGGGCTACATGGCCAACTACTACCGCTGGTTCGGCGTGGCCGAGGCGCCGTTCGGCTGGCCGTACGAGGTGCTGTCCTGGATGACCCGGATCAGCGACTCCAGCCCGTGGATACGACTGCCGTCGCTGCTGGCCGGAATCGTCTGCTGGCTGGTGATCAGCCGGGAGATACTGCCCCGGCTCGGCGCCCGGGTGCGGCGCGACAATGTCGCGGTATGGACTGCGGCACTGGTCTTTCTGGCGGCCTGGATGCCGTACGACAACGGCCTGCGGCCCGAACCGCTCATTGCCGCGGGTGCGGTGCTGACCTGGTGCTCCATCGAACGCGCCATTGCCACCGGGCGACTGCTGCCCGCCGCGATCGCCGTGCTCATCGCGGCGTTCTCGCTGGCGGCCGGTCCGACCGGGCTCATCTGCCTCGCCGCGCTCATCGCCGGATCACGGCCGGTGCTGCTGGCGATCCTGAAGCAGGCCAAGGGCACGGGTTCGGCGCTGCTGCGCTACGGCGCGCTCTTCGCGCCGGGCATCGCGGCCGGAACCCTGGTGCTGGTGGTCGTTTTCGGCGATCAGACGCTCGCCTCGGTTCTGGAGGCGACGCGGGTTCGCACCCTCATCGGCCCGAATGTGGCGTGGTTCGACGAGCGCACCCGCTGGGATTCGCTGCTCATGCTCTCCCCCGACGGCTCGCTCGCCCGGCGGTTCGGCATTCTCGCCATGCTGCTGTGCCTGCTCGTCTGCGTCATGGTCATGCTGCGCAAGAACGGTCGCATTCCGGGCACCGCGCGCGGGCCGGCGGCGCGCATACTCGGCATCGTCTTCATGTCGCTGTTCCTGATGATGTTCACGCCCACCAAGTGGACGCACCACTTCGGCGTGTACGCCGGACTCGCCGGATCGGTGGCCGCGCTGGCCGCGGTCGCGGTGGGCGTCAACGGGATTCGCTCACCACGCAATCGCACGCTGTTCACGGCGGCGGTGTTCTTCCTGCTGGCCATCACCTTCACCGGGCCCAACGGCTGGTGGTATGTGTCCAGCTACGGCGTGCCGTGGTTCGACAAGGCGCCGCTCATCGCGGGCAAGGGTCTGTCCACGCTGTTCCTGGGGCTGGCCATCCTGTGCCTGCTCATTGCCGCGTACCAGCACTATCGGGAACCGTTCACCCATCCGAAGCCGGTGCGCGCCTTCGATAAGTTCGCGAGCATGCCGCTCACCATCGCGGCGGCGCTGCTGGTGCTCTTCGAGGTCGCCTCGCTCGCCAAGGCGGCCGTCACCCAGTACCCGGCCTACTCCATCGCCAAATCGAATTTCGATGCGATGACCGGGGATTCGTGCGCACTCGCCAATGACGTGCTGGTGGAGACGAATACCGCCGACTCCCTGCTGCAACCGTGGACCGGCGCGGCCGCCGACGGATTGTCCGCGGACAACACCGGATTCACCGCCAACGGCGTCGCCACCGACCTCACCGCCGATGCGGAGGAGACGGTCAGCGGCGGGGCCAACTCGGTGGGCAAGAACTCCAGCAACAAGACCACGAACACCACCGGAGCGGGCACCGGCGGCGGCACCGACGCACAGGCCGGCCTCAACGGCAGCACCGTCGCCCTGCCGTTCGGACTGGACCCGGCGCGCACACCGGTGCTGGGCAGTTACACCGCCGACGAGCAGAATCCGGCCAAGCTGACCACCAACTGGTACAAGGTCGATCTGTCCGACAGCGTGCGCAATGATCCCGCCTACAAGGTGCTCATCGTGACCGCGGCCGGCCGCATCCGCTCCTTCACCAAGGACGGTGTGGAAACCTACGGTCAAGACCTGTTCGTCGAATACGGCACCCGCGCCGCCGACGGCAGCATGACGAATGTGGGCCGCATCCGGCCCACCGATATCGGGCCGAACCCGTCCTGGCGCAATCTGCGGGTCCCGCTGGACCAGATTCCCTTGGGCGCCAACAGCGTTCGACTGGTCGCCAATGACCCGGACATCACGCCCAAGCAGTGGCTGGCCGTCACCCCGCCCCGGCTGCCCCGGCTGGAATCGCTGAACAGCCTTGTCGGCCATACCGATCCGGTGCTCGAGGACTGGCACGTCGGACTCGCCTTCCCCTGCCAGCGGCCGTTCGATCACCACGACGGCGTCGCCGAGGTGCCGGACTGGCGCATCCTGCCCGACCGGGTCGGCGCGGACGCCTCGAACGCGTGGCAGGACGATATCGGCGGCGGACCGCTCGGATGGACAGGGCTGCTGCTGAAGTCGGAGAGCATTCCGTCGTACCTGAACCACGACTGGGGACGGGACTGGGGGTCGCTGGAGAAGTACAGCCCGTACGCCCCGGACGCCAAGCCCGCACAGTTGTCGGTGACAGTGCAGACCCGTTCGGGTCTCGCGAAGGATGCGCCGATCCGGGCTCGGTAAAGGCGACGCCTGATCTCGCAAGATCCGGGTAACTCCCGGGGTACCCCCGAAACCGGTGTGGCACCTGACCGCAAGCACGCGAATGGGACTATTGCGGCTCCCACCTGCGCGCCAAAGGTTCGGAGAGGCGGAACTGATCTCGCAAGTTCGGGGTAACTCCGGGGGTACCCCCGAAATCGGCTCGGTCCCTGAGCGGCGGCACGCGTCCCCTACAGTCAATGGCTCCCAGACCACGCGCTAAAGGTTCGGGGAGGCGGGGCAGCGGAGGCGGGGGAGCCTATACGATCTGCAATCGTGCCCGACGCCTCCGCTGTCCTGAGCAAACCGCCAACGCCGCCCACTGCGACGGCGACGCCGCGTGACTATCGCACCGCGAAGTTGATCGCGATCGTCGCCGGTGTGCTGGGAGCGCTGTTCGCCCTGGCGACGCCGTTCCTGCCCGTCGTGCAGACCACGGCGGCGGTGAACTGGCCGCAGGGCGGGACGCTGGGCAATGTCGACGCACCGCTGATGTCGCAGGTGCCGCTCGATCTTTCGGCCACCATTCCGTGTAGTGCGGTGCAGCAGTTGGATCCGCGCGGCGGCATCCTGCTGGCCACCGCGCCGCCACAGGGCAAGGGCGCGGATCTGGAGGGGCTGTTCGTCCGGGTGTCCGGCGAGACCGTCGACGTGCTCGATCGCAATGCCGTCGTGGCGTCGGCGCAGCGATCCGAGATGAGCGACTGCTCGCAGATCGTCATCACCTCCGACGACAAACGCACCTACGCGAAATTCGACGGGCTCACCCACAGCGTGGAGAAGACCACCGCGGACGGCGGCCGCGAAATGGTCACCGCGCCGGTCGACGGGCAGCTGCTCGGCGATCTGCGGCCGCAGGTGGTCGGCGTCTACACCGATATGAAAGGCGGCGTACCGCAGGGCCTTTCGTTCCACATGAACGTGGACTCGCGGTTCTCCTCCAGCCCGACCGTGCTCAAGTGGGTCGCCATGGTCGCGGCCGCACTGCTCACGCTGCTGGCCATGGGCGCGCTCGCCGCGCTCGACACCAGTGACGGGCGCGGGCACCGGCGCATCTTCCCGCGGCACTGGCTGAAGCCGACCTGGGCGGACGGCGGCATTATCGGCACGCTGACACTGTGGCATTTCGTGGGCGCCAACACCTCCGACGACGGCTACATCCTCACCATGGTGCGGGTCGCTCCGCACGCGGGCTACATCGCCAACTACTTCCGCTGGTTCGGCGTGCCGGAGGCGCCGTTCGGCTGGTACTACTACGTGATCCAGGCCTTCGCCGAAATCTCCACCGCGAGCCCGTGGGTGCGAATTCCCGCGCTGCTGTGCGGCATTCTCTGCTGGCTGGTCATCAGCCGCGAGGTGGTGCCCCGGCTCGGGCGCGGGGTCGCGACCTCCAAGGTGGCGCTGTGGACCGGCGGCCTGGTGTTCCTGGCCTTCTGGCTGCCCTACAACAACGGCCTGCGCTCGGAGCCCATCGTCGCGCTGGGCGCGCTGCTGACCTGGGTCTCCATCGAAAGGGCCATTGCCACTTCACGATTGCTGCCCGCGGCGGTCGCGGTGCTGGTCGCGGCGTTCACGCTGGCGGCGGCCCCGACCGGCCTCATGTGTGTGGCGGCGCTGCTCGCCGGTATCCGCCCGCTGGTCAAGATCGTGGTGCGGCGGCGCAAACAGTTCGGTGACGTCGCGCTGCTGGCGCCGATAGCCGCGGCCGGATTCCTCGTGGTGTCGGTCGTTTTCGGCGATCAGACCTACGCCGGGATCATGGAAGCCAACCGGGTCCGCCAGAACATCGGGCCCAACTTGGCCTGGTACGAGGACTACCTGCGCTACTACTACCTGTTCGTGGAAACCGTGGACGGTTCGCTGTCACGGCGGTTCGCCTTCCTCGTCATGATCCTGTGCCTCATCACCACGCTGCTGGTGCTGCTGCGGCGACGGCAGGTGCCGGGCATCGCCTCCGGGCCGACCTGGCGACTGCTGGGCGTGGTGTTCGGAACCATCTTCTTCATGATGTTCAACCCGACCAAGTGGACACACCACTTCGGGTCCTATGCGGGCATCGCGGGTGCGCTGGCGGCGGTGACCGCGGTCGCGGTGTCGGCCACGGCCTTGCGGTCGCGCAAGAACCGGTCGGTCTTCCTCGCCGGGCTCATGTTCACGCTCGCGCTCGCGTTCTCCGGCATCAACGGCTACTGGTACGTGTCCAGCTACGGCGTGCCGTGGTACGACAAGCGCGTCTCGCTGCACGGGCACGAGGCCAATACGCTCATCCTGCTGCTGTTCGGGCTGGCGCTGGCGGTGGTCGGATGGCAGTCGCTGCGCGAGGGCTATGCCAAGCCCATGGAGAACGGAAAGACCCAGCGCGGCAAGCGGGTTCGCCGTTTCGCCGCCATCCCGCTGACCGTCGTCGCCGCACTCATGGTGGCGTTCGAAGTGCTCTCGCTGGTCAAGGGTGCGGTCGCGCAGTACCCGGCGTACTCGCTGGCGCGGTCCAACTTCGACGCACTCTCCGGGAAGAGCTGCGGTCTCGCCAATGATGTTCTGGTGGAACCGAATCCGAACGGCGGCAATCTGCAGCCGGTCATCGATCCGGCGCATCCGCCGCTGAACGGCGATCCGCTGTCCGGCGCCGATCCGGTCGGCTTCTCCCCCAACGGTGTTCCCGACAAGATCGACGCCGACAGCGTCGAGGTGAAGCCGGGCACCGGCAATACCTCCAATCAGACCGTCGGGCCCGCCTTCGAGAAGGGCCAGAACGCCGGCACCGGCGGCGGCAAGGGCGCCGAGGGCGTCAACGGCTCGACCGTGGCACTGCCGTACGGCCTGGACCCGGCCACCACACCGGTCATGGGCAGCTGGCAGGACGGCGTGCAGCAGCCCGCCACCCTCATCTCCAGCTGGTACAAACTGCCTGCGCGGTCGCCTGATTCACCGCTCATCGTCATCTCGGCGGCGGGCCGCATCATGTCCTACGACGAGACCGGCAATATGACCTACGGCCAGACCCTGCTGGTCGAGTACGGGCATCAGAACCCGGACGGCAGCGTCTCCGAACTGCCCGGCAACTACCGGCCGTTCGATATCGGCCCGGCGCCGTCCTGGCGCAATCTGCGGGTCCCGATGGACGCGCTGCCCAGCGGCACCGATGTCATCCGCATCCACGCCATCGACCCGATTCTCATCGGCGATCAGTGGCTGGCCTTCACCCCGCCGCGGGTGCCGAAGGTGCAGTCGCTCAACAGCTTCCTCGGTTCCGAGCAGCCGATCCTGGAGGACTGGGCGGTCGGCCTGCAATTCCCGTGCCAGCGGCCCTTCGACCACCGCTACGGCGTGGCCGAGGTCCCGAACTACCGCATCCTGCCGGACCGGCCGCTCGCGGTCAGCTCCACCGACACCTGGCAGGCCGAGGAGAACGGCGGACCGCTGGGCTTCACCGAAATGCTGGCCGACTCCAAGACCATCCCGACGTATCTGAAGGACAACTGGGGACGGGACTGGGGTTCGCTGGAGAAGTACGAGCCGTACTACCCGGCCAAGGCGGCCGAGCTGGACACCGGCACGGCCAACCGGTCCGGGTTCTGGTCGCCCGGCAGGCTCCGGGTGTTCTAGGCACTGATCGACTGTTCCAGGCACTGATCAAAACTGTGGCGGCCGCCGGCATCATGCCGGCGGCCGCTGCCGTTTCTTCCCGGCCGCGCGGTTCCGGTCTTCCCGGCCGCACGGTTCCTGCCACCCGTTGTGGGTGTGACCCACGTCAACCGGGAGACTGGTGTCATGGTGAACATTCAACTCGGCGACGTAGCAACCTGGTACGACGTCCACGGTGACGGCGAATCGGTGGTGCTGCTGCACGGCTCCTTCGTCGATGCGCGAATGTTCGCACCGGCCATGCCCTCCCTGGTCGGGCGCTTCCGGGTGTACAAGACCGATCGCCGCGGGCACGGGCACACCCCCGATGTCGAAGGTCCGCTGTCCTACGACGTAATGGCCGAGGACACCATCGCCTTCCTGGAGAAGGTGGTCGGCGAACCCGCACATCTGATCGGCCACGGCGATGGCGCGAATGTCGCGCTGCTGGTCGCGCTGCGCCGCCCGGACCTGGTTCGCAAACTCGTGCTGATCAGTGGAAACTTCCACTACGACGGCATTCTGCCCGGCGTGCTCGACGGTTTCGAAGATCCGGAGACACTGCGCTACCTGGCCGCGAATTACGGCGAGGTATCCCCCGACGGGGAAGACCATTTCCCGATCGTCGCGCGCAAACTGGCCGAAATGTGGGAGACGCAGCCCGACCTCACCCCCGAGGACCTGCATTCGATTTCGACGCCCACGCTCGTCATGGCGAGCGACGACGATTCGGTCTCCCTGGAACACACCCTCGCCCTCTACCGGGCGATCCCCGATTCCCAGCTCGCCATCGTTCCCGGCACCTCACACCTGCTGGTCATGGAGAAGCCGAACGAGATCTACCCCCAGATCGGCGGCTTCCTCTCGCATGACCCGGTTCCGACGCGACTACCCATCCGTCGCGCCGCTCCGGCCTAGTCATCGCACTGCGAATATCTCAGTGTTCGGTGTGAGAAACCCATTCGTAGACCGGCAAACTGCCCTCCGGTGTGTCCTCCCACCGCAGCGTCACCTTGAACCTTTCGTACCCCCCACCGTGCGCCACCCGCAGTTCGATCCCCGGCGGCGTAATAGGCACAATCCGCTGCTCCAGCCCGTCAGGTCCGCCTTCGAGCAATGCCTTAGGTGAGCTACTCATAGCTGAAGGCTCTCACATCCACCCCACCCGACCGACCGATTCCGAGCAATCGGCGAGCCGTGTTTCACCTCGACTGAAACAGCCGGAACAGGTGTCAGAGGGGCAGCAGGTGGTGTTTGCGGGGGTTGCGGGGGACGGATTTGGCGCGGAGGAGGTGGAGGGCCTTGCGGATTTCCAGGCGGGTGGTGGCGGGGTCTATGACCGCGTCTATGTAGCCGCGTTCGGCTGCTACCCAGGGGGTGGCGACGGTGGCGTTGTAGAAGGCGATCATCTGCTGGCGCATGGCGGCTCGGTCGGCTTCGGGGGCCGCCTCCAGAGACTTTGCGCCGATGAGGCTTACGGCGCTCTCGGCGCCCATGACGGCGATGCGGGCGGTGGGCCAGGCCAGGTTGACGTCGGCGCCGAGTTGTTTGGAGCCCATGACGGCATAGCCGCCGCCGTAGGACTTGCGGATCACCACCGTCACCTTCGGGACGGTGGCTTCCACGAAGGAGAAGATGAAGCGGCCGCCGCGTTTGATGACGCCGATCTTCTCCTGTTCGACACCGGGTAGGAAGCCGGGGGTGTCGACCACGAAGACCAGGGGGATTTCGTAGGCGTCGCAGAGTCTGACGAAGTGCGCGGCCTTATCGGAGGCGCGGGCGTCCAGGGCTCCGGCGTAGACCAGGGGCTGGTTCGCCACGACGCCGACGGTGCGGCCGTCCACCCGGGCGAAGCCGCAGATGACGTTCTTGCCCGCGGACTGGCCGAATTCGTGGAAGTCGCCGTCATCGAAGATGCGGATCAGGACCTCGTACATGTCGTAGCCGGCATTGTCGGCATCGGGGACGAGGGCGATCAGCTCGCGATCCGAATCGGTGATCTCCGGCTCCAGGCCGGGGTTCACGATGGGCGGCAGCTCCGAGCAGCTGGACGGCAGATAGCCGAGGTAGTCGCGAACCCAAGTGAAAGCTGCGAGTTCATCTTTGGCGACATGGTGGATATTGCCGTACAGCGCTTGACTGTGCGCGCCGCCCAGCTCTTCGAGGCTGACATCCTCACCGGTGACCTCGCGAATCACCTTGGGACCGGTGACGAACATATAGGCCTCTTCGGTGGCCACCACGACATCGGTATTGATGGGGGCGTACACCGCACCGCCCGCGCACTTGCCCAGGATCATCGAAATCTGCGGCACCAGACCGGAAAGCGGCTCCTGGCGACGACCCAGTTCGGCGTACCAGGCCAGTGAGGTCACCGCCTCCTGCACCCGCGCGCCGCCGGAATCATTGATGCCGACAACGGGGCAGCCGACCTTCGCCGCGAACTCCATGATGCCGGCGACCTTGCGCCCGAAGGCCTCCCCGACCGAACCGCCGTACACGGTCTGGTCGTGGGAGAACACCGCGACCGGACGCCCCTCGACGAGGCCGTGGCCGGTGACCACGCCATCGCCGTAGAGGGCCGTCTTATCGCCCGGGTTCCGCACCAGCGCACCGATTTCCACGAAGGTGCCCGGATCCAGCAGCATCTTGATGCGGTCGCGAGCCGAAGGGATGCCCTTCTTGGCTCGCTTCGCGACCCCCGCATCTCCCGCCGGTTCTCTCGCGACTTCCAGCTTCAGTCGCAAGTCTGCGAGTTTCTCGGCGGTAGTGCTCACTGGACTCCTCCCCTTCGGCAGAAACCTACTTTCGCAGAACCCGTTTCGCAGTGGGGCTATTTCGCAAGCGTGTCGATCTCGGACAATTTCTTGGTGAGGTCGGCGCCGATGACTCCGATGCGGGGCTCGTCGATGATCTGCAGGTGATCGCCCGGGATGTGGACGACCTCCAGATTCGGAATGTGCTCGTCCCAGCCACCATTCGGCTTGCGCTCGCCGAATCGCGGTTCCAGTTCGATCATTCCGTCGTGGTAGCGATCGGCCAGGTAGAGAACCACGTCGCCTTCGTAGCGCGACGGGGTCACCGCCTGGAGTTCACGGCTTTCGATCCACGAGGTGCGCTGATGCTCGAGCACACCACCCGGAATCTTGACCCCGGCGAACTTGATGAGTTCGAAGACGATCTCGATCTGCTCCTGATCGGAGGCAGCGGCCAGCTCTTCCAACTGTTCCTGATCCAGCTCACCGTTGAAGCCGTAGGTCTTCTGCGCGAAACCCTGGAAGCGCTTCATCCGCTCGACCCGCTCCTGCGGATCGTTGCTTTCCGGCTCAGTGGGAACAGCCAGATCGATCAGGCCGACCAAACGCACGTCCGCGCCCTCGGCCCGCATGATCTGCGCGACCGTCAGTGAGAACACCGCACCGAGCGACCAGCCGTAGAACACGTACGGGCCCTCGGGCTGCCGCTTGCGAATCTCCGGAATGTACTGACGTGCACGCTCTTCGATCGAACCGTCCACGCGTTCGAAGCCGTACATCGGAGTCCCCGCCGGAAGCCGCTTCAGCAGCGGTTCGTAAACGAGGGTATTGCCGCCCGACGGATGGAACACGAAGACCGGGATGGCATTCGAGCCCGCTTCCTTCGCACGCAGGGTGCGCACGAATCCCTCTACATCGTCACCGTTCTCCTGGTACTGCGCGACGATGTCCGAGATCTGCTCGATGGTCTCGCAGGCACGAAGCTCCGCGGGATCGAGCTGTGCCTTCGCTCGCTCAGACAGGCGCGCCACCAGCTTGTCGAAAGTGGCGTCGTCCAGTGTGGGCAGCGGGTTGAAGATGCCGCCCGCCGACTTTCCGGTCACCAGCGCCCAGGTGGCGAAGGCGAGGCGCTCCGGCGCATTACGCGGTGGAACATTGTCCTTATCGGTCTCGGCCGGCGGCGGGGCGTCCTCGAAGTCTGCCTCGGTGGTCGGCGAATTCGATTCGGAGGCTTCAGCTTCCGTCACGATCTCGGTGGCTTCCGCCACCACATCGCTGTTCTCGACATCCAGGCGATCGGCCAGCGTCGGCACCGCGTTCTCGGTCACCCCGGGCAGTGCCGCCAGCGGATCGGTGCCCGCCGCCATGGCGGCGCGCGCCGCGGCGACGATATCGCCGCCGACCGAGATGTCCTCGCCCGCGGCCTGGCGCGCGGCCAGTTCCGCCAGCTGCGCACGGTTCTCGATGGCGTAGCGCAGCACCTTGCCGACCTCGAGCAGGCTGGCATCGCGCACCGCCTGGATCTGCAGCTGCGGGATGTCGAATTCGTATTCGACGCGGTTCTTGATGCGCATGGCCATCAGCGAATCGAGGCCCAGCTCCATGAGCGGGATCTCCATCGGCAGATCCTCGACCGCGTAGCCCATGGACTCCGCGACGATGAGCGCCAGGCGCTGTTCGATGGTCTGACTGCCCTCGGGATTCCAGCGATCACCGAGCACCTCGGCCGGCTCGGCAGCGGCCGGAGCCGCGACGATGGCCGCAACCGGCTGTGCCACAACGGATTCCGGCAGGGGTGCACCGGAGGTGACCACGGCGTCGAACAGCGCGCGGAAGGCATTGCCTTCCTTCGCGTGCACGGATACCGACGCGCCACCCGGGTGCGGGGTCAGCGTGGTGGTGAGGGTGCCGCCGGCCGGAACCGCACCGTGCGCGACGGACGCGCCCAGCGTGACATCCGAAAGCACCTGTGCGGCAGCGGCATTCACCAGCGCGCCGAGGTCGGTGACAAGATTCGCCTGTACCTCCCACACGTGGCGGCCGTCCGGCAGCGCCACATGCGCGCCCGGCGCCCGGCTGCTGCCGGAGTCGGCGGACAGCGAAACCTTGGGCCAGTACTGCTTACGCAGGAACGCGGTGCGCGGCACCTGTGCGTAATCACCGTCGGGCAGCAGCGAGGACAGGTCCACCCGGTGGCCCTGCACATACAGCTGCGCCAGCGCCGAGATGACCGCGGCGGATTCGTCTTCCTTGCGCTTGAGCGTCGGAATCAGCGCCGCATTGTGCACACCGGCCGCGAAGGTGGTGCCCATGACCTGCATGAGCGCCACCGAGTTCGGCGCCAGCTCCAGGTAGGTGGTGATACCGGTATTCACCGCCCGCGCAATGGCATTGGTGAAGTACACCGCGCCACGCATATTGGTGACCCAGTAGTCCACATCGTGCACCGCGGCGTGACCCGCGCGGAACACGCCGTCCTTGCGGACGGTCGAGTACAGATCGTGCTTGAGGACCGTCGGCTCCAAACCGGCCAGCTCGGCAGCCAATTCGCCGAGCAGCGGATCCATCTGCGAGGTGTGGCCGGCGCCGCGGGTCTGCAGCACGCGCGCGAACTTGCCCTCGGCCTCGGCGCGCGCCACGATGGCGTGCACCTGATCCGGCGGGCCGCCGATCACGGTATTGGTGGGCGCGGCGTAGATGGCGACCTCGAGGTCCGGGAAGTCCACCAGGGCTTCCTGGATGGCCTCCGTGGAGTACTCGACCAGGGCCATATTGCGGACCTGATCATCGGTGATCATGGCCTCGCCCTCGGCCATGAGCCGCGAGCGCGCGCAGATGACGCGCACCGCGTCCTCCAGGTTCAGGCCGCCCGAAATGTACGCGCCCGCGACCTCACCCTGCGAATGGCCGACCACGCCCTCCGGCTGTGCGCCGTGCGCACGCAGGATCGCGTTCAGGCCCAGCTGGATGGTGAAGGTGCCGACCTGGCCGGTACCGATATCCCAGTCCTGCTCGTCGTCCAGGATGATCTCCCGGACCGAGTACCCGGCCTCGTCCATGACGTACTCGTCGACCTGATCGACGGTCTTGCGGAAGATCGAATTCTCGTTGTAGAGCTGCTTGCCCATCTTCCGGTGCTGCGCACCGAAACCGGCCATCACCCACAGCGCGCCGCGCGCGGAAGGGGAGTCGGCGGTGAAGACGCCGGTGCCCGGCTTGCCCTCGGCAATGGCACGCAGACCGGCGATGGCCTCTTCATGCGTCTTTGCGATGACCACACCGCGCGAACGGCCATGATTGCGCTTGGCCAGCGAACGCGCGACATCGGCGAGCGGAGTCGCCTGTCCCGCTTCCGATTCCATCCAATCGGCCAGATCCTTCGCAGCACGCTTGCGGCGCGACGGCAGGTAGGCCGAGACCGGGAGGATCAGCGGCAGCGGCTCTTCACGATTCACCCATTCCGGTTCCGGTGCAACAACTTCCGGTGCGGACTCGGTGACAATGCGCTCGGCCTCGGCCAGCACATCGGTATCCTCGTCATCGAGGTCGGCGCTCGCTTCGACAGCCTCCGGGGCGACCGGCGTGGGCACGTACTCCTGAATGACCACGTGCGCATTGGTGCCACCGAAACCGAATCCGGATACACCGATGGTGGCGGTGCCGCTGTAGCGCGGGAATTCGGTGGGCTCGGCGACAACCTGCAGGTGCGCGGTGTCCCAGGGAATATACGGATTCGGTGCCGAGAAGCCGAGGTTCGGCGGAATAACGTTGTGCTGCAACGCCATAACGACCTTGGCAAGCGCGGCCGCACCCGCGCCACCCTCGAGATGGCCGAAGTTGGTCTTGGCTGAACCGAGCAGGGCGGGCTTGTCGTCCTCACGACCGCGGCCGACCACACGCGCCAGCGCGTCCGCTTCGATCGGGTCGCCGATCAGCGTGCCGGTGCCGTGCGCCTCGATGTAATCCACGGTGGACGGCGCGATTCCGGCATCTCGGTAGGCGCGGCGCAGCACCTCGGCCTGGGCATCGGGGTTCGGCGCGAGCATGCCGTTGGAGCGGCCGTCGTTGTTGACAGCGGAGCCCTTGACGACGGCGTAGATCTTGTCGCCGTCGCGTTCGGCGTCGGCCAGGCGCTTGAGCACCACCAGCGCGCCGCCCTCCGCACGGACCATGCCGTCGCCGTCCGCGGAGAACGCCTTGATGTGACCGTCCTTGGCCACACCACCATTGGCGTCGAAACCGAGCGTCGCCATCGGCGCGAGCAGCATGTTCACGCCACCGGCCAGCGCCAGATCGGCATCGCCGGTACGCAGTGCGCGCACCGCATCGTGCACGGCAACCAGCGAGGACGAGCATGCGGTATCGATGGACACGGACGGACCGCGGAAATCGAAGAAGTAGGAGGTGCGGTTCGGGATGATGGCCGAAACGCTGCCCATGATGCCGTACGCCTCGGCGGACAGCGGCGTCTTCTCGTCGCCTTCCGTGCTGCCGACGCCCAGCGCCGCGATCAGCATGAATTCATTGCCCGCCGAGCCGACGAATACGCCGACCGGCTCGCCCTTCAGCGTGTTCGCCGGAATTCTGGCGTGCTCCAACGCTTCCCAGGTGAGCTCCATGATGAGCCGCTGCTGCGGATCCATGCGCTCGACCTCGACCGGCGAGGTCGCGAAGAATTCGGCGTCGAAGCCCTTGATCACCTCTTGATCGAGGTAACCGCCCTTGGTGTTCGCGTTCGCGATGGCCTCGGCCGCCCGCGGGTCGCTCATGAACTCGGACCAGCGGCCCTCCGGTAGATCACGGATGCCGTCACCGCGATTGATCAGGAAGTCCCAGGTGGATTCGGGCGTATCGCCCGCACCCGGCAAACGCGTGGCCAAGCCGACAATGGCGATGTCATGCGCCTCGCCTGGCGTGAATCCCGCGGTATAGAACGAATCATCGGCCGATTCGGCCGGAAGATCAGGTTCCCCGTTGATGATTCGCTCCGCCAGCGAAGCGATCGTCGGGTGCTGGTACACGATGGTCGCGTTGAGGACGATCCCCGTCAGATCCTCGATATCGCCGCCGAGCGCGAGCGCATCCCGCGAGGCCAGGCCGAATTCTTCCATCGGCCGGTCCACGGTGATCTGCTCGAGCGCCTGTCCGGTCGCGTCGGAGACCCAGCGGCGCAGCCACTCCCGCAGCTCGCCCACGGACATGTTCGCGCCGGTGGGTTCCGGTTTCGCGACGGCGTCGGACGCCGCGGGAGCGTTATCGGTCATCGGGGTGGGGGACGTGCCCTCGTTCTCAGCCATCAGTTCCTCAAGTTACCTGTCTGCGTACGGTGCGCGGCAGTATTGAGATTCTCGCCGTTCCGGTGGAGAGCGGCGCTTCATGCATGAATGGCGCGGACCTGTTCGGACCGCGCCACTCCACGTTAGATGCTCCGACTCACTCCTTGTCAGGAGCATCGGGGAAGGCCTGCTGCGTGTAACCACCACGCAGCGTGCCGTCCAGGTACGCCATCTTGCAGGCGGCACGGGCGATCTTGCCGCTCGAGGTGCGCGGGATCGAACCCGCGGTCACGAGCAGGATGTCCCGTGCGGTGACACCGTGCCGTGCCGAGAGCGCGCCACGCACCGCGTCCGTGATCGGACCCGGATCGGCCTTACCGGCGCCGGGGCCACGCTCGGCCACGATGACCAGCTGTTCGGAGCCGTTGTCCGCGTCGTACTTCAGACCCGAATGGCTGTCCGACTCGAAGACTTCCGCGGGCAGCTGATTGGCCGGAACCGAGAACGCGGCGATGAAGCCGGGACGCAGCGACTTCGAGGCCTCCTCTGCGGAGTACTCCAGATCCTGCGGGTAGTGATTGCGGCCGTCCACGATCACCAGATCCTTGACGCGGCCGGTGATATAGAGCTCGCCGTCGACGTACACGCCGTAATCGCCGGTGCGCAGCCAATTGCCATCGGCCGGAACACCCTCGGCGTGACTGCCGTCCGCGACCCGGTTGACGATCCGGTTGCGGAAGGTCTTCTGGGTCTCCTCGGCCCGACCCCAGTAGCCGATGCCGATATTGTTGCCGTGCAACCAGATCTCGCCGACCCGGCCCTCGGGCAGTTCGGTCGCGCCCTCGGGGGCATCGACCGATTCGGGGTCCACGATGGCGCCCCACTGCGAGAGCGCCACATAGCCGCAGGAGACCTGGGCGATGGAATCCGGCGTGCCCTGCTCGACCTTCACGATGCGACCGGCATTGAGCTCGACGCGGTCGACGTAGATGACCTTCGCCTCGTCCTCGTGCCGGGTGGCGGAGACGAACAGCGTCGCCTCGGCCATGCCGTAGCAGGGCTTGATCGCGGTCTTGGGCAGACCGTACGGCGCGAACGCCTCGTTGAACTTCTTCATCGAACCCGTTGTCACCGGCTCCGAGCCGTTGATCAGGCCGATCACGTTCGAGAGGTCCAGCGACTCGCCGTTCTTCGGCACGGCACGCGCGGCGGCGTGCTCGAACGCGAAGTTCGGTGCGGCCGCGAAGGTTCCGGCGCCGTCGGAGACGGCCGCCAGTTCCTGGATCCAGCGCGAGGGCCGCCGCACGAACGCGGACGGCGACATGATGGTGATGTACTTACCGCCCACGGCGGGCAGGATCACCGTCAGCAGACCCATGTCGTGGTAGAGCGGCAGCCAGGTGACGCCGCGCGAATTCCAGTTCAGATCCAGCGCATTCACCATCTGCAGCACATTGGTGCCGACGCCGCGGTGGGTGATCTCGACACCCGCCGGGGTGCGTGTCGAACCCGACGTGTACTGCAGATACGCGATATCGTCGACCGCGATATCGGGGCGGATCCACGACTCTCCGACACTGTCGGGAATCGCGTCCACCGCGATGATGCGAGGCCGCTGCGCCGCCGGCAGCCCGCGGAAGAACTGGCGAACACCAGCGGCGGAGGAGCTGGCCGTCAGGATCGCCGCGGGCGCGCAGTCACCGAGCACCGCGTGCAGGCGATCGGTGTGGCCCGGCTCGTCCGGATCGAACAGGGGCACCGAGATGGTGCCCGCATAGATCGCGGCAAAGAAGGAGATGACGTAATCCAGGCCCTGCGGGGCCAGGATCGCGACACGATCACCCCGCTTGGTCACCTGCTGAAGTCGTGCAGCTACCGCGCGCAGCCGAACGCCGAATTGACTCCACGTGAGGTCCTGGTAGACCCCGTCGCTCTCGCGTGAGTAGTCGATGTACCGGTAAGCCAGATCATCGGCGTCATTCCCGTGGGTGTGCTTCTCGACGTAGTCGACGAGGGTGCGCCCCTCGGGAATCGTGATGTTCCCCGTTTCGTCGAGGTAATCGTCGAAAGTCTCGTCCATTCCTTCTTCTCCTCCGAGGCACACGCGGCATGGGCGGCGACGATGCCGCTGTTACCTGTGAGGCCCCGACTCTTCGCCCGCGGGAAGCTTCTCGCGAAGCCGACCTGCAGAATTCTGTTGCGGTCTGCGCGGTGACCGTCTATTGGCTAGATGTACTCAAACCAGGGTCATGTTACAGAGGAGCCACCCTGCCATGCTCCGGAGCGGCTAAACATATCCCAGCTCACCAGACTCGCTTCCACGGGATCACCGGTGCGAATGTGGTGCTTTGGGTGGGCAGCCCTCCCGCTGGGGGACGAGGATGTGAGTTGCCGCACCCGGGGTTCCCGGGGGTGGTCCGGGTGGATGTGCCGACCACCCGGAGCGGGTGCGGCGACTGCTGTCATGAACACCTGCTCCTGGCTGTCCGGATGGTGCTGGGACACCGAGCGAACCGGGGCCACAACCTCGCAGCACTCTACAACGAGACCCCGAAACTAGGGGCTCGGTCGGAATTCACGAGTGCGCGGGATGCGGAGCCTTCTCAATCAGGCCATCGGCCCAGCTGACCGTCCACTGAGTTGCTGTGGTGCCGCTGTCGTCCACGACAAAGCCGTTGTAGAGGCTGTGGACAGGGTTGCCCGCCGCCTTCACGAGGGTGCCGACACTGCCGAGGATATTGAGCGGGTTGAGTGCCTGCTTGGGGGAATCACAGATGAGATCACCCTGCGCACAGATGGTGAATGTCCGATTCGCCAAGTCGCCGAAGCCGTCTCGCGGACCGGTCATGGTGATGCCCGGCACGTTCAGCCCCCGCAACGCGACCTCCGCGCCCACACCGGCCGGCGGCTGCCCGATCTCGATGGCCTGTCCCGGCCCCTGATCGCGACGCCCGTCGGCGATGACGGTCACGCCCAGCACCTTGTTCGCGGGCACCGGTCCCTTGCCCGCACCGATCTGCGCGGCCACATCACCGGCGATCACCGCGCCCTGCGAGAAGCCCGCGATCACATAGCTGGTGAGCGGGCAGTCGTGATAGGTCGCGGTGAGCTTCTCATTGGCACGCTGAGTGCCCTCGGAACGACTGTTGTTGTAGGACTGCTGACCATCCGGCGGCAGCGCGATCGGGTTCGAGAACTGCGCCACGTAGGGAACCGTGTAGACCTCGACCCGGCTGTTCGGGAACTGCGCCCGCACCGGATTGGTGATGTTCAGCATGAGCGACGCCGGATTCGCGGTCGGGTTGTACGGATCGTCGGTGCTGCTCGACTCCCAGGTACCCGGGACGCCCAGCATGAGCACGTCCGGGCAATTGGCCGACTGCGAGGTCGGCTCCTTGGGCCCGGGCGGCTTGGGACCCGGCAACCGCAGCCGGCCCGCCAGCAGGTACCAGAGCAGCAGCGCCACGATGATCACGATCACGATCGCGGCGATGAGCAGCAGGCAACCCGCCGGCTTGGACCGGCGTCCGGAGCGGCGTCGCGTCGTCACTTGTTGCAGTAACTCTTCGTCGCGACGTCGACGTAGATCTTGCCCGCCTGTTCGACCGACATCTTCGACTGGTCGAAGGACGGATCGGAGCCGGCGATCGCGGTGACGTAGGTGAGGATCTGATCGTCGGTCGCGCCCTGGGACTTGCCCTGGCACACCAGGTTTCCTGCGGTGAGCGCGATATCGGAGGCGGCGGGCGTGATGCCCTGCTTCTTCAGCTCGTCGAGGAAGGTCTTGTCACGGTCGGTGAGTGGGGGCGTGCCGCTCGGCGTGGTGAGGAACTGGCTCGGCACCGGCGCCGGGCGCTCGGGCGTCGTGGCGTCCGAAGAGGTTTGCGGCGCGGCCTGATCGGTCGGGCTGCTGTCGCCGCCGGCCGTCGTGGTGGGAGCCGCAGACGTCTTGCTCGTGGTCGGAGCCAGCGTGGGCGTGCTCGTCGCGGTCGAATCGTTGTTGCCACAGGCGGCAAGCAGTCCGGCGGCGGCGAGAGCAACAACGACGCCGAAAACCTTTCCACGGGTCCGATGCATTTATTCGCTTCCTTGATCTGTCTGGGGTCCACAAGGTCGCCCCCAGGCTAGCTGTGTTTATTTGCCTCCGCTTCGCTCCGGCGGGTTCGGGGCCCTGTTACCCGGTTCTTCCCTCGCTCCGCTCCCCCGCTCCGCTCAGTCCAGAACCGGGCGGGCCCCGAACATGGGGTGAGCCGGCCCGGGAGAGATCGGTCGGGGCGAAGTCGGGCAGGCGGAATCAGTTGGGGCGGACTTCCGGGCCCAGCGCCGGAATCAGCGGGGGCGAAATCTCCTCGGGTGGAGCGGCCGGTTGGGGGTCCGGGGCGGCGACCGGCACAGGCGCGGGGGCGGGGGCAGCCGCAGGTGCCGGGGCTGCGGCGGGCGCGGGCGCCGGCGCGGGCGCGGGATCGGGTGCGCCCGGCAGAGCTATCGGCCTGCCGTCCAGCGTGAAGGCCTGCGCCTTGCCGTCGCGCAGGATGATCGAGCCGCCCTGGAAGGTCTGCTGCGCGCCGGTGGGCGTGGCGGCCTCGTCACTGATCGGGAAGCCGAGCCCGCCGTTCTCGAAACCCTGTGCGCCCCAGGCGTCCATGATCGGACCCGAGCGCACGCCGAAGGCGCCGGACAGCGGACTCCAATAGATATTGCCGCCCTCGAAGCTCACGAAGCGGCCGAGATCACGCACCGGCTGTTCGGCGGCGGTCGGGAAGCCGAAAGGACTGTTCTCGAAACCGATTTGGGCGTA
Organism: Nocardia sp. NBC_01388; assembly: GCF_045040085.1. NCBI lineage: Bacteria > Bacillati > Actinomycetota > Actinomycetes > Mycobacteriales > Nocardiaceae > Nocardia > Nocardia sp. NBC_01388. Next base: position 6,368,408 of record NZ_CP109553.1, read on the forward strand.
CTTGCCAAGAATCAGGCCCTGCAGCTGGTGCGCACCGGTCTTGGCGCTGAAGTAGATGGGCCCGTTCTCGAAGCTCTGCACCACGCCGTCCTTGTTCGGGGTGCGTGTTTCGGGTCCGTTCGGGTAGCCGGCCGGACCGCGTTCGAAGCCGCCTTTACTCCACTCGTCGAGGATCGCGCCGCGCACCATCTGGGCGCCGGTCTGCGGTGTCCAATAGATCAGGCCGTTCTGGAACGGCTGGAAGCGCCCGCGGCCGTCCGGCAGTCCCTGGTCTCCGGCGGTCGGGAAGCCGATGCCGCCGGCCGCGCCATTGAGCCCTGCGAAAGTACCGCCGATCGCGCCGCCGACCGCTTGCGCTCCGGTGCCGGGCGAGTATGCCACCTGACCGCCCCGGAAGTCCTGCGTCACACCGCCGGTCACCGGATACTCCGGCGTCAGGCAGTCGCCGAGCCAGGTGTTGACCTGTGCCGCACCGGCGATCGCGCCGCCGAGCTTGCAGCCGCTGGGGGTGTTGTCCACTCCGAGCGCGGCCGCCGTATTCGGCCAGGACTGCCGCATTTCGAAATCCCAGTACGGCCAGGTGTGCGTGCCCGAGGGGCGGTAGCTGACCTGCACCGGAATATTCAGCTTGCCGAGTTTGGTGACGAAGTTCTGAGAGCTCAACCGCGACAGCACTTCCAGGCCCATACCCGCGTAATTCGTGGTGAGGCCGGGGATATCGCCGGGCGGATCGGTCGCGCCCGCGGTGCCGCTGCCGCTGGAGACATAGAGGCCGATGCCCTTGAGCTTGTCGGCCAGCTCGTACGGATCGTGTGCCTTCCATTCCGGACTGGTCGGCGGCCCGAACATATCGTTCGAATCGAATCCGCCCGCGTCCTTCATGGCGAAATTGACCATCTGCGGCATGCCGAGCGTGGTCAGGGTGAGGAAGCCGGAGTAGGAGGCCGCGTGCCGGACCCAGCCGGGATTGCGCGCGGCCAGCATCATGGCGGCCGTGCCGCCCATCGAAAGTCCGGATACCGCACGCACATCCGTGGCGCGCCACTGACTCTCGAGCAGTGGGGGCAGTTCCTTGGTGAGGAAGGTTTCCCACTTGTAGTTGTGGCCCTGATCCGGTTGCAGCCAGTCGGCGTAGAAGCTGGACTGACCGCCGACGGGCAGCACCACGGTGACGTTCTTGTCGGCGAAGAAGCCGGCCGCGCCCGCATCCTTCGTCCAGCCGTTCTCGTCATCGGTGGCGCGCAGACCGTCGAGCATGTACATGGTCGGGAATTTCGCATCCGGGCGCGAACGCCAGTCCCGGGCCAGCAGCAGCTGCACTTCGATCGGGGATCCGGAGGCGGGCGAGTTCACCCACAGCGCCACCCGGCGATCACCCAGCCACACTGCCTTCTGGACCGTCGCCGCAGCGCCGGACGTATCGGGTTCGGCGGCCGCGGGGGCTATGCCCGCAAAACCGCCTACTCCCGCGAAAGTGCCCGCGGCCAGCGGAAATACCACTGCCGCAGCACATGCCGCCCAGCGACGGCGCGCCCGCTTCGTCCCACGAACCACTCCAACCACACAAGTGTTGTACCCCTGAAAGTCCAATTCCAGGGGTGCGACGCGCGGGAAACGGGTGCACTACAGCAAACGACCGGTTTCCTTTTCCGGGAATGTCACCGGCTATGCGCCGAGCGCGGCCAGGATCTCCGGACGCGCACTCGTCAGCTGGTCCTGCCAGTAGCCCCACGAATGGGTGCCCTTGGTCGGCAGGCTGTAGTGCGCACCGATGCCGAGCTGATTCATCCGCCCCATGAACGCGATGGTGTTGACCATCGAGAGCGCCTCCAGCGCCACCGCGTTGACGGTGTTGAACGCCCCCGCCTCCGGATTGTCGTGCGCACCCAGTGCGCCCCAGGACGCCGAGATGTACATGGGCAGGCCGCGCAATTGCGGTGCGAAGACGAAGGGATCCATCCGCAGCCACTGCGGGCTCCACGGCCACGCCATCGAATCCACATTGAAGCGACCGGCATCCAGCATGGCGATCCGGATCGCCTCGCGCATACCGGGCGCGGAGATGTTCAGGTAGCCGGAGAAGGACGAGGCGTGCTTGAACATATCGCGGTGGTAGGCGGCGAGAGCCAGTGCCGACGAACCGCCCATGGAGAGTCCGGCGATCGCGTTCTTGCTGCGGGACACCCCGAGTGGTTCCAGGAAGGCGGGCAGCTCCTGGGTCAGGAAGGTCTCCCAGCGATAGGTGAACTTCTGACCGTTGGTGCTCGAGGGCGCACGCCAATCGGTGTAGAAACTGGATTGCCCGCCGACCGGCATCACCAGCGTCACATTGTCATCGGCGAAGAGCTGCATGGCATTGGTCTCGAAGGACCAGGCGTTGAAGTCGTCCCGCGCGCGCAGACCGTCGAGCAGGTACAGGGCGGCGTCACCGCCGCGGGCGGCCCACTGCACCTGTACCTTGATCGGCCCCATGCTGGAGGGAACCATGAGCTCTTCGAAGCGCGGACGCGGCGGCGGCGCGGGTTCGGCGGCGGGCGCGGGTGCGTCCGCAGGCGCGGCTGCCGGTGCGGGTGCGGCCGCAGGTGCGACGGGCGGCGCCGCCGGAGCCGCGGGCTCCGCCGTGGCGGCGGGTGCGCGATGTAGCGGACCGGACACCGGTGCGGCCTGCGCTACTCCCGAAATGCCGGGAAGTCCCGACATTCCAGGCAGCACAGCCACTCCCGGTAATGCGGCCGCCGCGACCGCGGCCGCGACCAGGCGGCGCCAGCCGGGCACCCGGACGCCCCGCGCGGCGGGTATCCGGTGTGCCGAAACAGTTTTCCGAACCGAACGCGGGCATGACGCACCCTGGACTGCCATCAGAATGTGCTCCTGAACCACACAAGGGGGGAACGACACCAAACGTGACCGGCGTCACGGACAGGAGCACTTTAGCGGTGCCTGGAGGGTAACTGGCTGGTATCCCAGTCAGCTGGCGTGTATCTCAGTCAACTAGCACGTATTTCGGCTTTCCCGTCGTGAAAGACGATCGATCCGTGTTGGAAGTTCTGTTGCACTCCGCCCGGAATGGGAGTTTCGTCGCTAATCGGAAATCCGAGCGCCCCAGTGGGTCCCGCCGCTCCTTCATACGCGCCGCCGATCATTCCCCCCACCGCATGCGCGCCGCCGGCCTGCGACCACAGCACCCGGCCACCGCGGAAATCCTGGGCCGCGCCACCGGTCAGCGGAATCTCCGGGGTCAGGCAATCTCCCAGCCATGTCTTCCCCTGCGCCACAGGCAGTATCGCGCCGCCGGCCGCACAGTCCGGTTTGCCGGTATCGACCCCCAATGCGGCCGCCGCCTGCGACCAGGACTGGCGCATCTCGAAATCCCAGTACGGCCAGGAATGCGTGCCGGACGGACGGTAATTCACCTGCACCGGAATGCTGAGCTTATCGAGCTTGGCCACGAACTGCGTCGAGGAGAATCGCGCGAGACTCTCCAGCGCCATCCCGGTGAAATTGGTGCTCACACCGGGAATTCCGGCGGGGATGTCGAACCGTCCGGTCAGGCCGCTGCCGCTCGAGACATAGAGGCTCACGCCCCTGAGCTTCTCGGCTATCGCGTACGGATCGTGGGCGTCCCACTCCGCATCGGTGGCCGGACCCCACATGGCATCGGAATTGAAGCCGCCCGCGTCGTGCATGGCGTACTTGATCGCCTGCGGCATACCGAGAGTCGTGGTGGCGAGCAGTCCGGAGTATGAAGCCGCGTAGCGGACGAACCCTGGATTACGCGCCGCGAGCGTCATGGCCGCGCTGCCGCCCATGGACAATCCCGCCAGTCCGCGCACGTTCGTGGTGCGCCAGTCCTTGTCCAGCAGTGGCGGTAATTCCTTGGTGAGAAAGGTTTCCCACTTGTAGTTCTTGCCGTTGTCCGGTCGCAGCCAGTCGGTATAGAAACCGGCCTGCCCGCCCACCGGCAATACGACCGTCACGTCTTTATCGGCGTAGAAAGCCTGCGCGCCAGCGTCTTTGGTCCAGCCGTTCTCCTGATCGGTGGCCCGCAAGCCGTCGAGCATGAACAGTGCCGGAAATTTCATATCCGGTCTGCTGTTCCATTCCCGCGCGAGCAGCAGCTGCACCTGGATCTGCGTGCCCATGGACGGTGAATCGATCCACAGGGCGACCCGTCTGTCGTTCAGCCACACCACATTCCGAATGGCGGACTTCGTCGGCACCTGCGCCGCACCCGGGTCCGCGAATGCCGTTCCACCCCCCAGCAGTACCGTCGTAGCCGCCGTAAGCGCCACGAGCCCACCCCACCTGGGTCTCCGTCGTCTACCTCTTGCCACAGGTGCCACCCTAGTTCGCTTCCGCCCCATCGGCTTCCGAACCCTGACAGAGCGAAGAACCGGCCACCCCGAGGGGGTGACCGGTCCTTTTCGTGTGTCCCGCAGGCGAGGCCTACGACATCAGGAATTCAGTGCTGCCAGGATGCTCGGGCGGGCTTTCCACAGCTCGGCCTCCCAGTTCTTCCAGTTGTGCACACCGATCGCCGGGTAGTCGTAGGTCACGTTGTTCTTGAAGCCCAGCTGATTCATCCGGGCCTGGAACAGGTGCGTGGTGACCATCGCGATGGCCTCGATACCCATGGCGTTCATGGTGTTGAAGGCGCCCGCCTGCGCGTCGGTGCCACTCGGCAGACCGCTGGCCGCCGAGATATACATCGGCAGACCCTTGAGCTGCGGTGCGAACACCGACGGGTCCATGCGCAGCCAGGCCGGGCTCCACGGCGCGGCCATGGAGTCCACATTGAAGCGACCGGCGTCGAGCATCATGACGCGCATGGCCTCACGCATACCCGGTGCGTTCCAGTCCAGCGGACCGGAGAAGGAACAGGCCTGCTTGAACTGATCACGGTGGTAGGCGGCCATGCGCAGCGCGGCCGGGCCACTCATCGAGAGACCGACCACCGCGTTGTTGGTGCGCGAAACGCCGTAGCCCGCAAGGAAATCAGGGAGTTCCTTGGTAAGGAACGTTTCCCACTTGTAGGTGAATTTCTGGCCATTGGTATTGCTCGCCGAGACCCAGTCCGCGTACCAGCTGGACTGACCGCCGACCGGCATCACCAGGGTGACATCGTCGTTCTCGAACTGCTGCTGGGCGTTCGTCTCGAACGACCAGGCATTCTTGTCATCGCGGGCGCGCAGGCCGTCGAGCAGATAGATGGCCTTGTCGCCACCGTTCTTCGCCCACTGCACCTGCACCTTGACCGGGCCCATACTGGACGGAACCATCAGCTCGTCGTAACCGCCGGCGGGGGTGCGATGCACCGGACCGGCAATCGGAGCGGCGATGGCGATAGTCGGAGCCGCCACTGCCGCGGCGGTCGGGATAGCCAGTGCCGCAGCGCCTGTAGCCAGAAGTCGTGCGCCCCAGCCACGGTGAGCACTACGTCCTGACCGGACTCCACCCGGCATGGCGGACCTGCCGAAACGCATGGATACTGCTCCTTCTCTACTGCATAAGTTCAGTTGTTGTCACGCAGCGCGCACGGCAATGCCGTTGCAGGCGTGCATGATCAGCGTTCACCACGAATCCCGACCTTCGAAGTGAACGATGCGCTACCACGGTCTGGTCACATGCGCTCGCTGGAGGGTATTCGACCTTCCACACGGTTGGCAAGGTGACGCTGAATTTCGACCGTAATCGTGCGGTGACCTTATCGCGAAACATCAGTGATGTCGCGGCAACAGCAGAATCCCTTACGGTCAGCCGATGTTCGCACTCAGATCCGGAAGCATGTTGTAGACCTGATCCGCCCAGTAACCCCAGCTGTGCACACCGTTCGGGGTGTAGTCGAAGACGGCATTGCCGGGACCGAGCGAGTCCATACGCGCTTGGAAGGCACGGGTATTCGCGAGTGCGATGGTCTCCAGCCCGGCCGCATTCGTCAGGTTGAAGGCATCCAGTGCGGAGTTCACCGCATCCCGTGGGCCCGGTTGGCCGTTACCCGAGGAGATCCACAGCCGGGTGCCATTGGCCCGCAGCAGTGGTGCGAACACGAAAGGATCGTTGCGAAGCCACAATTCACTCCATGGCGGTCCCCACATGGAGTCGATGTTGAAGCCGCCGGCATCGAGCAGCGCCATCCGCAGCGCTTCGCGCATACCGGGCGCGGAGATATTGAGATAACCGGAATACGATGCGGCATAACGGAACTGATCCGGGTGATACGCTGCGAGCACCAGGGCCGCGCTACCGCCCATGGACAATCCGAACACACCGTTCCCGTTCGGATTGAAGCCCAGCCGCTCGGCCAGCGCATTTCGCAGATCCCGGGTCAGAAAGGTTTCCCAGGCATACGGCGCGGGTTGCCCATTGGTATTGCTGGGCGCCACCCAGTCGGAGTAGAAACTGGACTGGCCGCCGACCGGCATGACCACATTGATGTTCCACGCGGTGAGCGCCCGCTCGACATCGGTGTCGATCTCCCAGCCGGACAGGTCATTACGCGCCCGCAAACCGTCCAGCGCATACACCACCCGCTGGGTATTGCCGTCCTGTGCGCGGAAGATGCGCGACTTGATCGGGCCCATACTCGAATCGACCCAGAAGTCGGATCCGGCCGGATCGAATCCGGCTGCCGCCGGGGCCGCTCCCCCGCCTACCGCCACCGCCCACGGCAACACCATGGCGAATGCCAGACCGGCTCCGGCCCTGCGGAGTGAACGCATCGAGAAACGCATCTGTGTCGCCTTTCCGAGTGTGGTCACCGTTGACCACCACTGAAATGCAGAAGCTGTCGCCGCTCTCGCTTCTCTATAGGCCCTTATCCGGAGCCGATCGCTCGAAAAACACCTCGGACGCCGAATTGTGATAAGCCCGATATGCGAAGGCCCCCGCCGGATCGGGCGGGGGCCTTCGCATTCGGTCGCTTTACCCGATATTTGCCGACATGTCCGGAATCATGCGATACGCCTCGTCCTGCCAGTTGGTCCAGGCGTGCAGACCGACGGGCGGGAACGAATACGTGACGTTCCGGGCGCCCAGCGTGTCCATGCGCACCTGGAAGGCGCGAGTATTGGCCAGCGCCAATGCCTCCAGCGGCGAACCCCGCACGATGCGATCCGTGGCCGCGCCGAGTGGGATATCGAGATCCTGCTGCATGGGCAGACCGCTGCCCGCCGCGACCCAGAGCCGGGTGTTGTTCCCGACCAAGGTGGGGGCGAAGACGAACGGATCCATGCGCAGCCAGCGGTCACCCCAGGGCGGGGCCATGGAATCCACGTTGTAACCACCGGCGTCGATCATGGCGACCCGAATCGCCTCCCGCATACCCGGTGCGGAGATGTTCAGGTAGCCGGAAAAGGAACCGGCATAACTGAACTGATCCGGGTGATAGGCGGCCAGGGTCAGCGCCGCACTGCCGCCCATGGACAGGCCGAAGACGCCATTGCGATTGGGGTTGAACCCCAGGCGATCTCGCAGCGCCCAGCGCAACTGGTTCGTCAGGAAGGTTTCCCAGTCGTACCGGTAGCTCTTGCCGGGCCCGGCGCCGAGCGCCTCGGTGGCGCCCGAACCGGTATTGGCCGCGGACGAACCCGCGCCCGCCGGGACCCCGAAGAACGAACTCGGGGAATTCCAGTCGGCATAGAAACTGGACTCACCGCCGACGGGCATGACCACATTGATATTCCAGCTGGCCAGGACGTCCGCGACATTGGTGTCGTTCTCCCAGCCGTTCAAGATCTCGGTGGCGCGCTGACCATCGAGGGCATAGACGACCCGGTCGGTATTGCCGTCCGCCGCACGCAGGACGCGCGTCTTGATCGGACCCATGACCGGTGAGTCCACCCAGAAGTCGAAGGCCGCCGGGTTGAACGCCGCTGTAGCAGGCCCGGTTCCGGCCACCGTGAGAGCAAGTGGCAGGACGAGCGTCGCGGCGACGCCCAGGACCATTCTTTTGAAGCCTCTAACCCGCATCGACCTAGCCCTCTCGTTGGAGCAGAACCGAGCTTGCACACCAGTCTTCTTCGATTGATCTTCTTCGATACGGGGCGAATGTCCGCTCATCGGCCCGGCGTGTTTGCGAGTCCGATTACCCGAGTCCGGACCGAGACCGACGAAAAAGGCCCCCGCCCTGAGGGGCTGGGGCCTTATCACTGCTGCTCAGGGGCTAGCCGATATTCGAGGACAGGTCCGGAATCATGCGGTAGACCTCGGCCGCCCAGTTCGCCCAGTTGTGCACACCGGACGCAGGGAAGTCGTAGTCGACATTGTTGGCGCCGATGGCGGCCATGCGCACCTGGAAGGCGCGAGTATTGGCCAGCGCGAGCGCCTCCAGTGGCATGCCCTGGATAACCGACATCACCGATGTCACATCGCCCGGGCCGGGAATGGCACTGGCGGCGGAGATCCACAGCCGGGTGTTGTTGGCCTTCAGCCGCGGCGCGAATACGAACGGGTCCATGCGCAGCCACTGCGGGCTCCACGGCAGGGCCATCGAGTCGACGTTGAAGCCGCCGGCGTCGGCCATCGCGAGGCGCATGGCCTCCCGCATACCAGGGGCGGAGATGTTCAGATAGCCGGAGAACGAACCCGCGAAGCTGAACTGATCCGGGTGGTACGCGGCCAGGGTCAGGGCCGCTGAACCGCCCATGGACAGGCCGAAGACGCCATTGCGATTCGGGTTGAAGCCGAGGCGGGCACTGAGCGCATTGCGCAGGTCCTTGGTCAGGAAGGTTTCCCAGGTGTAGCGGTAGCTCTTGCCCGGACCGCCGGACATCATCTGCAGCTCACCGGAACCCGAGGCCGACCCTGAGGACGAACCCGAGGACGAACCGGTACCGGCGGGAATGCCGAGGACGGTGCTGGGCGCGGCCCAGTCGGCGTAGAAGCTGGACATGCCGCCGACCGGCATGACCACATTGATGTTCGCGGCGGTCAGTGCGCGCGCCACATCGGTGTCGCTTTCCCAGCCGCTGATGTCGTCGCGAGCGCGCATACCGTCGAGTGCGTAGACGACGCGATCGGTGTTACCGTCCGCCGCCCGGAAGATACGCGACTTGATCGGGCCCATACCGGTGGAGGAATCGACCCAGAAATCCATGGCGGTCGGATCGAAGGCTGCGTTCGCGGACCCTGCCACACCTGCCACCGACGCCCCGAACGGGAGCAGTAGCGCCAAGGCCATGCCGAGGACAGACTTCCTAACCCAGCCGCCGCTCGATCTCCGACGTCTATCCTGCGCACCTCGCATCATCAGGCCTTTCGTGTTCGTTCGTTTCAACCGCGTGCTCGGGGCCACGGCGGGCGTCTCGGGGAGCCTATCGTTCTACGGCTAACGGAGCGTTATCGGAAAGAGACATATGTGATTGGGACCACTAGTACGAGCATTTGTGGCCCGGACCAGGTAGTTGATACAAAAAGGGACACAAAAGGCACGCGGTACGAATACCGCGCCGCCCCTGCGGGTGTGACCCGGCAACTATGTCAGCCAATGTGCGCCGACATATCAGGGGTCAGCCGATTCAGCTCGGACTCCCAGTTTTTCCAGTTGTGCACACCGACGGCCGGGTAATCGTAGGTGACATTGCTCGCGCCGAGACCGGAGAGCCGAGCCTGGAAGGATTTGGTGCCCACCAGCGCGATGGCCTCGATACCCATGCCCTCGACGGTGGAGGCATTGATGGCATCGGCCGACGACGGCAATCCACTACCCGCCGAAATGAACAGGCGCGTGTTGTTGGCCTTCAATTTCGGCGCGAAGGTGAACGGATCGAGATGCTGCCATTTCACGTCCTTGGCCTTGGCGAGCGCGTCGATGTTGTAACCGCCGGCATCCAGCATGGCGACCCGGACGGCATCCCGCATACCCGGCATGGACAAATTCAGCGCACCGGAAAGCGATGCGGCGTACGAGAACTGATTCGGATAGAAGGCCGCCAGCACCATCGCGGCGCTGCCGCTCATGGACAGACCCACAACGCCGTTGTGAGTCACATTGAAGCCCAGGCGATCCCGCAGCGCATCACGCAGGTTCTGGGTCAGGAACGTCTCCCACATATAGGCGGAGGTCTTGCCCGGCCCGCCCGCGAGCGCCTCGGTGGCACCGGAACCCGAGCCCGCGAGCGTGCCCGCGGGGATGCCGAGGAAGGTGCTCGGCGAGGCCCAGTCGGCATAGAAGCTGGACATGCCGCCGACCGGCATGACCACATTGATGTTCGCGGCCATCAGGGTCTGCGCCGCACCGGTCTCGATTTCCCAGCCGCTGTCGTCGTCGCGGGCGCGCATACCGTCGAGCAGATAGACCACCCGGTCGGTATTGCCGTCCGCCGCCCGGAACACCCGGGATTTGATGGGCCCCATGGTCGAATCGACATAGAAGTCCATGCCCGCGGGATTGAAGGCGGCATGCGCGACACCGGACCCGAGACCACCTGCTGCCACCGACGCACCGAACGGTAGCAAGGCCGCCACGGCCAGACCCACTGCTGATCTTCGCAACCATCCGCGCCCGGCGCCTGTGCCCCGGGCCCGAATCTCCTGCGCCCCACCCACCGTCAAGCCTCGCACGTCTCGTTCGGCCTTTCGTCGGCACGACCGGCTGCCCATGCCAGGGCGCGGGCCGTGTATTGCGACAACCGTTGCGACACATACGAGATGGACCGCGACGGGCTACCCAGGGATGCTATCGCTAAACGACCCCCGGGGTGTTACCAAACCGAGATGGGAGTGCGTTATCCGGTTGCGAATCGGACACAACGGCGGCGACCCTGTGTTAAAGGATCGCCGCCGTGGGTGATTCGATAAATTTGCCCGGAATTGTCCCGGGGACAGACCGTCTCGCTACTTGGGTGGCACCGGGACTGCCGGAGCCGACGGATACGGATCGACCAACCCGCACCGCTGGATCTCGTACTTCGGCACCCGATCGATCCGGTACTGCGAGAAGTCCAGTGACTGCATCACATTATGCCGGAACCGATCGAAGGTCAGCGGCGACCGTGAGGACGCCAGCAGATCCTGGGTCTGCGGGCAGGACAGCGCGACTCGCGCCTGCTGCACCCACTTATCGTCCATGTACCAGGGCAGCCACGGATGCTTGTCGACCATGCCCGCATCCACCACGACCCAGTCCGGGTACAGGTTCTTGTCGTGCCCGATACGGCCGTCGGTGAGCCGGTCGGTATGCGCCGCAAGCGGATACGCCAGGCCCATCTGATCGATGACCCGCACGTTCAGCGGCACGTTCATGCTGGTCATACCGAGATTCAGGAAGAAGACGGTATGCCCGGCGCCACCGTCCGGGATGGGCGACGGCGGCGGTGCGACGTACCAGAACATGAAGGACGGCGAATTGAGCAGCAGGCCGCCGTCCGGCGTATCCGAGATGTCCTGAACCATGGCGCGCATACGCGGATAGTCCAGATAATCCTCAGCCAGGATCGGGTGATCGTGACCGGTGTTGAGCACGTAGTAGATTCGCTCGTCCACGATGCCGTTGGAGGCGATCTTGGTGCCGGTCGTGATGGCCGTCGTATTGGCCGCGAACAGCGCCCAGCCCGCGGTGCCGACGAAGCCCGCCAGCACCACCGCGAGCGCCCAATCCATGCGGCGCCCGCCCCGCTCTCCACTGAAGATGTTCTGCGGCACCCGCACCGGCAGCACGGCCACCGGCAGCATGAGGCAGAACAGCTGCGGCAGCAGCATTCGGCCGTGCATGAAGTCGCCGCCGACGCGGAGCTCGTAGACGATGAGCACCACACCGCTGCCGACCATGAGCGTGACGACGGCGGCGGGAGTGTGCAGCCAAACGCTGAGCCGGTGAATCCGAGTGCGCCAGCGCTTGTCCGAATCCCCGGAGACCTCGTCATCCGAGGCATGGCGGCCGAGCGAGCCGACGGCGCGGCCGGACCGTACCGCGAACACCGCGGCGATCACGAGCAGCAGCAGTGGCAGCCACAGCCAATACGGGCCGACGAAGTTCCACAGATAGATGAAGCCCTGATGCCACTTCGCACCCGCCGCATCCTTGGCGACGGCCGTATTCGGGTACGGCAGACCGTAATAGCCCATGCGCCAGATCTGGTAGGCGACCGGCGCCAGCCCGGCGACCAGCACGATGCCGGAGCGGAAGACGATCGGCCGCAACCTGGTCCGCGGCAGTGGCGCGCAAAAGATCACGAGCAGTGCCGGGCCGCCGACGAGCGTCATCTCCGGCCGGATCAGCGGGGCCAGTCCGGCGAAGAACACCAGGCCGAAAAAGCCTGGCAGGCGCACCCGTTCGGCCTGACTCCAGCGGACCAGCAGCCACCACAGCACTGCCAGCCAGCAGATGACCAGGCAGTTCTCCAGACCGGAGGTGGCGTAGTCACGGGCAGGCGGCATGGCGATGTAGACCAGTGCACCGGCCGGGACCAGGAGCGCGGATTTCGTTCCGCCCCAGAGCCTTGCCGAACCGAGCATGGCGAAGACGATCGCCAGCACCGACAGCGTGAGCGCGATGCCGAGCACCACGTACTCCAGCCGCAGCTGGGTCAGCCAGCTGAAGAACCAGACGACGTAGGTCCAGGCCGCGCTGGTATTGGTCTCGACGCGTTCGCCCTCGTTGAACACCGGGCCGTTGCCCGCCAGCAGGTTTCGCACCGTGCGCAGCACGATCAGCCCGTCGTCGGCGATCCATCGCCGCTGCCAGGCGCCGACTGCGAAAAGGGTCGCGGTCAGCACGATCCCACCGATGAAGACGGTGCGAGATAGTCGCGAGAAACGGCGCGCGGACACATCTGCCGCACGCCGATGGGCGCTGCCGACCGGCAACTGTGCCGTCGGTGCGCCCTCCCCTCGCTCTTCTCCCTCTACCACGTCAGGTGAGATAGACAGCGACACCTACCGCTCCGATCCAGGCTATTGCGAGGAACTGGAGGATCCGGTCCCCCAGGGCGATCTCTTCGGGTTCACCGGCTTCACCGCCGTCGACGTCCACCGCGTAGCGCAGCACCGCGATGGTGAAGGGCACCATCGAGATCGCGAACCAGTCGGTGTCCTTGATCCGGCCCTGTTCGAACGCCCACAGCCCATAGAAGACCACCACCGCGGTGGCCGAGAGGGTCCAGACGAAACGCAGGTAGGTGGCCGTGTAGTACTGCAGCGACTTGCGAATCTTGGCGCCGGTGTCGAGCGCGATCTTCAACTCGGCGTAGCGCTTTCCGGCCGCCATGAACAGCGAGCCGAAAGCCATGATGAGCAGGAACCACTGGGACAGCTTGATATCGGCGGCAGCACCGCCGGCGACCGCACGCAGCAGGAAGCCGGAGGAGACGATGCAGATATCGAGCACGGCCTGGTGCTTGAGGCCGAAGCAGTAGGCCAGCTGGATGCCGATGTACACGGCCATCACCACGGCCAGATGCCAGGACGCCACGAACGAGAGGGTGATCGACACCACCAGCAGTACGACCGACAGCATGTAGGCGAGATTCACCGGAACCACGCCGGCGGCGATCGGCCGGTAACGCTTGGTCGGGTGGGCCCGGTCGGCCTCCACATCCAGAGCGTCATTGACCAGGTAGATGCCCGAGGCCGCTAGGCAGAACGCCACGAAGGCGATGCCCACGTGCCCGAGCACCTGCATGTCGTTGACCACGAGATGCCCAGCCGCGTCCTTGCCCGCGGCCAGCGGCGCCGCCAGCACCAGCACGTTCTTGACCCACTGGCGTGGGCGCACGGCCTTCACCAGACCACCCATCAGGGTCTTCGGCGGGCCCTTGGTGACACCTTCGTCCAGGTCAACGCCGGTCGGCTCTTCGCTCATGTCAACAACGGCTCTTTCTTCCTGCGCGGTCACTTCGCGAGTCTCTTTTCGGCGGCAAGCACAACAGCGGCTGATGCGGCGCCCAGCGCGGAACCGGCGAGCACGTCGGATGGGTAGTGAACCCCGAGGACGACCCGGGAAAGCAGCATCGGCGGGACGAGCACCGCGGGCAAGGGTAACCCGGTGAGCCTGCCGAGCAACACCGCCGCCGCCGTCGTGGAGGTCGCATGCGAGGACGGGAAACTGAGCTTGCCCGGTGTCGACACGTTGACCTGCACCGATGGATCATTCGGGCGCGGTCGGCGGACGATTCTCTTGATCACGACGGAGGCGGCGTGCGCCCCGAACGCGCCGACCGCGACCCCGGCCCACTCCCGGCGGCGCGGTTTGTCGACGAGCGCTCCCACCGCGGCGATGCCGACCCAGCCGAGTGAATGATCGCCGAAATGCGACATTCCGCGAGCGACCTTGACCACGGCCGGATTCCGGCCGATGGTGCCCTGCACCAGATTGAGGATCTTCACCTCGGCCGGCGGGGTGGTCACGGCGGTCTCGGGGACGACGTGCAATCCACGATCAGGCTCGGTGGCCGACTGACTGGCGGTCATTTGCTCTCATTCCCAGAGTCGCTCGTGATCCCGACGGTGCTTATTCCAAACGTGTTCTCCCACGCGGCCTTGCTCGTGAGATGTGAATGCGCCGCACGATACTGCTCGCGCACCTCGGGGAATCGCTCGGCCAGCTCCCTGCGCAACCGCAGCGCCTCACGGAAGAGTTCGGCGGCCTTGCGCGGATCCCGCTTGCGGTAGACCACACCGCGGCCGTCGGCGGTGGTGACGGTGACGCCGTCCACCTGTGACAGCAGGTACCAGCGGGCATCCAGCGTCGGCACATTCAGCTGCGGGACGTCGTGGTGCTTGGTGTTGGCCTTGCGGAAGTTGTGCACCACACCCCTGCCGAGCCGCGCGATCTTCGAGAGCGGGTTCGACGGTTCGCCGACCGCGCCCACCTCGGCGTGGCTGGGCAGCGGCAGTTCGGTGGAGGACGGCAGCACCACGGCGTCCGGGAACTGTTTGCGCATGGCGTGCACCTTGCCGAGCGCGGTCGGCAGCAGCTCGAAGAGCTCGTCCGGTCCGGCCAGGTAGTCGCGAATGGCCTCGTTCTGGATGGCCACCGTCGAATACTCCAGGCAGAGCAGGTGTTTCAGCGTCGCCTTGATGGTGTTGACCACCATGGGCCGGCCGTCGTTGGGCAGGTGCAGGGAGGCGACCACCAGGCGGTTGCGCAGGTGGAAGTACGCCTGCCAGTCGATGGCGTCGTCCTTGTCGCTCCAGGCCATGTGCCAGACGGCCGCACCCGGCAGGGTGACGGTCGGATAGCCGTGATCCCTTGCGCGCAAACCATATTCGACGTCGTCCCACTTGAGGAACAGCGGCAGCGGCTGCCCGATCTCCTCGGCCACCTGACGCGGGATGACGCAGGTCCACCAGCCGTTGAAGTCCACATCGATGCGACGGTGCAGCAGCTTGGAGTTGTCGCGGTCGCTGAGCGGATTCTTCGAGAAGTCGTGGTCGTACTCGACATTCGCGGGCGCGGTCCACATGAAGATGGAGCGGTCCACGATCTCGCCCATGGTGTGCAGATGCGAGCGCTCCTGCAGATTCAGCATCTGACCACCGGTGAGGATGGGCGATTTGGCGAAGCGCGAGAACGCGAGTGCGCGCAGGATGCTGTCGGGTTCGATCTCGATGTCATCGTCCATGTAGACGATGAACTCGGCATCGGTCGTCTTCAGCGCCTCGTACATGACCCGGCTGTATCCACCGGACCCACCCAGATTGGGCTGGTTGTGGATGGCCAGGCGATCACCCAGCGGCAGTGCGGCTTCGGCGAAGCCCGGCTCGTCCACGACCTTGCGAGTGCCCTGGTCGGGGATGATGACGGCCTTGATCTTCTCCAGCACCAGCGGGTCGCTACCCAGGGCGGTAATGGTTTTCACCGCATCGGCAGGGCGGTTGAAGGTCGGCATGCCGATGGCGATGCTGCCCTCACCCGGCGCCTCGATCGGCGCGTACCAGCCGCCGCTGCGCAGCTGCACCGCGCTGTCGGTGGTGATGTCGAACCAGATCCAGCCGCCGTCCTCGAACGGGCCCAGATCCACCTCGAACTCGACCAGAGTGTCCTGTGCCTCGCCCGGCGCACTGAACTCGTTGCCCTGCACGTGAATTCGCGAGCCGTCGGCCTTGGACCGGTACACGTCC
The DNA here is from genome assembly GCF_045040085.1 of Nocardia sp. NBC_01388. Taxonomy (NCBI): domain Bacteria; kingdom Bacillati; phylum Actinomycetota; class Actinomycetes; order Mycobacteriales; family Nocardiaceae; genus Nocardia; species Nocardia sp. NBC_01388. The sequence goes on from NZ_CP109553.1 coordinate 6,384,467, forward strand.
ACGCGCCCGTGGCCGGCGAGTTCCAGCCGCAGCACCATCGACTGCAATACGCTCCAGCGCCGCCAGTAGCTGGCCGGGACCGCATTGAAGTAGGTGCAGAACGACACCTCGGACTCCGCGCCGATGGACAGCGAGGTGCGCGAGGTGGCGTGCGCGCGTTTGGCGTTGGTATCGGACTCCTCGAGGTACAGCTTGCGTACGTCGAGGGGTTCGCCCGGCCGGGGCAGGATGATGCGCTGCAGGAGGGACTTGGCGCGGGTCGCTCCGTGAGACTCTTCTGGCGTCATGTCTTCCAGCGTGGCTTGTGCGGTCATTCGGCGGTGTCCACCAGCGCGGCGCCGGACTCCAGGTGCGGGCGCAGCACATTGTCGAACATGCTGAGCGCGGCGCCGATGGCCATATGCATGTCCAGGTACTGGTAGGTGCCGAGGCGGCCACCGAAAAGGACCTTGGCCGAAGCGGTTTCGGCCTTGGCGAGCTCGCGGTAGGCGAGCAGCTTGGCGCGGTCGTCGGGGGTGTTGACGGGGTAGTACGGTTCGTCGCCGGTCTGAGCGAAGCGGGAGAACTCGCGCATGATGACGGTCTTGTCGTTCGGGTAGTCGCGCTCGGGGTGGAAGTGGCGCGGCTCGATGATGCGGGTGTAGGGCGCGTCCGCGTCGTTGTAGTTCATGACCGAGGTGCCCTGGAAGTCACCGGTTTCCAAGACCTCGGTCTCGAAATCGATGGTGCGCCATCCGAGTTCGCCCTCGCTGTAATCGAAATAGGCGTCCAGCGGGCCGGTGTAGATGACGGGCGCGTCCGGGTTCTGCGCCCGGAGCTCATCGCGGACGTCGAACCAGTCGGTGTCGACACGGACCTCGATGAGCTCGCTCTCGGCCATCTTGGTCAGCCACGCGGTGTACCCGTCCTTGGGCAGACCCTCGTAGGTGTCATTGAAGTACCGATTGTCGAAGTTGTAGCGCACCGGCAGGCGGGTGATATTGCCTGCGGGCAGCTCCCGTGGGTCGGTCTGCCACTGCTTTGCGGTGTAGTCACGGATGAACGCCTCGTAGAGCGGGCGGCCGATCAGGGACACCGCCTTCTCCTCGAGATTGGCAGCGTCCTTGGTGTCGATCTCGGCGGACTGCTCGGCAATCAGCGCGCGTGCTTCCTCCGGCGTGAAGTAGCGGCCGAAGAACTGGGAGATGAGGCCGAGTCCCATGGGGAACTGGTAGGCCTGACCCTTATGCAGCGCGTAGACGCGGTGCTGGTAGTTGGTGAATTCGGTGAACTGGTTCACGTAGTCCCACACCCGTTTGTTCGAGGTGTGGAAAAGGTGAGCACCGTACTTGTGGATTTCGATGCCGGTCTCTGGCTCCGCCTCCGAGTACGCGTTACCACCGAGGTGGTAGCGGCGGTCGACCACCAGGACCCGCTTACCCAGCAGGTTGGCGGTGCGTTCGGCGATGGTCAGCCCGAAGAAGCCGGAGCCGACGACGATGAGATCGAAGGGGGATGCGACGGTCACGGGAGCCCAGCGTAGTGGAAGAAGATATCGGCGCGCGTGGGCTCCGGTAGGTGGGATTTTCGGGGGTCCAGGTTACGGACGGAACCGGCGGTCGTCATCCCCCGTGCGAGGGAGCTGTCGTCCAGGATTTCGCTCAGCGTTAACCAAACAGGGGACAGACCCGTAATCAGAACTGTATTCCATAACGCAACGAGCTGAACATACGTCCAGATCGCTGCCGTGCGCAGTTATGCGGCCGTGCCTCCCCGCCGACCGGAAGACGACCTCCCACCATGCGGTTAACCCATTTCGCGCCCCTCGTGGGCGCACTCACGCTCGCGGCGGTGCTCAGCACCGTCGCCCTCATTCCCACCGCAGCCCCTGCGCACGCCGACGAAAGCACCCTCGCCAGTACCCAGGTAGCCGACCCGGCCGGCCTATGTGGCAACGGCGCGGCAACCTTCGACGACATTGTCACCAATGCCGCGACCGCCGTTCGCACGGTTGTTCCGGCAGGTCAGCAGGCCGCGTTCGATCAGCAGGTCAACGATTTCCGCCAGACCATCGCGCAGGTCCACGTGCACCGGCGCGGACTGCCGATCGATCCGACAGGGCAGGGCGACCGGCTCGAATTCCTCGACGACCCGATCGTGTCCTACCTGGTCAACGACCTGGATGCGATCCGCACCGGCCGCATCGACCAGACCGTCTCGCTGTCCACGATCACCGTGTCCGATGTGGTCGAGGTGTTCATTCTCGGCACCCGCATCGTGAAGATCCCGACGCAGTTGGCCTTCAGCCTCATCCCGACCGCCGGTTTCATTCTCAAGCCGATCGTCGGCGCGATGTTCAACGGCGTGAAGTCACTGGCCCGTTCCATCCAGGCGCAGCTGGCCCGCACCTGCACCGCCCCCACCGCATACGCGAAGCTGCAATTGGAGCCGCTGCCGGACGAGCATGTGGCGGTGCCGCAGCCGCTCGTGGATCTGGCGAACCAGCTGACCAAGGCCGACGGCACCTGCACCCCGCTGGCCGAACTCAAGACCTCCGACCTGGTCGAGCGCACCCGCAACTTCCTCACCCGCACCGCCGGGCTCCCGGTCGATCCGGCCGCCGTCAATGCGAATGCCGATGCGCTGCAAGGCTTCCTGCATGACAACAGAGTCGCGCACTCGGTGCTGATGCGCCGTATCGAACAGCTCGGCCCCCTGGTGAACGCGTTGGACTACGGCCCGCTCACGTTCCTGGCCAACCTGGGCTTCGACATCTACGAGGGCAAGGGCCTGGACACGGTTCCGCTGTCGGATGTGAAGGTGGAGAACGCCTTCGACATGATCACCCTGACCCTGGACACCGCCAGCCTCCTCATGACCGCGGGCAACATCATCGCCGGCTTCACCGGCGTGGCCTCCACCATCACCACCCCCCTGACCATGGCCCAGACCCTCGCCTTCGCCCCGACCACCTACGGCATGCCGATCCTCCGCGGCGTCATGCAATCCATGTGCGGCGCAGCCTGATTCGATAGCCCACACGCCAACGGCCCGAGCTTGAAGCTCGGGCCGTTCTGCGTTGCCAATCGATGAAGCCGGCCACCATCTGATGGCATCCCGGATCACCGGTCGTAGATGTCACGCCGATGCCCCACATGCACTACCAGGATCACGACGCGACCGTCCTCGATCCGATATATCAACCGGTAGTCGCCCACCCGGAGTCGATAGCCTTCCCGCCCAACAAGTTTTCGCACATCAGCGGTGGTGGAGTAGGGGTCGTCACCGAGCTTCGATAATTCGGTGAGGATGCGCAGAGCTTGCGGCTGCGGAATCGCCCGCAGCGCCCGCGCCGCCGAGGGCAGGAACTCGAAGCCGTATTTCACCCTGCTTCCCGCTCCCCGAACATGTCGGCGATCAGTTCGGCCATCGCCACGCGCGGCTGATCCTTTTCCGCCTCCCATGCCTCATCCGCCCTGCGGGCAAGCAGCTCGTCCTCTGCGTCCTCGATCGTCTTGAATACGTCGATCGGCACCAATGCCGCGGCCGGGTGCCCGTCGCGAGTAATGACCGTGTACTCCCCCGCTTCGGCCGCATCCAAGCGTGCCGACAGGGTTTCGCGTAGCTGGCGGACATTGATCGTGTCGGTCATAGTCGAAGTGTACACCTTGATGTGTACACATCGACATTGATTTACAGCCGGGTGTCGGCGTACGCGTTCATGGCGTCGCGAACGAACTCGGTGGTGCCGACACCGTGCTTGTCGTAGTTGGCCGCGAAGCGCGGGTCGGCGACGTACATTTCGCCGAGGTTCTTGAAATACTGCGCAGGCGGGCATGTGCCCTGCCAGCCGAGCGTCACCCAGTCGTAGTGGCGCTGGACGATGGCCTGCACCTCGTCGGCGCCGACCGCGAGTCCGGCGGCGTGTGCTCGGCCGTAGTCGGCGGCGATATCGAGGTGGGCCTGGAAGTGGGCCTTCTTATCGGCCTCGCTCATGGTGCGCCACCAGCGGTCGCCGCTGTCCCAGGCGTCCTTTCCCCATCTTTCGATGACCTCGTCTTTGTACTGACTGTTGTCGAATCCGTCGAAAACCTCATCGGCCATGAGTGATTCACCCGCTTCCGTCTTGTGCAATGTGGTGTGCACCGAGGCGATCTGCCGCGCGATCCGGTCCTGCTCGTGTTTCAGCAATTCCAGATGTGTGCGCAGGGCGGCGGCGGTGTCCTTTTGTCCCGCAAGAACTTCGGCGATGGCCGGGAGGCCCAGACCGAGTTCGCGCAGCAGAAGGATGCGCTGCAGCCGTACGAGCGAGTTCTGGTCGTAATAGCGGTAACCGTTGCCGCCGATCCGGGTGGGCGCCAGCAGCCCGAGCTCACCGTAATGCCGCAGCGTGCGGCTGGTGGTTCCGGCGGCTTTGGCCAGGTCCTGGATCGACCATTCGGTTGCCACGTTCGGTCCTTTCCCGCTTTGTTCGACCTCGATGAATTCAGCATGCAAGTTGACGTAGCGTCAAGGTCAAGGCTTATTCATTATGCGCTGGTCGTCGCGCGCGCAGCTGGTCGCCCGGACCGGCGAATGGGTCATCGAATCCGTCACTGGTCAATCGACTTGCTTCGGTGCGACAGCCCGTGACACGATCCACACGCGCGTTGGCGGAACCGGCTTTCAGCGCGCCGCTCGATTCTTTTCCGGGGGATGGGGAACACCATGTTCGTTACGGGCCGCGCCCGAGTTCTGTCCTGGGCGGCCGTTGTCGCGACTGCCCTGAGTTCCACCTTCCTGCTCACCGGAACCGCAGACGCGGCGCCCGTGGTGACACTCGGTGGCGGCTCGGGCATCTACGTCGAACAGCTCGACGATCCGACAACTCTCGCCGATTGCACGCTCACCACCATCGGCTACGACCGCGACGGCAAGCTGGTCGGCATTACCGCCGGGCACTGCGGCGAGGTCGGCGCGCGCATTGCCGCCGAGTACACGCACAGCGGCGGCATCGGCGTGATCGCCAACAAGAGCGCCGGAAACGACTGGTCCGTCATCGATTTCGATGCCAGCCGGGTCGCTCCGACCAAGCAGGTCGCGCAATCGGTGATCAACAGCATCGGGGCGCCGCCGAATATCGGTGATATGGCGTGCAAGAACGGCCGCACCACCGGTTACACCTGTGGACCGGTGTGGGAGACCAACCGCAATTGGTTCCGCAGCCAGGTGTGCGCCAATCACGGTGACTCCGGCGCGCCGGTGATCCTGGGCGATCGCCTGGTCGGAATGGTCGTCGCCGGTACGGATTTCGACGCCGGGCCGATCGATATCCAGTTGCCGGCCTGCACCGGCGCCGGGGATCTGATCCACGCGCCGGAGCTGTCCACGACCATGACGATGGTGCTGGCGGATATCGACCGGCACGGTGGCGTGGGTGCGGGGTTCCACCCGTTCTGAACCTCACTTTGACCTGAAAGTGGCGCGGGCTCCGGAGTTTTCGGAGCCCGCGCCACTTTTCGTTCGGCGTGGGTCTCGATCCGCCGGATGCGGCGAATCGAGCGGTCAGTAGGCAGCGGTGAAACGGGCCCGGTGATGCTTGGGTTGCTCCGCCTCGTCGAGCAGCACGATGGCGAGGTCCTCCATCGAAATGGCGGAATTGCCTTCATGATCGGCGAGAAGTTCGTCGGTGCCGAGCCGGAAAACGCCGGTGCGCACGCCCGGCTCCAGCAGCGTGGCCGGGCTGAGATAGGCCCAGTCGACCGCGTGCTCGGACTCCTGGAACACCGCCAGCTGTTGATTGCAGGCATCGGCGATCGGCAGGAGCTCGGCGGGGAAGCCCGGTTGCTCGCTGAGTATCGCGCCGGTGCCCGGAACGAGGAAGCTGCCCGCGCCGCCGACCACCAGCAGCCGAATCTCACTGTCCGCCAATGCTTCCAATAGTGCGGCAGCAACCTGGGCGAGCTCATGCTCTTGGCCTGGCGCCGGTCGCGTCGCACTGATCACGAGATCGCTTCCCGCGACCGCGGCCGCGACTTGATCGGCATCCGAGGCATCGGCCGCGCGCACCTCCACGGTGTCGGGCAGTCCGCGAACCCGGCTCGGGTCACGCGAGATTGCTCGCACGTCATGTCCGCGCCACAGGGCTTCGGTGATCACCCGGCTGCCGACGTCGCCCGTTGCTCCGAAAACGGTGATACGCATGGCTTCTGGTCTCCTTCGAGGAATGGCGAACGCTGCTGCCACCAAATTCGGCAGCGGATTAGTCGCAGGCCGAGCACGGGCGTCGGGGCGTCGGGTGTTGGGCGCGTCAGACCGCGGTGGACGCGGCCACCGCTGTCTCCGGCGCGGGCGCTGTCTTACGCGGCGCGGTCGCGAGCTGCCCGAGTAGTGTGCCGCCCAGGGCAATTGCCATGCCGAGCACCTGCAGCGGCGTCAGCGACTGGCCCAGCGCGGCCCAGCCGATAATGGCGGCCGACAGCGGGCTCAACAGTCCGAGGAAGGCGACCGAGGTGGCATTGGCGCGTGCCAGGCCACGGAACCAGATGGCGTAGGCCAGCGCGGTGCCGATGAGCCCGAGGTAGAGGTAACCCCCGATGGCCCGCCCGTCCAGCGCCGGCGGCGCACCCTCGATGCCGAGTGCGATCGGCACCAGCATCAGCCCGCCCGCGGTGAGCTGCCACCCCGTCATAGCAAGTGGCGTAATGCCTTCCGGCCGACCCCAGCGTTTAGTCATGATGACACCGGCCGACATGGAGGCCGCGGCACCGAGCCCGGCGATCACCCCCAGCGTGTCGAGCGCGGCGGACGCCCGCAGCACCACCAGCCCGACCCCGCCGATACCGATCACTGCCGCAAGCAGTTTCCGGACCGTCAACCGCTCATTGAGCACAATGGCCGCCAACAGCAACGCGAACAGCGGCCACGCGGAACTGAGCACCGCCGCCACGCCACCCGGCAGCCGATACGCGGCGAGGAACAGCAGCGGCATGAACGCTCCCATGTTCAGCGCGCCGAGAATGCCTGCCTTCCAGACCCATTCGCCGTGCGGCGCCTTCCGCGTGAGGGCCAGCAACAGCAGCCCCGCGGGCAGCGTCCGCATGAGCGCCGTGAACATCGGCCGATCCGGCGGCAGGAACTCGGTGGTGACGGCGTAGGTGGAACCCCACACCAGCGGCGCGAGCCCGGTCAGAGCAAGTGTCCCGGCGTATCCCCCGGAGCGGGTGCTGATGTTCATCATTAGCTCCTCATTGATAATCTCAACGTTAAGATAAAACCATGCAGATACCTCAACGTCAAGTATCTTAATGTTGAGATTATTTCCCGACAGGAGCCCGCGTGCCCGACGCCGTAGACCAGATCACCGCCGCCTGGCGAGAAGTCCGCCCCGACGTGGACGTCTCCCCCATGGAGATCGTCGCCCGCATCACCCGCCTGGCCCAAGTCCTGGACCGCGAACTGATCGCCTTCTTCCGCACCCACAACCTCGAACGCTGGGAATTCGACGTCCTGGCCACCCTCCGCCGCTCCGCCGGCGAAACCGGCCTCACCGCAGGCGCATTGAACAAGGCCGCCATGCTCACCTCCGGCGCCATCACCAACCGCATAGACCGCCTCACCACCAAGGGCCTGGTAGCCCGCATCCCCGACCCCACCGACCGCCGAGCCATCCGCGTCAACCTCACCCCCGAAGGCCGCGAACTAGTCGACCGCCTCCTCCCCCTCCACACAGCCAACGAACAACGCCTACTCGCCGCCCTGACCCCCACCGACCGCAAGCACCTACAAGCCCTCCTTCGCCACCTGGCCGAATCCCTGGGCGACACCTCCCTCACCTGAAACAGCCGAAATGATCGAAATAAATGCGACAAATCGGACAACAATAAAGGCGGCACTCCCCATTTGGGAGTGCCGCCTTTGAATTGCGCTGCGTGAGTTCAGCGTTCAGTCCGACAGACCTCACAGCCGTGCCGCAGCGAACACCGCGCGTCCGGGAGCAGGTCGAGGACTTCATGGTCGAGTGCCGCGGCGAGCAGGATCAATTCACCGAGCTCGAACGAGGCCGGCGCCGACATCCGATCAGCGATCCACCGATCGGACATCTCGAGGCGACGAGCAAGATCCGCCCTGCTCACCCCCGCTTTGGCCAGCGCCTGCCCGACCCGCCGGCCGACACACTCATCCATCCAGTCCACAAGACCGCCTTCCACCCCTAGCGCAACGGCGCCACACCCACATCGGCAGGTCGCGGCACCATTTCAGCTATTGTTCGAACATATGTTCTATTATCCGTGATAACGAGATGCGAGTTCAACAAAGTCCGGCCACACAATCCGTGGGATACCCGGATACAGACCCCAATACAATTTTCCCTGAGAAAGGTGAGAGCCGTTGTCCAACAACCCATTCGGCGACTACATTCGCCAACGCCGTCTGGACGCCCACCTCACCCGAACCGAACTCGCCAAACGAGCCAACATCTCGGCCTCCCTCATCGAGAAGGTGGAACTGGGCACCCGCCCGACGACGGTCAACACCATGCAGGTGCTGCTGAACGAGTTGGATGTGCCCTCGCTCTACCGAAAACACATCCTCGGCCTCAGCTTTCCCGGCCTCCTGGACGATCCCCGCTCCCGCGCCGGAACCCCAGAGCCCACCGCCGCCGACCTAGCCGATCTCCAAAGCCTCCCCGGCCCGGCCAGTTTCTATATCCTGCCCGCGTTCACCATCGTCGCCACCAATGCCAGCCACGAACAGACCTTCCCCGGCCTGCGCGCCGGCGCGAGCTTCGTGGAATGGATGCTCCTGAATCCCGCCGCCCACGACGTAATGGTGGAGTGGCACAAGGAGGCTCGCCGAGTCGTCCACAATCTGCGCATGCTCGCGCCGAACCCTGGAACGGACAGGCAGAGCGCGAACACCATCAGAAGGTGCCAAAAGGCCGCGGAATGGGACGAACTGTGGAACAGCGGCCCCTCCCCCGCAGGCCCGGAGAACGATCACATCCTGATCCGCAACCACCTGGACCGCCGGGTACACGAAATGAATCTGCGCATCTATTCCCCCGAGTACCCGAGCCGCCCCTGGTGGCACTGCCGCCTGGTACAGCGGGCGCCCATTGCCTGAGCGGGTATGCGAGCCGGTCTGGATCGCATACCCGCCGACGTCATGCTATTCGGACGTAGGTACTGCTACCCGCCGTGATAGTGGCGGGGTAGGAGCTTCCGAACTGATTGGTGTCTGTGACCTCGACGGTGATCAGGTCGTTGACGCTGATCTGCGTGGTTGCCGAGACCGTCGCCGGACTCGAACTGCTCGCGGTTCCGGCGGTGCCGATCAGTACGCCGTTCTTTTTCAAGCGGATGGCTATCGAATTGCCGAGCGTGCCCGTAGAAAATGCGACGCTGCTCGATACCGTCGCGGCTGTCTTCGCGCCCTGGCTGACAAGAGCATTCGAATTGACCGCGGACCCCGGGTAATTGGCGGTGTCGGGCGTCCAGCCCGTCATCTGAACCCACGAAGCTGTCGAAGTCCCGGTGCCGCTCTTCGTCATGCCGGAGGGTCGCAGCCCAACGACGGCAGGGCAACTCAGCGCTCCGGTTCCGGTCCATTGCGGAATTTGCCCGGTGACGGCGTTCTCGGCACCAGCACCGGCGAAGGCTGCAGCGACAGGGACGGGGGTGATACCGAAAGGCACCCCTGCGCCCCAGAAGGACGCGGATGCGGTGAGATGCGGTACGACCACGGCCGACAGGCTGCACGAGCCACCGAAAGCCGCATCCACGAGACGAAGCAGACCCTCGGTAGCGAACGATGCCGAGACAACCACACGGGCACCGGCGCCGGAAGCGACAGCCATGGCGCTCGAGCCGGTGCCACCGAAATTCGCCGTGCAGGGCTGCGAGAGGAGTACCGCAGCCGACAATGCGCCGAAGCCCGTACCGCTTCCCGGTTGTGCCACCGAAGCCGTGAATGCCGCGGTCAGAGTTCCTGTGCCACCGAAGTACGAGGTCAGGTAGGGGGGGATGACCGGTACCAGGGTTCCGTCGATGATCCTGATCGGTGCCGTCGGTGGCGCGACCGTAGTGGTCGGTGGCGCCGGGACAGCAGGTAGCGCTGTCGGCGCTGCGGGTGGTGTCGCAGTGATCACCTGTCCTGGTGCTGTCACGGCGCCCTCCGATTCTGTTGCGGGTGAAAGGATTCCGGACGTGCCGGGTTCAGCTGACGGTGAAGGTCGGGGTGATCAGCAGCTGACCCTGGCCGCCCATCGTGGTGGAGGAGATGGCGACCTTGTCGATGAAATCTGCCGAACCACCGGTGGCCGACTTCCACAGACCTGCGTAGACGTAAGTGTTCGCAGGCAGGTTGATCACGACCTGGGAGCCCGAGACCTGGCCGTTGGTCACTGCCCCCCAGGTGGTGGGCTGGCGCGCATAGGCAGGCGTTCCGCCGCTGGCTTCGTTGAGGCCGGTGGAGCCGGGGTCCGCGAAGTGGACCGACACGTAGGCGACATTGCTGCCGGCGATCCCGGCGTAAGCGTTGCAGAGGGCGGTCTTGGTGGCGTTGACGGCAATGGTCATGACAACTCCTTCAGAGATGGTGGATGTTCGTCGACGCACGATGGCGCGACTGTTGCTGCGACAGAATGTCGTTCGCTGTCCGCTAGGTGCGGAGGACAACGCCCTCGTACCAGGCGTATGTGACAGCCGGTGTGAAGGGATAGGTGACCAGCATGGTGTAGCGCGTGTTCGCCGGAATGGCGTCGGCGGTCACGTTCGGCACGGTCCAGGTTGCCGTGGTCGTGGTGACCGTGGCGGACCATGTATCCAGCACCGCGCCGCCGGAGGCGGTGAAGACGATCTTCACGGTGGTGCCCGTGGGGAACAAGACTCCGCCGGAGGGCTGAATGGTCTGTACGAAGCTCGCACCTGTGGTCAGTTTGAGGGGTTCGATCGTCGGCTGATATCCCAGAAATCCGGGATCTGCGGGTGCGGTCATGTCTCCTTACCTTTCTTGATGTGTTGGACCTCGGCCATCAACTCCGGTGACAGGTGCAGCTCGGGGACGCGGCTGGCGCGCGCGGCCTCTATGACGCCGCGCAACACCACCAGCGCCTCCCGGAAAAGCACTGTGACCCTGTCTAATTCACGGATCGATGCTTCCTGTGCGACCTCTACCGCATCCAGGCGATGGGTGACGGCCCGCAGTTCCTGCGACACCCGGGCGAGCGTGGCCAGCGCGATGTCGTTGACATCCTTGGCCACTGCCACCTCGTTGCGCAGGTTCTCCGCGGGCGCTCGAATTCGGGTGCGCAGCCAGGCGAAGAACGCGGAAGCACCGGTGCCGCCGAGGAAGGTCGCGGCGCTGAGCACCGTGGTCTCGACGAGTGGCATCAGGCGGCTCCGGCCCCCGCGAGCTGGGGATGTTCGATATCCGAGACGAGCTCGCTACACGCGTCCGCAGCTGCGGCGAATGCGGACTCGTTCTTGACGATCCACACATTGGCGCTGCGCAGGATTTCGAGGGCCGAAAGCACTGCCGCCCCATAACCGGCCACTCCCGCGGGAGCGTACTGGAACAGCACCGCCGCCACGGCGAGCCCATTGATCACTCCGCCGATGGCGGAAACCACTGTCTTCGCATTGCGGGCAACCACGTCACCGGCACTCACGAAGCCGCTTTCGGTAGCTCGGTACGGACTTCGCTGCCGAGCTTGGCGACGGCGTCGACCAGAGTCAAATTCTTACCCTCCGGGTTCAGGCCCAACTGGGGCCATCCCTGGCCGTCCGGACCGAGCAGCTGCCCCCAAATGTCCTGGACCTTCTGATACAGGTCGGCTTGCTGAGAGTCGTTCAGTGCCATGAGATCTCCCTGAGTGGTAGGTGGCGTCATCCCGAGCAGGTGACGTAGATCGTCGACACTGCCGCGAAATGCGTTGGCGTCGACGGTGTGTCCGGCGACCAGAGCGGCGTCGGTGAACTGCAGCAGATCGACGGCCTTGCCGCCGAAACCGTTCCAGTTCGGCGAGATGTCACCCGGATACAGATCGGCGGCGCACCCGGTGCCGCCGACATAGCTGGACTGGATCAACCCCGGTACCTGAGACAGGTCCGGGCTGCCGATCTGCAGCCAGTACCAGCGTGGAATGTACGAGAGATCGATTCGCCTGCCGCGCTTGTTCACCGCGTTCACGAACGCCCAAAATATGTTCATACCACCGGAATTGGCCTCGAAGTCGATCATCGCGGCAGCATCGCCGAGGCGGTCGACGAACAGCTCCGCCTGGGCATCGGGATCGCAGTCGCCGCGCAGATAGTGGTAGCCAGCGACGACAAGACCGTTCGCGTGCGCAGTATCGCGATAGCCGGGCCAGGTCGCGTCGACGAAGTCGACTCCCTCGGACACCTTCGCGAACACGAACGAAAAGCCTTCTCGGACTACCTCGGCCAGATCGATGTCCGAACCGTTGTTGTTCGAGATATCGATGCCGAAGATGGTCATCCCCGCACCACCTGATAGCCGGCCAATTCCAGGGCCGCTTCCGGAGTGGGATCCGCATGCACGAACGAGCCGGGCAACCGAGTCAGCGTGATCGCCGACCCGTCCATCCGGGCCGCGACGATAACCGCCTCGGCGGCCTGCTGACCGAACGCGTCCTGTGTCCAGACGATCACGTGGGTGTTGCCGCACAGCGGTTCCGACAGTGCGTAGTGCTGGGCAGGGCCGGCGAAGCCACTCGGCGAAATAGATGTCTGCGTCGCTGTTTTCATGTGTTTGTGCCTTCTTTACGAGAACAGATAATGGATGACCGTGGCTACACCGGCGGCGCCCGTCGCACCGGAACCGCCCCCGCCTGCGGGATATCCCCCAGGCTTACCGGAGCTTCCGCCGCCACCGGACTGCAGGACCTGCCAGAAGGCAGGATTGCCGGTGTCAGCGGGAACCAACCCGGACGAGCCGCCGCCCGCGCCGGACCCGGCTCCACCGCCGCCCCCGGTCAGCAGCGAGATGACATCACCGGAAACCGACTCGCCCGGGTTACCGTTCGTTCCGCCGGACCCACCGCGCTGAAAGCTGGTACCGCCGCCGGCACCGCCGTTGTTTGCGCTCAGACCGCCCACAGCGGTCAGCAGTGCCCCGAAACTGGTTGCGCCACCATCATTTCCGACGGTTCCCGGCTGTCCGATCGTCACCTGTACAGGTCCGGTCAACATTGCGGCGGGAACGCGGCGGGCGGATACGACGGCTTGTCCGCCACCACCACCGCCGTTGGCACCGCCGCCACCACCGGCGCCGCGCAGAATCAGATCGATGGCGAACAGCTTCGGCGGCGGTGACCAGACGCCCGATGTCGTGAACACCACCAGGTTGGTCACGAACATCAGCTGGTCCGCTCGATAACGTAAGCGATTCCGGCACCGCCGTTTCCGGCGTAGCCGGCGGCGGTGGCATTACCACCGCCGCCGCCACCGCCACCGGCGGGAAACGCGCCATTGCCCCCGGAGTCGGAACCGGTCAGGGCACCGCCGCCACCGCCGCCGCCGGTCGCGACGATGGACGATGGCGCGGTCCCGGTCTGGCCTGGTGACCCGGCCGCGCCTCCGGGCGAAATACCGCCCTGGCCACCGTTTCCGCCCTGGCCACCGGTAAAGCCCGCGCCGCCACCGCCTCCGCCACCACCTCCGTAGAGCGCATACGCCGAGATGGAATTGCCGCCGTTGCCCGCGCTCGGGTAGACATCGCCGATACCAGCGGGCCCGCCGTGTCCACCGGTCCCACCGGGAATCATCCCGGTTCCGGCCACACCACCCGGCCCGGAGGTGCCCTGTGCCACTCCACCGCCCTGGCCGCCGCCCGCGGCCAGCCAGGGTCCGAAAGATGTTGCCGCACCGGGGAAGCCCCACTGCCCACCGGGCGCTCCGGCGGCGCCGCCCGGACCCACGGTGATGGCGATCGGCAGGAAATTGCCGTTGCCGTCGGTGGGGAGCAATGACGCCGGGATCGAGGTGTGCACTTCGCCACCGCCACCGCCACCGCCGCCCGCACTTCGGCCCGCGCCCGCCAAATTCCACATTCCACCGGCGCCACCGCCACCGGCGCCGATGAGGATGATGTCGATCGACAGGATGCCTTTGGACGGTGTGTAGTTCTGCGGGGTGGTGAAGACAATCGCGTTGCCCTGCAGCAGGATCTGCTGAAATCGCGTCTGCAGAGCGGTCATGGCGGGCAGCACATCGGAGGGGTTGGACGACGCGGTTCCGGTGATGGGTCCGGTAATACCCTTCGAGATCGCGCCGACGCCCGCCACCGCCTGCTGCGCCTGGGCGTCGAGGTTGCTCGCCCATCCGTCCAGGAACGCGAACGGCTCGACGCCCAGCACGTCGATCCCCGCAAGTGCCCGGCACAATCCGGCGAGCATCTCGTCGATCGCGCCGCCGACGTAGTTGTTGAGGCTGGCGCTGGACCGCTGCGCGAGACTGTTGACCGCACCCGACGTCATCGCCTGGAATGTCTGATGCGTGTAGTTCTGAACGGTATTCGGATCATTACTGAATGCGGCGGACCGGCCGTCAGTGAGCCCCGCGAGGCCGTTGGAGCCTTCCGTGGGCAGTTGGAACGATCCGGTGGGCACGGATCTATCGGGTGATGTCATCGCGGCTCCTCAGATCATGCGCCGCTGACCAGCGCACCTTCGAAATAGGTAATGAATCCACCGCCGTAACCTTGAATCTGGCCGCTACCGGAGCCGGAGCCGACAACCCCTGGCTGGATCTGGTCTCCGACCTGGCAATAGATCAGGTTCGACGCGGTAGCGACCACGGTCGTCGAGTTGACCGCCGCACCGATTCGAGCCATGGTTTGCGTCCCACCCGCCGGAGTGAGCAGGAAGCCCACGGCGCCTTCGGTCGGGTACGTCGAAACGAATTCGCAGGCGAAGGACAGGGCATACCAGCCCGCCTTTTGAATCTGAATCGATCCCGCGCCGAGATCGACGAGCGTGACGTTGGCGAGCTGACGCTGGGTGTCGAAAACCTTCGACAGGGGATGGATCAGCCCGTCCGAGGAATTCGGATAGCCAACCGGCGTATTGGAACCCATGAAAAGCGACCATCCTGTGCCGAGAGTTGTCGGCTGGCTGGTGTCAGTGGCATTGAAACTGCCTGCGGCCCAACCGATCGAGACGTTGCCCCAGCCGTCGACATTCTGCTTGCTGATCAAGCCGACACTGCGGTTCGGCTTCCCGACTGTCGCCTGTCCCAGCAGATCGGAGTGTGACACCACGCCGGTGCCATTGATCGATCCGATATAGGTATTCCCCGATGCCGCCAATGTCACTGTGGCGCCGACCTGCAATGTGACGGGGGCGGTGCCCCAGTCGGTGAAAGTCCATGTGCCCGTTGCAGCGTTCCAGGTGCCGTATCCGAGGTCGGCCGAGCTCTGATACACCAGAAAGTACACGAAGCTACTCATGTCGCCGGCCGCCCGCACGATCAATCCGGTATACGTCTGACTGTTCGGATCGGTCCATGTGGCCACGGTGGTGGCCTGGTGGTCGTCGGTGGCCATGACGGCTTGGTTGAGCGCGTACCGGCGACCTGTCACCGCACCACTGGACGGGGAAGCGAGGTACACGTCACCTTTCTTGTCGGTCGCCCAGGGGGCAGTTGCGGTCTCACCGCCCAGGTTCCACGCTGGACCGAGACTGCCCGACAGGTCGGGGGGAAACGACGGCAGACTCACCACGTTGCCGCCTGTCGACGACTGCTGCTGTTGCGTCTGAAGCGTCGTGATGGCGGAGTTCGCCGCCGCCTGGGCGGTCGATGCCGTGGATATTGCCTGCTTCGCCTGTGCGTCAAGGTCATTCGCCCATCCGTCCAGGAAGGCGAAGGGCTCGATACCCAGCACGTCGATCCCCGCCAGTGCCCGGCACAGCCCGGCCAGCATCTCATCGATCGCCGACCCGACGAAGCTGTTCAGACTGGTGCTCGATCGCTGCGCGAGATTGTTGACCGCCCCGCTGGTCATGGCCTGGAACGTTTGGTTCGTGTAGTTCTGAACGGCATTCGGATCACTGCTGAACGCCGCGGTCCGGCCGTCGGTGAGCCCCGCCAGGCCGTTGGACCCGTCGGTGGAGAGCTCGAAGGATCCCGTGGGTGCGGCCTTATCGGGTGAGGTCATTGCGGCGGCGCCTCGGCCTGCACCACCGATGCTGCGGCCGGCGCCGCCTCGATCTCGTTGCGGCGCACCAGATGATCGAGATCACCGTGGTGGTGCAGCTGTTCGACGAGATCGGCCCGCTCATGTGGCGTCAGCACCGTGACATCCGGTGCGGTGATCCGGGCCGGCCGGGGGGTGCCCTTGGGCTTCCATTGCCCGGACCCGTTCAGCCAATGGTGATGGCCGCGGACCGGCGGATGGTATTCCTTGGTCTGTGCTTCGGGATCATGCCGAAATCCCAAGTCCCACAGGTGCTGTGACCACTGGCGCAACACCATGGGGTGCACGATCATCGGTGCGTGTTTCGGGCCGGGCAACCCCACCAGAGCCCAGGCGAACGCTTCGTCCGGTTTGGTGGGGTCACATTCATGCTGTTGTGGAATGGACATCCGATTCCCTCTCCGATCGACTTAGCTGAACGTGATGTTGGTGTTGATGTCGTGGATCGTCGATTTGATGTCGTCGATCTTCCGCATGGCCTTGACCAGCGGCTCTTCCACTTCCTGATTGGTGCCGATGGTGATCTGCCAGGCCGGGGTGGTGCCGCGCTGCCAGGCGAGGTCCAACTGGGTGATCCGGTCGACGAAGATCTCGCCGGCAGGCATGCCGTTGACGGTGCTGCCGACCCGATCACCGAGGAAGAAATGGCCCTGGCCTTGATCGCCGATGTAATAGGGCTGACCGTCAGCGACGGTCAACTCGTGGGTGAAGAAGGATCTCGTCGCCCACATCGCGGCGCTCAACGAGGTGAGCGAGCTCAGGCTGTATGCCTCATCGGCACCATCCTGGAAGCGTTCGTAGTAGTGCGACCAGCCGGCCTCGGAGGCCCGGACCGCATCCTTGTAGGACACCCAGGCCAGCAGCGTGTCCTTGAATCCCGGATAGACGAAGTCCCTGGCGAACTGCGAGCCCAGCGCCACCGTGTCGATCGCGATTCCGAGCCCGGCGGTGACCGCCGCGGCGAGCATGCCGATGGCCGCGCCCGCCGCCTCGAGGGCCGCTTCCACCCCTTGGTTGACCATATCGGGTGAGTGACCACCGGTGAGGATCTGCACATCGGTGAAGGGCGTGATGGTGAAGGCCGAAGTCTGCACGCCGGTGTGCAGTTCGGGCCGGTAGATCACCCAGGGGGCATTGGGCAGGGTGCCCAGCCAGCCCGGATTCTGGTATGCGGCAGGGTTGTTCGGGTCCGGCAGCGTATTCGCGGTCTGCTCTAGCATGTCGTTGGCATAGACCTCGGCCGTGTAGACCAAGCCGTCGAGGACGCTGCCGCCCTGGCTGGTGCCGCTGCTGAAACCGCTCTTGTCGACGATGTCGACCACGAGCGCGCCACTGCGCAGGTTCGCGCCCGGCCACGGAGGCGGGTCACCGACCAGCCAGCGCCGGGTGGTGATCATCAACTCCGCGGTGTCGAGGGTGTCCTTGGCCAGATCGTGGAACATCTTGAACCGAGAATCGAGCACGGTCCAGATCGATGAATCCGCGAGCACATTCTCCGGTGCGACCACGATCGACCAGTTCGACTGATCGAGATTGAACCACTGGCCGATATCCAGTGGATCGTCCGGCAACGCCCACAGCGACATCTCCAGCCGCATGACGTTGAGGAACAACGCCAGCTTGAGCATCGAGATCGACGGACCCGCGAGCACGAAGTTCTGTGGGATCTGAATCGCGGCCGGTAGAAACGGATTCGACCAGATGCAGATGTGTTTCAGCTCTTCGTAGGAGTGCAGGAAGGTCAACTCCACCGTGGTGACGCCGTGCTCATCCTGTTTGATGACGGCCTGCGACATCCGGCCGTCCCACCGTGCGCCGTCCTTGTCGATGGTGATATGGACGTTCTGCGTCGACCTGGACTGTGAGACAGCCCAATTCGCTAAGTAGTACTCGAACGGCAGCACGAGCACACCCGTGCCGGTTTCATTGAGCAGCCAGGTGAACTGACCGCTGATCTCCGCCCCACAGATCCCGCGCAGCTGCCAATTGCCGTCCCACAGCCGGATGAGCGGGGGCATCGCACGACGGGCCTTACGCTCCGCCCGCGCCGACTGCGCCTTCGTATAGATACCCGGCAGATCGTTCACCGTCGTCACTGCAGCCCCCACGGCCGAGACCAGTTACGCGGCTGCACCACCATGACCGACGCACCCACCGGCGCACCGGTCACCTTCACCGGCAGCACGGTCGACGGGGTGTACGGCGGAATCACATACTCGAAGCTCACGCCGCCCATCAGCGCCCAGATCTGGGACCCGTCGGCCGCGACGATCATCTCCTGCGAGGGATCGGTGTCCACGACCAGATCCTGACCTGCCGCGGTCGCCGGCAGCGTGATGGCGCGATTCGCGTCCGCGACCGCTCGGCCGTAATAGTCACTGCCCCAGGAAAAGTCGGGAAGGGTCCACTGGCCCGGCGCCGAACACACCCACAGCAGGTACATCGGCTGATCTGTCGGGTTCGAGATCGTCACCGTCCCCGAGCAAGAGGTGCCGTTCGTAGTGGCGGTGGGTGAGATCCACGTGCTGGTGACATCGTTCTCGATCCACCACGGGTTACCCGCCGTGCAGGTCATCGTGACCTGTCCCAGGGCATTCAGATGGGGATCCTTGGCCGGCTTGAAATCGGGCTGCTGCGTCAATCGCAGTGAGAGCGAACGGGATCCGTAGTCCGTCGTCACCGTCATGACGGAGTCCGTGTCGTATGCCCAGGCTTTGCGCCAGGCACTGTCGACCGATTCCCAGGAACGCCCGGGAACCTTGAAGATGTTGACGCCGAACACCACATCGCGCTGGTTGGTGCTGTAGCCGCCATAAGTCGAACCGGTCTGGAAGGCGGTCGCATTCCAGATGGTCGTGACCGGCGCATCGTAGAGCCCGCTCGGTGATGTCCCGAGCTCGACGCCTTCCTGTCCCCGGCCTTGTCCACTGATCGTCCACGTCGAACCATCGACGCCGGTGATCGTTATCCGTGCAGGACTCGGTCCCACCGTCTCACCTCACTTCTGTTGTACTGCAATGACTTACGTAATTTCTTCAGCTGACGTATACCGACACGATGAGCCCCGGGCCGACGGCCACGCCCGAGCCGTTCTGCAGCATCTGCACATCGATCACGTCGTCGGGCAGCAGCACCGGCTGGGCCGAAATCGGGATATCCACAGGGATTTCGGCAATGAGGTTCGTGCCGGCAGAGAATGTGAGAGACGCGAACGTCTGTTGCACCACGCCACCACGTAGTTGACGGACCGAGAGCGTCACATTGTTGGTGGCCGCACCGGTCACGGCGGGAAAGCTCGCGGGTGCTACGACCCCCACGTCGGTGACGGTGTCACCGCTGTAGAACGCGGGCTTGTACGCACCAGCCACAGCCACCACGGCGGCACCGCCGGCGGCCTGCGCGGGCAGGGTTGCCGAGTAAATCATGCGTGTACACCGTTCTCATGTTGATTGCTCATTGCCAGGAGGCCGCGACTTCCCGTTGCACCGCAAGGGTTTTCGCACGGGAGTGGGCTTTGTCGAGGTGATGGGTGGTGAGATTGATCGTGGTCGAGTGATCGAAATGATGACCGTTGGCCGCCGCGGGAAGCGCCAGCGACGGCACTCCGAAGGAGGCACTCCGTACCGCCAGCACCTGCAGGTCGCGGCCGCTGATGTGGAGCGTGTCGCTGTTGATCGCTTCCAGCAACGAGGCATGCCGCGCCGTCGAAGCGGCATTCACCACGAATTCACCGTTGGACGCCATGATCGGCACCTGATCCGCGCGCGGACCACCGGGACCACGCACCACGCCACCGGTCGCCATGCGCGTAGACGCCCAGTTCACCATCGCATCGCCGATCCCGCCGAAGCCGATGCTGCCACCGCCGAGCCAGCTGGGAACCTGGACATTGAGCTTCTGCAGCACCGACCCGATCGCATTCACGATCACCGCGACCTGCCGGACCACCGCATTGAAGACACCCTCGATACCGGAGCCCAGCGAACTGAACGACTCCGAGATCCCATCGGTCACCGACTTGAATCCCGCTGTCGCCGAGGCGAACACCTTGCTGAAGAAGTCGCCCACCGGATCGAGCACAACCTTCTTCGCGGTCTCGAAAGCCCGCTGGATCGTGTCCCAATGCGTGATGATGATCGCCACCACAGCGATCACTCCGAGGATGCCCGCCACAATCAAAGCCATAGGCGACTTCAACATCGACACATTCAACTTGCCGTGCGTGCTCATCCAAGACTTCGTCGGACCCTGCAGATCCTTCTGCGCCCCCGAAGAGTCCTTGACCGCCTTCGTCAGATCCGTGAAACTCTTCGGAGACTTCCCCACATTCGTGGCTGTCTTCTTGTGAGCGGTCTCATGATCCTGCAGCGCCTTGAGATCATCCCTGGTCGCCGAATTCTTATCCTGCAGCGCCTTGGTTCTGGCCTTTACCTCGTTGGCGAGGGCCTTTCCACCGCCCATATCACTCGCAAGCGTGCCACCGGGACCGTGCTTCTTCAGCTTCGCTATCGTGTCGGCGTGCGTTTCGGCCAGCTTCTTTTGCGCAGCATAGTACGTTGATGCTTTCGGTTTACCGTTTCCATGCCTATGCGCTCGCATTTGTTTGCCGAGAGCCATAGCGAGGTTTTTTTCGGCTTCACTTACCTCCTGGTAGGTGAAACGGCCGGGGTACTTCTTCGACAACGCCTGAAGCCTGGCCAGAACTTTCGAGTCGACCTTCGACATATCGGTTACATGCCAATGGACCTTCCGACCGGCCCTGACTTCTGCTTCATCCTTGTCGAGCTGACCAGGCTTGCGCTTCCGACCCAGCGTCCGGCCCGCGCCGACCCGGCCATATTTCGTTTCATGACCAACACGGTCGCTACCCCGTTTGCCGGCGTCGTAGAATCGTTCTCCTTTGGGAGTCAAGACCCGGTCTTCTACGCCCCAACCCTTATCACGCGTCCAGCCACGAGTGATGGCCAAGCCATCCCGAAAATCGTCTCCATACAGCGAGGAATAACTTAAGCTTTTATTCTTCCGCAGCCATGATCGCCTGTCCTTGTGCACCTCGCCCGCAGGTTTCGTTTTCTCCAAATAACTCTGATATTTGACTTCTTGATTTGCAGATAGATCACGCCCCTCGGCCGGATCTTCATTTAGCCAGGATTTGCTGTCGCTCACGTTCCCGAACTCCATCATTAAATCCGGCGCGCCGGAAACGATTGAGAATTTCACGAAATTGGAGATGTCGCGAACTCAAGTTGATCGCGAATTACACGAAGAAGCAGCCGCCGCGACTAGACGTCGAAAATCGGCTGGCTATTGAGCTCGGAGAAATAGCGTACGGCCCACATGATTGCCCACCTGGACAATCGAGACTCGCACGTCAGTTGAACTTAGAATTCTTCAGGATCATTCGACGCCATCCCGACGAAGTTGTCGGGATGCTGGTGCCGAGAAATTACGATTGACGAATGGCCGGCCCTACAGAGGCGGACGCCCCCTGGACAGCCATTCCGCATGGTCTTCCACGGAATTACCGTAGATCCACGTCCACTCCTCGCCCGTACGGATGTGCGCCGCCGTCAGAACCATCGACACCACATCAACAAACGAATCCTGGAACGGCCTTATGACCACCGGTTCAAATCCACGTCGGCCGAAGAAGACGTCCGTATCGCGGTTCTCGGAGATACGCACGTTCATCCATCGGCTTTCGAAGCTACGGACGAACGTCTCGCCCACGTACCGCTGGAACCGATCCGCCACCGCAGCGTTCTCCGGCTCCAACAGAGGATCAGCCGACTCGAACATGGCCATCAAGGCCTGCTCCGCATGCGCCAAACCCGCCGCTGTGAACGGATCCGTCGGCATCCCCGGCACATCGACGGCAAAGAACGTCTCGAGCGCGCCGTCCATCTCCGCCAACCACGCCAGCCACGCCGGATCCTGCTGATCCTGCTCCCGCTGACGCAGCCGCGCCTTGCTCAACTTACGGTAGCTACCCATCCCGGGTCCCTCTTCTCATACAAGGCATCAGCCGTACTCGGATCGCTACCGCAGCTGGTGCTGACGCCAGAACTCCCCAGCGTCGGGATCGCTGCGGGTGCCCTCGAGGAAGGCTGCGAGAGTCTCCTCGTTCACCGGTTCGCGGGACTGGTCCTCGAGGATGAGCGTGTAGACACCGAAAGACTGCGACTCACTGCCAGGGCGGTAGGGCACCATCACGTCGAAAGTGCCTTTGCCGTACTCGAATTCGTAGACTTCCCCGATCAGGGCATCGTACTGATCGCCGTCACCGCGCGAGATCATGCCGTCGTACACGATGACGCCACGAGCGGCCGACCTGACCTTCATGAGTCCACGACCGAAATCAAGCGGCGACTCCGCATCGCCCTCGACCAGATCAACCAGCGTCACGGACGAATCGCCGTGGGCCACGTAGGCCAGGAACGGACCCGCCGCCCCCTCCGAAACCCACTGCACCGCATGAGCAACCATCTCGCCGGCCAGCCCCGCCGCAAGCTGCATGTTCTCCACTGACACGACTCCAGAGCTAGTTGAGTGGGCAGAATACCCAACGTATATGACTACATAGGGGGACAAGAAGGGCGCTCACCGCAGTTGTCGCGGACGTACCGGACGATATCCGAAATATTGCCCCGAGGGCCGGCAACACTGCCCTGGTCATCGTTGCTCCAGCGGAAGCGAAGAAGGCGTTTATCGCTTTTCAGATGGACGCGGCCATAGTCTATCCAAGCATCAGGGCCGTTGTACTCGTAGGTACGCTGCCACCCGCTGTCCAGATATTGATCGAGAAGCTCGTTGAAGCAATCGGTGGGGATGTTCTTTTCCTCGGGCATTCCACGGATACGCTCTTCGATACCTGAAAGGTGAGCGTAAATCAGGTTGCCGATCATCGTCTCTACTCCGATTTTCGTGGGTTCTCCACCGTCAGAATAGTTCCGCGGGGCGGCGACTGTCGGTCGCAAGAGCTTCAGCGCCTGCCGGCGGAGTAGGTTAGAGACTTCCGCGTGATGGCGGCGGAGTCTCGAGCGTAAGCGTGGTCGATCTCGGGGGCGCTGATGTTGACTTTCAGCGAGCGGTCGAGGTGGTCGCCGGCTAGGCCGAGCGGCTTGGCGATCACCAGTTGAGGGCGGTCGGATCTGGTCAGTGCGCGGGCATCCGAGCTGGCGGACCCGGGAAGGGATTTCGCGGTGGCGGCGTAGCCGGAGTCGAGGGTAGATCGGGTTCCGTTGGCCTCGTTGTTGATGACCCGCAACAGGTTCAGATGTTTGGCTGCGGAGACGGCGTTGACGACGAATTCGCCGTTGGACATCATCACAGGGACTTTGTCCTCGCGGGGTCCGCCGGGGCCGTGCACCATGCCGCCGTTGCGCATCTTGGTGGACCATTCGATGAGGGTGTCGCCGATCTTGCCCAGGCCCAGGCTCGCTCCGCCGCCGACCCAGCTGGGGACCGTGAAGTCCAGGTCCTTCAGCACCTCGCCGACGGCCCTGACCACCGTGGCACATGCACGCTTCAGGCTGGCGAACACCGGGCGCAGGACATCGCCGGCCGCGTTGAATGCGCCCGACACCACCTGCACCGCCTTCTGGAAGGCAGGGACCGCCACTTTGGACCAGACCCGCTCGAAGAAGTCCGCGACAGGTTTGAGAGCCTTCTCGAAGGCTTTGATCAGCGAGGTCTTCAGTCTGTTCAGGAAGTCCGAGATCTTGTCGATCTGCGGCTTCAGCTGGTCGACCAGCTTCATGATGAAGCCCAGACCGCCTCCGGTCAGGGCCTTGTCGAGATCGCCCTGCAGCTTTTCGTGGTCGTCGTGTTCCTTCTTGGCGTTCTTGTGCTCGGGGGTCGACTTCTTGATCGCGTCGGTGAGGGGCTTCAGGCCGGTCGCCAAGGTCTTCGCCGAATCGACCAGCGTCTTCGTTGCCTTGTCGTGCGGCTGCTGCAGCGCGTCGTGCGCCTTCTGCGCGGTGGCGAGCTCCTTCTGCGCGGCCGCTAGCGGGTTGCCGCCCTTGCCGCCGTTGCCTTTTCCGTTGGGCTTGTCCTTTCCGGAAGGCGACTTCGGAGCGTGCTGGCCGGGGTGCGGATGTGACGCCTCGGGTTGTCCGGACGCGGGGTGCTTTCCGCCTGGAGCCTGTCCGGCCGGGTGACCCGCGGACGGCTTCTCGCCCGGTCCGGGCTGGTGGGCTGCGGCGTCGGGTTTGCCGCCCGGGTGACTCGGGACCGCACCTTGCGGTTGCTGCTTCCGGGCCGCCATTCCCATCGGCATCGTCGCTGCCAAAAGGGCTGTGTCCGAGAGAGAATCGTCGTCGCCGTCGCCGTCGGAGTCAGCATCGTCGCCGTCGTCATCGGAGTCAGCGTCGTCGCCGTCGCCGTCCGAGTCATCGTCGCCGGCATCGCCCCCGTCAGACTCGCCCTCGTCGGCACCACCGTCGTCGGGGCCGCCGTCGTCGTCAGCGTCACCGCCGTCGGCGTCATCGTCGTCGAAATCCGATTCCTCCGTGTCGATGTCGTCGAGATCGTCGTCGTCCGGCATGGATTCCGCCATCGCCTACTCCTTCTTCCCGCGTCGCCGCGACTATCGCCACCCGGCCGCATAGGTGAATTCCCGTTGTGCGGCCATGGCTTTCGCACGGGCGTAGGTGTATTCGTGCTGAGTGGTGGTGAGGTTGATCGTCGTCGAGCGATCGACGTGCTGGGTGGATGCCGAACCAGGCAGCGCCTGCGCCGGCTTGAGCCGGGAAAGGCCCAGCGAAGCAACAACTTGCGCGTCGCGGCCGCTGACACCGAGGGTGTCGCTGTTGATCGCTTCCAATACGGCGCGATGCCGCTCGGTCGAGGCGGCGTTGATGACGAACTCACCGTTGGACGCCATGATCGGCACCCGGTCCTCGCGTGGACCACCGGGACCACGCACCAGGCCGCCGTCCGCCATGTGCGCACCGGCCCACTGCACCATGGCGTCGCCGAGTGCGCTCAGGCCGATGCTTGCACCGCTGAGCCAGCTCGGAAAATTGATATTGATCTTCTGCACCACCGAGCCGATCGCGGAAACGATCACCGCCACCTGGTGGACAACACCGTTGAAGATGCCCGCGATGCTGGACCCCAAGCCGGAGAAAACGCCCTTCACCTCTTCGATAACGCCCTTGAACGGCGCGAGGCAGTCGGCGAACACACTCTTGAAGAAGTTCCCGACCGGCTCGAGAACCGCCTTCTTCACCGCGTCGAAGCCCTTCTGCACGGTGTCCCAGTTGGCGATCACGACGACGATCACTTCGATCATGGTCTGGATTGCCTGCGCGATCTTCCCCAGCGTCGACCTACCCATCGACTGGTTAAGTTTCTCCTGCGACCCGCCCCAATTCTTCGTCGCGCCCTCGACGTTCTTCTGGGAGCCTGCGGAATCCTTGTGCGCCTTGGTGAGATCGGTGAAACCCTTCGATGACTTACCGGCGTGGTCGGTCATCGTCTGGTGGGTCTTGTCGTACTCCCCGTGATTCTTGGTGTCGTCCCCGAGGACTTTCGTCCGGTCCTTCAGCGACTTCGTCTCAGCGGCGGTGGTTTTGGCGTCGCCGCCGTGCGCATCGGGCTTACCCTTGCCCGTGATCCTGTCCTTCGCACCGGCCGCGGCGTCCTGGGCCTGCGACAGCGTGTCCGGCAGGTTCGCCGGATCCATCATCCCGGCGAGTTTGTCCTTACCCGCCTGAACCGCAGCACCTTTCAGGCCCTGCAGCGCGGCCTTGGGGTCTTGGGCGGCCTGTCTCCAGTCCACCCCCGAGCTCATCGCGCCCATCGCCAGGCCGCCTGCCAAGCCCGCGCCGGCCTTCAGCTTCTTACCGAAGTTGCGCTTGGGCTTGGCTCGATGGTTCTTCGGCGTGCCCTGGTGCTTGTGGTCGACCGAATGCTTCGGGGCGTGCATCGTCGGATGCGTACCCGCCGGTCGATCGACGTGCGAAGGCTTGTCGTGATGGGTTGGCGGAGTGGGCTTGTCGTGATGCGGCGCGTGCGAATGACTCGGCGGAGAATCGTCCGCGTGCTCGGGCTCGGACGGGTGGCTGCTGCCGGGTTTGTTCTTCCCGCCCTTGTCCTTGGCGCCATCGCCTTTGCCGTCGTCGAGTGGGTCGCTGGCGGCCAGGGCCGCCCGCAACGCGGCGTCGAACTGCGCGTCCCCTTGACTGCTCATCGTCCAACAACTCCCGAATTCTGTGAATGGGTGGGCCTACCGCAGGCCGCCGGCATAGGTGAGTTCGCGTTGCGCGTGCAGAGATCTGGCGCGCGCGAAGGAGTCGTCGGTGCGGCGGTCGAGGGTGATCGTGGTGGTGAGGTCGACATGCTGTGTCGCCGTGCCGAATCGCTGTACTCCACGCGTGGGAGCGATGTGCGGGCTCCGGCTCAACGCGGACATGCCTAGGTCACGACCCGCCACGCGCAGGTGATCGCTGTTGATCGCCAGCACGGCCCGATCACGTGGGCTGGACGCGACGACGTACTCACCGTGCGATGCCGCAGCGGACATTCGAGCTCCGCCCGAACCGCGCACCAGGCCACCGTTGGCCATATGTTGGTCAGCCCAATTCGACATGGTGTCGGCGAGGTCGCCGATGCCCCCGGAGAAGGGGATGTGGTGGATCGCGTCGGCGACGCCCTTGACGATGACGGCGGCCTGGTGGACCAGCTTCTTGAACACACCCTGCACGGTCGAGCACAGCGAACTGAATGCCCCCGACACACCGTCAGAGATGTGTGTGAACGGCCGCAGCACCTCGGCGAAGACCTTTGAGAAGAAGTCGCCGACGGGATCGAGCACGTCCTTCTTCACGACGCTGAACGCTGACTTGACGTCATCCCAGTGCGTCACAACGAGCGTGATCGCGATGACCGCGGCACCGATGGCGAGGGTTACCCAACCCACCGGCGATGCGTCCCATACTGCGTTGAGGGCCTGCTGGATCACACCCCACGCCTTCGACACACCGCCGACGATCTTCTGCACCGTGGATCCGATGCTGATCGCCTTGGTCAGGTTGCGCAGATTCTTGGCCACACCACCGACCTTGGTGACCATCTTCTTGCCAGCGCTCTCATGGTCTTTGATCGCCTTGAGGTCATCCTTGAGCGCGGTCCCCTTGTCCTTCAGGGCGTTCTCTTCGTCCTTCAGACCTTTGACATCGACTTTGCCGCCCTTGAGCCCGTTCTTCAGCTGCGACGCTTTGTCTCTCGCGCTGGTGGCGGCATCCTTGAACTGCGACATCGTGTCGGGCAGGTTCGCGGGATCCATCATCCCGGCGAGCTTGTCCTTACCCGCCTGCAGCGCAGTACCTTTCAAGCCCTGCAGCGCGGCCTTCGGATCCTTCGCGGCCTGTCGCCAGTCCAGACCCGAGCCCATCGCACCCATCGCCAGGCCGCCGGCCAACCCGGCACCACCCTTCAGCCTCGGGTTGATCCCGCGCTTGGGCTTGTGGTTCGGCTTGACCGAATGCTTCGGCGCATGGTGCGTCGGATGCGTGCCCTTAGGATGATGCTCGGGCTTGGACCCGTGAGAAGGCTTGTCCGGCTGCGGCTTCGACCCATGCGGATGCTCCGGCTTCGACCCGTGCGGCTTCGGCTGGTGCTGCGGGTGCGAGGGATGGTGCGCAGCAGGCTCCGACTTGTCCGGCTTGGGCTTACCGTGATGCGTATCCTCCTCAGCCGCAGGCTGTTTGGACTGCTTGCCCTTCGAATCCTCTAGGCCCTCCAGCGAGACCGGATGAATCTCGATGTCGAACCCGGCCAACGCATCTCCGCCGTCCGGACTATGCGAACTCATCGTTTCCAACCCTTCCGATCTCCTGAATAGTGGCTACACGCCGGCGGATTCGAGCCGCATGTCATGCCGTGCCTGCAACAACTTGATCTGCGCGAACGCCGAATCCACATCCGGCACCCGCAAATCGATCGTGCGCGAACCCGCGCCGGCAGACGACCGCGCCATCGCACCGTCATGCAGGAACGGCGGCCGATAGGCATACCCGACCTTCCGCCGCTCGTCCTGCGCAGCACGCACCACCGACTGATCAATCACCGCCATCACATGAATCCCCGACGACCGCACCGAACCGCCGGCACCCGGCGCCCGCACCACTCCACCATCGGCCATACGCGCCGACGCCCAATTCACCATCGCGTCACCAATAGGCTTCAACCCGAAGTCGCCGCCACCGAAGCCCCACAGGCTGGGAATATGAATCTCCAGCTTCTGGAAAATCCCACCGATCGCCATCACGATCCCCGCGACCACCGACTGCACAGTGCTGACCGCGCTCCCCACAACCCCGCCCATCCCGTTGAACCCGGCCATAACGAGATCGAACACCACCCGATACGGAGTGATATAAACCTTGAACGCAGTCTTGAAGAAATCCGCCACCGGAATCAACACATTCTTCAAAGCCCAATCAAACCCAGCCCGAATCTGATCCCAATGATCCACCAACGTCTGAATAACCGTGATAGCCACCGTAAGAGCCTCAGCCACAGTCCCCACCGGCGACAACAACATCGCAAAATTGATAAGATCCTGCCCCTCAGCCCAAAGCTTCGAAGCCTCATCAATAAACCCCTGCGCCCCCGTCGAATCAATAACCCCGGAAACAAAATCCGAAACCTTCGAAGCCGCATCAGTCACCATAGTCGCCAACGCGTTCAAACCATTCAACACATGGTCTTTGAACGAAGACAACATTCGCCCAAACTCACTCGCTTTCGCCTTCAACGACGACAGAATATCGCTGTCGGGGGATCGTTCGCCCCCTTGAGGAGGGCCTGTTTCACCGATCTGATCGGGGGCCTGCGGCCCATCTCCTGGCGTCGTCGCTCCGGCGGCGCCGGCGGCCGCGACAAACAAACCAGCAGCACCGCCCGTTACGATCGCGACCCTGCCAGTCCATCCAGCGCCTCGCCCCGGGACCGGTACCGACTTCCGTCGCGCCTCCCATTTGCTCTTTTCAGCGTCGGACATTGGAGGGTTATAAGTACCATTTTTCCTGCTGCCGGTACTTGGCTTCTTTTTTGAGCCTGGCGGGGGTTTAGAGACTAGTCCAGTTTGCTCTACGCCGAGGTCGAATCTCGTGAAGGTTACATCACCCAGTTTTCGGTTACCGAGCTTCCCCTCGTATTGAGCATGAACCTTAGAGTACTCAACAGTTGCCGTTCCGTTTTCGAGACGCTCAGCAAGATCTTTATACTTGCCCTTCTTGAAGGTCTTGAGCAACTTCAGGATTTCAGCGTGCTCTCGCAGTTTATACCGAAGGTATACGAGCGAGCCTTGCTGCACCCAGTGCCAATCACCCGCATCGTCTTGGGCGTATGCCCACTCAAGAGGGCTACCACCGCCCTTTGCTTCAATGACTATCAATTTGCCGTCAAGAACGGCTACAAGATCAAGAGCTCCAGAACCTTTCTTCCTCAAAGGAAGAATATCCGCACCCATCCGCATCAAGATACGCTTTGCGACCTCTTCGGCAAATACTTCAGTGTGCCTAGACTTATTCTTATCATCACGGAGATTCGCCATTGCTATGAACAGGCTTTGGACTTTTCCGATATTTGAGTTGCTTGGCAAAGCGGCCTGCAACCATTTATTAAACTCCGGCCTAGTCCACTCCTTCCGATCCCTCTGCAGTTTCTGAGGAAGCATGCCATTGGCAATGGCTTCAATATTCTTCTTGTAACCGGGAGGTTTCAGCAGGTCCGCTGTAGTCGTGCCAAATTTCCGAGCCTGCTGATCAGCGTTTTTCTGATTCGGCGGGGCGAGCAGCCGGCTGTCATTTGCCCGTACCAGTCTGTTGACGTCACGTACATCCGGCCGGCGCAAGCGTACATTCTGAGATTCTCTTGTATGAGCAATAAGATCGCGAGGGTTTGTCACGCAGCACTCTTTCGCTAATTCAGTAACTGATCTTCTCCGCGAAACAGCTGCATATCATTGAGCGATGGAGTATCCAATGACTACGAGTCGCCGCGTCTATCTCCGCAAAGAATCCCGCTCTAGAAGTTCTATCAAGATGAAACGATCCAGAAAGACTTCAACGGAA
Source organism: Nocardia sp. NBC_01388 (assembly GCF_045040085.1). Taxonomy (NCBI): domain Bacteria; kingdom Bacillati; phylum Actinomycetota; class Actinomycetes; order Mycobacteriales; family Nocardiaceae; genus Nocardia; species Nocardia sp. NBC_01388. The sequence continues at coordinate 6,414,727 of NZ_CP109553.1, forward strand.
TAGGGCTTTCCTAATTAGATTTGTGCCGCCATAATTGAACGATTCCGGTCACTTCAGCGCAGCACTATGCCTGCCACAAACGTTGTAGATGGCGGTAAGTTTGTTGAACTGCAAAAGCCACAGAGATCACTATCCATCGCCGCATTAATTCCAGAGCGGAACAGTATTGCGAATGCCGTGGCTTGACTGAAGACCGCGATAGGCAGGATTTTCGAAACCGACACGAAATAACTACCGAAGCATTTCGCCGACATTATGCATTCGCGGTTTTGGATTCGGTTTGGCCCACCGAGCAGCTTCATAGAGGAAGCCCTACCAAAGGCCAGGCACGCGCCTACCCAATGCCTTATAGCGATATATCACTAGCGCAGCACACATACTGGTGCGTCTCGACTGTCCCTGTTACAACACATTTGGGCATAGCGAAATACTGGCCCCGAAGTAGGGGACTGCAGAAAGTTGCACCGCTGAGACATCAACCGCGTGCGGTCAGGCTCGCAGATGGTGGAGACGATATCGAGCGCTAGAGATTGCTTCACAATGGTTCTTGTGAGCGTGTTCGACAATTCAGCTCGCAGAATGGCAACTATTGATCATTTCCATTTATTGATCAACGAGCCGCTCTGCCCACGCATATGGGACCGTGGCAGACATTGGATTTGTCGGCAGTGCATGGACACGGCGAAATGCCCGCCCCACACGAGATCTGGTCAACTTACAAGCATCTGGACGATGAACCGGCCGAACATGCTGTCGGCCGGTCGCCCACTCCTGCTAGAGCTGCGGAGGCAAAGAGAATTTGCCAGCATATCGAAAGGGCACCGAGGCTATTACGACAAATCCAACTCGTCACTGAACGCGTAGGCGCGCATCAATGGGAAGACATAGATCCATTTCTGGAAGATGGATAACATCACGATTAGAATTCTACCAATTTCATTGCGAAACTGCCCTAGAGTACCTCTACAGTGAGATCCTCTGGATTCTCTATCTGCAGCGGGTCACGTAGCACAAGGATCGCAGCATCGACAATGGCCTCGTACTCGCGGTACGCAGCTGGCCAGGAAATCGACCGTTCCCAGCGCGGTTGGGGAGTACCGGGGCTCAATTTCCAACCGTTAGTTGTAAACCAAGTTTCATTGTAACTTTTCTGATCACATCGGCCACAGTCAACTGCCACCTGGGAAATGAGTTGACACTCATCCATTGTAAATGCGATAGAGTGTCCTCCTGGCGTCGTCAAGACAAGCTCCGCACCATTCGGCAATCGTGTAACTGCGGCGGTTAGCGCGTTGCGCCGATCACCCCAGGTGAGCGAAGTGCTTCGAGGTGAATTCTGACCTGATGTCTCGTCATCCTCGTCGGCCCCGTCGTCCTCATCGCTATCCTCGTCGTCTTCAGCAACAGCATCCCACCAGTTCAAGTAGACAGGGTTTACTAGATCCAATTGAATGCTGCTGTCCGAGCTAGAGAGCATCATCGTGACTTCGCCCAATTCCCAACCGATTTCAGCAAGTTCTCCAGGACTCGTCCGTGTCGGTGAGCCCCACTCGGCGATGAAGGATTTTGACAATTCAGAAAACAGGTCGACGAGTGACACATGCAAGCGCGGGTCCGACTCATCACCGGTATCAGTTACACGTACCGAAATTTGAACTACGGACTGATCGGGTTCGCCTTCCTGGGCGAGGAATTCCCGATTGCTCATCACGAGCCCAATCGGCGGACTCACTTTAAGTGAAGTTTGGAGGATCGCAACTTCGGGATTCCGCCGATCCATCTGGAACTGCGCGGCTCGACAAAATTGTTCAGCACTGCCTGAAGTCCACTGCCAGTCGTACTCGTCGGCCATGCTGGCGATGCGGATGGCTCCGTCAATATCGGCTTGCATGCTCGGATACTACTTCCTACGACGTGCGAATCGTTGATCACATGATCTCTAGGGGTACCGCACCAGCTCCCGGCGGTCTACGTAGACCAATATGACCGATAGGGCTTAGCTCAGCCAACTTGAGGTTTGAAGATGTCGACGATGCTGTTCATGGTGGCTAGGCGGCGTTGCTCGCGGACGACGTCGAGGGCGGTTTGGGGGCGGGGCATGGGTTTTACCTGGGGTGGGTCTGCGCCGGCGGCGGCGATTACGGCGGCTTGGACGCCCTGGAGGCCGTCGATGATCGAGAGGAGGAGGTAGGTGTCGAGGGTGTAGCCCTCGGGGGTGGGTGGCTCTTCGACCTCTTCGGCGGAGTCGTCGGATTCCTCTATGGCTAGCCAGTATTCGGCTAGTTCGAGGTCCATTGCCAGAGCCGTTTTGTAGTGGGATCCGCGGGGGAGGCGGTCTTTGAAGCGCCAGATGGTGAGCCAGTTGCGGGTGCGGGAGTCTATGGGCCCGAAGCAGTCTCGGATGTCGATGCCGCGTTCGAGGAGGTCGTAGTCGAGCGCGGCACCGAACTTGTCCCAGAACTCTACGAGCCCTCGGATCCCCCCGGCAGCTCCATGGCGCCTTCGCCGTAGAAGTGGGCGTACAGATCGTTCTGGAATGCGACCCATTCGTCGATGGGGCGGTCGGCGAACAGGTCGTCTACTGCGTCGTAGGCGTCACCCAGGAGGATTCGTAGCTGTTCTTCTTCGTCGTCGATCTCGGCCAGTAGGCGCGCCTGGCGGCGGGTCAGGGGCTGGATCGCGACGTCGGCGGTCAGGTGGTACGGGCCGCGGCGCTTGGAGGCGAGTTCGCGCTGGATCTCGTAGAAGCGGCCTTCGTCACCGCCGGGCGTCTTGGCGACCATGGATGTTTTGCGGGGTGCTGCCATCAGGGGTTCTCCGGTTTCGCACTGGTGGAACGGATTTACTTGGCGCGCTTGGCGGGCTTGGGCGCGGCGACGGCCGGCTCGGCGTCTTCCTTGACGTGGTGGCCGTGAGCGAACATGGCGTCACCGAATGCCGAGGCGTCGAACACCTGGTACTCGTGGGTGTCGGCGACCATGGTCACCGGGAACTTGGTGGGGATAAAGGACACGGGATAACCCCGCTTTCTCTCCGGATGTGGACAGGGAAAAGGTGTGGCCGCGTGCCGTGACCGGAGACGCACGGCACGCGACCACGTTCGTGGACCGTCGACTAGATGACGTTGATGTTGGCGTTCACCGGAGCCAGCGGGGAGCCACCGGTCGGGGTGTAGACGACACTGATCGTGGCGGCACCCAGGGTCGCGCCTGCGGTGGCGATCACGTAACCGGCCGCGTTGACCGTCAGGCCGGAGCCGCCCGCAGGAGTGAAGCCACAGTTGGCGATCGGCACGATGCCACCGAACTGGTCGGTCACAACCAGCGGCGAGACCGAGGTCGTACCGTGGGTCACGGTCATCGGCGCGATGGTGACGGTGGTGGCGGTGTACTTGAAGCCGGTCGTGGAAAGCAGCTTCTGCCAGCCGATGCCTCCGAAGCCGTGGGCGACCGCATAGCCCAGAGCGTCATCCTTGAATGCGGTCAGCGTCAGCTTCTCCGACATCAGGTTGGTGGGGGTCCACTGCTCACCGCCCCACTTGGTGACCGCGACCTTCGGCATGATCTTGAAGATGTAGGTCGGGTTGGCGTCGGTGCCATCCTTGCCGATCACGACCGCCGAGTAGTAGTTGATCTGCGGGGTCGCGGGCTGCCAGAAGCCGACCTCACCGTTAGCCGAATTCGCCTGCACCGAAGACAGATTGGTGTTGGTGGTCAGCGCCAGGTTCAGCAGGCTGATCTGCTGCGGCTCGAACTCCAGCGAGGTGACATCGCTGGTGATGTCGTCCCGGACCGGCTGCATCTCGCCGTAAGCCTCGATCGGAGCGGCGGTCACGGCGCGAGCGAAGGACACACCCGACTTCTTGTCGATCAGGCCGACGGACTGGTACGCGGCCGGCAGTGGGAGCAGGTTGCCGGTGGCGTCGGTCATGCTGCCCGGAGTCACCGGGGTCGCGGTCGGCCACGGGGCCAGGAATACCGCGGCATCCAGCGGCTTCAGCAGCAGCTGACGCTGGGCGGCCTTCAGCGTGGTCAACGGAGTGGACGAGATGGGAGCCAAGACAATCTCCATTCATGCGCCCGGCGAACCGGGCTGGACAAGGGGTGAAAAGCCGTCTACTGACGGCGGGCGTCGATGGCGAAAGCGAGTTCGACCATCTGGTTCAGCGGGTCGAGGTCCGGGAATTCGCTCGTGCCCCGGCTGCGGCGCAGATTCGGGGCGCTGAAACGTGGTTCGGTAGAGGAGATTTCCTCCACGTAGTCGATCAGCACGCCGTTGACGCGTGTGGAGGCCGGGGCGTTCAGGAAGGCATCGCGAACCTGGATCGCCATGGTCTGCGCCTGCTGCCTGGTGCTGTGGAAAACGACCGCCTGCACGTGCGCCTTGTAAGTGATCGCATTGGCATCGAGCGTGCCGCCCGTGGTGCGAACCCAGATCAAGGGCAGCGTGATCTGGCTCGCCAGAGCGGGCAAGAAATTCACGGTCTGCGCGAAAGGTGTGAGCAGACCGATCATGAACTGCTCGAAGTCCGGGAACTCCCCGGCGTATGGGCTGGTCATGCCGCACCCTCCGGTGCCAGGAGGACCTCGACGGTTGCGGCGAGCACGCCCGTCATCGGTCCCGATGGCTCGGGCTGCGCGGCCTGAGGCTCAGCGGCGGTGGTTGTGGGCGGCGTTGTCGAATCCGTCATGGTGATCTCCGGAAGTAGAGGAGCGGAGGTCGGCTCACAGGCCGAACAGCGGCAGAATGAGCGGCAGCAGATCGCCGAGCAGAGTCAAGATGTCTTGAGCGACTTGAAGCATGGGTGAATCACCTCCTTTCGTAGGGACTGGTGCGGGTCACGGGTGGGCATTGAGGATTGCGGCCAGCCGATCGCAGTACCCCTCCGTGCAGTAGGCACGGTTGTGCTGCCCGCCCTGCAGGTAGCCCGCCATCAGCGCGGCCGCCTGTGACCACAGATTCCAGGTCCGCGCCGGATGCATCCACCACCCGAAACTGTCCGGCTGCCAGCGGTTTCGGCGAAGCCGATCGGTTAGAGCAGCGGTCCAGCCACCGAGTTCGGCGAAGCTGAACGCCGTCACGGTGTCGGCGAGAGTGCGCAGCGGCGAATCCACGGGACAGGAGGTGATGCCGTCATTCGGATTGGCGACCTCCCAAGCCGGGATCTCCCCCGGCCACAGCCCGTGCTGGCCGTTGATACCGAACCCGACCGGGTTCGGATCGATCGAATCACCAGCAACCCGCAGGGGATTGGCGACATTGGCAGCCCAGGCGACTTCGCAGTCTGGGTATTCACCGCGAGCCTTGGCTTCCAAAAAGCGTGTGACCACCTCGGCGCCCAGGCTGTAGCCGAGAAGACCGACCTTGTTGGGAGACCGGTGAATCGCCGCGACCAGAGCGCGCATGCCCTGGTCGATCGATTGCTGTTCCGAGCAGCCGGCCGCCGAATTCTGCGGATTGGCCGGGCCGATGCTGGCGGGATAGTCGACGTCGGGTCCGATCTCGTACTTGGTGGGGTCGAGCCTGCTTGTCACGGACACGAGCAGGTTCTCCGGCGAACCCAGCGGTTCTCCGGTACCGCGGCACGTCAGTACGGTGATCACACAATTGCCTTTCGGGTTGCAGTGACGGCATCGCGGACGCCGGTGGTCCCGCCCCCGGGTTCGAGGGTTCCCGGGGGCGGGACCTGAATACCCCTGCGCAGCAACGGCTTCTGCGACCGCGGACCACCGACGGGAGGCCGGTGCACTAGGGGTGGACATGCGGCAGACGCTCAACCCGCGTGGGAACCGGTGGAGGTTTTCCGGGGGCGTGCCGCATGAGTCGAAGGGACGGTCCCACCCGTACCGAAGGGAACGGAACGGGTGGGACCGTCGAACGCCCCGTCATCCGCCGAGCCTGCAACCGCAGAGCGGGGAACAGGAGCGGGAGACCAGGCGGGCGGGGCGGGACTGTGGCTCGGCAAGAGCCGAAACCTCTTGGGTGACTGTAAGTCCGGGTCTCGTCCCCGATGCGCGAGCATCGGGGACGAGACCGCGGCACCCCTGCGCGGCGACGGCTTCTGCAACCGCGGACCACCTGCGGGAGGCCGGCGCGCTAGGGGGTGGGCATGCGGCAAGCTCTGAGCCCGCTTCGTACCTGCAAGGAGGTTTCGGGGGCGTGCCGCATGGGGTCATAAAAATGCCCCTGACCTGCGAATGAGGTCGGGGCTGGGACGTGCAGTCGTGATGGAAGAAGTTGAAAAGCTTTGCCGAGAGGCTTGTTTCCCTGAAGTTCGGGATGAAGGCGCAACTGTGGCGCTGCACAAATCTTCACTTAAGCGAGCCGGAATGTCAACACTCACTCTGAAGATTCTTGAAACATGCAGGTAGGCAAGCGTTTTCGGTGGTGGCCCTCAACATGCAAGAAGACCGTGCCCACCGATGGGCACGGTCTTCGCTGTTCCACTCTCGCACTTCACACTTCGAGCATCAGTACCTCCGCGAGGAGTCGGGGACGATGTGGCCGGCGTCGGTCAATGCTTCGAAGGCCGACAACTTCCGAGGGCAGTGACTCACAACGCACTCGCGGTGCAGGCGCATGATTTCGTGCGCTTGATCGACCGTCGGTGGAACGGCAGGGGCGCTGTGCCATGCCATTTCGATCAACTCGGACAAGGTGAAATTCATGAGAGTGCGATCGACTGCTCGATGCGGAGCAGCGGCTGCCGGCTTCCCTGCGACATGGATGCCGTCTTTCGTTTACGGATGGGGTGCGCCAGGTGCGCGTCCAGGACCTCGCCGACCACGTACTGTTCCGGCCAACTCATCGCCCATGGTCCGGGGGTGGGACTGATCTTCCCCGCATCACGCAGCACTTGGATTCGGCGAACGGTGACGGTTCGGAACGGTTCACCCAATTCCTTTGCCAACGTGACGATTCCGGACGCATTGAGACGGACACGTCGTGCGGCCTCGATCTGATTCACATCGACCACGATCGGCGCGAGCGGCGGGCAGATAATGAGAAGGGCGGCCTCTATGACGGAGCGGATCTCGGCAGGAGCCGTCTCGACGCCCTCGGTCATGGCCAGTGCGATCAGGTTTCGGTCGAGCCAGCGCGCCAACCCGGCGGTGGACGGGTCGCCCGAGTATTCGAGACCACGCTGTTCGCATACCAGGCGCACCCACGACACCAAGATCGAGTGGAGTCGGTCGCGAACCTTCGCTGCCGCCGGGCTGAACGGAAGCGGCTGATCGCTGGAACGGGCATTGAGGCGGAGGTTCGGATCGCCGAGACGAGTCCGGCACGCGACGGTATCTTCCAAATCCTCAGCCAGACTGGGGATCTCACGAAGTTGCTGCGCGAGATCACGGACCGCGGCATGGTCGAGGTATAGCTGAATGGAATCGTCCTCACGACGCATCAGATGATCCCCCGGTTGCCGGTTCGGACACTCAGCACACACCCGGCAACCTCAAAATCCGGTCGCTCATGGTGGTCGATTTCGATCGCCGGATCGCTGCTGATGATTTCGAGCAGCGCGACCTTCCCCGGTGCACTGTTCTCCCCATGGGGCAACCGAAGATCGATGCAGTCCCGAGTGGGCAGCAGGTCGACGACATCGCGGTTCAACGCGGCAGCGATCCGAATCAGCTCACCGATCTCGAATGAGCTGGTCGCAGCGAGTCTGCCTGCCAATTCGGCCCTGGTCAGCCGTATCTGGGCCGCCAGGTCATCCGAGCAAACGCCGGCCCGTGTCATGGCCGTTTCGACACGGACGGCCGTCCATCTATCTAGATCATCCATACGGAGTACCATATGGTCCATACGGACCTATTGCAACGCTAAACGTACCTTTATCGGATCGTTACCCAGCAAGGCTGGACGCAGTCTCAAGTTCGCATCGATGTTTGCCATAACGCCGTTTGGACTTCACAATGGTCCGCATGGGACTGGAGCACCCGAGTGACGACATTGACCGGGCGATAGGAAACGAGCTCAGGGCCGCACGCGCTCGGTGCGGCCTGACTCGGCAACAGCTCGCCGACACATCAGGTGTGGCGCCGAGCACTATTCAACGATTCGAGAACGGGGAACGCTCCCCCGACATCCGTCAGCTGTTCGCTCTATGCGACGCCCTCAACACCTCGCCGCAAGAGCTCATCGCCCAAGCCATCGAGTTCCTGAAGCGACCGCGGCAGTAGGTCGGACAGCTCCAGCTTCAGCTCCAACGACATTCGCACCAAATCCTGAGCAGTCGACACTCCCCACTTGATTCGCTCCGCAACCTCTGCCCCGAGTCGGCGGCCCACGATCTGCATGGCTTCGTCTTTGAAGATCTGAGCGAACCATGCCGCGAATTCGACGTCATGTCCCGTATGCATCGTAGAAAGTTCCCCTACATCAAGACCCATTGGGTCGCATCAAGGCCCCATTGGGCCGCATACTTTCCCCCTGACCTCAGAGACCACCGGCAAGTCGACGACAATCGCAATGCGACCTCCAACTCCCCCGCCGGACGGCAATCTGCGAGCTTCCCGTCCCACCCTCGGGACAGACACCGTCATCCCATGTTCAATCCACCTGTCCTGCAATGCCCAACGACAAAGGTTGTCGGGCGCCACCGATCGTGGCAATGCCGACGGGCGGAGTATAGCTAGACCATCAGACCTACTGCCCAGTTAGGCTGCTACCCAATCGAATTGAATTGGGCACTCGCCACATCTGTTGACATCTGGCTACTTTCAGGCGATCTGATCGGTTGCCCCACAACCTCCAATACGGAGAACAATCCCCGCGGATTGCAAATCCGTTCTGCCACTTCGCGAATAGACACACTCCGGATGAGACTTGCGCTTATGTGCCACATTCGGACATATCGGACAGTAAGTGGAAGGGTCCACGCCGCCGACGTGGCCCTTCCGCTTCGCACACAATCACGAGACCACTCGGATTCGACTGAAACACGTGACAATTCACACCGCATCCCGCACTCGAGTGGATTGGTATCACCGGGCGCGTATCCAGCCGGAATGAAATTGGCGGCGGCCGATCACCGCGAAGGTGATGAAGTCAGTGACATCAGCGCTGGTTCGAGTAGGGAGCGGTGATGAGAGGCGGCGTGGGGGCGGATGCCGTGCCGGGGGCAGCCGTGCCCGGCTTCGGGGTTGAGCCGGGGGTGGGCGGGGGCTGCTGGGCGGCCTCGCGGAGGATTCGGAGGAGGTCCGGGAGGAGGGGGACGCCGACTTGCGTACGGGGGTTGGGCTTTGCCGGGGCCGGTTTCGCGGGGGCGGCGGGGTCGGAGACGGTGGGCGCGTTGGGGTCTGCGCCTGTGGGGGCCGAGGCCTGGGGGTCGGCGGGGGTCACCGGGTCCGCGGGAGTTGCCGGATCTGCGGGGGTTGCCGGGCTCGCAGGGGTTGCCGGATCTGCGGAGGTAGGGGCGTCAGCGGTGGTGAGGTCTGGGGCCGTGGGGTCGAGAAGGGTTGGGGCGGATTGGAATTCGCTCAGGGCGGGGCCGACTGTCAGGTCGTCGAGGGTGGGGGTGCCGGCGTCGGGGGCGGCGGAGTATTCGGCGCGGAGGATGTGGTTGTCGTGGGTCAGGACCTGGCCGGCGGTGGAGTGGACGGCGGTGGCGGTGCGGTCGTCTTCCTTGTCCGTGCCGGGGTAGGCCTGGCAGTCGGTGGTGTCGCAAGTTTGGGCGTAGGAGTAGCGCTGGTCGGCGAGGGCGTAGGAGCGGGCCGCGATCGCTTGTGCGCGTAGGGCTTCCGCGCCGCCCTGGTTGGCCCAGTCGGGGACCATTTCGGCGGGGACCACGCCGAGGAGGTAGTCCTCGATGTCGACCTCGTTGATGACGCGGGGGGCGTCGCCGTCCAGCGCCACGCCCAGGACGCCGCGGTAGTTGGGGCCCTCGCAGAGTTCCAGGTGTTCGGCGGCGGGGCGGTCGGTGCCGGTTTCCAGGGGGTAGGCGTAGGGGTCGTCGGTGGAGCCCCGCCACAGCACCGCGCCGTCGCAGCCCTGGGTGATGGTGACGTCCGCGCCGGTGGCGGTGGGGGTGAGATGTGCGGCCTGGCCGGGGACGACACGGCGGCCGGCGACATAGAGTCCGGTTTCCGATTCGACGTCGAGGTTCTTGCCGTCCAGTCCCATGAGGCGGACTCGGACCGGCGTGGATCCGATGGCGGCGATACTCGCGCCGGGGTAATAGTGGGCCAGAATCGTTTCGGCGGTCGAACCGCCGACGGCGCGATCGAACGCGCCATTCTGGCTCAGACCGCGCCCGTGACCGGGGCTGGCGGTGAACTCGTACTCATTGTTCGGCCAGGCCCAGATCAGGCCTGCGCCGGTACCGCCGAGGGTGGTGGCGGCGACTGACAAAGCGACGAGACGCTGGCGTCTGCGCCGCTGGCGTAGGTGGCCGTTCGGCATGTCATACCCGTTCTGTCGATAGCCGAAGCTACATTCAAGTTACCCGAAGCTAATCCTCAACCACACGTTCAGGGATTGTGACAGTTGGGACTAGTGTGATCGTTGGTTCGTCGAGAAGCAACCTCGGCACCGGCGATCCGCAACGGTTTAACTGGAATGGGAGCTGCTCGTGCCGTACCGCAGAAGGAAACACTCGTTTGTCCTCCCGGTTGCCACGATCCTGGCGATCACTGCGCCGTTCGGCATTTTGGCGCTCAGCGATCCCCCTGGCGTCCGGAACACCGATGAAAGCAACCTGGCAGCAATACCAGCGGAAATGGCCGAGGTCGCACTCGCCACCGCACCCGATCTGGTGCTGCCGCTCCGGGAGCTGACGGGGCTCAATCTGCCGGATCTGCACCTGTCCGATCTGCGCATGCTGCCGCTGCCCAAGTCGATCCCCATTCCGCAGGGATTGCCGCTGCCGCCGGGTGTTCGACTACCCAGCGAGATCCAGCTGCCGAGACTGGGACAACCGGTCAAACCGGGCTCCCACGTCGGACCCTTCTCCCCCGCACCGGGATACATCGCCGGACCCGGACCCGAGGTCCCAGCGTCTGCGGCGCCTGCCGCTCCGAACAGCGAACCCGCGCCCGCCGATCCCGCCGCACCGAATGCGGAAGTGCCCGCCGCGGCGCCGGAAACCCCCGCGATTCCCGAGATCAAGGCCGATCCCCGCACCCCCGCGCTCGCACCCGATGCGGTGCCCGGTGACCTGGTGGACAAGGTCGGCGCACAGGTCAAGGAACTCACCCGCGACACGCCGTTCAGCATGGTCGCGCTCACCGCGCCGCAGCTGCTCGGCACCACCGCTCTCATCCGGGCCAAGCGCGCCGACGGCGGCTGGGGACCGTGGTATCCGACCGAGCCCGTCGACACGCCGGGCAAGAAGCCGGGTCGCACCGGCACCGAACCGATTTATGTCGGCAATACCAAATCCGTGCAGATCCTGGTGACACGCAAGAATGCCGCGCAGGCGGTGGATGCGCCGAATGCGCCCGCAGCACAGCCGGTTCCCAATGCGCCGGCGCCGGACGCGCAGGTGGTGCCCGCTCGACCGGAGCCCGCGCCATTCACCGATCACTCCGGTGATCCCGCCCAGATCAATCTGGAGAAACTCGCGGCGGTCCTCATCGATCCGGGTCGCGGGGCGGCCGATGAGAATCTCACCCAGGTGGCGGCCGCGCTGCCGGGCGGCGGGCCGAAGGTGATCAGCCGCGCGCAATGGGGTGCGGATGAATCGCTGCGCTGCGAGGAACCGACGTATGACGATGCGGTGAATGCCATTACGGTGCACCACACCGCGGGCCGAAACGATTACACGCCTTCGGAATCCGCGGGCATTGTGCGTTCCATTTACAACTATCACGCAAAGACGCTGGGCTGGTGCGATATCGGCTACAACGCACTCGTCGACAAGTACGGCCAGATCTTCGAGGGTCGTTACGGCGGGCTCGATCGTCCGGTCGAGGGCGCGCATGCGGGCGGATTCAATATCAATACCGCCGGTGTGGCATTCATGGGCGATCACGAGACGGAACCGCCGACCGAGGATGCCATTCAGGCGATGGGCAAATTCATCGGCTGGCGTTCGAAGATCGCGGGGGTGGATCCGGAGGGTTCCACCACCATGTATTCGGAGGGCAGCGATTACACCCGCTATCCCCTCGGCCAGGCGGTGAAACTGCCGAATATCTTCGCGCACCGCGATGTCGGTAATACCACCTGCCCGGGCGATGCCGCCTATGACCTGATGGACCGGCTGCGCTCGATAGCCGAGACGGTCGCGGGGAAGACAAGCGCTCCGGCGACCAAGCCCACCCGCGTCGGGCCGCAGCAGAATGCCGGGAATCCCGCGCCGGGGAACAGCAATCAGGCGGATCTGGCATCGCTCGCGGATCTGACCACCAGGCTGCTGGGCATGCTCGACAAGAGCCCGGTGGCGAAGTACTACGACGCTTCCGGTGGTCCCAACGGCCCACTCGGACAGGCGAAGTCGGAGCCGAAGCCGACTCCGGACGGCGGGCAGTACGCCGAGTTCGTGAACGGCAATCTGTATTCGGCGCCGGACGGCAAGGTCTTCGCGGTGGTCGGCAAGATCCTGGAGCGCTTCCTGCAATTGGGCGCGGGCACAGGCGTTCTGGGGTTGCCGACCACCGGGGAGTACCCGGTTGAGGACGGGGTGCGAACCGACTTCCAGAACGGCTCACTGATTTTCAGTCAGCTGACAGGGCTCGTGACCACGGTGATGAAGAACTTCACAGGTGGTCAGGATCTGCTTCCCGCGCCGATTCCGGCGGTGCTGAATCATGAGCAGCAGGCCGCGCCCATTCCGGCGTCGGGTCCGGAACCCGCTGCGGGGCCGTAGCTTTCAGTGACGGACGAGAAGGCCGGTGCGATGATTCGCACCGGCCTTCTCTGCCATCAGGCTGTTACGACCACCAGCGTTCCAGGACGCGCGCCACGCCGTCCTCGTGATTGGCGGCGGCAACCTCGTCGGCGGCGGCGATCGCTTCCGGATGCGCATTGCCCATGGCCACGCCGTGACCCGCCATCTTGAGCATGGGCACGTCATTCGGCATATCCCCGAAGGCGATCAGCGCGGTGTGCTGCACACCGAGCCGCTGCGCCACGGAGGCCAGCCCCGTCGCCTTGGTGACTCCGGGCGCGGAGAGTTCGATCAGCCCGTTGTCCGTCGAATAGGTGAGATCGGCGCGCCCGGACAGGGCGGGCTCGAGCAGCGCGCGCATATCCCCGCTGGAGGCGCCGGGCAGCCGGATGAGCATCTTGATGGCGGGCGCGGCGATCACCTCGGCCCGCGAGACCTCGGTGTCATCCGGATTCAGCCACGCGTGCTCGTACTCGGGCGAGCTGACGAATTGCGGGGTCGCGGCATCGTGTGCGGTGGCGCCGACGCGTTCCGCGGCCAGCCCGCAGCCCGGGAGCAGGCGCTCGGCCAGATCCGCGGCCCACGAGAGCGTCTCCACATCGAGTGTGCGGCTGGCCAGAATGCGGTCGGTGGCGCTGTCGTAGATGACCGCCCCGTTCCCGCAGACGCACAGCGGCGCGTAGCCGAGTCCGTCGACGACCGGATCGATCCAGCGCGGTGGGCGGCCGGTGGCGAGCACGAACGGCACGCCGTCCGCGATGAGGGCGTCGATCGCGGCTTTGGTGCGCGGGCTCACCTGCTCGCCGTTGTCGATGAGTGTGCCGTCGACATCGGTGGCGACCATCTTTGGTTTGGGCAGGTGGAAGAGAGTCACCTAGTCCATCCTGCCTGAAAGCCGCGCCCGAAATGGCCGCGGTGCACGAATTGCCCGTCATCGGCTGCACCTGTTACCTGCCCGCAGCCATACCCGTTACCCGCCCGATGCCGCCGTTGTAACCCGCCACCCGGTGCGCGCAACGCACAGTTATCCACAGGTATCCCTATGATCTGGGCTAGAACTCGACCCGAGAGGGACTGATGGCCGGTTTTCTACTGCGACGCGCGCTGAACTATGTCGTCTTGCTGGCGCTCGCGTCCTTCCTGACCTTCAGTCTGGCATCACTCACGTTCCATCCGCTGAACAGCCTGGAACAGCGCAATCCGCGGCCGCCGCAGTCGGTGATCGACGCCAAGCGTGCTGAACTGAATCTCGACGCTCCGATCCCGCAGCGCTATCTGCACTGGGTCGGCGGTGTGGTGCACGGCGATTTCGGCAAGACCCTGGCGGGGCAGCCCGTGAGCCAGGAGCTGCCGCGGCGTATCGCCGTCAGTCTGCGCCTGCTGCTCATCGGATCGGTGCTCGGCACCGTACTCGGTGTGCTGATCGGTGCGGCGGGAGCGATCCGGCAGTACAAGTTCAGCGACTACTTCACCAGCACGGTATCGCTGCTGATCCTCAGCGCGCCCGTCTTCCTGCTCGCGACACTGTTGAAATACGGTGCGCTCGAGGTCAATACCCTCACCGGGCAGCAGATCTTCTACTACACCGGTGAGACTTCGGCGACGGCGGTGCACGGGCTGTGGAATCAGATCGTCGATCGCTTCCAGCACATGGTGATCCCGACACTCGGCCTCGTCCTGGGTGCGGCGGCGGGATACAGCCGCTATCAGCGCAATGCGATGCTCGACGTACTGCAGAGCGATTTCATCCGGACCGCGCGGGCGAAGGGCCTCACGCGCAATCGCGCCCTGTACAGGCACGGCCTGCGCACCGCGCTCATTCCGATGGCGACGCTGTTCGCCTACAGCTTCGGCGGTCTCATTACCGGCGCTACCTTCACCGAGAAGATCTTCGGGTGGCACGGCGTCGGTGAGTGGCTGGTCGATTCGATCAATGCGCAGGACCTGTATCCGGTGGTGACCATCACCGCATTCGCCGCGCTGGTGATCCTGCTGTCGGGCCTGCTCTCCGACATCGTGTACGCCATTCTCGACCCCAGGGTGCGTGTCTGATGACCGAAGCCGAGATCATCGTTCAAGGCGTGCCCGACATCGCGGCCGCCGGTCGCCGCAAACTGGTGATGCGGCGCTTTCTGCGCAATAAGGCCGCGGTGATCGGCGCGGTGATCCTGCTGCTCATGCTGATCCTCGCCTTCGCGCTGCCGCCGCTGTTGAAATACGACTACCAGCAACTCGACTACACGGCGCTGCAGAAGCCTCCGAGTGCACGACATCTGTTCGGCACCAATCAGATCGGCCAGGACGTACTCGCCCAGACACTGCACGGCCTGCAGAAGTCGCTGATCATCGGGTTCTGTGTCGCCTTCTTCTCGACCATCATCGCGGCGCTGGCCGGTTCGGTGGCGGGTCTGCTGGGCGGGCGGGCGGATATGGCGATCATGTGGATCGTCGACCTGCTGCTGGTGGTGCCGAGCTTCATTATTGTCGCGCTGTTCGCACCGCGCACCAAGGGCAGCGGATCCATCCTGCTGCTGATCGTGCTGCTGGCCGGATTCAGCTGGATGATCAGTGCGCGGCTGGTGCGCGGTCTGACCCTGAGCCTCCGTGATCGTGAATTCGTCCGGGCGGCAAGGTATATGGGCGCCTCCACCTGGACCGTGATCACCACCCACATCCTTCCCAACATCGCTTCGATTCTGATCATCGACACCACGCTGGCGGTCGGTTCGGCGATCATGGCCGAAACCGGCCTCAGCTACCTGGGATTCGGTGTGCAAGCGCCGGACACCTCACTGGGCACGCTGATCGCCTCGGGGACGCAATCCGCGCTCACCTTTCCGTGGCTGTTCCTCCCCGCCGGCGGGTTCCTGGTCCTGACGGTGCTGTGCGCCAATCTCGTCGGGGACGGTCTGCGGGACGCGTTCGATCCGAGTTCGGCGCGGGCGCGGGCGCGGCGGAAGGATCGCGGCACGGCGGGGATCGGGAAGGTAAAAGCATGACGGACAAGACGGTTCGCACCAGCACGACCACCGCGCCCCTGCTCGAGGTCTCCGATCTGCACGTGAGCTTTCCAGGAGAGGAGGGCCGCATCGATGCCGTGCGCGGGGTGAGTTACACCGTGCAGGACGGTGAGGTGCTGGCCATTGTCGGCGAATCCGGTTCCGGCAAGTCGGTGTCGTCCCTCGCGGTCATGGGACTGCTGCCGGACCAGGCGCGGGTGCGCGGTTCCATTCGCCTGCGCGGGCAGGAATTGCTCGGGATGGGCGACAGGCGGCTGTCGACCCTGCGCGGCAGCAAGATCTCCATGGTGTTCCAGGACCCGCTGTCGGCGCTGACGCCGGTCTATCGAGTGGGCGATCAGATCGCCGAAGCGCTACTGGCACACCGGAAGATGAGCAAGCACGAGGCCGCGGCACGGGCGGTGGAGCTGCTGGATCTGGTGGGCATTCCGGATCCAGCGGTGCGCGCCAAGGCTTTTCCGCACGAATTCTCCGGCGGTATGCGACAGCGTGTGGTCATCGCCATGGCCATTGCCAATGATCCCGAACTCATCATCTGTGATGAGCCCACCACCGCACTGGATGTGACGGTACAGGCGCAGATCCTGAATCTGCTGCGCAAGGCGCGCGATATCACCGGCGCGGGCGTCATCATGATCACCCACGACATGGGGATCGCGGCCACGCTCGCCGATCGCATTGCCGTCATGTACGCCGGGCGAGTTGTCGAAACTGCGCGTGCCGCAGAGCTTTTCCATGCACCGCGGATGCCGTACACGGTCGGGCTGCTGGGTTCCATTCCGCGTCTGGACGGTCCGGCGCGAGCTCCACTGGTGCCGATTGTCGGCGCACCTCCGGCCATGCACGCCTTGCCGCCGGGCTGCACCTTCGCGCCGCGCTGCCCGATCGCCATCGAGGATTGCCATGCGGCGGAACCACCGCTGCAGGACACCGAGCCCGGGCATCGGGCCGCGTGCATTCGCACCGCGGAGGTAGGCAGCGCGGAGCTTTTCGCCGCCTATCGGCGCGAAGTGTCCCCGCCGGAAGTGGTCGTGGAGTCCGATACCCGTGTGGTACTGCGGGTTTCAGATCTGAAGAAGACCTTCCCGATCACCTCCGGGGTGGTGTTCCGGCGCCGCACCGGCGAGGTGAAGGCGGTGGACGGGGTCAGCTTCGAGGTGCGGGCAGGTCGCACACTGGCCCTCGTCGGCGAGTCCGGCTCCGGGAAATCGACAACGCTGACCCAGATCATGGACCTGGTGGCACCGGAGAGCGGAAGCATCGAGGTGCTCGGCAGCGATGTCGCGACCCTCACCCGCGACCGGCGCCGGGAGATCCGGCGCAAACTGCAGATCGTCTTCCAGGATCCGTCCGCATCCCTGGACCCACGGCTCCCGGTCTTCGACGCGGTATCGCAACCGCTGCGTATCGACGGCCGACCGCGCGACGAAATCCAGCGTCGCGTCAAGGAATTGCTGAATCTGGTGGGCCTGCGACCCGAGCACGCCGACCGCTATCCGGCCGATTTCTCCGGCGGGCAGAAGCAGCGCATCAATATCGCGCGGGCGCTCGCACTGGATCCGGAGATTCTGGTGCTGGACGAACCGGTCTCCTCGCTGGATGTGTCGATTCAAGCCGGTGTGCTGAATCTGCTGCGCAATCTCCAGGCCGAGCGCGGGCTCTCGTACCTGTTCGTGTCCCACGATCTGTCGGTTGTCCGCAACCTCGCGCACGACATAGCGGTCATGTATCAGGGGAAGCTCGTCGAATACGGCTCTGCGGAGCAGGTTTTCGAGAACCCTCGGCACGAGTACACCCGTGCGCTCATCGATGCCGTTCCCGTGCCGATCGTCACGGGATAGGAAGAATTGTGTTTCAGCAATACTCCGACGAAAGGAGCAGCCGGTGAGGATTCGCTCGATTGGCATACGTCTCGCGGCCCCACTGGTGGCCGTGGCATTGGTGGCGACCGGCTGTGGTGGTGGTGACGACAACTCCGCCGCGGTCTCGGCCGACCTGGGCGCGACCAGCGATATCAACCCACACGATGTCGCCGACCTGAAGGACGGCGGCAACCTGCGGCTCGCCATCTCCGCGTTCCCGTCGAACTGGAACACGCTGAGCGTCGACGGAAATGATGCCGAGATCATGGGCGTGGAACGGTCGATAATGCCGCGCGCTTTCAATTCCGATGCGGCGGGCAATCTTTCGGTGGATACCGACTATTTCACCAATGTAGAGCTGACCAATGAGAACCCGCAGCAGGTCACCTACACCATCAATCCCAAGGCCGTGTGGTCCGATGGCTCGCCGATCACCTGGGAGGACATCAGTTCCCAGGCCCAGGCGCTCAGCGGCCGCGACAAGGGCTTCCTGATCGCCAACAATCAGGGGTTCGACCGGGTCGAGAAGGTCGAGCGCGGCGCCGACGACCGGCAGGCGGTCCTGACGTTCTCCAAGCACTTCGGTGAGTGGAAGGGCCAGTTCGCGGGCAATAGCGTCCTGTTCCCGAAGTCGGTGACGGGCACGCCGGACGCCTTCAACAAGAGCCTCGTGAACGCCATCTCCCTCACCTCCGGACCGTTCACCGTGCAGTCGACGGACCGCGGACAAGGCCGAATCGTGCTGGGCCACAATCCGAAATGGTGGGGCCCGACTCCAAAACTGGACACCATCACCTTCAGCATCCTCGACAGCAAGGCCTGGGTTCCGGCCCTGCAGAACAATGAACTCGACGTCGCCGGCCTGGGCACCCGCGACGATATCAAGACCGCGCAGAGCACGGCGGGCGTCACCATCCGGCGCTCGAACAGCACCCAGTGGTCGCATCTCACCTTCAATGGCGCGCCCGGTTCCATCCTGGCCGACCCGAACCTGCGGGTGGCCATCGGCAAGGCCATCGACCGGCAGGGCATTGCGACGGCCATGCAGAACGGCGTCGTCACCGATCCCAAGCCGCTGAACAATCACATCTACCTGAAAAACCAGAAGGGCTATCAGGACAACTCACTCGGTTTCGATCCCGACGCCGCAGCAAAGGAATTGGACGCGATCGGCTGGAAGGTCCCGGCCGGCGGCGGCACCCGCGAGAAGGACGGCCGCAAGCTGGAGATCCGCGATGTCATGTACAACGACCCCACCTGGGTGCAGATCGCGCAGATCATCCAGCAGAACCTCGATCGGATCGGAGTGAAGCTCACCATCGACACCAAGCCGGGCCAGGATTTCTTCCCCAAGGTCATCAAGCCCGGCGATTTCGATGTGGCCCAGTGGAGTTGGGTCGGCGATCTGTTCCCGATCGGCAGCATCGACCAGATCTGGGGCTACCACCCCGATGACGTGCAGGGCAACTACGGCCGTATCGGCTCCCCGGAGCTCAACGACCTCATCGAGCAGACCGTCTCCGAACTCGACCCGCAGAAGGCCATCGATCTGGCCAATCAGGTCGACAAGAAGATCTTCGAGGAGGGCCACTCCCTGCCGCTCATGCAGACGCCCGCCAATATCGGCATCCGCGCCGATATCGCGAACTACGGCGCGGCCGGTCTGGCGACCATCGACTACACGAAAATCGGCTTCTTGAAGTGACCCCTCGGACAGGTCATCCCCTGACCTATCCGGCAGTCGTGACGATCGGCGCCCTGGCGATTTGCCTCGCTTGGGCGCCGTTCGGCGATCCGGAGCAGGTGGCGATGCTCGGGACGGTGGCGTTGATCATCCTGGGGTACAGCGCATTTCAGTTTGCGGGGGCGCTCGGGTATCTGCCTGTGGGGTTGCCCAAGTCCGGGAATGCCTGTCGGGATGTGGGGGTCCGCAGGGTGCGGCAGCAGCATCGGCTGGTCAGTCGGTCGTGGTTGGAGTTCACTACCGGGGGGCGGACTCGGTGGTTGCCGGTGTATTTCGATGGTTCGCTGGTGGGGTTGCCACAGTCGAATGCGGAATTGGCTGGGCGGACGGTGACTGTCGCGGGGGTGCGGGTGTTTCCTTCGGGGCGGTTGCGGAGTAGTGAGCCGGTGGGACGGCTTATCGATAATCCGAGTCGGCCGGATGAGGGGGCGGCAGAGATTGCGGTGAAGGTGTCGCGGGTCGGGCGGCGGGTGCTGTTGGATGCGCAGTCCGCGGTGGCGGGGCCGGTTGCGGGGTTGCTCTGGGTTTATGTGGCGGGGGGCGGGCTTGCGGCGTTTGCCGGGGCGACTGTGGTCGCTGCCGCTGCGGCGGTGTGGCTGGCGGCTGTTCGGGGGTCCGACCCCAGTTGAGCGGGGGCGATTCGGGTGCGGTAGTCATCGTCAACTGGTAGGAAACTCGGGATAGGATCGGCGTATGACAGGCCGCGTTGAACACCGTGACAACGGGGATCCCGCCCCGGTGCAGCGGGAGATTTCCGCTGATACGCCTACGGGGGTGGATCTCGAGCGGATCATCGGGAAACAGGTGCGGGCGCTGCGGTTGGCCAGCGGGTTGTCGGTGGGGGATATGGCGGCCAAGGTGGGGATATCCAAGGCCATGCTCTCGAAGATCGAGAATGCGCAGACCTCGTGCAGCCTCTCGACTTTGGCGCGGCTGGCTTCGGGGTTGGATGTGCCGGTGACCTCACTGTTCCGAGGGGCGGATACCGCGCGAGAGGCGGTGTTCACCCCCGCTGGGAACGGTGCGCGGATCGTCGGGCGCGGTACACGGGTGGGGCATCATTACGAATTGCTCGGCGCACTGCGGGGACAGCACAAGCGGCTGGAGCCGGTGCTCGTCACGCTCACCGAGGCCAGTGAGACATTTCCGCTGTTCCAGCATGCGGGGACGGAACTGCTCTACATGCTCGAAGGAGTCATGGTCTACGGGCACGGTGATTCCGAGTACACGCTCCGGCCCGGCGATGCGCTGCTGCTGGACGGGGAAGGGCCGCACGGGCCGAATGATCTCGTGCGACTGCCCATTCGATTCCTGGCTATCACCGCGTACCCGGACAATCACAGCGAGGAGTAGCTCCCGGCCTGAGCGGTCAAAGACCGCGGCAGGGCGGCAATAAATGCCGTCTCGGGTCGATGTCTGACCGCTCAGGCCGGTTCTGCCGCAACCCAGGCCGCCATCACATCCGCCAGAGCCGCCGCGCCCACATGGCAGTCCACCGGATCGGCATACTCGGCCGGAGAATGCGAGACGCCGGTGGGGTTGCGGACGAAGAGCATGGCGGTGGGCACACTGTCGGAGAGGATGCCCGCGTCATGGCCTGCGGCCGTGGGGATTACGGGGATATCGCCGAGATGCGCGAGGGTCTGTGCGAGGCGCCGTCGCGGCTCGGGCGGGAATTCGACTATGGGAGTGATGGATTCGGCCACCACCTGTAGATCGATACCGTCGACGGTGGCGTGACCACGGGCGGCGGCGGTGATTCGCGAGACCATCAGCTCCAAGGTCGATTGGTCGGCGGCGCGCGCATCCAGCCAGGCGCGGACCCGCAAAGGAATCGCATTGGTGCCGTTCGGGGAGACCAGCACCTTGCCGAAAGTCGCTACGGCCGAACGGGCTACCGCCTCGGCACGAGCCGTATGCACGGTGGAGGCGAAAGCCAGCATGGGGTCGTGGCGATCGACCAGCCGAGTCGCGCCGGCGTGATTGGCCTCGCCGGTGAAATCGAATTCCCAGCGACCGTGCGGCCATATCGACGAGGCCAGCGCCAGCGGGCTGTCGACCAGATCGAGGGCGCGGCCCTGCTCGATATGCAGCTCGATGAAGACGCCGACGCGCTCGGTAAGGGTAGTGTCCACGCCCAGTCGGTCCGGGCGGCGGCCGACCCGAGTCAGGGCCTCTGCCAGGGTGATTCCGTCGATATCGCGCAGACCCAGCGCACGCTCCGGAGCCAGCGCACCGGTCGCCAACTGTGAACCGATGCAGGCCACCCCGAAGCGCGCCCCCTCCTCATCCGAGAAGGCGACCACCGCAATGGGAATCGACGGCTCGATACCCCGCGCCCGGAGCAGATCCACCGCCGCGAAGGCCGCGACTATCCCCAGCGGACCATCGAACGCTCCGCCGTCCGGCACCGAATCCAGGTGTGAGCCGGTGACAAAGGCCCCCTTCGGATCACCCACCCAATCGCGCGGCAACCACCACGCCCAGAGATTCCCGTTCCGGTCCTCCTCCAGGTCCATGGACCGCGCCCCCGCACACCCCCGAAACCATTCACGCAGTGTGAGATCCGCATCGGACCAGGCATAACGCCGATACCCCCCGGTGCCGCCATCCCGCCCCACCGCGAGAATCTCCTCCCACAGCGAATCGAATGCCGCTGCCGCAGCGTGCGGGTCGGCTACCGCCCGGCCGTCAGCACGGCTCATACGCTCGGCAGCCGATGTGGTCCGAATATCGAACGAGTCCGCCGACCCAGCTGACCGCGCCGCGCCACTGCCGGACGATGCCGGGCCGACGCCCGGCAATAGCGGCTCGGCATCCGATCGCGCCGGTCCGCCGGAGGGTGCTGTTGCGCTGGCGGGCAACGGCTTCGGGACGTCGGGCTGCGACTTCCGGGCGTCGGGCTGCGACTTCGAGGCGTCCGGCACGTTCATGCGAGAGCTCCGGGGATCCACGTGGTTCCCGCCAGGGGGACGCGGGCCATGGCGGCGGCTTCGACGGTGAGGGCGACGAGATCTTCGGGTTCGAGGTTGTGGAGGTGGGATTTGCCGCAGGCTCGGGCGAGGGTTTGGGCTTCCATGGTGAGGACTCGGAGGTAGTTGGCGAGGCGGCGGCCGCCTTCGACGGGGTCGAGGTTGTTGGCCAGTTCGGGGTCTTGGGTGGAGATGCCGGCGGGGTCGCGGCCGTCCTGGAAATCGTCGTAGAAGCCGGGGGCGGAGCCGAGCGCCTCGTATTGCGCGGCGAAGCGGGGGCTGTTGTCGCCCAACGCGATCAGGGCCGCGGTGCCGATAGCCACGGCATCCGCGCCGAGGGCCATGGCCTTGGCGACATCGGCGCCGGTGCGAATGCCGCCGGAGATGATGAGCTGGACCTTGCGGTGCACACCCAACTCCTGCAACGCCTGAACGGCCTGGGGGATGGCGGCCAGGGTGGGTATGCCGACGTTTTCGATGAAAACGTCCTGGGTGGCGGCGGTTCCGCCCTGCATGCCGTCGACCACGACCACATCCGCGCCCGCCTTCACCGCGAGCTTGATGTCATAGTAGGTGCGGGTCGCGCCGATCTTGATGTAGATCGGCTTCTCCCACTGGGTGATCTCCCGCAGTTCGAGAATCTTGATGGCCAGATCGTCCGGACCGGTCCAGTCCGGATGGCGGCAGGCGCTGCGCTGATCGATACCCTCGGGCAGCGTGCGCATTCCGGCCACCCGCGCGCTGATCTTCTGCCCCAGCAGCATGCCGCCGCCGCCCGGCTTCGCGCCCTGGCCGAGCACGATCTCGATGGCATCGGCCTTGCGCAGATCATCGGGGTTCATGCCGTATCGGGACGGAAGATACTGGTACACCAGATGTTTGGACTGCCCGCGCTCCTCGGTGGTCATACCGCCGTCACCGGTGGTGGTGGACGTTCCGGCGAGGCTCGCGCCCCGGCCGAGCGCCTCCTTGGCCTGGCCCGACAGCGCGCCGAAGCTCATACCCGCGATGGTGATCGGAATATCCAGGTGCAGTGGATGTTTCGCATGCCGGTCGCCGAGCACCACATCGGTGTCGCAGCGTTCCCGATACCCCTCGAGCGGATAGCGCGACATGGACGCGCCCAGGAACAGCAGATCATCGAAGTGCGGCAGTGGGCGTTTCGCACCCCAGCCGCGAATATCGTAGATACCGGTATCAGCAGCGCGCTGGATCTCGGCAATGGCGCGACGATCGAACGTCGCGGATTCGCGGAGCGCGGGATTCGGGCGAGTCATGGATTCGGACTCCTGTCGAGAAGTTCGGAGGGGCGCCGCCGCCACAGGAAAGCGGTCGGGACCGCACAGCCTCCGCCTGAATCGAACAGCCCGCATAGACGCTGTTCCGAGCTGATACGTGCTGTTCGGCTGGGTGCGGGCTGTTCGGTGGGGCGCGGGGTGGGCGGATGCGGGATGTTCTGGGGGCTGGGCGGGGTGGTCAGTAGGCGGCGGCGTTGTCTACGTGGAAGTGGTAGAGGGTGCGGGCGGAGCCGTAGCGGGTGAACTCGGCCGGGTCGGCGTCGAAGCCGGCGGTGGTGAGCAGGTCGCGGAGTTCGGCGAGGTGTCCGGGGCGCATGGTTTTTCGGACGCAGTCCGCGCCGAGGGAGGCGACGGTGCCGCGCACGTAGATTCGGGCCTCGTAGAGGGAATCGCCCAGTGCCTCACCGGCATCGCCGAGGACGACCAGGCGACCGGCCTGGCCCATGAAGGCGCTCATATGACCGATATTGCCGCCGACGACGATATCCACGCCCTTCATCGAAATACCGCAGCGCGCACCGGCATTGCCCTCGATGACGAGCAGTCCGCCGTGCGCGGTCGCACCCGCGGACTGCGACGCATCGCCGCGCACCCGGACCGTGCCGGACATCATGTTCTCGGCGACGCCGACACCGGCGCTGCCGTCGATGGTCACGGTGGCGTGCTGATTCATTCCGGCGCAGAAGTACCCGACATGGCCCTCGACGGTGACGTCGATATCGCGGTCCAGGCCGCAGGCCAGGGCATGAGCGCCGCGCGGATTCGCCAGCGTCACCGCCGCCGGAACATCCGCTGCCGCGAGCGCGGAATTCACTGCGCGGGTGCCGGACTCGGCCACATCGAGCACGGTGCGCTCACTCACGATCGCCGCCATACGTACACCTCTTCCGGTTCGGGTTCGAAGATTCGGGCCTGTTCCACGCCGGGGAGATCGGCGAGGGCGCGGTACTCCGACGCCATGGCCACCCAGCGATCGGTTTCCGCGATGATGGCGGGCTTACAGGCGATGGCATCGCGGACCACCGCGAAGGAGTCGCTGGTGGAGACGAGCAGGGTGTAGAAGCCGTCGAAGACCTCATTGAGCAGTAGCAGCGCCTTCTCCAGGTCAGCGCCCTGCGCGAGCTGCTGCGCGACGAAGCGCGCACCCACCTCGGTATCGTTCTCGCTGTCGAATTCGACTCCGGCGCGCTGCAATTCGTGCTTGATGCTCATGTGATTGCTGAAGGATCCGTTGTGCACCAGGCACTGTCCGGGGCCGACCGAGAACGGATGGGAACCCTCGGCGGTGACGGCGGATTCGGTGGCCATGCGGGTATGCGCGACACCCTGCCAGCCCTGCGCCTGCGGGAGGCCGAAGCCGTTCGCCAGGGCGGTGGGATTGCCGATGCCTTTGAGGACCGCGAGGCCGGGGCCGAATCCGATGACGCGGGCGGTCGGGGCGACGGTTCGGACCGCCTGCACCAGAGCCTCGGAATCACTCTCCGGGATTTCGGCGTGCAGCACGATCGTCGGAGCCAGATCCAGGGCGGTCACCGGCAGACCCATTGCGGCAGTGAGCTGTTCGGCGAGCTCCGGTGCGGGCAAGAGGCTGTCGAGCAGGGACACCGTGACCGTGCCGGCGGGCGACCACACCGGGTCGCCGTAGACGGCCATACCGGCCGAATCCGGTCCGCGGTCACACATTTGGTCCAGCATGCCGGTGAGCAGCGCGCCCAGCTGTGGATAGAGAGCGGGGTCGCGCAGGTGCAGGCCGACGATTCCGCACATCGATGATCACCTTCCTTTCGAGGTCGAGGGCCGGTCAGAAGGCCGTGAGGTACTGGTCGATCTCCCAGTCGGAAACCGTGTTGTGCCAGGTGAAGAACTCTTCGCGCTTGCGTTCGGCGAAGTAGGCGGCGACGCCGGGGCCGGCCACATCGAGGGCGGCGGTGACCACCGGGTCCGATTCCATGGCGTCCATGGCGTGGATGAGGGTCATCGGCAGCATGTCGCCGCGCTGTTCGCCGGGTGTGCCGGGGTCGAGTTCGCGGTCTATGCCGTCGAGTCCGGCGGCGATGGCGGCGGCCATGGCCAGGTACGGGTTGGCGGAGCCGTCCGCGCCGCGCAGTTCCACCCGATGCTGATCGGGTACGCGCAGATAGTGGGTGCGGTCATTGCCGCCGTAGGTGGCGTAGCGCGGGGACCAGGTCGCGCCGCTGGCGGTGCTGGTCGCGCCGGTTCGCTTGTAGGAGTTGACGGTCGGGGCGATCACTCCCTGCAGGGCACAGGCGTGGTCGAGCATGCCTGCGAGGAAACCGTATGCGGTGGAAGACAATCCGAGGCCGCGCGGGTCATCGGCATCCGGGAAGAGCGGATGCTCGCCCGACCACAGCGACAGGTGCATATGCATGCCCGTGCCGGTGCGGTCAGTGAATGGCTTCGGCATGAAAGTCGCTTTCATACCGCGCTTTTCGGCGATCACCGAGAGCAGATAGCGGGCGGTGATCACCCGGTCCGCGGTGATCATGGCTTCGGCATAGTCGAAATTCTGCTCGAACTGCCCGTTGCCGTCCTCGTGATCGCTGGCGTAGTTGCCCCAGCCGAGCGTGTTCATGGCCTCCGACACCTCGGCCAGATGGTCGTACATGCGCGTCACATCGCGGGCGTCGTAACACGGTTGCAGGCTCACATCGGCGGTATCGGCGGGGATCAGGCCGTTCGGCCCCTTGTCCACCAGGAAGTATTCGATCTCGGCGCCGACCTTCACGGTGTATCCGAGTTCGGCGGCGCGAGCGAGGGTGCGCTGCAGGATGACCCGCGGCGCGAACGGCCACGGCTTGCCCTCCACATGCGGCGTGCAGTGCACCATGGCCAGGCCGGGACGAACGAAGGGAATCGGAATGAAGGTGGACGCGTCCGGAATCGCGACCAGATCCGAATCGCGCGGCTGCTGGCCCATCATGCCGGCCGCATAGCCGGCGAAGCCGACACCGTCCGCCTCGAGCTGGCCGACCGCCTGGACCGGAACGAGTTTCGCGCACGGCTTGCCGGACAGCGTGGTGAAGACGGCCAGGATGAAGGTGGTGCCGGTGGCACGCGCCTGTTCGGACAGGGTGCGGTGGGTGGTGATCGGCGTGACGGTGGCGGTGGTATCTGTCGCCATATCGGCTCCTGAAGCAGCGGGGTTCGGATGAGGTTGAGGTTCAGCGCATTTCGCCCGCGCCCACATACGGGTGCGGACTCAGCAGGGGGCGGCCTTCGGCGAAACGCTCGTAGCGGAAGTCGGCGGCGTCGACATTCGGGAGCTCGGTTCCGTTGTGCAGCAGCAGATCCGCGACCAGCCGGCCGACCGCCGGGGAAATCTTGAAGCCGTGGCCGGAGAATCCGGTGGCCAGGAACAGACCCGGCGCCGGCGCGGGGCCGATGATCGGGTTGTAGTCGGGGGTGACGTCGTACGCGCCGACATAACTGCCGGTAATGCGCGGATCTGGCATCTGCGGCAGCCGGTGTTCCAGTCTGCCGACCACCTTTTCGACGGTGGAGTCGTCGGCGCGATTCACGAAATCGTCCGGATCGAGGTACTCGGGGACGGCGTGATCGCTATTGCCCGCCAGCAGTTCACCATTGGGTTCCCGGCACAGGTACTGCAGGCTCACCAGATCCGAGAGCACCGGGACCTGCGGGAGCGGTTCGCCCTGATCGATCATGATCAGCTGGGCGCGCTGGGCCCGCACCGGGACGTCCACACCGGCGGTCGCGGCGAGGGCCGGTGTCCACGGCCCGGCGGCCAGCACCACGGTGCCCGCGTGCAGCTCGGTGCCGTCGGCCAGTTTCGCGCCGATCACGCGGCCCGCCGCAATTGCACCGTCGCGGCCCGCCGCAGATGCACCGTCGCGGCCCGCCGCAGATGCACCGTCGCGGCCCGCCGCAGATGCACCGTCGCGGCCCGCCGCAGATGCACCATCGCGGCCCGCCGCAGATGCACCGTCGCGGCCCGCCGCGGTGAGCAGCTCGACCACCGGCGTCTGCTGGCGAATCCGCACACCCCGTGCGCGTGCCGCCGCGGCGAACGCCATACCGGTCAGATACGCCTCACCCCGCCCACCACGGGGTTCGTAGGCGAAGGCGGCGAAATCGTCCACCCGCAGGCCGGGCCACAGGGCGGCCATATCGTCGTGGGCGAGCAGATCCACCTCGATGCCCAGCGCCTGCTGCATGGCCACATTCGCCTTCAGCGGGTCCAGATTGTCCGCGCCGACGCCGACCGCGTACCCGCACTGCCGGAAACCCAGATCGTCCCCGAGGATCTCGGTCGCGTTCTCGAAGAACGGCACCGACCACCAGGACATGGCCGCCAGCGAGGGCGCGCCGTAGTGGCAGCGGACCACGCCGCTGGACTTGCCGGTCATGCCCGAGCAGAGCGAATTCCGTTCCAGCAGCACGATATCGGTGGCACCGCGCTCGGCCAGGGACCAGGCGATGGCCAGCCCTTCCAGGCCGCCTCCGATGATCAGGAACTCGGCGGTGTCGGTCATATGGCATCCCTCGGCTCAGCATTGTTTATGTCTTCTACAGTGAATCACTGTTGATTGTCATGAAACCATACGAGCCGCGCCGAAGCATGCCGGTTTACGCAGCTTTCACAGTCACGTACCACGGCGCAACATCCACGATGGTCTACTCCCATGCAACGGTGATTCCCCTCAGGACATCCGTTGGTATGGAATCCGTTTCTAAGTCAGGTGAAATATGGAACAAGCAGTAGCCGCGGCAGATACCGCGTGGATGCTCGCCGCCTTCGCCCTCGTGTCGATCATGGTGGCGGGACTGGCGCTGTTCTACGGCGGCATGGTCAGCGTCAAGAACACTCTGAACATGGCCATGATGGTCTTCGGCGCACTCGCGGTAGTGGGCGTGCTGTGGATCATCGTCGGCTACTCGGCCTCCTTCGGAAACTCGCTCGGCGGCCTCGGCCTGCTGGGTGATCCACTGGAGTACTTCGGATCGTCGAAACTCCTCGACGCACCCGCCACCCCCGGCCTACCACCGGCCATCTTCTCGGCCTTCCAATTGCTGTTCGCCGCACTGACCGTCGCGCTGATCGCGGGCGCGGTGGCCGACCGCATGAAGTTCGGCTCCTGGATGACCTTTGCCGGGATCTGGGCGCTGCTGGTGTATTTCCCGGTCGCACATTGGGTTTTCGCCTTCGACAGCAAGGACGGCTCGGTACACGGCGGCTGGATCGCCAATAAGCTCAAGGCCATCGACTTCGCCGGCGGCACGGCGGTGCACATCAATGCCGGCATCGCCGGGCTCGCACTGGCGCTGGTACTCGGCAAGCGCAAGGTGTTCCCGAATTCGCCTCGGCCGCACAGCATTCCACTGACCATGCTGGGTGCGGGCATTCTGTTCTGCGGCTGGTTCGGATTCAACGGCGGCTCGGCACTGTCCTCGGGCAACCCCGCGTCCGTGGTGGTGCTCAATACCC
Source organism: Nocardia sp. NBC_01388 (assembly GCF_045040085.1). Lineage (NCBI taxonomy): Bacteria > Bacillati > Actinomycetota > Actinomycetes > Mycobacteriales > Nocardiaceae > Nocardia > Nocardia sp. NBC_01388. The sequence continues at coordinate 6,443,925 of NZ_CP109553.1, forward strand.
TCGCCGCCTCCTGCGCGGGCATCTGCGGCTGGCTGGTCGTGGAGAAGTTCAAGGAGGGGCATGCCACCTCGCTCGGCGGCGCGTCCGGCCTGATCGCGGCGCTGGTCGGCATCACCCCCGCCTGCGGTGCGGTCTCGCCCGTGGGCGCGCTCATCGTCGGCGCGGTCTGCGGTGTGGCGTGCTGCTTCGCCGTCTCGCTGAAATACCGCTTCGGACTGGATGATTCGCTCGATGTGGTCGGCATCCACCTGACCGGCGGCATTATCGGCACCCTGCTCATCGGGCTGCTGGCCGACGGATCGGCGCCCAATGCCGTTGCCGGACTGTTCTACGGCGGCGGACTGGATCAGCTGTGGCGGCAGACGGTCGCCGTGCTCGCGGTGCTCGCCTACACCTTCGTGGTGACGCTCGGCATCGCCAAGGTCATGGAGCGCTTCGGCGGCATCCGGGCGGATGCGGAGAGCGAGGCCATGGGCCTGGACCTGGCCGTGCACAGCGAAACCGCCTATGTGCTCGACCATGTCAGCATGCCGGCCGCCAAAACCGAACCGGCGGACGCGGTTACGGCCGCAGAGGCCATGACCAGCAAGGCGGCGGTCGCGGTCGAATAACCCGGAAGCCCGCGGCTCCTCCCGATCTTCACCCTCCTCATCAAGGGCGGGAAGGGGCCGCGTTCCACTGAAAGAGGTGGCAGCGCAACGGATCGTCCGGACCCGCGCGCCGCCACCTCTTTCAGTTCGAACTATTACCGCGTGCTATTCGCTGCTCTGCGCGCGACGGGCGGCCTTCTCCTCGGCCTCGGCGACGTCGAGGGCATTCGCCTCCTCGAGGGTCGGCGCGCTGCCGCCCAGCCGGGCGGGGACCCAGTACGCGCCCGGTTCGTGCACGTAGTCCTTCTGCACGTTCAGCAGCATCGCCGACATGCTGGCGTGCAGCTGCTCCGTCAGCGCGGAGGCCGGCTCCGACGGCGGGATGGGCGCGCCGACCTCGATGGAGATCGGAGTATTGGTGCGACCCAGGCGCTTCGGATAGCCCTTGGTCCACACCCGCTGCGCACCCCAGATGACCATCGGGATGATCGGGACATTCGCCTCGATCGCCATGCGTGCCGCGCCCGACTTGAATTCCTTCAACTCGAAGCTGCGGCTGATGGTGGCCTCGGGGTAGACGCCGACCAGCTCGCCGGAGCGCAGCCGATTCACGGCCTCGTGATACGAGTCCGCCCCGGCGGCACGATCGACCGGAATGTGCTTGAGCGCCCGCATGACCGGGCCCGAGACAGCATTGTCGAAAACCTCCTTCTTCGCCATGAAACGGACATAGCGCTTCGTCGTACGCGCAGGCAGGCCCGCATACGTGAAGTCCATGTACCCGGTGTGGTTGATCGCGATGACCGCACCACCGTTCGCCGGGATATTTTCGTCGCCAGTGACAGTGAACTTCAGACCCTGCAGCGCGAAGACGGTGCGAGCCAGCCCGATGATCGGGAAGTAGACGGGTTCCACAATTCCGCTAGCGTAGTCGCAACGCCGGCGAGTACCAGTGACCCAGGCAACACCCGAAGACACGAAAGAGGTTCGTCCGAGTGGAAAACACCCGAACAGGACTGCGTGAAACGCTCCGCAGAGGACTGATCGGAAGTGCCGCGGTGGCGATCGCCTGCCTCGGCGCCGGTTGCGATTCGAATGTCGGTATCGAGGGCACCGATTACAGCACGAAATCCGACAAACCCGCGGTGACGACCACCGCCGCGACCACCACGGTGACGGTCGCCCCCGCGCCGCCGAGCACCTCCGCCGCCGCTACGCCCGACCCCGAATCCGTCGCTGCCGTCAGTACGGTGCGGCGCTATCTGTCGCGGCTGACCGGGATTCCGGATCCGGCTGATCAGGAGAGCGGATACCCGCTGGTCTGCGGCGCGACCCCGCGCACCTGGGATCCGGACGGCACCGGCACCCTCACCGCCCCGCCGCTCGCGGTGAATCAGGCCGGTCTCCCCCGCCTGAAGTCCTTCGCGGAGGATTCGATGAAGTCCGAATCACTCCGTGACGGCTATATCAGCGTCACCGCATCCGTCACGGACCGTGCCGGAAGCACGCAAAACCGGACATTCACCCTGAAGTCCGGCACCGAGGGTTACTGCATCGGCGACGTCTCGGAGTAGCCAGTACGCTGGGTGGCTGGTAACGGTCGAGGAGGAAGCAGCTCGTGCAGATCACCAGCGTCGGACACGCCGGATTCCATATTCGAACCGCAGCGGGGACGATCCTGTGCGATCCCTGGGTCAACCCGGCGTATTTCGCGTCCTGGTTCCCGTTCCCGGACAATACGCAGTTGGACTGGGACGACCTCGGCAACTGCGATTTCCTGTACGTATCGCACCTGCACCGCGATCACTTCGACGCGAAGCATTTGGCGGACAAGGTCAATAAGGACGCCACCGTCCTGCTGCCGGACTATCCGGTGCCGGATCTCAAGCGCGAGCTCGAAGCGCTGGGCTTCCACAAGTTCTTCGAGACCGAGGATTCGGTCAAGCACACGATCACCGGTCCGGGCGGCGAGCTCGACCTCATGATCATCGCGCTGCGCGCGCCCGCCGACGGGCCCATCGGCGACTCCGGCATCGTCATCGCCGACGGTGAGACCGTGTGCTTCAACATGAACGACGCCCGGCCCGTCGATATGGATGTGCTGCACGATTCGTTCGGGCATGTGGATATCCACCTGCTGCAGTACTCCGGGGCCATCTGGTATCCGATGGTCTATGACATTCCGGCCAAGACCAAGTCCAACTTCGGCAAGCAGAAGCGGCAGCGCGGTATGGACCGGTGCCGGTCCTATATCGAACAGGTCGGGGCCACCTGGGTGGTGCCGTCCGCCGGGCCGCCGGTCTTCCTCGACGACGAACTGCGCTACCTCAATGACGATCGCGGCGACGAAGGCAATATCTTCCCCGATCAGATCGTGTTCCTGGAGCAGATGCGGATTCACGGCAATGAGGGCGGGCTGCTCATGCTGCCCGGCTCGACCGCCGATCTGCGCGGTAAGGAACTGTCGGCGCTGACGCATCCGGTCGATCCGGATATCGTCTACGGCGACAAGGCCGCCTATATCGCCGCTATGGCGGAGCGTATGGCGCCCGTGCTCGCCGCCGAAAAGGCTTCCTGGGCAACAGGAGACGGGCCGCTACTGCCGCAGTTGCGGGAGCTGTTCGAGCCGATCATGGCGCAGAGCGACCTCATCTGCGACGGCATCGGCTATACGGTCGCGCTGGTCATGGGTGACGAGACCGTGGTGCTGGACTTCCCCAAGCGCATTGTGCGGGCGCCGATCGAGGGAGAAGGCAAGCAGCGCTACGGATTCCGCATCGATCCGCAGCTGGTGCGCACCGTGCTGCGCGATAACGAGCCCGACTGGGTCAACACCATCTTCCTGTCGACCCGCTTCACCACCTGGCGCATCGGCGGATACAACGAATTCCTCTACACCTTCTTCAAATGCCTCACCGATGAGCGCATCGCGTACGCCGACGGCTGGTTCTCCGAGGCGCACGACGATTCGGCCTCGACGGAACTCGACGGCTGGGAAATTCAGCGGCGCTGCCCGCATCTGAAGGCCGATCTGTCGAAATTCGGTGTGGTGGAGGGCAATACGCTCACCTGCAATCTGCACGGGTGGCAGTGGGATCTGGAATCCGGGCGGTGCAAGACCTCCAAGGGGCATGAGCTGCGCTCGCGGAAACTCGACACCGCGAACTGAGACGACCCTCCGGCCGGTACCTGCGCGAGTACCGGCCGGAAGCGTGACCCTCAGCGGGTCAGCCCTGGACCTCGGAATCCTGCAGTTCCCGGGTGAGCCGTGATGACCACGGACACCAGAAGCAGCCGGGCAGGAAGGCGCCACAGGCCTCGTCGAGATAATCCTCGGTGTACTGAATGCTGGAGTCGCACACCTCGATCGCCATGGTGAAGAAGGTGATGGTGTCGGGGTCGTATGCGAAGGACCAGCCCGGGTTGTAGGGTTCCGGGCGCTTGCGGATCTTGCCCATCACATGCGTCGACATCGTCTCCTCCCCGGACAGGATGCGGCGGGCCTCGGCGATACGCTGATCATTGGTCAGTTTGAAGACGAATTCTTTGCCGGAGTAATCGGTAAATGCGAAGTAGGCCATGACATTTCCTCTCGGCCGAGCGATCGAAACGAAAAGCACCTGCCTCTAGATGGTAAGTGTCCCGAAGCAGCTAATTCTCCCGAATCGTTTGCACGACAGGGGAATTAGGAGACCGGACTGTATGTCGCGAGCTAAACGTCCTCGACTCGAGTACTTACCCCGCATGCGAAACTGACTGCCCGTTTCGTGCGGATGCTCGTTGCATTCCAGTCGGTTTGGCCAGGCCGATCAGATCCCGCACCGCCATTGCTCCCCGCGCCACCGGCGCCGCGACCTTCCCCTCGGCGGTGATCAGCACCCCGGACGGGGTACCCCGCACCCGATACCGCAGGGCCGCCTCATTGCCCTGCTGCACCAGCATGGGGATATCGCCGAGCCCCTGCTCCCGCGCCCACACCGCATGCGGCTCGACCTCGCCGTTACCCAGCACCGCGATGGTCAGCGCATCCGCCGAACGCGCCTGCCAGCGCGGCAATTCGCGAGCCAGCGCGGCACACATCTCACAGCCGGGATGGACGAATACCAGGAGCAGGGCACGACCGGAGGACAGCAGGGATTCCAGGTTCGTCCGGCCGCCCGACATATTCAGCAATTCGAACTCCGGCGCCACCGCGCCCACCGGCAAGCCCTCCGCGCCCAGCGTCGACAGCGCCTGCTGATCCAAGCGCCGGCGCAATGCCCGGACCTCGCCCCACAGCCATGCCAGCGCGGCGGCGAATACGGCGACCACCGCCATTCCCACGGCGCGATCCACCGGCAGGACCTCGGGGATATGCGAATACCGCAGCGCACCAACCACTGCGGCTACCGAGAGCAGCAGCAGGACGCCATTGCGCACCAGTGTTCGCGCGCCGATGGGTGCCGAGCTCGCCGCTCCGAAGCACGAACACGACGGATGCCTCCCCTGTCGCAGCAGTCGCGCCACCGCGCCCGAGAACACCAGGAGCAGCAAGACTGCCACCAACGCGGCGGGGGCGGCCGTCCATGGTGGCAGTAGTCCCGCGGCGACTGCCGCCTCCGCCACCGGCAGCCCCCATGCGATGGCAGGTACCCAGCGCAGCGGAATCCCGAACTCCCCCACCGCCGTGCGCGTGCCCGCGAGATCGGCGAACTTCCCCGCCGCCGACAGCCCGAACACCACACCGAGCGCCAGCCGTAGCCCCCACACTCCGTATTCGATCGTCATATTCGCACGATGACACAGCGCGGGAGTAGCCCAAACCATAATGGCACGAACAGTTTTCGAAGATGCTCAGGGCGGGAGAAGCACACCGACCGTTCGGTCAAGTCCGCGCGGCCACCGCTACCGCCACGAAGGTGAGCACACACCCGACCACCGCCAGCGCGGAAACTCCGGCCCCGGTCGGTGCGACCACATCGAGCAGCAGCGACATCAGCAGCTGACCGGCCACCGAGGTGAGCCCGAGCAGCAGCACTCCGATCCAGCGCACCACCACAACCGCCAGCGCGATGAATACCACTCCGATCGCACCACCGAGATACAGCCACGGCTCACTGGGAAATCCGCGCGGCCAACCACTCCCGGCGATCACCGCGGCCTCGACCAGCAGCAGCGCCGCACAACCGGTCACAAAATTGGCGAGCGTCGCCGACTGCGGACCACCCACCGCGCCGACCCTGCCGTTCACCGCCTGCTGCCACGCCGTCCCCACCCCCGCGATCAACGGCAGCAGAATCAGCAGCGCCTGCGGACCACCTCGCAATGCCTCCGGCGCCGACAGACCACCGTCCCCGCCGGTCCGGCCGACCACCGCGACCAACGCCAATCCCGCTCCCCCGGAACGCAATAGCGTCACCGGCGTCCGCCCCCGAGGCCCCATACCCAGCCGATCCACCACCAAACTGCTCGTCAACTGCCCCGCCACCACCGCCACCGTGAACGCGGTAACCCCGATCGCCGCCACCGTAAGCCCCTGGCACGCAACAAAAAATGCCCCGCACACCCCACCGAGCAGCTGCCACCATCGCAGCTCCCCTGCCCGCACCGCCCCCCAGGCCCGGCCGACCCCCGCCCGCAACCGCCCACTGCTCAAACACCCGACCCCCACCAACAGCAAGCCGACCCCGAAACTGATCACCGCCGCCGCCACCCCATCCTGCAGCCGCTCCCCCAGCACCCCATTGACCCGCGACTGCACCGCCACCCCCGCGCCGATACAACCCCCCAGCCCCAACCCCACCCGCCGCCACATCACCGATTGATTCTCCACCCCAACACCGACTATGTACAATATTGACAAGGCAGTCGCATCATTTATGTACAGGAGGCGAGATGTCGCTGACTCATATCGAGATTGATGATGAAGCTCTCGAACAGGCAAAGAAGCTCGGCGGACACCGAACGAAGACGGCCGCCGTCGCGGCTGCACTGCGGGAGTACAACGACCGGTTGTCCCGAGCGACTGCTTACGATCGCTATTTCCAACTGGCCCAGGGCTGGGACCTGGAAGGCGCCGAAGCCGCGCACCAGGCAGACAAGGAGCAGCGTCCGCAGTGATCGGATACCTGCTCGATTCCTCGGCGCTCTGGCGCATTCTGCGTGATCCAAAACTCTCCGATCTGTGGCGGGACCCGGTCGTCGCGGGCGAGGTGCATTCCTGCTATCCGCAGCGAATCGAATTTCTCCGGTCGGCCCGAAACCGGAAGGAGTACGCCGACTACTGCGCGATGTTCGATGCGCTCTACAGAGACGTCAACGTTCCGAAGTCGGCGGGATCCTGGATCGCCGGGTTGCAGTGGCGCGCAGCGGAAACCGGCAACCACCAGTGCCTGTCTGCCATCGATCTGCAAATCAGTGCGACAGCCGCCCATCACGGCCTAGCCGTCATCCACGATGACTCCGACTTCGTGACGGCAGCGCAGCTGGCGACCGAGCTCCGGCAACTCAATGTGCACGATGGGCCGTACGAGTCCGCCGACGGCTCGTAACGCCGGTTGGGAGTTGTTGGGGTGGAATGGATTACGGGATCGAGGTTAGGGGGGTAGGAGGTTTGTCCGTTACGGTCTGGGCGTGAGCGAATCCGCCCTCGGGGATGTGCACGATGCCGAAACCTATCGGGTCCTCGACGAGGCCTGGAACTCCTGGGGAACGGTCGACCGGGATATGGTCGGCAATCTGATAAATCCCGCGTTCATCGACGGACCCAGCTGGCCCGCCCTGCGGCAGGCCCTCACCGTCGCCCGGCGCGCGGACGGGCTGCTGGTGGCCAGCAGCGGGTTGGCCGATCCCATGGCGTGGAACGGCGCGGCGCCGACCAACGGGTACGAAGTCGAGGTTTACGCCCTCTCCGGTGACCTCCCCGCCGACAGCGACACCGTGGCGACGGCCATGTCGTGGCTCGGCCAGACGGTCATGACCGTCGCGAATCTGGTGGCCCAGTACGGATTCGCGGTTCCCGACGCCATCGCACAGGACGGGCTCATCACCATCGAACTCGCCGATGCCCGAATTCCCGAGACGGTCGCGGGCACGTATCTGGACGACAACAACACCATGATCGCGATGGCAGGGCTGACCGATCCCGAAGTGCCCGCCCTGGTGGCCGGACCGCTCTCCGAAATACGCCTCGTGAATGTGAAGCTGCTGACCGTCGCCGAAGGGCGGTTCTGCGTGCACAATTCGATGGGTGAGAGCGACGCCTGCCGGGAACTGGCACAGCGCTTCGCCGCCCAGGGCCGCACGCTATGGTCCAGCCTCGATCGGCCCTCCGTCGTGTGATCCGGCCGCCGCTTCATCGCGCCGGACAGGCAACCAGGACGGAACCAGGGCGGCGATGACCAGTAGCGGGACGCCCAGCAGCGCAACCGTCGGCGGGATCGGCAGCCACACCGAAGCCAGGCCGACAAAGCCGAATACGGCCAAGGCCAACAGCTCGGTGAGGAAACCGCCGACGGAGGTCACCGTGGCACGAGCCGGGCCTTCGATCGCGTCTTGCAGGCGGGCGGCCGCCACCACCTCGGCGTTGTAGTCGATTCCGTAGGCCACGCCGATCGCCGAAAAGCCCACGCCGGTCAGGACATACACGGCATCGGGGTGGTCGGCGGCGAGTCCGGCCAGCAGCGCGCCGCCGATGAAGAGCACACCGCCCAGGAAGAGGGCGGCGGCCATCGTGCGCGGGCGCATACTCTCGGTGCGACCGGCCAGGGCGGTACCGGCCAGCCCACCCGCCACCGTCAGACCGACCAGCAGCGGCGTAATCGACGGTGCAACACCGGCATTGCCCGCCAGCAGCGCGAAGTACTCGTCGAAGGCGGTAATGCCGTTCAGCATGGCGGCGAGCAGCAGACCTCGGCGAATCATGCGGACCCGCAGCGACTCTCGCAGGCCCAATCGCAGCATCCGCAGATACCGAACACCCGCCCGCGAGTCAGCGGGGTCCCCTCCGGTCTGAGGCGCCTCAGCCCGGCCGGATGATAGGGGCGGACCCGCAGCGGACCGGAGCGGCTCGCCCCCATCGGAAGCGAGAGACGGGCCCCCACCGGACCGGAGTGGTGAGCTCGCGGCGGGCGGGAGTGCACCGTCGTCGGATAGGCAGGCATCTGCCAGGTCTTCGATCTCTCTGGCGGACACGGTCTTCGGAGCCGCGGGCAGCGCTGCGGCGGTGCAGGTGTGCACCGCGGCGATGGCGACGCTCGACCAGCCGATCAGGGGGTAGCCACCCCAGGCGTACAGCGGGGCCGCTGCGAGGATGCCCACCAGCGCACCGGATTCCGCGGCGGCGCGCACGTAGCCGGTGATGCGGGGATAGGACGCGGTGGCGGAGCGGGCGGCGAGATCGTCGTAGAGGAGGGCTTCGAAGGTGCCGGAGCGGAGCGAACCGGAGGCGCCCCAGAGGACGAAGCCCAGGGCGAAACCGGCGTAGGACGGGAAGAGGGTCCAGCACGAGAAGGCCGCGACCAGCAGCGCAGCCGACCCGATCAGCAGGGCGCGGCGGGAGACGGTATCGGCCCAGGCGCCGGAGGGGATCTCCAGTACGAAGGAGGTGGCCGACCAGATGGCCAGCAGCGAGGAGATCTGGGCCGTGCTCAGGCCGTGATCGGCGAAGAGCATGGCGTAGAGGGCATAGAGCGGGATCAGGTCCGCGGTGCAGGCGAACAGCACCGCACGCACGGTGAGGCCGCGCACGGGATCGATGCCGGGGCGACCTCGGAGACGGAGCCGGGGCGGAGCGACACCATGACTTGCTCGAGCTGCGGCCCGCCCTGAAGCGGCGGCGCGGCTAGCCCGGGAGGAGAGCCGGGATCAACAGGCGTAGATCAGCATGCGCATGGGTCAACTCTGCGCGCCGGGCACGCCTGGGTCAAACGGATTGTCGAGCGGAATCCAGCCATTGGTGTTCGGCTCGTGATCGGGGACCGTCGCGCCGACGAGGCCGTGGCGGTCGTTCAGATCATTGATGAGTTCGGACACCGGATGCGAATCGCTGTAGTGGTAGCCCTGGGCGAGCGCGAAACCGAGCTCGGTCAGCACCGCCGCCTGGTATTCGGTCTCGACCCCCTCGGCGATCACCTGCAGATCCAGCGATTTGCTCAGTGCCGCAATGACTCCGAGCAGCGGCGGAGCCGGGGAGTCGGAGCGGATGGCGGCCACGAAGGATTGGTCCACCTTCAGAATGTCGCTGGGCAGGGTGGCCAGCCGGCTCAAAGACGAATAGCCGGTACCGAAATCGTCGATGGCAATGCGCACACCGGTCTCGCGGAGCTTGTGCAGATTCGCGATGGCGGTCTCCGACTCGGCGGCGATCTCGCTCTCGGTGACCTCCAGGACCAGCTGATTCGCCGACCAGCCGGTATCGGCGAGAATGCCGGAAACCCGGTCCGCGTACTCGGTTTCGGCCAATTCCAGGCCGCTCACATTCACATTCAGCGTCAGATCCAGCTGGGCGAAGGTCTCCTGCAGGCGGGTCGCGTCCGCGCAGGCCCGGCGTAGTACCAACTCGTCCAGATCGGAGATGAGGTCGTATTCCTCGGCCACCCGGATCAGGCCCTCGGTGGTCACATCCGGTTGTGCGTGCGAGGACCAGCGCAGCAGCGCCTCGACCCCGACCGCCCGGGTCGCGCCATCGGAGAGGCTCACGATCGGCTGGTACTGCACGTCCAGGGTGCCCTGATCGATGGCCTCGCGTAGCTCCACCGCCAGCGGCAACTGCCGCGAGGACTCGAGCACCGTGCGATTGCGACCGGCCTGCTTGGCCCGGTACAGACCCACATCGGCGCGGCTGACCAGCAGCGAACCGGATTCGCCCGGCTGCCAGGAGGTCACACCCGCCGAACATCCGGTGGTCACCGCCGCGCGCAGCTGCTCGGTCAGCAGAATCGCCGCCTGCTCGGTCGAATTCGGCAGCAGCACCGCGAAAGCGTCACCTCCGTAACGCGCCAGGCGCTGCTCCGGCGTCAGCAATTTCTGCCAGGTATCGCCCACCCGCTGCAGCACCGCGTCACCGGCGCGATGACCCAGATGATCATTGATCTTCTGGAAACGATCCAGGTCGACCAGTACCAGCGACAGGCTCTGCCCGGTGCGGGTGGCATGCCCGATGGCATTGGCCAGCGCGCGATCGAAACCACGCCTGTTCAACAGACCCGTCAGCACATCGATATCCGCGTCCGAGGCCATGCGCGTGAGAATGCCGACCACAATGCCGATTCCGACCGTGATACCCGCCGGAATCAGGCCCGACCACCACGGCAACCCGCGCGAAGGCACCACCCACAGGCAGCACACCACCGCGAAAGCTATATGCGCGCCCAGCCATTTCCAGGCGAAGAATATCGCCGCATCGGTGGCCACGAAGACATAGAACGCCGCCAAACTGATCGCGCCGACCGTATTCGGGAACCAGTGCACCGCAACGGTCACCAGCACCGTCGCAATCGCCACATACACGTGATGGACCGAATGCGGCAGTCGCGGACCCCAGATCAGCAGACTGAGACCGAGCAAAAGCGCAACAAAAGCAGCACTGCCGACGAGCGGCCGATTTCCCTCATCACCCGGGGCGACGGCTGTGATAACCAGACCAAGCACCCCACCCATGACGTAGAACGCCCCGGTGGTCCGAGCCATGACCATTGCTGTCGCCAGCGCCGATGCCGCCCGCACCCGTGTTCGGGTATCGCCGCGAGACCCGATTCCTCGCACGCTGCCTAGCCTAAACGCTGTGTTGATTTTTGCCGCACTGTTTGACTCACCTGCACTGTTCAACTCGCCTTCGCTGCGCTTCGGCTGTTCGCGGCCCCCGAGGTCCCGATTCTTCCCTCCCTCCGCTCCCCCGCTTCGCTCCGCCGCTCCACTCAGTCCAGAATCGGGACGGGCCGCGAACTTTGAGCGCCGCCGATCCGCGGCATTCAGCGGATCGGCTTCAGCACTTCGGTACCCACGAACGGCACCAGAGCGGCGGGGACGCGGACGCTGCCGTCGGCCTGCTGATGATTCTCCAGAATCGCGACGATCCAGCGGGTGGTGGCCAGGGTGCCGTTCAGGGTCGCGGCGGTCTGCGGTTTGTTGTTCTCGTCCCGGTAGCGGACATTCAGGCGGCGGGCCTGGAATGTTGTGCAATTCGAGGTCGAGGTGAGCTCGCGGTAGGTCTGCTGGGTCGGAACCCAGGCCTCGCAATCGAATTTGCGCGCGGCCGAGCTGCCCAGATCACCGGCGGCCACATCGATCACGCGATACGGCACCTCGACGGCGGCGAGCATCTCCTGCTCCCAGGCCAGCAGGCGCTGATGCTCGGCATCGGCGTCCTCCGGCCGGGTGTAGACGAACATCTCCACCTTGTCGAACTGGTGCACGCGAATAATGCCGCGGGTGTCCTTGCCGTAGCTGCCCGCCTCGCGACGGAAACAGCTCGACCAGCCCGCATAGCGCTTGGCGCCCTCGGCGAGATCCAGGATCTCGCCCGAGTGATAGCCCGCCAGCGGCACTTCCGAGGTGCCGACCAGATACAGGTCGTCCTCTTCGAGGTGATAGATCTCGGCCGAATGCTGGCCCAGGAAACCGGTGCCCGCCATGATCTCCGGGCGCACCAGCACCGGTGGAATCATCATGGTGAAACCGTTCGCGGTGGCCTTCTGCGCGGCCAGCTGCAGCAAACCCAGCTGCAGCAGTGCGCCGTAACCGGTCAGGAAATAGAAACGCGCACCCGATACTTTCGCGCCGCGTTCCATATCGATGATGCCCAGCGATTCACCCAACTCCAGGTGATCCTTGGGCTGGAAATCGAATTCCCGGGGAGTGCCGATGTGGTCGAGCACGATGTAATCGTCCTCGCCGCCGGCGGGCGCACCCTCCTGCACCACATTCGACAGGGCGCGCTGCGCGGCGTCCAGGACGGCGTCGGCGGCGTTCTCCGCGGCCTCCGCCTCCTTGACTTTCGCCGAGTACTCCTGGCCCTGGGCCAGCAGCGCCGGGCGCTCCTCGGGAGATGCCTTGCCGACCTTCTTGCCGAGTGCCTTGTGTTCGGCGCGCAGGCCGTCGGCATTGGCGACGGCCGCGCGGCGCGCCACATCCGCCGCGAGCAGGGCGTCCACCAGGGCCGGGTCCTCGCCGCGAGCCCGCTGCGACGCGCGGACCACGTCCGGGTTCTCCCGCAGGAATCGAAGGTCGATCATAGAAACAGCCTAGTGGGCGGGGGAACTGTATTTTTTTTGCCTCCGCTCGCTGGGTTTATTTGCCTCCGCTTCGCTCCGGCGGGTTCGGGGCCCTGTTACCCCGTTCTTCCCTCCCTCCGCTCCTCCGCTTCGCTCCCCCGCTCCACTCAGTCCAGAACGGGGCGGGCCCCGAACTTGGGGCGGATGCCTCTGGGGGCCGGGGACTCTGGGGGCGATGCCTCTGGGGACCGGGAACTCTGGGAGCCGGGAACTCTGGGGACCGGGAACTCTGGGAGCCGGGAACTCTGGGGACCGGGAACTCTGGGAGCCGGGAACTCTGGGAGCCGGGAACTCTGGGGACCGGGAACTCTGGGGACCGGGAACTCTGGGAGCCGGGAACTCTGGGAGCCGGGAACTCTGGGGACCGGGAACTCTGGGAGCCGGGAACTCTGGGAGCCGGGAACTCTGGGAGCCGGGAACTCTGGGGACCGGGAACTCTGGGAGCCGGGAACTCTGGGAGCCGGGAACTCTGGGAGCCGGGAACTCTGGGAGCCGGGAACTCTGGGAGCCGGGAACTCTGGGGACCGGGAACTCTGGGAGCCGGGAACTCTGGGAGCCGGGAACTCTGGGGACCGGGAACTCTGGGGACCGGGAACTCTGGGAGCCGGGAACTCTGGGAGCCGGGAACTCTGGGGACCGGGAACTCTGGGAGCCGGGAACTCTGGGAGCCGGGAACTCTGGGAGCCGGGAACTCTGGGAGCCGGGAACTCTGGGAGCCGGGAACTCTGGGAGCCGGGAACTCTGGGAGCCGGGAACTCTGGGAGCCGGGAACTCTGGGAGCCGGGAACTCTGGGGAAGGATTTCTCCCCAGTTTCACCGGATTCGCTCGTTTGACGGGACACCATGGGCGGGATCGACCAGAGTGGGGCGCATGGACACGGCCGGAAGCGCGTCTGCGCCCGTGCGCGTGGCCCTCGCCAGTTCTCCCGAGGAGTCTCCATGCCCCAATACATGCCGAGCACAGTCGATTTCATTGTCGTCGGCGCCGGTTCCGCCGGGGCGGCAGTGGCCGCGCGGCTGAGCGAAAAACACGGCGTCAGCGTTGCCGTCATCGAGGCCGGCAGCACCGACCGCGACAAATTCATCCACATTCCGGCCGGATTCGCGAACCTCTTCGAGGGCGACAACGACTGGAACTACCGCACCACACCGCAACCCGAGCTCGCCGACCGCCAGGTGTACTGGCCGCGCGGCAAAATGCTGGGCGGCTCCTCCTCCATGAACGCCATGATGTGGGTGCGCGGCTTCGCCGCCGACTACGACGAATGGGCCGAATACGGCGGACCCGGCTGGTCGTTCGAGCAGGTGCTGCCGTACTTCCAGCGCATGGAAACCGTGGAGGGCGCGACCGAGGCTGGGGAAGGCGTCGACGGGCCGCTGCACATCTCCCGGCAGCGCAGCCCGCGGCCGCTCACCCAGCAGTACCTGAACGCCGCCGCCGAGGCCGGGTATCCGGTGGAACGCGCCAATCTCGATGCGCCGCAAGGATTCACCGAGACCATGGTGAATCAGAAGCGCGGGGCGCGCTGGAGCACCGCCGACGCCTATCTGCGGCCGGCGCTGCAGAAGCACCAGGACCTCACCATCGTCACCGATGCGCACGTCACCCGCGTGCTGTTCGAGGGCAAGCGCGCCGTCGGCGTCGAATACCGGGTCGGCGAGGAGATCAAACAGCTGCACGCCAAGCGGGAAGTCGTGCTGTCGGGCGGGGCGATCAATACGCCGCAGCTGCTCATGCTCTCCGGCATCGGCGACGCCGATCAGCTGCAATCGCACGGAATCCCTGTGCTGCACCACAATTCGGAGGTCGGGCGGAATCTGCGCGATCACCTCGCCGCGCCCATCGTCTACCGGACCAAGGCGGGCAGCCTCTACGGTGCGGACAAGAGCATCGCCGAACTCGCCAACTACTTCGTGCGGCGACGCGGGCAGCTCACCTCCAATGTCGGTGAGGCGTACGGATTCGTGCGCAGCCACCCCGATGTCGGGCTGCCGGATCTGGAACTGATCTTCGCGCCCGCGCCGTATATCGGAGAGGGACTCGGCGATCCGGACGGGCACGCGCTCACCTTCGCCGCGATTCTGCTCAAGCCGCTCTCGACCGGCAGCATCACCCTGGCCTCGGACGATCCGTTCGCCGCACCGCTCATCGATCCCAATTACTGCGCCGAATTCTCCGACCGCACCGCACTGCTCAACGGACTGCGAACCTGCCTCGAAATCGCCGCGCAGCCGGCGCTGAAGGAGCACATCGGGGAGCTCATGCAACCGGTGCTGCCGTCGGATACGGCCATCGAGGATGTGCTGCGGCGGTGCCTCGAACACCATTCGCACACGCTGTACCACCCGGTGGGAACGTGCCGAATGAGTACCGACCACACCGGCGTGGTGGATCCGGAGCTGCGGGTGCGCGGGGTGGAGGGCCTGCGGATCGCCGACACCTCGGTCATGCCGATCATCACGCGCGGCCACACGCACGCGCCCGCCGTGCTGATCGGCGAGAAAGCGGCCGACATCATCTCGGAGTAACTCTCAGCGACATCCAGTCGGGGTAACTCTCAGCGACATCCACTCAAAGTTCGTGGCCCGTCTCGTTCTGGACTGAGTGGAGCGGAGGAGCGAAGCGGAGGGAGGGAAGAACGAGACCCCCAGGGCCACGAACCCGCCCGGAGCGAAGCGGAGGGCAAATTAGACACAGCGCGAAGCGGAGGGCAAATTAGGCACAGCGCGTAGCGGAGGCAAATTAAACCCTGCATGATGGAGCGCGATGTCCGACGAACAGTTGCCTCCAGAACAGCCCGAGTGGCCACCTGTGGAACAGTCAGGTTGGCCATCTCGGGGACGGCAGACGCGGTCACGCTCCGGCTCCCGGCGAGGGAGCGCCGACGATCCCCCGCCGGAAAGCTCCAGGCGGTCGCGACTGCCGGGGCCGCTGGGCCGGTTGAGCTCCAAGCTCGACAAGGACGGTCCGCTCTCCGCGCCGACGCTGCGCTGGGGGCTGCTCGCCGTGGCGATCGGCGCGGTGGTGGCGGCGCTCATCACCATGGTCATCTCCGGCTTCGACTCGCACCGGGTGGAGGCGCATACGCCGGGCCGCACCCAGCCCACCGGTGCGGTCGCGGGTGCGGCCTTCGGCACCGCCAAACAGGGCGACTGCCTGAGCTGGACCAAGGGCAATGCCAGCGATCTGGTGAAGGTGGACTGCGGCAGCAAGCATCTGTTCGAGGTCACCGCCGATATCGACCTGAGCAAGTATCCGGGCGTCGAATTCGGGCCGGGCTCACGCTTTCCCGATTCGCTGCGCTTCTCGGAGCTGCGCGATGAGCACTGCGTCAGCGCCGCACAGGGGTATCTCGGCGGCAAGTTCGATCCGCGCGGCAAGTTCGTGGTCGGCCTGATCAATCCGGGCGAGGCCGGATGGAAGGCGGGCGAGCGCACGCTGCGCTGCGGCCTGCAGATCACCGGCAGCGCGGGCACCGCCACCCATCCGATCACCGGCAGCGTGCGGAATATCAACCAGTCCAAGATCTTCGACGTGGGCACCTGCGTCGGCATCGCCCGCAATCTGCCCACCGATCCGGTCGACTGCGCGCAGCCGCACGCCTTCGAGATCGTCTCCACCGTGGATCTCGGCGCGCGCTTCCCCGGCGGCCCACCCTCCAAGGACGACCAGGACAAGGTCATGGAGGACCAGTGCGGCAAGGACTCCACCGACTACCTCGGCTCCCCCGACGCCCTGCGCAACAAGACGCTGACCCTGTTCTGGGACTTCCTGGACGCCCGCAGCTGGCTGGCCGGCAGCCAGAGTCTCAACTGCATGGTCGGTAAGGGCGCGGATCAGGAGGGTTTCGCGACCATCACCGGTTCGGCCCGCGGCGATCTGCTCATCGACGGCCAGGCGCCCGTGCCGCCGCCGAACAACGGCCGCTACACACCGCCGCCGTTACCGGGCGCGGCCCCGCCGGTCATCCCGCAGCCGCGGTGATCGGGTAGCCATGCCGGTCTCCATGTCGGCCGACCGGTTCGAAGAGCTGGTCGGCGACGCACTGGACCTGATTCCGCGTGAGTTCGCCGAGGCCATCGACAATGTGGTGGTTCTCATCGAAGCCCGCAGCGCCGAGGACCCGCATCTGCTCGGTCTCTATCACGGGATCGCGCTGACCAATCGGGACTTCAGCCACTACGGGGGCGCATTACCGGACACCATCACCATCTATCGCGAGGCCATCCTCGGCATGTGCACCAGCGAGGAAGAGGTGGTGCATGAGGTGGCCGTCACAGTGATTCACGAGATCGCGCACTACTTCGGGATTGACGACGACCGCCTTCATCAGCTGGGATGGGGCTGATCCGAGACCCCGGGAACCGATCAGCTAACCGGTGCGTCCAATCTTGATGTCGGGGTGAAACTCGACATCGGGGGAAAGTCTTCGGGAAGGGAGTTCGCTCATGGTCGGTCATGTCCTCGTGCAGCCCGAGGTGGTTCTCGCTGCTGCGCTGGAGTTGGACCTGCTCGCCGAGCGGCTCTCACTGGCCTCCACCGTCACCGCGCCGGCCACCCACGTCATACCGTCCGGCGCCGAGGAAGTGTCCTTCCTGGCGGCCGCACACTTCAATCAGGCTGCACTGAGCCACGATCGGGCAACCGCCCAGGCCGTCCTCGAACTGCATCACGCCGCCGCCACCCTGCGCAGCCAGCTCGCCGAGTATCTGGTGCAGGACGCGGTGCGCGCCGCCGGTATCGCCGCCATCCAGGTGTAGAGGGGAACACTTCGAATGACGCTGGGAATCACCGGGGTGTTCTGGCTGCCCCGCATGGCAGAACTGAACTCCGTCACCTTGAACGCGGGCGCGCACGCCGTTCCGATCGCCGCCGCGGGCACCGCCTGGGGCGGGCTCACCGCCGCCTGGGTCGATGCCACCACCACCGTGGCCCGGGTCATGGCCGAGGTCGGCGTCGGACTGCAGGGCGTGAACGGGCTCAATGTGCTGGCCCGGCTCACCGGCTTCACCCTCTGGTCCGAACAGCAGAGCGTGCAGGCCGCGGTCATGGCCGCCAAGGCCGCCGCCAATGTGACCGCGTACACCGTGGCCTCGATCATCATGCCGAGCCTGCCCGAGATCGCGGCCGTCGAGGCCGCGCGGGTGGCGGCGCATTCCACCGGTGGCGCGCTCAATGGCACCGCCGAGGCAGCCGAGGCCGCCAAGCTGGCTCTCGATATTCGGGCGGCGCTGGTAATGGAGACGTACGAGGCTGCCACCACCGTGCTGGTCAGTACGCCCGGTGAGTTCTTCATGCCTCCGCCGATCGCCATGGGGGCCGGATCGGCCAATGGCGCCAATGCTTTCGGGGACGGGTCCGGTGATCCCGTTCAGGCGGCGCTGGCCGCGGCGGCCGGGCTCGCCGATAATCCCGCGGTGCTCAGTGCCATGAGTCAGGCGGCGCAGGTTGCCGGGACCGTGGTCACCACGGGGGCGACCGGTGCGGGCAATGTGGCGAGCAGTGCGATTACCGCGGTGGCCAACGGACTTACGCAGGGGGCGGGCACGCATCTGCCGTCCGTCGCCGAGGCCGGAGTGGCTGCTGCGGGCGTGGGCGGGGCGGGGCTCAGCACCAGTGCGGTGTCGTTCGGGGGTGGTGGCGGTTCCAGTGTGCGCATCGGAAACGGAGGCGGCACACTGAAACTCCCCGAGGGCTGGGGTGCGGGCGCCGGAATCGGGGGTGGGGCAACAAATGTCGCACCGGTGGCCGCGCCGATCGCGGAACCCGTTGCGGTGGCGCCGAATGCGTCGGGCGGTGCGCCCGTGCGGCCCGCCTCGAGCCCGCTGCTCGGCAATCGGGGCGGCGGTGCTGAGGACGAGACGCACGGCGGCAACGACTACGGGCGCTCGGTGGAGCATTTCGCCGACGGGCGGGCCATCGCACCCGCCGTTATCGGCGGCGATCACGAGGACCATCGGTGACCGTGCTCGGCGCGGGCCGGGGGCCGTCCGTGCTGCGGGCGGTCACGCTGTCTCTGGACGAAATGCAGTATCTCCAGGAAACATTGGCGCTGGACGAGCTGCCGGTGGTGCTCGACGCCATGGGGCGCTACGACAATGCCACCGCACACGATGCGGCCATGGCGGCGGCCGCGGCAACGCTGGCCGAGCGCGAACTGCTCGACGGTGGCGAGGTGCATCCGGAGCTGGCCGAGCGGCTGCGCGTGCTGTACCGGCCGCACTGGGTGGTGGCGCTGCGCTGGTACGTGGACGGGCAGGTCAACCGGTGCTGTGTGGCCAAGGGCGACGATATCGAAGTGATCGCGCTGCGCGGGCCGCAGTCGTATGTGCTCGACGAGGCGGGGCATGATCTCGCGGGCACGCTCATGGCCGCCCTGGGGCCGGCCGAGCCCCTCGCCCTCGACGGCATGAACGCTCCCACCGCGGAATTGGCGCCGATCTTCGACGAGGCCGGGGACTCCACCGCCACCGCACACCGGCTCGCCCGGGTGGGCAACCCGCCCCGCGACGCGAAAACCCTTGCCGCCGCCCTGGTTCAGGTGCACTCACACGCCGAGATCGCCGGCGTCATCTACGGCGACGGCACCCGCGACACCGCGGACAACCACATCGCCGTCTTCAACACCCGGCACGGCCGCTTCCTCGCCACCGCCAGCCGCGCCGACGACGGCACCCTGTGGACATCCCTGGCGACCGGCACACCGGCCCGCCTGCGCACCGCGCTACAAGACCTGATCGCGGAACTACCCCTGCGACAAGAGTTCCCGACACCCCACCTCAGCTGAACCGCTCCAGTTCACCCGAGCGCGACTTCTCTTCCCCTCGTCATCCCGGCGCTTTCGGCCGGGATCCACACCAGTGGTCTGTGGGTCGCGATGAACCCCGGCCGAAAGCATGCCGGGATGACGGGGCGTGAGAGCGGACCGGATGACCGGGGGCGTCTGGCCCAGGTTTCTACGGGCGGATCTGCGTCAGCCCATGGGGTCGTCGCCGGTGGGGGCGGCGTCTTCGCCGAAGGGTGGGGTGTAGGTGCCCCAGCGGGTGCATTCCCAGCCACCACCTGTCGTGGGGACCAGTTCGATGGTTTCGGTGTTGTCGAGGTGGTTGTTGGCGGCGAAACGTCTTGGGACGGAGGCCAGTTCGCGGGAGATCAGGCGCATGGCGGCGCCGTGGCTGACCAGGATGATATCGGGGGCTTCCGGGTCGGTCAGGTAGTCGTCGCGCAGGCGCTCGAGGATCGGGACGTAGCGGTCGAGCACCTCCATGCCGGATTCACCGCCGGGCACCCGCAGGCTCAGATCGCCGAAATGCCAGGCGTGGTAGACATCCTGGAACTGCTCGTGCGCGGCCTGGGTGTTCAGGCCCTCCAGCTCACCCACCTGCACCTCCTGCAGCCCCTCCAGCACCTCGAGCGGAGTGCCGGTGGCGGCCTCGATATAGCCGCCGGTCTGGCGGGCGCGCAGGGCCTCCGAGCAGAACAGTCGCTGCGGCGGGGTCGTGAGCGTGGCGCCGAAGGTTTTCGCCTGCGCCACACCGCGTTCGGTCAGCGGCAGTCCCGGCAGCTGGGTGTCGAGCAGCTTGGCGACATTGCCTTCGGTCTCCCCGTGCCGCACCAGAATCAATTTGCCGGTCACAGGTCGGCCACCCCTTTCTTCAGATCGGCCAGCCAGGCCGCCGCGGGTTCGTCGGCGGGCGGCGGAGTGCCGATCGCCGATGCCGCCGGCCAGGATCCGAGGAAGCGGATCCGGGCGGCGGTGCGGTGCAACGCTTTCAGCGCCTCGGCCACCGCGGTGTCGTCGATATGGCCGACACAGTCCAGATAAAAACGATAGGTGCCCATACCCGTGCGGGTGGGCCGCGATTCGATACGCGTGAGATCGATGCCGCGGGTGGCGAATTCGGCGAAGGCCCGCATCAGCGAACCGGGCTCGTTGACCAGCTCCAGCACGAACGACGTCCGATCCGCACCGGTGCGCGGCGGCGCGGGCTGCGGCGGCGCGACCAGGACGAACCTGGTCACCGCCTGATCGTGGTCCGCCACACCGGAAGCCAGCACCGCCAGCCCCATCCGCTCCCCCGCCAGCGCGGTCGAGACGGCGGCATCGGCGTGCCCGGCCGCGACATCCTCCGCCGCGGCGGCATTCGACGCCGAGGTGTACATCTCCACGTCGGGCAGCCGGTGCGCCAACCACATTCGCACCTGGGCGGCCGCGACCGGATAGGCCGCCATGCTGCGCACGTCCGTCAGTTCGATGCCGGGGCGCCCGACAATCGTGAAGGCCACATCCAGTTCGGTCTCGGCGATGATCTGCAACCGCGGCCCGAGCGCCAGCGCGTCCAGCGTCGGCGCGATCGATCCCTCCACCGAACTCTCGATCGGCACCACGGCGCCCTCGACCTGCCCGGCCCGCACCAGTTCGATGGTCGCGCCCTGACTCGGCGCGGGGACACGCTCGACAGGCCCACGGAAGGCTCCGGTGGACTCGAGTTTTGCGAGGGCCATCTCGGTGAAGGTTCCCGACGGCCCGAAATAGGCGATACGCGGCACGAGTACGACTGTATCTTCTGCCTCCGCTTCGCTCCGGCGGGTTCGCGGCCCCGGGCGTCTCGTTCTTCCCTCCCTCCGCTCCTCCGCTTCGCTCCCCCGCTCCACTCAGTCCAGAACGAGACGGGCCGCGAACTCGGAGGTTGCCGTCAGGAAGTAAGGGCGGCCAACGCGCCCGAGACGGTGTCCGGGTTATCGGTTTCGATGGCGAGCAGGACGGTGCGAAGTGCTTCCACGGCGGGTGGTTTCAGGCCGGTCAGGAAGGCGATGTCGGGTTCGGTCAGGGCGGCGCGAATGTCGTCGCCGATGAGGGCGGCCACCGTTGCGGCGATGAGCGCCACGGCGCGGTCGCCGGAGTCGGTGCGGGCGATGAAACCCGTGTCGCTATGGGCGATTCGGACGAGAAATTCGGACACGAGCTCGTCGTCGGCGGCGAGATCGAGGATTTCGGCAGGGCCCGGATCGGCGGTGATCGGACGGACGAGACCGTCGGTAATGCCCTGGACGCCCGGTTTTGCGGGGACGCTCAGTTGCATCAGGACCGGTTCGGAGGCGGGGGCGGAATCGTGCGGCACGGGTCAACGGTAGCGAGTGAACAGCTTGCGCAAGATCACACTCTGACTTAGCTTAGGTTTACCTAATTCATTTGGAGGTTGGCATGCCACATACGGCACCGGTCGTAGCGCCCGAAACCGCCGAACGCGTGCACAGCGCGTGCGCCCACGCCGAGAGCGCCATGCTGGCCCTGCCCGGCCTCGACCCGGTCCCCACCTCGGTGCATCTGCTGCGGCAGTGCGGGGACACCGTGCTCGCGGTGCCGTCGAGCTCGGTCGCCGCCCTCCTGGTCGGCGGCTGCGGCACCACCGGCTCGCCCGCCGTCCTGGAACTCACCGACCACGCCCCGCTACCGCTGCGCGAACCCGTGCGCTCGCTGGTATGGCTGCGCGGGTGGGTGCACGCCGTACCGGGCAATACCCAGCGCGCGCTCGCCTCCGCCGTGGCCGAGGACCATCCGCACCCCGCCCTGCTCGATATCGGCTACACCTCGACGCTGCTGCGCCTGGTCGTGGACTCCGCGGTCGTCGCCGACACCTCCGGCGCGGATTCGGTATCCCGCGAACAACTCCGGCAGGCCCAGCCCGATCCGTTCTGTGCCATGGAAGGCGCCTGGCTGCAGCACCTGCACGCCGATCACGCCGATGTCATCGACCGCCTGGCCCGGCATCTCCCGGCCCACCTGCGGCGCGGGGCGCTCATCCACCCGCTCGCCATCGACCGCTACGGCGTCACCCTCCGGGTCGAAGCCGTCGAGGCCGATCACGATATCCGCGTACCCTTCGCCACTCCCGCGCATGATGTCGAATCGCTCAGCCGCGCGGTACAGACCTTGGCGGGCAACCCGTTTGAACAGGGCATCAACCGCATCTGATCAAAGTGCGGCCGGCGCACATAGATTGGCGTCCATGAATTCGGCTGCCGAGTCTGAACCCCACTGGCCCGCTCCGGTCAATTCCGAACAGGAGCGGCGGGCGATCCGGCTGGAGATCGCGGTGGTGCTGGTCATCACCTTCGGATTGAGCGGAGCCAGCGCGGCGCTGTCACTGCTGGAGAGTGCGCTCTCACCCGGCGGGGTCGGCGGTCAGACCGTGGCCCTGAATCCGTCGCGGGCAGCGCAGTCGACCATCGACCTGCTCTTCCAATTACTGAGCGTGGCTCGACTACTCGGGTGGGCGGCGCTGGGGCTCTACCTGTTGTGGCGCAGCGGAATCGGACCGAAGCTGATCGGCCTGGCCCGACTGCACCGGCGACCGGATGTGCTGCCGGGGCTGGTCCTGGCGGCGGTGATCGGAATACCGGGGCTCTGCCTGTATCTGGTGGCGCATGCCCTCGGAATGAGCGTCACCATCGTGCCCGGATCGCTGGATCACTGGTGGCGGCTACCGGTGCTGGTGCTGTCGGCGTGGGCCAATTCGGCCGCCGAGGAAGTGCTGGTGGTCGCGTATCTGATCACTCGATTGCGGGCCCTGGGGTGGTCCGAGGACCGGTCGCTGCTGGCGTCGGCGCTGCTGCGTGGCAGCTATCACCTCTACCAGGGCATCGGCGGCGGGATCGGGAACCTGGTGATGGGACTCATATTCGGGCGCTACTGGCAGCGCACGAATCGGCTCTGGCCACTGCTGCTGGCACACGCGCTCATCGATACGATCGCCTATCTCGGGTACTCGCTGCTGCGTGGACACGTCTCCTGGCTGCCGTAATGCGATCGAGATGAACCCTGAGGCGGGTTGGATCAGTAGTCTTTCGATGATGAACGGCGATGACCCCAAACGCCCCCACCAGGGGCCACCACGGCCCGGTGTGGACCCCACCCGGGTCATTCGGCGCAATGAACCCGGCCCGCCACTGGCATGGTCGGAGGCGCCGCCGATCGTGAACAATCCACGCAACCCGCCGCCCCCGCGCAACCCGGGCGGGCCGCCGCGCAATCAGCCTCCGCCGCACCGGAATCAGCTGCCGCCGACGCGTGATCCGGGCGGGCCTCCGCGCGGTGCGGGAGCACCGCCGCGCAATCCGGTTCCGCCGCAACGCGATCGATACGGCGAGCCTGCGGCCATGTCGCATGCGCCGACCCAGCAGCCGGTGCCCTTCCGCGAGAAGCCGCCGACACCGCCGCCGCCCGCGCTGCCCACCAAACGCGGCGGCAGCGGCGATCGTCCGCCACGCGGGCCCAAGCCGAAACGCAAGCGGCACTGGTTCCGCTGGATTCTCGCGCTGCTGGTTATTCTGCTGCTGCTGCCGATCGCCGCGGCGGTCTACGTCGAACAGAATCTGAATCGGACCGACGCGCTGGCCGGCTACTCCGGCCGGATCGGCGACACGCCCGGGACGAATTGGCTTCTGGTCGGTTCCGACAGTCGCACCGGGCTCACACCGGAGCAGGAGCAGGCCTTGGCCACCGGCGGCGATGTCGGGAGCGCGCGCACCGACACCATCCTGCTCGTGCATATGCCCAAATCCGGGCGTCCGACACTGGTCAGCCTGCCGCGCGACTCCTATGTGAGCATTCCCGGCCACGGGAAGGACAAGCTCAACGCGTCCTTCGCCTTCGGCGGCGCGCAGCTGCTGGTACAGACCGTGGAGGGCGCGACCGGTGTGCACATCGACCACTACGCCGAAGTCGGCTTCGGTGGATTCGCGAGCATCGTGGACGCCGTCGGCGGTATCGATATGTGCCTGGACCAGCCCATGCAGGATCCGCTCGCCGGAGTGGACCTGCCCGCGGGCTGCCAGAAACTCAACGGCAGCCAGGCGCTCGGTTTCGTGCGCAGCCGCGCGACCGCCCTCTCCGATCTCAATCGCATGCTCAACCAGCGGAAATTCCTGAACGCGCTACTGAAGAAGGCGGCGAGTCCGACCACGCTGATCAACCCGTTCCGGGCGTGGCCGCTGCTGCAGGGCACCACGAAGGCCCTGCAGGTGGACAAGGGCACGCATGTCTGGGATCTGGCACTGCTGGGCAAGGCGCTGGCCGGCGATCCGATAGCAACCACGGTGCCGGTCGGCGGGTTCGAGGATGTGGACGGCAGCGGCAATGTATTGCTGTGGGACAAGACGCGGGCCAGTCAGTTCTTCGAGGCGCTGGCCAGCGACAAACCGATTCCGGCGGACCTGGTGACGACAACCGGCAATTAAAGAAGATTAGGCAATACTTGCCTCAATAAGGCTGCACTCAATAAGGTTGTACTTGGATGACACGCATTCTGACCAGGGCTAATGTCTTCCCCATGTCCAGCCGAACCCAAACCAAGAGCAGCAAGTTCCACGCCCTGCTGCAGGATCAGATTCGCAACGAATTCAATGCCGAGCACCAGTATGTGGCCATTGCATTGTGGTTCGATCACGCTGATCTGCCGGTCCTGGCCAAGTATTTCTACAAGCAGGCTGTCGAAGAGCGCAATCACGCGCTGATGATCGCGCAGTACCTGCTCGACCAGGACTTCATCGTCGAGGTGGCGAATGTCGATCCCGCCACATCGCAATTCGAGAATGCCCGTGAGCCCATCGCCCTGGCCCTGACTCAGGAGCAGGCGGTCACCGAGCAGATCGTGGCGCTCGCCAAGACCGCCCGCGAAGAGGGCGACTACCAGGGCGAGCAGTTCATGCAGTGGTTCCTCAAGGAGCAGGTCGAGGAGGTCGCGACCATGAAAACCCTCCTCACCGTCGCCGAGCGGGCCAGTGCCAATATGTTCGATCTGGAGAATTTCGTTTCTCGCGAAATGAGTTCTCCGAAGGATGCTTCGGGCTCGCCGCACACCGCCGGCGGCGCGCTGTAATTCCGGCTTGACGCAAAGGCCCGGTCCCGTACGGAGGACCGGGCCTTTTTGCTGAGCTGTCGAAAAGGCTCCGGGCCGTTAGCCGGAGGGGAAACCCTCGGCAAACGGCCCGCGTACCGCACGATCAGCGCAGCGTGACCTGACGCGAACGCAGACCGTCGCGCGAACGCCGCTCCTCCGAGCTCATCGGCTCGTCGTTCTTCAGGGCAGCCGCCAGACGAGCGCCGAATTCCTTTGCCGCCGGCTCCCATTCGACCGCGTGCCGTTCCGGATCGAGGTCGAAGACCGGGACCAGCAGGCCGTGCGTGCGGAACGAGCCCGCGAAGCGCGAACCCTCACCCAGGTGCAGTTCACCGGCCGCGTGCAGCCGCGCCAGTGCCAGCATGAGCTGGTCCTCGTCCTCCGGGCGGACCCAGCGCAGGTGCGCCTTCTCACCGGCGTCGACCCACCAGGCCGCACCGACGGCATCCGCGCCCAGGTTCAGGCGGGCCGACGGCATGATGGCCAGATTGGCCTGCTCGATGGTGGCGGCCACCTGCCTGTCCGGGGTGACGCCCTCGGGCACCCACCAGTTGAAGTCCTGATGCACGGTCAGATCCAGGGCCGCATTGTCGAGCACGTCCGAAAGGCTCGGCGCGCCTTCGACAGTCGCGCCCGCGAGCGATTCGCCCGGCTCGGCCGACTGCGTCCACAGAATCGCGGTCGCGAGATCGGCGGCCGGATTGCCCGAATGGAACTGCACCTGCGTGCCGACGAAACCGATCGGCTCTTCGCCGGCCCGCACCAGCGCGGCCACCGCACCCGGCAGCACCGTGGCGAGGGTGACGGCACGCTCGGCGGCAATGCTCGGCGACAGCTTCAGCGTGGCGGTCGCCGACGGTACGAACTCCCGTAGCGCGACGAGATCACATTCGGCAGCCAGACCCTCGAACGGCCGCGTAATCGTCTGCGACGCCTGCTCCTGCTCGGCCCGGCGCGCGGCCAGCTTCTCCGCCCGGTTGCTGTCCGGCTTGGGACTGTTGCGCTTGCTCTTACCCATAGCTGGCAAAACTACAGGGTGCGCCGGGACCGGCCACCGACGGCGCTGGCCGTTTGCGGGCCACCGACCGGTCGCCCTCATCGAGAACGAATTCCCGACGCCGAATCAGGGTTGCACCGCGCCCGGCGCCGGCATCGGGCGACCGCGAGCCCGAGGGATATTGCGGCAGTGGGAATTTCGGAACCCAGCACCCCACCCGTTTGCCGGGTCCGGCGGCTCGATGCGGGCCGGTCAGGCCGCCGGGAGCAGGCCCTTGGTGCGGCCCGGGTGGTTGGTGGCGACCCAGCTGACGCCGAGGTCGGCGCAGAGGCGGACGTCCTCCGGATCGTCGACGGTCCAGACGTAGGTGGCGCGGCCCGCGGCGGCGGCCTTGTCGACCAGGTCGGGGTGTTCGCGCAGGGTGCGGACGGAGGGGCCGATCGCGGTGGCGCCCACGGTGGTTGCCGCGCCGCCGGAGAGGTAGAGGGAGGACTCGCCCAGCAGGACGGTGGGCAGCAGCGGCGCGGCGCGGCGAATGCGCCAGACCGCGGTCGCGGCGAAGGAGATCACCACGGCGCGTGAGTGATCGGCGGAGGCCGGGGCGGCGATGCCGTAGCGCTGCAGCTCACTGAGCAGGGTGGTTTCGACGAGGGCGCCGAAGCGGACCGGATGCTTGGTCTCGATGAACAGCTTGGTGGGACGGCTCTTCCAGTCCAGCACCAGTTCGATGAGTTCGGCCAGGGTCAGGACCGCGGCCGGTTCCCCGTCCGCACCGAAATCCAGGGCCTTGAGCTCCTCGAGGGTCATCTCGCTGACCGCGCCGGCACCGTTGGAGGTGCGGTCCACAGTGCGGTCGTGCACGCAGACCAGCTGCCCGTCCTTGGTCAGGCGCACATCGCATTCGACCCCGTCGGCGCCCTCCTGCAACGCGAGTTCGTATGCGGCGAGGGTGTGTTCGGGTCGCGCTGCCGACGCCCCCCGGTGCGCCACCACGAACGGTGCGCGATTGGCCGGGCTCACTTCGCCAATACCTCCTCGTGCTCGGGTTCCGGCGCCCCGTCGGCGGACGCTGTCGCGGTCTCCGGATTCTGAACGGTCGCCTCATCATTCCCGACAGCGTCGTTCGGCGCGCGCCGCCCGGCGCCCTCGGCCCCGGCCGGGTGCACCGGTTCGATGACCGAGGTGGCCGGAGTGGTCGCGGGCAGCCAGCGCGTGATCCTCGCGGGACGCCCACGCAGGTCCACACCGGCGAAGGCGCGCACCAGCCACAGTGTCAGCACCGCGACGCCGGCCGCGGCCAGATCGGCCCATACGGTGACCATCACGCCGTCGGCACGCGCCTGCAGCGAACTCGTGAACCGGTACAGCACCGCCGCGGTCACCAGCACCGCATTGAAAACCCAGGCGGCCCACCAGATGCGGACGGCCCGCAGCAGTCGCGGATCGTCGTCGCCCTCGCGCACGGCCTCGGTGAGGAACACGCCCGCCCACACCAGATTCACCACCGGGACCAGGCAGCCCAGGAACAGTTCGAAGCGCGGCCGCGGATCCCGCCGTCCCACACCGGCATACGCGGTGCGGCGGGTCTGTGCCAGCCAGCCGACCAGCGCCACCGCCGTCACCAGCGCCGCCAGCGCGGCCGCGATGGCGGAAACCGTCACCGCCCCATCGGATATCCACAGCAGCGCGGGCTGGATCAGGCGGGTGCGATTGCGCAGCAGAATCCCGTAGCGGCCGAGTTCGGCGAGCGCGGCCACCCCGTAGACGATGGCGGTGGTGATCAGCAGCAGCGGCAATCGGGCGATCAGGGTCTCGAAGCGGGTGCGCGGCGCCACCGATTCCTGCGGCAGCCGATCCTGCAACCCCCAGCGCGGAATCTGCGTGTAGCGCGGCGTCTCCGGTGCGACGGGCCGCCGGGACGGCTGCGGCGGAGCGGATTTGCGGCCCGGCGGGCGCGCCACCCAGCGGTAGTTGCGGCGCGCGGGCGGCGCGTCCACCGCCGCGGGTGAGAGCAGTACGCCATGGCAGCGCGGGCACCAGTGCAGTGGTTTACCCTGCACCGCCCAGCGGGCGCCGCAGCGGGCGCACGGCTGTACCACCGCGGATCGCGGATCTGCCACGTGTCCCCCGTTCATTCGCTCCATCATTCTGCGCTGGTCGATCGTCGCTAGTAGATCTTCGCTTCGTCACCGTCGCCGGTGAGCGGTCGTCCGGCAAGCTGCCACGCCACCATGCCACCGGTGACACTGAAAGCGTCGAAACCGACATGCGTCAGGTACTGCACCACCGGGAGCGAACGGCCGCCCTGGCGGCAGACCACGTATATCTCGGCGTCGTAATCCAATTCGTCGATGCGGGCGGGCACATCGACCATGGGGATGTGCAGGGCGCCGGGCGCGTGCCCGAGCGCCCACTCATCGTCCTCGCGGACGTCGAGGAGCAGGGCGGGAGCGGGTGTGCCGGGCGCCCACGGCCGCGCAGCATCGAATTCCGCAGGCACGGCGTCGATGGGGACCGAGGGGACATCGGAACTGCTCACGGTTTCGATCCTGCCACGGGCGCCGAAAGGCCGTGGAGTTCTGTCCCGGCGAAGCGTCCAGAACTGGCGGTTCGTTCTGCCGGACGGTACCCCGTCACACGCCCCGAAGCAGGGGCGCTACGCGGGGGCTCGATGTAGTTATCCACATAATCCACAACCTGATCCACAGGTTGAGAAGTGACGGAAAGACCCGGAAAGTCCGGTCAACCGATCCGAAAAGTCCCCTCCACCGCTCGGAGCGGTCGACCCGACATCTAGTAGGACGGCCCCGGTCAGCGATCGGTTCCGCGCGCCCCGGAAAAAAACGACATACATACATAAAAACGGAATTCCTGGGCTCAGCCAGGCAAGATCGGTAGCCTGGCGCTATGACTGTGAGCAGGGGGCTACTCGACGGACTGGACATCACCGGACTCAACACCGCACTGTCCGAGGCGACATGCCTCGGAATCGACGTCGACGCGGCGGCCGGAAAGTTTCGGCTGGAACTCGACGTCCTGACACTTCCCGTCGACGGGCCACCGCCGGCAGATTGTGATGTGTACCTGTCCCTCACCGGGATCAGCCGCGTCGCCGCCTCGCTGCGCCGCCAGCGCTGGGACGACCTCGACCCGGTGGTACTGCCGCTCGAACTGGACGGGCTGCACGACGCCGTCAACAGCTTCGGCGGCGGCGGACTGCACGGCTGGGAATTCTTCGACCTCGACGACAACGCGTGGACGCAGTGGCGCAAACTGCTCAGCTTCGACACCGTCCTGAACGATCGGCCCGCGGCTCACATGCTCGAAATCTCGCAGGAAGAGGGCGTCGATCCACGCGAACTCGATGTTCGAGTGTGGTTCGAGGGCATCACCGTGCAGGACAAGAAGGGCACGGAGATTCCGCTGTCCGACTTCATCGCGGGTGGTGTGCGCTGGTGGCAGGCACACGACGCCGGCGACCCGCGCACCATGCGACCGAATATCGTGCCGCCACTGTGAATATCGTGCCCGCACTGTGAAATCCGTTGTGAAATAAGCGTGAATTCGTGGGGGCCGCGGCCCCCACGGCCGTCACCCCTCAGTTTCAGCGACGGCCGTCGAGGTATGCCTGTACCGGCCCGGCTCCAGTTGTGATCACCACTGTTCCAATGGTTGGGAAAGTGTCGTGAGCACCGGAATGTAGGGGCACGCAGCCCGGTTGCACGGGAGCGGGTGTACGAATGATGGTTGGGTGCGCCTAGGCAAAGGCCCCGGGCACACAGCCCCGACACACTGAGGAAGGGACATCGTGGCTGAGTACACGCTGCCAGAACTGGATTACGACTACAGCGCCCTGGAGCCCCACATCTCCGGGCAGATCAACGAGATCCACCACTCCAAGCACCACGCCGCCTACGTCGCGGGCGCGAACGCCGCATTGGGCAAGCTGGAAGCCGCCCGTGAGTCGGGCGACCATGCCGCCATCTTCCTGAACGAGAAGAACCTGGCGTTCCACCTGGGTGGCCACGCCAACCACTCCATCTGGTGGAAGAACCTCTCCCCCAACGGTGGCGACAAGCCGGTCGGCGAGCTCGAGGCCGCCATCGACGACCAGTTCGGGTCGTTCGACAAGTTCCGCGCGCAGTTCACCGCTGCCGCCAACGGCCTGCAGGGCTCCGGCTGGGCCGTGCTCGGGTACGACACCCTGGGCCAGAAGCTGCTCACCTTCCAGCTGTACGACCAGCAGGCCAATGTGCCGCTGGGCATCATCCCGCTGCTGCAGGTCGACATGTGGGAGCACGCCTTCTACCTGCAGTACAAGAACGTCAAGGCCGACTACGTGACCGCGTTCTGGAACGTCGTCAACTGGGCCGACGTGCAGGACCGCTTCGCCCGTGCGACCCAGCAGGGCAAGGGTCTGATCTTCGGCTGACAGCCGTAGGACTGACGTGGGGGCTGATGCCCCCACACCCCCGAAGGGGGAGGAATCGGGGGCATGCCCCCGAACCCCCGGAAGGGATGTCGTGGGGCTGTGCCCCACACCCCCTGACCGAGGGGCCGGGGACGCAGCCCCTGGACCCTCGACCGGGGTACGGGAGTAACCGCCCCTGACCGCGGACGGAGTTTCGGGGACGCAGCCCCTGAAGCTCCGGCGGGGTCGGGGACGCAACCCCTGAAGCTCCGGCGAGGTCGGGAACGCAACCCCGCAAGCTCCGGCGAGGTCGGGAACGCAACCCCGCAAGCTCCGGCAGGGTCAGGGACACATCACTGGGACTCTGGCCAGCTTGGGGACGCAAGCGCCCTGAAGCTCCGGCCAGTTTGTCGAAAAGCCCGCGAACCATGTTGGTTCGCGGGCTTTTTGCGTTTTCCCTGGTGGGTGTTCGACGGACACGCCGGGTGCTAGCACTCTTTGGTACTTGTGTGCCAGTCCTGGATAGGTACAAACTCGAGTACTAGGACGGGCAGAGCCGCCCCGGGATCGTCATATCGGGAGGCACGCGATGAGCGAGCAGATCGGTGTATTGCCCTTCGTTTCATCAACACAGGAGTCGGGCGGCGCGCTTCGCGGGTTCGTCATTTCCGGTCGGTGGCCGGATTCCACGAAGGAATGGGCACAGCTACTGGTGCTGGCCGTGCGGGTGGCGAGTCTGCCGGGGCTGCTGGCGACCACAACGGTGTTCGGGGCCCGGGAGGAGCTGCCGGAGGATCCCGAGCCGGGGATGGTCGGATTGGTCATTGCCGAGGGCACCGTATTGGGCGCGTCCGCGCTGCTGCCCGGAAGGTTTGCCGCACATGTGCCACCGGCCTTGATCCTGCTACATCCGCCGCGCGAAACGCGGCCGTCGCTGCCCGAGTGCTCGGGCGCGGCCTCCGGCACCCTGCTCCTGCCGGGGCTGCCGCATCTGGGTCTGGAACATCGGGCGGCCTGGGTGGAAACGGATACCGACGGGTCCGTGACATCCATGGTGAGCAGGGTGGGAGTGGATCCGATCAGCGATCCCGACACCGCGGTTCTGGCCATGCTGCTGGCCGCGTGAGGGCACACCTGCCGGACGTGTAAGGGCACCCGAAACCTTGCGGCAGCGTCTCCAAACTTATTGCGCGCATTGCGATTTCGATGACATCGGTTTGGCGATGCCGGATTTGCCGGGGTAGTATCGGCGGCAGCGAAGGGGAGTAGCCCCCAATTGCGTAGTCGACATACTGATCCTGCTCGGGTCCGGCTGCGTGAACCGGTGGAAGTTTCCGGTGGGCGAGACCTTCGGCCAAGACAAACCAAACCGATTTTTGGTTCGGGTGTCGGCTGAAGCGCCCCCGCATTCATGCCGACAGGCCGGAGACCTGGGAGCCGACACTGTGATCACCACGATTTTGCTGAGCTTCGGCGCACTGTTCCTCGCCGAGCTGGGCGACAAATCGCAACTCATGGCCCTGACATTCGCGCTGCGCTACCGCTGGTGGGTGGTGCTGAGCGCGATCAGCGTGGCGAGTGTGCTGGTGAACCTGATCGCCGTCGGCGTCGGCCACTTCCTGGGTGCGGCGCTGCCCACCACCGTCATCTCACTGTTCGCCGCGGCCACCCTGATCGGTGTCGGCCTGTGGACACTTCACGAAATCCTGTCCGGCGCGGATGACGAGGCCGAGGCCGAAACCGCGCCGCCGCAGACCAAGTCGCGGTCGGCCTTCCTGGTGGTGCTGTCCGCCTTCCTGCTCGCCGAACTCGGCGACCGCACCATGTTCGCCACCATGGCCCTGGCCACCAAGAACGGCTGGGTAGCGGTGTGGATCGGCTCGGTGCTCGGCATGGTCGCCGCCGGCGGGCTCGCGATTCTGATCGGCGTGACGGTCGGCAAGCATGTGCCGGAACGGCTGATCGCGCTGTGCTCGGGCCTGCTGTTCCTGTACTTCGGCGCGGCGACGCTGCTCGACGTACTGGCCCCCGGACTGGGGACACCGGGCGCGGCGGCAGTGGCACTGGTCCTGCC
The DNA here is from genome assembly GCF_045040085.1 of Nocardia sp. NBC_01388. NCBI lineage: Bacteria > Bacillati > Actinomycetota > Actinomycetes > Mycobacteriales > Nocardiaceae > Nocardia > Nocardia sp. NBC_01388. The sequence continues at coordinate 6,477,151 of NZ_CP109553.1, forward strand.
CGCGATCGCCGGAGTGGTGCTGCTGCTGCGCCGGCGGGCCGGCACGCCCATTCCGGCGCGACCGGACAGCGAGGATCTCCCGGACCGCACTATCGAGGAGCGGACCGCATAGTTCAGTCGGCGAGGGGCACGGCGCCGAACAGGCCGCCACTGCGGCGCACCAGGTTCAGCAGCGGGTCACGCAGGGCGCGCAGGCCCTCCACATCACCGACGGCAATGCGATTGGTGACCATGGCGCTCAGTGCGGCCACCAGGGTCTGACAGGCGAAACGCTGCTCTTCTGTATCGGCGTCCAAAATATCGGCGACGACCGCGACGAAGGTTTCCTGCAGTTGGGTGCGGCGGGCGATGGCCTCCGGGCCGACCGCGTAGACCTCGACGAGGAATACCCGCGCGAACGCGGGTTCGGCGGCGAGGGCGTCCAGGTAGGAGCCGAGTACCCGTTCGATGCGCTCGGTCTGGGTCTCGCCGTCGAATTCGGCGCCCGTCGCGGCGAAGATGCCGGTCAGCATGAGTTCCACGGCGCGCTCGAAGGCGGCCTCGAAACAATCTTCCTTGGAACGGAATTGCTCGTAGAAGGTTTCACGCGAAACACCGGCGCGCTTGATGACCGCCGCGACCGGTGTTCCGACATAACCGTTCTCGGTCATGGCCTCGGCCATGGCCAGCAGAATGCGGTCGCGCTGCGCGGCGACCACCATCTCGCGGGGGAGACCGTGCCGGCCGCGAGGCAACTGGCGAGCGGTTACTGCCGAATCGGTCATGCGGTGAACTCCGTTGGGCCGTAGCGGTTCAGGCGAGCTTTCCCATTCTGCGGGGGCGCGCCGGTTGCTCGGTGGTGAATGCCACCCGCTCGGTCCGGGCAACTTCCAAGCCGGTCTCGACCCCGTGGCGCAGAGCGTAGTCGACAACACGCTGTCCGACGCCGCGGAAGCTCAGGATCAGGCCGACCCAGTACGGCGAGAACACCTTGCGGGAGCGCCGGGCCAGGGCGCGTTCCATGGCGTCGATGGCCGGACCTAGCGGTGCGGTGCCGGAAACGGTATTGCGGCCGAGGATGTCTCGCGCGGCATCGGTGCCGAAGCCGCGGCTGGTCATATCGGTGTCGAGTTCGGCGAAATAGGCCATACCGACCTTCGCGCCGGTGTGCCGCAGTTCTATGCGCAGGGTGTCGCCGAGGGCCTCCACGGCGGCCTTGGAAGCGCTGTACGCACCCGCCAGGGGTAGGTGAATGGCGGCGGCCAGGGAGGACACCAGCAGCACATAACCGCCGGGGTGCGCGATGTGCGGGCCGGCGGCGCGCAGCGTGTAGTAGACGCCGAGCACATTGACGGTGAGGGTTTCCTCGAGCACGTCCGGCTCGCCGCCGAGCAGGGAAAGCTGGCGGGCGATACCGGCATTGGCAACCACGGCGTCGAGACCGCCCAGTTCCGCGGTGAGCGAGTTGACCACTCGCTCCACCTGGTCCTGATCACCGATATCGCAGTAGCGCCAGGGTGCGTCGCCGCAGTCCGCGGCGACCTCGGCCAGGAGGGCCTCTTCGATGCCCAGTAGTGCCACCCGGGCACCTCGGGCATGCAGCTGCCGGGCGAGGGCCGCACCGATGCCGCGAGCGGCACCGGTGATCAGGATGCGTTTGCCGGCCACCGACTGGGCCGGGCCTAGGAGACCACGGCGCTGGCGTCGGGCCGTGCTGGCGTTCATAGGACGAGATTAGCACTCAACGAACACATGTGTTCGCAAACCGCAAAGTCTGACCCACAAAGACCCCCGCCCCCTTCGCAAACACCCCGAGCTTCGCGTTCGTCCCCACTCTGGACTGAGTGGACCAAGGTCGAGCGCCCGAAATGCATCCGCCCCAAGTTCGTGGCCCGCCCGGTTCTGGACTGAGTGGAGCGGGGGAGCGAAGCGGAGGAGCGGAAGGAGGGAAGAACCGGGTAACAGGGCCGCGAACCCCGCCGGAGCGAAGCGGAGGCAGATATATACAGTGCTTGTTGACGGAGGGCCAGTGAGAGGGCGCTCCACAGTCGAGAGGACCAATCACCGTGGAGATTTCCGGCTCCGCCGCCATCGTCACCGGAGGTGCGTCCGGCCTGGGCGCGGCCACCGCCAAGCGCTTCGCCGACGCCGGTGCCACCGTGTTCGGGTTCGACCTGGCACAGTCGATCGAGCGCGCGGGCGACAGTGTCCCCGCCGGTGTCACCCTGATCCCGACCGATGTCACCAGTGGTGACGAGGTGGCCGCCGCGGTCGCCACGGTCGTCGAATCCGGTGTGCCGCTGCGTATCGTCGTCAACTGCGCCGGTGTCGGCTGGGCGGGTCGCATCCTGTCCAAGAACGGCCCGCACGACCTCGAGCTGTTCCGCACGGTCATCACCGTGAACCTGCTCGGATCCTTCAATGTCATGCGCCTGGCCGCCGACGCCATCTCCAAGACCGAGCCGGTCGACGAGTACGGCCAGCGCGGCGTGGTCATCAACACCGCGTCGGTCGCGGCGTTCGAGGGCCAGATCGGGCAGATCGCCTACTCCGCCTCCAAGGGCGGCGTCGCCGGCATGACCATTCCGGCCGCACGTGACCTGGCGCAGTTCGGCATTCGCGTCAACACCATCGCCCCCGGCATCATCGACACCCCGATGCTCGCCGGTGTCACCGAGGAGTACCGCAAGGGCCTCGAGTCCGGTGTGCCGTTCCCGTCCCGCCTGGGACGCCCGGACGAGTACGCGCAGCTCGCGCAGTACATCACCGAGCACGACTACCTCAACGGCGAGACCATCCGCATGGACGGCGCCCTCCGCATGGCGCCACGCTAAGCTCCCCCGCCTCCCCGGAACTTCAGCGCACGGCCGAGTGCCGTCGCCAGCCGGTTACGCGTAGGAACGGCTAGGTGCGCAACCGATTTCGGGGGTACCCGGGGAGTTACCGGGACCTTCCGAGATCAGTTGTCACGACTGGAGAACAAGACCCGCACCGGAATCCGGTGCGGGTCTTGGTGTTTCACGAGTTCGGAGTGCGCGGGTTGATCAGCGCATATCCGGGAGTTTTACTCCGGGCGAACGGCCGCTGCCTGCGGACCTTTCTTGCCCTCGGTGATTTCGAAGCTCACGGCCTGGCCCTCTTCGAGCTGGCGGTAGCCGTTGCCTTCGATTTCAGAGTAGTGAACGAACACATCGGGGCCGTCCTCGCGGGCGATGAAGCCGTAGCCCTTCTCCGCGTTGAACCACTTGACGGTGCCCTGAACCATAACTTTCTCCTGCTGAATGTTGCATCGGCCGCCGCGGTCACGGCGACCGGGTCGAATCCGTAGCGACTGCTTGCAGGTCGCTCGAAACGATCGGCAGGCCACTTGCAGCTTGCCTGGCAAGAGAAGCGCCCGCACGATGTTCAGCGCGAGCATGTAAGACACGAACACGAAAAACTTACGACCAAGCAGTACAACGCACACCCGGCCGGGGGGAGTTCCCAGAACCATCGAAAAAATTACCGGCGTCACATCCGCGCGAGATCGGGCATGACCGAAAACCGCTGCCGCACAGTTGCACCCCCGGTGATCGAGCCACCGGGGGTGCGACAGGGACGAGATGTCGTGCAGGTCAGAGCGTTCGGGCCAGCCGATCGGCCAGGATACGGGCGAAGTGCGCCGGATCCGCGAGCACACCGCCCTCGGCGAGAACCGCTGTGCCGTAGAGCAGTTCGGCGGTCTGGGCGAGTTCGGCGGGCTTGTCGGCCTCGTCCGCGACCTTGGCGAACGCTTCACGCAAACCGGTGACCAGCGGATGTGCCGGATTCAGCTCCAGGATGCGCTTGGAGTCCGGCAGCTGCTGACCGGAGGCGCGGTACATGCGCTCCAGCAGCGGAGTGAAATCGAACACATCTCCGACGATGCAGGCCGGGGAGGTGGTCAGGCGGGAGGTCAGGCGGACCTCCTTCACGGTGTCGTCCAGGGTCTGCCGCAGCCAGCCGAGCAGATCGGCGTAATCCTTGTCCTGCTGTTCACGCAGCTGCTCGGAGGCCTTCTTCTCCTCCTCCGATTCCAGATCGATCTCACCCTTGGCAATGGACTGCAGCGGTTTGCCCTCGAACTCCGGCACCGAACCGACCCACATCTCGTCGACCGGATCGGTCAGCACCAGCACCTCCAGGCCCTTGGCCCGGAATGCCTCGATATGCGGGGAGTTCTCGATCTGCTCGCGGGATTCGCCGGTCATGTAGTAGATCCCGGTCTGGGTCTCCGGCATCCGCGATACGTACTCGGCCAGCGTGGTGAGCTCGTCGGTCGCATGTGTGGACACGAAAGACGAGACGGCCAGAATGGATTCGCGATTGTCCTGATCGGAGAGCATGCCCTCCTTCAGAACTCGGCCGAATTCCCGCCAGAGGGTCTGGTACTTCGACTTGTCCTCGGCGCCCTGCAGCTCCTTGATCGTGGACAGCACCTTCTTCACCAGGCGCTTGCGGATCATCTTGAGCTGCCGGTCCTGCTGCAGGATCTCGCGAGAGACATTGAGCGACAGGTCCTGTGCGTCCACCACGCCCTTGACGAAGCGCAGGTACTCGGGCATCAGCTCTTCGCAGTTGTCCATGATGAACACCCGCCGCACATACAGCTGCACGCCGCGCTTGTGCTCCCGGGTGAACAGGTCGAACGGCGCGGTCGAGGGCAGGAACAGCAGCGCCTGATACTCGAAGGTGCCCTCCGCCTTCATGGCGATGGTTTCCAGCGGGTCGTCCCAGGCGTGCGAGACGTGCTTGTAGAACTCCTTGTACTCGTCCTCGGTGACCTCGCTCTTGGGGCGGGTCCACAGCGCCTTCTGCGAGTTCAGGGTCTGGGTTTCGACGAGGGTCTTCTCGGTCTTGTCCTCGCCCTCACCCTCGGTGACGGTGCGCTCCACATCCATGCGGATCGGCCAGGCGATGAAGTCGGAGTACTTCTTCACGATTTCGCGGAGCTTCCACTCCATCGTGTAGTCGAACATGTGGTCGTCGTCGTCGACCGGCTTCAGGTGCAGTGTGACGGTGGTGCCCTGGGGGGCGTCGGTCAATTCCTCGATGGTGTAGGTGGAGCTGCCCGCGGCCGATTCCCAGCGGGTGCCGGTGGTCTCGCCGGCCTTGCGGGTGGTCAGCGCGACCTTGTCGGCCACCATGAAGGTCGAGTAGAAGCCGATGCCGAACTGGCCGATGAGCTCCTCGGCGGCGGTGTCGGACTTGTTCTCCAGCAACTGCTCCCGCATGGCGGCGGTGCCGGACTTGGCCAGCGTGCCGATCAGATCCACCACTTCGGCCCGGGACATGCCGATGCCGTTGTCGCGGATGGTGAGCACACGCTCGGCACTGTCGACCGCCAACTCGATGTGCAGGTCGGAGGTGTCCGCGACCAGGTCCTTGTCGCGGTAGGACTCCATGCGCAGCTTGTCCAGCGCATCGGAGGCGTTCGAGATCAGCTCTCGCAGGAAAGTGTCTTTGTTCGAATAAACCGAGTGGATCATCAACTCGAGCAGCTGATGAGTTTCGGCCTGGAATTCGAGCTCTTCAACGTGATCGGTCACGACGCGATATTACGTCCCGCGAAATCGGCGATGCCGGGAACCTCGGCATCTGCCCGGTTCGTCATCCAGTCCCGCAATACCTTCGTGGCCTGCACATCATCCTCGTTGTACTCGAGGATGCGGGTGCGCTGCGACATGTCCGGTTCGCTGCCGTCGTAGCCGACGCCCAGCCGGTACCAGCTCATGGACGCCTCGCCGCCGGCCTCCGGGTCACGCCAGGAGAAGCCCGCGACCGGGGCGATCTTCTTGAGGCCCTTGCCGTTCGGGCAGATGAACTGCTCGGAGACGGCCTGGAACATGTCCACCCACTGCGGGCCGTCGACGAACTTCTGGATCTCGCGTTCGGTGGGGATGCCTGGCATACCGGCAAAGCGGCGCGCCGACTCGTACAGCCACTTGTCCTCGGCGGTGCGCGAATAGCAGTAGGCGGCAAAGGTTCTGCCCGTCGCGGCGGCGTCGGCGCGGACCTGCATGAGCCAGGTCCAGAACTCGGCGAAGGAGCGGCCCTCGTCCTCGGTGGGTAGCGGGTCCCAGGTGACGAACGGGCGGTAGACGCCGTCCAGCAGCGTGCCCCACAGGTAGGCGCCGTGCTCCTGATAGCTCTCCAGGTCCACGTCCACCTCGACGTCGGCGCGCTGCACCCGCACCCGCTCCACCCGGCGGACCAGCGGTGCGCCGGTGGCCCAGGCGCGGGCGGTGACAACGGTTTCGGTGAACAGCTCGAAATGCCAGTCGTCCGGGGCGTCGCCGGTCCAGGCGGCCAGATCATCGATGGTGTCGACGCCGTGGCGGCGCAGCACCTCGGACCGGGCGCCCGGGGCCACCAGGCTCACATCGCGATGCGCGACCAGCCATTTCTCACAGCTCTGCGCACCCTCCTCAGGGGCGCGGGTGAACCACGGGCACTGACGGCACTCGGGCACCTTGGACGGAATGGTCGGCAGCTCACCGCGCACCACCGCGATGCGGTCGGCGTAGCGGCGGTCGTAATCGTCGAGCACGGCGCCCAAGTCGTGAATGAGGATGCGGTCGAAGGCATAACCGATGGCGCCGCCCGCCAGGGACGGGCTGGCCAGGCCGTGCCGCTGCAGCATGCGATACAGGTGCGCGAGGCGCTGCTGATCACGCGGCTGGGGACGGGTGCGCACATTGCGATCGGACTTCGGGCGCCAGTCGTAGAGGCTGCTCGTCATCGGATGGAAGTCGGCCGGATCGGGCTGGCGCGGATCGGTCACCTTGTGATTGACCACCACGATGGGGATGTACCCGCCGCGATCGGCATCGCGCCAGAGGATTTCGCAGCCGCCGCGGCGGCCGGTATCGGATTCCTGCGGCAGCAGTCCGCCCCAGATGCGTTCCGCCCCGGCCTCCATGGCGCGCATGGTCGCCTCGGCGCGGTGGCCCGCGGACTGGCCCGGCTCGATCACCGTCCACAGGTCCGGATTGGCTCCGACCAGCGTGTCCCGCACCTGAATCCGATGCGCGGCCGCCGCCTCCCGCCGCTGCTGCACACCGGCGTCCTCGATCACTCCGGTCAGCACCTGCGGATGGCTGGAGTCCAGCAGCAGCCGGTGCCGGCAGCCGATCAGGGCCCGCGCGTCCAGAAACGCGGCCCGCTCGCCATGGTCACCGATGCCCGAATACACGGTTGAAGTATGAACTCACCCTGTGACAGCAGAACCCGTCGCCCCGTCACAGCGCGGATTCATTACGGGGCTCCGCCCCCGAACCCCCCGAAAAGTGGAGACCGGGGGCCATGCCCCCGGACCCCCACAAGAGATCCGCAGCCCAGGTCGCGACCAACTGATTTCGTGAGATGCGGGTAACTCCCCAGCCACCTCCGACTGTGGCCACCTTGCCAACCGCCGGTCCGCGACGGCGGTCTTCCCGTCCCTGGCGGCAAAAGTTCCGGGGAGGCGGAAACAGGCACGGCGGTCGCCGTTCCGGAATGGCACCCGTTAGGGTGAGCGCAAACTGTGTTTCATGGGCGGACAGGCACTTCCCCCGGCCCTGTGCTGCCATGGCGAACCAGCATGACGGAGGCCATCTATGGGGTTGTTCACCAAGCGCAAGAAGAAGGCCGGACGGCGGGCCGAGGCCAAGGCGCTGAAGCACAAGGCCGGTATGGAGGCCAAGCTCGGGGCGCGCAACGAGCGGAAGCGGCATCGCGGCGAGGCGCGGACGCAGCGGAAGGTCGCGAAGGCGGAGATCTCCAAGTTGCAGGCCGAGGAGAAGGCCGCGCTGAAGATCGCAGCCAAGGCCGATCGGGATCTGTTCAGTGCCGCGCAGGTGCGTAAGTACCTGGGTGTGGCGCGGATTCTGCTGCCGGTGCTGGCGCCGATCGCCTATCGCGGGGCCACGTTCGTGCGCGGGCAGCTCGACACCCGGCGGGCGCAGCAGCTCGGCATCGGGGTGAATCAGCTCGGCGAATTCGCCGGTCCCGGTGCGAAACTGCAGGCGCGGCAGGTGAATGTGGAGAGCACGCTCGCCGAGCTCGAGCGCAAGAATCCGCAGGACGTCGACACCAAGCAGTTCGTGGCCGCCTCGCGCGACCGTCTCGAGAGCCTGTCGGCCGCGATTCGCACGGCCGCGCAGATGCCGGTGCAGCGGCGCCGTGCCGTGCACGCGTCGATCTCCAACGAGCTCTCCGGCATCGAAGCCGATGTGCTCGCGCGTCTCGGCGTGAACTGAGCCGTATCCCATGCACCGCCGCGCCGAATCCAGCACTGTCCGTGGTTGTCTCGCGGGCGTGACCATGGCGGTGCTGGCGGTGGCGGCGCACGGGGTGGCGGGTGGCGGCTATCCGGGGTCGACGGGGCTGGCGCTGCTGTTGCTCGCGGCCGGAACCATCAGCGCGCTGGCCGCGACACTGCACTCCCCCGTCGCCCTGCCCGCGCTGCTGGTGCTGGGTCAGCCCGTCTGCCATGTGGCGCTGGGCGGCCTGACACAGCACGGGCATGCCGCGGGGGCAATGGATTTCCTGGGTACCGGTGCTATGACGGCGGCGCACACCACGGCCGCGCTCGTCTTCGCCGTTCTGATTCTGGTGGCCGAGCGGCTGTATCTGCTTGTGTCGCAGACCCTTCGGGCGGTCCTGACCCGGCCTGCCGGGCGGCCGGTGCACTCTCCGGCCGGGCGCTGGGCCCCGGTCGTGGCGGCGGCGAAGCAGTTGCTCGCCCTGGGCGCGAACGGTTCGCGCGCCCCGCCGGTTGCGGTGTGACAACTCCCCCTCACCCGTAACCCTTTGCCAGAAGAGGCCATTCACTCATGCACATCTCTCCTTCGCGTGCCTTCGGCACCACCGTCGCCGCCGCCGGCCTCACCCTGCTGAGCGCGGGCGTCGCCTCCGCACACGTCACCGTCGACGCGCCGGGCGCGACGCAGGGCGGCTATTCGGTCGCCACCTTCAAGGTGCCGACCGAATCGGTCACCGCCTCCACCACGAAACTCAGTGTCGCCCTGCCGAATCTGAAGAGCGCCAGTACCGAACCGCTGGTCGGCTGGACCGAGAAGATCGACAAGAACGACAAGGGCGAGGCCGTCACCGCCACCTGGACCGCCAATCCGGGCAATCCGGGTATCGCTCCGGGTCAGTTCCAGCGGTTCGTGCTCTCGGTCGCCCTGCCCAAGCAGGAGACGGTCAGCTTCCCCGCCACCCAGACCTACACCGACGGCAGTGTCGTGGTCTGGGATCAGAAGAACAATGCGGACGGCAGCGAGCCGGAGCACCCCGCCCCGACCCTGACCCTGGCGGTCGGCAAGGGCGGCGACGATGACGGCGACGGCGCGGTCGCCGCCACCGCCTCGGACAAGGACACCGACACCACCGCGCGCTGGCTCGGCGGCGTCGGCCTGGCCCTCGGCGCACTGGGTGCGGCACTCGGGCTGGGCAGCGTGATCCGCGGTCGCAAATCATGACCCGCAGAGTCCTCGCCGGTCTGGTCGCCGGTCTGCTCGTCACCGGGTTCGCCCTGCTGGGCAGCGGTGTGGCGAGCGCACATTCGGTGCCGGTCGGTTCCAGCCCGGAGAACGGCGCGCATATCGACACCTCGCCGGCGACCGCCAGCGTCACCTTCAACGAGGATCTGCAGACCAGCTACCCGTCGATGACGGTCACCGGCCCGGACGGCAATCTGTGGTCCAAGGGCCAGCCGAAGGTGGAGAACCAGACGATCAGCATCCAGGTCGGCGAGCTGGGTCCGGTCGGCGATTACAAGATCGCGTACCGGGTCACCTCCGCGGACGGGCATCCGGTCAGCGGCACCCGCACCTTCACCCTTACCAAGGCGGGCACCGGAACCCCGGGCCCGAAGGCGGACTCCTCGGCCAAATCCGGCGGCGGCTCCGACGGCGGGGTACCGCTGTGGGTGTTCATCGTCGGCGCGGTGGTGCTGTTCGGCGGCGGGCTGGCCTTCGCACTCCTGGGCGGACGGGGCAAGCAGCGCAAGTGAATCGATCGGACCGCACCGATCGTCGCCGGGAGCGCGGGACGAGCGGCGGCAGGAGCTCACTGCGCTGGTTTCTGCTGCTGATCGTTCCGCTCGGTCTCGACGGTGCGGCTCTGGCGTGGGTACTGGCCGCGAGCGATCCCGTGCAGGCGGAGGCACCCGTGCGGGTGCTGGCCGACTGCGCGGGCGCCGCGGTGCTGGGTCTGGCCGCGCTGCCGCGACTGTCCGCGCGACTGACGCCGCAGTGGCGACTGCTCACCGTGCTGGCCGGAGTATGGGCGGCCGCGGAATTCACCTTGCTGGTGCTGGAAGCGGCCGAGGTTCAGGGCATTCCGGCCGCGCACCTGGGCGCCGGGCAGTTCGGTGACTACCTCACCACGGTCAGCGGCGGCCAGATCGGTATCGCGCTGCTCATCGGCAGTGGTGCGGTAGCGGTCTACAGCGCCTTCGGTTTTCGCAATCCGGACCGGGTCACCGCCGATCTGGTGCTGGTGTTCACCGCGGTGACCCTCGCGCTGCGCCCCATCACCGGACATATGTCGCAGCAGACATTCGGTTCGGTGCTGGGAGCCGTGCACGCGCTGGCCGCGTCCGCCTGGTTCGGTGTGCTGCTGGCCCTGGCCCTGACCGTCCGCACCCGCGGCGAATGGGCGGTGCTGCTGCCCCGCTATTCGCGCTGGGCGCTGCCGCTGGCGGGGATCGTGACCGTGACCGGTGTGGTGAACGGACTGGTTCGCCTCGGCGGTCTCACCCCGTTCGTCACCACCGGGTACGGCCGGATCCTGCTGGCGAAGACCGTGATCCTGGTCGCGTTGCTGGCCATCGGCTGGTGGTGGCGGCGCACCTGGGTGCCGCTCGCGACCGAGCACCGCATGGACGCGGAATCCTCTTTGCGCCGTGCGATTTTCGAAGTGCTGCTGATGGCGGTGGTGTTCGGTCTCGCGGCGACGCTGGCGGTCACCGCGTAGGAATCGGGCATGGGGGCCGGAATGTGGCCCTCACCTCATGATCTGCGCATTGAATTGGAACGAGTTACTGTCGTGCGCATGACCGAAGTCAAGATCGTCGCGGAATGCGCCGCGTCGGCCGAATCGGCCTTCGCCTACGTCAACGATTACCGGAATCTGCCCCGATTCATCAGTGAGATCAAGGCCTTCGAACCGCTCACCGAGCAAACCGAAGGCGTCGGCGCCACCTTCGACGGCACCATCGGCCTGGGCCCCGTATCGCTGCATTCGACCATCAAGATCGTGCGGCACGAACCCGGCCTCGCCATTGCCGTGCAGTCCATCAAGGGTTTCGAAATCGAATCCACCTTCCTTTTCCATGACAAGGGCGAGGAATCCTGCACCATCGACGCCATCGTCGATTACCGGGTGCCCGGCGGCCTGGCCGGAAAACTGCTCGGCCGGACCATCGAGCCGTTCGTGAAACTCGCCGTGAAGGGCTCCACACACAATCTGGTCACCCAGGTAACCGCCTTCCACCTCGCTCGCACCGAAGCCTGATCGCCGTTCGCACCGTGGCCTGACCGCCCGGGGTCGTCAAAGCCGCCGACCCCCCGACGTTGTCCGGCCCATTCCCTGCGGGGATGCTGGGCATATGCCCGAACCCGCCACGCCGTCCTTCTTGCAGCGGATCGGCTATATCTGCGGCCGCACGCTCCCGCCGCCCATGTCTGACTGGGTGCGCGATGATCTGATCGGCCCCGGCGCCACCCGCCGCTATCTGCTCCGCATGCTCCTGCCGATGATCCCGGTGCTCTGCCTCTTCCTGCTCGTCCCGGGACCGCTGTGGATGCGCCTGGCCATGATGGCGCTGCTCTACCTGCCGCTCATCTACTTCACCGTGGCGCTCACCTATGTGTTCCGGCGCAACAAACTGATCAAGCACGGCTTCGATCCGGCCCTGGCCGAAACGGCCAAGCGCGCCCGCGAATCCGGCGATCGGCAGGCCTACGAACAGCGGCACGGCCGAGGCTGAATCCCGCCCTGTGGTCCCCGTCTCGATTGCGGCGGCGCGCCCGGCGGGAGGAATAGTCTCGATGAGAAGACTTCCACCGCTTGGGGTTCGACGGAGAACCATATGGAACCGCACTGGAATGCCGCGTATCTGCGAGCGAGCGATGCCGATCGGGAACAGACGATCGAGGGCCTCAAACAGAGTTTTCAAGAAGGCAGAATCACCGCCGACGAACTCTCCGAACGCATCGGGCTGGCATTGAATGCCCGCACTTTCGGCGACCTGGATACCGTGCTGACGGGATTACCCGTACTGCGGCCGATGCCACCCCCGCGACCGCTGTCCGCCATGCCGCCGATGCGAGGCGTTCCCGCGAATGTGCCGGTGTTCTACGGACAGCGGGTGCGGCAGCAGTGGAACGGTATGGGCATCACCGCATTCGTGCTCGGCATATTCGGATTCATCTGCGGCATCACGGCAATTCCGGCGGTCGCACTCGGCGTGGCGGCCCTCGCCGTCGATGCGAAACGCGATGACAGGGCGTTCGCCATCGGCGGGATCGCGACCGGCGGCACCTGGCTGCTCCTGTTCACCTGGTTACTGCTGCTGCGCTGACAGCGCTGAGCGGAAATCCAGGCGGGTGGGTGACCGCGCGCTCGAAAGCGCGCAGATCCGCCTCCAATTGCCGGAAAAGCCAATAGTCGCCGAGGAATCCGAGCACCCCGGCCAGGCACAGCCATTGATCGGGCCGATGGCGAGGGGCACCGACGCCGGGGGATCTGCCGGAGCGGAGCAGCGCGTGGAACTCCTCGTAGGCCAGATCGGGCGGCGAAGGGCCGGAACGCAATTCGTCGTATTCGGCGCGGTAGTCGGCCAGCCGCTTCGGGAAGTCGTAGTGGATCCACCGGTACTCCAGATCGACCTTGATGAGCTCGATCAGGCACAAACGGCGCAATTCCGGTGCGGCCGGGAGGTATTCGACCAGTGGGGGCGGCTACCCCGCTGTATCCCAGGCCGCCGCGAAGCGGGCCGAGACAGCCGTCAGCACCGCGCCGACTATGTCCGACTCGATCGCCGGTTCCAACCCATGCCCCTCCGCACGAACCAATGACTTCCGGTCCTCCTCCGGTGGGCCGATGCGTCCAGTATGCGCGCGTGTGCAGCACAGATGCATCGGAATATGCACGCCGCACGGGGTTTCCGGAGTCCCCCGCCGAGGTTTCCGGGGTTCGCGCGGCCGATGCGCACACTAAAGTTCCCGGCATGAGTCAGCAGTTTCCGGACCGCATCTGGGGTTCGCGCACCAATCTTCTGTCCCGCATCGCCAGCCCGTTCGCCGCAACGAAGCTGGGCTCGCTGGTGATTCGCAAGCTGACGCCCCTGGACCGGAAAGTGCTGCGGCGCACCAGCGGCAAATACACGGTGCTCGGGCCGATCGGCGCACCGGTCATCCTGCTCACCACCACCGGGCGCAAATCCGGGCAGCCGCGCACCACCCCGCTGCTGTACGTGCACGACGGCGACACGCTGTATGTGATCGGCAGTAATTTCGGGCAGGAGCACCACCCCGCGTGGACCGGGAACCTGCTCGCGAATCCGGCCGCCGAGATCGTCATCGCGGGCGAGCGCATTCCGGTGCGGGCCGCCCTGGTCCAGGACGAGGTGAAGCAGCAGGAGATCTTCGCGCGCTTCGAGGAGACCACCCAGGCGTACACCGCCTACCGCAATCGCACCGCGCGTGATTTGCGCATTTTCGCCCTGACAAGATAGGCGAGTGACCGAATCAGGCAGTGTTCAGAACCAAGCAGAGGTGGTCGCGACCGCAGACCTGGCCGATGAGATCGGGCCCGGGATCCGCAGCTGCGACACCCAGTTCCTTCAGTTCGGCGGCCGGCCCGCCTTCTCCGGACGCATCGTGACCATCCGCTGTTTCCAGGACAATCTCCTGGTCAAGCAGACGCTCGGCGAGCCGGGCAATGGCCGCGTACTGGTCGTGGACGGCGGCGCGAGCATTCACACCGCACTGGTCGGCGACATCATCGCGGGCCGCGGCGTGGACAACGGCTGGGCCGGAGTCATCGTCAATGGCGCGGTGCGGGATTCGGCGATCCTGCGCACCCTCGATATCGGCGTCAAGGCGCTCGGCACCAACCCGCGCAAGAGCACCCAGACCGGATCCGGCGAGCGGGATGTGCCCGTCGAATTCGGCGGTGTGACCTTCGTCCCGGGCGACGTGCTCTACAGCGATCACGACGGAATCGTGGTCCGCGCGGAAGACTGATCGCAGGTTCCGGAAAAGCCCCGAAAACGGCATTTCCTGCATGCTGAGAACTGCTTCTCGAGAGACTCTGGGGAGATTCTCAGCGGCTCCGGTCCTCGCTTCACCGCCGGCGGTGGACGGCGAGGGCCGGGCTCGCGGCAGTGCTACCGCCGGCGACCCGCCACCCGGACCTTGCGCCCGGCGAGCAGCACCACGTCCCCGGCGAACAATTGGCGTCCGCGGCGTAGCTCTACCTCGTCATTTACCCGCACCAGTCCCTCGGCGATGACCGTCTTCGCTTCCGCTCCGGAATCGATGAGGTTCGCCAGTTTCAAGAATTGGCCGAGTCGAATGACATCGTCTTCGATCGGCACTTCGACTGGATCCGACATGAGGTACATCCTCACCCGCGGCCTCCGGGACCGCCAAACGCCGCCCTCGTTACCCAACGGCACACGATGACAACAAGACACGAACCGGGTTCCGAGTGCACATGGGCGACGGCAACATACACACTGGTGCGGTGACTTCGACGCAGGACCGGCAACACCAGGACATCGCATACAGACCGGAGACGCGGTCGCCTGAGGTGCCGCACCGCGGACACGGCCGTCTCCGTGAGGTTCCACATGTCGCTGGGACGATTCTGGGCGTCTACGCCCTCCTTTGCGCACTGTGGAGCATTTCGCCCGGTCTGCGCTTCCTGACCCAGTCGCTACGGCACTATCTCGACACCTACTACTTCGATTCGCCCGACACCTCGCTGGTGTGGGCGCTGGTAGTGGGTCTGCTGGCCGGCGCCACCGCGAGCCGCAAGCGCATCGCCTGGTGGCTGCTGTGCGGCTATATGGCGGTGTTCTCGATCGCCAATGCCCTGGACTTCGCCTCCGAGGGCGACCTCAACGCGCTCGTCGCGCTGGTCGTGCACCTGTCGGTGATCGCGGTGCTGATCGCGGCCTGGTTCGAGTTCTACACGCGGGTGCGCAGCGGTGCGATCGTGCGCGCGGTCGGGGTGCTCGCCGGTGGGCTGGCGCTCGGCTGCGTGGCCGGCTGGGGTCTGGTGCAGCTGTTCCCCGGCAGCCTGCCCGCCGACGAACAGCGCCCGCTGTGGGCGGTCTCCCGGGTGACCGGCGCCATCCTGGTCAGCAATGACGACTTCGACGGGCATCCGCCGCACCTGGTGAACCTGCTGCTCGGCCTGTTCGGCGCGGTCGCGCTGCTGGCGGCGGTGGCGGTGCTGTTCCGTTCGCAGCGCGCCTCGAACGCCCTCACCGGACTCGACGAATCCGCGCTGCGCGGACTGCTCGAACGCTCCGACGTCGAGGATTCGCTCGGCTACTTCGCCACCCGCCGCGACAAGGCCGTGGTGTTCGCACCCAACGGGCAGGCCGCCCTGACCTATCGCGTCGAATTGGGCGTCTGCCTGGCCTCCGGTGATCCCATCGGCCAGAAGGAATCGTGGCCGCACGCCATCGACGCCTGGTTGCGGCTGGCCGACCAGTACGGCTGGGCCCCGGCCGTCATGGGCGCGAGCGAACTGGGCGCCACCGCCTACCGGCGCGCCGGACTGTCGGCACTGCGGCTCGGCGACGAGGCCATTCTGGAGACCCGCACCTTCTCGCTCGCCGGACCGGACATGAAGCAGGTCCGGCAGGCCGTGAACCGGCTCGCCAAACAGGGCATCACCGTGCGCGTGCGCCGGCACAAGGAGCTCGAGCCGGAGGAGATGCGCGAGGTGCTGCGCCGCGCCGACGCCTGGCGCGACACCGAGACCGAACGCGGCTTCTCCATGGCGCTGGATCGTCTCGGCGATCCGCTCGACGGCGACTGCCTGCTGGTCGAGGCCGTCGACGCCGACGACCGCGTGCTCGGCCTGCTGTCGCTGGTGCCGTGGGGTCGCACCGGCGTCTCCCTGGATGTCATGCGCCGTGATCGCCAAAGCCCCAACGGCGTCATGGAATTGATGATCTCCAAGCTGGCGCTCGGCTCCGAGCAGTACGGCATCACCCGAATCTCGTTGAACTTCGCGGTCTTCCGTGCGGTCTTCGAGGAGGGCGGCCGCATCGGCGCCGGACCCGTACTGCGGCTGTGGCGCGGCGTGCTCATGTTCTTCTCGCGCTGGTATCAGCTCGAAGCGCTCTACCGCTCCAATGTGAAATACCAGCCGGATTGGGTGCCGCGCTTCTCGCTCTTCGAGGAACGCCGGCATCTGCCGCGCGTCGCCATCGCCAGTGCGCTCGCCGAAGGCTTCCTGCCGCGCATCGGCAAGGAGCCGGACGTGTCCGCGCACACCGGTCTGCGGTCCTCGGTGCCGCCGACCATGACCGGCCTGCACGCCGACGGCAGCCTGCCCGACCTCCCGCCGGAGGATCTGGAGGAGTCCGGACCGCGCCGCCCCGAACAGGTGCGGGTACGTATGGACAAGCTCAAGAAGCTCGAGGATTCCGGCGTCGACGCCTATCCGGTCGCCTATCCGCCCACCCATACGGTGACCGCCGCGCGCAATTCCCCGATGGGCACCACGGTGCGAGTCTGCGGGCGGCTCTTGCGGATTCGCGATTACGGCGGCGTCACCTTCGCCCTGCTGCGCGACTGGTCCGGGGAGATCCAGCTGGTCATCGATCGCGGCCGGGTCGGCGCGAATCGCAGCGCCGACTTCGACCAGTTCTTCGATCTCGGCGATCTCATCGAGATGAGCGGGCAGATCGGCCGCAGCCGCAGCGGCGAGCTATCGCTGCTCGCCGCGGACTGGCGGATGCTCGGCAAATGCCTGCACCCGCTGCCCGACAAGTGGAAGGGCCTCGCCGACCCCGAGGCCCGGGTGCGGCAGCGCTACGTCGATATGGCCATCAATACCGATATCCGCGAGGTGATGGTCAAGCGCAGCGCCGTGGTGCGCTCACTGCGCGACACCCTGCACGGGTGGGGCTTCATGGAGGTGGAGACCCCGGTCCTGCAGCAGGTACACGGCGGCGCCAATGCCACCCCGTTCACCACCCACATCAATGCCTACGACCTCGACCTGTACCTGCGCATCGCCCCCGAGCTGTACCTCAAGAAACTGTGCGTGGGCGGTATGGAGAAGGTGTTCGAACTCGGCCGCGTCTTCCGCAACGAGGGCGTGGACTACAGCCACAATCCCGAGTTCACCATCCTGGAAGCCTATGAGGCGCACAGTGATTACGAACGCATGATGCACGCCTGCCGCCAGCTCATCCAGGAGGCGGCGATCGCGGCCAACGGCAAGATGGTGGCCCTGCGACCGGGCGAGGACGGCGCGCTCACCGAGGTCGACATCTCCGGCGACTGGCCGGTGAAGACGGTGCACGGCGCGGTCTCGGACAAGCTCGGCGAGACCATCACCCCGGACACCGACGAGGACCGGCTGCGGGTGCTCTGCGACAAGGCCGGGGTGCCCTGGCAATTGGGCTGGGACGCCGGGCAACTCGTGCTCGAGATGTACGAGCACCTGGTCGAGTCGGAGACCCAGGAGCCGACCTTCTATATCGACTTCCCCACCTCCGTCTCCCCGCTGACCCGGGCGCACCGCCATATCGCGGGTGTCACCGAACGGTGGGATCTGGTGGCCTGGGGCGTCGAATTGGGCACGGCCTACAGCGAATTGACCGATCCGGTGGAGCAGCGCAAACGGCTCACCGAACAGTCCATGCTGGCCGCGGGCGGCGATCCGGAGGCCATGGAACTCGACGAGGACTTCCTGCAGGCCCTCGAGCACGCCATGCCGCCGACCGGTGGTCTCGGCGTGGGCGTGGACCGGGTGATCATGCTCCTCACCGGGCGCAGCATTCGCGAGACGCTGCCGTTCCCGCTGGTGAAACCCCGAACCGGATAGGAAGAAAACCCGTATCCGGCAGCCTGAACCACCGGCGCCGCCGACCTCCCGCCCCGGGAGCCGGCGGCTCCGGTGTGTTCGGACCCACCCCGGAGCGGTGCGAGGCGGTGCGGCAGAGTGGAGGAGGTGCAGTTGATCCTCGTCCGCCACGCCCAGCCCGCCCGCGTCCAGGGGGTCTCGGGTCCAGCCGACCCCGATCTCACCGAGGTCGGCATAGAGCAGGCGGCCCGGGTTCCGGCCGCGCTGGCGCAGCACCGGATCGCCCGGGTGGTCAGCAGTCCGCAGCTGCGCGCCCGCGAAACCGCCCGGCCCACCGCCGATAAGCTCGGCCTGGATATCGCGGTCCTGGACGGCCTCGCCGAGTACGACCGTGATCTCCCCGCGTATATCCCGATCGAGGACGCCCAGCGCGATTTCAAGGACGTGTACGACCGCATCAAGGCCGGTTACCTGCCCGACCAGATCGACGGGCCCGCCTTCACCGCGCGGGTCCTCGACAGTATCGCGAGCATTGCGGCCACCGCCGACCCGGCCGACACGGTGGTCGTCTTCGCCCACGGCGGCGTGATAAACGTGCTGCTCCAGGACGTTTTGGGGCTCGAGCGCCCGCTGACCTTCCCGATCGACTACTGCTCGATCACGCGGATTCTGTACTCCCGCACCGGCCGCCGCACGGCCGCCACGGTGAACGAGAACGCACACGTCTGGGATCTGCTGCCGCGCAATCGCGCCGGACGGGACTGAACGGCCGCACAGACGACTCCCAGAGTCGTCGCATCGGGCTCCCAGAGCCGGGGACTTGTATGGGGGACACGGGTCGCGGACAGCGGCTCGGTTTCTGCGAAAGGATTTCCGATGCCTTCTTCCATGAGCTCGACCGCCCCCCGCAAGCGTCGCCGGGGAATGCGCCTCGCCGCCGCCGGCGCCCTGGCCGTCGTGCCGCTCGCGCTCTTCGCTCTCCCCGCCACCGCCTCCGCGGCGACCCCGGACTCCTCGCCCGTCGTCGCCCAGCAGGTCGATCAGGACTGGCAGGGCCACGGTGGCGATCGCGACCACCGTCACGACCACGATCACGATGGCAACTGGCAGGGCGGGAACCCGGGTAACTGGCAGGGCGGCGACGACCAGAACCAGCCGCCGGTCTGGACCCCGCCGAGCACCGGTTCCTTCGGCTAACCCACCCGGCGATATGCGTGAACTCAGTGCCGGGGCCTGAATTGCGCAGTACTCCAACCTATTCAGCGGCGAAAGGCCGCCCCCGTTCGGGAGCGGCCTTTCCAACCTCGTTGCGCGAGCGGTGATTACACCGAGCTCGCGATCCAGTTGTGCATCCAGGTGATGGCGGTCTGACCGCCGCCGACCTGGTAGAAGCCATAGCTGGTGTGCCGGCCGGTCTTGAAGAACTGCTCGAACTGCGCGGCCCGCTCCTCGTTGGCGCCCTCGCTGAGCTGTGACTGCAGGGTGGGGATACCGCCCTGTGCCATCAGATCATTGATGATCGAGCCGACCTCGAGCTGGTAGCGCCAGAGGTTCGCGGGGTTCGGATCCGAGGTCTGCGCCAGGAATCCGGCGAACCGGCTGATGAAGTCGGTCTGCTCGGTGGAGCAGTACAGGTCACCTATGGCACAGACGGTGCGCACGCGATCGGAGACGAAACCGAAGCCACCGACCCGGGCGCCACCCGCACCCGCGCCGGGCGCGAACGGACCGACCTGGGCATCGGCAGGGGAACGACGCGGATCGGAGATCAGCGCGACGGCCGCGATGCGGTCCGGCGGCACCACGCCGACGCCGGAGCCGATCTCGGCGGCCAGATCACCCGCGGCGTCAGCGCCCTGGCTGTAGCCGGTGATGGCGATCTTGGTGCCGGGGCAGCGCGCGCCCATGGCCTGGACCAGGCCGCGGGCATTGTCGGTCGCTTCCTTCTTGGAGGCGCCGTAGACATCGCCTTCCCAGGGGAACGCGGTGGCGGCGTAGGTCACATAGTCGACCTCGCCGGGTAGCCCGTTGGTAACCCCGGACAGCATTCCGGGCTGGGGCGTCTTGTCGTGGCCGGTTTCCCAGGTCCCCGGAATGGCTACCGTATAAAGGACCGGGCATCCCGGATCAGCCGTAACAGGACCGCTGCCGATCACGATTCCCGACATAAGCACACTCGCAGCTGCGCCCGCAGCCGCGACAATTCTCTTCAACCGCATACTGCTCCAGTTCACGCCTGCCCGAGACGGCCGTCCCGATTCCCGTTCATGGTGTCTGCGCTGGATGACGATCGAGTGCACTGGGGGTTAACCGAAGTAACCGCCCCGTATGAGATGTGCAAAACAGACCGCTCGACAGAGATCAGCGACACAACGCCGTCAACAATAAAGGGACGATTCCGGAAGCGCTACGCGGCGATCACATCTTGTCCGATTTCAGTTTCCGCGCGCGGATTCCCGGTGGACCGCTAGCGTCTCCTGGTCAAATGACCAGAACATATTTCACATTGCGCCACCGGGTACTGACACCCTCGCCACCTTGGCAATACCGCTCGCCGGCAGCACCCCCGCCGTCCACGCCACCCCACTCACCGATACCACCGCGGACCAGGTACGACCCCTGCACGCGGTCATGGGACAGGGCGCCCGCATAGCCGATGACACCGGCCGCACCGTGCTGCTGCGCGGCGTCAATGTCAACAGCGTCGGGCAGTACTACCAGGAATGGCCCGACCTGCGCGCCACCACCACACTGACCGAAGACGACTTCCTCCGCATCGCGGCGCTCGGGTCGAATGTGGTGCGTCTCATAATCAGCTGGTCCGCACTCGAACCCGCCCGCGGCCATATCGATCAGAACTATCTCGATCACATCGCCCAGGCCGTTTCCTGGGCGCGGGCACACGACATCTACGTCCTGCTCGATATGCACCAGGACGCGTGGGGTGTCGCGGTGAATACTCCCGACGGCGTCTACTGCCCGCTCTTCACCCCGCCCTCACCGGCGCCAACATCACCCGAACCGCCCGGCAGCAGGTCACCGGCGGCTGGCGAATCACCGCCGCCACCAACACCACCGGCGACTACCGCCTCGAAATCACCTGCGGCTGAACACTTCTGTCATCCCGGCATGTCCTCGGCCGGGATCCACGCCTGCGGCAGTGCAGCGGACCGGGTGGCATCCCGGCCGAAAGCGCGCCGGGATGACTGCGGCTCGACCGTGGACAGCAAAGCGCCCGTGGAGCGTAAGCTCCACGGGCGCTTCGAGTCTCGGCTCAGCGGATCAGCGCTGCGCCACATCCGTCGGGCGGATCGGGGACGGCAGTGCGGTATCGCCCTCGAGGAACTTGTCCACCGCGGACGCGCAGGAGCGGCCCTCGGCAATGGCCCACACGATGAGCGACTGGCCGCGGCCCATATCACCGGCGGCGAAGACGCCGGGGACGGTGGTGGCCCAGCCGTTGTCGCGCTTGACGTTTCCGCGCTGGTCGTAACCGACGCCCAGACCCTCGAGCAGGCCGTTCTTCTGCGGTCCGACAAAGCCCATGGCCAGCAGCACCAGATCGGCCTCGAGGGTGAAGTCTGTGCCCTCGACCTTCTCGAAGCGGCCGTTCACCATGGAGACCTCGTGCGCCTGCAGGCCGGTCAGCTTGCCGTCGACACCGACAAAACGCTCGGTATTGACGGAGAACACGCGCTCGCCGCCCTCCTCGTGCGCCGAGGCCACCCGGTACATGAGCGGGTAGGTCGGCCACGGGGTGGAGCCGGCGCGCTCCTCCGGCGGACGGGGCATGATCTCGAACTGGTGCACCGATGCGGCGCCCTGCCGGTGCGAGGTGCCCAGGCAGTCCGCGCCGGTGTCACCGCCACCGATGATGATGACCTTCTTGCCGCGGGCATTGATGCGCGGCAGGCCTTCCTCATCGGCGACCGGATCGCCCAGCTGGACGCGGTTGGCCAGCGGCAGGAACTCCATCGCCTGATGGATGCCGTCCAGATCGCGACCCGGAACCGGCAGATCGCGGGCGATAGTGGCGCCACCGGCCAGCACCACCGCGTCATAACGCTCACGCAGTTGGTCGGCGGTGATGTCGACGCCCACGTTCACACCGGTCTTGAAGATGGTGCCTTCGGCTTCCATCTGCGCGAGCCGGCGATCGATGAAGCGCTTCTCCATCTTGAATTCCGGGATGCCGTAGCGCAGCAGGCCGCCGATGCGGTCGTCGCGCTCGAACACGGTCACGGTGTGGCCGGCCCGGGTCAGCTGCTGAGCGGCGGCCAGACCGGCGGGACCGGAACCGACGACGGCGATCTTCTTGCCGGTCAGGCGGGTCGGGTACACCGGGGTGACCCAGCCCTCGTCGAAACCGTTCTCGATGATCTCGACCTCGACCTGCTTGATCGTCACCGGATCCTGGTTGATGCCCAGGACGCAGGACGACTCGCACGGTGCGGGGCACAGGCGGCCGGTGAACTCCGGGAAGTTGTTCGTGGCGTGCAGCCGCTCGAACGATTCCTTCCAGGCGCCCTTGTAGACCAGGTCGTTCCATTCGGGAATCAGGTTCCCGAGCGGACAACCGTTGTGGCAGAAGGGGATACCGCAATCCATACAGCGGCTGGCCTGCTTCTGGAGGGTCTCGTGGGAGAACTTCTCCTCATAGACCTCTTTCCAGTCCAGCAGGCGCAGCTCGACCGGACGGCGCTTCGGCAGTTCCCGACTCGTGTGCTTCAGGAATCCCTGTGCGTCACCCATTTACGACTCCGATTTTCGCGCCGAACTCGGCGCATCCAACAACTCCGGCGTATCGCTCGAGGCGATAGATCAGGTCAGCCACGTGCGGCCTTGAAGAGTCACTGTGCCGCGCTGACCTACCCATGCGTGCCACATGATCAGCCACGAGCGGCCTCCATGATCGCCGCGCTGACGTCCCGGCCGTCTTTTTCAGCTTCCGAGATGGCCAGCAGGACCTTCTTGTAATCGCGCGGCATCACCTTCACGAAGTGATTGACCTGCTGCGACCAGTCGATCAGGATGCGGTCCGCGACAGCCGAACCGGTCTCGTCGCGGTGCTGGGCGATGATGTCGCGCAGCGCCGCGGACTCGTCCGCCGTGAGTCCTTCCAGATCCACCATTTCGGTGTTCAGGTTCTTCTCGAAGGTGTTGTTCGGGTTGTAGATGTACGCGGTACCGCCCGACATACCGGCGCCGAAATTGCGGCCGGTCTCGCCGAGGATGACCACGCGGCCACCGGTCATGTACTCGCAGCCGTGATCGCCCACGCCCTCGACCACCGCGGTGGCGCCCGAGTTGCGCACGGCGAACCGCTCACCCACGACACCGCGGATGAAGGCCTGGCCGCTGGTGGCGCCGAACAGGATCACGTTGCCCGCGATGATGTTCCGCTCCGCCACGAACTCGGCGGGCACGTCCAGGGACGGCCGCACGGTCAGGCGGCCACCCGAAAGACCCTTGCCGACATAGTCATTGGCGTCGCCGACGACCCGCAGCGTGATGCCGGCGGGCACGAACGCACCGAACGAGTTACCAGCGGAACCGGTGAAGGTGATGTCGATGGTGTTGTCGGGCAGGCCGACTCCGCCGTAGAGCTTGGTCACCTCGTGGCCGAGCATGGTGCCGACGGTCCGGTTCACATTGGTGATCTTGGTGTCGAACTTGACCGGCTTACCGCGCTCCAGCGCATCCGCGGCCTGCGCGATGAGCTGGTTGTCCAGCGCCTTGTCCAGACCGTGGTCCTGGCCCTTGGTATTGCGGCGGTCCTGCTGCATGAACGCCGTCTCGACATCGTCGAGGATGGGCGACAGATCCAGCTTGGCGGCCTTCCAATGCTCCTTGGCCGCGGTGGTGTCGAGCAGATCGACGCGGCCGATGGCCTCGTCCAGCGTCCGCAGACCCAGCGAGGCGAGCAGCTCGCGCACCTCTTCGGCGATGTAGTTCATGAAGTTCTCGACGAACTCCGGCTTACCTGTGAAACGCTCGCGCAGCACCGGATTCTGGGTGGCGACGCCGACCGGGCAGGTGTCGAGGTGGCATACGCGCATCATGATGCAGCCCGAGACCACCAGCGGAGCGGTCGCGAAACCGAACTCCTCCGCACCGAGCAGCGCGGCGATCATGACGTCGCGGCCGGTCTTCATCTGACCGTCCACCTGCACAACGATGCGGTCGCGCAGACCGTTGAGCAGCAGCGTCTGCTGGGTTTCGGCCAGGCCGAGCTCCCAGGGACCGCCCGCGTGCTTCAGCGAGGTCAGCGGCGAGGCGCCGGTGCCGCCGTCGTGGCCGGAGATGAGCACCACATCGGCGTGCGCCTTGGATACACCCGCGGCGACGGTGCCGACGCCGGGCTCCGCGACAAGTTTCACGTGAATCCGAGCCTGCGGGTTCGCGTTCTTCAGGTCGTGGATCAGCTGCGCCAGATCCTCGATCGAGTAGATGTCGTGGTGCGGCGGCGGGGAGATCAGGCCCACGCCGGGCGTGGAGTGCCGGACCTCGGCGACCCACGGGTACACCTTGTGCGCGGGCAGCTGGCCGCCCTCGCCGGGCTTCGCGCCCTGCGCCATCTTGATCTGGATATCGGTGCAGTTGGTCAGGTAGTGCGCGGTCACACCGAAGCGACCCGAGGCCACCTGCTTGATCGCGGACCGGCGCCAGTCGCCGTTCTCCTCCGGCTCGAAGCGGGCCGGATGTTCGCCGCCCTCACCGGAATTGGAGCGACCGCCGAGGCGGTTCATGGCGACCGCGAGGGTCTCGTGCGCCTCCGAGGAGATGGAGCCGTAGCTCATCGCACCGGTGGAGAAGCGCTTCACGATCGCGGATACCGGCTCGACCTCGTCGATCGGGATCGGGTTGCGCGACTTGGACTTGAACTTGAACAGGCCGCGCAGCGAGGCCAAGCGCTCCGACTGATCGTCGACGAGCCTGGTGTACTCCTTGAAGACCTTGTACTGGCCCGAGCGGGTCGCGTGCTGCAGCTTGAACACCGTGTCCGGGTTGAACAGGTGGTACTCGCCCTCGCGCCGCCACTGGTATTCGCCGCCGACCTCGAGCTCGCGGTGCGCGCGCTCATTGCGGTTCTCCAGGAACGCGATTCGGTGCCGCGCCGCGACCTCGGCGGCGATGCCGTCCAGGCCGATGCCGTCCAGCGGCGAGCGCAGACCGGTGAAGTACTCGTCCACCAGCTCCTGCGACAGGCCGACAACCTGGAACAGCTGCGCGCCGCGGTAGGAGGCGATGGTGGAGATGCCCATCTTGGACATCACCTTCAGCACACCCTTGCCGGCGGCCTTGTTGTAGTTGGCGACGGCCTTCTTGAAGTCGGCGCCGTGATCGCCGGTGCTGCCCGGCATGAGCAGCTGACCGCGCTCGAGCATGTCCTCGATGGACTCGAAGGCCATGTACGGGTTGATCGCCGCCGCACCGAAGCCGACCAGCAGGGCCATATGGTGCACCTCGCGGGCGTCACCGGCCTCCACGACCAGGCCGACCTGGGTGCGGGTGCGCTCCTGCACCAGGTGGTGGTGCACGGCCGCGGTGAGCAGCAGCGACGGGATCGGCGCCAGCTTCTCGTTGGACTCGCGGTCGGACAGGATGATGATGCGCGCGCCGCCGTCGATGGCCGCGGACACCTGCATCTGCACTGCCGCAATGGCATTGCGCAGACCCTGGCCGCCCTCGGCGACCGGGTACAGGCCGTGCACCACGACCGAACGCAGGTCGGGACGCGAGCCGTCGTCATTGATGTGCACGAGCTTGGACAGCTCGTCATTGTCCAGAATCGGCTGGGTCAGCGTGATCTGACGACAGGACTGCTGCCCGGGATTGAGCAGATCGTCCTCGGGCCCGATCATGCTGCGCAGCGAGGTGACGACCTCCTCGCGCAGCGCGTCCAGCGGCGGGTTGGTGACCTGCGCGAACAGCTGCGAGAAGTAGTCGAACAGCACTCGCGGACGCGAGGACAGCACCGCGATCGGAGTGTCGGTGCCCATCGAGCCGAGCGCCTCGCCACCGGTCTGCGCCATCGGCGAGATCAGCAGGTTCAGCTCCTCGGTGGAGTATCCGAAGATCTGCTGGCGGATCAGCACGCGGTCGTGCGACATGTGCTCGTGCGGGCGGTCCTGCAGGTCCGACAGCTTGGTCGGGCCGTTGTCCAGCCACTCCTGGTAGGGCGCCTCGGCGGCGAGCGTCGACTTGACCTCGTCATCGCTGATGATGCGACCCTGCTCGGTGTCCACCAGGAACATGCGGCCGGGCTGCAGGCGGGTCTTCTGGACCACGCGCGCCGGATCGATATCGAGCACGCCGACCTCGGAGGCCATGACGACCAGACCGTCGTCGGTGACCCAGATCCGGCCGGGGCGCAGACCGTTTCGGTCCAGCACCGCGCCGACGACCTTGCCGTCGGTGAAGCACACCGAGGCCGGGCCGTCCCACGGCTCCATGAGGAACGAGTGGTAGCGGTAGAAGGCGCGCTGGGCCGGGTCCATGGACTCGTGCCGTTCCCACGCCTCGGGGATCATCATGAGCATGGCGTGCGGCAGGCTGCGGCCGCCCAGGTGCAGCAGTTCCAGCACCTCGTCGAAGCGCGCGGTGTCGGACGCGCCGGGGGTGCAGACCGGGAAGATCTTCTCCAGGCGGTTGTTGCCCTCGCTGTCGGTGCCGAAGGAGTTCGACTTCAGCAGCGCCTCGCGGGCCCGCATCCAGTTCTCGTTACCGGAGACGGTATTGATCTCGCCGTTGTGGGCGACGCGCCGGAAGGGGTGCGCCAGCGGCCACGACGGGAAGGTGTTGGTGGAGAAGCGGGAGTGCACGATGCCGAGTGCGGACTCGACCCGGTCGTCCTGCAGATCCAGGTAGAACGCCCGCAGCTGCGGGGTGGTGAACATGCCCTTGTAGACGAAGGTCTGACCGGACAGGCTCGGGAAGTACACCGATTCCTTGCCGGTCGCGCCCTCGCCGGCGCCCGCGCTGCCGAGCTCGTGCTCGATGCGCTTGCGGACGACATAGGCGCGCCGCTCCAGGTCCATGCCCTCGAGCTGCTCGCTGCCGCCCTTGGGCGAGGCGATGAAGATCTGCCGGAAGGTAGGCATCGCGTCGCGTGAGAGAGCGCCCAGCGACGATTCGTCGATGGGAACCTCGCGCCACCCGAGGACCTCGAGCCCTTCTTCGCGCACGATCTTCTCGACGCGGTATCCGGCACGGGCGGCCTCGCGGCGGGCCTGCGGCAGGAAGGCGATACCGGTGGCGTAGGCGCCCTCGGCGGGAAGCTCGAAGTCGGCCACAGCGCGGAAGAACTTGTCCGGGAGCTGGATCAGGATGCCCGCGCCGTCACCCGAATTGGGTTCGGCGCCGGCTGCACCTCGGTGCTCCAGGTTCAGCAGGGCGGTAATAGCCTTGTCGACGATGTCGCGGCTACGACGGCCGTGCATATCGACGACGAATGCGACGCCGCAGGCGTCGTGTTCATTCGCCGGGTCATAGAGCCCGCGGGGTCCGTATCCATAGCTGGCACCGCCAGTAGGGGACCTGTGGCCGGGAAGTTGCGTCATGCCTCTGCCTTCACAAAAAACAGGCCTTCGAAGAATTGCGGCCTTCGTCGAACGCCTCCGGTCGGACTGCGCCCGGACGTTTCGGAGACCAGCGGCGCTGATGGTCGTCCCGTGCAGTCAACTCTCCAGTTGTTCACCCGCTCCGAGTTCGTAGTGGGTGCTCGGCGGTAACCGAACGCTTACGTGTTAGCTACCTGCCGCGCCAATCTCGCCCACTACGCTGAGCACCGATCGGGTCTCTGGCTGTGTGGGGCGATATGCCGAACTTGTCGCATCCGGCGTAAGAGCAAACGATAAGTCAGGACTCGGGTCCAACCAACTTAGGTTGGACTAATACCAGCTTCTAGCTGGGCTTCTTCATCGATCCTCCACTACCTGCGCGTTGTCCAGTGTAAAGCAGGCATGCGCGGGTGTTTCAGTTGACTTGCCCACTGATCTCCGCGCGCGCGAAGGAAAGGGACATCCGCCCCGGCGCAGCTCCGGAACGGCCTCCCACCTGCAATGAAAGAGGTTTCCCCGCAGGGGCATCCGGCAAACCGGACGTGGGGCGGCTAACTTCCCGGCGGTGTGCGGTGAAAGTCGCGGCACTCCGGGCGACAAGCCATTGCAACGTTCCGACCGTACGGAATCTTTACAAACTGTGGGATTCAGCACTCGATCAGCTAACTGTGAATATGCGATAAGTCACTGTGGATGCCGATATCTCGCCCGGTACCAGCGTGATCAACACCACGTCGCACGCTGGAAACGCGCCGATGTGAGCCTGACCACATCCCCGCCGCCCCACTCGGTGGAATCGCCACCCTCCTGTCACGCTGAGATAACACTGTGTCGAGGATGTGAGCTCTCATGACCGTTCTGCTCACTTGGCTCGGTGGCGCGCACGCGGGGGTCACCGAACGCCACGAGCGCACCGCCTATGCGGTGACCGGAGCCGTGGTGGCGCTGTTCGCCGTCACCTCGGCCGTCGTGATCGCGCTGGCCACCGGCGCCGCGCACTGGCCGCTGTTCGCGGTCGTCGTCATCGCCCTGATCGCAACCCTGTTGGTGGGGGCGATCTCTCGCGCGCTGGCCACCGCGGCCACTCCGGGAAGAACCGAAACCCCGCGGGTACGAGCCGAATTCGCCGCGCGCATCGGTGTTGCCGCCGTGGTCGGCATCTTCGTCGCCGAATCGGCCTGCACCGTACTGTTCGGCGGCAGCGTGAACCGGCTGCTCGACGAAACCGCCCGGCGCGGAGTGGAATCCGCGCCCGCCGTGGTCACCGCCCGCACCGATCTCGACCAGGCGCGCACCGACCGTGCCACCCTCGATCAGCAGATAGCCAAGGCGCAGAACGACTACGACGTCGCCCTGGTGACCGCGCGCTGCGAATACCGTCCGACACCGGACTGCCCGCAGACCCGGATCACCGGTGATCCGGGGCGCGGCCCCGAGGAGCGCACCGCCAATCAGGTGGCCGACGACGCACACGCCCAGCTCACCGCGGCCCAGGCCAGGATCGGCGGGCTGGACGCGGCGATCACCGATAAGGACAGGGCGCTCGGCGCCGCTCGCACCGCCGCCTATACCGACGGCGATCGCGGGCTCGGGGCCCGGTGGGTCGCCATGAACGACTACACCACCGGCCATGCCGGGCCGCTGGCATTGCGCCTGGCCACCGCGCTGCTACTGGTGGTGCTGGCGCTGCTGCCACTGCTCCTGCGCTGGTGGCGCGGGGAGACCGCGTTCGATCGCGAGCTCGCCACCCGCACCGCCACCGACCGGGTGGAGCAGGCCGCCGCCACCGCCATCGCGCTCAAACAGGCCGAGACCCGGGTCGAGGCCGAAACGCTGCGGGCCGAACAGCAGCTCACCGCGGCCAAATTGGCGCTGCACGCCGATACCGCCATCGATCGGGAGCGCCAGCGCAAGCGCATCATCGCCTCCATCGGCGGCTTCGAGATCGGCATCACCGAACCGGCGCAACAGCGCGCCATCGACGAATTCGACCGTGCCGCACAGCATGAACTGCCGGCCGGTCACCGAAAGGACGGCTCCGTGTCTCAGGACGGGATCGTGACACCGAACCTGCCCGCCCACCTCGCACCGGGAACGCTGGCGCCGGTGGGCGCCGCGGGTGCGCTCGCACCGGCCGCCCCGGCCCCGCAGCCCGCGCCCGCCGACAAGGGTGGCGGACTGGAACTTCCGATCATCGGCACGGTGCCGTTCACCGATACCGCGGCCCGCTGGATCCGGCCGCTGGTGCCGTCGTTCGTTGCCAATGCCCTCGATACCGCCACACATCCGCTGCGCACCGTGCGGCAGGCGTTCGAAGAGGCCGAGGAGATCACCTTCACGCTGCGGCGCACCCGCAAGGTGACCTCGAACTTCGAGGATTCCGCGCAACAGCAGCAGATGTACGCCCAGCCGCAGTACGGCTACCAGCTGCCGCCGGGCGCGCAGCAGCAGTACGCCCAGCATGTCGCCTCGAATGTGGTGGATCAGCCGTACCAGCAGCCGTATTCGCAGTACTCGAATTACGGTGCGCTGCCGCCGGGTCAGATCGTCGATCCGAGCTATCAGCTGCCCGCTACCCAGCAGCAGCACGCCCTCCCTGGCCACCGCGCCCCGGAGCTCGAATACCGCGGCCCGCGTGAACTTCCGCCGGGCGCCGACAAGAAATAGGACTCCTTCGGCATCGTCGCCGAGACAGCTGTGGCCCGGCATGTTTCACGTTGAACACGGAACCACCCGGGCCACAGCCATATTCACGAGGCCGCCCCGTCACCCCGCCATGGTTTCGGCCGGGATCTACGCCTTGCGCGTCCTGCTCGTCGCGGCCCGGTAGGTGACGACCGCGGTCACCAGCAGGATCAGGGTGGTGCCGGTGGCGGCCAGGTGGATGCCGTCGACGAAGGCGGTGTGCGCCGAGTTCAGCAGTGACGTGGCCTCCGCCGCCGGCAGGCCGCGTGCGGTTTCGACCGCGCCGCCCAGGGATTCGCGCGCCGCGCCGGTGTGCGCGGCCGGGACCGTGGATTCATCCAGCCCGTGCCGGAAGGCCGCCATGACACCACTGCCGAGCACCGCCACACCCAGGGCCACACCGGTTTCCAGTGCGGTCTCCGAGATGGCGGCCGCATTGCCGGCGCGTTCGACGGGTGCGGTGCTGACGATCATGTCGGACGAGAGGGTCAGCGCCACACCGACTCCCAGGCCGATCAGCAGGAAGCCCACCATGAACGGCAGCACCGAGGCCGACGGATCGGCGCGCAGCAACCAGAAGAGCGAGGCGCCCACGGCGGCGGTGACCAGGGAACCGGCCAGCACCCGCACCGGAGGCCAGTGCTGCACCAGCCAGGCCGCGCCGAGTGAACCGGCCATGCTGCCGACAGTGCCGGGGATCAGCAGCAGACCCGCCTGCAAGGGCGCGCGGCCCAGTACCAGCTGCAGATACTGCGATCCGAAGAACAGCACACCGGCCAGCGCGAAGATCGACAGCAGATTGGCCAGCACCGCCGCCCGGAACGGCGGAATGCGGAACAGCGTCAGATCGATCAGCGGCGCTGCCAGCGAGCGCTGCCTGCGCACGAACAGCACACCCGCAAGCACACCGACGCCCGCCGCGACGAGCTGATTCAGGCTCGGCCCGTGTGCCGCGAATTCCTTGACCGCGTACACGATCGGGATCAGCGCCAGCATGGACAGCGCGGCACTCGCCAGGTCGAAACGGCCCGGATTCGGGTCCCGCGACTCCGGCACCAGGAACGGTCCGAGCACCAGCAGCAGGGCCATGACCGGCAGGTTCACCAGGAAGACCGAACCCCACCAGAAGTGTTCGAGCAGCCAGCCGCCCAGCAGCGGGCCCATGGCCGCACCCGAACCCGCCATGGCGCCCCAGACCGAGATGGCGATGGTGCGCTGCCGGGCATCGGTGAACATGGACCGGATCAGGCCGAGCGTCGACGGCATCAGCGTCGCACCGGCCAGACCCTGCAGAACCCGTGCGGCAATGAGCATTTCGGGGTTCACCGCGAAAGCCGCGACCGCGGACGCCAGCCCGAAGGCGGCCGCGCCGATGAGCAGCAGTCGCCTGCGCCCGATGCGGTCACCGAGCGTGCCCATGGTGATCAGCAGACCGGCGAGCACGAACGAGTAGACGTCGATGATCCACAGCAGCTGTGGAGTGGTGGGCGCCAGATCGCTGCTGATGGCGGGCACGGCCAGATCCAGCACCGTGGCGTCGACCGAGACCAGCAGCAGTGCCAGCGCGAGAACACCGAGCCCCGCCCAGTCGCGCAGGGTCGCGCGACCGGAAACGGCATTGCCCCGGCGAGCACGTGAATCGTGAGGGCGGCGAGGCGAGCCGGCGCCCGATCCGGAATCGGCGCCACCTGCCGCGGAGTTCGCTGTGCGCACAGCCGAGTTCGTGGTCGGCGTGGGCGAGCCCTCGGCGGGATTGCCGGGGTGCGCGGCGGCGGAAGCCGGGGCGCCGAGCGGGGCGGTCGGCGTGGGCGGGGTGGTGCGGGGGTCCGCCTCGGATCCGGAGTCGGACCGGGCGGGGATGTGGGTGGGCATGGGAACTTTCTCTTCCGGAGGGAAACCGTCTGGACGGTACAGTAACAGACTTACCGTCCAGACGGTACAGTCTATGGCTGTGACAACCTCTCGGACGACCGCACGCGATCCCGTCGGCACCCGCAATCGGATTCTCGACGCCCTCGAATCTCTCCTGCTCGACAAAGGCATGTCCCAGGTGACGCTGGAAAGCGTCGCCGCGGCCGCAGGCGTCTCCAAAGGCGGACTGCTCTACCACTTCAAGAGCAAGGACGCGCTGCTCGCCGGGCTGGTGCGCCGGCTCGGCGAACGCGCCGATCAGCAATTGCGCCACGCCGTGGACGAGGGTCACTCCGTCGCCGAGTGGTATCTGCAGACCCCGCAGCCCGACAATGACGCCGATGTGCTGGACCTCGCGCTGCACCGGTCCATCCTGGCCACCATGCGCACGGTCGACGGCTCACACGGCACCACCGGCGCCGCGGACGACGCTCCCGCGGAGGAGACCGATCGCGCGCTCGCGGAAATGATGGGCGGCTGGAAGGTCGCACTGGACAACGAAATCCACGATCCGGTGCACGCCGAGATCGTCCGGCTCGTCGGCGACGGCGTCTACCTGCGCGCACTGCTCGGTATGCGGCCCGTGGACCCGGAGTTGT
Source organism: Nocardia sp. NBC_01388 (assembly GCF_045040085.1). Taxonomy (NCBI): domain Bacteria; kingdom Bacillati; phylum Actinomycetota; class Actinomycetes; order Mycobacteriales; family Nocardiaceae; genus Nocardia; species Nocardia sp. NBC_01388. Next base: position 6,509,957 of record NZ_CP109553.1, read on the forward strand.
ACCGGCAGCTGGTCGCCCGCCTGCTCGCGAAAACATAGAGCGACCGGACGAGGCCGTCCCTATAGACTCGGCCCCGTGTTGCCAGCCGCCACCGATCCTGTCGGTCCGCCGGCCGGCTCGGTGGGGGAACCGCACACCGAACCGGCGGCGGTCCCGATTCGCCCCATGCAGTTCCGGGAACTCCTGGATCTGCCCTTCGCACTGATCCAGACGCGCATCAAAACCCTTGCCGTACTGCTCGGCACGGCGGTGGCCGTGGCCGCGGTCGTCACCCTCGCCGTGACGGTGCTGGTCTCCGTAGCCACCGATGATTCGGACGGCGGAACCTTCTGGGGCGCACTGCTGACCGGACTGGTGGCGGCCTGGGCGCTGCGCATGTTCGTACGCGGTGTCACCGTGCCGATCGGGCTCGCGGTGGTGCACCGGCAGCCGCTGTCCTGGCGGGGTGCGCTGCATCAGCTGGCCTCCGAAGCCGGGCCGCTGCTCGGATATCAGGTGATGTACACGCTCATCGGCATCGGTGTGCTGGCGCTGGGCGCTCCCCTGCTCATCACCTTCCCGTTCGCCGTGATCTGGCTGCTGTGGTTGCGCGCACGCCGATTCACCACGGTCCCGGCCATTTTCGATGAATCGGCCACCTTCCGGATCGCGACGCTGCGCACCAAACTGCTGATGTCCGGTTCGGACTGGCAGATCGTCGGGCTGCTCATATCGCTGCGCGGGCTGCTGCTGGTGCTGGTGGTGCCGCTGCTGGCACTGCCGCAGTTCATCTCCGGCTTCTCCGGCACACACCGCTGGACGGTGACCGTGCTGATCGTGACCGTCGCGCTGATCATGGTGGCCTTCGGGGAAATGGTGGAGTCGGCGGCCCAGGTCGTCACCTATGTGGATCGGCGCTGCCGCCGTGAAGCCTGGGACATCCGCGTTCCCGGGGCGGTCCGGCCGTGACCGGTCCGCGCACCGGCGAATACCGCCCGGCCCCACCGGAACCCGCGCTCGGACCCGCGGCCGCACACCTGGCCGCCGCCGAGGAAGCGGCCCGCCGGGCCGATTTCGGCACCGCGCTGCGGGAGCGGTACCGCGCCGTCACCCGCGGGCTGGAGCAGCGCGGCATCCTCGAGGTGCAGCGCGCCCGCACCGCCCGCGAAACCGCACAGGCCGCCACCGCCGTACTGCCCGGCGAGGCCACCGAACTCCCCTCGGCCGCACACAGTTTCGACGAGGTCGTATACGGCGGCCGCCCGGCGGCCGAGGCCGAATACCGGCGACTGGAACAGGCCGACCGCTACTCCGTGGCCCCGCCGCCCAAGCTGGCGCCCGCCGAGATCGCCGAGCAGCGCCGGACCCGCAAACCGAAGACGGCCCGGCGGAAGAAGAGCCGCGAACCGCTGGAACTGCCCGCGCTCCTGCGGGATTGGCGATTCTGGGCGGTGCTGGCCGGAATACTGGCCGTGCTCTTCCTCATCTATTTGGTCACCCACCTGAGCATGCCGCCGTCGACACCGCACGACACGCAGCAGCCGACCACCGCACCCCCGCCGACCACCGCGCCGCACCACCCGCCCAAGGTGAAGCCGCCGGACTTCGGCAGCGGCGACGATTCCATCTTCCAGCGCCTGCCCGACTGGGCGGCCTTCGGCGGACTGCAATTCCTGATCGCCTGGATCACCGTGCTCTGGTGGCGGGGCCGGCGGCGCGGCACCGTGGTGCGCGAACCCCGGCCGGTGGAGGCGCCCGCCAGTGAACTGCTCGCGGGACAGGCCGGGCTGTACCGCAAATCCCGCGACCACGACCATGTGGCGGCCGGATTGCGCGCGGCCACCCTGCGGCGGTTGCGGCCCGCGCTCGGCGTCACCGCTGCCACCCCGCCCGAACTGGTGACCGCGGCCCTGTCCGCGCGCACCGGCTCCGACCCGGCGCTGATGCGCGGCGCACTGTACGACCCGGTCCCGGACCGGGCCACGCTGGAAGTCGTGGCCGCACAACTCGAATGGATCGAAGCGGAGGTCTTGTGACCGGATCAGAGCCCACGGCGGTTGTCGTGGATACCAACCACGCGGTGAACGCCGAACAGGCCCAGCAGGCGCTGCTGGCCCTGCGCGCCGAGATCGGCAAGGCCGTGGTCGGCAACGACCAGGCGGTCATGTACCTGGTCCTGGCGCTGCTGTGCCACGGTCACGTCCTGCTGGAAGGTGTTCCGGGCGTGGCCAAGACGCTGCTGGTACGGGCGCTGGCCACCGCGCTGGACCTGGAGCACGCCCGCATCCAGTTCACCCCGGACCTGATGCCCGGTGATGTCACCGGTTCGCAGATCTACGATCCGCACTCGGCGGAGTTCACCTTCCGGCGCGGACCGGTCTTCACCAATCTGCTGCTCGCCGACGAAATCAACCGCACCCCACCGAAAACCCAGTCCGCGCTGCTGGAATCCATGGAGGAGCGCCAGGTTTCGGTGGACGGCGTGCCGCGGCCGCTGCCCGATCCGTTCGTGGTGGTCGCCACCCAGAACCCCATCGAGCAAGAGGGCACCTATCCGCTGCCGGAGGCGCAGCTGGACCGGTTCCTGTTCAAGGTCGATATCCGATTGCCCGGGCGCGACGACGAATTCCGCATTCTGCAGCGGCACGCCGCCGGTTTCGATCCGCGTGATCTGGCCGCCGCGGGGCTGCGCCCGGTCGCCGGTCCGGCACATATCGCCGCCGCCCGCCGGGCCGTCGCCCAGGTGACGCTCAGCCCCGAGGTGCTGGCCTACACGGTCGATCTGTGCCGGGCGACCCGTACCTCCCCCGCCGTCGCGCACGGTGCGTCCACCCGCGGCGCGACCGCGCTCATGGCCGCCGCCCGGGCCTTCGCCTGGTTGAACGGCCGCGGCTATGTCACCCCCGATGACGTGAAAGCCGTGGCGACAGCGGTGCTCCGGCACCGGCTGCAGCTGCGGCCCGAGCACGAGATCGAGGGCGTGACCGCCGAAGGGGTGATGGCGTCCCTGCTGATGTCCGTCCCCGTGCCGGTGTAGCCGGTGGTCGTCACCGGCCGGCTGGCCGTCGCGGCGGGCGTCGCCGCACTCTTCGTCACCTTCGTGCTGCCGTCCTGGGCGGGCGTACTGCTGGCGACCGCACTGCTCGGGGCGCTGGTGCTGGCGGATCTGCTGCTGCTGGGTTCGCCGGGGGCGCTGCAGTTTTCGCGGGCCGCGCTCACCACCGTCCGCACCGGGCGCGGCATCGAGGTGGAGCTGATCGCCCTGAATACCGGTGATCGCACCCTGCGCGGCACGCTCTGGGACGACTGGCCCGCCAGCGCCCAGCCCCGCAATCACGCGCACCCGCTGAATCTGCCGTCCAACACCAGGATTCGGCTGCACACCGAGCTGACCCCCGAATATCGGGGCGACCGGATCGCCGGTCCGGTCACCGTGCGCCTGCTCGGCCCGCTCGGCCTGGCCGGACGGCAGCTGCGCCGGGACGTCCCGGCCCGGCTGCGCGCCCTGCCGCCGTTCCGCAGCGAGAAGCTGCTCGTCTCCAAAGTCGCACAGCTGCAACACCTCGAGGGGCGCAACACCACGAATAGGCGCGGCCAGGGCACCGAATTCGATTCCTTCCGTGAGTACGTGGCCGGTGACGATGTCCGCACCATCGACTGGCGGGCCACCGCCCGGGCCGATGACGTACTGGTGCGCACCTGGCGGCCGGAGCGCAATCGGCACGTGGTCATGCTGCTCGACACCGGCCGTGTGAGCGCGGGCCGTGTCGGCGACGGCACCCGCCTGGACGCCACCATCGAGGCCGCGCTACTGCTCGGCGGTCTCGCGGCCGCGGGCGGCGATTCGGTGGACCTGCTGGCCTACGACCGCACCCTGCGCGCCGAGGTGCGCGGCATCGGCGGAAAACGCCTGCAGCTCAAGCTCATGCACGCCCTCGCCGGAATCACACCGCAGCTGGTCGACACCGACTACCAGGGACTGCTCCGCACCACCCTGCAGCGCGCCCGCCGCCGCAGCCTGGTGGTGTGGTTCACGCACCTGGACGCGGCCACCGTGCAGGAGGGCCTGCTCCCCGTCCTCCCCGTCCTGTCCCGGCGCCACCGCGTACTCATCGTCTCCGTCACCGATCCGGACGTGGCCGCCGCGGCAGCCCACCGCTCCACCCTCGACGACCTCTACACCGCGGCCGCCGCCGAGAACATCCTCACCGAACACGCCGTAGCCCGGGAAACCCTGCGCCGCATCGGCGTCCGCGTCATCACCGAATCCCCGGACCGGCTGCCCAGCGCCCTCGCGGATGAATATCTGGAGCTCAAGCAAACCGGCTCGATGTAAAGCCGCCCGTCCCTATCGAACCGACCCGCGTTGCGTCGAGAGGAGTGGTGTTCAGGCGACGGCGCGGGCGTATGCCGGCCGGGCGGGGGGCGGCGGGAACGCGCGGCGCTGGCGTTCGGACAGGACGGCGCCCAGGATCATCAGGGGCGGATAGCCGTTGGGGGGCGGGGTGTGCAGGCGGGCGCAGACCGTGAGGACCAGGGTGCGGCCCAGCTGGTCCTGGACGACGGGGGTCAGGGTGCCGAAGCGGATCAGGTAGCGGCGCACGGCGAGCGCCAATTCGTCGGAGAGGCCGGAGAGTTCGAGTTGCCGCGCCCAGCCCTGCAACCACGGCGGCGGGACGACCAGCGCCGCGAACGGCAGGCGGCTGCGATCGTGCACCACCACCGTTCCGGCGAGGGCATCACCGATGCGGCGGGCATTCGGTGAGCACAGCGACACCACCACGGCGATGAGACCGGTGCCCAGCATCCAGAAGTCCACGATGCCGGACAGACCCCGAGTGACCGCGTGCCGGAAGTCGATCGGCCCGCCGTCGCCGCGCACCACTCGCAGACCCAGTGCCATCTTGCCGAGCGACCTTCCGCGCGTAAGCGTTTCGCCCAGCACCGGATAGCCGATCAGCACCGCGACCACGGTCACCACCAGGGCGGTATCGCGCCAGGCCGAATCCGCGCCCCACCGGGACAGCAGCACCTGACTGCCGGGCACCAGCACCAGCCCGAGGATCAGCTGAACGCACAGGTCGAGCAGGAACGCCGCGGCCCGCGTGGGGATGCGCGCGATCGGCAGTTCGACGGCGACTGCTTCGCCGGTGGTGAAAAGGGCCATGTCACTCCTGGTGGGGGGCGACTAGCATTCTTCCGAGCGAAGGCACAGGAAGGCAACCGATGGACCTGGACGCGTATACGTTCCTGCACAAACCTTCCTGGGATCGCCTGGACGCGCTGGCAACCCGCCGCAAGAAGCTCACCGGCGCCGAATCCGACGAACTGGTGCTGCTGTACCGGCTCACCTCACAGCAGCTGGCCCGGCTGCAATCCGGATCCGCCGAGGCGGAACTGGTGGCGGGCCTGTCCGCGATCCTCACCCGGGCCCGCGGCCGGGTGCTTGGCGCCCGCATCGACACCCTGCGCGAGATCGGCCGCTTCTTCACCCACCGCTTCCCGGCGGCCGTCTACCGGGCCTGGCCGTGGTGGGTGACGGTGGCCACGGTCTTCGTGGTCGCCTCGGCGGCGGTCGGCGCGTGGGTCGCGAACTCCGAATCCGCGCGGCGCGCTCTGGGCCTCGATACCGATACGGACACACTGACCCGGCCCGGTGGCGATTTCGAGACCTATTACTACGCGCATCCGCACGACGCTTTCGCGGCGCAGGTGTGGACCAATAACGCGACGGTGGCGGCCATGTCGCTGTTCACCGGGATACTCATCCTGCCCGCGGTGTACGTCATGGCCATGAATGCCCTCAATGTGGGCATCAGCGCAGGTCTGATGTCGGACGCCGGGCGCCTGGACGCCTTCTTCGGCTACATCCTGCCGCACGGAATGCTGGAGCTGACCGCCATTTTCGTGGCCGGCGGCGCGGGCCTGAAACTGGGCTGGACACTGATCGATCCGGGCCGGGAATCCCGGCCGCAGGCCCTGGCCCGGCAGGGCCGCGCCACCGCCGCGATTGCCCTGGGCCTGGTCGTGGTGCTGCTGATCTCGGGATTCATCGAAGGATTTGTCACACCCAGCGGCCTGCCGACCGCGGTGCGGATCGGAATCGGGGCGCTCGCCGAACTCGGTTTCCTGGCCTATGTGTTCGGTCTGGGACGGCGCGCAGTGCTCGAACAGGAGACCGCGGAGGCGGCGGAGCATTCGCCGAGTGGAACCGAGCACATGTCAGGCAATCCCGCGCACACCCCGGGCAATTCGCTCGGGGGCGACCCGGATCCGGTTGCGGGAGCGGCGAGTTCGACGCTGTTGGCAACGGCCCGGAAGTGATTTCCACTGGCCGCAGCGAGTCCGGCTCAGCTGCGGCCAGCGTTACCGTCGACTCTACACAAACGTTATGGCTACGCAACCTCCGACTTGCTCACTGGACGTATAACGCGAACAGGCGAAATACCCTTTGCGCGAAGGCAACTCGAGCAGTCCGCTAATGTCCAGCTTCTACGTTGCCGGCGGTCTGCGGAGGCTAATGAAACCACCCGCGCGGTACCGTTGACGCACTCGATTCGACCCGTTGCACGTGCACCGCGAGAACCCCTGTCGAATGGTTTGCCGATTAGTCCGGCCAATACTCATCACAAGCGGTTCAACCCGCGTTAAGCTGGTGTTTCTCACCTGCTCAGCACCATTGCCGAGCAGTCGCTTCAGGGGAAACAAACTGCAAGTTTGTTTAACTCTGTTTTGACTTAATGCCCGTCAGGCAATGGTCGGAGAAAATCGGGCAGATACCTGATGTGGCACCTTCCGGCAATCGATTTACACCCCTCCGCGGACCGTCGGAGGCCATCCGGCAACGCCTCGGCCGAGGAGTTCACACCGTGGTTGCGATCTTCGTCACACCTGTTCTGACCTGCGGGTTCGGCAAGCTACACGCAAGCCTCCGAGGGGTGCGGAAATGACAGGTCAGTGCGGAAATGACAGTAGGCCCGATCCGGAATCCGGATCGGGCCTACTGTTTGTGGGCGAAGGGGGACTTGAACCCCCACATCCTTTCGGATACTGGCACCTGAAGCCAGCGCGTCTGCCATTCCGCCACTCGCCCGAGCGACTCGAAGAACTTATCACGGCCCGTGTGCCAAAACGAAATCACCAGGTAACCGGCGCTGGGGGCGGCGGATGCCCGCACGGGAACCCTGACCCGTTTCCGGGAGTTACAGGTGTGGACGATGGTGGATATCATGCAATCACCGTGTCCCCGCGGTGACACGCCATGTCCGCGTGCCGCCCACGTTGCCAGGAGACCAGACACGCCGCACGCTTCACTCGAGGGAGCGTCCTGACCCGAGAGGAGGGGCGATGGGGATCGTTTCGCGATTCGAACGCCGCCTCCAGGGTGCTGTCGGTGACGTCTTCGCCCGCGCCTTCGGTGGCAGCGTGGTTCCGCAGGAGGTCGAAGCCGCGTTGCAGCGCGAGGCGGCGGACCATATCCAGGACCTCGGCAGCGGACATCTGCTGGCTCCGAACAGCTACGTCATCACCATCAACGAGTCGGACCTGGGGCAGCTCGTCCAGGGCGAGGGACAGGCCGACCACGACCTCGCAGTGCGGGCTTTCGCCAAACACTTACAGGACTACATCCGTGAACAAGGCTGGCAGACGTACGGCGAAGTGCACGTGGAGTTCGAGGCATCCCCTACGCTGCACACCGGACAGTTCAGGACACGCGGCCGTGTGGACCCGGACGCCGTCGGCGGAACCGCCGAGCGCCGGGCGGGTCCGGCGCCGGCACCTGAACGCACACCACGACCCAACCCGCAACCAGGAGCTGGCCCCATGACGCAGAACTCAGGCTACGACCCGAGTCGTGAGCCCGCGGAGTCCGATCCACGTTCCCGCGGGTACGCGCCCCCGCCCGCGAGCCGCCCGGCTCCGCAGGGCTACGGCGAATACGGCCGCGGCGGTGTGCCGGCGCAGTCGCAGTACCCCGATCAGCCCGGTTATGCCGCGCCCGAGCAGCAGGGTTACGGCGAGTACCAGAACGGCTACGACTACAACCAGCCGGGCGGTGCCGGCTACGGCGCGGCCCCGCAGGGTGGTTACGCCGAGCCGGGCTACGGGCAGCAGCCCGGGTACGCCGATCAGGCCTACGGGCAGCAGCCCGGCTATGCCGACCAGGCGTATGGGCAGCAGCCGGCCGGATACGAGCAGGGCTATGCCGAGCCCGGCTACGGCCAGGGCTACGCCGAGGGCGGCCAGCCGGGTTATGCCGAGCCGGGCTACGGCCAGCAGGCGTACGAGCAGCCGGGCTACGGGCAGCAGCAGGGCTATGCCCAGCAGCCCGGCTATGCCGATCAGGCCTACGGGCAGCAGCCGGAGCAGGCCTACGGCCAGCAGCCCGGCTATGCCGACCCCGCGTACGGCCAGCAGCCCGCCGGATACGAGCAGGGCTATGCCGACGAGCAGGGTTACGCCCAGCAGCCGGGCTACGGCCAGCAGGCCGGGTATGCGGCACCGGCCGGCCGCGCGGCCGCCTCGGGCTACTCCGCCACCCTGCAGCTGGACGACGGCTCCGGCCGCACATACCAGTTGCGCGAGGGCAGCAATATCATCGGCCGCGGGCAGGACGCGCACTTCCGCCTGCCCGATACCGGAGTTTCGCGGCGCCACATCGAAGTTCGATGGGACGGCCAGACCGCGATGCTCTCGGATCTGGGTTCCACCAATGGGACGCTGGTCAACGGCTCTCCCGTACAGGATTGGCAGCTCGCCGACGGGGATGTCATCCGCGCCGGGCATTCCGAGATCCTGATCCGGATCGTCTGATCCCGTAAGCTCGCGAAGCAGGTCACGATATGGCTCGAGATTCCTCGGTCGTATCGTGATCGCAACCGGTCTACGGCCCTATGATGCTGCCAATACTCACGGTGGCGCTGGGCCGCGCTGACCAGCAACCGGTTGCGGGTCCGCGGAGCTTTTTCCGTATCGACAGCCCGTACGTACGACACGGTCGAACAGGAGGTGGAGCACCGTGCAGGGATTGATCCTGCAACTCACCCGTGCGGGGTTCCTGCTGTTGTTGTGGCTGTTCGTGTGGGCCGTGCTCCGGACCTTGCGCAGTGATATCTACGCGGCCTCCGGCATTCGGGTCGCACCTCGGGCCCAAGGCGGCTCCGCGGTGCTCCCATCCTTGCGCCGAGGCCAGAAGGGCGCCAAATATCTCGTGGTGACTCAGGGTTCACTCGCCGGCACCCGCATCTCACTCGGCACACAGCCGGTGCTGATCGGGCGCGCGGACGATTCCACACTGGTCCTCACCGACGACTACGCCTCCACCCGTCATGCGCGACTCTCGCCGCGCGGGGAGGACTGGTATGTCGAGGATCTCGGTTCCACCAATGGGACCTACCTCGACCGGTCGAAGGTCACCACCCCGGTGCGAGTTCCACTCGGCACCCCTGTCCGTGTCGGGAAGACTGTGATCGAGCTGCGATCGTGACTCTTGTTCTCCGCTATGCAGCGCGCAGCGACCGTGGTCTCGTCAGAGCCAACAACGAGGATTCCGTCTACGCGGGTGCGCGCCTGCTCGCCCTCGCGGACGGCATGGGCGGCCACGCCGCCGGTGAAGTCGCCTCGCAGTTGATGATCGCCGCGCTGGCGCATCTCGACGATGACGAGCCCGGTGACGATCTGCTCGGCAAGCTGGATCGTGCTGTGCACGAAGGCAATGCCTCCATCGCCGATCAGGTCGAGGAGGAACCGGAACTCGACGGCATGGGCACCACGCTCACCGCCATCCTGTTCGCCGGCCGCAAACTCGGCCTGGCCCATATCGGTGACTCCCGCGGCTACATGCTCCGCAATGGTGAACTCACCCAGATCACCCGCGACGACACCTTCGTGCAGTCGCTGGTCGACGAGGGCCGGATCACCCCGGAGCAGGCGCACACCCACCCGCAGCGGTCGCTGATCATGCGGGCGCTCACCGGTAATGAGATCGAGCCCACGCTGGTGATGCGGGAGGCCCGCGCCGGCGATCGGTATCTGCTGTGCTCCGACGGTCTGTCGGATGTGGTCAGCGACGAGACCATCGCCAACACCATGCGCGAGGGCAGCACCGACGAATCCGCCGACCGGCTCATCGAATTGGCGCTGCGCAGTGGCGGTCCCGACAATGTGACCGTCGTCGTCGCCGATGTCATCGATCTGGATTACGGCCAGAGCCACCCCATCGTGGCCGGCGCCGCCTCCGGTGAGGACGAGGACACTCCCCCGCCGAACACCGCCGCCGGCCGGGCCGCCGCCATGCGCCCGCCGCGGGCCGCACCGCGCCGGGCCGTCCAGGCGCCGGAGCCGGAACCGCCGAAGAAGAGCCACAAACTGCGCTGGATCGGGCTGTCGCTCGCCCTGCTCATCGCCATCGGCGCCGGGCTCACGGTGGGCTACAACATGATTCGCGGCAACTACTACGTCGGCGCCGATCACGACAAGGTCGTGGTGCTGCGCGGGCTGCCGGGTTCGGTGCTGGGCTACTCGATCCGCGATGTGGATCAGAACGCCTGCGTCACCCGCAGCGGCGATCTCCAGATGACGTCTCCCGGTGGGGATTTCCCGTCGGGCTGCCGCAGTCTGCAGCTCACCGATCTGAAGCCGACCGGGCGTGATTCGGTCGACAAGGGTCTGCCGCCGGGCTCCCGCGACGACGCCATCAAGCAGTTGCAGAGCCTGACCCGCAACGATCTGCTGCCGCCGTGCGAGAAGCAGCAGCCGGTGGTGCCGCCCGTCGTCACCCCGCCGGTCGATCCGAACGCCCCTCCGGCCACCACCACCGCGGCGGCCCCGCCGACCACCACCGTGCCCGGCGCTCCGGCGGGCTCCGGTGACAATCATCAGCTGGAACCGCGTGCACCGGTTCCGTCCACCACGATCGCGCCGCAGACGCCGGGGCAGAACTGCAGGGTGGCGGACTGATGTCCGCACCGGCACCACCGTCCGCTGGGGCCTTTCCCAGTCCACCGGGCGGATTCGCTCCCGCGCCTCCGCCGTCCACCCGGCGGAACGTGGAACTGCTGCTGCTCGGTCTGGCGGCAGTGGTGACGACGGTGTCGCTGGTGCTGGTCGAGGCCAGTCAGGAACAGGAGATCACGTGGGAGATCGCCAAACTCGGCGCCGCCTACCTGGCCCTGTTCGGGGTGGCGCATTTGGCGGTACGCCGGTACGCACCCTTCGCCGACCCTCTCCTACTACCGATCGTGGCCCTGCTGAACGGGCTCGGGCTGGTGCTGATCCATCGACTCGACCTGGCCGAGAAGCAGGACGCCTTCCTCGCTTCGCAGCCCATCCCCTCCCCCGATGCCAACCAGCAGGTGCTGTGGACGGGGTTGGGGATGGTGGTTTTCACGGGCCTGTTGATTCTGCTGCGGGACTACCGCACGCTGGCCCGCTACGCCTACACCCTCGGCCTGGTCGGGCTGGCCGCGCTGGCCCTCCCGGCCGTGCTGCCGGACCGGTTCTCCCAGGTGAACGGTGCCAAGATTTGGATTCGACTGCCCGGCTTCAGTGTTCAGCCCGGTGAGTTCGCGAAGATCCTGCTGATCATCTTCTTCGCGGGGGTGCTGGTCGCCAAGCGTGATCTGTTCACCGCCGCGGGCAGGCACGTGTTCCGGCTGGAACTGCCGCGCGCCCGGGATATGGGTCCGATCCTGCTGGTCTGGATCGTCTGCGTCGGCGTGCTGGTGGTCGAGAAGGACCTCGGCACCTCGCTGCTCATCTTCTGCACGGTGCTGTGCATGCTCTACATCGCGACCGAGCGGGTCGGCTGGGTGGCGGTCGGCACGGTGCTGCTGGCCATCGGATTCGTCTTCGCCTACAACGCCTTCGGGCATGTGCGGGTGCGCGTGGAGACCTGGCTGCACCCGTTCGCGGACTACAACAACACCGGGTATCAGATTTCGCAGTCGCTGTTCGGGCTGGCCACCGGCGGTCTCGCCGGGACCGGGCTGGGCAGCGGGCGGCCGTCACAGGTGCCGTTCGCCAAAACCGACTTCATCATCTCCGCGATCGGTGAGGAGCTCGGCCTGATCGGGCTCTCCGCCGTGCTGATGCTGTTCTGCGTGTTCGTGATTCGCGGCATCCGCACCGCGCTCGCGGTGCGCGACAGCTTCGGCAAACTGCTCGCGGCGGGGCTGGCCTTCACCATCGCCATCCAGGTCTTCGTGGTGGTCGGCGGTGTCACCAAGCTGATTCCGCTGACCGGCCTCACGACACCGTTCATGTCCTACGGCGGCTCGTCGCTGCTGGCCAACTACGCGCTGGTGGCGCTGCTGATCAAGGTGTCCGATGCGGCGCGGGCGCCGGCCCCGGTCCGGAAGAAGCCGCAGGAGTCCATCACCGACGCGCCCACCGAACTGCTGCGGCGACCGAAGGGGGGCACCGCGTGAACACACCGCTGCGCCGCGTGGCCATGGCGGTCATGCTGATGATCGTGGCTCTGCTGGCCAATGCCACCTATGTGCAGGTGATCAAGGCCGACAGTCTGCGCAACGATCCGCGCAATGTGCGGGTGCTGCTGGACGAGTACGCGCGTCAGCGCGGCCAGATCTCCGCACAGGGCACCGTGCTCGCGAGTTCGGTCTCCACCGACGATCGCTACAAGTACCTGCGCACCTACCCGACCGATCCGCTGGCCTACGCGCCGGCGACCGGTTTCTACTCCATGCAGTACGGCAGCACCGGACTCGAGCACGCCGAGGATTCGGTGCTCAACGGCTCCGACAATCAGCTGTTCGGGCGGCGGCTCATCGATATGATCTCCGGCCGGGATCCGCGCGGCGGCAATGTGATCACCACGTTGAACCCGGCCATGCAGAAGGTCGCCTACGACCAGCTGACGGCCAAGGGCTACACCGGATCCGTGGTGGCGATCGAGCCGAGCACCGGGCGCATTCTGACCATGGTGTCCACCCCGTCCTACGATCCCAATCTGCTCTCCGGGCACGACGGGGCCGCGTCCTCGCAGGCCTGGGAGACGCTGCAGGCGGATCCGCGCCAGCCCATGCTGAATCGTGCTGTCTCGCAGACGTATCCGCCGGGCTCCACGTTCAAGGTGATCACCGCGGCCGCCGCGCTGTCCGGCAATATCGCGCAGACGACCGACCAGTTCACAGCGGCGCCGCGAATCACCCTGCCGGACACCACAACCACGCTGGAGAACTACAACGGCACGCACTGCGGTGCGGGCGACGCGGCCACCGTATCCATGGCCGACGCGTTCAAGCTGTCGTGTAACACCGCTTTCGCAGAGGTCGGTATGAAGGTGGGGGCCGCGAAACTCAAGGACGAGGCCGCGGCCTTCGGCGTCGGCCAGCACCCCAATATTCCGATGCCGTGGGCGGACAGCACCGTCGGCACCATTCCCGACGCACCGGCACTCGCCCAGAGCAGTATCGGGCAGCGCGATGTGGCGCTCACCCCGCTCGACAACGCGGTCATCGCGGCGACCGTCGCCAATGGCGGCGTCCGCATGCAGCCGCATCTGGTGGACCAGCTGCAAGCCCCCGATCTGAGCACATTGGAGACCATCAAGCCGATGTCGGTCGGGCAGGCGATCAGCGCACCGGTGGCCACCCAGCTCACCAACATGATGATCGAATCGGAGAAGAACACCACGGGAGGGGGACAGAGCGCGTACACGATCGCGTCCAAGACGGGCACGGCCGAACACGGCACCGATCCGCGCAACACCCCTCCGCACGCCTGGTACATCGCCTTCGCACCGGCGCAGAACCCGAAGATCGCGATCGCGGTGATCGTCGAGAACGGCGGCGACCGGGCACTGGCCGCCACCGGTGGGTCGGTGGCAGCGCCGGTCGCCCGCGCGGTGCTCAACGCCGGGCTGGGGAGCTGAACGACATGAACGCGCAAGGTAGACAGGGTCGGAAATGCTGAACAACGGTGCATTGATCGCGGACCGCTACCGGCTGCATCGGCTGATCGCCACCGGTGGAATGGGCCAGGTCTGGGAAGCTCTCGACACACGACTCGATCGCCGGGTCGCGGTGAAGGTGCTCAAGGCGGAATTCTCCGCCGACCCCACCTTCCGCCATCGCTTCCGCACCGAGGCCCGGACCACCGCGCAGCTCAATCACCCCGGCATCGCAGGCATCTACGACTACGGCGAGACCATGGATCCCTCGGGCGGCGAAACCGCCTATCTGGTCATGGAACTCGTACAGGGCGAACCGCTCAACGCGGTGCTGAGCCGGCTCGGCCGGCTTTCGATCCAGCAGGGTCTGGACATGCTCGAGCAGACCGGGCGCGCACTGCAGGTCGCACACGCCGCGGGCGTGGTGCACCGGGATGTGAAGCCCGGCAACATACTTGTGACGCCGACGGGTCAGGTGAAGATCACCGACTTCGGCATCGCCAAGGTGGTCGACGCCTCGCCGGTCACCAAGACCGGCATGGTCATGGGCACCGCCCAGTACATCGCGCCGGAGCAGGCCACCGGCGAGGACGCCACCTCCGCCTCCGACGTGTACGCGCTCGGCGTGGTCGGCTACGAGGCGCTCGCCGGCGAGCGGCCGTTCACCGGTGACGGCGCGCTCACCGTGGCCATGAAGCATGTGCGCGAAACGCCGCCGCCGCTGCCGGCCGATCTGCCGCCGAACGTGCGCGAACTCATCGAAGTCACCATGGCGAAGGATCCGCAGCAGCGGTTCGCCACCGGCGGCGAATTCGCCGACGCGGTGGCCGCCGTGCGATCTGGTAGACGGCCCCCGCCCACCGGCGGTATGGCGACCACCGCCATGACCAGCGGGGCCGCCCGCATCATGCCGCCCGACGGACCGACCGTCATGATTCCCGGCGGCCGCGGCGACCAGCCCACCATGCGCTATTCCACCCCGTCGCAGCAGATGCGGCAGCAGCAGCCCGGCGACGGCGCCACCGTCATGATGTCGGGTCCGCGCCCGCCCGCCGGACCGGTCACCCTGGCTCCGGCGGCGACCGGCGGGGACGGTGGCGGGCGCTTCACCAACAGCCAGAAGGCCATGGCCGGACTCGGTGTCGGTGCGCTGATCCTCGGCGGCGCAGCCGCTTTCGTGCTGCTCAGCGGATCGCCGCCGGAGTCGACGCCGAACACCCGCACCAGCGTGGTGGTCGCACCGCCGCCGGTCATCACCACGACAACACCACCGCCGACCACGACCACCCGGGAGCGGCCGGTGCCGCCGCCCGTCGTGACGACCGACGATCCGCCGACCACGACGGACGCGCCCACGACCACACCGGCGCCGACGACACCGCAGAACACGACCACGCCGCAGACGACGACACCGCAGAACACGACCACCCGGCCGGCCTGGCCGACCACCAGTCGTTACCCCCGCCCCACCTGGGACATACCATCATGGCCAGCGGTTCCCGGTGCCCACGGATACGGCAACGGACACGATGAGTACGGGCAGGCGGTACCCGGAGCCGGTGGATACGCAGGAACGTCGGACAGCAGTGCTCCAGTCATCCCCCAAGGACAGTCATGACGACCCCGAAGAATCTCTCGTCCCGCTACGAGCTGGGCGAGATCATCGGCTTCGGTGGCATGTCCGAGGTACACAAGGCGCGCGATCTACGCCTCGGCCGCGATGTGGCGATCAAGGTGCTGCGCGCCGACCTGGCCCGGGACCCCACCTTCTATCTGCGTTTCAAGCGTGAGGCGCAGAACGCGGCGGCCCTGAACCATCCCGCGATCGTCGCCGTCTACGACACCGGTGAGGCCGAGATCGACGGCGGCCCACTGCCTTACATCGTGATGGAGTACGTCGACGGCGACACCCTGCGCGACATCGTGCGCGGCAAGGGCCCGATGGCGCCGCGCCGCGCCATGGAGGTCATCGCGGATGTGTGTGCGGCGCTGGACTTCTCGCACCGCAACGGCATCGTGCACCGGGATATGAAGCCCGCCAACATCATGATCAACCGCGCGGGCGCCGTGAAGGTGATGGACTTCGGCATCGCACGCGCGCTGGCCGACAGCTCCAACCCCATGACGCAGACCGCCGCCGTCATCGGCACCGCCCAGTACCTCTCCCCCGAGCAGGCCCGCGGCGAGCAGGTGGACGCGCGCTCCGACGTGTACTCCGTCGGCTGTGTGCTCTTCGAAATCCTCACCGGCGAACCACCTTTCACCGGTGATTCGCCCGTCGCCGTGGCGTACCAGCATGTGCGCGAAGACCCGCGGCTGCCCTCGCACGTGCACCCCGGCGTGCCGCGCGAACTCGACTCCGTCGTGCTCAAGGCCATGAGCAAGAACCCGGCCAACCGGTATCAGACCGCCGCCGAAATGCGCGCCGATCTGATCCGGGTGCTGGGCGGGCAGAAGCCCACCGCGCCCATGGTCATGAACGACGAGGATCGCAATAATTTCCTCGACGACGATCTGCCGCCGCCGCGCAGCTACCGCACGGTCGAGCGCCGCGACGACACCACCGAACAGGAACTCGTCGAGGCCGGCCGCGGTGGCGGAGGTGGCGGCGGCCGCCGGAACGGGCTCATCGCGGCGGTCGTCGTCGCCGTGCTCGCCGTCGGCGGCGTGCTGTTCTGGGCGTTCGTCGGCCCCGGCAGCCATGCCGACCAGGTGGCGGTGCCCGAGCTCTCGAACCAGAATTACCAACTCGCACAGCGGGATCTGGAGAAGCTCGGCTTCAGCGTCGCGATTCAGAACAAACCGGACCCGAAAGTCGCGCAGGACAATGTGATCGCCACCCAGCCCCTCGGCGGCTCCCGCATCGACAAGGGCAGCACGATCACCCTGCAGGTCTCCAGCGGACCGTCGCAGGTGGCGGTGCCGCGGCTGGCCGGATTGACCCAGCAGCAGGCCGAACAGCAGCTCAATTCCGTTGGGCTGCGGCTCAATCCGGATGTGCGCCGGGAAGCCTCCAGTGTCGACGATAAGGACAAGGTCACCAGCCAGAATCCGGTCGAGGCGCAGAAGATCGACACCGGCGGACAGGTCACCATCAGCCTCGGCTCCGGCCCGGACAAGGTCCGCGTCCCGGATGTGGTCGGCCAGTCCATCGATGTGGCACAACCGAATCTGACCGACAGCTCGGGTTTCAAGGTCACCATTCAGGAGGTGCCGAGCAATCAGGCCAAGGGCACCGTGATCAGCACCGATCCGGCCGCCGGCACCCAGGCCGACAAGGGTTCGACGGTGACCGTGCAGGTCGCCTCCGGTGATCAGATCCCCATGCCCAGCCTCATCGGCCTCTCCCCCGGGCAGGCCGCCGACGCGCTGCGGCAGCGCGGCTGGAACGGCCAGATCAGTCAGAACACGCAGAGCACGCTGGATCCCAGCGGGGTCGGCCGCATCATCGCCCAGCAGCCGTCCGCCGGATCGTCCATCGCCAAGAATCAGACGGTGACCATTACCGTCGGCGCGTCACTGCTCGGCCCGCCGTGAGTCGATAAGCCTTGGGGGTGTGCGGGATTCCCGCGCACCCCCTTTTTTCATAGCTGCAGGTGCCGGTTCATGGACATGGCTTCGTCTGCGAGATCGGACAATTCGACGACCTCGATGCCGTGTTCGCGGAGTTTCTCCACACCCTGGCAGTTGTCCACAAAGGTGCCGGGTTCGCGCCAGGCGATGACCACGCGCCGAATGCCCGCCGCCAGAATGCGATCCGTGCACGGCGCGCGATCCTTGCTGCCGCGCTGCGAACAGGGCTCCAGGGTGCTGTAGAGGGTGGCGTGCGGCAGGCGCGGGTCGTTGCCGAGCTTGTTCAGCGCGGATTCCTCGGCGTGCACCTTGTCATCGGTCTCCCGGGACCAGCCGTGCATGATCTCGACACCGTCCGCGCCGACGATCACCGCGCCGACGGAGAAGGCGGTGTCGCTGGGCGGGCACAGGCGCGCCAGGCCGATCGCATGCCGCATCCAGCCCCGATCCCCCCGTGTTTCATCCGGCACTCGAATCCTCCTTCGGCAGGTAGCGCAGCAGGGCGATATCACCGATCCGGCTGACCTCGGCCAGCTGCATGCGGTGTCGAGAACTATCCACAATCGTCCCCAGGAAGCGGGGGGCGGCCGGATCACCGATCACCAGCGGCGCGATCGCCATCAGGATCTCGTCGACCAGACCTTCCGCCAGGAAGGCGGTGTGGATCGCGCCGCCGCCCTCCACCATCAGGCGGGCGATATCGCGTTTGCCGAGATCCTCCAGCAAGGTCGCGAAATCGACCGCCGCACCTAGGGATACGACCTCCGAGAGACCGTCCAGGCGGTCACCGATCCGCGCCGCACCGGAATCGGTGGTGTAGACCAGCCTTTCGCCGCCGTGCTGCCAGAACCGCAGCGCCGGATCGAGATCCCCGGCCGCGGTGACGATCACCCGCAGCGGATATTCGGGCTGCCCGGCCGCGAGCCGCTGCAACCGCCGGTCCGGATTGTTGACCAGCAGCCGCGGATTGTCGCTGCGCAACGTCTGCGCGCCGATCAGAATCGCGTCGGAGGCGGCGCGCAGCGCATCGACCCGATCGAAATCGGCCGCATTGGACAGCAGCAGCCGATCCGATCCGGCATCGTCGATATAGCCGTCGATGCTGACGGCCACCGACAGCAGCACATGCGGTCGCCCTCGACCGGTCGTCATGCCGCGCCCATCGGGTTGGCGGTCATGCCCCGCTCATTCGGTATGCCGTCATACCAGCGCCGCGACCTCCGCCTCGAGGGCCTTCACGAGCGCCTCGGCGGGCCGCTCGCCGCAGACGCCCAGCCAGTTCGCCAGCATGCGGTGCCCGCCCTGGGTGAGCACCGATTCGGGATGGAACTGCACCCCCTGGATCGGCAGGGTGCGATGCCGCATGGCCATGACGATGCCGGATTCGGTGCGGCCCAGCACCTCCAGCTCCGGCGGCATGGTCTCCTCGAGCACGGTCAGGGAGTGGTAGCGGGTGGCCGTGAACGGATCGGGCAGACCGGCCAGTACGCCCGCGCCGATGTGGAAGACCTCGCTGGTCTTGCCGTGCAGCAGTTCCGGGGCGCGGGTCACGGTGGCGCCGAACGCCACGCCGATCGCCTGATGGCCCAGGCAGACCCCGAGCAGCGGCCGCTCGTGCCGGGCGCAAGCCTTGACGAGTTCGATGCTGACCCCCGCGCGCTCCGGCGTGCCCGGGCCGGGACTGATCAGAATTCCGTCGAACTCCTGCACGACGGCATCGAGATCAGCCAATTGCGGATCGTCATTACGCCAGACGACTGCCTCGGCACCCAGCTGTCCTAGATACTGGACCAGGTTGAACACGAAGCTGTCGTAGTTGTCGACGACCAATACACGCATGATTCGAGACTAGTGTCTGCACCGCCTCCCCGGAACTTCAGCGCCCGGCTATAGTGCCGTCGACCGTGGGGCACGCGTGCCAGCGGTTGGGTGCGAAGACTATTTTGGGGGTACCCGGGGAGTTACCCCGACCCGTGCGAAATCAGTCGTCGCGTTCCCAAGCCACAAATGACCTGGGATAACCTAGCCCAGACTCGCACGCCGAAACTGAGGACGTCATGCCCAAGTCGAAGGTCCGGAAGAAGACCGACTACACGATCAACCCGGCCAGCCGCACGCCTGTGAAGGTGAAGTCGGCCGGCCCGTCGCCGGTCTGGTACGTCGCCATCATGCTGGGCTTCATGCTCGCGGGCCTGGTGTGGTTGCTGGTGTATTACCTGGCAGCCGAGCACATCAGCTGGATGAGCGATCTGGGCGCGTGGAACTTCCTGATCGGGTTCGGCCTCATGGTCGTGGGCCTGATCATGACCATGCGCTGGCGATGAGTTCCTTACACCACTGTTATTCATGCACACCTGTGGATGAGCTTGTGGACAACTCGAGGAGAAAGTGGGGAAAGTGACTGCTGAGCCCCAGCTCTCCTGGTCCACACCCCCGGCCGCGCTGGCCGTTTGCGGCATCGGCGGCATCGTGCTCGCCGTCGCCGTTGTCGTATCGAACGACGGTCCTGGGCGGCTGCTCATCGGCCTCGCCGCCCTCGGCCTGCTGTTCCTGGCCTGGATGGGATTCCGGCAGCGACCACGGTTGTCCGTGGAGCCCGGCCCGGTGCCGCGCATCGTGGTGCGCGGCCTCACCGGGCCGCAGTACTACACACCCCAGCAGGTGCTGCGCGCCCGCGTGGTGAGCTATCGCCGTCTCGGTCGTCGCATGCCCATGCTGGAAATGGATGTGGATCACCAGGGCGAGGAGAAGCTGCTCATCTTCGGGCGCTGGGACCTCGGCACGCGGCCAGAGAACGTGCTCGACACGCTGCGCGGCTACCTCGTGAATCCGTAGCGGATCACCGCACACCGCACGTCAGTATCACCGCACGCCGTCAGTACAGCGTCGGCGCGCCCAGCACGGTGACAGCCACCGCGATCACACCCACCACCGCCACCGCGATCCAGCCGATCCGCATGGCCAGGGCGGGTGTACTCGCACGCAACCAGCGCGGCAGATACAGGATGCCGCCGGCCGCGACGGTACCGGCCAGCAGGCCGCCCAGATGCGCCCAGACGGAGATGCCTGGCACCGAGAAGGTGATGATCAGGTTGATCACCAGCAGCACCATGATCTGGGTGAGGTTCTGCCGCGTCCGCAGCATCACCACGGCCACCGCGCCGAACAATCCGAAGATCGCGCCCGAGGCGCCCGCCGAGGCCGTCAGCGGATTAGACAGCACGGTCACCGCCGCCGAACCGCCCAGCAGCGAGACCGCGTACACCGACAGGTACCGGGCCCGGCCCAGCGCGATTTCGCAGTAGGGGCCGAGCACGTACAGCGCGAACATGTTCGCCAGCAGGTGGATCGGACCGTAGTGCAGGAATGCCGAGCCGATCACCCGCACCCACTGCCCGTGCCCGACCAGCGCCGGCACCAGCATCCAGTCCACGAACAGATCCGAGCGCTGGTTGTCCATCACGCTGTGCGCCTGGAATGCGGTGATCGCGAAGACCAGTACATTCACCGCGATGAGTGACCAGGTGACATACGGTTCCGGGCGCCTGGACTGTACCGACCCGGCCTGATTGCGGACCGGCCGTACATCCTGGCGGCCCTGCTGCACGCACTCCACGCAGTGCTGCCCGACCGCGGCCGGGGTCAGGCACTCCGGGCAGGACGGGCGCCCGCACCTGGTGCAGGCCAGACCGGTGGGGCGGTCGGGATGGCGGTAGCAGGTCGGTGCGGGCTGCTGCGGATTCATGGCGAATTCTCTTCGGGGTAGGCCGGATTCAGGAGAGCGTGATCCCGGAGATCTTGATCTCGTCCTTGGGCCGATCGTTGCGGTCGGTGGCGGCATTCGCGATCGCATCGACGATCTTGCGCGAATCCGGGTCCACCACCTCGCCGAAAATCGTGTGCTTGCGGTTCAGGTGCGACTGCGGGCCGACCGTGATGAAGAACTGCGAGCCGTTGGTGGCCGGTCCGGCATTGGCCATGGCCAGCAGGTAGCCGCGATCGAAACGCAGGTCCGGGTGGAACTCGTCCTTGAACTCGTACCCCGGGCCGCCGCGTCCGGTGCCGGTCGGGTCGCCGCCCTGGATCATGAAGCCGTCGATGATGCGGTGGAAGATCGACCCGTCGTAGAACGGGCCCTCGGTGGTGCCGGAGGCGTTCGCGGTCGTATAGGGCGCGGTGCCGTCGGCCAGGCCGATGAAATTGCGGACCGTCGCGGGGGCGTGGTTACCGAAGAGCGCGATCTTGATGTCGCCCTGATTGGTGTGCAGCGTCGCAACAGCAGTCTGATTCGGTGAGGTCACCCGGCCAGCCTAGGGGTGCCCCCGCCCCCGGAGCCCAGCGGCAGGCTGTTCCGCCACTCCGAAATTTCCGGCCGGACTCGAGTGCCCCGAGGGTTACGTAGGCGGCAGGCGGCAATGTGGTGAGTGAGTTTGCCCGTGCCCGGCGAGTTACCCCTACCGGCACTAGATCCCGTGTAGCGAATGCCACGCTTCTATGCCCGAATTCGGGCACAAATGTTGGCGAAACAACAATGTATGAGGCAGGCTCAGGGCGTGACTGACGGGGTTCCGGTCGATCTGGTGCGCCATGTGGCGGCCTCCACGGGGCTGCCCGACGCCATCGCGGCGCGGGTGGTCGCCGATGTCGTCGGATATTTCGACGAAACGGCCGAGCAGTTCGTGCGCCGCAGACACGCCGAACTGCAACGCCGCCAGGTGCGCAATGCCGAAATCTGGCAGCGCATCGCGAGCGAACTGGCGCAGTACCGGGTGGCCGCCCCCGAATTCACCGAACGGCAACTGCGCCGCATCGTCTACGGATGAGCGACACGTCTACGGGATAAGCGACACCGTCTACGGACAGAGGAGAGCTTCGCGCAATGTGTGGAATCGTCGGATACATCGGGCACCGTGAGTCCGTGCCGGTCCTGCTGGAGGGCCTGCACCGCCTCGAATACCGGGGCTACGACTCCGCCGGACTGGCCGTGCCGCACCGCGGCCGGCTGCGGATCACCAAAACCCAGGGCCGCGTGCAGGATCTGCGCAATCGCGTCGACGCGGAGGGCGCGCGGCTGCGCGGCACCGTGGGCATCGCACACACCCGCTGGGCCACCCACGGTGAACCCAGTGACGCCAATGCGCATCCGCACACCGACGGCAGCGGGCGGATCGCCGTGGTGCACAACGGCATCGTGGAGAACGCCGAACAACTGCGCGCCGCACTGACCGCCGACGGCGTGGAATTCCTCTCCGACACCGATACCGAGGCCATCGCGCATCTCATCGCCGCCTGCCTCGACGATACGGAGTCGCTCGAGGACGCCGTCCGCACCGCACTGCACAGTGTCGAAGGCACTTTCGGTCTGCTGGTGCTGGATTCGCGCCGTCCCGACGAACTCGTCGTCGCCCGCAACGGCAGCCCCATCGTGCTCGGCGTCGGCGACGGCGAGATGTTCGTGGCCTCCGATGTGGCGGCACTGGTGCACCACACCCAGCGCGTTGTCTTCCTCGACGACGGCGAATTGGCCACTGTGAAGGCAGGCGAATTCCGCACCAGCACACTGGGACTGGATGCCAGCCGCACCGACAAAACGCCCACCACCATCGATATGGCGGCCGAGGACTACGCGCTCGGCGGCTATCCGGACTTCATGCGCAAGGAAATGGCCGAACAGCCCGACGCGGTCCGCCGGGCGCTGCGCGGCCGGCTCGACGAACGCTTCGCCACCGCGATTCTCGGCGGGCTGAACATGGACGCGCGGGAACTGCGCGGCATTCGCAAGGTGGTCTTCCTCGGCTGCGGGTCCGCCTATTACGCGGGGCAGCTGGGCGCCCAGCTGATCGAGGAACTGGCGCGCATCCCCGCGACCGCCGAACCCGCCTCCGAATTCCGCTACCGCAATCCGGTTGTCGATCCGGACGCGCTGTACATCGCCATCAGCCAGTCCGGCGAGACCCTGGACACCCTCGCCGCGGTGCAGGAGCTGCAGCGCAAGGGCGGCCGGGTCATCGGCGCGGTGAACGCCGTGGGCAGCGCCATCGCCCGTGAGTGCGGGGCCGGCATGTTCCTGCACGCCGGGCCCGAGGTCTCGGTGGCCTCCACCAAGGCGCTCACCAATATGACCGTCTCCTTCGCCATGCTGGCGCTGCTGCTGGGCCGCGTGCGCGACCTGTCGGCCGCCGGGGGCGAGCGCATCGTCACCGGTCTGCGCGCGCTGCCGGAGGCCATCGAATCGGTGCTCGACCAGGACGCCGAGATCGCCGAGATCGCGAACCGCTACGCCAAGGCGCGCAGCATGTTCTTCGTCGGCCGGGTGCGCGGCTGGCCGGTGGCCCGCGAGGGTGCGCAGAAGCTCAAGGAGATCTCCTATATCCACGCCGAGGCGTACCAGGGTTCCGAACTCAAGCACGGCCCGCTCGCCCTCATCGATCCGGACATGCCGAGCGTGGTCCTGATCCCCGGTGACGAACTGCTCGCGAAGAACATCACCACCATCGAGCAGATCAAGGCTCGCGGCGGACCGGTGATTGCCATCACCAATACCGATCTGCCCGCCGGCCTGGCCGATGCGGTCATCCGGGTCCCCGCGGTCGCGCGGGAACTGGACCCCATCATCCTGACCATCCCGCTCCAGCTGCTGGCCTATCACATGGCCGTCGCCCTGGACCGGGATGTTGACAAGCCCCGCAACCTCGCCAAGAGCGTTACCGTCGAGTAACCCCCCGGACGCGCACTCGGGTGCGCGAAATCCATTGCTGTGTCAAAGTGGTCGGATGGAGCTGGGGCGTTTTCGTAGTCGAATCATCGTGGCGGCTGTGCTTGCTATCGCCGGCGGCGCCATTGCGTTTTTCGTGAGCCGGCGACCCCAGCCGCCGGTCCCCGCCGCGGAGCCGCCGCGTCTCGGATACTCCCGCAACGGCTCCAGCCCTTCTCCGATCACGGAATCCGCGCGCTGAGAAGGTAATTCGGCATCCTCCCGAGTCAGCGACTCACGGAACGCTTGTACTGAGCCAGCGCCAGCGGCACGAATACGGCGAGAATCACCACGACCCACATCAGCGTCGTCGCCACCGGATGCTGCATCGGCCACACATCGGTACTCGGCCCCATCGGACTGGTATTGCCGAACAGATCTCGGCTGGCCTGCGTCACCGCCGAGACCGGATTCCACTCCGCGATCACCCGTAGCACGGTGGGCAGGGTGGCGGTGGGCACGAAGGTATTGGCGATGAAGGTCAGCGGGAAGATCACCATGAAGCTGGCATTGTTGTAGACCTCCGGCGCGCGCACCAGCAGGCCGACCACCGCCATGATCCATGAGACGGCGTAGGCGAAGAGCAGCAGCAGCACGTAGGCGAGCACGGCGTCGAGGAACGAACCGCGAATGCGCCAGCCCACCGCGAGACCGGTCAGCGACATGACCACCAGGCTCACCAGATTGATGCACACATCGGCGAGCGTGCGCCCGATGAGCACCGCCGACGGCGCCATGGGCAGCGATCGGAAGCGGTCGATAATGCCCTTCTGCATATCCTCCGCGAGGCTGAGGCCGGTGAAGGTGGCGCCGAAGACCACGGTCTGCGCGAAGATGCCGGCGATCAGGAATTCGCGATATGACGTGCCCTGCAACTGAATCGCCGAACCGAAGACGTATGCGAACAGCAGCACGAACATGATCGGCGACAGCGTCGAGAAGATCAGCACATCGGGCACGCGCCGGATCTTGATGACATTGCGCTTGGTGATGGTGACGCTGTCGGTGAACACCATCGCCAAACGCGCTGCGAGCGAAGGATTGTCGACTGTGGTCTGGAGTGCGGCGCTCATCGGGCACCGCCCGCGGCCTGCTCGGCGGACTTGGCGCCATTGATCAGATCGTCGGCCTCGTGCCCCGTCAGCGAAAGGAACACATCATCCAGCGAGGGCCTGCGCAAGCCGACATCATGAATGACCACTTCATGTTTGGCGAGTAGCCCGATGGCATCCACCAGCGCCTGTGAGCCGTCGTTCACCGGTACGATAATGCGCCGCATACTGGGCTCGAGCCGAATCTCGCCCTGCGCCAAGCCTTCCAGCGCCCGCTGGGCAATGCCCAGATTGTCCGCATGGTCGACCACAAGCTCGATCCGATCGCCACCCACGAGCGCCTTCAGCTCATCGGAGGTGCCCTCGGCGATGACCTTGCCGTGGTCGATGACCGCGATGGAATCGGCGAGCCTGTCCGCCTCCTCCATGTACTGCGTGGTCAGCAGGAGCGTGGTGCCGCCGGCGACCAATTCGTCGATGACATCCCAGAGATCCAGGCGCGCACGGGGATCCAGACCGGTGGTCGGTTCGTCCAGGAACAGCACCGGCGGATTCGCCACCAGCGCGCCCGCCAGATCGAGGCGTCTGCGCATACCGCCCGAATAGCCCTTCACCGGACGATCGGCGGCATCGGAGAGCCGGAAGCGGTCCAGCAGCTCGCGCGCGCGCTCCTTACTGCGCTGCACGCCCATGTGATAGAGGCGGCCGACCATCTCGAGATTCTCGAAGCCCGTGAGGTATTCGTCCACGGCCGCGTACTGACCGGACGCGCCGATGCGCGCGCGCAGCCGCTGCGGTTCGCGCAGAACATCCACGCCCGCAACGGTTGCCCGCCCGGCATCGGGCACCAGCAACGTAGTGAGTACGCGCACGGTGGTGGTCTTGCCCGCGCCGTTGGGACCGAGCAGTGCGGTGACGGTGCCTTCCGGCACAACAAGATCGAGTCCGTCAAGTGCGACCAGTTTGCCGTATTTCTTGACCAGACCCTCGGCGACGATTGCGTCGGGCATGATTCTCCTGATGTCTCGCGAGTTGGCAGCCGCAGGGGCTCTGAGCTGCACAGATGCTGCTGAACAAGACCGGACATTCAGGGCAAGTATGCCCCGGCACAGCGGCGGAGGCCACACATTAACGACCGCATCCCGCCGGAGTCCCGAAGTCGGCAGCTCCCGTGCGAACATATGTTCGCACGCGGGTACGACACTTTTCCCCGCAAAAAATCTTCGAACGCGATGCCCCGATTTCCACGCAATCAGCCGGTGTCGCGTAGGATCGATCGCGTCGGCCCCTCCCCCCCGGGCCGACCTTACGCGGGCCTCGGCTAACTCCCCCCCTTCGCCGAGGCCCGCCCCCATGTCTGCACCGCCTCCCCGAACCTTTTGGCCAGACTCAGGTTCCGCCTCAGTCACGTTGGCGACCGGCGGTTTGGTGGTGGTCGAGTCAGCCCGTACCCGGGGAGTTACCCCGACCGGAACCAGATCAGTTGTCGCCTAGATCAACGAGAAGGCCAGATCACCGGCTACTCAGACCAGCGGGCGAATTTCGTTGCGACGCAATACGTGCCCGTGCAGGCGGTTGATGCCCTTCACTCGGACGGTCCGCAAGTGGCGGAGATCGAATTGCGGGTCGCCGGCAATCGACTGTGCCGCACTGTCATCGATGAGTACGGTGCCCGGACGGGCCACACCGGTGAGGCGGGCGGCCACGTTCACCACCGAGCCGTAGAGGTCGCCGAAGCGTTGCAGCACATCGCCGTAGGCGAGGCCGACCCGCAGCTCCTGGGTGACGCCGTGTGAAGCGGTGGCGGCCTCCTGGATGGCCAGGGCGATGCGGGCACCGTCCTTCGCGGTATTGGCCGCGAACATGACTTCGTCGCCGACATTCTTGATGACCCAACCACCATGCGCCGTAATGGCATTGCTGGTGGCCGTCTCGAACGCCTCCAGCAGCGAGGAGAGCTCCTCGGGATCCAGGTGCCGGGTCAGGCGGGTGTAGCCGACCATATCGGCGAAGCCGACGGCCAGCACCCGCATGGTGTCCCCCGCGACCGCGCCCTCCTCCAGCGACCGCGACAGCGCCGCATCCAGATGCCGCCGCCACGCATAGGACATGAGCGCCTCGAGCTCGGCCACCACCTCTTCCGTCGCGGCGCGCGCCACCTGCTCGTGATCGGACGCCGGATCCTCGGCGGTGTTCTTCGCGATGCGATCCAGGATCTCCTCGGTCACCAGATCGACCTGCCATTCGGCCAGCCGGGCCATGGAGCGGCCCAGGGTGCGCGCGGCGGTCGTCTGCCGGTGAATATCCGCGGAGGCAAGCACATTCAGCTTGCTGAAGGTTTTGGCCGCATCGATATCGGCATCGGTGTACTCGACAGCCGAATCGTCCGGATCGGCCGGAAAACCGAGAGAAACCCACAGGCGCCGCGTCAGCGAGGAGGGCACCTTGGTGAGCGCGGTGACCTCGCGCCGATTGTATTTGCGCTGCCCGTTCAGCAGGAACGGCTCCACCACCGATTGGACCAGCTTGGAGATCTCCGGGGAAGCCATGCAGCCACCTTACGGGGCGCGTGTGCTCGGAATAAGACAGCCACGAAGGGCTGTGAGAATTAACGAGTGGAGCCTAGGGGAATCGAACCCCTAACCCCTGCCTTGCAAAGGCAGTGCTCTGCCAATTGAGCTAAGGCCCCCGGCCGGGATGCTGTGTCTCCACAGGATCCCGAAGAGGATCAGCGAGTGGTGACCTCGTGCCAGAGGTCCGCATCGCTTCGCTGGCGCAGCTTGCTGATTCCGAAGATCACTGCGGCGACAATGCCGATCGTCAGGAGAAATTTCATGAATCCCACCCTACTGTGATGTTCAGGAGTGGGCCTAGGAGGACTTGAACCTCCGACCTCTTCGTTATCAGCGAAGCGCTCTAACCGCCTGAGCTATAGGCCCTCATCCGGGCCCGAGTCTGTGACTCGAACCGAGGCTGAAGATTACCCGAAGGTCACGCGGATAAGCAAAACGGCTGGTCACCGGCCTGAAATCACAGGCGGGACCAGCCGTTTCGACATACCTCGAATCCGGGTCGGACAGGGTCGCCAGTCCGGATCGAGCGGTGTCTCTAGTCCGGATCGGACAGGGTCACCTGAATGCCGCCGACCAGATCGGTGCACTGGTTGTAGACGAACACGCCGACCGTCGAAAGCGCTGTCAGCAACACCACATTGATGAGACCGATGACACTCGCGTAGCCGAACACCGTGCCGGCGTCGATCAGCCCCGAGGAGGAGCTGTCCGACACCATGTCGGTGAAGGTGCTGTTGAGCCGGCCCCACACACCCATGCCCTCGAGCACCAGGTACAGCAGGCCGACCGCCAGCATCCACACGAAGAACAGCGCGACGCTGATGACCAGCGACACCTTCAATGTGGACCACGGGTCGATATGGCGCACCTGCACGGTGGCTCGCAACGGCTCCCCCGTCGCGGCGGCGGCGGCGACCGCCGCCGGAGCGGACGGCGATACCGGGCCGGACGGTGGAATCGGCTCCGGCGGGGGCAGCGGATGCCGCATCTCCGACAGATCCGGCAGATCCTTCACCAGTTCCGGACGGGCGATGCTGCGGGTGGGTCCGTCGATGCCGACGGACTTCACCATGGCGGCCTCCTTGCGTGCCGCCTTGGCCGCCAGATCGGCGGTGGTGCGCGCATTGGAGACGCCGGCGTTCAGACCCACACTGCCGGGCCTGCCGGTGGTGGGAGCCTGACCCGGGCGGTACAGGTTGGACTGCGGTTCCCGCTGCGGCAGCTGCGACCACCCGCCGTCCTGATAGGGCGAACCACCGGACTGACCGTCCACGCCTTCGGGGGCGGTCACCTCCGTCGGATCGCTCATTCGGCCGGAGCCCTCCGGCGCGTATTCGCCGGAGTTGTCCGGTCCCTCATTGGATTGCGGCACGCCGCCCTCGTTTCCCGAACCCGGTCGCGGAATAGGCCGCGGCGGAATCGGAGACGGAGCGATTCTCTCGGTCACGCCATTGGCATGACCACGCTGGTCATTCGGCTGATTGGTCAATGGTGAATCCTTCGATCCGTTGTGCCGCCGCTGCTGGGGTGAAACTACTGCTTCGCCGAACCACTGTTGTCATCTTCGGCAACCTGGTCGGGCTCGTCCGCGTTACGCGCGATCGCAAGCAAGGTATCGCCCTCACCGAGGTTCATCAATCGCACACCCTTGGTCTGGCGTCCAGCCTTGCGAACCTGCTTGGCCACAGTCCGGATAACACCGCCGCCGGATGTAATGGCGTACAGCTCATCCTCGTCGTCGACGATGAGCGCACCGACCAGACTGCCACGTTTCTCGTCGTATTGAATGGTCAATACGCCCTTTCCACCACGACCCTGCGCGGTGTACTCCTCGATCGCCGTGCGCTTGGAGTACCCACCGGCCGTCGCGACAAGCAGGTAGTTCTGATCGCCCTCGCGAACCACGTTGA
Organism: Nocardia sp. NBC_01388; assembly: GCF_045040085.1. NCBI lineage: Bacteria > Bacillati > Actinomycetota > Actinomycetes > Mycobacteriales > Nocardiaceae > Nocardia > Nocardia sp. NBC_01388. The sequence goes on from NZ_CP109553.1 coordinate 6,539,710, forward strand.
GCGACAACAGTTCATCGGCCTGATTGAACCGCATGCCCTGCACGCCGGAGGTGGCGCGGCCCATCGGGCGCAGCACCTCGTCATTGGCGGAGAAGCGGATCGACTGGCCGTGCGCCGACACCAGCAGCAGATCGTCATCGGCCGAACACAGCGCCGCGCCGACCAATTCGTCACCATCGCGCAGATTGACCGCGACGATGCCGCCGGTGCGGTTGGAGTCGAAGTCGGTCAGACGGGACTTCTTGACCAGGCCGTTGCGGGTCGCCAGCACCAGGTGCGGGGCGTCCTCGTAGGTGGTCAGCTGAATGACCTGGGCGATCTTCTCGTCCGGCTGGAAGGCCAGCAGGTTCGCCACGTGCTGACCGCGGGCGGTACGGCTGGCCTCGGGCAGCTCGTACGCCTTGGCGCGGTAGACCCGGCCCTTGTTCGTGAAGAACAGCAGCCAGTCGTGCGTGGAGGTGATGAAGAAGTGCCGGACCAGATCGTCCTGCTTGAGACCCGCGCCCTGCACGCCCTTGCCGCCGCGCTTCTGCGAGCGGTACAGATCGGTCTTGGTGCGCTTGGCGTACCCGGTCTCGGTGATGGTGACGACCACGTCCTCGCGGGCGATGAGGTCCTCATCCGTCACGTCGCCGTCGGAGGCGATGATCTTGGTGCGCCGGTCGTCGCCGTACTTGTCGACGATCTCCGTCAGCTCGTCGCGCACGATGGCGCGCTGGCGCTCCGGCTTCTCCAGAATGTCCTTGAGATCGGCGATCTCGAGCTCGATCTTCGCCAATTCGTCGACGAGCTTCTGACGCTCCAGGGCGGACAGGCGGCGCAGCTGCATATCCAGGATGGCGGTCGCCTGGATCTCGTCGATCTCCAGCAACTGCATCAAACCGGTACGCGCGGTGTCGGTATCGGCCGAACGGCGGATCAGGGCGATCACGGCGTCCAGCTGATCGAGCGCCTTGACCAGGCCGCGCAGGATGTGGGCCCGCTCCTCGGCCTTGCGCAGCAGGTACTTGGTGCGCCGGACGATGACTTCCAACTGGTGATTCACATACAGCCGGATCATCTGATCGAGGCGCAGCGTGCGCGGCACCCCGTCCACGATCGACAGCATGTTCGCGCCGAACGAGGTCTGCAGCTGGGTGTGCTTGTAGAGGTTGTTCAGCACCACCTTCGCGATCGCGTCGCGCTTGACGGTGACCACGATGCGCATGCCGACACGGTCCGAAGACTCGTCGTGGATGTCGGAGACACCCGCGATCTTGCCGTCCTTCACCTGCTCGGCGATGGCATTGATGAAATTGTCGGTATTGACCTGGTACGGCAGTTCGGTGATGACGATCGTGGTGCGCCCGCGGGCGTCCTCCTCGATCTCGACCACACCGCGCATCTTGATCGAGCCGCGCCCGGTGCGGTACGCGTCATTGATGCCAGAGGTGCCGACGATCAGACCGTAGGTCGGGAAGTCCGGACCCTTCACCCGCTCGATGCACGCTTCGAGGGTGGTCTCCTCGTCCGCGAGGTGATTGTCCAGCGCCCAGAAGATGGCCTCGGACAGCTCGGTCAGATTGTGCGGCGGAATATTGGTCGCCATACCGACGGCAATACCGTTGGAGCCGTTCATCAGCAGCGCCGGCACCCGCGCCGGGAGCACGACCGGCTCCTGCGTCTTACCGTCGTAGTTCGGGGTGAAATCGACCGTCTCGTGGTCGATCTCGCGCAGCATCTCCATGGCCAGCGGAGTCAGGCGGCACTCCGTGTAGCGCATGGCGGCCGCGCCGTCGTTGCCGCGCGAACCGAAGTTGCCCTGACCGTCCACCAGCGGATAGCGCAGCGACCACGGCTGCGCCATGCGCACGAGGGTGTCGTAGATGGCCGTATCACCGTGCGGGTGGTAGTTACCCATGGTGTCGGCGACCGGGCGCGCGGACTTCACATAGCTGCGATCGGGGCGGTAGCCGTTGTCGTACATCGCGTACAGGATCCGGCGGTGCACCGGCTTCATACCGTCGCGCACCTCGGGCAGCGCGCGCCCGACGATCACGCTCATGGCGTAGTCGATGTAGGAGTTCTGCATCTCCTGCTGGATATCGACCGGCTCGATGCGGTCGCCACCCGAGGGCGGAAGCGAAGTCTCAGTCATGAATTGGTCTCCGTAGGAAGTCTTTTGGGAGGGTGCTCGACGCAGGTGGGGGCTAGGGGAATCGAACCCCTAACCCCTGGCTCCGCTATACGTCGAGGAACCGAACGTCCTTGGCATTGCGAGTGATGAAGCTGCGCCGAGCTTCCACGTCCTCACCCATGAGGATGGAGAACAGCTCGTCGGCAGCGGCGGCATCGTCGAGCGTGACGAGGCGCAGCACGCGCACCGAAGGATCCATCGTGGTCTCCCACAGCTCCTTCGGGTTCATCTCGCCCAGACCTTTGTAGCGCTGGATGCCGTCGTCCTTGTTGATCCGCTTGCCCGCCGCGAGACCGGCCTCGAGCAGACCGTCGCGCTCCCGGTCGGAGTACGCGAACTCCGGCTCGGTGCGCTGCCACTTGAGCTTGTACAGCGGCGGCTGCGCCAGATACACGTGACCCTGCTCGACCAGCGGCCGCATGAAGCGGAACAGCAGCGTGAGCAGCAGCGTCGAGATGTGCTGGCCGTCCACGTCGGCGTCGGCCATCAGCACGATCTTGTGATAGCGCAGCTTGGCGATATCGAACTCGTCGTGGATACCGGTGCCGAAGGCGGTGATGATCGCCTGGACCTCGTTGTTCTTGAGCACCTTGTCGATTCGCGACTTCTCGACATTGATGATCTTGCCGCGCAGCGGCAGGATCGCCTGGTACATCGAGTCACGACCGGACTTCGCCGAACCACCGGCGGAGTCGCCCTCCACGATGTAGATCTCGGACTTCACCGGATCCTTGGAGCGGCAGTCGGCCAGCTTGCCGGGCAGACCGCCCAGATCGGTGGCGGACTTGCGCCGCACCAGCTCTCGCGCCTTACGCGCCGCGACCCGGGCCTGCGCCGACGAAACCGCCTTGGTGACAATCGTCTTCGCATCGGCCGGATTGGCCTCGAACCAGTGCGCCAGGTGCTCGTTGCAGGCGCGCTGCACGAACGACTTCACCTCGGTATTGCCGAGCTTGGTCTTGGTCTGGCCCTCGAACTGCGGCTCGGAGACCTTCACGGAGACAATGGCGGCCAGGCCCTCACGGATATCGTCACCGGTGAGGTTGTCGTCCTTCTCCTTGAGAAGCTTCTTATCCTTCGCGTACTTGTTCACCACCGTGGTGAGCGCCGAGCGGAAGCCCTCTTCGTGCGTGCCGCCCTCGTGGGTATTGATGGTGTTGGCGAAGGTGTGCACAGACTCGGAGTAACCCGAGTTCCACTGCATCGCGACCTCGAGCTCGTGGCCGGTGCCCTTGCCCGTGAACGCCACGATCGAATTGTGGATCGGCGTCTTGGTGCGGTTGATGTGCTTGACGTAATCCTCGAGCCCACCCGGGTAGTGGTAGGTCCGCGTCTTCACCTTCGGCGTCGCGACCGGGGCGTTCTCATCGAGATGCTTGGGCGCCTCGGCGGTATCGCTCACCACATCGTCGGTGACATCGCTCTCGGCCACCCGCTGATCGGTGAGGGTGATGGTCAGTCCCTTGTTCAGGAACGCCATCTCCTGCAGCCGGCGCGCGACCGTCTCGAAGTTGTAGACGGTGGTCTCGAAGATATTCGGATCGGCCCAGAACCGGATGGTGGTACCGGTGCGCCTGGTGGCCTCACCCTGCACCAGCTTGCCCGGCTTGGAATCCTTGTACTCCTGGGTCCAGTGGTAGCCGTCGACGTCGATATCCGCTTCCAAGCGGGTCGACAGCGCGTTCACCACCGAGATGCCGACACCGTGCAGACCACCGGAGATCGCATAGGAGTCGGAGTCGAACTTGCCGCCCGCGTGCAGCTGGGTCATGACCACCTCGATGGTGGGCACCCCCTGCGCATGCATGGCGACCGGGATACCGCGGCCGTCGTCCACGACCTCGACACCGCCGTCGGCCAGCATGGTCACATCGACGCGCGTGGCGTGCCCCGCCATCGCCTCGTCGACCGAGTTGTCGACGACCTCCCAGATCAGGTGGTGCAGACCGCGCTCACCCGTGGAGCCGATGTACATACCCGGCCGTTTACGAACGGCTTCGAGGCCCTCGAGGACGGTGATGGAGTCGGCACCGTATGTGCCCGACTTAGGTTTGGTCGAGCCGTCTGCGTTGGAGTCCATGGCAGCCACTGGTCGGTAGCTCTCCTTACTTGCTGATCCTCCGAGCGCCGAACGGTGAGCACACGTGGGGCCCCAGGGCATGTCTGCTCGAGGGTTACGGGTCCACGCGCGAGCTGTCGCCGAACGCGCCGGGAGGTATCGCCGCTAGTTACTCCTACATCCTACTGGTACGACCGACACAGAATGCACCTATGACACCCCTGTGTGCGCCGTACGTGCGTGAAATCGACCAGCAATATGTCCGGTCATGGGTGACGGGGGTCCTGGGAGCTTCAGCGGGCTGCCGGGCGGACTGCCGGGCGGGTTAGCGACGAAGTGCGCGAAGATCGAGTCGATGAGGCGTCGCGCACAGTTTGCCGGGCCCGCCGTTTTCGGCGATGTTCCACGTGAAACGGTCGGCTGACCAGGACAGCGGGGTTGCCGCACAAGCGATTCCGGGCGGTTACCCGTACGTATCGCGCGGGCCGCGTCCCTTCACGTGACGCTCACCCTTGCGCCAACTCGGCGCGGTCGGGCCGTTGATGCGCAACTGCGTGACGATCCCGTGGCCCACCGCGGCGGCGATCTTGGCCAGAATCTGCGATTGGAACATTCGCAACTGCGTCGCCCACGCGGTCGACTCCGCCTGGATGCTCAGCACATTGTTCTCCAGCGAAACCGGCTGCGCGTGGGAGGCGATGTCCTCCCCCACCACCTTCGCCCACTGACCGAACACCATGCCCTCGGCGACCTTGCCGGACCAGCCGCGCCCCTTGGCCAGCTTTCCGGTCAGTGCGCCGAGCAATTGCGGATCACGCTCATCGGGCCCGGAACCGGACCAGCCGCGGCGGCGGCCGCGCAGCGCTCGCACCCCGCCGGTCCGCGGCGACGCCCGGCCCTGGCCCACCGACTTACCGGCGGCCCGGGCGGCGGCACGCGCTTCCTCCAGCGCCCGGCGGGCCAAATCCACACCGCGCAGCTCGGATTCGGGACCGGCGGCGGCCGGCGTACCCGCCCCGGCGGCGGCCGGGCGGTGCGGATCGGCGGCTGGCGACTGCTCGGCCATGCGCTCATCCCTTCGTCCGCGAGGTGGTGGGCTCGGCGATCACCCTGCTGTGGAGATCATCCGTGCGTTCCCGGCGATTCTGCCGCATCCCGCCGACAGACACGCTCGGCGAGGCCGTGATGTCGCACTCGCGCCACCAGCCGATCGGCCTACTCCACGATTCGCGACACCCGCTGATCGGCTTCCCCGGTGGTCTCCACCCGCAGCGGCGTCGCCGCCAGCTCCGCCGGCACATCCTCCGGCACCGCGGCCGTGATCAATACCTGCTCGGCCCCGGCGGCCACGGCCGCCAGCGCGGCCCGGCGACGGCGATCCAGTTCGGCGAACACATCATCGAGAATCAGCACCGGATCGGTGCCTCCGGTACGCAGCAGCTCGAACGCACCGAGCCGCAAAGCCAGTGCGAACGACCAGGATTCGCCGTGACTGGAGAAACCCTTCGCCGGGGCGGATCCCAGCATCAGCTCCACATCGTCACGGTGCGGACCGACCAGGCACACCCCGCGTTCCAGTTCCCGCTGACGCGCACTCGCCAACTCGCGCAGCAGGATCGCCTCCAGCGCCTCATCGTCCCCGGGCTCCGGCGTCCGCGCGGGATCCTGGAATTCCACAGGCAGATAACCACTCCGGTAGGCGATCGACGCAGGTCGCGACTCCGGCGCGATCGATCCATAGGCCTGTGCAAGGTGTGGATAAAGTTCGTGCACCAGTTGCAGCCGATGCGCCAGCAGCACCGCGCCGTGCGCCGCCAGGTGCCCGTCCCACACGTCGAGGGTGCTCAGGTCCGTACCGCGCGACCCGGAACGCGCCTGCCGCCCAGCGGTTTTCAACAGGGCCGAACGCTGCCGCAGCACCTTGTCGTAATCCGCGCGCACCCCGGCCAGTCGCGGCAACTGCGCCGTGGCGAGCTCGTCCAGGAAACGACGGCGCTCGGACGGGTCGCCGCGCACCAGCGCCAGATCCTCCGGCGCGAACAACACCGTCTGCAGGATCCCCAGGATCTCGCGCGGCCGCCGCACCGGCGAACGATTGATCTGCGCCCGATTCGCGGAGCCCTGATTGAGCTCCATATCCACCCGCAACTCACGACCGGTATTCACCACGGTCGCACCGATCCGGGCGCGTTGCGCACCCAGCCGGATGAGCGGGGCATCGGCCGACACCCGGTGGGAACCGAGGGTGGACAGATAGCCCACGGCCTCGATCAGATTCGTTTTGCCATTGCCGTTGGAACCCAGGAAAACCGTTCGGCCCGGCGGTAATTCGAGCTCGGCGGCCTCCCAGGACCGGAAATCGCGCAGCGACAGGGTGCGCACGTACATCCGGTCAGTCCACCGTTCCCTTCGACCTGGGGACAACTACCCCACGCAGTGCAAAAACCCGGCACCGAGAGGTGAAACACCTCCGGGCGCCGAGCTTTTCACAGGTTTATCAACAGTGTGCACAGTGCCACCGCCCGCGCTGACATCAGCCCGGCAGTCGCACCGGCATCAACAGGTAGATGTAATTGCTGGCCAGCGCCGCGAACGCACCCGAATCCAGTTGCGCCGGATCCTCCTCCGGCGTCGGCACGAAGACGGCCGGACGGCTGGGGGTGGTGAAACCGAAGGTCACCTTGTCGGTGCGCAGCGCGCCCAGGCCGTCCACCAGGTAGCCCGGGTTGAAGGCGATGGTCAGCGATTCACCGCGGAAGTCGGCCTCCAGCCACTCCTCGGCGCGACCGGCATCGTCACCGCCGGCGGAGAGCAGCAGACCCTCCTCGGAGAACTCCATCCGCACCTGGGCGCCGCGCTCGGCCACCAGGGCCACACGCTTGATGGCCTCGACCAGCTGACTCACCGAGAGCGTGGCGATGGAGGTGTGCTCCTTGGGGAGCAATTGCCGGAACTTGGGGAATTCGGCATCGAGCAGGCGCGTGGTGGTGCGGCGACCGCCGTTCACAATGCCCAGCAGGCCGTCGGAACCGGTGCCGAACGCCAGCTGCACCGGCTTGTCGGAGGAACCGAGCGTCTTACCGGCCTCGGACAGCGTGCGGGCCGGGACCAGCACCGCGGTCTCCACATCGGCGCGACCCGGATTCCACTCCAGCTCGCGCACGGCCAGCCGGAAGCGGTCGGTGGCGGCGAGCACCACCTTCGGGCCCTCGATCTCGACCCGGATGCCGGTGAGCATGGGCAGCGTGTCATCGCGACCCGCGGCGACGGCGACCTGACCGACGGCCTCGGAGAACAGATCCACGGTGAGCTCACCGGTCTGGGGAGGAAGTTCGGGAAGCTGGGGATAATCCTCGACCGGCATGGTCGGCAGCGAGAACTTCGCACTGCCGCAGGCGATCAGCACCCGGGTGCCGTCCACCGACACATCGACCGGCTTGTTGGGAAGCGATTTGGTGATATCGGCCAGGAGACGGCCCGAGACCAGCACCTGCCCCGGTCCGGCGACCTCGGCGGCCACCCGCATCTGCGCGGAGACCTCGTAGTCGAAGCCGGACACGGTAAGACCATCTTCATCGGCCACGAGGAGCACACCGCCGAGCACAGGCACCGGAGGCCGCGACGGCAGGCTGCGGGCCACCCAAGCTACGGATTCGGCGAAGTCCTCGCGAGCGACCCGAAACTTCATGCTTGCAAGCTCCATCGCCCGGTCTGTCCTCTCCCAGTCTCGATCAGTAGTGATCTGAATTCTTCAGGGGCTACTTCCCCCTGGAACCCATGCAGTCTCGCACAGGGGGCCGACATCAAACCGTACCCGCGATCTGCGCGCGCCGGGTCGGAGGGTCCGACTGTCCGATTTCGTCCGACTGCCCTTCGCCGCTTCGAGACTCGGCGGTTCGTCCCGCGCGACCGAACTCTTCTCGTCCAGGCGTCTCTGCTTGTTCATGAAGCCGGGAACCGATCTCGGCGAACCGTTCGCTCCAGCCCGACTTTCCACACACCTGTTTTAGAAGAGAAATCTAATTAGAGAGAAATGAAGTAGTAGTAGGCGGTGTGGAATCTGTGGACTTCCCCCCTTTCCGCAGCTCGGAGGGTGTGGCGGCGTGTGGATGTCTCGAGGGTGTCTCGAGGATGAACAGCCGATGGCTGTGGAGTCATCACCAGTTTCCACATTCATCCTCGAGTCATCCTCGAGTTGCTCCACGGTTTCCGGGCCACCTGCGCACATGGGGGCGAAACGGTGGACAACTGGCAGTTTCCTCGAGGACTCCCATGGGACTCCTCGAGGAATCCACAGGGCACAACTCCCATCCGCGCAGGTCAGACCTCGAGGATGAAGAAACCTGTGGGAACTGTGCACTACTGGTTGTGCACCCCTGTTAGTAGAGCCCTGTGAGCGAACCGGTGGACAACTAGGAGTTTCCTCGAGGAATCCACAACGTTTACTCGAGGAATCCACAACCCGGAAAACAACAGACCCCCACGTCAGAGGACGTGGGGGTCTGTTAGTTGTGGATCAGCGCGAACGCTGTTTAATTCGGGCTGTGAGTTCCTGAACCTGGTCGTACACCCGGCGGCGCTCGGTCATCTCCTTGCGCACCTTCTTGTCGGCGTACATGACCGTCGTGTGGTCGCGGCCGAAGGCCTGGCCGATTTTGGGTAGGGATAGGTCGGTCAGCTCGCGGCACAGGTACATGGCTATCTGCCGGGCCTGCGCCAGCGGCCGGGCCTTACCCGGACCTGTCAGTTCCTCGAGGGTCGTATTGAAGTACTCCGCGGTCACGGCCATGATCGTGGACGCCGTGATCTCCATGGTCGCGGCATCGGGCATGAGATCGCGCAGCACCACCTCGGCCAGCGACAGATCCAGCGGCTGCCCGTTGAGCGAGGCGAATGCCGTCACCCGGATGAGCGCGCCCTCCAGCTCACGGATATTGCGCTCGACCCGGGTGGCGATGAGCTCCATCACGTCGTGCGGCACATCGAGGCGGTCCATCCGGGCCTTCTTACGCAGGATCGCGATCCGCGTCTCCAGCTCCGGCGGCTGCACATCGGTGATGAGGCCCCATTCGAAACGGGTGCGCAGTCGTTCCTCCAGGGTGGCCAGCTGCTTGGGTGGCCGGTCCGAGGACACCACGATCTGCTTGTTGGCGTTGTGGAGGGTGTTGAAGGTGTGGAAGAACTCCTCCTGGATACCTTCTTTACCCTCGATGAACTGGATATCGTCCACCAGCAGGATGTCGGTCTCGCGGTAGCGGCGTTTGAACGCCACCTTCCGGTCGTCACGCAGCGAGTTGATGAAGTCGTTGGTGAATTCCTCGGTGGATACGTACTTCACCCGCATACCGGGAAACAGCCGCTGGGCATAGTGACCCGCCGCGTGCAGCAGATGCGTTTTGCCCAAACCCGAAGCGCCCCAAACGAACAGCGGGTTGTAGGCGCGCGCCGGAGCCTCCGCGATGGCGACCGCGGCCGCATGCGCGAACCGGTTCGAGGCGCCGATGACGAAGGTCTCGAAGGTGTACTTCGCGTTCAGGCTGTTGGCAGAGGACGGCTGCGGCGCTTCCCGCTCGGGCGACTTGTTGAAATACGTCGGCCACGAGTTGCGGGCATTCACCACCGGCTCGTCATCACGATCCTCGTCCACCGGCCGCCGCGTGGGCTGCGCGGACATGGGCTCAGGCATCGGCGCGGGCTGGGCCTGTGGCTCTTTGAACTGCTGCGGTTCCGGGAACTGCTGGGGCTCGGGGAATTGCTGGGGCTCGGGGAACTGGGGGGCGGGCTCGGGAGAGAACAGCGATTCCTGCCCCGGCGGCATGGCGGGTGCACGGTGGTTCTCGCGTCGCCGCGGCGGCTGCTGCGGCTCCGGTTGCGGGGCCGGCAACTGTTCGGCCATCTGTGGCTGCCCGAATTCCACAGGTGGATAAGGTTCGCGCTCGCCGTACTCCGAGGGGTAGTCCTGTGCGGGTGCGTAGCGGGGCTGTGAATACTCCGGCCGCTCCTGGTAGTGCTGCTGCGGACGCTCGGCGGGCGGCTGCGCGGGGGGTGCCGGCTGGTAGCCCATCGGTGCCCGATCCGGCTCGCGGGGGCGTTCCGGGCGGGAGGTCATGCGGGCATGGCGGGGTGCGTTCGGCGACCGGTCGACCGGGGAATTCTGCTGTGCCCGGATCCGCACGCCGAGACCCTCGACCTGAAGTCCACGCCGGGCCAGGGACCGCAGAATGGGCTCGCGCAGATCGCGTTCCACCACCTCCTGCGCCATGGTCCCGGGTACCGAGAGCAGGGCGAATCCCTGGGCGAAGGTGATCGGTTCGATGATGCCGAGCCAGGCTTTGTGCGCCTTGCTGACCGGCTGGATCTCACCGTCGGCCGAGCCGCTCGCGAGTTCGGCGATCACCTCGGGCCAGACAGCTGTCAGCACATTCTGCTCGTCGTCCACGAACGTAGTCCTCCCCGGAGCAAGGTCGATTGGAGCAGACGGGCGGCGACTGCTCGGTTCCCCCAGGTAACCGGGCGTCGACGAGGACCGTCAGCCACACGAATATGCCACTCCAAGGGTGTTTCCACACAATTATCCACAGATGTGGACAACCTGGGGATGCGTGTCGCATCCCGTCGAATCCCCCCAAACGGACGTAGACCTGCGGTTCTTCAGCAATCAGCTGGCAACTACACGCTAGGTCGGGTGACGTCTGCAATGGACCGTACACGAAACGGACCTCTCGGCACGAACCCGGTGTTCACCCCCGGGGACACCGGCGTTCAACCCCGCCGGCGCCGGTGTTCGAGCCCGCGACAGGGGCGGGACAACCGTCACTCCCCCCGAGTTTGACCCTCGTCCAGCAGATCAGTACCCTTCTACAGTCACCCTATGGTGCGGTGGCGGCTGTGTGCTGCCCGTGCCGACAAGGGTATTTGCACCGATGGATCTGATTCGTCGCGTTGCAACACCGTTTCACCGAAAAACTTCGGGCGTCAACCGACGCCCCCACCTATGAGGAGTGTTGACCGTGGCCAAGGGCAAGCGGACGTTCCAGCCGAACAACCGTCGTCGGGCGCGCGTCCACGGCTTCCGTCTCCGGATGCGGACCCGTGCGGGCCGCGCCATCGTGTCGGCTCGTCGTGGCAAGGGCCGCGACAAGCTGACTGCCTGATTCGGAACCCCGGATGCGGCGGCTTATTGACGGCTCGCCGTGGCGGCTGATGCACGGCTCGCCGTGGGGTCCCATGCACGGCTCTATGAACGACCTCCGTTCTCTTCTCCGCCCGCACTCCGCCGGACGCATCGGTGCTGCCTGAGCCGTATCGGCTGCACCGGCGTACCGACTTTTCCCGGACGGTGCGCCAGGGCCGGCGGATCGGGAAGCGGGATCTCGTTGTGCACGTACTGCTACACGACGATCAGTCCGGCGGGCCGCAACCATCCATCAGGGTGGGCGGTCCGCGTTTCGGGTTGATCGTCAGCAAGGCGGTGGGTAACGCGGTGGTTCGCCACCGGGTGGCCCGCCGCCTGCGTCATATCTGTGCGGCTGTCGCGGCGGAATTACCCGACGGCACGGATATCGTGCTGCGCGCCCTGCCGGGCGCCGCGGCCGCCTCCTCCGCCGATCTCGAACGGCAGATTCGTGGTGGACTGCGCAAACTCGGCACCCTGGCCGATACTGCGGCTCCCACTGAATCAAGCGAGTCATGAACGCGCTGCGCGCGGCGGCCCGCTTACCGGCCAAAGCTCTGATATTCCTCATCGAGCTGTATCGGACCTACATCTCCCCCACCCGCATGCCCACATGCCGGTTCACTCCCACGTGTAGTGAGTACGCGGTCACCGCACTGCGCACGCGTGGTCTGTTCATCGGACTCGGACTGGCAGCCGTGCGTCTTGCGAAATGTGCGCCCTGGCACCCTGGTGGGTGGGACCCCGTACCGGAACGTGCTTCACGGCACCGGCACGCGGCAGCAGCCTATGAAGGGTCATCGTCCGCGGTGACCGGCGATACGAACGACGGGAGTACATAACGCCGTGCTCGATTTCATCTACTACCCGGTGTCGGCCATTCTGTGGTTCTGGCACCAGGCCTTCGGGTTCGTGCTGGGCAAGGACAATGGATTTGCCTGGGCGCTCTCCGTGGTGTTCCTCGTGTTCACGCTGCGGTTGGTGCTGTTCAAGCCGTTCGTGAAGCAGGTCCGCACCACGAAGCAGATGCAGGAGCTGCAGCCGCAGATCAAGGAACTGCAGAAGAAGTACAAGAACGACCGTCAGCAGATGACGATCGAGATGCAGAAGCTGCAGAAGGACCACGGCTTCAACCCGCTCATGGGCTGCCTGCCCGTGCTGCTGCAGGTGCCGGTCTTCCTCGGCCTGTTCCATGTGCTGCGCTCGTTCAACCGCACCGGGCACGGTATCGGTCAGGTCGGCATGACGCCGTACGAGAACGCGCATACCGCGAACTACATCTTCAGCCCCGGCGACGTCCAGTCCTTCCTGACCGCACGGCTTTTCGGCGCTCCCCTCTCGGGCTTCATGACCGAGAAGGCGAATGTGCTGCAGTCGTTCGCCGAGTACGGCGGCGTGCCCAGCAAGGTGGCCATCGCCGCCGTCTCCATCCCGCTGATGATCATCGCCGGCCTGGCGACGCACTTCAATGCGCGCGCTTCGGTGCAGCGGCAGAGCGAGGCGGCCGCCGCCAACCCGCAGGCCGCCATGATGAACAAGCTGGCGCTGTACGTGTTCCCGCTCGGCGTGATCGTCGGTGGTCCGTTCCTGCCGATCGCCATCCTGCTCTACTGGGTCTCCAACAACATCTGGACCTACGCGCAGCAGCATCTCGTCTTCGGTCGTATGGAGAAGGAAGACGAAGAGAAGAAGACCGTCGCCCTGGAGCGTCGCGCGCAGAATGCGCCGAAGCCGGGTGCCAAGCCGGTCGATACGCGTAAGAAGTCGGTGGAGGACGCGCCCGTGGTCGATTCCGCCGGGGTCGATATGGCGAAATCCGATGCGCCGCAGGCCACGCAGAACGGCTCCAAGCCCAACTCCGGTCAGGCGAAGCCGAACTCGAACCAGGCCAAGAAGCGGTCCGGCAACCGCGGTCGCGCCAACCAGAAGCGGCGCCGCTGATCTTCTCGTGGCGCCTTGCGCCGACAACTCCAGATGAAGGAACAACAATGACTGTTGAAACAGACGGAGGGGACCCCACTGTGACTGCTGCGACGGCGGCACCGGCTGGATCTGTTGATGAGGCAGCGGCGGAGGCGCCGGCCGAGACCGTGGTGGATGCCGAGGAAGCACTCATCGAAGAGGGTGAGATCGCGGGCGACTACCTGGAGCAGTTGCTGGATGTCCTCGACTTCGACGGCGATATCGATCTCGACGTCGAGGGCGATCGCGCCATCGTGAGCATCGACGGCGGCAAGGATCTGGACAAGCTGGTCGGCCGTCGCGGCGAGGTGCTGGACGCGCTACAGGAACTGACCCGGCTGGCCGTGCAGCAGGCGACCGGTGTGCGCAGCCGTCTCATGCTGGACGTCGCGGGCTGGCGGGCCGGTCGTCGCGCGGAGCTGAGCGCACTCGGCGCCGAGGCGGCCAAGCGCGTGCTGGAGTCCGGGGAGCGGGAGGCGCTCACCCCCATGACTCCGTTCGAGCGCAAGATCGTGCACGACGCGGTGGCCGCCGTCGACGGCGTCGTGAGCGAGAGCGAAGGCGTGGAGCCGAGCCGACGGGTTGTCGTCCTCCCCGCCTGACACGCACACCTCGAGGTAGGGCCCCCGCGTCGATCGGACCGGGGGCCCTACGCTTGTCTTCGCACCCCCGGTCCCGATTGTTCGTCATCAGTTCGGAAGGATGTTTCACGTGGAACCTGGCACCGAGATGACCGATCAGGCAGCAATGCCAACCGATCCGGAACCGCCCGCCGCTGCGACGGTGGTCTTCGGGAACCGGCTGGAGTTGGCCCGCCGCTACTACACCGCCCTCGCGGGTGCGGGCGTGGAGCGCGGCCTGATCGGCCCGCGCGAGGTGCCCCGGCTGTGGGATCGGCACATCCTCAATTGCGCGGTGATCGGTGAACTCATCCCGCAGGGCGCGACCGTGGTCGATGTCGGCAGCGGCGCGGGGCTGCCGGGCATCCCCCTCGCCATCGCCCGCCCGGATCTTCGAATCACCTTGGTGGAGCCGCTGCTTCGCCGCACCGTTTTCCTGGCCGAGTTCATCGAGGCCACCGGACTCGGCATCACCGTCGTCCGCGGCCGGGCCGAGCAGGCGGGGGTGAAGAAGGAAGCCGGCGGCGCGGATGTGGTCACCTCCCGCGCGGTCGCTCCCCTGGCGCGGCTGGCCGGTTGGTCCATGCCGCTGATCCACGATCACGGACGAATGCTGGCGCTCAAGGGCATCAGCGCGATCGAGGAATTGGAGCGCGATCGCGCCGACCTCACGAAGGCGGGCGCGGGTCACGCCGAGGTGCTCGAGTGCGGCGTGGGTGTGCTGGAGACGCCCACGATGGTGATCAGCGCCGAGCGTCTCCCCCGGAGTGAGCGCCGCAAGTCCCGTGGCCGGAATAATTGAAATATAGATACTTCAAAATAGCTGTGCGCAGGCCGGTGGCTCGGTACTGTCCCGTTGACCCACAGGCAGTGGGTTAGGGAGCACAGGAGTTTTCATGAAGATCTCACGGCGGACCGGCCTCGGCGCCACGCTGCTCGGCGCACTGGCGACGGCCGCATTGGTCGCCGCGCCTGAGGCGAGCGCGCTGGTGACGGACCTCAGCGTCTCGGGCACCACACTCTATGTCGGGCAGGCCTACACGATCACCGCGAGCGTCACGGTCACCTCCGCCCTCTTCCAGGTCGACTTCACCGACAACGGCACCGAGATCGGCAAGGTCTACCCGAGTGGCAGCACGGCCACCATCCAGTGGACGCCGTCGACCACCGGCTCGCACGAAATCAAAGCGACGCAGGAACTGATCAGCAGCAAGACCACTACCGTCACAGTGACGAACCAGCCCACTACTCCGGCTGGCACCGGGTCCTCCGGGAGCAATCCCCTCAGCGGTCTGCTCAGCAGCCTCTCGGCGAAGTAGCTCCACCCCCGGCCCGAGCTGAAGCGGGCGAGGCGGCAGTCCTGCCGTCTCGCCCGCTTCGTGCTTTCCATCCCCGGCGCCGCTGTTGTTTCACGGGAAACATGCGCCGCGCCCCGCCCGGCGCGGCCCGAGTCTGAAATCTGCTGATTGTCCCGGCCGATTCAGCGTGTCGGATGGAGTTCATTGCCGTTCAACTTCCGTATTGTGTCCCGTACTGGCAAGCTAGTGAACGTCGAGTGTGAGCGCAGACTGCGATGCCCGGCAGCGGCTCCAAATCGACTGCACGACAGTCGGGAACGGCTTCGAATGGGTATCGCAGCTCGAACCTCGCACCATCTCGGTGACAACGCAGCGTGGCGTAGTGAGCCCGCTGCCGATCCTGCTGCCACGCTCGGCCACGTGTCTTTGAGTTCTCGGGGTTAGGAGCCTGTATGTCCAACGGTCCGGCGAATGTTTCACGGGAAACAACGTCCCGAGTGCCCGGCATGCTCGATACCGGGACCTTCGACGCGGAGGAGTTCAGCCGCACCCCGTTCGGGAACATCTCCCCCACCGAGACCCCCATTGCCGCCGAGGCGTCGCGCGCCAGCCAGGTCTTGCATCCCAGCAAGAACTCTGAGGTGCAGCGCCCCAAGGAGCAGCGGGTCATCACCATCGCCAATCAGAAGGGCGGCGTCGGCAAGACCACCACCGCCGTGAATCTGGCCGCCGCACTGGCGATCCAGGGCATGCGGGTGCTGGTGGTCGATCTCGATCCGCAGGGCAATGCCAGCACCGCGCTCGGCATCCCGCACCACTCCGGTATTCCGTCGAGCTACGAACTGCTCATCGGTGAGTGCACGGTGCGGGACGCCATCCAGCAGAGCCCGCACAATGAGCGGCTCATGTGCATTCCCGCCACCATCGATCTGGCGGGCGCGGAGATCGAACTGGTCTCGATGGTCGCCCGCGAGGGCCGGTTGAAGGCCGCCATTCAGGAAGCCAATCTCGCCGGATACGACATCGACTATGTCATGATCGACTGCCCGCCGTCGCTCGGACTGCTCACCGTCAATGCGCTCGTCGCGGCGAAGGAGGTGTTGATCCCCATCCAGTGCGAGTACTACGCGCTGGAGGGTGTGGGTCAGCTGATGCGCAATATCGGTCTGGTGCAGTCGCATCTCAACCCCGAATTACATGTCTCCACCGTTGTTCTCACCATGTACGACGGCCGCACCAAGCTCGCCGATCAGGTCGCGGAGGAGGTGCGCAACCACTTCGGTGACACGGTCCTGAAGGCGGTCATCCCCCGCAGCGTGAAGGTTTCCGAGGCTCCGGGCTACGGCATGACGGTGCTCGACTACGACCCGGGTTCGCGAGGCGCCATGAGCTACCTCGATGCGGGACGTGAGATGGCACTCCGGTCGGCGAGTCCGGAGCCCGCATTGCTACCCGATACGGGATCGGGTGTGTAATGAAAATTTCGGCTGCGGTGAACAACGAGAGGGGTCAGTAGACCGATGAGCCAGGCGAAGAAGGGTGGACTGGGACGCGGTCTCGCCGCGCTTATCCCTACCGGACCCGCAGCGACACCGGGTGGCCTCGGCAGCGCTGCCGCCAATGTCGTCATCGGACTGGACCCGATCGGACCGCAGCCGGCTTCGGCCTTCCTGCACCGGGTTCCGGATCCGGTCGAGGGCGCCGAGGCGGCCGATGCGGGTGCGGTGTACCGGGAGATTCCGCACGATCAGATCGTGCCGAATCCGAAGCAGCCGCGTCAGGTTTTCGAGGACGAGGCGCTCGCCGAACTGGTGCACTCCATCAAGGAGTTCGGCCTCATGCAGCCGATCGTGGTGCGTCAGGTGGAGAGCCTGCCGACCCCGAAGTATCAGCTCATCATGGGCGAGCGGCGTTGGCGCGCAAGCCAGGAGGCGGGCCTGCCCGCCATTCCGGCCATCGTCCGGGAGACCGCGGACGAGTCGCTGCTGCGGGATGCGTTGCTGGAGAACATCCATCGCGTGCAGTTGAATCCGCTGGAGGAGGCGGCCGCCTATCAGCAGCTGCTGGAGGAGTTCGGCGTCACCCATGAGGAACTGGCTTCGCGAATCGGCCGTTCCCGACCGGTCGTGACGAATATGATTCGCCTGCTGAAACTTCCGATTCCGGTGCAGCGGCGGGTGGCGGCGGGCGTACTTTCCGCCGGGCACGCGCGCGCGGTGCTCGCACTGGAGGCCGGAGCCGAAGCGCAGGAGGTACTCGCCGCACGGATCGTGGCCGAGGGTATGTCGGTCCGGGCCACCGAAGAGGCTGTCACGCTGGCCAATCGGAACCCGGATGCCGCGGCCACTCCCCCGGCGGCCAAGCGCAAACCGATTCAGATGCCGGGTCTGCAGGATGTGGCCGAGCGGTTGTCGGAATCCTTCGACACCCGGGTCACGGTGGCGCTCGGTAAGCGCAAGGGCAAGATCACGGTCGAGTTCGGTTCCATCGATGATCTGGAGCGGATCGTCAGCATGATGGAGCAGTCCAAGCCGTAGCGGAAAATCGGGGCCCTACCCCCACACCCGAGTCTCGGAGCGAAGATTTCGAGGTTCGGGGTCCCTACCCGAGGGTGGGGGCTGAAACGTCACAGTGACGCCGGAGTTTTCTAGGCCCGGAGAGGCGTGTTGCTTTGATCGCTTATTCTTTTTGGCGAGCAGATATTGATGCGGCGTGAGTGTGGATGAATCGGACAGCTGGAGGCTGAGCAGAGCGGTGTCGACCAGCGTTACCGCACTAACCCTCGGCGGACTCGACAAACTTCCGGCGCATGCCCGGCGGTGTGTGTTCTGGGAGCTCGATCCGGCGGTGGCTGCGGACTCCCGGGAATTCAGTGACCCGGTCTTCGAAAAGGAGGCCTGGCTGTCCACTGTGCTCTTGGAGTGGGGTTCGTGTGGGCAGATCGCGCTGATCGACGGTCAGCCGGCCGGCTGCGCGCTGTATTCGCCGCCGAGCTCCTCACCGCGCGCGGGACTGTTCCCCACCTCCCCCGTGAGCCCGGACGCGGTCCTGCTGACCACGCTGGGCGCCGAATTCCCGTATCAGACGAATGATGTAGCCCAGCAGCTTATTCAGGCCGTGGTGGGCGATCTGGTGCGTCGTGGTGTGCGGGCCATCGAGTCCTTCGGGATTCGCTCGGATCCGTCGTCCACCTCGATGGCGGATCTCGGGTCCATGATGTTCATGGAGCGGATCGCCCCCGCGTCCCCGCGTACGTCCTCCAAACCGTCGCCGTCGTCCGTGTGCACGCCGGAGACCTGCATGATCGATGCCGATTTCCTGGAGGAGGTCGGTTTCAAAGTGGTTGCCGCGCATCACCGATTCCCGCGCCTGCGGCTGGAGCTGGACAGCGACCACCTGTGGAAGGAAGACGTGGAGCGCGCGCTGGATCAGCTGCTCGCGACCGCGGCCATGACCATGCCGAACCGCCTGATCACCCTCTGATCGGTACGGACAGCAGAAAACCCCGTCGTCCCGGGTAATTCGGGAGGACGGGGTTTTTCGGTTCGAAGCAGGGCTCAGATGCGCTCGGCCGCGGCCATTTCCTCGGCGAGCAGTTCGGCGAAGGTGTACGTACCGGTCGGCTGGTCGTCCTGGCCGAGCAGGTACAGCCGCTTCACCGAGATGAGGATGGCCTCGGCGATCACATCCCGCATGCGCGGATTGGTGAGCACCGTCGAATCGTAATCGCTTGTCAGATAGCCGATATCGACCTGCACGGTCGGCATCTTGGTCAGGCGCAGCAGATCCCAGGTGCGGGCGTGGGTGCGGCAGTCCTGCAGTGAGGTCCGGGCGACGATCTCGCGCTGGATGAAACCGGCGAGCACCTGCCCGATCATCGAGGTGGACCCGTGCGAATTGCCGAAGTGGAAGCTCGCCACACCGCTGGCCGAGGTGCTCGGATTGCCCGCGCAGCGCAGCGAGATCATCAGATCAGCGTCGAAAGTATTGGAGGTCTCGGCTCTTTCGGCATCGGAGGGGTTCGCGCCCCACGGCCGGGACAGGAACGTCTCCATACCGGTGGCGGCCATGCGGCCCTCGAGCCGGCTGGCCAGATCCCAGAGGATCTCCGATTCGTACACGTCGCCGAATTCGCTGGGCACCGGTGCGCCCTTATCGGGTCCGCCCAGGCCCGGATCGATGACGATGCGCTTACCGGTGAGCTGCGGCCCGGCCCGGTGCACCACTTCTTCCTCGGCGATGCGATGCGGATTACCGCCTGTGACACGGGCTCCCAGCAATTCCAGGGACCGGAGCGTGTCCGGACCGCAGATGCCGTCACCGGCCAGGCCGATCTCGCGCTGGAAGGAGGTGAGCCCCTCGTGCGTATGCGGCCCGAAGAATCCGTCCACCCGGCCGACATAGAAACCGAGGTCCTGCAGACGGCGCTGCAGGGTGGCGACATCGTCGCCGTACAGCGGCGCCGACAGCTGATAGATCAGCGTGCGGGCGCCGAGCCGGTAGGAGGCTTCCTTGAGGGCCCGGTACGTAGCCGGTCCGACCACGCCGTCGACGAGCAGGCCGCGATGCTGCTGAAAGCCGCGGACCGCGGAGTCGAGGTCGTGGTCGAAGACGACTTCTACGTTCTTCCAGTACTCGCCATTCCCGTTGCCGTGCTCGGCATTCAGGTGGGAGTGCAGGAATCCGAGACTTGCGAGGGTGCTCCGAACCTCAGCTACGGCTGGTCCAGTATCGCCGTGACGAAGTCGGTGCATGCGTAAGAGCCCTTTCCTTCCGCCAACCCGGGTACCCACTCGTGCAAAGATTCACACCTTTGCACGACCGGAGCGTCGGTCGATTGTCTCAGACCCGGACCGGATTTCGGCAACTGTCGAGTGCAGGCATCGTACGGCGCGTCGTCAGATAACACCCTCGAGTTCGCGCAGAAGGGCCGCTTTGCCCTTTGCGCCGACGATCCGCTTGATCTCCTTGCCCCCTTGGAACAGCACCATGGTAGGCAACGACAGAATGCCGTAGTCCTTCGAGGCCTCCGGATTCGCGTCCGCGTCGACCTTGGCGATGGTCAGGCTGTCGGAGTGGGTGGCGGCGATCTCCTCGAGCACCGGGGCGACCATCTTGCACGGGCCGCACCAGGTGGCCCAGAAGTCGACCAGGACGGGCTTGTCGCTGGCCAGCACGTCCTGGGCGAAGGTGGCGTCGGTGACGGTCTTCGTGGCGGTGGTCTTGGCGTCCGACATGGTGACTCCTTCTAGTTACTGATGACCGCGGTGTTCGATTCCACCGAGTGACCGGCGTGATCAAGTGTGTTGCTGGTGATGTCGCCCTGGTCCGCGAGCCAGCGCTCGGCGTCGATGGCCGCGCGGCAACCGGTTCCGGCGGCGGTGATGGCCTGCCGGTAGGTGTGATCTACGAGGTCGCCGGCGGCGAAGACGCCGGGCAGCGAGGTGTAGGTGGACTGGCCGTCGACCTGGACATAGCCCTCGCCGTCCAGGTCGACCTGGCCGCGCACCAGTTCGCTGCGCGGGTCGTGGCCGATGGCGACGAACAGGCCGGTGGCGGGCAGCTCTGAGGTCTCGCCGGTGCGGGTGTCCCGAATGCTCAGGCTGGTGACAGCCGAATCACCGTGCACCGCAGTCACTTCGGAGTTCAGCAGGAAGCGGATCTTCTCGTTGGCCTTGGCCCGCTCCAGCATGATGCGGGAAGCCCGGAACTCTTCGCGGCGGTGGATGATGGTGACGCTGGAGGCGAACTTGGTGAGGAAGGTGGCCTCCTCCATGGCCGAGTCGCCGCCGCCGACCACCACGATGTCCTGGCCCTTGAAGAAGAAGCCGTCGCAGGTCGCGCAGGCGCTGACGCCGCGGCCGAGTAGTTCCTGCTCACCGGGGATGTTCAGGTAGCGGGCCGCCGAACCCATGGCGAGGATCACGGCGTAGGCCTCGAACACGTCATCGCCGACGGTGACCTTCTTGATCGGACCGGACAGGTCGAGCTCGTCCACATCTTCGGTGCGGATGTCCGTGCCGAAACGCTTGGCCTGCTCGCGCATCTCCTCCATCAGATCCGGGCCCATGATGCCGCCGCGGAAGCCGGGGAAGTTCTCGACCTCGGTGGTGGTCATGAGGGCGCCGCCGAACTGGGTGCCTTCGAAGAGGATCGGCTGGAGTTCCGCACGCGCCGCGTACACAGCCGCGGTGTATCCGGCCGGTCCGGAACCGACGATGATCAGGTCGCGAACAGCGGTACTCAAAGGGTCCTCCGAGGCAGTTGTGAAACAGGCACGTGAAACAGGCATGTCGGTCAACCACAGCGTAAACGCTGTTGTTCCCGGGGGCCGGGGGTAGGCGATGGCGCCCCCATCCACAGGTGTGAATGGGAGCTGCGGCCGGCCGTCAGCCGATATCGGTGCTGGCCAGTACCTGCGGGTTCCCCGGTCCGCAGCCGTTGTCGAGCACGGCGGCTGTGATCTGCGGCGCGTGCGGGCCCGCGAGCAGTACGAGTACGGCCTGTTTGCCGCCGTAGACGACGCTACGCGACCCGAGGACCGAGCGGTTGAGGCCGGCGGCCCCGAGACAGCTCGATAGCGCGGTGCCGGCGGCGAGCGGCCCACTGATGTCGTGGTGGCCCATGGCGGCAAGTACCACAGTGGAAGGAAGGTCCGCCGCCAGCGGGACCGCGCCGGCGGGTTGGGCGGCGGCGGGCGTCCCGTGGTGGCCCTGTACCGCGTCCATGGCCACCACGGCGCCCGCCGTGATGGCGGCGGTGGCCGCGGCCGCGGTGAGCCAGCGCAGCCGATTGGAGAACCGTTCGGTCGCCGGGGCGGGCCCGGGCGGGAGATCGAACTCCGACTCGGCGGGCTCCTCGGGCACGAGGTCGTCGAGTTCGCGGGGGTCCAGCCGCCCGGTGTCGAAGATGGCCGAACCGTTCAATACCGGCATGGGTGCGGTGGAAGGCGGTGCGGGATGGGTGGATTGGCGGGGCACCGGGAGGCGGTGCACGGTGGCCACTCGATCGCCGGTGTCGAGGTCGGTGGCGGCGAGATTGTCGATCATTCGTTCCAGGCGTGCGGTGATGGCGGTGGGCATGGGGTGCGCGATGTGCTCGTCGCGGCCGAGGTCGCGCAGGCGGTTGTTCACCTGATCGAGCGAGCGCAGGTAGCGCATGGCGTCCGGATCGCGGCGGACCTGCGTCCACAGCTGGGCGGACAGATCCGCCGGGACGTTCCCGGCGTGCAGATCGGCGAGCAGCTCGGAGGAATAGGGCGGCCGGGGAATCGTCCCCGCTGCCACCGGTCCTCCTGCGTAGTCCTCGTTCATCGCCCCTCCAGATCGGACCCGATATGGGAATTCGCAGACCTGTCTTAGTTTTTGACGCACCGGAGTGCGATCCGGTTCCCGCTATCCTGCGTGCTTCGCGGCGGATTCAGGTGTTCATCGCGTGCAGATGTTCTTCGAGTCGTCGCCGGCCGCGGGCGCACCGGCTCTTGATGGTTCCGGCCGGAACTCCGAGCAGCGCTGCGGCTTCCGCGATCGACAGTCCTTCGAGCTCCACGGCGACGAGTGCGGTGCGCTGTTCGGCGGGCAGCGTGAACAATGCTGCGTCGATGACAAGACTTGCCTCCAGGCTCGCGAAATCGTCGCGGGCATAAAGGGGTTCGAGCAACGACTCGTCCGGTAACGGTACCGTGCACCGCAGTTTGTTGCGACGGATGCGATCGAGACACGCGTTCACCACAATGCGGTGCAACCAGCTGCGGACCTCGGCATCGCCGCGGAAGGCGCCCGCGCCGCGATGGACGGACAGCAGGGCGTCCTGCAGCGAGTCGGCGGCGTCCTCGGGCGTGTAGGACGCGCGCAGGGCGGTCTGCCAGAGGTGATCGCGATGGCGCCGTAATAGTTCGGCGAAGGCGTGCCGCTCGCCGGTGGCGTGGGCGGCTAGGAGATCGCGATCGGTGGCCTCGGCGACCCGGGGTTTCCGGGTCCGGACAGCCGTCGCTGTGGGCCGAGTGGTCGGCTCGGTCGCTACCTCGTAATTCTTCGCAGTTGACAATGCAACTCCTGAACCTGCAACTCCTGAAACCAGCAGAGAGTACGCAAGATCATAACGAAGATAACGATTCGGCAGCAATGGTTTGCGCAATAAAAGCGCAGCTAGCGGGCTTTTTCGGGCGAACCGGACACCCAGTTCCGAGGCCGGAGATCACGGCACGGCCTCGGAACTACGGTGCGGCCTCGTAGCGGACTTCGCCGATAGAGGTCTGGTACTGACCGCCGTTCTGCGCCAGCGCGGTGATCCACACCAGCACGTAGCGGGCAGGCTGGTCGGCCTGCACCGCGATCTCGGTGGTCCCGTTGCCGAGCGTCGCCGACCCGATGAGCTGGGTCTGATCGAGCGTCGGCGACGCCGTGGGCGAGGTGCGGATCTCGACCACGGTGCCCGGTGTCGGCGAATCGATGATCACCTTGGTGAGCTTGCTGGGGCTGCCGAGCGTCGTCATGATCCCCACCCCCTTCTTGAGGGCGGGGAACTGCTGGAAGTACGCATCGGTCCGCCACACCGTGACGGGGTTGTTGTCCAGCACGGCCCCGACGCTGCCCACACCGTCCGGGGTGCCCTCGGGCGAGAACACCATGGCGCCGGTGACCGGTACCGGAACACCCTGCGCCGCGGCGCCGGTCGGCGCCGGAGCACCCGGCGAGGTGGGTATCGGGCTGGATGTGGTGAGCCCGATATTGCGCTGCTCGTTCAGCGGCGCTTCGGAACTGCCTGGCGCGAACACGCTCAGCAGCCACCAGATGATGACGCCGACCACCAGCGCGGCCAGCACGCCGAGCCCGACCAGGATCCACATCATTCGCTGCGAGCGTTCCTTCTCGGCGGCGAGCAGTTCCGGATCGGCGAGGGTCTCGTCCGGCGCCGAGGGCGGCCGCTGGCCGAGTCTGAGCACCGGAATGAGATCGGTCTTCTGGTCGACGACCGACGCCTGCTCCAGCACGTGCTGAACCGTGGCGGCGGTGCGCACACCCTTGTTGGATTCCAGCGAGCGCACCGCGACCGCGGAGATCTCGAAGGGCACCTCGGGCCGAATGGTCCTGGGCTCCACCGGAGTTCCGTCCGGCCCGAAATCGGCCAGCGGCAGTCCGCCGATGGTCGCCGCGGTGCCGGTGACGCCGCCGACGCGAATCGGCCAGTGCGCCGTGATGAGCGCGTACAGCATGGCCCCGAGCCCGCGGACGTCCGATTGCGCGTCCGAATCGCCGAGGGTTCCGGGGAAGGCGAGCACCGCGTCACCGGAGGCGCTGATGCGCACCCGATCCGGGTGATCGATGGACAGCGAGCCGCCGCCGCGGTGGGCCAGTTCGGCCGCCGCCGCGAGCGCCCGGATGGCGCGCGCCGCTCCTATCGGGGACGGCACGGTATCGGCCATCTCCTTGAGCGAGCGGCCGGGCGTCCATTCGGCGACGACGATGCCGCCGGAGGATCCGCGGACCACGTCGAGCACGCGAGCGAGGCCGGGCGAGTTGATCCGCCCGAGTCGCAGGGTGCGCGACAGGATCGCCTGGGGCCCATCGTGTCCGGAGTTCTCGGCGTCCTGCTGGTCGGCGTCGACGAAGGTGAGCGCGACCTCGCGGTCGAGCTTCACGTCCAGCGCCTGCCAGAATTTCAGGCCGCGCGCGCCGCCGTGGCCGGCGAGCAGCCGGTAGCGCCCGCCCGCGACGGAGGCGCCGGGCAGCAGTTTGGGGCCGCGCTGGATGCGCTTGGTGGCCTCCACCCGCATGGGCGGCATCTGAGGCGAGATCGCCTCGTAGACACCGGTTTCGGGGCCTGCGCCACCTTCGTCCGGTAGTTCGTCCGGTTCGCCTCGGTCGCCACGTCCGGTGGATCGGTAGGCGGAATCGGCTTTGCCGCTCTGCTTTCCGATCTTTTCGTCCGGAGTCGGGGGCGCATCCGTGGAGAGCCCACCGCCCGCTGCCGCTGTGGATTCGGCGGCCGGGACGCCGCTCACCGCGTCGTCGCTCACCCTCGTTCCTCCTTCGCCCTGGTATGTCGGAGACCGATGTGTCTGGGCCGAACCCGGTGCCTGGTAGACACCGTCGTCCGAGGCCGCGCGAGAGCCCTCATCCGGCCTGCTGTAGTCGTCTGGAACGCCGGATGCGGCGCTTGCGCTTCTCTGCCGAACAGGGTACGGGAACTCACCCTTGCCGGTGATGTCAACCGCATCGGGTCGGATAACAGGCAGCACCATTGTCTGCGCGTCGAGGTACGGATCGAACCGGTAGTAGTACGGCGCGGCGCGCAGATCCGGCTTGGGGAGCAGCGTGGTCGCGTCGATCGGCCCGCCGTCGAGATCCATCTCCGGTGCGGGAGCCGTGAAGCCGAGGCGCCGCGAGACGGCCACCGTGATGGCGACGATTTCGGGGATACCCGCCAGCCGCATGAGGCCGAAGGCGACACCGAACATGATGATCGCGGTGAGGGCCACCCGCACCAGCGATCCGATACCGCCGAACGACTCCGAAAGCCGGTGCAGCCCCATGACCTTGTCGGCGGTCCACATGACCACGCCGGCGGCCAGGGAGGCCCCCACCACCCGGGTGATGGTGTGCCCGACATTGGCCATGCGCAGATCGCCGAGGCTGCGATGCAGCAGCCAGCCGCCGATCACGGCGCCCGAGACGAAGCCGAGCCCGTTGGCGACACCGAGCGCGATCACCACGTGGCGCTCGTCGACGACCATCGGCGCGAGCGCCGACAGCGCGATCTTCACGCTGGTGATGCCGAGAATGATCCAGGTCGGCGTCCAGGCCTGTTCGCGGGCGTAGAAGACGCGCAGGTGGATCAGCACCAGCGCGTACGGGATCAGCGTGAAGGCCGACCAGGAGACGGCCTCGCCGAGCCGCCCGGCCTGTCCGGATCCGAAGTGCCCGTAGCCGTAGAGGGCCCGGCCGATCTGCGGTCCGGCGAAGGTCAGGAAGGTGACGACCGGGATGAGCGCGATCATGGTGAGCCGGGTGGCGGTGCCGAGATCGTCGACCACGGCCGGTGTGTCGTCGGCGGCGGCATTGCGGCTCAGTCGCGGCATGATCGCGGTCAGCAGCGTCACGCCGAGCACGCCGTACGGCAATTGCAGTAGCAGCCAGGCATTTTGGTAGATGGCGGGACCGGCGACATCGACGTGTGAGGAGATGCGGGTGGCGAAGGTCCAGCCGATCTGGCTGATCAGGACGTACAGGATGATGGCCCCGCCCATGCCCGCGAACTGCTTGAGTCGCGCGTCCACGCCCCACAGGGGTCGCAGGTCGATGCCTTCGCGCCGGATGGCGGGTAGCAGGCTGATCACCTGCACCGCGACGCCGACGGTCACGCCGACGCCGAGGACCAGCAGTTTCGGATTGCCCATGCGGACGGGATCCAGGCTGATCTCACCCGGTGTGAGCCGGTAGGTGATGAGCACGGCGAGTACGACGAGATTGTTCAGCACCGGCGCCCATGCGCCGGGTTTGAACACCCCGTGCGTATTCAGGATGGCCATCAGCAGCGCCGAGGTGCCGTAGAAGAGCACGGCGGGCAGCAGCAGGAAGGTCAGTGCGGTGGTGAGCGCGGTATTGACCTTGCCGTCGTTCGAGAGGAAGACGTGGGTGGTCAGGACGGGCGTGAGTATCAGGACCAGAGTGGTGCCGATGCCGAGCACGGTGAGCGCGGCGGTGAACAGCCGCCGGACGAAGGCGCTGCCGCCGTCGGGGTCCTCTTTCTCCGCGCGCACCAGGGTGGGCACCACGATGGCGGTGAGGACCGCGCCGAGCAGCAGCTCGGAGATCATGGTCGGGATGGTGCTGGCGACGGTGAAGGCACTGGCGATGGCCGGTCCGAGCACGGTCAGCAGCAGTAGCTGTTTACCGAAGCCGGTGATGCGGCTGACCAGGGTCGCGATGGCGATGGATCCGGAGTCCCGGACCAGTCGGGCGTTCGAGTTCTCGGCCTTCTCGACCTGCCGCTGTTCCCGTGTGGTCGGTCCGCCGCGCGCCTGCCTGGGCAGTGGTTGCGAGTGCCGCGGTACCGGATTCGACTCCGGATAGCGCATGCCGTCGCGCGGGGTGGGCCGCGGCCCGATGCCGGGTGCCCGGTTCTGATCAGGGTTGCCGTGTCCCCAGTGGTAGCGGTCTTCCTCGGGTACGTAGGCGTTTCCGCGCGGCGGTCCGGCCGGGCGCGGCGGCTGGGGCTGGCGCGGCGGCTGTCCGGGTGCGGGCGGCCGCGCCATGATGGGCCCGGATTCGCCGGGGCGTGGTCCCCGCACCGGCAGCGGACCGGACGGTTGACCGGGTAGTGGACGGCCGGGCCCTCCGGGCGTATTCACCTGCGGCACCGGCGGAAAGCCACCACTGCGCGGACCTGGCGGTACCGGACGCGGACCCGGTGGTGCCGGGCGCGGAGTTTGCGGCACGGGTCGCGGACCCTGGGGTGCCGGACGCGGTCCCCCCTGCGGTGCGGGCGCACCGCGCTCCCACGGCGCCGACGGTGCCCGGCGTGCGTGCGGGCCCTCGGTGCCCCGTGCGGGCGGTCCGTCGGCGCCGTGGGAGCGCGGCCCGTCGGTGCCCTCGGGTCGGCCGGTCGAGCGCGGTCCGCCGTACTCGCTCACCGGGCCTCCTGGTTCTCGTCTCGCAGCTTGCGTTTCCGTGCGCGCAGGTACTTGTTCACCCGGCGTCGCTTCTCCGGATCGAAGCCTTCGTCCGCCGGATCCGACTGCCCGCGGAAGCGGTGCCAGAGCCGGCGACCCGCCAGCAGGAGCAGCAGTGCTCCGGCGCTTGCGGTAATTATTGCCAACACTCGACCGTAGGCGTTGGACCGCACGGATACCGATACCGCATTGCCGAGCGGTGTCCCGTCGGGTGTGGTAAGGGCGATGGGTATCACCAGGTTTCGGCTGTCGGACACCTCGGTCGGGATCTGGAAGGACCGGGTGCCCTTGGCCGGAAGCTGTTGTTCGCCGATGTCTTTGATATTTGTCTCGGTCGGCGCGTCGATGCGGAATTTGATGCGGATGGCGACCGGCAGATCGTTGCGGGCGACCAGCAGCAGCGGGCTCTGTTCGGAGGCGAGGGTGTAGACGCCGCCCGGCGGCAGCACGGTCACCGAATGGAACAGGTCGTCGATGGTGCGGGTGGTCTGGTCGAGACGGCGCTGCGCGGTGGTATCGGCCGCGGCGGCGCCGGCGCGCCGGTCCGACATGGTCAGCACCCGGATGAGGTCGTCGCGCAGCGGGGTGAGGAAGGTGCGCGGGGTGAGCTCCTGCTGCGGCTGGTCGACCAGGGCGCCCATCAGCTCGGTGATGTTGTGCGCCTGCTGCCGAACCGGTTCGGCGAAGTGGTCGGGCACCGCCTCGTCCGCGGCGGCGGGCAGATAGTCCAGGTCGTAGGGCTGCGGATCCGGTTGCTGCGCCAGCAGTTCGGTGAAGGAGCGCGGTGCGGCCAGATTATTGCGGAAGAGCAGGTCGAGCTGTCCGAGCACCGCGGTGGCCTCGTCCCGGTTGGCGCCCCACTGCTGCGGCGGCATGAGCACCGCGGAGCGCGGCCGTCCGGCCTCCGGGTTCAGCGCGGTCCAGGCGACCGCGCCGAGCGCGTCCTGCAGCCGGGCCGCGCGGGAGTCGTTGGTGACGTCGTAGCGGATTCGGTCCGGGGTGAACGGCGGGGTCGGCGGATGCGAGCCGATGGCGGCGAGTGCGGTGGCCGACCAGATATCGAAGGTGGCGGCATGCATTTCGGGGCCGCCCGCGGCATCGCCGCCGACGGTGGGCAGGGTGACCCCCGACAGGAGCACCATGTCCGGATTCACCGATTCGCTTGCGCCGCCCGGGCTTTTGGCGCTGGAGATATTGCTGCGCCCGTCGGAGGGCGCCACGGCATTGTCGGCGAGCACGGCGGTGGTGTAGCCGTGGTGCGCGAGCAGGCCCGCGCCGTCGGTGTCGAGGGTTCCGGAGTCCGGCAGTGCCACGCCGCGCACGGATTTCACCGACAGCAGCGAATCCACCAGGTCAGCAGGCGCGTTGAGGGCTCGGTCCGAGAGCGTCTCGTCCCCGGCGGCGGCCAGCGCGGTGGGGTCGACCTGCGCGAACGGCAGCGCGACCACGCACATGGTGGGTGCCAGCGTGCGCAGCCGGTCCAGCCAGGCCTTGGCGGCGTGCGCGCCGGTGCCGGCCCGGGTGGTGCCGTCCGGATCGGACGGACTGGCCAGCACCCGGTAGCCGTCCGTCATATCGGAGACGGTGAGCAGCAGGTCCGGATCGACGGCCAGGCACAGCGCACTGGTGAGTTTGCGGTCGTGCCCGCCATCGGGTTTGAGCGCGGTCTCCAGCGCGGACAGCAATTGATCGAGCCGCCCCCCGCTGGCGAGCGAGGACGCCAGATCGTCATCGGTGAGCATGGCGGACCCCTGCACGGACCCCGTCGCACCGGCGACCAGGCGCGGCCGGTCGGCCAGCGGCCACAGCATGGTGGTGGCGACCGGTGGCGCGTCCGGGACGGCCGGAACCGTCGGCGTGACAGTGCGTTTCATCGGGTCCGGGGTGGCGATGGGGACGCCGAGCACGGGCAGCAGGAAGCGCGCGTCGTCGAGTCGCGCCTGACCGCCGTAGCTGGGCGCGCCGTTGACGTTCAGCAGCAGCGGATAGATGCCGGGCGCGGTGATGTCGATCGAGGAGATCCCGCTGGGCAATTCGGGGGCCGAGCGCAGTGCGACCGTGAGGCTGAACTGCTTTCGCTGTCCGGTGTCCAAACGGTCTGCGACATCCTGGAATTCGCCGGTGACGTCGAAGCTGTTCTGGTCCAGTCGCAGCGTCGACCGCAGGCCGCTCGGGTTGGTGACGGCGGCGGCGCGCTGAATGCGCACACTGACATCGTCGACCGGCCGGTCACCGATATTGGTGATGGTGCCGGACACCACGAAATAGGGGTCGCTGCTGGCGGTGATCGCCGTGGGCGTCACCGAATCCAGGGACAGTTTCAGAAATTTCGGTCCGGTCGGCGCCGCGCCGGAGCCGCTGCCGGACGGCTGTGCCGTCGCAGCGGACGGACATACCGTCAGCACGGCGACCACCACCGCGACGAACGACAGGATCCAGCGGTGCAGCGCCGCGGTGTCTTGCCCAGGACGCCCAGACCCCGCACGCGTCATTGTCTGCCGTTCTCCATCCGGTCGATCAGCCGGTTCGCGACCTCCGCCAGCCTGCGTTCGTCAGCGTAGGCGAGCCGGGAATCGAGTTCGCTCAAGGGAACCCAGGCCACCTTGGTGACTTCGACATCGGCATCGGAGAGTTCGCCGTCGAGAAATCGCATCAGATAGTGGTGCACCGTCTTGTGTACCCGCCGGCCCTCGGTCACGAACCAGTAATCGATACTGCCCAGTTCGGCGACCACACTGCCATTGATGCCGGTCTCCTCGGCAACCTCGCGGATAGCGGTCTGCTCAGCGGTTTCGCCCTCTTCGATATGCCCCTTGGGTAGCGACCACAGCAATCGCCCACGCCGATCGGTCCGCCCGATCAGTGCGGCACACCGCTTCTCACGCGGCCCGTCCAACCCGTCCACAACCAGCCCACCGGCAGAGGTCTCCCGCACCGTGCGCATGCGAGGTTTCGCCGCACTACCGGCCGAACCACGGCGCCGGGGCTGGCGGCGTCGACTGTTCGCGCGATCGGCCGGAGACACCGCGCCAGCATATCCCGCCTCCCCGCGACGCTGTTCCGCCTCTCCGCGCCTTTGGCCGGGAGTTAGGTGCTGGGTACGCCGCATCGCGGGCCGGCGGCCAGGTAGTTGGCTAAGTTGGCCCGTACCCGGTGAGTTACCCCGACGGTACGAAATCAGTCGTTACCTTTGATACGGGCCGCAGGATTCGCAGCAGCGCCGGGATAATAAGGACTTGCTTAGTCCACTAAGCTCGGATTTCGTGGTTTCGCCGAAGTCCGAGGAAGCAAGCAGCGTGGATCGTCGTACCCGATTGCTGGCCTCGGCGGCGATCACCGTGGGACGGCTGTCGGAGGTTCTGACCCCGCTGGGTGAGTTGTTCGCCCAGCACGGTCACGAGCTGTATCTGGTGGGTGGCACGGTGCGTGACGCCGTGCTGGGCCGGTTGGGTACCGATCTGGATTTCACCACCGATGCCCGGCCCGAGGCGGTGCAGGAATTGATGCGCGGCTGGGCCGATCATCTGTGGGATACCGGCGGGCTGGCGTTCGGCACGGTGAGTGCCGCCAAGGACGGTCAGCAGCTGGAGATCACCACGTTCCGCGCCGACAATTACGACCGCGTCTCCCGCAATCCGGAGGTCACCTTCGGCGATACGCTCGAGGCCGATCTGGTGCGCCGCGATTTCCGGGTGAATGCCATGGCCGTGCGCATCGGCGAACTCGGTGAGCTGGAGTTCGTGGATCCGCTGAACGGTATGGCGGATCTGCTCGAGGGTGTGCTCGATACGCCTGCGCTGCCACAGGATTCGTTCCAGGACGATCCGCTGCGCATGCTGCGGGGCGCCCGTTTCGTCTCGCAGCTGGGTTTCCGGCTGGCCCCGCGCGTGCGCGACGCCATTGCCGAGATGGCCCCGGAGATCGACCGCATCACCGCCGAGCGGGTGCACACCGAGCTGGACAAGCTGATCGCCGGTGATCACCCGACCGAGGGCATCGACATCATGGTCGAGACCGGCCTGGCGGAGCGGGTGCTGCCCGAACTGCCCGCCATGAAGCTGGAGATCGACGAGCACCACCAGCACAAGGACGTCTACGAGCATTCGCTGACGGTACTGCGCCAGGCCATCGACCAGGAGGAGGGCGATCCGGACCTGGTGCTGCGCTGGGCCGCCCTGCTGCACGACATCGGCAAGCCGCCCACCAAGAAGAACGAGCCCGGCGGCGGCGTGAGCTTCCACCACCACGAGGTGGTCGGCGCGAAAATGGTGCGAAAGCGCATGCGCGCTTTGAAGTATCCGAAGCAGTTCACCGAGGATGTCGCGCGCCTGGTCTACCTGCACCTGCGCTTCCACGGTTACGGCAAGGGCCAGTGGACCGATTCGGCCGTCCGCCGCTACGTCACCGACGGCGCCGAACTCCTCCCCCGCCTGCACAAACTCGTCCGCGCCGACTGCACCACCCGCAACAAGCGCCGCGCCGCCCAACTGCGCTCCACCTACGACGACCTGGAAGCCCGCATCGTCGTCCTCCAGGAGCAGGAGGACCTCGACCGCGTCCGCCCCGACCTCGACGGCAACGCCATCATGGAATTGCTCGGCATCCAGCCCGGCCCCGACGTCGGCAAGGCCTGGAAATTCCTCAAGGAACTCCGCCTCGACCGCGGCCCCCTCCCCCGCGAGGAGGCGGAGGCAGCCCTGGTCGAGTGGTGGCAATCCCGGTCCTGAACGCAGACGAACCCCCGTAATCCCGCGCCAGGATGACGAATGCGGTCAGAAGATGATCAGTGTGGTTCCGGTGACGATGGCCGAGCGGATCTGCGCCAGGTCGAACGACCCGGCCAATCCGGGTAGGTCGGCGGCGAAGCAGACGTGCTCGCCGACCCGCTGCGTACTGATGATCCGCGCCCGGCTGGGTAGGTCCGACAGCGGAATCGGCTTCAGCATCGTCATTCGCCGCGGCGCGCGCATCCCGCGCCAGTGCGCACTCCGCACGGCGATGGTCAGCACATTGTCGGTGATATCGGCGTCGACCAGCGCCCGCACCCGCCTGCGCCGATGCCGCGCCAGAACGAGCCCGTCCGCCGCGGGCGACAGTTCCCAGTCCCGCTGCCAGGTGTTGAGCCATTCCAGCAGCGCCGCAAGCGAAATCACCCCGGTGACGTCGAGCTGCTGTGCCCGCACTTTGGTCGGCACCCCCGGCACCAGCCGCACCCCGTGTGCGATGACGGTCAGCTCCTCGACCCGGTGCTGATTCCAATACAGCTCGGTGAGAACGGTTTTGGTCTGAAAATGCGCTCCCCGCCGCCGCGCTTTGAGCGTGTGCAGCGTGGCCCGCAGATCGTGTCCGAGGAAGGTGGCGCTCACCTCCTGCCCGCCGAACTGACTGAGAATGCCCTCGGACAGCAGTGTCATGAGCACATCGGGCATGAGCGCGGTGACAGTCCCGACCCCGAAATCGGTGACGGGTTCGATCCAGGCGGTGGTGAAGCTCGCCCACTGATCGACCCAGGTCTGGTCGAACAGGCGTTTTCCCAGGTCCATGCCCAGGTCTACCGCCCGCAAAGGTGACCAGGCCTTCGGATCGAAATAGGTGGCCATGATTTTTCGAGCGTACCGACCACCGATGACATCTCCGGATTCTCCGAGGTGACTCGAGTCACTTCTACAATCGGACCCATGACGGTGGACCTGAACAGCGATCTGGGCGAGGGCTTCGGCGCGTACCGCATGGGTGACGATGCGGCCATGCTCGAGGTGGTCACCAGCGCCAATATCGCGTGCGGTTTCCACGCCGGCGATCCGTCGATCATGCGTCGCACCTGCGCGCTCGCCGTCGAGCGGGGTGTCCGCATCGGCGCGCACATCGGTTACCGGGACCTGCCGGGCTTCGGCCGCCGCGCCCTCGCCGTTTCCGCCGCCGAGCTGCGCGACGAAACCCTCTACCAAATAGGCAGTCTCGACGCCTTCGCCCGCGCCGCCGGGGACCGTGTCCGCTACGTGAAACCGCACGGCGCGCTCTATCACGCCGCCGCCGCGGACCGCACCCTCGCGGACGCGATCGTCGCGGCCCTCCGCGAATTCGATTCCCGCCTGGCCCTATTGGGCCCCGCCGCCACCGAAATGGAGCAGGCCGCCCGAGCAGCCGGTACCCCCTTCCTCGGCGAGGGCTTCGCCGACCGCGCCTACACCCCCGACGGCCTGCTCGCCCCCCGCACCCTCCCCGGCGCCGTCCTGCACGCGGACGAAGCAGTGGCCCAGGCCCTTTCGATAGCCCGCACCGGCAAAGCCCTGACCCTGGACGGCGGTACCGTAGCCGTCTCCGCCGCCAGCATCTGCGTCCACGGCGACTCCCCGGCCGCCGTGGAAATGGCCCACCGAATCCGCACCGCCCTCGAAGCAGACGGCATTCCCCTGCAGGCCTTCACATGAGAGGCCCGCTATGACCGCTGGGGACCGACCCGACCCATTGCCTGCCGCGCTCGATTTGCCTGCTGCGCACCAGGAATACCAGCGGCAGCGGCGGGTTGCCACGGCCGTTCAGCCGCGAGGTCGCACCACCGGCGGGATCAGCAGCGCGGCCGGTGGCTTCCCGATGGTGGAGGAAGCCCTGCCCGCCGCATCGGCTCCAACCTCGACACAAGCGGCATTGCCTTGTACGCCTTCGCATCAGAGGCATCTGCCGACCCCGATCGGTCGGCTGCTATCCGCACCGCAGCTGCGGGTCGCCGTGCAGACGGTCTCCCGTATCCGGACCACCTCGGGGGCGGCCGGTATTACATTGGAGGCCTTCGCGCGAGAGGCCCGTTATGACTGATTCGGCGCCCGAGTCGCTCGCCGGCGAGGTTCGCTCGGCGGGTGATTGTGCGCTGCTGGTGATTCCGCCACAGCGCGGCATGGTGGTGGGGCTGGCCGCTGCCCTGCGTGTGCGGCCCGCGGGGGTGGTGGATGTGCTTCCCGCCGCGGCGACCGTACTGGTGACACTCTCCTCTCCTACCGCTGCGGAACCGGTGCGGCAGCAATTGAATTCGCTGCTGGCCCGCCTGGAATCCGAGGCGCGGGTGGCGGCGGGCGCTCGCCGGCTGCCGGACTGGTCGCCGGATGATCGTCCGGACGACGCGGTGGGCGGCAATGGTTTCCGGGACGAACCCGTCGAGATTCCCGTCCGCTACGACGGTGCGGATCTGCCCGATGTCGCACGCCTGCTCGGCCTGACTCCGGCCGAGGTGATCGCGGAGCACACCGGCATCGTATGGCGTTGCGCCTTCGTGGGATTCGCCCCCGGCTTCGGCTATCTGGAATCCCCCGACGCCCGCCTGACGGTCCCCCGCCGGACCCAGTCCCGCACGGCTATTCCGCCCGGCGCGGTCGCCTTGGCGGGCGGCTATTCGGCGGTGTACCCGCGCCGCAGTCCCGGCGGCTGGCAGCTCATCGGCACCACGGATATCTCCATGTGGGATGTCGATCGCGATCCGCCCGCCGCGATCCGCACCGGCACCCGCGTGCGATTCGTCGATGTCGAGGAGCGGGGATGAGGATGTGGATCGGCCTGTCTGCCTGCGAGTTTCACCAGGTCCGGGTGAGCGTGCGCGGCGGCCTGCCGCTCCGCGGCGCACACCGGCACTCGCATCCCGCCGGCAGCGGTGATCTTCCGTGATCCGGGTCGAGCGGGTCGGCCCGCTGGCGACCATTCAGGATCTGGGCCGTCCCGGCTGGTTCGATTCCGGTGTCGGTATCGCGGGCGCGGCGGATCGCGCCTCCCTGCGGTTGGCGAACCGACTGGTCGGAAACCCTGAGGGCGCAGCCGGAATCGAGGCTTTGTTCGGTGGCCTGGAACTGCTCGCGCAACGCCATCTCACGGTGGCGGTGACGGGCGCGTCCGCACCCGCGACCGTGGACGGCCGTCCGGTCGGCGCGGCGAGCGTGCTGGAAATCGAAGAGGGCCAGCGACTTCGGCTCGGCTGGGCTTTGTCCGGTTTGCGAAGCTACGTAGCGGTACGCGGCGGAATAGACGTCCCACCCGTGCTGGGTTCCCGCAGCCGCGACACCATGTCCGGCATCGGCCCCGCGCCGCTTCGCCCGGGAGATGTACTGCCCGTGGGCCTTCCGCCTCGCGTCCATCCGATCGTGGACGTGGCCCCGGTCGCCGCACCGCTCGCGGGCAGGCTCACCATCCGGGTCTTCCCTGGCCCGCGCGACGACTGGTTCGCCAACGCCCCGGCCCTGTATGAGGGCGAATGGACCGTATCCTCCGATACCGACCGCGTCGGCGCCCGCCTCGACCGCCGCACCGGCCCGCCCCTGCAACGCGGCATTTCCGGCGAATTGCCCACGGAGGGTATGGCTCTGGGCTCCATCCAGGTCCCGCCGAGCGGTCAGCCCGTGGTCTTCCTGGCCGATCACCCGATCACCGGCGGCTATCCGGTGATCGGCGTGGTGCTCGACGCCGATGTCGATGCGGTGGCCCAGGCCCGCCCGGGTCAGCCCCTGCGCTTCCGCCGCGTCATTTCAGCGACGCGTGCATGAGATACACGTTGTAGCTGTTCCAGGCCGACATGGTGAAGTACAGATCCTTACCGGTCGACCACGGGTGCATGAAGCCGCCGTACGCCGTCGGATAGTCCTCGATATCGACGAGCTTGACCGGATCCGTCCAGGTCCCCTGCGGTTCCGCGGCGGTCCGCAGCACGATCTGATGCCGCTGCAGGTCCAGGTACACCATCTGCCACTGCCCGGTGTCCTGGTCGTAGCGCAGCGACAGTTCGCTGGCCGTGCCGGAAACGATTGGGGTGGCGAGCAATTCGTTGGCCCCGTCGGCGGGGGCCCAGTTGCCGTTGGTCCAGTACTGGTAGGCGGTCTTGTTCAGCACCTGTGCGGCGGGCACCCGGGCGAGCCCGATAACGCCCATGCGCCCGTTGGGCGTTCCGAACATGTACACGTAGTCCCCGTGCGGCACCATGGTCGCGACCTGGAAGCGCCCGAGCCCGAACAGGTTGTCCCAGTGCGCCCACTGGGATTTGGTCCAGGTGCTGCCATTGTCGTCGGACCAGGCGATACCGCCGTTGTTGGTCCACCACATGCCGGGGATCTTGCTCCACCGATTGACGGACATGTAGGTCAGGTACTGGCGGTTGCCGACGGCGAAGCCCGAGGTGGGGATGGTGGTGACCTCGAAGTTCTTGATCTTGCGGCTGTCCAGGATCTCGGCGGCGTGGCAGCGGCTGTCCTGCACGAAATTATCGAGGACCAGCCCGTTGGAGAGATCGTGATTGCTGCTGTAGGCCAGGGTGTTGCTGCGCCAGTCCTGATCGCCGGTCCCCGCGCCGATCGGGCTCCAGCCCTTGCCGAAGGTGTCGCCGAAGACGACGGAGACCTGGCCGGGCTTGTTCTCCCAGATCAGGCCGAGATCGGTGCCGTCCACCGACCAGCGGTTATCGGTGCGATTGACCGACCCGTGCCCGGTGATCTGATTGACCAGCCGCACCGATTGCACATCGCGCGGGGTGACCGCGGCGGCCACGGGCGCGGCGGCGGGCGGCTGCACATCCACCGCCGGCGGGGCCTGCGGTTCGGGCGGTTCGCCGCCCGGCACCGGAATCGGAATGGGTTCGGTCTCCGGTTGCAGTTCGATCTGCGGCGCCGGTCGCGGTGCGTCGCCCCCGGCGTTCGGGGTGGTGGCCGGCGGTGCGCCGCTGCTGGAGACGTCGGGTTCGGCGGGCGTGGCGGGCTCACCCGTCGGATTCCCCTCCGGCGGTGTGGTTTCCGCCGGTTTGGGGCTGCTGCGGACATCCGGGCAGGGCGCCGCGCACGGATCCTCGGGCAGCGCCACCGGTTCGATACGGGTCTTGTCCGGCTTGGGTCCGGGCACCGGCACCGTCGTGATCTGCGGTACCGGAACCTGGATGCGAATGGTCGGATCGGGTTGCGGCTGGGGCTGCTCGGTAGCGGGCGGGGCTTCACGCGCCAGCGGGTCGAATCCCGTTTCCCCGCAACTGTTCATGGGCGGCGGCGCCCACGGCTCGATCGCACCGGCGGGCGCCGCGGGCAGCAGGATCGCACCCACGGTCAGCGCACCCGACAGGATCAGGACATCGGTCGGACGGAATCCCATGCGGTGTGTGTCTCCTCGTCCGGGCCGGGCGAGATCGAATGGCCCCCACCGTAACCCGCCGGGCCGTGGCCCGAGCTCAGCGAAACCGGTTGTCGGCCGGTTGTGATCGAGCCGATATTAGCGCTATGGCGGCAATCCCACAGCAGTACACCCCGGCCGCGGCGATCACCACGGCCGGCGACCGGCCGTCCGCCGGTATCCACAGCGCGGTGCCCGCCAGCGCCAGCACATAGGTGATATTGAAGATGGTGTCCTGCAAGGCGAATACCTGTCCGCGATGCAGGTCGTCGATCTCGATCTGCATGGCCGCGTCGCCGGTGAGTTTGATGGTCTGTCCCGCCAGTCCGAGCAGGAAGGCGGCCGCCAGCAGCAGCAGTTCGGCGCGGCGCTCATCCGTCCCGGTGGCGAGGGTTATGGGCGTGACCAGCGTGATCTGCACCACGATGGCGGTGATCAGCCCGACCACGATGGTGCGTGCCCGCCCGAGCCGAGGAATGAGCACGGGCGCGACCACCGCCGCGGCCAGCATGCCGGCGCCGGTCGCGGTGATGGCCGCGCTGAATTTCGCGATGTGATGCCCGGTCCCCGCGCCGCGCCTGAGCACCAGCACCATCAGCAGCGTGTCGGCGCCGAACACCATGCGGTGCGCGCCGATGCCGATCATGGCCGTGGTGACCTCCCGCGACCGCCAGGCCGCGGTAGCCCCCGATCGCAAACCCGCAGCAATCGCCCGCAGCGAGCTTTCCCGGTTCGGTTCACCGCTGCGGTCATCAGGATCCGGGCCGAGCGCGTGGCGGCGGAATCCGGCCGCCGCAAACGCCCCGGCGATCGATCCGCAGGCACTGAGCGCGACCGCCACGGCGGAGGCGAAGTCCCCCGCCCCGATCACCGTGATGATTCCGAAGGCCACCCCCGCCCCGAGAATGGCGCAGGCGGACGCGATGGTCGCGAGAATCGAGTTCATGGCCACGAGCCGCTGCTGTGCGAGCACCCGCGGCAGCGACGCCGACACGCCCGCCCCGACGAATCGCGACACCCCGACCACGGACAGCGCGAGCAGCAGGATCGGCGTATCCCGCAACCCGCTCAGCAGGCTCACCGCGGTCAGCGCGATGAGCACGCCGCGCAGCACATTGGCGACGAGCAGGACCGTGCGCCGGTCCCAGCGGTCCAGCAGCGCCCCCGCATACGGCCCGATGATCGAATACGGCAGCAGCAGCGCCGCGAATCCACCCGCGATGGCCAGCGGATCGGTCTCCCGCTCGGGATTGAACAGAATCGCCCCGGACAGCGCCGCCTGGAACATGCCATCGCCGAATTGCCCGGCAAGCCGCACGGTACTCAGCCGCAGCGCACCCGGACTCTCCGCCAGGGCGCCGCGTATCGACGCCAGCGCGCTCCGCACGCCCCTGCGCGGTGCGGCCGCAAGGTCCGGTGGGACTGCAAGCCCCGGTGGGGTCGCAAGGTCTGGCTTGGTCGCGAGGTCCCGAGGGGTTGCAAGGTCCGGAGGGTCTGCGGGATGCGGTGCGCCTGTGAGGTGCGGTGTGCGCGGTGCGGTCGCGGACTGCGAGCTATCCGCCGGTGTGTTGTCGTGTGCGTGTCGAGTCTCGGGTTCGCTCACCTGGCGGGGTGGGTGGTGACGAGCGCGAAGACGGCCGCGCGCATATCGTCCGCCATGGGCAGGTTGTCCAGACTGTCGGCGTCAATCCACTGGAATTGATCGTGTTCGCCGGG
This sequence comes from Nocardia sp. NBC_01388, assembly GCF_045040085.1. NCBI lineage: Bacteria > Bacillati > Actinomycetota > Actinomycetes > Mycobacteriales > Nocardiaceae > Nocardia > Nocardia sp. NBC_01388. The sequence continues at coordinate 6,579,516 of NZ_CP109553.1, forward strand.
GGCGAGCAACACTTCCCCGGGTTCGGTATCGACCACGAAGCTGTATTTCCGCACTCGCGATTTGGTGCGGGTGGCGTAGTCGAATCCGCCGAGTACGTCCGTGATGCGCTGGATACGCAGGCCTGTCTCCTCGAAGAGTTCTCGTTCGACGCATTCGGCGAAGCTCTCCCCGGATTCGACCCCGCCGCCCGGGAGTTCGTACATGCCGCCGTGATAATCGTCCGCGACACGCCGCACGACCAGTAGTTTTCCATTCCGGAACACGGCCGCTGCCACCACGAAGTGGTTGATCCCCTCGGCATTGGCCTGTTGTCGGAGTTCGCGTTCGATGCCCGCGAGTACGTCGGGTCGCATCCCCCTGGTCTCCCTCCGGTTTCACTGCGGCACATCATGATACGGTCGCCGACCGAACCGTGTCGGCGGGGTGCTCGTTATCTCGTATTAGCGAAGTGCCTGGTCGGTGGCGTGCAGAGCGGCGTTGCTCTCACGTTAGAATATTTACCGGGAGTTCAGGTCGGGTCGCGGAATGTGCCTCTACTCTGGATTCTGATCGGTGCGCGCCGGTGAGAGGAGTACGGCGGTGTCCACGCTCACGACACCACAGATCCATGTCCATCGTGGCGGTGACCGCATGAAAACGCGTGTGGCGTGGCTGGATTCGAAGCATTCGTTCTCCTTCGGGGAACATTACGATCCCGACAACACTCATCACGGCTTATTGCTCGTGAACAACGAAGACATCGTGCTGCCCGGTGAGGGATTCGAAACGCATCCGCATCGGGATATGGAGATCATCACCTGGGTACTGAGCGGCAGCCTGGTGCATCAGGATTCGCTCGGGCACAACGGGGTGATCTATCCCGGTCTCGCGCAGCGGATGAGTGCGGGTGCGGGCATCCTGCATTCGGAGAAGAACGATTCGTGGCGGTTCAGCGCCGGCCCCGAACACGATGAGCCGGTGCATTTCGTCCAGATGTGGGTGGTTCCGGACGAGCCCGGCCTGGATCCCGGCTATCAGCAGCTGGAGATCGACGACGAGCTGGCCGGCGGCGCTCTGGTGACGGTGGCCTCGGGCCTGCCGCGCTATCGCGATCGCACGGCCATCGGCATCGGCAGCAGTCATTCCGCACTGCACGTGGCCCGGATGCCGGGTCTCGGCGAGGCGCCGGAGGTTCGCCTACCGGAAGCCCCTTACCTGCATGTATTCATTGCGCGCGGTGAGGTCGAGCTGGAGGGTGTCGGGATGCTGTACGAGGGTGACGCGGTGCGGCTGGCGCGCAGCGGTGGGCAGCGGGTGACCGCGAGCCTGCCGTCGGAAATTTTGGTGTGGGAGATGCACGCGCGTCTGGGCGGGCAATAGCATCTCGTATAAGACCAGGATTCCGGGCGAACCGGGCGCGTTAACGGCCGGTTCTCCTGTCGGCGATACCGGGAGCAGCACCGACGAAAGGCCCGCCCATGTCGCAGTACCCGCCTCCGGGCAATAACCCGCCCCCCGGCAATTACGGCCAGTACCCCGGGCAGCCGCCCGGCAGTTATCCGCCGCCCGGCGGTCAGCAGTACTGGCAGGAGTCCCCGAAGAGCAAGGGCCTGGCCATCACCGCGATGATCCTGGGCATTCTCGCGCTGCTCAGCTCGTGGACGGTGCTCGGCGGCATCGGGTTCGGCCTCTTCGCCGTCATCCTCGGCGTGATCGCGCTGATGAAGGCGCGCAAGGGCACCAGCGGCGGCTCCGGAATGGCCCTCACCGGCCTCATTCTCGGCCTGCTGAGCCTGATCATCGGCATTGTCGTCGGTGTGATCGGCTGGACCTTCTTCAAGGACAACGGCGGCAGCGACTTCGTGTCCTGCGTCCGGGATGCGAAGAACGACCAGTCCAAGATCGATCAGTGTGAGCAGGACTGGAATCAGAAGATCGAGAACAAGTACAGCATCACGCTGACACCGGCCCCCACGAACTGACCGAGAGTCCGTGCCGGGCAGGCACGCTCAGCGCTGCACCGGCCGGCACTCGCGGGTGGCGGCGACGACCTCCGCGAGTTCCGGCCGAAAGTCACTGTCCGGCGGGCAAACCCAGGATCGGTAGCCGGTGTGCTCGTCCGTGGGCGACGGCAGCACGATGTGGCTACCGGGCAGCGCGACTGCCGCGCAGTCCCGGAACAGGTCGGAGAACAGGGCGATATCGAGGTACGAGTCGTCGGTCGGCCCGGTCAGGAAGGTCCACCGACCGGACCTCGGATGTCCGATGACGGGGCCGCAGCGTTTACGGGCCTGCAGGTGGTCCCGCACGCGCGCGCCGAAGTCGGCGGGCATGGTGACGGCGCCGACCGAACCGATTTCGAGCATGATCCGGCCCAGCGCCGAGTCGACGATCCCGTAGAGGCCGTGCTCCTTGCGGTAGCACCGGCAACGGGTCAGCGCCTCCTGGGTGGCGGTGTACGAGGACGGGTCCAGCGCGCTCATGGCGAACCTCCTGCTACCGACCCTATTCTCCCGCAATCAGTATGACAATAGTCACACGCCGGTGACTTTCAGGCGTAGCATCAGCAGGCATGGCACCCGTCTCGCCCACCGTCGCCCGGTGGGAGTTGGTTCTCCGCCTACGGGAGCTGCGTGAGCAGCGCGGCTTCGATTCGGCGACCTTCGCCAAACGGGTCGGCTTCACGCCGGCCAATTGGTCGCATGTGGAAAAGGGCCGCAGGGTCCTCACGGCCAGCACCATCGAACCGGTGCTGACGCTGCTCGAGGTGGACGGCGAGGAACACGCGGAATTGCTCGAACTCCTGGCCGCCAGCAAGGAACGCGGTTGGTGGGCCAAGGCTTCCGCGCTCATCGGCCCCGAACTGCAGCGCTACTACGGTATGGAATTCGGTGCGGACAGCATCCGCAGTTACGACAGTCTCGTGGTCCCCGGCCTCCTGCAGACCGAGGAGTACACCCGGGCGCTCATCAGCGCCGATGTCATGATCCGCCCGGTGCAGGTGGAACAGCTTGTGGCCGTGCGCATGCGCCGGCAGGAGCGGTTGCGCGACGCCGATCACCTGGAACTCACCGCCGTCATCGGTGAGGCGACGCTGCTGCAGCAGATCGGCGGCCCGAAAGTCCTGCGCGGGCAACTGGAGCATCTGGCGATGCTGCTCGACGAGCTGGATTCGCTGACGGTGCGCGTGATTCCGTTCGCCGCCCCGCGGGGCGCCATGCTCGGCGGCGCCAGTTTCCATCTGCTGGATTTCACCTCGGAATCGCTGCCCACCTTCGGCTGGGCCGAGAGTGCGGTTTTCGGTGGGCCGGTGGAGGATCCGGATCAGATTCGCGATCTGGGTTTTGCATTTGTGCGTGCACTCGACCAATCTCTCAGTCGTGCAGAATCTTTGGACATGATCAAGAGTTATTCGCAAGGGTAGGAGACACATGCGAGACGGTAAAATGCTGCCCATGTTAAATACCGCGCAGTATCGGCCGGATTCCACCGACTGGTTCACCTCTACCCGGACCAATAATGGAAATCAGTGTGTAGAGGTCCGTTTCGATGGTGATGCGGTGCTGATCCGTGACAGCAAGTTCCGGCGCAACCCGGCGCATCGCGGCCAGGCCGAGCCCATCATCACCGTCACCGCCGCCGACTGGATGGCCTTCCTCGCCACGGTGCCGGGGCGCCATACCGGTTCCACCACTCTCGTCGCGTACCCGTCCCCCCACGGCGGGGCCACGCTGGTTCACGGTGAGACCTCGCTGGTCTACACGCCCGGTGAGTGGGCCGCCTTCGCCGCCGGAGTCCGCGACGGCGAGTTCGACCGGATCGCACTCACCGCGTGAATTCTCGCCCCAAGTTCGTGGCCCGCCCGGTTCTGGACTGAGTGGAGCGGGGGAGCGAAGCGGAGGAGCGGAGGGAGGGAAGAACCGGGTAACAGGGCCACGACCCGCCGGAGCGAAGCGGAGGCAAATCAGACACAGCACCCGCCGGGGCGAAGCGGACGCAAATCAGACACAGCACCCGCCGGGGCGAAGCGGAGGCAATTAAACTCAGCGGCGTGACTTCGCAGCTGAACAATCCCTCCGGTATCGACCTGACCTTCCGTAACGAGGGCGTGCGGGTGCAGGACGACCTGTTCGCGCACGTCAATGGTGATTGGCTGGATAAGTACGACATACCGTCGGACAGGGCGGTGGACGGTGCGTTCCGCAAGCTCTACGACCAGGCGGAGCTGGACGTGCAGCGGATCATCCAGGAGGCGGCTGCCTCCGATGCCGCGCCAGGCAGCGAGGGCCGCAAGGTCGGTGACCTGTACAACAGCTATATGGACGAGGCCGCCATCGCGGCCGCCGGTCTGACCCCGATCGCGGACGAGCTGGCCGCGATCGCCCAGGTGCGTGATCGCAGCGAATTCGCCGCCCTCATCGGCCGCCTGCAGCGCCACGGCGTCGGTGGCCCGATCGCCTTCTACGTCGACACCGACGACAAGGATTCGAACCGTTACCTGGTGCACACCAGCCAGTCCGGCATCGGCCTGCCGGACGAGTCGTACTACCACAAGGACGAATACGCCGAGATCCGCGACAAGTACGTCGCGCACATCCGCCGCATGTTCGAGCTGGCCGGCGTGGACTACGACGCGCAGCGCGTCTTCGACCTGGAGCAGAAGCTGGCCGCCGGGCACTGGGATGTGGTGCGCCGCCGCGATGCCGAAAAGAGCTACAACCTCACCACTTTCGACGCGCTGGCCGCCGAGCACCCCGAATTCGACTGGACCGCCTGGACTTCCGCCATTGCCGAGGGTGTCGACCGTTCCGGCAGTGAGCTCTTCGCCGAATTGGTGGTGCGCCAGCCGGACTACCTGCGTACCTTCGCGCAGACCTGGGCGCTGGAATCCCTGGACGACTGGAAGGCATGGGCGGCATGGCGTGTCGTGAAGGCCCGCGCCTCCTACCTGACCGATGATCTGGTCGAGGCGAGCTTCGACTTCTACGGCCGCACCCTCACCGGCGCCCCGGAGAACCGCGAGCGCTGGAAGCGCGGCGTGTCCCTGGTGCAGGATCTGCTGGGCGAGGCCGTCGGCAAACTGTATGTGGAGCGCCACTTCCCGCCGGCCGCGAAGGCGCGCATGGTCGAGCTGGTGCAGAACCTGCAGGAGGCCTACCGCCGCAATATCTCCGATCTGGAGTGGATGGGCGCCGACACCCGGCAGGCCGCGCTCACCAAGCTGGAGAAGTTCACCCCGAAGATCGGCTATCCGGACGAGTGGCGCGACTACTCGGCGATCGTTGTCGACCCGACCGATCTGGTGGGCAACTACCGCCAGGGGTACGCCGCCGAGAACGATCGCGATCTGAACAAGCTCGGCGGCCCGGTGGATCGCGCCGAGTGGTTCATGACGCCGCAGACGGTAAATGCCTACTACAACCCCGGCATGAACGAAATCGTCTTCCCCGCAGCGATTCTGCAGCCTCCGTTCTTCGATATGAATGCGGACGACGCCGCCAATTACGGCGGTATCGGTGCGGTCATCGGCCACGAGATCGGCCACGGCTTCGACGATCAGGGTTCGAAGTACGACGGCGACGGCAATATGATCGACTGGTGGACCGAAACCGATCGCAGTGAATTCGGTAAGCGCACAAAGGCTCTCATCGATCAGTACAACCAGTTCTCCCCGAAGGACCTGTCGGACGACCACAAGGTCAACGGCGAGTTCACCATCGGCGAGAACATCGGCGACCTGGGCGGACTGACCATCGCCCTGGAGGCGTACCGGATCTCCCTGGAGGGCAAGGACTCCCCGACCCTCGACGGGCTCACCGGCCTGCAGCGCGTCTTCTTCGGCTGGGCGCAGGTCTGGCGCACCAAGGCTCGCCCCGAGGAGGCCATCCGCCGCCTGGCCGTCGACCCGCACTCCCCGCCGGAGTTCCGCTGCAACGGCGTCGTCCGCAACCTCGACAGCTTCCACGAGGCTTTCGATGTGAAGCCGGGCGACGAGCTCTATCTGGATCCCGCGGAGCGCGTGAAGATCTGGTGACCGCAGCCGTCTATCTGATCACCGGCATCCAGGCCGCCGGGAAATCGACTGTCGCACAGGCGCTGGCGGAGCGATTGCCCCGCTCAGCGCATGTGCGCGGTGACGCCTTCCGCCGTTTTGTAGTGAACGGCCGCGAGGACATGCGCCCGGACCCACCGGCGCAGGCGCTCGAACAGTTGCGCCTGCGCCACCGGCTGGCCGCCCAGACCGCCGACGCCTACGCCGACGCGGGCTTCACCGCTGTCGTCCAGGACGTGGTGCTGGGCGACTTCCTCCCGTACTTCGTCGACCAGATCCGTACGCGCCCAAGATATGTAGTGGTCCTGGCCCCCCACCCCGACGCGGTCGCCGCCCGAGAAGCCGGCCGGGCCAAGAAGGCGTACGGCCCCTTCACCGTCGCAGACCTGGACACCGGATTGCGCACCACGACCCCGCGCCTCGGATTATGGCTGGACAGTGCGGATCTCACCGTCGACCAGACGGTGGACGCAATCCTCGAGCAGTCGCACCCACTGCCCTAGCGGGACCCCCAGGTGGCGATTGCCGGCCTGCGTCAGCCGATCCGCCACTAGCGGACACGTACCACCGCATAGGTAGGTGTTTTGTTCTCGAGAACGTCACCACAGCCGGTCGACCCCGCTGGTACCGCAGGTATCCCTCCCAACTGCGGGAGGTCAACCGGGTACGGCTCCCCACGTGCCCAGCACGGCCATCTCGGGCTTTGCCCGCACCCTCTTGCTGATCAACCCTGTCCGGGACGCAACCAACCCAGGTGCACCGACTGTTTCGGCATAGAACCGTCGGCAACCGGCGACGACACAGCGGGTCTCTCACAGCACAACGGGTTTCGAGGCCGAGGCAGGTCGGTGTACCTGGGCTGGTTGCGTCGAGGGGTGGTGTTGGGTCTCTGGGTGCGGGCAGGGCCCGGGATGGCCGTGCTGGTGGCGTCGGGTGGGGTACCCGGTTGACCTTCCGCGGTGACGAGGGGAGCTGCGGTACCAGCCGGAAGACTGGTTGTGGTCCGGTTTCAGAGATAAAACACGAAAAGACGAGGACCCGAAAGACCAAGGGCCGCCTGGAGAGAAGGGATCGAAGAGAAAGAGCCTGGAAGACCCGGGCTGGCAGTGTTCGTGGTGTTCGCGGTGTTCGCGGGATCGGCGCTGGTGGTGGTGGGGTAGCGCGAGGTTTCGGGTGGTCGGTGGGCGATGGTACGGGGGTGCAGGGTGATTCGGCACGAGTGTCGCATCGGCAGGATCAATGTGATGGTGTTTGCGGTGTGAAGCCTGCTGTGTGGGTGGGGTTCCGGGTGGAGGGTGGACTCACGGGGGCGCGAGCCACGGCTGCTGCTGGTCCATCCGGTGTAGGTTCCGCTCTGCTCGTTCGCCTCTCGAGGTGCCCGTGGAACCTTGGTGGGCAACGGGTTGTGACACCGTCAGGATCAGCCTGACGGTGTCAACGAGGGGGTGTGGTCCGCTATTCGCGGGTGGGGGTGGTTGTGCGGGCATCGAGCCATGCCCGCCGTCGCTCGCGTTGCGACCGTTCCCGGGCCCGGATCTCGTTCAGGGCACCGGCCATCAGTTCACCGGTGTGGTGCAGGTGATTGACCTGCGGGGCCCCGGTGGGGTCGATGTGGGGTGGGGCGATCCACCCGGTCCGGCCCGGGAACTGGGTATCCTCGCCCATGACAATGGTTTTCCAGCCCCCGGGCCCGTCGTGGATCATCGCGTGGCACCCATCGCACGCCAAGGTCAGGTTGTCGATGTCGGTGGGGCCGCCTTCGGCCCATCCGGTGACGTGATGAGCGGCCGAGATCGAGGCAGGAGCACTGCACCCGGGTCGGGTGCAACCCTTGTCGGAGGCGATCAGCGCCAGTCGTTGTGCGGGAGTGGCCAACCGGTCTCGCCCGCGCCCCAAATACAGGGGCAGTCCGGCCTTGTTCAACACCACCAACAACGGTCGGGTTCCGGAGGCCAGTTCCAGGGCTTGCGGGATGGTCAGGGTGCCCCCGGTCGCGGTGGTCGCGATCCCCGCACCCCGCTCGAGGTCTTCCAGGCGCATGACGATGATCGCTTCCACGGGCAAACCGCGGTGGGAGCCGAGTTTGGGGCGGTCGAGCTGAAACCGCAGCACCGCCAACAGGGCATCATGGTTGCGTTGCGCCGCACTGCGGTTATCGCGTTCGGCGGCGGCTTTCAGTTTCTGGCGGTCGAGGGTGCGGTCGGCGACCTTCGGGCTGTGCGGATCGGCCGGGTTGCACATGCCGGGGCGGGCGAATTTGGCCAGCAACGGTTCGAGGATTTCCCGCAACGGCTCGGTGATCTCCCCGATCCACGGCGACATCCCGTCCGCACGCTTGCGCCCGAGGGTGAGCCCGCGCATGCGTTCACGGTCCTTGTCCTGGGTCAGGGTGCCGTCGGGGTCGATGTTCGCCAGGATGACCTCACCCAGATCGAGCAGTTTGTCCGGGCTGTCGGTGCGGGCGTAGGTGGTCAAAACATCTTGGGCCAGGTCCTTTTGGCCGGGGTCGGCGGCACACGGGATGCGCTTGAGGACCTGCGCGATCCGCCGCACATGATCGACCGAGATCTCCCCGGCGCGTTGGGCTTCGGCGACATACGCCAATTCCGGTTCCAGGTCCCCGCCGAGCGCTGGTTGCGGGCTCAACTGTTTGGCGGCGTTGACCCGCGAGACCGCATCAGCGTGGCTCAATCGCAGGGTTTGTTCCAAGAATTTGATCGGGGACGCCGATCCGGCACGCGCGGCCAGGGAGCGGGTGCAGGTTTCGGTGACGAACCGGTGCTTGACGGCTTCGAGTTTGCGCATGCTGGTCTCGACTTCACGCATCACTGCGATGAATTCCTCGTCCAGCAAGGGTGTGAGGGAGGCATCGAGGAGGTTTTCCACGGCGGTATCGAGTGCGTGTGCACTCGATACGATGGCGGATTCTCCCCCCGGATTCATGCCTCCATTCTACCGCCGAAAAACAGACCCCAACAGGCGAAAAATATTGTGATATAAGGCTATTCAGAATTCCGATTTGTCCTTTATCGAATTCGCAGTTCGCTCAACGCGTCGAAAAAGAACACCTCTTCTCGCTTGGGAGCAAGTCGCAACCGATCACCCAGTGCAACCTGGAACCGACGATCTACTCGAGCGACGATTCTGCCGGTGCGACTGGACCATTCATCGTTCACACCGTGCGAATAGAGGAATGACTCCGATCCCAACTCCTCGAGCAACTCGACCTCGACTGCCAGTGAATTCTCCGGATCGGTGGTTACCTCCCACGATTCCGGGCGAATCCCCACCACGACACGATCCCCTGACACACCGTGCGGCAACGGAATTCGCAAATCGTTCAACTCGGCAGCACCGTCCCGCACCGGCGCGGTGAGCAAATTCATCCCGGGCGACCCGATGAAACCGGCGACAAACGTATTCACCGGATCGTCGTAAAGCTCACGCGGAGCGGCGATCTGCTGTAACTTGCCGTCCTTCAGCACCGCGACCCGATGCCCCATGGTCATAGCCTCGACCTGATCATGCGTGACGTACACCGTGGTCGTTCCGAGCCGCTTCTGCAACGCCGCGATCTGCGACCGCGTACTCACCCGAAGCTTGGCATCCAGATTCGACAGCGGTTCGTCCATGCAGAACACCTGCGGGCGCCGAACGATGGCTCGCCCCATGGCAACTCGCTGTCGCTGCCCGCCGGACAGCTTGGCGGGCTTGCGGTCCAGGAGCTCCTCGAGCTCCAGCATCGCCGCCGCCTCTTTGACCCGAACCAGGGTGTCGGCCTTGCTCATCCCGGCATTGCGCAGCGCGAATCCCATATTGTCCGCGACTGTCATATTCGGGTAGAGCGCATAGCTCTGGAACACCATGGCCACGTCCCGAGCGCGCGGCGGCAGCCCGGTCACCTCGACACCGCCGATGCGAATGTGCCCGGAAGACACCGCTTCCAGGCCCGCCAGCATGCGCAGACTGGTGGATTTGCCGCAGCCGGACGGTCCGACGAGTACCAGGAATTCGCCGTCGGCGATATCCAGGTTCAGGTCTGCCACCGCGGGGCCGGGCGCACCCGGATAACTGAGGGACACGCCCTCGAACTGCACAGTCGCCATGCCGGCGGGTCTCCTGACTGATTACTTGGGCAGCTTGGGGGTGATCTGCCGGTCGATGATGGTCTGCAGTTGGGTGGTGATATCCGCGAAAGCCGCTGTCACATCCCGGTTCTGCAGGCCGATCTGCTCCAGGCCGGTGCCGATGATCTGGTCGCCGCCGGGCACGAAGACGCGGGCGAAGTCCTGCGACTTCGTCAGTGCCAGCTGGTCGATGGCGGTCTTGGAGTTGGGGTTCTTCGCCAGGAAGTCCTGCTCGGTCGGATCCTGCAGCGCCGACTTGCGGACCGGCATGTACCCGGTGGCCTGCGAGAAGTACGAGGTATTCGTGGCATTGGTGATGAACTCGATGAATTTGAGCGCATTCTCCTTGCGCGCGTCCGAGATGCGGGACGGGATGGCCAGGCCCGCACCACCGGTGGTCGCGCCGGGGCCGCTCGGGTGCGGGAGGAACGCGGTGCCGAATTCCAGTTTGCCCGCGGCGTTCTGCTTGACGCCCTTCAGGTCACCTGTCGATGCGATGGCCGAGCCGACAACACCGGTGCCGAAATCGGTGACGATCTGCGAGCGGATGCTCGCGTACTTCTTCACATTGATCATGTCGCTGAAGAACTTCCCCGAGGCAATCGACTTGGGGTCGTTGAACTTCAGCTTCCAGTCGTCGGAGTAACCGCCGCCGAAGGTCCACATCGGACCCTGGAACGTCCAGCCCAGGTAGTTCACGGCGTCGCCCCAGCCGTGCGCCCACTTGTCACCGCCCATGACCTGCTGGATCTTCGGACCCCACTCGTCGAATTCCGGCCAGCTGTTCGGGCCGCGGTCGGGCAGACCGGCCTTGGACCAGACATCCTTGTTGTAGTAGAAGATCTGGGTCGAGCGGGCGTACGGCAGCGCGTAATGCTTGCCGTTGAACAGGTAGTCCGCGGCCAGCGTGTCCACGTAGTCGTCGAGTTTCACACCGGCGGAACCGAAGTGGCTGTCCAGCGGCTCGAGGGTGCCGTTCAGCGCATAGTTGAACCACCAGACATCCGACAGCACAACCACATCCGGCAGGTCCCCGCCGGACAGCGCCGCATTGAACTTCTGCGACACCTCTTCATAGTTCTTGCCGGCGTCGATCAGCTTGACCTTCAGATCCGGGTACTTGGCCTGGAACCTGTTGATCAGCTCGTTCTCCTGATCCTTGGACGTGCCGGGGTGGTTGGACCAGAAGGTGATGGTGTTCGAGTCACCGCCCTGCTTGCCGCTGCTGCCGGTTCCGGCACAGGCGGTGAGCGCGAGCCCGGCGGCGGCCGCACCGGTGAGACCCAGGAACCCGCGTCGCGACAGGGCGCGGCGGGCCATGGATTCGGCAGAGGTTCGTGCTTCCGACACGGGAATCTCCTTCTGGGACTTAACCCTTGACCGCACCGGAGGTGAGGCCCTTGATCATGTGACGCTGTAGCGCGAGGAAAACGATGAGAATGGGGAGCATGGTGAGCAGGGTTCCGGCCATGACCGGACCCCAATTGGTGACGCTGGGGTTCTCGGTGTTCTGCAGCAGCGTGAGCCCGACCGGCAGTGTCGCGACTCGGGAGTCGTCCGCCATGAGGAACGGCCACAGGTATTCGTTCCACTCGTTCACCATCGTGACCACGGCGAACGCGACCATGGTCGGCCCGGACATGGGTAGCACCACCCGGGTCAGCAGTCGCCACCAGCCGGCGCCGTCCATGCGCGCGGCCTCGATGACCTCGGCGGGCAGCGACAGGAAGTGGTTGCGCATGAGGAAGGTGCCGAAGGCGACCCCGCACAGCGGAACGATGATGCCCTGCAGCGTGTTTCGCCAGCCCAGCTGCGCGATGAGCGCGTAGTTGGAGATGACGGTGATCTGATTCGGCACCATGAGCGCCGCGATGATCACCAGGAACAGCACCGTCTTACCCGGAAACCGCAGGAACACCAGGCCGTACGCGCTGAGCACGCCCAGCACGAACTTCACCGCCGAGATGATGACGGTGACGATGATCGAGTTCCGCAGGAATGTCGTGAACGGCAGGGTCGTGGTGGCGTCCCGGTAATTCTCCGGATGCCAGCTGTGCGGCCAGTACACCGCCGGATTCGTGTAGATGTCCGGCCGCGCCTTGAACGAGGTGATGAAGATGTAGAACAGCGGCACGCCGACGACGATCAGCACGCACACCATGGCGGCATAGCCGAAAATCGTTGCCCAGCGGGCATTGTCGAGATTCTTGGTCGTCGCCCCGAGCCGCTTCACTGTTCGCCCCGATCCATGATGCGCACCTGTACGAGCGTCACGATCAGCAGCACCACGAACATGATGGTGGCGACCGTCGCGCCGTATCCGGCCCGGAAATTCCGGAACGATTCCTGATAGACCTGGAACACCATGGTGGTGGTGCCGGTGCCGAGCGGCCCGCCGCGCGTCATCACATTGATGATGTCGAAGACCTGCAGCGAATTGAGCAGCACGGTGATGGACAGGAAGAACGTGGTGGGGCGCAATTGCGGCAGCAGCACCCGGGTGAAGGTCGTCCACCGGCTCGCGCCGTCGATCTCGGCCGCCTCCATCAGATCGGCCCGAACCCCTTGCAGCGCCGCCAGATAGATGACGAACGTATAGCCCAGGTTCTTCCAGATGTAGGTGACCGTGATCATGAACATGGCCCAGTGCGGGTCCTGGTAGAAGTCCGGAATGCTGTGCACCCCGACCTTGTGCAGCAGGTCCTGCACCATGCCGATGCTGGGATCGAAGAGGAAGCGGAAGGCCACGCCGATGGCCGCGCCGGAGATGACGAACGGCGCGAAGACCGCGGACCGGACCACATTGCGGCCGAACAGCTTCCGGTCCAGCAGCAGAGCCAGTGCCAAACCCAGCACCATACTGCCGATGACGGCGGCCAGCGTGAAGACCACGGTGTTGCCTACGATTTGCCAAGAATCGTGGCGGCCCCACCACTCGCGATAGTTGCCCAGGCCGACGAAGGTGGCGGTGGTATCGGAGATATTCCAGTCGAAGAACGACAGGCGAATATTGTCGATCAGCGGCCGGTACACAAAAACCGACAACAGCACCAGGTTTGGCGCGACGAGCACGGTGAAGAGCGCATAGTCCTGCCAGGGTCTGCCGCGCCAGCCACGTCCCGGGGGCTGCGGTAGTACTCGTTCAGGACTCGACTTCACCCGCGCAGCGTGCCGGTTGCGGTCGACTAGCCGGTAACGATTAGATGCTGGGCGGTTGAATAGTCGGCGCACAGGCGCAACCGACTGTTCACCGGACGCACCCGCTGGTGGCGCGGACATGCGCCGAATCGTACGGCGGCACATGGCCTTTCATGGGAGGAATGGCACCGAGACGACAATCTGGAGAATTCGGACGCGACATCCTCGATATGTCGACTGCACTCCCGCACGCACGCGATGGCAGCCGGCGTCACCCCGCACCCATCCCACCAGCCTTGTCATCCCGGCATGCTTTTGGCCGGGATCCACGGAGACGGCTAGTCGGACCGACCTCACCTGTGGTGAAGAACTACGCCCCGGCGCTCCGGGCATACTGACCATCGTGCAGTTCGGGATACTCGGATCCATTGAAGTGCGGCGAGCCGATGGAACCCCGATCGCTGTAGGCGGCCCGCAGGTGCGGTCGCTGCTGGCCCTGTTACTCCTCGACGCCGGGCGGCTCGTCACTCGCGAGCGATTGATCGACGGCCTCTACGGTGAAGATCCGCCGGGCGATGCGGCACATGCCCTGCAGTCGCAGGTATCCCGCCTGCGCCGTGCGCTGCGGAACGGCTCGGGCGCACAGCTTGACGAGTCGGGTGCGCAGGGTGGCTCGGGTGCGCAGGGTGGCTCGGGTGCGCAGGGTGGCTCGGGTGCGCAGGGTGGCTCGGGTGCGCAGGGTGGCTCGGGTGCGCAGGGTGGCTCGGGTGCGCAGGTCAGCTCAGGTGCGCAGGTCAGCTCAGGTGCGCAGGGCACCGGCTCGGGTGCGCAGGAATTCGTTGAATCCTCATCTGCCGGGTATCGGCTCGCGGTAGATCCGCAGGTGGTGGACGTGCACCGCTTCGCCAAGTTGGCCGAGGACGGGCGGAATGCGCTGCGCGATCGGGATGCCGCTGCCGCAGTCACCTTGCTCGATGCGGCGATGACGCTCTGGCGAGGTCCCGCTCTGGCGGAGGTCTTGGACTCTCCGTTCGCCGAAGTACAGGCGGCGCGGTTGAACGAGGCCCGCCTGGAAGTCCTGGCCGATCGCGCCGAAGCAGCCCTGACGCTGGGCGACCATCACGCAGTGGTGTCCACACTGCCGGAGCTGGTCGCCCTGCATCCGCTGCGGGAGCGGTTGCGCGCCTTGCTCATGCGCGCACTGTACGCGGCGGGCCGACAGGCGGACGCGCTCGAATCGTTCGAGCAGGGACGGCTGCTGCTCGCCGATGAACTGGGCGCCGATCCGGGCGCCGAGCTGGCCGAAGCACACCTCGCGATCCTGCGGGCCGATGCCGCGCCCACCGCTGCCCTGCGTCGGCTACCCGCGCAGTTCACCAGCTTCGTCGGCCGCGAATCGGAACTGGCACAGCTGATTCCGCTGCTGGCCCAGTCACGCCTGGTGACGCTGATCGGCCCGGGTGGCACCGGCAAAACCCGGCTCGCGCTGGAGGCAGGCGCCGGAGTCCGCGGTGACCGCTGCCTGGTCGAACTGGCCGCCCTCACCGACGGCGCACAGCTCGCCCCCGCTGTCATCGCGGCCCTGGGCGGAAGGGACGCAACCCAATCCGGCCACCGCGACCCCGAGGCCCAACTGCTCGCCCTCCTCACCGACCGTCCCCTGCTGCTCATCCTCGACAATTGCGAACACCTGGTGCTCGATACCGCCCGCCTGGCCCACCGCCTCCTGCTCTCCTGCCCCGCCCTGCGCATCCTGGCCACCAGCCGAGAACCCTTGAGCATCACCGGCGAAACCGTCTTCCACGTCCCCCAACTCCCGGTCCCCGCCCCCGAAGCCCGCCTGGCCGGCCAACTCCGCAGCCCCGCCGTCCGCCTCTTCGCCGACCGCGCCGCCGCGGCCCGCCCCGGCTTCACCGTCGACGCCGGCACCATCACCGCCGTATCCCGCATCTGCACCCGCCTCGACGGCCTCCCCCTGGCCATCGAACTGGCCGCCGCCCGCCTGCGCACCCTCGGCCTCGGCGACATCGACGCCCGCCTGGACAACCGCTTCCGCCTCCTGTCCCGAGGCGACCGCACCGCCGACCCCCGCCACCAAACCCTCCAGGCCGTAGTCGCCTGGAGCTGGGACCTCCTCGATCCCCCCGAACAACAACTGGCCCAACGCTTCGCAGTCTTCTCCGGCGGCGCCACCCTCGCCGCAGTCACCCGAATCTGCGGCTCTCTCGATCCAACCGGCCATCCCGCGGCCAGGCTGACCGCACCTCCGGCGCATCTGTCGTACGACGCCGACTGGGCCGAAGCCGACGAACTGCTCCCAGCACTGGTCGATAAATCCCTGATGACAGTGGTCGACGGCCGCTACCGCATGCTCGAGACCATCCGCGAGTTCGCCCTCCGCCACCTCACCGAATCCGGCGACCACACAACCCTTCTCCGAGCCCACGCCGAGTTCTACACCGCCCTGGCCGAACAAGCCGACCCAGCCCTACGCGGCCCAGACCAGCTCACCTGGCTCTCCAACCTCACCGCCGATCACGACAACCTCCAAGCCGCCCTGCACTGGTCCGTCCACACCGATCCCCTACTGGCCCTGCGGCTGATCGCCGCACAATCCTGGTACTGGTGGCTGACCGGCCGCTCCGGCGACGCTCCCGAGCTAGCGAATCACCTCCTCGCCCAGCTGTATTCGAACCTCCCTCCGCGATCCCCCGATTCCCGCGTCCCAGCCGACATCGAAGCGCCGCATACTCCACCGGCCGGCCTACAGGAGACAATCTGCCCGCCGACCGGCGCCGATACCGCTGCGCCGGGCAATGGTTCGTGCTGCGCTGCCGGCGTCCGTGCAGCGCAGCGCCCACCCGTCTCCGCCGAGGACTACGCCCTGTGTGTCGCGGTTGCTGCGCGAGGTGGTGCGCTCGCCACGCCATCCGCTGCGCAGCCGGCCCCAACCGGCACCGATACCGGGGCCGAGAGCGAGCGCGTCCCGCGAAACGGGGAGCCTGCCCCCGCGATGGGCGGAGGTCGCACCGCAGACGAACGTGCCACGCCCCTTGGTGAAGCGGCGGTATATGCCCCCGCATCTTCTACTGCCGATGCCGTCGAAAACCGCCCGGCGAGTGGCGACCGTGCTGGGGAGGCCGACCGATACGTTGCGGAATCAGGTTCTCGTTCTGTGGCGATCGATGGGGCGACGCCGATCGAGCGGGCGGCGGCGGGAATCGCTGAGCTGGCGGGGCCGCTGCGGCGGCCGCATGTGGTGTTCTTGTTGGCGCTGGTGGGTGGGTTGATACCGGGGGATCCGGAGGAGTTGCAGGGGTTACTCGGGGCTGACGATTGGCCTCGGGCGTTCGAGCGGCTGGGGGCTGGGCTGGGGTTGTTCATGTCGGGGCATGCGGTCGAGGCGGAGCCGGAGTTCCTTGCGGCGCTGGGCGGATTCCGGCGAACCGGGGATCGGTGGGCCATTGCGGCTACGTTGGACAAGCTTGCCGCGGTTGCCGATCTGCGGGGTGATCGCGCGGGTTCGCTGGCGCTGATCGATGAGGCCATCACGCTCGGGACGGAGCTGGGGATGGTTGCCGACGCTGCTGACCTGCTGAATCGGCGTGGCGATATCCATGCGCGCAATGTGGATTCGGAGCAGGAGCGCGATGCCGCTCGAGCGGACTATGAGCGCGCGGCTGAGCTCTCCCGGTCTATCGGCGCAACAGATATGCGCGCCAATGCTTTATGCGGATTGGGCGACATCGCACGCCGCACTGATCAGGACGTGGCGCGGGCGCGGTACGAGGCGGCGCTGGCACTGCCCGGCGGTGATTCGATCGGCTCGGTGGAGGCGCGTGTTCGCGCGCTGATCGGTCTCGGTTGGCTGGCGATCGCCGAAATAGCGCAGACACAGAGGTTTTCGAGCCATCGCGAAGCGCTGGAACTGGCGCTTGCGAGCAGTCTGCCGCCATTGGCAGCGGGTGCTGTCGAGGGCGTGGCCGGTGTGGCGCTTGCCGCCGGGGACACGGAACTGGCGGCGACCCTGCTGGGTGCCGCCGAGGCTCTGCGCGGTGTCGCTCTTGCCGGTGCTCCAGAAGCAGTGGATGTGGCGGTTGCTGCCCGGAAGGCCCTGGGCGGACTACTTTTCGATGCCGCCTACCGCCGCGGCGTCGCATTGTCACCGGATCAGGTGCTCGCCCTTGTCGGCAGCTGCGAACTTTAGCTGCCACACCCTGGATCCGCGGAGAGCGCTCTAGCTTTCACAGCTAGGGATCGGCGTATAGCCCCTGCTCACCAGCCGGTGAGCGGCGGTGAGCCGATGGTGAGTGGTTGGTGAGGGGTGCGGCAGATGCTTCTCTCATGACAACGAAGCGGCAGTTCACCAGCAAGACCGTCCTCATCTCCGGCGCCGGCGTCGCGGGCCCCGCTCTCGCCTACTGGCTGCACCGCTACGGCTTCGCCGTGACAGTGGTGGAGGAAGCCCCGGCCCTGCGCGAAGGCGGCTACAAGGTCGACATTCGCGGCACCGCAATGGAGGTCGTCGACCGCATGGGCCTGCTGCCGGAGATCGAGCGCGCCTCCACCGCCATGCGCGGCGGCGACTGGGTGGACGCGTCGGGCAAGACCCTGGCCACTCTCGGCCCGGACCTGATCGGGCTGCGCGGCCCCCGCGACGACGAGGTGCTGCGCGGCGATCTCGCCCGAATCCTGTTCGACGCCACCAAGAACGACGTGCAGTACCTGTTCGGCGACTCGATCGCCGATCTGACCGAGGAGGCCGACGGCGTCTCGGTGCGCTTCCGGCACGCCGCACCCCGCGTGTTCGACCTGGTGATCGGCGCCGACGGCATGCATTCCACGGTGCGCCGCAGCACCTTCGGCCCGGAGGCGCAGTTCGCCAAGCACACCGGCATGGCCGCCTGCGTGATCTCGGTGCCCAACTACCTGAACCTCGACCACTGGGAGCTGGTGCACCCGACACCCGGGCAGATCGTGCAGGTGTACAGCACGCAGCAGCATTCGGCGAAGGCGCAGTTCATCTTCCGGGCCCCGGAAGCCCTGCCCGAGCGCGGTGATATCGCCGCCCAGCAGCGAGTGGTCGCCGAGGCCTTCGCCGATGCCGGCTGGGAGACGCAGAACCTGTTGCGCCTCATGACGCAATCACCGGACTTCTACTTCGACTCGGTCAGCCAGATCCACCTCGAGCGCTGGTCCAGGGGCCGTATCGCCCTGGTCGGCGATGCCGCCTACAGCCCGTCCCCGCTCTCGGGCCAGGGCACCAGCATGGCCCTGGTTGGCGCGTATGTCCTTGCCGGAGAGCTGAATGCCGCCCACGGCGACCACACCATCGCCTTCGGCAACTACCAGACCCGCATGACCGAATATGTCGACCTGAACCTCACCCTCGGCTGGAACAACGCCAACCAGATGGTCGCCGCCGACAAACGCGGCCTCAAAATCCAGACTACGGCCCTGCGCGTCATGCGCCGCCTCCCCTGGAAGGGCATGGCCCTGCGCTCCATCATGAAGCCCCTCAACCACGCCTCCAACGGAATCACGCTCGCGCAGTACGCCCCCACCACCCAGCACCTCGCCTGAGTGTCGGCGCGATGCCGCCCGCCGGCCTCGACCGCACGGCACCCCTCCGTCCCGCCACGCACTTACCGGTCTGCCGCGCAAGGAATCTGCGGCAATCCGGTGAGCGGACCACCGAACAAGTGCGCGGCGGGCCGTGTCGAAGACGTGGCCCGGCCGCTGGGCCAGCTACCTCCCCCGAAACAACCGCAGGCCCCGCCCATAATGGGCGGGGCCTGCGAAAGTTCTTGCTGGGCTAGGGCTTCCCCTAGTTCCAGTCGCCCCAGCCGTCGCTGGTGCTGAAGGTGCCGCCGCTGGTGTTCTTCACAACCACCGGATCACCCTTCTTCACATTGTCGAAGTACCACTTCGCATCGTCCGTGCTCACATTGAGGCAGCCGTGCGAGCTGTTGGAGTAGCCCTGCTGCGCGACGCTCCACGGAGCGGCGTGAATGAAGATGCCGCTGTTGGACATGCGGGTGGCGTACTCGACCTCGAGCTTGTAGCCCTGCGGATCGGTCGTCGGCACACCGTAGGTCGAGGAATCCATGATCATCTTGCGATTGCGCTCGCTGACGATGTAGGTGCCGTTGGGCGTCTCGTGCCCGGTCTTGCCCATGGAGGTGGGCATGGTCTTCACGACCTCGCCATTGCGGGTGACCACGATCTGGTGGGTGCTGTCGTCCGCGGTCGCGATGAACTCGTCGCCGATCTCGTAGGCGACCTTGGTGCCGCCGCCCTCGACGGTGACCTTGGTGCCCGACGGCCAGAAGTCCTCGGGGCGCCAGCGAACCTGCTTATCGCCCATCCAGTAGAAGTGACCGTCCACCTTGTTGGTCGAGGTGATCCGGATCGCCTTCTCCGCACCGGCGTGATCGCTGACCGGATCCTTGAAGTTGATGATGACCGGCTGCGCGACGCCGACCACGTCCCCGTCGCCGGGGCTGATGTTCGGGGCCGCGAAATTGGCCGGCGGCAGCGGCGAATTGGCGCCGGGCGCGGTCGGCAGATCGCCGGGCGCCGGCTGCGGCATGACAGCGGAGGGCACACCCGGAATCTCCGGGCCGCCCGGCCATAGCGGGGTCGCTGAGGCGGGCGCTGCCACCACGGCTCCGGTCGCCGCAATGACGGCGAGGGAAATCAGTCCGTACCGGGTGATGCGCACAGCTCTCGGTCCTCTCGATCCTCGTTCAACACGCAGATTGCGGGCGCAGTCCGCCCGCTGTAGGTCCCAACCCCGCATCCATTACTACCGTGCGAGCAGAGGCATTCCAATTGGCTTGTGGCAGTTATTCATACCGACCCACTGGTGTGGTTCAGGTCACTCCACTGTCCACGGGCGAATCGCTGGCGCATTAGCGCCGTTCGCATCGGCGATTCCCGAAACGGGTCGCGGGTGTATCCGGCGGCGATGTACCCGCATACTCAAACCTGGATGTGAGGCAAATCACTGGAGTCGCATCAGGCTTCGAGAGTCTCGAAGGTAATGGCCGCATGCGGACCGGTCGCAATATTGTGCGGCACGGTCCACGGCACCCGGCGGCGCGCGAAGCGTGGCGACAGCCGCAACCGCACAGCACCGAGCACCGTGGCCAGCACGATCCGCAATTCGAAATCGGCCAGCGACGCCCCGACACAGCGCCGGTGCCCGCCGCCGAACGGTGCGAACTCGAACGGACCGTAGCGGCGTTCGAGAAACCGCTCGGGATGGAATCGCTGTGGCTCGCTCCACACTTCGGGGTCGGTGTGCAGCAGCTGTACCGACAGCCCCATCGTGTCCCCCGCCACCAGCGCGGTGCCGCGGAAAACGAAATCACCGGTGAGCCTGCGCAATACGATCGGCACCGGTGGATGCAGGCGCAGCGTCTCCTGGCACACCGCATCCAGATACGGCAGTTTCGCGACCTCGATCGGATCGAGATCCGGTCCGGCAGCAGCGAGTTCGGCGCGCAATCGCGCGAGCGTTTCCGGCGACCGGTGCAGCCGGTACAGCGCCCACACCAGCACGGTCGCCGTGGTTTCGTGCCCGGCCACCAGCAGGGTGCGCAATTGTTCGCGCAGGTCGGTGTCGGTCATGGCGCTGCCGTCCTCGTACTGGGCCTGCAGCAGCATGCCGAGCAGATCCTGGTCGGCGACCGCGCCGCCGCTCTCGGCCGCGCGCCGGCGCGCGACCTCGGTATCGATCAAGCCGTCGAGTCGATCCCGCGCGGTCTGGAAGCGCTCCCAGCCCGACAATCCGAACATATTGCGCCGCAAAGCCGGTATCGCGAACAGCGGTGTGCCGAAGGAAGTCAGAAATTCCGTTGTGGCCGACGTGTATTCGGCGAGCAGCTCGGGTTCGTCGATACCGAAGACCGCCGCCAGAATCACCCGTAATGTCATGGCCCGCGCGGCATCCCGGGCATCGATGCGCTCGCCCGGCCGCCAGGCCCGCCCGGTGCGCTCGCCCGCCAGTTCGTCTCGGGCGGTATCGCGAATGACTGTGCCGTAGGCGCTGATTCGATTCCGATGGAACGCGGGCACCAGCACCGCGCGCTCCTGCCGATGTCGTTCGCCCCGCGCCAGAATGAGCGAGGCCGGTCCTACCATCGGTTCGATGGGGTTCGGCAGCGGCGGCGCCAGCAGTTCGACCGGCGCCCGGAACAATTCGCGCGCACCCTCGGGCGTGCCGGTGAAGACGACCGCCCCGAAGGACGGGAAGCGCATCAGAAAGGGATCGCCGTGCCGCTCGACCCGGCGGCGGAAGTACCGCTCGAGATCGGCGCCCGCGGCCAGGGCATGCAGCAGCACCAGCCGAGGTTGGTGCAGCGCCTCGGGACCGACCGGTTGGGCGGCGGTACTCATGCTCTCCTATACGTATTCACTACTACCCGGGTTCGACTCGAACCCTGTGTGCGGGCTGTGAGTCGACGGTGTCCGATACGTCGTGTATGCATGGCAAGACTCAAAGCTTGGTGTACCTCAAATTTAGGACAAGTTCGTGTTGCGTCAGCAGATCTCCGCCCGGATCGCCGTCCCGGCCCTCTCCGCCGCCGCCCTGCTGCTCGCAGCCTGCGGTTCCACCATTTCCGGCAGCCCGGTAGCGGCTCCCCCCGGACTGGACTCGGCCATCTCCACGACCAAGGCGCCCGGCACCACGCCGAAGCCCACCGGCAAGCCGGGCCCCAGCGGCAAACCCTCCACTCCGCCCGCCGACCGCGGCGGCGATACCGACTTCCAGGCGAGCATCGGCGACTGCGTGAAACTCGGTGGCACCACCGACAATGCCACCATCAAGCACGCCACCTGTGGAAGCAAGGACTCCAACTACAAGGTGGTCGCCAAGGCGCCCACCAATTCCCAGTGCCCCAGCGACGTCGACCAGGCGTACTACGAGACCCTCTCCGGTGTCGAGACCGGCGCGATCTGCCTCGACATCGACTGGGTCGTCGGCGACTGCCTCGATCTGGGCACCAAGGGCAGCGGTGACGACCCCAAGCGGATCGACTGCACCACCCGCGGCGCGGCCGACGGCGTCAAGGTGCTCTCGATCCTGAAGAACAGCAACAGCGTCGACGACTGCAATGTCGGCAACCAGGGCTATGTATACGACGAGCGCAAACTCGTCGTCTGCGTCGCCACCCTCTGAGGCAGCTCCCAGAACTGCGAAGCCCGGCCGGACATCTTGTCCGGCCGGGCTTCTCGCACTTGTGCAGTGCCCCTGCGTTCGCGGCCCGTCTCGTTCTGGACTGAGTGGAGCGGGGGAGCGAAGCGGAGGGAAGAACGAGACTCCCAGGGCCGCGAACCCGCCGGAGCGAAGCGGAGGCAGAAAATACAGCGGAGGCGATTTATACAGGGTTGTATCCGGAGCCGATCTGGCCGCGTCCGTTCAGGTCTCCCATGATCGAGGACATATTCGTCCCGACCTCGGGGCCGAAGCAGGCGAGGGCCAGGTAGGCGTTCACCATGCCGACAAGGGTGGTGCCGACAACGACCGGAGCCCCGGAATCGCCCTCCACCACACACATCTGACTCCACGTCTCGACATTGGTCGCGAAGACGTCACCCCACGAGAGGCCACAGGTATTACCGGTGGTCCGTCCCTCTTTGCACACGATCATCGGGAAGTTCGGCGGCCCGCCGATTCCGGTGATAGCCACATTGCCGATGCGATTCACCGGAATGACCCGATCCGGGAAGAACTCGATGACCGCGTAATCCAGATCGTGATTGGAGTACACGAACTTCCCGATCTGCCCTGCGCCGCGATCCTTTTCGGCGAACACCTGAGCCCCGGGGTCACCACAGTGTCCCGCGGTGATGCCGACCAGCCGCCCGGCCCCGTCGTGACCGATGGTGGTCACGGTGCACTCGAACATGTCATCGATGACGATGCCGGAGCCACCACCGATGACTGCCGGTGCGGGATCGGCGTTCGCAGCCCCGGCGCCGAACATCGCGGTGCTCACGGCAAAAGCGAAGACGCCGGCCATACCGGCGAGTTTCCTGATCATGTCCCTCCAGACGTCGGAAGCCGCTCGAAAAAAGCTGCGGAACACATCCTGTCAGTATTCGTCCCGCAAGGCTGCTTGTACTGCCACATGTTGCGCAGCCGTGTCCTGCGCGCGTTGCACAGTGATACCGAGTTGGATGCAGTTATGGGATTTATGCATAACTCGACCGGATTTCCGATAAATTCTCTCCCATTAATTCTTACCCAATGGGGCTTCACTTCAACCGAAACGTCTCTGCCCATACTCAGAAATTAGAACAAGTTCTAGATGTCTGCCTGGTTCTTTGGGTTGTGAACCAACCGTGATGTGCCTGTTCACAACCGTTCAGAGAAAGTGATCCGCCTCTATGACCGGAACCACAACGCCTGGTGTGTTTTTCCTAACTCCGTAGTAAGGTGCGTCAAGCAAACAGTCGCCGGTGGCGGGTAACCCGGCGTCGAGAGGGGTAGTCAGAGTGCAGTTGACGAAGAGTCTGGACGGGCAGGGGAGCCCAACGGAGTCAAGGGTTAATGCCGCCGTCGGCTGGGCCAAGGGGTATTGGGAGGACCATCCCAAACGGTCGCTCGAGACCGGCGGACGGATGATGGCGATGGGAGTCGCCGCCGTTGTCGAACTGTTCGTGGCGATCTTCCGGAAACGCTTCCCTTACGCGGAGTTCGTCAGGCAGTGCGCCTTCATGGCGAATGTCGCGGCGGCACCCACACTGCTGGTTGCCATTCCGATCGGTGTCATCGTCTCCATTCAGGTCGGCTCGGTCGCCGGACAGGTCGGAGCGACCTCCTTCATCGGTGCGGCCAACGGCCTCGGCATCATTCAGCAGGGTGCGCCACTGGTCACCTCGCTGATGATCGCCGGCGCGGTCGGCTCCGCCATTTGCGCCGATCTCGGCTCTCGCACCATTCGTGAAGAGATCGACGCCATGCGCGTCATGGGCGTGGACCCGCTGCGCCGCCTGGTCGCCCCCCGCCTCGGCGCCGCCATGCTGGTCTCCGTACTACTGTGCGGCTTCGTGGTTTTCGTCGGCTTCCTGACCGGCTACGTCTTCAATATCTTCGCCCAGGGCGGCACCCCCGGCTCCTACGTCGGCACCTTCGCCTCGTTCGCGATCACCACTGATCTTTTTGTGGCGCTGCTGAAGTCGCTCATCTTCGGCCTGCTCGCGGCGATCATCGCCTGCGACGCCGGCCTGAATGCCCGCGGCGGCCCCGGTGGCGTCGCCAACTCGGTGAACACCGCCGTGGTCATGTCCGCCGTCATGCTCTTCGGCGTCAACCTGATCCTCACTCAGGTCTACAACTCCCTCTTCCCACCACAGATGGTCTGAGAGTCGTGTCAGCAACGTATGTTCCGCCGCTGCTGCGGCCGTTCCAACGGATCAAGGGCGTCGCCACGTCGCCGCGCGACTTCATTGCGCGCATCGGTCACCAGGTCTTCTTCTTCCTGCGCTCACTCGGCTCCATGCCGATGGCGTTCAAGCAGTACCCCAAGGAAGTCTGGCGACTGCTGTCCGATGTCACCTGGGGCAACGGCAATCTCATCGTCGGCGGCGGCACCATCGGCGTGGTGCTCATCCTGTCGGCATTCGGCGGTATGACCGTCGCCATCCAGGGCTACACCTCGCTGAACCTGCTCGGCCTGAGCCCGCTCACCGGCGCCATCTCGGCATTCGCCACCACGCGTGAGCTCGGCCCGATGCTGGCCACCCTCGCCTTCGCGGCGCAGGCGGGCTGCCGGTTCACCGCACAGCTGGGCGCCATGCGCATCTCCGAGGAGATCGACGCACTGGAATCGGTTGCCATCCGGCCGCTTCCGTACCTGGTGAGCACCCGGATGATCGCGGCCATGATCGCGATCGTGCCGCTGTACTGCCTGGCCCTGCCGTTCGCGTACATCTCCTGCTCGCTGACCGTGCAGTTGATCGGCGGCACCGCGTCCGGAACATTCCAGCACTACTTCTATCAGTTCCTGGTACCGGTCGATGTGCTGTACTCACTGCTGAAGGCGATCATCTTCGTCGCGATCACCACGTTCATCCAGTGCTACTACGGGTTTTTCGCCTCGGGCGGCCCGGAGGGCGTGGGTGTCGCGGCCGGTCGCGCCATCAAGTACTGCATTATCGCGGTGGTCTTCGCGGACCTGTTCATCACCTTGGCCATCTGGGGCGTCAACCCCGGAATCCGGATCTCGGGATAGGGGGCGAACACCATGATCATCGATCCGAGCGGGCGCGGCCCGACCATGCGGCAGTTGCTCATCGCCGGCGTTTCCGGGCTCATCGTCTTCGCGATCATCCTGGGTTTCCTGATGGCGCGGTACAAGGGCTACTTCGTCGAGAAGGTCAATGTCACCGCGAATCTCAGCACCACCGGTGACGGCCTGCCTTCCAATGCCGACGTGAAGTTCCGCGGCATCCTCGTCGGTGCGGTCAAGGATGTGTCCGTGGCCGACCAGGGCGCGGCGCAGGAGGTGCACATCGAGATGAAGCCGGAGTACACCTCCGGCATCCCCGCGAATGTGACCGCGCGCGTTGTGCCCTCGAACCTGTTCGCCGTCACCTCCGTCGAACTCGTCTACAACGGGGCCGATTCCGCGCATCTGAAGGAGGGTTCGCAGATCGCCGAGGATCGCTCCGAAGGCACCATCGCGCTACAGGACACGCTCACCACGGTGCGCAATATCTTCACCAAGATCGATCCGGTGCAGTTCGGCCGGGTGCTGGGCACGCTCTCCTACGCGCTCGACGGCAGCGGCCGCGCGCCCGGCTCCACCATTCAGCGGGTCGACGACTGGCTGCAGGGTGTGCGCGGCGCGGTCCCCGATCTCGGTGCGACGCTGACTGATTTCTCCAATTCGTTCCACGCGCTCAACCAGTCCGCACCGGAACTGATGAGCGTGCTGGCCGATTCGGTGAAGACGGCGCAGACCATCTCCGATCGCCGCGCCGATCTGGTCGCGCTCATCACCGGGGCCAGCGGCACCGTGGACAAGGTGAATTCGCTGTTCGCCCGAAACCCCAACCTGGGCAAGGACGTCACCACGGGCACCAGTGCCCTGTTCGGTGCGCTCTCGGACGACCCGTCCTCCATTCCGCAGGCCATCGCGAACCTGAATACCTCGATCCACAAGCTGAACTCGACCTTCAACTGGGGTCCGCAGCGGCAGATGGCCTGGAATATGGGCATCACCTTCACGCCGTACAAGCCGTACACCCGTGACGACTGCCCGCGCTACGGCGACCTCGCCGGACCCAGCTGTGCCACCGCACCGCTGGTGTCCGATCCCGGCACCCTGCCGGAGTCGATGCGCCCCAAGGCGCTCGATTCTGCGGCCGGCCTGCCGAAACTTCCCGCGCCGCCGGGCTTCCCGACTATTCCGGGCCTGAACACCACTGATTCACTGCTGCCGGATCCGAAGACGGCGCAGCCGGGCAATCCGTTCGCGGGCACCCCACTGCAGGGACTGTTCCCGAACCTGTTCCCGGCCGCGCCCGCCCCGGCTGATCCTGCCGCGCCCGCCGCCCCGGCCGATCCGGCCGCCCCGGCGGCTCCGGCCGCGCTCACCCAGCCGGCAGCGGCACCGCGTCAGGCCGCGCCGATCGCCTTCACCGGCGACGATGCGATCACCGCGATACTGGGCCGTCGTCCGACAGCGGCCGAATACCTGCTGCTGAGCTCGATCCTGAGGGGTGGAACGTTGCAAGTTTCCGAAAGCGGGGCGGCTAAGTGAGCATTCGCAAGCCGCTGATCGGGTTCGGCATCTTCGCCATCGTGGCCGTCCTGGTGACCGCGGTCATCTGGAACACGTTGGCGCGCACCGTCAACGGGCCCACCAATACCTACTCCGCCACCTTCACCGATGTGCTCGGCCTGCGGACGGGCGATGACGTCCGCATGGCCGGCGTGCGCGTCGGCAAGGTGGAGAAGATCGACCTGGACAAGAAGAACCAGGCGCTGGTGACCTTCATCGTGCAGAAGGATCAGACGCTGTTCGGCGATACCAAGGCGCTGGTCCGATATCAGAACCTGATCGGCCAGCGCTATGTCGCACTGGCTCCGGACACCAAGCCGGGCGGCTCGCACACGCCGCTGAAGAACAACGGTTCGATCCCGGTGGAGCGCACCGAGCCGTCTTTCGATATCTCCGCGCTGCTCAACGGTTTCCAGCCGCTGTTCCAGGTGCTGCAGCCGCAGCAGGTCAACGATCTCTCCAACACCTTCATCCAGGCGCTGCAGGGTGACGGAGTCTCGCTGAGCGGCTTCATCACTCAGGCCGCGGCGCTGGCCAGCGACTTCCAGCGGCGCGATGCCATCCTCTCCGATGTCATCACCAACCTGTCCGGCGTGATGTCGGGTCTGGCCAAGCGCGGTGATGAACTCGAGACCCTGGTGACCCAGACCCGCTCGCTGATCGGCGGGCTCTACGCACAGGGGCAGTCCCTGCAGACCTCCACCGTGCAGATCGCCGACGCGACAACCTCTCTGGTCTCCATGATGAGTCAGATCCAGCCGAAACTGCTGCTGGCGCAGTCCTCCACCACGAACGCGCTGACCCTGCTGCTCGCCAATGGCGCCAAGCTCGATCAGGCGGCGGTAGACCTGCCCGGCATCCTCAGCGATCTCGGCAAGTTC
Source organism: Nocardia sp. NBC_01388 (assembly GCF_045040085.1). Lineage (NCBI taxonomy): Bacteria > Bacillati > Actinomycetota > Actinomycetes > Mycobacteriales > Nocardiaceae > Nocardia > Nocardia sp. NBC_01388. The sequence goes on from NZ_CP109553.1 coordinate 6,607,493, forward strand.
AGCCAGAACGGCGCCTACGGCAATGCCTACCTGTGCAGCCTGGATGTCTCGCTGTACGGAGTCCTCTTCCCGCGCGGTCTGTTCGACCAGATCGGCGGCAACTCTCACTCGGCGGTGTGCCGTCCATGACGAAACTCAAAGCTCGTTTCAGCGCCAACCGTAATTTCTGGCTCGGCCTGTTCGGCGCCGGTCTGATCGTCGCGCTGCTGCTCGGTTCCACCGCGTACCGGTCACTCGGCATCGGCGAGAACAGCATCAAGGCGGAATTCGTGCAGACCGCCGGCATCAAGACCGGTGACAAGGTGGCCATCTCCGGCGTTTCGGTCGGCACCGTCTCCGGCGCGGAGCTCGAGGGCGACCACGTACTGGTCACCCTCTCGGTCAAGGACTCGGTGAAGTTCGGTCCGGACGCGCACGCGACGATCAAGATGGCCACCCTGCTGGGCGCGCGCTTCGTCGATCTGGTGCCCGGCGACGGTTCCGGGCTCAAGGGCAATCGAATCCCCAAGTCCAATACCGCCGTTCCCTACAACCTGGCCGATGTGGTGCAGGAGGGCACACCGAAGTTCGAGGAACTCGACACCAAGAAGCTGGCGGATTCGCTGAATCTGATCAACCAGCAGATGGGTGACAGCCCGCAGCTCACGGTGCAGGCGCTCGATTCCGTCGGTGCGCTGGCCAAAACCCTGAACGATCGCAAGGATTCGGTCGACAAGCTGCTCAAGGACATGGACCGGGTCACCAAGATTCTCGGGGACAACAGCAACAGTGTGCTGCTGGTGATCACCCAGGGTCAGGCCATCGCCAATCGGGTGATGGAGCGCCAGGGCCTGCTGCGTACGCTGCTGGACAATGTCGCGACCCTGAGTCGTCAGTTGCAGCAGATCGGCGCGGACAACAACAACCAGTTCGGTCCGATGCTGGCACAGCTCAACACCATGGCCGACGGCCTGCAGAAGAACAAGGACAACCTGGACCGACTGCTGTCGATCATGCCGGTGTCGGTGCGGACGTTCAACAATGTCTTGGGCAACGGCAATTACGGCGACGTCGCCCTGCCGTGGCTATTCCCGGACAACTGGCTGTGCGGCGTGCAGGTGAACGAGGGGTGCCACAAATGACAATCGCAGCCAGGATCACCAAGGTGGCCATGATCGGTGCGGCCGCCCTCGCGGTGGGCAGCTGCTCGATCGTGCCGCTCGGGGTGAAGGATGCGGTCGGGCAGACCCAGCACTTCACCGCCGACTTCGAAAATATCGCGGGCATGTTCGAGGGCAACCCGATCACCGTGCTCGGCCTCGACGTCGGCAAGGTCGACAAGATCGTGCCGAAGGGTCAGTACGTCGAAGTGCACATGACCGTGGACGGGGGCGTGAAGATCCCGAAAAACGCGATCGCGGCGCTGATTTCGCCCTCCATCGTGACCGACCGGCATATCGAGCTCACGCCGCGCTACACCGGCGGTGACGTGCTGAAGGACGGTTCGCACCTGACCATCCAGCAGACCAGGACCCCGGTCGAGCTGGACACGATGATCAAGACCATCGACACCTTCGCCGCGGCGCTCAAGCCGACGCCGGGGCAGGACGGCATCGGCCCGCTGTCGGGCCGGGTGCTGTACCCGATGCTGAACGGCAACGGCGAGAAGATGCGCGACACCCTCAATGCGCTCTCCGGTGCGCTGAAGGTCGGCGTCGACAACAAGGACGCCGTTTCGACCATCATCATCAAGCTGAACGAGTTGACCACCATGCTGGCCGATAACGACCAGTCGGTGCGCGACTTCAGCAGCAATATCACCCAGATGACCGGTCTGCTGGCCGATCAGGCGCCCGGCCTGCAGGCCACGCTGGATCAGCTGAACAGCTTCCTGGCCAACACCAGTGGCGCGTTCTCGCAGTACTCCGATCAACTCAACGGCACCCTGACCGGGCTCACCAATGTCACGAACCAGCTGCGCGCCAATGCAACCGGTCTGGTCGAGGTCGTCGATGTCGCGCCCCTGCTCATGCAGAACCTGGATCGGGCGGTCAACCGGCAGGGACAATTCGTCCGGCTGCACGGGATCATCGGCACCGCGCTCTCCGGCGAGATCATCAGCACCTTCTGTGAGCGCATCCAGATGCGGTCGGATGGCTGCCGCACCGGGAAGATGGAAGATTTCGGACCTGACTTCGGTCTGACCGCGGCCATGTTGGGACTGACCAAATGAGTAGTCGATTCGTCCGAGATGTCGTGCTCGCCAGGCGCTCTCGCCGCGCATTGGTGGCGCTCGCTGTCACCGCCACGCTGGGCGCCTCCGGTTGCGGCCTGACCGTGGACAAACTGCCGCTGCCCAAGCCCGGCGTCGGCGGCGATACCTATACCGTCCATGCGGTTTTCGACAATGCGCTGAATCTGCCGGACCAGGCCAAGGTCAAGATCGGCGGTTCCGACGTCGGCGTCGTCACCAAGATCACGACCAAGGATTTCAAGGCCAATGTGGATCTGGCCATCCGCACCGATATCTCGCTGCCGGCCAACTCCACCGCCGAACTGCGCCAGGCGACTCCGCTGGGCGACGTCTTCGTGGCGGTGTCCAAGCCGAAGAGCGATACCGGCCAGGCGCTGCTGAAAGACGGTGGCACGCTGACCAATACCTCGGCCGGCGCCACCGTCGAGGATCTGCTGCTCTCGATCTCCATGCTGTTCAACGGCGGCGGCATTGCCAGCCTGTCCAAGCTCACCTCCGAACTGGACTCCATCGTCGGCGGCCACGGTCAGCAGCTCAGTTCGGTGCTCACCCAGATGACCAGCGTCATCACCAATCTCAATGCCAACAGCAAGCGCGTGGACAATGTGCTCGCCGGCTTCGACGCGCTCGCGGACACACTGCAGGCGAACCACGATCAGCTCGGCCAGGTGGCGAATACGCTGCCGAGCATGATCGGCGCGATCGCGGAGAACAACCAGGCCATCGGCGATCTGCTCACCAAGGTCTCGACAACCAGTGCCGCCCTCGGCGATTACGCGAACACCACCTCCGATCAGCTGGCCGGTCTCCTCGACAATGTGCACAAGCTCATGAACGCGCTCTCGCAGACCTCGCAGGATCTCGGACCCATGCTCGACGGGTTGCACGAGATCCGGCCTGCCGCCGATGCGTCCTTCAAGGGCAATGTGCTCGCCGTCTCCGCGACCGCCACCATGCTCGACATCGGTCTGCTCACCGATCCGGCCAACAGCAAATTCCCTGATCTGCGTGATCTCAACGACTTCGGCGGCAGCCTGGTCCAGGTGCTGCAGATCATTTACGGACGGATCAACGGGGTGCACAAGTGAACTGGGTGAAGCGGCACCGGAATCTGGTGTCCAACGGTGCGCTCGTGCTCATCCTGCTGGTCGGCGCCGCCTACCTGGCGGTGAGTGTCATGCGCGTGAATCCGCTGCGCGAAACGTACCGGGTGACAGTGAATCTCGACCGCTCCGGCGGTCTGCAGGCCGGCAATGACGTGACCCTGCGCGGCTACCGCATCGGTAAGGTCACCGCTATCAAGCTGATCGACAGCGGTTCGGCCATCGCCGCCACCGCCGAGATCGACACCAAGTACAAGATCCCCACCGACACCCTGGTATCGGTGGGCTCGCTCTCCGGCGCGGGTGAGCAGTACATGGACTTCCGGCCCGAATCCGACCAGGCCCCGTATCTGGGCAATGGCGCGACCGTGAAGTTCGACCCGGACAAGGTGAAGACGCCGACTCCGGTGTGGTCGGTGCTCGACAATTCCAGTGCCCTGATCGCCCAGGTGGATCCCGACAAGTTCAGCACCATCCTGACCGAGCTGGACACCGCGCTCTCCGGCGGCCCCGACCAGCTGCGCTCGCTCATCGATGGCATCAGCACGGCCACCACCGGACTGGACAATCTGCTCCCGCAGACCGTCAACCTGATCAAGAATCTGCAGACGATCACCTCGACCACCTCGATGGCGCAGCCGGATCTGGGTACCCTGACGCGCAATTCGGGCGTACTGTTCCAGCAGTTCAACGACGCCAATGCCGAGCTGCAGAAACTGCTGGAGCAGTCTCCGGCGCAGTTCCAGCAGCTCGGGGCGGTACTCGACAAGACCGCCGACCCGATGTCCAGCCTGCTCACCAATTTCGCGGCGGTCACCAAGGCCGCGCAGCTGCGACTGCCCGCCCTGCGCGCGCTGTTCCCGGCGCTCGTGGTGGGCACCTCGGCCATGGGCGTCCCCGCCCATGACAATGAGTTCTACACCGTCGTGGACATCTGGCCGCGGCCATTCTGCGACTACAGCACCGCTAAGGTACGCACGGAGATCGCGACCGACAACACGCTGCCGCGCTGGGCCAGCTACTGCACCAATCCGCCTGCGGATCAGCAGATTCGTGGCTCCGGCAATGCGCCTCGCCCGGATATCCCGGACAACGGTGCGCTGCCGCCCGCCGGCGCCGACCCGAATGAGCGCACCCTGCCGCCGATCAAGTGATCGGTGCAGACAAACTCCACCGCTGGCGCGGTGAGACAAATCCGACCTGGCGGTTTCATTGCCGGGTTCGGCATACTCGCCTGACTGAACCTATTTGGCGCGTCCGCAGCGCGCCGGGAAAGCGTGGGGATCGATCCAATGTCGGATGACGCCGCCCAGGACAAGAAGAACAATGACGAGGCCGCCGAGGCCGTCGCCGTGACACCGGGGGGCGATGCCGACACGGGAAAGGTTGATGCCGAGAAGACGGCAGCTGCCCCCGCCGCCGAAAAGGCCGAGACCACGGACCTGACCAAGAAGGCCGAGCCCGACAAGGCTGCCGAGTCCGACCAGGTCGAGGACACAGCTCCCGCCGCCGAGGTTCCGGGTGCCGCTGACGCCACGCCTGCCGCGGAGTCGGCCGAGGACGCGGCGAAGGCCGAGAAGCCCAAGCGCTCCGGCATTCCCGGCGGCAGCCTGGCGGTACCGGTCCTCGCACTGATCGCCGCGGGCGTCGTGCTGATCGCGGCTGTCGCCGCCGGCGTGGTGTTCTGGCTCAAGGCCGATGACCGCAAGACCGAATTGTCCGAGCGTGATTCGGCCACCGCCACCGCCTGTGACTTCGGCACCACCGTCACCAATTACGACGCGGCCCACCTGGACGACTACTTCACCAACGTGAAGAACCTCTCCACCGGCGACTTCGCCAAGATGTTCAACTCCACCACCGACGGTCTCCGGGACGCCATGGTCAGCGTCAAGGTCAAGTCCACCCTGAACGAGATTCACTGTGGCTGGGTCTCCGGTGACAGCGATAAGGCGAAGGTCATGGTGGTGCTGACGCAGAACCGCACCAGCCAGCTTGCCGCAAAGCCCGACTCCCTCACCATCGGCGCGATCGCCGAGATGGAGAAGGACGGCGGCAAGTGGAAGGTAGCCAACTTCGACAACCTGCCCTCCCAGGGCAACAATGCCCAGAACCCACTGGTCCCCGGCGGCGCCCCCTCCGGTAGCGGGCAGCCCACCGCCCCGGCCCCCTCGGGCGCCCCGGCCCCGGCGCCGACAACCCCGGCAGCTCCCAAGTAGTCCGAGGCCGAATGGTCCGAGCCGAAAAGAACCGCCCTAGGTGATCTCTCACCTGGGGCGGTTCTCTTCGACAGGGCCCCCGTCGTATCTTCCGGGGGTTTGGGGCCAAGCCCCCAAGAGCTCTCCCTTGCTCGCTAGAACAGGGTGAGTGCGTCGGGTGCCGGAGTTTTCGACGCGGCGACCCGCCGGCGCGGCGTGGCGGGCGCGGGGTGCGGCGCACCACTTGCCGCGACTTCGGGAGCAGCCGAAACCGTTTCGACAGGGCTGATCACCGGAATGGGTTCGGTGGTCGGTTCAATCGGAATGGGTTCGGTGACGGGCTCACCGGGGATGGGCGCGGGTGCCGTCACCACGGGGTCGGTGCCTTTCCCGGAGGCGGCGACCTCACGGGCTGCCTGACCGCAGAGCTGATCGGCCTGCTCATTGAAGTAGTTGCCGACATGACCGCGCACCCAGCGGAAACGCACGGGTCCGGGCCGCGTGGAGATGGCACTGTCGATCTGCTGGATCAACTCGAGGTTCTTCACCGGACCACCGGTGGAGGTCTTCCACCCATTGCGGCGCCAGCTGTTGATCCATTCGGAGGCGCACTTGATCGCATAGAGCGAGTCGCTCTCGATGAGCAGTGGTTCGGAGCTGCTGTGCGCGCGTATGGCCTCCAATAGGGCGCGTAGCTCCGCGATCTGATTGGTGCCCGAAGGCGCACCGCCGCTGGCCGATCCGCCTGCGTGATTGACCCACGCCCAGCCGATGGCCCCGCCCGGGTTACGCAGGCACGATCCGTCGGTGCTCACGATGATCATGCTCGCAACCCTACGCAATCCGGCCGACAAGATCCGTTCCGTGGAATTCCTCTATCTCCCTTCGCAATTGCGATTCGGTGCGTCGCACGGCTGATTGTACGGCGGCAGCCAGCATTCGGGAGAGCAGGCGGCCGGTGAGCCCACGCGGGGTCCAGTACTCGATTTCCGAGGTCAGCACCGCCCGGCCGTAGCCGAGCGGGTCGAATCGCAGGGTGATGACGCACAGGGGTGAACAGCAGGCGCCGGTGTCCTGCACACCGCCGCCGCTCTCGATCGTTCCATCACCCTGCGCGGGCGCTGACTTCCCCGTCCTGCGCCTGCGCAGCGTGTACTCGATAACCGCGTTGCGGCGGTAGCCGGTGATCTCACACTCGACCGTGGGATGCCAGAGACCTGCCCGCAGCGTGGCTGCGAAGACCGTGCCCGCGCCGTGATCGCTGTCTCCGAGTGGTTCGAAGGCGGCGACGGCGAAGGCCCAGTCCGGCACGAACTGATGGTTGTCCGTGTACGTGAACGCGACCTCCACCGGTGCCCCGACGTCGCTCGCGTATTTCATGTGGCCCATAGGCTGCTCCCTGTCCCACGGCTGCCCACAAAAGTACTACAGCAGTCCTATTTAATGAATGGATACCCGGATATGTAGTCCGGGTAACCGTCATCCACAACCGGATTGCGGTAATTCACAGAATGGTCAAGCGTCCAATTGTGCGGCGATATGCGCGGCAATCGGCAGGGCCGACGTCGCAGCCGGAGAGGGAGCATTGAGTACATGCACGGAGCGCGCAGTTCGTTCGAGGAGAAAATCGTGCACGAGCGTCCCGTCCCACCGCACCGCCTGCGCCCGGATGCCCGCCTCCCGCGGCAGTAGATCCTGCCGCGTCAACTCCGGGCAGTAGCGCCGGCACTCGGCCAGATAACCGCGCTTGAACACCGAATTGCGCATCTCGCGCAGTCCGGTGCGGACATTGGCCGCCGCCACCCGATGGAATCCGCGGTATCCGAGAACCTCCCGCGCATCCCGCAGATCCACACTGCCCTTGCGATAGCCTTCGCGTGACAACCCCAGCACGGCATTCGGCCCGACGGTGAGTCCGCCATCGATGGTCGGGCTCAAATGCACGCCCAGGAACGGCAATTCGGGATCCGGGATCGGGTAGATGAGGGTGTGCACCAGATCGCTGCGGTCCGGCGGCAACTGGTAGTACTCGCCCCGGAACGGCACGATGCGCAGATCGGTGTCCACCCCGGCCAGTCGTGCCAGGCGATCGGCCTGCAGCCCGCCGCACACCACCAGCCGCGCCGCGCGCCAACTACCCGAGGGCCCGGAAACCGTTACCGCGTCGGCGGTTTCGTCGATGGCGGTGATCTCCGTGCCCAGCACGATCTCGCCGCCGGCCGCGCGCACCTCGTCCGCCAGCGCTGCGGTGACGCGCTGGTAGTCGATGATCCCAGTGCTCGGCACGTACAGCGCGCCGACCCCGGTCACCCGCGGTTCCCGGCGTACCAGTTCGGCGGTGTCGAGCAGCTCCACCTCGACGCCATTGGTCACCGACCGCTCGTAGAGCGTCACCATGCGGGCGTGTTCGGCGGAATCGGTGGCCACCAGCAGTTTTCCGCACACTCGGAACGGAATGTCGTGTGCGGCCGCGAATTCCTTGGTCTGCTGTGCACCGGCCCGGCACAGTCGCGCCTTCAGGCTGCCGGGTTCGTAGTAGATCCCCGAGTGGATGACTCCGCTGTTGTGGCCGGTCTGGTGGACGCCGAGCGCGTCCGCCTTCTCGACCAGCAGCAGGCTGGCGCCCGGATGCCGGTCGAGCAGGCGATACGCGGTGGCCACCCCGACGATTCCGCCGCCGATCACGCAATAGTCGTGCACACCGGAAAGTCTCACACAGTGGAGGTGCGCGAGCCTCCGTCGGAGGTGAGCGTGCCGGTGCGGGCGCTGGTCTGGCCGCCGGTGGTCTGGCCGACCGGCGTGGACGGGTCGGTCGCGGCCGGTGGGGTGAGCTCGGCGGGCGCCGTCTCCGAGTCGGCCGGTGCGGGCGCGGTATGCGGTGCGAACCGCACGCCGTAGCGCCCGAGGGCCGGATCGGAGAAGGTCACGGTGACCTCACCGCGCCGGGTGTCCACATCGGTGCGCAGCTGGGTATTGGCAGACGGATCCGAGCCGATGCCGAGCTGCTGACCCAGCGGACTGTGCAGCACCAGATCGGCGACGGTCGCGAAGACATTGGTGTCCAGCGTGACCGATACCGAATTGAGCTGCGCCGGAACGATTGCCGCGCCCACGTAGGCAGTGCCGAGCCGAATCTGACCGGCCAGCGCGCTGGGTCGCTGCCCGGCGGCCGGCGCGCCGGCGGAATTGCCCGGGTTGGCAGCCGGAATCGGCTCCAGCCCAGCAGTTTCCGCCTTGTGCGAGGTGAAAAATGAAGCGAGACCGATGGTATCGGCGGTCGGCGTGACAGGTCCGGGCAGCGGGTCCCCGGCACCGGTGATCGGTGGCGAGAACTGCCCGTGTGCGAGGCTGGGTGTGGCGGTCATGGTGCCGGACTTCTGTGTTCCGGCCATTTCATTGGCGACATAGGATCCGGCGGCGACGGTCAGGCCGATGCTGGCCATGCCCGCGGTGACGATGGCGCTGAAGCGGAGCACCTGTGCTGCGCGCCGAGACGTCCGGGCGGCCTGCGTCGCGAGTTGATGCGACATGACTGGTGCGTTCCTTTCCCTCTCCCCTGGTCCCCCTGCGTCTTTCGACGCCCACGACCCGCACCATTGAAAGTCGTACGCCCGTCCAGGTTACGGCGGCACGCGGCAGGACCCCTCGCCCTCGAGACCAGGATCACAGGCACTGTACCGGCAGGTGAGACTCAGGAGTCCGAAATGAGAAAGTCGAATGCCGACGCACAAGCATGTTTCCGGCATCTGAAGGCTGGGTAATTAGCGGATAGCGGCGAGCGCCAACTCGACTGCCATCGAGGAACCTCCGGCCAATGTCGTCCGGTCGGCACCAGGCACGGCGCACCTACGGTGGCGCTCGCTCGCTCCAAGCCCAGACGGCAGGTCAGTCGAACTGACCTGCCGTCCGGCCTGTTCCGGGCGGCCCGGCGAAAGCCTGTGCCAGGCCCAGCCATTCGAGCGCGTCCGCGCCTTCTACCTGCAGCGCGAGATCGTCCAGGTGGCGACGCTGGGTGACGGCGAGGCAGAAGTCCAAGGCGGGTCCGGTGATTCGCTGCGGCGCGTCCTCCGGCCCCCAGGCCCACGTGCTGCCGTCGGGTGCGGTCAATTCCACGCGGAACTCCTGCTCGGGCGCGCTGCGGCCGTGCGTGATGTACGCGAAGTTCCGGGTCCGGACACCGAGGTGGGCAATGTTCCGCAACCGGTCGGTCGGTACTCGGGTGACGCCGAGCGTGTCCGCCACATCCTGGCCGTGCGCCCACGTCTCCATCAGCCGCGCGGTCACCATGGAGGCCGCGCTCATGGGCGGGCCGAACCACGGGAGCTTGGCGCCGGCCGGCACCGTGCGCAGTGCCCGCACCAGCGTTTCGCGATCGTGACGCCAGGCGGCGAGTAGTTCGGGCGCGGGGGTCTTCGCCTCTTCCTCGGCGGCCTCGTCCACGAAGGTCAGGGCCTTCGGCAGGGCGGCCTGCACGAGTGCGTCGAAGGCCACGGCATCGGCGGCGGCAATGGCCGCCACACGGTCGGTCCAGGTGAGGTGGCCGATCTGATGTGCGATGGTCCAGCCGGCCGCGGGGGTGTCTCGCTGCCAGTCGGCGGGATCCAGATCGGCGACGAGCCGATCCAGCTCACCGCATTCGGCGGTGAGGTCGGCGAGCAGCGCTTCCAGGTCGGCCATCGCAAGTCCTTGTCGCAGAGTGGAACAGGCACGCACGCCGATGGCGGATGCCGTCGCCGGTCAGCATCGCAGCGAGGTGGAAAAAATGCAAGCGTGCGTGCTTGTATTTTCCGAGGCGCTCCTACCAGCCGAAAATCACCAGGTGCACCGCGCCGACACCCAAGCCCAGCAGGGCGCCGTGCAGGTAGAGCAGCCAGGCATCCTGTTCCACCGAGGCGTAGAACATCTCCATGAACTCGCCGGGTGTGAGTTGTTTGAGCTTGCGGGCGGCGAATTCGTCGATCTTCTTGGCCTGGGTGGCCGCGAATTCCTCGTCCTCGACCAGGGTCGGGGCGAGTCCCGCCGCCGCGTCCGCCGCGCCGATGGTCAGATTGTCGAATTGCCGTGCGCCGAAAACGGTTCGGACGAAGGTGTGGGTGGGACCGAGCTGCCGGTGGATCTCGGCGGAGATGAGCCGCTCCAGCAGCTGCCGGGTCTTGTCGCCATTGGTGCCGTCGAGCAGCTCCTTGGCCAGGTTCGGCAGCGTGAGCACCTGGTAGGCGAGCAGATGTGCGAGATCGGCCGCGGCCTCCGGCTGCCGCTTGGCCAGCAGCGCCTGCTTCCACAGGTACTTGTAGCGCGGCTGCGGATCGCCGGGCTCGAACACCATTTTGACGGCGATGACGTTCACGGTCACGCCGATGGCGGCCGCGGCGGTCAGGATGACCGCCCAGTTCGGAATCCAGCCGATCACCGGAATGCTCTGGTGCACATGCATATACAGCGCCAGCAGCAGGCCGAACGGCGCGCCGAGTAGTCCGATCTTCACCATGAACTTGAGCTCGGGCGCGGCGATGGTGGTGGTGAGGTCCTTCAGAATGTGCGGGTTCTCCCGCAGGTACCCGATGACGAAGCCCTTGATATCGATGAGCTGATCGACATTGTCGCCGAGCTCCTCGAAGGCGCGCCGGGCCAGCGTCGGCAGTTCGCGCTCCACCCGCTGGTAGAGCACATTGCGGACTGCCCCGGGCACCGCGCCCCACAGATCCGGGTTCTCCCTTTTCATGATCTCGTTGACCATGGCCGGCACCTGTTTGCGTCCGACATCCGCGATGTAGTCGGAAATACCGTCCAGATCGAGTTCGTGGATGAAGTCCTTGGGACTGCCGATTCGCATAATGGCGACATCCACACAAATGCTCGCCATCTTTTCGGCGCGCGCGGGAATGAACCCTTGGAAGCCGAGCTGTTTTCCATCGCCGGAGAAGGTGGGCAGCACCTGTACCCGGCGGGGCAGATACGGGTAGAGGATGTCCAGGCCCGGGACGCGGAATCCGCGAAAGTACAGCGGCCAGAACAACATCAGGACGCCGGTCCAGTTGGTCAGCCAACCGGCGATGGCGCTGAAGATCGGGAAACTCACCAGATCGACGACGAGTTTCGGCTGGCCGATCAGCTGCTCCCAGTCGATGAAAGCACCCGAGGCCAATGTCGTCATTGTGGCGTCCCCCTGTGGCCGAGCAGATTGTGAGATAACGGACAACCAACACTCTCATCGGCGAAGGGTGCTGTCAAAAGGTCGATGGCCTTGGTGAACGTGTCATATTGTGCGGAGTTTTCGGACACCGGGAATACTGGTCGGTCGACCATAAAAGTAGCTGAGGAGAGCTGGATGGCTGTGGACCGCCACGGCTTTCTGACCGGTGCCGCAACCGCCGCCGGCATCGCGACGGTAGTCGCGACCGCCGGGCCGGGGCTGGGCCGAACCCGCGCACGCGCCGACCATCACCAAACTGCCCTTCCCCGATACCGCCGAAGTGCGGATTCTCGTCACCGGCGATGCGGGGACCGGCGCCCGGCCGCAGTGGGCCGTCGCCGACGCCGCCCGCGCCCTGCACGCCGAGCAGCCGTTCTCCTTCGCGCTCGGCTTCCGGCGCAGCGGCCAAAACCAATTCCGGCGCGCATGCCACCGATCCGGCCAGGATCACCCCGTCGCTGTACGAGAATTTCACCGACCTCGGCTTCATGGTCCTGAACCTGACCCAATCCTCGGCAGACCTCACGGTCTACACCGTCGACCCGTCAACCGCCCAGCCCACCAACGCTTTTCAGCGCCGACTGGCCTGAAGCCCGCCATCCCGGCCGACATGCCCGTCATCCCGGCATGTTCTCGGCCGGGATCCACCCATCCTCAGGGCTTCAGCACGATGCGAATCGGATTGCCCTCCTTGGCATCCAGCGCGTGCACGGCCTTGGCGGCATCGGCCAGCGGCACCACCGCGCTGACCGACCGGGCGAAGTCGACCCGCTGCAGCCCTTGGAGTTTCACCAGTTCGGTGACGTGCTCCGGCGCCGAACCGTAGTGCCCGCGCAATTGCTGCTGAAAGAAGCTGAACGCCGTCCCGTGCGCGATGGTGATCGGCTTATCGGTCAGCCCGACCAGCACCAGCCGCCCCTTGGGCGCCAGGCAGATCGCCGCCTGCTCGCGCACCGCGGCCACCCCGGCGAAGTCGAACGCGGCGGCGAGCCCGGTCCCCGAGGCCGCCCACACCTTCGCCCGCAGTTCCGGATCGGCCGGATCGAAGGCGAAATCCGCACCGAATTCGAGCGCGCGTTCCCGCGCGGCCGGCAATGGATCGATCGCGATGATCGGCGCCGCACCCACCAGGCGCAGCAACTGCACCCCGTGCGCACCCAGTCCGCCGACACCCCAGACGCCCACCGCCTCACCGGCTTTCACCTCGGCGGTAGCGGTGATGGCGGCCCACGGCGTGGACACCGCATCCGGAATGAAGCACGCCTGCTCGAACGGCAATTCATCCGGAATCGGCACCAGCGTGTCGACCCGGGCCAGCGTGTACTCCGCCCACCCGCCGTCGTAATCCACCCCACGCGTGAAGGTAGCGCCATTGCGCAACTCCCCCGCCTGCAACAGCACCCGATCCCCGACCTTCGCGTCTGTGACCCCCGGCCCCAGCTGATGCACGGTCCCCGCGACCTCATGCCCGAGCGTGACCACATCGCCCTTCAAGAACAGCGGCGACAGCGTCCCATCGATGAGATGCACATCCGACAGGCAAACCCCGGCGGCCTCCACCTTCACCAGCACATGATCGGCCCCGGGTTCCGGTACCGGCACCTCATCCAATTCCAGCCTGCGGTCAGGTCCCAGATGTAGTCGCGCCGCCAACATATTCATCGACTCCTATGGCCTTGGGATCGGACATTCCGCCCCGCCGCCATGCTAGGCCGCCACCCCGCACCACCCGCCCGATATCCCGCCCCGGCCTGACCACGCACCCGAACAACCCGCCGTCCCCCCGCACGACTGCGCCTGCTGTGCACGACTTCGCCGTCCAGCGCACGACTTAGCCTGCCCCGCACTACTTCGCCTTGCCGCGCAGGAATTTCTGTGCCGCGCACGGGATTGTCAGCCATTTCGTAGGTGTTGGTAACAACCTGTGCGGCAGCCGCAGTGAGTCCTCAGCCCGTCGACTCTGCCCGACAACCCGTCATCCCGGCGCGCTTTTGGCCGGAATCCACACCCGGGCTGCTCGGCCGATCCAGATGGATTCCGGCCAACAGCATGCCGGAATGACGGGGCGAATTGCCAGATGGATGCGCTCAGCTTCGAGCTGAGTCCTGCGCAGTCGGTCTGGCGGGAGCGAAGGCTTCTGCGAAGAAGCCGGTGACTATGGCGGTCACTTCAGGGGCGCGTTCGAGCATGGGGACGTGGCCGGAGCGGTCCAGCCATTCGGCGCGGTCGGGGCGGAGCTGGGCGTTGAGGGTGCGGCCGGCGGCGGCGGAGAGGATGCGGTTCTCGGTGCCCCAGATGGTGCAGATCGGGGGGAGCTGATCGCGATCGGGCCAGTGGTCCAGTGCGGTGAAGGCGGACAGGTCGCGGACCAGGCCGACCAGGGCGCGGGCCGGGAAGCCGGCGGAGAGCGGCGCGACATAGGGGCATTCGCGATAGGCGCGGCCGCTGAAAAACCAGGAGCGAATGGTGCTGCGGGCGAACCACTTCGGGGTGTGCCAGCCGCCGAGGATGCGGGCGCCGAGGGTGGGGAGGCCGCGGGTGATGCGCGCCAGTGCACCCAGATCGCCGTGCATGGCGGTGGATTCGGTCAGCGGATTGATCGCGACGACCGCGCGGACCAGTCCCGGATTGCGCCGCGCCAGGGTGAGGCTGATGGCCGAACCGAGGCAGTTGCCGACCAGGCCGGCGTCGGTGAGCTCATGTGCGAGCAGGAATCGCCGCACCAGTTCGGTGTAGCGCTCCAGGGTGAATCCGTCGGCCGGCTGATCGGAGCTCCCGTAGCCGGGCAGATCGAGCGCGTACACCCGGTATCGCCCTGCGAGAGCGGTGATCTGCGGCGTCCAGATCAGATGTGAGGACCCCGCATTGTGCAGGAACACCACCGCTGGTCCCTCGTCGCCGTGCTGTAGGTAGGCGATGCGAATACCGTCGAACTCGAAGTTTTCCATGATGCTCCCCGTGGCCACACTGCCGGTGATGTACTCATGGTCCGCCGAAAACCGCTGCTGTCTATGCTTTTCAGCCGATCAATCCGAGGCCGCGTCGCTGAAACCGCGGTCGAGGAAGCGGATCATCCAGTCGAAGCTGTGCTCGGCGTCGTCACTCCACTGGAATCCGTCGGCGGCCTGCAGGCTGGCGAACCCGTGGAAGGTACAGCGCAGCGTGCGCACCGCGTGCACCATCTCGGATTCGGGAATGCCGTAACCGCGCAGCACCACCTGAATGGATTCCATGACGCGGGAACTCGATTGCAGCAGTGGGTCGTCCGGCCCGGTGAAGACCGCGCCGACGGTGGCGGCGTAGCGCCCGGGATGTTCCACCACGTAGTGCCGGAAGGCGTCCGCGAAGGCCGCGAGCGCCGCACTGCCCGAGCGCCCGTGCATGGCATCGCGGACGCGCTGATCGAGTTCGTTCATGGCGAGCGCGGCGACCCCGTGCTGCAGATCCGCCAGTCCGTCGATGTGCTTGTAGAGCGAGGGCGTCCGGACTCCGAGCCGCTGTGCGAGGGGACTCAGCGCCAGGTTCGCGAAACCCACGTCGTCGGCGAGCGCGGCGCCCGCCGCGACGACATCGGTCTTGCTGAGCCCGACTCTAGGCACTACGCATGCTCCTTCAGGAACGGCAGGATCAGGGCTGCGGTCTGATCAGCCAGCTGTGCATGAGGGTAGTGGCCGCCGTTCTCGATCAGGCCCAGGCTGCCCAGCCCGGCGGGCAGTGCGGCGATGACGGCCTTGCCCTCGGCCTCGGGGCTCGGGAAGTCCGGATCGGCGGTGCCCATGATGATCAGCGCCGGCTGGGTCACGTTCGGCAGCTGCGCCTGCGCATCGGCCGGGGTCGACTTACCGGTCTTCATGAATTCGGCCATGCGGCCCGGCTCGCGCAGCTTGGCGGCGAGGTCGGCCATGTACTGGTCGTAGTCGGCGGGCTTGGTCGGGTAGGCCACGTCGAGGTACTTCAACCACTGGTTGATGCTCTTGAAGATCATGGTGCCCATGAGCGGGACCATGCCGCGGCGGTGCCGCGAATTGGTGATCAGCGCACCGATATTCACCTTCTGCTCCAGGGTGAACGGGTTGATTTCGACAATGGCCCGCACCAGCTCGGGCGACTTCGCCGCCGCGATGGTCACGGCCCCGCCGGAGATGGAGTGCCCCACCAGGATCGCGGGCCCGCTGTTCAGTCCGGCGACGAGGCCGAGCAGATCGTTCGCCACGTCGGTCCGGCTGATGGCTTCCTTGCCGGTCTCGGACGGCCAGTCCATGCTCGATTCGCCGTGTCCGCGCAGATCCGCGCTGACCACCCGGTACCCGGCCGCCGCGAGCTGCGGTGCCAGGAAGCGGAAGGCCTTGCGGCTGTCGCCGATGCCGTGCGAGAGCACCACCAGCGGTCCCTCGCCGATCGAGTCGTAAGCGATCCGGCCGCCGTCGATGTCGATGTACTCGGTCATGTTGTTCTCTCCTCGTTAAAGCTAACTGCAATAGCCATAAAGCTAATCGCTTTAGCCAACGTCGTCAACCCCTCAATTTTCGATCGATCCGGGCCGGATAGTTGCCATATAAACTGTCCGGCGTGGCGGGCATGGAGAACGCGGATACCGAGGATGAAGTGGGCGCGAACGTCGGCTACCTGGTCTGGCGGCTGTCGACCCGCTGGCGCGCCACCCTCGACCGCGCCCTCGCGCCCTACGGACTCACCCAGGCCCAGTACTCGGTGCTGGCCCCGCTCTACGGCCTGACCAGGGACGGCACCCGTCCGAGCCAGCGGCGACTGGCCGATCTCACCGGTCTCGACGCCGTCTACATCTCGAAACTGGTGCGCGCTCTCGAACGGCTCGGACTGCTCACGCGCACCGCCAGCACCGCCGACCCGCGCGCGGTCGAACTGTCCCTGACCGACTCGGGTGTCGAAACCGCGGAGCGCACAATAGAACTCGTCTACAACCTGCGGGATCGATTGACCGCCCCCCTGGGCGGCAACAACAGCGGGCGCACCGCGGAGCTCGCCGCCATGCTGCGGGAACTCCTCGATGCGCCCGAGGGTGTCGAATAGCTTTGTGGTTAAGGCGTTTTCACAGCGCCTGTCCCGCGCGGAGCTTCTTCGCCCGCTCGATGACCGAAGCCAACACCCGATGCGCGGTGGCAAGCTCCTCCGGATCGGATCCGCCGAAGATGGGCCGGGTCAGCGGCCCGACCGTCTGCATCAGGGTCTTCAGCTCGGCGGCCCCCGCGGCGGTGAGCTCCACCGGCCCGGGGCCGTCCACGGCGGCACCGCCGACGAACCCCTTGGCTTCCATTCCGCCGAGTAGTGCGGCCGCGCCCGCCGCATCGATGCCGAGTTGCCGCTGCCCGGCCAGATAGGCGTGGAATTCGGCCGGTACGGCGACCGGCCCGCGCGTCGCCAGTGCGCGCAGCACGGCGTATTCCTTGCTGGTGGTGCTGAATCCGTTGGCGGCGAGCGTCGCCTCGAGCAGGGCGGTGACCGCCCCTTCGGCCTCGGCGATGTCCTGGCCGGTGAGTGTGGGTGCGGTGGTCATGGCTGACTCCTGGGTGTGGCGGAAGTGCGTCCGATATTTACTGTACATAGAAACTATGTCCATGGAAACAATATTCCGGGCACACCCGTCACCGTTCACGCGTCGCGGTAGTCCCGCAGGTCGGCCAGGAATTTCCGGCGCAGGGCGGGGATCTTGGCGGTCAGGCTGAAGTACCGGCGCGCGGCGAAGAGCGCGAACCGGCCCATGATCGGGCTGTAGAGCGGATCGTCGGCGCTGGTGCCATTGTTGTCGAGTGAATCGGCGACCCGGGCGAAGCCGTAGGGCACGATCTCGGCCTCGTATTCGCCGATCGCGGCGATCAACTCCTGCTCGCCGCGCGCCGCCGCGACCAGCTTCCGGCACAGCAGTGCGGCATCGCGCAGCGCGGTGTTCGCGCCGACGCCCTGACCCGGCGTCATGGTGTGAATGGCATCGCCGAGCAGCGTGATATTGGTCGGCTGCCACGCGTCGATCGGCACCGAAGTCGAAATCCGCAGTGGGAAAGCGGCATCCGGATCGGACAGTTCGATCATGCGGCGCAACTTGGGATCCCAGCCGCTGGTCGCGCTCAGCACCGCCTGCACGAGTTCCCGGCCACGCAATTCGGTGACGCCTTCGGGGAAGTGGTCGTGCGCACTCCACACCGAGAGGTTCACGTAGTCGCGAGTGTTGTCGTACTGCAAGCCATCCCAGACATCGAGGAGCCCAGCGTCCTTGCCCGCCTTGGGCTTACCGTTCTCGTCCCAGGGAAACTCCATGACGTGCAGCATGCCCATCATGCCGCCCCTGCCGAAGATGAGGTTGATGCCCTGTTCGAACTCGGTGCTGAGTATCTCCCGAATCTCGTGTGTCAGTGGGGTTTTCGTGGCCAGCGCGGTAATGCCGGAGTCCTTGATCTCCGCATGCGGCAGGTACTGCTGCCGGATGGCCGAACGGGTGCCCTCCGCCGAGACGAGCACATCGCCCTCGGCGCTGGTCCCGTCCGAAAAGTGTGCGGTGACTGTGCCATTGGGGTGCTGGGTGTAGTGCGTGTACACCTTGCCGTACGTCACGACATCGTCCATTCCGGTGAACAGCACCTGGCGCAGGGTGGAGCGGGAGACCGAACGCTCCCCGTCGCCGGCCTCGCCGAGCGTAATGCTGGCCGTGGTCCGCATCTTCTCGGTCAGCACGTTGAAGTAGCGCGGCGCCCGGGCGCAGGTGGCGACGAAGGTTTCGTACAGCTTCGGCGGCAGGCACTGCTCGAGCGCGCGCCCGCCGGTGGCGTCCAGGCCGACGCGGTAGCCGTACAGCCCGTCCCTGCGAGAACCGTAGCGCTCGTAGACCGCGACGGAAACGTTCGCCTGACGGAGGCCGTGCGCCAGGCACATACCGCCGGTACCGGCTCCGATGATGATGACGTGCATGGTGACGACCTCCTGAAACCTGAAACTCTCGAATATCGATCGCGGGAATCTCGACCGCGCCGACAGATATATCTTGAACTTCAAGTCACTTGATTGTCAAGCTTTCTGATCGGGCATGGCCCGTAGCCGCTGGACGTGCTCGTTCTGGGTGGTCCGGCTGGCGTCGAGGAAGCCGATGATCAGTTCGAGCTGCTCGGGGGTGTACTTCGCCACGATGTGGCGGGAGTCGTCGAGGAAGGGCGCCATCAGCCCGAGGGCGCGTTCGAGCGCGCGCGGTGTGATCCGGACCAGGGTCTTGCGCCGGTCGGTGGGGTGTGGATGCCGGCTGAGGTAGTCGAGCTTCTCCAGCCGATCCAGCATGGTGGTGACGCTCCCGCTGGTCAGGCCGAGCCGGACGGCGAGCGTACTGGGCGCCGCGTCCTGTCCGCCGATCAGGATTTCCAGGCAGCGCAGGTCCGTCTCGTTCACCCCCATCAGGCGGGCGAGCTCGCGGTCGAAGTCGTCGACCGATGCCTGATATGCCTGCACGGCCGCTCCCAGCCGGGCCTCGATGTCGCTGGACATGCGGATGAGCTCCCTGTTCGTATGAATTTAGCTTGACAATCAAGATACAACGACCGTTCGCTGGGGGTGAACGGGCGTGCGGAATTAGTCCAGGGGTAGTGAGGTTGACAAGGTAACGCTCAACCTGAGTTGAGTGATAGACGCTCAATCTTGGAAGGGTCGAAGACGTGACTGATTCACAGAACCTGCCGGTCCTGTTCCTGACCGATCCGATCGTGCTGCCCGGCATGGTCGTTCCGATCGAGCTGGACGAGTCCGCACAGGCCGCCATCGATGCCGCGCGGGCGGGCAAGGTCAACCAGGTGCTGGTCGCGCCGCGCCTGGACGAGGGCTACGCCACCTACGGCGTGGTCGCCACCATCGAACAGGTCGGCCGCATGCGCGGCGGCGCACCCGCCGCGGTGCTGAAGGCCGAGGGGCGCGCGAAGATCGGGCACGGCGTGACCGGTCCGGGCGCGGCGCTCTGGGTCGAGGCCGAGCCGGTCGAGCTCCCCGAGGCCGACGGCCGCACCAGAGAGCTTGCCGCCGATTACAAGAAGCTTGTCGTGGCCGTGCTGCAGCGCCGTGAGGCGTGGCAGGTCATCGACGCCGTCAATCAGCTGAACGATCCGTCGGCCATTGCCGACGCGGCCGGCTGGGCGACCTACCTGACCAATGAGGACAAGCGCGAACTGCTCGAAACCCTCGATACCGCAACCCGTCTGACCAAGCTGATCGGCTGGACCAAGACGCACATCGCGGAGACCGAGGTCAGCGAGAAGATCAGCGAGGAAGTGCGCGAGGGCGTCGAGAAGAGTCAGCGCGAATTCCTGCTTCGCCAGCAGCTCAACGCTATTCGCAAGGAGCTGGGCGAGGGTGAGCCCGACGGTGCGGACGATTACCGCACCCGGGTCGAGACCGCGGAGCTGCCGGACAATATTCGCGAGGCTGCCCTGCGAGAGGTCGATCGCCTGGAGCGTTCCAGCGATCAGAGCCCCGAATCGGGCTGGATCCGCACCTGGCTGGACACCGTCCTGGAGTTGCCGTTCAGCGTGAAAACCGCTGACAGCACCGATGTCTCGGCGGCCCGCGCGGTGCTGGACGCCGATCACCACGGCCTGGACGAGGTCAAGGACCGCATGGTCGAGTACCTGGCGGTGCGCGCCCGCCGGGCCGCACGCGGCCTGGAGGTCGTGGGCGGTCGCGGTTCCGGCGCGGTGCTGGTGCTGGTCGGCCCGCCCGGTGTGGGTAAGACCTCGCTGGGTGAGTCCGTGGCGCGGGCCCTGGGCCGCAAGTTCGTCCGGGTCGCCCTGGGTGGCGTGCGCGACGAGGCCGAGATCCGCGGGCACCGGCGCACCTACGTCGGCGCGCTGCCGGGGCGCATCGTCCGGGCCATGAAGGAGGCGGGTTCGATGAATCCCGTTGTCCTGCTGGACGAGATCGACAAGGTCGGCTCCGATTTCCGCGGTGATCCGGCGGCGGCACTGCTCGAGGTCCTGGACCCCGCGCAGAACCACACCTTCCGCGATCACTACCTGGATCTGGATCTCGACCTGTCCGATGTGCTGTTCATCGCGACCGCGAATGTCATGGACACCATTCCCGGACCGCTGCTGGACCGCATGGAGATCATCACCGTCGACGGTTACACCGAGGACGACAAGGTGGCCATCGCCCGTGACTTCCTGATCCCGCGTCAGTTGGAGCGCAATGCTCTGACCGGCGAGGAGGTCGTGATCACGAACGAGGCGCTGCGTGAGGTCGCCGCCAACTACACCCGGGAAGCCGGTGTGCGGCAGATGGAGCGGCTGATCGCCAAGGCGCTGCGCAAGGCGGCGACCAAGCTGTCGGAGTCGGCTGACCTGAACGCTCCCGAAAGCATCGTCATCGCCGGAGATTTCGTGCCCGATGCGAAGTCGCTCAGCGAGAGCGATGGGCTCACAGCTGATTTGGGCTACGGTTCCGAGCTCGGTTACGACAGCGGCCCCGCGCCGCTGGTGATCGGACTCGATGACCTGAAGGAGTACCTGGGCCGTCCGCGCTTCACCCCCGACGGGGTGGAACGCACCGCGGTCCCCGGTGTGGCAACGGGTCTGGCCGTGACCGGCGCCGGTGGCGATGTCCTCTACATCGAGGCCAATGCCGCCGAGGGCGAGCGCTCGCTCACCCTGACCGGTCAGCTGGGTGACGTCATGAAGGAGTCCGCGCAGATCGCCCTGACCTACGTCCGCTCCCACCTGGAGGAGATCGGCATCGAGCCGAAGATGCTGGATCGCAATATCCACATCCACTTCCCGGCGGGCGCGGTCCCGAAGGACGGTCCCTCCGCGGGTGTCACCATGGTCACCGCCCTGGTGTCGCTGGCCCTGGGCCGGCAGGTCCGTTCGGACGTCGGCATGACCGGTGAGGTCACCCTGAACGGCCGGGTGCTGCCCATCGGCGGCGTGAAGCAGAAGCTGCTCGCCGCTCAGCGTGCCGGTTTGAAGACCGTCTTCATCCCGGCCCGCAATGAGCCGGACCTCGACGAAGTCCCCGCCGAGGTGCTGGCCGCCCTGGACGTCCGTCCCGTCGCCGACGTGGCAGACATCCTGGCCTACGCCATCGAACCGGTGCTCGAGCCGGCCCTGGACGGCAGGTCGCTGAGCGCCACGGCCTGACCGGCCTGGCCTCATAGTTCAACCGCATAACCGACGGACCGTGCGTGTTTCATGTGAAACGAAACTCGCACGGTCCGTTCGTATCTCGGTAACGTGACTATTCATGATCACTGTCGCTACCTGGAATGTGCTGCACAGGGTCCACGCCGACAACTACGCCAACGAGATTGCCGCGCAGTGGCCGGTGGAGGCCGAGCGAATCGCCGCTGTCACCGGCGTGGTGGCCCGGCGATCCGAAAGGGTCGTCGCATTGCAGGAGGTCAGTGGCGATCAGCTGGCGAGCCTACGGGCGGCTCTGCCCACCAGCACTTTTCATACCCTCCGCTATCCGCGGATACCGAATCCGCGCCGCATCGCGTCAGTGCTCGCCGAGCGCGCCGAGTACCTCGTACTCATCGTCGACGGCCCGGGTAAGGAGGTCGCCGCCGCGTCCTTCGCGACCGATCCCGGTAAGGGTGCGCTCGCGGTCGAGGTGGAGGGGGTGCTCGTGGTCGCCACCCATGTGACGGGCGATTTCCGCCGCGACGGGCAGTTCGCCGATCTGGCCGCGCTGGCGGCCACCGCACCGGCCGTGCTGCTGGGCGATTTCAATGCCGACCGGGCGACGGTGGGCGCCGCGCTCGGTGCGGCATTCACCGTCGCCGGCCTCGCGCCGGACTCCCAACCCACGCGGCCGCGCACCGACGGCGCCAAATCCCAGTTCATCGATCACGTGGTGGTCCGCGGCATCGCCGCCCACGATGCGGTCGTCGAGGATGTGGCCGGTACCTCCGACCACAACCTCGTGCGAGCGATTGTCGGCTAGAACTCGCCCGCGACGCCGAGGACGGTGCGGCCGGAGTGGGTGCCCTCCAGCACGGAATGCAGGACCGCTTCGGCCTCGGTGATCGGGGCATAGTTTTCCAGCAGCGAAAGGTGCTGGGGCTTCAGGTCTTTGGCGAGCCGCGCCCACAATTCGCGGCGGATCGAGATCGGCAGCTGCACGGAGTCGATGCCGAGCAGCGAGACGCCGCGCAGAATGAAGGGCAGTACCGTGGTGGGCAGGTCGCTGCCGCCGGTGAGGCCGGAAACCGCCACCGCGCCACCGTATTTCACGGCCGAGAGAATATGCGCGAGCGAGGATCCGCCGACACTGTCCACCGCGGCGGCCCACTGTGCCTTACCGAGCGGGCGCAGCTTTTCGCCCTCGGCGGGCAGCCGCCCGACCACGGACTTCGCACCGAGTGCGTTGAGCAGTTCGGTCGCACCGATCTTGCCGGTGGAGGCGATGACCTCGAAGCCGAGCCCGCTCAGAATATCGACGGCCACGCTGCCGACGCCGCCCGTCGCCCCGGTGACCAGCACCGGACCGCTTTCGGGGGTGAGACCGTGGTCGAGCAGCGCCTGCACGCTCAGGGCGGCGGTGAATCCGGCGGTGCCCAGGGTCGCCGCCTCGCGCGGGGTGAGACCGTCGAGTTTCACGACCCATTCGGCGGGCACCCGCGCGTATTCGGCGAAGCCGCCGTTGCGGGCGGTGCCGATCTCGTAGCCGTGTGCGACCACCAGGTCGCCGACCGCGAATTCGGGGTTGCCGGAGGCGAAAACCTCACCGGTGATATCGATGCCCGGGACGATCGGATACTCGCGCACCACGCCCCCACCGGGGGTGATGGCCAGTCCGTCCTTGTAGTTGGCACTCGTGAAGTGCACCTTGATCGTCACGTCCCCCGGCCCGAGGAAGTCGTCGCCGACCGTCTCGTGGAGCAGTGAGATCCCGCTGTCCGTCTTGTGTGCCACCATCGCCTGGAACTCCATGGTCCGAGCATAGGCTCCGGCGCTGGTCAGGGCGATCTTCCCGCAATAATCGGCGACTTTACCTCGCGCGTAATCGCTTTCGTTCCCGCGGCGGAGCATCGTTGATCTCAGCAAGCAACAGGCAGAGAGCGAAAGCCCAAGGAGCGCAGCAGATATGCCTTACTTCCAGACCACCACCGACGGCACCACCCTCGCCTACGAGGATTACGGCACCGGCGCGCCGATCGTCTTCGCCGCCGGCTGGGTCCTCAATGCGGATATGTGGGAATACCAGGTGCCGTTCCTCGTCCAGCACGGCTACCGCTGCATTCTGCTGGACCGCCGCGGCCACGGCCGCTCGGATCGTCCGTCCGGTGGCTACGACGTCGACACCCGCGCCGACGATATCGCCGCACTCATCGAGCACCTGGACCTGACCGATGTCACCCTGGTCGGTCACTCGGCCGGCGGCGCCGAGCTGGTGCGCTATCTGGCCAGGCACGGTGAGCGCCGGGTATCGCGAATTGCCCTGCTGGCCCCCGCTATTCCCTTTATGACGCAGACCGGGGACAACCCGGCGGGCGTACCGCCCGAGCTGCTCGAGGCGTCGATGGCGGAGCTGGACGCCGACCGCCCGAAGTGGTTCGCCGCCCGGGCACAGGGCTACTTCGCCACCCACCTCGGCAACAATGTCTCCGCGGCCGTCATCGACTTCGAGGTACAGCGCTGCCTGTCGGCCTCCCCGTACGCCACCCGTCAGGTGCAACGGGACCTGCTGGCCTCCGATCACCGGCCGGATGTCGCCGGCCTGACCATCCCGTTCCTGCTGCTGCACGGATTGGTCGATCAGTCGATCCCGATCGAGGTCAGCAGCTACCAGGCGATCAAGCTCGCGCCGCATGCGGTGCTGAAGGAGTACCCGACAGCGGGGCACGGCCTCTACATTTCGCATGCGGCGCAGGTGAACTCCGACATCCTCGAGTTCATCGAGCAGTAATCGGCGAGAGCCGCGTTCCTCAGGCGAATTTCGGCGAACGCTTACCGAGGAACGCGGTGATGCCCTCGGCCCCGTCGGCCGATTCGGCGGCGCGCGTAATGAAATTGGCCTCGGTGGCCAGCTGCTCCTCGAGGGTGTGCTGCGACGAGACCAGCAGCAGCTTCTTCACATTCGCATTGGAACCCTTCGGCCCCTGCGCGAACTGCTGGGCCAGCTGCTCCACGGTGTCGGCGAGATCCGCATCCGGCACCACCTGGTGCAGCAGCCCCCAGTCGAGCGCCTCGGCGGCGCTGAGCACGCGGTTGGTGAGCATGAGGTCCTGGGTGCGGCGCACGCCGATCAGACGCGGCAGGTAGTAGGACGCGCCGCCGTCCGGACTCAGCCCGACCTTGGTGTACGCCATGGTGAACGAGGCCGATTCGCTCGCGACCACCAGATCACCGGCCACCGCGAGACTGAAGCCGGCGCCCGCCGCGGTGCCGTTCACAGCGACGATCAGCAGGGCGTCCATGCGGGCCAGGGCGGACACCGCCTCGTGCAGCGTGCCCGCCAGCTTGGCGATGAACGCACCGGTGTCGTCGCTGCCCGCCATGGCCCGCAGATCGCCGCCCGCGGAGAAGAATTTCCCGGCGCCGGTGAGTACCACCACCTTGATGGCGGGATCCTCCGAGCAGTACAGGGCGGCCTGTGCCAATTCGTCGGCGAGCGCCTGGTCGATGCCGTTCGCGGCCTTCGGCCGGTTCAGCGTAATGCGGGCGATCGGGCCATTGTGCTCGAAGCTGATGTTCTCGTAATTGGTCATCGATGGGTGCCTTCCGTCCGTATGCCTGGTCCCAGCATTGCAAACGTGGTCTTCCCGCTCGACGCTCGGTCACCGCGCTCGACGCTCGGTCACCGCGCTCGACGCTCGGTCACTCGGCGGGCGGGCCGAATTCCACGCGCACGCCGAGTAACCGGATGGGCCGGTCCAGTTCGAAGCCGTGCAGTACCCGCAGTGCGGTCTGCACGACCTCGTCCACATCGGTGGTGGCCTGTGCGAGTTTCCGCTGTTTGGTGCGGGTGAAGAAGGTGCTGGTGCGGACGGTCACGCCGATGCGCGCCACGCTGCGCCCGCCGGCGAGGGTCTCCCCGGCGACCTGGGTCGCCAGGCGGGTGACAGCGGCGTCGAATTCGGCGCGCTCGGTGAGATCGGCGGGAAAGGTCTCGGATCGACTGTGCCCCACCGGTTCCCGCGGCTCGGCCACCTCGGTATCGCCCGCGCCGTGGCCCAGGACCCACAGGTACGGTCCGGTATTGGGCCCGAATTCCTTGGCGAGCAGTTCCCGATCCGCGGCCGCCAGCTCGGCGATGGTCGTTATCCCCAAGGCGCTCATACGTTTTGCGATGCGCGCACCGACGCCCCACAGCGCGGTGGTGGGCCGGTGCGCCATCAGTTCGGTCCAATTGTCCGCCGTGAGCCGGAAGATACCCGTTCCGGCATCCCGCTCGGCGGCGGCGTCACCGGACTTTCCGACCGCCTTGGCGAAGCCGGTGGCGAGTTTGGCCCGAGTCTTGTTGTCCCCGATTCCGACGGCGCATGTCAGGACCAATTCTTCGATGGCACTGCGGATTTCGCGCGCGAGCTGCTCAGGATCGTCGGTGTCCACCGCCAGAAAGGCCTCGTCTAACCCGAGCACTTCCACCCGTCCGGGGAAAGTGCGCAGCAGCGCCATGATTTCCTCGGACGCCTCCGCGTAGGTAGCCAGATCCTGCGGGAGAAAGACGCCGTCCGGACAAGCGCGCAGTGCCGCCCGCAGCGGCATTCCGGCCCGCACACCGTGTGCCCGCGCCGGGTACGACGCGCAGGAGACCACTTTCCGCGGCTCTTCCGGATCGCCGTTTCCGCCCACGATGACCGGACGGCCCCGCAGCTCCGGATGCCGGCGGAATTCGACCGCGGCCTGGAATTGGTCCAGGTCGACGTGCAGCAGCCAGCGCGTCACCTATCCGTCATACCGCAACTCTCAGCGCGAGCGCCGCAACCACTCCGCCGGAGAACGATGCGCATATCGGGCCCGCAGCACACCCGACTCCACGTGGCCCTGGATCCGAATCAGCGGAGCGCCCGGGAAACGCGGCAGATTGACGCGATTCACCACATGTCCGGTGCCGAACTCCACGGCTTCCAGATCGATCCGCCAGCCGCGCGGCACGATCACCACGATCGCGCCGGAACCCGCCCTGACCTGCATATCGATCTCGCGGCGGGAACAGTACGCCTGCGTGAAATCGACGACCACCTTGCCGGTGGTGCACTCCGCCACCAGTTTCTCCGGGACCGTCCACTGTTCCTCGGTCCGGCGGAATTCGCTGGTCACCCGCAATTCCATGGGCGGTATCTCGCGGGCGCGGGACTCCCGTTTTTCCGCGCCTGCGCGCGCGACCTCAGCAAAGCGCTGAATATCATCGAAACCGATGGCGGTTACCCGCCGCTGCTCCGTCGTACGACTCACCGAAACTCCTCCCCCGGCCTGAAAAAAGGTATGTGAAAGCTGTGCCAGGGAAGTCGAATTATGCCGTACAGCAGGACATTTGCGACCGCCTCGCGCTTAACGGAACGGTCACAGCACGGTGTCGCTCAGACACCGTGCTGCTGTGAATACCGGTGTACTTGCAGACGTGCGCTGCGGCTGTGCAAACGCGGCCGCCGCACCGCATTCACCGAATACCGTTGGCGGCGTTGCGGATAGGTTGCCGGTACGGCAATCGGTCAGCGGCGGCCGAGATGAATTGTGGTGGCGCCGAGCATGAAAACGTCATTGCGAGCCGCTATGAAACTGTCGGCGTCAGGATCGAGCAGCGCGTCGATGGTGGCGCGATCCTCGGCGGTGATCTGCTCGTCGATATGACCGCGCAGCGCGTCCAGCCAGGCGGCGACACTGGCGCGGACCTCGGGGCCGGCGGGTGCCGGATGATCGGTGAGGACGCTGAAGGAGGTGGCCGCGCTCAGCCCGGCGTTGGTCAGGGCGGTGCTCCAGCCGTAGGGCATGCGGACGGCGCCGGTGATCTCGGCGCGCATACGGCCGAATCCCGTTTCGCGGGCGGCGGCCAGCCGGTCCTGCAGCCCGGGGGCGCCGATGCCGAGATCCCATGGGAGACAACGGGTGGTGAGGCCGCCCTCGGCCAGGGCCAGCCAGCCGCCGGGGCGGACCAGGCGGGCCAGGCGATCGGTGGCCGCCTGCTGATCGGGCAGGTGGTGCACCATGCGGGAGGCCCAGACCAGATCGGCGGGCGGGACCGCCGCGACCGCCGCATCATCGGCGGCATCCACCTGGACCGTCTCGATGGTCACCCGATCGTCGCCGCCCCGGGCCGCCTCCGCGGTGGTGCGCGCGGCTTCGATGAGTTCCGGTACCGCGTCGGCGATCACCAGCCGGCCGCCGCCGCGGGCCGCGAGGGCCCGTGCGAATGCCGCGCTCTGCCCGCCCGCGCCCGCGCCGATGTCCAAGACGGCCGGCACGTCGCCGGTATCGGGCAGCAGGCCGATGAGCCGCTCGGCGATCGCCGCCTGCGCCGCGGCCGCCATCGCATCCTCCCGGCGCAGATTGGCGATCTGCGTGGTCCAGTCGATGCCGTCGTGGGTGTGCCCGTGCGAGTGACCGTGGCCGTGGGAGTGGCCGTGCGCGGATGCGGCGCCGTCCTCGGAGGCGGGGTTGCCGTGCTGATGCGCGTGCTCGTGTGTATGTGCTCCCATGCCTACGACGCTATCGACTTTTTCCGATACGCCAACTTTATTTGCCGGTTCGGCAACAGCTCGCCGAACCGGTAACAGCGGACAGTGCGGGTCGACAGGCAGCGGCCGTACGGGTCGATAGCGGATCAGGCGGCGGCCGTCTCGCTGTCGTCCGCGAACTGGGTGCGGTAGAGCTCGGAGTAGCGGCCGTCGGCCGCCAGCAGCTCGGTGTGGGTGCCGCGCTCCACAATGCGGCCGTGCTCCAGGACCAGAATCTGGTCGGCATTGCGGATGGTCGAGAGCCGGTGTGCGATCACCAGCGCGGTGCGGCCCTGCAGCGCCTCGGCGAGCGCCTCCTGCACCGCGGCCTCGGAGGTGGAGTCCAGCGAGGCGGTGGCCTCGTCGAGGATGACCACGCGCGGCTGCTTGAGCAGCAGCCGGGCAATGGTGAGGCGCTGGCGTTCGCCGCCGGAGAGCCGGTAGCCGCGTTCGCCCACCACGGTGTCCAGACCGTCGGGCAGTGAGGCGATGAGATCACGTAAACGGGCGCGCTCCAAGGCATCCCACAGTTCCACCTCGGTGGCCTCGGGACGGGCGAGCAGCAGATTGGTGCGAATGCTGTCGTGGAACAGGTGCCCGTCCTGGGTGACCAGGCCGACGGTGTCCTGTATGGAGCGCCCGGTCAGCTCGCGCACATCGGTGCCGCCGAGCCGCACCGATCCGGAATCCACGTCGTACAACCGCGAAACCAATTGCGCGATGGTCGATTTCCCGGCCCCGGAGGAGCCGACCAGTGCCACCAGCTGCCCGGGTTCGGCCCGCAGCGACACCTCGTGCAGCACCTCGTCCCCGCCGCGGTTGTCCAGCGTCGCCACATCCTCGAGCGAGGCCAGCGATACCTTGTCGGCGGACGGATAGCCGAAGTTCACCCGGTCCAGCTCCACCGTGATCGGGCCGTCCGGCACCGCGACGGCGTCGGGCGCGTCCTCGATCAGCGGCTTCAGGTCCAGCACCTCGAAGACCCGCTCGAAGCTCACCAGCGCCGACATGACATCCAACCGGGCACTGGCCAGCGCGGTCAGCGGTGAGTACAGCCGGGCCAGCAGCAGTGAAAGTGCCACCACCGCACCGGGTTCCAGGGTCCCCTTCAGTGCGAAGTACCCGCCCAGTCCGTACACCAGCGCCAGGGCCAGCGCCGACACCAGCGTGAGTGCGGTGACGAAGTAGGTCTGCAGCATGGCGGTCCGCACACCGATATCGCGTACCCGCCCGGCCCGCTCGCCGAATTCGGCGGACTCCTGATGCGGGCGTCCGAACAGTTTGACCAGCGTCGCGCCCGGCGCGGAGAACCGTTCCGTCATCTGGGTGCTCATGGACGCATTCAGCCCCGCGGCCTCGCGCTGGATCCCGGCGAGCTTGTCGCCCATCCGGCGCGCGGGCAGGACGAACACCGGCAGCAGCACCAGTGCCAGCAGCGTGATCTGCCAGGACAACCGCAGCATGACCGCCAGCGTCAGCGCCAGCGTCACCACATTCGTGACAACTCCGGACAGTGTGGTGCTGAAGGCCCGCTGGGCCCCGATCACATCATTGTTGAGACGGCTGACCAGTGCGCCCGTCCGAGTGCGGGTGAAGAACGCGATCGGCATCTTCTGTACGTGATCGAAGACCGAGGTCCGCAGATCGAAGATCAACCCTTCGCCGATCCGCGCCGACAGCAGCCGAATGACCAGGCCCAAACCCGCGTCCAGCACCGCCACCAGCGCGATGATCGACGCGAGCATGATCACCGTGCGCGGGGCCGACCCCTTGACGATGTCGTTCACGACCTGCCCCGCCAGCACCGGTGTCGCGACGGCCAGCAGCGCCGACCCGACGCTGAACACCAGGAAGGCCACCAGCCGCCGGTGATGCGGACGCGCGAAAGCGAGAATCCGCCGCGCCGTCCCCGCGCGCAACGGCCGCTGCTCCGTGTGCGCGTTCATCCGCCGATACAGCTGATCCCGCGCTACGGCTTCCATACTCATCCCGGACTCCTCACCACACTGGACTTCATCGAACCCCAGACCACCGACAGTAAGACCTCAACAAAGGTTCAGGACAAGCCGATACCCCCGGTTGTCCGCTCACAGCGGAATCGGCCATCGCGTCGAAGCGGCGTCGCTCATTTCGCACCGAACAGCCCGTCGACCGATCGAACATGGCTGATCAGAGCTGTGCTGCTGAGACAAGTGTGTGCGGCCTCGATCTGGCATGCAGGGTGAACTGCCGGTCGGTGGGTGTTGCAGGTGGGGGTGTTTGCGGCCCGATTCTCACCGAACAGCCTCTCTATCGACTGAACATGCCCTGTGGAGTAATTCGGCTGGGGCATGCGCTGTGTGGTCTCGGGCGGGCGTGGTGCGGGGTGGACTGCCGGTCGGTGGGTGGCGCAGGTGGGGGTGGTTGCGGCCCGATTCTCACCGAACAGCCTCTCTACCGACTGAACATGCCCTGTGGAGTAATTCGGCTGGGGCATGCGCTGTGTGGTCTCGGGCGGGCGTGGTGCGGGGTGGACTGCCGGTCGGTAGGTGGCGCGGGTGAGCGGTGGTGCGGCGGCTCGGCTCCTAGGCTGGCGGGGTGAGCGAATCGGTGGTGCGGGGGTTGCGCGGGCGGCTTGCCGGGGAGGTCGATGCCTCGGAGCGGCGGCGGGCCGAGTATTCGTCGGATGCGTCGAACTATCGGGTGGTGCCGGCGGCGGTGGTTTTTCCGCGGACCGAGGCGGATGTGGCCGAGGCGCTGGCGTTCGCGCGGGACGAGGGACTGGGGGTTACCGCGCGAGGAGCGGGGACTTCGGTGGCGGGCAATGCCATCGGGGCGGGGGTGGTGCTGGATTTCAGCAGGCATATGAATGCGATCGTCGAGGTGGATGCCGAGCAGCGGTGGGCGCGGGTGCAGCCGGGGGTGGTGCTGGGGAATTTGCAGCGGGAGGTTGCGCCGCACGGGTTGCGGTTCGGGCCGGATCCGTCGACGCAGAATCGGTGCACGCTCGGCGGGATGATCGGCAACAATGCCTGCGGGCCGCGGGCGGTTGCCTGGGGGCGCACCTCGGATACCGTGCGAGAGCTGCGAATTCTCGATGGGACAGGTGCGCAGCGACGGCTCGGTAGTGAATTGGCGGTGGTGCCGGGCCTGGCCGAGTTCACCCGCTCGAACCTGGCGCTGATCCGCACCGAACTGGGGCGGTTCGAGCGGCAGGCGTCCGGATATGCGCTGGAACACCTACTGCCGGAGCATGGTTCGTCGGCAGCGCAGGCATTTGTCGGGACCGAAGGCACGTGCGGCCTGCTACTGGAGGCGACGGTCGATCTGGTGCCGATACCCCCGGCCACCGTGCTCGTGGTGCTCGGTTATCCGGATATGCCCACGGCCGCAGACGATATCGCGGCAATCATGGCGGTCCGGCCGATCGCGGTCGAAGGTATGGACGCGCGACTGGTGAATGTGGTGCGCGCGCATACCGGCAGAGTGCCCGACCTGCCGCGCGGCGGCGGCTGGCTGTTCGTGGAGATCGCCGGCGATACCGCCGAGCAGGCCCGCGAGGTAGCTGAACTGCTGTGCGAATCCGCGCATGCGCTCGACACCCGTGTGGTGCTGGACCAGCGAGAAGCAAAGGCGCTGTGGGTGATCCGCGCGGACGGCGCCGGTCTGTCGGGTCGTACGCCGGACGGCAATCCGGCGTGGCCGGGATGGGAGGACGCGGCGGTGCCTCCCGAGCGATTGGGTGCGTACCTGCGCGAATTCGAGCGGTTGATGCACGAGCACCGGGTCGATGGTCTGCTCTACGGGCATATGGGTGACGGTTGTATCCACGTACGTCTGGATCTGCCGATCAAGGATGCCCCGCAACGGTTCCGGGCCTTCCTGGAGGATGCCGCCCGCCAGGTGGTGAGCTTCGGCGGTTCCCTGTCCGGTGAGCACGGCGACGGCCGCGCCCGCTCGGAACTGCTGCAGTACATGTACTCCCCCGCGGCCCTGGCGGCCTTCGCCGATTTCAAGGCGCTCTTCGACCCCGAAGACGTATTGAATCCCGGTGTCCTCGTCCGCCCGAACCCCCTCGACGCCGACCTGCGCCTCGCCGACCTGCGCCCGGTCCCGGCTGCGGGCGGCTTCGCCTTCCTTGCCGACGGCGATATCGGCACCGCCGTGCATCGCTGTGTCGGCGTCGGCAAATGCCGCGCCGATACCAGCCTCGCCGGCGGCTTCATGTGCCCGTCGTACCAGGCCACCGCCGACGAGAAGGACAGCACCCGAGCCCGCGCCCGAGTCCTGCAGGAGGTGGTGCGCGGCGCACTCGACTGGCGCTCCGACGCGGTAGCCGAATCCCTGGACCTCTGCCTCTCCTGCAAGGCCTGCGCATCCGACTGCCCCGCCGGCGTCGACATGGCCACCTACAAATCCGAAACCCTGCACCGGCGCTACCACCGCCGCCCCCGCCCCCTCGACCACTACTCCCTGGGCCGCCTCCCCCAGTGGCTCGCCATCGCCACCCGATTCCCCCGCGTACTCAACACCTTCGCCGCCACCGGTCCGCTACGCCGAATAGGGCTGCGCGCCGCCGGAATCGACTCCCGCCGACCCGTGCCTCCCCTGGCGGCCCGCAGCTTTCGCCGCTCCTGGCGCGACCGTGCGCGATCCGGACCGCCGCCGAATGAAACTGCCCTGCGCGCCACCGCCGACGTCACAATCGCGGCGCCGATCACAGAAGGTCACGCCGGCTCGCTCCCCACCGACAGTTCGGGCGCAGTCCGTGCTGTCCGCTCCGACTCCGCCGACGGGACGGACGCGCAGCTGCCGATCGGGGCAGACGCTGTCTCGCCCAGTGATTCGGCATCGGCTCCAGCCGTCCTGTCGACCGGTGTCATGCTGTGGATCGATAGTTTCACCGATGCATTCGATCCGGAGATCGCTTGGGCCGCCGTGGAATTGATCGAATCACTGGGATATTCCGTCGGCATTCCGGAGCGGCGGGTGTGTTGCGGACTGACCTGGATCACCACGGGGCAATTGGACGGCGCACGGAAGCGGTTGCGGGACACCGTGGATGCGCTGGACGCGCATGTGCGCGGTGGCGGCGTGGTGGTCGGGCTCGAGCCGTCGTGCACGGCCGCGCTGCGCGAGGATCTGCCGCGTCTGCTGCCGGAGGATCCGCGGGCGAACGCGGTCGCGGGGGCGGTGCGCACCCTGGCCGAGTTCCTCGAGGCGCAGCCGGGCTGGGAGCCGCCGGATCGGAGCGGGCAGACCGTGCTGGTGCAGCCGCACTGCCATGAGCACGCGGTCTCCGGGTTCGCGGCGGATCGGCGGATTCTGGAACGTACCGGTGCTTCGGTGCAGGAGATCGCCGGCTGTTGCGGGCTCGCCGGAAACTTCGGAATGCAGCGCGGGCACTATGACGTATCGGTCGCCGTCGCTGAGAACGGACTGCTCTCGGCTGTGCGCGCGGCAAAGCCCGATTCAATCTTGATCGCCGACGGATTCTCGTGCCGCACCCAGGCCGAGCAGCTGGCCGGCAAGTCCTTCCGGCACCTCGCCCAATTCCTGTCGGAGCCCAGCGACCAGCCATGACGGCGTTGCCGCCGGGGCAGGCTCCCCCGGCGGCGCCTATGGCCGGGGTCACCACCGGCATGGGCTGGCGGCGGCACCGCCGCGCCGGGGCGCAGAATGTCCCGGTGACCACCGCGCCGATCGCCACCGCTCAGACGCGCACGGTGCGGTCCGAGCGTCCGATCGATCTCGCCGCCACCGTCTCGCCGCTGCGGCGCGGGCTCGGCGACCCCTGTCACCGTGAGACCCCGGACGGCGCGCACTGGCACGCCTCTCGCATGCCGACCGGACCGGTCACCTACCGCCTGCGGCAGCTCGACCGCTGCGGCGTCGACGCCCAGGCGTGGGGGCCCGGCTCGGCGGAATTCCTCGAGCGACTCCCGCACATGCTGTGCCTGGACGAGGACCTCACCGACTTCTCCCCCGAGCATCCGAAGGTCGCCGAGGCGCACCGTCGCAATCCGGGCCTGCGCATGCTGCGCACCGGCCTGGTCTTCGAGGCCGTGGTCCCGGCGGTGCTGGAGCAGAAGGTGCACACCCGCACCGCGCACGCGGCTTGGCGGAAACTGGTGTGGCGCTACGGGACTGCGGCGCCCGGCCCGGCCCCCGACGGCTTGCGGGTGATGCCGGATGCGGAGACCTGGCGGCACATTCCGTCCTGGGTCTACCACCGCGCGAATGTGGAGCCGCAACGTTCGAAAACCATTGTGCTGGCAGCCCGTATCGCTCCCAAGCTGGAGGAAGCGGCGGCCTTGAGTCCCGCTGATGCGGAAAAGCGACTGCGCACCGTACCGGGGATCGGCGTATGGACGGCGGCCGAAATCGCCCAGCGCGCCTTCGGCGATCCGGATGCCCTGTCGGTAGGTGATTTCCACCTCGCCGCCACGGTCGGCTGGACCCTGCTCGGCCGTCCCATCGACGACGACGCCATGATCGAGTACCTGGAACCGCTTCGCCCGCACCGCTATCGGGCCGTCCGGCTACTCGGCCTCGCAGGTTTCGCGCACAAACCCAAATTCGGCCCGCGCACCCCGTACACCGACCACAGCCGCATCTGACCTACTGCTGCGCGACTGCGTCATTCGCCGCGGCCTGTGCCCGCTCCAGTCCAGCGGCCACCGGAATTCGACCCGAGAACATCTCGGCGAGAATCGGATCCATCGCTTTCAGCGCGGCCGGAAAGCCCGGTCCGCCCCCGGCGGCGATCTGCCCATCGCGCAGCACATCGAAGAAGGCCGACACATCGACACCGTGCCGAGCCCAATAGTCCTGGTACACCTGCCGTTCGGAGATGACGGCCGGAATGGTGGCCCCGTCGACCCCCAGATACCGATCACCCGCCGGACTGCCCAGCCAGGCCAGCACCCGCCGCACGGCCGCCGGATGCTTCGACGCCGCATTGGCCGCCACACCCACGGAATTATCGGTGCTCAGCCGCCCGACCGGTCCCTGCGGAATCAGCGCCAGCCCCCAGTGGAACCCGGCACTCCGCGCAATGGTCGCGAGATTGAAGCTGCCCGATTGAAACAGCGCCATCTTGCCCTGCAGGAAAGCGTTTTTGGCGAAGTCGCCGCTATTATCGGTATCCGCCGCCGAGGGCGACAACCCGTCGGCGATCAGCCGCACCAGATAACCGAACGCGGTCTGCCCCTGCGGACTTGCGAAGGCGAACTGCTCACCCTGCTGCAATTGTCCCCCGGCGGAACCCAGGTAGGGCAGTTCTATGGACTGGTAGTCCTTGGCGGCGTTGTACGGCCACTGCGACACCGCGTGCAGCCGTCGCAGCAGCGGCCGGAAAGTATCGGTGGCGTCATCGGGATTCCACCGCGCCCCCGCGATCTCGGCGGGATCGACTCCGGCCGCATGCAGCAGATCCCGGTTGTAGAACACCGCCGTCCCGCCGTCCGCGAATTGCGGTACCGCCCAGAGCTTTCCATTGCGCGTGAACTGCGAGACAGCGGCCGGATCCCACACCCGCGCGGCGTCCGCACCCAGCGCCGCCCCGATATCCACCAGGCGCCCGCTGTCGGCATAGTCCTCGTACAACCCCGTCCAGAACAGATCGTCGGCAGTCCCGCCCGCCACATCCAGCCGCAGCTTCTGCGGATAGGAATCCCACGGCACCAGCGTGATTCGCACCTCGATATCCGGATTGGCCCGCTCGAATTCGTCGAGCGAGGCCCGGTACGCGGGGACGAAGCTCTGATCCCAGATGCGCAGTCGCACCACGGTGCGCCCCGACCCGTCATTGTCGCGCCCCAGCCACAGTGCGGCCGCAATCAGCAGCAGCGCGGCCAGCACGATCCCGAGCAGCGCCCGGGTGGAGTCCTTGACCCTCATTTGAGCCCCGTCCACGCGATGGACCGCAGCACCTGCCGCTGGAATATCAAGAACAGCACCACCAGTGGCGCGATGGCGAGCGTGGTCGCCGCCATGACGATCGGCCACTGCGAGTTGTACCGGGTCTGCATATTCGCGGTGGCCACGGTGAGCACCTGCCACTTCGTCCCGCTGGCGGCGACCAGCGGCCACATGAAGTTGTTCCACTGCGAGACAATGGTGATCACCGTGAGGGTGGCCAGAATCGGCCGGCTCATCGGCACCACGATATGCACCAGGATATCGAGGGTATTCGCCCCGTCCATCCGCGCCGCATCGACGAGCTCACCGGGTATGGACCGGAAGTACTGCCGCAGCAGGAAGATGGCGTACGGCGAACCGAACACGAACGGCAGCACCAGCGCCCAGAAGGTATTGAGCCAGCCGAGCTTCGCGAACATGAGATACAGCGGTATGAGGGTGACGGCGCTGGGCACCATCATGGTGCCGAGATACACCCAGAAGATCGCTTCCCGCCCGGGAAAACTGGTGCGCGCGAACGCGTATGCCGCCAGGATCGAGATCACGAGCTGTCCGAAGGTGATGCACACCGTCATGAGCGCGGTCACCGCGAGCGCCCGCCCGAGCCCCTGATCGAGCACCGCCCGGAAATTGTCCAGCGTCACCGGACGCGGTGGCGTCAAGGCGGATTCGTTCGTGAACTGCCCGGAGGTCTTCAGCGCGGTGAACGCGCTGAGCACCAGCGGTGCGACCGTCAGCAGCGCCCCCGCGATGAGTACGGCATACGCCGCGACGGAACGCCCTGCCGCCCTGCGGAGTTCAGTACTCATAGCTGGTCCGATCCCGGAAGTAGCGATGCTGCGCCAGGGTGATCACGAACATGACCGCGAACACCACCACCGCCATGACCGCCGCCCGCCCCGGGCGCGCCGCGTCGAAGGCCTCCGAATACATGCGCATGGCCACCACATCCGTGTGATGGCCGGGCCCGCCCCTGGTGAGCGCGTACACGGTGTCGAAGGTCTGGAAGACGCTCAGCACTCCGGTGGCCAGTACGAAGAACATGGTCGGTCGCAGCAGCGGCAGGATCAGCCAGCGCACCCGCCGCCAGCCGGTGGCGCCGTCCAGCGCACCGGCGTCGAGGATTTCCGCTGGGATGGCGCGTATTCCGGCAACGAAGAACAAAGC
Source organism: Nocardia sp. NBC_01388 (assembly GCF_045040085.1). Classification (NCBI taxonomy): domain Bacteria; kingdom Bacillati; phylum Actinomycetota; class Actinomycetes; order Mycobacteriales; family Nocardiaceae; genus Nocardia; species Nocardia sp. NBC_01388. The sequence continues at coordinate 6,644,949 of NZ_CP109553.1, forward strand.
CACATAACCGACATTCATCCAGACGATCACCATTGCCACCGCCGGCAGCGCGAGCGCGGTATCGCTGAGCCATTCGATGCGCCGCCCCAGCAGCGCGTTCAGCGCACCGCCGGTGGGCGCGAAGATCCACTGCCACACCACGCCCACCGCCACCGGCGCGCACATCCACGGCAGCGCGTAGACCACCCGCAGCACCGCCGACCCGCGCCCGCGCCGCGCGAGCAGTGCCGCTACGCCGAACCCGAGAGCGGTCTGCGCGGGCACCACCAGCACCGTGAGCGCCAGCGTGACCAGCAGCGAATGTCCGAATTGCCGATCACCCAGCACCGACCGCCAGTTCGCCGGTCCGGTGAACCGCATGGGCCCCAGCAGATTCCAGCTGTGCAGACTCAGCCACAGCACCACCCCGATCGGGAGCAGCAGAAAACAGCCGACGCCGAGCAGGCTCGGCAGCAGCAGGGCATAACTGGTGGCGACGCGCCGAACCGTCCGGTTCATGATCGGGGACGCTACCGGTCGACCCGCACACGGTGTGCGACCACGCGCCCGATTCGCCCGATCCCCCAGTGACAACACCGGCGCCTGGCCGCGCGGATCACCCCGTTCGGCCACGCACATGACGGTGCGCTGAGACCGAGTTACCCTTGGGCACTGTCCGATTCGCCCGATCGACCGTTCGAAATTCGCATCGGTTCAGCGGGCTCTTTCACCAGGTGTACAGCGTCGGCGCATGATAGTTTTTGCGACCGGCGAGGCGGGCCACGAAACGGCAGGGGACGGCGTCGATGAGAATTCAGCCACGACAGCAGATTCTCGGTGTGTGGCGGTCGCTGCTCACCGCCTGCTACCGGGACGGCGAATGGGTGTGGGGCGGGCGCGACGGCTCCAATTCCATCAGTGATGCCGAACAGCTGCTGTGCCTGCTGTATCCGGCGACCGAGATCGACGGCTTCGGCCTGGACCGGCCGGACGATATCCCCGACGATATTCGCGCGGTGCTCTCACCGATGGGCAATCCGCAGCGCGTGGGAGCCACGCTGGTCCGGGTGCTCGAGGACTATATCGATCGCTATACCGAGGTCGTCGAGACCGAGACGGGGGAGCAGCAGGAGCTGGCGGTCTTCGCGGCGGGCAGCTATCTGACCAGCCTGGACGATATCGATCCCACGGACGAGCAGCGCGGTCTCGATATCGTCGACTCCTACTCCATGTCGCTGACCCTGTGCCTGGCGGCGCTGAAGTTCCTGCGCGGTTTCCAGGGCTTCTTGATGACGCAGACCCGCAGGGAAGCACGGGATCTCGCCGCCCGCATCGACCGGCTCGACACCCGGATCAATACCCGCCTGACCGCCGCCATGGTCGGCCTGGTGCGCAGCTTCGTGGTGAATACCGTGACCCCGGAGTCGCCGGAGGGCCGCGCCATGCTCTCCATGCTCAATCAGACCGGCGCGGCCGACCCGTCGGTGGTGGACGCGGTCTCCCGCCGCCTGGAGCGCGTGCGCATCCGGCTGCGCAATGACCTGACGCTCAGCCAGACGCCGGGTGTGGACCTCTACGACGAGGATCTGCTCTTCGAATGCGGCTGGAGCTGGAGTCTGGTGCGGGATGCCGCCTTCATCGATTTTGTCGATATGCCGATCGCCGGCGCGCCGGGGTATGCCATCGCCCGCCCCTACCTGCACTTCACCGTGGTGGCGCTGGACGGAATCAATGACCTGACCTCTGCACGCACCCGTGAGCTGGACCTACTCGACAGTGAGCAGCGCCGCCTGGCCGAGGCGCTGCAATTGCGCTGGGATCTGGCGCAGCGCTACTGGTCCGCGGTGGCGCGCTTCGGCTCCGGCCGCTGGCCGCTCGAGGACATTCCCTGGCGCACCTCCGACGGCGAGGAGTCGGACTATTTCAGCCTCACGGTGTCGGCGGTCCTCATGCAGGATCTGCTCAATCGGGAAGCCGATGACGACGATCTCACCAGGGCCGCACCGATTTTCGACGAGCTGGCGCGGCGCGGCCGGATCACCAGCCGCATGACGGCGCACGATCCGGCCCGCGCCATGCACACCCCGGGTGTGCGGCTGCGACTCATCGGCAGCGATGAGGTGTACGGCGGCCCGCTCCTGGTCTGGACCGTATCCGACTACGCCACAGTGCTGTTGAAGCGCATCCTGCAGGCTGCCCGCCTCTCCGGGACCATGGAGGTGCGCGACAAACTGCTGCAGCTCGCCCAGGACACCATGGAGCATCTGGACCGCCGCGCCTTCCGCGAGGGCCGGGTCACCGGTCTCTGGGACGATCCGGGCCGGCTCTTCGGCGGCGACGAAAACCATGAGCCCTCCTGGTATCTCACCGAGCGCGTGGTCGAATGCCTGGTCGCCGCCGCGCGCATGTTCCGGGAGCCGCCGCTGCGCTTCCCCAGCATGGTGGCGCGCGCCATGGAATTGCTGATCGAGGCCGAGCATCTGCTCAACGGCCAGCTGCTGGAGCTCAGCGATACGGACAGTTCCGCACTGCGCACCGCCCTGGCCCTGGCGCAGCGCCGCTTGGAACGAGCGCGGATACTCATAGACGAACGCCCCGGCACCGCACTGAGTTTGGCTTCGCAGGCCCTGCTGGAGCTCGATGAACTCGCCTACGCCCGCTTCGACGCCACCAGGAGCGTGTGACGTGCTCGTTTTCTCCGCCTCCGACAAGGGTGGCACCGGTCGTTCGGTGACCAGCGCCAATATGGCCTACCAGCTGAGCATGGACGGCCTCAAGGTCGCGTATCTGGATTTCGATTTCGGTTCGCCGACCGTGGGCGCGATCTTCGAGATCAGCCGGGCGGACCGCGGTATCACCGGTGATGCCGGACTGCACTCGTACATGCTGGGCGACAACGGTTCCGCGGCCCGCCTGAGCGTGCGCTCGGAAACCGACCGCCCCGAACTGCGGCACTCCCGGCATCCCTCCGGTCGCCTGGTGCTCTTCCCCGGCGATGCCGGCGGCGCGGAATTCGCCTTCGCCGACGAGGCCATGGTGCGCCGCTGCGCCGAACTGCTCGCCACCTGTGAGCAGGAATTCGATGTCACCATCGTCGATTTGAGCGCCGGCCGCTCCATCGCCCTCACCCTGGTGCTGCGCGCCACCGCCATGCCGCAGCTGGCCCAGTCCACGGTGCGGTGGCTGGTGTTCCACCGCTGGACCCGCCAGCACCTGGTGGCCGCCAACGGTCTCGTGCACGGCGAGCACGGGCTGCTGGAGACCGGCGCGGCCTGTGGACACGATGGTGCGCGACTGATGGAATCGGTGCGCTACGTGCGGACCGCGGTGCCCGAATTGAACGAGTCCACCGGCCTGCAGGCGGCGCAGGCGGCGTGGCTGCAGGAACAGAACAACACCCTGAGCCGAGCGGCCGTACGCTATCGATTGGGCACTACCCTGATGCTCGGCGCGACGCCGGTCGAGCCGATGCTGCAGTGGCGCGAGCAGGTGATCCTGGATGTCGATGTTGCCGACCGGATCGCGAACGAGAAGACCGTGGCCGCTTTCCGTGAACTCGCCACCCGGGTCAACACTCAGGCTTTCTGGGAAAGGCTGGAGGGACAGTGAGTTCCATCGACTACAGCGAGGCCGGTGAACGCAACCGGGTGGCCGGTCAGCCGCTCTCGCATGTGTCCATCGAAGCCGGGCACTTCTACATGGACGATCTGGTCAATGGTGTGGACCGCATCAAGGCCCAGCTGCGGCGGGTCGCGCCGCTGGTCGAGGCGCACACCCAGGCGGCCCGGCTGGAATTCGGGCCGGGTGCGCGGGTGAGCACCTGCTTCCTGGTGGACGACTACTTCCGGCACGACACCGATCCCCGGACCATTCTGGAGAAGCTGCTGCAGGCCGCCACCGAATGCGGTGTGCGCATCGACTATCTGGCGCGAGAGGCGGGCTGCGCCGAGGTCCCGGTGTTCATCGACGGCGAGGCCATCGGTGAACCCATCCGGCTGGCCGAGATGATGGCGGCCCGCATCGTGCCGGAGCCGGAGGATCTGGGGGCCACCGGCCGCCGCCCGGCCACCACCAGCTCCGGCTGGCTGTGCAATGGCCGCCGCTCCTCCGAACATGATGCGGCGCAGGCCATGCGGGTCGCCCCGTATCGGCCGCCGGTGGAATTCGCCGCGCGCAATCATTCGATCTTCCTGGATGTGCAGCTGTGGAGCCGCTACACCGAGCAGGTGTCGGGCACCGCGGTCGAGCGCACCCAGTGGTCCTGTCCGTTCCTGGCCTCCATCTGGCAGCTGTTGCGGCTGGGCATGATCCGGCACGACGGCGCGGTGGTGGCCAAGCCGCAGACCTGGGCCGATCCGTGGCCCGCGGACTGGTGGAAGATGCCGACCGTGGTGCAGCTCAATCCGGCCGCCGCGCCCTTCGCCGCCTACCGCACGCTCTCGGTGCTGCCGCACAGCTACCTCGGCATCGAGCACGCCGTGCGGGTGATCCTGGACCATCTCCAGCTCGATGACGAGGTCTACGCCAAACTGGCGGAACGCGGTGCGGCCGAACGAATTCCCGTCGATGTGCCGGCACGGGTCACGCACCGGGTCAACCATGTATTCCTCGGCGACGTCTGATGGGAACGGCATGACGGATCCGCTGGTTCTGCTGGGGGAGGTGCGCTCGGGGCTGCTGCCCGCCTCGGTGGCGCTGCCGTCGGCGGAGGTGGCCGAGCTACTCGCGCTGCTGCCCGGGCAGCGGGTGCTCACGCGGGAACGCCCGCTGGCACTGGCGATTTCGCCGACCTCCGCGGTCGGCGTGGACTGTCAGCTCGCCACCGTCTCCCGCTCGGAGAGCCGCGTGGTCGGCACCGTCGCCTCGCATGCGGCGCTGGTCGGCGGCCGGGTGGCGCAGAGCTCGTCCGCGGTGCGGGTGGTGCGGGCCGCCGATTCGGCCCGGCGGCCGTGGTCGCACTATCTGACCCAGCTCGGCACCGTCGAACTGATTCCCCGGATCGGCGACGATACCGCTGCCGCGGTCGATCTCAGCGAGGGCTTTCTCGAGGCCTCCAGCTCGACCACCCTGGACCTCGGTTCGATCAGCGAGCGGCTGCTCACCCAGGTGCGCACCGATGCCCGGCTCGATCGCCGCCCGCAGCTGCGCACCACCGCGACCCGGTTGCGCTGGGCCGCGCGGGTGGCACCGCGGCTGGAGGGCGAGGTGCGCAATCGCACCCTGTTCGCCTTCCGGCTGGAAGACGAGACGACCCGCTCGGTGCGGATCATGGTGCCGACCGTCCGGGATCTCGCAGGCGTGCAACGCTTCTGCGAGGATCTGGCGGTGCACGACTGGCTGCTCACCACGCTCGATGCCGCGCTGGCCGACGCCGGTCGCCTCGGACCCGAGCGGGATGCGCTGGCGCTGCTGAGCCCGCTGCTGGAACAGCTTGTGCACCTGTGGATGCCGGGCGCGCACACCCCGCCGCGGCTGCGCGAACTGTGGACCCGCCTGGAGGCCGATCCCGGTTTCTCCCGGCAGTGGACTGCGCAGGTCGGGCAATTGCGCGACCGGCTGGCCGTCGCGACGCTGGAAGCGCTGCGCAGCTCCAAGATCAGTACCGCGCAGTGGTGAGCCGACCTCTCACAGCCGGAACCAGCGGCGCACCAGCAGTGCGAAGAACACCGACAGCGTGACGGTGCCGAGATAGCACTCGATCACGAAGTAGGCGCGTCCCCCGGCACGCAGGTTCTCGGTGTCTCCGGGTCCGAGCGGATTCACGTAATTGACCATCACCTCGTACACGGTGACGGAGAGCGCCTGATTCGAGACCGTCGCAATCGCGACGACGAATACCAGCAACTGCACGACGATCCAGCCCAGCATGCGGAACGGGCGATACCCGTAGCCGCACAACAGATCCGGGAAGAGTCCGCCGATGCGCCGCCACGCGACCGGCTGCGCCAGCCGCCGTGCGCGCGACAGGGCCAGACCACAGCGGTCCTCGGCATCGGTGTCCTCGTCACCGTGGTAGAGGCCGTTCGCCCGCCGGAAGGCCAGGGCGGCGTGCGCGGGCAGGCCCACCGCGACCAGGCGCCGGCCCAATCGTTCGTAGTTCTCGGCGAGCTGCCGCTTCTGCGTGCGGCTCAGCCGCAGCGGTCCCCGGAACTCCACCTCGGCTGCCAGCAACGCGGCGAGCAGTTTCACCACCGGCACCGATTGCGCTGCGCCGTCGGGGGATTGGGTCAGGGCCTCGGCGTACAGATGCCCGAAGACCAGACTGTCGCCGATGCGGCGGATGCCCGGCGGATCATAGGTGCCGACCACCGCCTCCACATGGCGGGTGAAGGTATCGAGCAGGGGTCGTTCGGTCACGGTGCGCCGCAGCCGATGCGGCTGATCGAGGAAGCCGGTGATGTCCTCGGCGTAGACGTCGGCATGCCGCTCGACGCGAGTGGTCATGGCCGCGACGAACGGTGACGAGGGCGAGCTCTTTTCGAGCATGATCAATGGTAAAGCTTGCGCACCAGGACATCTCGCGGCTCGTCCGGTCCGAAGTAGTCCACTTCGTGATCGGCCCAGACGAATCCGACCTCTTTGTACAGGTGGTAGGCGGCGCGGTTGCCCGGGCGCACCGTCACGAATACCTGATCGATATGTTCCGCGCGGCAGCGTTCGAGCGCTGATTCCAGCAGTGCGCGACCGTATCCGCGCCCGCGGCAGTGACCGGCGACCGCGAATCCCATGAACCATGCGGAGCCCCCACCGCCGAGGGCGGCGAGCACATATCCGCAGACTCGGCCCTCGTGCTCGGCGACGGTCCATTCCGGCCCGTGCAGCTCGAAGAGTTGGCGCAGAATGAAATACGGATAGGCGAGGTGCGCGAATTCCGCGACCTCCAGGGCCGCAATGGCATCCAGATCCCCCATGGACGCAGACCGGAAAAGCGGTACCTGCGGTTGTCCGAAGGCTAACAACGATGTCCCCTCCACCGGCGTGGTGCGATGGATTCCAGGGTAGGCGTCGTCGGCCGCTTGCGTGGTCAAGCCCGGAGGCGGCAGCGGAGCGTAATCACGTAGGGCTCCACTCAAACGTCGTTCGGGCACAGTATGGGTGCGGTCCGGGCGCCCGCCGTCTGTGAGCGGGCGGCCGGACCGCGCTGACGCAACGCGACGGGGCTACACCGGGCGCACCGGAGGAGGGTGCGCCGGCGATCGAAAGGCGGTGCGGCAGCTGCTATTGCGGCCAGGGGCCTTCCCCGAACGACCCTGGCCACGCGAACGCGACCGGTTGAGCGTGCGGCGGAGATCGAGCATCCACCACAGTGCGCGATGCACCGCACGCTCATACCGGCCGGCGCCGGTTGTCATGGCAGTGCGCGCTCGTCGAGCACGCACCGTCCCTCCTCGACCAGCGTCGCACGAGCGCGCCGCCGCACCTTGCAGGTCTGCACCGTGCAGTCGAGGTGCAATTGCATTGCGGCGTGTGCCTGTTCGATGCTCATGACGCCCGGATCCCTGCGACAACGCAGCAAACCGGCGACGTGCATATTGAGAGTTGTCAGTTGCATGTCCCGACCTCCGTGAGAGACCGGTGGTAAGGGGTGACGACTTCGGCCATGACTCCTCGTTCCGCATGGGATACCTGAAGTGCCCGGAGAATTCAGGAAACGAAAGGGGCCTAGCAACACCACTCCGGGCACATATCCAGCACACCATGAGCAGACGCCCGGCGGGCGTTTTTCGAAGATGAGAACGCAAAATTGCGCGAATTCCCAGCAGTGAATCCACCTGGGGGAGGAGGATTCTCCATAGTGGACGAACCCCCCCGCCGATAAAACGTGTGTCCGGGGAGTGGGTCCGGGCGGGAGCCGGTGTACCGCAAGCCTAACGCACGATGTTTCAGACCCCTGTGCACCGCTGCCGCCGACCCGGTCCTCCCCGCCCGAGAACGGAGTGCGCTGTGTCCGAGAGCCCTGCGTCATCGACCCTGCCGCGCCGCCAGCTCGGCCGCTACCTGCGGGACTGGCGAATTCAGGCCGGGTTGACCATCGCCGAGGCCGCGAAACTCATGGAGTGGGGCGCGAGCACATTACAGCGCTTGGAGAAGGGCAATGCGGATCGCATCCGCACCATCGACATCCACGAGCTGTGCCGCATCTACGGCATACCGGGCGAAATCGCCGAGGGGCTCAAGGGTTTGGCGCAGCAGGCGGCCGTCAAGAGCTGGTGGCACTCCTACGGCGACCTCATCCCGGAGAATTTCGACATCTACGTGGGGCTGGAAGCATCCGCGCAGCAGTTGTCCTGCTACCAATCGGAATTGGTGCCGGGCCTGCTGCAGATCGCCGACTACGCAAGGGCCCTGAACAGTCTCGGATACCCGAACGACGGTGCGGCGGAACTGGATCGGCGAGTTCAGCTGCGGTTGCAGCGGCAGGCGCTCATCACCCGGCGCACGCATCCAGCGACGGTCGCCATGGTGTTGCACGAATCGGTATTGCGGCGTTCCGTGGGAGGTGCAAAGGTGATGGCGGCGCAGGTGCGGCACTTGGCCGACCTGAGTACTCGGCCCAATGTCGTCCTGCGCATTCTGCCCTTCGCAGCCGGTGTCCCCCTGGGACTTTCGACCGGTCCGTTCGTGATTCTCGAGTTCGGGACCGACAGCAAAGGGCAGCCGGTGGAGCCCCCGGTGGTCTACGTGGAGGGGTTCACCGGCGATCTCTATCTCGAAAGACAGGGCGACGTTCAGCGTTATCGCCGGGCACTGGATGCTCTGGAGCGCTGTGCGCTGGATGTCCAGGACAGCAGAATCCTGCTGCGGCAGGTGGCGAAGGAGTATGCCGCCTGAGCGGTCAGGCCCGGAGGCGGCAGCGGAGCGTAACCACGCAGGGCTCCGCTCAGGCACGAAAGGACAGAGCATGAGCATCGAAGAATTCGCTGGGGCCCGCTGGTTCAAGAGCAGTCGCAGCGGAGCGGGCAAGGAGTGCGTCGAGGTGGCTTTTCTGACCGGTGATCTGGTCGGCGTGCGGGACAGCAAGAATCCGCACGGTCCCGCCCTGGTATTCGGTGCGGGGGAGTGGGCGGCGTTCACATCCGGTATCGATGGCGGCGCATTCGACAGTTGATCCGCGGCGGGCGGCGAAACTACTGTTCACCGCCCGCTTTGACGGAAGATCACGAATCGGTCGCCGTTATGTCTCGAAAACATGTTTGCCAGGGCAAAGCTTGGGTATCCAATATTCTGTGGACCGAGGGCTCAGAAATTCCCGAACCCGGTACCGCAAAGTGGATCCCGGCGACTGGGTGGAACGACTGATCGTCGGGCTGCTCTTCGCGGTATCGGCGATCGGCGTGTATGTACTCACCGGAGCCCTGATCTCGGCGCTGGCGGTGGGCTTGCTCGTCGGCGCCGTTGCGCTCGGCGTCGTCGCAATGCTGTAGTACCGCTCCGTGCTTGTGGAACCGCTCCGTCCTCCCGGTACGTTTTTGGCCGGGACCCACACTGCAACTGTGGGTCCCGGCCAAAGACGTACGAGGTGACGAGCGCTACCGCCGGAAGAGCTTGTTGCCCAACCAGACCAGCGGATCGTACTTCTGATCGGCCACCCGCTCCTTGAGCGGAATGAGCGCATTGTCGGTGATCTTGATGTGCTCCGGGCAGACCTCGGTGCAGCACTTGGTGATATTGCACAGACCGAGCCCGGCCTCGTCCTGCGCGAGCTCGCGCCGATCGCCCACGTCCAGCGGATGCATTTCCAATTCCGCGATCCGCATCAGATAGCGCGGTCCGGCGAAGGACTCCTTGTTCTCCTCGTGATCACGCACCACGTGACAGGTGTTCTGGCACAGGAAGCATTCGATGCACTTGCGGAATTCCTGTGACCGCTCCACATCCTGCTGCTGCATCCGGTACTCGCCCGGCTTCAGATCCACCGGAGGCGTGAAAGACGGTATCTCCCGGGCCTTCTGGTAGTTGAAGGACACATCGGTGACCAGATCGCGGATCACCGGGAAGGCGCGCAGCGGCGTCACCGTGATCACGTCCTCCGGCGTGAAGGTGTTCATGCGCGTCATACACAGCAGTCGCGGGCGGCCGTTCACCTCCGCCGAACACGAACCGCACTTGCCGGCCTTGCAATTCCAGCGCACCGCCAGATCCGGGGTCTGTGTGGCCTGCAGCCGGTGGATGACATCGAGCACCACCTCGCCCTCGTTCACCTGCACGGTGAAGTCGGCCAGCGCGCCGCCCTCGATATCGCCGCGCCAGACCTTGAACTTCGCGTCGTAAGCCATGGCTATTCCGCCTCTCCGGCGCCGTCGCGCACGGGCGCGAGGTCGGTAGTGCTGTAGTACTTTTCGAGTTCCGTCAGGTCGAACAGCTTCAGGAGATCGACGCGCATGGGCAGCTGATCCTCCGGAGTCACCGTCACCGAGGGCACCGAGAATCCGACCTCGTCCGGATCGATGCGGCAGACCAGCAGCTTATTGCGCCACGCCGGATCCATGCCGCGGTGATCATCACGGGTGTGACCGCCGCGGCTCTCGGTGCGCAGCAGTGCGGCCTGGGCGACACATTCGCTGATCAGCAACATATTTCGCAGATCCAGCGCCAGATGCCAGCCCGGATTGAACTGCCGATGCCCCTCGACGGTGACGCTGTCGAAGCGGTCGCGCATCTCCGAGAGCTTCTCGATGGCCTGCTTCAGCTCACCCTCCTTGCGGATGATGCCGACCAGATCGTTCATGGTCTGCTGCAGATCCAGGTGCATGGTGTACGGGTTCTCGCCGGTGCCGCTGGTGGGCGAATCAAACGGCGCCACAGTGGCTTTCGCCGCCGCGGCGATATCGGTGTCGGAAACCTTGGGCCGTCCAGGCAGCTGCTCCACATAGGTGGCCGCGCCCATACCCGCGCGCCGCCCGAACACCAGCAGATCCGAGAGCGAGTTGCCGCCGAGCCGGTTCGAACCGTGCATACCGCCGGAACACTCACCGGCGGCGAACAATCCGGGCACCGTCGCCGCACCGGTATCGGGGTCGACCTCGATACCGCCCATGACGTAGTGGCAGGTCGGACCGACCTCCATGGGCTCCTTGGTGATATCCACATCCGCCAGTTCCAAGAACTGGTGGTGCATGGACGGCAGTCGCTTCTTGATCTCCGCGGCGGGCATGCGTGAGGCGATATCCAGGTACACGCCGCCGTGCTCGGTGCCGCGTCCGGCCTTGACCTCTTCGTTGATGGCGCGGGCGACCTCGTCGCGGGGGAGTAGATCAGGGGTGCGGCGCGCGGAGTCGTTGTCCTTCAACCACTGATCGGCCTCCTGCTCGGTTTCGGCGTACTGCCCCTTGAAGACCGGGGGTATGTAGTCGAACATGAAGCGCTGGCCGTCGGAGTTCTTGAGGATGCCGCCGTCACCGCGCACGCCCTCGGTGACCAGGATGCCCTTCACACTGGGCGGCCAGACCATGCCGGTCGGATGGAACTGCAGGAACTCCATATTGATGAGCGTGGCGCCCGCCCGCAGTGCGAGTGCGTGGCCGTCGCCGGTGTACTCCCAGGAGTTCGAGGTCACCTTGTAGGACTTGCCGATACCGCCGGTCGCCAGCACCACCGCGGGCGTCTCGAAGAGGATGAACCGCCCCGATTCGCGCCAGTAGCCGAACGCCCCGGAGATCTTGTCGCCGTCCTTGAGCAGTTCGGTGATGGTGCACTCGGCGAAGATCTTGACGCGGGCCTCGTAGTCACCGGTGGCCGCGAAATCCTCCTGCTGCAGCGAAACGATCTTCTGCTGCATGGTGCGGATGAGCTCGAGCCCGGTGCGGTCACCGACGTGCGCCAGGCGCGGGTAGGTGTGCCCGCCGAAGTTGCGCTGGCTGATCCGTCCGTCCTTGGTCCGATCGAACAGCGCCCCATAGGTTTCCAGCTCCCACACCCGGTCGGGGGCCTCCTGGGCGTGCAACTCCGCCATGCGCCAGTTGTTCAGGAACTTGCCGCCGCGCATGGTGTCCTTGAAATGGGTCTGCCAATTGTCCTTCTCATTGGCATTGCCCATGGCGGCCGCGCAGCCGCCCTCGGCCATGACGGTGTGCGCCTTGCCGAACAGCGACTTGCACACCACCGCCACCGACAGGCCGTGTTCGCGGGCTTCGATGACCGCGCGCAGTCCGGCGCCGCCCGCACCGATGACCACGACGTCGTACTTGTGCCGTTCGACTTCAGGCATGGAACCGAATACTCCTGACAGACTTGAGGATTGGAATCAACCGATCGATCAGCCGATGAGCCGCGGATCGGTGATGGTGCCGCTCGAGACCAACATGATGTAGAAATCGGTCAGGACGAGCGTGCCGAGGGTGGTCCAGGCCAGCAGCATGTGCCGGGTGTTCAATGCGGACACCTTGGTCCAGAACCAGTAGCGCACCGGGTGCTTCGAGAAATTCTTGAGCCGCCCGCCCGCGATGTGCCGGCAGGAGTGGCACGACAGCGTGTACGCCCACAGCAGCAGCGCGTTCGCGGTGATGATGAGGGAGCCCAGGCCGATGCCGAAGCCGCCGCCCTTGGCGTGGAAGGAGATCGCCGCGTCGTAGGTGTTGATCACCGCGATGATGGTCGCCACGAAGAAGAAGTAGCGGTGTGCGTTCTGGATGATCAGCGGAAGCTTGGTCTCACCGGTGTATTTCGCATGCGGTTCGGCCACCGCGCACGCCGGCGGCGAGAACCACACCGCCCGGTAGTAGGCCTTGCGGTAGTAGTAGCAGGTGAGCCGGAACAGCAACAGGAAGGGCAACACCAGGAAGCCCAGCGGAATCCACATCGGCAGATGGCCGATGGGCGCGCCGAGGTGACTGGAGCCCGCTACGCAGGATGCGCTCAGGCAGGGTGAGTAGAACGGCGTCAGATAGTGGTAGTCGTTCACCCAATATGCTGCGCGCGCAAAGGATCTGATGGTTGCGTAGATGACGAAGGTACCGAGGCCCAGCACGGTGACCAGCGGTGGAACCCACCAGCGATCGGTCCGTAGGGTGCGCGCCGCGATGGCCGCGCGACCCTTGCTGAATACCCCGGTCGTGCTCGATTCAGGTGCCTTGACTGGTGCGGCGCTCACTGCTGGATGCCTCGCTGCTCTACCCCGTGGAACGTCATCGTTACCTCCGGCATCGAATGTGATGGTCAGCACCCTACGACAGGACAGCTATCACTCGAGCTCGCAACCGTGAATTCGTGATCGCGTGATTTGCGCCACAATTCAGAAATTCTGCGGCCTGTCGTTTGCTTAGTGAACAAACGGCAATCGTTGCGGGACGGGCTCGAACGGGTCCGATTCGGGGCGTGGGCACGCTGGGAGCCCGAATGACTCCCCGTTCCGTTCGCGGACCGTCACACGGCAGCAACAAGACTGTGGTGACCTTGCCCCTGAGCAGTACACCGAGCCGGTGCGAGCGTGAAGGGAGCCGGTTGATGAGGAGAGCCGCGATCGTGATGCCTATGCGCACACCCGTCGGCCTGCCGGGAGGTGCGTTGGCGGCGGTCGCGCCGCAGCGCCTGATCTCGACGATATTGGCGGCCGTGGTGGGCCGTTCGGGTATAGACCCCTATCGCATCGAGCAACTCGTCACGGCCGTTCCGGACCACGGTTCGGTGCGCGCGGCCGTCCCGCTGGCCGGATTGCCCTCCGATCTCGGCGAATTCCCCATCGGCAGCGGTCCGGGCGCGGGCCTGCGCGCCCTCATCACCGCCGCCATGATGGTGCAGACCGGTACGGCCGACGTGGTACTGACGCTCGGCGCCGAATATCCCTGCGGCCCAGCATCGACCGGCGGCCTGCGTGGCCCGCTCGGCGCCGGACCGCTGCCGCGTGGTCCCCGCACCTCCGTCCGGCTACCGGGTGGTGAAGCGGCGGGCGTCGACACCGGTGAGCAACTCGCGGTCTGGGGTGCGGCCGAAGCCGCCCGCGGGCCAATGGAATTGAAGGACGCCGAACTGCTCGCCCAGCACTACGGGGTCACCCGGGCGGCGGCGGACGAATACGCCGCGGGCAGTCATCGCCGCGCGGCGCGGGCCCGGCGGCAGGGCATCTTCGGCGCGGAAACCGCGCCCGTGGTGGTGAATGCCGTTCCGGACGACTCGAATTCCGGTGTGGTGCAACTGGTCGACCGCGATGAGGGCCTGCGCGACGATGTCTCGGCCCGCGCCTTCGCCGCCCTGGAACCGTTTGTGCCCGGCGGCGTCACCACCGTCGGCAACAGCAGCACCCGCACCCTCGCCGCCTCGGCCTGCCTGGTGGTGGCCGAGGACCGGCTGGTCGATCTGGGCCTGGCGCCCATGGGCTATCTGGTCGACTGGGCCTGTGCCACCGGCGATCCGGATATCGCGGTGCCCGCCGCCGGACTGGCGGTGGGTAAATCCCTGGCCCGCAGCGGTTTCGGCCTGGACGATCTGGATGTGGTCGAGATCGACGAGACCAGCGCCGTCGAGATCCTGGCGCTCACCCGGCTGTGGGAGCGCGAGGGCTGGACGTTCGATCCGGCCGCGAGCCTGAATGTGCACGGCGCCGCCATCGCGCTGGGTGATCCGGGCGGTGCGGCCGGCCTGCGCATGGTCACCACCCTGCTGCACGAACTGGCCCGCCGCGAAGGCGGTTACGGCCTCGCGGCCCTGCCCACCGGACCCTCGCAGGCCATGGCCGCGGTCTTCGAGAGCGCCTACACCGTCCAGGATGTGCCGACGCCGCGCGGCGCCCGCTTCCACGGCGCCCGCCCGCCCAGGCGCCTGGGCCGGCACCGCTCCTGACGGAGGTCCCAGCGCACACGCGTACCCGCTGCGAGTCATCGCAGCGGGTAGGTCCAGCTTTGCGCTACTTGGTGCGCGGACGGGAGTGGAAGCCCAAGCCCTCGTCCTGCGCGCCCATCCACGCCGCTTCGTCCGACTTGCTGTCGGGAACGTAGATGACGTTCGGCTCGCCGGAGCGAGCCACCTGAGCGGGTGGGGCCTGCTCGAATTCATCGGCGTCGATGACGAGCCGTTCCAGATCGTTCTCCAACCGGCGGACCTCACTGGCCTCACCGTAGTGCGAACGCAACGCGCCGACGCACTGCCGGAGCTGACCGACCGCGTAGCGGAGTTCCGCAATCTCGCTGCGTGTCATCGAAACCTCCTCGAGCCGTGTGACAGACCACACATTATGATCTACAACACAGTACGTGAAGATATCCGATTGCGCTCGTCAGGTCGATATATGCGCAGGTCGGCGGCCTGTCCCGGCGGGGCGTTCAGCCCGCGATCGCGTACTCCGGACCGCGATCCGGGTCCTGCCCGTACGGGCCCGCATCGGGGTCCGACAGGGCCGCGACGGCCCGATTCACCAGTGCCGCAATGGCTCCCGCTACTTCCCCGGCACGCTCCATGATGACGCTGTGCCCGGCGCCGTCCAGGCGCACCAGTTCGGCGTCGTCCAGCTGGGAGGCCAGCACCACCGAATGCGCGAACGGGATCACCACGTCCGCCGAGCCGGCCAGCACCAGCGTCGGAATCGTGCCCAGCCGCTGCAGGGTGGCCATCTCGTCGAACCGCATGAGCGATTCCAGGAAGCTCGCCATGGTCAGCAGCGAGGTCTCGTTGAGCATGGCCGTGGCCACCGCCAGCATGCGCGGGCTCACCTTGCGCGTGCCCAGTGCGGCCTCCCGCAGCATCGGCTCGAAGAGATGCCGGGTGAAATGCTTCGACGCCTGCATGGCGCGCGGTGCGCGGCGTACCGCGACCCGCAGCGAGGTCACCGCCGGACCGTTCAGCAGGCGGCCCAGGCCCACCCGGGTGACGCTGTTGGCGGCCCCGGCGAGCAGTCCGACGCCCACGATGCGGGGGCCGATGGCGCCCGGGTGGAGCCGGGCATAGGCCAGGATGGTCATAGCGCCCATCGAATGCCCCACCAGCACAATCGGACCCGTGGGTGCGACGGTCCGCAGTACCGCGTCCAGATCCTGTGCCAGCTGATCGATGGTGTAGGTCGCCGGATCGGCCATGCCCGAATCCCCGTGTCCGCGATGGTCGTAGAAGACCATGTGCACGGCATCACCCCAGAGTGGCAGCAACTGCTGCCGCAGCAGTGCCCACGATTCGGTGCGCAGACAGTGCCCGTGTGCGAATACCACGGTGAGCGGGGCGTCGGCCGGGCCGAACTCGTGGACCGCGATGGGGACACCGTCGTCCGCGGGGACGGTGCGATGAAGGCTGTCGTTATCGGCGGCGCTGCAGATGACGAAGGACATGACGGCTCCTAAAGAGTTCGCCTTTTGCCCGGTTGTCGATGTGAATTGCCGCCGCGTTAGCACTTCACACCCGACGTTATGGACAAGTTGTCCAACTGACGCAGGTGATCGACATCAATCGGTCTATCTACAGATCTCTAGCGATACTGCTAGATAGCTGTAGATAAGTATGCGAAGTCGCCGACAGCAATCTGCCCCTGTCTAGATGAATAGCTAGACAGGGGCAGATTCACCTCGACGGCGAACCGGCGCGACTACGTGGCCGCCGACGCCTTGGTCGACGGCAGGAAGGTGCGCAGTAGGTTCTGCTCGGTCGAGGGTCCGAACTGCCATTCGGAGATCCACGGCCCCGTGCCTTCGCTCGGATCGAGCGCACCACCCTCCAGCCAGCGGTAGCGGCCGTCGAGAATGCCGCGACTGACGTCGGTATCGGCGTCATCGGTGTTGTCCCACAGGGCATCGAACAACTGCTGCACCCGGATGCGGGACTGCCGGCAGAACACATCGGCCAGCTCCTCGGCGGCCACGCCGTCGGGATCGCCTGCCACGCGCAGGGATTGGGCCTTCACGCAGGCCGCTGCCATGGCGAACAGCTCCGCGCCGATATCGACGATGCGGCCAAGGAAACCCTGCTTGTATTCGAGTCTCGCCTGCCAGCGCGCCATTCCGTACATCAGCGCCCGCGCCTGCTTGCGCGACATCCGCTCCACGAACCTCATATGCCTTGCGAGCGGGCCGAATTCGCCGAAGCCCGTCGGCGCGGTGCCGCTGCCCACGGTGAGCTGCGGGAACCACTTGGCATAGAACCCACCGGCGCCGACCGCCGCCTTGGCCTTGTCCTTGAGTTCGGCATTGCGATCGACCAGCGCCCCGGCCGCCGCCAT
Organism: Nocardia sp. NBC_01388; assembly: GCF_045040085.1. Classification (NCBI taxonomy): domain Bacteria; kingdom Bacillati; phylum Actinomycetota; class Actinomycetes; order Mycobacteriales; family Nocardiaceae; genus Nocardia; species Nocardia sp. NBC_01388. The sequence goes on from NZ_CP109553.1 coordinate 6,662,062, forward strand.
ATGCGCATCGGCCATCTCGCGTGCGACGAGCAGCCGCATGATCTCGCTGGAGCCCTCGAAGATGCGGTTGATGCGCAGATCGCGCACGAGTTGCTCGGCGCCCACGGCACGTTCGCCGCGCGCGGCCAGTGAGGCGGCGGTCTCGTAACCGCGCCCGCCGCGGATCTGCACCAGCTCGTCCGCGATCTGACAGGCCATCTCGGAGGCCCACAACTTGGCAAGCGCCGCCTCGATGCGAATATCGTTGCGGTTCTCGTCGCACATGGTGGCCGACAGGTCCAGCACGGCTTCCAGCGCGAAAGTCGTTGCGGCGATGAAGGACAGCTTGGACGCCACCGCCCCGTGCTCACCGACCGGACGGCCCCACTGCACGCGGGTGCCGCTCCACTCCCGTGCGATCTTGAGCGACCACTTGGCCGCCGCCGTGCACATGGCCGGAATCGCGAGCCGGCCCGCGTTCAAGGTGGTGAGCGCGATCTTGAGCCCGTCGCCCTCGCGCCCGACCAGATTCCGTCTGGGCACCCGCACGTTGTACATGCGGGTGACGCCGTTCTCGATGCCGCGCAGGCCCATGAACGAATTGCGGCGCTCCACAGTGATACCCGGGCTGTCCGCCTCCACGATGAAGGCGGAGATGCCGCCGCGATGGCCTTCGCTCTTGGGCACCCGCGCCATCACCACGAGCAGTTCGGCGACCACGCCATTGGTGGTCCACAGCTTCACGCCGTTGATCTCGTACGCCTCCCCGTCCTCGGTGGGGGTGGCGGTCGAGGCCATGCGCGCCGGATCGGAACCCACATCGGGTTCGGTGAGCAGGAAGGCGCTCACCGCGCCTTTGGCGCAGCGCGGCAGGAACTCTCGCTTCTGCTCCGGGGTGCCCGCGAGCTTGAGCGGTTCGGGGACGCCGATGGACTGGTGCGCCGAGAGCAGTACGCCGAGGCTGGCGTGCGCCGAGCCGACCAGCATGAGCGCGCGGTTGTAACCGACCTGGGTGAGGCCGACGCCGCCGTACTCCTCCGGAATTTTGAGGCCGAAGCAGCCGAGTTCGGCCAGCCCGCGCACATATTCGTCCGGAATGCGGCCCTCGGCCTCGATGCGCTGGCCGTCGATGGTCTCGCAGAAGGCATGCAGCCGCGTCAGATAGGCGTCCATCTTGGCCTGATCCGCCGCGCCGGGCTGCGGGAACGGATGGATGAGGTCCAGGCGGAAGCGGCCGAGGAACATCTCCTTCGCGAAGGAGGGTTTGGCCCAGGTGGTTTCGCGAGACTCTTCGACGAGTGCCCGGGCCTGTTCTTCGGTGGCATCGACTTTCGCGGTAGTCGCCATGTGGTCCTCCTCGGACGTGATGGGAATCACATTCGAGTGTAGGAGCCTTTGTTACCCACCGGTAGTCATTGGCAAAGATCGAAACCGCTTGTCAGACAATGATCTTGGTTGGACAGTTGATGTCTCGCTACTGCACGCGTCCGCGATTTCTACTGGACGCCTCGGAGATATCGGCCGAAATGCGGCACCGTGAAACCGATCGTGCCGCGCTCGGCGGAGTAGATCAGGCCCTTCTTGATGAGGCCGTCGCGAGCAGGGGAGAGCGAGGCCGGTTTGCGGTCGAGCTCCCGGGCGACGGCGGCCGTGGAGACCGGTCCGTCGTCTCCGGCCAGATCCGCCATGGCGCGCATGTACTCCCGCTCCGCCGGGGTTGCCCGCTCGTACCGGGAGCCGAAGAATCCGACCGCCAGCTCCTCCTCGGCGGTGGGGGCGGCCACGTCCACATCCTCCTCGGTGATCGGGCTCTGGGTGGCCGCGTCCCAGGTGGCCTTGCCGTAGGCCTGGACGAAGTACGGATAGCCGTCGGCCTTGTCGTAGAGCGCGTCCAGGGCGGCCTCGGTGTACTTCACATCCTCGCGCCCGGCCGGGGCTATGAGGGCCTGGTCGGCGGATTCCCGATCGAGGCGATCGATGCGGTGATACGAGAACAGTCGTTCCGAATACGATTTGGAGGCCGACAGCACGGCCGGCAGATGCGGCAGCCCCGCGCCGACCACGATCAAAGGCGCGGCGTCCTGGCTCAATTCGTGGCAGGCCCCGCAGATGGCCGATATGTCCGCCGGGCCCAGATCCTGCAACTCGTCGATGAACAGCGCGATGCCCACACCGGCGTCGCGGGCGAGTTGCGCGGCCTCCATCAACAGCTCGACAAGATCGATCTCGATATCGCCGGAGTCGGCCCGCCCGGTCACCGCGGGCACATCGATACCCGGATTCCAGCGCTCCCGCATGCCCTTGTCGGCGGTGGAGCGCAGCGCGAAAGCCTTGAGAATGCCGAGGAAATCGTCCACCTGATCCGGATTGCGATGTGCCACAGCGATCGAGCGCACCGCCATGTGCAGCGCCGAGGAGAGCGGCCGGCGCAGCTCCTGATCGGGGCGTGCCTCGAGTTTGCCGGTACCCCAGCCGCGCGTGCGCGCCGCCGAGCGAAGTTGATTGAGCAGCACGGTCTTCCCGACGCCGCGTAAACCGGTGAGCATGACGCTGCGTTCCGGGCGGGCGCGGGCAATGCGCTCCAGCACGATGTCGAAGGCGTCCAGCTGCCGATCGCGGCCCGCGAGTTCGGGCGGCCGCTGGCCGGCGCCAGGGGCGTACGGGTTTCTTACCGGGTCCACGCGACGACGGTAGCTCTGTCCGATTGCCTCCGCTGCGCTGCGGCGGGGTCGTGGCCCTGTTACCCGGGTCTTCCCTCCTCCGCTTCGCTCCCCCGCTCCGTCGGTCCAGACCCGGGCGGGCCGCGACCTTGGGGCGGATGTAGTCCGGGGTTCGTTCGGCGTGGGATCGGGCGGGCCCACGACCATTGGGCTGGTGTGCATTTCGGGCGTGTGCGGGCGGGGGTCTCTACGCTTATGACTGGTTCGCTGATGCCCAGGGCAGGAGGGTTCATGTCGGAGGAAGCCCCGTCCACCGTCTCCGAGGTGGTCGAGTCCTGGAACGTACCCGCCGAGGCGGTGGTGGCGGCACGTATTCGCAACAACATTCTGGTGGCCATCGAACGCGGTTACGACGATCCGCAGTTGGTCGCGGACCTCGCGGTCGGGCCGCTGGTAATGGCGCTGGGGCAGTTGGAGGTCGAGCTCGCCGACGCGCGGCGGCGCATCGAGGACCTCGAGCGCACGATCGAGGCGCGCGGTTGAGAGAGCCCGGCAGATCATCCGGCTTGCAGTTCGGTAACGCTGATGTCGATCAGGTATATCGAGTCGTGATCCATTTTCAGGTACGCGATTTCGCGTGTCCGCCGGGCGTTTTGCGGTGCGTCGCGACACGCGCCGCGTGTGGGGTGGACAACAGGCGCTGGCCATCGTAATCTCTTCGTGACTTAGCGGAGTCTGTCGCTTCATCGGAGAGGCGGCCCGCGACGTTACCGGCTAGACGATGTCGAGCAACATATTCGTCCTCGAATCGGGATGCAGCACAAGATCGGAGATGCGAGCTCGGTGGGTAGACATAGTTTGCAGCGGGAATCTCGGGTACCGAATTCCGTGAAGGGCGCCATTGTGATGGGCGCCATGGCAGCAACGACAACCGGCGCGTTCCCGGCGATCACCGCCTCGGCCGCCACCATTGACGTCCCCGGTATCGGGAACTTCGATGTGCCGGACAATTTTGCACCGCAGGTTCAGCAGTTCAACCAGGCGGTCAAGGACTTTCAGGCGAACCCGGGCGCTGCCATCCAGCAGCTCGGCGCCAATCCCGCCCCGGGCGCCAATGGCTTCCAGCTGCCGGAGCTGTTCCCGCAGCAGCAGAAGCAGCCGAGCGCCCCGGCTCAGATCGCTCTTCAGGCCGCGCAGTCCAAGGTCGGCGCCCAGTACTCCTGGGGTGCCACCGGCCCGTACAGCTTCGACTGCTCGGGTCTGGTTCAGTGGGCCTACAAGCAGGCCGGAGTCGAGCTGCCGCGCACCAGCTTCGAGCAGTCCAACGTCGGCGCGCCCGTAGCCTTCGAGGACCTGCAGCCCGGCGATATCGTTGTCACCAACGGCGGCGGCCACGTCGGCATGTACGCCGGTGACGGCAAGCTGCTCAATGCAGTGCAGACCGGTACGCCCGTCTCCTACACCACGCTGCGCCCCAATATGGTGGTCACCGCGCGTCGCATCAGCGCGTAAGCCGTATCGTCAACGCGTGACCTCTGCTCTACCGAGCGAACCAGCCCAGGCCCGAGTCGATTCTTGGGTATGGGCTGTTCGTCTTTTCAAGACCCGGTCGGCGGCGGCCACGGCTTGCCGCGCCGGGCATGTGCGGGTGAACGGTGTGCCGGTGAAGGCTGCCCACTCGCTCAAGCACGGTGATGAGATCCGGGTCCGCGTCGGCGGAGTAGAACGCATTGTCATTGTCGAGCGCCTACTCACCAAACGCGTCGGCGCGGCCGTCGCCGCGCTGTGCCTGATCGACAAGAGCCCGCCCCCGCCCGACCCGCTGGTGGTCGCCACCCTGCCGCAGCGCGATCGCGGCACCGGCCGCCCCACCAAACGTGAACGCCGCGAAACGGATCGGCTGCTCGGGCGCGAGCCCTAACCGGCCGGGCTGCTCTTCTGATCGGGCGACCCGTCGCTGTCGCTGTCGGCCGGCTTCGAGTCCGGTGGTCCCGGCTGCGCGATCTGCCGGACCGCCGCACGGTTGGCCGCCACCGCCGTTGCCGCGACCGAGACGAGCGCGCCCAGCATGAGCGCCGCCGGCTCTCCGGGTTTCAGCACGTGCAGTTGGGTGCCCACCGTCACCGCGGCGACCGGCACCCCGATCTGCGCGGCGGCCATGGTGCCGAAGATGATCGGCTGACCGGTGAGCCGCATGGCGATATGGGTCAGCACCGCCGCACCGCCGAGCGCAAGGCCGAGCAGGATCAGCCACGGATGCTGGTCGAACTCACGGAGATTCAGGCGCGCGCCCAGCCAGACGAAGAACATCGGCGTCAGGAATCCGTCGCCGAGTGCGAACAGCTGTTTGGCCACCCGGCGCGGTTCACCGACGGCGGCGACCGCGAGTCCGAGGGCGAAGCCCGCCAGCATGACCGATACGTGCGTGCTGGTGGCCAGGGCGCACAGCGCGAACAGCAAGGCCAGGCTCACCCGCAGCTCCAGCGCGAACTGCCGCTGCTCGGAGATCTTGTGATAGCGCCGCCGGATACCCGAGGCGCTCAGGTACCGGAGCACGAAGTACGCCGCGGCCGCGGCCGCGGAGACCGCCACCGCGCCGATCGCCGCTCGTCCGGCATTGGCGGGATCGATCACCAGTGGCAGTGCGACCACACATGCGGCGTCGGCGATGGCGACCTGAGCGGTCAACTCCAGCACCGGTTTTTGGAAAGGACCCGGCCCGGTCAGTCCTTGCGAATCGAGGATGGGGAGCACCAGCGCGGCCGAGGAAGACGCGATCAGCACCGCGTAGAGCGCTCCGTGTCCGGTATCGAAGATCACGGCCACCGCCTGACCGGCGATCACCGCGAGCAGGCCGACCAGCACGGCGCGCAGCGCACCCTTGCCCAGGGCCGTGCGAATGGTCGCATCGCGCATGGGCACGTGCGTGCCCGCCACGAACATGACCACGGCGAATCCGACATTGGCGAGGAACGTGAAGGTCGGATCGGCCGGGTTCAGTACCCCGAAACCGGTGGTGCCGAACAGGATTCCGGCCAGCAGCTCACCGAGGATGACCGGGAGGTGCCACTGCGAGCGCCAGGCCAGCACCGGCCCGGCCAGCCCGAGCATGATGATGAGTGCGAGAAGTCCGAATGTCACGGTAGCGCAGCGATTTTCACCGGGATCTCGATATTCTCATCGGTGTAGTGAATGGCGCACACCCGGTGATAGCCGTCGGCGATCTGCGTCGGCACGCCCTTCCGGAAGTCACCGCGCACCAGCAGGATAGGGGAGAGGGTCTTGCCCGCCGCGATCTTCGCCAGGTCACGTCGCACATACGGGTTGGACGCGTCCACAAGGTCCAGGCCGGAGGCCCGCAGAATGTCCTTGGCCTTCTTGTGCGCGACCTTCGCGGACCGCAATTCCTCGATGACCGTCTGCACCACATCCGGCGCGCCCAGCAATTCGAGATAGTCGGCTGCTGCCGGATAGTCGTGTTCGTCCGGTTCGTCTTTCCACTTCACCTGCACAATCGGTTCGCCCATCCAGTCATCATGGCCGCATCACCGGCCGGTCGCACCCGACACGCGGGACAGCGGCTGCCAGCCGGAGGTGGAGAACCCGATGGTGAAGTCGGTCGGATCGCTCGCGGTCAGCTCCAGCAGATTCACCGCGGCCGTACGATCGGGTTCCCGGCCCGCGTGCACCACCCCGCGAATCGGCGAACCGCACTCCCGAATATCGTGCAGCGCCGTCGCCAGATCCTTCCGATCGGCCGCATCGCAGCGCATCACCACGATCCAGTCGTCCATGCCGTCCAGCGGCGGCGGCAGTGCGCGCGGCATACGCGTCAGCACCACCACATCGCGCGCACCCGCGTCCAGCAGCCACCGCACCGCCACCGCCCCCGAATTCCCGAGCCCGCCCGAGACCACGTACGTGCCCTCGGCCCGAATCGGCACCTCCGGCGGCTGCACCGCCCCACCGTCGACCGAAAGTTTTCGCCGCCAACGCCTTTGCGGCGGCGGTGCGGTCTGCGGTCCCAGTGCGGTCCAGTCGACGGCCCGCCCGTCGAGATGCAGTCGCGCGATCGTCCGCAGAAAACTCGCGGCCTCATCCGCCCGCGAGGCCACCGAATACGTGGACTCCCGAAATGCCGCCTGCTCCCGCACGATCGCCGCCAGTACCGGATGCGGCCCGACCTCCACCACTGTCGAAAAACCGTCGGCGGCAGCCTGTTCCAGGGCCGCACCCAATTCGACCGGCCCTGCCGCATTCTCGCCCCAGTACAAGGCATCCATGCCTGGGTCGGCCTGCCCGCCGATCACCGCGCCCCGCCGGGTCGTCGAGTAGACGGCGCATTCCGGCCGCCGCGGCGTGATTCCGGCGAGCTCCGTAATCAACTGTGGCGCAACGGCTCGCACCTGGGGTATGTGCGGCACCGCAATCGTTCCGGCGACCGCGCTTTCGGCATTGATGCGCTGCGCGAAGATGGCCCGCCGATGCGCGCGGCGCACCAGCGCATCGATATAACGCGGTTCCCCCGAAACGATGACCGAGCGCGGCCCGTCGATCGCGGCCACCCCGACGGTCGCCCGCATGGGCTCCAGCAGCCGCAGCGCCTCGGCCGGCGTCGCCTCCAAAACCGCTGCCGCACCGTGATCCCCGATCTTCGACAGCAGCCGTCCCCGCGCCACCACGATCCGCGCCGCATCGCCCAGCGATACCGCCCCGCTCACCGCCGCCGCCGCGATCTCACCCACCCCGTGCCCCGCAACAGCATCCGCCCGAACACCCCACGATTCGAGCAACTCGGCCAATGCCACCTGCAGCACGAACAACGCCGGCTGCGCGAAATCCTCCCCCGCCTCCCCGTGCCCGAACCCGGTGCGCGGGGTCCACACTCGCGGCCCACCCGCCTCCGCCACCGCATCGGCCGCCTCCGTCAACGCCCCCGCGAACACCGGATACCGCCCCGCCAACCCCCGCCCCATCCGCGCATGCCCACCCCCACCCGAAAACAGCAGCAGCACCCCACCCTCCCGCCGCTGCTCCGAAACCCCCACCACCGCACCGATTCCGGCAGGCCGTGCTACCGCCGACACCACCGACCCGACAAAGCGCCGCACGACACCGGCGCCCGCCCCGCATGAATTGCCCTGGGCCACTGCGACGCTCGCGTCTGTTCCAGCGGAGCCGCGAGTCGTCGCAAAGGCCGCACCGGGCCGCCGCACCGCGCCTGTCGTTGTGCCGGAGCCGTTCTGCGGCGACGGCTCCCTGCCGGCCGCGAGCGAATTGGCTGTGATGTCCGCCCAGCGGGCTTCCCCTGGGCCGGGTGTGTTGTCGAGTCGAAGGTGTCCCACTTCGGCTGTGCCGGGGTCGGACGGGGCAGGCGTGGTGGCGCGGTAGTTCGCGCTGTACACCGTGCTCGGGCTGATGGCCGCGGCGATGTGCTGGGCGAGGGCGCGGAGTTGGATTGCCGCGTCGGTGGTGTCGTGGGCGAGGAGGGCGGCTCGGACTTCGTCGGGGACGAGTCGGGCTACGGCGGTGGCGAATTCGCGGAGGGTGGGATAGGTGGTGACGATTTGTGCCAAGTCTTGGGCCAGGCTGTGGAGGGCGGCCGGGTCGGGGGCGGAGAGCGGGATGAGTATCGGTGGTTCTTCGCCCCGGAAGGTGGGGGAGTGGGGGGTGGGGTGGTTGCGGAGGGCGATGTGGGCGTCGGTGGCGCCGGATCCGGGGAAACCCAGGCCCGTTCCGGCGATTTCGGCGTAGCTGCGGGTTCCGGTGCGTGCTGCGTCCAGGGTCCGCTGGAGGACCAGGACCGTGCACCTGCCGCTGTCCGGGGGCACGGTGAGGCCTGAAAGGTCCGGCAGCAGTGTCAGATCCGCACCACCGGCGATGACGAACGGGACCGCGTTGTCGGCCAGCAGTCGCACTGCCGTATCGACGGCCACCAGCGGGGAGGCGCGGTCACTGTCCACCGTGAGGCTGGGGCCGTGCAGGTCGAGCGCCCGGGACAGCTGGTGCGCACTATTGGTCGGACCGGCCGCGAATCCCGTTGCGCCGCCGAACACCACGGCGGCGCGGGAGCCGCGAGCCAGGCAGCCGAGGCCGGAATCGTCGAGCGCCTCGACCGCCAGTTCCAGATTCATTCGCCGGCGCGGGTCCATGGCGGCGGCCTCGCGTTCGGTGATCCCGAACCACTCGTGGTCGAAGGCGGTTCCTGTCGCGCGGTACGCGACACCGACGATCGACACCCGGAGAAGGGGTGTGCGATCGGTGGATGCTGCCGTACTCTCCCGCACAGGAAATCCCTCCCGTGTCCGGCGTCGTCCGCGCCGAAGTACCTCCGGCGATTCTGCCAAGATTTCCCCCCGCCCAGAAGAGCTTTCGCGCAGGTAGCTTGTGACATACCGTGACGCGGGTGAGCGAGAACTCTGCAAACGAGGGGCAGCACGCCTCCGTGACCGAGGGTCGCCCCGGCGCCCTGTCCACCCTGGCGCGCTGCTGTGCGGCCGTCGCGGCGACGCCCGGCAGGCTAGTGCGGCCGCGGCAGCCCGATACCGCATTTCTCGCGGGGCTGCATTCGGCGGAGCTGCCACCGGCGCGCAATACCGTGAAGTTCCGGTCGCTGATCCAGGGCCGGATGTCCGCGCCCACCACCATTGTCGCCGAGGGTGTGCGCAGTCTGCGCGAACTGCCCATGGCCATGGGCGCGTTCCTGGTCGAACATCCGCGGGCGCGGTTCCTGGTCGATCCGGCGCTGTGCGCCGATGTGCACCGGCGGGTGCTGCCGGGGCTGCCCTTCCCGGTCGGGCTGCTCGTCTCGCCGGACAAACCGGTGCTCGGGCTGGATGATGCTTTGGCCGCCCGTGATCTCACCGGTGCGCAACTCGACTTTGTTCTGGCCACACATCTGCACTGGGATCATGTCTCCGGTCTGCTGGAACTTCCGGATTCGGTGGAATTGCGAATTCCGGCCATCGAATACGAGTGGGCGATGAGCGGCCCGCAGGCGCCGATCGGTGTCGTGCGCGCGCCATTGCGGAATCGCAGCACCGGCAATATCGAACTGGACGGTCCGCCGGTACTTACTTTTCCGCGCAGCCACGACCTGTTCGGCGACGGCGCGGTCATCCTGGTGGATCTCGCCGGTCATACGCCCGGCAGTATCGGCGTGCTGCTCGCCGTGGACGATGGCACGCGCGTACTGCTGGCCGGTGACGCCGTATGGAACACGTTGCAGATCAAGCTGATTCGGGAGAAAGCTCCCATGCCCGGCCAACTCTTCGATGCCGACCGGGACGATGCCTTCCGCACGATTCAGCGCCTACACGCGCTCCCCGGCGGTATCGAGGTCATCGCCTCCCACGATTACGACGCCGTGGCTGCCCGCGGGTGAAACGGGTGTTCGTAATCCGCCGCTGTCGCATGCGAACTGAAGAAACGCAGTGCTAGGTTCACCGCGTCCTGTTCGGTGTGAACGCCCGAAATCGCCATTACCCGACGCAGGGCGTCGTCATCGAGATAAATTCGAGTGATTGCCATATCGGCACCTCCGCCACACGTCCGTCGTGTCCTTGAAGCATGACGGATCAGCTGCTTCGAGGCACCCGAAACGGAAAGAGCCCCAGGCAAATTTGCCAAGGGCCATACCGCCTCCCCGCCACTTCAGCGCCCGATCAAGAGCGCCGCAAGTCCCATTCGCGTGGTATCGGTGAGGTGCGGACCGGCTTCTGGGGGTACCCCAGAAGCCGGTCCGCACGAAATCTGTTGTCACCTAGACAAGCATGCCCGCCAGGCGCGAGCCGATCAGCGCCTCGGCCTCGGAGACCATGCGGGACACCAGCTCCGCGCAGGTCGGGATGTCGTTGATGAGGCCCTGAACCTGGCCGGCGGACCAGATGCCCGCGTCCAGATCGCCCTCTTCGAACACGCGGCGGCCGCGCGCACCGGCGACCAGATCGCGCACATCCTCGAACTTGCCGCCGGCCTTCTCGATCTCGACGACCTTGCGGCTGATCTCGTTGTCCGCCACGCGAGCGGTGTTGTGCATGGTGCGGAAGATGAGCTGGGTGGCGCGCTCGGAATTGGCGACGATCTGCTCCTTGACCGTCTGGTGGATCGCCGATTCCTGGGTGCACATGAAGCGGGTGCCCATATTGACGCCGTCCGCGCCCAGCGCCAGCGCCGCGACCAGGCCGCGCGCATCGGCGATGCCGCCGGAGGCGATGACCGGGATATCGAGCGCCGCGGTCGCGGCCGGAATCAGGATCAGGCCGGGGACGTCGTCCTCACCGGGATGCCCGGCGCATTCGAAGCCGTCGATGCTGACGCCGTCGACGCCGATCTTCTGAGCCTTCAGGGCGTGCCGGACGCTGGTGCACTTGTGCAGCACCTTGATCCCGGCCGCCTTGTAGTACGGCAGGAAGGGTTCGGGATTGGAGCCGGCGGTCTCGACGATCTTCACGCCGGAATCGATGATCGCCTGCATGTACTCCTGGTACGGCGGCGGATTGATCGACGGCAGGATCGTCACGTTCACGCCGAAGGGCTTGTCGGTGAGTGAGCGCGCCTTCTCGATCTCCTTCAGGAGATCCTCCGGCGTCGGCTGGGTCAGGGCGGTGATGATGCCGAGACCGCCCGCCTCGGAGACCGCGGCGGCGAGCTCGGCGCGGCCGACCCACATCATGCCGCCCTGCACGATCGGGTGCTCGACTCCGAAGGTCTCGGTGAACCTGGTACGCAGCATCGGCGCTGTCCTCTCTAGCCTCTCGCGAACCGCTTGATACTCGCATAGTTGCATATGGCGGTTCAACCCCGATGTGAGTGGGAGTTTGCACTTCTGGCATCGGTTTCATCTCGAACCTGGGGATAACCCGGCGCAGTCTACGCCGCCTCAAAGATCAGTTCACATGCCCTGATCTGCTGATTGAAACGATGACAAAAAAGTGCCGGAACCTTCTCTGTAACCCTTGTCACGCTGAAAAGTTAGTTGGTATTCTCGCGAACGATCAGCCGTCGATGCCGCCGGAACAGCCGGAGCCATCCCATGACGGTGCGAGAGGAGTACCCGACGTGAGCGGTCAGGGCCCGGAGGCGGCAGCCCGCGTAACCACGTAGGGCCTCCGCTCACGTCGAAAGGACTAGAGCATGACCACAGGTTTCCAGCCACTCGACGAGCCCATCCGGTCGCGGCGCAATCACTGGGTCAACCAGATCGCCACGCACGCCACGATGCGACCGGCGAATGTCGCCTTCCGGTTCAAGGGTGTGGACACCACCTGGCTGCGGCTGCACGAGCGCTCGGAGCGGTTCGCCGACGCGCTGGCCCGTCGAGGGGTCGGGTTCGGCGATCGCGTACTTCTTCTCGCCCTGAACTACACCGAGTACCTCGAGGCGGTCATCGGCATCAATGCGCTCGGCGCCATCGCGGTGCCGGTGAACTTCCGGCTGACGCCGCCGGAGGTCGCCTATATCGTGGGCGACTCCGGGGCGAAGGCGATCGTCACCGATACGCTGCTGCAGCCGCTCGCCGCCGCGGTGCAGGCGCAGGCCCCGGACCTGGCGACCTGTGTGGTCATCAACGGCCAGAGCAGCGAGAGTGCCGTCGGTTACGACGATTTCCTCGCCGAGGCGGGCGAACCCCATGCGCCACTGGATATTCCGGAGGACACCCCGGCGCTGATCATGTACACCTCCGGCACCACCGGCACTCCCAAGGGCGCGGTGCTGTCGCATGCGAACCTGAACGCACAGGCGCTGACCTGCATCCGGGCCATGGAGATCACGCCGGAGTCCATCGGCTTCTGCACCTCCCCGCTCTTCCACATCGCCGGATTGGGCAGTCTCACCCCGTATTTCATGCTCGGCGGCAAGACGGTGCTGCATCCCCTGGGCGCGTTCAATGCCACCGAGTACCTGGACGCCATCGAGGCCGAGCAGGCCACCACGGCGTTCTGTGTCCCCGTGCAGTGGCAGCTCATCTGTGAGGAGCCGACCGTCCGGGAGCGCAAGCTGGCCCTGCGCTCCCTCTGCTGGGGTGCTGCCCCCGCGTCGAATACGGTGCTGCAGGCCATGTCCGACTGCTTCCCGGACGCCTTCAGCGTTGCGGTCTTCGGCCAGACCGAAATGTCGCCCATCACCTGCGTTCTCGAAGGCCGGGACGCGCTGACCAAGATCGGCTCGGTCGGTAAGCCCATTCCCACCATCCAGGCCCGCGTGGTCGACGACGAGATGAACGATGTCGAACCCGGCACGGTCGGCGAGATCGTCTACCGCGGCCCGACCATGATGCAGGGCTACTGGAACAAGCCCGAGGCCACCGCGGAAGCCTTCCACGGCGGCTGGTTCCACTCCGGTGACCTGGTCCGGGAGGATCCCGAGGGCTTCATCTACGTGGTCGACCGCAAGAAGGACATGATCATCTCCGGCGGTGAGAACATCTACTGCGCCGAGGTGGAGAACGTCCTGTTCGCCCATCCGAAGATCCACGAGGCCGCGGTCATCGGCCGTGCGCACGAGAAGTGGGGCGAGGTGCCGGTCGCGGTGGTCGCACTCGTCGAGGGCGTCGACGACCTCACCCTCGAGGAACTCACCCCGTTCCTCAATGAATCCCTGGCCCGCTACAAGCACCCCAAGGACCTCGTCATCGTCCCCGAACTCCCCCGCAACGCCAGCGGCAAGGTCCTCAAAGTAGAACTGCGCAAGTAGGACTGGGTCGAGGCGAATCCCCGGGAATGCTCCTGGGGTCCGGGGGGGAAGCCCCGGAGAGTTGGAGAATTCCTCAAATCATGTCGTTGGCGGTGAGCCAGCGCATGATCGGCCAGCCGCAGAACACCGGGAGCCAGCAGGTCAGGACCCGGTAGAGCAGGACGGCGGGAACCGCGATGGTGGCGGGGACGCCGAAGGCCGCCAGACCACCGATGAGGGCCGCTTCGACAGCGCCGACGCCACCGGGTGTCGGCGCGGCGGAGGCGAGCGTGCCACCGATCATGGTGACAATGGTGACCGTCACGAATCCGGTACTGCCGCCGAACGCCTCGATGCTCGCCCACAGCGCCAGCGCCCCGCCGAGAGTTGTTGTCGCGGAACCGCCCACGATCATCAGCAGCCGTGCCGGGCGCCGGGCCAGATCGCCCAGCTGTGCGACGACCTCCTTGAGCTGCGGCCGCACCTCGGTCCGGATCCAGCGCCGCACCGTCGGCACGAACATGGTCACACCGAGCAGACCCAGCAGGGCGCCCGCCACGAAATACAGCACCGTCGCGCTCGGTACGAAGTGCGACAGATTCGTCGAAGCGCCCGCCGCCACACTGAAGAACACCAGCAGCACCAGGTGCACGATGACCTGTACCGTCTGCTGCAGCGCGACCGCCGCGGTGGCACGCACCGCACCGAGCCCGCCCTTCTGCAGGAACCGCACACTCAGCGCCAGACCACCCACACCCGCCGGGGTGGTGGTCGCGGCAAAGGTGTTCGCGATCTGCATGAGCAGCAGCTTGCTGAACTTCACCGCCTCGGAGGCGCACGCCCACAGTGCCATTGCCGCACCGATATAGGTCAGCGCGGACACCGTGAGTCCCAGTGCGGCCCAGGCCCAATTGGCATTGCGCAGTTCGGAGAAGAAGGTCGGCGAGGCGCTGATATACGGGTAGGCCACGTAGACCAGGCCGATGAGCAGCACCAGCTGGATGATCTGATTGCGCGAGAACCGGGTGATTTTCGCGGCCTCGATCTTGTCCTGACCGGTCTGCGACGCCACCTCCTCGCGGGTCGCCTTCATCAGCTCGCCCGCATCGGGCACCGCCTTGCGAACCTGTTCCGGCAGTGCGGTTTTGGTCAAACGCCGGGAGGCATTGAGCACCGGCTGCTTGCCCATGACCGCGAGGGCGGTGCGCACGGCGGGCTCGGTGCCGAACAGCGCCGCGGTGGACAGCAGCAGCTGCGCGATATCGGATTCGAATCGCACCTGATAGGCGCCGAATTCGGAGGCCATGAAACCGCCGAATCGCACCTGCCCCTCGACGATTCGAATATCCTCGGCCCGCAGATCACCGTGCGAGATCTGTGCCTGGTGCAGGGTGTCGAGCGCCTGCCACACCTTGGTGAGCATCGGCTCGCCGTCCTCGGCGACCATGGGCCGCCCGCGAGGAACGGTGTGCGCGTACAGCATCCACTTGCGATCCAGCGCCGCCACCGTGAGCGGCTTATTGCTGCCCAGCCCCAGATCACCGATGGCGATGCCCATGAGTGCCCGGTGCTCCACCGCGCGCCGCATGGAGGCGAACAGGGTCGGATATTCGCTGCTGCGGATGGTGAGCCAGCGGCGCAGTTGCCGTAATGCGCTGCGACTGCGTTGATTCTGCCCGTACAGCTCGACGGTCAGCGTCTGCGCGGGACCGTCGGCGGGCGGGTCGGCCAGTGCGGCAACGGCTTCGCGGGCCTTGGTCTTCGATCTGCTTGCCTTGGTTCTGGATTCGCCGCTCGCCGCGGTCTCCGATTCGTGCGGCGCCGGTTCGACCTGGGTGGTGGCGGCCGACAGCACCAGCGGACCACGCCCGGCGGGCCGCACGACCTTGAACGCCGTCACCCGGAAACCGCGCTGCGCCAGCACTCGCACGGCCGCGTCGAGCGGGACTTCCAAGGCCGGAGTACCGACCACCAGCACGATGACCGCACCCACCAGCCAGCCGACCGCCAAGCCGAGCAGTGCCCGCGCCGGCACCACGAGGCTGACCACCAGATGGATGGGCACAAACGCCAGCAGCAGCGTCCACCACCAGCGTCGCCAGGTCGGCGGCAGCCACGGGCTCGACACCGTCAGCCCGGCCGCCAGCATGGCGATCCAGCGCGGATCGTCGAGGAACTGCGAGAGGAACGTATTGACCTGCTGTGCTTCGGACAGATGCCAGCGCGGCGCGGTGAACCCGGTGCCGGTGATGGAGAACAGCAGGACGGCGATCAGACCCGCGGACAGGAAGCCCGCCAGCAGCTTCCACTGGCGATCCCATACCAACCGGACCAGAATGGCCTGCGGCAGCGCCAGAATCGCGATGCCGTACACGACATAGATCAGATTGGACTGTTCCGGCGTCAGGAATCCGATGATGTCGGAGACCGACCGTTCCAGGGCCTCCCACTGCGGCCGCGTGATGAGCGAGCCGGTAATGACGACAGCGGTCAGTAGCGCGGACAGCACGACGCGCAGAATGTCGCTGGTCCGCCGGATCCGCGGCTGCAGCAGGCTGCCGGAGACGGGTATATCCCGTCCGTCGACTCGCATGTCCTATACGCGCTTTCGGATCGTGGGAACGGCTGTGGTCCCATGGTCGGCTCGGGGTGGGTTGCGGCGGTCGGCCCTTCGGCCGACTTTCCAATCCGCCGGTTACCGTAACCCGTCGCGGGCCGGTCGCGGCACGACGCCGCCGCCGGTCCCCGTCCGGCGTGTCTGTTTTCCCTGCGTGCGAGTATTGACCTGTGGTATCCGATCTCCGTGTCTGCTTTATCGGCGAATCTTTCGTAGCGGGGGTCGGGGACCGGAAATGCTTGGGCTGGGCGGGCCGTCTGGCGGCCCGCGCCGTTGCCGCCGGGCAGCCGCTCACCTATTACAACCTGGGCATTCGCCGCGAGAACAGCACCGAGCTCCGGGCCCGCTGGGAAGCCGAGTGCACGCCGCGACTACCCGCCGGCGCCGACTGCCGGCTGGTGATCTCCACCGGCGTCAACGACAGCCGGTACGAGAACGGCCGTCCGCGCGTCGATCCCGGGGATTCGGTGGACAATCTCGCGGCGATCCTGCGCCGGGCCCGGGAAAACGGCTGGACGACAATGGTGGTCGCACCGCCGCCGAATGTCGACGAGGACCACAACGACCGCCTGCTGGATCTCGACGCCCGCTTCACGGCGCTGTGCGACAGTGCCGGCGTCCTGTATCTGCGTGCGCATCAGCCGTTGCGGGACAATCGGATCTGGATGCGTGAGGTCGCCGCCGTCGACGGCTACCACCCCGACGCACCCGGCTACGACGAATTCGCGGCCCTGCTCGCGCCGCACTGGCTGTTGTGGCTGATCGATCCGGACTCAGGGCTCGCGATGGTTCGCTGAATGCTTCCCGGTATCGGGACCGAGGAACTGCTCCACCATCGGCGAGATCTGCGGCGGCCGCTTGGTGGCCAGACCGGAGCCGACCAGCACCCCCATGGCGATGGCCAGCACCGTGAGGGTGGTGGTGACCAGTACGTGCAGCCCGTTCGCATTGGATTGGGTCACCAGCTCCGACACCCCGGTGAGACCGATGCCGCCGGGCACCAGCATCCAGAAGGCGGGCAGGAACGCTACCTGGGTGGGCGGCGCATTCCGATTGCGCTGCACCAGATATGCGGCGGGCACCGCCACCATGCCGCCCAGGAACGAGCCGAGCAGTCCGCCGCCGATCTGCACCCCGAGCTTCTGCGCGAGGAAGGCCGCGTACAGCACCACCAGTAGCCAGGGCAGCGATTTCGGGGGCGCGCTGGCTCGCCACGAATGTCCGAGGCCGATCAGCAGCACGCCGAGAAACGGTGCCCACCAGCCCAATTGGTGCATGGTCTCCGGGACGAGCGAGGGATTGGGTCCCAGCACCTGCAGGCCGATGAGTACGCCGAAGGCCAGCAGGATCAGTTTGTTCAGGCCGTAGATGGTGCGACTGGCGCCCGCCACCATCGATCCGGTGGCGAGCTCGATGGAACCATTGGTGAGCGTCGCGCCCGGCAGCAGTGAGGAGACGCCCGGCACCAGCAGTTGCTGTGGATTGCCGCCGCCGATCGCATGCGGAAAACCGAAGGCCAGCAGCGTGACCGAGGCGCCGGCGACCACCGGCAGGCCCAGCGACAGCAGCGGCATGCGGTCCGCGAGCATGATCAGCAACTGCACCACCAGGCCGATGACGATATATCCGGGCAGGGCATTGGCCGTCGGATTGAGCATCAGGCCCAGGCCCGTGGTCAGCACCACATTGCCCAGCAGCATGAGCCAGACCGCGGTGGGCGGCGGTGAGTCGAGGATCTTCGCGAGTTCGAGCGTGGCGTGGGCAGGCGGCGGCACGGTGCGCTTGATCTCGTCGATCAGCTTGTAGAGCGCCGCGATCTGATCCAGCCGCAGCGTGTCCCCATTGGCCTCGAGCAGATCGACGGCGGTGCCCCGGGAATCGTGCACGCGCACGAAGATTCCGGTGGGCAGCACGAAGAAGTGCACCTCGTCGGCGTCGTAGCGCCGGGCCATATCGTCGAGAATGCGCTGCACCTGATTGGTGGTCTCGCCGGAGGAGATGAGCGCGACGCCGAGATGCCGCAGCAGATCGAGCAGATCCGCGGAGACGGGCGGCTCCACGGGCTGGGGCGCGTCCTCGGCGGCCAGATCGAGGGGGCTGGCGCTGACGCGGCGCAGCCAGCGGTCCATGGATCCGGCGGCACGGCGGGTCGCTCCGTAGAGGCGGCCGCTCATCGGGCGCGGGGCCGGGGCGAGCCGGTGCTGCGGTTGATGGTGTTCGGGTTCGGTCGGGTTCACGCGCCTCCTGCCTCGCTCGGTGGCCGAATCAGCGTGCTGACAGACAGCAACTTCGTGGCAAATTCACCCTAGCGCGCACGCAACCAACCGGTCGGTGCTGCAATGGGATTTGCGCGAGTTCCGTCCGCGCCTCCGGATTCTCCCGACCGTGACGATCCCGACTTTCGGGTGAATCAGCCCTAACATCCGCACTTCACGGCACTCCTCGCAAAGGTCCCAACTGGGACTTCAGGGCCGCGAGCCCGCCCGGAGTGCGGTGGAGGGCAAAATAGAGACCGATGGATATCGACACGCGACTGCTGCGTTACTTCCTGGCGGTCGCGGAGACCGAGTCCCCTCCGCTGGCGGCGCAGCGCCTGCATGTCGCACAGCCCGCGCTGGCCACCCAGATCAAACAGCTGGAACAGCAGATGGGGGTGGAACTGTTCATCCGCTCCCGGGCCGGCTGGACGCTGACCGCCGCCGGAAAGGTGCTCGCCGCACAGGTGCCCGAACTGCTGGGCGCCTGGGATCGCATTCTGCGCGATACCAAGAGCGATGCCAGTCGCGCGGCCCGCGTGCTGCGGCTGGGCTGCGTGAACAGCGCGGCCGACGCGCACATTCCGGAGATCATCCAGGTCTTCCACCGGCTGCATCCGGACTGGCAGGTCGATATCCACCAGGGCGGCTGGACCGACCCCACCGCCGGACTGGACGAGGGTGATGTGGATGTCGCCCTGCTCCGACTACCCTTCCCGGGCCAGGACGGCTATCACGTGCGGGAGCTGTTCACCGAACCGCGCTGGATCGCACTGCCGGACAATCATCCGCTCGCCGAACGCGACGATATCGCCTTCCGGGAGCTGTGGGACGAGCCCTATGTCGCCTCGCCCGCGGAAACCGGCTGGTGGCGTGACTATTGGATGGGCCTGGACTCCCGTCCCGCGGACACCGCCATCATCGGCGCCATCGCCCGCAATACCGACGAATGGCTGCGGGCCATCGCCAGCGGATACGGCGTCAGTTTCACGCCCGCCTCCACCTCCCGCACCAATCCCTATCCGGGCGTGGTGTTCCGGCCGGTGCACGGCATCGCGCAGACCCGGGTGGCGGTGGTGTGGCCGGACGCCTCCGAGGCGGATCCCATTGTGCGGTACTTCATTAGGTGCTGCACCGACATCATGGGGCAGCAGGCGGGCGACGGCCGCCGTACCTCGTAGCCATAACCTTGAGGTATGGACATCGACACGCGGCTGCTGCGCTACTTCGTCGCCGTCGCGGAGGAAGGGCACGTCACCCGGGCTGCCCAGCGTTTGTATGTGTCCCAGCCCGCGGTGACCAAACAGATCAAACAGCTGGAGCAGCAGCTCGGCGTGCAACTGTTCGTCCGCACCCGCACCGGTATGACCCTCACCGAACCCGGCCGCGTTTTCGCCGAACACGCACCGGTGCTACTGGCGGGCTGGGAGCAGATGCTGCACGCCACCAAGAGCGGCGCCAGCCGGGCCGGCAAGCTGCTGCGGGTCGGCTTCATCGCCAGTGCCGCAAACGAATTCACGCCGGAGATCGTCGCCGCCTTCCGGCGCGCGCATCCGGGCTGGCGGGTCGATATGCGGCAGTTCGGCTGGACCGACCCCAGCGCCGGTCTCGCCGAGGGTGATGTCGACGCCGCACTGGTCCGGCTGCCCTTCCCCGGCCACGACAACTACCGCAGGCAGGAGCTCTTCACCGAACCCCGCTGGCTGGCGCTGCCCGCCGACCATCCCCTCGCCGGGTCCGAGGAGATCGAACTCCGGGAGCTGTGGGAGGAGCCTTTTGTCGCTTCTCCGCCGGAAAATGGCTGGTGGCGCGACTTCTGGATCGGCGCCGACGCCCGCCCCGCCGCCACCGCCGTCATCGGGGCGATAGCCCGCAATACCGATGAATGGCTCACCGCCATCGCCAACGGCTTCGGCATCAGCTTCACCCCGGCCTCCTCGGCCCGCTACTACCCGCGCCCCGGCATCGTCTACCGCCCGGTGCGTGGCATCGGTCCCAGCCGGGTGGCGGTGGCCTGGCCCGCCGCCTCCGAGGGCAATCCCATGGTCCGCGACTTCATCCGCTGCTGCGCCGAGGTGTGCGCCGCGAACCCCCAGGAGGGCTGAGCCGCTTCAGTTTCCGGTGGACTCGAGGACCGCCATGGCGGCATTGTGGCCGCCGATGCCGCTGACACCACCGCCTCGGATCGCGCCCGCGCCACACAGCAGGATATTCCGGTGTGCGGTGGCGACGCCCCAGCGGGCAGCGGGGGAATTGTCGGATTCCTCTGGGAGATAGGGGAATTCGAGATCGCGGTGGAAGATGTGGCCGCCGGGCAGGCCGATATCGCGCTCCAGATCGACCGGGGACTTCGCCTCCAGGCAGGGCCGGCCGTCGGCATCCAGGGCCAGACAGTCGCGAATGGGTTCGGCGAGAACCGAATCCAGTTGGGCGAGTGTGGCCTCGACGAGAGCGGCCTTGGTTCCGTCCGGATCGTCGGCGAAAAGCCTTGCGGGGGTGTGTAAACCGAAGAGTGTGAGGGTGTGCATACCCTGCGCGAGAAGCTCGGGGGAGAGGATCGAGGGATCGGTCAGGGTGTGGCAGTAGATCTCCGCGGGCGGGGCGGACGGCAACCGGCCGGATGCGGCCTCGCGATAGGCCTTTTCGAGCTCGGAGCCGGATTCGGCAATGTGGAAGGTGCCTGCGAAGGCGGCGGCGGGATCGACCCGGGTGTCCCGCAGGCGCGGTAGGCGGCGCAGCAGCATATTGATCTTGAGCTGGGAACCCTCCGGGCGTTCCGCGGTCTCGCCGAGCAGCCGCGCCAGTTCGTACGGCGCCGCATTCGCCAGTACCCGACCCGCCGCGACCGTACCGGTGTCGCCGGATGCCGTGGTGAAGTCCACCTGCGCTGTGCTGCCATCGGTTTCGATGCGCGTGACCGCGCAACCGGTCACGATCTCCGCCCCCGCCGCGCGGGCCGCGGCCGCGAGCGCATCCGTCAGCGCGCCCATACCGCCGATCGGCACATCCCAGTCGCCGGTGCCGCCGCCGATCACGTGATAGAGGAAGCAGCGGTTCTGCAGCAGCGACGGATCGTAGGCGTGGGTGAAGGTGCCGATCAGCGCATCGGTGAGGACTACGCCGCGCACGGTGTCGTCGGCGAAGGTCTTGTCGACCCATTCACCCAGGGGGCGTTCGAAGATCGCGTCCCAGAGCGCGGAATCGTCTACCGTGCGGCGCATTTCGTTCCGTGTCGGCAGCGGTGCCGTCAGAGTGGGAAAGACGCGCTGAGCAAGTCCGGCGGTCTGTGCGTAGAACCGTTGCCAGGCAAGGAAATCCGCCTCCGAGCCGGTGACCCGCGCGAAACTCTCCCGTGTCTCCGCCTCGGACCCGTTGTCCACCAGCAGCCCGCCCGCACCGACCGGGGTATAGGAGGAGATGCGCCGCCGCCGAGTCTCGAAGCGCAGCCCCAGGTCTCGTACGATCTGCTGCGGCAGCAGGCTCACCAGATACGAGTATCGGGACAGCCGCGCATCCACCCCGGCAAAAACCCGCGCGGACACCGCCGCACCACCGGTGTGATCCTCCCGCTCGACCACCAGCACCGAACGCCCGGCCCGCGCCAGATAGGCGGCGGCCACCAAACCATTGTGGCCACCGCCCACCACAACCACGTCGTACCGCGCCCGCCCGGGCCCGCGCGCTGCTGCTCCGTCGCCCGCACTCATGGCTCGACTCTAGCCAGTTCCGCATCCAGAACACGGCAGCCCGGCCCACCGCTCCCGGCCCGGCAGCCCCGCCGGGCCCGGCATGCTTCCGGCCCGGATCCATGGATCTAGCGGCTTGCCATATCCAGTGCGGCCAGATGGCTGAACAGCACCGATGCCCCGATCGGGTTGCCGCCGCCCGGATACGTGGTGCCACTCGGCGCGGCCATGGTG
Organism: Nocardia sp. NBC_01388; assembly: GCF_045040085.1. Lineage (NCBI taxonomy): Bacteria > Bacillati > Actinomycetota > Actinomycetes > Mycobacteriales > Nocardiaceae > Nocardia > Nocardia sp. NBC_01388. Next base: position 6,684,167 of record NZ_CP109553.1, read on the forward strand.
TTGCCCGCCGCGTACAGCCCCGGGATGGTTTCACCGGCCTCGTTCAGGACGCGTCCCACCGTGTCGGTGCGCAACCCGCCCTTGGTGCCCAGATCGGAAATGCCGAAGGCGGCCGCGTGGAACGGTCCCTTCACAATGGGCGCGAGGGGGGACTCGCCATTGGAGAAGGCGCGGTCGTAGGCCTCGTCGCCGCGCCCGAAGTCGGCGTCAACACCGGCTGCGGCCTGCTCGTTGAAGCGGGCCACGCTCGCGCTCAGCGCATCCGCCGGCACGCCGATCTTCCCGGCAAGTTCCTCCAGCGTATCGGCGGTGTGCCAGAGCCCCGCCTCGACGTACTTCTCGGTCTCCACCATCGGCACATTGCTGGCCTTGATCGGCGGGACCGCACCCTCGGTGTCGTCGTAGATCATCCAGAACGGCAGGGATACCGAGCCGTCGTTCATCCGGTCGATGATGTCGCGGCCCAGCCGGTCGTACGGCGCGGACTCGTTGACGAACCGCACCCCGGCCTGATTCACGAAAATGCCGCCGGTGAACCACAGCGCGAAGGCCGCGCGCCCGTCCGGATGGATCAGCCCCGGCGACCACCACGCCTGATCCATGAGATCGGTATCGGCCCCGACGGCCATGCCCGCCTCGTGCGCCTTACCGACATTTCCCCACGGCCCCATGGTGTCCCGGGCCACGCCGGGCACCCCGTAGCGCCGGCGCAATTCGTCATTGCCCTCGAAACCGCCCGCCGCCAACAGCACTCCCTTACGGGTGCGGATGGCGATCCGATTGCCCTCGCGCTCGACGATCGCGCCGACCACCGCACCGCCCTCGACCACCAGCTCCACCAGTGCGGTGTGCAGCTGCAGTGAAACGTTGGGGTACTTGGCCATTGCCAGCAGGAATCGCCCGACCAGGGCCCGGCCGCCGATGAGATAGTCCGGCTGCGGATCACCGTGCCGGTCGGTGGCGAGCGGTCCGCGGATCGATTCGCTCAGCTCACCCAGTTCGCTCGCGCGCAGCGGCGTGGGAATGATGTGCCGCTTACCGTCCAGCCGCGCCTTGGGCGCCTTACCGAAATAGTCCGGCCACGGGAACATCTGGAACGAGATGCTCTCATCGCTCTCGAAATATTCGATCGCCCCCGAACCGCCGCGCACATACGCCTCCTGCAGCGCGGCCGGAGTCCGATCGCCGACCACCGCGCGGTAGTAGGTGAGCGCATCCTCGAGGGTGTCGTCGACACCGGCCCGCCGCAGCACCGGATTGCAGGGGAACCACATTCCGCCGCCACCCGAATACGACGTGGTACCACCGAATTTGTCGGTCGCCTCCACCAGCGTCACCGTCAAACCCTCGCGCGCGGCCGTATAGGCCCCGGCCACACCGCCGCCGGAACCGGCGACCAGCACATCGACTTCTTCGTCCCAGTACTCCACCACTTACTCCCTGCTATCGCCTCTGCTCGACGGTAAGCGCAGCGACGGGGCGATGCACCAGATGTCCCGATGGCCAGGAATCCGCGGTCAGACGGCAGCCCAGGGCACCAGCACGATCTTGCCGCGCACCCGCCCGGAGGCGCTGAGCTCGTGTGCCGCGGCCACCTCGGCCAGCGGCATGACGCGCTCGACCGTGCTGCGCAGCTGCCCGCGGTCGACCAGCGCCGCCACCGCGCGCAGATCGGCGCCGGACGGCCGGAAGTAGAGGCGGTGATAGCGAGGGTCGTCCAGCGGCACCTCGCCCTGGGCGTCGATCAGGCGGCCGGTGGGGTGCAGCACGGTCAGTGAGCGTTCGGTGTAATCACCGCCGACCAGGTCGATCACCCGGTCGACGGCGGCGATGGTGGTGAAATCGGTTGTCGTGTAATCGATTACCTCGTCCGCGCCGAGCTCGAGCAGGTATTCGTGATTGGCCGCGCGGGCGGTGCCGATCACGTGCGCACCCCGCGCCTTGGCGATCTGCACGGCCAGATGACCCACGCCGCCCGCTGCCGCATGCACCAGAACACGTTGTCCCGCTTGGACTTCGGTGAGTCCCTGCCAGGCGGTGAGTACCGCGGTCGGCAGGGCGGCGGCGTGCACATGGTCGAGCGTCGCGGGTTTGGGCGCCAGGAAATCCGCCGGGGTGACCACATATTCGGCGTAGGCCCCATTGCGGCTCAGCACCGCGCCGTACACCTCGTCGCCGGGCGCGAACTCGGTGACGTCCGCGCCGACCTCTTCGACCACACCGGATACGTCGAGTCCCAGGGTGAACGGCGGTGCGCCCAGTTTGGTGACAATGCCCGCGCGCAGCTTCCAGTCGGCCGCGTTCACCGAGGTGGCGGCCACCCGGACCAGCACCTGGCCGGGGGCCGGGCTCGGCTTCTCGACCTCCACCGTCTCCAGCACTTCCGGACCGCCGAGGACTCGCTGACTGATCGCCTTCATACCCATGGGTCTTCGCAAGCCGGGGCAGCGGGTTTCTATTCCGGACGCGGTGCCGATCGGTGGCCGATCAATTCCGGACGGCGAGCACGTAGCCCTGCGGGCCGCGATCATCCGGCCGCGGTGCGCGCAGCATGCGAGCCGTCACCCGGAACCCGGTCTCCTCCAGTGTCTCCGCCAAAGTATCGGGGGCCCAGCGGTATCCGGGGGCGACCTTGTGATCGAAGGCCTCCACACCCTGCGCTTGCTCGGGGGCCTGGAAGGCGAACAGGACATGGCCCTCCGGGCGCAGGACGCGCGCGAACTCGGTCAGCACGGTGGGCACCCGCTCCGGCGGAGTGTGAATGATGGAGTACCAGGCGACGATTCCGCTCAACGCCGCATCGTCTAGGCTCATCTGCTCCATGGAGCCCTCCTCGAAGCGGATATCGGGATGGGCGGCCTGGGCTTGGCGGATCATTTCGGGGGACAGATCGATTCCGAAGACATTGAGGCCCGCGGCCTTCAGATAGGCGGACACCCGGCCGGGTCCGCACCCGACCTCCGCGACCATACCGGGCTCGGTTTCGGCCACCAACGCGGCGAAAATGTCGAGCATTGCTCGATCGAACGGATTCGAATCCAGTTGGCGCTCGACCAGATTGGTGTAAAGCTCGGCGACGGCGTCGTATCCGGCCCGGGTGACAAGGACATCATCGATCTCGGTCATCTCTCGACTCTAGGGGTGCCGGTCAGAAGCCGGTCGAGCCCGTCGACGGAGTGCGCAGTTCATGCTCTTCGCCCTGGGCGTGCACCCGCAACACGGTGTACGGGCCCATGCGGGTGCGCAGCGGCCACAGCGCGAACTCCACGAAACGGCGGAAGTCCCGGAAGAGCGCGGGACGGTAGAGGCCGTGCCGCCAGACCGGGCGGCCGGTCGCGGGACGCTGCCAGCCGTTCGTGCGCATGAGCTCGGTGGTGCGCGGGTGCAGGCCCAGGCCCGCCTCCGCATCCAGGGTGACCCGCAGGCCGTCCGCATCACGAAGGAAGGTGGTGCAGCCGCGATCACCGGCATCGATGGTCACTTCTGCCTGCTCCGGCAGATCGGCGGCTATGGCCGACAGATCGTCGAAGAACTGCCGCCACTCGCGCTCGGCGGCCCGGCGCGCGGTCTGCTGCTGTTCGAGGATCAACTGTCGTTCGCGCTCAGCGGGATTCACCAGATACAGCTCGACGGTATCGCCCACCGCCGCCACCCCGAGCACCAGTCGACGGGTCGACCAGACCGGGCCGTGCGTATGCCACAGCGTGCCGTGCACCGGTGCACCCAATTCGGTGCGCAGGCCGTCGACGGCCCGGGCGACGGCCGCGGTCAATTGGTCGCGCACCTCGGCGGGCGGGCCCTCCTCGTACAGCTGCGATTCGATGCTGTCGCTGAGGGTGATGCAGATCGACTCCAAACGGTCACCGTCACAGCAGAATCGGGCGCGGGCGCCATCGATGCGCAGTTCGGTCCGGACCCACACGACGCGATCCGCCGGGCGGGGTTCGCCCTCGAGCGTCCAGCCGAAGCGTTCGGCGACACCGTCGATATCCGCGCGGGTCCAGGTCCAGACGAATTCCCTTGCGGCACGGACGATATCGATTCCACTCGGGATATCCACACGCAGTGGGCCGATATCGAAGCCGTAGGGGGCATTGCTGCGCAGGAATTCGGCGCGCTGCGATCGGGAGGTCGGGTGCGGTGGAATGCCCAGTGCCGCGAGGGGCAGATCCTCGCCGCCCTCCACCCAGGCGTCGACCACCAGATCCGTGACCGCCTGCACGTCCAGGGTGCGCAGCGCTTCGACGGTGCCGGCGGCGAAATGACTTATCGCGGTGCGACCGGCGTTTCGGGGAAGCTTGCGCCACCAGTTCGAATCCTCGGTGGGCGACCAGCCCTGTGCCGTAAGCAATTTCCCGATATCGTCGCCGTATCGCCAAGTGGGGTCGATGAATTCGCTGCGGCTCAACTCGCTGGTCAGTTCACGCTCCTCGATCGCGAACTGCACGTACCGGCCGCCGGGTCCGGTGACAACCACCCGGGCATCGGCCGGCAGCGTCTCCAGATAGCCGGCCAGATCCTCCGCGAACCGTCCCCACCCGCCCATTGCGGTTCGCCGCCGGGCGCCGTCGTGCCGCCGGTCCATCCAGAACCGCTGATCCACCGGGTTCACCAGCATGAGATCCACGGTGTCGGGGCCGAGGGCCAGGCCCACCACCAGATTCGGCAGGATCCAGGCCGGTCCCTCCTCCGGTCCCGCGCCGTGCTCGGGTTCGCCGAGTTCCTTCGTGATGGCATCGCGCACCCGGATCATGGCCTCGGCGAGCAGTTCCGGGCTGGTGAGGCCGTCCGGCGCCGGGCAATCCGAGACCGGCACCCGCACATACTGCAGCCGTCGCCCGCTGCCCCAGAACATGGCGGAGTCCCACCACACCCGCAACCCGGTGCGCGAGAAGACCGCGCCGCGCCGCATGGTTCCCACCGGTTCCGGTGTCTGCCAGCCCACCCGGCGCGCGAAACTGCGGACGTCCGTCGGATCCCAACTCCACCCGAACCCCACCGCGACCTTGACGATCCCGACCGCGCCCGCACTGTCCACCCGAACCTCGAAACCCACCCCGCGACCCTAGCTCTGCCCGTCGCGGCGGGGTACACGTTCACACGCCCAGTTCCGTGCCCGGGCCTGCCGCGGCGGGTAGCGTCGGGACGATGCGGACGGGAACGAGACTCCTCGGAATGGTTATCGCATCGGGACTGGCCCTGACGGCCTGCTCCAGCGGCGACTCGACGGCCGATCGAATGAAGCAGGCGGCGAACGGTTTCGCCGATGCGCTCACCCGCGATGACGTCGCCGCCGCGGCCGGCTCGACCACCGATGCGAAGCAGGCCACCGACAGTCTCGGCGGGCTCTACGACGCACTCGGCAAGCAGGTGAAATACCAGGTCAACAATGTTCAGAAGACCGACGCCGGTGGCACCTTCACCCTCGCCGCCGATTGGAAACTGGGCAAGGACGGCCACAACGAGTGGACGTACTCCACCACCGGCACGCTCGATGACACCGGTGACGGGTGGAAGGTGCACTGGAATCCGGCCACCGTCGCGCCCGGGCTCGATATCGGGCCGCTGTCCTACGGGCCCGTCGACCCGGCGCCGGCGGCCCGGGTGCTCGACAGCACCGGCGGCGAATTCATGAGCCAGCAGATCGTCACGCTGGTGAATCTCGCGCCCGGCGCGGATACCGCGGCCGTGGCCGGACTGCTGCATGCGGCGGCGCCCGATGTCACCGCCGCCTCGCTGACCTCGGAACTGGCTGGCGCGCAGGGTAAACCGATCACCGCAGTGACCTTGCGACCGGCGGATATCGCGCCCATTCAGGATGCGCTCGCCGCGCTGCCGAATGTCACGCTGGCGCCGCAGACACGCCTGCTCACCACCGATAAATCCCTCTCCTCGCCGGTGTGGTCCGGGCTCTCCGACCTCTGGCAGCAGGATGCCGACGCCGCGGCCGGCTGGGCTGTTCGCGCCCGTGGCACCGACGGCAGCACCCGGCGCGTCGGCGGCCAGGATGCCAAGGCCGTCACCGATATTCACACCACGCTGGACCCGGCGCTGCAGCATGCCGCCGAGGCGGCGCTGGTGCCGATCCCGCAGGCCGCGGCGATCGTCGCGCTGCAGCCGTCCACCGGAAACGTGCTGGCCATCGCACAGAACGGCCCGGCCGACGATCAGGGGCCGCTCGCTCTCACCGGGCTCTACCCGCCCGGGTCGACCTTCAAGACGGTCACTGTTTCCGCGGCCCTGCAATCGGGTGCGGTCACCCCGGATACCGTGCTCGCCTGCCCCGGCACCGAGAATATCGAGGGCCGGCAGATCCCCAATGACAACAACTTCGACCTCGGACAGGTCCCGCTGCACACCGCCTTCGCCAAATCCTGCAACACCACCATGGGGCGGCTGGCGGTGAATCTCGCTCCCGATGCGCTCACCACCGCGGCCATGCAGCTCGGCCTGGGCGTCGACTACACGACACCCGCCCTGACCACGGTGACCGGCAAGGTTCCCGATGCCGATACCGCCGCGCTCCGCGTCGAGGAGGGCATCGGCCAGGGGCAGGTCACCGCGAGTCCCTTCGGTATGGCCATGGTCGCCGCCGCACTGGCCCACGGGTCGCCGCCGAATCCCGCACTGGTGCAGGGGCGTCCCGGGGTCCCCGGCAAGGTGCCGCCCGCCCTGCCGCCGACCATCGCGGATCAGGTGAAAACCATGATGCGAGAGACGATTACCGGCGGCACCGCGACGCAGCTGGCCGACATTCCGGGCCTGCTCGGCAAGACCGGCACCGCGGAATTCATCGATGACAAACATGCGCACGGCTGGTTCGTCGGGATCTCCGGCGATCTCGCCTTCGCGGTATTCATCAATGACGCAGGTAGTTCCACGCCTGCGGTCGATGCCGCGGGTCGCATGCTGCGCGCACATTGAGCGTCGGCGGCAATCGGCGAGACGTGTGCCGCATCACATAACTTTGGCTATTTTCTAGCAACGAATTCTCGTTCGTGAGCGATAGGTACTTCGAGCGGGCGTGAGGACAGCAACTGCCGCTGTCCCCACGCCCGCTCGTACCGGTTCGGGGACCGGTTCCGGACAGTCCTGCGGTGCTGTGACCGCTCGAACGAGAGGAACCGATCGTTGAGATCGCTTCGTGGTAGATCGAATTCGTCCGAGTCCACTGGGAGCTGGCTCCGGCGGACGGTGCTGATGGTGGCATTGGCGCTGGTCGTGCCCCTGGGGATGGTCGCCCTCGGCGGCGCGAAGGCCTCGGCGGCATTCAATCCGGCCGCCTTCGACTTCTGGGTCGACTCACCCACCATGGGGCCCATCAAGACTCGCGTGCTGCGTGCCGCGGACGGCAATACCAACCGTGTGGTCTACGCACTCGACGGTATGCGCGCCGGTGAAGGCCTCAACGGCTGGGAGATCGAGACGAATGTCGCCGAAACCCTGGCGAGCTGGAATATCAATGTGGTCATGCCGGTAGGCGGCCAGTCCAGCTTCTACACCGACTGGAACGCACCCAGCGAATTCTTCGGCATCCCAGCGGGAACCGGATCGGCGAACACCGGATCCGGTGCCACCGACGCACTCTCGGGCGGTCCCGGTAAGAGCTACCGCTACACCTGGGAAACCTTCTTGACCCAGGACCTGCGCTCGGCCCTGCGAGATCGGCTGGGCTTCAATCCCACTCGCAACGGCGTCTTCGGCCTGTCGATGGGTGGCAGTGCGGCCCTCGCGCTCGCCGCCTACCACCCCGACCAGTTCAGCTTCGCCGGCTCGTACTCGGGCTACCTCAATATCTCCGCTCCCGGTATGCGCGAAGCCATCCGGCTGGCCATGATCGACGCCGGCGGCTACAACGTCGACTCCATGGCTCCGCCGTGGGGGCCGCAGTGGCTGCGCATGGATCCCTTCGTCTTCGCCCCGCGATTGGTCGCCAACAACACCCGCGTTTACGTGGCCGCGGCCAGCGGCCGCCCCACCGCCAACGACGGCCCGAATATGGGCACCGTGAACGGTATGGCCCTGGAGGCCCTGGCGCTGGCCAATACCCGCGCCTTCCAGGTCCGCATGGCCACCCTCGGCGCCGGCAATGTCACCTACTCGTTCCCCGAATACGGGATCCACGCGTGGAACAACTGGCAGGACGAGGCGTATCGGATGATTCCCGATCTCTCCGCCAGTATCGGCTGACCGCAGTCAGTTCGGAATGGCGTCGACGGTCGGGACCACCGTGCCGAACAGGTCGGTGATCGTCGTCAGACTCGCGGCCTGCAGGGCGGCGGCAGGCAGAACGCTGCCGCCCGGCGCGGTGAGCGCACGCGTCGCCGTGGTCTCGGCGACGACGGTCGGCCGGTAACCGAGGTTGAACGCGCCCTGGGCGGTGAACGTGACGCACATATGGGTCATGAAACCGGCCAGCAGCAGATCGCCGTCCGGGGCAATGCCCAAGTCCTGCAGCACTTTCTGCAGCTCGGTCGCGTGGAACGAGTCGGGGAACTCCTTGATCACCACGGGTTCACCGGGCAGCGGGGCGACCTCGTCGCTGATGGCCCCGATCTGCGCGCGAATATCGTACGGGGTGTCCACACCGCCGTCGTTGAGGATGTGGATAACCGGAATGCCCGCTGCCCGAGCGCGTTCCAGTAGTCGAGCGCCTGCTGCGAGCGCCTCCTCGGCGCCCTCCAGCGCCATCACGCCGGTTCGATAGGTGTTCTGGTAATCGATCAGAATCAATGCCGATTCGCTCAATCGCGGTGGCTGATTGTCCAGGCCGATCACGTCGCGCAGGGTTGCCGACGGGTTGGTGGTGCTCATCAGGGGTCCTCTCATAGGGAAAATTTGGGTCGAGCAAAGCCACATCGCGCGCGCATATTTGTGCGGGATGTCCGGTGGGACAGCAAATTTCAGGGCGGGATGCCCGGCGGGACAGGAATCTTCAGGCGGGCTGAGTTCGGAAGCGCCGCCGATAAGCGGCCGGGGTGGTGGCAAGTTGCCGCTGGAAGGCGCGGTGCAGCGTCTCGGCAGCGCCGAAACCCGAAACCACCGCAACCTGGTCCAGCCGAAGGTCGGTACTTTCCAGAAGCCGGCGCGCAGCCTCCACCCGCGCCGCTTCCACATAGTTGGTGGACGAGGTGCCGGTCTCCTGCTTGAACACCCGGGCAAAGTGCCGCTCGCTCAGGCACATTCGAGCGGCCAGCACAGGCGCCGACAAGTCTTCGTCGAGGTGCTCGGCAATCCACAGCCGCAGTTCATCGATATCCCGCCGACTGGAAGCAGGCCGGCTCATCGGCACCGAGAACTGACTCTGCCCACCCTGCCGCTTGAGGTACATGACCAGCTGCCTGGCCACCCCCAACGCCAACTCCTCACCGTGATCCTCCGCGACCAGCGCCAGCGCCAAATCCAAACAGGCGCTGATCCCCGCCCCGGTCCACAACCGCCCCTGATCGGCTCGCACAAAAATCGGATCCGGATCAACAGTCACAGCAGGATGCTCGACAGCCAACTGGGCGGCCGTCGACCAATGCGTAGTCGCCGTCTTCCCGTCCAACAGCCCCGCCGCCGCCAGCACATGCGCACCGACACACACCGAAGCCACCCGCCGAGCATGCGGCGCAGTACCCCGCACCCACTCCACTACGTCGGCATCAATGCGGGCAATGGGCCCGTCTTCAGTCAGATCAACCGCCCCCGGCACCAACATCGTGTCCACCCGCCCACCGACCTCACCAAAGGCGACATCAGTCAGCAGCCGCACCCCAGCCGAAGTCCGAACAGCCCTCGCCACCGGCCCAGCCAACCGAACCTCATACAGCTCCCGCCCCCCACTCTCACTGTTCGCCAGCGCGAACACCTCAGCAGGGCCGGTGACATCGAGCAGATCGACATCAGGAAAGACCGCGATAACAACACGATGCGGAGTGGGCATGCCCCCATCCTCTCCAAGGCACCACATGTCCGCAATGACGATTCCCTGTCATATTCGGACACGGCGGTCCGGCGTCACCCGATGAGGTAACTCAGGAGTCCGGGGCACGCATGACTGGCGCGTGCAATCAGCCGCGAGCCATATCGACGAACCGGCTCAGGTGCAGCTGATGTGCCACGGTAATAGTGGCAGTAGGACCATTTCGATGTTTACCGACAATGAGGTCGGCTTCGCCGCCGCGGGGGTCATCTCTTTCGAATGCATCGGGGCGATGCAAGAGGATGACCATGTCCGCATCCTGTTCGAGCGAGCCCGATTCGCGAAGATCGGAAACCATCGGCCGCTTATCGGTTCGCTGTTCTGGACCACGGTTCAACTGACTGATGGCAATAACCGGAACTTCCAATTCCTTCGCCATCAGTTTAAGGCTTCGGGAGAATTCCGAGACTTCTTGCTGGCGGGATTCGACCTTCTTGCCCGAGCTCATGAGCTGCAGGTAGTCGACCACGATGAGTCGGATGTCATTGCGCTGTTTGAGGCGTCGGGCCTTGGCGCGGATCTCCATCATGGTGAGGTTCGGTGAATCATCCACGAAGAGCGGGGCCTCACTGATTTCGCTCATGCGCCGGGCCAGCCGTGTCCAGTCGTCGTCGCTCATGCGACCCGAACGCATGTCGGCGAGTTTGATTTTCGCCTCGGCCGATAGTAGGCGCATGACGATTTCCGTGCGGCTCATTTCCAGGGAGAAGATAACGCTCGCCAAGCCATTCTTGATCGAGCAACTCCGCATGAAATCCATTCCCAGGGTCGATTTGCCCACACCGGGTCGAGCCGCGACGATGATCATCTGGCCGGGGTGCAGGCCGTTCGTCAACTCGTCGAGTTCGGTGAAGCCGGTGGGGACGCCGAGGGAGATGCCGCCGCGGCTGGCGATGGAGTCGATTTCATCCATCGTGGGCTGGAGGAGTTCTTCCAGGGGGAGGAAGTCTTCGCTGGAGCGGCGTTCGGTGACCTCGTAGAGTTCGGCTTGGGCGCGGTCTACTACTTCGGCCACGTCCTGGCCGTCGGCGCCGGCGTAGCCGTACTGGACGATGCGGGTGCCGGCTTCGACCAGGCGGCGCAGGATCGCCTTCTCCGCAACGATTTCGGCGTAGTAGCCGGCATTGGCCGCGGTGGGGACCGTTTGGGTCAGGGTGACGAGGTAGGGGGGTCCGCCGATGCGCTTGAGTTCGCCGCGGCGGTCGAGGGTGGCGGAGACGGTCACCGGGTCGGCGGGTTCGCCGCGACCGTAGAGGTCCAGGACGGCGTCATAGATGGCCTGGTGCGCGGGGCGGTAGAAATCGCCGGGGCGGATCACCTCGATGACATCGGCGATGGCGTCCTTGGACAGCAGCATGCCGCCCAGCACCGACTGCTCCGCGGCCATATCGTGCGGAGGCTGGCGGCCGAAATCCTCACCGGGCGCTTCGCGGTACTCCGAAGGTCCGTGCTCATCGTGGCCGCGATCGTCGACGACTGCCATGTCGACCGTCCTCTCTCGTCCGGCCCGGATTCGACATCCCTCACCGTTCTACGCCTGTGCACCGACACTTTCGGGCAGCGACGCGTCGCTACCGGCGGATATCGGCAAACCGGTGGTGCCGGGTGGTGGATGTCGGGAATCGTGCCGTCCCCGGGGCTGTGGTCACGACAATGATGCGAACCTAGGCGACCGGACAGGCACCCGCCAAACCGAGCTGTGGATACACCTGTGGACAAAGTGGGTGTTGTTCACCAACCGTTGTGCACCCCCTGTGCATAACGTGGGGACAACAATCGGCCGGGTTCACCAACACCCAGGTAGTGGGCCATTTCTCAGTGAACGTAACTGTGGATCAAATTGGTCCGGCGTGTCGCTGGACGTCCACCTTCGGGCGTGTTGGGTGAACGGCATTCGTCAGGCATGTGACCTGCTACACAATGCGAATGGTTGGTTTGCTTTGTCATACACACCCCGGGCGAACACTCCGAAGCGCGCATGGCGATGCCCCACGAGCAGAACTCGCGAGGCGAAATAGGCAATACCTGGCAAACCTATACCGGACAGACAGAATCGGAGGCCACCCACGCACCTAGGTGCGAAGGAGGCCTCCGCTCTCGGGCCGAATTACTCGGCGCCGTTGACCTGCAGGTCGAACTTGGCAGCCACATCGGGGTGCAGGTGCACCACGACATTGTGCTTGCCGGTGCTCTTGATGTGAGCCTTCGGCAGCTCGATGCTGCGCTTGTCGACGACCGGGCCGCCGGCAACCTTGATGGCTGCCGCGACGTCGGCGGTGGTGACCGAACCGAAGAGCTTGCCGGTGCCGGCGGTCTTCACCGACAGCGCCACGCCCGTCAGGCCCTCGATGGCCTGCTTCAGCTCGTTGGCGTGATCCAGGTCGCGCACCTTGCGCGCGTCCTGGGCACGACGGATGCCCGCAACCTGCTTCTCGGCACCACGGGTGGCGGAAATCGCCAGTCCGCGGGGGAGCAGGAAGTTACGGCCGTAACCGTCCTTGACCTCAACGGTGTCGCCGGGCGCACCGAGGTTGTCAACATCAGCAGTCAGGATCAACTTCATTGCTGTGTCTTCCCTTCTCAGCGAGCCGTGGACACGTAAGGCAGCAGAGCCACCTCACGGGAGTTCTTGACGGCTACGGCAATGTCGCGCTGGTGCTGCACGCAGTTGCCGGTCACACGACGTGCGCGGATCTTGCCGCGATCGGACACGTACTTGCGCAGCAGCGCGGTGTCCTTGTAGTCGATGTTGACGCTGCCGGTCTTTGCTTCCTTGCAGAAGGCGCAAGCCTTCTTCTTCAGCACCTTCTCGCGTGCCGGTGCTTTGGCCATGGGTTTTACTCCGTAATCCTGGGGGAGCCGGTGGCTCCCTGCGAATGCCGTTGTCTAGAACGGCGGTTCATCGTCCATCTGCTGCCCGCCCCCGAAGGAGCCGGCCGCGGGCGCACTGCCCCACGGGTCGTCGCCGGCACTCTGGCCGCCACGACCTCCGCCACTGCCACTGCTGGCACCGCCGCCGGAGAAACCTCCGCCGCCGCCCTGACCGCCGCCCCCCTGGGGAGCGCCGCCGCCGCCCGCGAAACCTCCGCCGCCACCGCCACGGGTGGTTTTGTTGATCTTCGCGGTCGCGTACTTCAGGGACGGACCGACCTCTTCGACCTCGAGCTCGACGACTGTGCGCTTCTCACCCTCGCGGGTTTCATAGGAGCGCTGCTTCAGCCGTCCACTCACGATCACCCGAGATCCACGGGTCAGGCTCTCGGCAACATTTTCCGCAGCTTCTCGCCAGATGTTGCAGCGCAAGAAAAGCGCTTCGCCGTCTTTCCATTCATTGGTATTACGGTCGAACACACGGGGAGTCGACGCGACCGTGAAGTTCGCGACGGCCGCTCCCGCGGGCGTGAATCGAAGCTCGGGGTCAGCCGTCAAGTTTCCGATGACGGTGATGACCGTGTCGCCTGCTGCCATGGTTCCTCCTGCTATATCCGGTGCAGTCCGCAGTGCACTCGCCTGTTGGCAGTCAGCCTAGAGATACAGACCGACGCTGTGTGAGCGCACATGCGGGAGGACAGGACCTACTTCTTGCCGAGCCGCAGCACCTTGGTGCGCAGCACCGACTCGTTCAGTCCCAGCTGGCGATCGAGTTCGCTGACCGTGGCCGACTCGGCGGTCAGCTTGACCACCGCGTAGATGCCTTCGGCCTGCTTGGCGATCTCGTAAGCGAGACGACGCTTGCCCCAGATGTCGACGTTGTCGACCTTGCCGCCTTCCTGACCAACCACGCCGAGCATGGTGTTCAGGTTCGGGCCAACGGTGCGCTCGTCCAGGCTCGGATCGAGGATAACCATCACTTCATAATGACGCACGGACCTCATCACCTCCTATGGGCTTAAACGGCCATGGACGATCCATGGCAGGAGGGTTCGTTGCGTCAGCAACCCGCCAAGGCTACATGACCTGCTCTGAGCAGCGAAATCCACCTGCTCGCCGACCAAAGGAAGCCGCTGACCGGGCGTGGCCCCTAGGGTGGGGGCCATGTCGAACCGACCCGTCACCACTGTGCCGGTCGCCGGCCGCGGCGCGGGCCGGGTGCCGGCCTCCGGTCGCGGGGAGGACGCGGAGCGTTCTCGGCTGGCGATCATCTCGGTAATGGTGTGTGCCGTCACACTACTGGTCGCCTACTTCAACAAGGCGCGGTGTGCGGGAGCTCCGTTCGACGAGTCGGGTCGCAGCACGATCTTCGACACCATCAAGGATTCGCACGTCTGTTATTCGGATATCCAGTTCCTCTGGCTGGGCCGCGATATCAATGAGCACGTTTTCCCGTATCTCTCCGGCGGCATCACCCCGGGTGGCGCGCTTACCGGCGGCGCCGTCGAATACCCGGTGCTCAGTGGGCTTTTCATGTGGCTGGGCGCGATCGGCGCCGACAATGACGCCGCCTTCCTGCTGCATTCGGCGCTGCTGCTGGCGCCTTTCGCACTGCTGACCGCCTACATGCTGGGCAAGCTGGCCGGCCGGGCCGCACTGCTGTGGGCGGCCGGACCGCCGCTGATCCTGTACGCCTTCCACAATTGGGAGCTGCCGGTGGTGTGCACGGCGGTCGGCGCGGTCTACGTGGTGACCACCATGACCCGATATTCGTTGCGGGCGCGGGGAATTGCGGCCGCGGTGCTGCTCGGCATCGGGTTCTGCCTGAAGCTGTATCCGGGAATCTTCGTGCTGCCGCTACTACTTCACGTTCTCGTGGGTGAGCCGACCGTCGAGTGCCGAGGTGAGACGCCGCCGGGCGTGCACTCGCGGCACTTCGATGTGCGCGGCGCGCTGGCGGTGGCGGCGACGGCCGTGGTCACGGTGGTGCTGATCAACCTGCCGTTCGCGCTGGCGGGTTTCCAGGGCTGGCGGGCGTCGATCACCTTCCAGGAGCTGCGGCAGGCCGATATCACCACCAATTCCGTGTGGTACTGGGGTCTGCGCCCGCTGTTCGGCAACTCGCGGCAGAGTGAGGCCACCTTCCAGAACGTGGTGTCGGCCGCCTCGCCGCTGCTGATTCTGGCGGCGTTCGTGCTGGCAGCGTGGCTGGGCTGGCGGCGCTATCTGCTGACCGGCGTATATCCGTGGGTCGGTGTGAGCGGGGCCATGCTGTGCGGATTCCTGTTGCTGCACAAGGTGCATTCGCCGCAGTACACGCTGTGGCTGATCCCGTTCCTGGTGCTGCTGGAGGTGCCGTGGTCGCTCATCGGGGTGTACCTGCTGGCCGATGCGGCGATCGGCATCGGGGTGTTCCGCTACTTCTACGCGCTCGGCTCCGGGCGGTCCGCTGATCTGCAGGAGAATGTCGTGCAGTTCGGGGTGTGGGGTCGCGCGATGCTGCTGGTCGTGTTCTTCTTCGTTTTCGTGTGTGCGAAATCGCGCGGAATCATTGATACGACAAGGGAATTGGAACAGCCGCCGCAGCCGGTGCTCGCGTATTCGGCGCTCTAATGTGCTGCGTGCGAGTCGGTTTCGGTGTTCCGGGCCCGGAATGCCGCGCTCTTGGCCCGGTTTCCGCACACCGTCATATCGCACCAGCGCCGCGAACCCGCGCGTGAGGTGTCGACGTACAGGCGGGTGCAATCCGCGCGCCCGCACTCCTTGATCCGTCCTCGATCCGCGCCGCCGATCAGTTCGACGGCCGAGCGAGCGATGGCGGCGAGCGCGGTTTCGATTGTGCCGCTGCGTTTTACCGAGCCGTCGGCCTCGACCGTGAGCTCCGGAAGTGTGCCCCGCGCGAGGTCGTTCACGAGCTGCCGATCCGGTGCGCCGAACGGTTCACCGTGGGTGACGGCCAGCGCCAGTCGGTAGGCGGCTTCCCGCAATCGTGTCGCATCGGCCAGTGCGGCGGGATCGGCCGCCGGGGCGTTGTCCAGCAAGGTGGCCCCGACCGCCCATTCGGCCAGGTCGTCCGGGGTCTCGAGGAGATCGGTGAACTCGGCGCGCCGGGATTGCACCGTCCCGATGAAATCCAGTGCGAGGTTGCCGCTGACGAAGGTGAACATACTTCCCACAATAACCCCCTTGACTGGTTACCGAAAGGAGTGGAAGGTAGTAACCACATCAAGGGGTTACTTGAGAGGTAGCGATGAAGAATCGACTCATGGAGGGTGTGGCACAGCCCGTCTTCGTTCTCATGTGGAGCAGCGCGTTCATCGTCGGAATCATCGGCGTCGGCGCGGCCCCGCCGATGGTGGTGCTGTTCGCCCGGTACACCTTCGCCGGGCCGCTGCTGGTGCTGTACGGCCTTGCGGTGCAAGCGGTCTGGCCGCGCGGCCGGGAACTGCGGCATGTGATCATCGCCGGACTGCTCATGCAGATCGTGCAGTTCGGGGCCTTCTACACCGCCATGGGCGAGCATGTCCCGGCCGTGGTGATCGCCCTGATGCAGGGCCTGAATCCCGTTGTCATCGCGCTCTTCTCGGGTGTCCTCGGTGAGCACATCACCCGCCGGCAGTGGATCGGCTTCGGCATCGGCGGCATCGGCGTCGCCCTCGCCGTCAGTGATCAGTCGGCCTTCTCCTGGATGGGCCTGCTGCTGTGCGTCATCGGCCTGCTCGGCCTGAGCCTCGGCACGGTGTACCAGAAGAAGTTCACCCCCACCGTGGACAGCCGCGCCGCCACCGCCGTGCACCAGCTGGCCAGTGTGCCCTTCGCCGCAGTGCTCGTCCTGCTGAGCGGCAACTTCCACATCAGCGATCCCGGCCGGTTCGGGGTTTCACTGACCTGGATGGTGCTGATGAATTCCATGGGCGCGTTCCTGCTGCTCAATGCCATGCTGCGGCGCTGGGACGCGACCCGTGTCGGGAAGCTCTTCTTCGCCACCCCCGTCACCACCGCGGTGCTGGCCTGGCTCGTCATCGCACAACCCCTGCACCCCTTGACCATTGCCGGACTCGCAGTCGGCGTGCTCGGCATGGTGCTCGCCTCCCGCAAGGCCCCGGCCGCACCTGCTCAGGCCGAATCTGCCGCGCAGCTCGAAGCCACGACGCAGCCTGAGGTCACAGCGCAGCCTGAACGCACAGCGCAGCCTGAACGCACAGCGCAGCCTGAACGCACAGCGCAGCCTGAACGCACAGCGCAGCCTGAACGCACAGCGCAGCCCGAACGCACAGTGCCCGACGCGCTACCGCAATTGGCGCGGGCCTGATCAACCGAGCGCGGCACCCTCTCCGGTGCCGCGCTTCGGGCTGGGTCCCGCACCAAGCTTCCGGATGTGCGCGGCTGGCTCGGCGTACTTCGAATCGGGCACTGCGCGAGGCAGACTGTGGCCATGCTGCACCTGCGGATCATGGCCCCCGGCGCCATGACTGATGCTGTCCTGTCTGCCCTGGAGAGCGATGAGGCGGTCACCGGGCTCGCCGTTTTCCGCGGCGCCGCGATTCGGCCGCCGGGCGATGTGATCACCGCGCAGGTGGCGCGGGAGGCCGCCAACGACGTGGTGGACAAGCTGCGTATTTTGAAGGTCCACCAAGAGGGCAGTATCGAGATCGAACAGGTCGCAACCTGGATGTCGCGTAGTGGATTCGACGCAGAACTGCGGGCGCCGGGCAGCAGCGCCGACTCGGTGGTGTGGGCGGAGGTGACCCAGCGGTCCTACGACGAGACCGAACTCAACTGGACGTTCTTGAGCTTCCTGACTCTGGCCACCGTCATCGCGAGCATTGCGATCATTACGGATTCACAGATTCTGACGGTGGGCGCCATGGTGCTCGGGCCCGAGTTCGGCCCCATCGCCGCATTGGGCGTGGCGCTGGTGCGGAGGCGTTTCGTATTGCTGCAGCTCGCGATTCGCACATTGGTGCTGGGCTTCCTGGCCGCCATCGCGGTCACGATCGCGCTGACGCTCATCGGCCGGGGGCTGGGCTGGGTCACTCTGGACGATGTGATCGGCCCCCGACCCGGCACCGCATTCATCTACACACCCGACAAGTGGTCCTTCATCGTCGCGGTGGTCGCCGGCGCGGCCGGGGTGCTGTCCATGACCTCGTCGAAATCGGTTGGCCTGGCAGGCGTTTTCATCTCGGTGACCACCGTCCCCGCCGCGGGCAATATCGCGCTGGGAGTGGCCTTCGGCAATGGCTCGACCATCTGGGGGAGCGTGGCGCAGTTGCTGCTGAATGTGGCCGGTATGGCCTTGGCGGGCTGGGCCACGCTCGCGATTCAGCAGTCGGTGTGGTCGCGCATATCGGTGCGGCGGGCCAGGCATCTGGCCGCGCCGCGCCGCATGCTGTGAGCCGGTGTCAGTGAACCGGTATCAGCCGACCGGTGTGGGCTCGTTGGTGCTCACACTCTTGGACTCGTCGTCATCGCCTTCCCGGCGATTGCGAATGATGCTGGTAATGAACGCCGCTCCGATGAACGCCACACCCACCAGACCGGTGACGACCTCGTTGACGTGCACGCCGATCGAGATCAGCAGGATGATCGACAGCGCGCCGATGGCCCAGTGCGCGCCGTGCTCCAGGTACACGTACTCCGACAGCGTGCCCTTGCGGACCAGGAATACGGTGATGGAGCGGACGAACATGGCGCCGATGAGGCCCAGGCCCAAGGCGATCAGGATCGGGTCGGAGGTGATGGCGAACGCGCCGATCACGCCGTCGAAGGAGAACGAGGCGTCGAGCACTTCCAGGTAGAGGAACAGGAAGAAGCCCGCCTTACCCGCCACCTTCACGGCTTCGGAAGGCCCGGAGGAGGATTCGCCCTCCTCCTCGGTGTGGAAGACCGAGCCGAGCCCGTCCACCAGGATGTAGGTGATCACACCCAGCACGCCCGACAGCAGCACGGTGCCCCGATCATCGCTGTTCGCAATGAATTCCGCGGCGATGACGATCGCGCCGAGGGTCAGGACCACCGAAAGCATGTCCAGCTTGCCGAGTTTGGCCAATGGCCGCTCCAGCCAGCCGAGCCAGGTGACCTCGTGCTCCTCCAGAATGAAGTTCAGGAACAGCAGCAGCAGGAACGCGCCACCGAAGGCCGCGATCTGCGGATGCGCGTCGGTGAGCAGCTTCTCGTAGGAGGGGCTGCCGTCGGCGAAGGTGAGCGCGCCGTCGGCCGGCGGGTTCAGCGCCAGGTCGAAGGCCCGCTTCGGATCCAGGCCGGCGGTGACCCACACGATGCCCAGCGGGAACACCAGGCGCATGCCGAAGACGGCGATGAGCACGCCGACGGTCAGGAAGATCTTCTGCCAGAACTCGCTCATCCGTTGCAGGACACTGGCATTGATGACCGCATTGTCGAACGACAGCGACACTTCGAGGACACCCAGGATGGCGCACAGAGCCAGTCCTGTGACACCGCCGTATACGAATGCCGCTATGAGAGCCACCACCGAGACGATCATGGAGAGGCCGAAAATACGCACCGCGGAGGGCCTTTCGTAGTGCCGGTATCGATTCGATTTTCAGAGCAGTGCCGAACATTCGGCGTGGTCGGGCCCTACGTGGTTACGCAGGCTGCTGCCTTCGGGCCTGACGTCCACGCCGAGCACCCGCACAGGGCAGGGGCTCGGGTGCCCGAGCCCCTGATGCGTGAAGACTTTGTTCGGTTAGACGTTCACGCCGAAGTCGCGCGCGATGCCCGACAGGCCGGAGGCGTAGCCCTGGCCGATGGCGCGGAACTTCCACTCGGCCCCGCTGCGGTACAGCTCGCCGAAGACCATGGCGGTCTCGGTGGAGGCGTCCTCGCTGAGGTCGTAGCGGGCGAGCTCGGCATTGGTGGCCCGGTCGACGACCCGGATGTAGGCATTGCGGACCTGGCCGAAGCTCTGGGCGCGCGAATCGGCGTCGTAGATCGAGACCGGGAAGACGATGGACTCGATGGTCGGCGGGGTGTTCGCGAGATCGATATTGATGGTCTCGTCGTCACCCTCGCCCTCGCCGGTGAGGTTGTCGCCGGTGTGCACGATGGTGCCCTCCGGGGACTGCAGGTTGTTGAAGAAGATGAAGTGCTTGTCCGACAACACCTTCTTGTCGGCACCGGTCGCGATGGCGCTTGCGTCCAGATCGAAATCGGTCCCGGTGGTGGTCCGCACATCCCAGCCCAGCCCCACGGCCACGGCGGTCAGGTTCGGAGCCTGCTTGGTCAGCGAAACATTGCCGCCCTTGGACAAACTGACACCCATGCGGGAATCCCTTCCGTTCGAAAGCTTTCAAGCCTTGTGGTAGAGCTGCTTTACAGCGGTATGTCCGAATTGCCGGAGTCCGCAAGTACGACCCTAGTAGCTCACACCTGCCCTGCGCACGAACAAACCGAGGACATCGCGGGGGACAACCCTGTCTCACGACATGTCACCGGGTTCATCGTCACAGTCGCCCAGGATGTGAACGGCCACCTAACATCGGGGCGTGGCAGGCCGTAAGCGTGGATGGTTCCGGACCCCGGCGAGGGACACGGCGTGGGTGCAGCAGGCCCGGCAGGCGCTGACCGCTGCCTTCCTCGACATGGACACCCGGCAGAGCATTGCCGAGAATGCCGTCGCGGCCTCCGCGCAGATAGCGCCGGAGCGCGGTATGACCGCGCAGTGGGAGCGGGTGCGGGCGCGCTGCTATGACGCGGCGGGCGCCTATCTGGCCTTGAACGAGCGCTTGGACCAGGCCGAACGTGACGGAATCCCGGTGCCGCAGCCCGAGATCGACGCCCAGGTGCGGCGGCTCGCCGAGGCCGCCCGCGGGGTGGACGAGTTCTATCACGCCAATCAGGCGCACCTCGAGCACTCGGTCGCGCTGCTGTCGTCGGTGCCGCAGTTGGTCGCGCAGGTGCGGTCCGCGGCGCAGCAGGCCCGGCAGGCCGCCGATGCCTCGCCGTACGCCGGGTACCCCTCGGTGCGGCAGTTTGCGGCGGCCGTGGATGAGGCTCTCGTCACACTCGAGGGAGCCGTTGCCGGTGGTGGGGCGGGGGTGGTGCGGCAGGCGGCGACCGAATTGGAGGCGCATACCCGATCGCTGTCAAGGGCCCTGGAAGAGGCACCGGGCAAACAGCATTCGGCGAGCACCGCACTCGCCTCCGCGGCGACCCGGTTATCGGCCGTGCAGACCCGTACCGAACGCCTCGCGCCGGCGCGGTCCGCGCTGCTCCGAGAGTTCAACGCTGCAAGTTCCGCGGATTTGGCGAACAATGAGCGCCAAGCCCACCGAGCCATCGACGCCGCTGCTGCGGAACTGTCGAAAGCCCGGGCCGCCCTGCAGAACAACGACCCGGAGCAAACCCTTGAGTTGACCACATCCGCCCGCGGCCTCCTCGCCACCGCCGAGGAGCAGGCCGACGCCGTCACCGACCGGTTGAGCCTGCTGCGCGAGGTGCGAGCGCAGCCGCAGGAGAAGGCCAAAACCGTCCGGTTCAAACTGCGTGACGCGCAGATGCTGGCGGTGAACAGCGGACTTGTCGCCCAGTGGGGCTCGGTCCTGGATGCCCAGGCCGAACGCCTCGAACGGGCGGCGGGCGGACTGGTCGGACCACATCCGGACTACTGGGCCTACATATCCGAACTGGATGCCATTTCCGGGTTTCTGACGGGTGTTGTCGACCGCATGCGCAAAACCGATAGATAGCCGACCGAACAGTAGGAGGAACGAGGGCCGATGACCGGAGTTATCACCACTTATCCGGGATTCGCGCCCATATCGCTCCGAAAACGGTTCCCGATGCGGCACTTCCGGCAGGTCCCCGGACCTGAGCTGCGACTGCTCTTCCATCAGCTGCCCGAACCCTTCGGCGGCTCCACCGACCGCGACCTGCTGTCCATGGCGCTCGGGGCGACGCTGTACGTGCCCGCGACCCGTCCCGATCTCACCGCCACCATCGTGCGGCGGGCCGAACGCGGCGTGTGCTCCATGGTCATCGATCTCGAGGACGCGGTCGCCGACCACGAACTGCAATTCGCGAAGAGGCAGGCCGCGCTCACCATCGAGGAGCTGGGCGCGGGTGTGGACCCGTGTCCGCTGCTGTTCGTGCGGGTGCGCGATGCCGCCAGCGTCGGCGAAATCATCGAATGCCTCGGACCCGGGGCCGTGGCGCTCACCGGATTCGTGTTCCCCAAATTCGACAGCGTCTCCGGCCCGGACTACCTCGCCGCACTCGACGCCGCCTCGGAACGCCTGGGCCGCACGCTCTTCGGCATGCCGGTGCTGGAATCACCCTCGCTGGTGCACCGGCAGACCCGCGATACCGAACTGCACCGCATTCAATCGATGCTCTCCGCGCGCCGGGAACAGGTGCTCGCGGTGCGCATCGGGGCCACGGATATGTGCTCCACCTTCGGTATTCGCCGCGATCGCGATCTCACCATCTACGACGTGCGGGTGGTCGCCGACGTCATCGCCGATATCGTGAACTACCTCGGGCGTACGGACGGAACGGGATTCACCATCACCGGGCCGGTGTGGGAGTACTTCGCCGACCACGAGCGCATGTTCCGCCCGCTGCTGCGCACCTCGCCCTTCGCCGAGGTCGATGCGGTGCCGTTCCGGCAGTACCTGGTCAGCCGTGATCTGGACGGGCTGCTTCGGGAGATCACGCTGGACCGCGCCAACGGCATTCAGGGCAAGACGGTCATCCATCCCTCGCATGTGGCTGTGGTGCACGCACTTTCGGTCGTGACACACGAGGAGTACCTCGATGCCCTCGACATTCTGCGCGAGGACGTCGGCGGCGTCGCCGCCTCCGAATACCGCAACAAGATGAACGAGATGCGCCCGCATCGCAGCTGGGCCCGGCAAACGCTGCTGCGCGCCCGGGTATTCGGGGTCACCAATACCGGGACGTCCTTCGTGGATCTACTGAAAGTGCTGGTGGCATCGTGACTTCCGCGCCCTGGGCGACCCGTGAACTCGGACTCGGACTGCGGCACTGCGAGTCCTATCCACCGGCCGACAAGTGGCATATCTCGACGTTGCTCGAACCCGGTCTGCGCCGCAATCCGCGGCGCGGTCATCTCCTGGTCTCCACTGTCCTCGGCAAGCACCTGCCGACGGATCCGCACCGCGTGATCGAGGCCGGAAACCGGCTCGGTGATCGAGTCCGCGATTTAGTCGACGGTCCGGTCATCGTGCTCGGCTTCGCGGAAACCGCAACCGGATTGGGCCACTGCGTGGCCGCGCGCATCCAGGCTGAGTGCTACCTGCACTCGACTCGTCGTGTGGTGCCGACCGCCGAGACGCTCACCCGATTCGAGGAGGGGCACTCGCACGCCACATCGCACATGCTGCAGCCGATGCCTGCGGAGATCTTCCGCAACGAGCTGCCGATGGTGCTGGTGGACGATGAAATCTCAACCGGCGCAACAGCCCTCGATGCGATCAGAGCCCTGCACGCGTTTACTCCGCGCCCGCACTACGTACTTGCCTCGCTGGTGGACATGCGTACCGAGGCCGATCGGGCGGCATTCGATGCGGGGGCTCGCGAACTAGGTGTGCGCATCGACACGGTGTGCTTGGCCTCGGGTGAGACGCTTCTTCCCACTGATCTGGTCGAATCCGTTGCGGCGCTTCCCGATCCGGAGCTCAATCCCAGCGCTGCCGTACGCGGCCGAACCGCTCGCATCGAACTACCCTGGCCGGAAACGGTTCCCGAGGGTGGTCGGCACGGAATTCTGCACACCGAAGTCGAGGAATTCGAAACCGCGCTTTCGAGCACCGCCGTCGTGCTGCGGCAGGAACTGGATTCGCTGCCCTGGGGGACCGGGAATGGCGCGGACCGCAGCGCTGCGGAGCGGGAATTCGCGCAGCGACCGGTGGTCGTGCTCGGGCACGAAGAATTCATGTACCTTCCGCTGCGCCTGGCCGGCGTACTCGCGGATGGCGGTGTACCCACCCGCTACCAGACCACCACGCGCTCGCCGGCCTACGTACTGGATGAACCCGGCTATCCGCTACGTCGTGGATTCCGTTTCACAGCACCGGAATCCGGCGAAGAGTCGCCCCGCTACCTGTACAACGCGCACTGGCCGGAGCCGTATGCACCCGACCCGATCATCCTGGTGATCGCCGATGAACCCGCCGACACCGACCGGATGACGGCCGTCGGCGGACTGCTGGATGTCCTGACTGCCGCCGGAGCCGATGTTGTGCTTGCCGTGCTGCGGGGCGCCGACCCGCGCCGACTAGCGTCGGTTCGCGCGGCGGTCCGTGGCAGTTCCAGCAGCTCGAACCTCGGCGCGTCGCGGGCGCTGCTACTCCCGTCGGCGTTGCGCGGACCGGAATTCGGCTCATACGCACCGGATGAGGTGGCGTGGTTGCTGAAGGATCTGTCGGCAGCGGATCTGGAAGCCGATGTGGTGGACCGGGAACGGCGCATCCAGGCCGGAACCGCACACTATGCGGAGTCGCTGCCCGTGGAATATCAACCCGACGCCGCGTACCGCGAACTGTTCGACAAGGTGCTCGCGGAGAGCGCGCAGCGGTTGGCGCTGGCGGTGGCTACCGTTGCGGAATTGGTTGTCGCGGAACGTGGCCGGGACATTGTCCTGGTGTCGCTGGCACGGGCCGGAACGCCGATCGGTCTGCTCATGCGCCGTTGGCTGCGTACTCGCGGAATAGACGTGCCGCACTATGCGGTATCGATCGTGCGGGATCGCGGTATCGACGCGGTGGCACTGGATTATCTTGCCCAGCAGCATGATCCGGCGAGCATCGTGTTCGTGGACGGCTGGACCGGAAAGGGGGCGATCACCAGGGAACTCAGCGAGGCCCTCGATGCCTACCACCGCGCGGGCGGCGCTCGTTTCAATGACGAGCTCGTCGTACTCGCCGATCCGGGCAGCTGTGTCCGCACGTACGGTACGCGTGACGACTTCCTCATCGCCTCGGCTTGTTTGAATTCCACTGTTTCCGGTCTGGTGTCACGGACAGTGCTGAATGATGCGCTGATCGGTCAGCGCGACTTCCACGGTGCGAAGTTCTACCGGGAGCTGGCGGGCGCGGACGTCTCCGGGCGACTGGTGGACGAGGTCAGCTCGTGCTTCGATACGGTTCGGCCCTGGGTCGCCGGCCGGGTCGCCGAGATTCAGCAATCCGATCGGACACCCACCTGGGTCGGATGGGCATCAGTCGAGAAGGTGCGCGAAGCGTACGGCATATCCAGTGTCAATTTCGTGAAACCCGGTGTGGGAGAGACGACCAGGGTGCTGCTGCGCCGCCTCCCGTGGCGAGTGCTTGTGCGCGATGCCGACGCACCCGAGCACGCGCATATCAGAATGCTGGCCGCCACCCGCGGTGTACCGGTCGAGGTGGTTCCCGATCTGGCCTACGCCTGCATGGGACTGATCAAGGATGTGAACCAGTAGTGGTTGGCCATCGATCGCCGAGGCGAACTCTGGTCGCGACCGATCTCGATCGCACCATGATCTACTCCCGCAACGCTTTCGGTCCGGTACCGGAACTGTCCACGGTCTGTGTGGAACACCTGGACGGCGAACCCCTGTCCTATATGACCGCCGATGCCGCCGATAGCCTGAAGGCACTGACCGAGCTTGCGGTGGTCGTTCCGACCACCACCCGAACGATCGAGCAGTTCAACAGGATTCAGCTGCCCGGTGCTCCCTGGCGATACGCCGTCACCACCAACGGCGGCAATATTCTCGACAACGGTCGGCCGGACCCGCACTGGCGCGCGAGCCTGGCCGCCGACGTTCGTGCCACCAGCGCATCTCTCGCCGAGGTCGGTGCCGAATTGCGTTCGCGGACTGACGATTCCTTCGTCTTGAAGTATCGGGTCGCCGACAACCTGTTCTGCTACCTGGTGGTGAATCTCGAAGCCCTACCCGCCGACTTCCTCGCCGAATGGGACGCCTGGTGCCGCCCACGCGGCTGGTCTGCCTCCCAGCAGGGCCGCAAGATCTACACGATGCCCATCTCGGTCTGTAAGAGCCGGACGGTCGCGGAAGTTCGCCGACGCCTGGAGGATTCGGGTAATCTGGACCCCGCCGCCCGGCTGCTCTCGGCAGGAGATGGTGCACTCGATGCTGAAATGCTGCGCGCCTCGGACGCCGCGATCCGTCCGCGCCACGGCGAATTGGAAGAACTCGCCTGGACCCACCCCAGCCTCACCATCACCAGCGCCGCCGGCATCCGAGCCGGAGAAGAAATCCTCGACTGGTTTCTGAGGTCGAGCGACCGCTTGGTCGATTGATGGCCGCGTAATTCGTTGACATGAGGTATCGCGGGCGAGTCTTCGCAAGTCTTGCCGCCCTCAGCGCCCGTGGGTGTTATTGCAGGAGTGGTTAATCCGGGCATCGATCGGCCTGAGCGGTCACAAACCTCGTCATGGCGGCAAAATTGCCGTTCAACCACGATCTCTGACCGCTCAGGCGGGATGTCCCCGGCCTAGTGGGCACTGCACCGAACTACCGGTACCGGTGCGGCCGCACGAGATGATCTCGCCCCGGCGACCTTCCACCGCGCCGCACTGTCGCTTCGAACCGCGCGGTCAGCGGCTAGTAGCGCGCGTTCGGCTGGCGTCATATCGCCGTCGCGGTCAGGCGGTGGGGGCTGCTTGGCTGATGCAGAAGGGTTGTCCGGAGGGGTCGCGCAGCACGGTCCATTGGTCGCCGCCGGGTTGGAAGTCGGGTTTGCTGGCACCGAGTTCGAGGAGTCGTTGTTCACCGGCGCGCAGGTCGGGGAAGGTGAGGTCCAGGTGGAAGGGCAGCTCATCGGCGGGCCAGTTCGGCGCGGTGAATTCCTTCGCGGTGTAGAACACGTACGCGGTGGTGCCGACGGTGAGCAGGAACGCGACGGGGTTTCCGGTTTCGTCGGGGTATTCCTGGGCGATGCTCGTGCCCAGTGCCGCGGCGTAGAACTCGGCGAGAGCGCGTCCGTCCGCGGCCCAGATGGCGTAGGAGGCCACCGATGCGATGGGAGTGCTGCTGGTAGCAGTCATGAGGGTCGTATTCCTTTCGCGCCCTGAATGTTTCGGCTCACCCGGAGTGCGGGGTCCGCAGGTCTTTGCTGAGGATGGTGTAGTCACCGGCGGTGTGGTGCAGGGCCCAGCCATCACGGCGGTAGAGCTGTTGCGCGGCGGTGTTGTCGGTTTCCACGCCCAGGCTCAGCGCGAGAAACCCTGCCGCGCGGGCGGCATCGGCCAGCTCGGTCAGCAGCGCCGTGCCGAGTTGGCGGCGACGGAAATCCGGTGCCACCGCGATAGTGATCTCGGGGATCTGCTCACCCAGGAATGCCGGTGAACCCATGGCGCGGTCGAACAGCCGCGCCCACGCCGCGCCCGCGTGCACCCCGAGCTCATCCACGGCGATCACGCCGACGTCGGTCGCGCGTCCCCACTCCGCGACGTACCGGAATGTGTGTTCCTGGCTCGCGAGAGTGTCCGGAGTCAGGATGTCGCCCGACGCGGCAGCCGCTTCCAGCAGCATCTGCTCCAGGAACGGGTGATCACGGGCCGTTGCGGGCCGGAAGGTGAAGGGCGAGGCCGGCATTAGGGCACTTTCGGTGTCGGCCGGGTGGTGGGCGCGGGTCAGGATTCGGTGGCGTATCCGCCGACCAGGTCGCTGTTCTGACGCGAGGCGGCATCGTTGATGCCCAGGATGTAGCCGTCGGGGTCGGCGATGTAGAACTCGCGGGTGCCGGTGTGATCGGCCGACGGGCCGCGCACGATCTCGGTCACCGCGGCGCAGGTGTCGAGCATGCCCTGGAAGTCCTGGACTTCGAGGTAGAACATGCCGGTGAACCCGATCGGCTTACCTTTCAGTGGCGGCAGCCAGTTCTCCAATTGTGTGTTCCGATACAGCATTCCGCAGAACTGGCCGTCGAACAGGACCATGTGGATGTCGTCATTCTCGGTCGCGGTCGCGCTGTCGACGGTGAATCCGAGCTTCTCGTAGAACGCTTTGCTCACGGCGGGGTCCTTCACGCCGAGACACGGTGCGAACGGCATTATGCCTGCTCCTTTCGATCGATGGCTCCGCCACGCGGACTGATAAGTACATTTGTACCTTAAGATCGGCCGGAAATGACCTTGTTGTGTCACACGTCGCATTAGGTACATATGTACCCTATGGGGAGGCTGACACGTTCGAACAGTGGTTTTGGAGGAAACAATGGCCGATCAGGCCCCCGATTCCGAGCGGCCCGTGCGGCGGCGCCGGTTCGATCCCGAGCGCCGCGATCGCATCGCCCGCGCCGCGATCGCGGTGATCGGCGAGCGCGGCGTGGAGGGCTTGACCCACCGCGCGGTCGCCGAGGCCGCCGACGTCCCGATCGCCGGCACGACCTACCACTACAAGGACAAGGAAGACCTGCTCGCGGCCGCCCTCGAAATCTGCGTCGCCGAATACGCCGCCACCATGGCCGCGATCCCGCAGACGAACCCCGGCATGAGCATCGGCGAGGTCATCGACCTGACCGCGAAGGCGCTGGTGGACTGCTTCGGTCCGCAGCGCACCGTGACCACCGTGCAGCTCGAACTCTATGTCGCCGCGATCCGCCGTCCAGGACTGCGGCCGATCGCCGATCGTTTCACCGAAGCCACCCGCACCCTGTACGCGCACTACACCGACCCCGGCACCGCGACCCTGCTCGCCGACACGGCACAGGGAATCACCTTGCGCGGCATGGCAACCACCGTCCCCCCCACCGAGGACCAGATACGCGCCCTGCTCACACGCTGCCTGCCCTGACTACGTAGTGCGGGGCCGATCGCACGATTGACCGCCAGGCATCCTCAACTCGGCAATCGGGTGCGTTCGACCGGCCCCGGTTGAACACCGCCAGTTGACCTTCCACGGTCAGAGTTCTCGATCGGCCTGAGCGGTCACAAACCCCGCCTCACCGGCAAAATATGCCGCCCCAGTGCGATCTTTGACCGCTCAGGCCGATTCTCCAGCCAACCCCATGTGGCCCACAGCCATTCGACTAGTTGCCGAAGGTGATCTCGGTCGTAGCCTTCCCGAGAAGCCAAGTGGCCGAACTCAACAGCGCGGTATGCGGCATGAGCGGAAGTCTTCGCTAGTCGTCTGCTGCCACGATAAGAGTGAGCACTCTATCCGCTTGATCGATCGCTACTAGTTCATGAAAGCCGTCGACGCCCACAACCCAACCCCAGTCATGCTGGGCATCAGGGCGAAGGTCGGGCAGTTGAAACAACTCCGGTGCCTCCAACAACGGAAACACTTGCGTGTCCAACTCGGCTTGAACCTCCCGGGACACCGGCACCCCAGCATTGTCCGACCAGTCCTGCAACAAGGTCCGTGCCGACGAGGAGTTGATAGACCGGAAGGTATCTGCCGTGATGCACTCCACCCGGTACGGTCCGTGCAGCGTGTGGATGTCTTGGGTTTCGAAGGCAGACGCGAAGTGGTCGCGGTAACGCGGATGTGCGACAAGCGCGGACAGCAACTCGGAGACCGGCAGCACTGAGTCAATCCGGAACCTCTTCAGGCTCACCCAACGGTAGGTGCCCCGATCCAGCAACACCAACCGCCCGGTGTCGAAGGTAAGCGCGCTGTCCATACCGTGAGCTTGCCATGGTGAACGATCCCGTCCCGGGAGGCGTGATCCTGCATTCGGCAGTAGCGGACGTTTCGATGGTCCCGGAACGACGCGAGATGATCTCGGGCGGTTGGGCTTCGGGTCAGTTGTGTGGATGGTTCGAATCGCCGGACGTGACATGACCGGACTGCTCGATGCTGCGCTCTGGGCGTCGTTGTGAAGACCAGTTCCGGGCACGACTTCCGGAAGCGGCATCAGCTATGTAGGTGCGGGGCGGGTGAGCCGAAAGAGCCGGGCCCATAGCGGGCCCGGCGGTCGCTCAGCGCCAAGGGGCAATGAGGGTGTTGGCGTGTTCGGTGAGGGCGTTCTGGAGGAAGGGGCCGAAACTTACTCGGGCTACGCCGGATTCGGCGAGGGCGGCGCGGTTGGCTTCGGCGGGGATGCCGATGGCGTTGATGGGGAGGGGGAGGTCGGTGCAGAGGGTGCGGAGGGTTTCGGGGTCGTGGCGGCCGACCGGGTAGAGAACGTCGGCGCCGGCTTCGGCGGCGAGACGTAAACGGGTGAGGGCGCTTTCGAGGCGTTCGGCGGGGTTGCCGGTGTCCTGACGCAGGAAGACGTCGGTGCGGGCATTGATCACGAAGTGGACGTCTGTGGTGTCGGCGGCCTGGCGGAGCTCCGCGACGAGGTCGGCGTGCTCTTGCGGGGTGCGGAGGCGACCGCCCTCGCTGTGCACGGAATCCTCGATATTGAGGCCGACCGCGCCGGCGTCGAGCAGCCCGTTGATCAGGTCGGCGGGCTTCTGGGCGTAGCCGGATTCGATATCCACTGACACGGGGATGGTCACGGCGGCGGTGATCTCGCGAATGCGGGCGGTCACCTCGGTGAACGTCATGCCCTCCTTGTCTTCTTTACCGAGGGAATTCGCGAGCGGGTGGCTACCGACGGTCAATGCCGAGAAACCGGCCTCCTGCACCAGTTTCGCCGACCAGGCATCCCAGACCGTCGGCAGAATCACCGGATTGCCGGGCTGGTGGAGTCCGAGGAATGTGACTGCTTGCTCCTTCAGGGTCATGCCCACGATCTTGCCCCTGACCCTCGGCAGGCGAAAGCAGGTCAGGTCACCGGCCCTCGAGGCGGTCATTGGCCGGGCTCCGGGCGAGGGCCTGCGTGATCCAGGCGAATCCACCTGGACCGGTGCGTCCTTCAGTGTCCAGAGGTCGAAGCGCGCACGATCTCGATGGCCGCAGCCGCTTCCGGGCCGAGCGCCGATACCTCCAATTGGTGGCCGGACAGCAGGCCGAGGGTCAGCACTCGGGTCAGACTGTCCGCCGGGACCGGGCCCGCGCCGGTGGTCGCATTGCGGAGTTCGACATCGGCATCGAAATCTCGCAGGGCCGCTACCAGTTCGGCGGCGGGGCGGGCGTGCAGGCCGTGTTCGTTCGTCACCTCGATGACGGCCACGGTGCGGGGTGCGGTGGTGGTCGGCGGTGCGATCGAATCGGAGGGCGCAGGGGATTCGCCTTCGGGATCATCCAGCCGTGTCAGCACACCGAGCTGTGTTCGCTTGGCGGTCAGGGCGTGTTCGGCCTCCTGCGCCACCTTCTCCAGGTCTGCGCCGCTGCCCGCCATTGCCAGGGCGGCGACCAGGCCCTCCACGAACGGCGCGGCGCACAGACGGACCTGGACCGGGGTCTCCAGGAGATCGACCGCCGTTTCGGCGGAGAGCACCGCGCTGCCGAGATCCATGAGGACGAGGACGCCGTCACCGCTGTCGGCCGCGGTAATGGCCTCGGCCACGGCGACCGCATCCGTGCCGAGGCTGTTGTCGTATGAGCCAGCGGCGATTTCGACGCGCACCGCCTGGGCGGGCAATAGCTCGGTGGCCAGCGCGACCGCCGCTCTGGCGAGGGGACGGCTGTGCGAGACGACGACCAGGCCGATCATCGCAGGGCCTGCCGGGCGGCGAGCACCAGCAGCGCGGCGCTGGTCGCACCCGGATCCTGGTGTCCGACACTGCGTTCGCCGAGATAGGACGCGCGGCCCTTGCGGGCGAGCAGGGAAGTTGTTGCGTCCCTGCCGGATTCGGCGGCGGCGACCGCCGCATCCAGCGCTTCGGCCGGGGCGGCACCCGCCGCGACCTGCTTGTCGAGCGCATCCGCGGCGGGGGAGAGGGCATCGATCATGGTCTTGTCGCCGAGTTCGGCTTTGCCCCGGGCAATCACGCCGTCGAGCCCGGCACGAAAGGCGCGCGCGAAATCGGCTGTCTCCGTATCGGGTTGAATCGCACCGGCGAACCGCAGGAAGAACGTGCCGTACAGCGGACCACTCGCGCCGCCGACGGTGCGAATGAGCACCATGGCGGTCTGCTTGCACACCTCGGCCGCCGTCCCGCCCGCATCTGAATCATCCAGCGCCGCAACGGCCGCCGACATCCCGCGTTGCATATTCGTGCCATGGTCGGCATCGCCGATGGCGGCGTCGAGCGCCGTCAGCTCGTGGGCGTGCGCATCGACCAGGGCCGCGAACCCGCGCACCCAGGCCGCCGCATCCACCGTCATCAGATCCCCCATCGCAGTGCCGGAGTGCGGACCGGTGCATCCCACAGCGCGGTGAGCTCCTCGTCGAGCCGGGTCAGCGTCACCGAGCAGCCCGCCATATCCAGCGAGGTGATGTACGAACCCGCCAGCGAGCGGACGATCTCCACGCCGTGACCGCGCAGCAGGCGGGACACCTCGTCGAACATGAGGTACAGCTCGATGAGCGGGGTGCCGCCCATGCCGTTGACAAAGCAGAGCACCCGATCACCCTGGGCGAACGGCAGATCCGCGAGGATCGGCTCGACGAGCATGGCGGCGATCTCCCGTGCCGGAGCCAGCGGCACCCGCCGCCGTCCGGGTTCACCGTGAATGCCGACGCCGATCTCCATCTCGGTTTCGCCCAATTCGAAGGTCGGATGGCCGACGGCGGGGACCGTGCCCGAGGTCAAGGCCATGCCCATGCTGCGCGATTCGCTGTTCACCCGCTCGGCGATGCGCGCCACCTCGGTCAGCGGCCGGCCCTGTTCGGCGGCGGCCCCGGCCATTTTCTCCAGGATCAGGGTGGCGCCGACACCGCGGCGACCTGCGGTGTACAGGCTGTCCTGCACGGCCACATCGTCGTTCACCACCACCGACGCCACCTGCGCGCCGGTCTCGGCCGCGGCGAGTTCGGCGGCCATCTCGAAATTGAGCACATCGCCCGTGTAGTTCTTGACGATGTGCAGCACCCCGGCCCCGGCATCCACGGCGGTGGTGGCCGCCAGAATCTGGTCCGGCACCGGGGAGGTGAAAATCTCCCCGGCACAGGCGGCGTCCAGCATGCCGCGGCCGACGAACCCGGCGTGCAGCGGTTCGTGCCCGGACCCGCCCCCGGAGACCAGGCCCACCTTGCCCGCGACGGGCGCGTCGGCGCGCACCACAACCCGTTGTTTCGCATCGACCCGCAGCTCGGGATGGGCGGCGGCCATACCCGCGAGGGCGGCGTCGACCACGTCGGCCGGATCATTGATCAGCTTCTTCACCGAATTCTCCCCTCGGAAGGCCCGGTTCGCACGGCTGCAGCCAGCCTCGCACCCCGGCGCGCCGACGGTGCCTGTTTCGGGCTATTCGGGAGTGGCGTCGCTATTCGGCGGTGCCCTATTCGGAAGTCTCGTGCTCCAGCGTGCGTGCCAGTTCGATATCGGTGACCAGCTGCACCATGAGTTCGCGTAGTTCGCAGTCCGGCAGATGGTGGGCGGCGAATTCGAACGGCTCCGACACATCGAGGCCGCCGCGCGTGGCCTCCAGAATCACCCACGGGATACCGACATCGGCCACTCCCAGTTGATCTCGCACTAGGTCCGCGGTGTCGTCGACCAATCCGGTACGGGCCGATACCGCCGCCGTCATCTGCTCGTCGAGTTCGACCCGCCGGGCCTCCAGCGCGCCCATATCCGCGCCGATCTCCTGCGTCACGGTGGTGCGGACGGACCCGTCGTCGAATACCTGGAAACCTTCATTGACTGCCGTTGTGCCCAGCGCGATCTCGGCCTCGGCAAGATCGGGCAGGGAGCGCAGGCAGTCCAGCACCGCGTCCAGGGCTACGACCAGGCGATCTCGAATCTCACGGCGGTGCAGCAATTCCCGCTCGGCCTGTTCCCGCTCGGTGAGGACCTGCTCGACCGCACGGCCGATCTGGAAGGCCATGGCCGTCGATTCCGGCGCCCAGCCGCCCTGCGGTACGAATTCCCCTTCACCGGGAGTAATGGTGTCGAGGAAGCCATTTACCGCATCGAGCAGATCCTCCAACTGGGCTCTGGACACGGCTGGATGCCGGAAGGCGCGCAGATACTTCTCGTGCCCTTCCGCCGGCTCGACCTCACCGCTACTCACGCGATCGATACTGCCATGGGCAGGCGGCGGACAGCCGTAATGTCAGCAAACTTTTGGCGTGCCCTGACTGGTGTAGGCACTCAGTCGATCTGAAGTCGAACTCGAGGGTCAGCAAATTCGCGGCATCAATGGTTTGGTTGCTATTCTGGAAGGAACGCGAATAACGGTTTGTGCAGATCGGTGCCGTGGGCATAATTCTTGCCCGGAACATTATCGCTCCCAACGAGATTCATCGGATTCGGAAATGGCCCTCATCGCAGACTCTCAGCTTCCTCACCGAGGCTCCCAGGTGCCCGGCGCTCCCGCCGGCACCGTGCGGCTCCACGGCCGCACCGGCTCGGCAGCCGAACGCATTGCGCCAGCTCAGCGCGGTTTCAAGTTCAGCGTGCACATTCCCCCGGGCAGTCGTGAGCGGCTGCGCATCGACCACCACCGGGTTGGCGATTTCTCGTAGAGTGGCTCTGTCAGCACCGACGAGTGAAGGGTCGACCTTGGCCGCAGCATTGGTGAAGGGCCAGAACGGTCCTTTGAATGTCAACGATGTGGTGATCAGCGTGCAGATCGCCGCACCCGCGGATCTGTCCGCGCTCCTGGTCACCGAGCACGGCAAGGTTCGGTCCGATGCCGACTTCGTGTTCTTCAATCAGCCGAACGGGCCCGGGGTGAAGTTGCAGCCCGGTGCGCCCGGTCAGCCCGCCGCCCTGGTGATTTCGCTGGCCGCGGTGCCCGCCGATATCGAGCAGATTCGCGCGGTCGTCACCCTCGACGAGCCCGGGAGCAATTTCGGCGGGATCGCCCCGGCTGTCGCCAGGGTCGCCGATACCGGCGGAAACACCCTGTTCGAGTACCGGATCGAGGGACTGCAGGCCGAATCCATCGTCATTGCGCTGGAAGTCTATCGGCGGCAGGGCAGTTGGAAGGTGCGCGCGGTCGGCCAGGGCTATGCGGGCGGATTCGGTGCGCTGGTCACCGATCACGGTGTGCAGGTGAGCGAGTCGCAGTCCGCCGCGCCCGCCGCCGCGCCGGCCCCGCAATACGCGCCCGCGGCGGGCTTTCCGCCGCCTCCGCCGAACCCGCAGTTCGCGCCGACCGGTGGTTATCCGCCGCCCGCCCCGGCCGAATTCTCGCCCACCGTCGGTTATCCGACGGCCGACCCCAACGAGGGCTATTCGGCGCCCGGCGCCTATCCGCCCCAGGGACCGGGATATCCGCCCCAGCCGCAGGGGCCGGGGTATCCCCCTCCGCCACAGGGCTATCCGCAGCAGGGCTATCCGCCCCCGCCCGGATACGGATCCGGCCCGGGGCAGTCCCCCGCACCGGCCGCCGATCGCGATCTGCCGAACAACCACGCCGTCAGCCTGGTCAAGGGTCAACGCATCAACCTGCGTAAAGAGGGTGGCGCGGCCCTCACCTACGTGAAGATGGGGCTCGGCTGGGACCCGGTCAAGCGTGGCGGCATGTTCGGAAATCGCGCTCCCGACGTCGATCTCGACGCCTCGGTGGTGATGTTCGCCGGCGCGAGTCCGGTGGATGTCGTCTACTACGGCAGCCTCGCCTCCAAGGACGGCTCCGTGCGCCACCAGGGCGACAATCTCACCGGTGAGGGCGATGGCGACGACGAGGTCATCCTCGTCGACCTCACCCGCCTTCCCGCGCAGGTCACCACCCTGGTGTTCATTGTGACCTCCTACAAGGGGCACACCTTCGAACAGCTGGCGAATGCCTTCTGCCGCTTGGTCGACGGCACCAACAATGCCGAACTGGCGCGCTTCACCCTGCCCGGCGGCGCGAACTTCACCGCCATGGCCATGGCCAAGGTCTACCGCCCGAACGGCAGTCAGGAATGGAAGCTCGAAGCGATCGGTGAAGGTTTCCAGGCCAAGCATCCGGGCGAAGCGGTACCCCAGCTCGGCCGCTTCCTGAAGATCTAGGTCCGGCAGTCACCAGAGACAACTCGGCCCCGCACTCGGAATGAGTGCGGGGCCGAGTCCTGCGGGGCTAAGTGGCGGTGACCAATGTTCTCGGGCGCAGCAGCGGCGGCAGCCACGGATGCTCCGGATCGGGTGCGCGATCCAGCAGCCCACCGCCGGGGTCGTCCGCGCCGTCCCGGCGCACCGGATCGTGTTCGGGCCGGTAGATCTGCCGAATCACCAAGAAGCACAGGGCGATCACCGTGAGATCGCGCAGCGCGACGGTGGTGGTGAACCACTGTTCGGGCAGGCCCTTACGGTCGGTGCCCAGGTAGTAGTACATGCGCGGTACCCACACCAGTGCGTCGATGGTCATCCACGCCAAGAGGATTCGCCGCTGCGGTAGCGCCAGTACGGCAATCGGCACCAGCCACAGCGAATACTGCGGGCTCCACACCTTATTGGTCAGCAGGAAGGCCGCGATCACCAGAAAAGCCAACTGCGCCAGGCGGGGTCGGCGGGCGGCGGTCAGACCGATCCAGCCGATGCCCGCGCACGCGATGACGAACAGCAGCAGCGACACCAGATTCAGAATCGTCGGTGTATCCGTGGATTTGAGCACCCCGTCGAAGCCCTGCCAGCCGGTGAACGAACTGATCACGTTGTAGACCGAATCCGGGTCGGCATGGCGATCGGTATTGAGCCGGAAGAACTCTCGCCAGCCCTGGTCGTACAGGACGGCGATCGGCGCGTTCACCGCCAGCCAGGTGATCACCGCCGCAGCCGCCGCCGCACCGCCGGCCCGCAGCGGCCGCAGACCGCCCCAGCGCGAATCGTCCGCGCCCAGGCGCTCGGCCCGCAGGCACAGAATGAGAATCGGACCCAGCAGTAAGAGCGGATACAACTTGGTGGCGCCGCCGAGCCCGAGCAGCATGCCCGCCAGCACCGGCCTGCGCCGCGCCCAGGCCAGCAGGCCGGCGGCCGCGAAAGCCGTTGCGAGCGTGTCGAAATTGGTGAACGCGTGCACCAGCACCAGGGGTGAGAGCGCCACCAGCCCGGCATCCCACACCCGCCGCCCCGCCAATTGCGCTGAGGCCCATACCGTCACCAGCCATGCCAGGGCCAGGCCGACCGCGACCACATTGAAGTAGACGACCACCTCGAGCGCGCCCGGGAGCGGAGATTGCTTCCACGCCTTGGCGATTCCCATGGCCGCGTACTGGTAGAGACCCGACAGCACCGGATACTCCATGTACCGGACCTGCGGCTTACCGTCCGCGCTGAAATCGGTCCACTGCTTCTTGTACGGGAAGGCGCCCTCGTTCAAATGCTCTGCGCCGTAGAGCGGCACCGTGTCCGAGTAGCACATGGCCACGTACTGGCGCCCGTTGTTCCAATCCAATCCCAGCACGCCGTCGGCATCGGGACGCTGCTGAATACAGCCCGCCTTCCCGAACCAGCTCAGCGCGAGGAACAGCACCGCGAAGGCCATGAGCACCCGCATGGGCGTCCAGAACCGGGCGCGGCCGATCACCGCGTGATCGCCGACCGGGCCGCCGATCAGATCGCACAGCTGCGCGGTCAGGGTATCGGTGCGGCTCGGCTTGTCCCTGTCGTCCACCGACCGCAGATCCGCGGCGAGCGGTGAGGGGGAGACGTACGACAGCTGCGATGCACCACCGGCCGACTCGCCGTTCGCGGTCGGCCGGTGCTCCACTTCCTCGATCACGGCTCGAGGCTACCGACTGCGCGGGGACCCGTTGCCGTTGCCGTTCCCATTACCATTGCCGTAACCGCCGTTTCCGTAACCGTTCGCATTGGGCGTGGTGGTCACGGCGGCGCCGCCGTCGCCCGGTGCGACAGGCTGCCCGGGCAGCGGACCCGCGCCGGGATCCTGCGACTGCTGTTGCTGCGGCTGTGAGCGCTGCTGGTTCTGCGGGTTCGGCGCCAGACCGGGCACCGGAATCGTGATACCGGGCAGGATCTCCACCTGACTCTGGGTGACCACCGGCGGCAGCACCGGCGCCTCCGTCGTCGACGGCGCGGTGTACGGCGCGGACCACGAGGGCACACCCGCCTGCCCGTTGATCGGGGCGGGCTTGGGGAACTTGCTGATCGGCACACCCTTCAGCGCACCGTCCATGGTGCCCTTCCAGATATCGGCGGGCAGACCGGAACCGTAGATCTGGCCGCCATTGGCATTGCGCAACTTCACACCCTGTTCGGTGCCGACCCATACGGCCGTCGACAGCTCCGGGGTGTAGCCGACCATCCAGGCGTCGCGATTCTCATCGGTGTCGCCGAGCTGGTTGGTACCGGTCTTGGTCGCGGATTCGCGGCCGTTGGCCAGGTTGTGATTGCGGGAGTACGCCGCGATGGGCTTCATGGCGTCCGTGACATTGTCGGCGATGGCGGCTGCGACCCGCTGCTCACCCGCGACGTCGCCACGGTCCAGCAGCACCGTGCCGTCGGAGGTCACCACCTTCTGGACCAGATGCGGTGCGTGATAGACGCCCGAGTCCGCGAAGGTGGCGTACGCGGACGCCATATCGAGGGCCCGCACCTGGTACTGCCCCAGCACGATGCCATTGTTGGGGCCGCTGCCATCTGCTTCGGTGAGCGACTTGCCCACGCCCGGAATGGTTTCCGGGATGCCTACCTTGTGCGCCATATCGGCGATCTTCTGCGGGCCGTTGCCCGGCATGTCCAGCTCCATGCGGTAGAAGCTGGTGTTCAGCGATCGCTTGAGCGCCTCGGCGATGGTGCAGGTACCGCAGGTCTCATTGGCGACATTGCTGATCTTGATGCCGTTCACGGTGACGGGCGAGGAGTCGTACATCGTCGAGAGCGGTTTGCCCATCTCCAGATTCTCGGCCAGGCCGAACACCTTGAACGAAGAGCCCGGCGGCAGACCGGCATTCGCGAAATCGAAGCCCTGACCGTCGGAACCGCCGTAGTAGGCGCGCACCGCGCCGGTCTTCGGATCCACCGAAACCACTGCGGTGCGCAGGATATCGGGTTCGCCGTCCATGGTCTTGTTGACCGAGTCGATGGCCGCCTGCTGTGCCTTCGCATCGATGGTCGTGGTGACCTGCAGACCCTCGGTGTTCAGCTCCCGCGAGCTGATGCCCGCGGCCTCGAGCTCCTTGAGAACCTGCGTCTTGATCAAGCCTTCCGGGCCGCTGTCGAGGGACTTGTCACCCGCGGCCTTGGCGCCCGAAATCACCTGCGGATACTGCATACCCGCGCGATCGGAGGCCGACAGATTGCCGCCGGACACCATGCCGTCGAGCACATAGTTCCAGCGCTGCTGCGCACCCTTCGGATTCTTCTCCGGATCCAGATTGGACGGCTGCTGAATCGTGGCCGCCAGCATGGCGCTCTCGGCGACATCCAGGTCCGAGACCTTCTTGTCGAAGTACGCCTTGGCCGCCGCATTGATGCCGTACGCGCCACGACCGAAATAGATGGTGTTCAGGTACGCGGTGAGAATGTCGTCCTTGGACCACTGCCGCGCCATCTTGGCCGAGATCACCAGCTCGTGCATCTTTCGGGTCAGTGAGTGTTCGTCACCGACCATCGAGTTCTTCACATACTGCTGGGTGATCGTGGAACCACCACCGGCACTGGCCTTGCCCATCACATTGTCGCGTGCGGCACGGGCGAAGCCGGAGATGGAGAAGCCCGGATTGGTGTAGAAGTCGCGATCCTCGGCCGCGATCACCGCATTGCGCAGGTGCGGCGGAATCTGGTCGATGCTCACATCGGACCGGTTGCCTTCCGGCGGAACGACTTTGGACAGCACCGTGGTGCCGTCGGCATTGAAGATGGTGGCCACCTGATTGGTCTTCAGGTCACCGGGCTTCGGCACGTCCACGGTCGAATAGGCCACCAGGAACGCGGTACTCGGCGCCACGATGAACAGCGCCATGCAGATGTAGAGGACGCGCCGGACGATCTTCCACGTCGAACGCTTCTTCGGCCGGCGACTTCCACCACCGCCACCGGGACCCTCACCGCCGGGACGCCGCGGCGGCGGACCCGACGGCGGGCCGCCCTGTACTCGCCGCGACGCGCCGGAGTCCGAACCCGGCAGCTGGCGGGTGCGGTCGTCGGCAGGGCGCGGACGCGTTCCGGCGCCTGCTCCTCCCGCCGCCCGATTCGCCACTCGCGGAGTGCGATCGGCGGCACGCTCGGCGCGGTCGGAGGTGGCGGCGCGCTGAAGATGTTCCGGCACAGCCTGCCTGGAGCCGGTGTTCACCACCTGCGTGGCATCGGAGCCGGCGCGCGGCGGCGGCGGTCCGGGACGGCGCGGCTGTCCGCCCTGCGGCGGCAGGGGTGCGCGCGGCGGTTGCCCGCCCGGGGCGCGCGGCGGCAGTCCGCCCGGACCGGGCACCGGTCCACGACCGGGAACAGGACCCTGCCCCTGACGCGGCGGCAGCGGCTGACGTGCGCCTGGCGGCGGCCCGCCCGGTCGAGGCGGCGGGTAGCCGCCGGGGCCGGGTTGCGAACCGCCACGCTGGGGGCGGCCGCCTTGCGGTCCGTCGTCATAGGGCGATGTCACAGCCTGGCTCTCCAATAACTACTCGGTACGGTCCTTGCTCGATGCGGCCGGAAAGGCCGCGCGGGCACACGTGTGCCCGCCAAGTCAGCAGTCGTCGTGGTCCTTCACTCGGCCGCGCGGCGGCGGTTGCCGGTACGGCGGCGCCCCGGCGCCGGGGTCTGGCCCACCACATAGGACTGCACCAGATGATTCCAGCTGCAGGTCCGGCATACCTCGACCACATGCACCGAGAACTCCTCGCGAGACTCGGCCAGCCGGATCAACTCCTCCGGCGTGCGGGCGGAGCCGGCTACCGGGCCCAGCCCGTCACCGTAGACCCACGATACGAGAGTCAGCTGCTCTTTCCGGCAGATAGGGCATGTGACCTCGCTCCCGTGTCCGTGGAACTTCGCCGCGCGCAGGAGATACGGGTTGGCGTCACAGACTTCGGACACGTCCACGCGTCCGGCATAGACGTCGGCCAGCAGCGACCGGCGCCGAAGCGCATAGTCCACTACCTGCCGCTGTATTCGCACGCGTCCCAGAGTACTTGCGGGGTAGCGGACCCCGCACGCCCCAGCGTGACTCTCAGGGTTCCGTCAGGCGCCGACTGCTCCGGGAGTGCACGCAAACTATATCGGCGCGATATAGTTTGGAACTGCATCCATCGGTTAGGTCTGAAAAGAACAGTCAGGAGGGGGTGAGGCCCGGTGCTCGAGTTGGCAATCCTCGGGCTGCTCCTCGAATCGCCCATGCACGGCTATGAGCTGCGCAAGCGATTGACCGGTCTGCTCGGCCCCTTCCGGGCTTTCTCCTACGGGTCGCTCTACCCGGCCCTGCGGCGTATGCAGGCCGACGGTCTCATTGCGGAGGAGAGTCCGCAGGGGTTGGCAACACGCCGTGCGCGGCGGGTCTACCAGCTGACTGACACCGGCCGGGAGCGGTTCGCCGAGCTCCTGGCCGATACGGGACCACAGAACTACACCGACGACGGCTTCGGCGTTCATCTGGCTTTCTTCAGCCGCACCCCCGCGGAAGCGAGAATGCGGATCTTGGAGGGGCGCCGGAGGCAAGTCGAGGAGCGCCGAGAAGGACTGCGGGAAGCGATCAAACGAGCCAGCGGGCAACTGGATCGCTACACCCGCCAGCTCCATCAACTCGGTCTCGAATCAAGCGAGCGCGAAGTGCGCTGGCTCAACGAGTTGATTGCTGCGGAGCAATCGACGAAGGCGGCACCACAGAAAGAGGGAAATATCGGCCATGAGTGAAATCAACACGGCTGAGGGCGCCATCGAAGTTCGCGTGGCCATCGTAGGTGTGGGTAACTGCGCATCGTCCCTGGTTCAGGGCGTGCAGTACTACAAGGACGCGGATGAGACCGCGACTGTGCCCGGCCTGATGCACGTCAAGTTCGGTCGCTACCACGTTCGCGATGTGAAGTTCGTCGCCGCGTTCGATGTCGACGCCAAGAAGGTCGGTTTCGACCTCTCCGACGCGATCTTCGCCAGCGAGAACAACACCATCAAGATCTCCGATGTGCCGCCGTCCGATGTGACCGTGCTGCGCGGCCCGACCCTCGACGGCATCGGCAAGTACTACGCGGAGACCATCGAGCTCTCCGAGGCCGAGCCGGTCGATGTGGTTGCCGCACTGAAGGCCGCCAAGGTCGACGTGCTGGTTTCCTACCTGCCGGTGGGTTCGGAAGAGGCCGACAAGTTCTACGCGCAGTGCGCCATCGACGCGGGCGCTGCCTTCGTCAACGCGCTGCCGGTGTTCATCGCCTCGGATCCGGTGTGGGCCAAGAAGTTCACCGACGCGGGCATCCCGATCGTCGGTGACGACATCAAGTCCCAGGTCGGCGCGACCATTACGCATCGCGTGATGGCCAAGCTGTTCGAGGACCGCGGTGTGCAGCTCGACCGCACCATGCAGCTGAACGTCGGCGGCAATATGGACTTCAAGAACATGCTCGAGCGCGAGCGCCTGGAGTCCAAGAAGATCTCCAAGACCCAGGCTGTCACCAGCAACCTGAAGAAGGATCTGGGCGCGGGCAATGTGCACATCGGCCCGTCCGATCACGTCGGCTGGCTGGACGACCGCAAGTGGGCGTATGTGCGGCTCGAGGGCCGCGCCTTCGGTGACGTGCCGCTGAACCTGGAGTACAAGCTCGAGGTGTGGGACTCCCCGAACTCGGCCGGCATCATCATCGACGCCGTCCGCGCCGCCAAGATCGCCCTCGATCGCGGTATCGGCGGACCGGTCATCCCGGCCTCCGCGTACCTGATGAAGTCCCCGCCGAAGCAGCTGGCCGACGACATCGCCCGCGAGCAGCTCGAAGCGTTCATCATCGGCGCCGAGTAGTAGCAACGCACCACGCAGGTGAGGGAAGCCCGGCCGGAAGTTCAACTCCGGCCGGGCTTTTGCTGTCGTCGTCGACCCTCGCCCTCAGAAACCCCAGCCCCCCAACAACATCCGCCCCAAGGTCGGGGCCCGCCCCGTTCTGGACTGAGTGGAGCGGGGGAGCGAAGCGGAGGAGCGGAGGGAGGGAAGAACGGGGTAACAGGGCCCCGACCCCGCCCGGAGCGAAGCGGAGGGCAAAACAAACACAGCCCCCCGCCCGCAGCGAAGCAGAGCCAGAAAATTCAGTCGAGCGAGACGTAAACCTCGACCGACGTCGGCCCCGTATACCGCTCGATCTCCGCGGTGTGGGATCGGGTGATGGTTCCGGCGTTTTCGGCCTTGGCGACCTTGGCCCAGGCGGTGCGGAGCAGGTCGTAGGGCTTGTCGGAGACCACGAATTTGGCGTAGCGCCCGGTGGGGATTCGGGTGAGGACGTCGCCGATGTCGAGCTGGTCGAGTCCGGCCAGTTCGTAGCCGAGTACCGCTACGGCATGGTCGTTCTGGCCGATGTAGGCGGCGACGCGTTCCACCTTCTTCTCGCGGGCCAGGTAGCGGTCCCAGGTGAAGTTGACCAGATCGAGGTCGCGTGCGGTGACTTCCCGGCCGGTGAGGGGGATGGTGAGCCCGCCGATGAAGAACGCGTCCAGGGTGATGATCTCGAAATCCACGGCCTCTATCCCTCCGCGCCGGGGTGCAGCGCGACGAAAACCTCTACGGTCCGGGGGTCCGGATACCGTTCGAAATCCCCGGTATACGCGCGGACCAGCGTGCCCGAGGCCTCCAGATCCCACACCGTGCGCCAGACGGAGGCGATGGTGTCGCCCAGATTCTCGCCGGTGCGGGTGAACAGCGCGAAGGTACCCGCGGGGACGCGCGCCAGCACATCGCCGGGCAGCAGGTCGTCCAGGGTCTCGCACTTGTAGCCGACGATATGGGTCAGATACGAGCCGATCTCGGGCGCGTGATCGACATATGCGGTCGCGGGTGGTCCGGGCAGGCTGCGCGAGAGGTTCTGTTTCCAGGCTTCCTCTACTTTGGCGCGGCGCGGCCCTTCGACAGCCAGCGCCGGGCTGCGTAGCACCGTTCCGGCCACCAGCGTTTCGTGGCGTTCAACAACATTGAAATCCACCGGCGTCGCCCCTAAGTCTCGTGCTGTCTCCGACCCCACCCTGCTCCCAACCCGCATCCTGCCACCGATGTCCGGAGTCGATGGCACCGGTGGCCGATTCCACAATATCCGTGGCCGGGGGCGGATGGGTCCGGTAGTCGCGATTCATGATCAACAACTCTGTGGCTAACCGGGAACCGGGATGCTGAGGCCGGGGAAGATCTCCACCTGCCGTGGCGCCGGGGCGGGTGGAATCACCACCACCGGATCCTGTGCCGGCCCCGGAGCGGGATTGAGAATGTCGTAATTTCCACTGGCGGGCGGCGCGCCGGGCAGCGGATTCGAATTCGGGAACTGCTCGATCGGGGTGCCGTCCAGCGCGCCGTCCATGGTCTGCTTCCAGATGTCCGAGGGCAGGCCGGAGCCGTAGATGGCCGATCCGCGCGCGGTGTGAATCGGTTGCGACTGTTCGGTTCCCACCCAAACGGCGGTGGAGAGCGAGGGGGTGAATCCGACCATCCAGGCATCCTTGTTCTGTCCGGTGTCGCCCAGTTGGGTGGTCCCGGTCTTAGCGGCGGAGGGTCGCCCGGCCGCGAGATTGTGATTATTGGAATAGGCGGCGATCGGCAGCATGGCCTGCGAGACGGTGTCGGCCACCGCGGCCTGGATGCGCTGTTCGCCCTTCTGCGGGTCGGCCCCGCGATCGAGCAGCACCCGGCCGTCGCCGGTGGTCACCTTCTGCACGAAGTAGGGCGCGCGGTACGTGCCGGACGCGCCGATGGTGGCGTAGGCCGAGGCCATATCGATCGGCCGTACCGAATACGCGCCCAGCACGATGGCGGGCAGCGGCGCCGCGCCGTCCTCGGACAGCGATTTACCGGCGACACCGGGAATCTGGTCCGGAATGCCGGCCTGATGTGCGGCATTGGCAATGGCTTTCGGGCCCTCGAACAGG
Source organism: Nocardia sp. NBC_01388 (assembly GCF_045040085.1). Lineage (NCBI taxonomy): Bacteria > Bacillati > Actinomycetota > Actinomycetes > Mycobacteriales > Nocardiaceae > Nocardia > Nocardia sp. NBC_01388. The sequence goes on from NZ_CP109553.1 coordinate 6,728,928, forward strand.
CTCTGGGTAAGCCGGTAGAAGCTGGTGTTGAGCGATCGCTTGAACGCCTCGCTGAGCGGGCAGGTGCCGCAGGATTCGCCGCCGACATTCTGGATCTTCTCGCCGTTGACGGTGACCGGCGCGCTGTCGAGCGGGTAGGACATGGTGATGCCCTGCTGCAGCGCCGCCAGCACCGCGAAAGTCTTGAAGGCGGAACCGGTTTGCAGCGGCGCCTGCGCGAAGTCCATGCCGATGCCGTCGGGGCCGCCGTAGTAGGCGCGCACCGCGCCCGATCGCGGATCGACCGACACCACGGCGGTGCGCAGTTCACCTGGCTGCCCGCCCATCACAGTGCCGACGGCATTGAGTGCGGCCTGCTGTGCGCGGGCGTCGATGGTGGTGATGATCTGCAGCGCACCGGTATTGAGTTCCTGCTCGCTGATGCCGGAGGAGCGCAGTTCGCGCAGCACCTGGGTGCGGATGAGTCCTTCCGGACCGCGCGGAATGCTGTCGTCCATCTGGGTGGCGGGGACGATGACCGGGAATTGGACTGCGGCGCGGTCGTTCTTGGTGAGCGCGCCCATGGTCACCATGCCGTCCAGCACGTAGGTCCAGCGGGCACGCAGCTGATCCAGATGGGTCTCCGGGTCCAGCAGCGAGGGGGTGCGCACCACGGAGGCGAGCACCGCACCCTCGGCGACGGTCAGTTCCGGTACCGGTTTGCCGAAGTAGGCCTTGGCGGCGGCGGAGATGCCGTACGCGCCGCGGCCGTAGTAGATGGTGTTGAGGTAGGCGGCGAGAATGTCGTCCTTGCTCCATTCGCGGGACATCTTCGCGGAGATGATGAGCTCGCGCATCTTGCGGCTCAGTGTCCGTTCGGAACTCAGGAAGGCGTTCTTCACATACTGCTGGGTAATCGTGGAGCCGCCGCCGGCGTCTTCCTTGCCGAGCAGATTGTCCCGGGCGGCGCGGGCGAAGGCCGCGGTGGAGAAGCCGGGATTGCTGTAAAAGTTGCGGTCCTCGGCCGAGAGCATGGCCAGGCGCACCGGTTCGGGGACGTCGGTCAGCGGTACCGGGATCCGATTGCCTTCCGGCGGAACGACCTTCGCGATGACGCTGGTGCCGTCGGCGGCGAGGATGGTGGCGATCTGATTGGTCTGCACCGCTGCCGGGTCGGGGATCTCGGCGCTCCAGTACGCGAGTCCCAGCAGCAGCGTGGGTAAGACGAAGAAGATCACGAACAGTGCGGTGATCACCTGCCGAATGCGTTGAGCGCGCGTTCTGGGTGTGCGCGGCCGCGCCGGACGTGGTGCGGCCGTGGACTTTTCGGCTGGTTTCGGGCGTCGCCGCGGCTTGCTGCTCTGCCCGGTCTGCTTGGGGAGGGGGCTGGTCGGGAGCTCGTTCCACCCTGCCAGGGTGTCGTACGGCGCAGGTTGTTCACGGCGCCGCTTACGGGACGAGCTCACGAGCATCTCCTTCCGGAGCGTCGACAAAGCTTGCGTACTTCAGCGCCGCAGACGCGGCGCGACCCATGCTAATGGACGCATGGGCCGCGCTCTGTCATTCCGGGTGTACGCGGGATCAGCTCTTGACGCCGCCAGCGGTGAGACCGGAGATGATGCGGCGCTGGAACAGCAGCACCATGATCACCAGCGGAATCGAGACGATGGTGCCCGCGGCCATGATCGCCGCGTAGGGCTGGACCAGGGGATCGTTACCGGAGAACCGGGCGACGGCGACCGTCACCGGTTCGGTCTTGTCGCTGGAGAGCAAGCTCGCCAGCAGGTATTCGTTGACCGCGGCGATAAAAGCCAGGATCGCCGTGGTGAATACGGCGGGCGCGGCCAGCGGCAGCATGACCAGCCGGAAGGCCTGGAATTTGGTGGCGCCGTCGATGCGCGCGGCTTCCTCCAGCTCCCAGGGCAGTTCGGTGAAGAACGAGGCCAGGATGTACACGGTCATGGGCAGCACGAACGAGATGTTCGGGATGATCATGGCCTGGTAGTGGCCGATCCAGCCGAGATCGGTGAACAGCTGGAACAGCGGCGTCACCAGCACCACGACCGGGAACATGGACGCGCTCAGAATGAGCCCGGAGACCACGTACTTGCCGCGGAAGGTGAGTCGCGCCAATGCGTAAGCGGCCATGACACCGATGAGCAGGGCGACCGCCGTGGTGATCGAGCCGATGATCACGCTGTTGAGCAGCGCGCGCCCGAAGTTGTTGCCGCGGCTGGTGTCGAAGGCATTGCTGAAGTTCTGGAAGGTGACGTGTGTCGGCCACGGCGTGTTGTCGAAGGTGTAGACCGGATCGCGCAGCGCGGTGACGACCATCCAGTAGAACGGTCCCAGGCCCCAGACCAGGACGATCAGCGCGCCAAGGTAGACGCGGCCGGAGGCGAGTCGTTTGGTCCACGGAACTGCTTGCCCGGCAGGGGCTTTCGGCTTCGCCGCGGTCTCGGTGGCCAGATCGGTGCTCATCAGTGCGCCTCCCGCTGTTCTTCCTGGGTGCGAACCGCATTGGCGCCCAATACCTTCACCAGCAGGAACGCCACGGCGAAGATGAGCAGGAAGGTGATGATGGACAGCGCCGACGCGCTGTTGGGGCCCTGGCGCACCTGATCCACCACCAGCATGGAGATGGTGCGGGTGTGCGGGCTGTTCTGCGTCATGATGGCCGGCAGGTCGTACAGGCGCAGGGCGTCCATGGTGCGGAACAGAACCGCCACCATCAGTGCCGGTTTCAGCAGCGGCAGCGTGATATTGGTGAAGCGCTGCCAGGCCGAGGCGCCGTCCACGCGGGCGGCCTCGTACACATCGCCCGGAATGACCTGCAGGCCCGCAAGAATCAGCAGTGCCATGAACGGGGTGGTCTTCCACACGTCGGCGATGATGACCGCGAAACGTGAGGGCCATTCGTCGGCGGTCCACAGGATGTGGGTGCCGAGGACCCGGTTCACCACACCGTCGTACTGGAACATGAACTCCCACAGCCGCGCGGTGACGGCGGTGGGGATGGCCCACGGGATGAGGACGGCGGCGCGCAGTAGGGCGCGGCCCTTGAACGTCTTGCCCATGATGACGGCCATGCCGAGCCCGATGGTGGCCTCGAGCGTCACCGTGACCACGGTGAACAGCAGGGTGATGGCGATGGCCGACCAGAACGACGCACCGAGATTGCCGGTCGGGCAGTCGACCGTCTGGCCGAGCGAGTCGGTGCACTGCTGCAAAATCCAGTGCGTGTAGTTGTCGAACCCGGCGCTGCCGCCCTCGGTGAACATACCGGTGGACTTGTCGAGACCCTGGTCCTTCTGGAAGGACATCCACAGCGCCCGGGCGACCGGATAGCCGATCACGACGGCCAGTGCGAGCAGCACCGGGGTGACGAACAGCCACGCCTTGGCCGATCCGCCCAGGGCGGATCGGCGCTTCGGTTGCGGCGGTGCGGATTTCACGGTCTTGCCAGGCAGGTCGGGCGTCGCGACATCGGTCGCTCCCGAAGGACGTGACACCTTTTTCTTCTCCTACGGGACTCGAGCGTTATCCGCACTGCGTCGAGACTACGAACCGGCGGTCTCGATGCCCTTCTGCATTCCGACAATGGCGTCGTCTACGGATTTGGTGCCGGTCAGAGCAGCATATGCGTTGTCCTGGATGGCCTTCGACACCGCCGGGTAGAACGGGGTGACCGGACGCGGCACGGCCGAGGCGATGGAATCCTTCAGCGCGGGCAGGTACGGCATCTTGGCGATGAGCGCCGGATCGTCGTAGACCGAAGCGCGAACCGACGGCAACCCGCCCTGAGCGATGATGTGCTGTGCGTCCTCGCTGATCAGGTAGCGCAGGAAGTCCAGTGCGGTGGCCTTGTTCTTGGAGAACGAGCTGATGGCCGCGTTGTAGCCACCGAGGGTGGAGGCGCCGATGCCGTCCTTGCCGGGCAGCGGCGCGACGCCGAACTTGTCTTTCACCGCGGAGGCGTCGGAGCCGATATCGCCGAAGCTGGAGGGCCAGTTGCGCATGAACAGGAGCTTGCCCGTGGCGAAGGCGTTCTGGCTCTCGGGCTCCTTGAAGGAAATCGCTTCCTTCGGGATGTCACCGTTCTTGTAGGCGTCGACGAGCACCTGCAGCCCGGCGCGGGCCTGCGGGCTGTTCACGGTGGGGGACTTGCCGTCCGGGCCGACGAAGCTGCCGCCGTAGGCGTTGATGAGCTCGGCGGTGTTCACGGTCAGACCCTCGTAGGGCGCGAACTGACCGGAGTAGCAGCCGATTCCGGCATCCTTGGCCTTGGCGCAGTCGGCCAGCAGTTCGGTCCAGGTCTTGGGCGGCTCGGGGACCAGGTCCTTGCGGTAGTACAGCAGGCCGCCGTTGGTATTGCGCGGCGCGGCGTACAGCGTGCCGTTGTAGGTGGCGCTGGCGACCGGCGGCGACAGCAGGGTCGAGGTGTCGATGGCGAAGGAGTCCTTCAACGGCTGGATCCAGCCCTTGGCGGCGAACTCCGCGGTCCACGGCACGTCGAGCGCGACCACGTCGTAGTCCGACTGTTTGGCGCGCATGTGCTGCGCCAGATCGTCGTACTGCTGGGAAGCGTCGTTCGACTGCTCCTTGAACGTCACCTTCTCGTCCGGGTGCGAGCTGTTCCACCGGTCGATGAGCTGCTTGACCGCACCGGTTTCGGTGGTGTCCTTGCCCTCGACATAGGTGATCGGGCCACGTCCGGTGAGGTTCTGCGAGATGGCGTTGGTGCTCGAGTCGCTCGAGCAGCCCGCGGCGAATGTCGCGGTCAGCAGCGCAGCGGAGGTGAAAGCCACCGCGGCGCGCGGAATCAGCGACGATCGTAGGGACGACACCTTCTTCAAAACCATCTTTGATACTCCAGGGTCGAGACGTGAGCGGCGGCACACTCAGCCGGTTGCACAAGGGAAGATACATGGTTGCGCTAACGTTCGTCGGAGCTACCTCGTGGTTCGCGGCCCGTCTCGGTCTGGACTGACGGAGCGGGGGAGCGAAGCGGAGGAGCGGAGGAGGGAAGACCGAGACTCCCAGGGCCGCGAACCCGCCGAAGCGAAGCGGAGGCAAATTGGGCACCGACAAACTACTTACGCGTATCGGTGGATTGCTGCGCCAAGCCGAATCCACCGACAACGAGCACGAGGCCGAGGCGTTTCTCGCTGCCGCACAGAAGCTCGCGACCAGGTCGTCGGTCGATCTGGCGGTGGCGCGCGCGCATATCGCGGGCCGGGAGCGGCGGCCGACGCCGATCCAGCGTGTGGTGCCGATCGGCGAGCCCGGCAAGAAGGGCCTGCGCACGTACGTGCAATTGTTCGTGGCCATCGCGGCCGCCAATGATGTGCGCTGTGATGTGGCGCGGTCCTCGACGATGGTCTACGCCTACGGTTTCGACACCGATATCGACACCTGCGAGGCGCTCTACGGCAGCCTGCTGGTGCAGATGGTGCGGGCGTCGGATCAGTACATCAAATCGGGGGCCTATCGGACCGCCACCACCGAGAAGGTGGTCGCCGAAACCCGGTGGGGCCGTACCGTGCAGCGCCGGGTACAGGCGCCGGTAGCCGCGGTCACCGCGCGCCTGAATTTCCAGATGGCCTTCGCCGCGCGCATCGGACGCCGGCTGGGCGAGATCAAGACCGAGGTCGAGGCCGAGGCGGTGCGCACCGAAACCGTTTCCACCGGAACGGCATTGGCATTGCGCAACAAGGAGCTGGAGCTCACCGACTTCTACACCAGCACCTCCGAGGCGCGTGGCACCTGGCGCGGGCCGCAGGCGTCGGCGGGCTATTCGGCGGCCGCGCGCCGGGCCGGAGACCGCGCGGGCAAGGCGGCGCGTTTGGGCACGGCCCCCGAATTGGACGGCGCTCGCGGGCAATTGCCGCGCGGCGGGCAGTGAGCGCTCACCCGGTGGCAGGCAACCATCGGATGGCCGGAAATGGGCGCGGCGGTGCGTGATTCGCAACGGGCTCAGGTGTACGACGCGGAAATGCTGGTGCGCGGAGTATTCGAGCGCGCCGATGAATTCGGGACACGCACGGTGGAGGTACTCGGTTCACAGGTGACACTGCCGATCGAGCGAAAGTTCGCCTCGGTGGAATCGGTGCAGAGTTATGTGAATCGGGTGCTCGCATTGAATTGGGTACGTGCACAATGGGAACGGTCGGAAACCCCGATTCTGGTGCGCGCCCGGGCCGGTGCGAAGGCGGCGCACTACGAGGCCGACGGAGCTGTTCTGGCTGTTCCGCTGCATGTGCACGGCCGCGCGTGGGCGCTGCGGGAATTGGTGATCCTGCACGAATTGGCGCATCATCTGGACCCCGATCACGCCGAAACCGCGGCGCACGGGCCGGAATTCTGCGGCCGCTATGTGGAATTGGCGGAGGGCGTCATCGGGCCCGAAGCCGCGCTTCTCCTGCGCACCACTATGTACTCCTGTGGCGTCCGAATTACGTGACCCGCACCATTGCCGGCTCTATTCCAGGTGGCGGCGAACACGGGTGAGGCGGCTGTGCCACCAGGCGGTTCGGCCCGGGTCCGGGTGCCGGTAGCGCTTCAGCAATTCGAGGCTGGGAGTGGGCGGGGTGGCCGGGACCGGGAGGTAGCCGTCCACCGGGCGCAGGGAGTCGGGGACCAGGTCTCCGGTGAAGAGGGAGAGGGTGTCCAGGCCGCATGCGAAGTCGAGTTCGGGAAGGGTTGCGGCCAGGGCGATCTGGGCGGAGAGGCCGACACTGGTTTCCAGTGCCGAGGAGACGAGGCAGGGCAATCCGGCGGCTTCGGCGACCCGCAGTGCCCGCCGGACTCCGCCCAGCGGTGTGCATTTCAGCACCGCGACATCCGCTGCGCCCGCCACCGCGACCCGCATCGGATCCTCTGCGCGCCGAATCGATTCGTCGGCGGCAATACGCACATTCACCCGGCGGCGCACGGCGGCCAGCTCCTCGATGGTGCGGCACGGCTGCTCGACATACTCCAAACCACCTGCGGCCCGGTCGATCTGCTTGATGTGCTCGACCGCAGTCTCCACATCCCACAGCCCATTGGCGTCGACCCGCACCGCCCCGCCGGGCCCGAGCGCCTCCCGAGTGGCCGCCACCCTGTCGATATCCTCCGCCAGCGACCCCGGATGATCGGCAACCTTCACCTTCGCGGTCCGGCACCCCGACGCGGCAACGACCTCCCGAGCCCGCTCCGGTCCAACGGCCGGAACGATGCAGTTCACCGGCACCCGATCCCGCACCGGCTCAGGCCACCCGATGGTCACCTGCTCCACCGCTGTAGCAAGCCAGGCGGCCGCCTCCCGATCGTCGTACTCGGGAAACGCACAGAACTCTCCCCACCCGAGCGGCCCGGGTATCAACATCCCTTCGCGCACGGTGATCCCGCGAAACCGAGTCCGCATCGGAATCGCATAGACGATCGCAGCATCGAAGTCCGGGGCACCAGCGCTCTCGTTCATCCCTCAGCACCCTACTCAGCTATGCGATCCGCGCCTGCTCGCGGGAATCGGAGTGGCGGTGGGCTCGCGACACGGTGAGAATGCCTGGACAAGACGATCGACCGGGGGAGTCCACCTATGTATCCGCCCAATGAACCGCGTCGGCCAGGGGCGGATGGCCCTCGCCCGAATCCCGCCCGTCCGCCCGCGCCGCCGCAGGGGCCGGGTGGTCCGGTGCCGCAACGGAATCCGGGCATCCCCGGACGTCAGCAGCCGCCGCCCGGTCCGGGACGTCCGCCGGGACCGAGCGGTCCGGGGCAGTCGCGGGGACCGGCGGAACCGGTGCCGCAGCGGCATCCGGGCGGGACGGGACATCCGCCGGGTCCCGGTGTTTCACGAGGGTCCGGTGGCCCCATACCTCCACAGGAACCGGGCCGTGGGGTGCAGCCGTATGGGGCGGATGCGGCCGAGACGGTCAAGCACACCCTGCCACCTGGCGACTCTGGGGTGAATCAGATTGTGCCGGAGCAGAATCCCGTGGCTGCGGGACCTGGCCGGTCGATGTCGTCACCCGCAGAGGTGTCGCGACCATCGGTGGCGCGCAAGGACGTGCTCCTGGCGACTGTGTTGTTCGTGGTGGATGTGGCTATTGCGGCGTTGTTTGCGTACGACCTTTTCGGTAAGGCATTCGGGCTGATTCATAATCGGTGCACTGCGAAGAAGGACTTCTCGGTGCAGTGTGAGGCGATTCGGCCGGCCGGATCTGCCCTGTGGGGGTTGCTGATTGCGGGCGGCGGGATGTCGCTGGCCTTGGGGGCGGCGCTGGTGCTGGCTGCGGTCGCGGCCATGACGGGGCGGCGGGCCTGGTGGTGGACTGCGGCGGCGCTGCCGGTGATCGCGGTGTGCGGGGGGATCGGGCACGTTCTGGTCGGCAACGCCGTCGGGTGAGGCGCGGGCGCATGCTGGAGGGATGGCGGAGTGGTGGCGGCCGCCCATGCGCTGGGCGGATCTCGCTGTCTCCACGCTGACCTACATCGCGGCATGCGGATCGGCCTGGGTGGTAGCGGGTTTCGTGCCGGACTACCAGGTGCTGGCGCGCGGGTCGGGCGACCCGCACTACCTCCCCGTCGCTTACGCCGTCGGCTGGTTCGGCATCGCCGTGACGCTCATGCTGGTCCCGCTCTGGATACTGCGCGCCGTCCAGTGGCGCCAACGCTCCTGGACCACCGCATTACTCGCCTTCCCGATGCTCGTCGAGGCGTGGGTCCTGGGCCTGCTCACCGCCATAGTGGCAGTGTCGATCTGAACTAGTCGAGCCCCTCGTCGAGCTCTTCCCAGGTGACCCTGGTCTCGAAGGGAACCAGGGTGTCGAGAGCCGCGCTGAAATTATCGGTTCGATTCCGGTGTCCGTTGGACACGTATCTGCCTTCGGAATTGAGCGTGAGCATCTCGATGGAGATTGCTGGGCCGTCGTCGTTGGCCATCCGGACAATCCAATAGTGCTGGATGCCGTACCGGGCGTATTCGGCCCGTTTGTCGATGGTGTCAGCCGTGACGGTGGTAGGCGATACCACCTCGACGGCCAGAATCGTGTCGGCAACCGTCGGTTTGGTTTTCCAATGATTCCGGGGCTGCTCGATACACCGGTAGACGATGGCATCCGGCCGCTTGTAATGGAAAGGGACCTCCGACACCAGCATGTCGATATCGCGGTTCACGCGCAGACACGGCTGCCGATTCGCTCGCTTCGCCTCGCCATCGGCCAGCGCTCGTCCGATATTGCGGGAGATTATGTTGTGATTCGGGGACGGCGATTCACAGAAGACGATCATCCCGTCCTTGATCTCGACCGTCCGGGACACGTCCTCGGGCATTTCCAGATAGTTGTCCATGTCGACGGGCTGGCTGTAGGTCTTCGGTGAAGACCAGTCGAACGCTTCCGACACGGTGGTCATCCTTCGGCTCGGGATTCCCCGTTATCGTACGTCGCCCACTGCGGCGGGAGCGTGCCTGGACCACTGTGTTTGTGGCTTTCCGATGTTCGCCGAGGCGCAGATTCCGGGCCTGCTCGCCGCCGTAGTGGCGGTGTCCGGCTGTCAGAGGCGTTCGTAGATTGTGGCGTTGGCCAAACCGCCTGCCTCGCACATGGTTTGCAGGCCGAAGCGGGCGCCGCGGTCGTGCATGGCGTGGACGAGGGTGGTGGCGAGGCGGCTGCCGGAGGCGCCGAGGGGGTGGCCGATGGCTATGGCGCCGCCGTTGACGTTCACCTTGGACAGGTCGGCGCCGGTGTCGTGGGCCCAGGCCAGGACTACCGAGGAGAAGGCCTCGTTGACTTCGAAGAGGTCGATATCGGAGAGCTGGAGGCCGCTGCGCTGCAGGACCTTCCGGGTTGCGGGGATGACGGCGGTGAGCATGAGCAGCGGGTCGTCGCCGGCCACGGCGAAGCTGTGCACCCGGGCGAGCGGGGTCAGGCCGAGCTGGGCGGCGCGTTCACTGGTCATGATGAGTACCGCGGAGCTGCCGTCATTGATCTGACTGGCATTGGCGGCGGTGATGTTCCAGCCGATCTGCGGGAAGCGGGCGGCCATTTCCTCGCTGTAGTACGCGGGTCGCAGTGCGCCGAGCGTCTCCAGTGTGCTGCCGAGGCGGATGCCCTCATCGGTGGTGAGCCCGCCGAGAGGTGCGAGCTGGGCGTCGAAGGCCCCGTCCTTTGTTGCGCGAGCGGCCTTTTCGTGGCTGGCGAGTGCGAACTCGTCCAGCTGTCCGCGCGAGAGCCCCCACTTCGCGGCAATGAGTTCGGCGCTGATGCCCTGAGGGACAAGGCCCTCGGGATACCGTTCGGCGAATCCGACGCCGGCGATATCCGCCGCGCCGATCATGTTCGCGCCCATCGGCACCCGGCTCATGGATTCGACGCCGCCCGCGACCACGATGTCGTAGGCCCCGGCGATCACGCCCTGCGCCCCGAAGTGGATGGCCTGCTGGCTGCTGCCGCACTGGCGGTCCACGGTGGTGGCGGGCACCGATTCCGGATAGCCGGCGGCGAGTGCGGCCCGCCGGGTGAGGTTGCTGCCCTGTTCGCCGACGGCGGTGACCACGCCGCCGATCACATCGTCGATGAGTTCGGGATCGATGCCGCTGCGCCGGACCACTTCGCGCAGGCTGTGCGCGAACAGGTCGGCGGGGTGTACGCCGTGCAGTGCGCCGCTGGGCTTGCCCTTGCCGACCGGTGTGCGTACCGCTTCGACGATGACTGCGTCTCTCATTGCTGATCCTTTTCGGAGTAGCTGGCTTCATTGCCCTAATGCCAGAGTACGAGCTGGCCATAGTTAGGGCAAGTCAGCCTGTGTATGATGTACGCCATGTCCGTAGTGCTGGAAGGCAAGCTCGGTGATCTGAGCGCGTGGAAACCCGAGGGCTGCTCGATCGCCAAGGCCCTGGAGATCGTCGGCACCCGCTCGGCGATCCTCATCCTGCGCGAGGCGTACTACGGCACCACCCGGTTCGACGGCTTCGCCACCCGCGTGGGCATCACCGATGCCGCGGCCTCCAGCGCGCTGCGCAAGCTGGTCGATGCCGGACTGCTGGAGAAGCGCCCCTACCAGGAGGAAGGCAAGCGGACCCGGCACGAATACGCCCTCACCACAATGGGTGTGGATCTGCTGCCGGTCGTGGTCGCGCTCTGGCAGTGGGGCGACACCTACCTGCAGGGCGGTGTGCCGCCGCTGGAGCGGGTCGAGGATTCCACCGGAGAACCGGTGCGGGTCGAAATCCGCAGCGCCTCGGGACATGAAGTGCCACTGGAGAATCTGCGCGTGCGGATCAATAAGAACTGGCGCCGCCCCCGCAAGTGAGGGGCGACGCCGGTCGGTGCCGCGGGAGCCGTCAGTTCAGCCGGCGGCCGTCTTCCGGGCCGAAGAAGTAGATGTGCTCGGGATCGGTGGTGAGGCTCAGGCTCGCGCCCTTGACCGGTGGGTGGCGCCAATCAGCGCGCGCCACAATGGTTTCCCCGTCACCGTGGGTGCGGCCGTAGATGTAGGCGTCGGAGCCGAGCTCCTCCACCACATCGATCTCCATGCCGATGCCGCTGCCGTCGCCGACCGGCTCCAGGTGCTCGGGCCGCACACCGACCACGACCTTCGGCCCGGCGGCGTCGACGACCGTGCGAGGCAACTCGATGGTGTGGCCGCCGACGGTGACCGCGCCGTTCTCGACCGGCAGCGTGAACAGGTTCATCGCGGGCGAGCCCATGAATCCGGCCACGAACAGATTGGCCGGATCGCGGTACAGATCGCGCGGAGCGGCACACTGCTGCAGCAGCCCGTCCTTGAGCACGGCCACCCGATCGCCCATGGTCATGGCCTCGACCTGGTCGTGCGTGACATAAACGGTGGTGGTGCCGAGCCGGCGCTGCAGCTGGGCGATCTGGGTGCGGGTCTGCACCCGCAGTTTGGCGTCGAGATTGGACAGCGGCTCGTCCATGAGGAACACCTGCGGCTGGCGCACGATGGCTCGGCCCATGGCGACCCGCTGGCGCTGACCGCCGGAGAGCGCCTTGGGTTTCCGGTCCAGGTACGGCTCCAGATCCAGCAGTTTGGCCGCCTCCAGCACCCGCTGCTGGCGTTCCTCCTTGGCGACCTTGGCCATCTTCAGCGCGAAGCCCATATTCTCGGCGACGCTCATATGCGGGTAGAGCGCGTAGTTCTGGAACACCATGGCGATATCGCGTTCCTTGGGCTCGGCATGGGTGACGTCCCGGTCGCCGATGAGAATGCGACCGTCGCTCACCTCCTCCAGGCCCGCGAGCATGCGCAGCGAGGTGGATTTGCCACAGCCGGACGGGCCCACGAGAACCAGGAATTCGCCGTCGGCGATCTCCAGATTCAGTTCGTCCACAGCGGGTTTGGCCGAGCCCGGGTACATACGGGAGGCCTTGTCGAAAGTCACCGTAGCCACGGTGCACATCCCTTCACCGGCAGGAACGTGCCGGACGATCCGAGTAGAGGGGTTGTCCCGGGGCATCGGCCCGGGTCCCGCGCACGATATCAGCTGACAGGCGGCCACGCGGTTCGCAAAGCGGCTGCAAACACTCGGCCGAAGTTCGTGGCCCGCCCGATTCTGGACTGAGTGGAGCGGGGGGAGCGAAGCGGAGGAGTGGAGGGAGGGAAGAATCGGGTAACAGGGCCACGAACCCGCCGCTGCGAAGCGGCGGCAGAAAATAGGGAGCGACCAATGAGTCGATCGGTTCGTATCGGAGTTCAACTGCAGCCGCAGCACGCGCCCAAGTACGGGCTCGTTCGGGACGCTGTGCGCCGGGCTGAGGACGCCGGGGTGGACATCGTCTTCAATTGGGACCACTTCTATCCGCTCTACGGTGATCCCGAGGGCGCGCACTTCGAGTGCTGGACCATGCTCGCCGCGGTCGCCGAGCAGACCGAACGGGTGCAGCTCGGTGCGCTGGTCACCGGTGGCGGCTACCGCAATCCGGATCTGCTGGCCGATATGGCCCGCACCGTCGATCAGATCAGCGACGGCCGCTTGATTCTCGGCATCGGCGCGGGCTGGTTCGAGAAGGACTACGACCAGTACGGCTACGAATTCGGCACTGCCGGAAGCCGTCTCGAACTGCTCAAGGAATACCTGGCCCGCATTACCGACCGCCTGGCCAAGCTCAACCCGCAGCCCGTCCGCGATATCCCCATTCTCATCGGCGGTGGCGGCGAGAAGAAGACGCTGCGCCTGGTCGCCCAGTACGCCGATATCTGGCACACCTTCGCCGATCTCGAAGTCCTGAAGCGAAAGTCCGGCATTCTGGCCGACCACTGCACCGCGGTCGGCACCGATGTGGCGACCATCGAGAAGTCTGTGGACTGGCCCGGTGCAGACAAGGCGGCCGACTTCGTGGCGCAGGGCGCGACCTTGTTCACAGTCGGCACCGGCGGCCCTGACTACGACCTGACCGGGGTCAAGGAAGCCATCGCCTGGCGCGACCAGTTCAACCCGGAATCCGTAGAGGGAATCGCCTGAGCGGCATGAACTCCAAGGTCGGGGCCCGCCCGGTTCTGGACTGAGTGGAGCGGGGGAGCGAAGCGGAGGAGCGGAAGGAGGGAAGAACCGGGTAACAGGGCCCCGACCCCGCCGGAGCGAAGCGGAGGCAGAAAATACAGCACTCGCCGGAGCGAAGCGGAGGCAGAAAATACAGCACCCGCCGCAGCGAAGCGGAGGCAGAAAATACAGCACCCGCCGCAGCGAAGCGGAGGCAGAAAATACAGCTCGAGCTGACCGCAACTCTGGATTTGCTGGTGACCCCCACTAGGGTGGTTTGTCATGGTTTGCTTGCGCACGGCCAGGTCCCGACGGTACGGCCGTCGACCTCGCATGCTGTCGATCGCGGGGGTGTTGCTGGTCACCCTGGGTGCCGTCACCCTCGGTGCCGGGCCCAGTGCCGCGGCGCCCAGTGGCACCGATCTGTGCTCGCCGCCGGGGATATCGGCGGCCAGTGCTGCGCCGACCAATCTGGCGAGCGGGCAGCAGTCCCCGTCCTCGGACAAGTACACGACGGCCACGACCGAACTGCTCGACCGCATCGATGTGAAGAAGCTCGGACTGCTCACGCCGGGCAAGCTCAGCATCGGCACCCTGTCGGACGCCCCACCGAGCATCTGCGTCAATTCGCAGGGCGTCTACACCGGCTTCGACAATGAGCTGCTGAAGGCGGCCGCCGCCAAGATCGGCCTGCAGGTGGAGTTCACCGGCACCGACTTCGCGGGCCTGCTCGCGCAGGTGGCCAATGGCCGCTTCGACGCGGCGTCCTCCAGCATCACCACCACCGATGCCCGCCGCCAGCTGGTCGATTTCACCAATGGTTACGACTTCGGCTACTTCTCCCTGGTCGCCCCGAACGGCAGTGCCGTCAAAAGCTTCTCGGATCTGAACCGCGGCACCCGCATCGGCGTGGTGCAGGGCACCGTGCAGGACGAGTACGTGGTGAACGAACTGCACCTGGATCCGGTGAAGTTCCCCGACTACAACACCGCCTACGCGAATCTGAAGACCGGGCAGATCGATGCCTGGGTGGCCCCGTCGCAGCAGGCCATCGGCACCATCAAGCCGGGCGATCCGGTATCGATCGTGCAGAACACCTTCAGCCTCAACAACTTCACCGGCTGGGCGGTGCGCAAGGGCAACCAGCCGCTCACCGATGCGCTCAATGCCGGTCTGGACGCGGTGATCGCGGACGGCACCTACGCGAAGCTGTACGAGAACTGGGTGCCGCGCGAACTGCCGCCCGGCTGGAAGCCGGGCTCCAAAGCCGTTGCCGCCCCGCAACTCCCGGATTTCGACAAGATCGCCGCCGGACACGCCGGTGATCACACCGGCCAGGCCGCGGTCGCGCCGAAATCCACGCTCGCGCAATTGCAGGACACGTTCTTCGATTGGTCGCTGTACCGCAAGGCTTTTCCGGACCTGATCAAGACCGGTCTGCCGAATACTCTGATCCTGGCGCTGGTTTCGGGTGCGCTCGGCACCGTGATCGGCATGCTGCTGGCGGTCGCGGGCATTTCCCGCACCCGCTGGCTACGCTGGCCCGCCCGCGTCTACACCGATATCTTCCGCGGCCTGCCGGCAGTGGTGATCATTCTGATCATCGGCCTGGGTGTGGGCCCGGTGGTGAAGAACCTCACCGGTAATAACCCGTACTGGCTGGGTGTGGTGGCGCTGGCACTGCTGTCGTCCGCCTATATCGGCGAGATCTTCCGCTCCGGCATCCAATCGGTGGAGGCGGGCCAGCTGGAGGCGGCCCGCGCCATCGGCTTCGGCTATCGGCAGTCGATGTCGCTGGTGGTGATTCCGCAGGGTGTGCGCCGGGTGCTGCCCGCGCTCATGAACCAGTTCATCGCGCTCATCAAGGATTCCTCGCTCATCTACTTCCTGGGCCTGCTCGCCACCCAGCGGGAGCTGTTCGCGGTGGGCCGGGATCTCAACGCGCAGACCGGAAATCTGTCGCCGCTGATGGCCGCCGGTCTGATGTACCTGGTCCTGACGGTGCCGCTGACCCACCTGGTGAACTACATCGACCGCCGGTTGCGCACCGGCCGGGCCGAGAAGGCGACCGAACCGGTCGAGCAGACCGTGACCACGGAAGGGCGTGGAGCATGAGTGCCTCTCTCACCGGCACCGACTTGCATGTGACGCTGGGCAGCAATGAGGTGCTGCGCGGTGTGGACGTGCATGTGGATGCGGGCAAGACCACCACGGTCATCGGTCCCTCGGGCTCCGGTAAATCGACGCTGCTGCGAGTGCTGAACCGCCTGCACGAGCCGAGTAAGGGCGACATCCTGCTCGACGGCAAGTCCGTGCTGAAGGACGATCCGGACAAGTTGCGCCGGCAGATCGGCATGGTGTTCCAGCACTTCAACCTGTTTCCGCACAAGACGGTCGCGGAGAATATCGAGCTCGGCCCGCGCAAACTGCACGGGCTCTCCAAGGAGCAGGCGCGCACGCTGGCCATCGAGCAGTTGGAGGCGGTCGGGCTGGAGGGCAAGGCCGATGCCCGCCCCGCCAATCTCTCCGGCGGTCAGCAGCAGCGCGTGGCCATCGCGCGGGCGCTGGCCATGAAGCCGCAGGTCATGTTTTTCGACGAAGCCACCTCGGCGCTGGACCCCGAGCTGGTCAAGGGTGTGCTCGCGCTCATCGCCGACCTGGCCGCGGGCGGCATGTCGATGATTGTCGTGACACACGAAATGGGCTTCGCCCGTTCGGTATCCGACAAAGTGGTGTTCATGGACCACGGCAAGGTCGTCGAAACCGGAACGCCGGAAGCGCTTTTCGACAATGCCGAAACGCCGCGCCTCCGTCAGTTCCTGTCCCAGGTGCTGTGACCGCCCCGCCGTTCCGGCGCGAACCGGAACGGCGGATCAGCTGCTGCCGAGGTTGGGCATATTCGCGAAGCGGCTGAAATCGCCCTGGGCTCCGCTGTAGGAGTTCAGGTCGGTGCCGCCGTTGATGCCGGGGACATTGCCGGAGTCGGTGTACTGCCAGAACGTCCAGGCGGGCCAGCCGCCCGGCACCTCGGGACCGTCATTGCCGCGGTAATCGGCGATCCACAGTGGGTACCTGGTGAATTCATTGGAGTCGCCCATGGCGGTCTGCCAGAAGCGCGGATAGGTGTAGATGATCGGGGTGCGACCGGTCAGCGCCTGCACCGTGTTCAGGTACCGATGCGTCCAGTCGATGAGCCCGCCGGGCGAGAGTCCGCCGGCGTCCTCCATATCGAGCACGGGCGGCAGATCCAGCGGCCCGTTCTGGCCGAGCGCGACCGCGGCGTAGAGCGCGGCCTGCGGTTCCGGCGGCAGGGCCGGGCGCGCGAAGTGATAGGTGCCGCGTGCCACGCCGGCCGTGCGCATGAGCACGCTGTCCGGGATGAAGTAGGGGTTGACGTAGTTGAGGCCCTCGGTCGCCTTGACCATGGCGAAGTTATGGCCGGCGGCGCGCACCGCGAACCAATTGATCATGGTGCCGTTCAGGTGCTGCCAGGACGATACATCGGGACCGCCGGCATCGGCCGCTGCGGGAGCGGCCGACATTGCTGCAAGAATGCTGGCCGCCGCGAAGGCGGCCAGGCCCAGCCTGTTTCGTCGAACCATGTCAGGGGACGCTATGTGGGCTTTCCCTCATTGCCTATGGAATCGCCCGCGTGTTGTCCAAGTGTTAGCTGAATCTCAGCTAACCGAGCCAATCGAGCACCGAGGCCGCGGTCCAGGACTGCTGCATGCTGCCCAGCGGTGCGCCGGTGAAGGGTTCGAAATACTCGGCGAAGGTGCCGTCACTGGCCTGCCGCAGCCCTTCCGCCCGCAGCATGAACGAGCGTTCCGCCCAGCCGCGGCGGGCGAAGACCCAGGAGAACAGCCAGCTCATCACCGGCCAGACCGGGCCGCGCCAGTACTCGCGCGGGCGAAAGTCCTTGGAGACCGGTGAGGTTGACGGCGGCAGCGCATAGCGCAGATCCGGATGGCCGCACCAGCGCGGGCCCTCGAACAGGCGCAGCAGGCGGCGTTCGGCATCGCGGGTCAGTCCGCCGCTGAGCAGGGGTGCGAAGCAGGCGAGGGTTTCGGTATCGATCCACCGATCGGCGCGCAGATCGAAATCGCGCGCGACGCCGGTGCGGGCGTCGGTGGTGGCGATCACCCCCGACCGGAAGTAGTCGGCCCATTCGTAGAGCTCGCGCACATCGGCGTGCGGCTGTTTGTAGTCCTCGCCGATATTGGCGAGCACATCGCAGGCCAGCGCGAAGATGGCGGTGACGAAGACGTCCTCGACGGCGAAGCTCATGGTCGAGGCCAGTTGATAGTCGTCGTACCCGGCCCGGCGCATCTGTTCGACCAGCCACATGTACCGGTCGTACTCGCGGTCGGTGGGCCGCTGCGTCGGATCCTCCACCACATGCAGATCGGCGCGCTCATAGGGCGGCAGGTCCGCACCGGGAATCACATTGGCGTAGGCGCGATCCCAGCGCGGCGAGTTGTCCATCCCGGATTCCCAGCCGTGGTACAGCGTGATTCGACCGTGCTGCTTGGGATCTCGCGCATAGGCCAGCCAGCGGTGCCAGCGCATGAGATCCGGCCAGCGCCGCTGCAGGAACTCCTCGGCGGTCGCCCGGGTCGAGCGCCCGTGCCGGCGCGAATGGTCCAGAATCCGTTGCACCGCAATGGCATGCACCGGCGGCTGGGTGATGCCGGAGGTGTCCGGACCGTCGGGCGCGTCGGCCGCGAGCGTGCGGCACTCCCACCGCGCGGGACCCGGGAAGTAGCCGTCCACGCCATTGGCGAAGACGATGTGCGGAATCATGCCGTTGCGCCACTGCGACGACAGCAGGGTGTCGAGTTCGAGGGTGGCGCGCTCCACACTCAGCGGAGCCAGCCCGACCGCGACGAAGGCGGCGTCCCAGCTCCACATGTGCGGATACAGCTTGGGGGCCGCGCTGGTCATGGTGCCCAGATCGTTGCCGCGCAGCAGATAGGCCGCGCGGGCCGCGAGCTGTGTCGGCGTGAAACCCGGGTGCGTCATCGCCCTATTCTGCGACGGAACTTGCAGGTATGCGCGGGGGGCGTCCCGGATCGAGGGATCGGGGGAGGCTGTGGGGTGGCCGGGGGACGCTATTTCCGGTACAGACACCGGATCGCCAGATTGCACTGTGTTCGCCTTCTCGTGATTCGAACGCTGCTGTCCCTAGCCGGAGCATCGCCGTTTCCCCCCGCCCGGTTACGGTGATCGCATGGCGACTTCCGCGAAGACCAGCAACGAGCGACCGACCGCGCTGATCACCGGAGCGAGCCGCGGCCTCGGCGCCGCCATCGCCCGGGAACTGGCGCCCACCCACCGGTTGCTGCTCGGCGCACGCACGCCGGAGGCGCTGAAGCCGATCCTGAGCGAACTGCCCGATGCCACCGGCTGGCCCGTGGAACTGACCGACTATCCGGCGGTGGCCCGCGCGGCGGAATCGATCGAGCGGCTGGACGTACTGGTGCACAATGCCGGGGTCGCCGACCTGGGAACAATAGCCGATTCGTCCGTCGCTCAGTGGCGGAATACGTTGGAAGCCAACCTGATAGCGGTATCGGAGCTGACCCGGGTGCTGCTGCCCGCGCTGCGCACCGCCCACGGTCATGTGGTGCTGATCAATTCGGGAGCGGGACTGCGGGTGAGCCCCGGCTGGGGGGTGTACGCGGCCGGTAAGTTCGCGCTGCGTGCCTTCGGCGATGCGCTGCGCCAGGAGGAAACGGACCTGCGGGTCACCTCCGTGCACCCGGGCCGCATCGACACCGATATGCAGCGCGCACTCGTCGCCGGTGAAGACCGCGAATACGAGCCGAAGGAGTTCCTCACTCCGGAAACGGTGGCGTGGGCGGTCCGGAATGCGATCGAAACCCCTCGCGATGCACACCCCACCGAAATCGTGCTGCGGCCGATTCCGCGTTGAAGATCGCGCGGTGCTGTTTGTGTCCGATCGCATTGTGTCTGATCGCACACTGAGAACAGCCTGAACGTTTCGGCTGAATTCAGATCGTTTCGCACAGAATTAGTGCTCGGTTCATCGGAACTCGATATAACCGAAGATGATGGATAGAAGACGGCTGCTCACCCTGCTAGCGGTGGGCACCGCGGTCGCGCTCACCGGCGGCAGCGAAGCTCAGGGTGATCCGCCGGACAGCGGATCCGCAGGTGGAGGACCGGTTCAATTGCCCGGTGTCCCATCGACGCCGCCGCGGCTGCTGCTCCCACCCCCGGGCGGGCCCAAAACGCCGATCGGCCGCGGCACAATTACCGGGCTGCCCGGAAAGGGCAGCACCATGGCGCTCACCGTCGACGACGGCGCGAGCCCCGAGGTGGTCGGCGCGTACATTGAATTCGCCCGGCGCACCGGCGCGCGTTTCACCTTCTTCGTGACCGCCTATTACGACTCCTGGTCCATTCACCGCGATGCCCTGCGGCCGCTGGTGGATTCGGGTCAGATCCAGCTCGGCAATCACACCTGGAATCACGCCGATCTGACAAAGCTCTCCGCGAGCGGGGTCGCCGACCAGCTCGGGCGGGCGAAGACGTTCCTGCGCAATACCTTCGGCGTGGACGGGACGCCCTACTATCGGCCGCCGTACGGCTTTCACAATGCCGCCGTCGACAAGGTCGCCGCGGACCTCGGCTATACCGTTCCCGTGCTCTGGTACGGCTCGCTGTCGGACTCCGGTGTGATCACCGACCAGTACCTGATCCAGTGTGCGCGGCAGTATTTCAATGCGCAGGCGATCGTCATCGGCCACGCCAATCATCCCGCGGTCACACACTGCTACGACCAGATGGTCGACATCATCCGCGAACGCAATCTCGCCATGGTCACCCTCGACGACGTCCTGGCGCCGCCCCGGTGATGGCGTAATCCCCAGGGGAAGTGGAATTTCCGACGCCCACCGGCGGCGGAGTGAATGAAGAAGGTCGATGATGGACAGACGACGGCTGCTGACGCTGCTGGCGGCGGGAACTGCTGCCACCCTGCTGGGCGGTGGCGAAGCGCACGGTGACCCCTCTCCCCTCGATTCCGGTTCCGGTGCCGCCGGCCTGGTTCCGCTGGGGCTGGTGCCCGGCAATGCAATTCCGCCGCTCGCGCCCCGGACGGCGATCGGCCCCGGCACCATCAGCGCACTGTCCGGTGCCGGCAACAATATCGCGCTCACCATCGATGACGGGGCCAGCGCCGAAACCGTCGGCGCCTTCATCGAATTCGCCCGGCGCACCGGGGTGCGGCTCACCTTCTTCGTGACCGCCTACTACCCGTCCTGGTCGATCCACCGGGATGCGCTGCGGCCACTGGTGGATTCCGGTCAGATCCAGCTCGGCAATCACACCTGGGATCATCCGGACCTGACCAAGCTGTCGGCCGGGGCCGTCGCCGATCAGCTGGAACGCACGAAGACGTTCCTGCGCAATAACTTCGGCACCGACGGCGCGCCGTACTACCGCCCGCCCTTCGGCTACCACAATGCCGCCGTCGACCGGGTCGCCGCCGACTCCGGCTATGTGGTGCCGACCATGTGGTACGGAAATCTGAACGACACCCTCACCGTGATCAATGAGGACATGCTGCTCACCGCCGCCCGTCAGTGGTTCCGCGCCCAGTCGATCGTCATCGGCCACGCCAATCGCCCGACCGTGACCCACATCTTCGACCAACTGAACGACATCATCCGCGAACGCAACCTCGCCACAGTCACGCTCAACGACGTCCTGGTGCTGACCTGAGCGACAGCTAGCCCGGCCGCCCCCCGCTCCAAGTTCGTGGCCCGCCCGGGTCTGGACTGACGGAGCGGGGGAGCGAAGCGGAGGAGCGGAGGAGGGAAGACCCGGGTAACAGGGCCACGAACCCGCCGGAGCGAAGCGGAGGCAGACAATTCAGCACCCGCCGGAGCGAAGCGGAGGCAGACAATTCAGCACCCGCCGGAGCGGAGCGGAGGCAAATCAGGCACTGACGATGTTCACCAGGCGGCCGGGCACCACGATGATCTTGCGCGGGTCCTTGCCGCCCAGCAGTTCCGCGATCTTCTCGTCGGCCAGGGCGGCGGCCTGCACCGCTGCCTGATCGGCGTCCGCGGGGACGCTGATGCGGCTGCGGACCTTGCCGTTGACCTGGATCGGGTACTCCACCGAATCCGCCACCAGCAGTGCCGGATCCGCGATCGGGAAGGGGCCGTGCGCCAGGGAGGCAGTGTGGCCCAGGCGTTCCCACAGTTCCTCGGCGATGTGCGGGGACATCGGGGCCAGCATCAGAACCAGCGGCTCGACCAGGGCGCGCGGTGCGCCGTCGCCGTAGTTCTTGGTCAGATAGTTGGTCAGCTCGATCAGCTTCGCGCCGGCGGTATTGTCCCGCAGGTTGGCGTAGTCGTCGTCCACCCCGGCAATGGTCTTGTGCACCAGGCGCAGTGCCTCGTTCGAGGGCTCGGCGTCGGTGACGCGAACAGCGCCGGTCTCCTCGTCCACCACCAGTCGCCATACGCGCTGCAGGAAGCGCTGCGCGCCGACAACATCCTTGGTGGACCACGGGCGCGAGGCGTCCAGCGGGCCCATGGACATTTCGTAGAAGCGGAAGGTGTCCGCGCCGTAAGCGTCGTACATCTCGTCCGGCGAGACCGCGTTCTTCAGCGACTTGCCGATCTTGCCGTATTCCTGGAAGACCTCGATCTCGGTGCCGGAAGTGTCTGTCCAGAAGTACTTTCCGTCCCGCTCCACGATCTCGGCGGCGGGCACGTACGCACCACGCTCGTCGGTATAGGCGTAACCCTGGATGTAGCCCTGATTGAACAGGCGCCGGTACGGCTCGCTGCTGGACACATCGCCCAGATCGAACAGCACCTTCTGCCAGAAGCGCGCGTACAGCAGATGCAGCACCGCATGCTCCACACCGCCGATGTACAGATCGACGCCGCCGGGGTCCTTCGGACCGTGCTCGGCGGTGCGCGGGCCCAGCCAGTACTGCTCGTTCTCCTTGGCGCAGAACGCCTCCGAGTTGGTCGGGTCGGCATAGCGCAGCTGGTACCAGGAACTGCCCGCCCAGTTGGGCATGACATTGGTATCGCGGCGGTACTGCTTGGGGCCGTCGCCCAGATCCAGGGTGACGTGCACCCATTCGGTGGCCTTGGCCAGCGGCGGGGACGGCTCGGAGTCGGCATCGTCCGGATCGAAGGTGACCGGTGCGAAGTCTTCCATCTCCGGCAGCTGCACGGGCAGCATGGATTCGGGCAGGGCGTGCGCCGCGCCGTTCTCGTCGTAGACGATGGGGAACGGTTCACCCCAGTACCGCTGGCGGGCGAACAGCCAGTCGCGCAGCTTGTACTGGATGGTGCCCTTACCGTGGCCGTTGGCCTCCAGCTCGGCGATCACCTTGGCTTTGGCGGCGTCGATCTCCAGCCCGTCCAGGTAGCCGGAGTTCACCAGCGTGCCCTCACCGGAGTACGCGCCCTCCGAGATATCGCTGCCCGCAACCACTTCCGTAATGGGCAGGCCGAAGGCGGTGGCGAACTCCCAGTCCCGCGGATCGTGGCCGGGCACGGCCATGATGGCGCCGGTGCCGTAACCGCTCAGCACGTAATCGGCGATGAAGACCGGCACGCGGGCGCCGTTCACCGGGTTGGTGGCGTAGGAGCCCAGGAAGACGCCGGTCTTCTCCTTGCTCTCCTGCCGCTCCAGATCGGATTTGGCGGCAATGGACTTGCGGTATGCCGCAACGGCTTCCGCCGGGGTCTCCGCATCGCCGAAGGTCCAGCGCACATCGGTGCCGGATGGCCAGGTGGCCTCGGTCAGCCGGTCGACCAGCTCGTGCTCGGGGGCCAGCACCACGTAGGTGGCGCCGAACAGGGTGTCGGGGCGGGTGGTGAACACCTCGACGATGTCCGAGCCCGCTTCGAACTTCACCTGCGCGCCGCGCGAACGCCCGATCCAGTTGCGCTGCATGGACTTCACGTTCTCGGGCCAGTCCAGATCATCCAGGTCGTCGACCAGGCGATCGGAGTAGGCGGTGATGCGCATCATCCACTGCCACAGGCGCTTCCGAAACACCGGAAAATTGCCGCGCTCACTGCGGCCGTCGGCGGTGACCTCTTCATTGGACAGTACGGTGCCCAGGCCGGGGCACCAGTTGACCATCGAATCGGTCTGGTAGACCAGGCGATACGAGTCGATCAGGGCATTGCGCTCGGACGGGGCCAGCTCGTTCCAGGCGCGGTCGTCATCGGCGGCGACGCGCTTGCCGTCCTCGAATTCGGTGATCAGCTCGGCGATCGGGCGCGCCCTGCCCAGCACCTCGTCGTACCAGGCGTTGTAGATGCGCAGGAAGATCCACTGCGTCCACCTGTAGTACTCGGGATCGGTGGTGGCGAAGGAGCGGCGTCGGTCGTGGCCCAGGCCCAGCCGGTCCAGCTGGCGCTGCATATTCGCGATATTCGACTCGGTGGTCACCCGCGGATGCGCGCCGGTCTGCACCGCGTACTGCTCGGCGGGCAGGCCGAAGGCGTCATAACCCAGGGCGTGCAGCACATTCCGGCCGCGCATGCGGTGGAAGCGCGCGTAGACGTCGGTGGCGATATAGCCCAGCGGGTGGCCGACATGCAGGCCCGCGCCCGAGGGGTACGGGAACATGTCCTGCACGAACAGCTTGTCGGCCGGGGTCTCGCCCTGCAGCGGGCCGACCGGATTGGGCGCGTAGAACGTGCCGCGCTCCTGCCAGGCCTGCTGCCACTTCTGCTCGACGCGTCCGGCCTGCTCCGCGTTGTAACGGTGTGCGGGCACATCGCTGGCCCCACCCACCGCCGCCGCGCTGCCTGCAATGCCGTCAGCGGTGGGTGTGTCGGTTGCGCGAGTGTCCTGCACGTCCTGCCCTCTTGTCCTAGCCGATCCCCGTTAAGGTCGCTCACCAGGTTAAAGCGTGTGTACCCCCACACCCAAAAAGGGTCCACGACCCGACCCGGCACGCCGCCCGGACATCCGCCCCAAGTTCGCGGCCGTCCCGGTTCTGGACCGAGTGGAGCGGGGGAGCGAAGCGGAGGAGCGGAGGGAGGGAAGAACCGGGACCAGGGGCCGCGAACCCACCGGAGCGAAGCGTAGGTAAATTACACAGAGTGTTGGTTGTAGCGGTCATTCTGTTTGTCCTGTCGGCGGTGGCCGTGGTCACCGGAGTGCTCGGACTCACCGGCACCCTTCCGCCGAACCGTATCTTCGGTGTTCATACCGATGAAGCCGTGCGGACCGAGGAGAACTACCGCCTCGCGAACCGTGTGGCCGCACCGGCTTCCCTCGTGGCGGGCGTACTGCTGGCCGCGGGTGGTGGAGTCGCCGTGGTCGCGGGTGGTCTGCCCGCCCTCATCATTTCGGTGCTGACGCTGGTCATCGCGGTCTTCACGCTCGGCGCCGGCGCCACCGCCGCGGCCAATGCGCTCGCGGCCAATGCGCCCGCTCCCGAGGTCGGCGGCTGCGGCAGCGCCTGCGGTTCGTGCTCGCTGCGCGATGCCTGCGCGCCCGCCGCCAACTGATTTCCGGCTACCCGAGGTCCTTGCGCATCCAGATGTGCGGGATACCCGCGTCATCACCGATATCGCCGTAGGCGTGATAGCCGAGTCGTTCGTAGAAGCCCTGCGCGTGGGTCTGCGCGTGTAGTTCGACCGCGATCAGCCCGCGTTCGCGCACCCGCTGCTCGATGGCTCGCACCAGCGCCACCCCGAGGCCGGAGCCCCGCGTTTCGGCCAGTACCGCCAGCCGGCCGAGCACGCCCACGTCCGCGCGGACGATCAGGCGGCCCGCGCCGACCGGCTGCCCGTCGAGGCGGGCGAGGAAGTGATCGGCCGTCTCATCGAGTTCGTCGAGTTCCAGTTCCTCCGGCACGCCCTGCTCCGCGACGAAGACCTTTATGCGGACGGCGTAGGCGTCGGCCAGCTCCTGCTCGGTGCCGACGGTGATGACCTCGATCATGAGGCCAGCATGCCTCAGTGCTCGTCGTAGTGACCGTCGTGGGCCGCGTGCCGATGGCCGTCGTGGATGTAGTCGACGTGATCGCCGTGCGGCACCGATACATGCCCGCATCCGTCGCCGTGCTGATGGTCGTGGCTGTCGTGTGCGGTGTGCGCGGCGGGCTCGCACTCGTCGAAATGGCCGTCGTGCGCGCGGTGCAGATGGCCGTCGTGCACATAGTCGACATGGTCGCCGTGTGGAATGGCAACGTGTCCGCAACTCGCGCCGTGCTCATGATCGTGATCGGTGTGAGCAGCATGGGTCTGTGTCATGGAGCTTCCCTTCCGAGATGGTGGGTGCAATCCAGCAAACAGGTAGGGACATTAGCACCCATGCATTCGTGGGTTACACCCGTGCGATCTCGGCCGGGCGGCACACCGCGCGAACCAGGAGACAGTTCAGCACCGGGATGACGAGCTCCACCGGAGTCATCAAGACGTAGAACCAATTCGGCTCACCGCTCACGATCCAGGCCAGCGCTCGGGCCAGGCCCCCGGCGAAGAAGATCAGGCCCAGCAGGTTGATCGGAAGACCCTTGGTTTCGACGTCCCGCGCACACCACAGCAGTGCGAGACCGTAGGCGAGGAAAAGGATTGCGTAGAACCGCATATCGGAGTCGATGGTGGCATTGACCGACCCGCCGCCGATGATCGTGGACGTCCCGAAGAGCAGGTGCGCCACCGCGATTCCCACGCAGACCACCCCGAATGCCACCAGCCACACCTGTAGAATTCGTCGCATCGGCACCTCTATTGGACGACTGTTGAATGGTGTGACGGTCGTCTGTTTGTACAGCGTCTGGAAACACAGATCAACATGAATATCGCCGAGGTACGGGTGCGGTGTTAATCCAGGAAATATGGGGTGATTAGCCTGGTTCGGTGCGATTTCTCAGCAAGTTTTACATCGACGGCTTCATCCTGTCGATTCTCGCCACCGTCGCTGTGGCCAGCGTCTTCCCGGCGCGAGGCGAGGCCGCGACGGTGGTGACCTGGCTGACGAAGATTGCCATCGCATTGCTGTTTCTGCTGTACGGCGCGCGGCTGTCGTCACATGAGGCGGTCACCGGTCTCAAGCACTGGCGGTTGCACATCACCGTGCTCGCCTGCACCTTCGTGCTCTTCCCGATTCTCGGTGTTGCCGCGCGAGTGCTGGTGCCGCACGTACTGACCGACGATCTCTACACCGGACTGCTGTTCCTGTGCCTGGTGCCGTCCACGGTGCAGTCCTCGATCGCCTTCACCTCGATCGCCAAGGGCAATGTGGCGGGCGCGATCGTGAGCGCGACGCTCTCCAATCTGCTCGGCGTCTTCCTCACGCCCGCCCTGGTGATCCTGCTGATGAACACCACCGGTCAGGCGAAGGTCGATCTGTCCTCGATCGGCGATATCGTGCTGCAGCTGCTGGTTCCGTTCTTCCTCGGCCAGCTGATCCGCCCGAAGGTCAAGGGTTTCCTGGCCCGCTATGCGGAGCCGACCAAGCTGGTGGATCGCGGATCAATCCTGCTGGTGGTCTACAGCGCCTTCAGCGCGGGCATGGTGGAGGGCATCTGGCATTCCATGTCCCCGTGGCGGATTCTGCTGCTGGTCCTGGTGTGCTGCGTGCTGCTGGCACTGGTGATCGCCGCGACCTCGGCGCTCGGCAAGGCCGTGCACTTCGATCGTGGCGATCGGATCGTGGTGGTGTTCTGCGGATCGAAGAAGAGTCTGGCCACCGGGCTACCGATGGCGACCGTCCTGTTCGCCGGCCATCCCATCGGCCTGATCGTGCTGCCGCTCATGGTCTTCCATCAGATCCAGCTGATCACCTGTGCGGCGCTCGCACAACGCTGGGCTCGGAGCGCACCGTGAGCGACAGGACCCGGCTGTCGTCCCGGCGCAGTGGCCGCGCACCTGTGGTCGGCCGGGCGGCCAGGGCCTTCAGTACCGCACGTCCGGCGGTCGGATCGCCGACCGCGATGCGCGCACTGCCGTCCGGATAGCGTTTGGCCACGATCCCGGCGCGTGCGAGTGCCGGTGCGACCTCGCGGCCGGGCAGGTAGAGGAAGTTCGCGCTGCTACGTGGCACCCGAATGCCATTGCGCCGCAGTGCTGTCCGCAGTAATTCCCGCTCGGTGGTGATGCGCAGGATGCGCTCCCCGAGTTCGGCCTCCGCCGCATAGGAGGCGGTCACCGCCGCGACGGCGGCCGACGGCGTCCCGAACGGCAGTTGCAGCCGGTGCACGCGCCGCACCAGTTCCGGTGCGCCGAAGGCGTACCCGATGCGCAGTCCGGCGAGCCCGTATGCCTTCGAGAAGGTGCGCAGCACCAGCACGTTCGGGTGCCGCCGCACCAACTCCACGGTGTCGAGTGTGTCTGTCGCGCCGAGGAATTCGATATACGCCTCGTCGAGAATGACCGGCACCGTGGCCGGTACCGAGTACAGGAAGGCCTTCAACTCGCTGGCCGGGACGACGGTGCCCGTCGGATTGTGCGGCCGGCACACCGCCACCAGCCCGGTGTTCTCGTCCACCGCCCGCGCCATCGCCCACAGATCCTGCCGCCCCGACGAGTCCAGCGCCACCGGATGCGAGCGCAGCCCGACCATCCCGCTCATGATCGGGTAGCCGTCGAAAGTCGGTGTGGCGAAGACGAATCGAGCACCGGGCGCGGGCAGCGTCTGCATGATCTGCATGGCCACCCCCGTCGCGCCCGATCCGACCACCACCTGGTCCGGGTCCACGCCGATATGGTCCGCGATGATCCGGGGCAGGGCGCGCGGCAGGAATTCCGGATAGCGATTGGCCTTCGCCAGACTGTCGTCGAGGGCACGCATGACCGAAGGCAGTGGCGGAAAAGGGTTCTCGCTCAGACTGAGATCGAAGCGCACCGTCTCGAAGCGATAGGCCTCCAGCGACGCACTCATCGTGCCGCGCCCCAGCGCACGGCCGCCGCGCCCGCGAAATCTCCCGCATGCGCGAAGGCCGACATCAGCACGACCGAACCATTGCGCAGCCGTCCCGCCCGGTTCTCGGTGTCGAGGGTGACGGGAATGCCTGCGGCGAACAGATTTCCGCACTGATCGAAGGTGTCGGGATGTCGTTCGGCGGGCAGCTCCAGCGCATCGTGCCAATTGCGCAGGAAGAGCCGGTTGGGCTGATTGGTCACCAGCGTGTCGATATCGCTGCTCTTCACACCGATGCGCTTGCACACCTCGTGCGCCACCTCGGGCACCAGCCGGTTGCCGCGCGCGAACACCTTGGCCACCTTGGATTCGGTGAAGCTCACGCAACCCTGACCCTCGCCGGGCTCCCAGTACTTGCGGTCGGAACCGGTGGAGAACGCCATATCCCCGGCGAATTCCGGATAGGTGCGGCATTCGATATCGAGAATCGGTGCGGTGTTGTTCTTCACGAGAAATCCGACGCCGCAACCGTCCCCGGGCACCGGGGCCTGTGCGAGCTTACGGATCTCGGACTGGGTGAAGACGGGCCCCGCGCAGTTCTGGGTGGCGACGATGAGCGCGGTGCGCGCATCGGAACTCTGCATGATGGTGCGGGCCAGCCACATCATGTGCACGAAGGCGGCGCATCCGCCGTTGTGCACATCGAAGACGTAGCGGGGGTTCATATTCAGACGGCGCGCTACCTCGCCACCCGCGCCGAGCACCGGATTCTCTGGCAGCTGGGTATGGGTGATGAGAATATCTATCTTCGAAAGTTCCTGTGCGCCATGGCGTTCGATGAGGGGTGCGACCGCCTGCTCGGCCATCTCGTGCACCCGCGTATCGCGGTGGACGTGGTGGCGGCCCTTGGGCGCGCGGAACATGACGTTCTTGGCCATGCGCTCGGAGCGGGAGAACTGGGTGAAGTATTCCGTGCCGACCGACTCGCCGGGCAGATAGCTGGCCACATCGACCAGGCTGACCGGGGGCGGGATCCGGTGGGTGGGGTCCGTGAAATCCATGGTGCGCCTACCTACTTCATCCAGTCGGGGGTGAGCGGGAGCCCGTGTGCGGCGCGGTACTCGGCGATCGCCTTGAGGTTGTCCATTTCCAGCTGGTGCCCGGCGGAGAACATCTCCCAGAAGTCGCCGACCCACACCTTGCGGCCCTCGGGTGCGGCGTCCGGGTAGGGATTCCGGTCGTAGAACGGGTGATGACAGTTGGTCCACAGCACCACCGAACCGGGCTTGTCGAACACCACCTGCGCGTCCACCACCCGCATCAGGTAGATCATCCACAGGTGCTTGCTCTGATCCCACGCACAGTGGTAATCCACCGTCATGGCATCGGGATTGGCGACCGTGCGGGTGTAGATGCGGGTATTGGGCCCCAGCCGGTCGAACGACTCCCACAAACCCGGCTCCGCGGTTTCGGTGAAGCCGCGCAGGCTGTAGGTCCACTCCTCCAATGAGCGGGTGTCCGAAAGATATTCGTACAGCTCGCGCGGAGGCGCCTCGATATAGGCCTGGACCGGGCAGTAGTCGCCGAAGATCTGATCGTGCGGGTACACCGACCGGAGCATTTCGAGGATGACGGGCGTGGTGGCCTCGCGATCGGAGTTCTCGATACGCAAGAGTCCGGGCACCACCCCCTCGGGGATATCGCTGAGTGCTGGCAGGGCGCTGGTGGTCACGATTACCTCCGCGGTGCCGTCAGGAACGGCGTGAAAGGTGGGATTTCGTCGGGATCGCAGTCGACGGCGATGAACGACGGACCTGGACTGCCGACGCAGTGCCGAAGTGATTCGGCGAGGTCGGCGCTGGTGATGGGTGCGTGTGTGCACAGATCCGGGAACATGGCCGCGAGACCGGCGCCCGGATACGCCGGTCGAAATCTGTTGAAGCTGTACCGATCCCCGTAATACAGCTGTTCGCGAGTTATGCACATGGCATGTGCGTTGTTGTTGAAGACGATGAAGGTGATCGGCAGGTTGTGCTCGATGGCGGTGTGAATCTCCATGCCGTGCATGAAGAACGCACCGTCACCGGCGATGACGAAGGTGCGCCGCATGCTCCCGTCCGGGCGCTCCGACCGTGCGAAGGCCGAGCCGATACCGGCCCCGAACGCGTACCCCATCCCGCCCATCCCCAGGGCGACCGTGAACCGGCCGTCGCGCGGCAGCCGCAGGTGATGCACCACCGCCGCACCGGTATTCCCGGCGTCGGCGAAGACATCCGCGCCCTCGGGCAGCGCCTCGTTGACCGCCTCGACCACCTCCCGGTACCGCAGTCCGGGACCTTGCGCGGGCTTATCCTCGGGCTGCTCGTCGCGCGCGGTCCGGAGAGGGGTGACCACAGCGTCGCCGGACTCTGTGGATAGACCTGTGCCAGTTGTGGATAGATCCGAAACCGTGCTGTCATCCGGTACCGATCGCAGGCTGCACCGGATATGCCGGGGGTTGTCCACAACCCCTTCGTCGCTGCCCCCGCGCAGGTGAATCGGTGTGGCAGCGGTCAATTCGCCGATCAGCTCGGTGAGCGTGAGCGACAGATCGGTGCTGCGTGCGTGGATCGAGCCCAGGAACGGGATCTCGCCGCCGATGCTGGCGAGCGGCACCTCCGCCAGCGCCTCCTCCAGCCCGGCACGGGCGGTGACCGGCATCCGGGTGCCGATGAGCAGGCAGAGGCCGGCCCGGTGCAGCGCCTCGATCAGTTCCGGATGCCCCATACTGCCCGCTACGCCGCAGAATCCGGGGTCGGCGTGGTGGTAGACATCCTTGGCGTCCGGAGCCACGCCGACAGAGGCATCGAGCACCGCGGCCAGCTGTGCCAGTTCGCCGCGCGCACCATCGCGCGCGACCTGATCGCCGCCGATGATCACCACCTTGCCGATGGCCCGGGCGGCCTGCAAGGTATGCACAACCCTCCACAGGCTCTCGATATCGCGGCGATAAGCGCGCGCGGGCGGGACGAAGGCCGGCGCGACGAGTTCGGCCTGCTGAATATCCTTGGGCAGCAACAGCACCGCCGGACCGCCGCGCTGGGTGGCATGGATGGCGCGGGTGAGGTGAGCGGGCAGGTCGGCGGGTGCTTCGACGCGGGCGCAGTAGTGCGAGATCGGCGTGAACAGCCGCACCGCGTCGAAGGCGCCGGCCTGCCCGCTCGTGTCCTGGAAGGCGCCCTTGCCCTCCAGAACGGTCGGTGGCTGCCCGACCAGCGCGAGCACGGGTACGCGGGAGGTGAAGGATTCGGCCAGTCCGGCGACCAGATTCATGGCCCCGCCGCCGGAGGTGGCCGCGACCAAGCCGAGGCCGGCGGTGGAGCGGGCGTAGCCGTCTGCCATGGTGGCGGCGGAGAATTCGTGCTTGGCGACCACGGCGGTGACCAGCTCGCGATGATCGAAAGCCGCGTCGTAGAGATCCTCGATATTCGCGCCGTCGACGCCGAATATATGCCGCACGCCCAGCTCGGAGACGGCTTTGACCAGGTGATCCACCACGCGTGTGCGTGTGTGCATGGAGGCGGCTCCCTTCGGTGCCTGACACCGGACTCCCGAGTCTGTACTCGGGGATACGAATGCGAGCGGTTGCCGGTTCAATTCGATGGCCGGCGCGAGTCCTCCTGATCGCCTTTCCCCCGTGGCGGCGAAGCAAACCGGACCGGCCCTCTTGCTATGTATGTATACGTCTACGTATAGTTGGGTCATGCCGAACAAGACGATCTACGTATCCGATGACGACCTCAAACTGTTTCAGCGTGCGCAGGAGCTGGTGGGGGGCAATCTGTCGGGCGCGATCGTGACGGCACTGCGGCGCTTCATCGAGCTCGAGGAGGACCGCGTCGAGGGCTACGACGAGGTGGTCCTGAAGGTCGGCAAGGACGGGGTGCGGCAGATCCGCTTCTCCGGCGCACTGCTGACCGAGTGGCACCAGGTCGGCGACAAGCGCGTCGAGGACATTCGGGTGTACCGCACACGCAAAGGCGCGTACGCGGTGCACAGCCACTTCTCCTACTGGAGTGAATTCCCGGCCGATACCAACATTCTCAAGGACTGGAAGCAGTGGCGGCGCTTTCTCGGTGTGGGCGAACAGGATTGGGGTGACTACCTCTTCGAGGTCGTCGACACCGTCGGCGAGCTGGAGGGCAAGATCCCCGATCGGCTCTTCGCCCGGGTAGTCGATATCACCGAGCATCGCGTCATCGAAGTGCTCGACATCTGAGCCCTGGCGGCCCGGACGGCCCGTTGCACAAGGTAATTCCGTCGAATAACTGAACACGTAGCAGCTTTGATCGCAGCCCAGCGGTCACGGCTTGGGTAAGCCATGCATTCATGCGTACCTATTGATGAGAAGGGGACCCCATGACCACCGCCCATCGCCCGGCAGCCATCGCGGCTGCGGGTCTGTGCAAATCGTTCGGGGAGCACATCGTGCTCGACCGGATCGACTTCACCGTTCCCGAAGGCAGCATCTACTCGCTGCTCGGCCCGAACGGCGCGGGCAAGACCACCACCGTGCAGATCCTGTCCACGCTGATCAAGGCGGACGGCGGCGAAATGCGGCTCGGCGGTTACGATCTCGCGTCCCAGCCGGACGGCGTGCGCTCGGTCATCGGCGTCACCGGACAGTTCTCCGCCGTCGACGAACTGCTCACCGGCCGCGAGAACCTGCTGCTCATGGGCGACCTGCACCATCTGCCGGGTAGTGAAAGCCGCCGTCGCGCAGCGGATCTGCTGGAGAAGTTCGATCTGGTAGATGCGGGCGACAAGGTGGCGTCCGGTTATTCCGGCGGTATGACCCGCCGCCTCGATCTGGCCATGACCCTGGTCGGCGAGCCGCGCATCATCTTCCTCGATGAGCCCACCACCGGCCTCGACCCGCGCAGCCGCCGGGTCATGTGGGACATCATTCGTGATCTGGTCGCGGGCGGTGTGACCGTCTTCCTCACCACCCAGTACCTGGAGGAGGCCGATCAGCTGGCCGACCGCATCGCGGTGCTGCACCAGGGCCGGCTGGTCGCCGAGGGCACGCCCGATCAGCTCAAGCGGTTGGTGCCCGGCGGCTACGTACGCCTGGATTTCAACGATCGCGCCGAACTCGACGATGCCGCACGGGCTTTGGGCAATGCGGCTCAGGTCAACGGCGATCTCACCCTGGCCGTGCCGAGCGACGGCGGCGTGCGCTCGGTGCGCGAGGTGATCGACCGCCTCGACGCCGCCGGTATCGAACCCGCCGGCCTGTCCGTGCACACCCCTGATCTCGACGACGTCTTCCTGGCCCTCACCGGTGGCCACGCTCCCGAAAAGGAAAACTCACGATGAGTAGCACTGCGTTCGCCGATTCGAAAACGATGCTGCGCCGGAATCTGGTGCACGCCAAGCGGTATCCAGGAATGACCATCGGCGTGCTGGTCATGCCGATCGTTATGCTGCTCATGTTCAACTATATCTTCGGCGGCGCACTGCGGGGCGCGACCGGCGGCGCCAAGTACATCCAGTACCTGACACCCGGCATGATGCTCATGATTCCGTCGTACATGATCGCGGGCATCGCGGTGTCGATCAACTCGGATATGACCAAGGGCATCGTCAATCGCTTTCGCACCATGCATATTTCGCAGTCGTCGGTGCTGACCGGTCAGGTCGTCGGCACCTGGATCCAGGGCATGGCGGGCGTGAGCCTCATGACCCTGGTGGCCGTACTCATCGGCTTCCGGTCGCACGATGCGGGCGTGCTGGGCTGGCTGGCGGCCTTCGGGCTCATCGGCCTGACCGTATACGCGCTGAACTGGCTCGGCGCGGGTTTCGGCCTGGTCGCGCAGAATCCGGAGAGCGCGAGCAATCTGGCCACGCCGATCCTGCTGCTGCCCTTCCTCGGCAGCGGTCTGGTGCCCACCGACACCATGCCCGCCGGTGTGAAGCAGTTCGCCGAATACCAGCCGTTCACCCCCATCACCGAAACCCTGCGCGGACTGCTGATGGGCACCGAAATCGGCCACAACGGCATCCTCGCTCTCGCCTGGTGCCTGGTGCTCGGCGGCATCGGATACTTCTGGTCCACATCAGTTTTCCGGCGTAAGACCAGCTGACCTTTCATGGCCTGCCAGGTCCCTCCTCCGCAACAACATCCGCCCCAAGTTCGTGGCCCGCCCGGGTCTGGACCGACGGAGCGGGGGAGCGAAGCGGAGGAGCGGAGGAGGGAAGGCCCGGGTAACAGGGCCGCGACCCCGCCGGAGCGAAGCGGAGGCAAATATCACAGCCCGGCCGCCAGCAGCACCTTGCCGGTGGCATTGCGGATCTCCACCGATTTCACATCACCCGGCGTGGCCGAGGTGGTGCCGTCCGGTGTGAACACCTGGCCCGGCTTCGCCGTCCACTCCGCCAGTTTCGACTGGGTCCCGTCGGCGCGCACCACCCACAGCGACAGCTGCCACGCGTAGATCTCGTTGGACGGTGGGTAGTTGCAGATCATGTCCACGCGCGTCTGCCCGTTCACCGAGAGCAGTTTGTAGGTGGCGACGATCGGGGTTTCCGCCTGAGCCTGCAGCGGCCCCTGGGCCACCACCTGCTCGATGGCCGGAACGTCACGCTCGGCGAGGGTGGCCGTCACCGGCACCGCGATCAGGGCGGTGGCCGCGGCCGCCATCACCGCGCCGCCCACCGACCACAATCGCTTGCGGCGCTCCCTCTTCCGGGCCTGCTCCGCCAGCTGCGGCAGCATGCGCTCGGGCGGCGGAGGCACCGCGGTCGGCGGATCCTCCTGCGCCGCAATGGAAAGCGCCGTGTCCTCGTCCACCAGCGCCAGCAGTCCGGGTAGACCGGCCAGCTTCGACACGGCCGTCCGGCAGTGGTCGCAGGTCGCCAGGTGGTCCTCGTACTCGCGGCGTTCGTCGCGGGCCAGGGCGCCGAGCACGTACGACCCGTCCCACGTGGTGTAGCCGTCACAGAGGTCGTGGCCCTCCGTCATCTCGTCACCCCCATCTCCTGTAGCACCAAACGCAGTGCCCGCATGCCGTAGTGCATACGGGACTTCACCGTCCCCTCCGGGATATCCAATTCCGCCGAGATCTGGTGGGTGGACAGGCCCCGGTAGTAGGCGCGGACGATGACCTCACGATGATCGATGGTCAATCGCGCTAGCGCGTCGGCTACCAGCCAACCGTCCAGTGCCCTATCCGATTGATCCGGCGTCGGCACCTCCGGCGGATTGTCCGTACGGAATTCGCGCCGGCTTCTGGCGCTGCGATGCTCGTCCACCGCCAGATTACGGGCCACCGTGAACAGCCAGGCCCGGGCCGAATTCGTGGACTGGTCGAGCACATTCGGCCGCTGCCAGGCCCGCAGTAGCGTTTCCTGCACAATGTCCTCCGCGCGGCCGGGGTCTCCCACCAGGCCGTACGTGTATCGCCACAATGTGGCCGCATGCTCCTCGTAGAGCACCCGGAGCAATGCTTCCCCGCCTCCCCGGGACTCTTGCCGATCGGCAGGGACGGCGAGACTTCTGAACCGGGCTGGCGGTTCGGACTCTGGTTGCGTTCCGGAGGTACCCGGGGAGTTACCCATAGCTCACCAAATCAGTCGTTGTGTACCGCATGGTGTGGGGTTCATACCAGGACCACGATGCTAGTTGCGTTCCAGTTCGATCGGATGTGTGGCGAGCAGGGACAAAGGCAGCGGCTGCCGGCGCAGGACCTGCGCCCACAGATCGGCGCGGCCCGCCAGCGGGTCGGTCGGCAGTGCGGACAGGACGATCCAGTCCCCGCGATCCAATTCACCTTCGAGCTGCCCGAAGGTCCAGCCGGCATAACCGGCGAAAATGCGGATGCCCTCGACGAGTGGGGCAATGCGATCCGGGTCGGAGTCGAGGTCGACCAGCGCGACCCGGCCGTCCACCCGGCGCAGACCCGGGAGGCCGGCGAACGAGGTGCCGACCTTCACCGTGGCCAGGCACAGCGCGGCATCACGTTTCACCGGTCCGCCGAGAAAGAGTTTGCGGGGCGGCGCCGCGAGTTCGGCCCAATTGGGGAGCACATCGTGCACGGCGGTATCGCTCGGCCGGTTCAGGACCACGCCCAGGCTGCCGGCGTCATTGTGCTCGATGATGTACACAATGGTGCGCCGGAAGGAGGGTTCCACCAGGTCCGTCGCCGACACCAGCAGAGTCCCAGGGCGTACCACCTGGTCCTCATGCCGGAATTCGCGTCGAGAACGGTCACCGTGTTCTTCTGCGCGTGCCACTCAGTCATCATTCCACCGCGACAGGCTCTTTGCCTTGTTAAATTCCGTCTCTGCTCAATTGCGCCGCCCCCGCTAGGGTGACGGCATGGAACGTCCCGAGGTAATCCTCGAGAACAATGACGCGGTGTACGACTTCTATCTCGATCATCAACAGAATCTGTTGAAGGCTCGTGCGGCCTACTGGCTGCTGGGCCGGCGGTATCGACCGCGGATCTCGTACGCACCGGGGGCGCGGGAACGGCTGCGTGAGTTGATCTCCCAGCGCCGGCCGCTGCTCATCGCGGTCAATCATCTCTCGCAGCTGGACCCCTATACAGTCGCGGCCGCGGCCTGGGGGAGCGTGCTGCGACCGGTCATCGGGCGAACCCGGGTGCTGGCCAAGGACGAACTGTTCCTGGAACCGGAACTGCGCCGGCGCATCGACATGATGGGCGGGATTCCCGTTTTCCGCGGTAAGGACCACGGACTCCGCGCGGTGAACGCGGCCGGACAGCGCATGATCGATCTCTGTGCCGAGCGCATGGCGCGCGGCGACGGGGTGGCGGTCTTCCCCGAGGGCACCTGCAATGACGTGGACCCGGCCCACGTGCAGACCGTCGGAACCGGCATCGGGCACATCGCCTTCCGGGCCAAGAAGCTCGGGGCCGATCCGGTGCTGGTGAGCCTGGGCTTGAGCTACGGGCCGCGGCCCGATCCGAAGGTGGAGCCCACCAAGGAGGAGGCCAAATCGGCCAGCTTCTATTTCGGGATGCCGGTGCCGGAGCTGCCCACCAAACCCGCCGAGATCACCCGCATCGTGCGTGATGAACTGCAGACGGCGCTCGACGGAGCGGTCGCCGCCTACTGACGGACTGTCCGGCCGCCTATTGCTGCGGCAGATACCTATTGCTGCGGCAGATTCAGGCGCTCCCGCGACCACTGCGGCACCAATGCCAGGTACTCCGGCCGGGATTCGACAAAATGGTGCACCATCGGGCACATCGGCAGAATGCCGAAGCCCGCGTCCCGGGTCTGATCGAGCGCACCCTGTACGAGTTTGCGGCCGTATCCCAGACCTTCGAACTGCGGATAGATCTCGGTGTGCACGAAGGCGCGCTCGTTGGCGGTGTCCTGATAGGCGGCGACGCCCGCGAGGTATCCGTCCACGTACAGCTCGAAGCGATCCAGTTCGACATTCTTGCGAATTTCGACCGGCACATGCGGCTCACTCGGCATGCTGCGACGCTAACCGGTTTGCCCAGGCAATTTGTCCGTATCTGGTTTCCGGCGTTCCGGGCGTGTCGCATGGGCGGAAATCGGTGAGACTGAGCAGGTGACACATGCCGGACCACGCCGGGTGATCCTCGCCCCGGACAAATTCAAAGGCTCGCTGACCGCCGCCGAAGTCGCGGCCGCGCTCGCCCGGGGCATCGTGCGTGCCGCACCCGGCACCGAGGTGCGGCAGCTGCCCGTCGCGGACGGCGGTGACGGGACGGTCGACGCCTTCCTCGCGGCGGACTGGGAGCGGGTGCCGGTGCAGGCTCTCGGCCCGACCGGCAGGAAGATCGACACCGCCTACGCTCGCCGGGGCGATACCGCCGTGATCGAACTCGCGGCAGTGGTCGGCGTGGTGAAACTCCCTGGCGGAGTACTCGATCCGCTGGGCGCGAGCACCTACGGACTCGGTCTGGTCATCGCGGACGCCCTGGATCGCGGGGTCCGCGATATCGTGCTCGGCCTCGGCGGCAGTGCGTCCACCGACGGCGGAGCGGGCATGCTGCACGCTCTGGGGCTCCGCATCCGCGATGCCTCCGGTGTCGAATTGTCCTGGCCTGAAATAGTTCTCGGTCACGGTGAGCGTGTCGATCGCACCGGCCTGCATCCGGCACTGACACACACCCGCATCACTCTCGCAAGCGATGTCGACAATCCGCTGCTCGGCCCCACCGGAGCGGCCGCTGTCTATGCGCCGCAGAAGGGTGCGGGTCCCGCCGAGATCACGACTCTCGAAGCAGCCCTGTCGATCTGGGCGCAACTCATCGGCCCCGAATGGGCGGGCAAACCCGGCGCGGGCGCCGCGGGCGGCACCGGCTTCGGCGCCATGGCGGTGCTCGGCGCAGTCCCGCGCTCCGGCATCGACGTCGTCCTCGACCTCGTCGACTTCCCCGCCCACCTCACCGGAGCCGACCTGATCGTCACCGGTGAAGGCTCTCTCGACCTGCAAAGCCTGCACGGCAAAGCCCCCACGGGAGTCGCCACCGTCGCCCGCCGCGCGGGCATTCCGGTGGTAGCGGTGTCCGGTCGCCTGCAACTCACTCCAGATCAGTTGCACGCCGCCGGATTCGCCGCCGCATACGCCCTCACCGACCTGGAACCGGATCCCCTGCGCTGCATGGCCGATGCCGCCGCCCTGGTGGAGCGCACCGGCGAACGCCTTGCCGCCGAGCACCTCTGACCGCACAACCCCTGCCGGCGCTGTTCTGCACTGACACAGGCTGTTCGGTGGGACCGTGGGGGTCAGGCCGTTTCGGAGCCGATGCGGGGGAAGGGGTCGGTGGAGAAGACCACCTCGACCGGAACCTCGAAGTACCGCGAAACCCGCAGTGCCAGATGCAGGCTGGGGCTGTATTCGCCGCGTTCGAGGTAGCCGATGGTCTGATAGTGCACGCCGAGCGCTTCCGCCAGCTCCCGCCGGGAGATGCCGCGCTCGGCGCGCAGCATCGCGATCCGATTGAAAATGACCTCAGTAGGCACGTGCCATGGCCTTCTCGCGCCGGGCCGCCACGCTCGACCCGGATTCCCGTCGCGCCATGCGGCGCAGCACCACCGGTGCCAGCAGCAGTCCGGCGATCGACCAGACGCCCAGTACCGCAACGGTTTCCAGATGCCGCCAGGAGTGGCCGAGCTCAACGGCCACCGCGCTGTCCGGCAGCAGGGCCGAGCGCATGCCCAGGCCAAGCCAGTAGATCGGGAAGACCTGACCCACGCCCTGCAGCCAGCCGGGCAGCGCCGTCATCGGGTAGAAGATTCCGGAGATCGCCACCAGACCCATGATGGGGAACGAGAGGAAACCGATGGCGCGTGGGCTCTCGAAGATCGATCCCAGGACCGCGCCGATCGGCAGCACGGCCAGCAGGCCCAGCACCAGTACCCAGATCAGGGTCATCCAGGAGCCGGCGGTGTCCAGCCGCACACCGCCGATGATGAACGCGCCCACCGCCAGCACCATGATCAGCTGGGAGAGCACGATTCCGGACACCATGACGATCTTGCCGATCAGATAGCCGACCATGCCGTTCGGAGTAGCCTTGGCGCGCAACAGCGTGCCGTCCTCGCGATCCGTGGTCAGGCCCTGGCAGATACCGAACATGCCGTTGAAGGCGATCAGCATGCCGAGCACGCCCGGCAGCGCCAGCGCACCCAGCTTCAGCCCGCTGGCCGCGAAGCTGCCATTGCGCATGAGGAACAGCGCGACCAAAGTCATGACGGGCCAGAAGAATTGGATGAACAGGTCCTGGCCGCTGGTGAGTGTCTGGCGCAGCTCGATCCAGCCGCGCCGGAACCCGGCATTAACCGCGATGCTGATGGGATTCATCGGACTACCTCCTCCAGCGTGTGCACATCGTTCTCCTCCCGGCCGGACTCGAAGCGCTGCACCAGTGTCATATACGTGTCCTCGAGCGAGGCGCGCCGCACCTCCAGCTCCTCGATCTCCGCGCCGTGCTGCTGGAACAGCTCGTAGACGAACTCGGTGGACTCGGTGGTGGTGTGCACGAAGCGCTGACCGTCCCGCGTCCACTTCACCTCGGCCTCACCGGCAATGCGCCGGGAGAGCTGATCGGCGGATCCGTCGGCGATGATCCGCCCGCCAGCCAGCACCAGAATGCGGTCGGCCAGCTTCTCCGCCTCATCCAGATCGTGGGTGGTGAGCAGGATGGTGGTGTGCTCGTCATCGGCGAGCCGGTGCACCAGATCGTGGAATTCGCGCCGGGCCTGCGGATCGAAGCCGGCGGTCGGCTCGTCCAGGAACAACAGCTCCGGCCGCCCGACAATGCCGATGGCCACATCCAGCCGCCGGCGCTGCCCGCCGGAGAGCGTCATGACCTTCGCATCGGCATGCGCGGTGAGACCGACCGCCGCGATGAGTTCATCGGTGTCCCACGGCCGCCGAATGCTGCCGGAGGAGTAGGGCGCATAGAACATGCCCAGGTAGTCGAGTAGTTCGCGGATCCGCCACTTGCCGTGATCGCGCCAGGACTGCAGCACCACCCCGATCCGGGCGCGCCAGGCCTCGTCCCCGTGGGCGGGGTCGGCGCCCAGCACCGATACCCGTCCCGCCGAGCGCATGCGGAAGCCCTCGAGAATTTCGATGGTCGTGGTCTTGCCCGCCCCGTTCGGGCCGAGCAGCACGAGCACCTCGCCCGCGTGTGCCTGAAAGGTGACGTCGTGCAGCACATCTCGCGTGCCGTATCGCATTCGCAGCTGTTCGACGTCCAAAACAATATCTTCGCCGACGGTCATACCATCCTCCGTAGTAGAAGCCGGATGATATGTAGCATACCTACTACATCTCGTGGTGCGGAAGCGATATTCGGCTGCCCGGAAGAGTGCAAGAAAAGGTCCGGCTCGAAGCGAGCCGGACCTGATCACGGTGGTGTTCGCGGCCCGCCCGGGTCTGGACTGACGGGAGCGGGGGAGCGAAGCGGAGGAGGGAAGACCCGGGTTACGAGGGCCGCGAACCGCCGGAGCGGAGCGGAGACAAATTGGACACAGCGAGAAACTCGATCGCCGCCGCGTAGCCCTGGATCCCCATGCCAGCGATGACCGCGGTGGCGATGGGCGAGACGAAGGAGTGGTGCCGGAACTCTTCGCGCGCATGCACATTGCTGATGTGCACCTCCACGATCGGCACCTCCGGAATCACCAGCGCATCGCGCAGCGCCACCGAGGTGTGCGTGAAGCCGCCCGGATTGATGACGATCCCGGATTCGACGCCGCGCGCCGCATGGATCCGGTCGATCAGCGCGCCTTCGTGATTGGACTGGAACGCCTCGACCTCGCGGCCGAATCGCGCCGCCGTCTTGCGGCACAGCTCGATCACATCGTCGAGGGTGTCGGACCCGTACACCTCGGGCTGTCGGGTGCCGAGCATGTTCAGGTTCGGACCGTTGAGCACCAGGATCGGACCGGCGGAAGCAGCCATGCGCTCACTGTATCGGCTGAACCGCCGGCGGCCCGGGTCCAGGCCCCTCGCCGTGGACCCGAGCCGCGGGCGCGGGTTTCAGAGCCCGCGCGGTCCTTCGGAGCGCAGGTCGTCGACCTTGCGCATGGCGCCGCGCAGTTCGTCGAGCCACTCCTCGGCGTGCTTGCCCGCGAGTTTCACGGTCCAGGCGAGCGCGTCGGAGCGGGACCGGGCGACCCCCGCGTCGATGAGGGTGTCGAGAACCTTGCGTTCGGGCTGGCGGAGCCGGGTCATGACCGGAACTGCCAGGTGGGTGAACAGGATTCGGTCCTCGCCGGCCGATACGCCCCAGGCGACATTGCGGCCGTAGCGGGCCTGGGCCTCCTGGGCGATCTGCATGCGGGCCGCACGGGTGGATTCCCGGAAGCGGGAAACCAGGCCCTCGCGGGTGGCCTGCGGCACTTCGGCCGCATCCTCACCCTCGGCGGATTCGGGAGTGGGCAGGGGAAGTTCGCCGACTACGACGATTTCGTCGCGGTCGATCTCGAGGGTCGGGGGTCCGGTGAACCAGTCGGCTGGCAATCGTCCAGCGAACCAATCGGAAGCGTCTGCGGCGTCGGGCAGGTCGGCTTGCTGCCAGCCTCCGGGGCGTCCGAACTCACGTCCACGATGTCCGTGTCTCATGGCGGTCACTCTCACTTGCTGTGTCGAGTTGTAATTCTGATTACAACGT
The DNA here is from genome assembly GCF_045040085.1 of Nocardia sp. NBC_01388. NCBI lineage: Bacteria > Bacillati > Actinomycetota > Actinomycetes > Mycobacteriales > Nocardiaceae > Nocardia > Nocardia sp. NBC_01388. The sequence continues at coordinate 6,771,450 of NZ_CP109553.1, forward strand.
TACGTTCATTCCGGGCGAATGGATTCCGCTCTCGGAGAACGGGGTTCGGGCGGGTGATCACGACGGTTGCGCAAGCACGCCACGGGGTACGTACTAAGCGGTTCGCGGAGGCGCGAATACGCCAGGCCCGTAACCGACCGGTGATCATGTAACTGGTCCTTGCGGGCCGAAATCGGCACTATGGTGGATCTCGGTACATACACGCCTGGTGGAAAGGTGGCACCGCGAGTGATTTGAACGCGGTACCGTGGTCCTGTTGCTGATGTGGCAAGAGTGAAGAGTGGGCGATATGGATGTGTGGGGATCCCGCCGCTTCCGGATCCGTGGCGCGATCGTGCTCGCGGGGGTGCTCGCCCTCGCGATTGCGATGGGGTCGTGTGCTTTCCGGGAGCGAGCGACCGGTGCGGAGGCTGTTGTCGAGCGATTCTCCAGCTTGCTCGACAAACAGAACTATGAGGACGCAGCTGAGCTGACGTCCTACCCGAATGGTGCGTCCGCAACGTTGAAGCAAGTCTTCAGCGGGCTGAACCCGGGCAAACCCGACTACCAGGTGACCCAGTTCATCGGCCTCGACGGCAATACCGGTCTGTTCAGCATGAGTGCGGCCTGGAACTTCGGGGACAATAAGAACTGGAAGTACGACCTGCAGGGCACCGTGCGCAAACTCAGTGTGGGCTGGCGCATCTCATGGGATCCGGCGCTGATCATTCCGCAGCTGGACAGCAAACGCACCGTGAAGCTGGTCCGCACGTATGCCACGCCGGCGCCGCACGTCAATGACATCGTCGGTGCGCCGCTCATGACCCAGCAGACCATCAATGTGGTCAAACTCGACCCCACCAAAACCGGTGATCCGGTCGCCTCCAGCAATGCGCTGGCCGATGCCATCGCCCCGGTCGCGCCGCTCATCACCGGACCGTCACTGCTGCAACAGCTGTCGGCCTCGCAGGGCAAACCCGTGGTCGCGGTGAACCTGCGCGACGGCGACTTCGCCATCCTGCAACCCAAGATGGCGGCCATCCCCGGCGTGGTCATGGAACAGCAGCCGAGGTTGATCTCCGCCGACCGCCGGGTGTGGTCACCGATGCTCGACTCGCTGAACAAGGTGTGGCAGAACAATAACGATCAGCGCTCAGGTTGGGGTGTACAGCTCTTCGATCCGGACGGCGCCTTCGTCACCCAGCTCGCAGGCGAACAGGGCCCGCCCGGACCGGATATCCCCGGTACCATGGACCAGCGTCTGCAGCGCGCCGCCGAGGACGCGGTGGTGAGCGTCGGTACGCCCGCCTCCATCGTGGCCATCCAGCCCTCCAGTGGCGCGATCGTCGCCGCCGCGCAGAACAGCCAGGCCAGTGAGCACGGTTCGGTGGCCTTCACCGGGCTGTACCCGGTCGGCGGCATGATCGAGCTGTTCAAGAATATGGCGGCCATCACCAAGAAGAAAGCGCCGCAGGACGTCTCGGTCGGCGATGCGGCCGATGCCGCCAGCATGCTCGGCGTCGGCATCGACTTCAAGATCCCCGGCCTGGACGAGACCACCGGCCGCCTGCCCACCGGCAAGAACGCGGCCGAACAGGTCGGCCGCGGCAATGCCGCCGACTCACTGCTGGCCAGCCCCTGGGGTATGGCCATCGCGGCGGCCGCCATAGCCAATGGCCAGGTACCCAAGCCGATGATCCAGATCGGCGTCCCGGCCACCACCGAAGCCGATCTGCCCGCGCTCCCCGGTGATGTCACCGATCGCCTGCGCGGCATGCTCCGCGACGGCGCGGCGGCCCCGGAGTTGGCCAGCCTCAATCGTTATCAGGGCGTGCAGGCGTTCGCCGCTCAGGCGGGCACCAATGGCTGGATCATCGCCACCATGGGTGATCTCGCCTTCGCCATTCACATCGACGATGTGGACAGCGGGGATTCCACCGCACGCATGGCGGCGCGCCTGCTGCAGTCACTCGCGGTTCCGGACTAGTTCCAGCGCAGCGCTTTCAGGCCGGCGCGCCAGCCGAGCAGGAATAGCGCGAGCGCGGTCGCGGCGACCAGGACGAAGCTGAAGGCGATGCCCTGACCGCTCACCACGCGCAGCAGCATGCCGCCGACGAGGGTGCTCAGCCAGATGACGACACCGGTCGGCCACACCGGCCGGCCGTCGAAACGCTTTGCCGCGCTGGCTCCTTCACCTCCGGCGGCGATCGCGATGGCGATCACCCAGCCCAGTAGCAGGCCGGTGGCGAAAGGCCATACCGTGCGGGCCATTCCGGCGAGCACCGGCTCATTGTGATTGTGCCGGCCGATTGCGCAGAACACGATCACCAGTACGGCATCTGCGACGAACGGCGTGAGTTTCTTCACGGGCCACAGGTTATCGGTCGTCCTACATCCCGCTGCGAGGGACACTCATCTCACGTGGGAGCGCGCTCGCGGAGGTCAGGAATCCTCGCCGGGCGGGGCATTCGGCCGCCGGGGTTCGGCGATCAGGGGAGCGCCGCGCTCCTCGAATTCCTTCTCGTACGCCGCGTCATCGTCATGCGGTTTGCGGAAAAGGAAGAGGAAGACGATCCAGCCGATGATCGCCACCAGAATGAAGCTGATCAGGCGGTAGAGGAAGGCCGCGGCCACGGCCTGGGCGGCGGGCAGACCGGCGGCCGCCGTGAGCGAGTAGATCAGGGTGGCGTCCACATAGACGATGCCGCCCGGGGCGAAGGGGATGGTGCCCACCGCTTTTCCGGCCGCGAAGGCCAGCATGAGCCCTGCCAGGCGGGGGTCCGCGCCCACCGCGTAGCAGGCGAAACCGAGGCAGGCGACGTCGGCGAGCCGGTGCACCAGGGCCCACAGCACCACCCAGGCGCCGTCCTTGCGGCCCAGATCCACCGACTCCAGCTGATTCAGGACCTCGCCGATCTTCTCGGCGCCGGCCTCCGCGGGTCTATGTCGAATCCTGTTGACCAGGCGCAGAATTCGATGCACCACCGCTTCGACGGTGCCCGGGTGCCGGGCCACATAGTTCAGGGCCCACACCAGCAGCGCCACCGCGCCCAGCGAGAAGATCACCTTGGCGGGCCCGACCCGATCCCCGGCCAGCACCGCGCCGAAGAGACCCAGCAGCGTCAGGCCGGCGGCCGCCACCACCCCGGACATGACCAGCTGCCAGGACGCCACGATCGGACTCGCGCCCCAGCGCCGCATCTGCCGATAGGTGAAGGCGGTCGAGAACACCTGCCCGGCGGGCAGTGTCAGCGACATGCCGGTGGAGCCGTACACCACCGATACCGACTTCCGGTGGCTGACCTCCACGCCCCCGGCATGCAGCAGCTGCTTCTGGATGGCGCCGAAGCCACTCATGGAAATCGCCTGCATCACGATGCAGGCGGCGACCCATTCCCAATGGATTTCGGTGAGGTTCTTCCAGGATTCGTGCAGGCGGGGATATAGATAAAAGCCTTCTGAAATCAACAGACTCAGCAGCGCGGCCCCGAGCACCCATTTGGCCCACCAGAACCTGCCGCGGCGCGAGTTCTCCGCGGGCGGCGCAGGTTCGCCGGCCAGCTCACCATGGGCCGTCACATGCTCACCCTAACGAACTGGCTACCGCCTCGTCTGCATCCGTCGGGTCGGTACTTTCTTTGGGCCAGGCCAACCGGGTTTTCCGCCGGCGGCCGCGCAGTTGGACCTCTTCGCCCGTTTCCCAATGCCGCTGTTCGTTCTCATCGGCGAAATACAGCGCACTCGAGGAGGTCAGGACGCGGCCCGGGCGATCCTTCGCGAGTTCGGTCAGACGGGAGGCCTCGTTGACCGGATCACCGATCACGGTGTACTCGAATCGATTTGCGCCACCGATATTTCCGGCCACCGCCAAGCCCGCCGAAACGCCCATGCCGATATCCAATCCGGGCACGTCACGCAGGGCTTCGCGCAGTTCGCGGGCGGCGGCGAGGGCGGCGGTCGGGGCATCCGGGCGATCCAGGGGCGCACCGAAAATGGCCAGCGCGGCATCACCCATGAATTTATTGATCAGGCCGTGGTGGCGGTCTATCACATCGACCACGATGCGGAAGAACTCGTTGAGCAGACTGACCACTTCGGTCGGCGGACGTTCCGCCGCGGTGGCGGTGGAACCGACCATATCGACGAACAGCACCGCCACGAATCGGGTTTCACCACCGAGTTCGGTGCCGTACTCCAGCGCCCGCCGCGCCACCTCCTCACCGACATGCTGGCCGAACAATTCCTGCAGTTCTCGACGTTTTGCGGCCTCACCCATCATTCGGTTGAAGCCAACCTGCAGCAGCCCGATTTCGGAACCGTCGAACACTTCCACCTGCACATCCCGCGCGCCTTCCTGCACGCGATCGATGGCCTGGCTGAGCTGCCGAATCGGATCGGAAATACTGGCCGCGGTGAGCATGGAAAGGGCCAGCGCCTGCATGATCACCACACCGCACAGCAGCAGAATCGATACCGCCAGCGACTGTGCGGAGAACTGCACGCGCGAGGAGATCTGGGTGACGCACAGCAGCACAATGGCGATCACCGGGGCGAAGGTGCCCATGCCCCAGGTCATGGCCATGCGGGTGCCGACACCGGCGGTGAGGGTGTGATCGAACGCGCCGACGGTCAGCGCCTCGGCCGCGACCGGGCGCAGAATCCGCTCGCCGAGCATGTAGGTGAAGCCGAAAACGATGGTGGCGGCCATACATTCGGTGACGATCACCGCGGCCGCCAGCTCCGGGGCCCGCACAATGATCAGTGAGGCCAGCACCGCGCCGCCCACCAGCCACAGCACCAGGTGCACGATGGACTGCCGCAGCGGTGCGTGCAGCGCGGCCATCTGCTCCTGGCGGCTCGGCGGCCCGCCGCGCACCTGCCAGCGCATTACCGGCCGCAACATGAGCGCCGAAGCGGTCAGGCTCAGCAGCCCGCCGATCAAGAACACCAGCGCGGGCAACAGGAACCCGGTCTGCCGGGTCGCATTGGATCCGCGCTCCGGCACGGGCAGCCCGTACTGGATGAACGCCCACACCAGGACAGCACCGAACGCGTTGGCCGCGAGCATCGATGCGAGGTACAGCGGCCAGCGTGTTCTCATGGTCTGTTTGACCGCTTCCAAGGGCGCTGACACAGACACCAATCTAGCTCCCCCGCCTCCCCGAAACTTGATCGCACTGTTCCGCCTCCCCGTGCCTTTTGCGCCCGGCCTGGGAGCCGTTGGCTGTTGGCGACGCGTGGTGCGGTTGGAAGGCGAACCTCTTTCGGGGGTACCCGGGGAGTTACCCCGACCTCGCGAAATCAGGTGTCGCGTTTCGGAACCCTTGGGACGCTGGTGTGCAGCGGAGGCAAAGTGCGGTAGGGAAGGGTTAGGCTCGGCGACGTGAGCGAGGCGGAGGCAGAGCCCGGTAGATCGCAGGCAGTGCCCAGTAGGACCGGGAAGAGTGGTACCGGGAAGGGCGGTTCGGCGCGCCGGCGGGACGCTGCGGACGCGGTGCACCCGCTGGTGCGGGAGACCGCGGAGTGGTGCTGGCGGATGCTCATCATCTTCGCGGCGGTGCTGGCGCTGGCCTATCTCGCACACCGGCTGGCGACCGTCATGATTCCGCTGTCCATCGCGCTGCTCGGGGCGGCACTGCTGTCGCCGCTGGTGGATTGGATGCAGCGGCTCGGGGTTCCGCGATCGCTCGGTGTGTTCGTCGCGCTGGCCGGATGTCTCGGACTGCTGGCCGGGATCATGACCTTTGTCGTGGAACAGTTCGTCACCGGTGTGCCGCAGCTGTCCGACCAGTTCAAGACCAGCGTGCACGATATTCAGGACTGGCTCATCAACGGTCCGCCGCATATGAGCAATGAGCAGATTCGCAATGCGGGCGACACCATCGTCAAGACCGTCGAATCGAATCAGAACGCGCTCACCAGCGGTGCGCTGACCACCGCCACCGTGATCGGCGAATTCTTCACCGGCGCGTTCCTGACGCTGTTCATCCTCATCTTCTTCGTCTACGGCGGCGACCAGATCTGGCAGTTCATCACCAAGGTCATCCCGGCACGGAACCGGGAGCGGGTGCGCACGGCGGGGCGGCTCGGGTTCGGCAGCCTGACCGGATTCGTGCGCGCCACCGTCATGGTCGCGGGTGTCGACGCGCTCGGCATCGGGTCCGGTCTGGCGATTTTGAATGTCCCGCTGGCGCTTCCGCTGGCGTCGCTGGTGTTCATCGGCGCGTTCATTCCGATCATCGGCTCGTTCCTGGCGGGTTCGGTCGCGGTGTTCATCGCGCTCATGACCAAGGGTTTTGTCACCGCGCTCATCGTTCTCGGCATCACCATCGCGGTCATGCAGCTGGAAGGGCATGTGCTGCAGCCCTTGCTGATGGGCCGCGCGGTGCGCATTCATCCGCTCGCGGTGGTGCTGGCGATCGCCGTCGGCATCGTGCTCGCCGGGATTGCCGGCGGTCTGCTCGCGGTGCCGTTCGTGGCGGTGCTCAATACCGCCATCCGATCGCTGCTGGCCGATTCGCCGGATGAGCTGTATCAGGAACTGCACCCGCACGATCCACATAAATCCATGTACAGCGCCGATCCGGATGCCCCCGATCCGGACCGGTGGGATCTGCCGGAACCAGCGAGCTCCTCCGATGGATCCAAGCCCGCCGCGAGCTCCGGTGATACCGCGGACTGAACCCGATCCCCGCGACGCCGCCACCGGCCCACTGTGGCGGGCGGCGCAGGCATTCCGGCTGGTCACCCTGCTGTACGCGGTGGGGCAGCAGATCGCGTCCGCACCGCACTACACGAATCAGCGGCTCAGCTGGGTGCTGATCGCGGTGATGGCCGTGTGGTCCGGGGTCTCGGCGGTGCTGTTGTCGCAGTGGCGTGTTCACAATGTGCGGCGGGTGCGGATCGCGGTCGTGGTGGGCGATCATCTGATCGTCATCGCGCTGATCTTCGCGACCCGGCTGGTCGCGAACTACGACTGGTATCACAACCATCAGGCGCTGCCGACCACGCTGTGGGCCGCCAATGCCGTGATGTCCGCGGCCATTCTGTGGGGTCCGCTCGGCGGTATCGCCTCCGGACTGCTCATCGCGGCGGTTATGGTCACCGCCCGCGCGCAGTGGGATCTGGACCTGTGGCGCGATGCCACCACGCCGGTGCTGGTGTCGGTGGGACTGGCAATCGGGCTGGCCGCCAACACCGCTCGCCGCGCGCAGGAGCAATTGCAACGCGCCGTACGGCTGACCGCGGCGGCGCAGGAGCGCGAGCGGCTGGCGCGGGAAGTCCACGACGGCGTGCTGCAGGTGCTCAGCTATATCAAACGCCGGGGCGGCGAAATCGGCGGTCCCACTGCCGAATTGGCGCAGCGCGCCGGTGAGCAGGAGGTCGCGCTGCGGGTCCTCATCTCCGAGCAGGGGGTCGGCGCGGACGCCGGTGGTGTCGAACAGGATCTGCGTCCGCTGCTGACCGCCCAGTCCACGCCGTCGGTGCTCATCTCGACACCCGGTGAGCCGGTGCCCATCGGCCGGTTCGAAGCCCGGGAGATCTCCGCGGCCGTCGCGTCCGCGCTGGCCAATGTGGCTCAGCATGCCGGACCGGGTGCGAAAGCGTATGTGCTGCTGGAGGATACCGGTGACGAACTCATCGTCAGTGTGCGCGATGACGGCCCGGGAATTCCGTCCGGACGCCTAGCCGAGGCGGAAGAGCAAGGGCGGATGGGGGTTTCGCGATCCATCATCGGCCGTATCGCGGCCCTCGACGGTACCGCGCACCTACTCTTCGAGGCTGTGGGCGAGGATGGCTCCGGGGCCGAGTGGGAATTCCGGGTGCCGCGGCGGCCGCGGCAATGATATTTCGGGTGCTTTCGGCCGGTATCTACAGCAGAATCGGAGGCGATGATGTCCGAAGGTGATGCGGGAAACACGGTTTCGGTCATGGTGGTCGATGACCACCCCATCTGGCGTGAGGGTGTGGCCCGCGATCTGGCCGAGGCCGGATTCGATGTGGTGGCCACCGCAGACGGCGTCGGCACCGCCGCGCGCCGCGCCGCCGCCGTACAACCGGTGGTCGTGCTGATGGATATGCAGCTCCCCGACGGCAACGGCGCCGACGCCACCGCCGAGGTGCTGCGCGTTTCCCCGCACACCCGGGTCCTGGTGCTGTCGGCCTCCGCCGAACGCGATGACGTGCTCGATGCCATCAAGGCCGGCGCCATCGGCTACCTGGTGAAGAGCGCCTCCGTCACCGAACTCGTCGATGCCGTCCGGGCAACCGCCGCCGGCCAGGCCGTATTCACTCCGGGCCTGGCGGGTCTGGTGCTCGGCGAATACCGGCGCATCGCCAACACCCCGCCCGATCGTGACGAACCCCATCGCCCCGCCCTCAGCGACCGCGAAACCGAGGTGCTCCGCATGGTGGCGAAGGGCCTGTCCGCCAAGCAGATCGCCACCCGCCTCAACCTCAGCCACCGCACCGTGGAAAACCACGTGCAATCCACGCTCCGCAAACTACAGCTCGGGAACCGCGTGGAACTCACCCGCTATGCCATAGAACAGGGCCTGGACGAGTAGTGCATCGTCCCAGCGCAACAACTGATTTCGCAAGGCCGGGGTAACTCCCCGGGTACCCCCAAAATCGGTTCGGCTCCCACCCGCACCACGCGTCCCCAACCGTCAACGGCTCCCAGGCCGTGCGCCAAAGTTCCGGGGAGGCGGGACAGCAGATCAGGGATTGCCCTGATGCGCAGACCACTCCCGGCTCGTAATCTCGAATTATGGGAGGTCCTGAATCGATTTCCAGCGTTGAGGCCGCCGTTATCGGCGACCGTGACCTGCGGGTATCGGATATCGAACGCGAACACGTCGGACGGCTGCTGCAGCGCGCGGTCGGTCTCGGCATGCTGTCACTGGGGGAATTCACCGAGCGTATGGACACCGCGCTCGCGGCCAAGACCCGTGGTGAACTGAATACGGTGCTGGTCGACCTGCCGGGTATCCGGCTCGCCGGGCAGCCCGCGCCCAAAGCGCCGCAATTCGTCTACACGCCCCGCCCGCAGTACGGGTTCGCCCGGCCGCAGTACGGGGTCCGGCTCGCGCATCCGGTCGGCGCCGGGAATGTGATTCGCTCGCGGATGTCGGGTGTCAAACGCACCGGCAATTGGCAGGTGCCGGGCACGCTGCTGGTCAACAGCTTCATGTCCGGTGTGAGCCTGGACTTCACCCAGGCGGCGATGGCGACGCAGGTGGTGGAGATCCGGGTCGACGACTTCTTCAGTTCGCTCGAACTGATCGTGCCGTCCGAGGCCACCGTCGATATGAACGGTCTCGACCTGGTCGGATCCAGTGCCAACAATAAGGTGCGCACCGGACCGCCGATGGGACCGCTGCACATCATCGTGCACGGCAGCGTCCGTTTCGGGTCGGTCACCGCCAAGCACCCCTTCGGCACGCACTGGAAGCGATTCCTCAACGGGGCCTGAGCCCCGGCGGCGAATCCGCCGCCGGGGCAAGTGGTTCCGGCAGGTATCGTCACGCCCATGGCGGAAGGCGGTACAGCGGACTCGGTTCCGGACCCACTACTACGGACCGGACGTGGTGCGCCCCTGCTGCTCCTGCACGGCGTGCTGCTCACCTGGCAGTCCTGGCTACCCGTTATCGACGATCTGCGCGCCGACCACGACATTCTGGTGCCCACCCTGCCCGGTCACTGGGGTGGCCCGCAGGCGCGGCGCCCCGCCACCGTCGCCTCCCTCGCCGACTGGGCGGAAGCCCTGCTGGACGAAAATGGTTGGCGCACAGCACATATCGCGGGCAACTCACTCGGCGGCTGGATCGCCCTGGAACTGGCGGCCCGCGGCCGCGCCCGCAGTGTCACCGCCATCTCCCCGGCCGGCCTGTGGCGCGATTCCGCCGCCTCCAACGCCCTGGTCCGCAAATTCCGCGGTATGAGCCCGCTCATCGGCTTCGGCGCAGGCTCCCCGCCCGCCATGCCGAACATGATCCGCAGCCTCCTGCTGCCCCTGCTGGCACACCGTCCCGAAACCGTCCCCGCCCACCTCGCCCGAGCCATGGCCGCCGCCCCCACCCACTGCGCCATTCTCGACGACCTGGCCGAAGACCCCGCCCTCCCAACAGGTTTCACCGCCCTGCCGACCCTCTCGGTCCCCACCTCGATCCTCCTCCCCGAATTCGACCGAGTCCTCCCACCCCACCTCTACCCACCCCTGACCCCCACCCCCACCATCGAAGTCCACCCCCTCCCCGGCGTAGGCCACGTCCCCATGCTCGAGGCCCCCACCCGCATCACCACCGAAATCCGCGCCACCATCACCCGCGCCGCAAAAGCTCAATCCGCCTGACCAGCGGGAACTACCCATCGAACAGGTTGTCCGGTGATCTTCGCGATCATGTCGAAGTCCCCGTCGTAGTGCAGCACGGTGCACCGATGCCTCTCGGCTACTGCGGCCACGATCAGATCCGGCAATGATATGGCGCGGTGATTCCCTGCATGGATCAGCTGAACCTGTACCTCGTTGACCCGATCCCACACCTCATCGGGCATGGGCAGCCAGTCGAAACCACGCAGCAGCTGCCGAATACTCTCGAGCTCCGAGGCGCGTCGCACACTGAAGAGCACCTCGTACTCGACGGCTCCGCAGATCGACAACAGACCCCGCGCCGAGAGATCGTCGAGGATCGGTGCGACAGTCGGCTTTCCCCACCGTGCCAACGCGGACTTGTCGATCAGATATGAATCAGCGCTCATCAGGCGCGGTGTCGTCCGCGAGCCCGCCAGCCTTCACCCACTCGGCGAATTCTTCACGCTGCCGTCGCCGTACAACATCAGCCAGCGCCGCATTGACGGTGGCGACCTTCTTCGAGGTGCCTAGGATCTTTGCTGCCTGAGCCAGCAGATCATCATCGACATCGAGAACAGTCCGCGACACGGTCACCTCCAAACGATATCTTTTTCGAGGTTATCAGATATCAAAACGAACGACCGTCATGAGAACAGGTAGGAACCAGACCCGAACCGGGTGTTTCTACTCATCCTGACGAAGCTGCCGGTCGCCAGCATTGCTGACATGAATACCGCCATCGATCCGCGATTGATCGCACGGTTGTCGACTGAGTTCACCTCGCTCAGCGAGCACATGGGCACCCTCGGCTGTGATCTCGAGGCCCTGCGCTGCCAGCTCGTCGCCGGCTCCGGCGCCCCGCGCGCGCCCCACCTATCCACCCCGCCCGCCCCGGAAATGCCGGTGGCGGGCGGTGTCATGCCTGACTCACGCACCACCGGGCAGCCGCCATTGGGTCCGAGTGCGGTGATCCCGGGCCATCCAGTGCGAGCTGCGGATCTCTCCGCCGCTCAGGGCGGTTCGAGTCCGCGGACGGGCGAGAGCGCGCCGGCCGGCGCGGTGCCGCCTCCGGGTGCCGGTTCCGCGACGCAGACTGCGGCGTTCACCCAAGCTGCGCGGACCTCGGTGCCGCCGATGCCGCAGGCCACGGCCGGAGTGCCGGTTTCGCCTGCTGCCGGTGGCGGATGGGGTCCTCCGGCTGCCGGCGTGCAGGCTCCACCGCCTGCGGGGGCGATGCCTGCGTATATGCCTTCGATACCGGGAGCACCGTTGGGGGCGCAGGGGCTTGGGGCTGCGGGGGCCGGGTGGATGGGTGGGCGGCCTGGTTATTCGCCCATGCCGCCTATGCCGCCTATGGCGCAGCAGCGGCGGCGGGTGGAGGCGGTGCGGGGACCGAAGGTGCCGTGGTGGCAGCGGGAAGGGGTGATCAGTCGGGTGCTGGCGGTGGCGGGGGTGGGGGTCACGCTGATCGGGGTGGTGATGTTGCTGGTGTTGGCGGCGCAGGCGGGGTTTTTCGGGCCGGTGCCGAGAGTTGCTGCGGGGGCGGTGTTCTCGGGGGTGTTGGTGGGTTCGGGGATGCGGGTGCACGGGCGGGCCGGGGGACAGGTGGGGGCTATTGCGTTGGCGGCCACGGGTATTGCCGGGGGATATCTGGATATTGTCGCCATGACGACCATGTACGGGTGGTTGCCGCCGGTGGTCGGATATGTGGTTGCGCTGGGAATCGCGGCGGGCGGGGTGGGGCTCGCCATGCGGTGGCGGTCGCAGGCGCTGGCGGTGCTGGTGGTGCTGGTGGCGGCGCTGCTTTCGCCGGTGGTGACCACCGAGTTGGCGTTGCTCGCCTTCCTGATTGTGTTGCAGATCGCCGCTCTACCAGTGCAATTGGTGCGTAACTGGCCTTATCTGCATGTAGTGCGGACACTTCCGGCGGTGCTGGCCACCTTGATCGCGGTGGCCGCGGCCGAGCTGGGGGATGCCACGCGCGGGCATCGCTACGAGGTGCTCGCCGCTGCGATCGCGGTGGCGGCGGTGGGTCTGGTGGGTTCGGTGCTCGCGGTAGGCCGCCGGGCCGGAGATATCACCGCGAGTCTGACATTCGCGGTGGCCACGGTGCCGCTGCTCGCGACGCCGACCATGTTCGAGCGCCGTACCGGGGTGCTGGTGTCCGCTGTTTTCGCGGCGGTATTGCTGACGGTGGCCGCGCTGCCGTGGATGTCGAAACTGGCTGGGCGGGTGCGCATTCCGGGACATTTGGCGGCGGTTGCCGCGGTGTCGGGCGCGTTCGCATTGCTCGAGGTGTGCTTCGGCGCGACCCGGGTGCAGACCGTACCGGTGGCGCTCTATCTCGTCGCGCTCGGATTCCTGGGGGTGGCCGGGCAGCAGCGCTCGCGAATGGCCGCGGGTATCGCCGGCGTCTTCGGGCTGATCGGCACCCTGGGCTTCCTGGCCGATGCGGGCCCGTCCACTCTGGCGCACCAGTCGTATGCCGAAGCGCACCTGGGGATTTCGACCGCACTGGGCGCCGTATCGGCGCTGGCCGTGCTCGCGGTCGGGTTCTGGTGCGCACGCCGGCTGGGATTCGTGGAGCGGGAAAGCGATGCGACAGCGGTCATCGTGGTCGGCGGTTTGGCCGGCCTGTACATGGTGACCGCGCTGTCGGTATCGCTCGGCATCATCATCACCGGCGGCGCCGACGGTTTCCTCGCGGGCCACGGCATTGCCACCATGGTGTGGATGGCCGCCGCCACGGCGGCCCTGCTCTTCGGCCTGCGCCGCCTGTCCCGGACGCCGCAGCAGGCGAAGGTCGCCCTGGCCGCCGGTCTGCTGGTCACCGCCGCCGCCCTGGCCAAACTGTTCCTCTTCGACCTGGCGACACTCGACGGCCTGCTGCGCGCGGCGGCCTTCCTGGTGGTCGGCGTGCTGTTGCTGCTGGTGGGCACCCGCTACGCCCGTGCCTTCGCGGAGGCGGGCGGCCGAGCACAACCCAACTAGCCCGAGGGGTCATCCCGCACAAACGAAACCGCCCGGCCGAGTGGATAACTCGGCCGGGCGGCTCTGTGTCGATATCAGGCTGTGGATATCAGTCGCGGTTCTGGCGCCGGAGCAGTTCGTTCACACTGACCGTGCGACCGTCACCACCTCGATGCTTGCCCTCGTCGTCCTCCACACTGTCCTGGTCCTTATCGGTGCGGCGGCGAGCCGAGCGCAGATCCGACATCCACTGCTCGATGCTGCTGCGCCCGCCGGCCTTCGGCGGATCCTCGGCGGAGTGATGGGTCGGATGCGGTTGTTCGGCAGTGGGATCGGCCGCAGGCTGCTCCTCCTCGGGAGCATGCGGCTGATACAGCTGCGCCCGGGTCGCCGGATGCGGCGGCATTTTCGCCTCCGGCGGCGGCAGTACCCGCTCCGCGCCGACCACCCGCGGGGTAGGCGCGGCCGGAGGCTCCGGATCCGATTGCGGCGCAACCGGCTCGGCCTCCGGCGCCGGCTTCGACACCACGGGGACAGCGGCCCGGACCGGGAGATCGGTCGGCAGCCCACCGCCGAGCTCGGCACCCGAACGGCGTTCCGTCACACTGAAATCGGTAGTCTCGGGCTCCGCACCGGCATCGTTACCGGCGGACCGGCCGCTCGCCGAATCGGCATCGGCCCGCACCGGCACACCCGCGGGTGCACTGAAATCGGCAGGACCACTGCGGCCGCCGGACGAACCGAGATTGGTCAGCGAGACATTCAGCCCCGCGCCCGCCGCACCACCGAGCAGGGATTGCGGAGGGCTGGAAGGCTTTCCACTGCCCGACGGTGCACCGGAATCCTTCGCCTTGGTATCGGCATCCGGCGCCACGGTCTTGTTGATGCGCTGTGTCGGCGCCTCACTGTCGATCAGCCTGGCGGGCCGCGGTTTCCGCGGGAACCGGCTGGTGGCGTCCTCGGACAGCGCCGGCATCTGCATGGTGACCGGATCGGTGATGGGCGTGGTCTTGACCAGGTCGACCACCTCGCCGCCGCCGGGCCGCTCATCGTCCAGAATCGGCTCGCCCAGCCCGATCTTCTGCTGAATCCGCTTCATCCAGGCCGGAGCCCACCAGCAGTCGTCGCCGAGCAGCTTCATGATGGCGGGCACCAGCAGCATGCGCAGCAGGGTGGCGTCGATGAACAGCGCCGCGATCATGCCGTACGCGATGTACTGCATCATCACCACGTCGGAGAACGCGAACGCGCCGGTCACGGTGAGCAGGATCAGCGCGGCGGCCGTAATGATGCGCCCGGTCTGCGCGGTACCGGCCCGCACCGCCTCGGTGGTGGACGCACCCATGGTGCGCGCCTCCACCATTCGCGACAGCAGGAAGACCTCGTAGTCGGTGGAGAGGCCGTAGATCACCGCGATGATCAGCACCAGCACCGGCGACATGATCGGCTGTGGCGTGAAATTGAGCAGACCCGCGCCGTGACCGTCGACGAAGATCCAGGTCAGAATGCCGAGTGTGGAGCCAAGACCCAGGGCGCTCATGAGCGCCGCCTTGATCGGCAGCACCAGTGATCCGAAGGTCAGGAACATCAGGATCGTGGTGATCAGCACGACCAGGCCGATCATCAGCGGCATGCGATCGAGCAGCGCGCTGATCGAGTCCTGCTGGATGGCGGGCTGTCCGCCGACCAGTACCTGAGCGTCGTCCGGCACATCCATGGACCGCAGATAGTCGATGGTCGGCCCGGCGTCGTTGACGCTCTCCAATTGCGCGTCCGTGGTCCACACATCGGAACCATTGGGCGGCGTCGCCGGAATCGAGAACGTGCTCTTCTTGACCAGACCCGGAGCCTTGTTGGCCTGGGTCAGGATATTGCCGATGTCCTTGGGATTGCTGGTGACAATGATCAGCTGCACCGGTGCGGACTTGCGCAGCGGGAAGTACTCGTCGAAGTGCTGCTGCGCCAGACGGGTCGGATTGTCCGGCGGCAGATAGGTTTCGCTGATGCCGCCGAAAGCCAGGTTTTTCACCGGAATGATGAGCAGCAGCAGGCCGACGCAGATCGGAATGGCGACCTTCAGCGGATGCTTCATCACCCACGCGGTGAGTTTGCCCCAGAAACCGGCCTCGATCTCCTCATTGCTCTTGGTCTTGTTGAACCACTTGAGCCCGAACGCATCCACCCGCGGCCCCAGAATGGCGAGCAGCGCGGGCAGGATCGTGATCGAGGACAGCGCCGCCAGCGCGACCGTCGCAATGGTCGCGTAGGCAATCGATTTCAGGAAGCCCTGCGGGAACAGCAGCATGCCGCCGAGGCTCGCCACGATCATGGTCGCGGAGAACATGACGGTGCGGCCGGCGGTCATGACCGTGCGGCGCACGGCCGCCTTGGTGTCATAGCCCTCCGCCAATTCCTCGCGGAATCGGCTGACTATGAAGAGCCCGTAGTCGATGGCCAGGCCCAGACCGATCATCGACACCACGCCGCTGACAAAGGAATTGACGTCGGTCACCTTCGTCAGAGCCATGATGATGCCGTTGGCGCCGAGCACCGTGAGACCACCGACGATCAGCGGCAGCGCGGCGGCGACCACACCGCCGAAGATGAAGAACAGCAGGATCGCGACCGCCGGAATGGCGATGAGCTCCATGCGTTTCTGGTCGGCCTGCATGGTGTCGTTCAGCGTGCCCGCGACCGGCTGCAGGCCCGCGACCTCGACCTTCACACCCGGAATGGCGAAGGCGTCCTTCACCTTCCGGTAGTTGCGCAGCATATCGGTGTCGTTATCGCCCTTGATGGCGATGGCCGCGAAGGCGTGCTTCTTGTCCGCGGTACCGGCCTGGGACGGAATCCACTGGCCGGTATCGGTTTTCCAGTACGCGCCGTTGACCTTGTCGATCTCCGGATACTTCGTGGTCAGGCCGTTCAGGCTGCTGACGACCTCCTGGCTGAACGCCGGATCGTCGATCGTCTTGCCGTCGGGCGCGGTGTACAGCACGAGCACATCCGCGCTGTGGTCACGCCCGTAGACGGAATCACGCAGCACCGCAGCCTGTGACGACGAGGAGGTCGGATCGTCCCATCCGCTGGAGCTGAGATGGTCTTCCAACCCGAACCCGAAAGCACCGAGCGAGAGCAGCGCAGCCACCACTATGCCGAGAACGGAATAGCGCAGCCGATAGACCAGGTCGCCCCAGCGGGTGAACACTAAGCGACTCCTTGAGCGGGGCGGGAGGTGAGCAGTGCTGTCAGCGGCCGGAACGGCTGCAGCCATGCACCCTCATCGGGCAGCGAATCGAGGCTGACCCTGGGCAGTGGTTCACGGAACACGCCCGGGATGTCCTCGAGATCGATGAACTCGAGAATATCCGACGTGACCGCCCAGCTCGCGTGCTCGCGGAATCCCAGCACTTGAACGGGCACGCCGCTGGCGGCGATTTCTTCGAGCGGTGCGCGAAATGCCTGGCCGTCGGCGGAAGCGACCATGATTCCAGCCAGTCCCGCGCCGCGACGGCGGAGCTGGATATGGCCGAGCATATCGCTGTCGACATCGGAGTCTTCATCAATTTTGGGCTTTGCGAAGACGGCGTAGCCGACATTGCGCAATGCCTCCACCCACGGTCGCACCACATCCGCGGTGCCCGGGGCGATATTGGTGAAAACGGTCGCTTCGGGTTCGACGCGCTGGCGACTGCCCACGGATAGTTCCGCGGTGCGGGCCAGCAGCCAGCGGCCGAGGGCGTCGAAACGTGGTCGGTACGCGGCGGTCGGGCGGCCGCCGAGAATTGCGCCGAGACCCATATCCAGGTTGGGCGCATCCCAGACGAGCAGCACGCGCCGTAAATCGGTGCTGGTGCCACCCACGCCCACGGCGCCCGTTAGTTCGGACGATGCAGTGCCGTGCATTATTTCGGCAACATCCGCGACCTCCGGGGCCATCTCACTGACGCTCATGATTCGATCTTCCCCCAGATGAACTCCGTGATGGCGCTACCCGCGCGGAGTCCTTTTCCTTCGAACTTGGTAATCGGACGTTCGAAACCGATCGGTGCGGTTTCAAGGTACCTTGCGGAATCCCCACCCGTTGCCTCATTCATGCCAATGAGCTGGGATTCTCCCTTTCCCACCTCGGCAATCCATTCGGCATAATCCGCGTGATCGGTGGCGACGTGCAACACGCCGCCGGGACGCAGGCGACTCGCGATGAGTGTGAAGGTCGCGGCCTGCAGCAGCCGGCGCTTGTGGTGGCGCGCCTTCGGCCACGGGTCCGGGAAGAACACTCGGACACCTGTCAGCGACTCTGGAGCAACCATGTGCTCGAGCACATCCACGGCGTCGCCGCGCAGGATGCGAATGTTCTCGATCTGCTCGCGCTCGACGCGCTGCACCAGCTGTGCCACGCCGGGCTTGTAGACCTCGACGCCGATCAGGTTGAACTCCGGCTCGGCCTGCGCCATGGCCGCGGTGGCTGTGCCGGTGCCGCAACCGATCTCGACGATCAGCGGTGCGCTGCGGCCGAACCAGGCGTCGGCGTCCAGCTTCTCGTCGGAGACGTCGCGGCCGATGCGCGGCCACATCCGTTCCCAGGATTGCTGCTGCTGCGGCGTGAGCGCACCGCGGCGCGAGCGGAAGCTGGTGACCCGGGGGTAGAGGCGATTGCCGCGGGCGGCACGGTCGATACCGTCGCGGGCGGCACGGTCGATACCGTCGCCGGTGGCACGGTCGATACCGTCGCCGGTGGCACGATCGATACCGTCGCAGGCGGCGTGATCGCCGTCACCGGCAAGGTCGGCGGACCGCGGCCCGGGGACTGACTCGGCAGTGTGGTTCGCGGCGTCGTTCACGGCGTCCATTGTCCAGTATCGGATGGTTAGCGCAGCAATCGACTAGGTGTTCGGGGGTGTGCCATTACTCAGGCTGCCAGGCCCGACGCCTCGGTGGCGACCGGCTCGTACTCCTGCCCGAGCGCCAGTCCGAACGTGACACGCATTGCGGTAGTTGCCAATTCCACCAATCCGCGCCAGCGCGACGGCTCGAGGGCTACCGACCAGACGGTCTTGGTTGTGGGTTCCGTGAGAGTTTTCCCGGCGATGCGATCGGCCAGCCAATCCAGGCTCAACGGGGTGGAGAGCGGCAGCATCGAGAAGTGCTCGCTCAGGCGATCCCGGATGTACCAGACCGCCGCGCCCGCCTCCCGGTAGCGCTGCACCTGACCATCGATTCCGTCGACCCCGATCACCTGATCGTGAATCGGCTGCACCACCAGTACGGGGCAGGCCGGAGCCGCGCTGCCGAGGCGGATGTCGTCGAACATCTCCGCGAGCTGGGGCAGCACGTCGTCGAGCGGGCGATTCAGGTAGTTCTCCAGGCGACGGCCCACCAGCAGCGGAAGTGCGGCGAGCGGGCCGAGCGTCTGCACACGCTCGAGCAGGCGGCGGCCCTCTTCGGTGAAGTCGTCGCGGACCACCTCGGCCATGGCCGGATACACACGATGCAGTGCGGCGATGACGATCGCCGGGAATCCCGCGAACGCGCCACCGTTCAAACGCAGGAACACCTCGCCGGGATCACCGACCGGCGCGCCCAGTGCGGCGCCGACGATATTCAGCTCGGGGGCGTACTCGGGAGCCATCTCGATGGTCCAGGCGCTGGCCATACCGCCGCCCGAATAACCCCACACCGCGATCTTGGTATCGGGGCGCAATCCCAGCGGAGCGAACCGCAATGCCGCGCGCACACCGTCCAGCGAGCGGTAGCCGGGCGCGCGGGGCACTCCGAAACCACCGTGCGGGCCTTCGTGATCGGCGATTGTCACCGCCCAGCCGCGCCGCACCGCATTCGCGACCAGCAGCCACTCCAGCTGAGTGATCGACCCGGGCGACAGCGCGCCCTTGCGCAGCGCGTACGAGGGCGCACAGCGATCGGTCACCGCATCCATGGCCGACCCGAAGACCAGCAGCGGCCGAGTCGCATCCGGCGCCGCGCCCTTCGGCAGCAGCACCGTGGTGATCGCGACCTCCGGCCGGCCGTGCATATCACTGCTGCGGTACAGCAGCTGCCATGCCGTCACCTGCTGGGATACCAGTCCGAACAGCGCCAGTTCCACCGGGCGACTGCGGAGCAGGGTGCCGGGGGCGTGCGCGGCGAAGCCGCTGGGCGGGCGGAGGAACGGATCCCGGCTCGGCGGCAGCGGACGTTGCGAAGCGCTCCGGCGTACGGGTGTCCGAGGCTGTCGCACGGTCGGCCGGTCGGCGGCGCGCGTGGGGGCTGGATCGAACTGTCCCGCAGGTGAATCGGTCATACCTAGGTCATCGTCGGCAGTCGTGGTCATCGCAACCTCCCAGAGTGAGTCCGGCTGTCGGACCCGAGGGAGCCGTCGTGTGCCGCTGTCGAATGAACAGTCGATCGGTTCGAACAGTAGGGGAGTTTGCGGTATCTGTGAAGAGCAGTTGCATCGAATTGTGCTGTCGCACAGATAGACCCGCAGCTCACCACTGCTATCCCACAGTGCGTGATTCGCGCCCCACCCACTCCGCCGAAATCTCCGCGCCCACAACGCCCGGCGACTAAGCTGCCCCCGTGTCGGCCGGGCGACCACCGCGCATCCAGGTGACCGGCCGCTCCCGCGCCGGTAAATCCACCGTGCGAAATGCGTTGTCGCTCATATCCGCCGAAGAAACGGCGCCGATCGACGTCCCCGGGCAACCGGACCCGGTCCTCGACGGCGACCTCCTCCTCTACATCCTCCCCGGCGTCCTCGGCCCCGCCGATCGCAGCGTCCTCGCCACCCTCCCCCCGGACCGCACCCTTGTGGTCCTGAACAAGGCCGACACCATCGGCACCCGCTGGTCCGACGCCGCCCTGACCGCCGACCGCCACACCACAGCCCTCGGCATCCCGACCTTCCCCGTCGTCGCCTCCCTCGCCGTCCACACCCGCGCAGGCACTTTCACCGAGTCCGACCTCCGCACCCTGCACCGCCACCGCCACCGCACCCGGACCGACCCCGCCTTCACCCTCACCCCGGACCTCTTCACCGACCCCGCCGTCGCCGAAGACACCCCCGCCCGCCGCACCCTCCTGACCCGCTGGGACCTCTACGGCATCTCCTGCGCCCTCACCGCCCTCCGCCACAACCCAACCCTCCACCCCCACCCCCTCCTCCAAATCCTCCACTCCGCCAGCGGCATAGACCCCCTCCACCAAGCACTCCACCGCCGCTACCAACAAGCCACAACCCGCCTGACCCGCGAATCCCCCGCCCACCAAGCCGATCCGGCCCCCGACAACGAATAAACAGATGTCGGATCGAACCCCCGCCCCCGCCAAGCCCTAGGCAAACCCGGCACTCAGGCCGAGGAGCCGGGGCATGTCGAGCTGCCCGTCGGCCCGCACGACCCCGGCCTGCATCCGTCCGGATTGCGCCTCCCACCAACAAAATTGGTCATTGCGTCGCCGGAATCCCTCGATCCGTCGCCGGAATCGATCGCATCCCCCGCGGAGCTGAGTTCGCAGCCTTCGGCACCGGCATCGCTGGAGATGACGCCCGGGCCACCTACGGCGGAACCGACGTCATGGTCGTCATCCGAGCTGAATTTGCCGCCGCCTCGTGCGATCTCATCGGCGCCGGACACCGGTAGATCGGCGGCCGGACAGTCGGCTGACCGGAAGCAGTCACCTCCACTCGCCTCGCCGGGTTCGGCATTGTCTTCGATGGCAGCGGGCGAGCTTTCGCCTCGATCCTGGGAAGTGGTGTCCCGTGAGCCATCGGGTCCGGAACCGCGCGGAGCATTGCCGGCAGCACTCCCACCTGCGGCGGAAGCGGTGGTGATGCGCTGGAATCCGCATGGTCTGGCGCTGCTGCTGGCCGTGCGGAGCAACGCGGGCGTGGCGGCGGCGTCGGTGACGCTGATCGGTGGGGACGAGACGAATTCTGTGCTGTTGCGGACCGAACTGGCACGGTTGACGCCTCGGGTCGAGTTGCTCCCGGTAGATATCGACGGCAAGTGGGGCGGAACCGCGACCGGGCGACCGGATCATCCGACTGTGGACGGGGCTGCCGGAGTCGGTGCGGACCGGTTGGTCCCGGTGGCTTGTCTTCTCCTGGAAGGGGGTTCGCCCATCGGACGAGAGATGTTGGGTGTGGTCCGGGCGTTGCGTGCGAACGGGACGCGGATCGTGTTCGCCCTCGACGGGTTTCACGTGCATCGAGAGTGGCGGGAGGTGTTGGAGCGGGATGCGGTTCTCCTCTCGGCAGGTGGCCCGGCCGAGATCGTTCCGGTTTCGGCGCGCATGGCGATAGTGGCGCGGGCGAATGAGAATGCGGCGCTGGCAGATCGGTCGGGGGTGGCGATGCTGCATGCGCGGCTGGTGGCGGCGGCCGGAGCGGGGGCCGCACAGGATCAGGTGGAGATCGTGCGGGCGCGGGTGATTGCGGAGACGCGGCAGCGGATCGAGCGGGAGCTGGAGAAGTTGCGCGGTGGTGGGGATGTTGCCGGGTTGCGGGCTGAACGGGCGACATTGTTGGCGGTGAATGATGGTGGGCGCGGGGCTGCGATGGGGGTGCTGCGGAATCGGTTGCATTTGGCTCGGGTGGATCTGCTGCATGAGGTCGGGGTGCGGATTCGGGGGTTGAATGCGGCGGCTCGGGCGGATATCGAGCGGTTGCCGCCTAGCGGGCTGGGGGGCTTTCCGCAGGGTTTGCAGAATTCGGTGGAAAAGATCACACGGGAGGTTGATCGTGTGAGCCGTCAGCGGCTCGCCGAATTGGAGGAGCTGATCGAGAAGGCTGTTCGCGCATCGGAACTGGCGGGAAATCCCGGGGCGGCACTGTCGGCGCAGGTGGGGGCGTTGTCCGCGGAGTCGGAGCGGCGGCCGCGGGTGGGTTCGGGGCCCGAACCGCGGTGCGGGGGTGTCGAAGATCATCTGATGATCGCGTTAGGGGCCTCGGCGGGGTTCGGGCTGGGACGGCTGGTGGTGCTGCCGCTGGCGCTGTGGGAGGCGGTGGATTACGCGCTGGCGCCGGTCAGTCTGCTGCTCGGCGCGGCCGCGGCGGGGTGGGTGGTGCGGGCGCGCAGGCAACTCGCTGATCGCGCCCATTTGCGGCAGTGGGTGGCGGATGCGCTGGTCAACGTGAAGGCGCAATCGGAGCAGCGGGTGGTGACGGCACTGGTGGAGGCGGAGGAGCGGCTCACCGATCACGTGGTGCGCACCGCGACGGCACACCTGGTCGAAACAGACCGTCGGGTAGGGGAATTGGAGGCGCAATTGCGGCAGGCGGCGCAACGGCGACCTGCGCTTCTGGCGGCATGCGAACGTGACATTGGCGCACTCGATTTCGCATAGTCGCTGGTTGAAGGTTTCGACCCGGTACCGACTGGACAACCCGATTCCATGCGCCGCGATATATGGCGTTAACCTCTATGACAGGAACCTGGGCGTCCGCTTGGTCCTTGTACGCCGTCCAGCCGGGACGTGCTATCGGCAAGACTGGTGGGTGCCTTGCCGCAATTGGTGGCACTCGGTGTCGCGAGCACCCCGGGCCACCCATCTCAGGAGAGTTGTTTCATGACCTCAGCGACCATTCCTGGTCTACACGATGGCACCGCGCCCACCGAGCACAAGGAACTGCTTGCCTGGGTACAGGAGGTCGCAGAACTCACCCAGCCAGACCGCGTGGTCTGGTCGGATGGTTCCGAGGCGGAGGCGGTGCGGCTCTCCGAGCAGCTCGTCGCCGCGGGCACCTTCAAGAAGCTGAACGAGGCGAAGAAGCCCAACTCGTACCTCGCTCTCTCCGATCCCTCCGACGTCGCCCGCGTCGAATCTCGCACCTACATCTGTTCGCGCAACGAAGCAGACGCCGGTCCGACCAACAACTGGGTCGACCCCGCCGAGATGCGCGCCACCATGACCGAGCTGTACCGCGGCTCGATGAAGGGCCGCACCATGTACGTGGTGCCCTTCTGCATGGGCCCGCTCGGCGCCGAGGACCCCAAGCTCGGCGTGGAGCTCACCGACTCCGAGTACGTCGTGGTGTCGATGCGCGTCATGACCCGCGCCGGCACCGCCGCGCTGGAGAAGCTCGGCACCGACAAGCCCTTCGTGAAGGCGCTGCACTCGGTCGGCGCCCCGCTCGCCGAGGGCCAGGCCGATGTGCCGTGGCCGTGCAATGACACCAAGTACATCACCCACTTCCCCGAGGACCGCGAGATCTGGTCCTACGGTTCGGGTTACGGCGGCAACGCGCTGCTGGGCAAGAAGTGCTACTCGCTGCGCATCGCCTCCGCGATGGCGCACGACGAGGGCTGGCTCGCCGAGCACATGCTGATCCTCAAGCTGATCTCGCCGGAGAACAAGGCGTACTACATCGCCGCCGCCTTCCCGTCGGCCTGTGGCAAGACCAACCTCGCCATGCTGCAGCCCACCATCCCGGGCTGGCGCGCCGAGACCCTCGGCGACGACATCGCGTGGATGCGCTTCGGCCCGGACGGTCAGCTGTACGCCGTCAACCCGGAGTTCGGTTTCTTCGGCGTCGCGCCGGGCACCAACCACAGCTCCAACCCGAACGCGATGGCCACCATCGACGCCGGCAATACCGTCTACACCAATGTCGCGCTCACCGATGACGGCGATGTGTGGTGGGAGGGCCTGGAGGGCTCGCCCGATCACCTCATCGACTGGAAGGGCAACGACTGGTACGAGCGGGAGTCGGAGACGCTTGCCGCGCACCCGAACTCGCGCTACTGCACCCCGATGTCGCAGTGTCCCACCCTCGCCCCCGAATGGGACGACCCGCAGGGCGTGCCGATCTCGGCCATCCTGTTCGGCGGCCGCCGCAAGACCACCGTCCCGCTGGTGACCGAGTCCTTCGACTGGCAGCACGGCGTGTTCATGGGCGCGACGCTCTCCTCCGAGCAGACCGCCGCCGCCGAGGGCAAGGTCGGCACCGTCCGCCGCGATCCGATGGCCATGATCCCGTTCCTGGGCTACCACGTCGGCGACTACCTGAACCACTGGATCAATATCGGCAAGAACGCCGACGCCAACAAGCTGCCGAAGATCTTCTACGTCAACTGGTTCCGCCGTGGCGCGGACGGCCGTTTCCTGTGGCCCGGATTCGGCGAGAACTCCCGCGTGCTGGAGTGGATCGTCGGCCGCATCGAGGGCAGCTCGCAGGCCGAGCCCACCCCGATCGGCAATGTCCCCACCGCCGCGCACCTCGACCTCGAGGGTCTGGACGTGGTGGCCGCCGATGTCGACGAGGCGCTGCTGGTCAACTCCGAGGAGTGGAAGAAGGAAATTCCGCTCATCGAGGAGTGGTTCGAATTCATCGGCGACAAGCTGCCCTCCGGCATCCGTGACGAGTTCGAAGCTCTCAAGGAGCGTCTGGGATAAGTGCGCAACAAGCGCAACTCGTGGGGGCTCCGCCCCCACACCCCCTGACATGAAACCGCCCGCCCGCACCGAACCGGTGTGGGCGGGCCGTTTTCGTATTTGCGTGACAACTGATTTCGTACGGTCGGGGTAACTCCTGGGGTACCCCCAGAATCGGTGATCAGCCTGACCGCACTACGCGTCCGGAATTCCGTACGGCACTCGGTCGGGCGCTGAAGGTGCGGGGAGGCGGGACAGTTACATCCCCATGGGCATGAGGACGGACTTCTGCTCGCAGTAGGCGTCCAGGCCCTCGGGGCCGTTCTCGCGGCCGATTCCGGAGGTCTTGTAGCCGCCGAAGGGTGCGCAGGGGTCGAAGGCGTACCAGTTGATGGCGTAGGTGCCGGTGCGGACTCGGGAGGCGATGGAGACGCCGTGTTCGATATCGGTGGTCCAGACCGAGCCTGCGAGGCCGTAGTCGGAGTCGTTGGCGATGGCGACCGCCTCGTCCTCGGTGTCGTAGGGCAGGACCGAGAGCACCGGACCGAAGATTTCCTCGCGGGCGATGGTCATCGAATTCGTGACATCCGCGAAGACGGTCGGCTGGACGTAGTAGCCGGGGAGGTCGTCGGGGCGGCCGCCGCCGAGGAGCAGGCGCGCGCCCTCGTCCTTGCCCTTGGCGATATAGCCTTCGACGCGTTCGCGCTGCGCCTTCGAGATCAGCGGGCCCAGTTGGGCATTCGGATCGGTGGGCAGACCGAGCGGGAAGGCGCGGGTGGATTCGGCGAGCGCGTCGAGGATCTCCTCGTACCGGCTGCGCGGCGCCAGGATGCGGGTCTGTGCCACGCAGGCCTGGCCGCTGTTCATCAGGCCCGCGAAGGCGAGCTTGGGCATATCGGCGATATCCATGTCCGGCAACAGAATTGCGGCCGATTTGCCGCCCAGCTCGAGGGAGCAGCGCTTGAGCTGACTGCCCGCCATGGCCGCGATTTTCCGGCCGACCGCGGAGCTGCCCGTGAAGGTGACCTTGTCGACGCTGGGATGGGAGACCAGGTACTCGGAGACCTCGGCGTCGGCGGGCAGCACCGAGAGCACGCCCTCGGGCAGTCCGGCCTCGGCGAAGATATCGGCGAGCAGATTCGCGGTGAGCGGTGTCAGCGGCGCCGGCTTGAGAATGACCGTGCAGCCTGCGAGCAGCGCGGGGGCGAGTTTGTTCATGGCCAGGAACAGCGGCACGTTCCAGGCGATCACGGCCGCGACGACGCCGACGGGTTCGCGCATCACCCGGGTGGTGCCGAAGATGCCGGTGCGGGATTCGTTCCAGGGGAAGACCTTTCCGAGCCCGGCATAGAAATCGAGCGTGCCCTTGGCGGGGAAGGTGTTGAGCGTGACCGCGGCCATGGTCGGGGCGCCGGTCTCGGCCGAGAGCGCCGCGGCGAGGGCCTCCGACCGCTGATCGAGCAGCTGGGAGGCGCGGGCGAGGACTTCGGCGCGCTCCTCGGGCGGGGTGGTCGGCCAGGGGCCGTGATCGAAGGCGTGCCGGGCGGCCCCGACCGCTGCGTCGACGTCGGCGTGGGTGGGCTTGGGGACGCTGCCGACGGTTTCGAGGGTGGCCGGGGATACGACGGGGATGGTCTCGGTGCCGGCGGGTGCGGTCCAGCGGCCGCCGATGAACAGACTCTGGTACTCCATGAGAACACGTTACAGTTTTGCTCCCCATTGTCCGGAAGATTGTTCGGGCCTGCGTCCCACTGAGCGGGATGGAACTGAAATTCGACTCTTCGGTTTATTTGTCGGCACCTGAACTCGTTCCTGAAACGCGGTTCGCAATTCGGTTTGCCTTATGGTGTCCTATGCTCTGCATGGCTCCGCTCGACCGACCGTTCTGGCCGGTTGCTATTAATTAGCTGCTGCTATTCTGGTTGCCGTGCCTCACTTTTGTTTTCCTCTCTAGGCCGGTTACTCGCTCGACGCGCACTGGGTTCACTACGCACTGGTTCAAGACGTCCTGGGTTCCATTGGTGAGAGGTAGGCGAACGGCATGACCGCTGTGGACATCGACTCTTTCATTTTTCCCGAGTTCACCGAAAGTCCTGTGGTGCCCGCGAGTACGCCGATGCAGCGGGCTGCCGGCCAGTTGCAGCGGGTGTTGCCGCCGGGCTGGCAGGTGGAGGTCGTCGAAAGTACGCGCGGTGCGGCGCGCAAGGGTCAGCCGGTGCTGCGATTGGTCGCCGCCGACCTCTGAGTGGTACCGGAGGGCAAGGCGCGCAACCGCTTCCGCATACCTGGGGCTAACTCTTGGCATATGGGAAAATCGAATCCCAACCTGTCGGTTCGCTTTTCGTGAAACGCACTATTGCATTCGGCACCTGTAGCGAGCATGCTTTATAGCTATTGCAGATAGCTCGCTCGATTCATGAACCGTTACCGCACAGGGGAGTCCGAGTCATGGCGGTGCAAGTGGTCGACAGATCGTTGATGACAAGTGATCTCACTCCTCATCAGGCGAAAAGCGTTGGGGTCGGCGGCTGGGTGGTGTCTTTCCTGCCGGGCCGCACCCTCACCACCGAGCAGGCTGCTGCGGCGTTGCAGGCAGCGGAAGCCGTTGCCGCAGTGAATGAGCTGGCCGGCCGGGTCGGGCTCACCGCCATGGAGACGGTCGGGCTCGCAACCCAGGAGTCACCCTGGAGCGAACCGGAATGCACCGGTGGATTAGGGAGAATCTGGCGACGCGGCAGACTGCAGCGCTGAGTCCTGTTTCGTCGCAATCACCACCAGGTTGCTGACCAGTAGTTCACGCACCGCCGGAACATGCACCACCCACCAGGCCCACCGTGGGTGATAGCGCGGGAAAACGGCCAGCACCTGCACGTCGTCCGGTGTCTGGCGTGCCCAGCGCAGCCCCTCGGCCGCGCTCACCGCGAACAATGAGGTGCCGAATCGGTTCTTCGGCTCCCGCCCCTGCTTCCGCCGGTACCGGCGTGCCGCGAACTCTCCGCCCAGATAGTGCCACGGCCCGGTCTCGTGCCCGCCGAACGGGCCGGACCACACGGTGTACGAAAAGACCATCAGCCCACCGGGTTTGATGACACGCAGCATTTCCTCGGCCATCACCCACGGCTGCGGTACATGTTCGGCCACATTCGAAGAAATGCAGACATCTACGGCATTGTCGCGAAACGGCAGCGCCATTCCCGACCCGCGCACCGCACCGGCCACACGCAGCCCCGCCGCATGCATCTCCGACGGATCCGGTTCCACCGGCAGATACCGCGCCCCCGCGCGCTCGAATTCGTCCGCGAAATAGCCGGGCCCGCCGCCCACGTCCAGCACAATGGTGCCGCGCAGCGACCGTCCCGTCAGATCCCGATAGAAATCGGCCACCAGATCGGCCGTATCGGTGGCCACACCGCCGTAGAACAGCCCGGGATCGGTCTGTTCGAACCGGAAACTCCCCAGCAGCCGTAGCGAGCGCCGCAGCGTGGCCCGCCGGGCAAAACGCGGTCTTCCGGAATGGGTCCCCTCGGCTCGAAGCACGCCGAGCAGTCTCGCACAGTGACACGTGCAGCGACCCGGTCACCTGAACCTCGCACCCCGACACGCAGGCTCAGACCCAGAGCTGGGTTTGCCGAACGAATGATCGCGCGCGCGACGGCGCCGACTTCGCGATGCATCGTCCGGCGCATCCCGAACGTGATGACCCGGTCGTGCAGGGCGTGTGGGCCGCGGAGGCGTGCGATCTGATGCCCTGGCGTCGGGTCGGTACAAAGTCGGTTGACCGGTGCCGGGGTCGCGGGCCGGGGTCTCGCTATATGGTGGAGCGCATTGTTCGCTGTCCCCTGCCATTGACCCTGGAGATCGTCCCGTGCGTGAAGTGCTGCTGCTGTGCTGGCGCGACACCGGGCATCCGCAGGGCGGGGGGAGTGAGCGGTATCTGGAGCAGGTGGGGGCGCAGCTGGCGGCCCGGGGCGTGAAGGTGACGCTGCGGACCGCACGGTATGCGGGGGCGGCTCGGCGGGAGCATGTCGAGGGGATCGATATCAGCCGGGGCGGCGGGCGGTACACCGTGTATCCGCGGGCGCTGGCCGCGATCGCCCTGGGCCGGCTCGGGGTCGGGCCGTTGCGCGGGGTGCGGCCGGATGCGGTGATCGACACCCAGAACGGGATTCCCTTCTTCGCGCAGGCCGCGGCGGCCGCGCCGACGGTGGTGCTGGTGCATCACGGGCATCGGGAGCAGTGGCCGGTCGCGGGACGACTGGTCGGGCGGATCGGCTGGTGGATCGAGTCCCGATTGTCGCCGCGCGTGCACCGGGGGAATCAATACTTGACGGTGTCACTGCCGTCGGCGGAGGAATTGGCCGCGCTGGGCGTCGAGGGAACTCGAATCGCGGTGGTGCGCAATGGCGCCGAGGCCGTGCCCGCGCAGGTCACCGCCGGAGACGACAGCACCCGCACCGGGCATCCGAGCATCGTCGTGCTGTCCCGGCTGGTGCCGCACAAGCAGATCGAAGACGCCATGGCGGTTGTCGCGGGGCTGCGCGGGCGCGTTCCCGGACTGCACCTCGATGTGATCGGCGGCGGCTGGTGGGCCGGAAACCTCCGCGCCCACGCCGATGAGCTGGGCATCACCGACGCCGTCACTTTTCACGGGCACGTCGACGAGCACCGCAAACACGAACTGCTGTCCCGCGCCTGGGTGCATGTGCTGCCCTCGCGCAAGGAGGGCTGGGGCCTGGCGGTGATCGAGGCGGCGCAGCACGGTGTGCCGACGGTCGGCTACCGCAGTTCTCGCGGGCTCACCGATTCCATCGTGGACGGCGTGACCGGAGTGCTCGTGGACGATGCGGCGCAGCTGACCGAAGCCGTGGGGGATCTGCTCGGCAATGCCGAGGCCCGGACGGTGCTGGGGGAGAAGGCCCGGGCGCGGGCGCGCGAATTCTCCTGGGAGCAAACCGGAAACGGGGTCTTCGACGTGCTGTCGGCGGTGGCGCGCGGGGAGCGGATGTCCGGACTTGTCGCCGGAAGCGCTGTCCTGCAGCCATAGCAATGCACTACCGCGGGTCGTAGCCTCGTAGATATGTGGATTATTCCCATAATCGTCGTGATCAGCGTGGTCGTGATTCTCGTCGGATTCGTTGTGGGATTCCCGAAAGACTGACCATATGTGCTGCCGCGGAAAGGATTCCGCCGCAGAGCAGGGTGGCCCACAGCAGATGCGCCGCCCCGGCAATACGCCGCGAGGACGCTGACGCATCATGATCGGCAATGCTGCCCGGCACCCGATACAGCTGTAGATCCGCATCGCTGTAGACCGAATTCAGTTCGGACAGTGTGGTTTTCGATTCGCCCAGCGGACCGGGAGTGCGGTGCTCGACCAGCACCCACCCCACGCCCAGATCGGCCAGCTCACGCGCCGATCCACCGCGCAGCAGCAATTGCTCGACCGTATGCGCCCGCACACCCTCCCCGGACACCGTCGCACCCTGCACCGGAAGTTCGCCCGTCTGCAACACATCTCGCGGCAGCAGTCGCGGCGCCGGATCCAAAACCGGTGCGCTACCCGAATATCGGAACTTCCGGAACATCCCGCCCGGCAGTACCGCCACATCCCCCGGCGCCTCGACCATACCGGCCACCCGCTCCCACCCCCCCGGATACTGCACCGGCCGGAGTGCCCCGCCCACACCCCAGGCCAGATCCGGCAGCGCCACCAGCATGAGCACAATGAAAACCGCCGCGACCCCTCCGATTCGAGCACCCGCATTCCGGTCGCGCGTCACCGCGCTGTCCTCGGTGATCGCGCCGTGCGCCATTGCGCTGTCCTCGGCGATCGGGTCTGAAGTGTCGGCCCGGCCCGCTGAAATCCGTTCGGACACCGCCCGGCATCCGGCCGCCGCGCACAGCGCGAATCCGGGCATGGCCAGCGCCACGAATTTCTGCGTATCCCGCAGCAGCCCCGCCCCCGGCACCTTCGTCACCAGGAATTCCCCGGCCGAAAGTCCCCACCCCGTCGCCCCGAGCGCCGGTAGCACCACGGCCGCCACCGCTATTGCGATCAGTACCCGACACGTACGCAGACCCGCGGCCTCCGAGCTGTACTCGCCGATACTCACCTCCGCGCCGGAGCCGAATGTGCCTGTGTGCGAACCACCATCGCCGCTCTGGCTGATCCTCGCTGTTATGCCGGCCGAGAGCGGGCGCCTGCCAATGACAGCGTGTACGCCGGTCGCGACCAGTCCGAGCAGCAGCACCGTGCCGATCAGCGCGAAAAAGGTTGTGCGGGAGTCGGGTACAGCGGTGCTGTTCCAGATCCCGCCCAATCCCGCCAAGCTGCCCAGTGTCCCGAGCCAAGGCTCCGCCCGCGCCGCGAAGGCAGCCACGCCCGCCGGATCCGATGGCTCGGCCCCCGTTCCCGCGAGTGCGGTAGCCGCCAGCCACGGCGCCGCCGCCACGATCCAAAGCCCCACTGCGCCAGTCAAATTCCGCCGCCCGACCAGCAGGAATGCCATACACCCGGCCAACAATGAGCCGGTCGGCGTCAGTCCCGCAGCCGCCAGCCATCCCCCGAGCGCAGCCCAGGTGACGCATCGGCGAGAAGAGAGACCGCAGATCCGCGCCGCACCCGAGGTCGCGGATCGGGGCCTAGTGCGCGAGTCTGCATCGGTACATTCGGTGACGGCGGGCGCACCTGGCACCACAATCGGCGGGCCGGCAGGCCTGGCTGCGTCGATTGCCGCCCCGACCGCCGCGGGTACGACCGCGGCGGCGCGTAATCGGGTGGCCAGGAGGGCGATCCAGGGGAGGGCGGCGTAGCCGGTAAGGAGGCTCCAGTGGCCCTGCAGGAGGCGTTCGGCGACGTAGGGGTTCCAGATGGCGAGGGTGGCGGCCACCAGTTGGGGGGCGGTGGAGACGCGGAGCAGGTCGCGGGCGAGGGTGGCGGCGCCCCAGCCGGCGAGCCAAAGTGCCGCCAGCAGGATGACTTTGACGATCAGGCCGCCGTCGATGAACGGGGAGAGGGTGGCTATGAGCGCGTCCTGGGGGACGGCGCGCGGCGCGGCGTCACCGAGCCCCAGCGCCGAATCGGTGAGGTATGAGCGCGGGGTGCTGACGGCATCGCGGAGCAGCAGATATCCCGGGCCCAGCAGCGGCCCGAGTACCAGCAGCGCCAGCGCCAGGCTGTACCCGGCGGGCACCAGCCCGGCCCACCGCCGCTCGCGGCCCCGCACACTCACACCGGCACCCTATGCGCCGCTCGCACCGAAACCGGGGACGCTCGAAGCCCTTTCGCCCGCTTCCCGCGCGGTGCGCAAGGCGAGGATCGTAATGACGAGGGTGGTGACCGCGGACGCGGCTGTCGCGACCATGATCAAGCTCGACACCGAATGCGTGCAGGTCAGCATGACGCCCACGCCCACCGCCAGACCCAGCCAGGTGATGGCGGCCGGAGCCGTCCGATCCGCCGCGATGGCGGACAGCAGCGCACCCTGCAGCACCGCGAGCAATGCACCATTGAGCGCGAACATCCACAGCAGTCCCTGCACCGGCGCGTAGTCGTGCCCGGCGAGCATCGGCGCGAGCGGCGCCGCCACCGCCGCACCCGCCACCGCCACCGCCCCGACCCCCACCAATACGGCGAGCGCCGACCGCACGGCCCGCGCGGAATGCTGCGGCTGCGCCATCCGCGGGTACAGCACCACCCCCACCGCCTGCGGCAGCCAGAACGCGATCTTCGCGGCAATGGCACCCAGTGCGTACCGCCCAGCATCGCTCTCGCTGAGCACGATTCGCGACACAATCAAATCCGCCGACGACAGCGCCATCAGCGCCGCCTGCACCTGCACCGCCCGGAACACCGGGCTGACTCCACCTACATACCCCCGCACCCGC
Source organism: Nocardia sp. NBC_01388 (assembly GCF_045040085.1). Lineage (NCBI taxonomy): Bacteria > Bacillati > Actinomycetota > Actinomycetes > Mycobacteriales > Nocardiaceae > Nocardia > Nocardia sp. NBC_01388. The sequence goes on from NZ_CP109553.1 coordinate 6,804,013, forward strand.
CCCGCGAGACCCACCCGACCTCGAGCCTCAGCCGGATCGAGAACGGCCGCGCCACCGTCGAGACCCGCCACACCAGTAGCTCCCGCACCCTCGAGGACGGGGGAGTCAGAGGTCGGCACACTTTCGCGAACTGGTGAGCCGGAGGCACCCGCAATGTCGAGTACCGGTGCGTTGGACGTGGCTGCACCGTCGAAAACCGCTGTGCTGGACGTTGCTCCACCGCTGGGTGCGGGAGCGATGGTCCGCACGAAATCCGCAGTGCGAGTCTCGGTGATGTCCGTCATCCGGCGGGCACCGAGTGCCGCGACGGCGATTCCGGCCGCTGCGGCCCAGAGTGCGGCCGTAGTCGCCCCGCCCGCCGCGAGCACCACCACCGCCGGTGTCACCCGCGCCATTCCGGCCCCGCCGAGCACAATAGCCAACTCGCGGAATCGGCTGCGCCCCTGCAATATCCCCTGCTCACCGGAGAGCAGTACCAGCACGGGCGCGGCGCACAGCGCGGCGGCCGAGGCCGCGAAGCTTACCGACAGCACCGCACTCACCAGGGGAACCAGCGGCACGGCCACCACCGCGACCAGTCCCGCGCATCGCAGCGCCAGCCCCCGCACCGCCGCCGTACTCGCCCCGCGCACGATCTCGCGCGCCACCACGTTCTGTAAAGCCAAGGCCGGCACCGCGCACAGCAGCTGCACCGCGAGCAGACTCGCGAACGAGCTGTACCCCGTGACCCCCAGCCACCGACTGGCCAGCAACTGCAGCAGATACCCCGCCACATTCGCCGTCATCGCCCCGGCCGTCACCAACGTCAGGTCCGCGACCACGGGTAGACGACGTACAACGGACACGCCCGCAATGCTCCCACCCCCTTCCCGCCGCTTCCCTCCCACCCCGTTCCACATCCACCTCGCGCCCGAAAGGCACTGCCTCGCCGGAGTCACAACACCGCACCCGACCCGCCGGCACCTCACCCTCGGGTAACCGCACAGCCCGCGTCCGTGCCGCACACCTGGTAGTTGCTGTGAGGTTCGGATGCGGGCCGTGCGGTCGAGTGGGACCTCCGGCAGCGGAGTGCGGGGATGCGCGCCGAGGTTGGAAACGGGAGCGGCCCCGCACCTTTCGCAGGTGCGGGGCCGCTGGGACGGAATCCGATCAGGGATTCTTGTCCATGTCGATCTGTTGTGTCTTGCTGATGTCGATCTGCTGGGTCGGGGCGTCGGCGAAATGGTCCACTCGGCCCTGCGGGGGGCTCGAGGGGAACGTGGCGCCGGGCGCCGGACCACCGGGAGCCGGACCACCGGCGGCGGGTGAGACGCGGCGGACGGGGGTGCCGCCGTTGCCATTGCCGCCGAGCAGGCCGATGACCAGGCCGGCGATCAGGGCGATGGCGCCGAGGATGCCGAACACGATCGGCAGGGTGCGGCCGTAGAGCGACAGCTTGTCGATATTCGTCTTGGCCACGGAGATCTGCGATTCGATGGTGTTCTCATCGAAGACCAGGTGCGCGTTGAGGACGGTGACCTCGGGCTTGGCGGCATCGCGGGCGTAGAACTGGTGGATCTGCTCGCCACCCTTGATGACCGTGCCGGTCTTCGGCTCCACCCACACGTCACGCGTGTCGGTGTAGAAGCGGGTCATGGTGATCGGGGTGTCGCCGCCGTCCACGCCCCACTTCTCGGCGGGCAGCGCGAGCTTGTTGGTGGGGGAGTTGACGACGGTGGAGAGATCGGTGACCGGGATGGTCTGCTGGAAGTGGTAGACCTTCATGTCATTGATCTCGGTCTCTTCGACGAAATTGATGTCGAAGGTCTTGCGCACATTGACGTCGAAGTACGGGTACGTCTTCTTCTCGGTGCCGATCGGGAAGCGGTACTGCAGTCCGGTGTGCTGCACCGGTTCCATGACTGCCGCACCCTTCTTGTCGACGGTCGCGGCGATCGAGCCGTTGGGGCCGCCGTCGACGGCATCGACGGGCATGCCGTTCTTGCGATCGATGGTGACGCGGTCGACGAGGGCGGTCAGCAGTCCGGTGTCGCCCTGCTTATCCGTGCGCCGCAGGGTCTGACCGGCCTGAATGGTCATTTCCGAGGCGTCCGACGGATCTTCGACGGTGAGGAAGCGCTGTGAGAACAGCGGAACGTTGGTGTCGACCTTGGCCGCACCGGTCGGCGAGGTCAGCGACTTGGAGTCGAGGACTTCGCTGGGCGCTCCTGGGACATTGGTCGCGACGGTCGTGATCTCCAGGTCAAGCGGGGTTTTCGCGAGACGGCTCACCGTGTAGGTGGGGATCATGATCGCGGCGACGAGCAGCAATGCACCCAGCCCCACGAGCAGGCAGGCCACCGTCCTTCTGGTACCGGCACTCAGTGCCATGCAGGTTCTCCTCGTCGTCGAACAGGTCATTCCGATTAGTACTGTGGTCGCCGCACAGCACTCGTGAGCCCCGACACTAACAGTCCAGGGCCCGGAAGAGTCTCGCCGAGGCGGGAAAATATCGCGAAACGGCCGGAAGTCAAACACGGGGTGATCACACATCCATGCGACAAGGCAAACTGGACACGATGACAGCGACTCTGCACCCGCCCTCCGAACCGGTTCCGCCGGTCCGGGCGGCCGCCTCACCCGAGGCGAGTGCGGACCTCGATGCCCGATCCGTCCGCCGCCCCGGCATTTTCGTGCCCGCGCTGGAAGGCATGCGGGCGCTCGCGGCCCTCGGCGTCATGCTCACCCATGTGGCGTTCCAGACCGGCGCCGCCGGCTATCCGGTGATCGGACGGGTGCTCGAGCGGTTCGATATGGCGGTCGCCGTCTTCTTCGTGCTCTCCGGATTCCTGCTGTGGCGTCCGCATGCCGCGGCCGCCCGCTGGCTCGGCGCTTCGCCTCCGGCGGGTCGATATCTCCTGCATCGCGCCGCCCGCATCCTGCCCGCCTACTGGGTCGTGGTGTGCACGGTACTGATTCTGCTGCCGAACGCGGCGCATACCGCGGGACTGCGGGTGTGGCTGTCCAACCTCGCATTGACGCAGGTCTTCGTGCCCTACACCCTCACCGACGGGCTCACTCAGATGTGGAGTCTGTCGGTGGAGGTGGCCTTCTATGTCGTGCTGCCGCTGCTGGCCCTCGCCATGGTGTGGATGCGCGGGACGCGCGCGCGGTGGCGGGTGCCCGCGGTGCTCGGGCTGGCCCTCGTCTTCCTCGGCTGGAATTTCATACCGGTCCCGACGCCGGATGCCATTCACGCCGACAACTGGCTGCCGGGATATCTGCCGTGGTTCGCCATGGGGATGCTGCTGGCCGAGCTCACCGATCTCGAGGCGCCGCACTGGCGGCGGATCGCCGGTAATCGCCGGCTGATGTGGCCGCTGGCGGTGGCCGCCATGCTGCTGGCCGCGACCGATCTGGGTGGTCCGGAGGGGTTGAAGCACGGGGAACCCTGGCAGTACGTCATGAAGACGCTGCTGGGGGCGGTCATCGGATTCAGCCTGCTGGCACCGCTGGTGCTACGGCCCGATATTCGGCATCGCTGGCTGGAGAGCCGCACCGCCGCCACCCTCGGCCGCTGGTCGTACGGCATCTTCATCTGGCACCTGGCCGTACTGTCGATCGTCTTCCCGGTCTTCGGCATCATTCCGTTCCGCGGGCATTTCGTGCTGGTCTATCTGCTGACCCTGGCGTTCACCCTGCCCCTGGCCGCCGCCAGTTTCGCGCTCGTCGAGGAGCCGGTGCGGCAGTGGATGCGCCGCCGCGTCGGCTGAATTCAGTCGCGGCGCGACGGCAGCGCGGAAAGACCCAGGGCCACAATCGCTACGAGTGCGGGGAACTGCACCCACAGCGAGGCGCCCATGTACCCCTCGGGTGAACGCCACGGACCGGTGGAGAGCGCGGCAGCGGAAATCGCCGTCCCCGCAAAGGCGATCGCGACGAGTGCACGCGACCAGTCGCGCGGCCGGAAGTACGCCGCGACCAATCCCAGTGCGGTGAGCACGATTCCGGTCGGACCGGCGATCAGCCCCGCCGCGACGGCCAGCCCGGCCGCGCCCACGGTACGACTGCGCCACGTCCGCGGCGCGGGCCCGTCGTCACGGACCGGCCTGCGGGCGCTCCGAAATGCCAGCACCACAAGGGGAATCAAGAGCAGCAATCCGCCGAAGATCGCAACCCGATACCACCGATCGGCCGGGAACTCGACGGTGACCGGCCCCGTGGTCCCCGGCGGCACCAGCCACGCCTGCTGCCACCCGTCGATCACCACCGGCTTCAACTCGTGGCCATCGGCCGTCACCGCCCGCCAGCCGACATTCGTGCTCAGCGGCAGCACCAGCAGCCGAGTCCCCGCAGGTGCATGCACTCCAGCCGATGCGGTACCCGCGATGCCGCCTGCCGATGCGGTTTTCGCCTCGCGGCTCGATGGTGCTCCACCGGCGGCTGGATCTGCCTGGGCCGCAGGGCTGCCGGGTGCCGCTGTACCGGCGGCAGTCGCCTGGGCGTCCGCAGCTGATGCGGTTCGGTTCAAGCGCAGCTCATCGACGCTGAACAGATCGGTCGGGGCGACGGTGACGTCGATGCGGCCGTTCGGCAGATCGAATGTGGTTGCGGTGCCGCTCGAGTCGCCATTGGGATCGGTGGAGTCGCCGTTCGGAACGTGATTGCCGTGTGGTCCGGTGCTGCTGTCGCCGGGTGCGGTGCTGTCGGTGGTGCAGATCTTGGCGGGAATCGGTGCGCCGGAGCGTAATTCGGCGGCGGTGCCGGTGATCGTGGTGTGCAGGAGGCGGCCGGCGGCGGCGAGGGTCGGGCCGTGGTCGCAGTCGATGGTGATGAGGCGGTCGGGGGGTGCGGGGGCGGGGTAGTCGGGGCCCAGGACGGTCACTTCGGCTAGGCCGGGGGGTTGTTCCTGCGCGAAACCCAGTGCGGTTTGGTCGAGTACGGGGTCCCAGGACTGGATGCTGAGTTCGATGCGGTCGGTGACGTGCGGGTGCAGTTCTATGCGGGTGGTGACGCCGGAGGCGGGGTCGACGGTGCGGACCTGGGGACCGTCGCCGAGGTTCACCGAGAGGGCGGTCGGGTGGGCGGGTAGGTCGCCCAGGGCGGGCGCCACTTCCAGGCCCGTCACCAGGGTGGGCTCGGGCAGATCGATGGTGAGTGTGGGTTTGCCGCCGGTTTTTTCGCGAACCGTGGTTTCCGGCGCGGTCCAACTGGTGCGCGGATCGCCGTCGGTGGCGGCGAGGGCGGAGCCGCGCGGGTCGGCGACATCGGCCTGACCGTGCGCGGCGGGACGGTCGTGATCGGTGAGCAGGTTTTCCAGGGCCGGTCCGGGGCGTGCGCGCACGAGCAGATCCGGTGCCACGGTGAGGGGTTGCGGCACATTCAGGGTGCGCTCGAACACGCCCGGCTCCTCGGCGGACAGTGCCAGTGCCTTACTGCAGCGCACCCGATCGGGCGAGTCGAAACAGGAACTGCGGCCGGGGAATTCCTGGCCCAGATCCCAGCCCTGCACCTGCGCACCGGCGGGTGTGGCCGGCAGGACGGTGCGATGCCGGATATCCACGGTGGCCGGATCATCCCGGTCGGCGTAATCGTCGAGACTCAGTTCGCTGATACCGAATTGCCCACCGCTGCTGCCGTTCTCGGTGCTGGCGGCGGTGATCTTGACCCAGTCGGTCTTACCGGGCGGCAGTGCGACCGGCACCGGCACCCCGGGTTCGCTGATGCGCGCGGCGACGGTGCCTTTGGCGGTAGCCACCTCCAGCCACTTCACGGGGCTGCCGATGGCGGCGCCGCTGGTGGTCACATGGAGTACGGCCGAGTTGACGGGCTTGTCCAGATCCAGTCGAAGCCATTGGCCCAGTGCATGTTCGGTGCCATTGCTGATCCAGGCTGTGGACGGATCTCCGTCGACGACCGCGGCGGTGGAACTGCCGGGTGCGGCCCCGCCCAGCTGGGTGGCATCGGCCGCGGAACTGGAGACCGTGATGGTCGCGCCGGACCATTCGCCCTCCACCAGCGGCGCACCGGGTACCGGATAGTCGGGCACTAGATTGTGGGTGCGCCGGGGATCTCCCGGCGCGCGCAATGCCGAATTGTGATTGTCGACGCGCCCGAAGTCGGTTTCCCGATCCATCGGTGTGTCGGTGATCGTGACCGCATCCGCCGGCAGGCCCGCTCGCGCCGCATCGGCGGCCAGCAGGGTCGGCCCGCTGGGCGTTGCGGGATTGCGGCGCAATCGTTCCAGCGCCTCCGGCCCGCCCTGCACCACCGGCACACTGTCCAGCGGAACTGTGTACGCGCCCGGGAACGAACCGGGCGCGCCGACTCCGCTGCGCAGTTCGGCCGGTGTGCCGAGTGCCTTACCCGCGACGCGGTAGATCTCGATGGCCGGATAGCGGGGTCGCAGATCCGCGTCCGCGACCAGCCCGTCCACATGCCCGGTCTCGATCGGATCGCCGAATTCCGCGATCTTGCTCAGTCCCGGTGAGCCTTCGATGGCACGGTGCGCGAGCATGGGGCGGGTGGAACGCGAGGTCTCCGGGTCGAGATCATTGCGCAGCACCAGGATTCCGATGCCCTGATCGGTGAGCGTCGCCGCCAGCCCCGCCGACGGCCGCCCGTCGGCAATGAGCCGCTGCACCGAATCCATCGCCCGAATCGCGCCGGGTGGGTTGAGCGGCACCGAATCTCGGACTGCCCAGGGCGTGCTCGCCAGGGCCTGCAGCGGTTCGTCGCGTGTCAGGCCCCATATCTGGCTGGCGAATGGCGCTCCCGGCACCACCAGTGCACGGGTGTCGGAGGCGTTGTGCGCCAGCCAATCCGCCGTCTGCTGCCAGTAGCCCGGCACCTTCTCGTACGCGCCGCTGGGCGCCAGTTTCCCGGTCCAGGCCAGTGACGTCGACAGTGCCAGCGCCGTCAGGATCAGCGCGCCGACCGCCACCATCCGGTCGCGTTCGGGATGCGCGAATGCCCTGCGCCACACCGGCATCGGCACCGAGGCGGGCAGTGGCACCCGGCTCAGCAGATGCGCCAGCCCGAGCACGAGCGGCAGCCGGATGAGCGGCTCCAGCTTGTGCACATTGCGCAGCGGCGCCCCGCCGGAGTCGAGGAAGGTCCGCACCTGCTCCGCGAACGGCCCGCCCAGATCCCCGGCGTAACCGGCGCAGATGCCCACCAGTCCCACACCCAGAATCAGTACGAGCCGCCCTCGGCTCGGCATGGACCGCATGGCCAGCCCCGCGATACCCGCGGCCGCCAGCAGCCCGGTGGCCAGCACCGCGGCGGGCTGCGTCACCAGCACCGCACCCGCGATTCGCTCCGGTGAAACGAACGGCGTCCAACTGTCGGTCCCCCGCAGCACCTCCCCGAGCGACGCCCACTGCGTGGTCACCCCGGACGATTCGATGAAGTCCAGGAACGGCGGACTCACCTTGCCCAGCAACAGCAGTGGCACCACCCACCAGAAAGTGGCCAGCACCAACATCGGAATCCACGCCCGTGTAAACCGCCACCACGCCCGATCGGGCCGATACGACACCCACCACAGCGCAGCCGGCAAAAAAGCCGCCGCCGTAGCCACCGCATTCACAGACCCCATGAGCGCCAACGCCATTGCGCTACCGGCCGGAGTAGCCGCCCCCCGCAACCCCGCACTCCCACCGGCCAGGAACTTGCGCCACCAGCGCAGCGCCCGACCACCATCGGACACCGGGACGTCCGCACCGGCCGCCGGATCAGCTGCGGAATCGTGGCTCGGTGCGCCGCTCATATCGGCCGCACTCGGCTTCCGTATTGCAGGGTCCGGGCGGTCCGGCGACCAGTCGCCTCCGAGAGCTGCCGACTGGTTGGCAGCTTCGATGCTGTTCAGGGCGCCGGGACGGTGTGGCCGGTCGGGCTGAGCATTCGCGTCCGGCTTCCGGTCGATGACGTCGTGCCGGATCCGGCGTGCCCTGGCAGCGAGGCCGCTCGGTGCTGAGCCATTTTCGCTGCGGGCCGCGTCGCGCTCGCTGTCCGTGGCGCGGGTGATCGTGCTCCACGTTCGGTGTGCCGCTGCTGCGAGGCCGCTTGGCGCTGAATCGCTTTCAGCGTGGTCGGAGGTGCGCCGGCGGGTGACTGCGGCGCCCAGCGCGGCCGGGGCGAGCAAGACCCAGGGCGCCAACATCATCGGGAGGGTTTCGGAGGAGATGGAGCCGAGGGTGGTGAGGACGCGGGGGGAGAGGGCGAAGGCGATGGCGGCGATGAGGCGGGAGCCGCGGCTGCCGATGCCGAGGGCCTCGCAGAGGCGGATGATGCCCCAGAAGCCGGCGAGCAGCAGCAGGGCCCACCAGATGCGCTGGGTGATCCAGGCGGGCAGGCCGAGTAAATGGCCGAGGGAGAAGAAGGCGCCGTGCGGGAAGAAGTATCCGTAGGCCTGGTTCTGCACCTGACCCATCGGGGCCTGGCTACTCCACAGGTGCGCGGCGCGGGTGAGGAAGCCGAGCGGATTCTGGGCCAGGTCGTATTTGGTGTCGGCGACGGTGCGGCCCGGTGCCTGCAGGAAGGTCAGCAGGAAGGCGGCGACAATGGTGCCGAGCAGCCAGCGGCGGCCCAGCGGTTCGATATTCGGCGACCGGTCTCCGAACGGACCGGTCGCGGCGGCAGGATCGGAGGTCAGCCGGTCAGCGCGCGCCGTAATCAACGTTGTTGAGCAGCGATGAGCCGGCGTCGCCGCTCCGGTCGATGTCCGGGCGCTTGTCCTGCGACGCAGCCATTGTGATGACCAGGACCGCAGCCAGCCCGATCAAGGCTCCGCCGGCAGCGCTCGCTACACCAGGGACGGCAAACTTCATCGCGGTACTCCCATACATCGACGCATGCGTAACTCGAGCAAACCTAGCAGGTGGGCTCTGTCTTTGGCCCTTCGCTTCGCTTCGGGCGGGTTCGCGGCCCTGTTAGCTCGGTCTTCCCTCCCTCCGCTCCTCCGCTTCGCTCCCCCGCTCCACTCAGTCCAGACCGAGCCGGGCCACGAACTTGGGGCGGGTGATGCTGGAGTGCCGGGGCGGGATCGGCTCGGGGCGTGAACCCACTTGTGGCCGAACGACGGCCGTTTGTTACTCCGGCACCGCGCACTGCAACCCGTTGAGGAAGGTGCGCAGTTTGGCGGTGGTTTCGGCCAGTTCGGCCTGCGGGTCGGAGGCCGCGACGATGCCGCCGCCGCCGAAGGCGCGCAGTGAGCGGCCGTCGGCGGAGAGTTCGGCGCAGCGGATGGCGACCACCCATTCTCCGTCGCCGCGGGCATCGCACCAGCCGACCGCGCCGCCGTAGAAACCGCGGTCGCCTTCGAGGTCTGCGATGGCGTCGAGCGCGAGATCGGTGGGGGTACCGCAGACGGCGGGGGTGGGGTGCAGCAGGACGGCCAGATCGAGGGCGGTGATTTCGGGATCGCGCAGTTCCGCCGTGATGGGTGTGGCCAGATGCCATACCTCGGGCGTCTGCAGCAGTTCGGGCCCGTCGGGGATGTCGAGTTCACCGCATACCGGCGTGAGCTGTTCCCGGATCCAGTCGATGACATAGGCGTGCTCATCGCGATTCTTGCTGCTGGCCAGCAGTTCTCGCGCCTGTGCGGCGTCGGCGTCGGGATCGGCGAGCCGCGGCAGCGTGCCGGCCAGCGGTTTCAGGGTGACGGTGCGGCCGTGCCGTGCCACCAGCACCTCGGGCGTGGCGCCGAGCAGCGTATCGCCGGGCCGTCCGGCGGGTGTGAGGTCGACGGCGTAGACATTCGCACGCGGATGCCGGGTCACCAGGTGTGCGGCGACCACCTCCGGCTCCAGCGGCGCATCGGCCTCGGCGAGCAGGGAGCGTGCCAGTACCACCTTGCGCAGCGGCTGCCCGGGATCGTTGAGCTGTTCGACGAGTTTCGTCACTCGTGCCACATGTTCTGCGGCACTGGGCATTTCGGAGACGACCCGCACCTGCGGCAGTACGGGCAGCGCGGCCGGTCGCCATGGCCCCGCGGTGCGGACGGCCTGCGCGGGCGCGCTCAGCGCGGTCCGGCGACGCGGATCGAACGGCAGCGCGCCGACGATCAGCTCCACGTCACCGGCCCGCAGCGCCGCCGCCGCGGCGCCCGCGTCGTCGAAGGCGATGCGGGTTCCGGTGGCGCGTACCACGCCGGCGGGCGTCGCGAGCAGAAATCCGTCCATGGCTTCCGACCATAGTCCGCGCCGCCGGAGCCGAAACCGCAGAGCGACGCAGATCTCAGACTCGCGGCATGGTCTTCGCCACACCGTCTGACCAGTGTTGTTGTGCGCTCAAGGTTTTGGTTCCGGCTCACGTCCCGGTGGCACCATCAGCACCGGCCGATGGCAATGTTTGAGCACCGAGTCGGCCACGCTGGAGTGCAGCAGCGCCCGGATTCCGGTAGCTCCGCGGGTGCCCGCCACGATGATGTCCACATCGAGCTCGTCGGCCACCTCGACAATGCCGTTCCAGATGGTGGTGGTGCACTCGACGGTCCGCGCCTCGGCATTGAGTCCGGCGAGTTTCGCCAGCCGCACGCCCTCGGAGTTGATGTTCTTGGCGTCCGCGAAGGCGATGTCCTCGATCTCGTCGTCGGGCATCCACTCGGGCTGCACCACCCCCGACAGTCCGGAGAGCCGGGCGGCCTGGCGCGCCATGGGCTCCCAGGCGGTGAGCACCACGGCTCGGTCGGCGGCGAGGAAGCGACCGGCGTATTCGACCGCGCGGCGCGCATTCTCGGATCCGTCGTAGGCGATCAGCATCAGATCGCAGGGCATGACAAACCTCCTGGTGGGAATGCCTGTCTCTACTGGGAGGCTACCCGGTGATTCTGCTCGTACACTGACTTGGCGACGCCGGGCACGTCGCGAGTACTCCACAGTTTGCGAACGATTCACCCAAATCGGTGGTGGGATGCACGGGCTCGGTTTTCACTGATAACCGACATCGCCGTCGTTGGAGCAGAGCCCGGACGAGGGGTGGATTGTGCGGTTGGACGAGCTGACGACCCCACAGGAATGGGCGAGTGTGTATCGCTCCCTGTTCGGGTTGCCGCATGTGCACGTGACCACACCCGGGTTCGTGGTACTGCCGCTGGTGGATACGATCGCGGCCCTCAATACCCCGGAACCGTTGGGCGCCTTGCTACTCGACGAATTGATGCTGCGCGGCGTGCCCGGCCCGGTGCTGGTGCGCGACCGTCCGCCGCGCCGCACCTTCCTGGCGATGTTCGATGGTTACCCCTCCGAAGAATGCCTCGAACAGTTGGAGCGCAACAGCGTGGATATCGGACCGCACCGCAGTAATGTCATCCTGCCCACGGGATTGGGCCGTCACACCCATGAGGGGCGCTGGTGGGCGCGCGCACCTGAGCGCGATGAATCGCTACCGCTGCTATCGGAGGTGCTGGACGCCGCCCGAGCGGTGCTGTGACCTGCGGTGCCTGCCATCGAAGCGTTCGGTCACCATGAGGCCGATCCCCGCGCCCTGCTCTACTACGAATGGTGTCAGCGCATCGAATCCGGTTATGCGGTAGCGGAGTTCGACGAGGAGGTGCACGACCTCGCGCAATCGGACCGGCCGCTGGAAGCCGCGTGCTGGCGATTGCTCGACCGCATCGAATCCGCACCGCGACTGGCCGATTGGCCGTTCACCGAATGGGACGATCAACCGTCCGACGCCGATGGTCCAGGCGCGCAGCGTGATTCGGCAGCGCACTTCCCGCTCGCCGACCTGGCCCACGCCGAACTGTTCGACCGGATTCACGGCGGCTGGCTGGGCCGCTGCGCAGTCGGCGCGCAGACCAAGCCCCTGGACTACACCGTGCTGGGCCTGTATCTGCTGGAGCAGTACGGCGCGGATTTCATGGCCGACGACGTCTGCGCGCTCTGGCTCGAACGCCTGCCCTTCCTGCGGACCTATACCGCCGAACGGGTCGCCTACCGCAATCTCATCGACGGTTTCGCCCCGCCGGAGACCGCCACGCATCGAAATCCCTACCGTGAGTGGGCAGGTGCGCTCATGCGCGCCGATATCTACGGTTACACCAGCCCGGGCGCACCGATTCGCGCGGCCGCACTGGCCGCGCGTGATGCCTCGGTATCGCACACCGGCAACGGCCTGTGGGCCGCCATGTGGGCGGCGGCCCTGATCGCGGCGGCCTTCACCGCCGGTGATCCCGGCGAGGCGCTGGCGCGGGCGGGTGCGGTGATTCCCGCGAAGTCCCGTCTCGCGGTGGAGCTTTCGAAGGTCGTCGAGGACCGTGCGCAGGGTCGCACCTGGGAGCAGGCGGTGGACCGGATTCGCACCCGCGACGGCCACTACAACCCATTCCATGCGATCGGGAACGCCTGCCTCATCGCCGCCGGATTGCTCTGGGGTGCCGGTGATTTCACCAGCACCGTCACGCTGACCCTGGAATCGGGCTGGGACGCCGACTCGAACGGCGCGACAGCGGGCTCGGTGGCCGGAATCCTCACCGGCACCGCCCGTATCCCGGAGCAGTGGACCGCACCGCTGGGGGACACTCTGCGCAGTGCGGTGGCCGGTCATACCGCCACCCGCATCTCCGAACTGGCCACCCGCACCCTGCACCTGATCCCCTGAAACACGAGGGCGGCATCCCCTGAAACACGAGGGCGGTGCACCGGTTCGTCGTCCTGAACCGGGCACCGCCCTCGATCACCCACACCGGTCTAGCGGCGCGAAAGCTCCTGTACGGGAGCCGAAGTGCTGACTAGCGCTCCACGATGGCGACAACGCCCTGACCGCCGGCGGCGCAGATGGAGACCAGCGCGCGGCCGCCACCCTTCTCGGCCAGCTGCTTGGCGGTGGCGGCGATGATGCGGCCGCCGGTCGCGGCGAACGGGTGGCCCGCCGCGAGCGAGGAGCCGTTCACGTTCAGCTTGCCGCGGTCGATGGAACCCAGCGCGCCGTCCAGGCCCAGACGCTCCTTGCAGTACTGGTCCGACTCCCAGCCCTGCAGGGTGGCCAGCACCACGGAGGCGAAGGCCTCGTGGATCTCGTAGTAGTCGAAGTCCTGCAGCGTCAGGCCGTTACGGGCCAGCATGCGCGGCACCGCGTAGGTCGGGGCCATGAGCAGCCCGTCCGGTCCGTGGATGTAATCGACCGCGGCGACCTCGGAGTCGACCAGGTAGGCCAGCGGCGACAGCTTGTGCGCGGCGGCCCACTCGTCGCTGGAGAGCAGTACCGCGGAGGCGCCGTCGGTCAGCGGCGTGGAGTTGCCCGCGGTCATGGTGGCATCGCCCGCCTTGACGCCGAAGACCGGCTTCAGGGTCGACAGCTTCTCGATGGTCGAGCCGGGACGCAGGTTGTCGTCGCGGGTCAGTCCGAGGAACGGGGTGATGAGATCGTCGAAGAAGCCACGGTCGTAGGCGGCGGCCATATTCCGGTGCGACAGGTAGGCCAGCTCGTCCTGGGCCTCCCGGGCGATACCGAATTCCTTGGCGGTGATGGCGGCGTGCTCGCCCATCGAAAGTCCGGTGCGCGGTTCGGCATTGCGCGGGATCTCGATGCCGACCATGGACGGGCGCAGGCGGCCGACCAGCTTGGCGTAGTCCTTGTTGTTCTTGGCGCGGTTGGCGTCGAGCATCCACTCGCGCATGCTCTCGCTCACGCCGATGGGCGCATCGGAGGTGGTGTCGGTGCCGCCGCCGATGCCGGCCTCGAAGCGGCCCAGCGCGATTCCGTCGGCCACGGTCTGGATGGCCTGCAGGCCGGTGCCGCAGGCGAGCTGCAGATCGTGGGCCGGGGTGTACGGAGACAGGGTGGAGCCGAGCACGCTCTCGCGGATCATGCCGTGCTCGCCGACACGCTTGAGGACGGCGCCGCCGACCACCATGCCGAGGCGTTCGCCCTGCAGCCCGAACCGGCTGACCAGGCCGTTCAGCGCGGCGGTGAACATATCCTGGTTGGAGGCGTGTGCGTACTTGCCGTCGGAACGGGCGAACGGAATCCGGTTGCCGCCGAGGATTGCAACAGGCTTGGCCTGCTTGGCGGTCTTGGCTGTCCTGTCCGCGGGCTGCGCCGCGGGCTTCGCCGAACGGGCTTTGGTGGTCACTCGAGTCTCCAGTGTCTCGTCGGGTGGATTTCCGTACTCGCATCGATCCCGCGGGACCGGCGGCGATCGGTTTACATTAAACTTACTCTGGAGTAAGTTCATTTGTCGACACCGTACCCCCGTCTGTGGCCGAAACCGCTCCGGGCCGGGACGTACGAGACGGACAATCCCGAGACAGAGAAGGTAGGAACAGTGGCAGCCAGCAAGAGCAAGGGCGCTCCCAACCTGTACGGATCGTTCATCCACTCCGCGCCCGGCGCGTTCCTCGCGGGCAAGCTGGGCCTGCCGCAGCCGGAGAACCTGCGCCGCTATGTCGCCGGTCAGCCCGCGCTCGCCGGTGCGGTGCTGCTGGGCGGTAAGGGCCGCGTCGCCGACGCCGCGCGAAACCTGCTGTCGGACTACGACTTCGCTGATTCCGTCACCCCGGGCGTCAAGCTCGGCGCGCTGGTCTTCGACGCCACCGGCATTCGCAGCATCGAGGAGCTGCAGCAGCTGTTCGAGTTCTACCAGCCCGCCCTGCGCAGCCTCGGCGCGTCCGGCCGCGTCCTGGTCATCGGCACCACGCCCGAGCTGACCGCGACCGTCGACGAGCAGATCGCGCAGCGCGCCCTCGAGGGCTTCAGCCGCTCGATCGCCAAGGAACTGCTGCGCGGCTCCACCGGCAACCTGGTGTACCTGCACCCGGAGGCCGCCGCCACCGCCACCGGCCTGGAATCGACGCTGCGCTTTATTCTTTCGGCCAAGTCGGCCTTCGTCGACGGCCAGGTCTTCCGCGTCGGCAAGGACGACTCCACCGCGCCGGCCAGCTGGGACAAGCCCCTCGCGGGCAAGGTCGCCGTGGTCACCGGCGCCGCGCGCGGCATCGGCGCGACGATCGCGGAGGTGTTCGCTCGCGACGGCGCCACCGTCATCGTGGCCGATATCCCGGCCGCCGGTGAGGCGCTGTCCGATACCGCCAACAAGGTCGGCGGCACCGCGCTCGCGCTCGACGTCACCTCCCCCGACGCCGCCGAGAAGCTGGCCGCCTTCGCCACCGAGCGCTTCGGCGGCATCGACATCATCGTGCACAATGCCGGCATCACCCGCGACAAGCTGCTCGCGAATATGGACGAGGGCCGCTGGAACTCGGTCATCAATGTGAACCTGGCTGCGCCGCACCGCATTACCGAGGGCCTGGTGGCCGCGGGCGCGCTCAAGTCCGGTGGCCGCGTCATCGACGTGTCCTCCATCGCCGGTGTCGCGGGCAACCGCGGCCAGACCAACTACGGCACCTCCAAGGCCGGTGTCATCGGCATGGTGAACGCCGAGGCGCCGAAGCTGGCGGAGAAGGGCATCACCATCAACGCCGTGGCGCCGGGCTTCATCGAGACCGCCATGACCGCCGCCATCCCGCTCGCCACCCGTGAGGCCGGCCGCCTGATGAGCTCGCTGCTGCAGGGCGGCCAGACCGTCGACGTCGCCGAGACCATCGCCTACTTCGCCTCCCCGGCGTCGAATGCGGTGAGCGGCAATATCGTTCGCGTCTGCGGCCAGAGCCTGATCGGAGCATGATGAGCCAGACCATCAAGCTCACCGAGGCGCCGAAGAACACCAGTCTGTTCGTGAAGGCCGCGCTCGGCGCGGTGCCGGTGCCCGGGCTGTCGGCCCGCAAGTCCACCGTGCCCGACCGGACTGTCCGGCTCGAGGGCTTCAAGGTCGATCCCGATCACCTGGCGGCGTACTGCCGGGCGACCGGGCTGCGGTTCAGCGATTCGCTGCCGCTGACCTACCCGTTCGTGCTCAGCTTCCCGCTCGCCATGCAGCTGGTCGTCGCTCGCGACTTCCCGTTCGTGGCGGTCGGCGCGGTGCACGCGGAGAACGTGATCGAGCGGACCCGGGAGATCTCGGTCGCCGAGCCACTGGATTTCGAGACCCATATCGAGAACCTGCGCGAGCACCCCAAGGGCCTGCTCGTGGACGCGGTCACCGAGGTGAGTGTGGGCCGGGAGCTGGTGTGGCGGCAGGTCACCACCTTCCTGCACCAGCAGCGCACCTCGCTCTCGGGCGGGCCCAAGCCCGAGCCCAAGCCGGACGAGGTGCCGCCGCCGCCGTTCCGCACCATCCGGGTCGATCAGAAGACGATCACCCGGTACGCGGCGGCCTCCGGTGACCACAATCCGATCCACACCTCCGCCCTGGGCGCCAAGGCCTTCGGATTCCCGAAGCCCATCGCGCACGGCATGTGGTCGGCGGCGAACATCCTCGGCAATATCGAGGGCCGGATCCCCGAAAAGACCACCTACGCGGTGAAATTCGGTAAGCCGATCTTCCTGCCGTCGACGGTCAACGTCTACACCGACCAGGTGGCAGGCGGCTGGGATCTGGCGCTCAAGAACCCGAAGAAGGGTTTCCCGCACCTCACCGCCACCATTCGCTGAACCGCTCGGCGTAGCATGGCGTCACCGCCGCGACGGTGGCGCACCGAGGCCACACGGGTAAGCAGGTCGTGGCAAGTTCGAGACAGTACAACTGAAGACCAGGGGTCGCGCTGATCCGGTGGTTCCCGAACCACCACAGCGCCCGGCAACCACAGGTAATGTCGGGCCGTTCGACGGCGTGGCCCCCACGGGAGGGGCGAGAGCCGCGCACCGATTCGCAACCGTATGTCGCCACGCAGGGGTTTCTACATCCGGTCCGCGAATCGGCGCGCGGCTTTTACGTTCAGCGGCCGCTGCGTTCAGCAGCCGCAATCGCAGTCGCAGCAGTCGCAATCACAGCAGTTGCAGCAGTCGCAGCAACCATCGCAGCCGGGGTCGCAATTATCGCAGCACCCGCGATCGACCCAGCTCTTCTTGCGCTCGCCGCTGCACGGGCTCGTGTGCTCCGCGCAGCAGGCATAGCAGGTGCAGTACTGCAGGCAGACAACCCCGAGCCCGAGCCACAGCCCGTTCCGCTGCGGCGGCTGGTAGCCAGGACTGCCGGGACCTCCGGGACCTTGCGGGCCCCCGGGGCCACCCGGACCCCAAGGGTCTCCGGGGCCACCCGGACCGTTGGGACCACCCGGACCGTTGGGCGCACCGGACTCTCCCGGGCCACCGGGATACACGGAGCCGCCGAAATACGCGGGGTCGGAGTAGCCGGGTGCCGGGTAAACCGGATTCGGGTATGGGGGGCCGTCATAGCCGGGGGCGGGGTAGCCGGGGTTCGGGCTGACGGGTCTTTGTGGATAACCGGGTTGTTGGGGATAGCCAGGTCCAGGTTGACCAGGGCTTTGGGGGTACGCGGGGCCCTGTGGATAGTTTGGGTCCTGTGGATAACTGAGGCTGGGTGAATAGTGTGGATAGGGGAGGGGCGCAGCGGATTTCGCGGTGTGGGTGGTGCGGCAGGTGTGGGTGGTGCAGGTGTGGATTACGCCGGAATCCTTGCCCAGCTTGCGGATTACGCTGCTGAGCGGGTCGAGTAGCATCCAGCGGACGGTGGCTACACGTTCCAGGGCGGCCCGTTTCAGTGCCGCCTTCAGGAGTGAATTCGATTCGCGCAGTAGGGCATGCGCTTCATCCACAGTTGTACCGGTGGCTGTGAGTGGATTGAATCTGCCTGCCGCGCGGTCCGCCTCGATGTCCTCGATGGCATCGGCGAGGTGCGCGATGCGGCCGAAGTGCAAACCGGCCTCGCGCAGTGCCTCGGCGTTCTCGGGCCGACCCGCCAGAATCGCGGTGTGCGCGAACAGTTCTCCCGCGCACAGCTGAGTCGGCGCGGTCAGGCTGTCCAGCCGTTCCCGGCGCCCGGCGGCTGTGGATGATTGTGGACAACTTGCGGCGGCGGCTTCCAGTCGACCCTGGGATTCGATTGCGGCGATGAGGGATTCGATATCCAAGCCGATCGGCGCCGCCGCGGTCCGGGCTCGGCCGCGCCACCGATCGGAGACGCGGGCGAGCGGTCGCCCCGGCATGCGGCCGGTATCGCCATCGTCGAGATGATCGCGAATCTTGGCCGCGCCCAACAGCAGTGAGGCGGTGGCGGCGAGCTGGACGCCGGGGGAATCGGCCGGGGCGACGCTCGCGCGCCGCATACCGCGCAGTGGGCACGGACCCGCCGTGGTGCGGGCGGCGGGCTGCGGCTGCTGCGCCTCGGTGAGCATGCCGAGCACGATGGCATCGGTATTGGTCGCGGCCCGCGCCAGCTGACCGTGCCCGTCCCGCAATCCCAGGCAGAGCCCGCACATCTGGGTTTGCCAGCCGGTGGATTCGATGCCGTACTTCGCCGCACCGTGCGCACACGGTGTGAGTAACCCGAACAACCTGCGTCCCCGTCCCCGGTCGTTTCGAACCGACCGTCCTACAACACAATCCGAGTGACTGTGGCAGTCGTTGACAAGGGTTGCAAGGCGAGGCGGGCTACGCCTCCTGGATTTCCTTCTTCTTACCGGACAGACCACGCCAGGCAAGCGTGTCGAGCAGGTCCACGGCCTGGGCCATATCGACGGTGCCGCTGGCGACCCGGTCGGCGATGGCCTCGCCCGCGCCGATGACCGCCACCGAGACGACCTCGAAGTTGGTGCCGGGTTCGGCGTACTTGGCGCTGGACTCGAGCAGTTTCGCGGTGAGCTCTATGACCCGGTCCCGGCTGTTGGAGATCTCCGAGGCGAAGGGTTGCTGGCCGAGTGCCTGCCGGTAGAGGACCTGCCAGGACAGGCGATTCTGGTCGACATAGGACAGGAAGGCCTCCAGGCCTGCCCGCAGCTGCTCGTGCGGGGTGAGCTTGGGGTTGCCCGCTACCGCCACCGCCTCGATGAACCGCATGCTCTCCCGGTGGATGCACGCCCGGAAGAGCTCGTCCTTGGAGCCGTAGTACAGGTACAGCATGGGCTTGGAGATCTTCGCCTCGGCGGCGATGGCATCCATGGAGGTGTCGTGGTAACCCTTGCGCGAGAAGACCTCCACGGCGGCGTCGAGCATCTGTTGCTCACGTACCGCGCGTGGAAGCCGCTTCGTTCCGCCTGCCATCCACTCTCCTAGACCGTGCTAATACACGTCGAAGCTCCTATCTTACTCCAAGGTAAGTTCCGCGAGTGCGAATTGCCGGTGATTCGCCACTGTGGCGCTCAGCAGTGTGGAGCGGTGCCCTTGAACTTTGCCATGCGAAGCACCGATGCATCCACCTGGCTTCCCGGCAGGCGGCCACTCTGTACCGCGTCGACCAGCCGGTCCAGCACCTTCGATACCGCGTCCGTGGTGATCCACAGGGCATTGTCGGCCCCCGCGACCAGCGCGGCCTCGACCGCGTCCTCGATGCTCATACGGGCCGTGATGGCCGCCATACCGCCCAGATCATCGGTGAAGATCACCCCGTCGAAGGGGTCCGCGCCGTACCCGGTGCCCTGGCGCAGCAGCGCCATCGCCTCCTTGCTGATGCTGGCGGGGACATTCGGCTCGGTCAGCCCGGGCACATCCAGGTGCCCGACCATGACCGCCGACCCGGAGTCGATCAGCTTGCGGAACGGCACCAGATCCGAGGTCTGCATCTGATCCAGCGGCGGGGTGCGCACCGCGCCGGTGTGCGAGTCGCCGGAGCCCGAACCGTGACCCGGGAAATGCTTCATGACGGTGCCCACGCCGGCATCGTGCAGCGCGCGAATGAACGTTCCCGCGTACTGCGCCACCACATTCGGATCATCGGAGAAGGAGCGGTCGCCGATGACCGAATCATCGGGCTGGCTGCTCACATCGGTATCGGGCGCGAAATCCACGGTGACGCCCAGTGCCTTCAGCTTTTTCGCGCGGTCGAGGCTGAAGGTGTAGAAATCGTCGACGCTCATGGTCTTCGCGATCTCGCGCGCGGAGGGCGCCGCGCCGATCAGGTCCTTCACCCGCGAAACCCGGCCGCCCTCTTCGTCGATGGTGACCATCACCGGGATGCGCGAGGCGGCCTGCACCTTCGCGATCTGGTCCTGGGCCAGCAGCGCCTTATCGGTCCAGCCGCCGACGAAGACGCCGCCGACCTGCTCGGTGCGCACCACATTCTCGGCATCGGCCTCGCCGGTGACACCCACGGTGAGCAGCTGTGCGAGCTTCTGGCGCTGCGTGAACTGCCCCAGATACGCGGCATTGCAGTCCTGTGGCGCCGGCGTGGTGGACGGCGGTGTGGTGCTGCCGCTGGATCCCGTTGTGGTCGATGACGATTGGGTCGAGGGGGCGGAGCTGCCGCCCGAACATGCGGTCAGCACGACGGCGGACATAGCCAGTACGAGAACCGGAAGGTTGCGCATGACCCCCGACGGTAGCGACCGTCGCGGCCACTGCCTATCGCGGACACGTGTTGCGACTGTCTGCGGCGCGTCGCGTGCCCCGCGTGGGCGGCCGGTCGCCGACACTGTTGACTTTGCAGCTATGTTCTAGCAATCACCCTGCCCGCTCGAAAGATTGAGGAAGGCTGAATTCACGATGTTCTTTGGTGGAATGTCGCGCACGCGTTGGACAGGCGCCGCTCCGATCGTCGCGGTGGCCGCGCTGGTCCTCGGAATCCCTTCTGCCGCAGCAGAACCCCCGCCGCCGCAGACGCCGGGACTCGGCCAGGTCTTCAACGGATTCGTTGTCGGCTCGCTCCGGGACGGCGGCTTCGGCTCGCCGGGCGAGATTTTCGAGGGGTTGCGCGCGGACGATCCGTTCTATCAGGAACCGTCGCTGACCGGTAGCGAAAAGCCCGGCACCGTGGTCAAGGCCAAACAGGTCAGTGTGCTGTACACGGGCTTCAAGCCCGCGCATGTCGAGGCCTACAAACTCATGTACGTGACCACCGGGATCGACGGCGTCACCCCGGTCCTCAGCACCGGCATCCTGATGATCCCGCAGGACGGAAAGCCCAACGCGGACAAGAAATTGATCTCTTACCAGGAGGCCAATGACAGTGTCGGCGG
The DNA here is from genome assembly GCF_045040085.1 of Nocardia sp. NBC_01388. Lineage (NCBI taxonomy): Bacteria > Bacillati > Actinomycetota > Actinomycetes > Mycobacteriales > Nocardiaceae > Nocardia > Nocardia sp. NBC_01388. Next base: position 6,824,967 of record NZ_CP109553.1, read on the forward strand.
GTCCTGTCACCCCAGCACCCAGTGGACCGGCGGGGATCCGATCGACGGCGCCTCGCAGTCGGCGCTGGGACCGCTGGCGCTGATGTTCGGCAAGGGTCACGCGGTGATGATCTCCGATGTCGGCAATGACGCCGACCCGAATCCGCACGGTGTTTTCGCCGGGAAGTTCGCCGCGCACGCGCAGCTCGACGGTGCGCGCGCCGCACTGTCCTACGCTCCGGCGCAATTGAATCCGCAGGCTCCGACCGCGCTGTTCGGCATTGCCGGTGGTGGTGTGGGTGCGGCCATGGCCGCGGAGCTGCAGCCGGTGTATGCCCCGGAACTCGATATCCGGTCGACGGTGCTCGAGGGCATGGTGGTGAAGCCGCGCAACTTCATTCGGGTCGCCGACGGTTCGGTCGGCTCCGGATTCGCGCTGGCCACGCTGCTCGGCCTGGAGCCGTGGTATCCGGAGATGAACATCAATGCGAAGTTGAATCCGGCCGGCCGCGCGCTCGCCGACTTCTTCCGCACCCAGTGCCAGTCGCCGGCCTATTTCGGAACGCCGATGCTGCCGCTTTCCGCCCTGTTCACCAGCGGTAAGAGCCCGGCCGACGAGCCGGATTTCCAGCGCGCCTTCGACGACAACATCCTGGGTGTCTCCGGAGCGCCGAAATCGAAGGTGCTCATCACCTCCTGTGTCGCGGACGATTCGTTCATGTCTCTGGTACCGGCGCAGGATTCGCGGGATCTGGTGACGTCCTATCGATCTCAGGGCACCGACGTGACCTATGCGCCGACCGATTGCAGCATGGTCAAGATGCTCACCGACCTCTACGGCTGGGGCACCGACCTGATGGGCATGCAGACCGTCGACTGGCTCGACAGTCAGTTCGACTGACGCTCCGGTGTTTTTCAGGTAAACCCCAGGTAAACAGCTATTTCTAGCAAACGTGTGGCGATCAACACATCTGAGAATTTCCTTCACACCCCCGACTGCTAGTAGCGTGCCGTCCATACGTCTGACGGGTGGTGTCAGCTGCGTATGTCTGCCTGTTGGTCGATCGGAGCGGTGGGGCGCTGTCCGGTACCGGCGGGTGTGAAGGCATCGAAAACCGTCGTGCCTCGGCATCGAGCATCGTTTTGGCTACCCATGGTGGTCGATCCGGTCCGGCGAAAAACGAGGGAGAACCGGATCAAAATGCGAATGAGTGCGTTGTTGCGCACGGCCGCGCTGGGCGTGGCCGTGGCGATCGGGCTCGGGCTCGCGAGTGCCGGGCCCGCCACCGCGAGCGAGGTCGACCGCTATCTCGACCTGCCGTTGACCAACCGGGATGCGTCCCAGGCGCCGGGCGGCGTCAATGCGGCCCTGCCCTATGACCACGACGAGCTCGGCCGATTGCTGGACGAGGCTCGCGCCCAAGGCATTTCGCCGGCGCGGTATGCCGCCCTGCTGTACCAGTACTGGCTGGTCGACGCGACCGGCAAGGCCGGAATCGATTTGGCCGCGTGGAATCCGCGCACCGGCGTGCAGGCCAATCGCGAGAATCTGATCAAGTCCTACCGCTACTACGAGGACCTGCAGCTCGCGCATCGCGAATTGCAGTGGGCCGGAATGGGCGGCCAGGTCGGCGCCGACTTCGGTGGCGGGCTCATCGATTTCGAGCTCATGGGCTCCGATATCTATGGCCTGCCGGGACTTTCCGAATCGGCCCGCTCGGTCATGGGTGCGGTGCAGCAGGCCGCCGGACCGGCCGCGGTGGCCCAGCTGCCCAGCGGTCTGCGCGCACTGGCCGCCGCCGGTCCGAACATCACGCCCGACGATGTGCGCTACATCATCGGGATGATCCTGGTGATGCAGAAGAACATCTTCTCGGACCTGATGCCCATGCACGACGCCTACGTCACCGCGGGGCTGCCGGCGCTGGAGGAGTTCCGCGCCGCCGGCCTGTTCGGCGACGACATTCTGGGCGCCTGGCGTGATGTCGCCTCCGGCGACGGCGACCGCATTGCCACCGGCAACGGTGTGCTGCTGCGCCGCGAACAGCAGTGGGCCATCGGCCGCCAGTGGGACGAAGTGCGTTCCTACAAGGGCGATGTCGGCGAGGCGATCACCTATGCCAGCGGTGCGGCCGGTTCGCCGTCCGTCGCCGGCGTCACTCCGCCGCGCGAATTCCACCCGGTGCGCATCCCGTTCACCGGGGCCGACGGTCGCGGCGCCCTGCTGACACTGCCGCTGCCGGACTGGAATTGGGCGGTCCTGGACTCACGCTGGGACTACATCACCACCGAGTTGCTGCCCAAGTACCGGTATCAGGTCGAGAACAATTGGCCCGCACTGGAGGCCACCATGAACACGCCGTACGAGGTGCAGATGGAATCGCATCGCCCGCTGCTGAACATTCCGCAGCTGCTCGAGTCCGCGGCGCGGGACCTCCAGGTGACCCCGTTGGATGCGGCCCCCTCGAACACCAACTCGACGAATGTGGAAGCGGCGGTACGTTAGTCATGCGTTTCAAATTGCCCGCGCCGCTGCTGGCCGTGGCGCTCATGCTCACCGGGATCGCCACCGCGGCGGCCGATCCCGTCAATCCGGTGCCCGGACCCGACCGGATCTTCAACGGTTTTGTGGTCGGCACCCTCGACACCGCCGAAAATGCCTCGCCGGAAGAGAAATTCGAGGCACTGCTCGCGAATGATCCCTTCTACCAGGAGCCTTCGCTCACCGGTGCGGAGCAACCCGGCACGATTCTGAAGTCCAAGCCGGTGGACGTGATGTTCCTCGGGGTGAAGCCGCGCACCGTCGACGCCCACAAACTGATGTACGTGACCACGGCGCCCGACGGTGTCACCCCGGTCATCAGCACCGGCATCCTGATGATCCCGAAGGACGGCAAGCCCGCCTCGGAACGTCGCCTGATCTCCTATCAGGAGGCCAATGACAGCGTCGGCTGGTCGTGCCATCCGAGCACCCAGTGGACCGGTGGCGCGCCGCTGGACGGTTCGTCGTGGTCCGCGCTGGGCCCGCTGGCACTCATGTTCGACAAGGGCTACGCGGTGATGATCTCCGATGTCGGCAATGACGCGGATCGCAATCCGCACGGCGTCTTTGTCGGCAGCTATGCCGGGCACGCCCAATTGGACGGCGCGCGTGCGGCTTTGCGCCTGCCCGAGGCGGGTCTGAGCGACAACACCCAGATCGGCATGTTCGGAATCGCCGGAGGCGGTGTCGGAGCGGCCTTCTCGGCCGAGATGGCCCCGAAGTACGCGCCGGAACTGGACATCAAATCGACCGTGCTCGAGGGCATGGTGGTCGATCCGGCCAACTTCATGCGCGTCACCAGCGGTTCGGTCGGATCCGGTTTCGCCCTGGCGACCCTGCTCGGACTCGAGCCGTGGTACCCGGAGATGCAGGTGAACGCCAAGCTCAATCCGGCCGGACAGGCGCTCGCGAATTTCTATCGCACGCAGTGCCAGGTCCCGGCCTACTTCGGCCTGCCCTTCGTGCCGATGGAGGCGCTGTTCAACTCCGGGCGCAATCCCGCCGACGAACCGGATTTCCAGCGCGCCTTCCAGAACAATGTGCTGGGGCGCAATGGAACACCGAAGTCGAAGATCATGATCTCCTCCTGCGCCAAGGATGATTCGCCCATGTCGCTGGTGCCCGCCAAGGACTCTCGCGACCTGGCCGATACCTATCGCTCGCAGGGCACCGATGTCACCTACGCGCCCACGGACTGCAGCATGGAGCGCTTCATCACCGATATGTACGGATGGGGTGTCGACCTGTTCGGCATGCAGACCATCGACTGGATCGACAGCAATTTCGACTGAGAGTGGTGCACCGATGATGGCAATCGTGGATGGCGTGGTCTACCTGCTCACCTTCGGACCGCTCGCGGTCGCGAAAATGGCAGCGCAGGCCCTCGGCTTCTGACGCCGAGCGCGAACCGAATAGACAGTGGCTCCCGGTCTCAGGCCGGGAGCCACTGCTCGTGAACTACTGCTTCGGCAGTTCGTGGTGCCCGCCGAAGGCCTGGCGCATGGCCGAGAGCACCTTGTCGGAGTAGAGCGATTCACCGCGCGAGGAGAAGCGCTGGAACAGCGCCGCGGACAGCACCGGCGCGGGCACGCCCTCGTCGATGGCGGCGTCGACCGTCCAGCGGCCCTCACCGGAATCGGAGACCCGGCCGCCGAACGAATCCAGGTTGGGATCGGCGTAGAGGGCGGCGGCGGTGAGGTCGAGCAGCCAGGAGGCGACCACCGAACCGCGCCGCCACACCTCGGTGACCTCGGGGATATCGATGTCGTACCGATAGAACTCGGGATTCTCCAGCGGCGTGACCTCGGCCGAATGCTCCAGGTCCTGCTGATTGCCGACATTCGCCTTGTGCAGGATGTTCATGCCCTCGGAATACGCGGCCATGGCGCCGTATTCGATGCCGTTGTGCACCATCTTCACGAAGTGACCGGCACCGGCCGGGCCGCAGTGCAGGTAGCCCTCCTCGGCGGTGGACGGTGCGCCGGTGCGGCCGGGGGTGCGCGGCGCGGCGGCGACACCGGGGGCGATGGACTGCAGCAGCGGTTCGAGGTGGGCGACGATGGTGTCCTCACCGCCGATCATCAGGCAGAAACCGCGCTCCAGGCCGAAGACACCGCCCGAGGTGCCGATATCGACATAGTGAATGCCCTTGGGCTGCAACGCCTTCGCGCGCTTGATGTCCTCGTGGTACCGGCTGTTGCCGCCGTCGATGATGATGTCGCCGGGTTCCAGCAGTTCGGCGAGCTGGTCGATGACCGCGCCGGTCGCCCCCGCCGGGATCATCACCCATACGGCGCGCGGGGCCTCCAGCATGGCGATGAACTTGGGCAGCTCCGTGGTGCCGGCGAAGCTGTCGCCGAGCTCGGCGGTGAGTCCGTCGATCTGCGCGCTGTGGCGCTCGAAGCCGACGGCCGTGTGTCCGTCCCGGACGATGCGGCGGACGATATTGCCACCCATCCGGCCGAGCCCGATCATTCCGAGTTGCATCTCGTCTCCTGGAGTCGTCCCGAGCCCCGGTCTGCCCCGAGCTCTGCGTGGCTGTGTCATGGCGCTGTGGCTATGTCTCGATTGTCCCAGTCGAGGTTGCCGAGAATTTTTTCCGGTCTTGTGCGTCAGGTATGTAACGCCTATGAGCAGGCGTCGATAGACGGGGTGGCTCCGTGCTGTTGCCAGACCCCCGACCCGGCAACCGCACGGAGCTTCTTTTTGTCCTTATTCTAAGTTGCGAGAAAGTAGCTATTCCCTCATCTGGAAGGATCTTCGTGTTCACAGCCAGCCGGGTCGGTATTGCTGCAGGTGTGCTGATTGCCGCAGGCGGTATCGCCTTCGCTGTGGACTGGTCGCTGTCGTCCGGACATGTGCCGCGCGGGGTGCAGGTTGCCGGAGTCGATATCGGCGGACAGGATCGGTCGCAGGCGCAGACCCGGCTGGAAACGATCTTGAATCCGCGTGCCGTACAACCACTCACGGTCACGATCGGTGACTTCCGGACCGATCTGGTGCCGCACGACGCCGGTCTGACGCTGGACTGGGACGAGACCTGGGATCGCATCGGCGGCCAGCCCGTGAACCCCTTCATCCGAGTGTGGTCGTTCTTCGGTACCCGAAAGGTGGAGCCCGCCACCATGATCGGGGACGGCGCGCTGAACCGGCAGTTGAACGCCCTGCGCGCACACGACCGGCAGCCCGTCGAAGGCGGCATCGTCTTCGACCAGGGCAGACCGGCGCCGGTGCGGCCCGTGCCCGGGCGCGTACTCGATGTGGCCGCCGCTCGCACCGTGCTGGTGGACCATTGGGCCGACGGTTCGGTCCTGGATCTGCCCGTCACCGAGACCCGCGCGCGAGTGCGCGCGGAGGCCGTCGACCAGGCGATGCGCGAGATCGCGCAGCCCGCGGTGCGCGCCCCGGTCACCTTCACCGGCAAAGGCGGCAATGCCGTGCTGGAGCCGGCGCAGCTCGCCGCCGTGCTTTCCTTCCATCCGAACGACCAAGGCGGACTGGCCCTCTCGTACGACGGGGCGGCCCTGACCGGCGCGCTCGCTCCGCAGTTGAAATCCACCGAGGTGGAGCCGAAGGACGCGACCTTCGCGCTGTCCGGCAGCCGCGCGTCCGTTGTGCCCGCGGTGGTCGGCGAAACCATCAACTGGGACAAGACCTTCGAAGGGCTACCCACACTGCTGGCTGCGCCCGGCGACCGGTCGAAAGCTGTCGTTTACCAACCGGCGCAACCCGGGCTGACCACTGCGGATGCCGAGAAGCTCGGCGTCGCCCAGGTGATCGGTTCGTTCACCACCGGCGGCTTCAGCGGCCCCTCGGGTGTGAATATCCGCACGGTGGCGCGCAAGGTGGACGGTGCGCTGGTGCGGCCCGGAGATACCTTCTCGCTCAATGACTTCACCGGTACCCGTGGCGTCGCACAGGGCTATGTGGAGTCCGGCATCATCAATAACGGCCGGCCCGATGTGGCGGTCGGCGGCGGTATCAGCCAGTTCGCCACCACGCTCTACAACGCCGCGTATTTCGCCGGTCTCGAGGATGCGGGCCACACCGAGCACAGTTACTACATCTCGCGCTATCCCGCCGCCCGCGAGGCCACCGTCTTCGACGGCGCCATCGACCTGAAATTCCGCAACAACACCCCCTACGGCGTCTACATCGAAACCCTCGCGGGCGACTCCGAGCTGACGGTCCGCATGTGGAGCACCAAAACCGTTGAGGTCGAATCGATCACCGGTAATCGCACCAAACCGACCGAACCCAAGACGGTCGCCCTCCCCAAGGGCAAGAACTGCATCCCCTCCGACGGCGCACCGGGCTTCACCACCTCCGATACCCGGGTGATCCGCGCGGCCGATACCGGCAAAGAGATCTACCGTCATACGCGCACGGTGAAGTACGACCCCATTCCGGTCGTCACATGCGAGTAGATCAGGGATAGACGGCGATCTCTATGAGATTCCCGTCGAGGTCGCGGCAGTAGTGCGACACCATCTCGCCGAGCGCGCCGATCTTGGTCACCGGCCCGTTGGTGATCTCGATACCGCACGAAATCAGGTGTGCGCGCACCTGTTCCGGCGTGACGGTGGTGATGAAGCAGAGGTCTTCGGACCCGGCCGCTTCGACCGCGCCGGTGGTCCATTCCGGGTCCAGATCGAGTGCGCCGAGCGGTCTCAGATTGATCTTCTGAGTGCCGAAGGCCAGTGCGGTGCGGCCGCGCGGGCCGAACTTCTCGACCCGCATTCCGAGCACCTGTTCGTACCAGGCGGCGGTGGCCGCGACGTCGCGGCAATTGAGGACGATGTGATCGAAACGTTCCACCGAAAGTCCCATACCTTCGGACATTACTCCGGCAATGCGGCTACGGCACAGGGCATTTCGTGGTGATCTACCCGACGAAACCGGCAAATTTCCGAGCTGCTCCGGAAACAGCAGAGCGGCCCGGGTAATCCGGGCCGCTCTGTGTTTTCCGGTATGGAAAGTGGTGTGCGCGTTCTTAGAACGCGGCCTCGTCCAGCTCCATGATGTCGTTGTCGAGGTTCGACAGCACGGTGCGAGTGGCGGTCAGCTCCGGCAGCACATTGCGCGCGAAGAACTGCGCGGTCGCGATCTTGCCGGTGTAGAACGCCGCGCTGGAGCCGCCGCTTGCGACTGCTTGCGGGTCGCTCGTAACGGCACTGTCCAGGGCCTTGATGGCGACCTCGGCCTGCTGCAGCAGCTGCCAGCCGATGAGCAGATCGCCGACCGACATCAGGAACCGGACGCTGCCCAGGCCGACCTTGTAGAGCTCCTTCGGGTCCTGCTGGGCGCCCATCAGGTGCCCGGTCAGGGTGGCGGCCATGGCCTGCACATCCTCGAGGGCGGTGGCGAGCAGCTTGCGCTCGGCCTTCAGGCGGCCGTTGCCACCCTCACGCTCGATGAACTTCTGCACCTGGCCGGCCACGTGCGCCAGCGCCACACCGCGGTCGCGGGCGATCTTGCGGAAGAAGAAGTCCTGCGCCTGGATGGCGGTGGTGCCCTCGTACAGCGAGTCGATCTTGGCGTCGCGGATGTACTGCTCGATCGGGTAGTCCTGCAGGAAGCCGGAGCCACCGAAGGTCTGCAGCGATTCGGTCAGGTACTGGTAGGCCCGCTCGGAGCCGACACCCTTGACGATCGGCAGCAGCAGATCGTTGACGCGGAACGCCAGTTCCTTGTCGGCGCCCGAAACCAGCTGCGCGACATCCTCGTTCTGGTGCGCGGCGGTGTAGAGGTAGATGGCGCGCAGGCCCTCGGCGTAAGCCTTCTGGGTGGCCAGCGAGCGACGCACATCCGGGTGGTGCGTGATGGTGACGCGCGGGGCGGCCTTATCGGTCATCTGGGTCAGGTCGGCGCCCTGGACGCGGATCTTGGCGTACTCCAGCGCATTCAGGTAACCGGTCGACAGGGTGGCGATGGCCTTGGTGCCCACCATCATTCGAGCGTTCTCGATGACGTCGAACATCTGCGCGATGCCGTTGTGGACCTCGCCCACCAGCCAGCCCTTGGCGGGCACGCCGTGGCCGCCGAAGGTGACCTCACAGGTGGCAGAAACCTTGATGCCCATCTTGTGCTCGACATTGGTGACGAACACGCCGTTGCGCTCACCGAGAGTGTCGGTGTCGAAATCGAAGTGGAACTTCGGCACGTAGAACAGCGACAGGCCCTTGGTGCCCGGTCCGGCGCCCTCGGGGCGAGCCAGCACCAGGTGCATGATGTTCTCGAACAGGTCGTCGGAGTCGCCCGAGGTGATGAAGCGCTTGACGCCCTCGATGTGCCAGGTGCCGTCTTCCTGCTGCACGGCCTTGGTGCGACCGGCGCCGACATCGGAGCCCGCGTCGGGCTCGGTCAGCACCATGGTGGCGCCCCAGTTGCGGTCGGCGATCTTCTGAGCCCACTTCTTCTGCTCATCGGTGCCGTTGTTGTAGAAGACCTGCGCGAAACCCGCACCGGCGGCGTACATCTGAGCCGGCGGGTTGGCGCCGAGGATCATTTCGCCGAGTGCCCAGGTGAGGGCGCTGGGGGCGCCGAGGCCACCGAGCTCCTCGCGGACGCCGACCTTGGCCCACTCGCCGTCTTCGAGGGCGCGGTAGGACTTCTTGAAGGAGTCGGGGAGGGTGACGGTGTGCGTCTCGGGATCGAAGGTCGGCGGGTTGCGGTCGCCGTCGACGAACGAGTCAGCGAGCGGGCCCTCGGCCAGACGCTTGACCTCGGCGAGCATTTCGCGCGCGGTATCGGTGTCGAGGTCTCCGTAGGCGCCGCTGTCCAGCAGGCTGCCCAGGCCGAGTACCTCGAAGAGGTTGAACTCGAGGTCGCGCACGTTGGCTTTGTAGTGACCCATGGTCGTCGACTCACTCTCCGTTGAGATGGGTGCGGTTCGGTTTGCCCGTTCCCGCCCGTTAGGCCCTCGATAGACACCGTAAAACAGCAGTTCTACTGACGGGTAACTTAAGTGCCATGTTACCCACGGGTAAGGGTCCCGCCAAGATGATCCCGCGCAATGTGACCAGAAGCACCCGCGCCGCTCATGCGCACATTCGGGGCGGATCGGCGGTGAGCACGTAAGTGCTCGTCAAGGGTGTGCTTTACAGCGTCCAACAGGCGCAGATATCGAGCCCGCCGGACGACGATGGTCTCGACCGGAACCATGCGGCGGTGTGCCGCACGGGTGTGGGCCGGATCGCTGGTTAGCGTGTGCTGTGCGCATCGAGACGAGTGCCGGACCGGCGGAGGTCGATATCGCGCGGCCGAGCCGGAAGCCGCCCGCGTTCCTGCTGGTGCTGACCCACGGATCCGGCGGCGGAACCGATGCGAAAGATCTGCTCGTGGTGCGTGATTCGGCGCTGGAGCTGGGCGGCGCGGTGGTCCTGGTGACGCAGCCGTACCGGGTGGCGGGTCGCCGTGCGCCGGGCAGAGCCGATGTTCAGGACGCGGCCTGGGTGGAGATCATCGCCCTGCTGCGCAAGAAGTTTCGCGGTGTACCGCTCATTCAGGGCGGGCGCAGCAATGGCGCCCGCGTCGCCTGCCGGACGGCGCGCACGGTCGAGGCGCGCGGGGTGGTCGCGCTGTCGTTCCCACTGCATCCCCCCGGCAAGCCGGAGAAGTCGCGGCGCGAGGAACTGCTCGCCCCCAGCCCGATCGGGGTAGTCGTAATCAACGGCGCCCGAGACCCTTTCGGCATCCCCGATCCCGCCGACGCCGCGGAAGTCCACATCATCCCCGGGCAAGCGCACTCCTACCGCGCCGGCTTCGAAGAAATCGCCGCCACCGTCACTCCCTGGCTCGAACGCTGGTCCGCTCCCTGACCCGTCGAACAGCGCGAGTCCGAATCGAACAGCTCACGAGGGTTGTGCGATCGGGATATCGGCTGCCCGGTCGATTGGGTGGTCAGGCTTCGATCGCGGGCTGTTCCCCGGGCGGGACGGGGGCGGTTTTGTGGGCCACGACCAGCGCGTTGATGGCGTCGCGCTCCTCGGTGGGCTGGTGCACGCGGTCGGCCACGCGGATGCGGATATCGTCGCCGGCCGGGCCGAGTTCGGCGGCGATATCGTTCGGGGTGAAGAGCAGGGCCGGATTCTGTTCCCCGCCATACCCTTCCGTGAGATTGAGACTGTCATTGCCCAGGACTAGCAGGGTGCCCTCGGGCGCGAGCAGATCGGCGGCGCACAGCAGCAGGGCCCGGCGATCGTCCGCGGGCAGGTGCAGGAAGGCCATCAGAACGAGCTCGTAGGGGCCGGGGAATTCGGTCGGATCCAATTCGGTCACGTCGGCGTGGCGCCAGCGGATGCGGCCGCGCACCGAACGGGACAGGCGGGCGGCCACCGTGCGGCCCTTGTCGATGCCGGCCTGCGAATAGTCGACGGCATCCACCTGCCAGCCGTGCGTTGCCAGCCAGAGGGCGTTGCGGCCCTCCCCGCAGCCGAGGTCCAGCACGCGCGGCAATTCCGGCCGCTGCTCACCGACGCCGAAAGGGCCGGGCGGCAGCCGCCGCTCCAGGCCGAACACCTGCTCGACGACCGTATCGTCGGGCGGTGCGCCCCACACCAATTCGGTGCGGCTGTAGTACTCGTCCCACGCGGCGGCATCCATGCCATCGAGTCTATGAGCAGCCGCAACCACTGGATTCGGTCGCGATGTGAGCTCTTCGTCTTCGGGCGATCGCCCCTTACGGACCTCGGCCCCGAACACGCTTGCGTGTTCGGGGCCGAGCTTCCGAGCCGGACGCTGCGCTACAGCGTGGTGTGCATCAGAATCACGTTGTACTGGCTGTGCACGGTCGTGAGGAAGTACAGGTCACGGCCGGTCTGGTACGGGAAGATCGAGGGCGCGTACGCGGTCGGGAGTTCGCGCGTATCGATGAGCACCTCGGGCGGACTCCACGGGCCCTCCGGACTGGGCGCCCGGTACATGACGACCGAATTCCACGGATCCGTGGTGAGCATGATGTATTGCCCGAGATAGTCGTTCCACTGCACCGACATTTCGGCGACACCGCCGCCGATCACCGGGGTGGCGCCGTCGACGTCGCCCTTCTTCCACTGGTCGCCACACCAGTATTCGTAGGCGCCGAGATCGCCGATCTGGGCCTCCGGCACGCGCGCGACGTATGCCGCATGGTTGCGCCCGGACGGGGTGCCGTACTCGTAGACGAATCCGCCGTTCTTTACGAACGAGTTCATCTGGAAGTTGCCATTGCCGCCGTCGTCGGGACGGCGAGTCGCGGGCAGTTCGGCCCAGGTCTCGCCATTGTCGCCGGAGGCGGCGAGGCCGGAGTAGTTGGTGGTCCACTGGCCCACGTCATCCCAGCTCTTCACCGACATGAGGCTCATGAACTGGGTATTGCCGACCGAGATCGCGGCGGTGGGGATGCGGCTGATCTCCAGGAACGGAATCTTGGGGCTGGGAATGAGATCCCGGGCCTGGCCGAAGACGTCGCGCACCACGCTGTCGAAGAAGATGCCGTTGGCCGGGTTCCGGGTGTGCGAGCGCACCAGGATGTTGGACCGCCAGGCCCACATGCTGCCGGCCAGGAGATTGGGGAACCCGAGTCCGGCCGTATCACCGAAGGTGGTGAGCATTTCCCCGTTGCCGTTGTCCCACATGATGCCGAGATCGGTGCCCAGCACGTTGTAGTTCTGCGTGTTGTTGGGGCTCTGCATCCCGGTCACCTGGAAGACGGCCTTGGTGCGCCCGGGGAGATTGGGCAGGCCGTTGGTGCCGTTGAGCACCGGGATGGGATTGATGGCATTGGGGTTGGCCGCGGCTGGTCCGGTCACGGTAAGGATCAAGGCCGTAGCACCTGCGATGGCGGACAGCAGGAGGGGGGCGGTCTTGTTCAAAGCGTGGGTCCTCCGGTTCTCGCCGAAGATGAGCGGACCACAACATATGTGACGGGCCGCACAATGCGTTCGACTCGCTGGCAAAGTGTGAAAATGCTAACAGCGGAACTGGGGCTTACGGGGCGCCCGATCGAATTGTTTGCCGTGAATTGGCTTACGTTCATAAAGTGGTACCACGATTCGGGGGTCGGCCGCACGATCAGGGGCACTGTGTCGCACATTCGAGGCCACCCTACGTCCTGTGCCCGGTCTTCGGGACAGTCACTCGACAATCGGTTACCGGCGACTGAAGGACGTCCGATAGGCGCTGGGCGAAAGTCCATTGCGCCGCGCCAGATGCAGCCGCAGCGATTCGGCGGTGCCCAGACCCGCGCGCCGGGCCACCTCCTCGATGGGCAGTCCGGTCGCCTCCAGCAGCTCCCGGGCCCGATCGATGCGCTGGTGCAGCAGCCACTGCAGCGGGCTGGCGCTCGTCTCCTCGCGGAAACGGCGGGTGCGGGTGCTCACATGGGCGTGGGCGGCCAAGTCGCGCAGGGTAGGTCGCTGGTCGAGGCGCTGCAGCGCCCAATCCCGACCATCCCGGTATCGAACTGGCCGTCGGTGACACCACCGACTCCGAGCGCATGACCGAATTGGCGCGCGGGGCCGCGAGTCTCATCAACACCACCTGGCCGCCCTACAACCGGTGGCCCGCCGAATTTCCGCCGATCGGCGCGGCTCTGGTCACCGCCGCCGAGCGCACCTTCGGACTGTCCGCCACCCCGATCGATGCGGTGATCGCCGAGACCGTCACCGCCGTCGCCGCGGTCTGACACGCGCCGGAGTCGAGTGGCGCCGCAGTCCGGTGGCCGAAAACCTGTGGCCTACTCGGACTTCGAGCCTCTGTTCAGCGCCTGCCGGATGATCAGCGGCAGCTGGGTGGCGCGTTCGACGGCGAGCGTGCGGCGCACCGATGCCGTCCAGGTGCGGTCGAAGAGCTTCTTGGCGCTCGCGACCGCGTGCGCCGGGCGGGCGGCAATGCGATCGGCGAGCTTTTCGGCGGCGGCCAGCGGGTCGGCGCTCACCTCGGTGACCAGGCCGATGCGCTCGGCGTAGGCGGCGTCGACCGGATCGGCGGTCATGGTGAGCAGGAGCGCCTGATCGATGCCGATGAGACGGGACAGGGTGGCCGCGCCGGTCATATCCGGGATGAGGCCGTGCTTGGCCTCCATCACCGAGAATTCGGAATCCGGTGTGACAAAACGGAAGTCGGCGGCGAGCGCCAATTGCAGGCCACCGCCGTAGCAGCGGCCGTGCACCACGGCGATCACCGGCTGCGGCAGCCGCCGCCACGCCCAGCACGCCTCCTGGAAGACATTGGTGCCGGTCCACGGCAGCGGCACGAACGCGCGGATGATGGCGAGCGGATCGCCCATGGCCTTGGCGATATCCAGCCCGGAGGAGAAGCTGGGACCGTTGCCCGACAGGATGACCGCGCGAATATCCTTGCGGCGCTCGATGATTCGTGCGACCTGTGCCAGCTCGCGGAGCATCTCGATGGTGAGGCCGTTGTGCTTGTCCGGCCGATCGAGGGCGACGTAGGCGCGGTTGCCTTCGAAACGCAGGGAGACGTTATTGCTCACGGTCTTTCCTCACGGGCCTATCGGGGGTTCGGGGCGCGGCCCCGAACCCGGTTCTCATGCCAGCTGGTCCAGCAGCAGCCGGGCGCAGCCCGCCGGATCGTCGTAGAACGGCGTGTGGCCGCTGCCGTGCAGCGTGACATGCCGAGCTCCGGGCAGTACCTCCCGGGCGCGTCGTGCCTGGGTGGCGTACGTGAGCAGAATGTCACGGCTGCCCCACGCGATGGTGATCGGGATGCTCTCCAGCGCCGTCCGGTCGGGGAGGCGGAAGCCGGTGAACGAGGCCAGCGCGGCATCGAAGCCCTGCGCGCCGAGCATGCCCTCGACGGTATCGACGCAGACCTGCGGGTCCACCGCCCACGGCTTGCCGAAGATCAGGCTCAGGAAGGTGGTGCGGCCAGCCGGATTGCCGAGGATGGCCGGGACCGCCGAACCCAGCACCTTGGTGAGCGTCTTGGCGCGGCCCAGCGACTGCTGGCACCAGATTCGGCCGGCGGTATCCCAGAAGGCGATGGGGGAGTAGGCGGTGACCGAGCGGGCCAGTCCGCGCGCGGCGAGGTCCAGGACAATGCCGCCGCCCATGGAATTGCCTGCCAGGTGCGGGTTTTCGATGCCCTCGGCAGCGAGGAAGTCGACGAGCGCGTCGGCGAGGGTGGAGACGGTGGTGTTGGGCAGAGGCTCGCTACGGCCGAAGCCGGGGAGATCCACCGCGATCACGTCGAAGGATTCGGCGAGCGTGCCGATGATCGGCTCCCATACCTGCCAGCGACTGCCGACGCCGTGGACGAGGACCAGCGGGTCGCCGCTACCGGACCGGTGATGGTTCAACTTGGTCATGACCGACTCCCCGCCGAGATGCTGTTGCCGACCTCACCCTAACAGTCGTTGACGGGTTGCCAACACGGGTACGGGCTGGTGGAACCGGGGAAATCACCGAATTCCGGGGGTACGATAAAAGGTATGGCAACCCGTAAGGTGACTCTCTCTCTGGATGAGGCGTCCTGGGCTTATGCCGAGCAGGCCGCGGCCCGCGCGGGTATATCGCCCTCCGCCTGGATATCCCGCGCCGCGCGCCGCGAAGCAGTGCGCACCGGCTGCGGCCCGGTCATGGATCCGATACAGCTCGCCGCCGCCGACGAAAGCGAACTGGCCACCGCCGAGAAGGAGTTGCGTGCGCAGGGGTGAACTCTGGGTCTATCACCCGCACGGCTCCGCGCGGGTGCGCAATATTCTTCTCATCAGCAGTGACGGCATCAATGAGTCCGCGCGCCCGTGGCTGATCGCCGCGGAGGTGATGGACGCCGATCCGCTCGACATTCTCGCGGTGCCGATTCCCGGCCACGGCTGGGTGCACGCGGGCAATCTCGGTCGTATCTACCGGGATTGGCTCGCCGAGCGGATCGACGCGGTGGACAGCGAGACCGCGGAGCGAATCGACACAGCGCTGCGCGCGGCCATGGATCTGTGAGATCGTTCCGGCCGAACCGTCCTTCGTGAGACGTCCTTCGTGAGAATTGAGGAATTCAGTGCGTATTTCGATGATCGCCGCCGCGCTTATCGCGCTGCCACTGCTGGCCGCGTGTAGCAGCGGCGGCGACAGTGCGCCGGCAGTCACCCACGATCAGCTCGCCGCCTCGCTGCAGAAGGGCGGCCTGGATGCGAAGGCGGCCGACTGCGCCGCGAAGATGTTTATCGACCAGGGGATTTCGCAGGACGGGCTGCGCCTGATGATGAAGACCGACAGCAAGAGCGGGGCCGGGACCGATGCCGAATCGCTCGGTATGAGCACCGCCGACGCCGACAAGGCCCGCACCGCCGCGAACAATATCGTCGCCAGCTGCATGAAGTAGGGAAACCGCCT
This sequence comes from Nocardia sp. NBC_01388, assembly GCF_045040085.1. NCBI lineage: Bacteria > Bacillati > Actinomycetota > Actinomycetes > Mycobacteriales > Nocardiaceae > Nocardia > Nocardia sp. NBC_01388. The sequence continues at coordinate 6,840,822 of NZ_CP109553.1, forward strand.
GCGGCACAACGAAAAAGGCCCCCCACAGCATTTCGCTGACCGGAGGGCCTCTTCGTATGGAGCCGATGACGGGAATCGAACCCGCGCCATCTGCTTGGGAAGCAGAAGTTCTACCATTGAACTACATCGGCAATGCTCGAACACTACCTGAGCAGTGCTCCTCAACGCGATCGCGACTCTATCAGACCGGGGCTGACGCGACGCAACTCTTTCACCATTACGCCTGGTCCCGGGGCTGTGCGGCGTATGTCGAGGAGTCGGGCCGGGAATCTTCCCTGTGAGTCCTCCGCCGTGTCGGGGGCGGCGCGCCGATCTTCGTGAGTTCTTTCCGCGAACCGTGAGGTTTTGTACGGAGCCGGTCGTAGACTGTCCCGAGGGTCGAAAGCCTGTCCACCACAGGAACTTTGGTTGCGCCGACCGTTTGCTGACTCGTGCGTCGGTGCTTCCTGCTCGGGGGTGACGCATGACCACGGTGCCGTCGCGGGATATCCCGCAAGTCGAAGCCGCGCGGGCGTATCCGCGCCGAATGGGGCCCAAGGGGTCCTTCCTGTGGAAGGCGATCACGACCACCGATCCCAAGGTGCTCGGGATCATGTACCTGTTCACGGCCCTGTCGTTCTTCCTGATCGGCGGCCTGATGGCGCTGCTCATGCGGGCGGAGCTGGCGCGGCCGGGGCTGCAGTTCCTCTCACCCGAGCAGTTCAATCAGCTGTTCACCATGCACGGCACCATCATGTTGCTGTTCTATGCGACGCCGATCGTGTTCGGATTCGCCAATGCGGTGCTGCCGCTGCAGATCGGCGCACCGGATGTGGCCTTCCCGCGCCTTAACGCACTGAGCTACTGGCTGTATCTGTTCGGCGCGACCATGGCCACGGCCGGATTCATCACACCGGGTGGGGCCGCCGATTTCGGCTGGACCGCGTACACCCCGCTGAGCGACATCATCCACTCGCCGGGCGTGGGCGCCGATCTGTGGATCATGGGTGTGGCGCTCTCGGGCGTCGGCACCATTCTCGGTGCCGTCAATATGATCACCACGGTGATCTGCCTGCGCTGCCCGGGCATGACCATGTTCCGGATGCCCATCTTCACCTGGAACATCCTGGTGACGAGTGTGCTTGTGCTGCTGGCCTTTCCGATTCTCACCGCGGCGGTGCTGGCGCTGGCCGTGGACAGGCATCTGGGTGCGCACATCTACGATCCGGCCAATGGCGGGGCCATTCTGTATCAGCATTTGTTCTGGTACTTCGGCCATCCCGAGGTGTACATCGTCGCGCTGCCGTTCTTCGGGATCGTGACGGAGATCTTCCCGGTGTTCAGCCGCAAGCCGCTGTTCGGTTATACGACGCTGATCTACGCGACACTGTCGATCGGCGCGCTGTCGGTGGCGGTGTGGGCGCATCACATGTACGCGACGGGATCGGTTCTGCTGCCGTTCTTTTCGTTCATGACGTTCTTGATCGCGGTGCCGACCGGTGTGAAGTTCTTCAACTGGATCGGCACCATGTGGCGCGGGCAACTGACCTTCGAAACACCGATGCTGTGGTCGCTCGGCTTCCTGGTGACCTTCCTGTTCGGCGGTCTGTCCGGTGTCATCCTGGCCAGCCCGCCGGTCGACTTCCATGTCTCCGACACCTATTTCGTGGTCGCGCACTTCCACTACGTGCTGTTCGGGACCATCGTGTTCGCCACCTTCGCGGGCATCTACTTCTGGTTCCCGAAGATCACCGGCCGCATGATGGACGAGCGGCTGGGCAAGCTGCACTTCTGGACCACGTTCTTCGGCTTCCACCTCACCTTCCTGGTGCAGCACTGGCTGGGCAACGAGGGCATGCCGCGCCGGTACGCGGACTATCTGCCGAGTGACGGATTCACCACCCTGAACACCATTTCCACGGTCGGCTCGTTTGTGCTCGGGCTGTCGATGATCACGTTCGTGTGGAACGTCTTCAAGAGCTACCGCTACGGCGAAGTGGTCACCGTGGACGATCCCTGGGGTTACGGCAATTCGCTGGAGTGGGCCACCACCTGCCCGCCACCGCGGCACAACTTCTACGAGCTACCCCGAATCCGTTCGGAGCGTCCGGCATTCGAGCTGCACTATCCGCACATGGTCGAGCGCATGCGTGCCGAGGCGCACGCGGGCTGGTCGCTGCGTAAACACGAGGTGGTGGCGGTGGCGGCGGCCCCCGCGATCGAGGACGGCGGCTCGGGCCCCGCGGACGTGGTGACCGACAGCTGATGACGCGGTGACCGACCACTGATCGGGTGCTCCACGCCCGGGGAGCGGCCGGGCGTCGGGGCGCGATCGGGGACCCACTACGCTCTTGGCGTGCTGCTTTCCGATCGCGACATCCGCAAGGAACTCGCCAATGGGCGTCTCGGGCTCGACCCGTTCGACGACAAGCTGGTGCAGCCGTCGAGTATCGACGTGCGACTGGACGGCATGTTCCGGGTCTTCAACAACACCCGCTACACCCATATCGATCCGGCGCAGCGGCAGGACGAGCTGACCACGCTGGTCGAACCCGGCAAGGATGAGCCGTTCGTGCTGCATCCGGGTGAGTTCGTGCTCGGCTCCACCCTCGAGGTGGTCAGCCTGCCCGACGATCTGGCCGGCCGCCTGGAGGGCAAGTCCAGCCTCGGCCGCCTCGGCCTGCTCACCCACTCCACCGCCGGATTCATCGATCCGGGCTTCACCGGGCACATCACCCTCGAACTCTCGAATGTGGCGAATCTGCCGATCACCCTGTGGCCGGGTATGAAGATCGGCCAGCTCTGCCTGTTCCGGCTGAGCAGCCCGGCCGAGAACCCGTACGGCAGTGCGGCAGCCGGCTCCAAGTACCAGAACCAGCGCGGTCCGACCCCGTCGCGCGCCTACCTGAATTTCCCGCTGGAGCGCTGAGTTCAGGCCGTCAGCAGTCCTCGAAGACGGCCTTCGCATAGCCCGCGGATTGGTATACGTACTGGTAGGACCACCGCAGCACACCGATCGACGGATGCGAATCCAGCATCAGAACCTCGCCGCCCCAGCACTTTCCGAGGATGTAGCGGGCCCGGGAGATATGCGGCGTGAAGGTCACCACGATGACACGATGCCAGCCTTCTTGACGGGCCCGCAGCGCCAGATACCGGCCTTCGCCACGGGTGGTGCGCGGATTCGGGTCGAAGCACTCGACCCGGAAGCTGTAGCCGCCGTGGCAGATCCGATTGATCAGGCCGCTGTTCCGATACGGATCGGAGATGAGCACCCGGGGCGCGAAACCCTCGTGTGCCAGGCGCAGGCCCAGCTCTTCGCGGCCGTCGTGCGCCCCGCCGAGCACCAGAATGGCGTCGGCCCGCATCGGCATATCGAGTTGCGGGCGCACGTAAACCGGCCACAGCGCGGCGACCACCGCCACCACGGTCAGCAGGACCGCGACTGCCACTGCCCGGCGGCGTGTGCGCACTCCGCCGATGCTAGGCGGCGCTGGGGAATGTCATAGTCAACCGTTGTGCCCGGCCCGTCGCCCACGGCGCTGATTCCGAATGGAAGACCTGGTCATCCACCCTATTGCCGGACCGTGTCAGCGTGACTGGGCCACACCGGGATTCGGACGTGGCGTGATGATGCCGCCCAGTGTCCGGGCTAGTGGGTGTACGTACGGCTCGCTATCTCGTAAGGTGGCGACGACAGGTACAGTGACCCAACCGTAATGTATCGCGACGCCGGCAGGCGGCAGGGTGGGCCCGCTCGCAGGTCGGTGAGCGTGGAAACTCCGTGCGGGTGGAAACGAGATGGGCAGCAGATGAGTTCGGTACTGGGAGTGTCGGTGGGGGCCGGCGCAGTGCGCGTCGCACGCCCACATGCCGGGAATTCCGCCGAGCGCGGCGCACTGCGCCCGAATCCGGTCGATGCCTTCGATCTCCAGGCCATTCCGGTCGGCGAACGGCGCACCGAGGAACTGGTCGCCGACGCCATCGGCGCTGTGCTGGCGGCGGATCCGCGCGTCAGCGCCACCGCCGTGGCCTATCGCGACGAGCAGACCGCCCGCGCGATTCGCGCCGAGCTGGCGCGCCGCCAATTCACCAATTACGAGCTGGTCCCGGATGTCGTTGCGGCACTGGAGTTTCTCGAATACTCCGGTGACCTGCAGGGTTTCGGCACCGTCGCGATCTACGATCTCGGCGCCTCCGGCCTATCGGTCACCGTGGTCGACACCGCCACCCGCCAGGTGTGCTTCAGCGAGCGCACCAGCGATATCAGTGGCGACTACCTGGATTCGCTGATCCGCGAACAGCAGATCGCCTCCGGGCGCATCGCGCATCCGCCGGACGCCTCGGGTCTGGCCGCGCTGGATGCGCTCTGCCGCACCGCCAAAGAGCAGCTCTCCGAGAACAGCGCGGTCGCACTGCCTTCCACCGAAGGTCTGGTGCTGCTGTCCCAGGAGAACTTCGAAGCCCTGATCATGCTGGCCGTCGAATCCTCGGCGCGTATGACCCGGGATGTCATCCAGCGCTCCGAGCAGCAGGTGCAGGCCGTCGCCGTCATCGGTGGTTGCGCCCAGATTCCGCTGGTGGCACGGGTTTTGCGGCGTTGGCTGGGCGTGCCGGTGCTGGTGCCCGCCAATCCGGGCACGGTCGCCTCCCGGGGCGCGGCCATCATGGCCCGCCCGGTGCAGCCGCGGCCCGCGCCCGCGCCGTTCGCGGCCGCGTTCGAGAATTCGTCCATCCTGCCGCCGGATGCGACCACGGCACTGCTCACCAGTACCGGTGCGGTGGAGAAGATCAGCCGCCGCCGGGAGATCAGCATGGCCGGCGTAGCGGTCGGCGCGCTCGTGGTGGTCTCCGCCATCGGCGTCTCCCTGGGCTGGGGGCCGCAAGTCCTGGAACATGATTCGCAGAGTTCGGATGCCGCGACCAGTTCGGCCGCGCCCACCACCACCCAGTCGTCGGCGAGCGTGCCGACCAGCGTGGCGCCCACCACCGATGCGACCAATGAACAACTGGCCGCGCCGCCGCAGCGTCAGGAAACGACCACCACCGATGCGCCCCCGCCGGCGCCGGGCCCCAATACCTTCACGATCATCCCCGGCCTGCCGCCAGTGGTGGTGCCCACGCTGCCGCCGCTGTTCCCCGCGCCTGCCGCCGTCCCTGCTCAGCCGGGAATCAGTCACCGCTGAATCACGCCGAGGTGAGCACTGAGCTTGTCTGGCGTTGTGTCGTAATTGTGCGGTTCCCGGAATCTTCCGGTGCGCCAGTCGAATTCCGCCGAGATTTACCCCCCGAGTCCGCCCCGTCGACTGCCAGAAAAGGGGGCGGACTCGGTGGGTCCGGCGCCGCCAGCGCCGGTGCGAGGACCGGCTGCGTTCAGTCCTCGCTTCCATTTCCCACCGCCAGAGCTGTCGTGATGAGCATCGACAGGGGTGGGAGTTGAAGGTCTTTGGCGGGCGGCACCACCCAGTGACAGCCCTCGCGCGTCCAGCGGCCGAGTCCGGTGGGGAGCATGACGGCGCTGCCGATGGCGGGTATGCCGATATCGAGGCGATCGAGCACATTCATGACCTGATCGCCGGGGCGGGAATCGGGTTCGGTGAGAAAGCTCCAGCGAATCTGCCGGGCCAGCATCGGACCGGTGTGGCGGTGCTGTTGCAGTGCGCCGCGCAGCTTTTCGGCCCGCGTGAGGGGGACGTGCACAATGCCGACCTTGGCGGTGACGGGCAGCATGACGAACCCGCCGCGCTCGGCGACCGGTAGCCCGAACTCGTGCCGGTAATACGCTACCCAGTCCTGCACCGTTCTCAGTTTGTCGGCGTTCACCACCTGTCTCCTTGCCTTCCATTCCAGGGTCGCGGGCGCCCGCCGGGGTGGGAAGGCCCGCACACCCTCCTTGCGCTGCCCTACTACTGCCACTGCTACCAGCGCGTAAGCGACTGATACCAGCTAGATCTCGCATGTGGCCGAGGTCACGATCCACTCGTACCCTGGAGATCGGAGTTCGTTCGGAAGGGATGACACCGTGGTCCGGCAGTGGTCAGGTAGAGAGGCCCGTGCGCTCCGCGATGCCAAACGGATGAGTATCCGGGAATTCGCGGCGCATCTGGGTGTGCACGAACGCCTGATCTCCAAGTGGGAGGCCGGGGGGGATCGGGTGCATCCCCGTCCCGTCAATCAGGCTGCCCTCGATACATCTCTTGCCAGGTCCGACGATGTGGTGCGGGCGCGGTTCGCGGATCTGATCGACCAGCCCTCGAGCGACCGCCCCGTACCCGGTTTCGACGCGCGCCAGGGCAGTGCCCATGTCGGGCAAGGCAGTGCCCAAGCAGGGCAGGGCAGTGCCCAAGCAGGGCAGGGCAGTGCCCAAGCAGGGCAGGGCAGTGCCCAAGCAGGGCAGGGCATTCCGGCGCAAGCCAGTTATTCCAGCGACGCGGATTTGCTGGCACTCGTCGATGCGGGTGCGATGAGAGGCGATGCGTTAGCGGCGATTTCGGAGAGGGATCTGATCATGGCGGCTGCCCACGAAGCAAGCGAGCATGCCGGGAGGGCGGAGGGCACCAATGTGGGAGCAACCGTGCTGGAGCAGCTCGACGCCGACGTCACGCGCATAGCCAATGAGTATGTGCATGTACCGCCGGTGCCGATGATGGTGGAGATGCTGCGGGTGCGCCGCCGCGTCTACCGCCTGCTGGAAGGCCATCAGCGACCGTCCGATACCGGTCACCTGTACCTGCTCGCGGGCACGTTGTCCGGTCTGCTCGCCAATGCCAGTACCGATCTCGGCTATGTCGATGCCGCCGGTGAACAGGCCAGGGCCGCTTGGGCTTACGCGGAGTTGTGTGAGCACAACGGATTACGGGCGTGGACCCGCGGCATGCAGGCGCTCATCGAATACTGGTCGGAGCGGCCGCGGCGGGCGGTGCTGCTGGCGCAGAGCGGGCAGCAGTACGCCGAATCGGCGACCTCGCGGGTGCGGCTGCACAATATCGAGGCGCGCATCTGGTCGCGGCTGGGCAGCGTCGCGGACGCGGAACGCTGCATTCGCGCGGCGGACACTGCCCGCGACGGCAGTTCCAGTGACACGCTGCACGACGAGGTCGGCGGGGTGTTCGGTTTCAATCAGCCCAAGAGCCACTACTACGCCGGGGCGACCTATATCCACCTCGGTCAGGCCCAGCCCGCGCTGGAGGCCACCCACCGCGCCATCGAGCTGTACTCGAACGGTCCCACCGAACAGCGCTCCTACGGCGCGGAATCGCTGGCCCGGGTGGACAGCGCCGCCGCGCATCTGATCAACGGCAGCCTCGACGGCGCCGCCGACGCACTGCGGCCGGTGCTGCGGCTCGAGGAGGACAAGCGCATCGCGCAATTGGAGGAGCGGCTCACCGGGCTGCGGCAGCGGCTCACCCGCCCGGAGTTCCGGGAGGCTGTCCAGGCCCGCGACCTGGACGAGAGCATCGAGGAGTTCTGCGGGACCACCGCCGCCAAGGGCATGCTGCCGCCCGATAGCGCGCGGTGAAAAAAGCTGGTTGCGCACGGATGGCACCATTGGACGGGTGAGTCCTTCCAGTCACCTACCGCATCGGTCCCCGCGCGTCCTGGAGCAGTCCACCAAGCTGCAGAACGTGGTCTACGAGATCCGGGGTCCGGTCCACGCGCACGCGGCCCGGCTGGAAGCGGAGGGCCACCGCATCCTGAAGCTGAATATCGGCAATCCCGCGCCCTTCGGATTCGAGGCGCCGGATGTGATCATGCGCGACATGATCGCCGCGCTGCCGCACGCGCAGGGATATTCGGAGTCCAAGGGCATACTGCCGGCCCGGCGGGCCATCGTGACCCGCTACGAGCTGGTGCCCGGCTTCCCGGAATTCGACGTCGACGACGTGTACCTGGGCAACGGCGTCTCCGAGCTGATCACCATCACCATGCAGGCGCTGCTCGACAATGGCGACGAGGTGCTGCTGCCCGCGCCGGACTATCCGCTGTGGACGGCCATGACCAGCCTCGCGGGCGGCACGCCGGTGCACTATCTGTGCGACGAATCCAATGGCTGGCAGCCGGATATCGCCGATATGGAAGCCAAGATCACCGATAAGACCAAGGCCATCGTGGTGATCAACCCGAACAATCCGACGGGTGCGGTGTACTCGGCGGAGGTGCTGCAGCAGATCGTGGATCTGGCGCGCAAGCATCAACTGCTGCTGCTGGCCGACGAGATCTACGACAAGATCCTCTACGACGATGCCAAGCACATCTCGCTGGCCTCGCTGGCGCCCGATCTGCTGTGCCTGACCTTCAACGGCTTGTCGAAGGCGTACCGGGTCGCGGGTTATCGCTCCGGCTGGCTGGTGATCACCGGGCCGGCCGATCATGCCGCCGGCTTCCTGGAGGGCATCTCGCTGCTGGCCTCGTCCCGGCTGTGCCCGAATGTGCCCGCGCAGCATGCCATTCAGGTGGCGCTGGGCGGACATCAGAGCATCGAGGATCTCATCCTGCCCGGCGGGCGACTGCTGGAGCAGCGCGATGTGGCGTGGGAGAAGCTCAATACGATTCCGGGTGTCTCCTGTGTGAAGCCCCAGGGCGCGCTGTACGCGTTCCCGCGGCTGGATCCGGAAGTGCATGCCATCCGCGATGATTCGAAGCTGGTGCTGGATCTGCTGCTGCAGGAGAAGATCCTCATGGTGCAGGGCACCGGGTTCAACTGGCCGCATCACGACCACCTGCGGATCGTGACTTTGCCGTGGGCGCGGGATCTGTCCGTAGCGATCGAGCGCTTCGGCAATTTCCTCGCGAGTTATCGGCAGTAGTAGGGGATTCGGGGGTCGCGCCCCCGGTTTCCGGGCGTGGAATCCGGCCGAACTGGGCGTTTGTCCAATGGCGTGGGTGTGACACGGTCGAAAACAAACCGCTAGTACGAAAAAGTTGGGTTTTTAGAGACTTAGCTAGCGCAAAGAACGGTCTTTTGTGTACAGTAGGCCTTGGCACTCAGGTGCCCCGGCTGGACCTCCTACCCCCCCTGGGACGTCCAGCCCTGGATTGGCCGGCCTACCCCCCCTGGGCCGCCGATCCCCGGGCGGCGGAGACATCCCCCTGCTCTCCGCCGCCCCCCATACCCGCCTCCCCGGAACTTTTGCCGGGATTTTGGTGCGGGGGGACTTGGCAACCGGGCTCGCAGTGGCGGCCCGGTTGTGTTTCGGGGGTACCCCAGGAGCTACCCCGATCTTGCGAAATCAGTTGTTGCGGTTGTGAAGTCTCCGGTCTGTTCGAATCCACCTGCTGCTCTGGTGAGGGTTCCCGGCTACCGTTCGCGCTTCGGAAACGGTTCTCGTTTAGGCTCGCGCGGGTGAGCGATCACCATCATCATCACCATCACGACCACTCCGGACCCATCGCCATCGGCGCCAGCGCCGCGCGTGTGGTCATCGGGCTGCTGACATTCATCGGCATTATGGTCGTGGCCGGGGCATTCTGGCTGTGGCCCAGCAGCCAGCATGTGGATATCCCGTTGCCGATGCAAAATCAGGGCGGCGGGGCGCTGCAGACCGAAGCGGGCACCGTCATCTCGCAGAATCTCGGGGCGTGCGGCAGTCCGTCGCAGGGCAAGCCGTTCGATGAGAAGCCGCTGGCGCCCATCACCACCGGGTACACCTGCCAGCGCAGCATTGTCACCATCGACTCCGGGCCGGACAAGGGCAGTCTCACGCTCTTCGAAATCGCCCCCGGCCCAGGGCAACCGGATCTGCGGGTCGGCGATCACATGCGCATTGTGCGGCAGAGCCCGAAGCCGGGTGATGCCAAGCCGAGCGATCCTCCGCAGACGAATATGTACTCGTTCGACGACTACTCGCGCGGGTTGCCGCTCAGTATCATTGTCGGGGCCTTCGCGCTGGTGATCATTGTGGTCGCGCGCTGGCGGGGGCTGCGGGCGCTGATCGGATTGCTCTTCGCCTTCGCCGTCCTGGTGATCTTCATGTTGCCCGCGCTGCTGGACGGGAAACCGGCGATTCCGGTGGCGCTGGTGGCGGGCGCGCTCATTCTGTATTCGGTGCTGTATCTCGCGCACGGGGTGAATCTGCGGACCAGTTCCGCGCTGCTCGGCACCCTCACCTCGATGGTGCTGGCGGCCGTACTGTCTTGGCTCGCACTGAAGATGACACATCTGACGGGCCTGTCGGAGGAACAGAACAGCAATGTCGCCACGTATCTGCAGCATGTCAGCATTACCGGGCTGCTGCTGGCGGGCTTCATCATCGGCTCGCTCGGTGTGCTCAACGATGTGACCATCACCCAGGCCTCGGCCGCTTTCGAGTTGGCGGCGCTCGATGAGAAGGCCACCCGGCGCGGCATTTTCGCGGCCGCCATGCGGGTCGGCCGGGATCACATCGCCAGTACCGTCTACACCCTGGTGCTCGCCTACGCCGGTGGCGCGCTCCCGCTGCTGCTGCTGTTCAGTGTCGCCGGGCGCTCCATTCGGGACGTGCTCACCGGTGATGCCGTCGGCATCGAGATCGCGCGTTCCGCGGTCGGCGGTATCGCGCTCGCGCTGTCCGTGCCGTTGACCACGGCCATCGCGGTGATCCTGGCTCGGCCGTTCGGTGGCAAGCAGCCCGTGCGCCCGCGCGCCGGGGGTCCCAATCGTCCGCGCCGATCCGCGCGCCCACCCCGTCCGGAACGGACCGGCGCGGCCCGGCAGGTGCCGGTGGCCGAAGACTCACAACCGATTCCGACAGCCCGGGGTGCACGACAAAACCCCGCGGTGAGTTCGCCGCCGTACCGAGGTGAGCAGCCGCCGACACAGACATTCCGTCCGGTGACCGGACCGGTCGATCGAGTGCAGGAGCAAGCCGACCCGCCCGCGCCGTGGTCGCTGAGAGCCGCTGCGGAACAGGCGAATACGCCGCCGCACCAGGCGGAGCCCAATTCCCCGTGGCCCACCAAGCCGCGGCAACCACCACGCGGCCGGCACTCCAAGCCATGAGGGTTGTGCGACAACCACATTTGCTGGAGTGCCTTTCCCATGCGGTGAGGCTGGAGTGACGTTCACGCTGTGAGTAGGGCCTGCGTTATGAGTAGGCCTGCCTGCACAGTGAGTAGGGGCATGCCTGCGCGGTGAGCCGGACGCGGTCACATGGTGAGCCGGGAACGGCCGCACCGTGGTCCGGCACGGTTATACGGTGAGGCGTGCCGCCTCACAGAGCGCGGCGACTCCGTCGGCGTCGGTCGCGAAGTGATCGGAGCCGCGTGGCACGCCGATCTCCTCGAACGACACCTCGGTGCTGTCCGGCTGCGGCAGGGCGGGCACCGGAATCCGTACGGCCGCATGCAGATCCCGGACCCCGGTCAGCTCGATCACCCGGCGGGCATTGTCGGCGCGCAGGCCACCGCAGGCCATCACCTCGATGCGGCCGTCGGCCAGGGTGACCAGCCGGGTGATGAGCGCCGCGCCGTCGAGCACCGACACCTGGCGGCCCGAAGTCAGTAGCCGGGTGAAGCCGAGTTCCAGCAGTTGGTCGAATCCGTCGTACGGATCCGCGCACACATCGAACGCGCGATGACAGGTGACCTCCATGCCCTCGGCGGCGGCCAGTAGCCCGGCATTCGCTTCGGCATCCACATGCCCGTGTTCGTCCAGTACGCCGATGACCACCCCGTGCGCGCCCAGTCGGCGCACCAACTCGATATCGGCGCGCATGAGCGCGACCTCCTCGGCGGAGTACCGGAAGTCCCCGGGCCGCGGCCGAATCAGCACATGCACCTGGACATTCTCCGCGGCCCCCACCGCTGCCTCCACCAATGCCGCATTGGGCGTCAGCCCACCCACCGACAACCCGGTGCACAATTCGACCCGCGCCGCTCCCGCCGCGTCCGCGATACGCACCCCCGCGAGCGACTCCACCCCGATCTCGACCCGAACCGCCCGCGCTTCCGTCATACCTCGAAGTATGGTCGAAGATCGTCCCCAATGTTTGCTAAGCATTAGCAGATTCGATCTTCGCAACCCGCTATTCATCTTCGGCCCACCCCATCTCCCCGACCCCGCACCCCCGCGATCGAGCGAACGTAAATCCCTGCGCCTGAACCACTGCCGCGCTTCCACCCGAATCAACGCTTTGCCCGAGGCCGAGCGGTGCAGCGGAACAACGCGGACCACAACGACACAGCGCGTGTCGGGATGGAACAGCCCGTGCGTGTGTTGGTGCGAATCCGATGCGGGCTGTGTGGTCGAGGTACCGGAGGATCTCCGTCGCCCGGGCCGGTGGGACAGCGCGTGCCGCGACGGCGCAGCGCGTGTCCGAACGGCACGGTCCTTGCGTGTGCTGTGTGATCCCGATGCGGGCTGTGTGGTCGAGGTACCGGAGGATCTCCGTCGCCCGGGCCGGTGGGACAGCGCGTGCCGCGACGGCGCAGCGCGTGTCCGAACGGCACGGTCCTTGCGTGTGCTGTGTGATCCCGACGCGGGCTGTGCGGTCGGGGGAGTACGAGACGGGCGCGCTACCCGGTGGGTAGCGCGCCCGTGTCAGTGCTGGCTGGTCAGCTCTTCTTGCCCGGGGCCTTCAGGCCGGACTTGAAGCCGAGGCCGCCCGGCTTGGCGGCCGGCGGGGTGGCTGCGCCACTGTCCTTGCTGCCATTGCCTTCGGAGCCGTTTTCCTTGGTGCCGTTGGTCTCCGGTGCGGACGGCTCGGTGGGAGCCGGAGCTTCGGGGGCCGGTTCGGCCGCTGCCGGTTCGGCGGGAGCTGCCGGTTCGGCGGCCGGGGCCTTAGCGCCGGGGGCCTTCGGGCCGGGGCGCTTGAGGCCGGACTTCATGGCCAGGCCCTTGGGGGCGATGGACGGCTTGGCCTCGGCGGCCGCTGCCGGAGCAGCCGTGCCCGATTCCGCCGGAGCGTCGGGGGCCGGAGTGGCCGGAGCCGATTCTGCCGGTGCCGCAGCGGCTTCCGCCGGAGCGGTTGCGGCCGCGGAGGCTTCCGCAGCGGCCGGTGCGGCGGCGGGCTTGGCGCCCGGAGCCTTGCCGGAGCCCTTCATGGCGAGGCCCTTGCCGGGAGCTTTCGCCGGACCCTTCATTGCCAGGCCCTTGACGGGTGCGGCGGGTGCGGCGGTGGCCTCGGTGGAAGCCGCTGCGGGAGCGGCGGTTTCAGCGGCGGGTGCGGCCGGAGCGGCAGCCTTCGCGCCGGGAGCTTTCGCGGGGCCCTTCATTGCGAGGCCCTTGCCGCCGGGTGCCTTGGCCGGGCCCTTCATGGCGAGGCCCTTGGCGGGTGCGGCCGGGGCGGCAGTGGCTTCGGTGGAAGCTTCTGCCGGAGCGGCGGTTTCGGCGGCCGGAGCGGCGCCCTTGGCACCGGGGGCCTCGAGGCCGCCCTTCATGCCCAGACCCTTGCCGCCGGGTGCCTTCGCCGGACCCTTCATGCCCAGGCCCTTGCCCGCGGCCGGAGCGGCCTTGGGCTCGGCCGCGGCCTCTTCGACGACGGCCTCGGCGACCGGCTCGGGTTCGGAAACCGGTTCCGGCTCCTCGACCTTGGGCTGCTGCACCACCTTCAGATTCTCCGTCAGCACCGAACCCTCGACCCGGGTGATCGAGTCCAGCATCAACTGCGCGACATCCACGACCTCGACACCCTGACCGACCTCGCCACCGTCCTTACGAGCGGTCACACCATCGGTCAGCATGACCCGGCAGAACGGGCAACCGGTCGCGATCAACGACGGCTCGTTACCACCCTTCAACGTATCCAGGGCCTCATCGACCCGGTCGACGTTGATGCGCTTGCCCAGATTCTCTTCCATCCACATCCGCGCACCACCGGCACCACAGCACATGGAACGCTCACCATGCCGCGGCATCTCGACCAAGGTCGAACCCGAGGCTTCCATCAACTCACGCGGGGCGTCGTAGATCTTGTTGTGCCGACCCAGATAGCACGGGTCGTGATAAGTGACGTTCTTCGCGACCGGCGACACCGGCACCAAATTCTTGCTCCGCACCAACCGGTTCAGCAACTGCGTGTGGTGCACCACCTCATAGGAGCCACCCACCTGCGGGTACTCGTTGTTCAAAGCGTTGAAGCAATGCGCACAGGTGACGACGATCTTCTTCTTCGACGCCTCCACCCCCTCGAACACCCCATCCAGCACCGCGATGTTCTGCATCGCCAACTGCTGGAACAAGAACTCGTTACCCGCCCGCCGCGCCGAGTCACCGGTACAGGTCTCTTCCTGACCCAGCACCATGAACTTCACCCCCGCGGTCGCAAGCAGTTCCGCGACGGCCTTGGTGGTCTTCTTCGCGCGGTCTTCGTACGCACCGGCGCAACCGACCCAGAACAGGTACTCGTACCCGTCGAAGGAATCAGCGTCCTTGCCATAGACCGGGATCTCGAAATCGACCTCGGAAATCCAGTTCAGGCGGTCCTTGGAGTTCTGCCCCCACGGATTGCCCTTGTTCTCCAAATTCTTGAACAACCCCGCCAGCTCGGACGGGAAGTCCGACTCGATCAACACCTGGTAGCGGCGCATATCGATAATGTGATCGACATGCTCGATATCGACCGGGCACTGCTCCACACACGCACCACAACTGGTGCACGACCACAACACTTCCGGATCGATGATGCCGTTGACCTCCGCACCACCGACCAGCGGCCGCTCCGCCTCCGCCCGCGCCTCGGCCGAAATCTTCGACAGCGCAACCTCATTCGGCGTGCCCTCGGCATCGACGAGACCGATCTCGTCGCCGCTCATATCCTTGCGGCCACCGGCCAGCAGGTACGGGGCCTTGGCGTAGCCGTGGTCACGCAGCGACATGATCAGCAGCTTCGGCGACAACGGCTTGCCGGTATTCCAAGCGGGGCACTGGGATTGGCAGCGACCACACTCGGTGCAGGTGGTGACGTCGAGGATGTCCTTCCAGGAGAAGTCCTCGAACTTGCCGACACCGAAGGTGTCGTTGTCGGGGTCGGCGGTCTCCATATCGATCGGCTTGCCCTGCGACATCATGGGCTTCAGCGCGCCGAGCGCGACGGTGCCGTCGGCCTCACGCTTGAAGTAGATATTGAAGAACGCCGAGAAACGGTGCCACGCAACGCCCCAGGTGATGTTGCGGCCGACGAGCAGCAGGAACATGGCGCCGGACATGAGCTTGATGAACGCGAAGATCGACACCATGGTGACGTTCGCGGGCAGCAACTTGGCGACCTCCTGGGTGAAGAAATCACTCCAGGTGTGGGATTCGCCGTAGGTGGCGATCTTGCCGGCCTTCACGAAGATCATGCCCAGGCCCTCGATGAGGACGATGGCCTCGATGACGTAGGCGGGCGCGAACTTGGAACCGCTGAAGCGTGAGAGCCGCTCCGGCCGGCGCGGGTGGTTCAGCTGGCGGATGGTGATCAGCGTGACGATGCCGACGACCGTTCCGATGCCGAGGATCTCGTCCACCAGGTGGTAGATGCCCCAGGCGCCGACGATGGGCCAGTGGAATTCGGGGTCGAAGACCTGACCGTAGGCCTCGAACCAGAGGATGAAGCCCGCGAGGAAGCCGATCATGACCAGCCAGTGCGCCCAGCCGACCGTGCGGAACTTGTTCATCCGCGTATGCGCGAGGAACTCGATCAGCATGGTTTTCAGGCGCGGCAAGAACGGCCGCCACCGATCCGGTGCGGACTGGCCGACCATGATGGTGCGCACGATACTTCGCGCGCCACCGATGAGCGATGCCCAACAGAAGATGGTGAGCACCGCTCCAATCGTGCCCAGTGTCACTGTCAGGGCATTCATGTCGCGACCTTTCTGACCGGTTCAACAAGCGCTCCGGGGACGGCCTGGTCCGCCTCGGTTGGCTCGTATCCTAACGAACAGTAAGTTACCCGTCGGTAACTTAACTGTCCAGCGTGTTCCCACACCGTAAATCCCGGCAAATCGCACGCATAACAAAGGGCAGGCTTACTTCGAACGTCACAGTAAAGACACAGTTCTTGGGGGCAGCAGGAATCTCGCTAACCGGCAAACCTTCGATTAAGATCACTCCGTCCGACGTCTGTGCGCATCTTCACATGCTCGGGGAGTGTTTGCCGTTAGCGCGTGGCAGGGCCCGAGGGAAGCCAGGGCCTCGCGTGGCGAAGGTGCGGACGATGGATCGAACCTGATGAAGGATTGGAAAAACCGAATGAAGTTTCGCAGCACCACTGCGGCGGCTGCCTTGGTCATCGGCGCAATGACCACGGGGATGACCGTTGCCCATGCCGACGATGCTCCGGCACCGGCTCAGCCCGCGGGGATCTCGTACTCCACCAAGCTCGTCGACAGCCACATCGTCGATGGCAAGCAGGTGGACGGTAAGACCGTCGTGTCCACGTTGAAGAACGGGACCTTCGAGCTCACTCAGCAGGATGGCGCTACGCCCGAAGACCCGAAGCAGACGGTCGTGAACGTCAAGGACGTTCAGGGGGCGACTGTGATCTCCTTCCCGCTGCAGTTCGACGTCGCGGGCACCAAGGTTCCGGCCACGGCCGACGTCAAGGAGGACGGCAAGGTCCTCGAGGTCGTGCCGACCAAGCCGGCCGATGCGCAGATCAGCACCCAGCCGGTCGCGGTCGCTCCGGTCGCCGCTGCCCAGCCCATCGCCTCGCCGATGGAAAACCAGCGCGCGATGAATGACTTCTCCAGCAAGTTCGGTATCGCCACCGCCATCGGCGGCTTCGTCGGCACTGCCGTCGGCGCGATCATCGGCTGCATCGTCACCATCGTCGCCGCCTGCGTCCCCGGCCTGCTCGCGGGCGCCGGCATCGGCGGCATCCTCGGCACCATCGCCGTGGGTGGCCCGGCGCTGCTCGCCACCGGTATCGACCTCATCAACACGATGCAGGCGCCCGATGGCACCACCCAGTGGGCCTCCGGTAAGTAATTCGCCCACCGCTCGGTTCGGCCCGCCCGCTTCGTCGGGGCGGGCCGGTCGTGTTTCCGGGGCAGGGTAATCCCCGGGCGTGTCTTCTCAGTCGGGCAGTTCGAGCCGGCCGTGGAAGGACACCGTGCCCTTGCGGCGGCCGAAGCGCGCGAAGGTGCGCTCGGTCATCTCGAAGCGCCCGTCCTCGCGCACCAGCAGCACGGTGCTGCACCGGGTTCCGTGCAGCGGATGGTTGACGAAACGCGACGAGGCCACGCGCTCACCGAGTTTGCCGATGCCGGTGTCCGGTAGCTCCGCGTCCGCGGCCCGTGTGCGGTCCGCCAGCACCCCGAGGTAGGCCGACACCTCGCCGGGATCGTTTTCGACGACCCTGCGCAAGCTCAGCACCCCTTCCCGGACCTTCGGCCACGCCGGGGCGCCCGTGCCGGTGCGGATTTCACCGCCGGTCTCCAGGGATGCGGCGAGCGCGCCATTGGACAGGCCGTGGAAGCCGGGAGTCAGTTCGCGCGGACCCTGCTCGCCGCGATTGCCGTACCACCACAGCGTTTCCAGATCGGACACAACGAGATTGAAACCGTTGTATTCGTCCGAGGCGGCCGCGACGCCGCGCACGAATTTCTCCGAATCCGCCTCGCCCCGCAGGAAATCCAGCAGCAGCGCGCCTCGTGAGCGTGCCTCGGCGCGCTTCTCGTTCACCCCGCGCACATTGGTCACCGTGGCGAATCGATGCGATTCCCGGGCCAGGCCCAGCCAGGTGCCCGGCACCGGGCCCGCGGCGCCCAGGTCCCGCCCCGCCAGCAATCCGGGCACCTCGTCCCACCAGCGCAGCGATTCCGTTGGACGCGTGAAGAACTCGTCCCGATTGGCGGCGACGATCAACCGATACTCCGGATGCGCCCGCCACCCGAGCAACACCAAACACATACATCCAGCATGACTGATCAGCGGAGGCCTGGCACACGGCCCAGTCATGCCAAACCCTGCCTGAACACCGCCTGTTCGCCAAAGACATTCGGCCCCCACCAGAGGTGAGGGCCGATATCAGCTCACTCCTGATCAGCCAACTCCGAGTTCGTGGCCGGCCCGGGTCTGGACTGACGGAGCGGGGGAGCGAAGCGGAGGAGCGGAGGAGGGAAGATCCGGGTAACAGGGCCAAGAACCCGCCCGGAGCGAAGCGGAGGGCAAATCAGCTTGTGCGGACGCGCAATCCGGGGTTGTCGGAGAGCACGGTGCTGATCGGCTGCGCGAACAGCTGCGGGGCATTGCCCGTGATCAGGCCGATGAGGTTGGGGATCTCGCAGATCGGGTAGTCGGCGACCGAGGACGCGCTGGAGATGCCCAGGGCCAGGGTGCCGGTGACGATCGGGCCGCCGCTGTCGCCGGGGAGGGCGCAGATATTGGCGGAGAAGCTCTCGGTCTGCTGGTGGTCGCCGACCTGGACGGTCTGGTCGACGGCGTTCACCACGCCGCAGCTGAAGCCGGTGCGCGAACCCGACTTGCAGACGGGCGCGCCGACAACCGGATCGGCCACACCGGTGATGGCGACCGGCGCCGCGCCGGGGACACGAACCAGGTTGTTGCTGAAGCGGTCACGGGACTGATCGTTGATCGAGACGATCGAGTAGTCCTGCGCGGCCAGGATCGACTTCTGGAAGGAGCCGAGCTGGTTGCCGATGTGATCGCCCGCGGCCAGTTCGTACACGCCGGGAGCGTTCGCGCCACCGGCCGCCGGGATGTTCGGATCGCAGTGTCCCGCAGTGATATTCACGACAGCGCCATTGAGGTCACCGTTGAAGCCCAGCGAGCAGCGCAGCGACATGCGGCCGGCCACCGAGGCGTAGGAGTCGCCGGCGGCCAGGGGGCCGCCGCCCGTTCCGGCGACCGGATCGGCCTGCGGGACAGTGGCGTCCTCGCCACCCGTCGGCGGCACGGCCATCACGATGACCTGCGCCGGATCGACGAAACTGGGCAGTGCCAGACCGGCCTGGTCGACCCGCACCGCGATGCTGTTGTTCATGGTGTTGATGGCCACACCGCGCACGGCCTTGGCGACCGTATCGGGCTGACCCTCCAGCCACTTCTGGAAGGCGTTCTTCTCGCCGCGCAGTGTGGTCTCGCTCTTGGCGACGTCCTTGGCTGTGAAACCGGCGTCCGAGACGGCCTTGCGGGCGCCGTCGATGCCGTCGCCGTTGGCCAGTGCCACGACGGCCTTGCCGTTCTCGTCCAGCCAGGAGCCGGCGAACACCTGCGGGAACTGGCGCTGCGCGGTGGCGGAGAAGGCGGCCACCTTCTGGCCGAGGGCCGCGCGGTCCAGATATTCCTGGGGCGAGATCTTGAGGTCGCGGGTGATCGCGGTGATCAGTTCCGCGGGCAGTGCCGGGCCGGCCGGAGCCGAGGGAGCGGCGGGGTCTGCGTGTGCGCTTGCCGCCATCGGTCCGGCGACCAGCAGCGCGGCGGCTGCGATCGCGGCGGATCGGACGAGGGACCGTGGCCTGCGGCCCACGGGCAGCGAGGAATAGCGCATACGTGGCAGGAGCATGACGCCGACTATATGGGCTCCAGCCCGTTATGCCTACTTATTGCCGCGCGCGGTGTTCAATTTGCCCTCCGCTTCGCTGTGTCTTTTTGCCTCCGCTTCGCTCCGGGTCTTTTGCCTCCGCTTCGCTCCGGCGGGTTCGCGGCCCTGGGAGTCTCGTTCTTCCCTCCCTCCGCTCCTCCGCTCCTCCGCTTCGCTCCCCCGCTCCACTCGGTCCAGAACGAGACGGGCCGCGAACCACTGGGGGATTCGCGGCCTGACTTGTTTGTTTTGTTGTGTTTGTGAAGAGTTCAGATTCAGTTCGTGTTGGAGCGTGAACGCACCTGAATGCCGCTGCCGAGACCGCCGCCGGAATTCGCGTCGATATCGGTGAGAATCGCGCGGATCGGAATGCCCAGGCTCGCGGTTCCACCGTACTGCGCCAGCTGGGTATTGGCCTCGTTGCAATTCGGCGCGTCGGCGGCATTCGAGCCGCTGGTGATGCCGAGCGCCATGGTGCCCGACACGATCGCGCCACCGCTGTCACCGCCGAGGGTGCAGGCGCTGCTGGCGAAACCGCGCACCGTCTTGGACTGGCCCTCCGAGGTGTACAGCTGCGTTTCGACCCGATCGGCCACGACGAAACCACAAGTGAACGTGGAGGATTGGCCCGACTTGCAGACCGGCGCGCCGGTGATCGGGTCGGCCACACCGGTAATGGTGAGCGTGGTGCCGTTGGCTCCGCGCACCGACGGCTGATCCATGCCCGCCTTCACCGCGGAGTCGTTCAGCTTGATCACCGAGTAGTCGAGGGCATTGCCGCCACCCAGCTGTGAGCGCACGAAGCTGCCCAGCTGCGGGCTGGCGGTCAGATTGTGAACATTCGGCAGGTAGACATCGGCCTGCTGATTGTCCTTGCCGATATTCGGATTGCAGTGCCCGGCACTGATGTTCAGCGCATTGCCGGAGGAATCGACACTGTTGAATCCGAACGAGCAGACATCCACGGTCGTCAACGCCGAATCATTGAGCGAGGTGGGGGCACTGATATAGGTGTCACCACCCATCGGGCGCCGCTCGACCGGGCCGCCGCTGTCCGGTGACAGCACCACCTTGATATTCGCGATCAGGGTCGGCAGATTCAGCAGATGTCCGGCCGGAGTGTTCGCAACACTCAGTACCAGTTGGCTGTTGAGGAAATCGATTGCCACCGAGTTGATGGCGCCGGAGATTTCCCGCGGCAGGCTGGTGATCCAGTGGTTCAGCTGATCCACCGAACCCTCGAGATTGTCGGCGCTGATCGGGGCCAGCCGGGTCTGGTAACCGTCGGCGGCGACCACCTTGGCCGCGTCGAGGGAGGTGACCGCGAGGACCGGCTTACCGTCGGTGCCCATCCAGGCGCCCGCGAACTCGTCGGGGCGTTGAGTGCGGAATTCCGTTGCGTAGTCCCGCAATTGCTGAGCCTTGGCGGCGCGGTCCAGATATTCGGACGGCGTCATCTTCAGATCGCGCGAAATCGCCTGCACCAGTTCGGCAGGCAGCTTGTCGGCGGCGAGTTGATCGGCCGGCTCGGCGCCGGCGGGAATCGATGCGAACAAGGTTCCGACTAGGACGGTCGAAGCGAACGTGATGGTTGCAGCTCGGACCGTGGCGCGGCGCGCCATGAACTTGCGCATGGAGTCCCTTCGTAGTGCACCAGCAGACCGACAATCCGGTTACTTTGCGGAACATCGGTCAGCGCACCACTTTAGGGTACAAACCACAGAAGGTCTCTACTAAATCAGTACGGACTCTGTGGCCAGGGGTCCTGGAACACCGGAGCCGTCGGCAGCTGCCAGGTGGGCACCGGCGGGTACGTGTAATACGGCGGATAGCCCCGCGTAGTGGGTGGTGTGGTGGGCCGAACCGTGGTGGTCGGCGGTGGTGGTTCGGTGGTGGTTGGCGGCGGGACCGTGGTGCTGGGCGGATCCGTCGTGGTCGGGACGTCATACGAATCGGCGGGCGCCGGCACCACGGCCGCCGACGGCCCGGGACTCGGCGGTAGCAGCGGCGGTACCGCGCCCGCGGTCGCCGCCGGCTGATTGGCCACCTCACCGCGCGGCGGGCCCGGCGGGGAATCGTCCGGACGCAACACCGCCGCCACTCCGAGGCCACCCAGGAGCAACCCGATAATGGCCGTGGCCGCGGCGATCATGTACGGACCGCGATTGGCGCGCTGCTTCGGCAGCTGCACGATCGGCTGCTCGGCGGTGATCGGACCGACCGCGGAATCGACGGTTGTGGCCGCCGGGAAGGCCGCCGAATACGCCTGCGCCAGCGGCTCGGGCGCGGACAGCGCGGGCAGGATATCGGTGACGTCGGCGGCATTCTGGGTGCTCGCGGTGGGATCGGGCGGGGTCAGACCGGCGGGGGTCGCCAGCACCGCGGCCAGTGCGGCGCGAGCGGCATTGTGTGCGAACGACTTTCCGGTGTCGTCGGCGTCCGGCTGGGGCAGATCGCGTTCGCTGACCAGCACCACCGACTTCAGGCCCAGATAGTCCAGGGCCTCGCGCAGGGCCTGGACGTTCTCCTCCGGCCACCCCGTCGGATGGGTGGCATAGAACTCGGCCGGGCCGTTCAGATGATCGGCGGCCAGATTGATCAGGCAGAAGGCGGCGGTGGCCATCAGGTCTTCGGCGCGGTACGCCTCGCCCTCGTCGACCGGCATACCCGCCGGATCGCCGACGGCGCTCACGAATCCGCGGATCGAATTCGACGGGCCCTCCGGCGGATCGCCGCCGAGCACCGCATCACCGTCATCGGCCATGTGCAGGATCGACTCGCGCACGATGTAGTGCACCGGGAGTGTCGCGTCATCGCCCGTGACGACGGCCACGACGGATTCGTCGTCGGCTATCCGCAGGCCCACCCCTGTGGCCATCGTGGTTACCTCACTCGGTGCGTCCTGGATTTCCTCCGCGCCGTGGTCATACGAGGAGTGAACCGTGACCCATGGCGCGGAGCATTGACAATAACTCCGAACGCGAACTCGCACCGATCCGACGCCGTATCCGGGCGACGTGATGCTCGACGGTTTTCGCGGAGATATAGAGGCGAGCCCCGATTTCCCGGTAGGTCAGGCCGAGCAGTACGAGCTCCGCGACCTCTCGCTCGCGTTCACTCAGGACCGTATCGGTGCGCGGTTCCGGGCGTGGCGGCGGGGCGGCCGGAGCCGGTGCGCGCACCTCCGGCGGGCGCGCCCGGGTGCGCAGGGTCCGGGCCAGCTTGAGCAGGGCGGTCGCGGTGACCGGGTCGCCGGCGGCCAGGGCGGCCTCGCTGGCGAGGCGCGCGGCATCCCAGATCAGGCCGAGTCCGGCCAGGCGGCCGACCGCCGCCTCCACCTGGCTGCGCTCCACCTGACCGCGCAGCACCAGCACCCAGGTGCGGCCCGCGTCCGCCAGTGCGGCGGCCTGCGGATCGCCGGATTCGGCGGCGGCCTTGAGCCGATGCGCGTGCGGCACCAGGTCGTTCGGGCTCTCGTGGGCGATGGCGGCCTGAATCGCGTACCAGTGGAAGGCATTCGACCAGGCGGGCGGATCGCCCAGGCCGCGCAGCAGTTCTCCGGCCGCGTCGACCAGGGCTGTCATCCGGCCCTCATCGCGCAATCGGATTCCGGCAAGCCACAATTCGCCGATCGGCAGCAGTGCCAGCAGGTCCGCGCTCACCTCGTCGAACAGCGGGTAGGCCTGCTGCCAAGCCAGGGTCAGGGCCGTGTGATCGCCGCTGCGCCTGGCCAATCCGATGATGACGCCGTGCGCCAGCAGCCGGTCCCGGGAATCCAGTGCGGCCAGGTCCAGTCCGGCGACCATGGTGGCCGCGGACTGCTCGTCCCCGCCCAGCATGGCGACCCACGCGCCGAGCACCAGGCTCTGCGGATCGTGGCCGGCGCCGCGCAAGGCGTCCGCCGCCCGCCGGGGTTCGCCCATGGACAGGCACAGCAGTGTGGCAATCGACACCGCCGAGCACGGCAGGAATCGATCCCCGCCGTTCTCCGTGGGCGCCACCCCCGAATGCGCCGCATGAATCAGTGCGGACGCGGCGGCAACCGCCGCACTCCGCCCCGCCTCACCCGCGCGGGTCGTGAAACGCGCTGGGACCGGAGCGAGTTCGGACGGACCGTGCGTCATCGCGCTCAATCGCGCAGATCCGGTAAGCGGCGCACACTCCCCGCCTTCGGCCACCCGACCGGCCGCGCCTCGGGCGCCGTCGGCGGTGGGTTGGTTCGACGCAGCGCCGAATCCGGTGGCGTCGGCGGTGTGTGGGTGTGATGTTGCGCCGAATCGGGATGCGTCGGCGGTGGGCAGATATGACGCAGCGCCGAATCGGGATCCGTCGGCGGTGGAAGAGTCTGACGCTGGGCCGAATCCGGTGGTATCGGCGGTGGGCAGGTGTGACGCTCGGCCGAATCCGGTGCTGACGGTGACGGGCAGATGCGACGTTGCGCCGAATCCGGCGGCGGGCAGGTGCGACGCTGGAGCGAACAGGGTGGCGTCGGTGGGAGGCAAATGGGTGCGGTTGGTGGGGTCTGCTGTGAAATATGCCGGGGGTGGCAGGGTTTCGACTGAACCGGACAGGGCCTCGGCGATGAGGGCGGTGCGGGCGGTGGCTTCGGTGGGCGGCCAGTTTGCGGAGCAGGTGGACATGGCGCGGGCGGTGGGCGCGTGACCCGCGAGATACAGGACGGTGGCGGCTACCGCCCAGTCCGCGCCGACTCGGTCCGCGCCGAGCCAGGTGTAGAGCTGCGCGGCCCGATTGGCGAGACCGCGGCGGGTCCAGACGCCAGCGCAGATACGCACCGCGGCAGCGAGTTCCGCGGCCGCGGCATGCGGGCGAGCCAGGACGGGTTCGGCGAGGCGGAGGGCGGTGTCGCAGTCGCCGGTGCGGGCGGCGGCATCGGCCCAGCGCAGGGCGATGGCATCGAGATCGGCGCCGGCCGTCGCCGCGGCGGCGTAGTGGCGGACGGCTTCGTCACCCGCTTTCTCGGCTGTGGCGCAGAGGAATTCGGCCAGGCGGGGGTCGCGGACGCCGGATTCGGCCAGCAGGAGGGCGGTGTGATCGCGCAGCAGGCCGGCGTCCAGCCGGGCCCGCAGAAGTCTGCGCTGCACGGCGAGCAGCCGGCGGTCGCCGACCAGGGTGCGCAGCGGTGCGATGGCAGGGGTCAGCAGGAGATCGGCATCGGTGACCAGTGCGCTGCTGCGGGCGCGATCCACCAGATCCTGTGCGGCCGTTGGGGTTACGTCCAGTACCTCGGCGAGTTCGGCGGTATCCAGGCCCGCGCCGATGGCGGCCACCACGAAGGTGTCCAGCAGGTCCGGATCGGCGTCGTCCAGCCGGCCGCGCGCCCAGGCGGCGACGGCATCGTCGACCGCGGTGAGACCCGCGTCCAACCGGGTGGCGCAGGCCGCGGTCAGCGCCGCCACCACGCCGCCGTGGATTCCGGCGGTCTGGCGGTGGATGTGCTGCGCCAGGCCGCGCGGCACCATCATGCCGAGTTCGCGTGCGAAGGGGGCGATCTCGGTCGCACCGAGGGCCCGCAGATCGACCACCCGCCCGCGCCGCGCCACCAGCTCGGCCAGGGCTCGCAGTCGGGCGTCGTGCGGTCTGGGCAGCGTCGCGATCACGACGGTGCAGGCGCCGGATTCGGCGACGGCACACAGCCTGTCGAACTCCGCCGGACTCAAACCGTGCGCATCGTCGACCACCACGGCGACCCGGGTTCGGGCCGCCGCCCCAGAACCGCTGCGGGCCTGCTGTGTTGCGTCCGTAACCGAGTCCGCCGGGGCTTCGGAACCGCTGCGGGCCTGCTGTGTTGCGTCCGTAACCGAGTCCGCCGGGGCTTCGGAACCGCTGCGGGCCTGCTGTATTGCGTCCGCAATCGAGTCCGCCCGGACTTCGGAACCGCTGCGGGCCTGCTGTGTTGCGTCCGCAATCGAGTCCGCCGGGGCTTCGGAACCGCTGCGGGCCTGCTGTATTGCGTCCGTAACCGAGTCCGCCCGGACTTCGGAACCGCTGCGCGCTTGGTGCATTGCTCCCGCGACCGAGTCGGTCGGGGTATCGGAACCGCTGCGGGCCTGCTGCATTGCAACCGCGTCAGCTCGGGTGCCGGAATCGGCGCGGCTCTGCTGCCGCGCGCCCGCGATCGGCTCGGCGGAGGCACCGGGACGAAGAGGGGCGTGACGTGCCGATGCGGGGTCTGCCGAGGTGATTGCGGCGGCCTCGATCAGCTGGATGCCGCGGGCGCGGAGGCGATTGCGGATGGCGGTGAGCAGGGTTGACTTGCCGGTGCCGGAGCGCCCGCGAATCAGGTACAGCAGGGGAGCGGGATCATCGGAATCCAACTCCCGGAAGATCTCTCGCGTGCACGGCAGGGAATCCAGTGCGACGGGGGTATTGCCTATCACGGGAGAACCAACTCTCAGCCACCGATATGCGGAATGGTCGGCACCGTGGGAACTGCCTTACCGAGCTGGCCCAGATCGGGGACCTGGACCGTCGGCTGGGTGATCACGGGCTGCGGAACAGTCGGCAGTTGCGGCTGGGGTGCGGCCGGAACTGTTTGGGGCGCGGGAGAATTCGCCTGCTCCGGTGCCGCCGGGGCCGCGGGTGCTCCGGGTGTCGCCGGAGCCGCCGCGTTCGGAGCCGCTGCCGTCGTGCCCGGCTGGGCGGGAGCGCCCGCGGGTGCCGGAGCCCCCGCATGCGTGACCGGTATCGTCTGCCCGCCGGTATTTGCCGCCTGCCCACCGGCATTCACCGGGGCAGCAGACGGATTCGGTGCGACGACCGAAGTCGTGGGCGCCTGCGGCGCAGTGGAATTCGAGGGCGCGGACTGTGCACCGGTACCCATGGCCAGGGTTCCGGTGGCGAGAGCGGCCACCGCGATGGCCACCGCGCCGATCACCGCGACTCTGCGCCAGTGTGCGAAACCGGTGCGCGGCGCCTCGTCGGGTAGCTCGGGTAGCGGTGGAATCGCCGCTGCCACAGTGCTTCCGGCGCCATCGCCTGTGCTCACGGCGCCAGCGGGTTCGACGGCGCCGCCGGACCGATCGTCGATCGCGGCGATCTGCATGCTGCGCGGGTCATCGAGTCGAGTAGCCATGTCGCGCTGGGTATTTCCACGTTCGACCGCAGGAGTCCGGGCACCGCCGCCGTCGTGATCATCGCGATGCACCAGAGGTGCGATGGCCGGATGCGCTTCGGTGTCGGTGGTGTCGGCCAGCAGATCGGCGGCCAGCAATGCCGCGCCGTGCGCACTGAGGTGAGCCGGGTCGGCCGCGGCCGCCACCGGGACGCCGAACTCGGTGGAGAGCAATTCGGTGACCAGCGGGATGGCCGCCCCACCGCCGGTGAGCAGGATGCCGTCCACCTCGGCGGCGGTCAGTCCGGCGCGGCGCACGGCCTCGTGGACCAGGTCGATGGAGGCAACCAGCGGGCCCCGGTAGAGATCTTCGGCCTCATCACGCACCAGGCGGACATCGATCGGGTCCTGGCCGGGCATGCGGACCGGAATCACGGTCGCCGTTTGTTTGGAGAGCGCTTCTTTCGCGGTTTTGCAGCGCACCCGCAGTTCTGCGAGTTCCTGTTCGACCAGCGGATCGAAGGGATCGAAATCTGTTTCGCCCATGGCGAGTCCCAGGGCGTATCGCATGGTCAGGAGGTCGAATTCGGCGCCCGCCACGGCGGTCGACCGCACCGGCTCGCCGAGCAGACCGGACAGTGCGCCGGTGCGCGCCACCGAAACGGTCAAACCCGTTGCACCCAGGTCGTACACGATCATGGCGCCGTCGTGGGTGGATTCGTGCACCTCCTGCAGCCAGCGCATGGCGGCGGCGGGTTCCGGTACGAGGGCCACACTGTCGAGTCCGGCGGCGGTGAGCGCCGCGCGCTGTACTTCCACTGTGTGTTGTGACCACCAGGCCGGATAGCAGGCCACCATGGCCGCGGCGAGGCCGGAATCGTCCACCGCCCGGCCGATCGCCGCGGCCACGAGATCCGCTGCGCGCACAGCGGATCCGTCTCGCATCCGGATATCCACCGGGTCTCCGACCCTGGACAGGAAACTTTCCGGAAGTTCATGCTCCGCGCCGATCATGCTCGGCCGGATATGCAGTCTGCGCTGTCCCCCCGAAGTCGTCACGGCAACCGTATTGGACGTCCCGACAGTAATGCCGAGCGCCATCCCCTGACTCATTCGAGATCCCCTGTCGATCGAAACACGCGTCGGGTGATTCGCGTGCTGGCCGAAAGCTGTTACGTCCGAAATGTGCGAAAGGCTCTGGTGCGGGCCGGATGACCCATGGGACCTGTCGGTTGCTGGGGGACCGCCGTTACCGTTTCCCGCGCGATTCCGGGGAAATTCCCCTAATCGTCAGCAACCCCCTACCGAGGGGACACGCGAAACGGGGGGAGTTCACCCCGTTACGGCGTAACGGGTCGGGTTCCTAGCGTGAAAAGCAATTCGAACAGTGCGGGTCAGCCGGACCCGCCCACCCAGGAGACGATTCGCCATGAGCCCCAATGCAATTCTCGAGTTCATCCTCAACCTGCTGCGGGATCACGAAGCCGCCGCGAACTACTGCACCAACCCCGCGCAGTCGCTGGCCGACGCCGGGCTCGGGTCGGTGACACCGGAGGACATCACCGCCGTCGCGCCGATGGTGGCCGAATCCGCCCTGGTAGCGGGAGGTTCGCAGCTGTCCGCGATCTGCGCCGCCGGGGCCGGGGCCGACACCGGCGCCGGGCTCAACGGGAACCTCGGAGGGAACGGGGGCCTCGGGCTGAACGGGTCCGGTGGGCTCACTGGTGCCGCCGGGTTGAATGGTGCGGGTGGGCTCAATGGTGCCGCCGGGCTGAACGGTGCCAGCGGGCTGAACGGTGCCGTGGGTCTCAATGGTGCGGTAGGGGTGAACACCGGCACGGTCGCGGCGGGGACGACCGGCGCCACGGTGAACATCGGCACGGCCACTGCGACCGGAACCGAGGTCTGCTTCAACGGCGACGCCGGCACCGGCCTCGAACTCGGCCTCTCCTCCGGAATCGGCGCCCTGGCCGGTGCCGCCTCCACCCTCGGCGCCGGCCTCTCCGCCGGCCTCGACGGTGCGGCCAACGCCGCAACCGGCCTGGAAGCCAACCTCTCCGGCGTCCTCGGCGCCCGAGCCGCCGCCGACCTCACCTCGGCCCTCACCGGCGGCCTCTCCGCCGGAGCCGGCCTGACCGCCGGAATCCAAGGCGCGGCCGACGCCCTCGGCCAAGCCGGAGCCACCCTCACCACCGGCCTCACCGGCGCCCTCGACACCGCCGCCGGCCTCGAAACCAACCTCACCTCCGCCCTCGGCGCAGCCGTCAACCTCGGCGCCGCCACCGACCTGGGAGCCAACCTCTCCGGCGCAGTCAATGCGGGCACCGCCGCTGCCACCGATCTCGGCGCGACCCTCTCCGGCGCGGCAACCACCGCAGCTGGCGTAGGAGGCAGCCTCGCAACGGGCCTGGCCGGTGCGGTGAACGCAGGCACCGGCGCAGCCGCGGACCTCGGAGCCAACCTCTCCGGCGGCCTGAACACGGCCCTCGGCGCGGGCGGCGGCCTCCAGGCCGGCCTCAACGGCGCACTGAACGGCGCGACCGACCTCGGCGCGCACCTCGGAAGTGACCTCAACACGGGGCTTTCCGGAGGTATCGATTCCGCGATCGGTGCGGGTGCGCAGGCCGGTGCGGGGCTCGGAGGTGGTTTGGAGACCGGTCTGAATGGTGCGGTGAATGGCGCGACCGGCCTCGGTGCCCAGCTCGGGAGCGAGCTCAACACGGGGCTTTCCGGAGGTATCGATTCTGCGATCGGTGCGGGTGCGCAGGCCGGTGCGGGGCTCGGAGGTGGTTTGGAGACCGGTCTGAATGGTGCGGTGAATGGCGCGACCGGCCTCGGTGCCCAGCTCGGGAGCGAGCTCAACACGGGGCTTTCCGGAGGTATCGATTCTGCGATCGGTGCGGGTGCGCAGGCCGGTGCGGGGCTCGGAGGTGGTTTGGAGACCGGTCTGAATGGTGCGGTGAATGGCGCGACCGGCCTCGGTGCCCAGCTCGGGAGCGAGCTCAACACGGGGCTTTCCGGAGGTATCGATTCTGCGATCGGTGCGGGTGCGCAGGCCGGTGCGGGGCTTGGCGGCGGCCTGCAGACCGGCCTGAATGGTGCGGTGAATGGCGCGACCGGCCTCGGTGCCCAGCTCGGGAGCGAGCTCAACACGGGGCTTTCCGGAGGTATCGATTCTGCGATCGGTGCGGGTGCGCAGGCCGGTGCGGGGCTTGGCGGCGGCCTGCAGACCGGCCTGAATGGTGCGGCCGATGGTGCGACCGATCTCGGTGCGCACCTCGGAAGTGACCTCGGCGCAGGGCTTTCCAGCGGTATCGATTCCACAGTCGGCGCCGGTGCGGGGCTCGGAGGTGGTTTGGAGACCGGCCTGAATGGTGCGGTGAACGGTGCGACCGGTCTGGGTGCCCAGCTCGGGAGTGAGCTGAATACGGGGCTTTCCGGTGGTTTGGCGACCGGTGCGGGGGCAGGTGCGCAGATCGGAAGTGGTTTGGAGACAGGGCTTTCCGGGGCAGCGAACGCGGGTGTCGGGGGCGGAACTCAGCTCGGTGCCGGTCTGAATACCGGGATCGATGCAGGTGCGCAGACTGCCGGTGGCCTCGGGGCGGGGCTCAATTCGGCCGTCGGTTCCGGCTTGCATGCCGGAAATGACCTGTCTGCTGGGCTTTCCGGTGGGCTGGGGACGGGTGTGGATATCGGTGCGCAGACCGCCGGCGGTGTCGGTGCGGGGCTCAACTCCGGTTTGGATACGGCGCTGCACGGTGGTTCGCAGGTTGGCGCTGGTCTCGAGACCGGGCTGACCAGTGGCATCGATGTCGGCGCGCAGACTGCCGGTGGGGTCGGTGCGGGGCTCAACTCCGGCGTGGATTCCGCTCTGCACGGTGGTTCGCAGGTGGGGGCGGGGCTTACGGGCGGGGTTGACTCTGCGGTTGGTGCGGGGGCGCATGCCGGGAATGAATTGGGGGCCGGGGTTTCCGGTGGGTTGGGGACCGGTGTGGATGTCGGTGCGCAGGGTGTGGGCGGGGTGGGGGCTCAGGTGGGGAGTGGGATCGATGCGGGGGCGCATGGTGTGGGCGGAACTGAGGTCGGGGTGGGGACGGGGTTGAATCCTTGGGCGGGGCTGGATGTTTCGAATGCGTTCGGAGAAGGGGTGCATGCGGGGGGTACGGATGCGGGATTGTTCGGGGATGGCGGGGTGCACGGCGGGATCGATCCGGGGACGCATCCGGGTGGGGACATCATCGGGGACATGCTGCACTCGTGAGTGCGGTGCAGCCCGGTGCCGGGCGAGTATTGGCGGTAGGCCGCATCTCTGACGGGATGCGGCCTCGGAGAAAAGATGTGCGAGGACTGCGATGACCGGGATCGTGGCGGTTGATCCGTTGCTGTCGATACTGTCCGAAACCATAGCGGTGGCGGAGGGGTCTGAGCGCGGGGATCTGGTCGCGCAGCTGGAGACGGTGGCGGGGCGGGTGCGTGACCCCCGGCGGCGGATCGTGGTGTGCGGGTTGGGGAATCAGGGGCGCAGCCAGTTCGTGAACGCCCTGATCAATCTGGATATCTGCCCGGTGGCCGACGATGCGACGACCACGGTGACAACCGTATTGGCGTTCGGGGAGACGGCGCGGGCGGAGCTGGTGGTCGCGGGCGCCCAGGACGGGGAGGTCTCCCGGTTGGCGGTGCCCGTCGAGGAGATCGGCGCCGTCGGTGCGCGGTCACCGCATGCGCAGGGGCGGGCGGTATTACGCCTGGAGATCGAGGTGCCGAATCGGCTGCTGGCCGATGGAATCGTGGTGGTCGATACACCCGCGCTTGGTGCGCACGGCGGCAGTGGTGTGGCGGGAGTGCTCGGCGCGGTGCCGACGGCGGATGCGGTGCTGGTGCTCACCGACGCATCCACCGAGCTCACCGATCCGGAGGTCGAATTCCTGCGACAGGTGCGAGAGCTGTGCCCGGCCGTCGCGGTGCTGCTCACCAAGATCGATCTGTATCCGCACTGGCGGCAGGTGTTCGAAGCGAATCGAAATCACCTGAGCCGTGCGGGAATCGATGTGCCCATGCTGCCGGTGTCCTCGGTGCTGCGCGCCCATGCGCTGCGTCTGCAGGATGAGCAACTCGGGCGTGAATCCGGGTTCGGCGGGGTCTTCGGCTTCCTGCGGGATCATGTGGTCGCCCGTGATCAGGCGGCGGTGCGGCGCGCGGTGGCACTCGATATCAATTCCGCCACAGAGCATTTGGCTCTCGCCCTCGGCAGTGAACTGGTGGCGCTGCGTGATCCGGAACGCGGCGCCGCCGCGGTTCGCGAATTGCAGTCCGCGAGAACAGCTGCCGAGCAATTGCATCGCAAGACCTCCGTCTGGCAGCAGACGCTCGGCGACGGAATCACCGATCTGGTCGGCGATGTCGATCATGACCTGCGCAATCGGCTGCGGAATATCTCCCGCACCGCCGAGGACTGGATCGACGAGCATGATCCGGGGCGGCACTGGGAGCGCATGGAGGAGTGGCTGACCGGCACCGTCGGCACCGCTGTCGGCGACAATCTGCTGTGGACGCGCACACGGGCGGTGCGGCTGGCCGAACAGGTCTCCGCCCACTTCACCGAACTGGGCGCGGTCGACCTGCCCGATGTGCGAGAAACCTTGGACGGCGACGCTTCTCGCGCAGGCTCCTGCACGCTCTCGGATCTGGAACCGGACCTCGGCCTCGGCCACAAACTTCTGGTCGGCGTGCGCGGATCGTACGGCGGCGTGGTCATGGCCGGCCTGGTCGGCACGCTCGCGGGCCTGTCCCTGGTCAACCCGCTGTCCCTGGGCGCCGGACTGCTCCTCGGCAGCAAAGCCTTCCGCGACGACAAGCAGGCGCGCCTGGCCAAACGCCGCGCCGATGCCAAGCTCGCCGTGCGCCGCTACCTGGACGACGTCGCCTTCCACACCGCCAAGGAGACCAAGGACCGCCTGCACCGCATCCACCGTCTGCTTCGCGACCACTTCACCGCGATCGCCGAACGCACCCTCCGCTCCCTAGACGAATCCCTCCGCGCCGCCCAGGAGGCCGCCACCCTCGAATCCACCGCCCGAGCCAACCGCACCGCCCTCCTGGAACGCCGCCTGCACGCCGTAGCCGACCTCCGCCGCCGCGCCGCCACCCTCACCCCCGCCCCGAGCCCGCCCGCCCTACCGCCGCCCGCCTGAACGACCGGGCTTGCTGCACCACTGCCATGACTTGCCGCACCGCTGCCCCGGCCTATGGCGGCCGGCTTGCCGCACCGCTGCTCTGGCCTACGGCCGCTGGCCGGCCGCGGATCTGCCACAGCACGCGCCGCCCGCGATCCCGGCAGTTTCTGGCCCGGATCCATCAGGTCGGTGCAGCCACATGGTTGTGGATCCTGGCCGAAAGCGCGCCTGGATGACGGGAATCTGCCGGGTCGCACACTCCCGGAACTGGTGTGTTGCTAACACCGGGCGGGGTTGGGGCGAAAGGTTGGCGATGTGTGCGGTGTGTGGTTCGGGTCTGGAGCGCTATGAGATTTGATGTGGGCGGGCCCGGATACGGGGTGGGGGGTGAGACGCGGGGACTGCTGGCGGCGGCCCGGCGGTCCTTTGCCGACCGCGGACGCGTGCGCGGGCAGCTCGAGGAATGTGCGCGGCGGCTGGACGAGCCGCTGCGGATCGCTCTGGCCGGCCAGCTCAAGGCGGGCAAGTCGACGCTGTTGAATGCGCTGGTGGGGCAGGATATCGCACCTACCGACGCGACCGAGTGCACGCGCCTGGTGACCTGGTACCGGCACGGCGCGGCCCCGCGCGTCACC
Organism: Nocardia sp. NBC_01388; assembly: GCF_045040085.1. Classification (NCBI taxonomy): domain Bacteria; kingdom Bacillati; phylum Actinomycetota; class Actinomycetes; order Mycobacteriales; family Nocardiaceae; genus Nocardia; species Nocardia sp. NBC_01388. The sequence continues at coordinate 6,874,126 of NZ_CP109553.1, forward strand.
GCGTATTCGCCGGAGGGCTCGCACGCCGATGTGGTGGTGCGCCGCGGCCGGAGCGCGGAGGGGCTGCCGGGTGCGCACGGGCTGACCTTCGATCTGGCGGCGCTGCGCTGGAATGCGGGTGGTGCGCGTGAGGTCGACCACCTGGCGGTGGAGTGGCCGTCCGCGGAATTGGCGCAGACCACGATTATCGACACTCCCGGAATCTCGTCCCTGTCGCGGGACGTATCGGCGCGCACCTCGCGGCTGCTCACTCCCGGCGGGACCGGCGTTGCTCTGCCCGGCGCGGATGCGGTCGTCTATCTGCTGCGCCGGCTCGACACCGCCGACGTGGATTTCCTCGAACAGATCGGCGCCGGCACCGGAGCCGGCGGACCGCTCGGGGTGATCGGCGTGGTGTCGCGCGCGGATGAGATCGGTGCGGGACGCATCGACGCACTGCATTCCGCGCGCGATGTGGCCTCGCGATTCGCGGGCGAATTGGAGCGAACCGGGCTGTGCCAGTCGGTGATTCCGGTCGCGGGTCTGCTGGCCTTCGCCGCGGCCACCCTGCGGCAGCGCGAGTACGCGGCATTCGAGGCATTGGCCGCCGCGCCGGTGGACGAGGTGAGCGCCGCCCTGCTGTCGGCCGACCGATTCGCCCGCCCGGATCTGCCGCTGCCGGTACCGCCGGACTTGCGCGCCCACCTGGCGGCGCGCTTCGGCTTGTTCGGTATTCGCCTGGCCGTCACTTTGATTCGCCTCGGTGTACGCGACTCCGCCTCGCTGGCAGCCGAACTCACCGCTCGCAGCGGTCTCGATGAACTCCGCACCGTCCTGGATGTGCAATTCGCCCAGCGTGCAGAGGAATTGAAGGCGCACTCCGCACTGACCGCCCTGGCGCGCATCCTCGTCGCCAACCCCGGTACCGAGGCCGATGCCCTGCTGCCCCGGGTGAAGACCCTGCTCTCCGATGTACACGGCTTCGCCGAACTCCGGTTGCTGGGCCATCTGCGCACCGACGAATTACCCCTGACCCCAACTGATCTCGCGGAACTGCACCGCCTGATCGGCGGCATAGGCGTGGCCCCCCACCGCCGCCTCGGCCTGCCCCCGCACACCGATATCCACACGCAGCGCGAGCAGGCCCTGACCGCAGTCCACAAATGGCGCACCCGAGCCCGCCACCCCCTGGCCGACCAATCCATGGTCAATGCCTGCCTGACCGCCTCCCGCAGCGCCGAGGGCCTCCTGGAAATCCTCCACGAGCCCCCCACCACCCCCTTCGCCCGAATCCCTCCGCCACACAACTGAGGCGTTCCCGCCCACCAGCCCGGTCGAAGTCAGAGGCGCGCCCGCCCGCGCACGAGGTCAGTCGGTGCGCACGAATTATGTTGTCGCGCAGTAGATCGCCACAGATTGCGTGCGCGGCAGGTGAGGAAATATGTGGGTCGGTGGGCTCGGTCAGAGGGTGGTGGCGGTGCTGGCCGGGTCGATGAGGATTTTGGCGTGGTGGTCGGGGGAGGCGAGGGTGGTGTAGGCGGGGTCGACGCCGTCCAGGCCGACGGTGCCGGTGATGAGGGGGGAGGGGTCGACTTTGCCGTCGGCGATCATGTGCAGGGTGTCGCGGAATTCGCCGGGGTCGTAGCCGAGGACGAAGCGCAGTTCGATTTCCTTGTTGATGGCGGTGGCCGGATGGATGCGATCCGACTCCATACACACGCCGACCACCACGATGCGGGACATCGGCGGTGCGGCCGTCAGGATCTGGTCGAGCATGCCCGGCACGCCGACACATTCGAAGATGACCGGCCCGGCGGGCCCCTTGTCGAGGGTGTGCGCGGCCCGGAATACGTACCACCAGGGCAGATTCGGAATCCGGCGCAGCCGCTCCATGGCGTCGAACCCGAGGTTGAGAATGTCGCCGGCACCGGTGATGCGCGACTTCTTCGGTGAGGCGGTCCAGGGTGAGTCGACGCCTGGGTCGACCACCACATCCGCTCCGCAGGCGGCGGCGAGTTCCCGGCGGCGCGGGGAGAAATCGCTGGCGATGACCAGTGCGACACCGGACGCCTTCAACATGGTGATGACCGCGAGACCGATAGGCCCGCAACCGATGACGAACGCGGTCTGCCCCTTGCCGACACGCCCCTTGCGCACGGCGTGCCAGGCGACGGCCATCGGTTCGGTGAGCGCCGCATGCTCGGCGGAGAGCCCGTTCGGAATCGGGAAGGTCATCGATTCCTGCACCAGCACCTGTTCGGCATACCCGCCGGGCGCGTCGACGGACAGCCCCGTGAGGTGGGGTGTGCGTCCGGTCCGCAGAATGGGCAGCGACACCACCGGCGTGCCCGGCTTCCATCGCCGCCGGGTGCCCGAGCCGTAATCTACGACCTCGCCGGAGAATTCGTGCCCCATCACCACGCTCTGGTCCGAGCGCATGAAGTGCTGGTAGCCGGTGGCGGCGGCCATATCGGCGAGTTCGTCGCAGTGCACCCGGGCGTGCAGGTCGGAGCCGCAGATGCCGCACCGCAGTACGTTCACCAGCACCTGCCCGGGACCGGGAGTGGGAGCGGGCAGCTCCTGTACTCGGAATTCGCCCTTGGTTACCGTGACCGCGCGCATGGCTGACTCCCGTCGAAAGACATTGTCAGTCGGATTCTTCCGCGCCCGGCGTGCTGTGGAAAGCACAATTGTCCACAGCACCGGTGTGCACCGAGGCTGTGGACAGTTGTGGATAGATCAGACCTGCACCAATTCGTCGTCCACCAACTCGTGGACTTCCAGCTTGGTGTCCTTGGGCAGTGCCGCGAATCCGAGGCAGACCAGCACCATGATGCCGATGCCCCACTCCAGCGTGTGGTCGAAGGTGCGCGCGAAATTGACGGCCGTGGCCTCCTTGCCCGCCTGGGCCAGCGTGACGTCCATGGCCGGGTCGCCCCCGGTGCTCCGGCAGCTGCCGGGCACGACCGACGGATCGACCTCGGCGGACCGATCCTGCACGCAGGCACGGAAATTGGCGAGTATCTGATCCTGTGCGGGCCCGGGCAGCCCGGCCGCACTCAACTCCGTGCGGGTCTGCGCCGCGACCGCGTCCACACCGCGCCCGGAATCATGATCGAGCTGTGTGAAGAACACGATCCCGACCAGCGCCACGCCCAGCGCCATCCCCAGCTGCTGGCCGGTATTGAGCAACCCCGAGGCCGCTCCGGCCTCCCCATCGGGAATCTGGCCGAGCAGCATATCGATGGTCGGCGCGACCACAATGCCGAATCCGGTGCCGGTGATGATGAGCGGCAGGACCATCTGCCAGGACGCGAAATCCGAACCGTAGTGCGCGGCCATCCAGCCGTACAACCCGAATCCGGCCGCCGTGACGAGCCCGCCGCCCATGAGCACCCAGCGCCCGAAGCGCGGGGCCAGCAGACTCACCGAGGTTCCGGCGCCGATGCCCGCACCGACCGCGAAGAAGACCGAGGTCAATCCGGCTCGCATGGGTGACCAGCCGAGTCCGGCCTGCATGAACAGGGTCCAGATGAGGAAGAACCCGCCGAAGCCGATCCAGAACAGCAGCCAGCTCGCCAGGCCGGCGGTGAAGGCCCGGGACCGGAACAGCTCGAGGTCGATGAGCGGGGAGCCGACGGTGCGCGAGCGCCACCGCTCGTAGAGCACGAAGGCCGTGAAGGTGACCGCGGACGCGCCGATCAGCACGAAAGTCCAAGTGGGCCAATCCAGTCGGCGACCTTCGGTGAGCGGGTACACCAGCAGTACCACCGCGGACACGGCCAGCACCATCCCGATGATGTCCAGGCGCGGCGGCTGCGGCGAGCGCGAATCCCGCATGACGACCGCGGCGGCGGCCAGCGCGAGAATGCCGATCGGGATGTTCACCAGGAAGATCGGCCGCCAGCCCAGATCGAGCACATTCCACTGCACCAGCAGTCCGCCCAGTGCCAGGCCGACCGCGGAGGCGGAACCGCCGACGCCGCTGTAGATGGCAATCGCCTTGGTGCGCTCCTCTTTCGGGAAGGTGACGCGAATGATGGCGAGGATCTGCGGCACCATCAGTCCGGCCATGGCGCCCTGCACGAATCGTGAGGTGATGAGCATGGCCGGGTCGGAGGCCAGTCCGCCGGCGGCCGAAGCCAGCGTGAATCCGGTCATGCCGAGCAGGAACATGCGTTTGCGGCCGTAGATGTCACCGAGGCGGCCGCCGGTGATCAGCACTGCCGCGAAGGCCAGGACGTAGGCGGCGATGATCCATTCGATCTGCGCGTACTCGGCGCCCAGATCCTTCTGGATGCTGGGCACCGCGACATTGACGATGGTCACATCGAGCAGGTCCATGAACCCGGCGGCCAGCACGACGGCGAAGGCGATCCACCGGCGTGGATCGAGGGTGGTGGGGATGGTGTCGGATTCCACGGCGAGCTCTCTTCGACTGGGTGGGCGGTGATACGACTCTTCAAACTATGCACTTGAAGTGATTATCACACAAGATGGCAATCAGGATCAGTGCTCGCATGTAGAATTCCGGCGTGACCGACGCCGATCCGCGCCACGTGCTGCTCGCCGACTCCATCCCCTTCCTGCTGGGGCAATTGGGTACGCATTCGGCCTACCGGTTCACCGACCTGCTGGCTCCGCTCGGCATCAAGCCGCAGCAGTTCGGCATGCTGCGCATCCTCGAGGCCGGTGGCGGGCGCTCACAGCAGCAGTTGTCCGAAGCGCTCGGCATCCACCGCAATGTGATGGTCGGGCTCGTCGACGATCTGGAGAAACGCGGGCTCGCCGAACGCCGCAAACATCCGACCGATAGGCGTGCGCACGCGGTGTACCTGCTGCCCGCCGGTCGCGAAATGCTCGCGCGCGGAGCGGAAATCGCTGCCGGGCTGGAGCGGGAGATCACCTCGGAGCTCGATGCCGCGGAACGGGCGACACTGCTGGTTCTGCTGCAGAAGGCGGCGGCCGGAAGTGGTCTGCTGCCCGGCATCCATCCGGGATTCACTACCGAACGACCCGATGATTCTGGATGTGACGCAGGTCGCTGACGTTGCCGGTCGCAGCGGCCCGCGGCCGGTGTCCAACCGGGTGAAGGCAAAATTCACCCGGAAGGACAGCCCTCATGGCCCGCATCGACGTACTCGACTCGTTCCTCACCGTTCCCAGGGCAGCCAATTCGGCAGCGGTGCAACCCATCCGTCGGCAACCCGGCCCACCAGGTCGAGGGCGTGCGGCCCCATGGCCCCGATCCAGATGCCGATCCGGTGCGCCGGCGCGGGCCCGCCCGCGATGCCCTGCACCGTGTATTCATCGCCCTGCACCGAGACCAGCCGCCCGGGTCTCCAGGCGGCGCGAATGATCTCGATCCCCTCCTCGAGCGCCCGCAGCGCCGCCCGCCCGGCGAGCGCCGGCCCGCCCATGGCGGCCACACCGTCCTCGAAAGCGCCCGCCCCGACCCCGAGTTCGAACCGCCCGCCGCTCAGCAGATCGAACGTGGCGGCCTGCTTGGCCAGCATCGAAGGCCGCCGCAGCGGCATATTCGCGACCCCCGGATAGACACTGATCCGCGTGGTCGCGCTCAAACAGGCCCCGAGCGCCGCGAAGGTGTCCCCGAACTCCGCCGCATACGGATGATCCTGAATCCCCACCAGATCCAGCCCCTCGTCCTCGGCGGCCTTCGCCATATCGAGGACGTCCTCCAGCGCCGCCGCGGTGGGCGGGATCGAAATGCCGAATCGAATATCCATCCCGCCTCCTTCGCGTGCGACGCCGAGAGGATCTTCGGCTGCCCGGGGAGCGATGCCCGGAATGCCCGATTTGCCAGCGTGTCTGACCGCTATGACAGCTGGTGAAGGCGTTAGATGCAGCTCCCGATTGAAGTCCCACCTCCTCCGCCGCATTCGGTGGGTGGAACCGAGCGGCCGCCGCGCCCCGGAAGTGGTGTGCACCTGCCGGTCCGCACCCGGAGAACCCTTGGGTATGTCCGCTTCGTCCGGCTAGTCGAGGGAGGGGCCGCTACTCTTCGGGGGGTGAGTGCGAGGTCGTCCGATGCGTCGGGGTTTGCGAGCGCCGGGCGAATGCGGGCTCGGGATGTGGATCGGGTGGATACGCGCGCCCGCCTCGATGCCGCCTATGAGGAAGGGCAGCTGGGGGCGGACGAGTACGACCAGAGGTCGCGGCGGGCTCAGGCCGCGCAGACGATCGCGGAGCTCGCGCAGCTGGTGGGGGATTTGCAACCCGGGCGGAACGAGGCGCCGCCGACGGCCACGCCCGCGAAACCGGCGGAGCTGAGCCGGTATCCGACCCGGACTCGGGCACGGGACAGTGATCGTGCGGCGACGGCCCTGCTCCTGGACGCGGCGCTGGCCGACGGGCAGCTGAACGAGGCCGATCATCGGGCGCTCATCGAACTCGCCGGGGAAGCAACGACTTTGGGTGAGCTGGCCGACCTGACCTCGGATCTGCAGCGGCCCGACGATGCGCCCGCCGTGGCACAGCCGCCGAAGACGCAGCGGCGCAAGGTCTTCGGCTGGGCAGTGCTCGCGGCGTGCGCGGCGATGTTCGCGGCCGGATTCGCGGCGGTGGATCAGCCGCCGGATATTCCGGCGGGTGCGCCGGTCGCGCCGCTCGGCGTGGTCCAGCCGGTGGTGGTGCCGATGCCGAATCTCATTACCGCGGAAGGATTTACCGTCTTCCGTGACCTGTATCGCGCCAAGTTCGGTGATGTCATCGTCGACGACCTCGACCTTTTCGGCGGCTACGGCAGTCTGAAGCGGCAGGTGCAGGGCCAGCCGAACCGTCAGGTCGAATACAACTACCGGGGCGGCTTCGAGTTGAAAGGCGGGCCCACCACCCGCAAGGTGGACACCCCCGTCTTCGATTTGGGCACAGTCGATGTGGCGGTGCTCGAACAGTTGATCAGCACAGCGCTCACTACTTTGAAGGTCGATCAGGCCACCGTCACCTACCTCATGTTCGGATCAGAGGACGTGCCGTCGATGCGCGGCGGCGGATCCGCGCCGTTCGTGCGAATCTACGTGGGCAACAAGGCGAGCGAGAGCGGCTACCTCCAGGCGACTCCCGCGGGCGTCGTCACACGATCTTCCCCGTTCAGCGGATAGGGCGATACATGGCCGAGAATCGGAACCAGGGAATGCGCGCCCGCGACTCCGATCGTGTGGATGCCTGTGCACTACTCGACAATGCCCGCGCCCAAGGTGAATTGACCGAGGCCGAGCATGCGCAGCGGATGGCGGCGGCCATGCGGGCCCGGACCTTCGGGGACCTGGACTCGCTCATCGCGGACCTGCAGATTCCCCGCAATCTGGTCGGCACCCCACTGCTGCAACCGCAACGGCGAAACCTCGCGCTGCGGTGGAAGATCGCGGCCGGTGCGCTGACGGTGGCGCTGCTGGCCGGTGCGCTGGGCGGCTGCCTCGCCCGCGTCACCGTGTCGAAACCGGTCATGCCGGACGCGACCACCGGTGCCGGTCTCGCGAGTTTCATTGCGGCATACCGGAATCACTACGGCGACACCATTGCCGACGAGGTCACGCTGTTTCCCGCCTATGTGGTGGTGGATCGGCGGGTCGGGCAGACCGATCGCGCCGACCGCATCCGCTATGACGGCGGATTCGACTCCATGTCCGACTCCACTCGGATGAGCGGCACTGATTCGATCGACCTGGCCGCGATCGATCTGCCGAAGCTGGCGGGCCTGATCGCGGGTGCGCCGCAGACGCTGTCCATGCCCGGCCGTGCGGTGACGCACATAGGTATCGAGCACAAGACCGGCGAGGATCCGCAGATCAGCATCTATATCGTGAACGGCTCGAAGACCGGCTACCTGCAGGTTTCGCCGCAGGGCGAGCCGATCGCCGTCTACCCGCCGCAGTAATCTCGATTTTGTTCGAAGATTTTCCGCGCTCCCTGGAATAGATGTCATGAGTCGCTCGTTGGTGCAGTTCAGACAAGGTTGAGCGAGGCCGACTCAAGTTCAACTTGCACCAGACGGACAACCGGTGCAGGATTGAGCCGACCACGCTCAGTGTTGCTGAGGATCCTGCTCCGATTCGGGGCAAGATCCCGCCGCTAGGACACATCGGTACGTCAATCAGGAGGAATCACCATGGCTCGTGCGGTCGGTATCGACCTCGGGACCACGAACTCGGTCATCGCCGTTCTCGAAGGCGGTGAGCCGGTAGTCGTCGCCAACTCCGAGGGCTCGCGCACTACTCCGTCGATCGTCGCTTTCGCGAAGAACGGCGAAGTTCTCGTGGGTCAGCCCGCGAAGAACCAGGCGGTCACCAACGTCGACCGCACCATCCGGTCCGTCAAGCGCCACATGGGCGAGGACTGGTCCGTGGAGATCGACGGCAAGAAGTACACGCCGCAGGAGATTTCCGCGCGCACGCTGATGAAGCTGAAGCGCGACGCCGAGGCCTACCTCGGTGAGGAGATCACCGACGCGGTCATCACCGTCCCCGCCTACTTCGAGGACGCGCAGCGCCAGGCCACCAAGGAGGCCGGCCAGATCGCGGGCCTGAACGTCCTGCGCATCGTCAACGAGCCCACCGCGGCCGCGCTGGCGTACGGCCTGGACAAGGGCGACAAGGAACAGTCCATCCTGGTCTTCGACCTCGGTGGCGGCACCTTCGACGTCTCCCTGCTCGACATCGGTGAGGGTGTCGTCGAGGTCCGTGCGACCTCCGGCGACAACCACCTCGGTGGCGACGACTGGGACGAGCGCATCGTGACCTGGCTGGTCGACAAGTTCAAGGCGTCCTCGGGCATCGACCTGACCAAGGACAAGATGGCCATGCAGCGCCTGCGTGAGGCCGCGGAGAAGGCCAAGATCGAACTGTCGTCCTCGCAGTCGACCTCGATCAACCTGCCCTACATCACGGTCGACGCGGACAAGAACCCGCTGTTCCTCGACGAGCAGCTGACCCGCGCCGAGTTCCAGAAGATCACCTCCGATCTGCTGGACCGCACCCGCAAGCCGTTCCAGTCGGTCATCAAGGACGCCGGCATCGCCGTCGCCGATATCGATCACGTTGTGCTCGTGGGTGGTTCGACCCGTATGCCCGCCGTCTCGGAGCTGGTCAAGGAACTGACCGGCGGCCGTGAGCCCAATAAGGGCGTGAACCCGGACGAGGTCGTCGCCGTCGGCGCCGCCCTGCAGGCCGGTGTGCTCAAGGGTGAGGTCAAGGACGTCCTGCTGCTCGATGTCACCCCGCTGTCGCTGGGTATCGAGACCAAGGGTGGCGTGATGACCAAGCTCATCGAGCGCAACACCACCATCCCGACCAAGCGGTCCGAGACCTTCACCACGGCCGATGACAATCAGCCGTCCGTGCAGATCCAGGTCTTCCAGGGTGAGCGCGAAATCGCTTCGCACAACAAGCTGCTCGGATCCTTCGAGCTGACCGGCATCCCGCCGGCCCCGCGTGGCGTGCCGCAGATCGAGGTCATCTTCGACATCGACGCCAACGGCATCGTGCACGTGACGGCCAAGGACAAGGGCACCGGCAAGGAGAACACGATCAAGATCCAGGACGGCTCCGGCCTGTCCAAGGAGGAGATCGATCGCATGGTCAAGGACGCCGAGGCGCACGCTTCGGAGGACAAGGCCCGTCGCGAAGAGGCCGAGACCCGCAACCAGGCCGAATCGCTGGTGCACCAGACCGAGAAGTTCATCAAGGACAACGAGGACAAGGTCCCGGCCGAAATCAAGACCAAGGTCGAGGAGGCTATCGCCGAGGCCAACAAGGCGCTCGAGGGCACCGATATCGCGGCCATCAAGACCGCGGTGGAGAAGCTCGCGACCGAGTCGCAGGCGCTGGGCCAGGCCATCTACGACGCCAGTGCCGCGGATCAGGCCGCCTCGAGCAATGGCTCGAGCGCGCCCGACGCCGATGACACCGTCGTCGACGCCGAGGTCGTCGAGGAGCCGGAGAAGAAGTGACGAACCCGAACCCGGAACAAGAACCGATCACGGTCTCGGGTGAGGGCGGCCCGGCCGCGGCGGACGGATTCGCCTCGGCCTCGGCCGCGGATGATGTTGCCATGAGCGAGGATTCGCTCGCCGACACCATCACCGCCGAGCTCGCCGAGCGCACCAACGATCTGCAGCGGCTCACCGCCGAATACGCCAACTACCGCCGCCGCGTCGAACGGGACCGCAAGGCCACCATCGACAATGCCAAGGCGACGGTCGTCAGCGAACTGCTGGCCGTGCTCGACGATCTCGACCGCGCCCGCGCACACGGCGACCTGGACAACGGACCGCTCAAGTCCGTTGCCGACAAACTGGTCACCGCCCTGCAGAAGCAGGGCCTCGAGGACTTCGGTTCGGAGGGCGAGCCTTTCGACCCGACCCTGCACGAGGCCGTGCAGCACGAGGGCTCCGGGCACGACCCGGTGATCGGCATGGTCATGCGCAAGGGTTACCGCTTCGGCGACCGCGTCCTGCGCCACGCGCTGGTCGGCGTCACCGACGGGGTGGCAGATCTGAACGGCTCGGCCGCATCGGATTCGACGAACGCCGGCCCCGATGCCGCTGGCGCCTAATACGGTGGCGGCCCCGTATGGGGCCACCACGTCGGTCCCATACGGGATGCCGACCTCGAGGAATCTGGAAGGAGGAGATGCCCGGTGAACCGGGAGTGGCTCGAAAAGGACTTCTACAAGGAGCTGGGTATCGCCTCCGGCGCGACCCAGGAAGAGATCAAGAAGGCGTACCGCAAGCTCGCCCGTGATCTGCATCCGGACAAGAACCCGGGTGACGCCAAGGCGGAGGAGCGGTTCAAGGTCGTCAGCGAGGCGCATGCCGTGCTGTCCGATCCGGAGAAGCGCAAGGAGTACGACGAGGCGCGAAAGCTCTTCGCCAACGGCGGTTTCGGCCGCGGCGGCTTCTCGCCCGGCGGTGGTGGTGGCTACGGCCAGCCCGGCGGATTCTCCGGCGACTTCAACCTGGGCGATATCTTCGGCGGGCAGACGGCCGGAGCCGGCGCGGGCGACGGTGGGCTGGGCGATCTGCTCGGCGGACTGTTCAATCGCGGCGGGACCCGCACCTCCTCGCGCCCTCGGCGCGGCAGCGATGTGGAAACCGAGACGACACTGGGCTTCCGCGAGGCCGCCCAGGGTGTGACGGTTCCGCTGCGCATGACCAGTCCGGCGGCCTGCACCACCTGCCACGGCAGTGGCGCCAAGCCGGGCACCAGCCCGCGGGTCTGCCCGCACTGCAACGGATCCGGAGTGGTCAGCCGGAATCAGGGTGCGTTCGGATTCAGCGAGCCGTGTGAGGACTGCCGGGGCACCGGGTCGATCATCGACGACCCGTGCGTCGACTGCCATGGCAGCGGTATCCAGAACCGGACCCGGACCATCACCGTGCGCATTCCCCCGGGGGTGCGTGATGGTCAGCGAATCCGGTTGGCGGGCCAGGGCGAAGCGGGACTGCGCGGTGCGCCGCCCGGTGACCTCTTCGTCGCCGTGCACGTCAGCCAGGACAAGGTCTTCGGCCGCAATGGCGACGACCTGACCCTGGTGCTGCCGGTCAGTTACAGCGAACTGGTGCTGGGGACAACGGTTTCCGTGCCCACGCTGGAGGGACGCGTCGGCGTCAAGGTGCCCCCGGGCACCGCCGACGGCCGTACCCTGCGCGTGCGCGGACGCGGTGTGCCCAAGCGCGACGGCGTCGCGGGTGATCTGCTCGTGACCGTCAAGGTCGCGATTCCGCAGAAACTGGACGACGAGGCCACCGAGGCGCTGCGGCGCTATGCGGAGGCGGAGAAGACCAGTGGTTTCGATCCACGAGCCGGCTGGGCAGGTGCGTGATGAATCCCGATCCGAAACAGGCCGCCGAGGCCCAGTACTTCCTGATCTCGGTGGCTGCGCAGCTGGCGGGCATGCACGCCCAGACGCTGCGTACCTATGACCGGCTGGGTCTGGTGTCGCCGCAACGTACTTCGGGCGGCGGCCGGCGCTACTCGGACCGGGATGTGCAGTTGCTCCGCGAGGTGCAGCGGCTGTCCCAGGACGAGGGCGTCAACCTGGCGGGCATCAAACGGATCATCGAACTCACCAATCAGGTCGAGCAGCTGCAGCAGCGAGTTGCCGAACTGGGCGCCGAAGTGGACAGGCTCCGGTCGGGCTACCGCCCGGATCTGAGTCCGCCGCAGCGCAGTACGGCGCTGGTCGTGTGGCAACCGCGTCACCGCCGCACCTGACCGGTGCGGTGTGAGGGATTTCCGGGGACCATGTCCCCGGGCCCCGGAGAGAAGGAACAGCGTCCCGTGATCGGGGCGCTGTTTTTCTTTGTTGCAGGCAATGTGCTGAGTTTCCTTGTGTAAGTGAAAGATTGTGGATAACTCTGGTGGAGTATTAAATACAGACCGGCCGGTTGCTAATATCTTCCGATTGAGAGTTTTGTCCTTATATCGCAACGCCTTTCGGTAGCCATCGAGGTTGCGGGAGGATCGCTCCTTTTCTGAGTCTTGCAAAACGAATGTCCCAGATTCGACGTGTGAAACCCCGTGTCCCACGGTGATTCCCAGTTGAACAGTCTGTTTTCCGGGCAGTTTGCTTGTTGCTTGTTCGTTTTTAGGGAATTACAGGCACATAGTTGAAACGTCCCGTTCCGTTGCTGGCAAACCTCGCCTACACTTGCTCAGCAACGGCAGCTGTCGAGTGTCCCGCAGCACTGCACTCACCGGCCCGGGCTGTGTTCGAGTGCGAAATGGGGTTGTGACACAAATGGATTCGCGGACCGTCGCATTGATTAGAACGACGTTCAAGTCGGTTGCTGCGGAAGACGGTGGCCCTGAAAAGCTCGCTCGTTCGTTCTACGCCATTCTCTTCACGGAGTATCCCCAAGTGCGGGATTTCTTCCCCGCCGCGCTGGATGCCCAGCGCGACAGGTTGGTGAAAGCGATCGCCTATGTGGTCGACCGGCTGGAGGAGCCGGACAAGTTGCTGCCCTTCCTCGCTCAGCTCGGCCGCGACCACCGCAAATACGGGGTGGTGCCCGAACACTATGCGGCCGTGGGCAAATCCCTGAAGACGGCCATGCAGGCCTACGCGGGTACCGAGATGTGGACCGATGAGGTCGACAGCGCCTGGGACGAGGGGCTCGGCGTCATCGCCGGCACCATGATGGGCGCGGCCGAGAAGGAAAGCGCCCCGCCGGTGTGGACCGGCACCGTCATCGAACATCGTGAGGTACTGCGCAATCTCGCCATCGTGCGCCTCAAGCTGGATCAGCCGATGCAGTACGCGGCCGGGCAGTACATGAGTGTGCAGATCCCGTCCCGCCCGCGGATGTGGCGGTATCTCTCCCCGGCCATCCCCGCCAATGCCGGCGGCGAGATCGAATTCCATGTGCGCGGCGTCACCGGCGGCTGGGTCAGCCCGGCCATGGTCGGCCACACCAAGGTCGGCGAACACTGGCTGATCGGATCATCGCTCGGCGGACTCGGCGTCCCGCGCAATACCCGCCGCAAAATGCTGATGATCGCCTGCGGCACCGGAATCGCCCCGCTCCGTGCACAACTCATGGCCATGACGCAGCGCCGGTCCAATCCGAAGGTCGATCTGTTCGTGGGCGGTCACTACCCCTGCGACCTCTACGACCTCGAAATTCTCAGTCAGCTCGCGCTGGCCAACAAGTGGCTCACCGTCACCCCGGTCACCGAGAGCGATGAGAATCCCTGGTGGCAGCTCACCAATTCCAGTGAGCCTCAGGAACATCCGGGTCTGCAACCGCGCCGGGTCGGCCAGATCGGCAAGATAGTCGCCGGTTTCGGGTCCTGGGAGGATCGCGACGTGCAGATCGTCGGGTCGCCCTCGATGGTGCAGACCACCAAGTTCCGTCTCATGGCGGCGGGTACCTCCACCGAGAACATCCGCCACGACCCGCTGTTCTGACGCGGGCCCCCAAGCCCCCGCGCCGCTGTCGGTCTTCGGGCAGCGGTGCGGGGTACCAAACGTTCGGTGCGGGTACCGAACGTTCACGGCCGTGCGAGCGGCTCAAAACCCTTCGTAGCGAATGGCTTCCGGAGCCGTCCCGGTAGCGACGAGCCGTTCCACAGCCGAATGCACGGCAGCGGTATTGCCGCACACCACGATGTGCTGATGGTCCAGCGGTGCGAAGCGGGTGACGATCTCCGCCAGGGTGCCGGGCAGCAACTCCTCCGGCTCGAATCCGATATCCACCCGGCAGGCTTCGTACCAGTGGTCGGTCCAGTCCGGATTGTCTTCGTCCAGCACCACGGGAAGCACTGTGAGCCAAGGTAGTTCATTGGCCATCAGGTGCAGCATATCGTCGGCGTAGAGGTCGCGAGGGTATCTGCCGGCCACGAACAGATGGGTGCGCGGCGGCGTCTCGCGACGCGAAATGTCCAGCAGTAGTGCGCGCATGGGGGCCAGTCCGACACTGTCGGCGAGCATGACCACCTCGGTGGCCGCCTCGTCCACGGCCAGCCAACCGGCGGGTGCGCTGATGCGCCATTCGTCACCGGTCCGGGTGTCCGAGACCAGGGAACCGCTGCACCAGCCGCCGGGGACGGTGCGGATGTGGAATTCCAGCTTGCCGTCGAGCGAGGGCGGCAGCGCGGGATAGAGGCGGCGCACCATATTCGGGTGCTGCGGCGTGCGCACCTCCACCGACTGGCCGGGCGCGAAGGGTACGAATTCGCCGATCAGCCGGACCACCGCGAGATCCTCGCGCAGGCGGTGCGCGCCGACCACCGTGGCCGTCCACTCGGCGGTCTCGCCGATCCTGATGGGGCCGGTATCGTCCGGGCCGAGGGTCACCGCATTCTCCTGATCATCCACACACCTTGCACTGCAACCATATTCGCCCCGATCGGCGGCCGGGGCCCGCTCACACCGGATCGCAGGCGATGGCCGACTCCGGGGTGCCCACCGCGAGCAGTGCCCGCTTGGTATCGGCGATCATGCGCGCCGAACCGGCGATCTGGATCTGCCGATCCGCCCATGCGCCGAAGCTGGCCACCACCGCACCCAGATTACCGATCAGCCGCCGGTGCATACCGAACGGCGGATCGGCGGGCGCGTACGGATGCCACCACGGATTGGTCTCGTTCTCGCAGACCGGAATCACCGTCAACCACGGATTGCTCTGCGAGAGCTGCCACATGTTCTCGACGTCGTACAGATCGCAGGGATAGCGCCCGCCCATGAACAGGTGCACCCGCGGATTGATACCGCGGCGGCCCATCTCGATCAGCTGTGCGCGGATCGGCGCGATACCGGTGCCCGAGCTGATCATGAGCACATCGCGGCGACTGCGCAGATCCACGTGCAGACCGCCCAGCGGGGAGGCGATCATCCAGCGATCGCCGACCTTGGTCTCATTGATGATGGCCGGGCTCACCCAGCCGGTGCGCACCTTGCGGACGTGGAATTCGATCTCACCGTACGGATTGGTGGGAATGGCGGGGGACAGGTATCGCCACATCTTCGGCCGCTGCGGAATCGCCACCGGTACGTACTGGCCCGCCTGATAGGGGATCGGCGTATCCGATTGCAGCCGCACGATGGCCAGATCGTCGACCACCCGGCGGTGGCCGACCACCGTCGCCTCCCAATAGGGTTGCGACTTATCGGAATTGGCTCCTATGGCCATCGACGCCGAGATCAGAATGGTGATGTCCCGCCATCCCGCCTCCAGCTGCCGGCTCCAGTTCGCCACTCCGTTGTAGGAGCGGAACGCGGAGAGCAGCGCACGACCGGCAATGTCGTAATGCGCTGCTTCTACTCCATATTTGCGATGGTCACGCGCGAGTTGTTCCAGGAAACGCTGTGCGCGGTCCCAGTCCTCCAGATTGTCGAGCACGTACTGAATGGCCGTCATCAGCCGCTTGGGCTGCATATCCATCGCCGTGGGGAACAGTTCCCGCAGGGCGGGGATCTCCGCGAAGAGGTGACCGTAGAACGCGCTGATAAGTCGTTCGGCGCCCTGAGGGGCCGCGACGACTGTCCGGAAGTTTGCGCGGACCAGCGCTGCTGAACGCGCATCCACGACGTCGAGCTTTCCTTTCCTTGCTACTACACCGGACGCACCTGGTTCCAGGCCGTCCTCCGCGTCAAGTATCCCTGAAAAAACGGTGGTCGCACGGATATAGCGGAGGCTGCTCGATTTGACAGCCGCCTCGGGGGAAAAGAAACGCGCAGTTCAGATGACCAGCACCGTCTTGCCGCGCGCGCCTGAGGCGCCGATCACATCGGGCGCCGCCTCCAGTGGAGGCGTGTTGTCGATCGGCACCACCAGATCGCCATTGCCCACATGACGCAGCAATTCCCGCAATTCTGTTGCGCCCCCGGTGGATTCGAAATTGCCGCCCTTGATGCCGCGCGCCTTCAGATCCGCCTCGTCGGCGGACCCGATGGTGGACAGGGCGGTGCCGCCGGTCTTGACCAGGCTCGCATTGCCGGAGAAGACCGTGGGCGGGCTCACCAGATCGAACAGCACATCCACACCGCCCGGACTGCTGGTGCGCACCGAATCGGCGACCGAAAGCTGCGAGTCCTCCGGGTGGGTGGGGGAGTCGGTGACAGTGATGCGGCCGTAGTCGACCACCTCGGTCGCGCCCAGCCGGATCATCCGATCGGTGTCGTCGGGGCGGGCGGTGGCAATGACGTGCGCGCCGGCCAGGGCGGCCAGCTGCACCAGGAAGGAGCCGACACCGCCCGCCGCGCCGACGATCAGCACGTGCTGCGCGGAGGTGACCGCGGCGGACTTGATCAGATCGAGGGCGGTCAGGCCCGCGGTGGGCAGTGCGGCGGCCTGGATCGAGGTGATCTCGTCCGGGACCTTGGCGAGGGTGCTCTCGCGCGGGACCACGATGAATTCGGCGAAGGTGCCGTGCCCGACCGGCGGGATGAGGAATTTGCCGACCACCCGGTCGCCGATCTCGAAATCGTTCACGCCCGCGCCCATGGCCACCACCCGGCCCGCGCCGTCCACGCCCGGGATGAGCGGAAAGTCATGCGGCAGTTTGCCATCCAGGAAACCGTCGATGATGCGTTTGTCGAAGGGGTTGACGCCCGCGGCCTCGAGTTCGATCTTCAGGGTGCCGGGCCCGGCCTCGGGGGTGGGCATATCCGTGGCCTCGGGACGGCCGCCGAACTCACGAACCACGATCGCGCGCATTGCTGCTCCATTCGTTCGGATGTCCGAGCTTGCGGTGAGCGGGTGATGCGTCAACGAACCCGGACCATCGTAAGCGGCTCACCTCCGAGAACTCCGCGATTCAGGCCTTTCGGTCTTGGTCGTGGCGCGTAGCGTGAACGATGACCTTCGACTCTTTCGGTTGCGCCGAAAATTTTGCAGACTTGAGCGGAACAGACTCAACTCTTGTCGCGTTGGATCCAGTAAGCGCTGCATCGAATAAGTGCTGCATCGAATAAATGCCTAGCAGGAAGGTGAACGTGGACTCGTTCAATCCCACCACCAAGACTCAGGCGGCTCTGACCGCCGCTCTGCAGGCGGCCTCCGCCGCGGGAAATCCGGAAATTCGTCCGGCACACTTGCTGGTGGCGTTGCTGGATCAGACCGACGGCATCGCCGCACCCCTGTTGAAGGCCGTCGCAGTCGATCCCGCAACGGTCCGGCGCGAGGCCCAGGACATTGTCGACCGGCTGCCCCGCGCCTCCGGAGCGACCACTCAGCCGCAACTCGGCCGGGAGGCGCTCGCCGCCATCACGGCCGCCCAGCGGCTCGCCACCGAAATGGGCGACGAATACGTCTCCACCGAACACCTCATGGTCGGCCTCGCCGCCGGTGACTCCGATGTCTCGCAGCTGCTGCTGAAGTACGGGGCCACCGCCGACGCACTGCGTGAGGCGTTCACCACCGTGCGCGGCAACACCCGGGTCACCACCGCCGATCCCGAGGGCAGCTACCAGGCGCTGGAGAAGTACTCCACCGACCTGACCGCCGCCGCCCGCGAGGGCAAACTGGACCCGGTCATCGGGCGCGACACCGAGATTCGGCGCGTCGTGCAGGTGCTGTCGCGGCGCACCAAGAACAATCCGGTGCTCATCGGAGAACCCGGCGTGGGCAAGACCGCCATCGTGGAGGGCCTCGCGCAGCGCATCATCGCCGGTGACGTGCCGGAGTCGCTGCGCGGTAAGAAGCTCGTCTCGCTGGACCTCGGCGCCATGGTCGCCGGCGCGAAGTACCGCGGTGAATTCGAGGAGCGGCTCAAGGCCGTGCTGGAAGAGATCAAATCCAGTGCGGGACAGATCATCACGTTCATCGACGAGCTGCACACCATTGTCGGTGCGGGCGCGACCGGTGAATCCGCCATGGACGCGGGCAATATGATCAAGCCCATGCTGGCGCGCGGCGAACTGCGGCTCGTCGGCGCGACCACGCTCGACGAATTCCGCCAGCACATCGAGAAGGATCCGGCCCTGGAACGCCGCTTCCAGCAGGTGTTCGTCGGTGAACCCTCGGTGGAGGACACCGTCGGCATTCTGCGCGGGCTCAAGGAGCGCTACGAGAATCACCACCACGTCCGCATCACCGACTCCGCGCTGGTCGCCGCGGCCACGCTGTCGGACCGCTACATCACCTCCCGGTTCCTGCCGGACAAGGCCATCGATCTGATCGACGAGGCCTCGTCCCGGCTGCGCATGGAGATCGATTCCCGCCCGGTGGAAATCGATCAGGTCGAGCGGGCGGTGCGGCGCCTCGAGATCGAGGAGGTCGCGCTCGCCAAGGAGACCGACGAAGCCTCCAAGCAGCGCCTGGAGAAGCTGCGTTCCGAATTGGCCGACGACCGTGAGCAACTCAACCAATTGATGACCCGCTGGCAGAACGAGAAGCAGGCCATCGATTCGGTGAGTGGGCTCAAGGAGGAGCTGGAGGCACTGCGCGGGGAATCCGAGCGCGCCGAGCGTGACGGCGATCTGGGCAAGGCCGCCGAACTCCGCTACGGGCGAATCCCCAAGCTGGAGAAGGAACTCGGCGAGGCCGAGGCCAAGGCCAAGGGCGCCTCCGACGGTGACGTCATGCTCAAGGAGGAGGTCGGGCCCGACGATATCGCCGAGGTGGTGTCGGCGTGGACCGGAATCCCCGTGGGCCGCATGCTGGAGGGCGAGACCCAGAAGCTGCTCCGCATGGAAGACGAGCTGCGCCACCGGGTCATCGGTCAGACCGAGCCCGTGCAGGCCGTCTCCGATGCGGTGCGCCGGGCCCGGGCCGGGGTCGCCGACCCGAATCGGCCGACCGGATCGTTCATGTTCGTCGGACCCACCGGCGTCGGCAAGACCGAATTGGCAAAGGCCCTGGCCGATTTCCTGTTCGACGACGAGCGGGCCATGATCCGCATCGATATGAGCGAGTACAGCGAGAAGCATTCGGTGGCTCGCCTGGTCGGCGCCCCGCCCGGATACGTCGGCTACGACCAGGGTGGTCAGCTGACCGAAGCGGTGCGACGGCGGCCGTACTCGGTGGTGCTCTTCGACGAGATCGAGAAGGCGCACCCGGACGTCTTCGACATCCTGCTGCAGGTGCTCGACGAAGGCCGGCTCACCGACAGCCAGGGTCGCACGGTCGACTTCCGGAACACGATCCTCATCCTCACCTCCAACCTGGGTGCGGGCGGCTCGCACGAGATGGTCATGAATGCCGTGCGCGCGGCGTTCAAGCCGGAGTTCCTGAACCGGCTCGACGATGTGGTCATGTTCCATCCGCTCGACGAGGAGCAGCTGGAGGAGATCGTCGGCATCCAGCTGAACCAGCTCCAGAAGCGGCTCGCCCAGCGCCGGCTCACTCTGGAGGTCTCCGATTCGGCCCGCTTCTGGCTCGCGGTCCGCGGCTACGACCCGGCCTACGGTGCCCGCCCACTGCGCCGCCTCATCCAGCAGTCCATCGGCGACACCCTCGCCAAGGAATTGCTCGCGGGCGAGGTCCAGGACGGTGACACCGTGAAGGTCAACGTCACCCCAGACGGAGACTCCCTCATCGTCGGCCGCTGACCCAGCCCCCCAACAGCCCGTGGCCCCGAGACACCAGTCCTCGGGGCCACGGCCCATCTCTCGAAACGCCGAGCCCCCAAACAACATCTGCTCCAAGGTCGTGGCCCGCCCGGGTCTGGACTGACGGAGCGGGGGAGCGAAGCGGAGGAGCGGAGGAGGGAAGACCCGGGTAACAGGGCCACGACCCGCCCGGAGCGAAGCGGAGGGCAAATTAAACACAGCACCCGCCCGCCCGAAGCACAGCCAGAAATTTCACAGCCCACGAGTTCGCGGCTGTTGTGGGTTTCGCACCCTAGTCTGGAGGTCATGACTAGTCCGAGCGATCCGTGGTCGCGGCGGCCCGAACCTGAGCCGGTGGATGGTCCGACCGAGAAGGTCGGGTCCGGCGCCGGGCAGGCGGGGCAGCCTTCGGAAGTCTCGCCGACCGAATATTTCGCGCAGCAGCAGGGGCCGGAGGCCACCCGGGTGCTGCCACCGCACGACCCGCAGTGGGGTGGCTACGAGGGCGGTGGCGAGTATCCGCCGACCGCCGCCTATCCGCCGGTGTCCGGCTACGGGCCGACGCCGGGCAACCCCGGAGGCATGAGTTACGGGCCGACTGCCCAGTACGCCGCGCCCGGGTATCCGGGCGGACCCGGTGGGCCCGGGGGCGGGTATCAACCGGCAGGGTTCCCGCAGCAGCCTGGGCCACCGCCACCACCCTCGCGGACCAACCTCTGGATCGGCCTCGGCATCGCCGCGTTCGCGCTGGTCGCACTGGTTGGCGTGGTGGTGGGAGTGCTACTGGCGCACAAGGATTCATCCGACAGTGCCGCTTCGGCCACCACCACCCGAACGACCGGATTCGCGATCCCGGGCTTCCCCGGCAACACCTCCGCGCAGTCGCCGCCGAGCGGTGTCCCGACCATCCCCGGCCTCGGCGATATCGACCAGCTCGGCGCGAATATGGGCACCATCGCGAGCAATGACGGCACCACCCTGACCATGACCTCCCTGTCCGGCACTACGGTGACCGTGCACACCGATGAACGGACGCAGGTGATTTCGCTGAGCAGTACCAAGGTGGCGGATCTACCCGTGGGCGAGATGGTGATGGTGCAGGGCGACAAGAACGCCGACGGATCCGTTCAGGCCAAGATCATCATCAGCACATCGCTGCCGGGTGGACCTCGGTGACTTATAAGGGTGCAGGCGTACCGGGCACACACCCGCCCGGCTGGATAGGGTAGGCGGCGATGACGGCTATATGGTTCGGGTTGGCGGCGATCGCGCTGGTGGGTGCGATCGTGCTGCTCTATTTCGATCGGCTGCAACGGCAGCGCACGGGACATGTGCGACAGGTCTGGGCGAAATCCCAGGGCTACACCTATGTCTCGGTGGAACCGGCGCTGGCCTCCACCTGGCGGCGCGGTGCGCTCGCCAAGCTCGGCTACCTGTCCGCGGTGGATGTGGTGTCCGGCAACCGCAAGGGCGAGAAGTTCGTGCTCTTCGATCTGGAGGATGCCGCCACCCTGGTCGCGGTGCGCCGGCAGATCGGCTCGGACATCGATATCGACCTGCGCCTGAAGACGGCCGCACCGCCCAAGGACCACGATCTGGAACTCCTCGGCGCCATTGGTGATCGGGTCGTGTTCGCCACGAATCCGGATATCGCCAGGCATGCCGTGGACCAGCGCATGGTGGCGTTCATCGAATCGCTGCCCGATACCGTGCAGCAGCTGTGGAGTGAGGGAAACTGGACCCTCGGCATGCTGCATGTGGCCTCCGTGTCCAAGGACTGGGAGATGGCCATCGACGCGGTGCTGCGGCTGTCCGGGCTGCTGCACGTGCTGCCGCCGGTCATCAGCTCCGAGCGCGGTCGCGACGAACTGCCGGAACCCGGTCGCTCGCATCCGGTTCCGGAGGACGAGGACTACGACGGTTACGACGAGGACGGCGATTACGACCGCCCCGCCGCCCGCCCGGCGCGTGCCGGAGAACCGGACGACGAGGACGATTACAGCCCGCTGCTGAACGATATCGCCGGCGAGGAATCCGAGTCCGAGTCCGAGAACTGGCGTCCCGCACTGAAAGTCGTGCCGGATCCGCGTAATCGCCCGCGCCGCAACTGGCCACCCGCGCCCGAGGCCGAGGGCGAGTGGTCCGACGAGGACGCCGAGGGCCGGCCCCGCCGCCCCCTGGTCGGCGACGACGACTGGCACGACGCCGAATCCGGCGGCTGGCACGAGGACGACTCCGAAGACCTTCCGGACGAAGAGCCCGAAGAGGGCTGGCGCAAGGATCAGGGCCGCAGCGCCCCGCCCGGCGGCCCCTTCCATCCCGGCTTCCGGCCGTTCCAGGGACCCGCTCCCCGGTGAGTCGCCACGCCCCGGTCTGCAAGACCGGGGCGTTTTCGTGCGTGTATTCGCCGCGCGGAGAGCCGCGAGGGACCACAATGGGTCCGCAGTCCCGGTCATCGCCGACCGTGCCCATATCGTGCGAGTGACGGGTTGTCGATGACCGAGAGCTCTCCTGATGCTCATGTAGATGACGCCGCGATGAGCGCCGCGCGTTTGCCCGGTGCGCATCGCCCCGTGGCCTTGGTCACCGGGCCGACGTCCGGTATCGGTCAGGCGTACGCGCTGCGGCTCGCGGCCCTCGGCTACGACCTGGTGCTGGTGGCGCGGGACCAAGCGCGGCTCGCGACACTCGCCCACGATGTCGAGGTGCGATTCGGGGCGCGCGCACAGGTGCTGCCCGCCGACCTGGCGCTCGCGGCGGATCGGGATCGGGTGGCCGCCCGGCTGGGTGAGGGCGTCCAATTCCTGGTCAACAATGCGGGATTCGATCTGTCCGGTGAGTTCTGGACGCTGGCGCCGGACGCCCTGCAGGCGCAATTGGATGTGAACGTCACCACGGTCGTGCAATTGACCAGGGCGGCGGTGCCGTCCATGGTGCACGCCGCTGACGGCACGGTGGTGAATCTGGCCAGCATGGCCGGTCTGATACCCGGTAGGGGTTCGACCTATTCGGCCTCCAAGGCGTACGTCGTATCCTTCTCGCAAGGGCTGGCAGGCGGGCTGGCCGGGACCGGAGTCCGGGTGCAGGCATTGTGCCCGGGGTTCGTCCGCACCGAATTCCACGAACGGGCCGGAATCGATATGGGCTCGCTGCCGCGACCCCTGTGGCTGACCGTGGACGAGGTGGTGGCGGGCTCACTGGCCGATCTGGAGAAGAACCGGGTGATCAGCGTGCCCGGCGCGCAGTACAAAGCGATCGCCGCGGTCGCCGGACTGATCCCGCGGTCCCTGGTGACCCGCCTGAATCGTGGCCTTTTCAACGCACGCGGAAGGACATAGACACAGCAATGCAGGTAACGACGACCGACCGGGACAGACTGGCCGAACTGGTGCGCGCACTCGCTGTCGTGCACGGCAAGGTCACCCTGTCCTCGGGCAAGGAAGCCGACTACTACGTGGACCTGCGGCGCGCCACCCTGCACCACGAGGCGGCGCCGCTCATCGGCAAACTGCTGCGTGAGCTCGTGGCGGACTGGGATTTCGAGGCTGTCGGCGGGCTCACCATGGGTGCGGATCCGGTAGCGGCAGCGGTGCTGCACGCACCGGGCCGGCCCGTCAATGCGTTCGTGGTCCGCAAGGCCGCCAAGACGCACGGCATGCAGCGGCAGATCGAGGGGCCCGACATCGTGGGCAAGCGCGTACTGGTGGTGGAGGACACCACGACCACCGGTAACTCGCCGGTCACCGCGGTGCGCGCACTGCGTGACGCCGGTGCCATTGTGGTCGGTGTTGCGACTGTCGTGGACCGGGAAACCGGGGCCGATGGCGTGATCGCGGCTGAAGGGCTGGAGTATCGGTCCATTCTCGGGCTGAAGGATCTGGCTCTGGGCTGATTCGGTGCCCTGGGTTAGCCTGAGTGCTGGTTTTCTGTCCGACAACGTTGTCGAACTGCTGTTGTGAAGGGTCGTGTGAGTCACCTGTGGTGAGCATTGCAATCAACAAGGGTCATCAGAATGTTGCGATGCTCGGCATCGGTGCCTATCGCCCCGAGCGCATCGTCAGCAATGCTGAGGTGTGCGAGCGGCTCGACTCCACTCCCGAGTGGATCTTCGACCGCACCGGCATTCACAACCGGCGCTGGATCAGTGGCGACGAGACGATTCGATCGATGTCGGTGGCGGCGGGCGAACGCGCGCTGAAGAACACCGGCATCGATCGGTCCAAGATCGGCGCCCTGGTGCTGTGCACCTCCAGCTGGCTCAAACTCACCCCGCACGGCGCGCCGAGTGTCGCTTCCGACCTGGGCATGAACGGTATCCCGGCCTTCGACCTGGTCTCCGGCTGCGGTGGCTTCTGCTACGGCCTCGGGGTGGCGACGGACATGATCCGTTCGGGCTCGGCCGAATACATTCTCGTCATCGGCGCCGAGACCATGACCGTCGGCCTCGACCCGACCGATCGCGGCACCGCCATGATCTTCGGCGACGGCGCAGGCGCGGTTGTGATCGGCCCGAGCGAGGAGAACGGCATCTCCCCGACGGTGTGGGGCAGCGACGGCGAGAACGCCGAGGCCATCTCCCAGGACGTGGACTTCCTCGCGTACATGAACAAGGCGCAGGCCATGCAGGGTACCGATCCCGAGGTCGAGCCCATCGGGCGCATGTCGCTGCATATGGAGGGCCCCAAGGTTTTCCGCTGGGCCGCGGTCACGCTGCCGCGCGCGCTCTCCAGCGCCATCGAGCTGTCGGGTGTGGCCAAGGAGGACATCGAGGTGTTCGTTCCGCATCAGGCCAATGCCCGGATCAACGAGCTCATGCGCAAGAACCTCGGGCTGCCAGACGATCTGCCCATGGCCAATGACATCGAGAACACCGGCAATACCTCGGCGGCGTCGGTTCCCCTCGCCATCGAGGAGATGCTGGTGACCGGTAAGGCCAAGGGCGGGCAGCTCGCACTGCTGCTCGGTTTCGGCGCGGGCCTGTCCTACGCCGGCCAGGTCGCCGTACTGCCCCCCGCCCCGGCCGAAGCCAGCTTCTGAGCCGAGATCCGCTGATGCCCAGGCCATTCCGAGCCGCGTTCGCCGGCGCCGCCGCCGTGACGGTGTTCGGCGCCGTCACCGGCCGCGACAAACTCCAGTGGGCCGCAAAGCCTTTGCTGATGCCGCTGCTGGCGGCGGATGTCGCCATCAATGACGACGGCCTCGACCCGGCGGACCGCACCGTGCTGCTCGGCGCCCTCGCCGCGGCGACGGTCGGCGACATCCTGCTCATCGCACCGGACGACGATCGCCGATTGATCGCGGGCGCTTCGTCTTTCGCGCTCATGCAGTCGGCCTACTCCTGGCTGTGGTGGCGTCGCGGCGCCCGCCCCCGTCCCCAAATCGCCGCGCCTCGCCTCGCCGCCTGGCTGGGCGCCGCCGCCCTCATGCGCGTCAAAGCCCCCACGGTCGCCCTCCCGCTCACCGCCTACGGAGCCACTCTCGGCGCCGCCGCCACCCTGGCAGGCGACCCCGGCCTCGCCACCGGCGCGAAAAGCATTGCAGGCCTGAACATCCCGGGACGCGACCCCCGCACCCGCCTCGGCCTCGGCGCTCTTCTCTTCACCATCTCCGACGGCCTCATAGTGCTGCGCAAGATCTTCGCCCGCAGCACCCGCTCCCGCCATATCACCGAGGGCGTCATCCTCACCACCTACGCCGCCGCCCAATACCTCCTCGCCGACCCCCGCGCCCATCACTGAGCGGGCCCGGCTTCCTCCGCACCGAACAGCGCGTACCCGCACGAACAGCGTCTAATGAGGCTGTTCGATTGAGACGGGCACTGTTCGGTAGCGCCCGCATCCACTGGACGGTGTGCGTACATACCCGGCAGCGCGAGTGCGTATCGCGCAGCGCGTACCTGTGCGGAACGGCTCGTGTAGGTGTCGCACAGCGCCGGTAGGGGCTGTGCGACTGGGGGGCTGTTTGGTGGGGTTAGCGGGTTGCGGGGCGGTGGCGGAGGTGGGTGAGGAGGGCTGTGCCTTCGGTCGTCCACCACTCGGTGTGGCCGAGGAAGTAGTGGTGGTAGGCGATTTCGGCGTTGGCGGGGTTGCCGGTGGGGATCACGCTGAGGAAGTAGTCGATTTCGGAGAGTTCGTATTCGGCGTGGACCAGGGGGAGCAGTGCTGGGAGGGCGCGGGATTCGGCGCTGGTGAGGGGGCGGATCGATTCGTAGCCGTGGAGCAGGGCGTCCACCTGGTCGACTTGGATGCGTGCGGGGCCGCCATTGCGCAGGGAGATCCAGTCGACGGCGCAGCGCTCGAGGGCGATGGCGACGTCGTGGATGGCGGTGGTGCGGTCGCAGAGGCCGAAATCTATGACGGTGGAGGGGGTTTCGTACTGCCAGAGCAGGTTGGTGCCGTGCCAGTCATTGTGGGTCCACCTGGGGGATAGGCCGTCCAGTAGCGGGTGGAGGCGGGCGTGGAACGGGAGGTGGAGGCGCTCCACGTCGGCGCGCCAGTCGCGTGTGTCCAGGAATGCGGTGAGCGCGGGGCGGGCGGCGGCCAGTTTTTCGACGGCCGCGATCGGATCGAGGGAGGAGAAGACCGTGAAGCTCCCCAGCAGGGGGCGGGGCGGCCGCGCCGGAGCGTCGTATCCGAGTGCGGCCAGGTGCACTCGGGCCAGCATGCGCCCGGCGGATTCGGCCTGCGCCAGGGATTGATAGGGCGACCAGGTGAACGTTCCCCGGTACAGATCGTCGCCGATCCCCAGTTCCTGTACCTCGTAGACGAATTCGCCCATTTCGCGGGTGAGTAGCACTCGCGGGATCGGAATTCCGTTCTCCCGCAGGTGATTCATGAAGCCGTGCTCCTCGGCGAGCGCTGCCGCGTCACGTAGGCTCCGCGGTAGCCGCTTGACGATGACCACGAGGCCGCTGGCGGCGCGGACCTGCGCGGTGGCGGAAAGTGGTCGGGGACTGCGCCATTCGATGACGGCGTCCGCATCGAGGAGGGTCATGATCTCGGGCTGGGTCAGCGGCGGCCAGTCGGGTGCGACCAGCGGATCCGACCCCATCCCGAAGACACGCTCACCCGCTGCGGAATCAGACCCTGCCATCGGCCGGTGCCCTCCGCCGCTGTGCCACAACAAGAACGGCGGTCACCGCGGCGGCAACCAGCCAGGAGAACAGGGAGGCCGAGGACCACCAACCGGGATGGAAGCCGATGCCATCCTGCACCTTGGTCCAGAAGTTCACCCACCAGTCGATGGAGCCCGGATTGCAGAGCTGATAGACCACGAATCCGCAGATCCACGGCAGCAGCATGAGCGGGCGGGTGGGAGCGTCCTGAGCGAGATTCCAGCCGTGGCGTCCGCTGCCGAAGAAGTAGTCGACGATCAGCACCGCGCTCAGAGGCACGAAGACCGACCCGATCAGGTAGAGGAAATTGGCGTAGCTGCTGAAGTCGTGCACCGGCAGCGCCAGCAGCGTGACGACCACGCCGACACCGAGGGTCAGCAGGCGGCGGTCCACCCGTGGCAGCAGGTTCTGGATGGACATGGCGGTCGAGTACACGTTCGCGAAGGACTGATCAGCCTCCCGCAACACCAGCACCGCGAAGAAGGCCCAGCCCGCCGTGACGCCGAGGAAGGTGTCGAAGATGCGGGTGGCATCGCCGCCCGCCTGCAGAATGGCCAGAATGCCGAGCAGATAGCACCAGAACTGCGCCACCGAGTAGCCGAGCACGGTGGCTCCGGCAGCGGTACGCGCCGAGCGCGAGTGCCGGGTGTAGTCGGCGGCCAGCGGCACGAATGATACCGATACCGCGAGCGTGGTGTCCACAGCCGGGAAGAATCCGCTCCAGCTGGTGCCCGTGACCGCCGGAATCGGTTGCCGCAGTAGCTGAATCGTGAAGTAGATGAGCGCGATGCCTACCGCCACAGCCACGTACTTGCGCAGGATGTGCATAACTCGCAACGGCCAGATGGCCATGACGGTGGAGAGCACGCCCCCTGCCACGATCACCAGTGCGTGCGGAACATGATCGTGGGTGAGCGCCGAAACACCGAGCGCGATGACGGTGAGTTCGTACACGCCCCAGCCGATGCACTGCACGATATTGGCGGCCGTCGGCAGGTAGGAGAGCTTGGTGCCGAAGAGTCCGCGCAGTACCGCCATGGCGGGCGCGCCGGTTCGGGTGCCGACCGCTCCGGTGCCGGCGACCATGGCGATACCGGCCACGGTGCCCACCAGGGTGGCCAGCAACGCGCCCGCGATCGGCAGCGGCGGATGTCCGGTGGGGAACAGGACGTAGGCCGCACCGCTGAACCCGATGAGGCTGACGCCGAGATTCAGCCAGAAGGCCGCCTGGTCACTGAAGCTCAGCGTGCGCGGCGGCTCGGTATCGAGCAGCAGCGGCGCTTCCTGGCGGTCGGGCGGTGTAGCGGTGGTCATGACCAGTGATGCTACGGGGCGGGTCGGGCAAAACGGGCAGCTAGCCGCCCTCGCGGGCGGGACACCGCCCGCCATCCGGCCCTGGCCCGCCCGCTGTCCCGCTCGTCATCCCGGCGTGCTTTCGGCCGGGATCCACACCGTCCTCAGCGCCACCGCTCGGTCGCTGTCACAGGCACAGCATGATGCGGTCGCGGTTGCGCGGATCGACGCGGATCGAAAGTATGCCGCCCACTGCGATTCTCGGCTGCACCACCGGTTCGACGTCGAAGACGATGCTGCCGTGATAGGTCTCCGACCCCGGCACCACCAGTTCCAGATCGAGTGCGGTGAGCTCGGTGCAGTGATCGGTGCGACTGAGCGGGTGCACGCCCTCGATGGTCGCCCAGCCCTCCAGGCCGTAGCGTTTGAGCCGCCGATCCTGGCGAGAGGGCTGCTGCGCCAGCAGCATTCCGAGGCCGAGGAACGTGCCGAACAGGCCGACGAGCACAACTATCTGCAGCGGTACGGTGCCGGGCGGAGTCAGTGGCTCGAGCCAGGCCAGCCAGATGCAGAGTGAGACGACATATGCGGCCGTCACGCCGAGCACAGTGCGAAAAATACGCGCGTGGTCCATCGAGACCCTCCAACCACGGCTTCCGGGACTCCAGAATAGTCCCGAATTTCCGTCCGCGTAGCGGATCGGGCGAGGTCAGGCCGGTGCGCGAAGTGCAGATCGGGCCGGTGCGCGGAGTGTGGTTCGGGCCGGTGCGCGGAGTGTGGTTCGGGCCGGTGCGTGGAGTGTGGTTCAGGCCGTTGTGCGCAGTGCGGTAAGCGCGTCCAGGTCGAGGGGGAGGGTGATGCCGTCCAGTTCGAGGGTCACCTGTCCCGAGTACTCACCGGTCGGTTCGTAGCGGCCGTCGCGCAGCCGGTGCGTGGACAGTCGCACCGACCCTTCGGTATCGAGCAGCCAGTAGTGCTCGATACCGCATTGCGCGTACTCCGCGAATTTCATGACCCGATCGGTGCGGCGCGAGCCCGGCGAGACGATCTCGATGGCCGCCAATACATCCGGGGGCAGTACCCGGGTGGCATGTGCCGCGCCCGCCGCACCGCCCACCACCAGCACGTCCGGCACTCGGACGGTCGCCGGATGCGCCTGCTCGATGACCAATTCGATGCGGGCCAGTGCCGCGACCCGCCTGGGTAGCGCGGGTTCCAACTGGGCCGCCAGCCGCCACACCGCCAGCTGATGGCGGGGCGGTTGCGGCGCAAGTACCAGCACCCCGTCCACCAGTTCGCGGCAGCGCCCGCGCTGTTCCTCGGGGAACGCCGACCATTCGGCCAGCGTCAACAGGTGATCAGGCCAGGACTCAACAGCTTTCATTGTTTCCGCCAGCGCTACCGCAGGACTCGACCGACGCATTCCGTCAGTCTTTCACGCTCGGCAACCCCGCAGCGACGTTTCAACCCTTCAATCGCAGAACCGCCAGCACCCGCCGGTGATGCAGATCCGACGGCGGCAACTCCAGTTTGGTGAAGATATTGCCCATGTGCTTCTCCACCGCTCGTTCGGTCACCGTGAGCGCCTGCGCCAGCGCGGAATTGGACAGGCCCTGCGCCATCAGCTCCAGCACCTCCCGCTCGCGCGGTGTGAGCCTGGCCAGCGAATCCTGTTGCCGGGCCGCACCCATCAGCCGGCTCACCACCTCCGGATCGAGTGCGGTGCCGCCGGTCGCGACCTGCTGCAGGGCATCCACGAAATCACCGATATCGGCCACCCGATCCTTGAGCAGATAGCCCACCCCGCCCGCTCCGGAGGCGAGAAGTTCGGTGGCATAGCGGGTTTCGATCCACTGCGAGAAGACCAGCACCCCGATCTCGGGATGACCGCGGCGCAGCGCGAGGGCCGCCAGCAACCCTCGTCGGTGAAGCTCGGCGGCATGCGCACATCCACCACCGCCACATCGGGACGGTGCTCACCCACGGCCGCCGCCAGCCCGTCCGCATCACCCACCGCCTGACCACGCTCGGTGAGCAGCGCGGTCAGCCCATCGCGCAGAATCCCATTGTCCTCGGCGATCACCACCCGCAGCCGCGCGGGCCCGCCGCTTCCGCCGCCGCTCGGGGTGCCGTTCATGCCGCACTCGGACGTTGGGCGCCATCCGCGACCCGAACGCGCTGCCGGGCTATCGCCTCGGCGCGGCAGTCCGCTCGTTCCATTGACGCCGGCCGAGTGGCCGGCATTCCCAGAGGAGCAGCGAACGCCCTGCCGTGTGCGGTCGCTGTCACTGCGGGCCCGCCAGGGGCAGGACCAGCGTCACGACCGTGGGGCCGCCGCTCGGGCTGTCCACCGTCGGGGTGCCGTCGACGGATCGGGCGCGGGCGGCCAGGCCCGAAAGCCCGCCCGCGACAGCGGTTTCGCCGTCGCCGATCGCCGGTTGCAGCGCACCGCCCTGGCCGTTGTCGCGCACGCTCACCATCAGGGCGTCCGTGCCGGTGGGCCGGACCGCCACCCAGATGCGTTTCGCGCCAGCGTGTTTCACCACATTGGTGAGCAGTTCGGCCACCCAGAAGTAGGCGATGGCCTTGATGGCGGGGCTGGGGCGCAGCAGCACCCGCAGTTCCACCGGTATCGCGCACCGGGCGGCCAGGGTTTCCAGGGCGGCCTCCAGTCCCAGATCCAGTGCGGGCGGTGGATGCCGCGCACCAGTTCGCGCAGTTCGGTCAGCGCCTCCTTGGAACCGGTGCGGGCCTGGGCGATGAGTTCACCGGCGTCGCCGCCGGTGGTCAGCCGCTCCTCGGCGCGGCCGAGCATCATGGCAATGCTGACCAGTCGCGCCTGGGTGCCGTCGTGCAGATCGCGTTCCAACCGGCGCAGGGTGGCGGCGGAATCGTCGACCGCGGAATCGTCGACTCTCCTGCAGTTCGACCAGCCGGCGGTCGCGGGCGGTGGGCGTGAGCAGCCACTGCCCCAGCAACCGGTGCAGCATATCGAGCACGATAGTGTGGACGGCTGCCGTTTCGCTCGTATCTCATCGTGGCTGGCAGACGGTACCGAGCACGAGCGAGCAGACCCGTCGATACGGGGTGTGGCCAGCACGACCATCGTGCGATTTGTCGCGCTCCGGCATGAATCGTCGTTCCGGGATAGGGCGAAATACCATGGTGCTGTGAGCTATCCGCCTTACGGCTACCAGGGTTATCCCGGTTACCCCATCCGGCCGCCGGACCATCCGCAGGCGACGACGGTCATGGTGCTCGGGATCATCAGCCTGGTCGGCGGGTTCCTGTGCCTGGTCCCCATGCTGCTCGGCCCGGTCGCGTGGGTGATGGGCGCCAAGGCCCGCCGGGAGGTGCAGCTTTCGGGCGGCATGCTGGGTGGGAGCGGCAATCTGCTGGCCGGAATGATCTGCGGGATCGTCGCGACCGTGATCCTCGGCCTGGCGATCCTGGTCTACGGCGGGATCATTCTGTTCGCCATCATCAACAGCCACTGACCGGCCGGGTCGGTGCGCCCTGACCTGTCATTACGATGACGCAGGTGAGTTCCAGCCCGACTGCCGACGAATCGCTCGCCCCCGGTCCGACCGAATGGGGTGAGCATCCGCACGGGGTCGGGCCGTGGCGCGAGGAGTACGGCACCGAACCGCCGGACGATCCGCGCCTGGACCCGGAATTGCTCGCACACGGCGACCGCCGCAATGTGGTGGACGCCTACCGCTATTGGGCCCGCGAGGCCATCATCGCCGATATCGACAGCCGCCGGCATCCCTTCCACGTGGCCATCGAGAACTTCGGTCACGATGCGAATATCGGCACGGTCGTGCGCACCGCCAATGCCTTCGGCGCGGCCGCCGTGCACATTGTCGGCCGCAAGCGCTGGAACCGCCGCGGCGCCATGGTCACCGACCGCTACCAGCACATCCACCATCACGCCGATACCGCCGAACTGCTGAAGTTCGCCGCGGCCGAGGGCCTGACCGTGGTCGCGGTCGACAATGTTCCCGGTTCGGTCCCGCTGGAAACCGCTCGGCTGCCTCGCGATTGCCTGCTGCTCTTCGGCCAGGAGGGCCCGGGCGTCACCGATGCCGCGCGTGACGCCGCCGTCCTGACCGTGTCGATCGCCCAGTTCGGCTCCACCCGGAGCATCAATGCGGGTGTGGCCGCGGGCATCGCCATGCATGCCTGGATCAGAGAGCATGCGGATCTGTCACACGCCTGGTAACAAATCAGCCACGAAACCGGGCGTGCGGCTGGCACTATTTGTCCTATGACTTCGCGGACCGGGCGCAATATCGAGCCGACCGCTGCGCTCTGGTCGGAGCGTGCCGATCTGGCCGAGTCGGCGATCGTTTCGCGGCATCTGAGAACGCTGTGGGCGGTGCCGGGAACGGCGCTCGGGGTGGTGGGGTGGCCCGCGACCAAACGCGAACGCGGCTTCGCGAACTGGCACTACTGGTGGCAGGCGCATCTGGTGGACTGCGCGGTGGATGCGGCGAATCGGGCGCCGACACCGGTGCGGCAGCGCCGGATCTGGTCGATCGCCCGCGGTATGCGGATGCGCAATCTCTCCGGCTGGACCAATAACTACTACGACGATATGGCCTGGCTGACAATCTCTTTGGAGCGTGCCGAGCGCACCCAGCAGGTCACCGAGGTCCGGGGTGCGCTGATCGCGCTGGACAAGGAGCTGTACAACGGGTTCGAGCCGGAGTTCGGCGCGGTGCCGTGGCGCAAGAACTCCGATTTCTTCAATGCCCCCGCGAACGGTCCGGTCGGTATTGCGATGGCCCGGCTCGGCCGCTACGCCCGCGCCCAGGAGATCTCCGACTGGCTCGACAACACCCTGCGCGACAAGGAAACCGGTCTCATCTTCGACGGCGTCCATCTGCCGTCCGGTGAGGTCGAACATCCCGTCTACAGCTACTGCCAGGGCGTGGTGCTGGGCCTGGAAACCGAACTCGCCGTGCACACCGGGGAGCCCCGGCATGTCGAGCGGGCCGTGCGCCTGCTCGCCGCGATCGAGGAGCATATGGTCGGCGGCGGTGTGGTCATCGGCGGCGGTGGCGGGGACGGCGGCCTGTTCAACGGCATTCTCGTGCGCTACCTGGCGCTCATGGCGGTGATGCTGCCCGGTGAGGACAGCGCGCAGGTCAACGCGCGCCGCACCGCGGCTGCCATAGTGCGCGATTCCGCGACGGCCGCCTGGGAGAACCGCCTGGAGGTGGAGGGCGATCCGCTCTTCGGCCCGGACTGGCGATTACCCGCCCGACTACCCGCGGTATCGGGTGCGGGGCGCTTCGAAGGGGGATCGGTCTCCGCCTCGCGCACCCCCGAACGCGATCTGTCCGTTCAGCTTTCGGGCTGGAAGCTCATGGAGGCGGCGCACACCGTCTCGGCTGCCGGACTCTGACTCGAACCCCGTCATCCCGGCATGCCTTCGGCCGGGATCAACAGCGGAACGTCAGATATTCTTCCGCCGCACCTCGGGCGGCACGGTTTCGCATTCGCTGTCGAGGTCGAAATCCTCGACCGGCCGTGACATTTCGGCCCGGTACTGGCGTACGCCGACCAGGGTGCCCAGAATCAAGCCCACCACGAGCGTCCCGATCACGGCGGGCATCAGCCAGGACACCTGCTCCAGGAAGCTGCCGGCGTAGTAGCCGACCAGTAGCAGCACCGGCGCCCAGATGATCGCGCCGATGGTGGAGGCGATGGTGTACTTGCGGTGATCCATCTCCGCGGCCCCGGCGACCATGGGGCACAGCGTGCGCACCCACGGAATCCAGCGCGCCACCAGCACGGCCAGGAACCCGTGCCGGTGCAGTAGTTCGGCCACCCGCCCGAGATTCCGGGTATTGATGTATTTGCCGTTCTTGCGCGCCACCAGGTGATGCCCGGTGCGCTGTCCGACCACATAGCCGACCTGATTGCCCGCGACCGCGGCGATCATGGTTCCGCCCGCCAGCGCCCAGATGTGCAATTGGCCGCTGGCCTGCGAGGCCAGCACGACACCGGCGGTGATGAGCATCGAATCCCCGGGCAGGAACAGCCCGATGATGAACGCGCACTCCAGGAAAACGAAGGTGAGGACGACAGTCCACACCAGCACCGGCCCGGCCGTCTCGAGCGGTCCGAAGCCGCTGAGCGCGAGGGTTAGTGGGGTGGTCGACACCGATGGCTCAGTGCGTCGGCTCGTTCGACGTGGCGGCCAGCTCCGGCGCCGCGCCACGATTGCGCAGGTTCTTCACCACGGTGACGATGCCCGGCAGGATCGAGACGAGCACGATGAGCAGGAAGATGGCCTCAACGTTCTTACGGATGAATTCGACATTGCCCAGGAAGTAGCCGAGCACGGTGACGCCGCCACCCCAGAGGATCGCGCCGACGATGTCGAAGGTGACGAACTTGCGGTACTCCATCTTCGAGACACCGGCCAGCACCGGCATGAACGTGCGCACGATGGGCACGAAGCGGGCCAGGATGATGGTCTTCGGCCCGTGCTTCTCGAAGAATTCGTGGGTCTCGGTGACATACCGCTTCTTGAAGAAGCGACTGTCCTCCTTCTGGAACAGCGCGGGGCCGATGGCCCTGCCTATCCAGTAACCGGACTGGTCGCCGAGAAACGCGATCACGATGACCGAGAACAGCAGCACCCAGAAATTGACCGGCGGATTCGACTGCGCGGACAGCAGACCGCCAGTGAACAACAGCGAGTCGCCCGGCAGGATCGGGAACAGCAGCCCTGTCTCGATGAAAACAATCACCAAGATCGCCGGGAGCACCGCGTGCTTCATCCAGGTATCCGTTAGGAGATGCATGGGATCGAGAATCGCGGGCAGGGCGGCGTTGGTCGTCACGGCATCTGACAAGGCCAGCAAGGTCACGGCGACCACCCTACCGGTGAATGCGGTCTGCCACAGAATGTCGCACAGCGTGCTCTCAGGTGGTTCGCTTCCAGGGCACCGCTTATGGCGAAACACGACTGCCCTAGGGTGTCGCCTGACAGAATTTGTTGTACACAGCACACCACTACGGAGGTCATTGTGCCCATCGCGACTCCGGAGATCTACGCCGAGATGATTGCTCGGGCCAAGGAGAACTCCTTCGCGTTCCCCGCGATCAACTGCACCTCGTCCGAGACGATCAATGCCGCGATCAAGGGTTTCGCCGACGCGGGCAGTGACGGCATCATCCAGTTCTCCACCGGCGGCGCCGAATTCGGTTCCGGCCTGGGTGTGAAGAGCATGGTGACCGGCGCGGTCGCGCTCGCCGAGTTCGCGCATGTGATCGCGGCTGAGTACGACATCACCATCGCGCTGCACACCGACCACTGCCCGAAGGACAAGCTGGACACCTTCGTCCGCCCGCTGCTTGCCATTTCGGCCGAGCGTGTGAAGGCCGGGCAGAACCCGCTGTTCCAGTCGCACATGTGGGACGGTTCGGCGATTCCGATCGACGAGAACCTGGAGATCGCGAAGGAGCTGCTCAAGCAGTGCCACGCGGCCAACATCATTCTCGAGGTCGAGATCGGCGTCGTCGGCGGTGAAGAGGACGGCGTAGAGGCCGAGATCAACGAGAAGCTCTACACCTCCCCCGAGGATTTCCAGAAGACCATCGACGCGCTCGGCGCCGGCGAGAACGGCAAGTACCTGCTCGCCGCCACCTTCGGCAATGTGCACGGTGTGTACAAGCCCGGCAATGTGGTGCTCAAGCCCGAGGTGCTGGCCGAGGGCCAGCGGGTCGCGGCCGCCAAGCTGGGTCTGGGCCCCGACGCGCAGCCGTTCGACTTCGTCTTCCACGGCGGCAGCGGCTCGCTGAAGTCGGAGATCGAGGATTCGCTGCGCTACGGCGTGGTGAAGATGAACGTCGACACCGACACCCAGTACGCCTTCACCCGCCCGCTGGCCGGGCATATGTTCGCCAACTACGACGGCGTGCTGAAGATCGACGGTGAGGTCGGCAACAAGAAGGTCTACGACCCGCGCAGCTACCTCAAAAAGGCGGAGTCCTCTATGGCCGCACGCGTTTTCGAGGCCGCCAACGACCTGAAGTCGGCCGGTCGCTCCATCAGCGCCAAGTAAGGTTGAAACCCGAGGCCGGAGAAAACTCCGGCCAGGTGAGCAGAGCGTGCCGCGGTAGCCGTTCGGTCTCCGGCCGAACCGGCCGCCGCGGCGGCTCGCTTGTAATACGAGGTGCAGCGCAATGATTCTCGATGTGCGGGTCCTCGGACCTGTGCAAGTGCTGGTCGGCGGCCGGCCGGTACTGGTCGGCGGCCCGAAGCCGCGCGCACTGCTGGCGGCATTGACGGTGAACCGGCGGCGGGCGGTGTCCTCGCAGGCCCTGGCCGATATCGTCTGGAACGACGAACCGCCGGACTCCTATCAGGCCAGCCTGCAGGTGTTCGTCTCGAATATCCGGAAGACGCTCCGCAATGCGGGCATCGATCCGGCCGCCGTGCTGCGCACCGAATCTTCCGGGTACCGGCTCGAAATCCCCGATGAGGATTGCGATATCGGGCGTTTCGAGAGCATTCGCCGGTCCGGTACCGAGGCCGCCAATGCGGGCGATCACGAGGGCGCGGCGCGGCTGTACGCGGCGGCCCTGGCCGAGTGGACCGGGCGCGCGCTGGACGATCTGCCGGGGCTGTCCTTCGCCGAAAGTTTCGCCACCGCAATGGATGAGGAGCGGCTGCTGGTCGCTTCCGCCCGGGTCGATGCCGAAATTGCCTGTGGGCGAGCCTCATCGGTGGTCGGCGAGCTGGTGTCCATGACCAATGCGCATCCGCTGCGGGAACCGCTGTGGGCGCAGCTGATCACGGCGCTGTACCTATCGGGCCGGCAGGCCGACGCACTGGAGGCCTGCCGGCGGGTGCGCGGTGTGCTCTCCGATGAGCTCGGCATCGATCCGGGTCCGGCGCTGGTGGCGCTGGAACAGCAGGTGCTGCGGCAGGAACCCTTGCTGACCGGGCAGATCGCCGAGGTCGAGCGGTTGGCCAAGGCCATGACCGAGACGGTCACCGAAATGCCGCGGGCGGTGCGGGCGGGCCAGTTGCTCACCGCGGAGGGCCGGGTGCTGCCCATTGCGGTGGGCGGTATGAAGATCGGCCGGATGACCGACAATGATCTGGTGCTGGACGATCCCAAGGCCAGCCGGTACCACGCGCACATCACGCCCAGCCGGGCCGGATTGCTCATCAAGGATCTGCATTCGGCGAACGGGGTGTACATCAACGAGGCGGCCATCGAGAGTGCCGCGGTGCTCGCCGACGGTGACGCCATCCGGATCGGCGCTACTGTCTTCATCTTTCAAGCCACGCGCTGACGGGCGGTCAGGCGGCCCCGGCTTTGGCCAGCAGATCCACCGTTTCCCGCAGCGCCTGCCGATCTTCCATATCGGGTGGCCGGTAGCCGCCGCTCACGGTGACGGTGATGGTGTCGCCCGCGCATAGCTCCAGATCGTCGAGGCACAGCGGCAGCATGCCGACGAACAGCCGGCGTTCTTTGCAGGTCAGAATGATGTGCGAGGTATGGCAGCTGGTGAGCTGAGCGAGTTCCTCGGCCAGTTCCACGCTGATCGGCCCGGTCAGGGTTACGTCCTCCACGTACACGACCCCACTGTATTACGCTGCTGCCCAGTTGGTTTCGGTTCGTATTTATCCGCGCGGCGATCCGCTGGATATCGATTCGATCGATCTTGGGCGAGTGCCGGTCGTTCGCCGGGGGCGGCGGGTAGGGTCTGCGGCCGGATGTGTCCGGTGGGCCCGAATTGGCGAGAGGTTGTGTGCATGGCCGAGCGGCTGCTGGCCGCGGTGGGAGCGGTGGTGTTCGGGGCTGGTGTGCTGGTGTCCGCGAACCCGTCGATCGCCGTGGCCGCTCCGGCGGAACCCGGTGCGGTAGCGACGATTCCCGGTATCGGGGCGTGCCACACCGACCCGAAACCAGCGCATGAATCGCTGGTGCCCAAAACCGTGGAGGTGCCGGTCTCGTATCCGGTGGTCACGGTGGATCCCGGGCCCGCGGTGGAGAGCACCAAGCGGGTCAAAATGGAGCTGCCCACGGATCCGTGCATCAATCCGTGCCCGGATCTCACCGATCAGCCGGTGCCGCCGCCCGGTCCGGCTGAGCAGCTGGGGATTCCGCGGCTCATCATTCATCCGCAGCCGTTCAATTTCGCCTTCCCCGACCCGAATCCGCCCGCGGTGCCGCCAGGCCCCGATCCGGTGTTCCCGAGCATCGAGGCCGCGGCGCAGTCCCCGGCCCGGCCCGCGCCGCAGGTGTCGGACGTGCACGAGGTCGCCAAGCTGACCGGAGCCGATTCGGTCAATCGCACCGATAAGCGCTGGCAGGTGCAGGGCACCGACCTCGGCATCATGTGGGAGAGCGCGCCCGGGGAAGTCGCCGTCGCCTTCGGTGACACCGTGGGCCGCGACTTCCATCCGCCGGGCGGTATGGGTGAGGACTGGCGCAGTAATCTGCTGGCCTTCAGCACCAATCGCAATCTCGCCGACGGGGTGGTCTTCGACCGCATGGTCACCGACGACCGCTGCCACGCCAGCGAACTGCTGAGCAGCCGCAAAATGGACAATATCGAGATCACCACCATCCCGACCTCGGGCTTCGCCATCGGTGATCGGCAGTACATGAGCTATATGTCCATTCGCACCTGGAACAGCATTCCGGGCACCTGGTACACCAACTACGGCGGTCTCGCCTACTCCGACGATCACGGCGAAACCTGGACAAAAGACCCACACGCCAAGTGGGACAATATCTTCGGCGTCTCCAACTTCCAGGTGGCGGCCATGGTGCCGCAGGGCGATTTCGTCTACATGTTCGGCACGCCCAATACCCGGCTCGGATCGGTCGGGCTGGCCCGGGTGCCCAAGGACCAGGTCCTCAACACCACCGCCTACCAGTACTGGCGCGACGGCCAGTGGACGCCGGTCGGCGGATACGCCGCTGCCACACCGATTGTCGACGCACCCGCCGGCGAACTGTCGGTCCGCTACGACGCCGATCGCAAGGTCTGGCAGATGAGCTACCTGGACACCGCCAAGGCGTCTCTCGTTGTGCGCGAATCGGATTCACCCCAGGGCGTCTGGTCCGACAGCACCGCCACCGT
This sequence comes from Nocardia sp. NBC_01388, assembly GCF_045040085.1. Lineage (NCBI taxonomy): Bacteria > Bacillati > Actinomycetota > Actinomycetes > Mycobacteriales > Nocardiaceae > Nocardia > Nocardia sp. NBC_01388. The sequence continues at coordinate 6,913,649 of NZ_CP109553.1, forward strand.
CAGCGCCCTCCAATTCCCGGAACTCTACGGCGGTTTCATCCACCCCTGGTCCACCGGCAAAGACCTCTACTTCACCATGTCCACCTGGAGCGACTACAACGTCTACCTGATGCACGTCACCCTGGAGTGAGGCGAACGGCAGCAGGCGGGCGGCGCAGTAGGTGGCGCCCGCCGCTTTCTCAACCGTGACAACTGATCTCGGAGGTTCGGGGTAACTCCTCGGGTACGACCGAAATGGTTTCGGCACCCCGACCGCAAGCACGCGTGCCTGCGGTGAACGGCTCTCAGCTGTGCGTTGAAGTTTCGGGGAGGCGGCTCAGTACCCGACCGCAAGCACGCGTGCCTGCGGTGAACGGCTCTCAGCTGTGCGTTGAAGTTTCGGGGAGGCGGCTCAGTCGGACGTCGGCGATTGCTCGGCCGAAGAGCTTCTTGCCGTCCGAGTTGGCGCCGAGAACGATGGTGGCGGAACCTGTTTCGGCGTTCACGGACTTCACCTTGCCGGTGAACTCCACGAAGGTGGGTGCGGTCTGCTCGACCGGGACGAAGCCGGAGAAGCGCACGCTGAACTTGGAGAGGGCGGCCGGATCGCCCAGCCAGGACACCAGGTAGCTCGCGGTCAGGCCCATGGTGAGCATGCCGTGCGCCACCACGGTCGGCAGGCCGACCAGGCGGGCGGCGGCGTCGCTGAAGTGAATCGGGTTGGGGTCGCCGGAAACTCCGGCGTAGTTCACCAGATCGCCACGGGTGACGGGCATCTTGGCGGCGGGCAGCTCGGTCCCGGCCACCAGGGTCGCGGCGGTGGGTGTGGTGTGCACCGGGCGGGCCGGGGCGGGGTCACGGAAATCGGTGACCTCCTCCGGCGCGAGCAGGATGAGCCCGGCCGGATCGGTGGCGCCGGAGTCGTCGGGGACGTGGCCGTGCATGACCACTCCGATCACCGTCTCCGCGCTCGCCGGATCGATCTCCACGCCGCGGCGGGCCACGATGGTGGTGGTCGCCACCAGCACCGGCAGGGCGTCGGCGTCGGTCAGCGTCACCTTGACGGTGATGAAGTCATTGTCGCCGTAGGAGCGGATCTGCTCGATGCCCACATCCACCGACAGCAGGTCACCGGCCAGAATCGGGCGGTGGTACTCGAAGGTCTGATCGGTCTGCAGGAACTGCGAGACGTCGTACTCGGTGAGCACGGTGCCGATCAGTGCGCGGGTGGTGGCGGCGCCGATCACCGAGGCGAAGGTCGGTGAGGCGATCAGACCGGCGTAGCCGATCGCGAGGGCGTCGTCTTCCCTGTGATGGGCGGGGTGATCATTTCGTACGGCGCGCGCGAATTCGCGGACCTTCTCACGGCCCACGTCATAGTGATCGCGGACGCGGAAGTGCCGTCCGACCAGATCGGTGGCGGTGGTGGCGGCTAGCGCCTCGGCCGTCTCCGGCATGGTGTTCAGCTCCCTGCAAAGTTCGAAACCTGGTGGGCCGGTGGCGGATCGGTGTCAGCGCAGCCGACGGCCGAAGCCGCGCATGCGCCGACGTGCCGTCATGGCTGGCCCAGACAATCCGCGCTATGTTACCGGCGTGTTGGTCTGCTGACCAGGTGTTTGTGATGTTCATCGCGCGCAGGTGCGCGAATGCGTCACCCGCCCACAGGGAACATCTGCGGGTCGATGTGGAGCGTTAGCAGATCAGTGTGGAGTGTTGGCTGGATCGCAGACTTTCCAGCCGTCGGTGGTGTGCTGCAGGTTGAACGTGCGCGATGACGTTTTTGCCGGATCCGCCTCGGTGTACACCGTGGCCTGCGCGATCGCGGAATCTCCGGTGATCTTGACGGCGTCCACGCTCTTCACCACCGGAATGCTCTTCTGCTCCTTCGACGTTCGGTACACCCCTGCGAACTGATCCGCCGAAATATTCTGGTAGAAGTCGTGCTGCGTGCCGCAGGTGATACCGCGCAGCTTGTCCAGATCACCGGCCGCCAGCCCCGCCGTGTACGTCGAAATCGACGCCGTGACCTGCGAGTCCGGCGAATTGTCGGACGAACCCTTCGCCACCGCGATCACCACGCCGATCACCACGAGCACCGCCACGGCCGCCGCGGCGATAATCCAGACCCGCTTCTTGGACCCGCCACCGGCCGCCGCGGGCTCAGCCGCTTCACCGGCAGCAGGCACCCGCTGCGGCGCGGCAATGACCCGAGTCGCGTCCTGTCCTGGCCCCTGAACACCCGCAGCGCCCTGCTGGCCGCCACCGGGACCCTGCGCGCCCTTGCCGCCACCGTGACCTCGAGGTCCACCCGGGCTCTGAGGTCCGTTCGGACTTTGAGGTCCGCCGAGGCCCTGAGGTCCATTCGGACCTTGAACTGGACCAGCACCCTTGGGTCCGTTCGGACCTTGGGGTGCGCCGGGACCCTGAGGTCCGTTCGGGCCTTGCAGTGCACTGGGGCCCTGCGGTCCGCCGGATCCCTGAGGTCCGTTCGGACCCTGCGGTGCGCCCGCCCCGACCCGCTGCGGGCCCGGCGGAACGGCACGCGGTCCGCGAACCGGATGCGCGGGCATGGTCGGCTGCATATCGGCAGGCGAAGGCGCACTGGCCGGTTGGCGCGGCGCATTCGGCCGCGGCGGCGGCGAAGGCCGCGTCTCCTCGACCCCACCCACCTGCTCCGGCGCATTCCCGCGCGGACCGACATTGCGCGGCCCCGCATTCAAGCGCGGTGACGCCGGCGGCTTGCTCACCGCCCGCCCCTGCGGCCCCGAAACCCGAATCTTCTCGGTAGCCTGCTCGCCCGTAACAATCGGCAGCAGTGTAGTGGCGTCCCCGGACCCATCCGGAACCTTCGACAGCGCAACGGTTTCCGAATCCGCCGCCCCCGAATCCGCACCGCCCCCGGCATTCCCGCCCGTGCCATCCGAGCCGGCAGCCCCGTCCGGCCCCGTGCCCTTCGCATCGCCGGACCCCGGCGCACCATCACCGGTCCCGCCCGCTCCTGACGCACCGCCCTGCGCCGCCGCAGCCGGTTGAGCTACCTCGCCCGCCGCGCCACCCGCCTGGCTGGAATCACGCCCGCCCTGCGTCCCAGCGCCGGCGACATCGCCACGCGAGCCACCCTGCCCATCACCGGCATTCCCCCCGGAACCGGTGGCCGCGGTATCGGACTGACCGCCCGCAGCTTGCTTTCGGTCATCACCGGGCGCATCCGAAGGACCCCGCCCAGCTGCTCCAGCCGCCGCGCCCGCCGCCGCAGCCGCCGACTTCCCGGCCACGCCAGCGCTATCCGCCCGTCCGGCGGCACTATTCGCCTGCCCACCCGCACCGCGCGCCGATCCGGCCGGCGCATCCTGCCGTTGAACAACTTTGAACTGCGTAGTGACATCCGCAGACGGAGGCGGATTCCCCGGCCCCGCCGGCGGAGTCGACCGCCCAACCTGCCGCGCCCCGAAAACCTGCGAAGCCCCCTGCTGCCCGCCGCCCTGCGAAGCCTGGCCGCCCTGCGCCGTCGGACCATTTACCGATGCGGGGTTGCTCCGCTGCGCCGCCGAGCCGCCCTGCGAAGCCGAACCACCTTGTGCGGCAGAGTCACTCCGCGAAGCCGGGCCACCCTGCCGTGCGGAATCAGCCTGCGAGCTCGGGCCGCCCTGCGACGTGGGACCACTCGCCGACGCCGGGTTGCCACCCTGCGGAACCGAGCCACGCTGTGCGGCAAAGCCACTCTGCGAAGGACCGCCGTCCTGCCGCGCGGGATCACCCTGTGCTGCGGGGCCACCCTGTGAGCCGGGGCCGCCCTGCTGGGCGGGACCGCTTGCCGACCCTGCGTTGCCACCCTGCGGGGTCGCGCCGCGCTGGGGGATCGAACTACCTTGTGCGGCAAAGCCGCTCTGCGATGGTCCGCTACCTTGCCGCGCGGAATCAGCCTGTGAGCCGGGGCCGCCCTGCAACGCCGGGCTACTCGCCGACCCGGCGTTGCCACCCTGGGAGGCAGAGCCGCGCTGCGGAATCGAACCACCTTGTGCGGCAGCGCCACCCCGAGGGTCGGGGCTGCCCTGCCGGGTGGGACCGCTCGCCGACCCGGCGTTGCCGCCCGGGGTCGAACCACCTTGCGGGGCCGGACTACTCGGCGCGGCGGGGTTGCCGCCCCGGCCCGGGCCGCTCGGCGGGGTTGTGCCCGCGTGGGGGGTGGTGGGGATGCGGGTGGTGGGGCCTTCGGCCGGTTCGTACTTGATGGTGGCGAAGTTGGATTTGCCCCGCGGGGTCGGGGGCAGGGGGGAGGGGGCGACGCCGCGGGTGCGGATGATTTCGGTGGCGGCGGTCGGTGCCGGGTTCGACGAAGCGGCCGGCTGCTTGCCGGCCGGCGCCTGGGGAGTGTCCTGTTCGGCGCCCGTGCCCGGGGCTGCCGGGCGGGCAGGGTCCTGTGGCTGCTGGTCGTCGTTCGAGTCGGACACGCGCTACCCCTCGCTTCGGCGGAACTGTGATTCGACGGTCAGCCTACTGAGCATTTCGATGGTCGGTGCAGAATGATCGGCATGACGTCCTTCGGTGATCTGCTCGGACCGCAACCGGTACTCCTCCCGGAAAACTCGGATGCGGAGGAAGCGCTGCTGGAGAACCAGGATCCGGTGCTGGTCGCAGCCGCGCATCCGACGGCCTCCATTGCCTGGGCGTACCTCGCCGAGGCCGCTCTCATCGCCGGCGCCGGCGAGGTGAACGCCGACACGCTGGCGGCCTACGCCTTCGCCCGCACCGGCTACCACCGCGGCCTGGACCTGTTGCGCCGCAATGGCTGGAAGGGCTTCGGCCCGGTGCCGTGGAGCCACGAACCCAACCAGGGTTTCCTGCGTGCGGTCGCGGTGCTGGCCAAGGCCGCCCGCACCATCGGTGAGAACGACGAATACGCCCGCTGCCTGGACCTGCTCGAGGATTGCGACCCGCGCGCCGCGGGCGAACTCGGGCTCGACTGACACTTTGACCAGTGGCCTGGGCACCACCTTCGACGCCGCCAAGGACAGCGGTGTGGCACGCATGCGCACCGCCGCCGCCCGGGTTCGTCTCTCGCTGCTGCCGATCGTGCAGTGCGCGGTCGGGGCGGGCCTGGCCTGGTTCATCGCACATAAGGTAATCGGTCACCCACAACCGTTTTTCGCGCCCATGGCCGCCATGATCTCGATCGGTGTGTCGTTCGGCGCCCGTCTGCGCCGGGCGGTCGAGTTGATCGCCGGTGTGTCCGTCGGCATCGGCATCGGCGACCTGTTCGTCTCCTACTTCGGCACCGGCGTCTGGCAGATCTCACTGCTGGTGATCTTCGCCATGTGCGCGGCGGTGTTCCTGGACGGCGGACCGGTCATCACCATGCAGGCGGCGTCCTCGGCGGTGCTGGTCGCCACCCTGATCCCGCCGCACAGCGGAGCTTCGCATTTCCGCATTGTGGATGCCCTGGTCGGCGGCATGGTCGGCATTGTCGTGGTGGCGGCGATCCCGCTGCATCCGGTGCGCCGGGCCAGACAGCAGGCGGCCGACATCCTCGGTGTCATGGGCAAGGCGCTCACCGATGCCGCGGACGGACTGCTGGAGCACGACGCCGACAAGATCAAGGCGGCGCTGGAGGCGGTGCGCGGCACCCAGACTCGCCTCGACACCCTGCGCAGCACTCTCGCGGGCGGCCGGGAGATCAGCAGAATCTCACCGCTGTACTGGAATTCGCGCGCCCGCCTGGAGCGCATTCAGGACACCGCGGACCCGATCGACAATGCCGTCCGCAATACCCGTGTATTGCTGCGCCGCGCACTGTCTCTCGTGCGTGACGACGAGGTCCTCAACCCGAGCCTGACCCTCGAGGTGGAGCAGCTCGGCAAAGCCGTGGAGGTGGTCCGCGAAATGGTCCTCGCCGATCCCGGCGAACAACCCGATGCCGCGGAGGCCACCCGCGTCCTGCGCACGGTCGCCAAGGGCGCCACCAAGGACATGGTCGAGGGCGCGGGCATTTCCGCGCACGTGGTGTTCGCTCAGATCCGTTCGATCCTGGTCGATCTCATGCAGGTGTGCGGTATGCGCAGGCTCTCGTCCATCGCCCTGCTGCCGCCGACCGTGCCGAATCCCTATGTGACGCCGATCGATTAGGTCCAGAAGCGCGTCAGCGATCCGCCCCAGCTCGACCAGATCGACGGCACGCCCGACAGGCCGAACAGCGCGCGAATGCCGTCGAAGAACGCGATATTGATCTGCGGCACGAACAGCAGCGCGATCAGGATCAAGAGTCCGTACGGCTTGATCTGATCCATCGACCGCCGCGTCTCATAGCTCAGCGACGGCTCCAGAATCCCGTAACCGTCCGTGCCGGGCACCGGGATCAGATTCAGCACGGTCGCCATGATCTGCAGGAACGCAAGGTAACTCAGGCCGAACCAGAACGCGGCGTGCGAGGACGAACTGCCCCACAGCCGCACGATGATCAGCAGCGCGATCGCGCACGCGGCATTGACCGCCGGACCCGCACCGCTCACGGTCCGCTGCGTCCGGGCGTCGAAGGCCCCCGAATTCACGTACACCGCACCACCTGGCAGCGCGAACCCGCCGATGGCGATGAATAGGATCGGCAACCCGATCGACAGCAGCGGATGACTGTATTTCAGCGGATTCAGCGTGAGATACCCACGCAATTCCACATCCCGGTCCCCGGCCCGCCACGCCACATACGCGTGCGCGAACTCGTGCAGGCAGAGCGAGACGATCCAGCCCGCCACCACCATGACGAAAACGCCGAACTGGGCCTGGCGCGAGAGCAGATCGGAAATCCACGCCACCACGCCGCCCGCCACGGCAATCGCGATGACCAGCAGGAAGATCGGGCTCGGCCGCACGGCCCCCGGGGTTCGGCCGAGCGCGCGGGGAGAGCTCATCGGACTCCTTGTATGAGACCCGGTGCGCCACCGGGAGCAGGTCAGCGGACCAGCAACCACGGTTCGTGATGCCGGTAGAAAGTGGAGCGCCGCACCGGCTTATCGGTGGTGATGCCGTCGCGGGTGACGATGGCGCCGCGGGTGCCGAGCTGCATGGCCCGGCCTTCCACCCAGCGCTTCTTCCGCAATCCGCGGTGCACGCTCGCGTGCAGGCCGGGCAGCTCCAGTGTGGGGGAGACCAGCAGGGCGGCGACCTTTCCGGTGAAGAGCCGCGTGTCGTCCACGTACGCTTCGCCTTCCAGCTTGCCGCCGTCCTCGGCGACGAGGGTGGCGCGGCCGATGAGCACCTTGCCGGTGTCGTCGCGAATCAGCGGGGTCTCCTGCGGCTTGCCGTCGAGCGCGCGTTTGGCGGCGGCGCTGCCGGTGCCGGTCTCGTAGGCCCGGGAGCCGTAGGTGCGGTCCACGGGTACGTAACCGATCTCGACGCCGAGCCGCTCGGTGCGCATCAGGTGGGTCAGCACGGCGGCCAGGCCGGCGTCCTCACCGAGCACGATCAAGCGGGGGAGACTGTCGGCGGCCATGACGGGCAGCAGCTCGTCCAGCACCGTGGTGTCCGGAATCGCCGAAGTCTGGGTGAGGGGGAGAGAGGCGAGAGCGATCGGTACCGGTGCGCCGTCGCAGCGGAGAACATGGGTACTCAACTGCCGTACACCCTCCTCTGACCTGACAACACCATCGCCTCGCTGAACTCTCGCGCACCCCTGCGGGTCCACCTCCACAGTCACAATAGCCCTGTTGAAGTGCCCTCGCCTCGCCCGCACGTCGCACCTCACCCCCATGGTTCGTGGCCCGTCTCGTTCTGGACCGAGTGGAGCGGGGGAGCGCAGCGGAGGAGCGGAGGGTGGGAAGAACGAGACTCCCAGGGCCACGAACCCGCCGTAGCGAAGCGGAGGCAAATCAAACAGAGCCATCTATTAGACTGTGCGTCCGGCCACCGCCTTCTGACGGCGGGTAGCTGCAGCATCACCGGTGCTGCGCGTCGAACCCGTAGGAGACTCCTAATGCCGGCAATCGTGCTGATCGGCGCCCAGTGGGGCGACGAGGGCAAGGGCAAAGCGACCGATCTGCTCGGTGGCCGTGTCCAGTGGGTAGTGCGGTACCAGGGCGGTAATAACGCGGGTCACACCGTGGTGCTGCCCAATGGCGACAACTTCGCACTGCACCTGATTCCCTCCGGCATCCTCACCCCGGGTGTGACCAACGTCATCGGCAACGGCGTGGTGGTCGATCCGGGCGTGCTGCTCGACGAACTCGCGGGCCTGGAACAGCGCGGCGTGGACACCTCCCGCCTGCTGCTGTCGGCCGACGCGCACCTGATCATGCCGTACCACGTGGCCATCGATAAGGTCACCGAACGCTTCCTCGGCAACAAGAAGATCGGCACCACCGGCCGCGGCATCGGCCCCTGCTACCAGGACAAGGTCGCCCGCGTCGGCGTCCGCGTGGCCGATGTGCTGGACGAGAAGATCCTCACCCAGAAGGTCGAGGCCGCACTGGAATTCAAGAACCAGGTGCTGGTGAAGATCTACAACCGCCGCGCGCTCGACCCGCAGCAGGTGGTCGACGAGGTGCTCGAGAAGGCCGAAGGCTTCAAGCACCGCATCGCCGACACCCGCCTGCTGCTGAACCAGGCCATCGAGGGCGGCGAGATCGTGCTGCTGGAAGGCTCGCAGGGCACCCTGCTGGATGTCGACCACGGCACCTACCCGTACGTCACCTCCTCCAACCCGACCTCGGGCGGCGCGGCGGTCGGTTCGGGCATCGGCCCCAACAAGATCGAGACCGTGCTCGGCATCCTGAAGGCGTACACCACCCGCGTCGGCTCCGGCCCCTTCCCGACCGAACTCTTCGACGAGTCCGGCGTGTACCTGGCCAAGACCGGCGGCGAGGTCGGCGTCACCACCGGCCGCGCCCGCCGCACCGGCTGGTTCGACGCCGTGATCGCCCGCTACGCCACCCGCGTCAACGGCATCACCGACTACTTCCTCACCAAGCTGGACGTCCTCTCCAGCCTGGACACCATCCCGATCTGCGTGGCCTACGAGGTCGACGGCGAGCGCGTCGAGCAAATGCCCACCACGCAAACCGATTTCCACCACGCCAAGCCCATCTACGAGGAAATGCCCGGCTGGTGGGAAGACATCTCCGGCGCCCGCACCTTCGAAGAACTACCCCCCAACGCCCAGGCCTACGTCCTGCGCTTGGAGGAACTGTCCGGCGCCCGCATGTCCTGCATCGGCGTAGGCCCGGGTCGCGACCAGACCATCGTCCGTCACGACATCTTGGGATAAGCCCCGCGGGAGTAGCTCTCCCCGAACGCTTTTCGCCCCCGCCGCGTGAAAACGCCGCGGGGGCGACCCATTTCAGGCGCGGCAACGCTCCCGATTCAGCGGCCTCCCGTCTCCGGTCTCACGAGTGGGCTCCGGTGGTGAGCCTCGACGGCGTGTCGCCACCGTGAGAGCCCACTCGGTGAACCGATCTCGATGTGCGAGTGCGGGGAGGGTCCTGCTGGGTTTTCGGCTGTGGGGAGTGCGGGCTTTATCAGTAGCAGGTCATCGGGGTCAGGGGTTCGATGGCGTGGGGGGTCAGTGAGTTGTAGGCGGCTGCCAGGCACTTGACGCCGATTCGGATGTCGGCTTCCTCGTGGGTGAACGGGAGGCGGAGGAAGCGTTCGAAGGCGCCTTGGACGCCGAAGCGGGGGCCCGCGGCGAGGAGGACGCCGTGGTTGGGGGCGGTGGCGGCCAGGGCGGTGGAGACGGGGGCGGGGAGTTGGGCCCAGAGGGACATGCCACCCGCGCCGGGGGAGACGCGCCAGTCGGGGAGGTCCTCGGCCAGGGCGTCCAGGAGGGTCGCGCGGCGGGAGCGGAGCTGTTGCCTTCGGACGGTGAGGATTTCGTCGGCGTGCTGGAGCAGGTGGACGGTGGCCAGCTGGTCCATGACGGGCGTGCCGAGGTCCATGGTGGAGCGGGTGCCGAGGAGTTTGGTGATGAGGGATTGGCTGGCGCGCACCCAGCCGACGCGCAGGCCGCCCCAGAAGGACTTCGAGGCCGAGCCGATGGTCACGATCTCCGAGCCGCGTGCGAATGCCGCTACCGGAGGCATGATTTCGTCATCGGTGAGGTGCAGATCCACCATCGATTCGTCGACGATCACCGTCATGCGGGTTTCGCGGGCGATCGCCGCCAGCTCGGCGCGGCCCTCGGCGGACAGCAGCAGTCCGGTGGGATTGTGGTAATCCGGCACCAGGTACGCGATGCTCGCCGCGGTTTGCCTTGCGGCACTGCGGATTCCGTCCAGATCCCAGCCGTCCGGGCGCAGCGGCACGGGCACCGGCCGCGCGCCCACATCGCGAATGGCCTCGATGGCATTGGGATAGCTGGGGTGATCGATGAGCACCCGCTCGGCCGGAGTGGTGAGCACATTCAGCAGTAGCCGCAATCCGTGCTGCGCGCCGAGGGTGACCAGAATCTGATCGGGATCGGTGGGCAGCCCGCGCTCGGTGTACCGCCGGGCCAGCGCCTCGCGCAGCATGAGCATGCCGACCGGGTCCATGCCGTGCGTTCCGAGATACGTCGGAAGTCCTTGCAGCGCAGTGGTGTACGCATCCATCATCTCCACCGGAGCGGACATGGCGGCATATGTCATATCGATGGTCGGCAGCTCCGGCTGCGCCATCATGGCGAGCAGGCTGCGCGCCGGTTTGGTGCCGTCGTGCACCACCGTCGGCGGCAGCGCCACCGTGCTGCGCGAACCCTGCCTGCTGATCAGATAACCGTGCTCGCGCAGCAGCGAGTACGCGGAGGTGACGGTGGTGCGGCTGACGCGCAGGCTGGTGGCCAGATCGCGTTCGCTGGGGAGGGCCACGCCCAGCGGCGCGCGGCCGTCGTGAATGAGCAGCCGGACGCTCTCGGCCAGCGCGACATACGCGGGCCGGGTGGTGCGCCTGCTGTCGGTTGCCGGGGCGGCGCCGGGTTCGTCGTGCCGCCACCGGCCCAGGTCGCGGGTAAGGCTGGCCGCGCCGATCACTCGTATCGCCATAAAGGCCAGTATCCGGGTACTGGATATTTTCTTCAAGTCCAGACCGGACCACTATGGGGTGATGATCGCAATGCTCGCCTCCCTGCTGGTAGTCGCGGCTTTTGCCGGGATCGTCTACCGATTCGCTCCCAAGCCGGACGAGCGCTGGGGCGTGCTGCTGGAGCGGTACCGCCCGCATGCGCCGATGTCAGACTGGTCGGTCGCGGAATATGAAGGGGCACGGCAATACTCCGACCTCTCCGCAGCGGCCGCGCATCAGGATGTCCTCGAATCCGAACGTCCGGTGCGCCGTGTTCGCCGCCGTGCGCCGACCCGCCCTGATCTCGCGAATATCCCGTGCCGTGGAGAGTCGGTCCAGTTCTAGAGAACTGGACTGATATAACTGGACTTGTCGGTACCTCGGTGCACACTGGCTCTATGTCGCAACCCGACCGCCCGCTCGCCTCGGCGGCGCTCTTCGACACCGCCATCGGTACCTGCGCCCTCGCCTGGAGCGCCGCCGGAGTGCTGCGCTTCGCCCTCCCCGGGGCCGATCCCGCGGCCACGCTCGCGTACATCCTGCGCCGCCACCGCACCTTCGATGTCCGGGAAGCCGCGCCCACTCCCGATATCGCCGCGGTCATCGAGAAAATCCGCGCCCACCTCGCCGGTGATCTCGACGACCTGCACTGGATCCCGCTGGATACCAGTCTTTTCAACGATTTCGACCGCGCCGTCTACGCCGTGGCCCGCGCCATCGACCCCGGCCACACCCTGAGCTACGGCGATATCGCGCACCGCATCGGCGCCCCCGGTAGCGCCCAGGCCGTAGGCCAATCCCTGGGCCGCAACCCCATCCCCCTGATCATCCCCTGTCACCGCGTGCTGGCCGCCGACCACGCCCTGCACGGCTTCTCCGCTCCCGGTGGCCTGGACACCAAACAGCGCCTACTCGAAATCGAGCGCACCCCAGGCTTCGGCGAACCCACCCTCTTCTGATCTCGCCCGCCGAACACCCGGCGGATTCCACGATTCGGGACGAGAAAACCTTCCCCATGGTCATGCACCAGATCAGCTACGCCCGACAAGTCAGCGCCATGTGACTCCGCATAATCCACCGAGAGGGCTCTGACGGCGGCAACACCCCGCACTGCCTCTCCGTCAGAGCCTGTTGATCATGAAAGAGCGCTCGCCCCAAGTACATTCGAATGGCGGGGCTAGCCGACAGCAGGAAAGAGCGCCTGTGCCATGCGGATCCGCATGGCACAGGCGCTCTGGTTTGCGCTGTATGTGGCTAGAAAGCTCCGCCGACAAAGCCGCCGGCTGCGCCGCCCACGGCACCAACGGCGACGCCGCCGACCACGGCTGCGGGGATGCCGACGATCGCGGCTCCTGCTGCTGCACCGACGCCTGCGCCGATCAGTGCGCCGCCGATGGTGCCGCCGGGGATGTCGATCGGTGCGGTCCAGGGCAGGACAGTGGCTCCGATGGTGCCGAGTCCGGCTCCTACCAATCCTCCGACCACGGCGCCGACCGCTGCTCCAGGTACCGCACCGGCGATCGCGCCGGGGACTCCGAGGCCGATTGCGCCTAGGGTGGCGCCCGCGGCTACGCCGGCGAGAGTGCCGCCGGCGATGCGGTCGGAGCGGGTGGGGTTGATGCCGATGGAGTTGAAGCCGGTGGCGATGGCGGCTTCGGCGGTGGCCGCGGTGGTGTTCACCGGGTTCAGGATGTTGTCGGGGAGTTGATCCGGGGCGGTGGTGGTGAAGTTGCCCAGGCGCAGGGTGCGGGGCGGGGGTGCGATGGGGGCCACGGGGGTGACGACGGTGGGCGCGTGCAGTTCCTGCCAGTTGATGGCGGGGGCGGCCTCGGGCTGGGGGATGGCGCGGAAGTTCGGCGGGACAGCGTAATTCGCGCTGGTGCCGCCGCTCGCGCCCGGTGCGGCGGGCTGGGGCACGGTGGTGACGCCGGGCTGGATCGGTCCGGGGCGGGATTCCAGGCGGTCGGCACTGGTGGCGGGTGCGGCCACGCCAGGCTGCGCGGTGCGCGGATTGGCGAATTGTGGTGCGGTCGCACCGTTTCCGGGCGACTGCGCTAAGCCCTCACCGCGCGATTGCGCACCAGGGGACTGCGCGACGCCAGGAGCCTGTGCCCCGCCCGGTGTCTGCGAGGTGCTCGACGGCCCGGTGACGGTGCCGTTGGCGCTACTCGACGGTGCGGCGCTCTGCGGTTCGGTGGCACTCGAGCACGCCACGGCGAGGGCGAGCGGAAGCGTGCCCACCATCATCGCGCGCCGTGCCGCGCCGGTCTTCCTATCGAAATTCCGACGAGTCACGCCGGATCACCACCCTCATCAGTAATCGGACCTACATCTGTTGATCAATGCGCACATCGACTTCCCGCCCCATCCGATTCGATGGTGCGCGCCGCCGATCGCCGCTGTACCCGGCTCCGGAACTTCGCACCCCCTCGCCTGCGCGAGTCGCGATCGGCCGCCGGAGTCAGGGTCGAAACCGCACCCGCCACCGGTCGCAGAGCGGACCCGATGATTGCGGCGATGCCGAAGCGTCCGCGCCATACGTTCCCGAGGGGCTTGCCGGACTCTGGCCCGGGCGAGGGAATGGGAAGCTCAGTCGCAAGATCCGCTGCCTACGACTCATGCCGAAACACCACCCTCATCAGATTGGAACCGTCACCCGGAGACCGGGCTCGGTCACCTTCGCGGGGGATGGTAGCTGATGAGAAACCAGTAATTCCAGATCGGAATCAATCGATCCGATCGATGACGTCATGCAGCGAGACAAATCCCACAAACGCTGGTAGAAGCTTTTCGCGGGCGCTGTACTGGTCAGCTTTCCGGTTTGCCCACAGATGACCTGCCACGCATGAGCTCGGCCAGCGCCTCCCGATCGGTGACGTCGAGCTTGATGCAGGCGCGATAGAGGTGACCCTCCACGGTGCGTACCGAGACGGTGAGCCGATCGGCGATCTGCCGATTGGACAGCCCGGCGGCAACCAGGTTCGCGATCTCCCGTTCCCGCGAAGTGAGCGGCAACGGCTGCGCGGACTGCCGCAGCGCGGGCGTACTGGCCCCGCCGCACGCGGCGGCGAGCCGGTTGGCGGTGGCCGCGGATTCCAGCAGCCGGCGGCGATCACCCGCGCGCTCGTGTGCGGACGCGGCCTGCGCGGCGGCGTCGGCCGCCGACAGCAGCACCCCGATCTCCTCGAATTCGGCTGCGGCAGTGTCCAACCCGGCCCCGTCGTGCGCCGCGACCGCCACCGCGTGCCGGGACTGGACCTGCACCAGCCGCCCATCCACCCGAGCAGCCAGATCCGCGAGCCGGCCCGCCACCGAATGATCACCGAAGCGGGCCGCGGTGTGCAGCGCCATGGCCTCGATGGCGTGCTGATGTGAGCGCGCCGCCGCATCGGCCGCACCGAGCGCCAGCCGGATCGCGGGGGTCACGGTGCCCTCGGCGCCGGCCTGCCAGGCCTTGGCGATCTCCAGCATCGGTTCGTACACGGCACTGTGCCGCCCGCCGCGCTCGATGGCGGCCGCAATGGATTCGGACGCGTCGGCGGCGCGCCCCACCGCCGAATACGCCTCGGCCAGACGAAGTCTCGCGGGGAACATCCAGGCGGCCGCGCCCTCGGTGGTGAGCGCGGCGAGCGCCTGTTCGAGATTGTCGATGCCCTGCGGGAACCTGCCCTGCGCCACATCGACGGTGCCCTGCAGGATCTTCGTCATGCCCCAGGCGAGGTACTGGCCGGGCGAGGAATAGGTGTAAGGGCTACTGGCACAACGCCTTGCGGCATCCAGATCCCCGGTGAAGGTGAGCGCCAGCACTTCCGCGTGCGCGGACATGAACCGATTGAGCCCGTCGATATGCGATTCGATGGCATGCCCGCGCTGCGCGTATTGCCGGGCGGCATCACCACGCCCCATGAGCGCCAGGGCGAGTCCGCCGCCGAAGGCCGCCCACCAGACCGCCCACGGCGGCGCGTCCTCGGCGGCCATGACGGGTTCGGCCAGCGCGAAAGCCTCGTCGAGCTTGTTCTCATTGACCGCGCACGCGGAGGCGAGCCCGTCCAGCGTCGCCACGATCTTGGGATGCTTCGCCCGGCTGCGCACCGAGTCCAGCACTTCGTCCGCGCGATCGGCATCGCCCATGGACCACAGCAGATTCGAGACGCGGGTACTGCCCCAGCGGGCCAGCTGCACCTCGTTCAGCTGATCCGGATCGAAGACCGCGAGTGTGCGCTCGGCCTCTATGCGATGCCCCTGCCACAGCAGTGCGCGCGCCAGCAGATCGGCGGCCTCGACACCACCGCGCCGCTCCACCGCAGCCCGCGCGAACCGTTCTCCCAGAGGCAGATTCGCCAACCCGATGGCATCGGCGGCCGCGGCCTCGAACAGCTCGAGATCGGCGGATTTGTCACTGTCCAAAGCCAATTCGGCGAGCCGGATGCGGTCGGGAGCGGAATTGATGGGCCGTTCCCGCAGCGACGTGTACAGCCGCCCGCGCAATCGTCGCGCCGAGGCGATGCCGAGCCGCCGCCGGATCACCTCGCCGAACAGCGGATGGTTGTACCGCACCAGCAGTTGCCTGCCGTGCTCGACAATCCTTATGACACCGCGTGATTCGGCGGTCTCCACGGCTTCCTCGCCGGCGAGTTCGGCCAGCACATCCAGGTCGATCGGCTCACAGAAGGTGAGCAGCTCCAGCACCCGCAGCACCGATTCGGGCAGCTGCTCCACCCGATCCTCCAGCAGCGCAGCCAATTCCGAGGTGACGGCCGCCCGCCCGCGCAACTGCCACACGCCCTTGACCTGCCGCAGCGTGCCCGCCTCCAGCGCGCCCTCGACCAGATGCCGCAGGAACAGCGCGTTCCCGCCGGAGGATTCCCACATGAGATTGGCGGTGAAGCCCTCCAGCTGCCCGCCGAGCATATTCTCGACCAGCTCCACGCTCTGTCGCTGACTGAACGGCGACAGATCGATGCGCAGCAGATGCCCGTCCTTCCACAGCGAGGTCACCGCATCCGGCACCGGCACCCCGCTGCGCACGGTCGCCACAATGTGCGCGGCCTTGTCGATGGCGAGCTGCAGCAGCAGGGTGGCGGACAGCTGATCGAGCAGGTGGGCGTCGTCGACGCCGATGATGGTGTGCCCGTCCGCGAGCAGCGCCTCCCGCGCGGCCGCCATGAAGGTCACCGGATCGTGCGCGGTGTACACGCCGACCATATGCGCGAACACACCGAGCGGAATGCTGCGCGCGGATTCGGTCCCCGCGACCCAGCGAATATTCCCGGCACTGCCGTTCACCGCGGCCGTGGCCAGCCGGGCCAGCGTGGTTTTGCCGACCCCCGCGTCTCCGGTGAGGACCGCTCCGACGAAATCAGTGCCGGTCAGCGCGGACGTGATCGTTTCGAGCTCGTTCTCGCGTTCGACCATCGGCCAATTCCGAGCCATAGGTCAACTGTAGTTCGCCCGCCCTTGGTGAGCGGGGGGAACGAACGGGCCCACAATGCCGAGATTTATTCGTTGACCAGCCGCAATCCGGGCGCCTGCACCTTGCGGCGATCGACCAGCCACACCTGGATGCTCAGGTCGGCGGCCGGGTCGAGGGTTTCGATTTCCACCTCGACGTGCCCGCGCAGCGGATGTTCGATGAGCAGCACCCGGCTGCGATGGTCGATAACCCGGTGTTCCCGCCAGCGGCGATCGAATTCCCCATAGCGCTGCAGGGCGGTGATCCGCGCTTCGAGACTGCGGTCATCGGTGAATCGGGTCTGCGCATTGCGCAGTGCGGAGGCGGCTATATCGGCGGCATCGGACCAATTGCTGAAATAGCGCTGCGCGTCGGGGTGCGCGAAGAGATAGTTCGCGAAATTGCCGCCTGCGGATTCGTCGAACAGGCCGAGAGGTTCGGCGAAATCACGCCAGGACGGATTCCAGGCCAGCAGATCCATCCAGCGCCCGAGGACGAAGGCCGGTGTGGGGTGCATGGAGTCGATGACCGCGCGCAGCGTCTCGGAGACCTGTTCGCCGGCCTGGCCGGCGGTGGGGCAGGTCTCCTTCTGCTCCATGCCCAGGGCGAGCCTGCCGAAGTGATGCCGTTCGACTTCATTGAGCCGCAGCGCATCCGCGAGCGCGCCCAGGACTGAGGTGGAGGGATTGGTATCCCGGCCCTGCTCGAGGCGGGCCAGATAGTCTGCGCTCACCCCGGCTAGCGCGGCGACCTCCTCACGGCGCAGTCCTGGCGTGCGACGACGCCGGCCGGAAGGCAGGCCGACCTCTTCGGGCTGCAGTTGCGCGCGCCGCGCAATGAGAAACTCGGCGAATTCGGATCGGGACACTCCTCCATGGTGCCCTGTCCTGGTCCCGTTAGCCCCGCCCTGCCAATGCCAGGATCAGGACGGTGTGGATATCCGGACTGAAGTCCGGTTAGGCTTCCGGTATGACGACTTCTGAGCAGACCGTGATCGCCCCCGGCTCCTGGACCCTGGATACCGCCCACTCCTCGGTCAACTTCACCGCCCGCCACCTGGGAATCTCCAAGGTCCGCGGCCGTTTCAACAAGTTCGAGACCAGCTTCGTCGCCGACGATGCCGGCAAGGCCGTCATCGAGGCCACCATCTACCTCGACTCCTTCGACACCGGCAACGAGCAGCGTGACGGCCACGTCCGCAGCGCCGACATCCTCGACACCGCGAACCTGAGCACGCTGCACTTCAAGGTCACCGAGCCGGTCGCCGTCGCCGCCGAGTTCGAGGTCACCGGCGAGGTCACCCTCGGCAATGTGACCAAGCCCGTCACCCTCGACGTCGAATGGGGCGGCGTTCAGGTCCACCCCGGCGACCAGAAGCAGCACGCCGGCTTCAATGCCACCGGCACCATCAAGCGCAGCGAGTTCAATATCGCCGCCGGCCTCCCCACCGCCATGCTCGGCGACAAGATCGCCATCGAGCTCGACATCCAGCTCGTCGAGCCGTCCGCCTGATCCCTTCGGCGTAAACAGCGAAATGCCAAGCGGCGGCACCCATTCGGGTGCCGCCGCTGGATTCTGTCCGGGGGTCGCAGGCTGTTGGTGACGACCTCGGCCGGAGGCGGCTCCGGCGACGACTTGGCCCGGAGGTGACTTCGGCCGAAGGCGACTTCGCCCGGTGACGACTTCGGCCGGAGGCGACTTCGCCCGGTGACGACTTCGGCCGGAGGCGACTTCGCCCGGTGACGACCTCGGCCGGAGGCGACTTCGCCCGGTGACGACCTCGGCCGGAGGCGACTCCGGCGACGACTTCGCCCGGAGGTGACTTCGCCCGGAGGTGACTTCGCCCGGAGCCGACTTCGGCCGGGGATGGCTACCGGTTGTGATTACGGAGTGACCCCGGCCGTGGTGATTACGGGGTGACTCCGGCCGCGCCGGCTCCGGCGCCCACCGCGGCGCCGATGCCCGCGCCCACCGCTGCGGCGGGCAGGCCCAGGGCGGCCGCGCCGAGCGCACCGCCGGCGACCGCGCCGAGTGCCGCGCCGACGGCAATGCCGCCCGCCGCACCGGCGGCCTCGGCGGCCAGCCCGGCCACGAACACCGGCACATCGATCAGGCAGCCGGTGGTGGCGCAGCCGACGGCGGCAGTTGCCAGCAGCCCGGCCGCGGGCGCGCCGATGCCGACGAGGAATCCGACGCCCGCGCCGACCACGCCTCCCGCGACGGCACCTCCGGCAGCGCCGATAACGCCTGCCGGGACTCCCGCTGCGAGTGCGCCGATCCCCGCCCCGCCCAGCGCGGCATTACCGACCTTCGCCGGATCCGGGCCGGGCGCGTCGACCGGCGCGGCCGGAACCGGCTGGGCGGCAATCGGTGCGGCGGCAATCGGTGCGGCGGAAATCGGCTGCACCGGCAGCGGTGCGGATACCGCGGCGGGCGCGCTGATCGCCCGATCGATCGGTGCGGCCTGTGCCATACCGGCGCACATGACCGCGACGGCGACAGGCATGGAGAGAACGGCCGCGGTGCGACCGGCGAGCAGCGTCGAACGACGTGAGAACAAAATTACCCCCGAGTAAGTTTTGCAGAGGGCTCCGACGCTATCGGTTGGCAATCCAGATACTCAAGCTGAATGCCGGATCAGGGCCTGTGATCTGTGCCGAATCCTGCTCTGAATCATGCGAATCGGCTATCGCCCTCGTCGTTCCGGGATGACGAGGTGGGCCTGGGTTAGCAGGCTTCGCATGCACAGCGACGATACCCAATTGGGTACCGCCGCTGCGTGTTCGGTGTGACTTGATTCGAAAAGCTAGTCTGCCCAGACGCTTTCGATCGGGGTGCCCTCGTTCGGCGGCGGGGTCGGGATGCCGCCCGGTGTGCGGGAGAAGCGGGGCGCGGGTGCGTGCTGCACGACGCCGTCGATCTCGATGAGTCCCGAGCGGGCCACGATGTGCGGATTCTGTTCCGCCTCGGTGAAGGTCAGCACGGGGGTGGTGCAGGCGTCGGTGTGCTCGAAGATGGCCCACCACTCGTCGCGGGTCTTGGTCTTGAACTTCTCGGTGAACAGCTTGCGCAGCTGGTCCTGGCCGTTGGGGTCGATCTGGTAGGGCAGGCCCTCCGGATCGATCTCCAGGCCCTTCAGCATCTCGGCGTAGAACTGCGGTTCGATGCAGCCGACCGCCATGTACTTGCCGTCGGAGGTCTCGTAGGTGTCGTAGAAGGCCATGCCGGTGTCGAGCAGGTTGGTGCCGCGCTCATCGGACCACAGGCCCATGCCCTTCATGCCCCAGATCATGTGCGAAAGGGCAAGCGCCCCATCGATCATGGCGGAGTCGATGACCTGACCCCTGCCGGAGTTCTGCCGTTCCACCAGCGCGGCCAGAATGCCGAAGACCAGGAACATGGAGCCGCCGCCGAAGTCGCCCACCATGTTCAGCGGCGGCACCGGGCGTTCGCCCTTGCGGCCGATGGCATTCAGCACACCGGTCAGCGAGATGTAGTTGATGTCGTGCCCGGCGCGATCGGCCATCGGCCCGTCCTGACCCCAGCCGGTCATGCGGCCGTAGACGAGGCGCGGATTGCGCGCGAGCGCCGCATCGGGACCCAGGCCCATGCGCTCGGTGACGCCCGGCCGGAAGCCCTCGATGAGCACATCGGCCTTCTCGACGAGCCCGAGCACCTTCTCGATATCGGCCGGATCCTTGAGATTCGCCTCGACGATGGTGCGGCCGCGCCACTGCGGCCGCTCCATGAGTCCGGGGAACTGGTTCGGCCGCTGCACCCGGACCACGTCCGCGCCGAGATCCGCGAGCAGCAGCGCCGCATGCGGACCGGGGCCGATCCCGGCCAGTTCAACAACCCGGACGCCCGCGAGCGGGCCCTGCTTGGCGGTGGATGGAGTGCTCACGACCTACCTCGGTTCATCGTCGATCCAGTGCGCACCGGCTCACAACACCGGTGTTGACGGTATGACAATAACGCGAGGGTGTGTTGCCGCGGCAAGCCCCCGGGTGTGGATCCGGACCGGAGCATGCCGGGTGGCGAGGCGGCCGCTAGCGCTCGATTTTGGGCAGCGGCATGGTGTCCGGCGGCGGGGGCAGTTCGGAGCGGTGCAGGCGCAGCGTCGGCGATTGCGGGGTGAACAGCGGCAGCGTCGGCGCCGGATCCGCGAAGCGGGGTTCCTTGGCGGGCAGCCGGTAGAAGGCGCGCGCATTGTCTTCCAGCACCCGGTGCAGGTCGGCACCGACCGCATCGGCGATCACCTTGATATCCCGGTCCAGGAACGGCCGCCCGGCGGAGTGCTCACGACCTACCTCGGTTCATCGTCGATCCAGTGCGCACCGGCTCACAACACCGGTGTTGACGGTATGACAATAACGCGAGGGTGTGTTGCCGCGGCAAGCCCCCGGGTGTGGATCCGGACCGGAGCATGCCGGGTGGCGAGGCGGCCGCTAGCGCTCGATTTTGGGCAGCGGCATGGTGTCCGGCGGCGGGGGCAGTTCGGAGCGGTGCAGGCGCAGCGTCGGCGATTGCGGGGTGAACAGCGGCAGCGTCGGCGCCGGATCCGCGAAGCGGGGTTCCTTGGCGGGCAGCCGGTAGAAGGCGCGCGCATTGTCTTCCAGCACCCGGTGCAGGTCGGCACCGACCGCATCGGCGATCACCTTGATATCCCGGTCCAGGAACGGCCGCCCGGCGCGGGTGCCGGGCAGATCGGAGCCGAACATGAGCGCCTCCGGATTCACCGCGTGAATCCGGCGCAGCGCGGCGCCCACATTCATCGAGACGCGGCCGAATCCGGACGCTTTCACCTTCGCCCCGCGATCGACAAGATTCAGCAGGTACGGCAGGCAGTCGTCGGACATGCCGAGGTGGTCGATGGACAGCGTCGGCAGTTTGGTGATGACCGGTTCCAGCGATCCGAGCATGGACCCGTCGATATACAGCTCCACATGCCAGCCGACCAGCTCATAGGCCCGCAGCGCCAGCATGGTGAGCCCGACGATATCGCCGCCCGCGCGCTTGAAATTGAACCGGATCGCGCGCACGCCGGCGCGGTCCAGCTCGATGATCTCCTCGTCGGTGGCGTCCTCGCTCAGATTCGCGACGCCGACCCAGCCCTCGCCCAATTCGGCGAGGGCGGCCCGGAGAAAGGTGTGCTCGTTGCCCTGGAAGGAACCGGCGACCACCGCGCCACTGTCGATATCGAAGCGCTGCATGCGCCGCCGATAGTCGGCAATGGTGTACGGGTCGGGCAGGTAGCCCTCGTTCTCGGCCAGCGGGAACCGCGGGTCGAAGATGTGGAGATGGGCATCGAACACGTGATCAGCATGCCTCACAACGGTGACAAGTGCGGAAGACCTTGTCCACCTGGCGGATTCAGCCAGGTCAGGGCTATCAGGAAACCTTGTCCGGCTCGCTCGCGCGAATCATGTCCTCGCGCTCGACAACCTTCACCCGCTCGCGGCCTTCCGGTTCGCCCAGGGCGCGCTCGTGCGCGTCCAGGCGGTACCAGCCGGCCCAGGTGGTGAAGGGGACGCCCTTGTTCTCGAGGAACGAGGTCACCGCGTCCAGCTCCGGCTCGGCAGCCGGGGTGAAACCGGCGGCGTCGTCGAGCAGGCAGGCGATGGTCTCGTTCGCGTCGCCCTTGGTGTGGCCGATGAGGCCGACCGGGCCGCGCTTGATCCAACCGGTGACGTAGGTCTGCGGCATGAAGCGCGCCGCGCCGTCGGCATCCTCGTCGAGCAGGACGCGCCCGGCCTCGTTGGGGACGGTGCCGGCCTGGTCGTCGAACGGCAGGGCCGGAATGTTCTGCGACAGGTAGCCGACCGCGCGGTACACCGCCTGGACGTCGAAGTCCTTGAAAGTGCCGGAGCCCTTGACGTTTCCGGTGCCGTCGAGCGCGGTGCGCTCGGTGCGCAGGCCGATGACCTTGCCGTCGGCGTCACCGAGGATCTCGGCGGGGCTCTCGAAGAAGTGCAGGAACAGCTTGTGCGGGCGGTCGCCCACATCGCGAATGGCCCACTGCTCGAGGGTGTTGCAGATCATGTCGACCTGCTTCGAGTGCCGGCGTGCGGCCTCTGAACCCTCGTCGTAGTCGATGTCCTCGGGGTCGACGATGACCTCGATGGTCGGGGAGTGGTCCAGTTCGCGTAGCTCGAGCGGGGTGAACTTGGCCTGCGCGGGGCCGCGACGTCCGAAGACGTGCACCTCGAGCGCCTTGTTCTCCTTCAGGCCCGCGTACACGTTCGGCGGGATCTCGGTGGGGAGCAGTTCGTCGCCGGTCTTGGCGAGCACGCGCGCCACATCCAGGGCCACATTGCCGACGCCCAGCACGGCAACCTTTTCGGCGTCCAATGGCCAGGTGCGCGGCACATCCGGATGCCCGTCGTACCAGGAGACGAAGTCGGCGGCGCCGAAGCTGCCCTCGAGCTCGATGCCCGGGACCTCGAGCGCGCGGTCGGCATTGGCGCCGGTGGAGAAGATGACCGCGTCGTAGAAGCGCTGCAGGTCTTCCAGGGTGATGTCGACGCCGTAGTCGATATTGCCGAGCAGGCGGACCTGCTCCTTGTCGAGCACCTTGTGCAGGGCGGTGATGATGCCCTTGATGCGCGGGTGGTCGGGGGCGACGCCGTAGCGGATCAGACCGAACGGTGCGGGCATCCGCTCGTAGAGGTCGATGCTCACTCCGCCGAAACCTGTGGGGGCGTCGGACTTCATCAACGCGTCGGCGGCGTAGATTCCGGCCGGACCGGCGCCCACGATCGCAATGCGGAGCGGGCGGGCCGCCGCACCGTGGTGCGAGTCGGACACCGTCCCGGACTGCGTATCGGTCGCTGCACTCTGTTCGGTCATTCTCACGCGCACCTTTGGTTGGAACTATCTGTCGTCAAGTCTCAGCCGTCGTTCTTAGCTTAGGCTAAGTTGACGCCCTCGCCCCGGGTGCCTTCGTTGGATCCCCGAAGCTGCAGCGTTGCTGCCTGGTACCGCTATTCCCGCTCGTTCAGGGAAATTGTGCTGATTCTATCGGTGGAAGGAACACCCCGCCCGCGCCGGTGCGGTGAACTGTACGAATGCCCATCGCGTTCGCTGACCGGTGCGGCGGATCGCGCGCTCCGGCGCGACGGGCATGATCTACCCATGAGCGACGTCGATGACCAGGCGGTTCCGATCGATCAGGCCGAGGCCAGGAGCATGCTTCCGTTCCTGTTGGCGGCCGGCATCCTGGTGCTGGTGGTTATCGGGATCGTGATCGCCACCCTGATGTCGCCGGCTGAGAAGAATCTCACAGATTCCGGCCAGCTGGCCGTCGCCGCTCGCAATTTCATCCAATCCCGCAGCGCGGGTGGCGCACTCGATCCGACCGTGGTGTGCAAGGGCTTCGACGACAACCGCTCGCCGCTGAAAACCGCGGTCGAGGGCGGCCCGAAACTCGACATCGTGGGGCTCGCCGACCCGAAAATCGACGGCGATCGCGCGACCGCCGCGGTCACCTTCCGCGCCGACAGCCACGATACGACCGCCACCTGGAACTTCACCCGCGCAGATACGACCTGGCTGGTCTGCAATTCCTGAGGTCCTCACCAGCCCCAAGTTCGCGGCCCGCCTGGGTCTGGACTGCCGGAGCGGGGGAGCGAAGCGGAGGAGCGGAGGAGGGAAGACCCAGGTAACAGGCCCGCGAACCCGCCGGAGCGGAGCGGAGGCAAATTAAACAGAGTTTGACAGGGGGGCATGATTTTCGGCAATCTCAACCCAGGTCATGAGTATCAGCGCGAAGCCCCGGCTCGCTGATCGGCAACCCTCCTCCGCGGCGGGGTGCTCCGGGTGACGACCTGGCCGCGCATCGGGCAACGGTGCGGCAAGTGCGGATTCACAGGAGGTCGATATGAGTTACGCGGGTGACCTGACGCCGAAGCAGGCGTGGGAACTGTTGCGGGACAATCCGAATGCGGTGCTGGTGGATGTGCGCACCGAAGCCGAGTGGCGCTTTGTCGGCGTCCCCGATACCAGTGGCATCGGGCGGCCGACCGCGCTGATCGAATGGGTCGACGCCACCGGCACGCGCAATGCCCGGTTCGTGGACCAGTTGAAGCAGGCGCTCGCCGATCGTGAGCCGGATTCGGAAGCGCCGGTGATCTTCATCTGTCGCTCCGGCCAGCGCTCCATCGGTGCGGCGACGGCGGCGACGGGCATCGGGCTCGCACCGGCCTTCAATGTCCTCGAGGGTTTCGAAGGCGCGCTCGACGCGCAGGGACACCGCGGCAGCGAGGGCTGGCGCGCCGATGGGCTGCCGTGGAGGCAGTCATGAGGGCGCGCCGATGGGGCTGTATCGATTGGAGGCAGTCATGAGGGCGCGCCGATGGGGCTGTATCGATTGGAGGCAGTCATGATCACCGGTGGTTCGTTCGAGCGACCGCTTCCCGAGGGCGTCGGCCCGTCCACGCTCGGCGTGCGAGGTGGCTTGCGCCGCTCCGGTTTCGATGAGACCTCCGAGGCGCTGTTCCTGAATTCGGGCTTCGTCTACGAGAGCGCCGAGGCCGCCGAGGCCGCGTTCACCGGCGATATCAAGCATTTCGTCTACTCGCGCTACGGCAATCCGACGGTCGCCATGTTCGAGGAGCGCTTGCGCCTGCTCGACGGCGCCGAAGCGTGTTTCGCCACCGCCAGTGGCATGTCCGCGGTCTTCACCGCACTGGGTGCGCTGCTCGGCGCGGGTGACCGCCTGGTCGCCGCCCGCAGTCTCTTCGGTTCCTGCTTCGTGGTGGCCAATGAGATCCTGCCGCGCTGGGGTGTGGAGACCGTCTTCGTCGACGGCGAGGATCTGGCGCAGTGGGAAGAGGCGCTCTCGGTGCCGACCCAGGCCGTCTTCTTCGAGACCCCGTCCAACCCCATGCAGACGCTGGTGGATGTGCGCGCGGTCTGCGATCTCGCGCATGCCGCGGGCGCACAGGTGGTGCTGGACAACGTCTTTGCCACTCCGCTGCTGCAGAAGGGCTTCGATCTCGGCGCGGATGTGCTGGTGTACTCCGGCACCAAGCACATCGACGGCCAGGGCCGGGTGCTCGGCGGCGCGATTCTGGGTTCGCACGAGTACATCGACGGTCCGGTGAAAAACCTTATGCGCCATACCGGTCCGGCTCTGAGCCCGTTCAATGCCTGGACGCTGCTCAAGGGTCTGGAGACCATGCCGCTGCGCGTGCGCCAGTCCACCGAGTCCGCGCTGCGGATCGCCGAATTCCTGGAGCAGCATCCGGCGGTGTCGTGGGTGAAATACCCGTTCCTGCCGTCCCATCCGCAGTACGAGCTGGCCAGGAAGCAGATGTCCGGCGGCGGCACGGTGGTGACCTTCGAGCTGAAGGCGCTGCCGGAGGAGGCCAAGAAGCGGGCGTTCGAGGTGCTCAACGGCCTGCGCATCATCGACATCTCCAATAACCTCGGCGATTCGAAGACGCTGATCACGCATCCCGCCACCACCACCCATCGGGCGATGGGGCCGGAAGGCCGTGCGGCCATCGGCATTACGGATGGCGTGGTCCGTATCTCGATCGGTCTCGAGGATGTCGAGGATCTGCTGAACGATCTGGGTAACGCCCTGAGCTGATCGGCAACCGGGGCCGGAACCGTCATCGACGGTTCCGGCCCTTTGTCGTTTCCGGACGTCGCATCCATTGACAGTATGCTGTCAATTATGACAGAATGCTGTCATGGCGAAGGCAGTGCACCTGGCCGTTTACGACACCTTCTCCGACTGGGAGGTCGGGCACACCACCGCGCACATCAATCGCGCGCTGTGGCATCGCGAACCGGGCGCCTGGCAGATCCGGACCGTCGGCCCCACCGCGGATGCCGTCGTTTCGATGGGTGGCCTGCGGGTGACTCCCGATATCGCTCTCGACGAATTAGACCCCGCCGACAGCGCCATGCTGATCCTGCCGGGGTCGGCGACCTGGGAGGCCGGCGAATTGAAGGCCTTCTCCGACAAGGCGGGAGAATTCCTCGCCGCCGGTGTGCCGGTGGCCGCCATCTGCGGCGCGACCTTCGGGCTGGCGACCGCCGGAATGCTGGATGCTCGTCCGCACACCAGCAATGCGGCCGAATATCTTGCCATGAGCGGGTATTCGGGCGGCGACGGCTTCGTCCACGAACCCGCGGTGACCGCCGGTGATCTCATCACCGCCAGCGGCACCATGCCGGTCGACTTCGCCCGTGCGATCTTCGAGCGCCTCGATATCTTCGAACCGCAGGTGCTCGACGCGTGGTACCGCCTCTACGCGCACAATGAGCCGGCTGCCTTCTTCGCGCTCGCCGAGTACGAACAGAGTCGGGCAGCGAATCCGGCGGCACTGTGAGGGAGAATTCCCCCGCAGCGCCCGGTCCGGGCGGACAGGAGGCGGAATGAATCCCGAGCAGGCGCTATTCAGTACCGCCGCCATCACCTCGTTCAAGCTCAACGGCCAATTCCTCACCATTGCAGAGGAATTGGCGCGTCCGGCCGATATCACCGCCGCCTGGTGGCAGGTCCTGGGTGCGGTACTGCACGAGCCGCTGCCGGTCGCGGGCATTGCCCGCGAGATGGGTATCACCCGCCAGAGCGTCCAGCGCATAGCGGATCTACTGGTGGACAAGGGTTTTGCCGAATACCGCACCAACCCGGCGCACCGTCGCGCCAAACTGGTCGCCATCACGGAGGCCGGTCACGAGGCGGTGCGCCGCATCGGCCCGCAGCACGCCAAATTGGCCGCCCGCCTCACCGCCCAGCTGGGCGTCGAACAGTTCACCCGAATCGTCGAATCGCTCACGACCTTGTCGGCCGCGCTCGATTCCTTCGAAACCGACTGAACCGGAAGCGAATCCCCCGGTCAGGCCGTGGAGATGGTTCGCCCGGGTCGGCCTGGTGGAGATGGTTCGCCCCGATCGGACGGGTGGCTATGGATCCCCGTCGGGCCCGTGGAGGGGGATTCCCTGGGTCCGGCGGGCGGAGGGGATTTCCTGGGTCCGGCGGGCGGAGGGAGATCCCCTGGGTCCGGCGGGCGGAGGCGGACCCGCCATCCCGGCATGCTTTGGTCGAAATCCGTACGGCCGCTGTGGATCCCGGCCCAGGCGCGGCGGATGACGACGGATCTCAGGGTGCGAACGGGTCCTTGGTCTTGCCGACCAGGTCTGCAACGGAGTGCAGGATGGCGGTCGGGCGGTAGGGGTACTGCTCGACGGTGGAGTGGGTGGAGATGCCGGTGGTGACCAGGATGGTGCGCAGCCCGGCTTCCAGTCCGGAGATCACATCGGTGTCCATGCGGTCGCCGATCATGACGGTGGACTGCGAGTGCGCGTCGATGCGGCGCAGCGCCGAACGCATCATGAGCGGGTTGGGTTTGCCCACGTAGTAGGGCTCTTTGCCGGTGGCGCGGGTGATCAGGGCGGCGACCGAACCGGTGGCGGGCAGAATGCCCTCGCGGGAGGGGCCGGTGGCGTCCGGATTGGTGGCGATGAAGCGCGCGCCCGCCGATATCAGCCGGATGGCGGTGGTGATGGCCTCGAACGAGTAGGTGCGCGTCTCGCCGAGCACCACGTAGTCCGGTTCGCTGTCGGTGAGTACGTAGCCGATTTCGTGCAGCGCGGTGGTGAGCCCGGATTCGCCTACGACATAGGCGGTTCCGTTCGGCCGCTGATCGCGCAGGAAGGTCGCGGTGGCGAGCGCCGAGGTCCAGATGGATTCGATCGGAATGTCGAGACCGGTGTGCTGCAGCCGGGCCTGCAGATCGCGCGCGGTGTAGATGGAGTTGTTGGTCAACACCAGGAACGGGATCTCATTGTCACGCAGTTCGGCGAGGAACTGGTCGGCGCCGGGCACCATGTGGTTCTCGTGCACGAGAACGCCGTCCATGTCGGTCAGATAGGACAGGATCGGTTCGTCGTTTGAGGTCACGGGGCTCAGTCTAATTTGCCTCCGCTTCGCTACGGCTGTCCGCGGCCCCCGAAGTCTCGTTCTTCCCTCCTCCGCTTCCCTCCCCCGCTCCGTCAGTCCAGAACGAGACGGGCCGCGAACCCGGAGGTGAGCCCAGCGGTAGGCGCCCGAAGCAGGACACTATGGTCGAAACGGGCCACGTGCAGCGATCAACAGCGTGACCGGCGGGAGGTTGGCCCGCACAAACCAAGCGCAGCAAGGCGACAGGAGTGGCGCGGTGAAGGATCTCAAGCTCGGATACAAGGCGTCGGCGGAGCAGTTCGGCCCCCGGGAACTGGTGGAGATCGCGGTGGCGGCCGAGGAGCACGGCCTCGACAGCGCCACGGTGAGCGATCATTTCCAGCCCTGGCGGCACAATGGCGGGCACGCCCCGTTCTCGCTGGCCTGGATGGCCGCGACCGGTGAGCGCACCGAGCGCATTCAGCTGGGCACCTCGGTGCTGACCCCGACCTTCCGCTACAACCCGGCGGTGATCGCGCAGGCGTTCGCGACCATGGGCTGCCTGTACCCGGATCGCATCATGCTGGGTGTGGGTTCCGGTGAGGCGCTCAATGAGATCGCCACCGGCTACAAGGGTGAATGGCCGGAGTTCAAGGAGCGTTTCGCGCGGCTGCGCGAGTCGGTGGATCTCATGCGCGCCCTGTGGACGGGTGACCGCGTCGACTTCGAGGGCGAGTACTACAACACCGTCGGCGCCTCGATCTACGACGTGCCCAAGGGCGGCATACCGGTCTACATCGCCGCGGGCGGCCCACTGGTGGCCCGGTACGCCGGCCGCGCCGGTGACGGTTTCATCTGCACCTCGGGCAAGGGCATGGACCTGTACACCGAGAAGCTCATGCCCGCCGTCGCCGAGGGCGCCGCGAAGGTCGGCCGCACGGTCGAGGATATCGACCGCATGATCGAGATCAAGATCTCCTATGACACCGATCCCGCACTGGCGCTGGAGAATACGCGCTTCTGGGCGCCGCTGTCCCTGACGCCCGAGCAGAAGCACTCCATTACCGATCCGATCGAGATGGAGGCCGCCGCCGACGCGCTGCCGATCGAGCAGATCGCCAAGCGCTGGATCGTGGCCAGCGATCCGGACCAGGCCGTCGAACTCATCAAGCCCTACCTGGACGCGGGCCTCAACCACCTGGTCTTCCACGCCCCTGGCCACGATCAGCTCCGCTTCCTGGACCTGTTCAAGCGCGACCTGGGCCCCCGCCTGCGCGCCCTGGCCTGATCGCACGAGCGGTAAAACGGCCGGCGCGCGGTCGCCTCGCGACCGCGCGCCGTACCGGGTATCACTGCGCCGGAACGGCTTTCAGGCCGGTACCGGTGCGTCCAATGGCGTGAGCTCCCATCCGCCGCCGCCGGTGATGTCGAGCCGCTGATTGTGATGCCGGTCCACCGTGCTGCGGTGCGCGACGCTGACCAGCACGGTATTCGGCGCCTCGGTTCGCACCAAGTGGTAGAGCGTGTATTCCAGACCCTCGTCGACGGCTGAGGTGGCCTCGTCGAGGAAGGCCAGTTTGGGCTGCAGCAACAGGATTCGCGCGAACGCGATGCGCTGCTGCTCACCGGGGGAGAGCGTGTTGCCCCAGTTGTCGTCCTCGTCGAGCCGGTCCGCCAGGTGGCCGAGATTAACCTTGATCAGGGTTTCCCGCAGGGCTGTGTCGTCGACCGTGTCGGCCGGGGCCGGGTAGGTGATGACCGTGCGCAAGTTGCCGAGCGGCAGATACGGCCGCTGGGACAGGAACAAGGTGTCGTCTCCCACGGGCCGGCGTACGGATCCCTCTGTGTAGGGCCACAATTCGCCGATGCTGCGCAGCAGCGTGGTCTTTCCGACACCGGAATCGCCCTTGATGACCAAGGCATCGCCGGGCGTGAGCCGGAGGGACAGGTCGATGATGAGCGGCGTTCCGTCCGGCTTGCTGACCTGTACGTCTTTCAATTCGAGGCCGTCGAGCACCGCACCGATGCCGATGACCGGCAGTTCCCGGGCCTTTTCGTCGGCATCACGCAGGCCGTCGAGGCGAGTCAGAGTGGCCCGAACGTAGGTGAATGCGTCATACGAGCTCTGTGGCATCGACAGCGCGGTCTGCAGCTGATCGAAAGCCCTGCTCGCCTGGGTCAACGTGCCGAGGGTGGCAGTTCCTGCCAGTACCCTCGGGCCTACGAGCAGCGGTACGAACAGGGCCGTCGCTTGGTTGGAGACACCGATCCAGCCGTAGAACTTCACCAGCCGGAATATTCGTGCCCAGGTGTTCTCGATGACGGCTCCGAATCGAGTGTCGAGGCCGGCGCGTTCTTCTCGCTCACCGTGGTAGAAGGCGATGTTCTCGGCGTTCTCGCGCAAACGCACCAGCCCGAAGCGGTAGTCGGCCGTGCGGCGTTGGAACCAGAAGTTCAGCTTGACCAGTGGGTTACCGATCTTGAAGGCGACGACGCTGGACAGCGCGATCCAAATGACAGCCGAGAAGACCAGGTCCCGGGGCACGTGCACACCGAGGACGTTCAGTGGGCGGGACAGGCCCCACAGGATCGGCGTGAACGACACCACGGTGAGCCCGCTGCCGACCACGCCGTTGCCGGGCACCCCGTACGGGCCCACATTCCCGCCGAAACTGAGCGCGAACGAGCCGTTCACGAAGTCCTGCACGTCTTGCTGAATACGCTGGTCGGCATTGTCGATGGTGCTGTCGATGAATCGGTTGCGGTAGTAGGCCTTGCCGCCCAGCCAGTCATCGAGATTCTGCGTGTTCAGCCATTTCCACCAGTGGATCTGGAAGGCGTTCTGCACCCAGTAGCCGACCATGGTGCCCATGACGATGTAGATGGAGGCGAGCACGCCGAACACGATCATGCTTTGCCAGAAAAGGGTTTTGGCGTGGTCGTTGCCCGCGGTGTCGTGCTCGACCAGCGCCTGTACCCCGAGCTGCAGCGCGGTGTACATGTCATTGGACCAGTAGGTGAGCAGTACGTTGATACGCACGGTGTACACCGCGAAAACCATCACCAGCGCCAATAGTCCCCAGCCGGGCAGGCTTTGGCGGCCCTTGAAGTAGTCGCCGGTGATCCGCCAGAACATCCGGCCCCAGCCGGTGAACCTGATGATCGCTGCGACGGCCACCAGGAAGATCGCCGAGGTGATGACGAATCCCTTCGCGATCCACCACAGGCTGTTGAAAAGCTCGTGTCCCCAATCGAGACCGGAAGCGCCTACCATGCGCGGCAGCGTAGTGGCAGTTGCTGGGAATCTCGTGTCAACCGGTTAACGGCGTGCAACGCGGTCTCCGGTGTGGCACGCGGCACTTGTTCTCCCGTGCACGCGCGGATCCGCACATAACGGTCGGTAGGCTCTCGCTCATGACTGCGGCACCGGTCTCGAGTGTGTACATCGCGTCGCCCGAGGGCGACACGGGCAAATCGACCGTGGCGCTGGGGGTGCTGCAGGCACTGGCCGCCACCACCCCGCGCGTGGGCGTGTTCCGCCCCATCACGCGGTCGGCGACCGAGCGGGATTACATCCTCGAGTTGCTGCTCGAGCATTCCACTGCGGACGACGACTACGACCAGTCCATCGGCGTGACCTATGAACAGGTGCACGAGGATCCGGACGGGGCGATCAGCGAGATCGTCATGCGCTATCACGCCATGGCCAAGCAGTGTGATGCCGTGCTCATCCTCGGCAGCGATTACACCGATGTCGCCAGCCCCAGCGAGCTGCGCTTCAATGCCCGCATCGCGGTGAATCTCGGTGCGCCGGTACTGCTCGTGGTGCGCGGCGCCGAACGCACGACCGCGGAGCTGATGCAGCTGGTGGAGCTGTGCCGGAACGAGCTGGTGGCCGAGCACGCCAAGCTGGTCGCGGTGATCGCCAACCGCTGCGAACCCGATCAGCTGGAGGCCGATACCGAGGCGCTGCGCCAGGCGGCCGCGGTGCCGTCCTGGACGCTGCCGGAGGTGCCGCTGCTGCAGGCGCCCACCATGGACGAGCTGTGCCATGCCATCGACGGCGAAATGTACAGCGGCGACCCGGAATTGCTGCAGCGCGAAGCGCTGGACGTGATCATCGGCGGCATGACGATCGAGCACATTCTGGAGCGGCTCACCGACGGCGTCGCCGTCATCACGCCCGGCGATCGTTCGGACGTATTGCTGGCGCTGGTGAATGCCCATGAGGCGGAAGGTTTTCCGTCGCTGGCCGGCATCATCATGAACGGCGATATGCAGCCCGCGCCGTCCATCGCACGCCTGATGGCGGGTTTGAAGCCGAAGCTGCCGATCCTCTCGACCGCGCTGGGCACCTTCGCCACCGCCAAGGCCGCCGCTCGCACCCGGGGCCGGGTGTCGCTGTCCAGCATCCGCAAGGTGGACACCGCGCTCGCGCTCATGGAGGAGCGGGTGAATGCCCGGGAGTTGTTGCAGCAGATCGAGATTCCCATCCCGGATGTCACCACCCCGCAGATGTTCGAGTACCAGCTGATCGAGCGCGCCCGCGCCGACCGCAAGCGCATCGTGCTGCCGGAGGGCGACGACGACCGCATTCTGCGCGCCGCCGGCCGGGTGCTGCAGCGCAAGATCGCCGACCTCACCATCCTCGGTGACGAGACCGCCGTGCGTAATCGCGCCGCCGAACTCGGGGTGGATATCGAGGCCGCCGAGGTGCTCGATCCGCTGACCTGTCCGCTGCGTGACGAATTCGCCGAGGAGTACACCCGGCTGCGCGCGCACAAGGGTATGACGGTGGACCGCGCCCGCGAATACCTGGCCGATATCTCGTATTTCGGCACCATGATGGTGCATATGGGCGTCGCGGACGGCATGGTGTCCGGCGCCGCGCACACCACCGCGCACACCATTCGCCCGGCGTTCGAGATCATCAAGACCACACCCGGCGTCTCCACGGTGTCGAGCGTGTTCCTCATGTGCCTGGCGGACCGGGTGCTGGCCTACGGGGACTGCGCGGTGGTGCCGGATCCGACCTCGGATCAGCTGGCCGATATCGCCATCTCCTCGGCGAAGACCGCCGCCCAGTTCGGCATCGAGCCGCGGGTGGCCATGCTGTCGTACTCGACCGGTGAATCCGGCTCCGGCGCCGATGTGGAGAAGGTGCGCACCGCGACCAAGCTGGTGCACGAGCGCTCACCGGAGTTGCTGGTGGAGGGCCCGATTCAGTACGACGCCGCCATCGAACCGACCGTGGCGCGCACCAAACTGCCGGATTCGGCGGTGGCCGGGCAGGCGACGGTCTTCATCTTCCCGGACCTCAATACCGGCAACAACACCTACAAGGCGGTGCAGCGCAGCGCGGGCGCGGTGGCCATCGGCCCGGTGCTGCAGGGTCTGCGCAAGCCGGTCAACGACCTCTCGCGCGGCGCGCTGGTCGCCGACATCGTCAATACCGTTGCCATCACCGCGATTCAGGCCCAGCAGGAGGCACTGTGAAGGTCCTGGTGATCAATTCGGGATCCTCGTCCATCAAATACCAGCTGCTGGACCCGGAATCGGCTGATGTCGTCGCCTCCGGTGTGGTGCAGCGCATCGGCGAACCGGTCGCCGCGGGCTCGCCCACCATCGAACACCAGAGTGACGGAAAGACTTTCGAGCACGACGGGGAAGTGGGCGATCACGCCGCCGGACTCCGGCTGGTATTCGACATCTTCGCCGAGAGCGGGCATGATCTGGCCGAAGAGGGCCTGCGCGCGGTCGGCCACCGGGTGGTGCACGGCGGCGAGGTGTTCTACGAGCCGACGCTCATCACCGATGAGGTGGTGGAGGCGATCTCCGACCTGTCTTCCCTTGCGCCGCTGCATAATCCGGCCAATGTGGTCGGCATCGAGAGCGCCCGCAAGCTGCTGCCGGACGTGCCGCAGGTGGCGGTGTTCGACACCGCGTTCTTCCACGGCCTGCCCGCCGCGGCCAAGACCTATGCCATCGATGCGAAAGTCGCTGCCGCGCATGGTGTGCGGCGCTACGGCTTCCACGGCACCTCGCACGAGTACGTCTCGGGTCAGGTCGCGGAATTCCTCGGCCGCGACCGCGGCGAGCTCAATCAGATTGTGCTGCACCTGGGTAACGGCGCTTCCGCCTCCGCCATTCGCGGCGGTAAGGCCGTCGACACCACCATGGGCCTGACTCCGCTCGAGGGCCTGGTCATGGGCACCCGCTCGGGCGATCTCGATCCCGGCATCATCTTCCACCTGATCCGCACCGCCGACATGGATGTCGACGATGTGGACGCCCTGCTCAACCGGCAATCCGGTATCAAGGGCCTCTCGGGGGTGAACGACTTCCGCGAACTCGGCCGCCTCATCGAAACCGGTGATGCCGCAGCGCGACTCGCCTTCGATGTCTACATCCATCGCCTGCGCCGCTATATCGGCGCGTACCTGGTGGAACTGGGCCGCGTGGACGCCATCACCTTCACCGCCGGTGTCGGTGAGAACGATGCGAAGGTGCGCGCGGCGGCCCTGGCAGACCTCGAGCGCTTCGGCATCACGGTCGATCCGGAGCGCAATACCGCGAAAGACCGCTCCGCCCGGTACATCTCACCCGAGGGCGCCGAGGTGGCGGTGCTGGTGGTGCCGACGAACGAGGAACTGGCCATCGCCCGCGCAGCCGCCCGCCTGGTCGGCTGAGCTTCATACAATCCTCTGAGCTTCATACAATCCTCACGATCCCGCTGACAGAGTGGCACTCGGATCCGGTTCCTCCGGCGCCACCGGAACCCGTGTCGCACACGCA
Source organism: Nocardia sp. NBC_01388 (assembly GCF_045040085.1). Taxonomy (NCBI): domain Bacteria; kingdom Bacillati; phylum Actinomycetota; class Actinomycetes; order Mycobacteriales; family Nocardiaceae; genus Nocardia; species Nocardia sp. NBC_01388. The sequence goes on from NZ_CP109553.1 coordinate 6,948,790, forward strand.
CAGCTGCGGTAGGAACTGACCTCCCTCGCCAGAACCGCCGGACACCTCGGCTGCCCCGAGGGTCACCGCGGCGCGGCACGGGAACCTTCCGGTCCCCCTGTCAGAACCAGGATTTGGCGCGCACCGCATTGGCGAGATCCACCAGCGCGTAGCGGTGCGTACGGCCGGGCGCGGAGCGGGCGATGCCGCGCAGGCCGGTCTCTATGCCGCGCCGCAGTTCTCGTTCGGTGAACGGTGCGCCGAAGACCTCGGCATCCGAGGTCTTCGGAATGCGACCGGCCTGCAGCCAGCCCAGCGCGGTGCCCAGTACCAGGACTCGCAGCTGCGCCGCGCGGCTTTCACCGGCGGGCAGCGCCTGCACCCGGGCGGCGGCCACATACAGGGTGCCTTCGTCGAGTTTCCCGACGGGAGCCGAGGTCAACAGCATGAGCACGGCGGTCATGCGCGCTTCGGCATAGTGCCGGGAGGCGGGTGGCACCTCGTCGAGGGCGTGCACCGCCGCGCTGATATCACCGGCGGCCGCGAGTTGCCGGGCCAGGCCGAAGGCGGCGCTCACCACACCCCGGTCGGTGCGCCAGACGGTGGCGTAGTAGTTCTCGGCGTAGGCGCGCCACTCCTCCGGATCGGGTGAATCCCAGTGCTGGAGTGTGAGTTCCGCGGTCGCGGCCAGGGCCAGCTTGGGTGCGATCTCGCCCGGAACGGCCTGCAGCACCGAGTCGAAGTGCGCGAAGGCGCGCTCGAAATCCTGTTCCAGCAGTTCGGTCATGCCGAGATACCAGTCGGTGCGCCAGTCCGCGGCGTCCGGGGTGCCGGTGAGGCGTTCCAGCACCAGGCGGGCGGCGGCGGGCTCGAACAGATCGAGATGCGCGCGGGCCTCGGCCAGCGTCACCTCCATCTCGAAAGTGTCCGGCGCACCGGCGGGTTCGGACGCCGCGCGCTGGCGCGAATGCCGCAGTTCGTCCAGCGCGTGCCGGGGTTCCGGATGCGCCGCGCCCGCCAGCAGCGGTGCGGACGGGTCGGCGGGATCGATGATCGGCACCGGCAGCGCGGCCACCACATCGCGCGGGCGCAGCAGTGTGCTGCGGGCGATGCCGTCGATGATGCCGTCGGTCTGCGCGACGAACTCCCCGGTCCCGAAACTGGTGCGGGGCGGGCTGAACAGCGTGGACAGCTGCGGATGCTCATTGCCGAGTTCGACGGCGAGGATTTCCCGCAGCACGCCCATGAGCTGACTGCCGAGCAGCCGGGCCGATCCGAATCGGCGGTCCGGGTCCGGATCGGTGGCGCGCAGCAGCAGCCGGTGGAAGAACTCGTGCCGGGCCAGCACCGGCTGATCCTGCGGGTTCGGGATGCCGTCGACGTAGGCGCCCTTCTCCATCGGCAGATTCAGCGTGAGCACGGCCAGCGTGCGGCCCACCGTATAGATGTCGGAGGCTGCGGTCGGCCCGGTCTGCGCGACCTCCGGGGCCTGATAACCCCTGGTGCCGTACAGGTTTCCGTACGCCTCGAACTGCGCCACCGCACCCAGGTCGATGAGTTCCACCCGCTCGGAGGTGACCATGACATTGTCGGGTTTGAGATCGTTGTAGGCCAGCCCGCCGGAGTGCAGATACTCCAGTGCCGGAAGGATTTCCAGCACATAGGCAATGGCCTCGGCCACCGGCATGCGCTCGGGCCGCACATGCTGATCGAGCATATCGCGCAGCGAGTGCCCGCCCACGTACTCCATGACGATGTAGCCGATGGGGGAGCCGTCCGGCCCCGGATGCTCCACGAAATTGTGGATCTTCACAATGCTCGGATGCGCCACCTCGGCCAGGAACTGTCGTTCGGCGACCGCCACCGCCTGCGCCTCGGCATCGCCGGAGTGCAGCAGGCCCTTGAGCACCACCCACCGGTCGCTGACATTGCGGTCGATGGCGAGATAGATCCAGCCCAGGCCGCCGTGTGCGATACAGCCCTGGATCTCGTACTGGCCCGCCACCACATCACCCTGATGCAGTGACGGCCGGAAATCATAAGGCGCACCGCAGGTTTCACATGTGCCCGCGGCGTGCGCGGGATGTGCCGCGGTCGCCCGACCCACGGGTTTGCCGCAGCGCCAGCAGAATCGGCGACCCTCGGACACCTCCGGATCGACGAGCACCGCCTGTTCCGGATCCACCGGCGCGACCGCCGGAATGGGGACCAGTCCGGCCCCGAGCCGCCGTACCACCGGCCGCTGCCGCGACATCCGCGCCGTGCGCTGCGACGGCCGAGTCGGGGTCCGGCCCTCGCGTTCGGGTCCGCCGAGACCGGAACCCGGGGAAACGCCCTCCACCGCAACTGCTTCCGGCTCCGACGGCGCGACCGCGCCGTCCTCGCCGAACCGCTCGGTGGAACGGGTCGGCGCGCCGTTCATGTTCTCGGTGGCCTGGGTGACCGGGTGCCCCTCCTCGATGCGCTCGGTGGCCTGGGTCGGCGGCGCCTCCGCACCCGCGTGCTGCGCGAAATGGGTCGGCTCACCGATATCGTTCGGGTCGCTCATATCAATCCTGATACCTGGGCGGCGGCGGGATCGCGGCATCGCCGAGTTCGCCGGCGAGCCAGCGCTGATAGCTGCGGTTCCAGGTGCCGTCACCGCGAATGCGCTCCAGCGTCGCATTGACGGCGCGGACCAGATCGTCGGAGCCCTTGGAGATGCCGATGCCGTACTGCTCGGTGCTGAGGTCGGGGCCGACCACCTCGGTCTGCGGATCCTGTTCGGACAGTCCGGCGAGCAGGGTGTCATCGGTGCTGATGGCATCGGCCTGGCGCTGCTGCAGCACCACCAGGCAGTCGGCCCAGCTGGGCACGGTGACGATGGAGGCGGCGGGCTGCTGACTGCGGACCAGGTCGATGGAGGTGGTGCCGGGCACCACGCACACCCGTTTGCCCGCCAGATCCGCGAGCCCGGTGATGCCGGAATCGCGCACGGTCAGCACCCGCTGATGCGCCTGCAGATAGGAGGTGGAGAACGTAACCCGCTGCCGCCGGTCGCAATTGATGGTCATGGTCTTCACCACGACATCGACGGTGTGCTCCTGCAGCGCGCGTTCCCGCTCGGCGGAACCGAGAATGCGGAATTCGACGAGATCGGGATTGCCGAGCAGATCCCGCGCCACCTCCCTGGCGATATCCACATCGAATCCGGCCAGCGCCCCGGTGGTCGGATCGCGGAAGCTGAACAGATTGCTGCCCGGATCGAGCCCGACCAGTAGTCGCCCCCGATTGCGGATGGCGTCGAGATCGGGTCCGGTCCGAGCGCCGGTCGGCCGCAGGCTGGCGGTCGGGTCACCGCAGTTCACCTGCGCCGGTGGCGCGGCCGCATTGGCCGGTGCGACCGTGGCGCCCGAGGGCATCGGCGGTTCGACATAGCTGGGTATCCGCGGCAATTGCGTTGCGGGAGTGGAACTGTCGGCGCAGGCCGAGGTCAGTGCGACCGTGCAGAGGGTCAGCACGGCCACCGCCGGTCGCCAGGTGGCCCGGGCAGCTCGGCGGCTGTCGAACGGTGCGCGCCGCCGGCTCATCGGTACTCCCGCAGGCGCGGCCACAGTCCGGCTGCCACCAGCACGGCCGCCGCGGTGCTCAGCACCAGCGCGCCGGGCGCCAGCAGATCGAGGGTGCGGGCGGCATGGGAGGCATTGGTGCGCAGGGTGTTCCGGGTGTCGGTGATGCCGTCGCCGAGTGCGTGGTCGAGGGTGTCCACCTGGGCGGTGGCCTCGTTCGCGCCGGGTCCGGTGGCGACCGCGCCCGCGCCGATGAAGTCGCCGCGCGAGAGCGCGTCGTTCATGCGCTGATGCGCGGCGCGCCAATGACTCAGGGCGTCGCTCGCGGTCTTCACCTCGCTCGCGCCAGGTGCGTCCTTCGAATAACCGGCCAGAATGCCGCTCAGTTTAGTGGTGGCCTGGTCGAAGGTGTTGTCGTATTCGGCGCTGGTATCGCGGCGCACCAGCTTCAGGGTTTCGGCGGCGCGGGCCTGCTGCGCGAGAATGCGGCTCTCGGTGAGCGCCGCGGTGGGGACGCTGCCGTCGTCGCGGGAATGGGTGGTGGAGACCGCGGAGATGACGCCCGCCAGCACCGTCCAGCCCAGCAGCGCCACCATGATGGCGGTGGCCAGCAGCAGTCCCGGATTGAGCACCCGATTCCAGCGCCGGAACAGGAACAGCTGCGCCGTGACCAGGGCCGCGACCGCCAGTAGCGGCAGGATGATCGCCGACCACGGCGGCTGCACATGATGGTGCTGGGTCGCGGCGATGGCGGCCGAGCGATGCTCCTGCAGTTCCTGCGCCATGGGCAGCATGGTCGACTGCATGAGGTTGGACGCCTCGCTCAGATACGCCGCGCCGACGGGCAGGCTGTTGCGATTGTCGGTGCGGGCCGTCTCCACCAGTCCGCTGTATACGGGCAATCCGGTGGCTATCCCGGAGCGCAGATCGGTGTCGGTATCCCCGCCGCTGCGATCGGACTGCGTCACCAGCTCCGCCGCCGCCTCGCCGATGGCCTGGTTGTACCTGTCCCGCACCGGTTTCGGTTCCAGCCCGCCGGAGATGAACGCGGTGCCGGCCGAAGCGTCCGCCACCGACAGCGAGGTGTAGAGCCGCTGCGCCGAATAGGCATCCGGCTCGGACTGATCCAAAAGCACGTCGAGCGCGTGCTGGCGATGGTTGACCGCGGTGGCGGTGACCACCCCGGCGGCCACGCACATGCCCAGCAGCACCAGCCCCACCGCGATCAATTTCGCCGGTGAGGAGTGCGCGAACGTCCGCATATCGGTCTTCGAGAACCGCTCCCGGACGGCGGCGGCGGCGGCCCGCGGCGACAGCTCGTCGAGCCGCAACTCCTCGTTGCGAGCCATGTTCACCTCCCACTGACCGAAACCGGACGATCGACTTGATGCTGTCGAATGAGCTTATTGTGGACGTACCTGTGCCGTGACGCGGGAACACCCGGCAGTCATCGCGGCGCGGTCCGAGGATGGGATTGCGAAGTATGCGTGGTGACGGCGACGGCTGGGCCGAGAGCCCCGATGGCACCCGTCAGTGGGGACGCTTCGGAGCTGCCGGACTGTTGCTGCGCGCACCGCTCGTGGACGGGGGATCGGCGGTGCTGCTGCAGCATCGGGCCGCCTGGAGTCATCAGGGCGGCACCTGGGCGCTGCCCGGCGGCGCGCGCGACAGCCACGAGACCACCGTGCACGCCGCGGTCCGCGAGGCCGAGGAGGAGGCGGGCATCACCGCCGGATCCATCCGGGTGCGGGCCTCCCGGGTCACCGCCGTCGCGGACAGCGGCTGGACGTACACCACGGTCATCGCCGACGCGCTCACCCAATTGCGCACCCAGGCCAATCTCGAATCCACGGAATTGGCGTGGGTGCCGGAGGACGAGGTGGACGCGCGGCCGCTGCATCCCGGTTTCGCGGCCGCCTGGCCGCTGCTGCGCGCCACCCCGACCCGGGTGAGCCTGGACGGACTGGACGATCCGGCGGCGGTGGCGGCCGCATTGCCACGCACCCTGGAACTGTCCGATGCGGAGTTCCTGTGGCTGTGCTCGGGCGGCGACGGCGATGCCCGCACCGCGCGGATCGGTGCGGCCGAGCCGAGCCCCGATGCGGCCGATATGGCCGGAAATGTGTTGTTCCTCACGCTCGCCCAGGTGTTGTCTTGAGACGTGACCCAGCGTGAGATTCCCACGTACTGCCGGATCTGCGAACCGCTCTGCGGGCTGATCGCCACCGTCGAGGACGGGAAACTGGTGCGGTTGCGCGCCGATAAGGAGCACCCGCTATCGCTGGGCAATGCGTGCCCGAAGGGCATCGCGTTCACCGAGATTCAGAACGATCCGGATCGGGTGCTGTATCCGCTGCGGCGGATCACCGGCGATTCGGGCCGTGCATCAACTGCGGCGGGCGGTGACTCGGGTACCGCCGGTTTCGAGCGCGTCTCGTGGGCGGAGGCGCTCGATGATATCGGCGCCCGGCTGCGCGCGATCATCAGCGCGCACGGACGGGAAAGTCTCGGTTGGTATTTCGGTAATCCGTCGTCGTTCTCCTATTCACATACGCTGTGGCTGGTCGGTTTTCAGCTGGCCGCCGGTCTGCGGCATATGTATTCGGCGGGCTCGCAGGACATCAACAATCGCTTCGTCGCCAGTGAGCTGTTGTACGGCTCGCTCACCTCGGTGCCCGTCCCGGATCTGGAGCGCACCGATTTCCTGCTCATGCTCGGCGCGAATCCCGTTGTCTCACACGGCAGTGCGATGAGCATGCCGCGAATCCGGGAGAAGCTCACCGCGATCACCAAGCGCGGCGGCCGGGTCGTGGTCGTCGATCCGCGCCGGACGGAGACCGCGCGCCTGTTCGAGCACGTCGGTGTGCGGCCGGACAGTGATGCCTGGCTGCTCGCCGCGCTGCTGCAGGTCATTTTCGCGGAGGGCCTGGCCGATGTGCAGGCGCTGCGCCGCCAAGCCGCCGGGGTGCGCGAATTACGCGATGCCGTCAGCCGATTCACACCGGAGGCGACCGCCGTCGTGACCGGCTTGGAACCGGATCGGGTGCGCGCGCTGGCCCGCGATCTGGCCCGCGCCGGCAGCGCCGCCGTCTACGGCCGCACCGGCACCTGTCTGGGCCGCCACGCCACCCTGGTCGCCTTCCTCATCGATGCGCTGGCCCTGGTGACCGGCAATCTGGATGCCCCCGGCGGCTCGGTATTCGGAAAGGAACTGGTGGCCGTCTCCAAGCTCAATGCCCGCCTCGGCCTCATCGGCTACGGCAAGAACCGTTCCCGCATAGGCGATTTCCCAGATGTGCTGGGCACCTTCCCGGCCGCCGTCATGGCCCAGGAGATCACCACTCCGGGCCCGGGTCAGCTGCGCGCGCTGTTCACCTCGGCAGGCAATCCGGTGTCCTCGGTCCCCAATGGCCGCGAATTGTTCTCCGCCCTGGCGCAACTCGACCTGTTCGTCTCGATCGACCTCTACATGAACGAGACCAATCGAATGGCGGACTACATCCTGCCCGCCACCACGTTCCTGGAGCGCGATGATCTTCCGCTGCCCTTCACGGCGCTGTCGCCCACCCCGTACACCCAGTACACCGAGCGGGTCCTGGAGCCGTACGGCGAGGCCCGCGAGGAATGGCGCATCATCGACGATATTGCCACCCGAATCGGCGTGCAGCCCTTCGTGATCGGCCCCGAGGCCGCCGGTGGCCTGCTGAGCCGCCTGCGCGGTCTGCCCGGCGGCCGCAATGTCCGGCCCACTCCGAAGGTGCTGGCCGACCTCGCCATTCGCACGGGTCCGTACGGCGATCTGTTCGGCCTGCGCCGCGGTGGCCTGAGCCTCCGCATGCTGCGCCGCCACCCGCGCGGCGTGGTGCTCGCCGATGCCGTCACCACCGGCGTGCTACGAGAAGTGGTGCAGCACAAAGATAAACGGGTCAACTTGGCCCCGGGGGAGATTCTCGCGGAACTCCACGGCCTCGAAACCCCGGAGGTAGACCCGGTCTATCCGCTGCGCGTCATCGGCATGCGCGAGCTGAAATCCCACAACTCCTGGATGCACAATTCCGAGCTGCTCATGCGCGGCGATCGCACCCATGCGGCCCGCATCAACCCGAAAGATGCTGCCGTGGCCGGTATCTCGGAGGGCGTCCGCTGCCGGGTCAGCTCCGCGCACGGTTCGATCGAAGTGACGGCCCGCCTCACCGAGGATATGACGGAGGGCACGGTGGCCATCCCGCACGGCTGGGGGCACAGCGGCGGCTGGCAGCGCGCGAACGCCGCGGGCGGCGCCAATGTCAACGACCTGATGTCGTCCGATATCGCGGATGTCGAACGCCTCGCGGGCATGTCCAATCTCAACGGCGTCCCGATCCGCCTGGACCCATTGCCGGCCGGCTGAATTCGCCCGTCATTCCGGCGTGCTTCCGGCCGGAATCCACAGCGAGCGGCTGATCCACCACGGTCCCGGCCGAAGCCATGCTGGGACGACGGGGTGGCTCTCAGCGGTCGAGGTTGTCCAGAATGCGCTGTTTCAGGGCGCGGGCGGCGGCCTCGGGGTTGGCGGCGGCGGTAATGGCGCGCACCACCACGATGCGGGTCGCACCGGCGGCGAGCACCTCGGGCAGTCGCACATCGTCGATGCCGCCGATGGCGAACCACGGGCGGGTGGTGTGCGATTCGGCCGTGGAGCGCACGAGGTCCAGCCCCGCGGGCTGGCGTCCAGGCTTGGTCGGAGTCGCGTACACCGGGCCGGTGGCGAAGTAGTCGATATGTTCGTCGACCCCCGCGAGCCCGGCCTGGGCGCGATTGTGGGTGGAGCGCCCGATCACCACATCCGGGCCGAGAATTCTGCGGGCGTAGAAGGGCGGGAGATCGCCCTGGCCCAGGTGCAGTACATCGGCGCCGGCGGCGAGGGCGATATCGGCGCGATCGTTCACGGCGAGGAGCGCCCCGTGGCGGCGGGCGGCCGCCTTCAGTTCGGCGAGGACGCCGAGTTCGGCCTTGGCCTCGAGGGAGCCGAACTGCTGCTCCCCGGGCGAACCCTTGTCGCGTAGCTGGATGATGTCGACACCGCCCGCGAGGGCCGCATCGGCGAAGGCGGCCAGATCGCCCTTTTCCCGCCGCGCGTCGGTGCACAAATACAGGCGCGCGTCGGCCAGACGTTCGCGCGGTGCCGCAGGGCGGCCAGGGTGGGAGGGCTGCACGTTTCAGACCGTAGTCGCGCTACCGTGGGCATGTGGAATGCCTCGCGGTCTATTGCGCGTGAACAGGCGTTTACATCAGCTGTGCTTACAGATGCAATTGCAGTTCCCGGTTTGTCCGGGTAGTGAGGTGGAACAAGATGCGGACCCTGGCCGTCGTCGGCGGAGGTGTGATCGGGCTCTCGGTGGCCTGGCGGGCCGCCGAATCGGGCTGGACGGTCACCCTGCTGGACCCGGCGCAGGGGACGGGAGCCTCCTGGGTCGCCGGCGGCATGCTCGCCCCGCTCTCCGAGGGCTGGCCGGGTGAGGACGGCGCCCTCGAATTCGGGGCCGCCTCGCTCGCCCGCTGGCCCGATTTCGCGGCCCGTCTGCGAGCCCGCACGGGTGCGGATCTGTTCACCGCGACCCGCACCCTCACCGTCGCCCTCGACGCCGCCGACGCGGCTGATCTGCGCACCATCGCCGACTGGGTCAATGCCCGCGGGCATGCACTGCAACTGCTGGATCGGGCCGGTGTCCGTGCGGCCGAACCCGGCCTGGCCCGCACGGTCCGCGCCGGACTGCTGGCGACTTCCGAACCGGCCGTGGACAATCGCGCCCTGGTGACCGCCCTGCACGAGGCCTCCCTCGCCGCCGGGGTCGAATTTCGCGCCGAGCAGGTGACGGCCCTGGAGAATCTCCCGCACGATCGGATCGTGCTCGCCGCGGGCGCTGCCGCCGCGGCACTGTGGCCGGGCCTGCCGGTGCGCCCGGTGAAGGGTGAGATCCTGCGCCTGCGCCGCCGGCCCAGCGCACCCGTTCCGCCGCAGGGCGTGATCCGGGCGCGCGTGCACGGCCGCCCCATCTACCTGGTCCCGCGCGCTGACGGAATCGTCTTGGGCGCAACCCAATACGAGCAGGGCTTCGACACCGCCGTGACGGTCGCCGGCGTCCGCGACCTCATCACCGATGCCGAGGCGATTCTTCCGGGCATCGGCGAATACGAATTCGCCGAAGCCGCAGCGGGTTCCCGTCCTGGATCACCGGACAGCGTCCCCCTGATCGGATACCTGGACAATCGGGTGATCGCCGCGACCGGCCACGGCCGCAATGGAATTCTGGGTACGCCCGTCACCGCCGACGCGGTGCTCGCCCTGCTCGCCGATACCGAACTGCCCGAGGCCGCGCCCGCCGACCCCGGTCGCTTCGCCCGTACCGTCCTGGCCGATATCCGGCCTGCCCGCACCGATGCCCCGATTTCTCCAGGAGGAATTCGATGACCGCTATCCCGATCGGCGTCACCGTGAACGGTGAGGACCACTCGTTCGCCGAGTCGCTCACTGTGCGTGAGCTATTGGAACACCTGAACCTGCCGTCCCAGGGTGTCGCGGTGGCGGTGGACGGCGCGCTGTTCCCCAAATCGAATTGGGATCAGCAGGTCGAACGCGGCTGGGAGATCGAGGTTTTGACGGCGGTGCAGGGTGGCTAGCCCGATCGGACCGCTGGTGATCGCGGGCCGCGAGTTCGGCTCCCGCCTGATCATGGGTACCGGCGGGGCCGAGAACCTCACGGTGCTGGAGGAGGCGCTCATCGCCTCGGGCACCGAACTGACCACGGTCGCCATGCGCCGGGTGGACGCCGCCGGCGGCACCGGGGTGCTGGATCTGCTGAAGCGGTTGGATATCGCGCCGCTGCCCAATACCGCGGGCTGCCGCACAGCCGCCGAGGCCGTGCTCACCGCGCAGCTCGGCCGCGAGGCCCTCGACACCGACTGGGTGAAGCTCGAGGTCATCGCCGACGAGCGCACCCTGCTCCCGGACGCGATCGAACTGGTCAGTGCCGCAGAGCAATTGGTGGACGACGGTTTCACGGTGCTGCCCTACACCACCGACGATCCGGTGCTGGCCCGCCGGCTCGAGGACATCGGCTGCGCCGCCGTCATGCCGCTGGGCTCGCCCATCGGCACCGGCCTGGGCATCGGCAATCCGCACAATATCGAGATGATCGTCGCCGCCGCGGGCGTCCCGGTCATTCTGGACGCGGGCATCGGCACCGCCAGCGATGCCGCGCTGGCCATGGAACTGGGCTGTTCCGCGGTGCTGCTGGCCACGGCCGTCACCCGGGCCCGCCGGCCCGCGCTGATGGCCGCCGCCATGGCCCATGCCGTGCAGGGCGGCCTGCTCGCGAGGGAGGCGGGCCGCATTCCGAAGCGCTTCTGGGCCCAGGCGTCCTCGCCCGCGGTATGACCGTTCGAAATTGCGTTGCAGCAGCTCCCCCTCCAGGGGGATGATCCTCGGGGGAGCTCGGGACCAGGTCATCCTCGAGGGGGATGCGACGCGCGACCTCGGGTCGATAGTGCCCGGCCGCATCTTCGGGAAGACTGGGCGTCATGATCGAACTGAGGGGCCTGACCAAACACTACGGGCAGACCGTCGCGGTGTCGGATCTGACGTTCACCGTGCGTCCGGGACTGGTGACCGGCTTTCTCGGCCCGAACGGGGCGGGCAAGTCGACCACCATGCGGATGATTCTGGGGTTGGACGAACCGACGTCCGGTACGGCGCTCGTCAACGGTAAGCCGTATCGAGCTCTGAAGCGCCCGCTGGAAGAGGTCGGCGCGCTGCTCGATGCCAAGTGGGTGCATCCGAACCGTTCGGCGCGTGCGCATCTGCGCTGGATGGCGGCATCCAATGACATTCCCGCCTCCCGGGTGGAGGAGGTGCTGCGGCTGGTCGGTCTCTCGGAGGTCGCCAATCGCAATGCGGGCGGTTTCTCGCTCGGCATGTCGCAGCGGCTCGGCCTGGCCGGCGCACTGCTCGGTGATCCGAAGGTGCTGCTGTTCGACGAGCCGGTGAACGGCCTGGATCCCGAAGGCATTCTGTGGATTCGGCGTTTCATGCAGCGGCTGGCGAGCGAGGGCCGCACCGTGATGGTGTCGAGCCATCTGCTGTCGGAAATGGCGCAGACCGCCGAACAGCTCATCGTGATCGGCCGCGGCAAGCTCATGGCCGACGTCTCCACCAAGGATTTCATCGAACGCGCCTCGGAACACTCTGTGCGCGTGCGTAGTCCGCAGCTGGATCAGTTGCGCAGCGTGCTCACCTCGGGCGGTATGACGGTGCGCGAGGAGGGCGCGGACGCCGCCGGCGCCGCCCTGATCGTCACCGGCGTCACCTCCGACGCGGTCGGAAAACTGGCCGGCGCCAACGACATCACGCTCTACGAGCTGTCGCCGCAGCGCGCCTCGCTGGAGGAGGCGTTCATGCGGATGACAGGCAGCGCGGTGGAATACCACGGCGAAGGTTTCGACCAGGTGATGGGAGGGGCGCTCTGATGGGCGTGCTCGCAGCGGAACGTATCAAGCTCACCTCGACCCGGTCACCGTGGTGGTGCTCGGCCATTATCGTGGCGCTGGGCCTGGGCTTCGCCGCGCTGATCGCGGCGGTCAATCGCAACCCGAAGGCCGACTCGCCGCCGCTGAGCGTGACGAACGTCGTCGGCGGCGTGAGCGGCTTCGGCGTGCTGGTGCTGATGATTCTGGCGTCGCTGGCGGTGACCAGTGAATACCGTTTCGGCACCATCAAATCCACCTTCCTGGCCACCCCGAAGCGCGACAAGGTGCTCACCACCAAGGCGCTCATGATCGGTGTGTACGGCGCGGTGCTCATCGGGGTGCTGACCCTGCTGGCCTTCGGCCTGGCCAAGATCATCACCGGTTCCAGCGGCGGTTCCGCGCTGGAACTCTCGACCTCGGCCAATGCGCGGGCGATCTACGGCCCGGCCATCTACGCCTTCCTCGCCGTGCTGCTCGCGGTCGGTATCGGCGTCCTGGTCCGGCAGACGGCCGCCGCCATTTCGCTGATCATCCTGTGGCCCACCGTGATCGAGTCGCTGCTGAGTGCTTTCGGCAGTTTCGGCCGCAATGTGGGCGCGTTCATGCCCTTCGCCAACGCATCGCACTTCTATTCGGTATCGGATGGCGGTAGCACCGATTGGCACTGGGGCCCGTGGGGGAGCCTGCTGTACTTCGCGGCCTTCGTCGCGATCATTTTCGGCGCGGCATTGTTCATGGTGAACAAGCGCGACGCATAGACCCTGCCCGGGGATGCCGCCGGCCACTGCCCGGTTCGGCGGCGATCATCGGCCCGATACGGACTGGTTCCGTATCGGGCCGATGTCATGTGCGCAGAAGAGTCATGTGCGCAGAAGAGTCATGTGCGCAGAAGAACAGTGTGTGAAAACTATCGCTCCGCTACCCACTCGCCTGGCTATCCAAACCACGCGTCGGTAGCATCGTTCCAGCAACCAAAACACTCCATACATCGGCGGGCCCAACGATGTGGCCGCTCAGACCGATCGGAAGGTGTGCAGGTGGCAATCATTCATCCATCCGGAGATCAAGCCCTGAGATACGCTCTGGGCGTGAGCGAGCGACCCTCCGACGACGGCGAACGCGCATCCGACGCCTCCCGTTCGGAAGGATTGGGCACCGATCGCAACCGGTCGCGTGAGGCGAACGGTGCTCGCGCGCGTGATGCGCGTGCCCCCCGTATCGACCCCGACCTGGTGATCCCGCTGGTCCCGACCGAAACGGTCGACGACAGCGAGGAATCCGACGCCGCTCCCGGTCGCCGCCGTTTCCCCGGTCAGCTGTCGGGACTGGTCTCCGCCGCCAATGCGCGCGGCGACCTCATCGGCGCGATCCGCAAGGCCCGCGAGAACCTGCCCGGTGATCCCGCCTTCGGCGATCCGCTGTCGGTGTCCGGTCCCGGCGGCGCGCGGGCGGTGGCCCGCGCCGCGGACAAGCTGGTCGGTGATTCGCCCAGCGCCGCACGCGAATTGGGGCTGGGTGCGCTGCAGGTCTGGCAGGCCATGCTGGAACGGGTCGGCAAGGGTCGCGGCACGCAGGAGATCACCATCATGTTCACCGATCTGGTGGCCTTCTCCAGCTGGTCCCTGACCGCCGGCGACGAACAGACCCTGGAGCTGCTGCGCCGGGTCGCCAAGGCCATCGAGCCGCCCATCGCCGATCGCGGCGGCACGGTCATCAAGCGCATGGGCGACGGTCTGATGGCCGTCTTCCCGTCCGCCGACCGGGCCGTACGGGCCGCGGTGGCGGCCAAGGAGAACCTGACCGGCGTGACCGTCGGCGGCTACCGCCCGCAGATGCGGATGGGCCTGCACACGGGCACCCCGCGCGAGATCGGCGGGGATTGGCTGGGCCTCGACGTCACGATCGCCGCACGGGTCATGGAGGCCGGTGGAAACGGCAACACCATGCTGTCGGCGGCCACCCTGGACTCCCTGCACGACGAGACGCTCGAGGAGCTGGGCTTCGGTGTGAAGCCCTATCGCCGCAGCTTCTTCGCGGCTCCTCTCAGCGGCGTGCCCGAGGATCTGCGCATCTTCCGGCTCGACGCCGAGTAGCTAATTATTAGCTAAATCACGTAGAGGATCGCGCCCGCCACCGCCAGCATCCCGGCCACGCCGAGTGCGATGGCGAGCGGGCGCAGGGTCTTCCAGGTCGAATAGGCCCCGCCGAGCAGAAACCCGGCCAGGGCAAGCAGCACGATTACGCTGACATCTGAGGACACCCGACCCAGTTTGCCTGGTGACTCGGCTCCCGGGTGCGGCGGTATCGGCAATTAACAAGCACGCAGGCTTGATTTTTTTCTGGGGCGATGTGACCCTGTAAGCGACCGCGGCGAAGAGGCTGCGCGAACGCGGTGTGCACAGGGAGGCCCAGTAATGAGTCAGCTCGGCGATGATCCGGAGCTCATTCGGATCGGCAACTGCTCCGGCTTCTACGGGGACCGGATGAGCGCTATGCGCGAGATGCTCGAGGGCGGGGAGCTGGATGTGCTCACCGGCGACTATCTCGCCGAGCTCACCATGCTGATCCTGGGGCGCGATCGTATGAAGGACGCGAACCTGGGTTATGCCAAGACCTTTGTGCGGCAGCTGGAGAACAGCCTCGGGTCGGCCCTCGAATCGGGTGTGCGCATTGTGGCCAATGCCGGTGGGTTGAACCCGGCGGGGCTGGCGCAGCGGGTGCGGGAGGCCGCCGAAAAGCTCGGGCTGGCACCGAAAGTCGCGTACGTGTCCGGTGACGATCTGCTGCCGCGCGCCGCGGAGCTGGGGTTGGGGGCGCCGCTGACGGCCAATGCGTACCTGGGCGCCTGGGGCATCGCCGAATGCCTGAACGCGGGCGCGGACATTGTGGTGACGGGGCGTGTCACCGACGCCGCCCTGGTCGTCGGTCCCGCCGCCGCGCACTTCGGCTGGCAGCGCAGGGATTACGACGCGCTGGCCGGAGCTGTGGTGGCCGGACACGTCATCGAGTGCGGAACACAGGCCACCGGAGGCAATTTCGCCTTCTTCACCGAGATCGCCGATCTGATGCGCCCGGGCTTCCCGATCGCCGAGGTGCGCCGTGACGGCAGCACGGTGATCACCAAGCACGCGGGCACCGGCGGCGCGGTCACCGTGGACACGGTGGAAGCGCAGCTCATGTACGAGATCCAGAGCGCGCGCTACGCCGGACCGGATGTGACCACCCGGCTCGACAGCATCGCGCTCACGCAGGAGGGACCGGATCGGGTCCTCATCAGCGGTGTGCGGGGTGAAGCGCCGCCGCCGCGAACCAAGGTGTCGCTCAACACCATCGGCGGTTTCCGCAACGAGATGGAATTCATTCTCACCGGCCTCGATATCGAGGCGAAGGTCGAACTGGTGCAGCGGCAGCTGGAAGCCTGGCTGCCGGTGCGCCCGGCGGAGCTGGACTGGACGCTCGCGCGCCTGGACCGCCCCGATGCCGAGACCGAGGAGCAGGCCAGCGCGTTGCTGCGCTGCGTGGTGCGCGATCCGGACCCGAACAAGGTCGGCCGCGGATTCTCCGCCGTGGCAGTGGAATTGGCGCTGGCCAGCTATGCGGGCTTCTCGCTGACCACACTGCCCGGCAATGGCTCGCCCTACGGCGTGTTCAGCCCCGGATACGTGGATGCGAAGGACGTTCCGCACCTCGCGACGCTGCCCGACGGCAGCACGGTGGACATCGCCCCGGCGGGGGAGACCCTGGAACTGGCCGAGGTTCCGGAACCGGCACTGCCGCAGCTACTTCCGCAGGGCGAGACCCGCCGCGTGCCGCTCGGCACCCTCGCGCTGGCGCGCAGTGGCGACAAGGGCGGCAATGCCAATATCGGCGTCTGGGTGCGCACCGACGAGCAGTGGCGCTGGCTGGTGCACGCGCTCACCGTCGACGAGCTGCGCCTGCTGCTGCCGGAAACCGCGAAAATGCCCATCACCCGGCACGTACTGCCGAATCTGCGCGCGATCAATTTCATTGTCGAGGGCCTGCTCGGCGCGGGTGTGGCCTATCAGGCGCGCTTCGATCCGCAGGCCAAGGGGCTCGGGGAATGGCTGCGAGCCCGGCACATCGAGATACCTGTGGAGCTTCTGGCATGAGCGGTCAGGGCCCGAAGGAGGCAGCCTGCGTAACCACGCAGGGCCCCCGAGCATGCCGAAAGGACACAGCATGACCTACGTGAACCAGTGGGAGACGCCCGAGCGGCGCGAATTGCGCGCCACCGTGCGCGGATTCACCGAGCGCGAGGTGCTGCCGTACCTGAACGACTGGGAGCGGGACGGTCTGCTCCCGCGTGAGCTGCACAAGAAGGCCGGTGCGCTGGGCCTGCTCGGCATCCAGTTCCCGGAGTCCGCGGGCGGTGCCAGCGGCGATCCCATCGACGCGGCGATCGTATGCGAGGAAATGCACTACGCCGGTGGCTCGGGCGGCCTGTTCGCCTCGCTGTTCACCTGCGGTATCGCGGTGCCGCACATTATCGCCTCGGGCAATGCCGAGCACATCGAGCGCTGGGTGAAGCCGACCCTCGCGGGCGAGCTGATCGGCTCGCTGGCCATTACCGAGCCCGGCGGCGGCTCCGATGTCGGGCACCTCACCACCAGTGCGGTCCGCGACGGCGACGAGTTCATTGTCAACGGCGCGAAGACCTTCATCACCTCCGGCGTGCGCGCCGACTATGTGGTGACGGCCGTGCGCACGGGAGGCAAAGGCGCGGCAGGGGTTTCGCTGCTCGTGGTGGAAAAGGGCACGCCCGGATTCACCGTCAGCCGCAAGCTGGACAAGATGGGCTGGCTCTGCTCCGACACGGCGGAACTGTCGTATGTGGATGTGCGCGTACCGGTCTCGAATCTGGTCGGCCCGGAAAACTCCGGATTCGCCCAGATCGCCAATGCTTTCGTGAGCGAGCGGGTCGGCCTGGCCACCCAGTCCTACGCGCACGCGCAGCGCTGCCTGGACCTCACCCTGGCCTGGTGCCGCGACCGCGAGACCTTCGGCCGCCCGCTCATCAGCCGCCAGGCCGTGCAGAACACGCTGTCGGAGATGGCCCGCCGCATCGATGTGGCCCGGGTGTACTCCCGGCATGTGGCCGAGCGGGCCGCGAGCGGTGAGACCGATCTGATCGCCGAGGTGTGCTTCGCCAAGAACACCGCGGTGGAGACGGCCGAATGGGTGGCCCACCAGGCCGTGCAGCTGTTCGGCGGGCTCGGCTACATGCGTGAGTCCGAAGTCGAGCGCCAGTACCGGGACGTGCGCATTCTCGGCATCGGCGGCGGCACCAACGAGATCCTGACCGCCCTGGCGGCAAAGCGATTGGGGTTCCAGTCTTGAGTATTCTGCGCACCTCCGTAGACCCGAAGTCGGCGGACTATCAGGCCGCCGCCGAGGCGATGACGGCCAAACTCGACGAGGTCGAGGCCGAGTACGAGAAGAACATCGCCGGCGGCGGGCCGGACAAGATGGCGCGGCATCGCAAGCGCGGCAAGCTGACCGCGCGCGAGCGCATCGAACTGCTGCTCGATGAGGATTCGCCGTTCCTGGAGCTGGCGCCGCTCGCCGCGTGGGGCAGCGATTTCCATGTCGGCGCCAGCGTCATCGCGGGCATCGGCATTGTCGAAGGCGTCGAATGCATGATCGTGGCGCCCGATCCGACCGTGCGCGGCGGCACCTCGAATCCGTGGACGCTGCGGAAGAACCTGCGCATGAACGATATCGCGCTGGAGAACCGCCTGCCGGTCATCGGCCTGGTGGAGTCCGGTGGCGCGGATCTGCCCACGCAGAAAGAGGTCTTCGTCCCGGGCGGCCGGATGTTCCGCGACCTGACCCGGTTATCGGCGGCCGGAATCCCCACCATCGCACTGGTTTTCGGCAATTCGACCGCCGGTGGCGCGTACATCCCCGGCATGTCCGACTACACCGTGATGATCAAGGATCGCTCCAAGGTATTCCTCGGTGGTCCGCCGCTGGTGAAGATGGCCACCGGTGAGGAGTCCGACGACGAATCGCTGGGCGGCGCCGAAATGCACGCTCGCGTCTCGGGTTTGGCGGACTACCTGGCCGTCGACGAGCAGGACGCGATTCGCCTCGGTCGCTCGATCATCCGCCGGTTGAACTGGGAGAAGAAGGGCCCGGCCCCGCGCGCGATCACCGAGGTGATCGAACCGCTGTACAGCCAGGAGGAGCTGGTCGGCATCGTGCCGGGCGACCTCAAGATCCCGTTCGACCCCCGCGAGGTCATCGCCCGCGTGGTGGACGGTTCCGATTTCGACGAGTTCAAGCCGCTCTACGGCTCCAGCCTCGTCACGGGATGGGCTGAGCTGCACGGTTATCCGGTCGGCATTCTGGCCAATGCCCGCGGCGTGCTCTTCTCGGAGGAGGCGCAGAAGGCGGCGCAGTTCATCCAGCTGGCCAATCAGAAGAACACCCCGCTGCTGTTTCTGCACAACACCACCGGCTACATGGTCGGCAAGGAGTACGAGCAGAAGGGCATCATCAAGCACGGCGCGATGATGATCAATGCGGTGTCCAACTCCAAGGTGCCGCATATTTCGCTGCTCATGGGCGCGTCCTACGGCGCGGGCCACTACGGCATGTGCGGTCGCGCCTACGATCCGCGCTTCGTCTTCGCCTGGCCCAGTGCGAAATCCGCCGTCATGGGCGGTGCGCAGCTGGCCGGTGTCATCTCCATCGTCGGCCGGGCCGCCAATGAGGCGCGCGGCATTCCGTTCGACGAGGCCGCCGATGCCGGTATCCGCGCCATGATCGAGGCGCAGATCGAGGCCGAATCGCTACCCATGTTCATGTCGGGCCGCCTCTACGACGACGGCGTCATCGACCCCCGCGATACCCGCACGGTATTGGGAATGGCCTTGTCCGCCATCCACAATGCCCCGATCAAGGGCGCCGAGGGCTTCGGCGTCTTCCGAATGTGAGTGCGGTTATGGACATTACGAACGTTCTGGTCGCCAATCGTGGTGAGATCGCGCGCCGAGTATTCGCCACCTGCCGTCGCATGGGAATCGCCACCACCGCGGTGTATTCGGACGCCGATGCCGCCGCACCGCATGTGGCCGAAGCCGATGCGGCCATCCGGCTGCCGGGCAACACCCCGGCCGAGACCTACCTGCGCGGCGATCTGATCATCGAAGCCGCCCGGGCAGCGGGAGCCGACGCCATTCACCCCGGCTACGGATTCCTTTCGGAGAACGCCGAATTCGCGCGCGCAGTCCTGGACGCGGGCCTGACCTGGATCGGGCCGCCGGTCGAGGCCATCGAGCAGATGGGCTCCAAGGTCGAGTCCAAGAAGATGATCGACGCCGCCGGTGTCCCGGTGCTCGCCGAGCTCGACCCGGCCGAGGTCACCGCGGATATGCTGCCGGTGCTCATCAAGGCCTCCGCCGGCGGCGGCGGTCGCGGTATGCGCGTGGTGCGCGACCTCGCCGAGCTGACCGAGCAGCTGGAAGGCGCACGGCGCGAGGCGGCGTCGGCCTTCGGCGATCCGACCGTGTTCTGTGAGCGCTACCTGGAGACCGGCCGTCATATCGAGGTCCAGGTCATGGCCGATACCCAGGGCACCGTGTGGGCCGTCAGCGAGCGCGAATGCTCCATCCAGCGCCGCCACCAGAAGGTCGTCGAGGAAGCGCCGTCTCCGCTGGTCGAGAAGATCGACGGCATGCGGGCGCGGCTTTTCGAGGCGGCCCGGCTGGCGACCGAGGCCATCGGTTACGAGGGTGCGGGCACCGTCGAATTCCTCGCCGACGAGAAGGGCGACTTCTTCTTCCTGGAGATGAATACCCGTCTGCAGGTGGAACATCCGGTCACCGAACAGGTGACCGGACTGGATTTGGTGCGCCTGCAATTGCAGGTGGCGGCGGGTCGCCCGCTGCCGGCGCAGCAGCCCGCCATGCGCGGCCACTCCATCGAGGTGCGGCTCTATGCCGAGGATCCGGCGCATGACTGGCAGCCGCAGAGCGGTCCGGTGCACAAGCTCGAAATCCCGGGCACCATAGGTGAATTCACCGTGCTGACCGAACCGGGAGTGCGCCTGGACACCGGTGTGGTGGACGGTTCCGTGGTCGGCGTGCACTACGACCCCATGCTCTCGAAGGTCATCTCCTACGCCGACACCCGCGACGAGGCCGCGCACCTGCTGGCATCGGCCTTGCAGCGGGCGAAGATCCACGGCCTGGTCACCAATCGGGACCTGCTGGTGCGGGTGCTGCGGCATCCGGCCTTCCTGGCCGGGGACACCGATACCGCCTTCTTCGCCACGCACGGTCTGGACGTGCTGTCCGCACCGCTGGCCTCGGAGGCCGATGAGGCGCTGTCCATCGTGGCGGCCGCCCTCGCCGATGCCGCCGCGAATCGGCAGGCGGCACGGGTGGTTCGGGGCCTGCCGAGCGGCTGGCGCAATCTGCCGTCGCAGACCCAGTCCAAGTCCTACGAGAGCCGCCTGACCGGTAAGCACGAGGTGCGCTACCGGCTCACCCGCGCCGGTATCGAGGTGGACGGGCATCCCGGACTCGAATTGCTCGAAGCCACACCGGATCTCGTGGTGCTGCAGGTGCCGGGGGAGCGGGGTGCGGTCCGCCGCCGCTTCGAGATCGCCCGCTACGGCGATCTGGTGGCCGTCGATTCCCCGCTCGGCCCGGTGGCGGTGCGCCGCCTGCCGCGTTTCGAGGATCCCGCCGATCAGGTGGCCGAGGGCTCACTGCTCGCACCCATGCCCGGCGCCGTCATTCGCGTCGCGGCGGAAGCGGGCGGCCGGGTCGAGAAGGGCCAGCCGATCCTGTGGCTGGAGGCGATGAAGATGGAGCACACCATCTCCGCCCCCGTCACCGGAATTCTCACCGAATTGAACGTCACCACCGGCCAGCAGGTCGAGGTCGGCACCGTACTGGCCGTGGTCCAGGCCGACAGCGAAGATCAGGAGTAGGCAATGAGTTTCGTGGAAACCGACGAACAGAAGGCGCTGCGCGCCGCGGTAGCTCAGCTGGCCGCCAAGTACAACTTCCGCGATTACGCCGGACCCAAGGCCCGCAAGGGTGAGCCGTTCGACGAATTGTGGGACGAGGCGGGCAAACTCGGCTTCCTCGGCGTGAACCTGCCGGAGGAGTACGGCGGTGGCGGCGCGGGCATCTACGAGCTGGCGCTGGTGCAGGAGGAACTGGCCGCGCGCGGCTGCGGCCTGCTGCTCATGGTGGTGTCCCCGGCCATCTGCGGCACCATCATCACCAAGTACGGCACCGAGGCGCAGAAGCAGGAGTGGCTGACCAAGCTGGCCGACGGCTCCGGCAAGATGGTATTCGGCATTACCGAGCCGGACGCCGGTTCGAACTCGCACAAGATCACCACCACCGCGCGCCGCGACGGTGAGGACTGGATCGTCAGCGGCCGCAAGATCTTCATCTCCGGTGTGGATCAGGCCGAGGCCGTGCTCATCGTGGCCCGCAGTGAGAATGCCAAGACCGGCAATCTGCAGCCCGCCCTGTTCATCGTGCCGACCGACGCCCCCGGCTTCGTGAAGACGAAGCAGGAGATGGACATCATCGAGCCGGACAATCAGTTCACGCTCTTCCTCGATGATGTGCGCCTGCCCGCCACCGCGCTGGTCGGCAAGGAGGACGCCGCCATCGCGCAGCTGTTCGCCGGACTCAATCCCGAGCGCATCATGGGCGCGGCCATGGCCGTGGGCATGGGCCGCTACGCCATCGACCAGGCCGTCGCCTACGCCAAGGAGCGTTCGGTGTGGAAGGGTGTGCCGATCGGTGCGCACCAGGGTATTTCGCATCCGCTGGCCCAGGTGAAGATCGAACTGGAGCTGGCCAAGCTGATGATGCAGAAGGCCGCGCACCTCTACGACGCCGGTGACGAATTCGGTGCGGCCGAGGCGGCCAATATGTCGAAATACGCTGCGGCGGAAGCCAGTATCAAGGCGCTCGATCAGTCCATCCAGACGCACGGCGGGGCGGGCCTGACCTCCGATGTCGGCCTGGCGGGCATGCTCGCAGCCTCGCGCATCGCCCGGGTCGCCCCGGTCAGCCGCGAGATGATCCTCAACTTCGTCGCGCAGCATTCGCTCGGTTTGCCCCGGTCGTACTGAGCCGCAACGATATTCGAGAAGCCAGGAGATCTCATGAGTGACACCGCTCCCGACGCGCCGTTCGTGCGCTACGAGGTGCAGGACGGGTTCGCCGTGCTCACCCTCGATTCCCCGCACAATCGCAATGCGCTCTCGTCCCGGCTGGTGACCGAGCTGCTACAGGGGCTCGGCCGGGCGGCCGAGGACACCGAGGTGCGCGGGGTGGTGCTCACTCATACCGGCAATACCTTCTGTGCCGGTGCGGATCTACGCGAGGCCATCGACGCCGACCCGTCGGCGGCCGCCGAGATCCGGACCGGCTGGATGGTGCAGGTGCTGCGCCGCATCCTGGAACTGCCCAAGCCGGTGCTCGCCCGGATCGACGGCAATGTGCGCGCGGGCGGTATGGGCATCGTCGCCGCCTGCGATATCGCGGTCGCGGGTCGCGGCAGCAGTTTCGCGCTCACCGAGGCGCGATTGGGGCTGGCCCCGTTCGTGATTTCGCTGACGTTGCTGCCGCGCCTGACCTCCCGTGCCGCCGCCCGGTACTTCCAGACCGGTGAGACCTTCGACGCCGCGGAGGCCGAACGCACCGGACTCATCACCATTGCCGCGGACGATCCGATTGCCGAGGTGAATCAGCTGGTCAGCGCGCTGCGCAAGGGTTCCCCGCAGGGCCTGGCCGAGAGCAAGCGGCTCACCACCGCGGCCACGCTGCGCGAGTTCGACGGCTATGCCGACACTCTGGCCAAACGCTCCGGCAGCTTCTTCGGCACCGCCGAGGTGATCGAGGGCATGACGGCCTTCTTCGAGCGCCGCCCGCCGAGCTGGGCACAATAGCCACCATGGCTACACCCCACGAACCCAAGCAGGACCGCAGCCGGGCCACCCGGCAGCGGCTGCTGGAGGCGACCATCGACTGCCTGGCCGAAACCGGCTGGGCAGCGGCGACGGTCGCCGTGGTCGCCGAAAGGGCCGGGGTGTCACGCGGCGCGGCACAGCATCATTTCCCGACTCGGGAGGATCTGATCACCGCCGCCCTCGAGTACATGTTCGACACCCGCATGGCCCAGTCGCTGGCCGATTCCAAGGCCATCGGCGAGGTGGCCGCGGGTGTGGGTCGCACCGAAGCCGTGGTGACCGCGCTGGTCGAAGGCTTCACCACGCCGCTGTTCAAGGCCGCCCTCCAGGTGTGGACACATGCGGCCGCCGATCCCGCGCTGCGGGAGCGCATCGTGCCGCTCGAGGCCCGCTTCGGCCGCGTCTCACATCGCATGGCGGTGGAGGCGCTCGGCGTGGACGACTCCGATCCCGTTGCGCACCACCTGGTTCAGGCCACCCTCGACCTCGCCCGCGGTCTCGGGCTCGCCGATGTGCTGACCGACGACTCCCTGCGCCGCAAGGAGATCGTCCAGCAGTGGGCCGCCACACTCCACACCGCACTCGCTGCCACCCAGCACTGACTGCGAATCCATACTCGGGACCACCCCCGTCATCCCGGCATGCGTTTGGCCGGGATCCACGCATGCTGGTCGGAAGTCCGGGGTAGATCCCGGCCGAAAACGCGCCGGGATGACAGGGGTGCAGGGGCGTCGCACCGGCGGTGACGGCAACCACGATTGCCGTAACGCGTGCTGCGAATCACCACTGAACTGCGACGATACGTGAAATGCATCATTGTTGGGCGATTGTCCAGTGGCATACGTTGGGCTAACTCTGAACCCGATCCTCGAAGGACAATGCTGTGCCCATCATCGATCTCGGCTCTGCCGCACTGAATCTCGCGAATGTTGTCACCAGCATCGCGTCCAACATCACGTACCTGCTGCACTCGTGGGGCCTCGCCTGATTCGGATGCCTCACCGGTGGTAATACATCACTGGCGATAGACAGCAGAACGCCCGGCGCCACAGGTGCCGGGCGTTCTGCTGTCCCCTGGCTGCCGGTCCGACCCGGCTGCGAGGCTTTACTGCGGTGTCGCGGTCTTCGGTGCGGTCAGGTCGTAGAGGGTTACCCCGTCCACCTGCTTCGCGGTGAAGTTCGCCTGCACCCACTGGGAGATTTCGGAACTCGCATTGCTGCCGCCGGTCCCGGCGGTGCCGCCGCGGCCGCCGCCACCGTCACCACTGCTGATGAAGTAGTGGATCTCGCCGCCCGCGACATCCTGCTGGAACTGCTGCAGCGTCGGCGACGGATCGCTGCCGTTGAAGCCGCCGATCGGCATGACCGGCAGCTGCGTGGCCAGCTGGAAGCCGGCGGCGCTATTGGAGCCGATGGCCGCGGCCACCCAGGTGTAGGAGTCGCCGTTCGCCGCCAGCAGGGCGGTGACCTGCGCACTAGGCTTACTGGCCATCATGAGCCCGCCTGCCGCGCCACCCATGCGATCGCCGCCGCCCCAGCCCGCTGCCCCGGGACCTTGGCCCGCGCCCGCTCCCTGACCTGTGCCTGGTGCCTGGCTTCCGCCGGGTGCCTGGCCCGCACCCGGTCCGGCATTGTTGCGGTGATTGCCACCGCCCGCGTTCGGGCCGTGATTGCCGCCGCCACCCTGTCGCGGTCCGCCGAAGCCACCGAAGCCGCCGCGTACCGCCGGTCCGGCACTCGGGATCGGCCCCTCGTGTCCGGTCGCGAGGGTATCCACGGTGTAGGCGAGCGGTCCGGCGAGGCCGATGAGCACCGCGGCACTCGCCGCGACCAGCGACAGCTTGCGCGGCAGCGGGATCAGCAGCGCCACCGTGGCGGCGATTCCGGCGATCAGCACCGTCCAGCGCAACCACGGCTGGAAGGATTCGGTGCGGGAGAGCAGCATCCACGACGTCGCCACGGTCAGTCCCAGCGCCAGCGCCAATGTCGCACGCACCCAGGACTTTTCGCGCTCACCCCAGAGCTGCGCCACCCCGATGCCGATCAGCGCCGCCACCGCCGGGGCCAATGCCACCGTGTAGTACTGGTGGAAAATGCCCTTCATGAAGCTGAAGACCAGTCCGGTGGTGAGCAGCCAGCCGCCCCACATGATCAGTGCGGCGCGCTTCTGATCGGTGCGAGCGAGCCTGCCGCGCAGGACGAGTCCGGCGACCAGCAGCACCAGCGCCGCCGGAATGAGCCAGGCGATCTGCCCGCCCTGTGCGGGCTGGAACAGCCGGGCGATACCGGTTTCGCCCCACATGCCGTGCCCGCCACCCGGGCCGCCGCCTCCGGTGCTGCCGGTCTCATCGCCATTGAGGCGGCCGAGGCCGTTGTAGCCGAAGGTCAGTTCGAGAATCGAATTGTGCTGGGAGCCACCGAAGTACGGGTGGTCGTCATCCGGCCACAGTTCCGCGATGAGCAGCCACCAGCCCGCGCCCGCCACCATGGCCGCGCCCGCGGTGCACAGCTGCGCGATGCGCTTGCCGAGCTTGGGCGGGCCGGCGATGAGATAGGCCAGCGCCAGCGGGGGCACCACCAGCAGCACCTGCAGCTGTTTGGTCAGGAAGCCGAGGCCGAGGAACACTCCGGCGGAAAGCAGCCAGCGCCACCGCCCGTCCTCCACTGCCCGGGTCATGGCCCAGGTGCCGGCGACCATGAGCAGCACCAGCAGTGCGTCCGGATTGTTGAACCGGAACATCAGTGCCGCAACGGGAGTCACGGCCAGGACCAGTCCGGCCAGCAGCCCGGCGACCGGGCCGAAGCTCCGGCGTACGGTCGCCCACAGCAGCGCCACCGAGGCCACGCCGATGAGCGCCTGCGGCAGCAGCACGCTCCAGTAGTGCAGTCCGAAGATTCGCACCGAGATTTCCATCGGCCACAGCGACAGCGGGGTCTTGTCCACCGTGATGGAGTTCGCGCCGTCGGAGGAGCCGAAGAAGAAGGCCTTCCAGGACACCGAACCCGCCTGCACCGCAGCGGCATAGAACGAATTCGCCCAGCCGTTGACCGACAGGTTCTGCAGATACGCGATAGCGGTCCCGATCAGCAGCACCGCCAGCGCCGGGTACTCCCAGCGCCGGTTGCGCGTCTGTACGGGGGGAACGTCGGGAGCGATCGGCCGGGGATCGGCCAGTGTCGCCGTCACGGGCGGATCCCGGTCACGGTCGCCCGGTGCGGCGAGGCGCCGGCCTGGCGAAACACCCAGCGCAGACCCACGAATCGGATCAGCGTGGCCAGCAGGTTGGCAATGACCAGCACCGCAAGTTCCAGATGCACGGCGGAGTCCGGAGCCCAGTGATGCAGGGCGAAGAGCGATCCGCTGGTGAGGAACAGGCCGATGCCGAACAGCAGCAGACCTTGCAGTTGATGCGATACCGCCTGGGTCGCGCCGCGCACACCGAAGGTGAAGGTGCGGTTGGCCGCGGTGTTCGCTACGGCGGTGATGAGCAGTGCCAGGAAGTTGGCGACCTGTGCGCCCGTGAATGATTGCAACAGCACGTACAGCAGCATGTAGGCGAGCGTGGAGCCGATGCCGACGATGCCGAAGCGCACCAGCTGTCCGACCATGCCCAGCGGAACCCCCTCCATGAGCGGTTCCCGGCCGATGGCCGCGCGCAGTTCGGCGATGGGCAGGCGCCCGCTGCCCAGTGCGCGCCCGACGCGCCACACGCCCTGCAGATCCTTGCGGGCGGTGTCGATGATGTCGACGCTGCTGTCCGGATCGTCGATCCAGTCCACCGGCACCTCGTGGATGCGTAGCCCGATGCGCTCGGCCAGCACCAGTAGCTCGGTGTCGAAGAACCATTCGCCGTCCTCCACCAGCGGCAGCACCATGCGGGCCACCTGGGCGCGCATGGCCTTGAAACCGCACTGCGCATCGGAGAACTTGGCCTGCAGCGAGGTGCGCAGGATGAGGTTGTAGCAGCGCGAGATGAATTCGCGCTTGGGTCCGCGGACCACCCGTGAGGAGGCGGCGAGCCGGGTGCCGATGGCCAGATCCGAATGTCCGGAGACCAGCGGCGCCACCAGCGGCAGCAGTGCGTTCAGATCGGTCGAGAGATCGACGTCCATATACGCGACGACCTGTGCGTCGGAGCCCTGCCAGACCTCCCGCAGCGCCCGCCCGCGGCCCTTGCGATCGAGATGCACCACGCGCACCCCTTCGAGCTGGTCGGCGAGATGGTTCGCGACCTGCAGGGTGGAATCGGTGGATGCGTTGTCGGCGATGGTGATTCGCGCCGTGAACGGAAAATTGTCATTGAGAAACGCGTGCAGCCGCAGCACACACGGCCCGAGGTCGGCTTCCTCGTTGTAGACGGGAACGACCACATCCACGACGGGCGTGGTCACGGACTCTACTGGTTCCGCCGCCCGGACGGCGGTCACGGTCTCCGACATGATCACTACGCTCGCCGACCCCGCTGGGCCGGGACTGCGGCAGAGCTGGGAAGTTCCTGGGAGCAAGTAGCTGTTTGTTCGCGCTCACGTGCTATTGATCAGCTATCGCAGGCGGCGGCCCGGGGGATAGCCGGCGCAAGATCCACGAAAATATCGCGCACGTGCTGGTGAACAATAGGAAGTCGCCGACTGCGGCTCGGCGATCGACGTGGCCGGCGAGTTTGCATCACATTCGCCGGGGTGATCTCGCATCCCAGCTATCGAGCCTCGGATACCGTCCTGCGAGCCGGGCGTGTCGTGGGCCGGACCTACCCGACCCCGCCCCTCGGTGCCGGACGACCCGATGGCCGTGGGTCGTCCGGCGATCAGCAAGGTTTAGCCGCTGAGGGAACCGAGCAGGTTGGTGAGCGAGCTGCCCGAGGAGGTGCCCTGGGTGACGGTCACATTCACCGGACCGGGCTCGGGGGTCGCGGCGGACAGGTAGCCGATGGCGACCCAGAGTGAGTGCGCGCCAACGGTGTTCGGGGTCCAGTTCACCGAGATCTGCTGGTGCGCGCTGGTGGTGAAGCCGTCGGCGATCTTGACCCGGTTGCTCGGGTCGTTGTTGACGTTGTCGTAGACGCTGTAGCTGGCGCCGGTGAACTGGCTGCCGTCGAAGGACAGCTGGTAGGTCTGGCCCGTCTGGTAGGCGGAGCCGGACAGGGTGAGGCCGTTGTTGGTGATGTCGGCGGCCGCGAACGGAGCGGCCAGCGCGACGGTGGCGGTCAGGGCTGCGATGCCCGCCGTGACCGCGCCGATGCGGTGGGCCTTGGTGTTCTTCATGATCCGAAACGTTATCTGTTCAGATCGGACCCCAACAAGACCGAAAACTAGGGTCTGGCATCGCCGGAAGTGAGCACTGCCGCTGTTACTGCGGACCCGTGTGCAGTCGCCACAGCGGGGAGACCGGGCCGTGGCCCGCGCCCAGATCGTAGGAGGCCTCGAGGCAGCGGAAGGTCCACTCCTTGGCGAAGGCCACCGCGTCCGGCACCGAATAGCCGTGTGCGAGGGCGCAGGTGGTGGCGGCCGCGAGGGTGTCACCGCCGCCGTGGTCATTGCCGGTGGTCAGGCGCGGGGCGGGGAGCTCGTGGAAGGTGTCGCCGTCGAAGAGCAGATCGGTGCTCATATCGGAGGTGCGCAGGTGCCCGCCCTTGACGATGGCCCACTGCGCGCCGAGTGCGTGCAGGGCCTCGGCGGCCTTGCGGGCGGTGACCTCGTCGACGACCTCGATACCGGTGAGCAGTCGCACCTCGTCGAGATTGGGGGTGACGAGGGTGGCGAGCGGAATGAGCGTGTGCCGCAGCGCGTCCAGGGCTTCGGCGTGCAGCAGTGGATCGCCGTGCATGGAGGCCGCGACCGGGTCCACCACCAGCGGAATGCCGCCGTTGCGGCCGATGCCGACCTCCTGGCAGACCGCCGCGACCGCCTCGATGATGGCGGTGGAGGCCAGCATGCCGGTTTTGGCGGCGCCGATGCCGATATCGCCGACCACGGTGCGCACCTGGCCCGCCACGATCTCCGGCGGGATCTCGTGGAAACCGCTGACGCCCAGCGTGTTCTGCACGGTGACCGCGGCGACCGCCACGCACGCATGGACGCCGCACAGCGCCATGGTGCGGGAGTCGGCCTGAATTCCGGCGCCGCCGCCGGAGTCGGTGCCCGCGATGGTGAGTGCGCGGACGGGTGTCTGCCCGTTGGGGGAGAGCGGCAGGAGTTTCACGACACCGACCCTACTTTTCTCGCTACCCGGCATGGGAGACCCCACCCCGTCGCTGTTAATGAAAACCATTATCATTATCTGATGACTTCAGACCGAGAACCCGCCAAACTGCCCGTGACCGTGCTCTCCGGCTTCCTCGGCGCGGGTAAGACGACCCTGCTCAACCACATCCTGGCCAATCGAGAGGGCCGCCGGGTGGCGGTCATCGTCAATGACATGAGCGAGGTGAATATCGACGCGGCGCTGGTCGCCGGCCAGGGGCATCTGGACCGCACGCAGGAGAAGCTCGTCGAGCTCACCAACGGCTGCATCTGCTGCACCCTGCGCGAGGACCTCATCGAATCGGTGGGTCAGCTGGCCCGCGAGGGCCGTTTCGATCAGCTGATCATCGAATCCACCGGCATCTCCGAACCCATGCCGGTGGCCGCCACCTTCGAATGGGAATTCGAGGACGGTTTCACCCTCGGCGAGCTGGCCCGGCTCGACACCATGGTGACCGTGGTGGACGCCTCCACCTTCCTCTCCGAGGTGGTGCAGGGGCAGGCGCTTGCGGAGCGGAATCTGCAAGCGGGCGAAGGGGATGCGCGAACGATTGCCGATCTGCTGGTGGATCAGGTCGAGTTCGCGAACGTCCTGGTGCTCAACAAGACCGATCTGGTGAGCGCGAAAGCCGTTGGCACCGTGGAGGCTACGATCCGGCGGCTGAATCCGGCCGCGCGCATCGTGCACGCCTCGCACGGTGTGGTCGACTTGGCCGAGGTGCTCGGCACCGGTCTCTACAACCCGGATATCGCCGCCCAGTTCGAGGGCTGGGACTCCGAGCTCGCGGGCGGGCACACCCCGGAGACCGAGGAATACGGGATCAGCAGCATCACCTTCACCGCCGATCGGCCGTTCCATCCCGAACGCCTGGACGCCGCTCTGGCGCAACTGCATCGGCTGTTGCGCAGCAAGGGCTTCTTCTGGCTCGCCAGCCGGCCGGATATGGCGGCCATCTGGTCGCAAGCCGGCCCCAATCTGACCTTCGAGGCGGGGGCGTACTGGTCCGCGCTGGAGATGCACCCCGGTCAGGAAATCGTTTTCATCGGGGTGAAGCTGGATCGCCCGCATGTGCGGGACCTGCTCTACTCCGCACTGCTCACCGACGCCGAAATGGAATCCGGGCGGCAGGCCTGGCTCGGCTTCCGCGATCCCTTCCCGTCCTGGGGCCCGGCTCACGAGCACGCCTGAGACGCGTCAGCGCCCGCTGGGTGCGAGCCGATTTCACCTATCTTCCCGTTCTGACCGGCGGCTGTGGGGCCACCGCGACCCTCAGCTGGAGGAACCTCGACAGCGGAGCGAGCGGCACCTTCCCGCCGGTTTCGCTCGGTGACGACACCCCGTTCGGACCCACCGATGCGCTCTGGGTCCCGGAGACCCTGCCCACCGGTCCCGGTCGGGTCCAGGTCACCATCGACACCAATTTCCCGCACATTGCCGGTGGCGGCACCTTCTACTCGCCCGAGTAGCGATGTGATCCCTCATCAGAACCGGCCGGTAACGGCACCTGGGTAAGGTGCGGCGGGTAGCGCAGGTGAGAGGACAGCATGAATCAGGATCCGGCGGGCATGCCGCCGCAGCAGCAACCGGTTCATTCGGCGCGGGACGCGTATCCCGCCCCGCCGCTGCCGCCGGGCGCCTATCCGCCCGGTCCGCCGGTGTACGGCCCTGGTCCGGGATATCCGCCGCCGGGTCCGCCGCGCCGATCGGTGCCGAAGTGGCTGCTGGTGGCCATTCCCGCGGTGGTCGTGGCCCTTGTTGTGCTTGTGGTCGCGGCGGTCGTGTATTCGAAGAAGTCCGAGGAGTCGGGCACCGCCCTGCCCATGACGACGTCGGCCGCCGCGTCGGCCCCGGAATCGGCCCCTGATTCCACCACCGCACCGGCCGCACCGGCCGGTGGCGCACTACCGGCTCCCGGAACGAAACCCGCCGCGGTGAGCTGTGTCTACCGGACGAAGGCGGGGGCGCAGCAGGGGCAGGCGCAGTTGCCGAAAACCGATGGTGTTCCGGCGAATACGAGCTCTTCGGTGACGCAGTATGTGATGGCGACCGGGCAGGGGAGCGTCGGGCTGAGTCTGAACAGTGCCGAATCACCCTGCACCGTCAATAGTTTCAGCAGTCTGGTGGCGCAGCACTACTTCGACGGCACGCACTGCCACCGGTTGACCACCGCCGACGATTTGAAGGTGCTGCAGTGCGGTGATCCGACGGGTACCGGAATGGGCGGTCCCGGATACGAATTCGATGACGAGTATCCGACCGACACCTTCGGCTCCACCGATGCCGCGGCGGCCTCCGGGCCGGTGCTGTACCCGCGCGGCACGCTCGCCATGGCGAATGCCGGTCCGGGAACGAACGGCAGCCAGTTCTTCCTCGTCTACGGCGACTCGCAATTGCCGCCCTCGTACACCGTTTTCGGGACCATCGACACAGCCGGGCTGGCAGTGCTCGACAAGGTCGCGGCGGGTGGAACGGACGAGAAAATGGGGCCGGGCGACGGCGGTCCGAAGCTTCCCGTCGACGTGAGTTCGATTCAGGCGCAGTAGATGGAACTGCGTCAGCTGCGGTACTTCGTGACGGTGGCCGAGGAATTGCACTTCGGGCGGGCCGCCGAGCGATTGCATATTGCGCAGCCGGCGGTCAGCCAGCAGGTGCAGCGGCTGGAGCGGGATCTGAAAGTGCAACTGCTGGAACGCTCTCCGCGCCGGGTGCGATTGACCGAGGCAGGAATGCGGTTCCTGCCGGGGGCGCGCGCCGTGCTGGCCGCCGCCGATCAAGCGCGGGCTTCGGTGGCGGATCTGGCCGGTGGGCGCGCGGAGGTCTTCCGGCTCGGCACCGTGACCGGACTCGGGGAGCGGTTGGACGCGCTGCTGGAGGGTTTCGCCGAGCGGGCGCCGCAGGTGCGGGTCGAATTGGTGGCGCTGCCGGTGCAGGAGCGGATCAAGCAGGTGGCCGACGGGCGATTGGACGCCGCGTTCGTGCGGTCGCCGCAGGACAGTCCGGAGCTGGATCTGCTTCCCGCCTGGGATGATCCGCTCGTGGTGGCCTTGCCCGCCCGGCATGCGCTGGCCGCGCGGGAGTCGGTGAGCCTTGCCGACCTGGCCGCGCTTCCGATCCGGCTGATCGAGCGGCGTGAGCATCCGGCGCTGGTGGATCTGGTGCTCTCCGCCTGTCAGCGTGCCGGTTTCGAGCCGACCCCGCTGCCCTCGCCGGCCTCGAGCACCCTGCAGGACACGATGGCCGCGGTGGGCGCCGGTGCGCCGATGTGGACCGTTGTCTACGCGTCGAATGCCCGCCTGGTGCACAACCCGAGGGTGGCGTTCCGGCCGTTCGCGGAGGCTGGCATGTCGCTGCCCATCGGATTGGCGGTGCGGTCGGGTGCCGCGTCGCCGCAGTTGAATCTGCTGGTCAGGCTGATTTCCGAGAGCGAACAGGTGGGTTCGGAGGCACGATAAGGATTGCTTATCGCTGCGTGAACGGACTGGCCATTGGTCGCGGCCTCGTGCTGCGGTGAACTGTTCTCAGGCCGCCGGAAGAACCGGAAATCGGACGGGCCCAATCGAATTCAGCACATCGCAGAGGAGAGCAGTCATGCCCATCGTCACCATTCAGCAGGGTCCCCGCACCGTCGAACTCAAGCGTGAGCTGGTGCGCCGGGTGACCGACGCTTTTGTCGACGCGTTGCAGATTCCCGCCGAGGCCGTGCAGGTGTGGATCCAGGAGGTCCCGAC
Organism: Nocardia sp. NBC_01388; assembly: GCF_045040085.1. Classification (NCBI taxonomy): domain Bacteria; kingdom Bacillati; phylum Actinomycetota; class Actinomycetes; order Mycobacteriales; family Nocardiaceae; genus Nocardia; species Nocardia sp. NBC_01388. Next base: position 6,981,760 of record NZ_CP109553.1, read on the forward strand.
CGACAGCTGGGCCATCGGGGGAACGCTCACCGCCGACAAGAAATAGGTTGTGCGACAACCATGTCGGGGAGCACTCTCCGGCACGGACGAACCGGGCGTGCACCGATCGGAATGAACCCGAGTAGTGCACGCCCAGTGCGTATTACGTGTGTGCTACGAAATGACCGGCAGATAGACCTGATTGCCCGCCGAGGCGAATTCGGCCGACTTCTCGGCCATACCGGCCTCGATGGCCGCTACATCGGTGAGCCCCTGCTTCGCGGCGTATTCGCGGACATCCGCGGAAATGCGCATGGAGCAGAACTTCGGGCCGCACATGGAGCAGAAGTGCGCGGTCTTGGCGGGCTCCGCGGGCATGGTCTCGTCGTGGTACTCCCGGGCCGTATCGGGATCCAGGGAGAGCGCGAACTGATCGTGCCAGCGGAATTCGAAGCGCGCCTTGGACAGTGCGTCGTCGCGGTCCTGGGCGTGCGGGTGCTGCTTGGACAGATCGGCGGCATGGGCGGCGATCTTGTAGGTGATCACGCCGACCTTGACGTCGTCCCGGTTGGGCAGGCCCAGATGCTCCTTGGGCGTGACGTAGCAGAGCATGGCGGTGCCGGCCTGCGCGATGATGGCCGCGCCGATGGCCGAGGTGATGTGGTCGTAGGCGGGCGCGATATCGGTCGCCAGCGGGCCGAGGGTGTAGAAGGGGGCCTCCTCGCAGAGTTCCTCCTCCAGCCGCACGTTCTCCACGATCTTGTGCATGGGGACGTGGCCGGGGCCCTCGATCATCACCTGCACGCCATAGGATTTCGCGATTTTGGTGAGTTCGCCGAGGGTGCGCAGTTCGGCGAACTGGGCCTCGTCATTGGCATCCGCGACCGAACCCGGGCGCAGGCCGTCACCGAGGGAGAAGGTGATGTCGTACTTGGCCAGGATCTCGCAGAGTTCGCGGAAGTTGGTGTACAGGAACGATTCCTGATGATGCGCCAGACACCACGCGGCCATGATCGAGCCGCCGCGCGAGACGATGCCGGTGACGCGCTTGGCGGTGAGCGGCACATAGCGCAGCAGCACACCCGCGTGCACGGTCATATAGTCGACGCCCTGCTCGGCCTGCTCGATGACGGTGTCGCGGTACAGCTCCCAGGTCAGCTGGGTGGGATCGCCGTTCACCTTCTCCAGCGCCTGGTAGATCGGCACGGTGCCGACCGGGACGGGGGAGTTGCGCAGAATCCACTCGCGGGTTTCGTGAATGTTCTTGCCGGTGGACAGATCCATGATGTTGTCGGCGCCCCAGCGGGTGGCCCACACCATCTTCTCCACCTCCTCGGCGATCGAGGAGCTCACGGCCGAGTTGCCGATATTGGCGTTGATCTTCACCAGGAACTTCTTGCCGATGATCATCGGCTCGGATTCGGGGTGATTATGGTTGGCCGGGATCACGGCGCGACCGGCGGCGACCTCATCGCGCACCAACTCGGCGGCAACGCCTTCGCGCGCCGCGATGAAGTGCATCTCCGGGGTGATGATGCCCGCGCGCGCCCAGGCCAGCTGGGTGCGCGGACCCGGAACATCGGGCTTGGTCCAGGTGTCACGGACCTTGGGCAGCCCGGCCTGTAGATCGATCACGGCATTGTCGTCGGTGTACGGCCCGGAGGTGTCGTAGACGTCGAACTTCTCGCCATTGGTGAGGTTGATGCGCCGCACCGGAATCCGCAGTGTCGTGCCATCGGCCTCGACCTGCTCGTAATGCTTGACGCTGCCCTGAATGGGCCCGGTTGTCACGGTGTCGACTACGGCGGAACCGCCCTTGGGCACGACAGACTTCGATGACATGTGAATCCTCCCTACGCCGGCATTACCCGGTCAGGTTCATACGGTCGACGGCCCTGCTCCGCCCGAATGGGCTAGCCGTCCTCTCAGCCCGCTGGTGCGAGCCCCCGTTGGCATGATTACCGTGGCCGACCTTACCGGGTTGCCGGAGTACGCGGACTCGGACAATCACACAGAACTGTCCGTGCAGGTGACACGCGGGAACTGGGCGGCCACACGAGCGGCCGCCCAGCGGGTCAGTGCTCCTGCGGGCCGATGGGCCAGCCCAGTGCGCCGAAGGTGGCGTTCAGGCTGATCTCGGTCTGGGTCGCCAGGGCGTCCAGATTGCCGAGCATGGTGACCACATTGTCGGTGCGGCAGCCGACCGGATCGGGTGCGCCGGGTGCGAAACGGCCCTTGATCCAGTTGAAGGCGTCCGCCATGCCGAGGGTGGTCAGGGTCAGGTGTTCGCTGAGATGGTCGCGCTTGTAGTAGACCGAGGTGCCGCCGTCGCACCACTGCTGCACCATGCGATCGTTGGTGTACCAGGGCACGGCCTCGTCGTAGACGCCCTGGTAGACCATGGTCGGCGCGGTGGGCGGATTGCTGCCCAGCACAGTCGAATCGAAGACCTCCTTGACCTCCGGCAGGGCCAGGAAGTCGGCGATGGGGATGGTCAGCATGCGCTGGTAGTCGGTGAACATGAGGGTGAGCGCATTGCGCGGCAGGCACTGGCCGGCGGTGCGATCCATGATCGCCCGGCCCTCCGGTGTCATATAGCGGTCGACGGCGTCCGCGAACTTCGGATAGGCATTGCGCAGTGAGGCGATGCCGACGCCGATCAGCGCGGCGAACATCGAACCGTTCACGTGCAGCAGCGATTCCACGTCCGAGACGGGCGCCCCCATGGCGATGCCCTTGATATTCAGCTCTGGTGCGTAGGTGGGCTGCATCTCCGCCGCCCAGCCGCTGCCCATGCCGCCGCCGGAGTAACCCCATAGCGCGACAGGGGTATTGACGCCGTCCAGGCCGAGCGGGGAGAAGCTCTCCGCCGCGCGCACGCTGTCCAGAATCATGTAGCCGGGTTCCTTGGCCACCGCGAGGTGCCCGTAAATCCCTTCGTAGTCGGGAACATTGATGGCATAGCCCTGGCTGATCGAGGCCGCCAGCTCCAGGTACTCGACCGTGGAGTGGATGCCCTCCAGCGCGGGCAGTCCGCCGCCCTGCTGCAGTACGTACGACGGCGCGCAATTCGGTGAGGTGCTGTCGTAGAAGAACTGATGCGATACCAGCGGGCGGCCGTGCGAGGTATCGGCGCCTTCCGGTATCGCGACGGTGGTGGCCGCGACCGCGGGCTGTCCGTTCAGATCGGTTGTGCGATAAAGCAATTGCCAGGAGCGGATGTGCACCGGCAATACGGTGAGCACCGCCAGCTGCACTTCGCGGGAGCGCAGGATGGTGCCCGGTGCGGTCGATTCGAAACCGTCTGGCGCACTGTAGAACTGGTCGACGTTCACCGGTTCCGGCTGTGCGGCGGCCGGTGCCGTGGCCGCGCCCCCCAGTAGCACCGCGATGGATGCCGTCATTGCCGTCGAGAGCGCGGCCGCGGTAAACCGCCGCCACCCCCTCCGCCGGCGATCCCCATTGATAGCCACGTCTGTTCCCTTCCTCATCGACGTGACGACGATTACAACACGGCACCGTGTTGTCAACAAGATGTCTTTCTGAAACACTCCCGGCTATCGTCATGGCATGACCCGCAGCAAACCGGCCGCGGCGCCAGACCGGACCCCTGTGCGCCGCCGGATCCGCGGCCTCGACGCGGACGAGCGCAGCGCGCAAAGGCGCCGGCAACTGCTCGCCGCCGCCACCGAACTCTTTGCCCGGCAAAGCTATTCGGGAACGTCGATCGAGCAGATCTGTCAGCAGGCCTACGTCGGCACCAAAGCCTTCTACGACCACTTCGACAGCAAGGAGGCGTGCTATACGGCACTGCTGGAACAGATCACGGCACAGATCCAGCAGCGGGTCGCGGAAACCGCCGCCGACACCGAGGGCCACGACTGGCCCGGCCGCTTGCGCGCCCTCACCACCGCCTTCGTGCACGCCATCGCCGACGACCCCCGCCTCGCCAAGGTCACCTTCGGCGAAGCAGGCGGAATCTCCCCGGCTGTAGAAGCCAAACGCCGCAGCAACCGCCGCTGGGCCGCCGCCTTCCTCAACCAGCAATGGCCACACCAGGATTCACTCACCGACCGCCAGGGCCTGGCCCTCTGCCTGGCCACCATCGGCGGCATGTTCGAACTGGTCGCCGACTGGCTGCACCATCACGACGATGGTGGAGAAGCCGACGCCGTCGAGACATTGACCGAGGACCTGACGCGATTCATCGCGGTGGTCGACAACGGTCGGCGGGGCGAGCGGTAAAGGCAAAAACGCCTGGACAAGAATGCGAAAACGAAAGGCGCAGAACGGAAAGCGACAAAATGTGAAGACCGGAAATTCTGAATAACCTTATATCACAACGGAATTCGTCTTTCCGGGTCTGTTTTCCGGGAGTAGAATAGAGGCATGGAATCAGGGGGAGAATCCGCAATCGCGGCCGGTGCAGCCGCACTGGTCGCTGCGGTCGAATCTCTCACTGCTCTGCCGTTGATCCCGGTGCCGGACACCGACATTGTGGCGTTGATGCAGCAGATCGAAACCTGTACCCGCCGGTTGGCGTCGGTGCAACGGGATCTGATCGTGCAAGCCTGCGCCCGGTCATTGCCCGCTCTCAACGGTTCCGGGAGCCCGGCCCTGTATTTGCAATCGGTCCTGCATATTTCACACGGGGATGCGATCAACCGGTGGCGTGCCGCTGAGGATCTCGCGGTGTGGCATCGCGTCGGTGACGAGCCCGACCCGGCCCCGGTCCTGCCGAACGTCGCCCAAGCCCTGGACGAGGGGGCGATTTCGCTCGATCACGTGCGGGTCATCCGGCAGGTGATGAACCGGTTGCCCGGCAAGGTTCCTGCTGAGGCTCGCGCCTACGCCGAGAAGCAACTCGCCTTCCAGGCGCGCGCCCTGGACCCGACACATCTGCCGAGGATCGGGGAGATGATCCTGGGTTTCCTGGACCCGGACGGCAAGCTCACCGAGGACGCTGATCGGCAGAACCAGCGCAGTGCGGTTCTGAGCCCGCAACGCTACGACCTGATGTCCACCCTCACCGTCGAACTCACCCCCGACGCCCGTGCGGCATTCGATGCTGTCATGGCCAAGCTGGCCCGTCCCGGTATGTGCAACCCGGCGGACAAGGAAAGCCCGTGGGCCGAGGATGAGGACAACCCGGTGCCCCGGGATGTGCTGGAGGCGTGCGCGGCCCGTGACGAGCGCAGCAAGGCCCAACGCCAGCACGACGCCCTCATGGCGGTGTTGCACCCGGACTTCAACCCCACCAAGCTGGGATCGCACCGTGGGCTGCCGGTCTCCACGATCATGACCATGAGCATCGAGGATGTCGAACGCGCTGCGGGGGTGGCCACCACCGCCACCGGTGGGCAGGTCCCGGTCGAGAACGCCCTCCGGTTGATGGCCCGCCACTGCAAGACGTTCGTGCTCGTGAAGAACAAGAACGGGATGCCGTTGCATATCGGGGAAATCCGGTTGGCGAACCCGGCGCAACGGTTGGCGTTGATCGCGACCGAGCGTGGGTGCACCCGCCCGGGGTGCTCGGCTCCGGCGAGTATGGCCGCGGCCCATCATGTGACCGAGTTCAGCAAGGGCGGCCCCACCGATATCGAAAACCTGACCTTGGCGTGCGATCACTGCCACGCCCTGGTCAAAGACGGGCCACGCGGGTGGAAAACCATCAAACTCGGTGCGGATTCGGACTTCCCGGGCCGGACGGCGTGGATCGCCCCGGCGCATGTGGATCCGTCGCGGACGCCACGGGTCAACCACCTGCATCATCCCGAGGAGTTGTTGACCGAGGTTCCGCCGTCGGTGCGGCCTCGCAGGGTGTGTCGTGCCTCGGGATTGTCACCGGTGCGGTACCGGGTGCTCGGCCGGGTCGTCACACCCCTACCGCGACAATAGGTTTCCCGCCTCTGGTGTCACCGGCAGGTTGTTCCTGTCGGTGCTGGAGGTCGTTGCCGTATCGGCTTTCAGGCCGGTTCGCTCGCCGAACAATGACAACCCGACCGCGACAACAGGTTTCCCCGCCCCGGATGTGTACCCGCAGGGCGGCAACACCACCGAGGGCCACCACCGAATCTGCCGCCCACCGGACCACACCACCACACCACCACGCCAGACCGCGAGTCTTCCCTGCCCCTGCCCCTGCCCCTGCCCCCTGCCCCTGCCCGCTGCCCGCTGCCGCTGCCCGCTGCCCGCTGTCGCTGCCGCTGCCCCTGTCGGCCTGATCCCGCTCCTGCTGTAGGCCGTTGCCCGACGTGGCCTTCCGGGTTCTTGTTCTTCGATTCCTTGTTTCCAGGCGTCCTTGTCTTTCGCCCTTTGTCGTTTCGGCTCTTGCCTTTTCGTGTGGTGTCTGTGAAACCGGACCACAGCCGGTCGACCCGGCTGGTACCGCAGGTATCTCCTCGGCCCGGAAGGTCAACCGGGTACCCCACCCCGGCGTCACCAGCACGGCCATCTCGGGCCCTGCCCGCACCCAGAAACCCACCACCGCCCCTCGGCGCAAGCAACCCAGGTGCACCGGCTTATCTCGGCCTTGAATCCCCCCCCGAAGCGGGCAGCGCACAGGACTTCTCCCGGACCGCACAGCAGGTGTCCGCGCGGCACCGACCCCATAACCCTTTGTGCCGCTGAGAGACCCGCTGTTCCATCCCCGGCAGCGGACGGTTTCTATGCCGAAACGGTCGGTGCACCTGGGTTTCTTGCCTCCCCCGGCAGGGTTGGTCAGCAGGGGGTGCGGGCAAAGCCCGAGATGGCCGTGCTGGGCACGTCGGGAGAGGTACCCGATTGACCTTCCGGGCCAAGGAGATACCTGCGGTACCGGCGGGGTCGACCGGCTGTGGTGCCGTTCTCGGGAACAAAACACGAAGTGCTTTTGGCTCAGGGCTTAGGCGGTGGCGGTAATTACTTTGTCAGGGCGGGTTCTTGTACTGGATTGGGGGCGGGGTGTTCGGTGGGGGTTTCTTCCAGGCCGATTTTTTTGTGTAGGGCGGCTAGGGGTTTGGGGGACCACCAGTTGGTGGTGCTCATCAGGCGCATCAGGGCGGGGGCCAGGAGGGCTCGGATTACTGTGGCGTCGGCTATTACTGCCAGGGCCAGGCCTATGCCGAAGAGTTTCATGGCGGTTACTTCGGAGGTGGCTACTGCCAGGAGGACTACTGCCATCAGACCTGCTGCGGCGGTGAAGATTTTGCCGGTTCGGGCTACGCCCAGGGCTACTGAGCGGGTGTTGGCTTCGGGGGTGCGGTCGGAGGACAGCCATTCTTCGCGGATGCGGGAGAGGAGGAAGACCTCGTAGTCCATGGACATGCCGAAGGCCAGGCAGAACATGAGGATCGGCATGAACATGTCGACGCTGCCGGTAGGGGTGAAGCCGAGGACACCTGCCAGGTGACCGTCCTGGAAGATCCAGATCATGGCGCCGAAGGTGGCCGTCAGGGACAGCACGTTCAGCAGCAGCGCCTTCACCGGCAGCACCACACTGCCGGTGAACAGGAACAGCAGGATGAGGGTGATCACGGCGATTGCCGCCCCTGCCAGCGGAAGTCGTGAGATGACCGAGTCCATGGTGTCCTTGTTCAGCGCCGCCGCACCACCGAACAGCACCGGACCGGGCGCAGGTACCGCACGCAATGCTTCCAGCTGCGTCTTTCCCGCCTCGGTGAAGGGCGATTCCCTGGTGCCGATCGACAGATAGGCCCCATCCGGCCCGGCCATCTGCGAAATCCCCGCCGCCACCTTGCGCACACCGGTCCCGTCGTCGGCGTACACGCCGTCGCTGGACAGCACCGCGGGCACGCCGGGCACCTTCGCCAATGCCGTTGCGTAGTCCCGGATCTCGGTGGATGTGCCGTGGAATCCGGGCAGCACGACCACCGCGCTGGACGCCATATTGGCGTTGAAATCTCCGCGCACCGCGTCACCGACCTGGCGGCTGGAGGCGAAGGTGCCGATCATTCGATCGTCGGGAGTGCCGAAATGCGCTGACAGGAAAGGGGTTCCGAGCAACAGCAGAATGCCGGTGACGGCCACGGCGACGGGGATCGGACGCTTCATAACGCCGGACACCAGCCGGTACCAGCCGCTGTCCTCGGCGCGCACCACCGTCCGCTCACCGCGACCCAGCAGGCGTCGCAGCGGCTTTCGCAGATCCCAGGCGTTCACGCGGTCGCCGAGCAGGATCAGCGCGGCGGGTAGCAACAGCACTGCCGCACCCACCGCGGCGGCCACGACCGCGACACCGGCGTAGGCAAAGGATTTGAAGAACGGCTGCGGGAACACCGCCAGCGCGGCGAGGGCCAGTGCCACCGTCAGGCCGGAGAACACCACGGTCCGCCCGGCCGTCTGCACCGCCCGCAGAATGGCGGCCCGGCTGTCGAGGCCGTTGCCGAGTTCCTCGCGATATCTGCTGACGATGAAGAGGCTGTAATCGATGGCCAGGGCCAGCCCGAGCGCACTGGTCATATTCAGCGCGAAGATGGACACGTCCATGAACACGGTCATCAGGCGCAGAATGCCGAGGGTTGCCGCAATGGCGAAGAAGCCCACCATGAGTGGCAGCGCCGCCGCGACCACACTGCCGAACACCAGCACCAGCAGCAGTCCGGAGACCGGCACGGCGATGGATTCGGCCAGGATCAGATCCTTCTCCACCTGGTGGTTGATATCGGCGAAGCTGCCGGCCATACCGCCCACCCGCACCTGCACGCCATCGCGGTCACCATTGATATCCGCGCTGAGCGCGACGGCCCGGTTCTGCACCTCGTTATCGGTGCCCAGGATGGTGGCCATGATCAGGCCGCGGTGACTGTCCTTGCTGCGCAGTGCGGTGGCCAGATCCGGACGGGTCGTCAGATCGGTCCAATACGACTGCACCCCGGTCACATTCGGATCCTGGGTGAGCCGATCGGTGACGCTCTGCGCCTCCTCGCGTGCCACGGGACTGTTGACTCCGGCATCGGTGCTGACCATGACGATCAGATTGGGATTGCCGCCGGGGAAGTGTTTGTCGATGAAATCGTTGGCCTGCACCGACTCCAGCTCGGGCGTGAGATAGCCGCCGCCGACCATATGCGATTTCGCGGTGACGCCGAAGCCGCCGCAAATGATCATCAGCAACAGTGCGGCCACCAGGACGGCGCGCGGGCGCGTCATGGCGAACCGGGCAAGATTGGTCAGCATTGACGCACACCCTCCGAAGTCATTCGACTTCGGAACGGTAGCGTTCCTGAGTTCTTCCTAGCGATCGACAGTGACCATGGTCATGGATATATCGATCAGCTATTACTCAGCGATGTCGCCCTACTGCTTGGCGATACGGCCCCGCACCTCACCGAGCGTCAACCGGCCGCCGCCCGACGCCGGTGCGGTCGCGGTGACCACCACCTCATCGCCGTCCTCCAGGAAAGTGCGCTGCACCCCGTCCAGATCGATCGGCTCGGTGCCGCCCCAGCTCAATTCCATGAACGAACCGCGCTCCTGCCGCTCCGGACCGGAGATGGTGCCGGAGGCGAACAGATCACCGGTGCGGGTGGACGCGCCGTTGGCCGTCATATGGGCCAGCAGCTGCGCCGGGGACCAGTACATGCGCCGGAACGGGGGAGCGCTGACCTGCTGCCCGTTCCACTGCACCGCCAGCTCGATATCCAGGCCCCAGGGCGCGCTGTCCCGCAGATAGGGCAGTGGTTCCGGATCCTGCTCGGGAAGCGGAATCCGGGCCGCCACCAAGGCCTCCAGGGGCGTCACCCAGGCCGAGAGCGTGGTTGCGAAGGACTTGCCGAGGAACGGGCCGAGCGGCTGCCCCTCCCAGGCCTGGATATCGCGGGCCGACCAGTCGTTCACCAGGGCCACGCCGAAAACGTGCTCGGCGAAGTCGCCGGTCTGGATCGGAGTGCCCAGATCCGAACCCGCGCCCACCAGAAAGCCAAGTTCGGCCTCGATATCCAGGCGGCGAGTCGGCCCGAAATCCGTTGTGCCGGAATCTGTCCGGCGCTGACCATGTGGCCTGGTGAGTTCGGTGCCCGACACCACGACTGTGCCCGCCCGGCCGTGATAGCCCACCGGTAGATGCCGCCAATTCGGCAGCAGCGGTTCACCATCGGGGCGCAGCATGCGGCCCATGGCGGTGGCATGGTCGATGCTGGCGTAGAAATCGACGTAGTCGGCGATCCGCACGGGCAGTTCCAGCTGGATCGACTGCACCGAATGCACTGCCGCGGCGGAGAATTCGTGTTCGGCGGCCGTCTGGATCAGCTGTCGCACCTCGCGCCAGCACTGCGGGCCCTGGGTCATGAAGGCATTCAGGCTGGGCTGCGCGAACATCGGATCGTCCAGCGCCACGGCCAGATCGATGACGCTGTCGCCCAGTCGCGCACCCACTCGCGGCTGTTCGCCCAATGGGCGGAACACGCAGTACGGCAGATGCGCGGGGCCGAATCCGGAGTCCGCGGGGACCTCGATCCGCACACGACTATTCATACCCACCCCTTGTCATCGGTGCTCGACTCAAATCCACCGGGAGGGTCCGCGACCGGACCAGGTCCAGGCATAACCGGGATCCTCGCAGGCCCGTGCGGCCTCACCGAGTTGCAGCGGATGGAAGGTATCGACCATCACCGCCAGCTCATCGAAGAATTCGATGCCGATACTGCGCTCGTACGCACCGGGCTGCGGGCCGTGCGCGTATCCGCCCGGATGCACCGAGACCGAGCCCTGGCCGATGCCGGAACCCTTGCGCGCCTCGTAGTTTCCGCCGCAGTAGAACATGATCTCGTCGGAGTCCACATTGGAGTGGTAGTACGGCACCGGAATCGAGAGCGGGTGGTAGTCCACCTTGCGCGGCACGAAATTGCAGACCACGAAGTTATTGCCCTCGAACGCCTGATGCGACGGCGGCGGCTGATGCACGCGGCCGGTGAGGGGTTCGAAGTCGGCGATATCGAAGGCGAACGGGTACAGGCAGCCGTCCCAGCCCACGACATCGAACGGGTGCGCGGCGTAAACCAGTCGAGTGCCGACGATTTCACCGGCGGGCCGGTGTTTGACCAGCACCTCCACGTCCGTCCCCGGCGTCTCGAACGGCTCGGCCGGCCCGTGCAGATCGCGCTCGCAATAGGGGGAGTGCTCCAGCAGCTGACCGTATTTGGAGAGGTAGCGCTTGGGTGGCGTGATGTGACCGGAGCCCTCGATAATGTAGGCGCGCAAGGGTTCCGAGCCCTCTGGCAGCCAGCGGTGCGTGGTCGCGCGGGGGAGCAGCACCTGATGGCCCTGGTGCACCCGCAGCACGCCGAACACCGTCTCCACGGTGCCGCTGCCGGATTCGATGTAGACCAGCTCATCGCCGATGGCATTGCGGTACAGCGGTGATTCCCGCAGCGCGGCCACATAGGAGAGGCGGACATCGGCATTGCCGAGCAGCAATCGCCGGCCGGTGACCATATCGGTCTCCGCGGGCCTGCCCTCGGGGAACAGCTCATGCAGTTTCAAATGCCGGTGCCGCAGTGGATGATTCGGAGAGGTGCGCTGATCCGGGAGTGCCCACACCGTCGAATCCACAATGGCGGGCGGCAATCCGCGGTGATAGAGCAGGGAGGAGTCGCCGGAGAAACCCTCTTCGCCCATCAGCTCCTCGTAGTAGAGCTGACCCTGCTCATCACGATGCTGGGTGTGCCGCTTCGGCGGCACCGCCCCCACCTGTCGATAGAACGTCATCGCGGTCTCCCACTGACTGATGGTCCCTTGTCCATCGTAGCCACCGGATTGCCGACGCGGCCGCAGAATTGCTCAGGCACAGTGTTGTTCAGGCGTGCCGCAGGGCCGGCTCAGGCGTGCCGCAGGGCGCGATATACGGCCGCGCCGACGAATTCGCCCAGCGTGTCCGAGGTCCAGTCGCCGGGTTCATGAAGCAGCGTGCGCACCGCGCCCTCACCTGCCGACACCCACAATTCCACCAGCGCGGCCAGTTTGTGCTCGGCGTCGACGGTGCCCCAGGCGCGCAGAGTCGGGCGCAGGCGGCGGGTGCAGCGTTCCACGGCCAGCTCCCGGGCCCGCCCGAAGGAACTGGCAACGGCCGGATCGGGATTGCCGTACAGCAGTCGCCAGCCGTCGGGGCGAGCAGTCGCGGTCTGCAGCAGGGCGCGGAAGCCCTCCACGAAGACGGCCTCGTCGGCCTCGACCCGGCGGCGAGGCAGCGCCGCCAGCACACCGGTGAGCATGAGGTCTTCTTCACGCCGCAGCAGGGCCTCGATGAGCTCCACCCGATCGGCGAAGCAGGCGTACACGACCGGGCGGGTCACCTTCATGCGATCGGCGACGGCGGCAATGGTCACCGCGGCGATGCCGTCGTCGGCGGCAATCTTCAGGGCGGTGTCGAGCACCTGCGGGCGGCGGCGTTCGGGCCCGAGATGCCGCGCGCGCTGGCGTGGTCGTACAGCCGATTCGGTGCCCATGAGCACCGACCATAGCAGCGTGGGCGGGCGGGGGAACGGCTGGTCGCGACCGGTGTGCACCGGGTGGCCCGGTATGTGAACTTCATGCTCCACGGGGATTGCGAGATCGTTTCCTGCGTGAGTGAATAAAAATGCTACATTCGCGAAGGAAACGTGCCCGCGACCGACGCCCCGGCCTGAGGAAGACGACATGACCGAGACCCTGTTCAACCCGAAGACGCACGAGTTCGCCGAATTCGATGCGGAGACCCGGCGCCTGCTGCGCGCCACCGTCAACTGGTTCGAGAGCCTCGGCAAGGTGCGCCTGCTGGCCGACAGCCGCGATCGGGTCTGGTATTCGGAATTCCTCGACTTCATCAAGAGCGAGCGCGTTTTCGCCACCTTCCTGACCCCCGCGGCCGAGGCCGCCGGCGATCCGAACAAGCGCTGGGACACCGCGCGCATCGCCATGATGAGCAAGATCCTCGGCTTCTACGGCATGCAGTACTGGTACGTCTGGCAGGTCACCATCCTCGGTCTCGGGCCGATCTGGCAGAGCGCCAATGCCGAGGCCAAGGCGCGCGCCGCGGCCGCGCTGGACTCCGGTGAGATCTTCGCCTTCGGGCTGTCCGAGCAGGCGCACGGCGCCGATGTGTACTCCACCGACATGATCCTCGAACCGAAGACCCGCGGCGGCGGCTTCACCGCGACCGGCGGCAAGTACTACATCGGCAATGGCAATCAGGCCGCCATGGTGTCGGTCTTCGGCCGCCGCGCCGATAAGCCGATCATCGATTCCGCCGACTTCCAGCGGAAGATGACCGATGAGGAGTACTCCGGCTACCTCTTCTTCGCCGCCGACTCCCGGCACAAGAATTACAAGCTGCAGAAGAACGTCGTCGACTCCCAGATGTACGTCGCCGCATTCGAACTCGACAAGTACCCGGTCGCCGAGGCCGACATTCTGCACACCGGCCGCGAGGCCTTCGACGCCGCCATGAACACCGTCAATGTCGGCAAGTTCAACCTCGGCTTCGGTGCGGTGGGCGCGTGTGAGCACGCCATGTACGAGGCCGTCACGCATGCCGAGAACCGAATCCTGTTCGGGCACAAGGTGACCGAGTTCCCGCAGGTGAAATCCCTGCTGGCGGACAGTTTCGCGCGACTGGTCGGCATGAAGCTCTACAGCGAGCGCGCCATCGACTACATGCGCTCGGCGAACGAGAAGGACCGCCGCTACCTGCTGGTCAGCGCCATCGAGAAGATGTCGGTGACCCGCACCGGGCAGAAGATCTACGAGGATCTCGCGGATGTGATCGCGGCCCGCGGCTTCGAGAACGATATGTACTTCCCGATGGCCATGGTCGGCATGTTCGGCCTGCCGCGCCTCGAGGGCACCGTGCACGTGAATATGGCGCTGTCGCTGAAGTTCATGCCCAACTACATGTTCCACCCGGCCGACGCCGCCCTGGCCGCGCTGCGCTATCTGCCCGCCGCGAGCCCGGCCGGTGCGGTGCGCGCGGTCTCCGAGGCGCTGAGCTGGTCCAGTCGCCGGGTCGCCCCGCGTGCCGGGGGCCTGGTGCCCACGTTGCGCAGCGAATTGGCCGGTGCCACTTACGCTCCCGTGCCCACCCGGCGCGACGCGGCCGACGACGACTTCCTGTGGCGGCAGGGCCCGAGCAGCGGCCTCGGCCGGATTCGCTTCGCCGACTGGAAGCCGGTCTTCGAGAAGTTCGCGCACATCCCGAATGTCGCGGTGTTCCTGGAGCAGGCGCTCGGCCTGCAGACACTGCTGGCCGCCGCCACCCCCACCCGCGAGCAGCAGGCGGATGTCGACTTCCTGTTCGGGCTCGGCGAACTGTTCACGATGGTGCCCTACGCCCAGCTCATCCTGGAGCAGGCCGACATCGCGAACGCGGATGTCGATGTGCTCGATCAGCTCTTCGACATCTTCGTCCGCGACTTCTCCAAGCACGCGGTCGCCCTGAGCGCCAAGCCCTCCGCGACCAAGGCGCAGCAGGCCCGCGCACTCGATCTGGTACGCCGCCCGGTCGCCGACCCGGTCCGCTTCGAGGTGGTATTGCGCCAGGTCAGGGCGCTCGCCGGGGCGTACGAAATGACTCCCTGATCGTGTCCGCGCCCGCCCTCGGTAGGGGCGGGCAAATGCTACATTCGTGAATGAAACCGATGAATGCACTCGCGCAGTGTGAGAAGGGACAACTGATCTCGTGAGGGTTCGGGTAACTCCTGGGGTACGTCCAAAATTGGTGCGGTACCTAACCGCCGGCACGGGTGCCCAACGCCGACGGCTCGTCGGCCGCCCGCTGAATATGCGGGGAGGCGGGGGCGACGCCCCTGCCCGCACCATCCGTGAGGTCGATTACGGGTTCTTCGGCCCGGATTCGCCCACCTGGAAGGTGTGGACCGCGCCGACCGCGCTCATCGGATTCCAGCGTTCGGTGGTGCTCGAGCACTTCGATCCCGCGCTCACCGCGGCCGTTGCCGATGTCGGTGGCATCTACAGCGATCCGCGCGGGCGGCTCGACCACACCTTCGCGTACTTCCTGATCGCCGCCGTCGCCGACAGTCGCATGGCGATCGAGGCGTCCGAACACCTCATGCAGGTGCACGCCAAGGCGACCGGCATCGAGCCGATCAGCGGAAAGCGTTACAGCGCAAACAATCCCGACTCGCAGCTGTGGATCCACGTCACCGGCTGGCATTCGGTGCTCAAGTGCTACGAGATGTACGGCCCCGGACCGCTGAGCCCGGAGGAGGAGCGGCAGTACTGGGCGGAATGCGTCATCGCCGCCGAACTGCAGACCTGTAAGCCGTCCGATGTGCCGACCTCCCGCGCCGAGGTCCGCGACTACTTCGCCGAGATGCGGCCCAAGCTCAGCTCCTCCGAGCGCGCCCACGAGGGCATGCACTACCTGCTGTTCACCCCGCGCGATCGCGGTATGAAACTGTGGGCCGGCAGCCGCCTGGTGGCCCCCGCCGCCATTGCCACCCTGCCCGAATGGATGCGCCGCACAGGCGGATTCGATCAGCCGGGCGTGGTCGACGCTGCCTATCCGAAGGCCGTGCGGGCCGCCATGAAGGTGCTCGGCAACGACCGGCTGGAACACGCGGTCGCGGCGAACTTCATCGGGCCGATGACGGGCCGGTTGCTCCGCGAGCACCTGCGCGCGGGCACCCCGCGGAACCCGGTCACGGTGACGCCGTCGCAGGCGAAGGAGCTTTACGGCCGCGCTGCCAAAGGCGCATAGCCGGCCCGGCCCAGCCCCGTCATCCCGGCATGCTGTCGGCCGGGATCCACACTGTTCGAAGGTGGATCCCGACCAAAAACGCGCCGGGATGACGGGGTGATGCGCCGGGATGACCGGGGGAGATGCGCCGGGATCGCGGAGTGATGCGCGCGGGATTGCGGAGTGACATGTACCGGGGCGATCGGTACGGCCTGTGTGCGCCGCGGTGTTCCAACCAGCGGGATTCGGGGGTGCGCTGCCCGATTTATCCCTTACCGTGACCTGGCCCACGTCCGCCTACGGTTGCGTAACCGGACGAGACTACGGCAACCTCCTCTTGATCATCAAGACCTAAGGCTGAGGAGGCCCGTCCGTGTCCCACTACAAGGCGAACCTGCGTGACATCGAGTTCAACTTGTTCGAAGTACTGGGAATCGGGGCGCTGCTCGATCAGGGCGCCTACGGCGATCTCGACAGCGAGACCGCCCGTGACATGCTCACCGAGGTGGTGCGCCTGGCCGAAGGGCCGATCGCCGAATCCTTTGTCGAGGGCGACCGCACCCCCATCGAATTCGATGCCCCGAACAACACGATCATCGTGCCGGACCTGCTGCGCAAGACCGTCGCCGCGGTCAATGACGCCGGGTACTCCGGGCTCGGCCTGCCCGAGGAGATGGGCGGTGTGGCCGCGCCGAACGCCCTCATCTGGGGCATTCAGGAAATGATTGTGGCCGCGAACAATTCGGCCAGCTTCTTCAATATGGGCCCGCTCATGCACAAGGTCATCTTCGACGAGGGCAATGACGAGCAGAAGCGCTGGGCCGCGCACGCCTGGGAGAACCGCTGGGGCGGCACCATGGTGCTCACCGAGCCGGACGCCGGCTCCGATGTCGGCATGGGCCGCACCAAGGCCGTGCAGCAGTCCGACGGCACCTGGCACATCGACGGTGTGAAGCGCTTCATCTCCGGCGGCGATGTGGGCGATACCGCCGACAACATCTTCCACCTGGTGCTGGCCCGCCCCGAGGGCGCCGGACCGGGCACCAAGGGCCTGTCGCTGTTCATCGTGCCGCGCTTCCTGTTCGACCGCGAGACCATGACGATCGGCGCCAAGAACGGCGCGCTGGTCACCGGTCTCGAGCACAAGATGGGCATCAAGTCCTCGCCCACCTGTGAGATCACCTTCGGCGGCGATATTCCGGCCGTCGGTTACCTGGTCGGCGATGTGCACAATGGCATCGCGCAGATGTTCAAGGTCATCGAGAACGCGCGAATGATGGTGGGCACCAAGGCCACCGGCGCGCTCTCGACCGGTTACCTGAACGCCCTCGAATACGCCAAGCAGCGCGTACAGGGCGCCGATCTGACCCAGATGACGGATAAGGCGGCGCCGCGCGTCACCATCACCCACCACCCCGATGTGCGCCGCAGCCTCGCGACGCAGAAGGCGTACGCGGAGGGCCTGCGGGCGCTCTACATGTACTGCTCCTCGTACCAGAACGACGATGTCGCCGCCGCCAACTGGGGCGTCGACGCCGACCTCGCCGCCCGCGTCAACGATCTGCTGCTGCCGCTGGTGAAGGGTTGCGGTTCCGACCGCGCCTACGAATCGCTCACCGAATCGCTGCAGACCCTCGGCGGCTCCGGGTACCTGCAGGACTACCCGATCGAGCAGTACATTCGCGACTGCAAGATCGACTCGCTGTACGAGGGCACCACCGCCATCCAGGCGCAGGACTTCTTCTTCCGCAAGATCATTCGCGACAAGGGTGTGGCGCTGGCCCACGTCGCCGGGCTCATCCAGAAGTTCGTCGACGGCGGACCGGACCAGCTCAAGGCCGAGCGCGCACTGCTCGGCACCGCCCTCACCGATGTGCAGGGCATCGCCGCCACGCTCACCGGCTACCTCATGGCCGCGCAGACGAACCCGGAGGAGCTGTACAAGGTCGGCCTCGGCTCGGTCCGATTCCTCTACGCCGTAGGCGATCTCGTGATCTCCTGGCGACTGCTGGAGAGCGCCGCCATCGCGCAGGCCGCGCTGGACGGCAATGCCGCCGAGAA
Source organism: Nocardia sp. NBC_01388 (assembly GCF_045040085.1). Taxonomy (NCBI): domain Bacteria; kingdom Bacillati; phylum Actinomycetota; class Actinomycetes; order Mycobacteriales; family Nocardiaceae; genus Nocardia; species Nocardia sp. NBC_01388. The sequence goes on from NZ_CP109553.1 coordinate 6,999,470, forward strand.
GGACAAGCACTTCTACACCGGCAAGATCGCCGTCGCCTCCTGGTTCGCGAAGAACAAGCTGCCGCTCATCACCGGTGTGCGCAGTGTCGTGGAGAACCTCGACAACGACATCATGAAGCTGGACGAGGCGGCTTTCTAGAAACTCGCTGAGATCTCCCGGCCCCCGCACCCAAGGTGCGGGGGCCGGAGTGGGTGAGGGGTGATCGGGTCCGCGGCCAAAGGGGTGCGGGCCGGAGTGGGTGAGGGGTGATCGGGTCCGCGGCCAAAGGGGTGCGGGCCGGAGTGGGTGAGGGGTGATCGGGTCCGCGGCCAAAGGGGTGCGGGCGGGAGTGGGTGAGGGGTGATCGGGTCCGCGGCCAGAGGGGTGTGGGCGGGTTTGGGTGCGGGTGGTCGGGTCTCCCCGGACAACGGCGGTGCCGGAGTGTTGGGGATCTCGGCGGCCGGGGCGGGCCGGATTGTGTTTTGAGGCAGTAGGTTTGCGGACTCGCCGGGTGACACGCGCGTTCTGTATGTGACCTGCTGTGTTGCTTCACGCTCAGCGGGTACAACTACCGCATGGTTTTCCCGGTATCTTTCGGCTGGCTGCAGTTCTTGCTGGCCGCGCTCGTGATCGCGGCGATCGCGCTACTGGTGACCGCGCTGCTCAAGTCTCGCAAAGTGGGATTCAAGGTCCTCGTCGGACGCGGCACGGGCGCTGTCTCGCTGATCTTCGTTGCGGTGGTGATCCTTTGGATCACCACGCTGTTGCAAACGTTCCTCGGGCTCACCGGTGAAGTGAAGGCCGCGCACATCGTGACCTCGCCCGTGGCCGGGCAGCAGCACATGATGAACGTCGACCTGACCCTGTACGGGGACAAGGATCACGACGAGCAGCACCTGAAATACCAAGTCGAGGGCGATATGTGGGTGCTGCAGGCCGATATCGTCGAACTGGAACCGTGGGTCAACGCGCTCGGCTTCCACTCCGGTTACAAGGTGACCCGCTTGTTCGGCCAGCGCCTCGACGGCGTCGCCACCAAGCAGAACCAGATCTTCCTCAACGGCGGCGACGGCGACTTCTTCTCCGATATGCGGGACCAGTCCTGGTACACCAAGCCGTTCGTCCGCTCCGCCTACGGCAATGCCGTCATCGCCACCGGCGGCAGCTACGACGTCTTCATCTCCCGCGACGCCATCAAAACCCGCCCGGCGTAACGGAATTCGCCCGGCATACCGAGTTTCGCAAGCCCCCGAATAGGGGGCGGCGAGACCTGGTGAAACGCCAATCTGAAATGGCTGCTATCCACTATGGTGGGCCCCAGCAGAGCTGTGCAGCTTCGGACGAAAAGAGATCCACCGCTATGAGGCAGACCCTTCGGGCATTCGCCATCGGCACCGCGTTCACCACCGCACTCACCGTCGGCGCCGGCGCTGCCCTCGCTGATGCTCCCAGCGCTACACCCGAAGCGAACAGCGTATCTGTCAGCCTCGGCACCGGCAGCGCGCTGACCGACCTTCTCGCAGGGGGTCTGGTGGTAGGGGGCGCGGGGGTCCTCGCCGCGATTTGCGCACTTCGTTCGGCCAGCGGCGGAACCCCGTGTGCCTTGGGTAATCTCGGCTAGTCGGCTAGTCGGCTAGTCGGCCAGCTCGGTGACGACGGGCGCGTGATCGCTGGCGCCCTTGCCCTTTCGCTCCTCCCGGTCCACATTCGCGTCGGTGACGCGGGCGGCCAGGGCGGGGGAGCCGAGGATGAAATCGATCCGCATGCCTTCTTTGCGCGGGAAGCGCAGCTGGGTGTAGTCCCAGTAGGTGTAGATGCCCGGACCGGGGTGGATGGGCCGCATCACGTCGGCGAAGCCTGCCTCGGTCATGGCCTCGAAAGCAGCGCGCTCCCTGGCCGAGGTGTGCGTTTTGCCCTCGAAGAATTCCGGTGACCAGACGTCCGCGTCGGTCGGCGCGATATTCCAGTCGCCGACGAGGGCGATCTGCGCCTGCGGATCCTCGGTGAGCCACTGCGTGCCCGCATTGCGCAGGGCCGCAAGCCATTCCAGCTTGTAGGTGTAGTGCGGATCGTCCAGCGCGCGGCCGTTGGGGACGTACAGGCTCCACACTCGCACGCCGCCGCAGCTCGCGCCGATCGCGCGGGCCTCCACCACCGGGGTGCTCAGCAGCGATTCACCGGCATCCTTGTCGAAACCGGGCTGCTCCGGGAAGCCGACCTCCACATTCTCCAGGCCGATGCGCGAGGCGATGGCCACACCGTTCCACTGGTTGTAGCCCGCGTGCGCGACCTCGTACCCCGCGGCCTCGAAGGCTTCGAAGGGGAACTGCTCGTCCTTGCACTTGGTTTCCTGCATGGCCAGGACATCGATATCCGAGCGATCGAGCCAGGCCAGCACTCGATCCTGCCGGGAGCGAATCGAATTCACATTCCAGGTTGCGAGCCGCACGGCGAAGCCTTTCGGAGATAGGGTTTTTCGACTTCTGCAAAAATCCTCCGGCGCTCAGGGCGCCACGTAGCGGTACCAGTGGTGCTCGACGAAACCCAGCTCCCGGTACAGCGCCATCGCTCCGGTATTGCCGGCCTCGACCTGGACGTACGCATGCGTCGCACCGCGGGCGTGACCCCAGCGGAGCAATTCCGCGCACACCAGTGAACCCAGACCGTGCCTGCGATGTTCGTCCGCCACCGTGACACAGGTCAACCCCACCCAGCGGCGGCCGTCCGGCGCGGTGGTGACCGCGGCCCGGCCGATAGCCAGCGGCGCGGGCAGGCCCACTGTGGCGAAACCCAATTCACCGTCGCGCACGGCGGTCAGCACCTCCACCACCGGCGGCCGGCCGATCTCGGTATCCCCACCGCGATGCCGGTACATGGACAGCCAGGCGCCGTCCGGTTCTGCGGCGATGCGCAGCATGGGAACACCCGGCGGCAGCACGAAGGTCTCGAGATCGATTGCCAGCACCATGGTTTCGTTCCAGGTCCGCCAGCCCTGCGGAATCGCGGTGAGCCGATCCGGCAGCAGCAGCTGCAGCGGCAGCCCGTGCGCGGTGTACCACTCGCCGATCCGGTGCATGGTTTCCGCGTCGAACCGCGCCGGACCTTCCGAACCGCCCAGCGGCACAGCGGAATTCGCGCGTCCGGTGTAGCCCTCCCCGGCGCGCAGCAGCCAGCCGTCGATCCAGGCGCGCTGCAGACCAGGCCAGCCGTCGGCCGCCGCCGCCTCCAGGGCGCGGATCTCACTGGTCCGAATCGGCCTGGCGCCCAGCTCTTTCCACGCGACCACCCGATCCGCGGCGATCGACAGCACCTGGCCGTCGGCGGTGCGCACGGTCAGGGGGTCGATCGCGACGAGTTCGCCGATCACATCGGTGAGCGGCTGCGGATAGCCCTCGGGCAGGCGATAGCGCACCACCATCCGGCGTCCGAGGGGCGGCAGGCCGCCGTCGGCTCCGGGCACGCCGGCCGGGGGGTGATCAGTCGTCATGCCCGAACGGATCCGGCACGGTACCCGGCACCCAGCTCAAACCCGGCGTGCCCCAGCCGTTCCGCTTGATGGCCTTCTTGGCGCCGCGCGCATTGCGGCCCACGAGCACATCCACATACAGGAAGCCGTCGAGGTGACCCACCTCGTGCTGCAGCATGCGGGCGAAGAAATCCTCACCCTCCAGCTCGACCGGATCACCGTGCTCATCGGTGCCGGTGACCTTCGCCCATTCGGCGCGACCGGTAGGCCACTGCTCGCCCGGAACCGAGAGGCAACCCTCTTCGTCGTCATCGGGATCGGGCATCGTCTCCGGAATCGCGGAGGTTTCCAATACCGGGTTGATCACCGCGCCGCGCCGGCGGACCATCTTGCCGTCGGGGCCCTCGTCGGGGCAGTCGTAGACGAACAGTCGAAGCGGCACACCGACCTGATTGGCGGCCAGGCCCACACCGCGGGCGGCGTCGAGGGTTTCGTACATGTCCGCGATCAGCTCGGCAAGTTCCTCGGGTGTCTGCGTGACCTTCTCGGTCGGGTTGTGCAGAACCGGGTCGCCGACGATGACGATCGGGAGAATAGCCATGCTGAGCAGCCTACTGGGTGGTTCCGGAGGTCCATCCGGGACCTGTTGCCAGAGCGACACGCCGGGCGTAGATCACTAAAACACGCCGAACGGTACGCGCCGCGAAGTCAGTGCCGCGTGGTTGAATGAGCGGCGACGTACAAGCACCATATTCGTCTGGTGACCACTCGGCGAGGGAGCACTATGGACAGCGCAGCGGCACGATTTTCCGCAAGCGGGGACGATCCTTCCGTGAGCGAGAACATCGCCGCCGGTGCCGCGACACCCGATGAGGATGGCGCGCACGGCCTCTCACGGCGGGAAATCGACATCCTCGATTTCGAACGCAAATGGTGGAAGTACGCCGGTGCGAAAGAAGAAGCCATCCGGGAACTGTTCGACCTCTCGCCCACCCGCTACTACCAGGTGCTGAACGCGGTCGTCGACAAGCCCGAGGCGCTGGCCGCCGACCCCATGCTGGTGAAACGACTGCGCCGGTTGCGGGCCAGCCGTCAGAAGACCAGGGCCGCACGCCGTCTGGGATTCCAGGTGTGAACCGCCCGCAGACCGATCAGAGATTAGGCTCTGCGACGTGAGCACTCCGAATACGCCGTCCGGTGGTCCGCCGCTGCGCGCCCTGGCCATGGTGCTGATCGCGCTTGCCATCGTCTTCGCCGGGCTCGGTGCGATGTCGCTGTCGAGTTCGGACTCCTCGGACGCGGGGGCCGCCTCCAGCGCGGCCACCTCGTCCGCAGCGCCGTCCGCCGCGGCCACCACCACTGCGGCGCAGCAGGTTTCGCCGCCCCCGGCAACCACCGCGCCCTCGGCAACCACCACCGCGCCGGTCACCACGACCCCGCCGCCGACTACCACGCCCGCCGCGGGCGCCGTCGACAAGACTATTCCCGTAAGGGTTTTGAACAACAGCATGATCTCCGGTCTCGCCGCGAAAACCGCGAACGAGCTCTCCGCCGACGGCTGGAACATCGCCGAGACCGGCAACTACGGCACCGGCGTCATCCCCAAAACGACCGTGTACTACGGCACTTCGGCAGGGGAGAAGGCATCCGCGCTGGCCATCGCCAATCAGCTCGGCATCTCCGCGGAACCGCGCTTCGCCGGAATCGCGGACAGCCCGCCCGGGCTCATCATCATCGTCACCGGCAACTGACCGGCTTCCGGACCTGGTCCGAGCGGCATCGGAACACCCGGCCAGCCCCTGCGGGGGAGTGGGTCACGGCTCTGGCATCATCTTGTCCGAGTAGTAATCATGTCCACCCAGCTTTTCGTAAACTCGGACTCGTAAAGGAGTTCCCCGATGGCCTCGTCAACTCGTCGCCCGTCCTGGCGGACAGTGACCCCGGTGCTCGCGGTCGCGGTCTTCGGCCTCGCCGGCTGCTCCAACAGCCAGGAATCGAGCGACGTCAAGGGAACGACGCCGCCGGTGTTCACCAGTTCCGCGGCGCCGGCCGGCACCGCGCAGGGTGGTGGGCTCACCAACCCGCCCACCGATTCCGTCAGCGCCACGCTGAAGGATTCGAACGGCCAGACGGTCGGCACCGCCACGTTCGGCGTGGTGGGCAACCATCTGGAGGTCAGCGTCGAGGCCCACGGCCTCAAGCCCGGCTTCCACGGCCTGCACGTCCACCAGTTCGGTAAGTGCGAAGCGAACTCCGTCGCACCCACCGGCGGCCCGGCCGGCGATTTCCTCTCCGCCGGTGGCCACTTCCAGGCCGGTGACCAGAATATGCACCCGGCGAGCGGCGATCTGACGTCGCTCGAGGTCAAGCAGGACGGCACCGCCAAGCTCGTCACCACTACCGACGCAGTCACGCTGGACGAACTCAAGGGCAAGGCCCTGATGATCCACGCGGGTGCGGACAACTTCGGCAATATCCCCAGTCGATACACGCAGGCCGGGGGCGCCGCCGGACCGGACGCCGAAACCATGGCGACCGGCGACGCGGGTGCCCGGGTCGCTTGCGGCGTCATCGCATAACCCAATAGGTGAGCCATGGCCGGGGCAGGCATTTCGAAGGTCCACTTCAACAGTTCGCCTCGGCCCACGCTCGGCGTGGAGTGGGAGGTCGCGCTCGTCGACAAACAGACGCGCGACCTTTCCAACACGGCCGCAGCGGTTTTCGAGGCCTGCGGTGATCTGCGCGCCTGGGACGGCCATCCGCAGATCACCAAGGAACTGCTGCGCAACACCGTAGAACTCGTCACCGGAAAGCACGACACCGTCGGCGAAGCGGTGGACGAGCTGCACACGACCATGGATACGGTGCGCCGCGTGGCCGACCCGCTGGGCGTCGACCTGTTCTGCGCGGGCACCCACCCCTTCGCGCAGTGGGATGCCCAACAGCTCACGCGCAGTGAGCATTACGACGAACTCATCGAGCGCACCCAGTGGTGGGGACGCCAGATGCTGATCTGGGGCGTACACGTGCACGTCGGCGTCTCGCACCCCGAGAAGGTCTTCCCGATCATCAACAGCCTGCTGCTGTCGTACCCGCACCTGCTCGCGCTGTCCGCCTCGTCCCCCATGTGGGCGGGCGTCGACACCGGCTACGCCAGCAACCGGGCGCTCATGTTCCAGCAGCTGCCCACCGCCGGACTGCCCTTCCAATTCGAAAACTGGGCGCAGTTCGAGGGTTTCGCACACGACCAGATGAAAACCGGTGTGTTCGAACAGATCGGCGGCATGCACTGGGATATCCGGCCCGCCCCCAAATGGGGCACCATCGAGGTCCGCGTGTGCGACGGCACCCCGAGCCGGGCCGAGCTATCGGCGATCGTGGCCCTTATCCACTGCCTCATCGTCGACCTGGACCGCCGCGTCGAATCCGGCGAAACCCTGCCGACCATTCCGCCGTGGCATGTGCAGGAGAACAAGTGGCGGGCCGCCCGCTACGGGCTCGACGCCATCATCATCACCGACGCCGCCAGCAATGAGCGCCTGGTGACCGACGATCTGACGGATCTGCTCAACCGCCTCGAACCGACCGCCAAGAGCCTCGGCTGCGAGACCGAACTGGCCATGGTCGCCGATATCCCCAAGCGCGGGGCGTCCTATCAGCGACAGCGCCGCGCTGCAGCCGCCGCACAGGGCGATTTTGTGGCCGTGGTGGATTCGCTGGTGCAGGAGCTCGCGCAGTAGGTGCCGATCCCGGCCGAAAGCATGCCGGGATGACGGGGCCCCGCGCCCTGGGCGCACGGGTGTCCGGACCGGACGTTCGATGTCCGCGAGTGTGAATTCGGTTACTTCCAGATGGCCTCCAGGTGTCCTGGCCTGGAACGACATTGCTACGACCGGGGGCTGTTCATCCGACAGCGGGGGTTGTGTTCAGCTCACCCGGGGGGTGGCGTTCACACGACGTTTACTATGGCTGGGTGTTGCTCGACGGTCCGCGTTCCGAAATGGTGGGTGGGGCACGCCGGAACTTGACGTGGATGCTGTCGCGGCGCGTCCAGATCACGGCGTTGCTGGCCGCCGTCCCCGTGCTGCTCATCGGACTCCAGATCTTCGCGGCACACAATCACTTCGGCGGTCCCCTCGAAAGTCTCTGGGACGACTACACCGGCACCCCGAAATCGGTGTCGGTGCCGTGGGCCGGACTCGGGCTCGCCCTCATCGGACTGTCCTGGCGACGGCGCTTCCTTGCCGTGGGAGCCGCGGCGGGCATCGATCTCGTCTATCAGATCGTGCGCAGCCTGCACGGCGGACCACTGGCACTGGGCAACGGCCCGGTCATCGTGCTCACCGCTCTGGTCCTGCTGGCCGCCTTCCACTGGCAGGGCACCGAACGCAAGAACGCACTGCACGCCGCGGCGCTCGGCATTCTGCTCACCCTCTCCAGCAAGGTGGCCGAGGTCTGGCTGGGCGTTACTGTGCTCGCCGGGCCCAAGGTGCTGGATCAGCACATCGCGCTGGTCGACCGCGCCCTCGGCAATCCCTCCTGGGTAATGGGTCAGATCATCGATTTCCTCGGGCCGGCAGCCTCTTTCGCCCTGCACTGGGTGTATATCGAACTACCCGTCGGGGCCATGATAGTGACGCTGTGGCAGCTGCGCGATGTGGTGAAGACCGGGGTGTGGCCCGGCCACTACCTGGTGCGCACCTTCCTGGTGGTCGGGCTCATCGGCCCGCTCGTCTACGTCATGTTCCCCGTGGTCGGGCCCATGTTCGCGTACGGCGCCGACGGGCACGCCTTCTCGCTCGGCAACTACTGGCCGAATATCGTGCCGCCACTGGACCTCTCGCCCGGCGCCATTCCCTTCGACCACTACACCCCGCGCAATTGCATGCCGTCGCTGCACACCGCGTGGGCGCTGTCGATCTTCATCCACTCCCGCCGCGATGCGAGCACCGGTGCGCTCGCGCCGAGCTGGCTGCGCTGGGGCGGCACGCTGTGGCTCATCGCGACGCTCTCGGCCACACTCGGTTTCGGCTATCACTACGGCGCGGATCTGGTGGCGGGCGCGGTGCTGTGCCTGACCATCGAATCGGCGCTGCGCGCACCCGAGCGCGGCTGGGACGCCGCGCGCATCCAATTGGTCGCGGGCGGCGCCACTCTCGTGGCCGCCCTGCTGCTGGGCTACCGCTATCTGTCGGTGGACATCGCCGAACATCCGGTGCCCGCCGGGATCATGATCCTCGGACTGCTCGCGGGCTATGTTGCGGCGTTCTACCGCACCTGGTTCGCGACCGCGCCGCAGCCGCTGCCCGTCGAGGCTGCCGCCACCGCCTGAATCACTCGTCCGCCGGTGTGAGAGTGGGGGATTCGGCCATCTCCGCATCCGCTGGCCCGGAGGGCGGCCGGTTGTAGCGCAGCACGTACAGACCGACAATGCAGCCGATGACTATGAGACTCGCGGTCCAGGCGGGCGCGGACACATCCTCCGGCACCACCGTGCACACGATCGACCGGCTCGATTCCTGCATGGCGTAGTGGCCGCGGGCCGCATAGTCGCGCAGGCCCAGCACCGCGGACGGAATGAAGATGACCACGGTGGCCAGCACCCGGTTCGGCACATACCGGGGTGTCGCCGAGGTCAGCGCGTAGCCGGCCAGCCACACCAGCGCGGTCGTACCGCCGACGGTCCAGATCGCCCGATCGGTATTCGCGGTGAGCGCCGTGAACAAGCCCAGCACCAGCACCAGCAGCAGGCAGACCATGGGCGCACCGCGCCGGGTGCCGTACCACATGCCCACCGACATCACGGCCACCGAAAGCGGTATGGACCAGGCCGGGAGCTGGGCCGCCAGCGCGGCGGAACCCACCGCGCTCAGGCCCACCATGACCAGCACCAGTTCACCGTCCCGGCCGGGCAGCAGCATGGCCGCGATGAGCGCGGTCGCCACCGTCGTCACCACCGCCATACCGATCCCGGCGAAGCTGTCGCCATTGCGGGCCAGCCATTCCGCACTGGCCACGGTCACCCCGACCAGCACCACGCCCGCGAGGATCGGGGTCATGGGCAGCTCGATGGAGGGTCGCTCGGCGGGCTTGCGATTGCGATTGGCCAGGGTGCCGATGGCCACCAGCACCAGCGCCACCACCAGCATCCACAGCGGCGGCATATCCATGGCATCCCACGACGAGGTCGCCGAACTCGACAGGCTCTCGTTCAGCAGGCCGCCCAGATGCGGCATCGGGCTGACCGAGCCCAGCAGCACGCTGATCAGCACACCGAGTGTCCAGCCGTAGGCGGGGAGTCGATGATGCAGGACAGCCGCGCCCAAGGCGCCGAGCACCACGCCGCCCGCCAGCGAATCGATGAAATTCAAGGTGGCGAGCGCGCTCGCGGGTTCGGTGGTGTGGCCGAAGATATGGTTCACAGTCAGCGCGAGCAGACCGCCGAGTGCGGTGGCCCAGGCGATGACGGTGCTGCCGAGCGTGGTGATCAATACCGCGACGATCATGGCCACCAGCGCGCCGGCGCCGACGGCGCGCGGCAGCGTATAGGCCATCAGATCCATGTGCAGGGCTGAGGTGTTGGACGTCCAGCCGAAGTCGATCGGCATGGCTAGTGAAAGTCCGGCAACCGTCGTCGCGACCAGTGCCGTGATTGTCTCGGTCGCTACCTGATACGGCCTCACCTGGGTGAAAATACCGTGGCGGGGCGGACCGACCAGTTCGACTCGCCTAAGTTATGTCATTTGCTGGACAATTGGCTTCGGATCAGCTATCGCTCATTACCACTCAGACATAGCCCTCTGCGGTACCGACTCGGCCTGTTCCCGCACGCTGCTCGGAGAACTTCCGCAGCGACTCCACCTGAGTGTGGTCCAGCGACGGCCGGACCACCGCGCGCGCGGCGGCCACGTCCGCCGCGGTCACATCGGCGGCCTCCATATCGCGGCGCATGGCCGCCAGCGCCGACTCCCGCAGCAGCGCCGCGCAATCGGCGGCCGAATAGCCGTCCAGATCCTTGGCCAGCCTGCGCAGATCGACCTCCTTCGCCAGCGGTACGGATTTGGCGGCCGTGCGCAGGATCTCGGTGCGGGCGGCGGCATCCGGCGGCGGGACGAAAACGAGGCGCTCCAGACGGCCCGGCCGGGTCAGCGCGGGATCGATGAGCTCCGGGCGGTTGGTCGCGCCGACCACCACCACATCGCGCAGCGGCTCCACCCCGTCCAATTCGGTGAGCAGGGCCGCCACCACCCGATCGGCCACACCCGAGTCACCGCTCTGGCCGCGGCGCGGAGCCAGCGCGTCCACCTCGTCCAGGAAGATCAGCGAGGGCGCGGAATCGCGTGCGCGCTGGAACAATTCGCGCACCGCCCGCTCGGACGAGCCCACCCACTTGTCCATGAGCTCGGCGCCCTTCACCGTGTGCACGCTCAGCTGCCCCGTGCTGGCCAGGGCGCGCACCAGGAAGGTCTTACCGCAGCCGGGCGGGCCGTACAGCAGCACGCCGCGCGGCGGATCGATGCCGAGCCGGGCGAACGAATCCGGATGCCGCAGCGGCCACAGCACCGCCTCGGTGAGCGCCTGCTTGGTCTCGATCATGTCGCCGACATCGTCGAGGCTCAGGCTGCCGATGGCCAATTCCTCAGTCCCGGAACGGGACAGCGGGCGGATCACCTCCAGCGCACCCGCCAGATCCTGCTGGCGCAACATCGGTTCCGAATGTTCGCGGCTGGCCCGGGACGCCGCCCGCAGCGCCGCCTCGCGCACCAGCGCCGCCAGATCCGAGGCGACAAATCCGGGTGTGCGGGAAGCGATTTCGTCCAGCTTCAGACCCTCGGTCGGCGCGGTGCGCAGCAATTGCTCCAGCAGCGCCACACGCACCGCCGCGGTCGGCAGCGGCAGCGTCACCTCGCGATCGCACAGTTCCGGGCCGCGCAGCCGGGCGTCGATCTCGGCCGGATGCGCCGTGGTCGCCAGCAGTGCCACCGCCGGGCTGGCCACGGCCGCCCGGAGTTGATCGAGAATCAGCGTCGCCACCGGTTCGGCCACCGCGGGCAGCAGGGCATCGATATCGGTAATGAGCAGGACCCCGCCCGCGCCGGAACAGATATCGGACACCACCATGCCCACTTCGCGCAGCCGGGTGCCGCTCTCGGTGGCGCCGACCGACGGCCCGTCCAGCTCCACCAACCGCCGCGATCCGGCCACCGCCCTGGCCAGCGTGGTCTTGCCGACTCCGGCGGGTCCGGTGATCAGCACGCCCAATTGGGAGGACGCGCCAAGGGTTTTCAGTAGTTCCGGCTCATCGAGTGCCAGATTCAGCCATTCGGTCAGCTTGGCCGACTGTGCCTGCACGCCCGCGAGATCGGCCAGCGCGACGGCCGACACCGGCGCCTGCGACCGGGTGCGCGGCGGCATCACCGGTCGATCGGGGCGGTCGGGCGCCTGGGCCGAGCTGTCGCCCAGCAGTGACCGCGGCCGATCGGTCGCCGCCACACCCGGCCCCCACACCACCGCGCTATTGGGTTGCACACTCACCGGCCCGGGTGCGGGATCGGTGGCCGTCACCGTCAGCAGTTCGGAGGTCCAGGCGATCCGGAAGGTCTGCGAAAGCGCCTGGGGCACAGCCGAACTACTGGTCCCCGGCCCCAGATCCCGGGGCAGCAGCGAGACGGCGTCTCCCACCGTGACCACTTTCCCCAGCAGTGCCTGCCGCAGTGTGGTCTCCGGAATCGAACTGGTGGCCAGTGCCGAGCCCGTCACCGAAATCTGTTTCGCCCCATAGACCGTCACCGGCGAGACGACCACGGTGGCATCCTCGCGCACCCCGGCATTCGAGAGCGTCACATCATCGAGCAGCACCACCCCCGCCGGTGTTCCGGCGGGAGCGACGGCCACCACGGCGGCGGTCCGCCGTGCCCCGATCAGCGAAATCCCATCCCACTCCCGCAACCCCAGCGCTGCCAGCGCTTCCGGATGCAGCCGCACCAACCCCCTCCGGGCATCGGCGGCCGAGATGTTCAGTCGTGCGGTCAGCGCGAGTTCGGGCACGCCACCCATTGTGCGCGACCCGCCCGTAACAATCCCGCAGTCATCGCCCGCAATATCGGCCCGCTGCAAGTTCGTGGCCCGCCCCGTTCTGGACTGAGTGGAGCGGGGGAGCGAAGCGGAGGAGTGGAGGGAGGGAAGACCGGGGTAACAGGGCCGCGAACTTGCCGGAGCGAAGCGGAGGCAGATATTACAGTCATCGCCCGCAATATCGGCCCGCTGCAAGTTCGTGGCCCGCCCCGTTCTGGACTGAGTGGAGCGGGGGAGCGAAGCGGAGGAGTGGAGGGAGGGAAGCGGAGGAGTGGAGGGAGGGAAGCGGAGGAGTGGAGGGAGGGAAGAACGGGGTAACAGGGCCACGAACCCGCCGGAGCGAAGCGGAGGCAGGTATTACAGTCGGCCACCCGGTCGGCGCAGGCGCAATCGGGCCGTGGATACGCCGCGAATCGGCACCCGAATCGGCCGGCGCCGCTGTGCACGCCGCTGGGCGCGGCGCTCGGCGGGCTTGTGATCCCAGGTCTCCGGACGGGCCGCGACCCAGCGCGCCGAATGCACAGCGAACGGAATGTGCCCGAGGTACAGCACCACCAGCGCCATCATCAGGATGAGCGGGTAGGTGACCAGCAGCGCGGCCGCGAGCGCGACCAGCACCAGGAACAGCGGTGCGGTGCGGGGCGCGACCGATACCGACTTGATGGCCAGCGTCGGCAGCGTGCTCACACACAGCAGGCCGGTCAGTACGGTCCAGATCGCGACGGCCGTGAAGCTGACCCACCAGCCGTCGTGGAACTGCTCGGACAGCGCGATGGGCAGCAGCACGATGAGTGCGCCCGCGGGCGCGGGCACACCGGTGAAGTACTCACGCTGCCAATCGGGGCGGCTGTCGTCGTCCAGGAGCGTATTGAAGCGGGCCAGCCGCAGCACCATGCAGACCGCGAACATGAGCGCGACGATCCAGCCCACGCTGTTGGCGTGCAGGAACGTCACGTACAGCACCAGGGCGGGCGCGACGCCGAAGGCGATGGCGTCGGAGAGCGAATCGAGTTCCGCGCCCATCCGGCTGGTGGCATCCAGCATGCGGGCGATGCGACCGTCCAGCATGTCGAAAATCGCGGCGGCGCCGACCAGGGCCAGGGCGATCGCGAGTTCGCCCTGCATGGCGAATTTGACCGCCGAGAGCCCGGAGCACAGCCCGAGAATGGTGACCATGCTCGGCAGCAGTCGCACGGTGCGGTTGCGGGCCGACCGATGCAGCGACGGTGCGGGCGCGAGTTGCTCCATCATGAATCCAGTTCGGCCAGCACCGTTTCCGCGCCGATGGTCCGCTGCCCGGGGACGACCAGCAGCTTGGTACCGGCCGGGAAGTAGGTGTCCACGCGGGAGCCGAAACGGATCAGACCGTAGGTCTCGCCGATGCTGAGCTTGTCGCCCACCTTCGGCTCGCACACGATGCGCCGCGCGAGCAGCCCGGCGATCTGCACGACCACCAGCCGCTGTCCGCTCTCGGTGAGCAGCACCATGCTGTTGCGCTCATTGGCGTCGCTGGCCTCGGGCAGATCCGCGGAAAGGAATTCGCCCTTCTTGTAGACGATGTTCTCCACGCTGCCGGAGATCGGCATCCGCTGTACGTGCACATCCAGCACCGACAGGAAGATGCTCACGCGCGGCAGCGGCTGATCGCCCATATTCAGCTCGACGGGCGGCACGGCCGAATCGACCAGTGCGACTTCACCATCGGCGGGCGCGACCACCACACCGGGACGATTCGGCGGCACCCGGTGCGGGTGCCGGAAGAAGGTGGCGGTGGCCGCGGCCGCGAGCAGTCCCGTGCGGCGCACCCACTTGCGCCGGACGCCCAGCACGGCGACTGCCAGCGGCGCTGCCACGAACGGCAGGCCGGCCGGGTGCAGCGGCGGGATGGCGGAGCGGACCAGATCGACCACATGGCCGAGTCCGGTGGTTTCGGGGGTGCCGGGCGGGGTGGGACGGCGGGCCACAAGCTCCTCTTTCATGCGCGGGTAGGTGCGGTTCAGGACCGCGATCACACGATACGGGAAGGTGACCGAAATTGATTTGCCTCGGCTACCGCAGCGATCTTCGGTGCAGAGTGAGCAGTCTGGCAGCAGCCGCCATTTGTGATCGAACCCACATGCATGGGAAGCTGTTTCGATTAATATGAGGGGGCCTCATGTCTGCGGCATCGTGGCCGCAAGGGGGTGGGGGAACAACCCGATGAAGGTCATGTTCGAAGCGCAGTACATAGGAGAAGCACCATGGCTGCTCGAATTGCCTCGATCAGCGGGGTAGAGCACACCGCAATACGCGGACTCGGCGTATATCGCCCTGCACGGGTCGTCACCAACGAGGAAGTCGCGGGACCGATCGAGTCCAGCGACGAATGGATCCGGACCCGCTCCGGTATCCGCAATCGCCGCTTCGCCTCGGAAGAGGAGACGATCATCTTCATGAGCGCCGCGGCCGCCCGCGATGCGCTCGAAGCCGCCGAGATCGGCGCCGGCGATATCGACTGCGTCATTGTCGCCACCTCGACCTGGCTGCTGCTGACACCGGCCGCCGCACCGCAGATCGCCACCGAACTCGGCTGCAATGGCGTCGCCGCCTTCGATATCTCCGCGGGCTGCGCCGGTTTCTGCCACGCGCTGGCCGTGGCCTCTGATCTGGTGAAGGGCGGCACCGCCCGGAACGTGCTGGTCATCGGTGTGGAGCGGCTCACCGACACGGTCAATCCGGCCGATCGCAGCACCGCGTTCCTGTTCGCAGACGGTGCGGGCGCGGTCGTGGTGGGCGCCTCCGACGAACCCGGCATCGGTCCTACCGTCTGGGGTTCGGACGGCACCCAGCATCACGCCATCCGCCAGGACAAGGACTGGATGGACTTCTTCCGCGAGATCGACGCGCAGGGCACGGCCGCGGTCCGGCCCTATCTCGCCATGGAGGGCACGGCCGTATTCCGCTGGGCCGCACACTCTCTGGAAAAGGTGTGCCGGGAGGCCATCGAGGTCGCGGGCCTGACGACCGACGATCTCGACGCCATGGTCCCGCACCAGGCCAATGGCCGGATCATCGAGATCATGGCCAGGGTGCTGCATCTGCCCGATCACTGCGCCCTGGCCAATGACATCGAGGAGACCGGCAACACCTCGGCCGCCTCGATCCCGCTGGCCATCGAGGCACTACTGCGCGAGGGCGATGCCAAACCGGGCGGCACCGCACTGCTCATCGCCTTCGGCGCGGGCCTGTCCTACGCCGCACAGGTTGTGACGCTTCCGAACTGGAAGTAACTACCCGAGTTCCCACACCACATTGACGGTGAAAGTCACTGTCTGCTGGCCGGGTTCGAGGCTGAAGCTCGGCGCGGGCGCCGCATCGCGCGCGGCGGTCGGCGGGGTATTGCCGCCACCGCCCTCGCTGATCGTCTTGACGCTCTTGAGTTTCAGCCCCGCGAGGTCGGCGTACTGCTGAGCGCGCGCCTTGGCGTCGTCGAACGCGCGGGCGCGCGCATCGGCCAGCAGTTTGGTGTTGTCCTCGAGGCTGAAGGCCACCGAGCTGACCCGGGTGTCATTGCCGCCGGCCTTGACCGCCGCATCCAGGATGGCCGAGGCCTTGGGCAGATCGTGCACCGCGATATGCACGGAATTGGTGGCCTGGTACCCGGTGATGGTGTGGCCCTCCGGGCCGTAGGTGGGCTGCACGGACAGCTCGCTGGTCTGTACGTCCTCGCGCTTGATGCCCGCTCCGACCATGGCGTCGGTCATGGCCTTGGCCTTGCCGTTGACACCGTCGACGGCGGTGGACACGTCGGCGGCGTTCACCTGGGCTCCGAGATCGGCCGTGAGCACATCGGGAACGCCCTGCACCTTGCCGGTGCCGGCCACGGTCACCGACCGATCGTTATCGGAACCACAACCGGTGAGCAGGAGCGCGAGACCGGTGGCCGCGGCACAGATAGCTATAAGTCGTCGCATACCGCGAACCTACTTATCCGCCCGCGGCGCCACCGGACAACACGCAGATCAGCTCTCGAGGGTCTGCTTGATCTTGCCGAGGGTTTCGTTCATACCGCTGACGAGATTCGCCTCGAAGGGCTGCTCGCCGCCGAGTATCGAATCGATCATGCGCCGGACGGGCCAGCTGACCCCGTGGGGGATATCGCGACGCTGCACAACCCGGGTGCCGCCCTCGATGGGCTCCAGCGTGAAGCTCCAGATCGTGCGGTTCTCGTTCATCCGGAAGGCAATGGCGCGGTTCGGCTCATAACGCACCACCCGGGACGAAGTGGGGTAGTACTTGGCGCCGTCACGATTGAGATTGACGACCCAGGTGCCGGTGCGGATCTTGCCGAGCGGCTGCACGCGCACGGTCGGCGGACTGAATTCCGGCATCCGCTTGAGATCGGAGACGATGCTCCAGACCTGCTCAGGCGGTGCTGCGATGTCGATGGTGGCTTCGAGAGTGTTCGGCAACGCTGCCTCCGAAAGATGTGACGATGGGTACCAGTGATCCTAGTTCCCACTCGAACATCGAACCGAACACTGAAAATCAACTAGATCACATTCCTGTGTTGCCGCATTGTCAAAGGTAATGGCTAACGCACAATGTGGGATAACCGAATTAACAGTTAAGGCCACCAGCTTCCGATGCGAAACGTGAGGTGATCGGCCGTGAAATTGCTATCGCTCCTGCATCGCAGAACCAAGACGGTTCCGCTGTTGCCAGCCGACGAGAACCGCGACGCCGCGCAACCTCCCGGCCGGCCGAGACGGACCAGACCGAACGGTCAACTCGAAGAACGGTTGGAGCGACTGCTCACACCGAACGAGCTCGATATCGTTCAGCACCACCGGATCTGACGTGGCGATCGTCTCTCGGGGGCAGCGCGGGCCGAAATCACTTGCCAACTCGGCTCATACTCTTTAGGTGACTTCACCAGCTGCCGCCAAACCGGCCATCCTCAGCGTGGACGACGATCCCGGTGTCTCCCGTGCCGTGGTTCGTGATCTGCGCCGCCGGTTCGGCGCGGATTACCGGATCCTGCGGGCGGAGTCGGGTGCCGACGCGCTCGAGGTACTGCGGGAATTGAAACTGCGCGGCCAGCCGGTCGCGGTCCTGATCGCCGACTATCGGATGCCGGGCATGAACGGCGTCGAATTCCTGGAGCAGGCCATGGACCTGCATCCGCACGCGCGGCGGGTGCTGCTCACCGCCTACGCCGACACCGATGCGGCCATCGAGGCCATCAATGTGGTCGATCTGGATCACTACCTGCTCAAGCCGTGGGATCCGCCGGAGGAGAAGCTCTATCCGGTGATCGACGCCCTGCTCGACGCCTGGCGCAGCGATGACCACAAGCCGGTGACGGAGACCAAGGTGGTGGGCCACCGCTGGTCGGCCCGCTGCTCCGAGGTCCGGGAGTTCTTGGCGCGCAATCAGTTGTCGTATCGCTGGTACCAGGTCGACGAGCCCGAGGGCGCGCGGATGCTGGCCGCCGCGAATGCCACCGAGGACGACTGTCCGGTCGTCATCAATCAGTCCGGTGAAGTGCTGCGCATGCCGTCGGACTCGGAATTGGCGGCCGCCGTCGGCCTCAATATCGTTCCCGCCAGCGAGTTCTACGACCTGATCGTGGTCGGCGGCGGCCCGGCCGGTCTGGGCGCGGCGGTGTACGGCGCGTCGGAGGGCTTGCGCACGGTCCTGGTCGAGCGCACCGCGACGGGCGGGCAGGCGGGCCAGAGCTCGCGCATCGAGAACTATCTGGGCTTCCCGGACGGAGTGTCCGGTTCCCAGCTGGCCGATCGGGCGCGGCGGCAGGCCGTCAAATTCGGCGCCGAACTCATCACCGCACGCGAGGTGGTCAGCCTGGAACCGTGCGGCGCCGCGCGGGTGGTGAAGTTCGCGGACGGCGGCAGCATTTCCGCCCACAGCGTATTGATCGCGACCGGCGTCAACTACCGGCATCATCCGGCGCCCGGGGTGGACGATTTCACCGGGCGCGGCGTTTACTACGGCTCCGCGATGACCGAGGCCTCCGATTGCAGCGACCGCGACATCTACATTGTCGGCGGCGCGAATTCGGCAGGTCAGGCGGCGGTCTATATGTCCCGGCACGCGCGCACCGTGCACATTCTGGTGCGCGCGACCTCGCTGGTGGATTCCATGTCGCACTATCTGATCCAGCAGATCGAGCAGATCCCGAATATCAAGGTGCATCCCCGCACCGAGGTGGTGTCGGCGGACGGTGACGATCATCTGGAGCGGATCCTGCTGCGTGACAATGCCACCGGCGCGGAAGAAAAAGTGGATGCCGAACGGTTGTTCCTGTTCATCGGCGCTGCCCCCGAAACCGAATGGCTCGACGGTGTCGTCCACCGGGACGACAAGGGCTATGTCCTGGCCGGACCCGATCTGATGGTCGACGGCAATCGCCCGGCGGGCTGGGAGCTACCGCGCCCGCCGCAACACCTGGAGACCAGCGTTCCCGGCGTTTTCGTGGCCGGCGACGTACGTTCGGAATCGGCGAAGCGGGTGGCGTCCGCCGTCGGCGAGGGCGCGATGGCCGTCATGCTGGTCCACCGCTGGATCGCGAAACAGTAGGAGTGCAATCGTGGGAACAACATCACTGATCTGCGATCCCAATGAACTACGGGACCTGTTCCTCTTCGAGAAGCTGACCGACGAACAGCTGGCCTGGCTGTGCAAGGACGGCCGGGTCGAGCGTTTCGAACCGGGTCTGGTCTTCCGCGAGGGCGAGCCGGCCACCTGCTTCTACGTCCTCATGGAGGGCGAGGTCCGGATGACCAAGATCTCGGGGGGCGAGGAGATCGAACTCGTCCGCACCGATCATCACGGGTCGTATTCGGGCGCGTGGACCGCGTACATGGGCGATAAGGTCGACCAGAACTACAGCGCGTCCTTCTATGTGACCAAGCCGTCGAAATTCTTTGTGCTCGATGCCGGAACCTTCTCGCACATGATGAAGGAATGGTTCCCGATGGCATTGCATCTGCTGGAGGGTGTGTTCTTCGGCAATCGCAATTCCAATGAGATCATCGGGCAGCGCGAACGCCTGCTGGCGCTGGGTTCGCTGTCGGCGGGCCTGACGCACGAGCTGAACAATCCGGCCGCGGCAGCCGTGCGCGCCACCTCCTCGCTGCGGGAACGCGTGGCCGGTATGCGGCACAAGCTGAAGATGATGGCGCACGGCAAGTTCGACTCCGCGACCATGGAGGCGCTGGCGCAATTGCAGGAGGAGGCCGCCGCCCAGGTGGCGAAGGCGCCGACGCTGACCCCGCTGGAGGCGGCCGATCGCGAGGACGAGCTCGGTGATTGGCTGGAGGCGCACGGTATCGCCAACGGCTGGGATATCGCCCCGACCTTCGTACAGGCCGGTTTCGATATCGACTGGCTGGAGAAGGTGCACGGCACGCTCACCGGTTGTGAGGGCGCGGTTTTCGAGGGCGCGATCCGCTGGCTGAATTACACGGTCGAGACCGAACTGCTCATGAACGAGATCTCCGACTCCACGACCCGCATCTCCACGCTGGTGAACGCGGCCAAGCAGTACTCGCAGATGGACCGGGCCCCGTTCCAGGTGGTCGATATCCATGAGCTGCTGGACAGCACGCTGGTCATGCTGGGCCGCAAGATCGGCGACAATGTGCAGGTGGTCAAGGAGTACGACCTCGCGCTGCCGCCGGTGCCCTGCTATGCGGCGGAACTGAATCAGGTGTGGACCAATCTGATCGACAATGCCATCTCGGCCATGAACGGCCGCGGCACCCTCACCGTTCGCACCTACCGCGACGGTCCCTGTGTCGCAGTGGAAATCGGCGATACCGGGCCGGGCGTGCCGGAGGAGATCCGCACCCGCATCTTCGAACCGTTCTTCACCACCAAGCCGGTGGGCGAGGGAACCGGTCTGGGACTGGATATCTCGTTCCGCATTGTGGTGAACAAGCATCACGGCGATATCCGGGTGGAGTCGGAGCCGGGCGATACCCGGTTCATCGTGCGGATTCCGTTCGAGCGCGTCGATGTGCCTGAGAATATCGAAACCGTAAGCATGGCAAGCTGATACAGGAGACCAGTGATGTCGGAGAAGATCGAGGGTATCGATCCGTCCGCGGCCCCCAGCGGCCCCGGTTGTCAGGACTGCGACGCCGCTCAGGGCTGGTGGCTGCATCTGCGCCGCTGCGCCCAGTGCGGCCACGTCGGCTGCTGCGACAGTTCCCCGTCGCAGCACGCGTCCAAGCACTTCAAAGATTCCGGGCACCCGTTCGCGCAGAGCTACGAGCCGGGCGAGGATTGGTTCTACAACTACGCGACCGACGAAATGTACGGCGAGGGGCCGGATTTGGCCGCACCGCATTCGCATCCGGCGACGCAGACGGTGCCCGGGCCGCGTGAGCGGGTGCCGGCGGACTGGCAGAGTCACCTGAACTGACGGTCGGCGGTACTGGGTGAATCCCTGGGAGAACTTGTCTCCCAGGGATTCTCATTCTTCCGGGCCGAGTTTGTGGCTGCTGAGGAAGGCGAGCGAGAGATCCGCGAGATTGTGCCAGCAGTGATCGGCCACCATGGAGTGCCCGCGGCCGTTGAGCACCTGCAACTCCGTGACACCCGGATTGCGCTGCTGCAGCCGGAATTGCGCGCGCACCACGGCCGGGGGAGTGGCCCGGTCCTCGGCGCCCGCGATCAGCAGCAGCGGCCCGCGCACCGCGTGGACGTCCACGCTGACTTCGCTCCTGGGGCTGACATTCGCCAGGGCCAGTTGGAACACTGGCTTGGCCGGCGCGGGAATCACGTACTGACGGAACAGCTGATCCGATTCCGCACGACTGATGGCATTGCCGAAGACGCGGTGATAGCTGTCGGCGGTGTGCGCCCAGGTCTTGCGGCGCAACCAGGGCTTCGCGAGAATCCCTCCGACACTGCGCAATTGAGCAGGCGGTAGCACGTACACGCCCCGGTACTGCGCGGGCGCGATGGCGATGCCGCCGATGGCGATGCCCTGGGCGAGCAGTTGCTGTGCGATGAGCCCGCCGAAGGAGTGCCCGATGACGATCGGCGGCGCCGGTAGATCGGCAATGTATTTGGCGTAGTGCTCGGTGACTTCGGCGATGCCGCGATTGTTCAGAGCCTCGGCATTGGCCCGGGTGGCCGCCGGATCCCGTCCGTCGCCGGGCCAGCCGGGGGCGATGGGCGCGAAGCCCGCGCGGTCGAAATACTCGAGCCACGGTGTCCAGCTGTCGCTATGCATCCACAGGCCGTGGATGAAGACGATCGGGGTTTTCGGTGCAGGCATGAGATCTCCTCTGGTTGCACGTGATTCGTCTCATTTCGCCTGATAGTGACGATACGGGAGTGCTCTTGCTACCGGTAGCGGTCGCCTGCGGGTACTCTGCTCCGAGCGCCGGGCGCCCCGGTGCGCAGGCACTCTCGGGAAGCTCGGAAAAGGGTATGAAACAGACTGTGATCGTCGCCCTCGCCGCAGGAGCGCTGGTGCTGGGTCTAGCCGGCTGCGGATCGGGAAAATCCACCGAAGCGAGCAGCCAGACCAAGGGCGCCCCGAGCTCGAGCAGTGTCGCGGCGCCCACCGGCACACCCACCGCTACGCCCGCTTCCGCTCCGGTCGCCGCCACCACGGCCGAGGCCCCCGTCGAGCCGCCCGCCGGTGCGAACACCACCCCCGCGGCCGCCAAGAAGACCACCGCCCCCGACGGCGCCCAGACCACCTGCGGCGATTTCCGCGACCTCGACAACGACACCGAGAAGCAGGTCATCCAGCAGGTCCTGGCCGCCAACCCGGGTTCCAAATTCGACGGCAGCCCCAATGTCGCGCTCGGTACCGCAAAACTCGTCTGCCTCGCGCCCGCCTACGCCGGCACATCGGTAGCAAACGCCATCGGCGCCGCCAAGTAACTCCGCGGCGCGTCCCGCCGATAGGCAGTGCGGCGCAACCGATTCCCGTGCATCCGGCAGCGTGGCCGCCGGGTGTGGCTTCCCGCGGTGTCGGTTGCGGTCCTATCAGGTGTGCAGCGGACCGTAGGGGCGTGTGGATGGTCACCACTGGCGGGGTGGCGCGCAGGCGTATCGTCTCGAACCTACGTACGAGGACGGGTGAAGTGATGGACGCCGGCGGGCTGGTGGAATACGAGCGACATCGTCCGCGACTGTTCGCACTCGCGTACCGGCTGCTGGGTTCGGCGAGCGAGGCCGAAGACGCCGTGCAGGAGACCTATCTGCGCTGGGCCGCCGCCGACCGCGCCGAAATCCGTTCCGCCGAAGCCTGGTTGACCACCGTGCTGGTGAATCTGTGCCGCACCTGGCTGGATTCGGCCCGCGCCCGCCGCGAAACCTATATCGGCCCCTGGCTACCCGAGCCGGTGGCGACCGACGAGCTGGGCCCACTCGAATCGGCCGAACAGCGCGAACTGGTTTCCCTGGCCTTCCTGACCCTGCTCGAACGGCTGACCGCCGCCGAGCGCGCGGTTTTCGTCCTGCGCGAGGCCTTCGGCTACGCGCACCGCGAGATCGCCGACATGCTCGACCTCTCCGAAGCCAATTCCCAGCAGCTCTACCGCCGCGCCACCCTGCGCGTGCGAGAGGAGCGCCCCCGCTTCGATCCGGCACCCGCGCACGCGCGCGCTCTCTTCGAAAAGTTCCTGACCGCAGCCGGATCCGGTGATGTCGCGGCCCTGGAGGCCATGTTCACCGCGGATATCGTCTCGGTCGCGGACGGCGGCGACAAGGTGAATGCCGCCCGCCGCGCCGTGCTCGGCGCCGGCCGCGTGGCCCGCTACGTCGCCTGGCTCTTCTCGCACGACGTCCCGGACCTGTCCCTGTCCATCGAGGATGTCAACGGTGCGCCCGCCGTCGTGGCCCGCGCGGCCGACGTGACCATCCTGATCGCGTCCGCCGAATTCGCGGACGACCACCTCGCCTCGCTGCGGCTGATCGTCAATCCCGACAAGCTGGCCTACTTCGTGCGCGCCGACAAAGCCGCCTCGCGCACGGCATAACCGCCCTCTCGCGCGTCGGTGACGCAGCACACATGCCGGAGTTGTCAGGGATCGCGGGGCTGTCCGGTCTAGAGAGTGTCGGCCCGGTGCAGGGTCGTCCTTTGGGGAAAGGAGCTCTCTCATGACCGGAGAACATCGAATCGTCGTGCTCGGTGCGGGGTACGCCGGATTGGCGGCGGCGAGGCAGGCGGCGCGGGCGCGCGGCGTACGCGTCACCGTGATCGATACGCGCACAGAGCTGGTGGAGCGGGTGCGCCTGCATCAGCTGCTCGCCGGTCAGCAGATCCCGCGATGGAACCTGCGAGAGATGCTGGAGCGCAAGGGTATCGAGTTCGTCCAGGGGCGGGCGACCGGTATCGACACCGCCGCCCGCCAGGTGCGGTTGGAGGATGCGCCGCCGGTCTCCTATGACTCGCTCGTCTACGCGCTGGGTAGCGTCGCCGATCTCGGCGGCGTGCCCGGAGTCGCCGAGTACGCCCACTCGGTGGCGACGCCGGAGGATGTGCGGCGAGCGTCCGACCTGTCCGGGCGGGTCGCGGTGGTCGGAGGCGGTTCCACCGGTATCGAGACCGCCACCGAATTGGCCGAGGCCCGACCGGATCTCACGGTGCTGCTGGTCAGCGCCGAGGAGCCGGGAGCCTGGCTGTCGGAGAAGGCCCGCACCCACATTCGCGAGGTGCTCGACCGCCTGGGCGTCGAGGTGCACGCCGGTGCGAAGGTCGCCGAGGTCACCGCCGACGGTCTCGAGCTGGTCGGCGGCGCAGGTCTGGCCGCCGAAACAGTCCTCTGGACAGCCGGATTCGCGGTCCCGGAGCTGGCCGCCCGCTCGGGTCTGGCCGTGGATCCCCGCGGCCGGGTCCTGGTCGACGACGAATTGCGCTCGCGCTCGCATCCCGAGGTGTACGCCGTCGGCGATTCGGCCGTCATGACCGGTCCGGAGGATCGTGAATTGCGCATGGCGTGCGCCACCGCACTGCCTGCGGGCAAATATGCCGCGACCGCCCTCACCGCGCGTCTTGCCGGAAAGGCGCCCGCGCCCCGGCGTTTCCGCTATGTCCTGCAGTGCGTGAGCCTGGGCCGCCGCGATGCCGTCGTGCAATTCGTGCACGCCGACGATGCACCCGCCCGCACGGTCCTGACCGGTCGTACCGCGGCCTGGGTCAAGGAGCAGATCGTGCGCACCGCGGGTAGTGCGGCGCGGCCCTGAGTCGGTCCACGGAAATCGTCAACTAAGGGTTGACCATCGTTAGATGGTCAACCTACAGTTGACGCATGACAACTCCCTTTCGCCTCGACGATCTGATCGACGGCATCAAGAAGGCCCGTCCCGACAACACCCTCGAGCAGCTCTCCGACGCCGTGGTCGCCGCGGATCACCTCGGTGACCTGGCCGATCACCTGATCGGCCACTTCGTCGACCAGGCCCGCCGATCCGGTGCCTCCTGGACCGATATCGGCCGCAGCATGGGCGTCACCAAGCAGGCCGCGCAGAAGCGCTTCGTCCCCAAGGGGCCGGGCGATGCCGCCGACGCCGCGGCGCTCGATCCGAGCACCGGTTTCGCGCGCTTCACGCACCGGGCCCGCAGTGTCGTGATCGCCGCGCAGGAGGAGGCCCGCAACGGCAGCAATGCCGAGATCGTCCCCGAGCACCTGGTCCTCGGTCTGCTGCGCGAGCCGGATTCGCTTGCCGTGCAGGTTGTCAAGGCCAAGGGTGTCGGTGTGGACGCGGTCCGCCGGGTCGCCACCGCCGCCCTGCCCGCCGCCGCGGAGAAGATTCCGGCCCTGATTCCCTTCGATTCTCAGTCCAAGAAGGTCCTGGAGTTGACCTTCCGTGAGGCACTTCGCCTGGGCCACAACTACATCGGCACCGAGCACCTGCTGCTCGCGCTGCTGGAGGTCGAGGCCGGGACCGGCGTGCTCTCCGGCCTCGGCCTGGAGAAGGACGCGGTATCGGCGGACCTCGGGGAACTGCTCGCGCAGTTCGCGGACCCCGCAGCTGACGCGCAGTGAACCCCGCCTCACGTGTCCCACTAGCCACGGCGGATACCATGTGGGCATGGCGGACGACGAAGGTTCCGACCTAGTTGCAGGGGAACGCCGCGCAGATCTGGTGCGCGCGCTCTCCTATGTCTCCACCGAAGAGGCGCCGGACGGCGGGTTCATCGTGAACGGTGACCTGCCCCCCGACGTGGCTCCGGTGTTCGTCCGCGCCATCATGCGGATCGAGGCGGAGTTGCTGTTGAACGACGCCGAGCTGGTCAATATCGATCAGGGTGAGCCGCGAACCCCCGAGGAGCGCCGCACCGATGCGCTGATTGCGCTGCTACTGCGGGTGGATGACCGCCTGGTGCGCTGACCCCCGACCTTGCACTCCCGGTGTGTGAGTGCTAGAAATGGCTTGGCACTCCTGACCTGTGAGTGCTAGGTCGGGACGGTGAGGCCCCTATGGTCGTCCGTCGCGGGCACCGCGCCTGGCCAGATCGTGTCAATCCCCTGATCTGGAGGATCTCAACGCAATGGCCAAGACAATTGCGTACGACGAAGAGGCTCGCCGCGGTCTCGAGCGGGGTCTGAACGCCCTGGCCGACGCTGTCAAGGTGACGCTGGGCCCGAAGGGCCGCAATGTCGTGCTGGAGAAGAAGTGGGGCGCCCCCACCATCACCAACGATGGTGTCTCCATCGCCAAGGAAATCGAGCTCGAAGATCCGTACGAGAAGATCGGCGCGGAGCTCGTCAAGGAAGTTGCCAAGAAGACGGACGACGTCGCTGGCGACGGCACCACCACCGCCACCGTGCTCGCCCAGGCGCTGGTACGCGAAGGCCTGCGCAATGTCGCGGCCGGTGCGAACCCGCTGGGTCTGAAGCGTGGCATCGAGAAGGCCGTCGCGGCCATCACTGCCCGCCTGCTCGAGACCGCCAAGGAGGTCGAGACCAAGGAGCAGATCGCTGCCACCGCAGGTATCTCGGCCGGCGACTCGTCCATCGGTGATCTGATCGCCGAGGCCATGGACAAGGTCGGCAAGGAAGGTGTCATCACCGTCGAGGAGAGCAACACCTTCGGTCTCCAGCTGGAGCTCACCGAGGGCATGCGCTTCGACAAGGGCTACATCTCGGGTTACTTCGTCACCGACCCGGAGCGTCAGGAAGCGACCCTCGAGGATCCGTACATCCTGCTCGTCGGCTCGAAGATCTCGACCGTCAAGGACCTGCTGCCGCTGCTGGAGAAGGTCATCCAGGCCGGCAAGCCGCTGCTGATCATCGCCGAGGACGTCGAGGGCGAAGCCCTTTCCACCCTGGTGGTCAACAAGATTCGTGGCACCTTCAAGTCCATCGCCGTCAAGGCGCCGGGCTTCGGTGACCGCCGTAAGGCCATGCTGGCCGATATCGCCATCCTCACCGGTGGCGAGGTCATCAGCGAAGAGGTCGGCCTGTCCCTGGACACCGCCGGCATCGAGCTGCTGGGCACCGCCCGCAAGGTTGTCATCACCAAGGACGAGACCACCATCGTCGAGGGTGCCGGCGACCCGGAGGCCATCAAGGGCCGCGTGGCGCAGATCCGCACCGAGATCGAGAACTCGGACTCGGATTACGACCGTGAGAAGCTGCAGGAGCGCCTGGCCAAGCTGGCCGGCGGTGTTGCGGTGATCAAGGCCGGCGCTGCGACCGAGGTCGAGCTCAAGGAGCGCAAGCACCGCATCGAAGATGCCGTGCGCAACGCCAAGGCTGCCGTCGAAGAGGGCATCGTCGCCGGTGGCGGCGTGGCTCTCGTGCAGGCCGCCCCGGCGCTGGACGAGCTGACCCTCACCGGTGACGAGGCCACCGGCGCGAACATCGTTCGCGTCGCGCTCTCGGCTCCGCTGAAGCAGATCGCCTTCAACGCGGGCCTGGAGCCCGGCGTTGTCGCCGAGAAGGTCTCGAACCTTCCGGCCGGCCACGGCCTCAACGCCGACACCGGCGAGTACGTCGACCTGCTGGCCGCCGGCGTTGCCGACCCGGTCAAGGTCACCCGCTCGGCCCTGCAGAACGCGGCTTCCATCGCGGCTCTGTTCCTCACCACCGAGGCCGTCGTCGCCGACAAGCCGGAGAAGGCCGCCCCCGCGGGCGACCCGACCGGTGGCATGGGCGGCATGGACTTCTGATCCCCCGGATCTGAGTCCGCGTCGAACCGATTCGGTTCTCGCAGTACACAACCGAAGGCCGGTCCACCCCCTGGGTGGGCCGGCCTTCGGCGTTGAATGTCAGTGGCGTTCTGTCGGACCTTCCCGCTACTGTCACAACCGGTTTCATTCGCGAAACCGTTTCTGATGGGGAGTATCTCGAATGTTTGGAATGGGCAAAATCGCCCTGGGGCTGGCGGCTGTCTCGATGATGGCCGGTGTGGTGGCAGGCGCGGGATCCGCGAGCGCCGAAGCGGGACCGGATGGACGTCTCTACGGTTCGATCGCGCTGCTGCAATGGGATGACAACACCGAGAACTGGTCTGCCGCATACAACTACCCGAACTGGGCAGAGGCGGATCGGGATGCACTGAACGACTGCGGCGACCCGGAGTACTGCCACATCGTGGTGCGTTTCGTCGACGGCTGCGGCGCCATCGCCAAGACGTCGGATTCCGACTCCCGGTACTTCTGGGCCTCGGCGCCCACGCGTTTCGAGGCGGAGCGGCAGGCGCTGTCGCAGGCGTTCCGGCCGTCGTCGCTGAGTGCGTCGGGTGGGCCGGGCATCCTGGTCACGTCGAAGTGCACGGATAACGCGAGCTGATCCACGGCTCCGTAGCTGGATGACGCGGGCCGGTCCACCCTCACGGTGGGCCGGCCCTTGTGGTTTCGCGGGCTCGCCTATGTGGGGGAGTCAGGGCCGGGGATGTCGTTCGGAGAGTGTGGCCGCCGCATCGATGGGCCGGACGCCGACGAGTTCGGCGGCCGCCGCAATGGCGGCGCGGCAGGCCGCATCGCTGTACGGGGCAGGGGCATAGAGGAGTTCGACCAATTCGATGGCGGCGATCGCCTGGTCTCGGGTCAGCAGCCGGCCCGGGAGCCAGCTGACGCGCCACTCCGCGTGCTGCGGGACGGCCTCCGCTGTCCGCGAGATGTCCTGCGCGTGTGGGGGGATGGACGCGTTGTGCTGATGGCCGGGGAGTCGCTCTGCGAACTCGTCGAGGATGCCGGTGGTAATCGACCAATCGCAGACGTACACGCCCTCTAGGGTGCGCTTCGGCGGTCCGCGACCAAGACCATTCGTTCGGATTGCCGGGTTCAAGCCCCTGACCAGCCGATTTGACTTCATTCGTAGCGACACGTAACTTAGTTCGAGTCAGAGCGACACGGACACCGACCCGGAGCCTTAACGGCCTGGGAAACGAGGTTGTACGAGGAGCGCCCGACAGTCGCACTAGCTCTCCTGACCAGCGGATTTGGTTCTGCTGTGCGGTAAGAGCTAAGCTGTAAAAGTTGCCTCAGAGACCGACCGGGACAAAGAGCCCGCGAAGTTCTGTGTGCGTGTGTTCTTTGAGAACTCAATAGTGTGTCGATGAATGTCAGTGCCAATTATTTAATTGGTTCCGGCTTCTCATACCCCCCGGTTGAGAGGTCGGACATTTAGTCAGCAAATACTTTTTGCTGGCGTTTTGTTTTGCCATGGTTTTCGGACTCTGGTTAATTCTTCTGATTGCATCCTTCGGGGTGTGGTTGAGAGTCTTCAACGGAGAGTTTGATCCTGGCTCAGGACGAACGCTAGCGGCGTGCTTAACACATGCAAGTCGAGCGGTAAGGCCCTTCGGGGTACACGAGCGGCGAACGGGTGAGTAACACGTGGGTGATCTGCCTCGCACTCTGGGATAAGCCTGGGAAACTGGGTCTAATACCGGATATGACTTTCGGATGCATGTTCGAGGGTGGAAAGATTTATCGGTGCGAGATGGGCCCGCGGCCTATCAGCTTGTTGGTGGGGTAACGGCCCACCAAGGCGACGACGGGTAGCCGACCTGAGAGGGTGACCGGCCACACTGGGACTGAGACACGGCCCAGACTCCTACGGGAGGCAGCAGTGGGGAATATTGCACAATGGGCGAAAGCCTGATGCAGCGACGCCGCGTGGGGGATGACGGCCTTCGGGTTGTAAACCCCTTTTGACAGGGACGAAGCGCAAGTGACGGTACCTGTAGAAGAAGCACCGGCCAACTACGTGCCAGCAGCCGCGGTAATACGTAGGGTGCGAGCGTTGTCCGGAATTACTGGGCGTAAAGAGCTTGTAGGCGGTCTGTCACGTCTTCTGTGAAAACTTGGGGCTCAACCTTAAGCTTGCAGGGGATACGGGCAGACTAGAGTACTTCAGGGGAGACTGGAATTCCTGGTGTAGCGGTGAAATGCGCAGATATCAGGAGGAACACCGGTGGCGAAGGCGGGTCTCTGGGAAGTAACTGACGCTGAGAAGCGAAAGCATGGGTAGCAAACAGGATTAGATACCCTGGTAGTCCATGCCGTAAACGGTGGGTACTAGGTGTGGGTTTCCTTCCACGGGATCCGTGCCGTAGCTAACGCATTAAGTACCCCGCCTGGGGAGTACGGCCGCAAGGCTAAAACTCAAAGGAATTGACGGGGGCCCGCACAAGCGGCGGAGCATGTGGATTAATTCGATGCAACGCGAAGAACCTTACCTGGGTTTGACATACACCGGAAAGCTGTAGAGATATGGCCCCCCTTGTGGTCGGTGTACAGGTGGTGCATGGCTGTCGTCAGCTCGTGTCGTGAGATGTTGGGTTAAGTCCCGCAACGAGCGCAACCCTTATCTTATGTTGCCAGCGCGTCATGGCGGGGACTCGTGAGAGACTGCCGGGGTCAACTCGGAGGAAGGTGGGGACGACGTCAAGTCATCATGCCCCTTATGTCCAGGGCTTCACACATGCTACAATGGCCGGTACAGAGGGCTGCGATACCGCGAGGTGGAGCGAATCCCTTAAAGCCGGTCTCAGTTCGGATCGGGGTCTGCAACTCGACCCCGTGAAGTTGGAGTCGCTAGTAATCGCAGATCAGCAACGCTGCGGTGAATACGTTCCCGGGCCTTGTACACACCGCCCGTCACGTCATGAAAGTCGGTAACACCCGAAGCCGGTGGCCTAACCCTTGTGGAGGGAGCCGTCGAAGGTGGGATTGGCGATTGGGACGAAGTCGTAACAAGGTAGCCGTACCGGAAGGTGCGGCTGGATCACCTCCTTTCTAAGGAGCACATCTCCACGACTCTTCACACAGGTGAATGACGTTGTGGCAGAGACCGTTTCGGAAACACATGTTTTCCGGCGGACGCTCATGGGTGGAACACTGACAACCTCCTCGCAATCGGACAGTCCCTAGTGGCTGGCCGGCGAGTGATATATCGGCACACTGTTGGGTCCTGAAAGAACAGACGTAAGTCTTTCTTTCCAGGCAAGATAACGACAAAATCTGGTCCGCAACATACCGGGCGACTCTTACCGAGTTTCTGCTGGTGTCGCAATCGAGATCGGGTTTTGTGTGTTGTTTGAGAACTGCACAGTGGACGCGAGCATCTTTGTTAGTAAGTGTGTAAGAGCGTACGGTGGATGCCTTGGCACCAGGAGCCGATGAAGGACGTAGGAGGCTGCGATAAGCCTCGGGGAGCTGTCAACCGAGCTGAGATCCGAGGATGTCCGAATGGGGAAACCCAGCACGAGTGATGTCGTGTTACCCGCGCCTGAATATATAGGGCGTGTGGAGGGAACGTGGGGAAGTGAAACATCTCAGTACCCACAGGAAGAGAAAACAACAGTGATTCCGTGAGTAGTGGCGAGCGAAAGCGGAAGAGGCTAAACCGTGTAGATGTGATAGCCGGCAGGCGTTGTCTATGCGGGGTTGTGGGGCTCATTTTCTTGGTTCTGCCGAACTGAGCAAGAGTCAGAAAAGATCGCGTTAGTCGAATTGGTCTGGGACGGCCAACCGTAGACGGTGAGAGTCCGGTAGACGAAAACGCGTTCTCTCTTGTAATGAGTACCCGAGTAGCAGCGGGCCCGTGAAATCTGCTGTGAATCTGTCGGGACCACCCGATAAGCCTGAATACTACCTGGTGACCGATAGCGGACTAGTACCGTGAGGGAAAGGTGAAAAGTACCCCGGGAGGGGAGTGAAATAGTACCTGAAACCGTGCGCTTACAATCCGTCAGAGCCTTCGCACTTCGGTGTTGTGGGGTGATGGCGTGCCTTTTGAAGAATGAGCCTGCGAGTCATCGGTGTGTGGCGAGGTTAACCCGTGTGGGGTAGCCGTAGCGAAAGCGAGTCCGAATAGGGCGCCCTTCAGTCGCACACTATGGACCCGAAGCGGAGTGATCTACCCATGGCCAGGGTGAAGCGACGGTAAGACGTCGTGGAGGCCCGAACCCACTTAGGTTGAAAACTGAGGGGATGAGTTGTGGGTAGGGGTGAAAGGCCAATCAAACTCCGTGATAGCTGGTTCTCCCCGAAATGCATTTAGGTGCAGCGTCACGTGTTTCACACCGGAGGTAGAGCTACTGGATGGCCTAGGGGGCCCACAAGCTTACCGAAGTCAGCCAAACTCCGAATGCCGGTGTGTGAGAGCGTGGCAGTGAGACTGCGGGGGATAAGCTTCGTAGTCGAGAGGGAAACAGCCCAGATCGCCGGCTAAGGCCCCTAAGCGTGTACTAAGTGGAAAAGGATGTGGGGTCGCGAAGACAACCAGGAGGTTGGCTTAGAAGCAGCCACCCTTGAAAGAGTGCGTAATAGCTCACTGGTCAAGTGATCCTGCGCCGACAATGTAGCGGGGCTCAAGTACACCGCCGAAGCCGCGGCATTCACACATTATCCCGCCTTCGGGCCAGGAGTGTGGATGGGTAGGGGAGCGTCCTGTAGCCAGGGAAGCGGCGGAGTGATCCAGCCGTGGAGGCTATGGGAGTGAGAATGCAGGCATGAGTAGCGAAAGACGAGTGAGAAACTCGTCCGCCGAATGACCAAGGGTTCCTGGGCCAGGTTAATCCGCCCAGGGTGAGTCGGGACCTAAGGCGAGGCCGACAGGCGTAGTCGATGGACAACGGGTTGATATTCCCGTACCCGTGTATCCGCGCCCAATGGCGAATCTAGTGTGCTAACTGTCCAAAAGTTTCCTTATCGAGCCTTCGGGCGAGAGGGGGAACGGCTGCACAGGACCCTGCTGGTAGTAGTCAAGCGATGGGGTGACGCAGGAAGGTAGCTGGGCCCGGTAATGGTTGTCCGGGTGTAAGCCTGTAGGGCGTTGTGTAGGCAAATCCGCACAACATGTAGCCTGAGAGGTGATGCGTAGCCGATTGAGGCGAATTCAGTGATCCTATGCTGCCGAGAAAAGCCTCTAGCGAGCTGGTACATGGCCCGTACCCCAAACCGACACAGGTGGTCAGGTAGAGAATACTAAGGCGATCGAGATAACTGTGGTTAAGGAACTCGGCAAAATACCTCCGTAACTTCGGGAGAAGGAGGGCCTTGTCTGGTGAACGGACTTGCTCCGGGAGCTGGGTGAGGTCGCAGAGACCAGTGAGAAGCGACTGTTTACTAAAAACACAGGTCCGTGCGAAGTCGTAAGACGATGTATACGGACTGACGCCTGCCCGGTGCCGGAAGGTTAAGAGGACCGGTTAGCCCTTTGGGGCGAAGCTGAGAATTTAAGCCCCGGTAAACGGCGGTGGTAACTATAACCATCCTAAGGTAGCGAAATTCCTTGTCGGGTAAGTTCCGACCTGCACGAATGGCGTAACGACTTCTCAGCTGTCTCAACCACAGACTCGGCGAAATTGCATTACGAGTAAAGATGCTCGTTACGCGCGGCAGGACGAAAAGACCCCGGGACCTTCACTATAGCTTGGTATTGGTGTTCGGTACGGTTTGTGTAGGATAGGTGGGAGACTGTGAAGCGGGCACGCCAGTGTTCGTGGAGTCATCGTTGAAATACCACTCTGATCGTATTGGACTTCTAACCTCGGACCATGATCTGGTTCAGGGACAGTGCCTGGTGGGTAGTTTAACTGGGGCGGTTGCCTCCCAAAATGTAACGGAGGCGCCCAAAGGTTCCCTCAGCCTGGTTGGCAATCAGGTGTCGAGTGCAAGTGCACAAGGGAGCTTGACTGTGAGACCGACAGGTCGAGCAGGGACGAAAGTCGGGACTAGTGATCCGGCACCGGCAAGTGGAAGCGGTGTCGCTCAACGGATAAAAGGTACCCCGGGGATAACAGGCTGATCTTCCCCAAGAGTCCATATCGACGGGATGGTTTGGCACCTCGATGTCGGCTCGTCGCATCCTGGGGCTGGAGTAGGTCCCAAGGGTTGGGCTGTTCGCCCATTAAAGCGGCACGCGAGCTGGGTTTAGAACGTCGTGAGACAGTTCGGTCTCTATCCGCCGCGCGCGTCAGAAACTTGAGGAAGGCTGTCCCTAGTACGAGAGGACCGGGACGGACGAACCTCTGGTGTGCCAGTTGTCCTGCCAAGGGCACGGCTGGTTTGCTACGTTCGGAAGGGATAACCGCTGAAAGCATCTAAGCGGGAAGCCTGTTCCAAGATGAGGTTTCTCACCCCCTCGAGGGGTTAAGGCCCCCAACAGACCATTGGGTTGATAGGCAGGAACTGGAAGCCCGGTAACGGGTGCAGGTGACCTGTACTAATAGGCCGAGGACTTACCAACAAAGAAGCTACGCGTCCACTGTGCGGTATCTGAAACAACACACATTGTGTTGGCGGATACGAACGGGGCTGTGCCCCTTTCGAATCCCCGGCACGTGTGGGGAGTTTCGGGGGCTATGCCCCCGTACCCCCTTGGTTTCATAGAGTTACGGCGGCTATAGCGGTGGGGAAACGCCCGGTCCCATTCCGAACCCGGAAGCTAAGGCCACCTGCGCCGATGGTACTGCACTCGACAGGGTGTGGGAGAGTAGGACACCGCCGGAACATCATTCGCAAAACCCCCAGCCTTCGGGCTGGGGGTTTTGTCGTATCCGGACACCCTTCGCACCGATTAATTCGGTTTCGCCGATCGACGGGGTTCCGTACTCTCACAGGAGATCTCGTGCCGAATGGCACGCGGGACATCCAGGAGGGAGACCGTGATGCGTGACGCACGCACGCTTGTCGCTCCCCGCCCTCGCTTCGAGGTGATCCTGGTGTCCTCGCCGGCTCGGTGCCGGCTGCGCGGCCGGTACTGAGTTACCCGGGCGACCTCTCTCGTCGTCTCGGGAATCGCGCTGTTCTGTTCAAGGACCAGCACGAAGGACTGACGACCATGCGTACCAATGCTTCTCGGCAAGCTCTGACCACTGTTCGCAACCTGGGCATCCTCGCCCATGTCGATGCGGGGAAGACGACTGTCACCGAGCGCATGCTGTTCCTCACGGGGATGACCCACAAGCGTGGTGAGGTGCACGACGGGACCACCGTCACCGATTTCGATCCGCAGGAGCGGGAACGCGGGATCACCATTTTCGCCGCGGCGGTGGCGTGCGAGTGGGCCGGGCATCGGCTCACTGTCATCGATACGCCTGGGCACGTGGACTTTTCGGATGAGGTCGAGCGTTCGCTGCGGGTGCTCGACGGTGCTGTCGCGGTTTTCGATGCGGTGGCCGGTGTGGAGCCGCAGAGTGAATCCGTGTGGCGGCGGGCGGACCGGTACGGGGTGCCGCGAATTGCGTTCGTGAACAAGATGGATCGGGTCGGCGCCGATTTCGGGATGGCCGTGGACTCCATTCGGGAGCGCCTGCATGCGGTGGCGCTTGCGGTGCAGTTGCCCATCGGGGCCGAGGACGGATTCGCCGGTGTGGTCGATCTGGTTCGTATGCGCGCGCTGCTCTGGGTGGCGGGTGCGCTGACCGTCGCTCCGATTCCGGAGGAGCTGTCGGAGACTGCTCGTCGGCATCGGAGAGCACTGGAAGAGGCTGTGTCCGAGCGGTATTCGGCGGCGCTGGACGAGTTCTACGCGCGGTCGGCACTGTCGGACGAGACCTTGGCGGCGGCACTGCGCGCGCTCACCCTCACGGGCGAGGTCGTGGTGGTGCTGTGCGGTGCGGCGTACCGGAATATCGGGGTGGAACCGCTGCTGGATGCCGTGGTGGCATACCTGCCTTCGCCGTCGGATCGACCTCCGGTGCGCGGCGAGGGCTTCGAGCTCACCGCGGATCCGGCGGAATCCCCTGTGGCGCTCGTATTCAAGGTGCAGGCGACCGGTACCGGGCGACTGACGTTCGTGCGTGTATACGCGGGCACGCTGCGGAAGGGCGCGTCGGTGCTGGATGTCGGCGCCGGGCGCATCGAGCGGATCGGCCGCATCCTGCGGGTGCAGGCCGACCGGCACGAGGAACTGGAGGAGGCCGTGGCGGGTCAGATTGTCGCCGTGATCGGGCCCAAGTCCGCGCGACCCGGGGCGACGCTGTGCGCACCGGAGACTCCGGTGCTGCTGGAGCCGCCGACCGTCAGTGATCCGGTGGTATCGGTGGCGGTCGAGGCCCGCACCGCGGCCGATGCCGAACGGCTGGCGACCGCGCTGGGTCACTCTCACCGACGGTGCGACCCATCCGGTCGACTCGTCGGAGCGGGCTTTCCGTGCCGCGGGGCGGCTCGCACTGAGAGAAGCGTTGCGCGCCAGCGAGATGGCACTGCTCGAGCCGCTGCTCGAGCTGACCGTCACCGCTCCCGAGGAGTCGCTCGGCGCGGTGCTCGGTGATCTCGCCGCTCGCCGCGGCCGGGTCCTGGATTCGGTGGCCCGGGGTGGCACCGTGGTCGTGACGGCGTCCGCGCCGTTGGCCGAAGTGTTCGGGTACGCAACGCGTTTGCGCAGCCGGACCCAGGGGCGCGGGACCTTCACCAGCCGCCCGCTCGGATATGAGCGGGCGTCGGTGCGGTAGTAGCTCAGGTCCTGACCCGTGCGGGTGCGGGCCGGACATCGGCCTGGTCTCCGCTGGGCCGGGCGTCGGACCCGCCCGGCTCGGCTCGCCGCGTACGGCCGGGTGGCGAGGTATAGAGGTGGCTGGTCCGTGCTGTTGCGGACCAGCCACTTTCTCGTCTCCGAAGGGCGCCGCGATTCAAGGGTTGATTGTTGTCGCAACTACAGTTACTGTTGTCGCAACAACGAAAATGCGAATGAGATCCAGGGGCAGTCATGATGTACTCGTTCATCGAAGAAGCCGTGATCAAGGGTGATATCGACCAGGTCTGGGCGGTGGCGACCGATGTGGCACGCTGGTCGGAGTGGGATCCGCACGAGGAGCAGTCGCGGATCGACGGACCATTCCAGGTGGGAACCACCGGGTGGGTCAAGCCGAAGGGCGCTCCGCCCGGACCGTTCACGATCACGGCGGTCGAGCCGGGTAGATCGTGGACCAGCGAGGCGGGCATCCCGTTCGGGAAGCTGCGCGGGCAGCGCACCTATGAGTCGCTCGGCGATGGCACGCTGCGGGTGTCCGAGCGGGTGGAGGTCCACGGCCCGTTCGGACCACTGTTCAAACTGATCTGGGCGAAGGCGATGCGGGCGGATATGCCGCTCACCTTCGCGGCATTGGAGAAGGAGGCGCTACAGCGTGGCTGAATCATCGGACGGACCTCGCGGCATCCCGCGGGGTCCGCTCATGAGCCCGGGGTTCTGGCTGCACCACGCCGCGCTGGAGTGGCGGGCGACGCTGGAACGGAATCTGCGGCCGCTCGGGTTGACGCCGACCCAGTTCAATCTGCTGGCGTCGGCGGGCTGGCTGGGCCGGCAGGGTGAGCTGCCGACCCAGCAGCAGGTGGCCGATATGTCCGGGGCGGATCGGATGATGGCGTCGAAGGTCATTCGGGTACTGGAGGAGCGCGAGCTGCTCGCCCGCCGCGCGGATCCGGTGGATGCCCGCGTGCTGCGCATCGAAATCACCACTGCTGGACGTGAATTGGTGGGCAAGGGTGTGCAGATTGCCGTCGATACCGATGCGCAGATGTTCGGACCCGCCGGTGAGCAGCTGCGGGAGCAATTGAAACCTATTGCCGCGCACCGAATTCCGGACTGAACTGCGCCGACCTCCGAGTTGCCCCACCCTCGACGTTGAGCTACTCGGTGCCGGGCGCTGAGTTACTCCACTCCGGACTCCGGACGCTGAGCTACTTCGGCGCGCCGGCTGGGCCAGTCTGGGGCGGACTCGACGAGGATGGCGCGGGTGTAGAGCAGGTCGAAGCCGCTGCGCTGGGCGTTCTGGACGAATCCCTCCTCGGTGCCGAGCCGGGCGCTCGCTGCCGCGCCGCCGGTGGCGATCAGTTCCGTCTCGACCTGTTCGATGCGCGCGCCGATCTCGATGCCGCAGAACAGGGATCCGCGATCACTTGCCATGGCGATAAGCCTAGTTCGAGGTCGCAACCGGTTTCTTGCGGCGAACGGCGTATCCGTATGGTCGGGGCGTGGCCATTGATCGTGCGACCGCCGTTCCGAACGAACTTGTTGTCGGGTTCGACCTGGATATGACGCTGATCGACTCCCGCCCCGGCATTGCCGCGGTGTGGGATGCGGTGGCCGCCGAGACCGGTGTGCCGATCGATTCCGAGCTGGTGGTGTCGCGGCTCGGTCCGCCGCTGGCGGTGGAGGCGGCCGAATGGTTCCCGCAGGACCGGGTGCCGGAGGTGGTGGCCATGTATCGGCGGTTCTATCCCGGACTCGCGGTGGAGCCGAGCGATCATCTGCCCGGTGTGGTCGATGCGCTGGCCGCGGTGCATGCCGCCGGCGGGCGGGTGCTGGTGATCACCGCCAAGAACGGCCCGCACGCGCAATTGCATCTCGATCATCTCGGTCTCGAGGTCGATGATCTGGTCGGCGGCGCATGGGCGGAGGAGAAGGGCGAGGTGCTGCGCGAGTACGGCGCGTCGATCTATGTGGGCGACCATCTCGGTGATGTGCGCGCCGCGAAGGTGGCCGATGCCTACTCTGTGGCGGTGACGACCGGTCCGTATTCCGCCGAGGAACTGTCCGCGGCGGGTGCGGATATCGTCCTCGCCGATCTCACCGCATTTCCGGCCTGGCTGGCCTCCCACCTGGCACGATAGCCGCCACACCAGCGGCGAGACCGCCTGCGCAACAGGCGATTCGTCCCATTTTTCACATCGCCTTGATTCCAAGGGTTCTCGGCCCATTCTCGCGTCGCTACATTTGCCCCCACGGTCACGAGTATCAGCATGTTCGAGCCCCGGCTCGCTGATCGGCGACCCTCGCACAGCGGTGGGGTGCCCCGGACGTCACCCTCTGGGAGATCCAGACGCCACTGCTGGACGCGTACCTGATCGACGAAAGATGGGATGCCATTGTCGATTTCGTGGACGCGCTGGCGGCCAACCCGCCGCGCGCCGGCCACGCGCATATCGAACGGCTGCGGGAACTGGGTCTGGCCGATACCGAAATCCACGATCTGGTGCTGTCCGCGGCGTCGTTCTCCTGGGCCAACCGGCTCATGCTCACACTCGGTGAACCGGAGGTTCCGCAGGCGGATTGACGGCTTCCCGGAACCTCGCAAAGGGGGTTGCCAGACAGTCGCAGCAACCGCATCATGGGTGGATCTCCGTGACCGCTTCCCCGGAGCGCCGGGAGTCGGCGAGTCTCCCCGAAACCCCAGGTAGGCCAGCGTCTAGCCCCATCTCGAAAAAAAACTAGATTTTTCCTCGAAAACCTTCCCGAGGCGTGGTCCGGCTCGGTATGGTCCCGATGGCAAACAGTCAGTGAAGCAACACTGGCACCCGTTATTCGATCGGAGCACCACCATGACGGACATCATCTCGAACGTACTCGTGCAGACCATCCTGAAGCTGCTCGCGACCGGCTCGGCCAGCGGTTCCGCCAAGTAGCCACGCGAGTGCCACCTTTCGGCTACTGCGCGGGAGCCGACGAGGTACTGAAGGGCCTGATCCATGACGAGGGGATCAGGCCCTTCGTCATGTCCAGGGTGAATGTCCGGTTCGGTGGGGGTATGGCGCTGGTCGCCGCACGAGCCGCCATTTGCGCGGAAATATATTCTAAAAAACTCCTTCAAAAGTATTCCGTCCAGTTCGCCCGCTCTGTATCGTGTTGATTGGCAAACGATCAGTGACTTTCGGGCCAATGCGGCATCGGAATGCGTTTCTTCCCCCGGAACCGCGTTCCGAACCTGGGGCGGTTCCCCTGCCTATACCCGCCTCCCCAGGTGCGCCGTACTGGCCCGAAGTAGCTGAGCCAACTTTCGGCTATCGCGCGGGATGTCGAAGGTGCAAACGAAGGGCCCGATCCATGACGAGGGGATCGGGCCCTTCGGTATTGTCTGGCGCAATGTCACAGGAAACGAACGCGGGAAGAATGTACGCCGGGCAGCCCGTAGAAGACCGGCAACGGCAGCGTCGTGCGCGTTTTCTGGAGTCGGGGCTGACGGTGTTCGCGCGAGACGGATACGCAAACAGCTCCGTCGGCGCCATCTGTAAGGACGCCGGCCTCTCCTCACGGCAGTTCTACGAGGAGTTCACCGGTCGCGAATCGCTGCTGCTCGAGCTCTACGAGCAGATCGACCGCGAATCACGGGAAGCCGTGGCGGCCACCATCGCCGAGCACTCCGATGCGAACGCCATCGACATCATCGACGCCGCCGTGCGCGCGTACATCGAGTCGATCGGGCGCGATCCCCGAAAAGCCCGGGTCGCGCTGGTCGAGGTCGTCGGCGCGGGGCCGAAGGTCGAGCAGTTCCGGCTCGAGCTGCGCCGCGCCTGGGGCGCACTGCTCGCCAGCGCCGCCGAGGATGCCGCCCTGCACGGCGAAATCCCGCCCGGTGACTACGAGATGCGCGTGCTGGCGATCATCGGCGCCGTCAACTACGTGGTGGATGCCTGGAGTGGTTCCGAACCCCGGTCGCCGCTCGATGAGGTCATCAGCGTGCTGCGCCGCGTCATCATGGGCGCCGTCAGCGCCTGACCGCACGTCAACCGCCCTCGGCCGCACCGATTTTCCACTCGCGGGTGCGTACCGGGGGCGGTACCGTGGCGGGCATGTACGGGGGAATCCGCAGTACGCACCTGGTGTGCACCGGCTGTCGTGTGTCGATGAAACGCGCCCTCGGGCACGGCAATCCGGCCCGGCCGTGCCCGGTCTGCCGCCGCCCCATGCGCGATGCCGGACCCAACCTCGCCGTTCCGCGCCGCGCCGACCTGTCGGGCTGGCGCGCCCTGGCCACCGTGCTCGACTCCGGATTCACTTACCACTCCCGCTGCGACTGCTGCCAGGACGGCCCGGGGCACCGCCCGCACGCCTTCGGTGGCCCGTCCGGCGCGCGCCGCTGGGCGGCCACAGCCGTCGCGGCGTCACGCAACCCGCCCGGCGCAAGCAAACCCCGTAGCGGACGCGCCAGGCCGTCGTAGTGCCGACCCGACGGCGCGCGCCGGACTTGATCTTGCTGCCGTCGGCGGGTAAGCGCGGTTTCCCTCCGGGATGGCCGAGTTCGGATGGGGCGGCGAACTATCCGGTATTCCCGACCGCAGCGTCAGCGCGGCCGAGGCGGCCCGAGGGTGGGCACCCGGTCCGGGCCGCCGCCGGGCTGCCGGGATGGGAGACCGGGAGGCGGTAGCGTGCGGGGCGTGGAGAGTGTGCCGATTCAGATGCCGGACGGGTCGACGGTCACCGTGTGGTTGATTCCGGCGAAGGGCGCGCATCGGCATCCGATCACCGCCGACTCGCCGCGGCCGGTCGTGGTGATCGTGCCGGGGCTGGGGGTGCCGGGGGAGTACTACTCGCTGTTCGGAAAGCCCTTGGCGGCAAGGGGATTCGACGTCGCCCTGCTGGAGCTGCGCGGCAACGGCGACAGCCGGCCGAAACCGAATCCGCCCGGACCCTACGGTTATCAGGAACTGGTTGCGGTGGATTTTCCCGCCATGTTCCAGGTGGTGCGGAACCGTTTCCCGGACAGCACCCCCTACCTGCTCGGACACAGTATGGGCGGACATCTGGGCGTCATGTACGCCTCGCGGATTCGCGGACGGCTCGGCGGGCTGATTCTGGTCGCCTCCGGCACGCCGCATCACCGCGGCTACCGGGGTCTGGCCGCGCCGGGATCCCTGCTGGGCAGTGCCGCAGTCTCTTTGACCGCCGGGCTCGCCGGGTTCTGGCCCGGCGACACCATGATCGCGGGCAGCTTCGGCCGCCAGCCGAAGCTGCTGATCTCCGACTGGGCGCGGCTGGCGCGCAGCGGGAAATTCCAGCCGGCCGGTGCGGACATCGATTACGAAGAGCGCATCGGGCGACTGAAACTGCCGGTCCTGTCGATCACCATCACCGGCGACGACCTCACCCCGCCCGGCTCGGCCCGGCAGCTGCTGGACAAGCTTCCCAAGGCCGCCATCACCACCTGGCACAATCCGGCGCCGCTGGGGCACAACGGGTGGATCAGCGACCCGGATTCCACCGTCGACTATGTCGAAAAGTGGCTCAGGGACCGGTGACCGGCGGATCGGGACGGTGAGGGCCCCGATCCGCACGCACCGCTCAGGCGTCTTTCTCGATGAGCGTCCTGGTGAAGAACTCGTAGATGAGCGAGGCCTGGAACGCGGACTGCTTGTTGTCGGCCGCGCCGCCGTGGCCGCCCTCGATATTCTCGTGGTACCAGACCGGATGACCCTGGGATTCCAAGAGCGCGGCCATCTTTCGCGCGTGGCCGGGGTGCACGCGATCGTCGCGGGTGGAGGTGGTGAGCAGGATCGGCGGGTACTTCGCGTCCGGATCGGTGTTCTGGTACGGCGAGTACTTCGAGATGTACTCCCACTCCTCGGGTTTGTCCGGGTCACCGTATTCGGCGATCCACGACGCACCCGCCAGCAGCAGGTGATAGCGCTTCATATCCAGCAGCGGGACCTGGCACACGATGGCGCCGAACAGTTCCGGGTAGCGGGTGAGCATGACGCCCATGAGTAGGCCGCCATTGCTGCCGCCGACCGCGCCCAGCTGATCGTGGGTGGTGATGCCGCGCGCGACCAGATCACGGGCGATCGAGGAGAAGTCCTCGTAGACCCGGTGCCGGTTGGCCTTCTGTGCGGCGGTGTGCCATTCGGGGCCGTATTCGCCGCCGCCGCGAATATTGGTCATCACCCAGGTGCCGCCGCGTTCCAGCCAGCCCATACCGGCCGCACCGCTGTAGGCGGGGGTGCGGGAGACCTCGAAACCGCCGTAGCCGGACATGACCGCCGGGCCGGGGGTTCCGCGCCGATCCCGGTGCCGCAGTACGAAATACGGGATCATGGTGCCGTCGTCGGAGCGGGCGAAGAACTGCTCGGTCTCCACACCGGCGGCGTCGAAGAATTCCGGTTCCTTCTTCAGTATTTCGGTGGCGCCGCCGACCGAACTCGTCAGCAGTGTGGTGGGACTGGTGAAACCGCTTGTCGAGAGCATGAATTCGTCACCGCCCTCGAGCGGGTCCAGATTCATGACGCTGGTGGTGGCCATCGGCGGGGCATCGCCGAGGACCTCGCGCACCCAGCCGTCCGGCCCGGGGGTGACCACATGCAGTTTGGTCTGCACGTCCTGCAGGGTGATGAGCAGCAGGTGGTTCTCGGTCCAGCCGTAACCGTGCAGGGCAGTGTGCTCGTCGGGGGTAAACAGCATCTCGAAATCGCTTGCGCCGCTGAGGAATCGCTCGAAATCGATGACCAGCAGCGCGCCCGCCGGATAGCTGACCGCACCGATCTCCCACGGCGATTTCAGCCGCACCAGCAGCCAGTCCTTGTACCAGGATTCGGAGGCATCGCTGGGCACCTCGATGAGCCGGCGGCTGCCGTCATCCTCGAGCAGGAAGACCTCCTCATTGAAGAAGTCGGTGGCGCGACCGGCGAAATGCCGTTCGTAGCCGGGGGTTCGGTCGTATCCGGCGGAGACGGCCACATCCCCGGCCTCGCCCTCGAAGACGGTGACGGCCTCGGCGAGCGGCGTTCCGCGCTGCCAGCGCTTGGCGATGCGCGGATATCCGGAGTCGGTGAGCGAGCCGGGACCGAAATCCGTTCCGACATAGACCGTATCGGCATCGATCCAGCGGATTTCGGATTTGGCCTCGGGCAGAGCGAACCCGCCGTCCTCCGGTTCGCGGAAAGTCCTTGTCTCGATATCGAATTCCCGCACCACCTTGGCGTCCGCTCCGCCGCGCGAGAGGCTGATCAGGGCCCTGTGCTGTTCGGGCCGCAGGACGGCGGCCCCGCTCCACACCCAGTTCTCACCCTCGAGCTCGGCGAGCGCGTCCAGGTCGATCAGCACCTGCCACGCCGGTTCGTCCTTGGCGTATTCGGCGAAAGTGGTGCGCCGCCACAGTCCCCTGGGGTGCTCGCCGTCCCGCCAGTAGTTGTAGAGCCACGGCCCGCGCCGCCCGGGATAGGCGATGCGGGTATCGGTATCGAGCATGTCGAGGATGCGCGCCTCGAGCCCGCTGAACCGTTCCGAGGCCGCGAACCGCGCCAGCACCACCTCGTTGTGCGCCCGCGCCCAATCCAGCGCACGATCACTGGTGACTTCTTCGAGCCACAGGTACGGGTCTGTCACGGTCTCGCCATCACCGGTCATGCCCTACATTCTTGCCGAGTCCGGAGGGCCGTGGTGCCACGACCGGTCGAGGCGGGCCGATCGAGTCCGCCGGTTGTCACATAACGGTCAGTACGATTGCTGGGTCTATGCCGATCCGCTGCAGGAGGTCCCGGATTGCCGTATCAGTCGCCGGAACAGACCGGGCCCAGACTGTGGGAGCAGCACTGCTGCCTGCCCCTGCTGCCGTCGGCCGATATTTCCGAATTGGCCCGCTATCCGCTCGGCTCGTATCTGTCGGTGAACGTGGGGTATTCGCCGCAGTCCACCCGGGATGCGCTGGTGCTGCTGGACCAGTTCCGGCGGGATGCCCTGGCGGACGGCCGATTCCGGCTCGTCGAGCGGATCACGGATGCTGTCGAACCCGATCCCGACACCATCGCGCTGGCCTTCGATCTGGAGGATTCCGGTCCCCTCGGCGGCGACCTCGACAATGTGAAGATGTTCTACGACCTGGGCGTGCGCTCGCTGCTGCCCAGCTACAACTATGCGAATGCGGCCGGATGTGGCTGTCTGGATGCGGAGGACACCGGACTCACCGCCTACGGGCGCGATCTGATCC
This sequence comes from Nocardia sp. NBC_01388, assembly GCF_045040085.1. Lineage (NCBI taxonomy): Bacteria > Bacillati > Actinomycetota > Actinomycetes > Mycobacteriales > Nocardiaceae > Nocardia > Nocardia sp. NBC_01388. Next base: position 7,044,118 of record NZ_CP109553.1, read on the forward strand.
GCACGCTCAATGCGGTGGGCATGTTCGCCGACGGCTCGCACTGCTCGGCGCGCACCGGGCTGGACATCGCCGAGATCACCGCAGTCCCGATGATCTACAGCCACTCCAATTTCGCTGCGCTGCGGGCGCATCCGCGCAATATCACCGATGATCAGGCGCGGGCGTGCGCCGGCACCGGCGGGGTGATCGGCATCAATGGCGTGGGAATCTTCCTCGGCCGCAATGAGCCCGGTCAGCGTGCCGAACGCATCGAGGCCATGGCGGACCACATTGCCTACGGGGCCATGCTGGTCGGTATCGAGCACATCGGCGTCAGCTCAGACTTCTCCTTCGACGGCGACGACTTCAACGAGGAGATCGCGCGCAATCCGGAGATCTTCTCCGAGGAGTTCACCCGCTACGGGCCGCTGCGGTGGACGCCGCCGGAGGACCTGCTCGGCGGATCCGAGGTGCCCGGCTTGAACGAGGTGCTCGCCGGACGCGGTTTCTCCGACGCCGAGCGCGCGGCCGTATTCGGCGGAAATTTTGCCCGGGTAGCGCAGCAGGTCTGGCGTGATTGAGCTGCCGCTAGACTCGAACGCGGTGTTTGCCCTGCTCTTGCCATTTTGCCGCCGAGAGGGATGAACAATGACGCAGCTCGATCGCACGGTGCAGAAATTCGTGGACGCTATCAACGCGCACGATTCCGATGCCTTTTTCGAAACCCTGAGCGAAGACGCCAGCATGTCCGATGACGGCAATGAGCGGAATCTCGCTCAGTGGACCGATTCGGAGATCTTCGCCACCAATGCCCGCATGAGCGTCGAATCCACCACCAGCCCGACCGAATTCGTCGCCGACTACAGCAATGACCGGTGGGGAAGCATGCGCACGGCCTGGCGCTTCACCGTCCGCGACGGCCTCATCAGCCGCTTCGAAACCGGGCAGGCTGGAGCGTAATTCCTGATCTCGCAAGGATCGGGGTAACTCCGGGGGTACCCCCGGAACTCAGGGCGCACCCGACCGCCAGCACGGGTTGCCAGCTGATATGGCTCCCAACTGCCCGCTAAAGATTCGGGGAGGCGGAAGAGCTAGGCTCGGGGGCGTGACTTCCCACTACGATGTCGTCGTTCTCGGCGCTGGTCCCGGCGGTTACGTCGCCGCGATCCGCGCCGCTCAACTCGGCCTGCGAACAGCGATCGTCGAGCAGAAATACTGGGGTGGCGTGTGCCTGAACGTGGGCTGCATTCCGTCCAAGGCGCTGCTTCGGAACGCGGAGCTGGCCCATATCTTCAATAAAGAAGCCAAAACCTTCGGCATCTCCGGTGAGGTGAGCTTCGACTTCGGTGCGGCGTTCGACCGCAGCCGCAAGGTGGCGGACGGCCGGGTCAAGGGCGTCCACTTCCTGATGAAGAAGAACAAGATCGACGAGTTCGACGGGAAGGGCACGTTCACCGACGCGAAGACCCTCTCGGTCGAGCTGTCGAAGGGCGGCACCGAGTCCCTCACGTTCGACAACGTGATCATTGCGACCGGTACCGAAACCAAGCTGCTGCCGGGCACCTCGCTCTCGGCCAATGTGGTGACCTACGAGGAGCAGATCCTCACCCGCGACCTGCCGGGCTCCATCCTCATCGTGGGTGCGGGCGCCATCGGCATGGAGTTCGCCTACGTCCTGAAGAACTACGGCGTGGATGTGCGGATCGTCGAATTCCTCGATCGCGCACTGCCGAACGAGGACGTCGACGTCTCCAAGGAGATCACCAAGGCGTACAAGAAGCTCGGCGTCACCATCACCACCGGTGCGGCCGTGCAGTCCATCGACGATGACGGATCCAAGGTCACCGTCGCGATCAAGGACAACAAGTCCGGCAATGTCGAGACCGTCACGGTCGACAAGGTGCTGCAGGCAGTCGGATTCGCGCCGCGGATCAAGGGCTACGGCCTGGAGAACACCGGCGTGCAGCTGACCGACCGTGGCGCCATTGCCATCGACGATGTCATGCGCACCAATGTCCCCGGCATCTACGCCATCGGTGACGTCACCGCCAAGCTGCAGCTCGCGCATGTCGCGGAAGCTCAGGGCGTGGTCGCCGCGGAGACCATCGCGGGCGCGGAAACCCTGCCGCTCGGCGATTACCGCATGATGCCGCGCGCCACCTTCTGCCAGCCGCAGGTCGCCAGCTTCGGTCTCACCGAGCAGCAGGCTCGCGACGAGGGCTACGACGTGAAGGTCGCCACCTTCCCGTTCACCGCCAATGGCAAGGCGCACGGCCTGGGCGACCCCAATGGTTTCGTCAAGCTCATCGCGGATGCGAAGTACGGCGAGCTCATCGGCGGCCACCTCATCGGCCCGGATGTCTCCGAGCTGCTGCCCGAGCTGACCCTGGCCCAGAAGTGGGACCTCACGGTCAATGAGCTGGCCCGCAATGTGCACACCCACCCGACGTTGAGCGAAGCCCTGCAGGAGGCCATCCACGGCCTGGCCGGGCACATGATCAACTTCTGATCCGCCCCGAATCACCAAGGCGCCCCTCGGTTTCCGAACCGGGGGGCGCCTTTTCGTCGCCATCCTGTGGATAACTGTCCGCCTGTGGATGGATGTGCAGAGATTCAGTTCGTCGCGCGGGCGGAATCAGTCGCGGTGGTAGGCGTCCTGGGCGGCGCGGATCTGGTCGATATTGGTCTCCAGCATGTGCACGAGCCCCTCCAGCTGGTCCGCGACCTTGGCGCCGAGGTCGGTGAGGGTGTATTCGACGTGTGGCGGAATGGACTGCTGGACCTCGCGGTGGATCATGCCGTCGCGCTCGAGGGTCTGCAGGGTCTGCGACAGCATGCGCTCGCTGATGCCGTCGACGCGGCGGCGCAGGGCGCTGAAGCGGGTGGGACCTTCCTTCAGCGCGACCAGTGCCAGCACACCCCAGCGGCTGGCAATGTTCTGCAGGACCGGGCGGGAGGTGCAATTGCGCGCGAAGACGTCGGCTTCCAAGGTCGGGTCGGTGTCGTCGGGCGGCGTACTCATGGTTCGAGATTACCCACCCTTCAGGTTGCGGTTTCGGAATAGCATGTGCTTACTATTAGTTAGTACATCCAGACAGTGCATTTTGTTCCCACCGAGAACCTGGAGTAAGTCATGACCGTCGCAGTCACCGGAGCCAGTGGTCAGCTCGGCCGCCTTGTTGTCGAAGCCCTGTTGAAGGAGGGTGTCACCCCCGTCGCGGTCGTCCGCGATCCCGCCAAGGTGGCCGATCTGGCCGCGCTGGGCGCCGAGATCCGGCAGGCCGGTTACGACGATCCGGCCGCCCTGGATCGCGCCTTCGAAGGTGTGGATCGGGTGCTGCTGGTCTCCGGCAACGAGTTCGGCAGCCGGGTCGCCCAGCACACCAATGTGCTTCGCGCCGCCGAGCGCGCGGGTGTGGAACTGTTCGCCTACACCAGCATTCCGAATATCGACCGCAATGAAATGATCCTCGCCCAGGAGCACCGCGGCACCGAGGCGGTATTGGACGAGGCGAGCGTGCCGGTGGTCCGGCTGCGCAACGACTGGTACTGGGAGAACTACCTCAGCGGCCTGGCGCCCGCCATCGAATCGGGCGTGCTGTACGGCGCGGCCGGGACCGGCCGGGTGGCCGGCGCCTCCCGTGCCGACTACGCCGAAGCCGCCGCGAAGGTGCTGACCACGGACGGTCACGGCGGGCAGAACTACGAGCTCGGCGGCGAACCTCTCGCGTATGCCGATCTGGCACAAGCGATTTCGGAGGCATCCGGCAAGCCGGTGCGCTACCAGGATCTGCCGCAGGCGGATTACGCCGCCGCGCTCGCGCAGAACGGCGTCCCCGCGCAGTACGCGCAGGTGCTCGCCGACGCGGATGCCGGTATCGCCCAGGGCATTCTGGATATCGAGACCGGTGATCTGCAGCGGCTGCTCGGCCGCACGCCTACCCCCGCGGTCGAGGTGTTCCGCGCCGCTCTCGCCTGAGCGCCTCCGCAGCCCCAAATCAGTACCGGCGGCCCCGGATCAGTACCAGTGGTGGGCCTGCCAGAAATCCCAGGCCGCGACCGGGCTGCCGTACCTCTCGACCATGTACCGGTAGGCCCAGCGCAGCTGGGTCATCGGATTGACCAGCCAGTCGGGGCCCGCGCTGAACATCTTGAGCGCGGGCAGCGCCTGGGCCAGGCCGTAGGCGCCGGAGCTGGGATTGACGGCGAACACCCGCCAGCTGCTCTCATGGGTTATCACCTCATCGAAGGCCCCGAACTGATCGAGGGGGACAATGGTGAGCGCCATGGCTTTCAGTACCGGTCTGGGAAACGCCGACGACGGGTCCAAGCCGAGGGCCGTCACCGTGGGAATGAGTGTAGTCGCCACCGGGCCAAGGGATTTCGCCGCCAGTTGCAGCGCGGACGAGGTCATATCGACCAGCTGGGCGACCTGTTCGTCGGGAGTCGCTTGCGCGGTGGGACTGCCTGCGCCGATCACGATCGGTGCGGCCACCACCAGGAGCATTCCGAGGGTTTTCGCTCGGAGTCCCCGCCGTTGCGATGTAGCCGATTCGGGTAGCTGAGCAATCACGAATAGTCGGTCGAAGAATCGTAATCAGGAGTCAACGTACTCGCTCCCGCGGTGTTCGCGGGGAGCCTTCCCGGCGCGTCGTTCAGTAATCTCTGCGGGTATCTGCGCTGCTCAAGCCTTATTCGCTCGTTCCGTCAACAGGGCCTGCTCAGTAGCGTTGGCGGTCAGTTCCGCGGCGCGCAGGAATGCGGCGCGGGCGTCGTCGGCGTGACCGAGCCGGGCCAGCAGATCGCCTCGGACGGCATACAGCAGGTGATAGTCGTCGAGGGCGCCGGAGGCCGCCGCCTTGTCGGCCAGTTCCAGCCCGGCGGCGGGGCCGTGCAGCATGGCGACGGCCACGGCCCGGTTCAATTCCACGATCGGTGACGGAAAACGCTGGGCCAGTACGGCATACAGTCCGGCAATGCGCCGCCAATCGGTATCGGCGGCGGTCGGCGCCATCGCGTGCACCGCGGCGATCGCCGCCTGCAGTGCGTAGCGGCCCGGGCCGCCGCGGGTGCGGGCGAGGGTGTGCGCGCGGGCCAGCGCGGCGAAACCGCGCCGGATGTAGAGCCGATTCCAGTGTGCGCGATCCTGATCCGCGAGCAGGACCATATCGTTGCCGTCCGCGCTGCGGGCTCCGGTGCGGGACGCCTGCAATTCCAGCAGGGCGGCCAGGCCGTGCGTTTCCGGTTCCCCGGGCAGCAGCGCCGACAGGATGCGCGCCAAACGCAGTGCGTCCTCGCACAATTCGGCGCGCACCCAGCGTTCGCCCGAGGTCGCGGTGTAGCCCTCGTTGAAGATCAGATAGATCACCTCGAGGACCGAATCCAGCCGGGCCGTCAGTTCCGCGCCCTGCGGTACCTCGTAGGGCACCTTTCGGGTGGCGATGGTCTTCTTCGCGCGCACGATACGTTGCGCCACAGTCGATTCCGAGATGACATAGGCGCGGGCGATCTCACCGGTGGTCAGGCCGCCGACCATGCGCAGTGTCAGTGCGGCACGGGCCGGCGGCGTCAGCACCGGATGGCAGGCGGTGAAGATCATGCGCAGCAGATCGTCGGAGATGGCCTCGGCCGGTTCCGGCGGTTGTTCGTCCAATTCCACCTCCCGGCCGAGCAGTTCGAGCTTGCGGGCGAAGGTGGCATCCCGCCGAATCCGGTCGATGGCACGGTGTTTCGCGGTCAGCATGAGCCAGCCGCCCGGATTCGCGGGCACCCCGTCGCGCGGCCACTGCTCCAGGGCCGCCACGTGGGCGTCCTGGGCGAGCTCCTCGGCCGCGCCGATATCACCGACCACGCGGGTCAGGCCGGCGACCAGGCGCGGCCACTCGATGCGCCAGGCCGCCTCGACGGCCTGGCGCGCTCGCTCCCGCGGTGACCGCTCGGGCACGGCTCAGTCCTGATCGGCGAGCTGCCGGACCTCGACCTCGATATCCCACTCCGGCCCGTGCACCCGCAGGAAGCGGGAAGCCCACTCCACCGCCTCCTCGGTGGATCGGGTCTGCAGCAGGCAGTAGCCGCCGATGATCTCCTTGGATTCGGTGAAGGGGCCGTCGATGACGGTCTGCTTCCCGTCGACCTGGTGGATGCGGGTGCCCTCCTCGGTCGGCCGCAATCCGGCGGTGTCGAGCAGGACGCCCGCCTTGGTCATCTCTTCGATGAGCGTGTTCATATCCGCCATGAGCTTCTCGTCCGGGCCCTGTTCGGGGGCCTTGGACGGGTCGAGCCGGATCAGCACCAGATTTCGCATTGTTTCGCTCTCTTCCTTGGCTCAGGCGACCTGGTAGCGGAGGTAGACCGCACCCGAGTCGAACGTCTTCGATTCCAGCAGATCCACATTCAACGCGGCCTTGTCATGGAACAGCGGCGTGCCGGAGCCGACCGTCACCGGATGCACCATGATCCGGAATTCGTCGATGAGACCGTTGTCGATGAACCAGTGCACCAGTTTCGGGCTGGCGTAGATGGCAAGCGTGCCACCGTCTTCCGCTTTGAGTTCGGCAACCCGGGCGGCCGCGTCGGCGGCGATGATCCGGGTGTTCTTCCAGCCCGCCTCCCGCAGCGTGGTGGAGAAGGCGATCTTGTTCACGTTCGTCACCCATTCGGCGTGCGCCTTCTCGCCGTCGGCCGCATCCGGATTGGCGGCGACGCCGGACCAGAAGTCCCGCATGCCTTCGAAGGTACGACGCCCGTACAGCGCGGTGCCGACATCGGCGCGCACATACTGATTACCGAAGGCGTCGACCTCGGGGCTGTAACCCCGGAAGGTCCATTCGAACCCGAGTCCGGTCTGCGAGTCCACGTACCCGTCCAGGGTCATGTTCTCGATTGCCACCACTTTTCGCATGGCTGGTCCTTCCCGTCGAGGAGCGGGCCGCGGTTCGGCCCATGACTACTCCTCGAACGGGACGGTCCGGAATCGACATGATCAGTGCGCACCCTGGAACTGCTGTGGCGCTAGCCCGGGCAGAGCGGGGCGGCGCGCGGTCCGAAGCAGCGCACCACGTTCGACGCCGTAGTCGATGCGGCGCTGGAGATCGCCGACGGTCAGGGGTTGGCGGCGCTCACCATGCGGTCGCCCGCATCGCCATCGACACCGACCGCGCCGCCGCCGAAAGCGGTGAATCCGACCACGATTGGTGGCAGCGCGCCGCCCCACTGCTGCAGCGCGTCTTCTCCGCCGACCGCTACCCCCTCGCCGCCCGCGTCGGCGCGGCCGCCGGCCAGGCCCACGACAGCGCCTACAGCGCCGGCCACGCCTACGACTTCGGCCTCGCCCGCGTCCTCGACGGCCTCGCCGCCCTCATCGAAACCTCGTCCGGCTGAGCCGCAATGTCGGCGGGCCGCGCTCGCCGCGGTGGAATAGCGTGGCGCGGAACGGGCTTGCGCAGAGCCGGGCCGAGTGGTGTGGGCCACCGTTTCAGGTGGTCCGGGGTCGCGGCCGGGTGGCTGATCGGAATTCCGGCGACACGGGGTGCGGGGGCGGGGCAGAATTTCGGGTATGCCGCGATCGGTGCCGGCAATCATTGCCGCTGAAGTCTTTACCAAGGGCGCGCAGCCGGTGATCCCGGCGGGCGAGGGGCTGGTGTTGCGGCCCTGGCTGCGCCGGGATGCGCCGGAGGTGTTCGCGGCCTTCCAGGATCCGGCGATTCAGCGGTGGCATGCGCGGACGGCCGAATCGGTGGAGGAGGCGGACGACTGGATCGAGCTGTGGCTGCATGCCTGGAGCGGCGGGGCCGACGCCAATTGGGCTGTGGCCGACAGCCATACCGGGCATGTGGTGGGGCGGGCGTCGCTGCGGTCGATGCTGCTGTCCCAGGGACTGGGTGAGATGGCGTACTGGGTGGCGCCGCGGGCGCGCGGGCAGGGGATCGCGCCCCGGGCCGTTGCCGCGCTCACCTCGTGGGCATTCGACGAGATCGGCTTCCACCGCCTGGAACTCCGCCATTCCGTGCACAATCCGCAGTCCTGCCGGGTGGCGATGAAGTCCGGTTACGCCCTGGAGGGCACCAACCGCAGCGCCACCCTGCACGCCGACGGCTGGCACGACATGCATATGCACGCCCGCGTCGCAGGCGACCTCTCCACCGAAACCCTGCCGCTCGCACTGGGTTCGCGGGCGCGGCATCGCGCGGACGGCTAGCAACCGCCCGGCGTGGGAGCCCTCGTCATCCCGGCATGCTTTGGCCGGGATCCATCAGCGAGGTACAGCCGCCCGGGTGTGGATCCCGGCCAAAAGCGCACCGGGATGACGGGGATCGCACTGGGATGAGGGAGATTGCGCCGGGATGGCGGGGGATTGCGCTGGGATGAGGGAGATTGCTCAGTGATCCGTTTGGATTCGGAGGGCGGTGATGGTGCTGGCGAGGCCCTCGTACTGGTTGGTGAGCAGGACGATTTCGATGAGGCGGCGGTCGTCGTAGTGCTCGGCGAGGGTGGTCCAGGTGGGGTCGTCGAGGTTGCGGGTGGTCACCAGTTGGTCGACGGCGGTGAGGAGGGCGCGTTCCTTGTCGGTCCAGCCGGGGGCGGTGGGGCCGAGGCGCAGGCGGTCGAGGACCTCCTGGGTGATGCCCGCGCGCTTGCCGAGTCGAATGTGATGGTCGGTCTCGTACTCGCATTCGCGCAGGTGCGCGACTCGCAGGATGACCATTTCGGATTCGTAGCGGCGCAGCCGCCCGCCGGGCATGAGCTTGCCGGAGAAGTGCAGCCAGCCGCGGAACAGGCCGCCGGTGCGCCCGAGGGTGCTGAACAGGTGCGCGTCATCCGTGCCCGCGGCGCGGGAAAGCGCCTGCCAGACAACCCAGTTGACCGGACCCAGCTCCCGGAGACGCCCGGGCGCGATACGTGGCTGCGTCGACACCATGCCCAACGCTAACAGTCTGTCCCAGCCACTCGCCACCGTTCGTCCCCCGCCGCACCAGCCATTCGACCCTGCGCCCGGCCCACTCACTCGTCGCACAGATCTGCACCTTCGGCAATCCGGCATACGTTCGGCCGGGATTCACACCGCACAGGTGGATCTGGCCGAACGCGCCGAGGCGGTCACCAGCAGCCGAGATGGCGGGCGGCGGTCACCCGAAGTGTGGGGGAGAGGGAGTCACTCCCTCACGGCCTGAGCGAGTTTCGTCATTTCCAGGGCTCGGCGGGCGCGGGTGAGGACGTGGGCACGGGAGCTTGTCAGGTGGGCGAGGAGGGTGCGGAGGGCGGCGTCGAGGTCGCCCATGAGGAGGTATTCGGCAATGGCTATGTGGTCTTCCGCCATGGCGGCGACGCGTTCGGGGGTGGGCATATCGATGGCGCGGACGGGGCGGACGCGGGTGTGCACCGTCGAGAGGGCGTCGGCCAGTGCGGAATTGCCCGCGGCCGCGAGCAGGGTGATGTGGAAGCGCTCGTCGGCGGCGATGAGGTCGGCGTCGGGTTCCGGTGGGTTGTCGCGCAGATACCGCCACGTCTCCAGCTCGCGCTGCACCGCGGCCGCGTCCTGCAGCAGGTGCGCCGCCGCGAAGGCCGGGCCGGGGGCGGGAGTGCGCCGCAGGGCGCCGTAGGCCGGGTATTCCGCGGCCGCCTCGTGCGCCTGTGATCCGCCGGCGTAGCCGTAGGCCGAATCCTGCGGATAGGCCTGCACCGGTATCGGATCCAGTCCGCCGAGCCCGGCGGGGGTTGTTTGCAGTCGCTGGATTCCCCTGGCCTCCAGCACGATTCGCAGTTCGTACAGGTCGCCGAGTTCGTCCACTCGCGGCCGGTAGGGGTAGAAGCCGTCGGGGTGACGTTCGAGCAGTCCGTCGGCGAAGAGCCGGGCCAGGGCCTCGCGGACGGGAGTGCGGGAGACGCCGTAGGTCTCGGCGAGGCGTTCCTCGCCGAGCCGTTCGGTCGGTACCAGCACCCCTGCCGCGAGATCCCGCTGCAGGGCCAGATAGACCCGTTCGGACAACGGAATGCGCCCCCTGCGCGCCATGTCGGGACGGCCGATCAGATCGCCATGGCCAGACGGACGTTGGATTCCGCGCCCGCGCCGCCCGCCCCGGAGGAGGTGATGCGGCCCGATTGCAGCACGTAGTACTGCTGCGCGGCCTGCAGGGCGAAGCCGATGTGCTGCTCCACCAGTAGCACGCTCAGACCACCGCGATTGGTGAGATCGATGATGGTGCGCTCGATCTCGGCCACCACCGACGGCTGGATGCCCTCGGTCGGCTCATCGAGAATGAGCAGTTTGGGTTCGGTGATCAGCGCGCGTGCGATGGCCAGCTGCTGCCGCTGACCGCCGGAGAGCAATCCGGCCTTGCGCGTGAGCAATTCCTTCAGGGCCGGGAACAGCTCCAGCGATTCGGCGATGAGCTCCTTACCGCGCTTGCGCCCGTCCGCCACCACCTGGAGGTTCTCCAGCGCGGTCAGCTGCGGGAAGGACTGCTGCCCCTGCGGTACATAGGCGATGCCGCGCTTGACCCGCCGCGACGGGGCCATCTTGGTGATGTCCTCGTCATTGAAGCGGATCCGCCCCGATTTGGCGGGCAGCAGGCCAACCGCGGCGCGCAGCAGCGAGGTCTTCCCGGCGCCGTTGTGGCCCATGACGGCAACCACGCCGTCACTCGGAACTGTCAGCGAGACACCGTGAATCACCTGGCTGCGACCGTATCCGGTCTGTAGGTCGATGATCTCAAGCATTCGCGGCCTCCTCTGCGTCGGTGGATGCGCTCTCGGCGGGACCGGCCGAGTCGGCGGCGGGCGGCAGGTCACCGGCCGCCGCGGTGCCGAGGTAGACCTCCTGCACCTTCGGATCGGCCTGGACCTGTTCGACGGTGCCCTCGCTGAGCACCCGGCCGCCCGCGAGCACGGTGACCGAGGTGGCGAAGGCGCGCATGAAGTCCATATCGTGTTCGACGACCACGACGATGCGTTCACCGCCGATGCGGCGCAACAGGTTTCCGGTCTCCTCGCGCTCCTCGGCGCTCATACCGGCGACCGGTTCGTCGAGCAGCAGTACCGAGGCGTTCTGCACCAGCAGCATGCCGATCTCCAGCCACTGCTTCTGGCCGTGCGCGAGCACCCCGGCGGGTTTGTCGCGCAGGGCCGTCAGGCCGGTGGTCTCCAGCGCCTCCTCGATGGCGGGCAGCACCGACTTGCGCTTACGCAGCAGCGTCAGCGCCGAACGTCCGGCGCCGGCGGCGATATCGAGATTCTGCAGCACGGTGAGCTGCTCGAAAACGCTGGCGGTCTGGAAGGTGCGGCCGACGCCCAGCCGGGCGATCTGATGCACCTTCTTACCGATCAGCTCACTGCCGGACTTGCGCGCCGAACCGGTGGCGGCGGCCAGACCGGTGATGGCGTCGATCAGCGTGGTCTTGCCCGCGCCGTTCGGTCCGATGAGAAAGCGCAGATCACCCTGCAGCACAGTGAGATCCACATCGGTGACGGCTTTGAAGCCGTCGAAACTCACCGACAGGCCGCGGATTTCGAGGTATTCGCTGTCCATTCCGGCATTGCCGCCGAATTTGGGTTCCTGCGCGGCAGCGGTCGTCATGCCTTCACCTTCTCTTCGTCCGCGGGGGCATCCGGCTCGGTGGCGGGTTCGGCGGTCTCGTCGGCCGGTGCCTCGACGGAGACGGCCGAGGCGGTGACCGCCGGGCCGGAGCCCGGCGCCGGGCGCATCCGCTCCGCCAATTGCTTTGCCAGCGGCAGCAATCCGGCCAGACCGGCGGGCAGGAAGCCGATCACCACAATGAACAGCGCGCCCTGGAAGTAGGTCCAGGCCGACGGGAAGTTCTCCGAGAGCGTGGTCTGCGCCCAGGCCACGCCGATCGCGCCCAGCACCGGGCCGAGCAGGGTGGTGCGGCCGCCGATGGCGACGCCGACCAGGAAGGCGATGGAGGGCACCACGCCGATATCGGCGGGGGAGATGATGCCGACGATCGGGGTGAACAGCGCACCCGCGATGCCCGCGAAGAAGGCGGCCACCACATACGCGACGATCTTGATATTGGCCGGGTCGTAGCCGAGGAAGCGCACGCGCTCCTCCTGATCACGCACGGCGACAAGGAGTTCGCCGTAGCGGCTGTTCATCAGCTGGCGCGCGATGGCGACCACCACGAGCAGTGCGCCCGCCGCGATGAAGAACAGCATGCGCCGGTTCACCGGATCGTCCAGGCGGAAGCCGAAGAAGGTCTTGAAGTCGCTCAGACCGGTGAAGCCGCCGATGGTCTGCTGACCCGTGAGCAGAATGGCCAGCGCCGCCGCGAGCGCCTGGCTCAGAATGGCGAAGTACGCGCCCTTGACGCGGCGCTTGAACACTCCGAAGCCGAGCACCGCCGCGACCAGTGCGGGCACCACCAGAATGCCCAGGATCGCGACCGGTGCGGAGGCGAAAGGCCGCCAGTACGAGGGCAATTCGGAGATGCCGGCGATGGACATGAACTCCGGCACGTCCTCGTGCGCCTTGGCGGCGTCGGCCATCTGCATATGCATGGCCATGATGTACGCGCCGATGCCGAAGAACACGCCCTGGCCCAGGGTGAGCATGCCGCCGCGACCCCAGGACAGGCCGATGCCGACCGCGACAATGGCGAAGCAGAGGAACTTCGCCAGCAGGCTCAGCCGGAAATCGCTGAGCATCGCGGGTGCGATACCGAACAGGACGACGGCCGCCAGGACGAAACCGCCCACGACCTTGAACGACGATGCGTCTTTGAAAGTGCGCTGGATGAGAGTCATGCCAGACTCCTCGTGCGAACGGTGAACAGGCCCTGCGGGCGGGCCTGCAGGAAGATCACGATCACGATGAAGACGATCACCTTGGCGACCGGCGCGGTGGTGGAGTATTCGACGAACGAATTCAGCAGGCCCATGCCGAAGGCCGCGATGACGGTGCCCTTGATCTGTCCCAGGCCGCCGATGACCACCACCAGGAAGGCATCGACGAGATACGACTGACCGATGGTCGGGCTGGTGGAACCGATCAGGGTGAGCGCCACCCCGGCGACCGCGGCCAGGCCGGAGCCGATGAAGAAGGTGCTGATATCGGTGAAACGAGAAGAGACGCCGGAGGTTTCGGCAAGACTGCGATTCTGCACCACGGCCCGGATGCGCCGGCCCAGCGGTGTGGTCTTGAGTGCGGTGGCCAGCGCGATGACCGCGACCAGGGCCAGCACCATGATGAAGATGCGGGTCTTGGGAACCACGGTGCCGGCAATGGTGATGCCGCCGGTCAGCCAGTCGGGGGCCACCACATTCTTGGCGGGAGCGCCGAAGATATTGCGGGCGGCCTGCTGTAGCACCAGGCCCACGCCGAAGGTGACCAGCAGGGTGTCCAGTGGCCGGTCGTACATCCAGCGGATGAGACCCATTTCCAGGGCCGCGCCCAGTAGCCCGCCGACCAGGAAGCCGACGAACAGCGACACGATGAGTGCGACGCCGGTCGAGTGAATGACCTGCTGCACAACGAATGTGGTGTAACAACCGGCCATGATGAATTCGCCGTGCGCCATATTGATCACGCCCATCTGACCGAAGGTCAGCGACAGGCCCAGCGCGGCGAGCAGCAGGATAGAGCCGAGGCTCAAGCCCGTGAAGAGCTGTCCGACAGCGACTTCCATGTGATTACCTCTGTAGTTCTCTCGAGCGGCCGCGCGTCGTGCGGACGATGTAGCGGGCGGTGCCACCGCGCGGCCGGTGCGATATCGGAAGCCCGGTATCGCACCGGCCGCCCCTCATCGGCGGCAATTCCTGTCGACCCTCACGGCAAGGGTCATCTGACGGTTCTGCTCACCCGAGCTCTGGTTCGCGCCCACCTCGTCCACACGAATCACCCCGAACAAGTAGAACTCCAAGTTCGCGGCCCGCCCCGTTCTGGACCGAGTGGAGCGGGGGAGCGAAGCGGAGGAGCGGAGGGAGGGAAGAACGGGGTAACAGGGCCGCGAACCCGCCGCAGCGAAGCGGAGGCCGAAAATACAGCACCCGCCGCAGCGAAGCGGAGCCGAAAATACAGCACCCGCCGCAGCGAAGCGGAGCCGAAAATGCAGCTACTTCAGGCCCTTGGCCCAGTCGTAGGTGGTCAGGTACGGGTCCGGCTGGATCGGCTTGCCGGAATCCCACACGGTGTAAATCAGGCCGTCCGGATGGATTTCACCGATGCGGGCGGTCTTGGTGATGTGGTGGTTGTCGCCGTCGATGGTGACGGTGCCCTCCGGGGCGTCGAAGGTGACGCCATTGGCGGCGGCCTGAATGTCGGCCACTGCGAACGACTTCGCCTTCTCGACGGTGTTCTTCCACAGGTAGACCGAGGTGTAGGCGGCTTCCATCGGGTCGGAGGTGGGCTTGTTGGCGCCGTAGGCGGCCTTGTACGCGGTGACGAACGCCTTGTTGGCCGGGCTGTCGACGGTCTGGTAGTAGTTCCAGGCGGTCAGCTGGCCGGTGATGTTCTGCGCACCGATGCCCGCGACCTCCTCCTCGGCGATGGAGACCGAAACCACCGGCATCTCAGCGGCTTTCAGGCCCGCGTTGGAGTACTCGCGAAAGAACGCCACATTGGAGTCGCCGTTCAGGGTGTTGAACACCGCACCGGCATGCGAGTTGCGAACCTTGTTGACGATGGTGGAGAAGTCGGTCGAGCCGAGCGGCGCGTAGTCCTCGCCCTTGATCTCGATGCCGTTGGCCTTGGCGTACGCCTTGATCTCCCGGTTGGCGGTCTGCGGGAACACGTAGTCCGAGCCGACCAGGTAGAGGGAGGTGATGCCCTTCTGCTTCAGGTAGTCCAGCGCCGGCACGATCTGCTGGTTGGTGGTCGCGCCGGTGTAGAAGATGTTCTTGCTGTCCTCCAGGCCCTCGTACTGGACGGGGTAGTAGAGCAGCGAGTTCAGCGATTCGAACTTGGGCTTCATGGCCTTGCGGCTGGAGGAGGTCCAGCCACCGAAAACCGCTGCGACGCAGTCGGAGCTGATCAGCTTCTCGGCCTTCTCCGCGAAGGTCTTCGGGTCGGACGCACCGTCCTCGAGCACCACCTCGAGCTTCTTGCCCATGACGCCGCCGGACGCGTTGATCTGGTCCACCGCCAACTTGGTCGCATTCGCGACGGTGACCTCGCTGATGGCCATGGTGCCGGTCAGTGAGTGCAGCGAACCGATCTTGATGGTGTCCTTCGAGGTGTCGACACAGGACTTGGCGTTGGAGCCCGACGCGGTGTTGTCGTCGCGCGAACCGCAGCCCGAGACGAGCGCTACGGACAGCACCAGGGCGGTCGGGATGGTGATTGCTCTGACCAGGCGCGCAGTTCGCTGTCGGCGGTGGGAATCTTGCATGGGGCGGACCCTTCTCACTTCACGGGGTTCGGCATCAGCCGGTTACCAGCACAGCGACGCCACGTGCGCCGCTTGCGAATACCGCCGCGTATACAACGGCTGTATTCGTGGTGCGAACGGTAAACGGGAAGTGTTGCGCCGGAATGACTCTCGGTGACGGTCCGATTGCTGATGTTTCCGTGGAGTGAATTTCCGCTCACCGCAAGAACTTCCGGTTCGGGTGCGGCGGCTATAACAGCAGGTGAGAATGGGTGACAAGGCCCGATTCGGTGTCAATGGGTGCTGGCGCCGGAACGAATCGGACTGTGAGATGTCCTACCCGGAAGTAACTTTCCGGATGCTGCGGTTACTGGATCACGTAGGGGGAGATAGAGCTGCGGTGCTCGCTGATGTCGAGGGATTTGCCGAGTGGGGGGAAGGCGCGCTGGGGACAGTTGGAGCGTTCGCAGACTCGGCAGCCGGCGCCGATGGGAGTTGCCTTGGGCTCGTTGAGATCCAGGCCGTCGGCATAGACGACGCGACCGGCGTGGCGGAGTTCGCAGCCGAGGCCGATGGCGAATACCTTGCTCGGTTCGCCGTAGCGGGTGGCGCGGCGTTCCACGGTTCTGGCCACCCACAGATACTTTCGGCCGTCGGGCATCTGGGCGATCTGGGTCATGATCTTCGCGGGGTAGGCGAAGGTCTCGTAGACGTTCCACAGCGGGCAGGTGCCGCCGCTGGAGGAGAAGTGGAATCCGGTGGCGGACTGGCGTTTCGACATATTGCCGGCGCGGTCCACTCGGACGAAGGAGAACGGGACGCCACGCAGCCGGGGGCGCTGCAGGGTGGAGAGGCGGTGGCAGATGGTCTCGTAGCTCTGGGTGAAGAAGGCCGACAGGCGTTCGATGTCGTAGCGGAAGTCTTCGGCCATCTCGTGGAAATGCGTGTACGGCAGCACCGTGGCCGCCGCGAAATAGTTCGCCAGGCCGAGTTTCGCCAGTACCCGTGATTCGGGACTGGAGAAGTTGCCCTCCTCGACCAGCTTTTCGATGAGATCCCCGCACTCCAGATAGGCGAGTTCCGCGGCGAGTTTGAATACCCGCTGCCCGCCGGAGAGATGCGGCGCGATTTCCAGGCGGCGCTGTTCGGGGTCGTATCTGTGCAGTACGCCGTCGTGCAGGTCGATGCGTTCCACGATCTGCACTCCGTGCGCGGTGGTGAGGCGGCGCGCGATCTCCCGTTTCAGATCGCCGCCGTGGAAACGCATGCGGTTCGCGAGTTCCTCGGCCGCGGTATCCAATTCGTGAATGTAGTTCTGCCGCTGATAGAAGTAGTCGCGCACTTCCTCGTGCGGTTTGGAGATGGCGCCGGACCCGCTGCCGTCGGCGAAGCGGTCCTCGGTGGCGGCAGCCAGCTGCGCGGTCGTATTGCGATAGCGGCGGTGCATATTCACCATGGCACGCGCCAAAGCCGGGTGCGCGGAGACCATTTCGGCGATTTCCTGGGCATCGGCCTCGATGCTGAGCTCCTGGTCCATCACCACCTCTTGCAGTTCGGCAATGAGGCGGGTGTCGTCCTGGGAGGAGAAGAATCCGGCGTCCACCCCGAAGACCTCGCTGATACGCAGCAGGACCGGTACGGTGAGCGGGCGAACGTCGTGTTCGATCTGGTTGAGGTAGCTGGCCGAAATCTCCAGCTTCTTGGCGAGGGAGACCTGGCTCAGCCCGCGTTCGGTGCGCAATTGCCGCAGGCGCGCGCCGACGAAAGTCTTGGCCATGTGCCCAGTTTATGGGCGGTTTCGCAGGCCTGCCAACCCGGAATTAGCAACTCTGCTGAGTGCTGCGTCACAGCGGGCGCGGCGCGAAGGTCCCAGATCTGTCATACCCCGGCGCTACCGTCGTTCGGTGCTCTTGTCGCAGGTGGTTCAGGCGTCACAGGCCGTGCGCGCGACGTCCTCGCGCAAGACCAAGATAAATACGCTGGCGCGATTGCTGGGCGCGGCCGATCCGCTGGAATTGGCCCAGGTCGTGGCCTGGGTTTCGGGGGAATTGCCGCAGGGGCGAATAGGCACCGGGTGGCGGACGCTGACCTCGATGGAAACCGACCCTGCCGAGCTGCAGACGCTGACCGTGCAGCAGGTGGATCAGGTCTTCACCGAATTGTCGGAGGTCGCGGGCAGCGGGTCGACCGCCCGGCGCAAGCAGTTGCTGGCGCAGATGTTCACCGTCGCCACCGCAGCCGAGCAGGAATTCCTGATCCGCCTGCTGACCGGGGAGATGCGGCAGGGCGCGCTCACCGCCGTCGTGGCGGAGGCGGTCGCCATGGCCTTCGAGGTGCCGATCGAACTCGTGCGGCGGGCGCACATGCTGTCGGGGCGCCTGCCCGTGACGGCGCTGGCGGCCCGGACCGGCGGAGCGGAGGCGCTGGCCGCCTTCCGGCTGGAGGTCGGGCGGCCGATTCAGCCCATGCTCGCCTCGCCCGGGGCCGCGCTCGATGAGGCGCTGAGCGAATTCGACCGTGCGGTGAGCGTCGAACACAAGATGGACGGTGCGCGCATCCAGGTGCACCGGGACGGTGACCGAGTGTGGGTGTTCACCCGCACGCTGCGCGATATCACCGGCAGCGTTCCCGAATTGGTCAGCCTGGTAAGGGAACTCGACTGCACCAGTGTGGTGCTGGACGGGGAGACCCTGGCGCTCGACGACTCCGGCCGGCCCCGGCCCTTCCAGGAGACCATGAGCCGATTCGGGGCCGCCACCGCGCAGGAGCTGCTGTTGCACCCGTACTTCTTCGACTGCCTGCATCTGGACGGTGTGGACCTGCTCGACGCCCCGCTGCGGGAGCGCCGCCTCGCGCTCACGAAAGTGGCTTGCGGACTGAGCATTCCGGCTCTCATCGCCCCCGATGCCGAGGCCGCCGCCGAATACTTCGACGGCGCCCTGGCGGCCGGTCACGAGGGCATCATGATCAAATCCCTGGACGCGCCCTACGCGGCCGGTCGGCGCGGCCGCGCCTGGCAGAAGATCAAACCCACGCACACCCTGGACCTCATCGTCCTCGGCGCGGAATGGGGCTACGGCCGCCGCACCGGGTACCTGTCGAATCTGCATCTGGGAGCCCTGGATCCGGACGGCGGTGAGCCCATCATGGTCGGCAAGACCTTCAAGGGCCTCACCGATGCGCTACTGCACTGGCAGACCGCCGAATTCCCCCGGCACGAGCGCCGCCAGGACGGCAATACCGTGTACCTGCGCCCGGAACTGGTCGTCGAGATCGCCATCGATGGCGTCCAGGTCAGCCCCCGCTATCCCGGCGGCATCGCCCTGCGCTTCGCCCGCGTGGTCCGCTACCGCCCGGACAAGGAACCGCACCAGGCCGACACCATCACCACCCTGCGCGCCCTGCTCCCGGAAACCGCCACCACCCCAACACTTCCCACCGACCGCCAGCCGTCCCTTCCGCACGACGGAACCGCCCAGAACGACATCCGCCCCGAGGTCGTGGCCCGCCCGGTTCTGGACTGAGTGGAGCGGGGGAGCGAAGCGGAGGAGTGGGGGGAGGGAAGAACCGGGTAACAGGGCCACGGCCCGCCCGGAGCGAAGCGGAGGGCAAATCAAACAGGGTCGTGGCCCGCCCGGTTCTGGACTGAGTGGAGCGGGGGAGCGAAGCGGAGGAGTGGAGGGAGGGAAGAACCGGGTAACAGGGCCACGACCCGCCCGGAGCGAAGCGGAGGGCAAATCAAACAGGGTCACGGCCCGCCCGGAGCGAAGCGGAGGGCAAATTAGACACAGCGGATTCACAGGTGGATAGACAGGGTCCTCCGAGGTTGGGGGTGCAGGATTCATTTTGTTGATAGCTCGGGCCTGGTTGTTGTCAGGTGACGGGGAGTGGACACTGCCTCCGCATCTCCCATGTGGGTTCTGCTCTCCGTGTGCCGGGCCGGGGCTTTCAACGGTGGGTTGCGCATGATCCACCTGTGCTGTCGGCGGCGTCCCGACCCCTCGCCGGGCGCCGCCGACGTACGTCCGCGGCATTCCGCCGCGATCAGTACTCGTATTCGCGATTGCCCGTCAGGTTGGGCAGGCGCCGGCGGCCCGCGGCCAATTCGGTCGCCAGATGCTCGTAGGCGATGGAGAGCTCGGTGAGCCGCAGCGCCGCGTCATTGATCGCATCGTCCGGCGAGCTGGCCAGCGTCACATAGGCCAGGGCCGAGAATTGCGCCAGGCGATCCACCACCGTGCCGACGGTTTCGGTATGCAACTGGGCATCACGGTCGGCCTTGGGGAGTTCGGCCGCCACCCAGCGGTCGATATCGAGCACCAGGTGCGCCCGTTCCTGATCGATGCGCCCGGTCGCCGCCGCGGTCAGTCGTCGCTCGTGCAGATCCGCCAGCAGCCCGGCGCAGCGCAGCACCGGATGGTCTTCGGGGGGCAGGCCGCGGCAGGCCTGCAGCAGCAGATGTTTCGGGGGGAGCAGGGGCACGGCCGCCATAGTGCTACGCGAATATCTCCGATTGGCAACAACATTCGCCGGACCTGCGGTGCAACCCCGTGCCGGAGCGGTGATTACCGGCCGGATCCGAGTTGGTCCAGGACCCACCGGCCGACGGCGGCATCGAGGGGCAGGTGCTGATGTGCGACGCTGCCGGGTCGCAGATCCTGCACGAATTGGTTTGTCACGCCGGGCTCGTCGATGAACGAGGCCGGGCCCGCCGGAGTGACCGTGGTGTCGTCGCGGGTGGCCAGGACCGCGTAGTGCACGCCCGGCTGGGCGATCGGGCCGTCATCGAGGGTGTTCATGAAGGTCGAGCCCACCTCCAGATCGGCGCAGGCCGCGCAGAACGCGGGCAGTATCTCGCTGTCCACGGCGCTGCGCACCGCGGGCGCCTGATCCACGAGACCGACCAGGCCCGACAGGGTGGTGCCGTGTGTACCGGGGGCCAGCAGGAGTTCGGTGTGCACGTGCCGCGCCTGCCCGAGATTCTTGGCGTAGTACTCGGCGATGGTGCCGCCCTGGGAGTGCCCGACGATATCGACGCGGGCCGCACCGGTCCGGGCCAGCACCCCGTCGATATAGGTCGCTACCTCGACGGCGGCGCGGGCGATGGGTGCGATGCCGCCGTAGGGCAGGGATGAGCTGTCCTGCCCGTAGCTGGGCGCGAAGACACAGTATCCGGCCGCGGTCAGGTTGGGCGCCAGCACATTCCAGGCGCTCGCATCGTCCATGGTGCCGTGCAGCAGCACGACCGGGTACGGATGGTCGGCGGTGGGGCGGCAGGTTCCGGCCGGATCGGCGGGCCCGGCGGTCGCGGGTGTGGCGGCCATACCGGTGAGGACGGCTGTCGCGACCGCTGCCGCCAGGGCTGTGCCCGAGATTCGGACCATTGCCCTCTCCTATCATGAATTGTTTTGTGTTGCGCCAGTTCTCGGCATTCAGCCAGCCGGGTTACCCACGGCGCGAACCTGATCGACGAATACCGGATAAGGGTTGCCCTTGGTGCCGGCCCACAGCTGCTGCGCCATGATGGGCAATCTCGCCCGGACCGGATCGACCATCTGCTGTTCGGTCATGGCATTCGGATCGTCGGCCCAGACGAACAACTTCGAACCCAGCAATCGATCGCGCTGATCGGCCCGCAATCGGGTGCCGTTGACAAAAAGTGCGGGGTCCCAGGCGTAGAGCAGTTCCGGCGGTGAGTTCAGTGCGGCGGCGGTACCGCCGGTGGCCCAATAGGTGGGGGTGAAACTCGCATTGCTGAGCGTGAAGCCTTGGTCGGCAAGGGATTCGGGGCCGTTCTGAGTGCCGATCCAGGGGATCAATCCGTTTCCCCCCGTCCAATAGTCGACGATGATCGATCGGTCGACCGGTATGCGTCCGCCGGCCGGAATGCCGTCGTTCCACATGCGGGGAGTCTTACCGTAGGACCGGATGATGCCCGCCGCCCGGTTCACGGTGTCCGCGACCAGATCCTGACCGGTGAACTGCGGGCCGAGCGTGGTGTGAGCGTAGTCGGTGAGCTGTGGAAAGCGGCTGTAATCGCTGACGTACTCATCGCCGCCGAGGTGGAAATAGCGGCCGGGGAACAAGGGCACGAATTCTCGCAGCAGATCTTCGATGAGCGGCCGGGCGGCCGGATTCGACAGATCGATGCGGCCCTGCGCGGTGCCCGCGAGCAGACTGTCGGTGGCGGCATCGACCGGACTCGTGGTGGCCGGGTGCAGGATCAGGTCCGGATGCGATTCCAGAATGCCGTTCATATGGCCCGGAAATCCGATCTCGGGCATCACCTCGATGCCGTAATCGGCGGCGTAGGAGATTATTTCGGACATTTCAGCTCGGCTGTAATGCTGCGGCGAGGTGATCTCCGGATGCGAGATGCTCGCCAGCCGGAATCCGTAACTATCCGAAAGATGCAGCTGGATGAGATTCATCCGGTAGTAGGCCATCTCGCGGATGCGCTGCTTGATCCAGTCGACGGTGAGGAATTTGCGTCCGAGATCGAGCAGCAGGCCGCGCTCGCCGTAGTCGGGCCAGTCCGTCACGGTTCCGAACGGCAATACCGTGCTCTGCGAGAACCATTGCAGCAGTGTCTGTGTGGCGTGAATCGCGCCCTCGGTGGTGCGGGCGGTAACGGTAACGGTGTCGCCGATATCGATGCGGTACGACTCCGGCTGCGGCGGGCCGGAATCGTCGATGCGCAGTGTCACCGCACCTGGACCCGCCGCGCCGCCGCCCGGGGTCGCGACGTGACCGGCGCGAGTCAGATCACCGGCCAATCGGGTGGCGATCGGCGCGGCCTCGCCGGAGGCCACGATGTGCGCGCCGCTCGCGAGATCGAAATATCCTGAGCCAGGCGTGAATTCGTGCACGCTCGGCACCGTCACCGGCAGGACGGGCACGATATCGGCCCGTCCCGCCGGTGCGGGCAGGGTGAGACTTCCGGTGCAGAACGCGGCCGCCCCCAGTACGGCCGCAATCGTCAACGGCAGCCGGCTCACGAGGCGCGCACCGGCAGTTCCGCCATGGACGGCGCGGAGAAGACGACCTGACTGCCCATCGGGGTCGAACTCTCGAACGGGATCGGGTCCTGGGTGGTGACGGTGAGCGTCAGGCGGTGGCCCGGTGCGAGATTCCAATAGGTCGGTGCGAGATCCCACCGCACCGTGTTCGGAGCGCCCGCGGCGAGACCGTGCCGGGTGATCGGCCAGTAGCTGATCGTCTTGCCACTACCGTCGGGGCCCTCGTCGTAGAGGATCCCGATCATGGTCAGATCCGAAGTCGACGGTGCGACAGTGAGATCGAGGTGCACGCTGCCGGAGACGACGCCGCCGTTCGCAAACGGCTCGGTGCGCCAGACGCCCGCGTCATCGCGGTCGACACTGCTGATCGGGATGGCCGGAGCCAGTCCCAGCTGTGCCAGGGAACCGGTGACGTAGGGAACCGCCGCGATGGCGGTTGTCGGTCCGGAAGTCAGTGGCTGACTCCAGGATTCGTTGGTATCCCCGCCCAGCACCCCGGCCGCGGGGGCCGAGAGCGGGAAGTCGCGGAGCGGGGCCCGCGCATCGGCGACCGAGTCGAAGTGCACCAGCGCCTGGGGATCGGGCAGCAGGCTGACGGTATCGGCAGCCTGGATATTCACCGCCGGCTCCCGGTCGATGCCATTGTCTGTGCCGTTGACGTAGTGGTCCAGCCACCGAATTCCAGCGTCCCAGTACGAATTCGGCAGCCCGACGATCTGGCCCGCGCCGCCGGCGGTCGAATGGTCGCCGGGCGCCAGATACAGCATCCTCGGCCCGGTGAGCTGATCGAACAGGGAGTACACGGGGCCGACGGGCAGCAGGCTGTCCTGCCAGTCGTGGGCCAGGAAGACTGCCGTGCCATTGGCATTGAGCTTCGGTATGGCGTCGGCCAGCACATGCCGCGAAGCCAGCGAATCGAAGGCGACGCCGTTGCCGCGCACGATCGCGTCGAGGCCGCGCCGCACGAGCTCCGGACCGAACCGGTTGGTCGCGACCCCGGCCAGTGCGAGGGCGACCGGGCCGCCGGTCTTCGGGGTGCCGTTCGGTGCGAGCGCATCGGCCAGATCACCGGGCGGGGAGTCGGCGACAATGGCCTTGATGCGTGAATCATGCGCTGCCGCAAGCACGCTCAGCCCCGCACCGTACGAGCCGCCCGCGACCGCGATGCGCTCCGGGTCCACATTGAGATTGGCGACGGCCCAGTCGATGATCGCCGACGCGTCCTCGGCATCCTTCTCGCCGAACAGGTCCACATCGCCACCGGAGAGGTACATGCCGCGCGCGGTGTATTCGATGGAGACGAAACCGTCCGCGGCGGAAAGCCTGTAGGCCGATCCGAGGCTGCCCATCGCGGGCACTCCCCATCCCGACGGCTGCAATACCAGCGCGTTCCGGTGCGCGGCGAGGTCCGGCGGCGCGGTGATCACGGCATTCATCGGCACCCCGTCCGCGCCCGGGATGAAAAGCGTGGTGATCTGCCCGCCCGGGATGGGCACAGCGGAGGCGGGCGTGAGGGACAGGGTGGCGCCCGCCGCGAACAGCGCGGTCGCGGCGAGTGCGCGGAGAAGCCGATTGCTCATGATCGCGTCCCCCTCAGTGCAGATTCACGATGAGCTGGCCCAAATTCTGCAACAGCGACACCGGCGACATGAGCAGGTAGCCGAGGATCGTGCCGAGGAGATCGGGTGCGGGAAGTTCATGCATGAGGTGTCCTCTGCGGCCGGAATCGATTCACCGAGAGTAATTGAGCGTTTATGCTCTGTCTATACGGAAACCGATCATTAACAATCACAAACATTGGGTTGATCCCTGTGCCTCCTCATGTCAGGAGCCATGTCAGGTCTGCGTCAGGCCCGTATCAGGCGGGCTGGCGAAGGTATTCCCATGACAAGTTCAGCGATCGCGGCCTCCGGGTTGCGAAAGACGTACGGGGACAAAACAGTTCTCGATGGCATTGACCTCAATATCGGCACCGGCACGATCTTCTCGCTGCTCGGCCCGAACGGTGCGGGGAAGACGACGGCGGTCAATGTGCTGACCACACTGCTGACCGCCGACGGCGGCACGGCGAGTGTGGCCGGGCACGATATCGCCACCGAACCCAAGGCGGTTCGCAAGGCGATCGGCGTCACCGGGCAGTTCGCGGCGGTGGACGACCTGCTGACCGGCGAGGAGAACCTGCGATTGATGGCGGATCTGCATCGCCTGCGGGGCAGCGAGAGCAAGCGGGTGGTCGCCGGCCTGCTGGAGCGATTCGATCTGGTGGAATCGGCGCGCAAGCACGCGTCGACGTACTCCGGAGGTATGCGCCGGAAGCTGGATCTGGCGATGACGCTGGTCACCAGGCCGGAGATCATCTTCCTGGACGAGCCGACCACCGGACTGGATCCGCGCAGCCGGCGCACCATGTGGGACATCGTGCGGGATCTGACGGCCGACGGTGTGACCGTCTTCCTCACCACCCAGTACCTCGAGGAAGCCGATCAGCTGGCCGACCGGGTCGCCGTGCTCGATCAGGGGCGCATTGTCGCCGAGGGCGCGCCCGCCGAGCTCAAGCGCCAGATACCGGGCAGCCACATCCAGGTCACCTTCACCGCTGTCGCGGAAATGGATGCGGCGGAACGGATTCTGCCCGGTTCCACCCGCGACGACGAGGCGCTGGCCCTGCGGATTCCCGGCGACGGGAGCACCAAATCGCTGCGCGAGCTGCTGAATCGGCTCGCCGACCACTCGATCGAGACCGCGGACGTCTCGATCCACACCCCCGATCTCGACGACGTTTTCTTTGCCCTGACCGGACACGCGACCACGGAGGCCGACGCATCATGAGCACCCTTTCCGCACCACTGGCAGACGCGTCGATCATGTTGCGGCGCAACTTCAAACACACCGCACGCACGCCCGTCACGATCTTCAACGCGGCCCTGATGCCGATCATGATGTTGCTGATCTTCGTCTACGTCTTCGGCAATGCCTTCAATGTCGGCGAGAAGTACATCAACTACGCCCTGCCGGGCATGATCCTGCTGGCCATCAGCTACGGACTGTCCTCGACCGCCGTATCGGTGAACTCCGATATGACCAAGGGCATCATCAACCGGTTCAAGGTCATGGACGTCTCTCGCGGCGCGGTGCTGACCGGCCACGTGGTGGCCACCATGCTGACCATCGCGATCTCCACCGCGGCCGTCATCGGCGTCGGCTTCGCACTGGGATTCCGTTCTGCGGCAAGCCCGCTGGAATGGCTCGGCGCGATCGGAGTCATCGCGGCGACGGCCTTCGCCACCGCCTGGCTCACCGTCGCACTGGGCATGGCCGCGAAGACTCCGGAATCCGCGGGCATGACCACCGTGCCGCTGATCATGCTGCCCTTCGTGAGCAGTGCGGTCGTGCCGGCGCACCAGATGGGCCAGGGTATCCGGCAATTCGCGGAGTACCAGCCCTTCACGCCGATCATCGAATCGCTGCGCGGCCTGCTCACCGGCAACCCGTCGGGCGGCTACACGGCGGCCGCGCTGGCCTGGTGCGCCGGTATCGCCCTGGTCGGATACCTGTGGTCCCGTGCCACATTCAGCAGGCGAGCGTAGTTTCGATCAGCTCATGCCAGCTGGTCTGCGCACCCTCCCGCATCGCCTCGGCGAACTTCGGTTCGCCGAGGCTTTCGCGCGTGGCCTGTTCGATGCGGGCCGCATCCGGATGCGACCGATCCGGCAGACCGCGCACCGTCGTACTCGCCGCGAGCAGCCGCGCGGCCTGCTCGTACTGTTCCCCGCGCAGCGCCTGGTCCGCGATTCCGATGAGCACCTGCGCGATCAGGGGTGCGTACCCCGTCTCGGACGCCGCCCGGAATGCTGTGACGCGGTGCTCGCGGGCATCCTCGAGGCTGTCGACGACATAGCCGAGCAGATCGTGGGTCACCGCCCGGATATTGGTCGACTCGGTATCCAATGTGACTGTCGCGACGTCGATTTGGCGGTAGACCTGATCGGTGTCGCCGCTCCAGCGAGCCAGCTCCGCCTGCGCCAGGGCCAGCTCGGCCAGTGCGTTCGGCCAGGCGCAGCGCTGCGCGCACCGCTGCGCCTCGGCCATGGCGGCCGCGCTCGCCTCGGCATCATCGAGCAGCCAGTACAGCTGCGCCTGCCGCGCCCGCAGCTGCACCACGTCCTCGAGCGCGCCGGCCTCGGTGACCACCGCGATCGCCTGGTCGAAATGTTCGATCGCACTGCGGAATTCGCCGCGCATGGCGATGCGATTCGCCACCTCGGTCAGCGCGAACGACATACCCCAGCGCTCGCCGATCGCCCGGAATTCCGCGAGCGCCTGCTCCAGATACGCATCCACATCCTGCGTATCCCGGCCGAGCACGATCCGCATCTTGCCCATCTGCAACCGGGCCAGTGCGCGTACCCACGGGTCCTCATCGGTGAGCAGCGGTTCGAACGCGGTCAGAAACGCATCCGGCCCCTGCAGCATGCGCTCCAGCGCGCCGACGAATCCGAGCAGCGGGTTGCGGATCTGGGAGTCCCGGCTGTAGTGGTGCGCCCGATGTATCCAATCCTCCACTTGGAACTCGTCATTCCGCCCGGCGGACACGAAATGCACGACCAGCGTGTACACCATGGCCCGGGTGTCGTCGTCCACCTCGCCGGGCGCCTCGGCGGCCGCGATGATGAGCTCCATGCCCTCGGCCTTGTGCCCGCCGAGCCACCAGTACCAGCCGGCGGCCGCCGCGAGCCGCATGGCCCCGGTCGCATCGCCGGCCGCGAGCGCGGCGCGCAGGGCGGCGGCGATATTGTCGTGGTCGGCCGCGAGGGTGGCGAGCCACTCCAGCTGCTCGGCGCGGCGCAGATGCGGATCGGCGGTGGCGGCGAGCTCGGTGAAGTACGCGAGATGCGCCCGGCGCGCGGACTCCGATTCCCCTGCCTCCGTGAGCCGTTCCCGGGCGTACTCCTTGATCGTCTCGAGCATCCGGTAGCGCGGTGCGCTGTCGCCCGCCGCGGGCCCTGCGCTGCTCGCCACGGTGCGCAGCAGCGATTTCTCGGTCAGCGTGGTCAGCAGCTCGAGCACCTCCCACTGCTCGACCGCACCGCTGGCGACTGCTTGCAGGTCGCTTGAATTGGCACTGTTGGCGATTGCTTGCAGGTCGCTTGAATTGGCACTGTTGGCGATTGCTTGCAGGTCGCTTGAATTGGCACTGTTGGCGATTGCTTGCAGGTCGCTTGAATTGGCACTGTTGGCGATTGCTTGCAGGTCGCTTGAATTGGCACTGTTGGCGATTGCTTGCAGGTGACTTGAATTGGCACTGTTGGCGATTGCTTGCAGGTCGCTTGAATTGGCACTGTTGGCGATTGCTTGCAGGTCGCTTGAATTGGCACTGTTGGCGACTGCTTGCAGGTCGCTCGAATTGGCACCGCTGGCGTCTCCTCGCGGGTCGCTCCACAGGGCATCCCCGGCGCAGACCTGCTCGGCGGCGTCCAGGCTCGCGCCGCCGGCGAACACCGAAAGTCGGCGCAGCACAGTGCGTTCGGCGTCGGTGAGCAACTCCCAGCTCCAGTCGACCACCGCGCGCAGCGTCCGGTGCTGCGGTATCGCGGTACGACTGCCGCCGGTGAGCAGACGGAATCGATCGTCGAGGCGGTTGGCGAGCTGATCGAGGGACATGGTGCGCAATCTGGCCGCGGCCAGTTCGATGGCCAGCGGTATCCCGTCGAGCGCGCGGCAGATGCGCGCCATATTCGAGAGTGCGTGGGCGTCCGCTGCCAGCGACTGGCTCACCGCGCCGGCGCGGTCCTGGAGGAGCTGAACAGCGGGGGAGGACTCGATATCGGCGGGAGCCGCGTCCGCGGCCGGTAGCGCCAGCGGCTCGACCTGCCACAGCGCCTCACCCGTAATGCCGAGCGGCTCCCGGCTCGTCGCGAGAATCCGCAGTTGCCGGCACTCGCCGAGCAACCGGTGGGCGAATTTCGCCGCCGCCTCGATCACATGCTCACAGTTGTCCAGAATCAACAGCGCTTCGCGCTCGCGGAACGCGGCGATGAGCCGGTCCATCGGTTCCGCGTCCGGTGCGCCGCCGAGCAGCGCCTCGCGGAGTCCGAGCGCGGCCAGCGTCGCCTGGGCCACATCACCGCTCGCGCCGATGGGCGCGAGTTCCACCAGCCAGGCCCCGTCCGGCAGTTCGCCGAGCAGGGTCTGCGCGGTTTCCACGGCCAGCCTGGTCTTACCGGAGCCCCCGGGCCCGCTCAAGGTGGTGAGCCGGTGCTCCGCAACAAGTTCGGCCACCGCGGCGACATCGGCGGACTTGCCGACGAAGGTGGTCAGCTCGGCCCGCAGGTTGGTCTTGCGGACTTCCTCGGTCGCCGGAGTCGGCTCCGGTGCGTCCAATTCGCCGCGCAGTAGCGCGACGTGCAGTGCGGACAACTCCGGCGAGGGGTCCACGCCCAGCTCGTCGGCGAGCGCTTCCCGCGCCCGCTGGTACACCTGCAGTGCCTCGGTGCCACGGCCCGCGGCGCCGAGGGCACGCATGAGCGCGGCGGCGAGTCGTTCCCGCACCGGATGCCGGGCCACCGATTCGGTCAGCTCCGCGACCAGTTCCGCACCCCGGCCGAGGCGGATCTCCACCTCGTAGCGATCCTCCAGCGCGGCGAGATGCAGCCCCTCGAGCCGGGTGACGACGGCGTCGAAGGCCTCGCTGTCCCGCAGGCCGACGTCCTGCATCACGGTGCCGCGCCACAGTTCGAGGGCCTCCCGCAGCAGCTGGGCGCGGCGCGGGTCCGCGCTGCCGCGGGCCTGGTCGAGCAGCTCTTCGAACCGCACGGCATCGACCGCGTGCGGTTCCACGGTCAGCCGGTATCCGCCCGCCTGCACCTCGATCGAACCGTCCGGCAGCACCCGTCGCAGCCGGGAGACCAAGGCCTGCAGCGCATTCGCCGCATCGGCGGGCGGCTGCTCACCCCAGATCCAATCGACCAGCTTCGCTTTCGAGACGGCACGCCCGGGTTCGAGGCCGAGTGCGATCAACAGCGCACGCAGCCGGGCGCCCGGCACCTCTATCGCACCGCCGTCATCCGCCCGAATAACCAGCGGTCCAAGCATCCCGATCTGCACCCGGCTCATCTTGCCGTGCACGATCGCCGGGCCGCCAGCCTGCCCCGTGCCCGGATTGTCGGCTCTCCCACGGCAACCGGTCAGCAATCGGTGTGGAATCGGAGTGCACCGATTCGCTCGGCGGCCCCGGGCATCCGGCTCACACCAGATCGACTCGCACACCGGCGGCGCGCAGCCCGGCGACGGTCTCCGGATCGGCGTCGGAATCGGTGACCAGGACGTGGATCCGCTCGATCGGGCAGATCCGGGCCAGTGCGGTGCGCTGGAGTTTGTCCGAGGTCGCCACCGCGATGACATGCTGTGCGCGGCGGACCATTTCGGCATTCACGCCGGACTCGTCGAGGTGGGTGCACTGCGCACCGCCGTCGACGGAGAGCGCGTTGACGCCGAGAACCAGTGTGTCCAAGCGCAATTCGGCCAGGGAACGCTCGGCGAGCGGGCCGTGCAGTTCGTAGGACTCACGGCGGGCCATACCGCCCAGGCAGATGGTGCGCAGATAGGGGCGCAGGACCAGCTCGGAGGCGATATTCAGCGCATTGGTGACGATGGTGAGCCGCTCGTCCGTGGCGGTGGCCAGGTCGGGGCGGCTCGCCAGCGCGCGGGCCACGGCGGTGGTGGTGGTGCCGCCATTGAGCCCGACCACCGCATGCGTATCGATGAGCCCGGCCGCGTGTTCGGCGATGCGCTGCTTGGCATCGTCGCTGTGCCGGTACCGGGCGGGCAGATCGTAGGCGACCGAGGTCGCCACAATGCCGCCGTGGGTGCGGGTGGCCAACTGCTGGTCGGCCAGCGAGGTGAAATCGCGGCGGACGGTGGCGGCGGAGACGCCCAGTCGTTCGGACGCCTCCTCCACCGAGAGCCGGCCGGATTCGGCCAGCAGCTCGAGCAGCCGGTTCCAGCGGGTGGATCGATCGGCCGCCGCGGTCATTGCACCCTGCCTGTCATTTCACGCTGCCGGCCGTGAGACCGGCGACCAGACGTTTTTCGATGAATGCGAAGAGGATGACGACCGGCACGATACCGACGGTAGAGATGGCGAACACGTATTGCCAAGCCGTGTCGTACTGACCGATGAACTTCGTCAAGGCCACCGACAGCGGCTGGTTCTCCGGCGTGGTCAGGATCACCAGGCTGGCGGCGAATTCGTTCCAGCACGCCACCATGACGAAGATGGTCGCGGTGACGATGCCCGGCCACACCAGCGGCAGGCTCACCCGGCTCAGGATCTGCCACCGGCTGAGTCCGTCCAGCTGTGCGGCCTCCTCGATCTCCACGGGCACCGAGGCGAAGAAGCTGTGCAGAATCCACACCGCGAAGGACAGATTGAAGGCCGCGTTCACCAGGATCATGGCCAGCCAGGTGTCATTGATGCCGAGTGCGAAGAACTCCCGGATCAGACCGGTCACCAGCACGGTCGGCTGCAGCATCTGGGTGATCAGCACCACGCCGAGAAAGGCGGCGCGGCCCGGAAAGCGGCGGCGCGCAGTGTAATACGCGGCCGGAACGGCCACCGCCAGCACCAGCAGGGTCGCGCTCACCGAAATGACGATCGTGCTCACCAGATTGAACGGCAGCGGCGTCTCCGGGGTGTTCCACATGGTGGAGTAGTTGTCCGGATGCCAGACGTGCGGCAGATAGGTGGGCGGAATGCGCAGGATCTCGGCGCGGGATTTGAGCGAGCCGAGCACCATCACCACATAGGGGATCAGGAAGAGCGCGGCGAGCAGTACGCCGACCGCGGTCAGTTCCCAGCGGCGTCGTTTCCGCCGGGGCGCGGGGCGTTTCGCCGCGGCGGCGCTCGCGTCGGGAGTGGGGAGCGTAGTCGTCACGAGTCCACCTGATCGGTCGGGCGGATCACCTTCACGTAGATCGCGATGATCACCACGATCAGCACGAAATTCAGCACGCTCATGGCCGCGGCGGTACCGATCTGCTGGTTCTGCCGAATGAGCTTGAAGGTGAGCGTGGTCGTGGTGTCGGCGGCGAATCCGGCGATGCTGCCGGTCAGGACCTGCAGAATCGGCAATGAATTGAAGGCGTTGATGATGTTGATGATGGCGGCCACCGCCATGGCCGGGCGCAGCTGCGGCAGTACGAGATGGCGGTAGCGCTGCCAGGAATTCGCGCCGTCCATCCGGCCCGCCTCCACCACCTCGGCCGGAATCGCCTGCAGCCCGGCCAGAATCGTATAGGTGGTGAAGGGGATGGAGACGAAGACGCCGACGCCGATCGCCACCAGGAAGGCCTGGGTGGGCTCCTTGGTGAAGCCGAAACCCCGGTCCAGCACGCCGATATCGACCAGGAACCGATTGGCGATGCCGACATCCGGGTCGAGCACGTAGTAGAAGATCGTCGTCGTCATCATCACCGACGCCGCCCACGGCACCAGTACCGCCAGCCGCACCGCCGTCCGTCCCGGGAAGTCCTTGTTGAGGAACTGTGCCAGTCCGGCCGACAGCACCAGCGTGATGAATACGACCCCGATCACCCAGAACGCTGTGTGCCACAGCACCGATCCCAGCTCCGGAATCGCGAACAGCGTGCGGTAGTTCCCGAATCCCGCCGAGCCGCGATCCTGGCCGTAGGGGGACAGATTCCGGGTGCTGGTCCAGAACATGTATCCGGCGGGGAACACGACGATCGCGACCACCAGGATCAGAACCGGGCCGACCCACGGCAGGGCAGCCAGCCCTGCCGTGAATCTGGTTCCGCGCCTGCTCAATTCGCGGCCTGCTGGATCTTCTTCAGCACATCGGCCGGATCGGCGCCCTGGGTGATGGTGCCCAGCTGCTGCTTGATCGCACCCTGTGCCGCCGCCCATTTGGGATTGTTGCTCGGGTAGAACTTGGCGGCCGGCAGGGTGGCGGCGAAGGCCTTGGTCACCGGATCGTCGGCGAGGGCGGTGAGGCCGCTGACGGTGATCGGAATGAAGTGCTCGGACTTCACGAAATTCGTATAGGCGTCCGGCGCGTAGAAGTAGTCGAGCAGCTTCTTGATGGCGGCCTGCTTACTGCCGTCCTTCTT
This sequence comes from Nocardia sp. NBC_01388, assembly GCF_045040085.1. Classification (NCBI taxonomy): domain Bacteria; kingdom Bacillati; phylum Actinomycetota; class Actinomycetes; order Mycobacteriales; family Nocardiaceae; genus Nocardia; species Nocardia sp. NBC_01388. Next base: position 7,076,564 of record NZ_CP109553.1, read on the forward strand.
GAAGGCCATCAGATGATCGGCCACACCGAGGGTCACCGGCTGCCCGGACTCGGTCGGCGAGGGCGCGGTCGCGTACTTCAACCCCGGGTTCTTGTCGGCGATCATGCCGATCAGCGGCGGCAGGCCCTCGATCATGCCGATCTTGCCCTGGATGAAGGCATTGAGGACGTCCTTGCGGTCGGTCGCACCCGGATTCGGCTGCGTCACACCGGCATCGGCGAGCGACTTCATGGCGCGCACACCGGTCAGATTCTCCGGGGTGTCGACGGTGACCTTGCCGTCCGCCGACCAATTGCCGCCCGCGCCGAAGGTCCAGATGGAGGTCTCGCCCTGCGTTTCCTCACTGCCCAGCGGCAGGCCGTACCCGGAGACGCCGCCGCCGAGCGCCTCGACCTTCTTGGCCGCATCGGTGAGATCGGCCCAGTTCTTGGGCGGGGTGGTGACGCCGGCGCGGGTCAGCAGGTCGGTGTTGTAGAACAGGGTCCGGGTGGAGGCGAACAGCGGTAGCGCCCACTGGGTTCCGTCCATGGTGGCGTTCTGCTTGAAACCGGGCTGGATATCGGCGAGCACCGAATCGGAGACGATATCCGAGGCCGGATACAGCATCTTGTCGCCCGCGAAGCTGGAGTAGGCGTCGATATTGAGCACGTCCGGCGTGCTGGAGGTCGATTGCAAATCGGTCCGCACCACATCATTGATGGTGTCCCACGACTCCACCTGCAGATTCACCGTGATGTCCGGGTTCTGGTCGTGGAAGCCCTTCAGGATGCCCTCCCACAGCGCCTTGGTGCCGTGCGGGCCGTCGCTGTAGGCGGGAACCAGCAGGTTGAGGTTGTTCGGCCCGTTATTGGAGGAGCTCTTCGAGCCGAAGCCGCAGGAGGAGGTGGCGAGGACGGCTGCCGTGAGCACTGCCACGCCCGCAATGGTCTGGTGGAGGGATCTTTTCACTTGTGGAACCTTTCGATACACGCACCCGGGCGAAACCGAGGATGATGAGGTCGAACGGGTGATTGTTGTCGAATCTAACGCAGGCGTGATCGATTGTGACTGCTTTGGCTGTAAATTTGACATGAACGATCACTGAGCGCAGGCTGGGCTGGTGCTGTCCTCCGCCGAAAAACCCTCAGCCACTCATCTCTCCGCCGAGATCGCCTCGCAGCCCGACAACTGGACCGGGGCGCGGACCGTTGCCGCGACCCATCGCGCACTGCTTCCGGTCTCCGGCGACAGTGTGGCCGCGATCGGTTGCGGCACATCCCTTTTCATGGCGCGCGCGTACGCGGCGCTGCGCGAGGGGTCCGGACAGGGGCTGACCGATGCCTGGCCCGCCGGGCAGATGCCGATCGGCCGCCGGTACGACAGGTATGTGGTGATCTGCCGGTCCGGCACCACCACCGAGGTGATCGATGCGCTGCGCGCGCTTCCGGCCGGGGCGCCGCGCACGATCATCTGCTCGAGCCCCGGCACACCCGTGCTCGCACTGGGCGATTCGATCCTCATCGATGAGGTGGACGAGCGGTCGGTGGTGCAGACGCGCTTCGCCACCACCGCGCTGGCCATCCTGCGCTGGAGCCTCGGCGAGGATCTCACGCCCGTAATCGCCCAGGCCAGAGCGGTATTGGCCGAGGAGCCCGCGACCGCTCTCGGCGCGGTGCGGCACGCGGACCAGATCACCTTCACCGGAATGGGTTTCGCCGCCGCGCTGGGCGAGGAGGCGGCGCTCAAACTGCGTGAATCCTGTCAGTCCTGGACCGAGTCCTACCTGTCCACCGAGTACCGGCACGGGCCGATCAGTATCGCCGCGCCCGGGCGTGCGGTGTGGGCGCTGGGTCCGCTGCTGCCCGGATTCGCCGCGGATATCGCCGCGACCGGGGCACATCTGGAGCACCGGGCCATCGATCCGATGGCGGATCTTGTTCGCGTGCACCGGCTCTGTGTGCTCCGTGCGGCCGATCTGGGCCTGGATGCCGACCATCCGCGTAGCCTCACTCGCTCGGTAGTTCTCGATTCCTGAGCGGAGCCCGGCATGAATCTGCAAACCGTCATCGGACTTGGAGCGGACGCGCTCGTGCTCGGTCTCGATGTCGGCGGCACCACCATCAAGGCGGAAATCACCGACGCCGAGGGCGTCGCGCTGGCCGCCGGTGATATCGCCACCCCGCGCGGAGCGGCGGCTTTCACCGCCATGCTGGAGCTCGGAGATGCGCTGCTGGGCAAGCTCTCCGCGGCGGAGCGGTCGCGGGTGGAACGCGCGGCGGTCCTGCTGCCCGGGGTGGTCGACACGGACCGGTCGATCGCGGTGTTCAGCAGCAATATCGGCTGGCGGAATGTGGCGGTGGGTACCCGGTTCAGTGATCGGTGGGGGATGCCGGTGCTGCTCGAACACGATGTGGTGGCGGCCGGCTGGGCGGAATGGCGGTTCGGCGCGGGGCGCGACCGGGATTCGGTCTGTGTGGTCATCATCGGCACCGGAATCAGCGGAACCCTGTCCGTGGGTGGGCGATTCGTACGCGGCGGTATCGGCCAGGCCGGGGAATACGGCCATATCGCGGTGCGCAAGGACGGCCTGCCCTGCCCCTGCGGCAATACCGGCTGCGTCGAGACGGTGGCCTCGGCCGCCGCCATCGCCCGCGCCTACGCCCGGCGCACCGGTACCGAATGCCTCAGCGCGGCAGTGGTCTTCGACCGTCTCGCCCATGATTCGGAGGCGCGTGCCGTTCTCGACGATGCCGTCGACGCCCTGGCCGCCGGGCTGCTCGGCGTCGTCCATGCCACCTGCCCCGAACTGATCGTGCTCGGCGGCGGCCTCGCCGGCGCGGGCGACGCCCTGGCCCACCCGCTGCATCAGGCCCTGACCGAACGCCTGCGTGTGGTCCCCGCGCCCGAAGTGGTCATCGGCGCCTTCGGCGCGCGCGCCGGGCTCACCGGCGCCGCCCTCTTCGCCAAATGCGGTGTGCTCGCATGACCACTGCGAGAGGCGCCGACCCGATAAGCCCGTGCCGGCGGCGGACCCCACACCGAGCTGCGGGCCGCACGCGGAGGTCGGGCGCATGAGCGGCGCTTGGCGGAATCCCGCGCGCCTGTCCACGAGCGGAGGAGGCCGGGCGGAGCAGGGTGCCGGCAGGTGGGGTTCTGATGCGGGGATGCATATTCGCGGGCGAGTCCTCTCGGCCACGCAAGATGTCGCCGACGGGGTGATCTCTGTGGCGGGGGAGCGGATCACCGCGGTGCACTCTCTTGCCGAATGGGTTGCGACGCATCCGAGTTCGGCGGAATTGCCGTTCGAGGGGACGGTACTGCCCGGGTTGGTCGACATCCATGTGCACGGGGGTGCGGGGCATCGGTTCGACACCGTGGATCAGGGGGAGGCGGCGGGGGCTGCGGAGTATCACCGGGCGCGGGGGAGTACCACCGTGCTGGCGGGGATCGTGAGCGCCGCACCGGACGCGATGGTGGCGCAGGTCGCGGCGCTGCGGGAACTGGCCGAGTCCGGGGTGATCGGGGGGATCTATGCCGAAGGGCCCTTCCTGGCGGCAAAACGCTGCGGTGCGCACGATCCGCGGTATCTCATCGATCCGAATGCGGGGCTGGTGCGGCGGCTGCTCGCTGCTGCCGGTGGGCAGCTGCGAATCATGACTTTGGCGCCGGAGCTTCCCGGATTCGATTCCGTGGCAGGATTATTGGCTGATCACGGGGTGACGGTCTCGCTCGGGCACAGTGATGCCGACTTCGCGTGCTTCCGGGAGGCTTTGCGGCCTCACGGTCCTGCGCGTTCGGTGACCCATCTCGGGAACGGGATGCCGCCGCTGCACCATCGATCGGCTGGGCCGGTGGCCGCCGCGCTTACGGCCGCGGCGGGTGGCAATGCCTCGGTGGAGCTGATCGGGGATGGGGTGCACGTCGACTCCGGGTTCGGCGCACTGGCTTTCGCTGTCGCTCCGGGGCGGGTCGCGCTGATCACCGATGCCATGGCGGCGGCCGGGATGCCGGACGGCGCCTACCGGCTCGGATCGCAGGATGTGCGGGTCAGCGATGGGGTGGCGCGTATCGCGAATGGTTCCATCGCCGGTGGCACCGCGCATCTGCTGCGGTGCCTGGTCTGGGCGGTGCGTGAATGCGGTGTGTCCCTGGCCGACGCGGTGCGCGCGGCCACCGCGACACCGGCGGGCATTGCCGGTCTGGCCGATGTCGGTGAGGTGCGCGCCGGGGGATATGCGGATCTTCTGGTGGTCGACGACGAATTGGCGTTGCGCCGGGTGCTGTATCGGGGGCGCTGGCTGTGATTCTCACGGTGACCATGAATCCCGCCTACGACCTGACCTATCGGCTCGATCGCTTCGAATACGGTGCGGTGCAGCGGGTTCCGGTGCTGACGCAGCGGATCGGCGGTAAGGGAATCAATGTCTCGCGGGTGCTGAAGGCGCTGGGGAACAGTTCCGTGGCAATGGGATTCGCCGATCACGCCTTCGCCGTCGAGGCGGCGCGTGAACTGCCGGTCGACTTCGTGACCGCGCTGCCGCGGGTGCGGCGCACCGTCGTCCTCAGTGAGGCCGACGGCACCACCACCGGATTGTGGGAGCCGGGTGCGGAATTGGCCGATCCGGAGCGGGCCATGGCGGATCTGCGCCGCCGGATCGGTGAGCTACTGCCGGCGACCCGGGGCCTGGTGATCTCCGGTTCGCTGCCCGGCGGGGTGCGGCCCGACTTCCCGGCCGAGCTGGCGCGGCTCGCGGTCGCCGCCGGAATCCCCGTCATCTGTGATGTCGACGGTGCGGCGCTGCACGCGGCGGTGCGGGTGCCGGGCGTGGTGCTCATGCCCAATACCGATGAGCTGCTTGCTCTGACAGGTGTCGCGCCGGGCACTTCCGCCGAAGTGGTGACGGTGGCGAAGCCCCTGCTGGATGCCGGAGTCGCCGCGATCGTCGCCACCCGGGGCCACGCGGGCATGGTGGCCGTCACCGCGACCTGCGCCTGGTCCGCGCACTCGCCGGAGGTGATCTCCGGTAATCCGACCGGTGCGGGTGATGCCGCCGCCGCTGCCGTCATTGCCGGACTGGCCGCCGGAATCGGCTGGCCCGCGCTGCTTGCCGATGCCGTCGCCACCTCGGCGGCGGCCGTGGCCCGGCCGGTGGCCGGCGAGATCGACCACGAACTGCGGGATCGCCTCATTCGACAGGTTCGAGTGGAACCGGTGGGCGGGCCGAATATTCAGGAGCAGCCATGCCTTTGACACCTGTCCCGAGACTGATCGAGCTGGCCGGGCCGGGCGGACTCGGCGCCTTCAATGTCATCACCCTCGAGCATGCGGAAGCCATCGCCGCTGCGGCCGAAGCCACCGAAAGGCCTGCGATACTGCAGATTTCAGAGAATACGGTGAAGTATCACGGTGGTCTCAGACCACTGGGCCGCGCTTGCCTGGCGATCGCCGAGGACAGTACGGCCGCTCTCGCGGTGCATCTGGATCATGCGACGGATACCGCACTGATCCGGGAGGCGGTCGAGCTCGGACTCGGCTCGGTCATGTACGACGGCGCCGTGCTCGCGTACGGCGAAAACATCGCTGCGACAGCAGAAATCACGCGCTGGTGTCATGAGCGGGAGGTTTTCGTGGAAGCGGAACTCGGCGAGGTCGGTGGCAAGAACGGCGCGCACGCGCCGGGCGTGCGCACCGATCCGGACGAGGCGGCCGCTTTTGCCGCCGCCACCGGTGTGGACGCCCTGGCCGTGGCGGTCGGGTCGGTGCACGCCATGCAGACGCGGGCCGCGCTACTGGACGAGGAGCTCATCACCCGCCTCGCCGCGGCTCTCGATATTCCACTGGTGCTGCACGGCTCCTCCGGCGTGCCCGACGAGGGTCTGCGCGCGGCCGTCCGGCACGGCATGGTCAAGATCAATTACGGCACCCGCCTGAATATCGCGCTCACCGAGGCCGTCCGCATCGCCCTGGCCGCCGCCCCCGGAACGTCGGATCCGCGAAAGTACCTAGGCCCGGGACGTTCCGGCATTCAGCGGGATGTCGAACACCACCTGCGCGTCATTGCGGCCCGCACGCTGCGCGCCGTGCCGAACTGAGCTTTCGACCAGCAAGTATTCCTCGCACGAATTGCTGCCTTTGCGAACCTCTTTGCTGACCTTTCGCGAGGTTTGGGGGTTGCGTCCGTTGCTCGGACGTGGACTAGCTGTAGTGGTGATCCTCACCGTGACCATGAACCCCGCCTACGACATGACGTACCGGGTCGAGCATTTCGAGCGGGGTCGTGCGCATCGGGTGCGATCGGTGGACCAGCGGCTCGGCGGTCGCGGTATCAATGTGAACCGGGTGCTCAATCAGCTGGGCAAGTACGCACGCGCCACCGGGTTCTCGGACCACTCCTTCGCCGCCGCGGCCGAATTGGAGATGCCGGTCGACTTCGTGCACGCGCTGCCGTGGGTGCGCCGCACCGTCGTGATCAGCGAATCCGATGACGGCACCGCCACCGCGCTGTGGGAACCCGGACCGCGCATTTCCGAACCGCACGCCGTGGACCAGTTGCGGGTGCGGGTGGCCGGAATGCTGTCCGATATGAGCGGCATGGTGATTGCCGGATCGCTGCCCGGCGGCGTCGACGCCGGCATGCCCGCCGAGCTCGCCCGGACCGCGGTGCGCGCCGGGGTGCCCACCATCTGTGATGTGGACGGCGCGGCGCTCGAACTCTCCGCCAAGGTGCCCGGGGTGGTCCTCATGCCCAATATCGAGGAATTGGAACGGCTCACCGGCCGTCCCGCCGGTACCGCCTCGGAAATCCTGGCTGCCGTGGATCCGCTCATCGCGGACGGTGCCGGCGCGGTCATCGTCACCCGCGGTGGGCTCGGCATGATCGCCGTGACCGCCGGCCGGGCGTGGTCCGCCGCGCTACCGAAAGCGCTTGCGGGCAATCCCACCGGCGCGGGGGACGCCGCTGTCGCGGCGGTCATCTCCGGCCTGTCCGCCAATCCGGCTCCGCACTGGCCGACCCTTCTCATCGATGCGGTCGCCACCTCCGCGGCCGCCGTTGTCATTCCGGTCGCGGGTGAGATCGATCGTGTGCTCCGGGATCGCCTCACTCCCACCGTCCGGGTGACCGAACTCGAACCCGTTGCCGCCCGGCCGTAGTGCCGCCCGCGCAGCCGCCCGTTTTGTCGGAAATGACTGACCTGTAGCGGCGGCGTGGTTTCGGGGGAGGCGGTGGATGACGGGGTAAATTCGGTGGGATGTCGGACCTCCGAATGCCGCCCGATCAGGGGCCGGACCTGGATGAGACATACCGAATGCCGCGGGCGGTGCGCGCGGCACAGGTGATCGCGGTCGGGATGGCCGTGGTGGGGATTCTGTGTGCCGCATCGTCCGGATGGTTGCTGGGCGCCCGGTCCGCGATGGAGACGGCCGTACCGTTCCTGCCCAGCTGGCTGCTCGGGCTGGTGGCCTTGACCTTCCAGTCGGTAGGGCAGTCGGTGCGGATCGGGGCGATTCTGCTGGCCGTGCTGGAAATGTTCTGGACGGTGCCGTCCATTACCGAGGGGCATCCGCCGGGGCCGCTCGGGCCGATCAGTGCGCTCGCGGTGATCGTGCTGCTCTTTCGCCGGGAAGCCCGGGACTGGTTCGAACCCGCCGCCTGGTGAAGGTTCGGTAATCGAGTTCGGTCATCGGCCGTAACAGGTTGGTCATCTCGTCGCCCGATTCGCAATGTCCGCGCAATTCCCGGCCTTTACCGTGACCCTATGAGTTCGGAAGTCGGCCCAGTGAGTTCGGACGTTGCCGCCGGAGGAACAGGCATTCATATCAGCGGTCTGAGCAAGACCTTCCGGTCCGGGCGGCGCAGCGTCGCCGCGCTGGACGCGGTGGATCTGCATACCGCGCAGGGGGCGTTCCTGTCGCTGCTCGGCCCGTCCGGATGCGGGAAATCCACCATCCTGCGCATTCTGGCCGGACTCGACACCCCGAGCGCCGGCACCGCCCGCATCAATGGCGAGACCCCGGCGGAGCTGCGGCGGCGGCACGAATTCGGTATCGCCTTCCAGGATTCGGCGCTCCTGCCCTGGCGCAGTGTGGAATCCAATATCAAGCTGCCGCTGCAGGTCGCGGGGTTGCCCGCGGATCCGGAGCTGATCGCGGACCTGGTCGCGCTGGTCGGCCTCGAAGGCTTCGAGAAGGCCAAGCCCGCACAGCTGTCCGGCGGTATGCGGCAACGGGTTTCGATCGCCCGCGCCCTGGTGGTGAAGCCCAGCATCCTGCTGCTCGACGAACCCTTCGGCGCACTCGACGATATGACGCGCCAGCGGCTGAACCTGGAACTGCTGCGCATCTGGACCGAAAAGCCCGCTACCACACTGATGGTCACGCACGGCATTGCCGAAGCTGTCTTCCTCTCGGACGTGGTGGCGGTGATGAGCCCGCGACCGGGCCGCGTCGTCGAGATGGTCGATATCGACCTCCCTCGCCCGCGCACGCCCGAGATGATGCGCACCCCCGAATTCCACAAGCTCTGCGATTACCTCTCCGAACTGCTGTTCGGTCGCACCGGGCAAGGCGGGGTGGTGGCGGAATGACCGGCGTGGCAACGGAAGTCGAGACGGCGCGCGGCTGGTCCGCGCTTCGCGCCCGCCTACCCTCGACCGGACTCGGCGGACTGGCGGGGATCGTCGCGCTGCTCGCGGTCTGGGCGCTGCTGGCGGCCATGAAGGTCGCGAACGGCACCATCCCGGGACCGTGGCTGGTGCTGCACACCATGTACAGCGACGGCTGGGCGCTGTACGGGCCCAACTTCCGGGTCACGGCCCAGGGTGCGCTGCAGGGGTTCGTGTGGGGCAATGCGCTCGCGATCGTGCTGGCGCTGCTGGTGGTGCTGATTCCGCCGATCGAAATGCTGGTCACCCAGCTGGCCATCCTCAGCTACTGCACGCCCCTGCTGGCGCTCGGGCCGATCATTCTGGTGGTTTTCGGCGGGCGCACCCCGACGGTGTTCCTGGCCGCCATGTACTGCTTCTTTCCCACCATGGTCGGTGCGGTGACCGGGCTGCGCTCGGCCGACAGCACCAGTCTCGATCTGGTGCGCGCGTACGGCGGCGGGCGCTGGCAGCGCATGCGGCAGGTGCAGCTCATCTCGGCGCTGCCGAATACCCTGGCGGCCTTGAAAATCGCCGCGCCGTCCGCGGTGCTCGGCGCGATCATCGGCGAATATCTGGGCGGGGTGGACAGCGGTATCGGGGTGGCGCTGACCGCCGCGCAGACCTCCTACAATGTGCCGCGCACCTGGGGTATGGCCCTGGCCGCCGCCGCGCTCGCCGGACTCGGCTACGCCGTGGTGTCCCTGGTGGCGCGACTGGCGCTGCCGTGGACCCGAGCTGAGGCGCAATGAGAAACGAGCAGGCCATGAAGACACTGAAGGCATTGCAGGTACTGCGGCCCATCGGGAAATTCCTGCTGCCACTGGTGGTTTCGCTGATCCTGCTGGTGGTGCTCTGGTACGGGTTCCTGGCGCTGTACCCGCAGGTCGGCCTGGTCGGCAAGAGTCCGGGCGATGTCTGGACCTATCTGGTGACAGGTCCGAACTCGGGTACGGCCCGCCAGGCGCTCTTCGCCGAAATGCGAATCACCCTGCGCGACGCCACCGTCGGCTTCGGCCTCGGCATGGGCGGGGCGCTGCTGGTGGCCGCCCTCTTCGTCGGCGTACCCGCCATCGCGCAGGCCTTCATGCCGGTCGCCATGCTGCTGCGCTCGGTGCCGCTGGTGGCGCTGACCCCGATCATCGTGCTGGTATTCGGCCGCGGACTGCTCGGCGTCACCGTCCTGACGGCGGTCGTGGTGTTCTTCCCGGCCCTGGTCATGATCATGACCGGCCTGCGCGGCGCACCCCGCCAGGCCATGGAACTTGTTGCCGCATATGGTGGCTCACCCTGGACGGCCATGCGGATGGTGTCGGTTCCCGCCGCCCTGCCCTCGGTTTTCGCGGCCGCCCGAGTCTCGGTGCCGGGCGCCCTGATCGGCGCGCTGCTCGGCGAATGGCTCGGCAGCGGAACCGGATTGGGAGCGGGCCTGATCCGCGCCATCCCGACCTTCCAGTACAACCGCCTCTGGGCCTCGATCGCCTTGGTCACGGTCGTCTCGGTCTGCGCCTACGCGGTGGTCGGCGTCCTGGAGAATCTGGTCCTCGCCCGCTTCGCCCCCCAGCGCGGCCACGACTGAGCCCGGATCACGCAGCGGCACAGAGCAACCCGGCTGCGATCAGCTCCACACCGCAGTAGAACCACATCGGATAGAACCTGACGGAGCGGTCGAGCGCGCGGGGAACAATGCGCCCGGCGCATGCCGCCCAGTGCGGCCGCCACCGCCAGGACCGCTCTCGTGCGAATACCACCCACATTCGCCGCTGCCACACCCAGCAGTGCGTGCGCGGTGCACTCATTCCGCCGCGCACCACACATCAGGTCATTGCCGGTGGGGAGCGGATGCTCTTCTTCTACATCGATCCGGTGGCCATGGATCCGCGGATCGATGCCGCGCTGAAAACTATTCGCAGCGATTTTGCCGCCAACCCCACGGCGGCCGAACTCGCCGCGGCGGCGAAGCTCTCGGTCCCCCGATTCCTGCATTCGTTCTCGGCGGAGACCGGGACCAGCTTCCGCCGGTACCGGCTCTGGGCGCGGATGGCGCACGTCGCGCGGGCCGTGGGGGAGGGCGCGGATTTCACCACGGCGGCAATCGAAGCCGGATTCGCGTCGCCTAGTCATTTCAGCGATACGTTCCACGCCATGTTCGGATTGACTGCCAGTGCGTTGCTGCCGGGTACCCGGGTGGTAGTGGAAATGCGAAAGTAAAACGATGGAAACTGACACACCCTAGATTCGGTCTATGAGTCGTATGTCCCGGCCGGTTCCGGCCTCCCCGCTGTCCCTGGATCGGCGATCCTTCTTCCGCTTCGCCGGGCTCACCGCCGGCGTGGTCGCCGGCGGCGGAGTCCTCGCCGCCTGCGGCAAGGATTCGTCCGGGTCCAACAATGGCACCACCAGTGACGGTTCGAAATACGGGACGGTGGCCGTACAGCTGTCCTGGTTGAAGAACATCGAATTCGCGGGTGAATACTTCGCCGATTCGAAGGGCTACTTCAAGGACGCCGGGTTCGGATCGGTGAATCTGGTCGCGGGCGGCGCGGCCAGCACCTCGGTGGAAGCCGGTCTGACCACCGGCAAGATCTGGATCGGCATGTCCGCGCCGCAGACCACCGCGCCCGCGGTGCTTGAGGGCCTGAACGCCAAGATCGTGGGCGCCACCTATCAGAAGAACCCGTTCTGCATCGTGAGCTCGGCCGCGAAACCCATTCACTCGCCGCAGGATATGAAGGGCCGCAAGATCGGTGTGCAGGACACCAATCAGCTCATCTTCAACGCGCTGCTGACCGCGAACGGCATGTCGCCGAGTGACGTCACCATCGTGCCCGCGCAGTTCGATCCGTCACCGCTCGCCAACGGTGAGGTCGACGGCTGGGTCAGCTATGTCACCAATGAGCCGATCACCCTGGCCGCCAAGGGCTTCGCCAATGCCAATTTCCTCTTCGCGGACTTCGGGCTACCGCTCGTCGCCGAATCGCTGACCGTGAATCAGCGGACGATCGACAATGAGCGCGAGAAGCTGAAGGCCTGGCTGGCCGCCGATATCAAGGGCTGGCGGGACGCGGTGGCCAATTCCGCCGAGGCGGCGCGACTGGCTGTGGAGGTGTACGGCAAGGATCAGCGGCTCGAACTCGGCGAGCAGACCAAGGAGGTCACGGCGCAGAACGGTCTGGTCGTCTCGCCGGAGTCGCAGGCCAATGGGCTGTTCACCATGTCGGACGATCTCATCGCGAAAAACATTGCGGCGCTGGGCAAGGCCAAGATCAGCATTACCGCCGACAAGCTCTTCGATATGTCGATTCTCAAAGAGGTCTACGCGGAGCATCCCGAATTGAAGGCGCCGATCGCCTGAATCAGGAGACCAGCGACGACGAATGCTGACTGATCGAGCCGCCCAGACTGGACAGCGGCTCGGCGGTCGTTTCATTGCGGACCGCCAGCAATTCCGCGGCAATGGACACGGCCGTCTCGGCGGGGGTGCGAGCACCCAGATCCAGCCCCGCCGGGGCGTGCAGGCGCGAGAGGGTTTCGTCGTCGAAGCCGCCGGCCTGCAGCGCCTCCATGCGATGGGCGTTCGCGGCGGTCGAACCCAGGGCGGCCAGGAAGCCCAGCTCGGGTAGTCGCAGCGCGATGGTGAGCAGCGGGATCTCGAATTTGGCGTCGTGTGAGAGCACCACCACCGCTGTGCTGGAGGTGATTTCACCCGCCGCCGCCAGGGTGTTCAGATAGCGGTGCGGCCAGTCGACCACCACTTCGCAGCCGGGATAGGCATCGGCATTGGCGAAGGTGGCGCGGGCATCGCAGACCGTCACCCGATAGCCGAGCAGTTTGGCCTGGATCGCGAGCGCACCGGCAATCGCATTGGCGCCCACGATGATCAGGCGCGGCGGGCGGGTGAAGGAGGAGACGAACACATCCGAATCCGGCAGCGACACCAGCTCGGTGCCGTGTTTGCGATCGGTGATCAGATGCTGCCCGATCACATCGGGATCGTTGTGCCACACCACCGTGAACACGGTGACCTGACGCTGCGCCACCATATCGGCGGCCACATCCGGGAATTCGGGAAAATGCCTGCGTGAGAACGGTTCCGTGAAGACATCGAGGGTGCCGCCGCAATCCATACCGGCATCCAGGCCGCTGCCGGGCGCGAAGCGGTGCAGCCCGCGGCGGCCGGTGTGGGCTGCCTCCAGGGCCGCCTCGTAGGCCGCGGCTTCCGCGCATCCCGCCGACACCGAACCGAAGGCCCGGCCCTCCGCATCCACGACCATTGCCGCACCGATCGGCAGGGGTGTCGGTCCGACCGTCCGCACCAGGGTGGCCAGGCCGCCCGTTCGCCCGCTGTGCCATACGCGAAGTAGGTCGTCGACGATATCCCGCATTTACTTGCTCCCGATCACCGTGTGCCGCACGGGTAGTCCCATTCGATCCCCGTCGCAAGGTCATCACACGTGACGCACACCATATCCGCTCTTCTGCGCAAATAAGTCCTGGCACCAGAATTTCCCGTGGCATTCACACAAGCGCCCGCTCCGTGCTTCGGACCGAGCACAATCAAGGATGCGGTATCGCCACCGGTGGCAATCCCGAGCGCAGTAATCCTCATGCGAGTAATCCCCACGGGGGTTATCCCCGCCGCAACGTTGTGCTGCGGGCGGACATCTCCCGTTCGCGACCTGTTCTGCAGCGGTCCGAGAGCAATGCGAGGGGTTTGCGAGACCTGGCGGATTCCCGCACCGGCCAGTGCTTTCGGCATACCGCGCCGGTCTCCGGCGCCGGTCGGCGGCACCCTCTGATCGCGGCATTCCGAGCTCATGCCCGCGAGGGTAGCGCCGCGCGCCGATATTCGCTGCTCGAGTGGCGAAGGCCGTAACCATGACCGATCCTGGAGAGCGATGACGGAGAACAGGATCGGCCTGGACGAATTCGCCGCACTGCCCGAGACGGCCGCGGCGGACATGTTGCTGACATGCTGCTCGTCGCCCGCCTGGGCGCAGGCGGTGGCGGCACGACGGCCCTACGCGACCATCGACGAGGTGCTGCGCGCCGCCGATACGGAGCTGGGGGAGATCAGCGAAGCCGAGATCGACCGGGCGCTCGCCGGACATCCCCGCATCGGGGAGCGGCCGGACAGCGCGAACTCGGCGCGCGAACAAGCCGGCATGGCCACTGCCGACACCGCCGTGCGCACCGCCATCACCGCCGGAAACCGGGAGTACGAGGCAAAATTCGGGCATGTGTACCTGGTGTGCGCCACCGGGCGGACACCGGAGGAACTGCTGGAGGTGCTCACCGCTCGTCTCGGAAACGAACCCGCTACCGAAAGGCGCATCGTGCGAGAGGAATTGGCGAAGATCAACCGGATCCGGCTGCGACGCCTGCTGACTACGGGGGTGACGGTATGAGCTCGCTCAGTACCCATGTGCTCGACGCCGTGCGGGGCACACCCGCCGCCGGGGTCGAGGTGACGCTGTTCGCCTGGGGTGGTGACGAATTGGGGTCGGGGTTCACCGATGCCGACGGGCGCATCGCCGGACTGGGCGGCGAACTCGCGGCCGGTGACTACCGGCTGCTCTTCGCGACCGGAGCATATTTCGAGGCGCAGGCCGTCGACGCCTTCTATCCCGAGGTGAGTATCGCCTTCTCGGTCATCGAGGAACGCCACTATCACGTCCCCCTGCTGCTCTCGCCCTTCGCCTTCTCGACCTACCGGGGCAGCTGACCGGTCGATCGAATCGGTCCACGCCTGATCGATCGAATCGGCCCCACACCTATTGGTGCGGGGCCGATTTCGGTATGGCGTCCGGCTCAGAAGAGGGCGATCGAGGCGGCCAGGCCGGCGAGGGCGATGGCCTGGAGGCCGACGCGGTAGGGGAGGATGCTGTCCCAGTTGTCCTGCAGGGCACGGGCATTCGGCGGAATGATGCCGGACTGTGCGGCCGCGGTCTGGGCGGTGTTGATCGGCTTGGCGACGCGGACGTAGAAGCCCAGCCAGGTCAGCAGGGCGATGACGGCGATACCGGCGGCGACGGCCGCGCCGATCTGGCCCGCGACGGCGGCGACGATGGTGGTGAGTACCGCGGTGACGACGCCGCCCGCACCGAAGGCCGGCATGCGCTTGTCGCCGTAGAAGTGGCCCCAGCCGGCGGCGACGGTCACCTGTGCGTCGTCGAGGTGCTTGTTGACCGAGCGGGTGATGACCGACGCGCAGATATCGGTGCCGTAGACGGCGCCATTGGCGAGTACGGCGGCGATGGCGATGATCTGGCCGGTGGTGGTGAGCATCGGGGGCCTCTTCCTCTGAAATCTAGCATCGCTAGGAACTGAAGCAACCATAACAGTGGCGCAGTTAGTCTGTCTAGCGTTGCTAGATTTAAGTGTGGAGGAGGGTCCTGATCAGGAGAAAAGATTGCGCACGAACGGAACCGAGTCCGGCAGTGAGGCATTCACGGTGCCGTCGTGCGTGGTCGGATAGGTGTGCAGGGTGACCGGCTGACCGTTCGCCTGCAGCTTGGCCGCGAACGCCAGCGTCGCCGGCATGATCACATCGGTGTCGAGCAGACCCTGGCCCATGAAAAGCGGCTTGTCATAACCCGATTCGGGCAGGCCCATGACCCGCGCGAGCATGCCCTGCAGATCCGGGATCTGCGACAGCGGCCGCGAGAAGAGATTGCCGACCACCACATTGTTCGCGGTCAGCTCCTCGCCCAGCGACTCCAGGCAGGAGCCGTTGGCGCGATCGAGCCAGTAGCGGCCCGAATCATTGAGGTAGGACTCGATATTCAGCTCGGGGTAGGTGGCCCGCAGGCCGTTGAGGATGTACAGCACATAACCGGTGCTGTGCGCCGGCAGTTTGACCGGCGGCACGCCCGGCCCCAGCGGCAGCAGAATGTCCTCGATATAGGCCGGTACGCCGGTGCCGACTCCGCCTCGGTAGTCCAGGCCGGGCTCGCCGAATTCGGTCGCGTAGCGCGCGGTGACGACCGCCGCGCCGCCGCCCTGCGACTGGCCGACCACCACCCACTTCTTCGCCAGCGAGGAATAGTGGCTGGTCGCGGCCTTGACCGCATCCACCACATTGTGTGCCTCGACCGTGCCGTTGAGATAGGGATGATCGCCCGGCGTGCCCAGTCCCGCGTAGTCGGCGGCGACGATGGCGTAGCCCTGGTTCAGCCAGGTGCCCAGATAGGCCCAATCGCGGTCCACCGCGGCCGGTCCGGCAATGGAGTACGCGCACTGATCGCCGAGCCCGACCGTGCCGTGCGCCCAGGCGATGACCGGCCAGCCGCCGGCGGGCGCTTCGCCGGGCGGGAAGTACACGGCCGCACTGGTGGTTGTCGGCTGGTCGTTCGCGGTGGTGCTGCCGTAGAGGATGCGCTCGGAATGGGCCGAGCCGGGCAGTACCGCGGCGGGCGCGAGGGGCTCGACGGAAGTCACCGTGCCGATCTCGCCGGCCGGGTCGGCGGTCGCGCTCGGCGCGCCTGCCAGCACCGCGATCGAAGTGGCGGCCAGGGCCGTCGTGGACATCCATCGTTTCCGCATCGGTGTCTCCTTTGGTTCGCTGACGTCGCACCTAGCCTGGACGCTTGCCCAGATTAGGGCCTTATCGGTACCCCGGGTGGTCACCCCCACACCTATCAAGATCACAATCGAATGTGAAGGTGCTCACAGCTCGCCGGACATCGGCGCGTCGCGTGCCGGTGGCCCTCGTCACCCAAACAGTACGGGCGTTATGCAAAACTGCACGTCAGGGCTACTCGCAAGTAGATTCCACGGCTGCTATTAGCAAGCAAATTTCGCAGGCTTAGCAAAAGCCTCGTGAAAGCTAGCGTGGATTCACACTTGCAACAGGTAGACGGACATTTTTTGTTGTGCCATCGTGTGGAAGTACACCCCGCGGGCATAGCAAGCCTGCAAATTGCTGCTCCAGCAGTGTTCGAACATCGCGAGAGTACGACCACTGGGGCCAACCGACCGAACAGGAAGTGGAGTCAGAGATGTCGACCACCGGCACCCCGAAGACCACCGCGGAAATCCAGCAGGATTGGGACACCAACCCGCGCTGGAAGGGCCTCACCCGCACCTACACCGCCGAGCAGGTTTCGAAGCTGCAGGGCACCGTCGTCGAAGAGGCCACCCTGGCCCGTCGCGGCTCGGAGATCCTGTGGGACCTCGTCAACAACGAGGACTACATCAACTCCCTCGGCGCCCTCACCGGCAACCAGGCGGTCCAGCAGGTCCGCGCCGGTCTGAAGGCCATCTACCTGTCCGGCTGGCAGGTCGCCGGTGATGCCAACCTCTCCGGCCACACCTACCCGGACCAGTCGCTGTACCCGGCCAACTCGGTTCCGACCGTGGTCCGTCGTATCAACAACGCGCTCAAGCGCGCCGACGAGATCTCCAAGGTCGAGGGTGACACCTCCGTCGCCAACTGGCTCGCCCCGATCGTCGCCGACGCCGAGGCCGGCTTCGGTGGCGCGCTGAACGCCTACGAGCTGCAGAAGGCCATGATCGTGGCCGGCGCCGCCGGTGTGCACTGGGAAGACCAGCTCGCCTCGGAGAAGAAGTGCGGCCACCTCGGTGGCAAGGTGCTGATCCCCACCCAGCAGCACATCCGCACCCTGACCTCCGCGCGTCTGGCCGCCGACGTCGCCGACGTGCCGTCGGTGATCATCGCCCGCACCGACGCCGAGGCCGCCACCCTCATCACCTCCGATGTGGACGAGCGCGACCGCGAGTTCCTCGATGGCACCCGTACCGCCGAGGGCTTCTTCGGTGTGAAGAACGGCATCGAGCCCTGCATCGCGCGTGCCAAGGCCTACGCCCCCTACGCCGACCTCATCTGGATGGAAACCGGCGTGCCGGACCTCGAGGTCGCCCGTAAGTTCGCCGAGTCGGTTCGCAGCGAGTTCCCGGACCAGCTGCTGGCCTACAACTGCTCGCCTTCGTTCAACTGGAAGGCGCACCTGGACGACGCGACCATCGCGAAGTTCCAGCGTGAGCTCGGCGCCATGGGCTTCAAGTTCCAGTTCATCACCCTGGCCGGCTTCCACTCGCTCAACTACGGCATGTTCGACCTGGCGTACGGCTACGCCCGTGAGGGCATGACCGCCTTCGTCGACCTGCAGGAGCGCGAGTTCAAGGCCGCTTCCGAGCGTGGCTTCACCGCCATCAAGCACCAGCGTGAGGTCGGCGCCGGCTACTTCGACACCATCGCCACCACCGTTGACCCGAACACCTCGACTGCGGCGCTCAAGGGCTCCACCGAAGAGGGCCAGTTCCACTGAGAACTGCTCCGCCTCTCCGCAACTTCGGCGCACGGCTGAGAGCCGTTGACCGCTGAGGACGCGGAGGAGCGGTTGGGTACGGACACAATCTTGGACGTACCCCAGGAGTTACCCGGATCTCACGAGATCAGTTGTTACGTTCCGTAACAACGGGTTTCGAGGGCTTCCACTCAGAGCGGTAGTCGCATCACAACCTCCGCCGCTCTGGGTACCCGGAACCCGTCGAGGGGGACGCAAGTTCCCCTCGACGGTGTTCACCCTCCCTTCCCGTCGACAGCCCCGGCGGGGAGGGTTTTTTCCTATAGCTTTGATTTCGAGACTTACCCGAAGGCGTTCGGTAGGCGACAACTGATTTCGTGACGGTCGGGGTAACTCCCGGGGTACGACCAAAATTGGTTCGGAACCTGACGGAGGTACGGGTGCCCGACTGACAACGGCACTTAGCCGCCCGCAAAAGTTGCGGGGAGGCGGAACGGAGCGGGACGTGAGCAGCAGCGAAAAGATTCAGCGTGTCGGCATTATCGGCGCCGGACAGATGGGCGCGGGTATCGCAGAGGTTTGCGCCCGGGCACATGTCGATGTCCTTGTCTTCGAGCAGACTCGTGAGCTTGCCGCGGCCGGTCGGGCCCGCATCCTGCGGTCGCTGGACCGCGCGGTGTCCAGCGGCAAGATCTCCGAGCGGGAGCGCGAGCAGACCGCCTGGCGGCTGCGCTTCACCTCGGACCTCGCCGATTTCGCCGACCGGCAGCTGGTCGTCGAGGCCGTGCTGGAGAACGAAGATGTGAAGACCGCCATCTTCTCCGAGCTGGACAAGGTCGTCACCGACCCGAACGCGGTGCTGGCCTCCAACACCTCCTCCATCCCGATCATGAAGATCGCCGTGGCCACCAACAACCCCGAGCGGGTTGTCGGCATGCACTTCTTCAACCCGGTGCCGGTGCTGCCGCTGGTCGAGCTGGTCACCACGCTCAAGACCACCGAGGCGGTCTCCCAGCGCGCCGAGCAGTTCGCCTCCGAGGTGCTCGGCAAGCAGGTCGTGCGCTCCGCCGACCGCTCCGGCTTCGTGGTCAACGCGCTGCTGGTGCCGTACCTGCTCTCGGCGATCCGCATGGTCGAATCCGGCTTCGCCACCAAGGAAGACGTCGACAAGGCCATGGTGCTGGGCTGTGCTCACCCGATGGGCCCGCTGGCGCTCACCGACCTGGTCGGCCTCGACACCGTGAAGTCCATCGCGGACTCCATGTACTCGGAGTTCAAGGAGCCGCTCTACTCCGCCCCGCCGCTGCTCATGCGCATGGTCGAAGCGGGTCTGCTGGGCAAGAAGGCCGGGACCGGCTTCTACCAGTACAACGCCCCTGCCGCTGTTCGTTCGTAACACCTGGCTGAGCGCCGCTATGTGTCCCACATATGGCGGCTCGCAGTTGCTGCTGAGATATGTGGCGCTCCGTGAGTTCCCTCCGGAACGCGACGACTGATTTCGTGAGGGTCGGGTAACTCACCGGGTACGTCCAAAATCGGTGCCGCACCCGACCGCCGCTACGCGTGCATGACGGCGAACGGCTCCCAGCCGTGCGCTGAAGGTGCGGGGAGGCGGGTCAGCATAAGCTGCAAATGGGTCGAGTTGGACCGGCAGCTTCGAAGGGAGTGTCCCGCACATGGTCAATGTCAGCGATGGTTTCGGATCCAGCATCCTGGGCTATCCCCGCATCGGACTGCACCGCGAACTCAAGCGTGCTCTCGAGTCTTATTGGCACGGCACGCTGGAGCGCGATGAGCTGCTCGCGGTCGGGCGGGAGATCCAGGAGAGTCAGTTCCTCGAACTGGCGGCCACCGGGCTGACCCAGGTCCCCGGCAACACCTTCTCCTTCTATGATCACGTCCTCGACAACGCGCTGCTGTTCGGCGCGGTGCCGAAGCGGTTCGAGCCGTATCGAGAAGGCTTGCACCCCTTGGATTTCTACTTCCTGATGGCGCGCGGGCGGCCCGACCTGCCGCCGCTGGAGCTGGTGCGCTTCTTCAATACGCCGTACCACTACCGGCAGCCCGAACTCGACTCCGATACCGAATTCTCTTTGCACCCGGAGGCTTTGCTCGACGAGTTCGATCGGGCCAAGGCGGCGGGCATCGAACTGCGGCCGGTCATTCTGGGCCCGCTGTCGCTGCTGCTGCTGTCGAAGACCGGACATGTCCCGGGCGAGACCGAATTCGACAAGCTGGTGCTGCTGGACAAGCTGCTACCGGTCTACGAGGAGCTACTCGAGGCGCTCGCCAAGCGCGGCGCCACCTGTGTGCAGCTGGACGAGCCCTGCTTCACCAGCGACCGCTCGCCCTCCACCATCGAGGTGTTCGAGCAGGCGTACCAACGACTTTCGACCGCGCCGCTGCGCCCGCGACTGCTGGTCACGGGGCAGTACGGCGATTTCGGCGAGGCGCTGGAAGCCTTGGCGCGCACCAAGGTCGAGGCCATCGGGCTCGACCTGGCCAACCACCGCATCACCCCCGACGATCTGGCCAAGATCCCGGGCATCGGCCGAAAGCGCCTGTACGCGGGCGTCATCAGCGGCACCAATGTGTGGCGCGCCGACCGGGTGGTGGCGCTGGAATACCTGAACGCGCTGTCCAAGGTCTGCCCGGACCTGGTCGTCTCCACCGGCGCGACCCTGCTGCACGTGCCCTACGACCTGCTCGTCGAATACGAGCTCGAGGAGAACGTCGCCGACCGCCTGGCCTTCGCGAAACAGAAGGTCCTGGAGGTGGTTTCGCTGGCCAAGGCGCTCACCGAGGGCCCCTCGGAGAAGTGGCGCAAGCGGCCGACGTCGGTGCACTTCAAGCAGAAGCACGCGGTGCGGCAGCGGGTGTACAACGTCACCCAGCGGATGCGCGAGCGCGAACCGTACGAGGTGCGGCGCGTCGCCCAGCAGGCCAAGCTGAATCTGCCGCTGGTGCCCGCCACCACGCTCGGCTCGTTCCCGCAGACCACCGCGATCCGCCAGGCCCGCTACGACCTGGGCCAGGGCAAGCTGTCCTACGAGGACTACCGCAAGCGCATCGAAGCTGAGATCGAGGCCACCATCCGGCTGCAGGAGGACATCGGCCTCGATGTGTTCGTGCACGGTGAGCACGAGCGCAACGATATGATCCAGTACTTCGCGGAGCAGTTGGACGGCTTCGCCACCACGCACTTCGGCTGGGTGCAGGTGTACGGATCCCGTTGTGTCCGACCGCCTGTCCTCTACGGCGATGTCTCGCGCCCGGCCGCCATGTCGGTCGAATGGGCCACCTACGCCCAGTCGCTCACCGATAAGCCGGTCAAGGGCATGGTCACCGGGCCGGTCACCATGCTGGCGCGGTCCTTCGTGCGCCAGGACCAGCCGTTGTTCGACACCGCAGACCAAGTGGCGCTTGCCATTCGGGACGAGGTCGTGGATCTGGAGAAGGCGGGCATCGCCATCATCCAGGTGGACGAGCCGTCCATTCGCGAGCTGCTGCCGCTGCGGGCGAAGGGCCGCGCCGAATACCTGCGCTGGGCCGTCGGTGCCTTCCGCCTGGCCACCTCCGGCGTGCAGGCGGCGACCCAGATCCATACGCACATCGGCTATTCCAGCCGCGGTGATGTCGTGCAGGCCATCGAGGAACTGGATGCGGACGTGACGGCCATCGTCGCCACCCGCTCCATCGAATGGGTGCTCAAATCGCTGCAGGAGGACAATGCCGAAGGCCGCGGGCTCACCCACGGCGTCGGCCCGGGTGTGTACGAGAGCCGCTCGGCGCGCATCCCGGATATCGACGAGCTCGACGAGGCCCTGACGGCCGCCGCGGCTGCCGTCACCCCGGAACGCCTGTGGGCCAACCCGGATGGCGGTCTGAAGACCCGCCACCACTGGCAGTTGGACCCGTCGCTGCGCAATATGGTCGCGGCCGCCCGCCGCGTCCGCCGCCGCGCGGAAGCCGCTCGCACGCAGTCGGAGGGCTGACCGGCACGAAGCACCTGAACATCACGGCGGCACGGGCGAAAACCCGTGCCGCCGTTGTGGTTGGCGGGGTGGATCCCGGCCACGAGCGTGCCGGGATGACGGGGCGAGTATGCGGGGTGCGTTTCACGCTGCGGCGGTATTCATGATCCGGTCACGAAACAGCGCCTAGCCTGTGGCGCAGGAAGTTTCGAGACAGGAGGCGGATATGGATCCGACGGGGAAGGGCGATCAGCCGGATACACCGGAGGACGGCAAGGAGTTCGACGACACCTATCAGAACAAGGGTGATCAGGTGTCGCCGCCGGAACCGTGGAAGTCCGGGCCGCCGCAGTAGCGGTGCGGCACACAGTCGTCGCTCGGCGTTTCCGCCGCGTCCGCCGGTTAGCCTGTGGGCGAGGTTGATTCGATGACAGGAGTGACGACTGTGGGTCTGTTCGACAATTTGAAGGATGTC
Source organism: Nocardia sp. NBC_01388 (assembly GCF_045040085.1). NCBI lineage: Bacteria > Bacillati > Actinomycetota > Actinomycetes > Mycobacteriales > Nocardiaceae > Nocardia > Nocardia sp. NBC_01388. The sequence goes on from NZ_CP109553.1 coordinate 7,098,904, forward strand.
GCGGGCAAGGCCGCCGATCTGGCGAGTGAGCATGCGGACAAGCTGGATCCGCTGGTGGACAAGGTCGGTGACCTGGTCGACGAGCGCACCGAGGGCAAGTTCGCCGGTCAGGTCGACAAGGTGCAGGAAGCCGCGAAAAAGGCATTGCACGAACAGGGCAAATAAGGCGCTGCACGAACAGGGTACGTAGGGCTCAGCTCGGCGCGACGTCGTAGCGGCGGATATACGCGCCGATGAAGGCCTGCGCGGTGGCGGTGACCGGAATGGCGAGCAGTGCGCCCGTCGCTCCGAAGAGCGCCGCCCCCGCGAGCACCGCGCCGAAGGCCACCGCCGGATGCATATCCAGGGTGGTGGCCGTGATGCGCGGTTGCAGCACATAGTTCTCGAACTGCTGATAGACGACGATGAAACCGAGAATCCACAGTGCGGTGCTCGAACTCTGACTCAGCGCGACCAGCACCGGCAGCGCACCGGCGAGATAGGTGCCGACGGTCGGAATGAACTGCGAGACAACGCCCACCCACAGCGCCAGCGCGAACGCCGACGGAATACCCAGTATCCGCATGGCCGCGTAGTGCGCGACGGCCGAGCAGAGTGCCAGCAGCGCACGGGAATACAGATAGCCGCCGGTCTTCTCGACGGCGATATCCCAGGCGCGCAGCACATGTCGCTGCCGCTTGGGCGGCAGCACCGAGCAGACCGCATTGCGGAAACGCGGCCCGTCGGCGGCGAAGTAGTAGGTGAACAGCAGTACCCCGAGCCCCTGGAACAGCACGCCGAGCGCGGTGGTGCCGATGCCCCACACATCACCGGCCAGCCCGACCACCCACTTCTCCAGTGAGGAACTCAGTTCCGAGGCCCGCTCGGTGATATCGGCGCCGGACAGATCGGTGTGGAACGTCGAATTGATCCAGGCCACAGCGTCTTCGGTATTGTGCGGCGCGTTCCGGATGAGCGAGGTCACCTGGTCGACGATCAAACCGCCCATGGTCCAGAGGAATCCGATGATCACCACCAGCACGATGACGAAGACCGCGCCGGTGGCGAGCCCGCGCTTCCAGCCGCGCGCGGCCAGCCAGTTCACCGCCGGTTCGATGGCGAAGGCCAGGAACAGCGAGATCACCAGCACGGTGAGCAGGCCCTGCAATTTGGCCAGCGACCAGAAGGTGATGACGATGCCGGCGACCGTCACCGCCGCCATCAGATAGGCGCGTGGCAGCCACGCCGGAATGATCGACTGGACGGTGATTCTGCGCGGTACATCGACTGTTTCGTCTGCTTCCTCTGGCACTCCGCAAACGTAGCCGCGGCGTCGCCCGCTCCGTGGGAGCAGACGACGCCGCGTGTTGCTGAACGAGCCGGAGCGAGAGCTACATGGTCGCGGTGTCGATGACGAAGCGGTAGCGCACATCGCTGGCGACCACCCGGTCGTACGCCTCGTCGATGCGATCCGCGGAAATGACCTCGATCTCCGCGCCGATGCCGTGCTCGGCACAGAAGTTCAGCATTTCCTGCGTCTGCGCGATGCCGCCGATCATGGATCCGGCCAGCGAGCGCCGGTAGCCGGCGATGGTGAAAGGCTTTACCTGGAGCGGCTTTTCGGGCAGGCCGAGGATCACCAGGGTGCCGTCGAGGGCCAGCAGTCGCAGATAGTCGTCGATCGGCAGATCCGCCGACACCGTATTGAGGATGAGGTCGAACTTGCCGCGCAGCTCGCGGAAGGTCTGCTTATCGCTGGTCGCGTAGTAGTGGTGCGCGCCGAAACGCTTACCGTCCTCCTGCTTGCTCAGCGAATGGCTCAGCACGGTGACCTCCGCGCCCATGGCGGCGGCGATCTTCACGCCGACATGTCCGAGCCCGCCCATACCGATGATGGCCACCTTCTTGCCGGGTCCGGCATTCCAGTGCCGCAGCGGCGAGAACAGCGTCACGCCCGCGCACAGCAGCGGTGCGGCCACATCCAGGCCGATGCCCTCCGGAATGCCGACCACGAAGCCCTCGGTCACCACGACCTGCGTGGAGTAGCCGCCCATGGTGTAGCCATTGGACTGCAGCTCCGGCGCCACGGCGGTGTTGTAGGTCATGGTCGCGCCGGGGATGCAGTACTGCTCCTCGCCGGCCAGACAGGGTTCGCATTTGCCACAGGAATCGACCATGCAGCCGACGCCGACGCGGTCGCCCACGGCGTGCTTGGTGACGGCCGAGCCGACCGCGGCGACCAGGCCCGCGATCTCGTGGCCGGGCACACAGGGGTAGCGGGCGCCACCCCATTCGTCGCGGGCGGTGTGTATGTCGGAGTGGCAGATGCCCGCGTACTTCACATCGATCAGCACATCGTTGGGTCCGAGGTCGCGGCGTTCGATGGCGAGCTTCTCGAAATGGCCGTCGGGGGTAGACACGGCGTATGCGGCTGCAGTGCTCACAACAAACTCCTCTGCGGGACTCCGGCTGAAACGGGGGTGCCATTCGAACACTAGTGCTAGCGTAAGAACCGGCCGCCGGGCGGGTGGTGACAGTCTGTGGAGACGATATAAGACCTCAACGGAGCTATCCGGGCAGGCAATCGTCTGCGAAGCAGAAAACTCAGTCCGTGAGGCCTGGATCTCTTCTTCGGGAGGGAAACGTCAAGAATACATGCCTGCCTAGGCATGAATTATCAGCGATTGATCGAGATGTCGCCCGCCGGACTGTCGGCGGGCGAACTCGCTGATCGGATATCCCCACCACCTTGCTGAGCATGGAACATGCTGGGCCGATGGCGATTCTGCTGGCGCTGGTGTCGATGTGCTCCACCTTCACCGGCGGACTGGTGGCCGACCGCATCGGCGAGCGCAAGCGGCTGGTGCTCGGCCTGGCCGCCGGTGTGATGCTCGGCGTGGTGGCCTTCGATCTACTGCCCGAGGCGCTGGAGGCGGACCCCCGCAGTGCGCTGGGCGTGCCCGTGCCGCTGCTGGCCGCGGTCGTCGGCTTCTTCACCGTGCACATTCTGGAGCGGACGGTGGCGCTGCACACCGGGCACGAGGACGAATTCGGTGCGCACCACCACGATTTCGCCTCGGTCGGGCTGGTGGCCGCGTCCGGGCTGGTATTCCACAGCTTCCTGGACGGGTTCAGTATCGGGATCAGCTTCCAGGTCGGCGCCGCGGCCGGTGCGGCCGTCGCCATCGCGGTGATCAGCCACGATTTCGCCGACGGGTTCAATACCTTCACCCTCACCACGCTGTACGGGAACGCCCGGCGGCGCGGTCTGGCCATGCTCGCGGCCGATGCCATCGCACCGGTCATCGGCGCGATCGTCGGCACCTTCGTGAAGGTCCCGACCACCTTCGTAGGTATGTATCTCGGCTATTTCGCCGGATTCCTGCTGTATCTCGCGACCGCGGACATCCTGCCGGAGGCGCATGCCGGAAAGCCCTCGACGGCCCCGCTGCTGTTCACCCTGCTCGGGCTGGGCTTCATGCTGCTGGTCGCGGCGGCGAGCCACTGACGGCCGGATTCGAGCACATGCTCAGCGAACTGGGCGGTACATATGTGTTACCTCGAAGACCCGCGGAGGGCTCTGTCTCCTGGTACACCAGAGGGTACAGATGCTCGGAAGCCGATCAGCGCACAGCAGTCGGAGGGGATCGATGCACGACGACACGCGTCGCATGACCGGAGGCGACCCCTCTCATACCGGCGGCGGGCGATTGCTCGTTCTGCTCTTCGTCGCGGTCCTGGCCGTCACGGCATTCCTCGGATATCACGGCGACCTGGCGCGTCTGTCCTTTCACCATGACCCACCCACCGCGACCCTGCTCGGACCACCGCTGCCGCCGCTGGACACCAAGCTCGTATCGAATGTCGTCGAACCCGCACTCGTGAACATCACCGCGGGCATCCAGCCGTTCGGGCTGGGCGCGGCGGGCACGGGCATCGTGCTCACCGCGGACGGGGAGGTGCTCACCAGCCATCACGTGATCAAAGGCGCTGACACCGTGAAGGTTACGGATGTCGGCACCGGTGCGGTCTATCCCGCGACCGTGCTCGGCTACGACTCCGGCGCCGATATCGCGCTCATCGAACTCACCGGGGCACACGGACTTCCGATCGCGCGGGTCGGTGATTCCGCCGCCCTGCGGCTCGGTGACCAACTGCTGGCCATCGGCAATGCGGGCGGCACCGGTTCGCCCACCGCGGTCGGGGGACCGGTCACCAATCTGGACAGCACCATCGTGGCGCGGAACGAAGTCGATATGTCGCGGAAAGCGTTGCACGGCTTGATCGAAGTCGCCGCGGCCGTCGCCGCCGGACAATCCGGTGGGGCACTGGCGGATCGCTACGGCGCGGTGGTCGGCGTGGTCGCCGCGGCGTCCGGGGATCTGCAGAAGGCGCTGGGCCACGGCCCCGAGGGGTACGCGGTGCCCATCGATTCCGCCATGACGGTGGTGCGCCAAATCCGTTCCGGCACACCGACGGACACCGTGCATATAGGCCCGACCGCAACCCTCGGCATTCTCACCTCGGATGCCCAGCCCGCGGGCGCGCGCATCGATGTGGCCGTGTACGGGCAGCCCGCCTTCGCGGCGGGGCTCACCGAGGGGGAGGTGATCACCGGCGTGGACGGCCGCGCGATCAGCACCACCCAAATGCTGAAAGCCGCACTCAACCTCCATAAACCGGAGGATGTGGTGCGGCTCGACCTGAACGAGCCCGGCGGCGGGCAGCGCACGGTGAGCGTCACGCTCATCGCCGGCCCGCCGAACTAGGCCCGCAGGTTCACTTCAGAGGTGATCGCGCCAGTAATCCTGGAACTGGATGTACACGATCAGAATGACCACCGCGTAGTAGATGGCGACCACGGTCCACCGCCACTCCACCACGATCTGCAGCACGCCCCGCGATTTACCCCACAGCTGCCCGGTCACCACGGCCAGCAGCAGCGGCGTCACCGCCCACACCACCATGCACCACGGGCACAACGCGTGAATCAGGAAGACCGCCTGGTAGATCAGCCAGCCGATGAAGCCCATGCCCGCGGCCAGGCCGACCCACAGGCCGCCCCAGACCCAGCGCGGCAGACCGACATTCGCGATGGCCAGCACGCCGAGCGTCACCACCACCGAATACCCGACCACGCCGATGATCGGATTCGGGAAGCCGAAGGCCGCCGCCTGATCCGAATCCATCACCGTCGTACAGGAAATGGTCTGATCGATGCTGCACAGCGGTTTGAAGCCGGGTTCGGTGTAGAGCTTGAACTTGTCGACGAGCAGCGTCACCGACGCCGCCCAGCCGATCAGTCCGCCGAGTAGTAGCGGCCACGCGGATTTGGGTGCAGCCGCGATGATCACTTCGCCGCGGCCTCGATGACCGACTGGATGCCGTTCGGGCTCATCAGCGTCTGGCCGTCCGTGACGGCCTTGCCGTTGACGTACACCGACGGCGTGGACTTGAGGCCGGTGGCGAACACGCCCTTGGTCTCATCGCCCACCCAGGCGACATACTTCTGCGACGTAATGTCCTGTGCCACAGACGGTTCGGTGTAACCGGCGGCAGTCGCGACGGCGATGATCTGGTCATCGGTCATACCGTTGCCGTTTTCCTTGGGCTGCTGGCTGTACATGGACGCCAGCCAGTCCTGGAACTTCGACGGATCGGCGGCCGCCACCGCATAGGCCGCATTCGCCGCACGCGTCGAATACTGGTTGCCGTTGGAGGCGCGGTCCAGGAACGAGATGATGTTGTACTCGACAACCGCCGAGCCGTTCTTCACCGCGGCCTCGAGCGCACTGGAGTTGTTCTGCTCGAACATCTGGCAAGCCGGGCACTGCAGGTCGGCGACCACCTGCACCTTCACCTTGGCATCCGGATTGCCGATGCGAATGGCGCCGGTGGAGGTGATATTCGCCGGTACCGCACCCGCGCCCTGATCGTGGGTGACGACCGGGGCGAACGAGGCCGCCGTGCTCTTGTCATCGCTCTTGCGCATGGCCAGCCCGATGCCGATCGCCGCGACCAGACCCACCATCACTACGGCGACGCCGGCCTGGATAGCGATCTTGCGATTGCGATCGGCTCGCTGAGCCTTCGCCAGAGGATTCTTGCGATCACCCGGTTTGCTGCTCACGTGTGCGCACCACGCCTTCCATTGTCACGACTCATACGGGCCCATCCTGGCCCGAGAACCTGAGAGAACAGTGTTAATTTGCCCTCCGCTTCGCTACGGGCGGGTTCGCGGCCTCTGGTCCCGATTCTTCCCTCCCTCCACTCCTCCGCTGCGCTCCCCCGCTCCACTCAGTCCAGAATCGGGACGGCCACGAACTACAGGTGAGGCGTTGAGGGTGTGGGGGAGAGGGAAATCACGCCTCGGCGAGGAGCCTTTTCTGCTCTTCTACATCGAAAGTCGCCGGCGGCCAATCCAGCTTCAATCCTTGCAGAGCGTCGATCAGCAGTTCCGTGACGGCCAGCCGGGCGTACCACTTGTGGTCGCAGGGCAGCACGTGCCAGGGGGCGTGCTCGGTATTGGTGCGGTCTAGAACTGCCTGGTAGGCGTCCTGATAGTCGGGCCAGTAGGCGCGCTCGTGCAGATCGTTGGTGCTGAACTTCCAGTACTTGTCCGGGCGGTCCAGCCGCTGCCCGAGCCGCTTCTTCTGCTCGTCGAGGGAGACGAACATGGCCACCTTCACAATGGTGGTGCCGTCGTCGACCAGCTTGCGCTCGAACTTGTTGATCTCGTCGTAGCGCTTCTCCCAGACCTCCGGCGGCACCAGATCGTGCACCCGCACCACCAGCACGTCCTCGTAGTGCGAGCGGTCGAATACGCCGATCTGGCCGCCGCGCGGCAGCTGCTTGCGAATGCGCCACAGGTAGTGGTGCTTCTTCTCCTCCGCCGTGGGCACGCCGAACGACGCGTGATCCACACCCTGTGGATCGACCGAGCCGATCACATGCCGGACGATGCCGCCCTTGCCCGCGGTGTCCATGCCCTGCAGCACCAGCAGCACGCTGCGATTGTCGCCGTGCCTGCCGTTCGCATAGAGCTTCTCCTGCAGATCCGACAGCACAGCGGCCCGCTCGGCGAGCATTTTCTCGCCGTCGCGCTTGTCGCCCTTGAATCCAGGGGTTCCGGAAGTGTTCAGTTCGCTGACCTGTACACCATCGGCCCGCAGGACCTTGGTGACGGGTTTCGACCAGGTTGTCGCCTTCGCCATCCCCCATGCGTAACACGCTGCGGCTGTTCCTGTGGGCAAGCACGCCGAAATCGGGCCGTCGAACCCCGGGCGGGGCTGCGGTCACACCCGGGCCAATCGCACGAGATGCTCGGCCAGTTCGGCATCGGTGACCGGAGTCAGCGTCAGGTCCGTCGCGGTGGTGAGCAGATAGCGGCCGTCGCCGGTGAAATCCATCCAGGTGCGGTGCCGGGTGGGCGGGGAGAGCGGATTCGCCGGTTCGACCGTGACGGTGATGAAGCCGCGGCCGTCCACCGGCTCGCGGAGTTTGCGGCGAAAATTATCGCCCTGGGTGACTGAATCATCCGTCTGCAGCACCGTGTTCTGCGGCTCCTGCATGGTCTCGTGACTGCCGGGCGGGGCCGATCCGATGATTTCCACCAGTTCCTGCCCGAGTTGTTCGGCAGGGCACAGCAATACGCTCACCGCATCGGGGCGGGCGACCAGAATGCCGGCGCGCTGCTGCGCCACGGCGGCGAAGGCGAGAATGCGGCGGGGCTCGGGTGTGCTGCTCTCCCCGTACAGCGAGACCGTGGTGGTATCGGTGCGGGCGCACAGCATGAGCGCGGCGGTCAGCTCCGGATCTGTGCGGCGCAGGAAGCGGTGCCCCAATCGGGGTGCGGCGCCGGGGTTTTCCTGCACCCGGGGGAGTGTGTCCAGGGGATAGGGGCGGCGATCCAGCTGCGTTTCGCGGGACCAGACCATGGCGAATTCGTCCGGGGTCAGCATCCATTTCACTACGGTCGTCCCCCCTTTCTGCGGTACGACCCTCCGTCCCGATCGCGACCCTACCGGAGGGTTTCTGCGGGCGCGTCCCGTCGTGCAAGGGGGCTTACTGTGACGAACCGCACGGTAGGGTTCGGAGCCGAGATGTGCGATCATGCCGAATCTGGTCACGTGACCAGAGCTGTGTGTGCCGTTGCGCCGCAAGCGAATAGCCGGAGGTAGAGATGAAAACCGGTGCCCGGCTGCTGGCCGCGGCCGCCCTCGCGACCGTGCTCGCCACCGGAACCGCCGGCGCCGCGCCGATTCCCGCACTTGCCCGGACCAGTGGCGGACTTCCTCGGTGCACCCGCGACCGCGCAGCCCGTCACCGGCGTACCCGCCGTCCCCGGGCATCCCTGGCTGGCCGCCAACGGCGACTCCGGAATCCACGGCGACGGCTGGATGAGCGATACCTACACCCGGCCCGGACCGCTCGGCAACGACACCCGGGTGGATTCGCTGCTGCTCGGCAGCGAGTGCGGATCCATCGCCTTCGACCATGCCGGGCGCATCATCTCCAACTGCCCGGGGCTGAATCCCGGTCTATACCTGATCGATCCGGCCGGACTGAAGGTGCTCGGCCACTATCCGCTGTCCGGTCGCGGGGCCGGTGAATTCCTGAAGCCCGGCGCCTTCTCGAACTTCGGCGGCGGCTCCGACCTCACCGACCCCTGGTACTGGACCACCCTCGACTTCCGTAGCGGAAACCTGGTGTGGCAGCGCCGATCCGGCTCCGGGCCGCTCTACAACAACAACTACGCGGGCATCGCCCTCGGCCCCGACGGCACCGCCTACCTGGGCGTCCTCGGCGGCCTGATTTCGCTGCGCGATGGCCGGTAGTAGCCGCATCACGGGAACCGGTGGCCGCGCTGAGCGCTACCGGAGCCACTGACGCGGAGCGGGTAATAGGCGGCAGCGCAGCAGAAGTGGTGGCAGCGCCACATAAGCCCAGCGCGGCGATCTCATCGAGCCGCAGCCCTTCCCGAGTTCTCCTGCCACGCACAAACTCACCTCCCGCGCACGGATCAGCAGGCTATCGCATGCGCGGGAGGTGAGTTCGGGGGAAGGAAACGCTTGCGCGTCAGGCGATGTCGACGTCGATCGTCATGCCCGCCTTGCGGAGGCGGTCGGTGAGGGCGTCGCCCATGGCGGCGGCGGGGGTGAGGATGCCCGCCAGTTCGGAGAGTTGGTCGAAGGCCAGGGTGAGGCCGGATTCGCCGAGCATGACGGCGGTGGCGGCGTAGCCCGGATCGCCCTTGCCGGCGAAGGTGCACACGTACTTCGCGCCGGAGGTGGTGCGGGCGAAGGTGCGCATGGTGAACCAGCCGCTCTTGCGGGCCTTTTCGCTGGGGCCGGTGCCGGGCTTGGGGACCAGCCGGTCCAGCAGCCGGCGGCCGGCGGCCACGCGGGAGAGCACCGCGCCCGCCGCCATGGTGGCGACGATGCCGCCGGCCATGCCCGCCGCGACCAGCGGTGCGGTGGCCGACTTACCCGCGCTCATGACCTCGCGGTAGCGGAAGTTCTTGCCGTACGGCCAGCCCAGCAGGCCATTGCTGCGGCGCACGATCTTGGTGTTGTGCGCGCCCATGATGAAGGTCGCCACCCAGCCGTCCAGGCTCGGATCGATATTCGACGCGCGCTCCAGGGCCTGATCGCTCTGGCGGCCGACATCGGGCTCCATGGCCTTGTCCGGGCTCAGCGAATACGGGTGCGACATGATCGCGCCCTTCTTCGGGTCCGCCGCAATGGCTTCCATCATGGCGCGGCCGGAATCGACGGTGCCGCCGCTCACGCCGCCCTTGAGCCAGGCCACCAGGGTGACATCGGTGAGCTCGCCGGTGTTGTCCTCGACGGTGCGCTTGTACAGCTGGTACACACTCAGATCCGACGGAATCGAGTCGTAGCCCGCGGAATTCACGATCTTCGCGCCGGTCTCGGCGGCCCGCTCGCCGAAACGGTCGATGCATTCGCGAATGAACAGCGGCTCACCGGTGAGATCGGCGTAGTGCGTACCGTTTTCGGCGCATGCCTCCACCAGCGGCAGCCCGTAGCGCAGGTACGGCCCCACAGTCGAGACGACGACCCTGGTCCGCGCGGCGAGCGCGTTCAGGCTCGCCTGATCGGTCGAATCAGCCTGTACCAGCGGCCAATCCGCCGCACCCGGGCCGAGTTCGGCCCGCACCCTGGTGAGCTTCTCCAGCGACCGCCCGGCGAGGGCGATGCGCGCCCCGGCAGGGGCGGCCTCCGCCAGATACTCCGCCGTCAGCTTGCCGACGAAGCCTGTCGCGCCGAATAGCGCTAGGTCGAATTCCCTGTCAGCCATAGTGTTTCCTGTCCGGTGGGGTTACGCCTTTGCGGCGCGTTTACGAGTGGTCTTCTTCTTGGGGCCGGTGGTCGGCACGGGTGCGGGCCGGGTGGAGAGCCATTCCCGGTGTGCGCGACCGAGTTCGGTGACCGGATCGTCGCCGTACAGCCATTCGCGGGCGATGCGATGCCAATTGGCCGTCGCCTCCAGCTGACCCAGCACCCCGAAGGTGAGGAATTCCGCGCGGCGTGAGAACAGGTGCTCCGGCGGCAGGTTCTGCTGCTTCATGCCCGCGAACTCGCTGCCCCGCGGATCGACCGCCAGGATGAACGCGCCCGACGCCAATTCCGGTGTGATGGTGAGGTCTTCGTCCACCAGCGCCCATTCGCAGGCGGACAGCACGTACTCCAGACACTCCTCGGGAGTGATCTCGTCGGGGGAGTCGATGACGCCGCGCTGCACCATCAGATCGCGCAATTCCTCCGCGCGATCCTCGGCCGCGGCGCGAATACAGGTGGCCTCGAACTCCACATGCTCCGGATCCATCCGGTTGTAGAGCCCGAAGTCCAGGAACGCCACCTTGCCGTCCGCGCCCAGCAGCAGATTGCCCGGATGCGGGTCACCGCAGAACTCGTTGAACGTGAACAGCGAACCGACATAGAACCGGTAGATGATCTCGCCGATCCGATTGCGCTCCTCGGCGGGCAGCGCCCGGATATCCCCGAAACTGCGACCCGGGAAGTATTCGCTCACCAGCACCCGCTGCGAGGACAGCTCCGGCATGGTGTCCGGCACCACGATGAACGGATGCCCGCTGTACAGCGCAGCGATCTGCGACTGGGTGTTCGCCTCGGCGACGTAGTCGAGTTCGCTCTCCAGATTCAGCCGCAATTCGTCCAGCACGGCCGGGGTCACCCACGGCATGGCCGATTGCAGAATGCGCCGGAACATGGCCAGATTCTTCAGGTCCGCGCGCACCGCGGCATCGATGCCCGGGTACTGCACCTTCACCGCGACGGTCCGGCCGTCGTGCAGTTTCGCCCGGTACACCTGGCCGATGGAGGCGGCGGCGATGGGTTCCGGCTCGAATTCGGCGAACACCTGCTCGAGGGTTCTGCCGTAATCCTCCTCGATGACCGCGCGCATCACCTCGAAGGACACCGAGGGCGCGCTGTCGCGCAGTACGGCCAGCCGCCGCTGGAACCGTTCGCGATGTTCGGGCGGCACCAGATCGAAGTCGAGCACCGACAGCATCTGCCCGAGCTTCATGGCGACGCCCTTCATGGTGCCCAGCACCATGACCATCTGCTCGGTGGCCCGGATCATCGACTCCTCGGCCATCCGCTCGCGCACCGCCTCGGAGCGCCCGCGCATGGAACGACGGGTCTTCTGAGCGCGAATCGCATTACCGGCGACGGCCATCCCCAGCTTCGTCCCCCGAGTAAGCCTGGATGTCGGCAGCTCTTTCGCCATCAGTGACCCTCCATTGGACCCGGCGCCCCCGTTGGTGCCGATGCGACGGTAGACGCCTCTCAGGCACCTACCTCGTTCAGCCTAACTACACCTTGATCTTCCAGCCCAGCCCCGAACCAGCCAGATTGGTGAAGACGTTCGGACCCGAACGCCGGTGACAACTGATTTCGTGAGGTCGGGGTAACTCCCCGGGTACCCCCGAAATCGGTGTCCCACCTGACTGCTCCTACGCGTACCGAAGTCCGTACGGCTCTCAGGCCGCGCGTCAGAGTTCCGGAGAGGCGGCACTGCTCTTGTTTTCGGGGTCCGGCAGTCGGTGCGGCCGGGAGTTGAACCAGGTGCGATCGCCGCCCGCGCGGACCATGCCCTCGATGGCGCTCCACGCCATCATGGTCAGGTAGTCGAGCATTTCCTCGCTGGACATGGTGCGGTTGGTGATCCACCAGTCCGTCGCCAGCTGCACGCCGCCGACCAGCACGTAGGCCCACAGCATGGCGCCCTCGGTCTGGACGTCCCGGCTGAAGGCCTTGTCGATGATGACCGCGGACACCACCTGCGCGAACAACTTCTCGAAGTCGGCCAGCGTGGAGGTGTCGGTCGACGCCCCGTTGCCCATGATGAACCGGTAGACGTCGGTATCGGCATCGACCGTGTGCACATACGCGGCGAGCGTATTGCGCACCAGCTGGTACTCGTCGAGATCGTCGCTGATGGCCTCGTAGATACGCGGCATGAGCGTGGTCTCGATGAACCGCTCCATAGTGGCCCGGGTCAGATCCTGCTTATCCGAGAAATACCGGTACAGCACGGTTTTGGAGACGCCGATCTCGGCGGCGATCTCATCCATGCCGGCATCGCCGCCGCGGGTGCGGATCGCGGCGAGGGTGCCGTCGACCAGCTCCTCCCGGCGATCGATCTTGTGCTGCTGCCAGCGCTTCTTGCGGCCGTCCACCCGTCCCGGTCGAGGGGGTGCGGCGTCGGCTCGCGCGCCGGCGTCGACGGCTCTTTGGGTGGACAGGGTGAACTCCCTACATGGCGTGTTGTGCTGGGCCTATTCAGCTTAAGCCTCGCACGGTCCCGATCGCGGACGTTCGGGACCGGCCCGGTGGCCGGGAGTAGGTTCGGGGAAGCAGCAGAATGGAACATATGGAGCAACCGACCGGCAGTGCCGGGGTCCTCGAATCGAGCGGGCGGTCGGCACAACCGGCCGCTTCACCAGGTGGAGCCTTCGCCGACCTGCTGGGTGATGAAGGCAAGGCCAAAGATCTCTGGCGGATGAAGGCCATTGCCACGGCCTTCCTCGCGGCCGCGACCCTGATCTATCTGATCTGCGCGTGGGCGCAATCACGTGGTCACGGTGGCGGCTGGGTCGGCTATGTGCGAGCCGCGTCCGAGGCGGGCATGGTCGGCGCCCTCGCCGACTGGTTCGCGGTGACGGCGCTGTTCCGGCATCCACTGGGCCTGCCGATCCCGCACACCGCCATCATCCGCAAGAAGAAGGATCAGCTGGGCGCGGGGCTCGGCGATTTCGTGCGCACGAATTTCCTCTCACCCGATGTGGTTGTGGCGAAACTCAATTCCACCCAGATCTCGCTGCGCGTGGGCCGTTGGATGGCGGACCAGGCGCATGCCGAGCGGGTGGCGGAGGAGAGTTCCACCATCCTGCGGGCGGTGATCGGCGCCCTGCGTGACGAGGACGTCGAGCAGATCATCGACCAGACCATCGTCAAACGCATTGCCGAACCGCTCTGGGGTCCGCCGCTGGGCAAGGTCCTCAAGGAGTTGCTGGCCGACAACCGGCAGGCTCCGCTGCTGGATCTGCTGGCCGAGCGCGCCCATCAGTGGGCCCTCGATTCGCAGGAGACCATCGATCGCATCGTGAATCGAGACTCCCCGTCCTGGGCTCCGAAATTCGTGAATTCGCTACTGGCCGAACGTATTTACCGGGAGCTGGTGGAATTCACCTGGAAGGTTCGCACGCAGCCCGATCATGAGGTGCGGATGGCGGCCAATCGTTTTCTCGAGGATTTCGCGAACGATCTGCAATTCGACGACGCCATGATCAAGAAGGCGGAGCGGGTGAAGTCCGAGTTGATGGGCCGCGAGGAGATCACCGGACTGGCGCACGCGACCTGGCGCGCTGCCAAGCGGCTCATTCTGGAATCGGCGGACGATCCGAATTCGACGCTGCGCCGCAAGGTTGCGGAGAATGTGCAGCAATTGGGTGAACGGCTCTCGGCGGACCAGGGCATGCGCGACAAAGTGGACGGCTGGCTGGAGCGTGGCGTCCGCTATCTGGTCGCCAACTACGGCAGTGAGATCGCCACCCTGGTCAGCGATACCGTTGCCCGGTGGGATGCGGACGAGGCCAGTCGCAAGATCGAATTGGCCGCGGGTCGCGATCTGCAGTTCATCCGCATCAACGGCACGGTTGTCGGTTCGCTGGCCGGGCTTGTGATCTATGCCGTTTCAAATTTGCTGTTCCATGGCTGACGGGTTGCGCTAGCAGAGCGCTTGCAAGAGTTAGCACCCCCCTTTAGAATTGACCGCACAACCGCCGGAAGGTCAGTGATGACACACGATCCCGAGGTTCCCGAAAAGCTCGACGGCACGCAGACGGAGACGCCCGCTACCGACGAACGACCGGGCCGCGTAGCCAACGCGGCGCACGATATCGGGGGCTTCATCCGGGCGCAGCGCGAGATCGCACAGGTCTCCCTGCGTCAGTTGGCTCAACTGGCGGGGGTGAGCAATCCGTATCTCAGCCAGATCGAGCGCGGGCTGCGGAACCCGTCCGCCGAGGTATTGGCGCAGATCGCAAAGGGTCTGCGGCTGTCCTCGGAGGTCTTGTACATGCGGGCCGGGTACCTCGAGCAGAGGGCACACGGTCCGGTCCGGGATGCACTGCTCGCCGATACGGAAATCACCGAGCGGCAGAAGCAGGTCCTCCTGGACATCTATGAATCGTTCCGCCGGGAAAACGCGGTGAACGAGGACAGAGGGGACGCGACGGACCCGATGGGGGGCGTTCCGGGGGGAAATGAGAGCACCGCTCTCGGGGACAACGAGGTTCCGCACCGAACAACCGAAGTTCCGCCACGCCAGGAGAACGAACAGATATGACCGAAACGAACTTGACCACCACCGTCACCAAGCCGCTCTACGCGACCGTCGGTGCAGGTGACGCCATCTACGCGTCGGTTCTCGACACCGTCGAGAAGGTCCGCACCCGGGCCGCCGCCGTGGACGTCTCCGGCCGCGTCGAAGAGGCCCGCGAGCGCTTCGCCAACCTGCCCGCCGACCTGCAGGAGCAGGTCGAGGTCGTGCGCCAGCGCATCTCCGCGCTGCCGTCCGAACTGCCGGAGGACCTGGCCGAGCTGCGTGAGAAGGCCACCCCCGAAGAGCTGCGCAAGCTTGTCGATCAGTACTACCACCAGCTGATCGACCTGTACGCCGACCTGGCCGCCCGCGGCGAGGAGACCGTCGAGAAGCTGAAGGCCAACCCGACCTTCGAAGAGCGTTTCGAGCAGGTCGAGACCCTGTACACCGATCTGGTGACCCAGGCGCAGGACGTCTTCGGCAAGGTCTCCGACCAGGTCGCCCCGCTGCTGGGTGTCGCCAAGGACGCGGCCGCCGAGGTCGAAGAGGCCGTTGATGCCGAGGTCGTCGCCGTGACCACCGAGGCCGAGCCCGTCGTCGCTCCGGCTCCGGCCAAGAAGGCGCCCGCGAAGAAGGCTCCGGCCAAGAAGGCCGCCGCCCCGGCTGCCAAGAAGTAACGTCGCGCGTTCCCTCTGAACGTGAAACACCCTGTGGCTCCCGCACATTCACCGTGCGGGAGCCACGGTCGTTTCGCTGGGCACCGAGGCTGACCGCATCAAGGCACGCCCGAAGGTCGCGGCCGTCCCGGTTCTGGACTGAGTGGAGCGGGGGAGCGAAGCGGGACCAGGGGCCGCGACCCCGCCGGAGCGGAGCGGAGGCAATTAGACTGAGCGGGTGATGGGAATTCCCGGATTCATTTTGTCGGCCTTGTTGCTGTGCGAGCTCGGAATGGTGGTGTTCGCGCTGGTTCACGCGATACGCCAGCGCTCGGATGCCTTCCCTGCCGTGGACAAGCTGACCAAGCCGGTGTGGCTGGCGATTCTGGTCGCCTCGCTCGGCGGACTGCTGCTGACGCGGAACCCGGTGAACATCTTGAGCATTGCCGCGATCGTCGCCACGGGTGTTTATCTGGCCGATGTGCGGCCCAAAGTGGACGAGGTCCAGCGCGGCCCGCGCTGGTAGCGCAGACGTTGTATCAAGGCCGTCATTCCCGCTGGTCGGGGGTGGCGGCCGATTTTTTTCCGGTGTTGGACGTGTCCGTTCCGAGATCCACCGGTCTCCGAAGTCAATGGGTGCTTGCACTAGCTAGCACGCTCCGGCAGGAGTTACTGTATCTAGCAGTAACACAAAGGAGTGTCCTATGCGGGCAACGCTGCCTACTAGAGCGGGCCTCACCCAGTGGGTCCAGAACCGGGTGCGAGCCCACCGCGCCGACCTGCGGACTCGGACCTACGCGAATGCGGATCTGAATCCGCCCGCCGGTCCGTACGAGGTCGTTCCGGTCACCACCGCCGACGGTGCGCACCTGCGGGTGCACGCCTACGGCCCCGCCGATGGCGATGTCCTCGTGCTGGTGCACGGCTGGACCTGCTGCCTCGAGTACTGGAACCCCCAGATCAATGCCTTCGCCGGTGACTACCGCGTCATCGCCTACGACGTGCGCGGGCACGGTGAGAGCGATCTGGGCACGGCCCCGCTCACCACCGATCTGCTCGCCGACGACCTCGAAGCCGTGCTCGATGCCGCCCTGGCGCCCGGCCGGCGCGCGGTCATCGTGGGCCACAGCCTCGGCGGCATGACCCTGCAGGCCTGGGCCGGGCGGTATCCGGAGCAGGTGCGGCGGCGCGCCCTCGCGGTACTGCTCACCAATAGTTCTGCGGGACAGCTCATTGCCGAGACCACGGTGCTGCCGTTCTACAACCGTGGCAAGTTGCGGCTGCCGTTTCTGGTGGGGCTGCTCGGTCTGAGCCTGCCCATTGCCTTCCCGCCGATCGCGCCGGTGAAGTGGATATTCCGCCGGCAGGTCATGAGTCTGGATTCGACCGGCGATATCGCCGAATTCGCGCAGAACATCGTGCGGTCCTGCCCGGCGCTGGTGCGCGCGCGGTTCGGCACGCTGCTGTCGCATCTGGATGTGGGACGCGGTGCGGCGAATCTGACCGTGCCGACCTCCGTCATCGCCGGTTCCGCCGACTTCATGACGCCGGTGGTGCACGCGGAGCGGATCGCCGAATTGCTCACCGAGGCGGGCAGTCTGGACGGTTTTCACATTCTGCCGACCGGTCACCTCGGCAATGTCGAGGCCTACCGGGAGTTCAACGACGAACTCGCGCGGGTGGCCGGCACTGCGTTCGGAACGGCGCAGCGGGTCGTCGGCGCCTGAACCGGGCGGGTGTTTCTCACCGCAGGATGTGTCGTAGAACACAGCTATAACCCGACTTCCACGCGGTGAACGTGAATGCCGTTGCGACGGAACGGGTATCCCGGAAGAAGGGCCGCAGGCGGCGGATCGAAAAATATCTGCCGCTTGCACTAGCAAGCACCACAGCTAGCGCGGTAGTGTGCCCTGGAACACAAAGGAGTGCTCATGCTGGTGAAGCTGCCCGAGGCGGGCGCAGACATGGTGACCGCCCCCTTCCGCGCCGGACTCCGGTCCCGCATCTACAAGACCGCGTCGCTGAATACTCCGCGACCGGCCGACATCATCCCGGTCACCACCCGTGACGGCGCTCGCCTGCGGGTGCACGCCTACGGACCCGCCGAGGGTGATGTCATTGTGCTGGCGCACGGCTGGTCCTGTGCCATCGAATACTGGAACCCGCAGATCAACGCGTTCGCCGGGGAATACCGGGTGTACGCCTATGATCAGCGCGGCCACGGCGAAAGCGAAAGCGGCCGCAGGGCTTTCGGCGCCGACCAGCTCGCCGACGACTTCTCCGATGTGCTGGACGCGGTGCTGCGCCCGGGTCAGCGCGCGACGCTGGTCGGGCACAGCATGGGCGGCATGACCATTCAGGCATGGGCGCAGCGGTACCCGCATCAGGTCGCGCAGCGGGCCGCCGCGGTACTGCTGGCCACCACCGCGGCGCGGCGAATCCCCAACCGCGCCACCGTGCTTCCGGTCTTCAATGATTTGATTCCGGCGCCGGACTGGCTGTCGCTGGCGCTGTTCGGCACTCCGCTGCCGCTGCCCGGTGGCCGTGCCGTGCGACTGATCGCCAAGCACCGGCTGTGCAATGCCGCCGCCACCCCCGATCAGGTGGATTTCGGTATGTCGATCGTCCGGTCCTGTCGTCCGTCGACGCGCGCCGCGGTCGCCCGCAGCCTGCTGCACCTCGACTTGCACGGCGCCGCAGCTCATTTGACGGTGCCGACCAGCGTGGTCGCCGGTTCCTACGACAAGCTGCTGCCGGAGGAGCACTCCCGCGAAATCGCCGATACCCTGGCCGATTCCGGATATCTCGACCGCTACCTCATCCTGCCCACCGGTCACCTGGTGAACATCGAGGCCGCGGATGCCTTCAATGCCGAACTCGCCCGGGTCATCCGGGCGGGCCGCCGCGGCATGGTCGCCGCCGCGGGCTGATACCTATTTCCAGAAAAACCGAAGCGCCCCTTCCCCAATGACGTGGAAGGGGCGCTTCGGCTTTGGCAGGGGGTCGTCGGCTCAGGAGAAGACGACGGTGCGGCGGCCGTGCACCAGAATGCGGCCCTCGAGATGCCAGCGCAGGCCGCGGGCCAGCACCACGCGTTCGATATCGCGGCCTTGACGCACCATGTCGTGCACGGTGTCGGCGTGGTCGATGCGGGTGACGTCCTGTTCGAGAATCGGTCCGGCGTCGAGCTCCGGGGTCACGTAGTGGCAGGTCGCGCCGATCAGCTTCACACCGCGTGCGAAGGCCTGGTGGTACGGGCGCGCGCCCACGAAGGACGGCAGGAAGCTGTGGTGGATATTGAGCGCCTTGCCCGCCCAGTGCTCGCACAGCTCCCGGGGCAGCACCTGCATGAACCGGGCCAGCACCACCGCGTGCGGATCGTGCGCGTCGACCAGTTCGCGCACCTGCTCGAAGGCGGGCCCGCGTTCGGCCGGATCCTTCGGAAACGGCACGTAGTGAAACTTGACGCCGTGTGCCTCGGTCATGCCCGCGAGGTCGGGGTGGTTGCCGATGACGGCCTCGATGGTGGCGGGCAGTTCCCCGCTGCTCGCGCGGCCCAGCAGATCGTGCAGGCAGTGCCCGTCCCTACTGACCAGCAGCACCGCGCGGCGGCGCTCACCCGAATCGTGCACCTGCCATTCGGTTTCCGGGCCCAGTTCGGCGGCGACGGCGGTGAACCGCTCGCGCAGCTCGTCGAGTCCGAACGGAACGGTGCCGGCCTTGATGGCCTGCCGGGTGAAGAACCAGCCGATATCCGGATCGGAGTGGTAGCCGGCCTCCACGATCGACCCGCCGAAATCGGCGATGAACGAGGTGATGCGGGCGATGATGCCGGGACGGTCCGGGCAGCCCAGGGTCAGCACGTAACGACGATCATCGAGGTCGCCAGGGGTGGAGCTCATGGCATTGATGATCTCAGCAGCCACGATGCGGCCTGAGGCAGGGGCACGAGCTCAGAGCTCATAGAACGGATCGGCGTAGCGGAATTCGCCCTTGATCTCGGTGTCGAACGCGGTGAGCGGGCGGATCTGGAAGTGCGAGGTCCAATCGGACTGATCGGGCACGATGCCGAGGCGGGGGCCGGGGGCGAAGCCGAAGCGGGGGTAGTAGTCGAGGTGGCCGACGAGGCCGACCAGCGGCTCGTCCAGGGCATCGGCGGCGCCGAGGACGGCGTGCATGAGGGCGGAACCGACGCCGCCGGCCTGTGCGTCGGCGCGGACGCCGATCGGCCCGAGCGCGAGCACCGGGAACGGGCCGACCGCGGCCCGGGTGAGGCAGACGTGACCGACGATGTCGTCGTGCAGTTCGGCCACCATGGACAGGGTCGGCATCCAGCCGGAGTGATCGCGCAGCCGCCGGACCAGATCGACCTCGGGTGGTTCGGGGCGGGTGGTGGCATGGTCGGATCGATGCCCGCTGCCGGCGTTCGCGTAGTGGTCGGCGAAGGCGCTGCGATGCACCGCATCGATCGCGGCGAGGTCGCTGGTTCGTTCACGACGGATCAGCACAGGTACGAGTGTGCGCGACAGCGGTGGCGGCCCGCAATGGAATTCGCCACCTGTATGCCAAACTCACCGCTCATGACAGAGATTTCTCGTCGAGACGTGGCCGCGATGATCGACCACACCCTGCTGGCGCCGGAAGCGACCGGTCAGGAAGTCGACGCGCTGATCGAAGAGGCGCGTGAGCTGGGCGTGCTGGCGATCTGCGTCTCGCCGTCCATGCTGCCGGTGCGGGCGCCCGGCCTGGTGGTGGCGACCGTCGCGGGTTTTCCGTCCGGCAAACATCATTCGCTGGTGAAGGGTGCGGAGGCCCGGCTCGCGGTCGATCAGGGCGCGAACGAGGTGGATATGGTGATCGATATCGCCGCCGCCCGCACCGGCGACTACAACGCGGTGCTCGCCGACATCATCACCGTGCGCGAGTCCATGGGGGACCGGGCCGTGCTCAAGGTGATCATCGAATCGGCGACGCTCAGCGATGAGCAGATCGTGGGCGTGTGCCGGGTCGCCGAACAGGCGGGCGCGAATTTCGTGAAGACCTCCACCGGTTTCCATCCGGCGGGCGGCGCCAGTGCGCACGCGGTGCGGCTGATGGCGGAGACGGTCGGCGGGCGGCTCGGGGTCAAGGCCAGCGGCGGTATCCGCACCGCGGCGGCGGCGGCGGAGATGATCGCCGCCGGCGCCACGCGGTTGGGACTGTCGCGTTCTCGTGAAGTGCTGCAGGGGTTTCCGGCCTGAGCCGGTCGCCGCTCAGCAGGTGATGTTCTGCGTCTTGCCCTTGTCGTCGGTGGTCTGCAGGGTGGTGGGGCCGCCCTGCAGGCTGACCTTCAGCCCGTCCTGGGTGACCGCCACCCCGGTGGGCTTCAACCCCATCGGGTAGGTCTGCAGGCTCTGCGTCATGAGATCCACGATGCCCGAGACCAGATCGGTGGGCAGGCCGATGCCGAGGAACGACGCCGACATGGTCTCGACCTCGACCTTGTCGCCGACCACCTTCGGCTTGACCTGCAATTGGGCCAGCCCGCCCAGCACGGTGAAGCTCAGCGTGCCGGCCGAGGGATCGGAGGCGGCCGCGGAAACCAAGCCGCCCAACGTCTTCACGATGCCGTCATTGCTCCAGGTGACCTGGGCCTCGGAGCTGCCGATGGTGCCGCCGGCCTTACCGCCGTCCTGCAGCTCGATGTCGTGGAAGGTGGCGTGCACGGTCATGCCGACCGCCGGGCCGAACTTGGTGTCGTCGCTGTCCACCGTCACCGAGCCGACCTTGTTGTCGATCATGGTGAGCAGCATGGGTTTCGCGCCGAACGATACGTCGATCTTGGAGCCCATCTGCTGTTCGAACTGCGAACTGATGCAGTTGCCCACCTTGTTTCGGGCATACGCCTCACCACCGGCCAGCGCGCCGACCACGACCAGCACCAGCACCAGGCCGATCACGACGAACAGGGTCCGGCGACTGCGGCGGTTACCGGGCGAACCGCCTTGTCCGCCTCCCGTATTCGCGGTGGGCGGCGGTGTGAACGGCGGCTGCTGCCCGCCGCCGGGGATTGAGCCGGCGCCCGCCGCATAGGCGGCGGCCTCGCCCGGGCTGAGCGCCTCCGTACCGTGGTTGCCGAGCACCGCGGTCGGCTGGGGGCCGGTGTTCTGGGCTCCGACCTGTGCGGTTTCCCCCTGCCACCATTCGGCGGGCGGTGGCCCCTGGGCCGCGCCTCGGTCGTGGATTACCTGGGTGGCGTCGTCGTGCAGCACCTGAGTGGCGTCGGACGACTCGCCCGCACCCGCGGGATAGGGCGCTCCGCCGATGACCTCGGTCGGCGGTTCACCGGCCGGAGGTGTGCCGGGCTGTTCGCCGAGTTCGGCTGCGCCGCCGGGGATCCCGTAATTGGCAGCGCCGGGGTGTTCGGCCGCGGTGCCGTCCGCGCGCACCGCGTCGGTTTCCGGGGGGACGTTCTTGGCGTCGTCCGAGGTGGGGTTCGAACTCATGGCCGCGATTCTTCCCGAGCTTTCTGTGTGAGTTCTGTGCTTCTCATGAGGTGTCGGCACACACCCGGCGGAATGTGACATAACACACAGATGGTCGGCGTAGCCTGAGTGCATGGCTGGGATTCCCGCAGCGGAGCCGGACCCGGAACACGGCTGGCAGGCGCTACAAGAGTTGGCCGGTCGGCACGCCGGGTATTTCACCACCCGGCAGGTGCTGCACACCGGCTGTGAGTCCCATATCCGAGACGGGTTGCGGGACGGGTCGGTGGTCCGGGCCGGTGTCGGTTTGCTGCGCCTCGGGCGCTGGCCGGACGGGCCGCTCGACGAGTACGCCATGTGGTCGGCCTGGTTCGACGGCGCGGCCGCCGTATCCCATCACAGCGCCGCTGAACTGCACGGACTCGGACGGCTGCGGCCGCGCTTCGTGCATATGTCGGCGCGGATCGGCCGCTTCCCGCTCTCGCCCCGCCTGGTGGTGCTGCGCCGCAGTTTCGCCCGCAAGGATGTGGAGTCCGCGGGCACCTTCCTGGTGACGACCCCGTTGCGCACCGTGCTGGATCTGGCCGAGGCCGGGATCGGGCAGACGGCGCTCGACGAGGTCGTCGCCGATGCGGTGGCCATTCATCGCTGTGCGCGCGCCGAAATCCGTTCCGCCAGTACGGCACTCCCGCCCATGACCGCCGCCCGGCTGCACCGCGCTCTCACTCGTGTCTGAATTCCGCCGATGTGCCCCGCGGATTATGCGCCCGTTCTGCGACGTTCGAGTTTTGCGCGGCCCTGTTTCGTGGCAGGGTGACTGATCATGGGGATGGTCCGCGATGGCATGTGGGATCTGGCTTTTCCGCCCGGACCGCCCGAAAGAATGGCGGAGATGGTGTCGGCGGCGGTGGTCGCGGACGCGGTGCGGCGCTATGACGCCGATCTCGCGCAATCGGTGGAGACCAGCCGGGATTGGCGGCATGGGCATCGCCGCGTCTTCCGGGGGATCACCGCGCTGGCGGTGAGCTCGCCCCGGGTATCGCTCGGAATCGCCACCGACGGGCTGCATTCGGTGCGCACCGTGCTGCGCTTCGCCGCCGGGCGCACCGTCACTTCGCTGGAGGACGCCGATATGTCGGCGCCCGGCAAGGGGGCGGGGCTCGACACCGAGACGGTCACCGGAACCGGCACGCCGACAGCACGATTGGAAGTGCCCTGGCGCGGGCGAGTGCTGGCCGCGGACGAATTGCGGCGGCAACTGGTCGAATGGGAAGACCGCGGCATCTTCGAACCGGGTTTCGTGGCCGCGGTACAGCGCGTGATCGATCATCCGGAGTGGTTGCGGCTGCCCGGATTCCGGCTGACGGTGATCGGTGCGGCGGCGGAGCTGAGCCCGCTGAGCCCGCTGCTGGCCTGGGGCGCGGAGGTGCTCGCGGTCGATCGGCCCGGACGGGCGCGCTGGGATCGGCTGCGCGCACAGGCTCGCGCCGGCGCCGGGGCCGTATCCTTTCCCGCGGCGGCTGCCGGTCCGGGTGTGGATATCACCAGATACCTTCCGGCGCTGACGCACTGGATCGCCGCGCACACCGATGCCCGTCCGGCGCTCGGCCTGTACGCGGGCCTGCCCGGTGCGGCCGGTCTGCGCATTGCCGCCGCCTCCGATGTGCTCGCCGAATCCCTGCTGCGCGAGCATCCGGACGCCGCGCTGGCACTGCTCGGCTCGCCGACCGACTGCTACGCCGTCCCGGAATCGATCGTGCTCGCCGCCCGGGAACAGCTGGACCGCCGCGGAATTCGCGGAACCACCCAGGATGTGCTGCACCGGCTGGCCCCGAACTCGCTGTACCGCTTGAACTATCTGCGCCCCGTCCTGGACGCGGAGGGATCGCGCTGGGGCCTGTTCGACAACCTGCCCTACCTGAGCGGCCCGGATTACGCCCTCGCCCAGCGCCTCCCACGCTGGCGTGCCGTCCGCGCCCACTCCACCGGCCACGCCGTCTCCTACACCGTGGCCCCGCCCACCTGGAACTCCGCGGTCCACGAAAACCCCTGGCGCGCCGCCGCATACCGGGCCGCCACCCACTTCGGCATCGAGGTCTTCGACGCCGCGACCGCCCGGGTACTGCTGGCCGCCAAGCTGGTCGCCGACCTCATGACACCCGGGGAGTCGCCCGCGGGCACGCCCGAGACTGCCGACGGCTCGAGGGGCACCGCCGATAGCCCACGCGGAACCGCCGATAGCCCAGGCGAATCAGCCGGTGGCCCAAGGAATCCGGAGTTGCTGTTCACCGATGGCGCAGCCCACGGCGGTCTCTGGCGGCAACCCTTCACTCCCCGCTCGCTGCTGGCCCCGGCCGCGGTATCCGGCTCGCTGCAAGCACTCCGAGATCGCGTCGGCTCCGCCCTGGACCTCGACGACTGATCGGCCCCGGCCTCGCTCGTCATTCCGGCATATTGTCGGCCGGGCATCCACACCTGGGCCGCGCAGCGCGTCTCTCAGCGGCGCAACGGTTTCGGGTCCTGCCGCCTGCGGCGCGGTGCGGCACAGCGCTTCATGGAACGGTCGGCTTCCGGCGCTGAATTGTCCGGCCCCGAGTGGTTTTCGGGCGCGCGAATATCGCGGTCACGGGCTGTGCGCACGCCGGGATGGCGGGGGCGGGCGTCAGTGGGGGAGGGGCGCGACGGCTGACCAGGGGATGGTGAGCTGGTTGTCGCGGAGGCGGCGGCGCTGGGGGCGGAGGGGGAAACCCTGCTGGCGCAAGAGGTCTGCGGCGTGGCGCCAGCGGGCGCGGGGGCCGTAGGGGGCGAGGGGGGCGGCGTGGGACCAGGCGCGGTCGGCGGCGGTGAGGAGCGCGTGGATGGGTTCGCCGGGGATATTGCGGTGGATGAGGGCTTTGGGGAGGCGTTCGGCGAGGTCCGAGGGTTGGTCGACGGTGAAGGGGTCCCAGGCCAGGGTGAGGGTGCGGGGGCCGGTGCGGTCCAGCAGGATCCAGGCGCAGCGGCGGCCGAGTTCATCGCAGGTGCCGTCGAGCAGCAGGCCGCCGGGGGCGAGGCCGGACAGGATGGTCGACCAGGCCTCGGGGACAGCCGATTCCGGGTATTGGCGCAGCACATTGAAGGCGCGCACCAGGATCGGCCGCAGTCCGGCCAATTCGAAACCGCCGCGGGCGAACACGACCCCGTCCTGTCCGGGGACCACCCGCGCCGGATCGATTTCCAGGCCGGCCACGCGCAGATCCGCGCGCACGGTCCGTAGTCGCGCCGCCATTTCCAGGGTGGTGACCGGACTCGCGCCGTAGCCGAGGTCGACTACGAGTGGGTCGTCCGCATTCAGCAATCGTTCGGCGACCGTCGCCTCGTGCGCGAGCCATCGATCCCCGCGGCGCAGCCGGTTGATGCCGGTGGTGCCGCGGGTGATGGTGCCGATCGGTTTGATCAGCCGACGGGGTGCTGCTGATCCAGCCAGAGCTTCGTCACCTCGGCCTCGGCTCGGAACAGGTCGATCAGGTTCACCAGCATGAGCTGTTCGAGCTTGCGTCCGAGGAACGGGAGCTGCACATGCGCCTCCGAGGAGGTGCGCAGGGTGCAGCCGGTATCGGTGGGGAACAGCCGCATGGTGCCGTTCAGGGTGCCCGGTCCGCCGGGCATGAAAGTGGTGTATTCGCCGGTCACCTCGGGTCCGAAGGCCCCGTACCGCTCGGTGCGGGTGATCACCATGTCCTTGCGCATGACGGCCTGTGCGAGGTCTGGCAGGCTCTCTCGCGGCAGCACGTGGCGGGTTTCGACCTCTATCCCGGAATCACCGGATTCGAGGCGGACGAGGTCGTTGGGGGAGTGTTTACGCATCTCCTCGATCCGCGCGTCCCAGAGGTCGCGGTTCATGAGCGCCGCGTACACCTCTTTGGTGGTGTGCAGCGGATAGCGCGCGGAATAGTCGAGTCGGCGGGGCACGATCGGTCAGGTTACTGCCGTGCGGGCCGTGTCAGTGCGAACTCAGCCAATTGTCGGTGAACTCGGCCTCGCGTGCGAGCAGTTCGGTCAGGTGTTCCTGGATGGCGGCTTCGATCTTGCGGCCGAAGAGCGGGATCTTCACCTCGATCACGGCGTCCACCACGTAGGCGGAGCCGGTGCCCGAATCGCTGACGGTCAGTGTGCCGTTCACGCTGGCCGGTACGCCGTCCACGCGCGCTTCGACGGTGCCGCCGCTGCCGTTCCAGGTCTCGATGCGCGGGATCACCAGATCGCCCGGGCGCACCGCGGTGACCTGAGCGGGCAGTTCGGAGGCCGGAATCGCCTGGATCATCTCCACCCGCACCTGGTCGCCGGAGATGGAGAGCGATTCGATGCGGGCGTTGGGCCCGCCGACGGCCTCGATCCGGTCCTTCCAGTACTGCTCGTTCGAGAAGGCAGCGCGCACGGCGGCGGTGGAATGGGTCGATTGCCCAGTGAAGGCCAGAGGTGTCGCCATGGTCGGACAGGCTACCGTCTGTGCCTGTGCGTACAACTGGGGTGGTGTCCTTCGACGACGTGCGGGACCGGCTCGCCGGGACCGGCGCGAGCCTGCGGGCCGCGGTGCCGCTGGCGGAGCTGACGACGCTGCGGGTGGGCGGTCCCGCGATTGTCGCGGAGTGCGCGAGCACCGAATCGCTGGTGGCGACCGTGCGCGAGCTGGACGCGGCCGGAATTCCGGTGCTGCTCATCGCCGGTGGCTCCAATCTGCTGATCGCCGACGAGGGTTTCCCGGGCGTGGTCGTCCATATCGCCACGACCGACGTCGAGATCGGCGACGGCTTCGTGACCGCGGCGGCGGGTGCGAATTGGGATGCGGTGGTGGCGACTTCGGTCGAGGCGGGCTACGGCGGTCTCGAATGCCTTTCCGGCATACCGGGTTCCGCCGGCGCCACGCCGGTGCAGAATGTCGGCGCCTATGGCGTGGAGGTCGCCTCGCTGCTGCGCCGGGTGCGGCTGCTGGATCGTGCGAGCGGTGAGATTCGCTGGGCCGAACCGGGCGAGCTCGGATTCGGTTATCGCACTTCGGTGTTGAAGCACAGTTCGGCGGCGGTGGTGCTGGCGGTCGAATTCGCGCTGCGCGGCGATGGTTCCAGCGCACCGCTGGGTTATCGGGAGCTGGCGGCCGCGCTGGGTGCGCAGGAGGGGGAATCCCGTCCGGCCGCGCCGGTGCGGGCCGAGGTGCTGCGGCTGCGGGCGAGTAAGGGCATGGTGCTCGATCCGGGCGACCACGACACCTGGAGTGCCGGATCGTTCTTCACGAATCCGGTGGTTCCGGACAGCGACGCGGCGGCGGTGCGTGAGGCGATCGCCACATATGTCGGTCCCGATGTGGCGGTGCCCACCTGGCCGGTCGAGGGCGGGGTGAAGTTCTCCGCGGGTTGGCTCATCGAGCGCGCCGGATTCGCCAAGGGCTATCCGGACGCGGCGGCTCCGGCACGGCTGTCCACCAAACACACTTTGGCACTGACCAATCGGGGCGCGGCCTCCGCGGAAGATCTGGCGGTATTGGCGCGAACAGTTCGCCAGGGAGTTGCTGAACGGTTCCGAATCCATCTGGAACCGGAACCTGTCACAGTGGGAGTCACGCTGTAGGGGTGGCGGGGACCACGGTTTCGGCGGCTGGAGGTGTCGGTTTGCCCAGGTAACCTCGAGCGGGTGAGCAATCGAGGATTCCCGGTCCGGCGGGCAGCCGCTGTCATGGCCGCGCTGCTGGCGGTGGTGGCGCTGGTGGCCGGATGCACGTCCGATAAGGGCGGCGGCACCCCCGACAAGCCGGCCGTTCCCGCCGCCAAGGTGACCACAACCCCTGGTGACGGCACACAGAACGTCAACCCCACCGCCCCGGTCTCGGTCTCGGTGACCCAGGGCCGCATCGATCAGGTGGCGCTGACCAATCCGAACGGTAAGCAGGTCACCGGCGAGCTCGCCCCCGACCACAGTAGGTTCACCGTCACCGAACCGCTCGGATACGGCGTCACCTACAGCTGGTCCGGTACCGCCACCGGCACCGACGGCAAGCCGGTGCCGATCGAATCCAAGTTCACCACCGTCACCCCCAAGAACCAGGTGTCGGCGACGATCAATATCGCCGACAACCAGCAGGTCGGCATTGCCGCGCCGATCATCCTGCAGTTCAACTCGCATATCGACAACAAGGCGGCCGTCGAGAAGGCGCTGACCGTCACCACCACCCCCGCGGCCGAGGGTTCGTGGGCCTGGCTGCCCGATTCCAACGGCGGCTCCCGCGCGCACTGGCGGCCCCGCGAGTACTGGCAGCCCGGCACCACCGTGCACGTGGGCGCCAAGCTCTACGGTCTCGATATGGGTGAGGGCGCCTTCGGCACCGCCGATATCACCTCCGACTTCAAGATCGGCCGTTCGCAGATCGTGCGGGCCGTGGCCACCAGCCACCGCATGCAGGTCATCCGCGACGGGCAGACCGTGGTCGATATCCCCGTCAGCTACGGCGAGGGCAATGAGGATCGCAATGTGACGCGCTCCGGCATCCACGTGGTGACGGAGAAGTACGAGGATTTCGTCATGTCGAATCCGCCGTTCTACACGAATGCGCGCGAGCGCTGGGCGGTGCGCATCTCCAATAACGGCGAGTTCATCCACGCGAACCCGGAATCGATTTCCGCACAGGGTAATTCCAATGTCACCAACGGCTGCATCAACCTCAGCCCGAGTGATGCCCAGGCCTTCTTCCCGACCGCGCTCTACGGTGATCCGGTGGAGGTGACCGGCACCCGCATCAATCTCTCCGCGGCGGACGGCGACCTCTACGACTGGACCATCGACTGGGATACCTGGAAGAGCATGTCGGCGCTGCAGGCCGATCCGGCCACCGTGGTCTCGGCGGCTCCGGTCGCCCCGCAGGCGCCGGGCGGCGCCGCCCCGACCACACCGGGCGCTCGCTGACCTTCCGATAGTCACAGCACGTCCGGATAGTCACAGAACGGCGCAGGCACCCCACCGGGAGCGCCTGCGCCGCTTCCGTCTGCGCACGGGTTGTCGCGATGCGTGCACCGCGCGATATCCCGAGCTGCGTACAGAGTTATCGCCAGGTGCGAAGCCTGGGGAATGGCACTAATCTGCGTCGCAGGGAGCAGTGCGGAAGGTTGGACGGTGGTCGCGAGTACGTCGGCAACAGCGGCAACGGCTTTCGGGCGGCCGCTGAGCCCTTCGGAGCGCTGGTTCTGGATCATCGACCGGATTTCCCCGTCGAATTGCACCGCGCGGGTGCGCGTGCGCGGGCAGCTCACCGCCGAGCGAATCGAGTGCGCGGCAGCGGCATTGACCGCCGAATACCCGCTCCTGCGGGTGGGTGTGGCGGACGCGGGCAGTGGCGACCCCCGGTTGCTGCCGCTGCAGGATCCGCGAATTCCGGTGCGGCGACTGCTGTCCGATGATCCGCTGGCGTGGCAGTGCGCGATCGACGCCGAATTGATTTCCGCGACGTTCGCCGGTGACGGCCGGACCTCCGGCGATGATGCGGACGAGCCGTTCCGGATTCTCTTCGAGCACGTCGAAGAGCTGGTGAACCTGGCCATGGGCACCATGGCCTCCACCACGCTCGACCCGGTGGCGGTGGACCGCGCCCGCACGCTTGTCGGCAAGCTCTCCAGCTCCGTCCCCGCCGCCTATGCCCGCGCCGATGGCTCGACCACCCTCGGCCGCTGCCGCGAACTCGGCTTGGCCCAGGATCATGCGTCCGGTTTGGCCATGCTCATGGCCGTCGCGGGCACCGACACCCTGGCCAGCGCCATGAGCCGCATGGTTGCCCTGCTGCACGACAGTGGTGACCAGCGCGCGCTGCTGGCCGCACCGGAGCGCACTCCCGACGCCGTTCGCGAGACCCTGCGGGTCACCAGCCCGGCCTATCTGGTGGGGCGCTCCGTCACCGCCGATGTGGAAATCGCGGGCCGCCAACTGATTGCGGGCGAACATGTCAAAATCCTGACCTGGTCAATCAACAATGCTGCCGGAAAATTCAGCATCCACCGCGATTACAATCCGGAGGCCCGCCAGCTCTGGTTCGGCGGCGGCCGTCACCTCTGCTTGGGCGCACAACTCGTCCATTCGGAGCTGACGGCGTTGCTCGGGGCGCTGACCGCCAACGGCCGTCCGTGGGAAATCGTCGAACGCCGTTACCGCAGAAACGTTTTCATCCCCACGTACGAGACGTTGCGGATTCGCCTGACCGATTGATGTTCGGCCGCAGTGGATCCCGGCCAAGAGTAGGCCGGGATGGCGGGGCTGCGGCCGGGATGGCGGGGCTGCGGCCGGGATGGCGGGGCTGCGGCCGGGATGGCGGGGCTGCGGCCGGGATGGCGGGGACTGTCGTCCCGGCAGGGTCAGCTGCGGCGGGCGAAGCGGCCGGCTTCGGCCTGGTCGCGGGGCTTCACGACGATGGTGTCGAGGTTGACGTGCGGTGGGCGGGAGGCGACGAAGCCGACGATCTCGGCGATATCGGTGGCCAGCAGCGGGTCGATGCCCTCGTAGACCTTGGCGGCGCGTTCGGCGTCGCCGTCGAATCGGACCAGGGAGAATTCGGTTTCGACTGCGCCGGGGGCGATTTCGGTGAGGCGCACCGGCTGTCCGAGGAGTTCGCCGCGCAGGGTGCGGTGCAGCACCGCCTGGGCGTGCTTGGCGGAGGTGTAGCCGGAACCGTTGTCGTAGTGGACGAATGCCGCCACCGAGGTGATGGTGACGATGAGGCCGTCGCCGGACGCGATGAGTTTCGGCAGCAGCGCCTTGGTCAGACGCAGCGTGCCGAGCACATTGGTCTCCCACATCCAGCGCCAGTCGTCCAGATCGGCCTCGGCGACCGGCGCCAAACCCTTTGCGCCACCGGCATTGTTGACCAGCACGTGCACCTCGCCGATCGCCTCGGTGAAGGCCCGCACCGACTCGTCGCCGGTCACGTCCAGCGGCAGCGCCGTCCCGCCGATCTCCGCGGCCAGCTGCTCCAGCCGATCGATCCGACGCGCCCCCACCACCACGTGGTACCCCTGCTTCGCGAGTTCCCGGGCAGTAGCCTCCCCGATCCCCGAACTGGCCCCGGTCACGACAGCGGTACGAATGCTCATGCTCAGAGCCTAAACACGGCGTGTCCGCCCCGCCCCGCCGAGGTTCCGCCGTGGCGACGTGGGCAGTGCGATCCCCCTGCTCCGACCACGCATCCGCCGCGTGACCGCTTTTGCGTCAGGGTGAGCGCTACGCCCCCGTGCCCATTTGTGTCAGGGGAGCGCGAGTCCCGCCATGTGCTGCGAAGCCTGCCGCGCGGGCGCGCGAGCGAAGCCTTCCCCGCGGACGCGCGAGCGAAGCCTGCCGCGCGGGCGCGAGAGTCCGGCACCCCCTGCCGGTTAGCCTGGCGGGTATGGCGATTCGGGAAGTAGTCAGCGCGGACGGCACCACCATCGTTTACCGGGTCACCGGTCCGGAGGGTGCGCGGCCGCTGGTGCTGCTGCACGGCTGGTCCGGAAACCTGCGGTGCTGGGGTCGCGCCGCGGACGATCTGGCCGGGCGATTCCGGGTGATCGCGCTGGATCTGCGCGGCCACGGCTACTCCGACGCCCCCGAGGCCGGATACGACGACCCGAAGAACTGGGCCGCCGACGTGGCCGCCGTGCTGGCCGCCGAGGGCATCGCCGACGGCGCGGTCCTGCTGGGCTGGTCCTACGGCGGCATCGTGCTCAGCGACTACCTCGCCGCCTACGGCACCGGCGCGGTCGCGGGCGTCGTCTACACCGGATCGCAGGCGGGCATCGGCAGGGGAGTCCCGGGTGCGCAGCCCGGCCCGGCCATGCAGAAGGCCATTCCCGATGTCTTCGAGGAGAGCGCCGGTCGCGCCATGCGCGGTTTCGGGGCGTTCGGCAGCGCCAATACCGGGCCCGGCCGGGACAAGGGCGGCGACGCCCAGCGGCTGTTCGGTGGCAGCCTCGCCACCCTGCCGCGGGTGCGCAAGGCGCTGTTCTACCGCACTGTCGACAACACCGAAACCCTGCGCACGCTGGATGTTCCGGTCTTCGTCATGCACGGCACCGCCGATCCGGTGGTCGAGGTCGCGAACGGCCGCTACATCGCCGAGACCGTCCCGAACGCGAGCACGTCCTACTGGGAGGGCGCGCAGCACGGCCTGTTCGTCGAGGACCCCGAACGCTTTGTCGCGGAACTCACGGCCTTCGTGGAATCCCTGGGCTGACCGGGCGCTTTCCTGTGAGCAGGGTCACTTCGTAGGGTAACCCACGTCTCTCCGGCTACCCGAGGCGTGCACACTGGTGTAGTGAGTCAACGTTCCGACCTACGGCCCCATCGGATTGCCGTGCTGTCGGTACATACCTCCCCCCTCGCCCAACCGGGCACCGGCGATGCCGGCGGTATGAATGTGTACGTCCTGCAGACGGCCATCGAACTGGCCCGCCGCGGCACCCAGGTGGAGATCTTCACCCGCGCCACCTCCTCCAATGACGAACCCCTGGTCGAGGCCGCCCCCGGCGTGCTGGTCCGGAATGTGGTCGCCGGCCCGTTCGAGGGCCTGGACAAACACGATCTGCCCACCCAGCTGTGCCCGTTCGCGGCCGAGGTGCTGCGGCAGGAGGCCCGGCACCTGCCCGGCCACTATGACCTCATCCACTCCAACTACTGGCTCTCCGGCCAGGTCGGCTGGCTGGCGCGGGATCGCTGGCGGGTGCCCATGGTGCACACCGCGCACACGCTCGCCGCGGTGAAGAACCTCTACCTCGCCGAGGGCGATACCCCGGAACCGGCCGCCCGGGTGATCGGTGAGAAGCAGATCGTCGCGGAGTCCGATCGCCTGGTCGCCAATACCGCCGAGGAAGCGCGGCAGTTGGTCGAGCTGTACGGCGCGGACCCCGAGCACATCGATGTGGTGCTGCCCGGCGCGGACCTCACCCGCTACCGCCCCGGCGACCGCGCGGCCGCCCGTGCGGAACTGGGCCTGCCCCACAATGAGCGGATCGTGGCCTTCGTCGGCCGCATCCAGCCGCTCAAGGCGCCGGATGTGCTCGTGCGCGCCGCCGCGCAGATGCTGGCCGACGAGGACGCGCGCACCGGAATGGACGCCACGCGCCCGCTGCGCGTGCTGATCGTCGGCGGCCCGTCCGGCACCGGCCTGGAGCGCCCCGACGCGCTGATCGAATTGGCTTCCGCGCTCGGCATTTCCGATCGTGTCACCTTCCTGCCGCCGCAGCCGCCGCACCGCCTGGTGCAGGTGTATCGCGCGGCCGATCTGGTGGCCGTGCCCAGCTACAACGAATCTTTCGGCCTCGTCGCCATCGAGGCGCAGGCCAGTGGCACTCCGGTGCTGGCCGCCGATGTGGGCGGGCTCGGCACCGCGGTGCGGGACGGCGCCACGGGGCTGCTGGTGCCCGGCCATCAGACCGCCGATTGGGCTGCGGCACTGCGACTTCTGCTCGACGACCCCGCCCGGCTGGAGCAGATGGGCACGGCGGCTGTCGAGCACGCCTCGAACTTCTCCTGGGCGCATACCGCCGACGGTCTGCTGGACAGCTATTCCGCCGCGCTCGCCCAGTCCCGCACCGGGCGCGTTCGCACCGGTAGCGTGCACGCCGACAGTCCTCATGCAAGATCAATGCCGTGGCCAGTTGGGAGTCCGAGACCGATACGGGTCGAGGTCGAGCCGGCATGGCGGCGCCGGATGGGAGTCGTACGCCGATGAGCGAAGCCGCACAGGGTGATACCGCCGAGGCCACCGCGAAGCTGATCGACGACACCCTGCGGGATCGCGAGATCGAATACACCCGTGAGGCCGACGGTACGTTCGTCGTCATCCTGCCGGGAGAGCGGAAACTCAAGACCGCGCTCGGCGTCACCGTCGGCAAGCACGGCATTCGGATGGAGTCCTTCGTCTGCCGCAAGCCGGACGAGAACTTCGAGGGCGTCTACAAATTCCTGCTGCGCCGTAATCGCCGCCTCTACGGGGTGGCATACACGCTGGACAATGTCGGTGACATCTACCTGGTCGGCCGCATGTCCACGCACGCCGTCACGCCCGATGAACTCGACCGCTGGTTCGGTCAGGTGCTCGAGGCCGTGGACGCCGATTTCAATACCCTGCTCGAGCTCGGTTTCGCGGAATCCATTCGCAAGGAATGGAAGTGGCGGGTCTCGCGCGGCGAATCGCTGAAGAATCTGCGCGCGTTCGAACATCTCGTGGACGCCGACGACAAGGCAGAGAAGGTCTAGCCTCCGGACGGCGGAATCGCAGACGCGGCCCGTCGGAATCGTCTGTTCAGCACCCGGATCGAAGGAGACCGACGGCCCATGGTGGCGTTGGCATTGGATATCGGCGCGACGAAATTCGCTGCGGGCCTTGTTGATTCGCAGGGCAGCGTGCCGTCGTCCGAGCGCATTCAAGTTCCCGCGGCCGGGGTTTGGCCCGCCTGCCGTGAGCTGCTGCTGCGCGTAGCGGGAACCGGGCGGGTGACCGCGGTCGGCATCGGCGCGGCGGGACCGGTGGACGTGCGCGCCGGTTCGACCGGCCCGCTCAATATTCCGGAGTGGGCAGGCGGGTTCGGCATTGTGGGGGCGGTCCGGGAGTTGTTCCCGGACGCCACTGTTCGCTTCGCCATCGACGGCGTCTGCCTGGCCCTGGCCGAACAGCGCTGGGGTGCGGCCCGCGGTATCGCGGACGTGCTCGCGCTGACGGTGTCCTCCGGAATCGGCGGCGGCATCATCTCCGAGGGCCGAGTCCTTATGGGGCGCACCGGAAATGCCGGGCACATCGGTCATATCGTGGTCCCCGGCAGTGCGGAACCCTGCGCCTGCGGCGGCTTCGGCTGTGTGGAGGCGGTGGCCAGCGGGCCGTCGTCCGTGCGCTGGGCGCGGCGGCAGGGGTGGACCGGCAGCACCGGCATCGAATTATCGGAATCCGCCCGGGCCGGTGACGGTCTCGCCCGCGCCGCGCTGGAGCGTGCGGGTACCGCGCTGGGCACCGCCATCGCTTCCGCCGCCGCGCTGCTGGATACCGATCTGGTGGTGGTCGGCGGGGGCTTCGCGCAATCGGGCGACCTGCTGTGGCGGCCGCTGCTCGACTCGGCCGCGGCGCATGCCCGCCTGGTTTTCGTACGTGAACTGCGGGTGGTTCCTTCGGAGCTCACCGATCAGGCGACCCTCGCCGGCGCCGCCCTGCTCGCACTCCGGTCCTGACTTCGCGTGTCGGGAAAACAGGTTCGGTGTGTCGCGTGACGCTGCCACTACGGTGGCGGACGTGGGGCTAATCGAATTCGAGCCGGGTGACGTCGTCTACGTTCCGGAGGGGCCGTTCAGTGGCGTCTGCGCCGTGGTGCAGGCGGTCGACTCCGCCCGCTCGGAACTACGGGTCGAAGTGGCGGTGGGGGAGCAGCGGCACGGACTGACCATGACCTTCGACGAGGTGGAGTGGGCCTGACCGGGCCCGCAGGGCCGGAGCCGACAGCGAACCGGCGCGTGGAAAGATGACCCCCATGACGTACACCCTCGTGCTGCTGCGCCACGGCGAGAGCGAATGGAATGCCCTCAACCTGTTCACCGGCTGGGTGGATGTCCGGCTCACGGAAAAGGGTGTCGCCGAAGGCAAGCGTGCCGGTGAATTGCTGGCCGAGGCCGGAATTCTCCCGGATATCGTCTATACCTCGCTGCTGCGGCGTGCGATCAGCACCGCGAACAATGCGCTGGATGCCTGTGACCGGCATTGGATTCCGGTCGTCCGGGATTGGCGGCTCAACGAGCGTCACTACGGTGCGCTGCAGGGTAAGGACAAGGCCCAGACCAAGGCCGAGTACGGCGACGAGCAGTTCATGCTGTGGCGCCGCAGCTACGACACCCCGCCGCCGCCTATCGAGACCGGCAGCGAGTACAGCCAGGACGGCGATCCGCGGTACGCCGGAATCGATGTGCCGCTGACGGAATGCCTGAAGGATGTCGTCGCCCGCATGGTGCCGTACTGGGAGGACACCATCGCCCAGGACGTGCGCGGTGGTAAGACGGTTCTTGTTGCGGCGCACGGTAATTCGCTGCGAGCGCTGGTGAAGCACCTGGAGGGGATCTCCGACGAGGATATTGCCGGGCTGAACATTCCCACCGGAATTCCGCTCAAGTACGAGCTGGACGAGAACCTGTTGCCGCTCGGCCCGGGTGTCTACCTCGACCCGGAGGCGGCCGCCGCAGGCGCTGCCGCGGTGGCGAATCAGGGCGCCAAGTAAGTCTGCGAACCAGTAATACGCGCAACGCGCTGTAGCCGAATTACCCGGCTACAGCGCGGTTTTCATTCATCGTATTCGTAGCGACTGTGATCCAACTCTCATTACGGGACCGTAGGGTATTCCACGCCAACGCAATTCGAATTTGCCGAAGCTTTGCCCATTAAAAGCGGTAACTGTAACCGGTGTTTGCAACTTACTCCCGAGTAGATATGCTCTGGGCGTTCGACCAAATGCGAGAGGTAGATCACGTTCGATGAAGCACGCGCTACGGGCCACAATTGTCGCTTCTGCGGCCGCTCTGCTCCTTCCCCTGATGGCCATATCGGCCGATGCCGCTCCCGTTCCGGCCGGTCCCGACGGCGGCGCCGCCGGTGCGGCCTGGACCGGCACCGAGGACGGGCAGCAGCAATACCCCAATGTCTTCGTCGAATGGGACGTGCCGATCACCATGAGTGACGGCACCGTGCTGAAGGGCAACGTCTACCACCCGGCCGATGCCGCCGGCCGCCCGATCGACACCCCCACGCCGACCGTGCTGAACATGACGCCGTACACCAAATTGGTGTCCAACGTCGCCGACAGCGCCTTCGCCATCCCGGGACTGGGCGACGCACTGCTCAATGTGTTCCGCAATATCCACCTCGACGGCACCCCGATCTCCGGATTCGGCGAACTGCTGAATGCCGCTGGTAATGGCGAACTTCGAAACTTCAGCGTCGATCGCCAGCTCATCAAGTCCGGCTACACGCAGGTCGTCGTCGACGTGCGCGGCACCGGTTTCTCTCAGGGCGAATGGGACATCCTGCGCCAGCGCGAGCAGCAGGACACCGTCGAGACCATCGACTGGGCGTCCAAGCAGAGCTGGTCCAACGGCCGTATCGGTATGAGCGGTCTGTCGTACTCGGCCATCAATCAGGTGCAGGCCGCGGAGAAGCATCCGCCCGCCCTGAAGGCCATCTTCCCGATCGTCCCGGGCAGCGACCTCGTCGACGATGTGCTCGCGCCCGGCGGCGGCTTCGGCTTCAACTTCATTCCGCTGTGGCTCAGCGCCGTCAACGGTCTCAAGTGGGTGCCGGACCTGGCCTCGATTGCCCAGGGCAAGTTCGACTTCCAGTGGCTGAAGGATCGTCAGGCCGACCCGTTCGGCTACCTGGACGTGCTGATGTCCGCGTACACCAGCCCGAATATCGAGAGCCTCGATCCGCGGGTGAAGTCGATGCTCAACGATATGTCGGCCGACCGGGCGGGCTGGATCGGCGATCCCAGCCAGATCACCATCCCGACCTTCGTCACCGGTGGCTGGCACGATCTGTTCACCTACTCGGAATCCAAGATCTACAACGCGATTTCGGTGCCGCCGGGGCAGAAGCAGCTGCTGATGGGCAATACCTATCACGTCACCTCGGGCTCCGAAGCCGGCTTCCCCGGCCTGCCTCCGCGCCTGGACGTGCTGCAGCGCGCCTGGTTCGACAAGTGGCTCAAGGGCATCGACAACGGGATCGACTCCTATGGTCCGGTGACCCTGCGGCAGCAGGGCGGCGGCTGGATCACCCAGGGCGGTTTCGGTGACACCGCTCCCGCCGAAGAGGCCTCGCGCTACCAGCGCATGTACCTGTCGTCGCAGCGCAGCGGCACCGCCAACAGCCTCTACGACGGCTCGCTGACCAGCGGCGCCAACGGTGACACCGACCGGCTCAGTGTGTCGATGGGCCTGACCACCCTGTGCTCCAACGATGCCGCGCAGGGCAGCGCCGGTGTGCTGTCGATCATCGACGGCTGCGCCAAGGACTCCCGGATCGCGGAGACCAACGGCCTGACCTTCACCAGCGCTCCCGTCGCCGAGGCCACCACCATCTCCGGTCCCGTTGCGGTGCACCTCAATACGGTTCAGGACGCGTCCGACGGGTACTGGACCGTCACGGTCAACGATGTCGCGCCGGACGGGCAGTCGACCGTGCTGACCTCCGGCCAGATCATGGCCTCGCTGCGGCAGATCGACGATGCGAACAGCACGCGGTCAGCCAATGGCGATTACACCGACCCGCGCGCCTTCACCTCGCTCGACCGGCAGCAGCCGACGGTGCCGGGTGAGGCCACCACCCTCGATATCGCCTTGAGCGGCACCGAAGGCATTCTGCAGCCGGGACACCGGTTGCGGGTGGATGTGTTCGCGGGCAATTTCCCCAAGGGCCTGCCGATTCTGCCGATGCTCCTGGATACCGGTTTCAAGCCGCAGCATGTGCAGCTGGATCCGAATCGTCCGAGCTTCGTGAATATCCCGGTTCGCGGTAACACCGGCTGGTGATTCCGCCCCACCGGGCCTGAGCGCCCCGGACGTGTACAACGGCGTACACCTCCGGGGCTTTTCTTTGTGCACTTTCACGATTCTTCGGGAAAAACTGCCCGGACAGTTGCCTTCGCTCTAGCTTGGGGCGAGTTTCCATGCGGACGGAGAGTGGCTAGGGCACTATGGGATTCCTGGTCAAGACGGTCGTCGCACTGACCGCCGTCGTTGCGGCAACACAGTTCCTGGCACCGGCGGCTACCGCCGATCCGGCCGGCCCGGACGGCGGTGCGAGCGGTGCGGAATGGGCTGCGACGGAAGACGGTCCACAGCTCTATCCCAATGTGTACATCGACTGGGACGTGCCCGTCACGATGAGTGACGGCACCGTGCTGAAGGCGAATGTGTACCACCCCGCCGATGCCGCGGGCCATCCCGTCACCGACCCGACGCCGAGCATTCTGAATTTCACGCCCTATACGAAACTCGGCTCGATGATCGCCGATTCGGCGCTGTCGGTCCCCGGGCTGTCCGATCTGCTCGTGCAGCTGTTCCGCACTGCCGACCTGTCCGGCACCCCGTTCTCCGGGCTCACCGACCTCACCAGGGCGCTCGGCGGCGGACTGCTGCGCAATTTCAGCGTTGACCGCCATCGACGCCTGCGGTAAGGACTCCCGTATCGAGGAATCGAACGGGCTGACCTTCACCAGTGCGCCGGTCGCGGACATCACCACCGTCTCCGGGCCGATCGCCGTACATCTGAACACCGTGCAGGACGGCACCGACGGTTACTGGGTCGCCACCGTCAACGATGTTGCCCCCGATGGCAATTCGACCACCCTGTCCTCCGGCCAGCTCGTCGCCTCGCTGCGCGCCATCGACGAGTCCCGCAGCACCCGTCTGCCGAACGGCGACTACACCGACCCGGTGCCGGACCTGTCCCTCGACACCCGTCAGCCGACCGTCCCGGGCCGGGCCGGTGGCACTGGATATTTCGGTCCCCGGCATCGACGCCGTGCTGCAACCCGGCCACCGGCTGCGCGTGGACGTCTACGCGGGCAACTTCCCCAAGGGCCTGCCCATCACCGCCATGATGGTCGACAGCGGCCTGCGCCCCCAGCACCTGCTGCTGGATCCGGCCGCGCCCAGCTTCGTCAATATCCCGGTGCGCGGTAACTCCGGCTGGTGATTGTCGACACCTCCGGCTCGTCAGCCCGGGCCGGCGGTGTGATCCCGGCATTTCACGGCGTTTGCCGGAAAACTGCCAGCGACCTGCCCCGCGCTGTCCGAACATTGCGTAAACGCCGGGCTAACGCTCGTGGAAGCCGCTGTGACCTGCGTGAAACTTCCTGCACCCGGGGCCGGACCCGGCTCGGGCGACCGTACGATTCACAGTGTGAGCGTTCCACAGGCCGTGCTGTTGGCAGTCCTGGCGGCCGTCGTTGGACTGGCAGTCGGTGGATTGCTCATTCCCTATGTGAATGCCCGGCAGGAGCGGCTGCGCGCCGCCACCGATTCGGGCCTGACCATGTCGCAGGTGCTCGATCTCATTGTGCTCGCCTCCGAGAGCGGAATCGCGGTGGTCGATCAGTACCGGGATGTGGTGCTGGTCAATCCGCGGGCCGAGGAGCTGGGCATAGTCCACGATCGGCTGCTCGACGAGCGCGCCTGGTCCGCGGTGCAGCAGGTGCTCGGTGGTGGCAAGGACATCGAATTCGAGCTCACCGCGAAGATCCCGCTGCCCGGCCGCGCCCGGCTCGCGGTCCGCGGTGTCGCCCGGCCGCTGTCGCAGGAGAACCCGAACTTCGTGGTGCTCTTCGCCGACGACGATTCCGAGCAGGCCCGCATGGAGGCCACCCGCCGCGATTTCGTCGCGAACGTCAGCCATGAACTCAAGACCCCGGTCAGTGCCATGAGCCTGTTGGCTGAGGCATTGCTGGAATCGGCCGACGATCCGGATTCGGTGCGGCACTTCGGCGAACGCCTGCACGGCGAGGCCCGCCGCATGGGCAAGATGGTCACCGAGTTGATCGCGCTCTCCCGCCTGCAGGGCGCGGAGAAGCTGCCGGAACTCGACGCCGTCGATGTGGACAGCGTGGTCACCCAGGCCATCGAGCGCTCCCGGACCGCCGCGGAAGCCGCCGGCATCACGGTGAGCACCGATACCAGCAGTGGACTCGAGGTGATCGGCGATCAGACGCTGCTGGTCACCGCGCTGTCGAATCTGGTGGAGAATGCCATCGCGTACTCGCCGCGGGGTTCGCAGGTCTCGGTGAGCCGGGCGCTGCGCGGCGGGCATGTGAATATCGCGGTCACCGATCGCGGTATCGGCATCGGGAAGGAAGACCAGGAACGCGTCTTCGAACGATTCTTCCGGGCCGACAAGGCGCGCTCGCGCGCCACCGGCGGTACCGGGCTGGGGCTGGCTATCGTCAAGCACGTAGCCGCCAACCACAGCGGTGAAGTCACCCTGTGGAGCAAGCTGGGCACCGGATCCACATTCACCCTGCGGATCCCGTCCCACCCCGCCGATTCCAACGGCATCGACAAGAGGCTTTCCGCCCATCTCGGGCGGGCCAGAACCAACGGTGTGGAGGCAACCCGATGACGAGTGTGCTGATCGTCGAGGACGAGGAGTCGCTGGCCGATCCGCTCGCATTCCTCCTGCGCAAGGAGGGGTTCGAGGTCACCGTGGTGGGCGACGGACCCTCTGCCTTGGCAGAGTACGACCGGTCGGGTGCGGACATCGTCCTGCTCGATCTGATGCTGCCCGGTATGAGCGGTACCGACGTATGCAAGCAGTTGCGGGCCCGCGGCAGTGTCCCGGTGATCATGGTGACCGCTCGCGACAGCGAGATCGACAAGGTGGTCGGCCTGGAACTGGGCGCCGACGACTACGTCACCAAGCCCTACTCCTCCCGTGAGCTGATCGCCCGTATCCGCGCCGTGCTGCGCCGCGGCGTCGGCGAGGAGGCCGACAGCGGCAGCGAGACCAGCGTCCTGGAGGCGGGCCCGGTCCGCATGGATGTGGACCGCCACACCGTGCAGGTGAACGGTAAGCCGGTCACCCTGCCGCTCAAGGAGTTCGACCTGCTCGAGTACCTGCTCCGCAACTCCGGCCGCGTCCTCACCCGCGGCCAGCTCATCGACCGCGTCTGGGGCGCCGACTACGTAGGCGACACAAAGACTCTCGACGTCCACGTCAAGCGCCTGCGCTCCAAAATCGAAGGCGACCCGGCCAAACCGGAACACCTCGTCACGGTGCGTGGCCTGGGCTATAAGCTCGAAGCTTGAGCTAGGACATTCAAAAAGACGCGCTCGCCTCGGAATCCGAGGCGAGCGCGTCTTTTACGTAAGGCGACAACTGATTTCGTGAGCTGGGGGTAACTCCCGGGGTACGTCCAAAATAGGTTCCCCACCTAACCGCGTCTACGCGTGCGGAAGTCCCAACGGCTCTCAGCCGTGCGCTGAAGGTTCGGAGGGGCGGAACTGCTACGGCAGTTCGGCCCAGGCGGTGCCCAACGGAGTGTCAAGCTGCTTCAGGACGATCCAGCCGTAGGCGTCCTGCTGCTGGCAGTCGTACCAGGCCACGTCCGCGCCGTTGCCGCGGCAGGCGATGGTGTTGTTGGTGCCGTACGGGGTCATGATCAGCAGTTTGCCGTCGGCCTTGGCGTTCAGGGCGGCGGGATCGGTGTAGGAGACGAAATTGGCGGTGACGTCGGCGTATTTGGTGGGATCGACGCTATCGGCACCGGCGTGCGGCGCAAGGCTGAGAACAACACCGGCGGCCAGCGCGGCGACGGTGAGCGATTTCTTGATCATGGCCTGGATGTCTAACACGTTCCGGTGAACCCGCAGTGGCGAAACGATGTCACGCACACTTCCCGCAACTCACACCCCGAGGTCACCGACCAGGTGGCACTCCGAAACAGACTTCCGCGCAGGCTGATTGGAATGTCGCTCCGGCCGAGGTGAATTCACCTGCCGTACACCCGGTGGATGAAACCGGCCGGGCTGATACGGAAAGAGACGCGCCCACCTCGATCCGAGGTGAGCGCGTCTCCCGATGTCCGGGCCGGAGGGACGGTGCGGCCCAGCACCGGCCGCTGGGTGGGCGGCCGGCGGGACAGGTCTGGTTAGCTTCCGGCGCTTCCGGTCAGCCCGCCGAGTAGGCCACCGAGCAGCCCGCTCGCACTGCCGGTGCCCGCGCTGCCGCCGGTGCCGCCGGTCGGGGGAGTGGTGCCGCCGCCCGGGTTGGCCGGGTCGACCACGTTCACCACGATCGTCTTGACATTGCCGCCCTGCGACGCGGTGATCAGGTGCTGCCCCGCGGTGGTGGGCGTCCAGTTCAGCGTCGAGGAGCCGACCGGCCACGGGACCTTGCCGGCCGGGGTGAGGGTATTGCCGTTGTCGGTCCAGTACACGAGCAGGCCGATGCCCGCGCCGCTCAGCGCGGCGGT
This sequence comes from Nocardia sp. NBC_01388, assembly GCF_045040085.1. Lineage (NCBI taxonomy): Bacteria > Bacillati > Actinomycetota > Actinomycetes > Mycobacteriales > Nocardiaceae > Nocardia > Nocardia sp. NBC_01388. The sequence goes on from NZ_CP109553.1 coordinate 7,141,861, forward strand.
GAGCGTGTACTGGGTATTGATGGTGTACGGGTCGCTGCCGGACACGCTCACGGAGTCGACGGTCGCGCCGGCCTGGGGCGCTGCGTAGACGGCGACGGCGGCGGCGATGGCGCCACCGGCGACACCCGCGCCGATGCGGCGGGAAAGGGAGTTCATACCGGGTGTTCCTGTCAGTTCGAAGTGTTGCCGCTGCTGCCGCTGCCGAGTGGTCCGGCCGGGCCGAAGCCGCTGCCGGAGCTGGAGCTGCCCGAGCCGATCGGCGCGTCGCTGACGTTCACGATCGTGGACTGCGTGCTGTTGCCCTGCGAGACGGTGAGGATGTGCTGGCCCTTGTCCGACGGGGTCCAGCTGATGCTGGAGTGTCCGGGCGGCGACGGAATCTTCGGGCTGCCGATGAAATTGCCGTTGTCGCTGAAGTACACGAGCAGTCCGACCGAGGCGCCGCTGAGATCGGCCGAGATCGTGTACTGGGTACCGACCTGGTAGTTCGAGCCGCTGACGGACACGGTGTCGACGGCCGCGCATGCGGTGGGGGCCGTGAGTGCGGCGACCACGGCGAGGGCTGCGAAACCGGTGATCCCCGCACCGGCCGTGCGGGTGGTGATCCTCGGTGGTGCGTTGCGCATGTGTTCTCCTGTGCTGCTGCCCACGGGGACGGGTGTGGGCATCCGCACACTAGGCGACCCGGTGAGTGAAATGTAGTTATTTCGAATAAATTATCAAGCAAGCGTCCGCTTGGTTTCGGTGGGTGCGCGAAATCCCGGGGAATTTCCCGCACCCACCTGTCCGGCCCGCGCTGCCCGCGAACCGCTTTCGGGCCTACGAGCTGCCGAACAGCCCGCCGAGCAGCTTGCCGGCGCTGCCGGTGCCACTGCCGCTACTGCTACTGCCGCTGCCACTGCTGGGTGACGTGGTGGGCGGCGTTGTGGCCGGAGGAGTCGTAGGCGGGGTCGTGGGCGGAGTGGTCGGAGGAGTCGTGGGCGGGGGAGTGGTCGTCCCGCCGCCCACGTTCAACACCACGGACTTACTGCTGCTGCCCTGTGACACGGTCAGGATGTGCTGGCCGGGAGTAGTCGGGGTCCAGTCGAGCGAGGCGTGTCCCGGAGGCCACGGCACCTTGCCGACCGACGTGAGGCTGGTGCCGTTATCGCTCCAGTACACGAGCAGGCCGACCGAGGCGCCGCTCAGATCGGCGGTGGCGGTGTAGGTGCTGCCGACCTGGAAATCCGATCCCGAGAGGGTGATCGTGTCGACCGTGGCCTGCGCCGTCGGCGACATGGCGATCACAATGCCCGTTCCGGCGGCAATCGCCAGTCCCGCCGCCCCCGCGCCGATGCGGCGGCGAGTGTTGTTGTAACGCATGGGTTCTCCTGTGCACTCCAGGGAAAGAGATTGCGCTCCTGGAGAATCGATAGTCGAGAGTTTTCCGGCCAGCCGTCAGAGGCCGAAGGGCAGGCCGTCGGCACTGCCGGTACCGCCGCCACCCGGGGTCGTGGTCACCGGCGGCGTGGTGGTCACCGGAGGTGTGGTGGTCGGCGGGACGGTCGTCGGCGGCACCGTGGTGACGGGCGGGTCGGTGGTGGTGACGGGCGGGACCGTGGTGGTGACGGGCGGGTCGGTGGTGGTCACCGGCGGGACCGTGGTGGTCGGCGGCACCGTCGTGGTGGGCGGGGCCGTGGTCGTCGGCGGGACCGTCGTGGTCGGCGGTGTGGTGGTGGCCGGCGGGGTGGACCCGTCGGTCACATTCACGACCAGCGATTTGGTGCTGCTGCCCTGCGAGACCGTGAGCACGTGCTGCCCGGTGGTGCTCGGGGTCCAGCCGAAGCTGGCGTGGCCGACCGGCCACGGCACCTTGCCGACGGGAGTGAGGCTGCTGCCGTTGTCACTCCAGTAGACGAGCAGGCCGATGGACGCGCCGCTGAGGTTGGCGTCGAGGGTGTAGCTGTGGCCGACGACGACATTCGAATCGGAAATGCTGATCGAGTCGACGCTCGCATGCGCCGGGGACGCCGCGAGGACGGCGACGACGCCCGTCGCGACGGCGAGCCCGGCGATGCCCGCGCCGAGGTAGCGCCGGCTGGGCGGGGTGTTGCTCATGAGTTCTCCTGTGCTGCGACCCACGAGGGGGAGTGGGTTCGTCGCACAGTAGGGGAGCGGAGATGTGAAATTGGGTAATTTCAGAAAGTTACCGGCGGGTCGCTACTTCTTCGCTGACTTCTTCGCGCCGGCGGCCGGCTTGGCCACGGCGCTCGCCCGCTTCTCCTCGGCAGCCTTCTCCTGCGCGATGACCGTCGCCGGATGCACCGCCACGATGCCCAGTCCCTGCCGTCGCCGGCAGTGCTGTGCCAGCTCGTCGTAGGCGGGTTTGCCGAGCAGTTCGATCAGTTCCGGCGCGTACGCCTCCCAGACCGGCCGGGTGCCGACATGCGCGTCCGGCGAGCCGGTGCAGTACCAGTTCAGGTCCAAACCGCCGGGCCCCCAGCCGCGGCGGTCGTACTCGCCGACGACGGTCCGCAGAATCTCCACCCCGTCCGGCCGGTCCACCCAGTCCTGGGTGCGGCGAATGGGCAGCTGCCAGCACACCTCCGGCTTCACGGTCAGCGGTTCCAGGCCCTTGCGCAGCGCCATCGTGTGCAGCGAGCAGCCGATGCCGCCCGCGAAGCCGGGCCGATTGAGGAAGATGCACGCGCCGTCGAACCGCCGGGTGCGCAGCGCGGGCTCATCGTCGAGGTCGTCCTCTTCCAGGTACAGCTTCTTGCGGACCTTGCCGTTCTCGTCCTGGGCCTCCGGCATGAGCTGCCAGTCCTCGGGTGTGAGCATCTTCACAGCCTTGGCCAGCTTCTTGCCGTCCTCCTCGTCGGAGAGGAACGCGCCGTGCGAGCAGCAGCCGTCGTCCTCACGCCCGGCGATGATGCCCTGGCATGCGGGAGTGCCGAAAACGCACGTCCACCGCGACAACAGCCACGTCATATCGGCAGCAATCAGGTGCTCATCATTTGCTGGATCAATAAATTCGATCCACTCCCGGGGGAAGTCCAGTTCGACTTCGGGGGCCGGGTCGATCTTCGCCGCTGGTCGCAGCCCGGTAGGACCACTCGCGGATGCACCTGATGTCACAGTGCGGAACGCTAACAGCTCGGTCGCCTGGCCTGAAGTCGTGACGCACCCAGTACCGTGTTCATGTGCGGCTCGGTGTACTCGATGTGGGAAGCAATACCGTCCATCTGCTGGTGGTGGACGCGCATCGCGGTGGCCACCCGATGCCCATGAGCTCTACGAAGGCGACGTTGCGTCTCTCGGAAAGCATGGATGACCAGGGGCGCATCACGCCCGCGGGCGCGGCTCGGCTGACCACGACGGTCGCCGAATTCGCAAGCATCGCAAAAACTTCCGGATGTGTGGAGTTGATGGCGTTTGCTACTTCCGCGGTGCGCGAGGCGACCAATTCCGAACAGGTGCTGGCGCGGGTGCGCTCCCAGACCGGAGTGAATCTCCAGGTCTTGACAGGAGCCGAAGAGGCCCGGCACACCTTCCTCGCGGTGCGGCGCTGGTACGGCTGGAGCGCGGGGCGAATTCTGAACCTCGATATCGGCGGCGGCTCGCTGGAGATGAGCAACGGCGCCGACGAACAGCCGGATGTGGCGCTGTCGCTGCAATTGGGCGCGGGCCGGCTCACCCGGGATTGGCTGCATCACGATCCGCCGGGCAAGCGCCGAGTGGCGGTGCTGCGCGATTGGCTGGATGCTGAGTTGGTGGTGCCGTCCAAGCAGCTGCTCGAGGTCGGCCGCCCCGATCTCGCGGTGGGTACCTCGAAGACTTTCCGATCACTCGCCCGCCTGACGGGCGCGGCCCCCTCTGTTGCGGGGGTGCGTGTGCGGCGTACCCTCACCAGTTCCGGCCTGCGGCAGTTGATTGCGTTCATCTCGAGAATGACAGCTGCGGACCGGGCAGAATTGGAAGGCGTAAGTTCCGATCGGTCACAGCAATTGGTGGCCGGCGCGCTGGTCGCGGAGGCGAGTATGCGGGCATTGTCACTGGATACGCTGGAAATCTGTCCCTGGGCACTGCGTGAGGGATTGATCCTGCGAAAACTTGATACCGACCTGGATAGCGAACCGATAACTGGCGGACCGAACGGTGGCCAGCCGGGCACGATCGAAACGGTGTCTCGATGACCGAGGATGTAAGTCAACTGTCCGTCGCCGAACTACTGGCGCGAAACGGGCAGCAGGGCGCGCCCTCCGCCGGTGGCGGCGGGCGCAGGCGCCGGAGTGGGCGTGGCCTTTCGGTCGCGGATCTGACCGGCGATATACCGGTGGTGCGCAACGGCTCGTCCTCGCACGCGGCCTCCGACGAGGCGGCGCCGGACGGGACGGCGTATGACGCCCTCACCGCAGCGCCTCAGCCTAATTCTGGCGAAACGGACTATTCAAACTTTTCGAACTATTCGAATTACCCTGACTATTCAGGTGTTTCGCCCGAACCGCAGCCGGTTTACTCGCCCTACTCGGTACCCGATCCGGAGCCCGCCTACTCCCCGCTCTCCGGGCCGATCTCCTTCTACGACCCGCTGGCGCCCACGGAGCGCCCCGCCGGAGCGCCCTCGCTACCCGAGCCGTCCGGCTACCAGTGGTCGGACGGCTCCGGCCAATACAGCGGCCACAGCGCCCCCGGTGTCGAGCCGCCCCGCAGCGGGCGCCGCCGCAAACCCGACCCGCTGGACGCGGATGTCTCGCTGTCCGAACTGGAGGACCCGTCCGCCCCGCCGCCGCTGCGCGGGGAGAGCGGCCGCCGCCGGCGCCGCTTCGATCCGGACGACGAGACCACCGAGGTGCGGCCCTTCCGCGGCAGCCGGGCTCCCGAGCCGGGCAACGGCTACGCCGGTCTCGACAGTGCGATGGGCGGCCTGGAGAACGGCGCCCGCACCCGGCATCTCGACAACGGCCCGACCTGGTCGCCGGAACCGCTACCCCGGAATCCGAGCGCGGAGCGCGCCCCCGGATTCGACCCCCTGCAGGCGGCCGCGCCCGCCGCCCCGCCCATGTCCCGTTCGGCCCGCCGGCACGCGGAGGCCCAGCGTGAGGCGGAGGCCGAGCGCCAGCCCGCCGCCCCCTCCTGGCCGCAGCAGCCGGAACCCCAGTGGCAGAACGAGGCGCCGCGGCAGCCGCAGGCCTGGCAGCAGGACGCGCAGCGGCAGCCCGAACCCCAGTGGCAACTCGACGGCCGGCGCCCGCCCGCCGCGCTGCGGCAGGACGATCCGCGCCGCGACACTCGCCGCGGGCCGGAGCCGGATGCCGGTCGCGGCGCCCCGGTCGGCGGTCTGCCCGCATGGTCGGCGCGAAGACGTCCGGCCGCCGAGCCCGCCCCGCAGCCGGACCGGCGCGATCAGGGTTCGATCCCGACGGCCGCCTGGACTTCACCGGACCAGGATCAGCAACTGGTCTCCGGCGGCACGGTTGCCGGTGATCTGCTGCACAATGCGCTCGAGCGCGAAGATCAACGCGCGGAACAGGACTCGCGACGTGGTGGCAAACGCCGCGCCGGTGGTTCGCGCCGTCGCGGTGCGGTCGAGGAACATGATCCGGACGAGCACCTCACCGAAGTCTTCCAGCCGCTCGACGACGACTACGACGACGAGTACGACGATGACGACGACTACGACGACGAGCCGCGAATATCGCTGGCCGAACGCTTTTCGGCGCTCACGTCGAAATTCCCCCGGCCCGCCGCGCGCGCGGTGTCCGCACCCTCGCGGTCGCGCGGGAATCAGTCGTCGGAGCAGGAGGATAATCGCCGCCAGTGGTTGATTCTGGCCGGGCAGAGTGTGGGCGCGGCAGTCGCGGGAATGTTGCTGTTCAAGGGTTTCGAACGCATGTGGGAGATGCTCCCGTGGGTTGCCCTGGCCCTGGCGATGATCGTGATTCTCGGTTTGGTGGCACTTGTCCGGGTCCTGCGCCGGACCGACGATATTTTCAGCACTGTGATTGCCGTCGTCGTAGGCGTCTTTGTGACGCTCGGACCGCTAGCCTTTCTACTCAGTACGAACTGAGCAGGGAGCGGCAGTGGGGAATATCGCGCAGGGGGCGAACATCGAAAATCGAGTCGGGCGAAGGGAAGTCCGAGTCGGGCTTTCCACGGCGTCCGTGTATCCGGAGAACACCGAGGCCGCTTTCCGCTATGCGGCCGAGTTGGGTTACGACGGTGTGGAATTGATGGTGTGGGCCGAACCGGCCAGCCAGAGCATCTCCATCGTGCAATCCTTCATGCACAAATACGACATACCGGTGCTGGCCATTCATGCGCCGTGTCTGCTGATCTCGCAACGGGTCTGGGGGTCGGACCCCGTCGCGAAGCTCACCCGCAGCGTGCACACCGCCGAGGCGCTCGGCGCGGCCACCGTGGTGGTGCATCCGCCGTTCCGGTGGCAGCGCCGCTATGCCGACGGTTTCGCCGAGCAGGTGGCCGAATTGGAAAACGACAGTCCGGTTTCGGTGGCGGTGGAGAATATGTTCCCCATGCGGGTGGACACGCTCTTCGGCCGCAGCGGAACTTCCATTCGCCGATTGGAGCGGCGCGGCGGTCCCGGGCCGTCCATCACCACCTTCAGCCCGTCCTTCGATCCGACCGATACCGGCTACCGGCACTACACGCTCGACACCTCGCACACCGCGACGGCGGGCACGGATGCGCTGATGCTGGCCCGCCGCATGGGATCCGGGCTCACCCATCTGCACCTCGCCGACGGCCGCGGCGCAGCCACCGATGAGCACCTCATCCCGGGCGAGGGCACCCAGCCGGTCGCCGAACTGTGTGAAATGTTGGTCGGCAACGGTTTCCAGGGTCAGGCGGTGATCGAGGTCAATACCCAGGCGGCCCGCACCACCATGGACCGCGCCGCCATGCTCGACCGCGCCCTCACCTTCGCCCGCACCCACCTCAACGGCGTCACCCCGCCGGTTCCGGCGCCGGAACCGACGGGTGTGAGCCGCGGCTGACGCACACAGGCCCGCCGGGAGGTGATCCCTGCCACCGGTAGTTCGTTCGCTGGCAGCTCACTTGTACGCTATAAAAAAGTCAAAGCTAACCAGCGGCATCTCGCAAGTCGGCAACTGATCTCGTGAGGTTCGGGGTAACTCCCGGGGTACGTCCGCAATAGGTTCGACACCCGACCGCAGGTACGCGTGCATAACGGCGACGGCTCTCAGCCGGGCGCTGAAGTTCCGGGGAGGCGGATCAGATGACAACGGAGTTGACCGTCGAACATAAACCGGCGAGTAGCCCGGTCGACGCGCCCTTCAGCCGCGTCTGCGCCCTGACCGAATTGCCCTCGGACGACTCGGGCATCGGCCGCTACCGGGGTGTCATCGAGTCCATCTGGACCATCGGCAAGAAGCTGCACGGCGGCACCATGGTCGCCGGCAGCGCCGCGGCCGCCACTGAATGGCTGCGCCGCACCGCCCCCGAGCGCGCGGACATGTTCCCGATCGCCGCCAGCTCCGACTTCCTCGGCGCCCCGGATCCTGGCGAGGTCGAGTACGAGGTCCGCACCCGCAAGATCGGCCGTCAGATCTGCCTGATCGACGTCAGTCTGATCCAGGGCGGCCGCGTTCTGGTGCATACCGCTTTCACCTTCGGGCATCTCGATGACACCGCACCGGCGTACGCCGCCGACCACGCGCAGGACATGCCCGCCGAGCCGTCGGCCGACGCGCTCGCATACGACGACCGCAACCCGATGGGCAAGATGGTCCATGTGGCACAGGGCTCTTCGGTCGCCATCGATACGAAGTGGGCCCGTTTCCTCGCCGGTGAAACCGCGGAACCCCGACTGCGCCTGTGGATTCGCCCCCTCGACGGTGATGAGCAGGATCCGGACGTCGCCACCTTCTTCGCCATGATGGCCGCCGACATGTCCCCGCCCGTCCCGATGAACCTCGGCCAATTCGGCTGGGCCCCAACGGTTCAGCTCACCACCTACCTGCGCCGCCGCCCGGCCCCGGGCTGGCTGCGCGTCATCGCGCACAGCCGCGAAGTGGGCGGCCGCATGTTCGACGAAGATCAAATGGTCATCGACTCCACCGGAGCCGTCGTCGCCCAGAGCCGCCAGCTCGCCCTGATCCCGCAGGCGCGGTAGCTGTCCCGCCTCCCCGAAACTTCAACGCCCAACCGGGAGCCGTGGACCGTTCTCGACGCGTGCCGGCGGTCGGGAGCCGAAGCAATTTTGGGGGTACCCGATGAGTTACCCCCGAGGTTGCGAGATCAGTTGTCGCCAATTCGCAAAGTCGGGCCGGCCTACTAATCTGAATCCATGACGAGGATTGCGGTGATCGGTGGAGGCCGGATCGGGGAGGCGCTGATCGCCGGGCTCCTCGAATCCGGACGGGCGAGCAAGGATCTGGTGGTGGTCGAGCCGGTGCCGGCTCGCGGAGAGTTGCTGGCGCAGCGTTTCGGGGTCCGGGTTACCGAGGTGGTGGCCGAGGCCGCCGAAGGCGCCGATCTGATCGTGATCGCCGTGAAGCCGCAGGATGTCGACGGTGTGGTCCTGGAGCTGGCCAAGGCCGAGCTCGGTGAGCAGGAGCAGGAGGCCGTGGTGGTCTCGCTGGCCGCGGGCGTGCCGACCGGCCGCATCGAGGTGAAGCTGCCCGCCGGTTTCCCGGTGGTCCGGGTCATGTCGAACACCCCGATGCTGGTGGGCCAGGGCATGAGCGCCATCGCGCCCGGCCGCTACGCCCGCAAGGAGCAGCTGGCCCTGGTCTCGGAGATGCTGGAGTCGGTCGGCAAGGTGGTGACCGTCCCCGAATCGCAGATGGACGCGGTGACCGCCGTATCCGGTTCGGGCCCGGCGTATTTCTTTCTCGTGGTCGAGGCCATGGTCGACGCGGCCGTCGGCCTGGGCCTGACCCGCGATGTGGCCACCACCCTGGTGGTGCAGACCATGCTCGGTTCGGCCGCGCTGCTGGAGGAGTCGGGCCAGAGTGCCGCGGAGTTGCGCGGGGGCGTCACCTCGCCCGCCGGGACCACGGCGGCGGCATTGCGGGAACTGGAGCGGGGTGCGGTGCGCTCGGCTTTCCACGAGGCGCTGAACGCCGCTAAACGTCGTTCTGTCGAGCTGGCCGGCACCGCCGAATAGGCTGACTCGCCAGTAGCTTGTTTGCTGCTGGGCTACGACTCGCCACGGCAAAGGCTGATTTCTCACACCCGTCGCAGCAACACCACTGGTCCCGCTAAGCTTCAAGGAGCACGTGCGTGTCTGTTCCGCCGGTGGGGAAGCCGGCGGCGCGGGCGTGCCGGAGGTCAGTGGCGCAATGATGTCTGGAAACAGTCAAGCGAGGTCCGCAAACACCCCAGTCAGCGCAGTCGGAAATGTTCTCGGCGGTGGAACTCAGTTCCTTACCGTCGCCGAGGTGGCGAATCTGATGCGGGTATCCAAAATGACGGTGTACCGGTTGGTGCATTCCGGAGAGCTGCCCGCAGTGCGGGTGGGTCGTTCGTTCCGGGTGCACGCTAAAGCCGTGCACGACTACCTGGAGACGTCCTACTTCGACGCGGGGTGAAACCCCGCTGAAGAGTCCCCACCAATGGTTCGAGTCGTGACGACTGATTTCGCGCGGCCCGGGTAACTCCCCGGGTACCGCCGAAATCGTCGTCGCGCCTAACCGCCGGCACGCATGCGTGTCGGCCAGCGGCTGTGAGCCTGGCGCTGAAGATTCGGGGAGGCGGGTTGGCTCGGGGAGGCGGGTTAGTTCGCTCGCCGGTGGCCCGGTAGCATGAACCGGCATCCTGTACGGGCCGGTGGTGCAGCCGGGTCCGCGTCGGCCCGAACCGGGTAGGACTGTGCAGGGTTGAAAGTGTGCTCCCCGCGAAGGCGGGGATGACCCGAGAGAACGCGAGGAACAACCCTATGGGTTCTGTGATCAAGAAGCGCCGCAAGCGCATGTCGAAGAAGAAGCACCGCAAGCTGCTTCGCCGTACGCGCGTTCAGCGCAGGAAACTCGGCAAGTGATCGCTGGCTAGAGGCCCTCCCAATACTGTTGGGGCAAGCCTGGCCGCTGCGTCGTAGCTGGAAGCCCGTCACCTTCGGTGGCGGGCTTTCTGTTTGTCACGGGTGACAGAACTCATCGTTAGATCCTGGTTAATACCCTTCGGGGAGCACTGGTCCGCCGGTTACCCTGGGACGCGGGAATAACAGAAATGGGGGCTTGCGAGTGGGATCCGGAGCGGCAGGTTCAGGCGCCCGGGACGGTTCGGCGCCCAAGATCGTGATGGTGACCGGCGCGAGCCGTTTCTTCGGCGGCAATGTAGTGGCCAGGCTGGCAGCCGATCCTGCCATCGAACGGATCATCGCGGTGGATGCCAAGCAACCGAGTCCGGAGTTGCTGCGCCGTATGGGCCGAGCCGAATTCGTGCGCGCCGATATTCGAAATCCGTTGATACGCAAAGTTATCGACGGCAATGAAGTGGACACGGTAGTTCATCCCGCGGCATTGTCGCGCCCGCCGGCCGGTGGGGGCCGGGCTGCGATGAAGGATATGAACGTGCTGGGCGCCATGCAGTTGTTCGCGGTGTGCCGCAAGGCTTCCAGCGTGCGCCGCGTGGTGGTGCGTTCCTCCTCCGCCGTATACGGGTGCAGCGCCAAGGATCCGGTGAAATTCACCGAGGAAATGTCTGCGCGTACCCCGCCGCGGGGCTGGTTCGCCCGCGACATGATCGAGGTGGAGGGATTCGTGCGCGGCCTGGCGCGGCGTCGTCCCGATATCTGTACCGCGATATTGCGTTTTCCGCCGATTGTGGGTCCGCAGTTGGCGAATCGCGGTGTGCAGTATTTCCGTTCGCCGGTGACCCCGACGATCTTGGGGCGTGATCCGCGAATGCAACTGCTGCACGAGGAAGATGCGATTGCCTCCCTCACACACGCCGCGATCGCGGCGCCAGGGGGTACCTTCAACGTAGCGGGTGACGGCGCGATGGCATTGTCGCAGGCGATCCGCCGGGCAGGCCGGATCGAAATGCCGGTGCCGTACAACGTGTTCCGCACTGTCGGCCGCACCCTCATGGGTCCGGTGATGCGGGAGTTCACCGCCGAACAAATCGACTATTTCCATTTCGGTTGCGGTCTGGACACCACCAGGATGCGCACCGAACTGGGTTTTCAGCCGCGCTGGACAACGGTGCAGGCATTCGACGACTTCATAGGGGGCGCAGCGTTGCGGCCCGTCATCGATCCTCGCTGGATCGACGCCGCAGAGAACAAACTTCTCGGCCTGCTCGGGGCTGGGACGGGAGCACACCAATGAGTGATGTAGCGAAGGTGATTCGTCTTCACGACGTGGATATCGAGGCACGGCATCGGCCGTCGCGGGTCTGGCCGGGGGAGCCGGCGCTGAAGCCGGTGACCTCGTTGACCGATCGCCTCGCCGAAGTCGAGTCCCGGCAGCCGAAGTCGCTGAGCGAGATGATCCGGGGGGCGGTGGTCGAGGGGGTCGGCCGCACCGCGGATTTCGCCCGGCGCCGCCTGACCGGTGACTATCAGGTCGACGAATTCGGCCTGGACGAACATCTGCTGGAATCGGTGATCCTGCCGATGCTGCGCCCGCTCTCGGATCTGTGGTTCCGGGTGGAGGTCAGCGGTATCGAGAACATTCCGGAGGCGGGCGGCGCGCTGCTCGTGGCCAATCACGCGGGCACGGTGCCGATCGATGGGCTGATGCTGCAGCTGGCCGTGCACGATCGCCATCCCAAGCAGCGCCTGCTGCGCCTGCTCGCCGCGGACCTCATTTTCGAGACGCCGGTGGTGGGCGGTCTCGCACGCAAGGCCGGGCATACCCTGGCCTGCCCCGCCGACGCCGAAAGGCTTTTGCGCGCAGGGGAAGTCGCGGGCGTGTTCCCGGAGGGCTACAAGGGCATCGGCAAGCCGTTCGGTGACCGCTACAAGCTGCAGCGTTTCGGCCGCGGCGGTTTCGTGGCGGCGGCGGTGCGCACCGGGGTGCCGATCATTCCGGTCTCGATCGTCGGTTCGGAGGAGATCTACCCGAAGATCGGCAATCTCGAGCCGCTCGCGCGCCTGCTGGGCATGCCGTATTTCCCGGTGACGCCGACGTTCCCGCATCTGGGCCCGCTGGGCGCTATTCCGTTCCCGTCGAAGTGGTACATCGAATTCGGTGAGCCGATTCCGACGGGCGAATACGAGCCCGAGGCCGCCGACGATCCGATGACCATGTTCGAGATCACCGACCAGGTCCGCGAAACGATTCAGGGCACCCTCTACAAGCTCCTCACCAAACGCCGAAACCCCTTCACCGGCTAGAGCCGCACTGTCTCCCTGCGAATTCCGGCCCAGCGAAGCTGGCCGGAATTCGACAGCGCAACAACTGATTTCGCGCCGATCGGGGTAACTCGCCGGGTACGAGCCAACTCGCCCCCCACCCCACCGCCGGCGGCCGACGCAACCGTTGCCCCACCTGAGTCGGGCTTGAATTCCCGGAGAGGCGGGACAGCTAGCTTGCTTTGGCCTCGCGTTTGCGGCTGAGTACCGCGGCCGCGGCGCCGCCGGCCGCACCGAGTGCGAGTGCCGTCGGCACACCGACTTTCGCGGCTTTCCGGCCGGTGCGGAAGTCCCGGATCTCCCAGCCGCGGTTCTTGGCGACCTCGCGCAGGTCCGCATCGGGATTGATGGCCACCGCCGTGCCGACCAGCGAGAGCATGGGCACGTCATTGTGGCTGTCGGAGTAGGCGGTACAGCGTTTGAGGTTCAGCCCCTCACGAATGGCGAGGGTGCGCACCGCATGCGCCTTGCCCAGCCCGTGCAGGATGTCGCCGACCAGGCGGCCGGTGAATACGCCGTCATGGCTTTCCGCGACGGTGCCGAGCGCGCCGGTGAGGCCCAGCCGCTTGGCGATGACCTGCGCCAGTTCCACCGGTGTCGCGGTGACCAGCCAAACCTGTTGTCCGGCATCGAGATGCATCTGCGCGAGCGCCCGGGTGCCCGGCCAGATCTTGTCGGCGATGATCTCGTCGTAGATCTCCTCGCCGAGCGCCGCCAATTCGGCGGTGGGGCGGCCGGCGATGAACTCGAGGGCGCGCTCCTTACCGCTGCTCATATCGGCGCTGTTCTCTTTGCCGGTGACCCGGAATTTCACCTGTTTCCAGGCGATATCGACCAGATCGGAGGTCTTGAAGTATTTGCGCGCTGCCAGTCCGCGCGCGAAATGCACGATGGACGCACCCTGCACCATGGTGTTGTCCACATCGAAGAACGCGGCGGCGGTGAGATCACGCGGAATCGCGGGTCTCGGCTCGTCGTACAGTGCGAGTTCGGCGTCGTGCAGGGCGAGCGCGGCATCGGCGCTGGCCTCGCCCGCCAGATTGGCGCGCACCTCTTCATCGCTGGGACCGAACGGGCTGCGCGTGATTCGGGTGAACTGGTCCTGCAGACCCTGTCCCCAGCGGGGCGCGAATTCACCGAATCTGCCCGCGATCAAGCCCGACCGCGAGTCCTTCGAACCCTGTCCGGCCTCTTTCGATCGTTCCGGCACCAGTACCTCCGCCTGTTCTTGCCGCCACATTTGAGAGTCCGTGACCAATCCGGTTGGTGCATGCACCGGCACAGTCCACAGTAACGCCCAGCGGTGACGGTGACGTAGACGCTGACTGACATGACGGGGGTGTTGAATGAGTTTCATGAGCGATTCCACCCCCTCGGTGACCCTGCTGACCCGCGATGGGTGCGGCCTGTGCGCGGTCGCGCTGGAGCAATTGCGGCCGATCTGCGCCGATTTCGGCATCGAGGTGGCGATCGTGGATGTGGACGAGGCCGCGGCCACCGATCCGGCCCTGCGCGCCGAATACGGTGATCGGCTGCCGGTGGTGCTGCTCAACGGTCGTGAGCACAGCTATTTCGATGTGGACGAGGCGCGCTTACGCGCCGACCTGAGCCGGTGAAACAGCGGGTCGTCCGGTTCGGCCCCCCACCGGCCCGACGCCACCCCGTAACCGGGTGTTCGACTGTTCGATTCCCGGCGCGTTGCGTAGCGGGTTCCCCGTGAGCAGGGTTGAATGATCCCGGGGCAGGAGGCCCCCCGCAAAGTGACTGAATTCACCGACTTTGTGCAGGGCTTCACAAGCGGTTACGGTGGTGGCACGCAACCCGCTCTTCAGCGGAAGCGACCCCGAACCTATGACTCGACCTTGCCTGCTCGGCCGCCACGTGACGGTCCCCGGCGTCGGGTCGACAAAAGCACCCGGACACTCACCCCCGGCCGGACGAGGAGCGCAAGCGACGTGACGGAGCAGCATGAGACGCCGCAGAGTGGTGTCTCCGGCAAGGCTCTGCAGAAGGACATCCCGCAGGCCACAGTGGCGCGTCTGGCCACTTATCTCCGGGTGCTCGCCGTTCTCGCCGACGATGCTGTTGCCATCGTATCGAGTGAGGAACTGGCTGTCGCGGCGGGTGTCGGTTCCGCCAAGTTGCGCAAGGATCTTTCCTTCCTCGGACCCAATGGTGTCCGCGGTGTCGGATATGACGTGATCAAGCTTCGCGACCGCATCGAGGATGTGCTCGGACTCTCCGAGGGTCATCGGGTGGTGCTGGTGGGCGCGGGCAATCTGGGCCGGGCCCTGGTCGGCTACGGCGGATTCCGCCGCCGCGGGTTCGCCATGGTCGGCCTCTTCGACAATGATCCGGCGCTGATCGGTACGCCGGTCTGTGGTCTGCCGGTGCGCGATGTGGCCGAATTGACCGGTGCGGTGGCCGAACTGGCGCCGACCATCGCGGTCATCACCACGCCCGATGCCCATGCCCAGACCGTCTGCGATCTGCTGGTCGCCGCCGGGGTGCTGTGCATTCTCAGCTTTTCGCCCGTCGCGCTGGACGCGCCGCCGCACGTAGAGGTGCGGCGCGTGGATCTCGCGGTGGAGATGCAGTTGCTGTCCTTCGAGCTGGCCCGCAATGCGGAGGCCGCCGGGGAGACGGTGCGCGCGGCCGCCGCGGGTCCGGTGGGTGTGCGCTCGGCGCCCCGGAACACGGCCGCGGCGATGAACTGCACGCCGATAACGACTTCACATGCGGCAGCGCGGCCGTCGGGCGGCACTGAGACAGCCAGCAAGGGAGCGGTGGTCCAGCCATGAGTGTGCTTCTCGTCGGGATCTCGCATCGCAGCGCTCCAGTTGCGGTGCTCGAGAAGATCGCGATCACCGAGCACGATCGGCCCAAGCTGACCGAGAAGATGCTGGCCTCCAGCCATGTCTCCGAAGCGATGATCGTCTCCACCTGCAATCGTGTCGAGATCTACGCCGTGGTCGACGCCTTCCACCCCGCGCTGGGCGAGATCAGCGAACTGCTGACCAAGCACTCCGGGCTGCCGCTGCCCGAGCTCACCAAGTACGCGTATGTGCGCTACGCCGAAGCCGCGGCCGAGCATCTGTTCGCCGTGGCCTCCGGCCTGGATTCGATGGTGATCGGCGAGCAGCAGGTGCTCAGCCAGATCCGCGCCGCCTATGCGGCCTCCGATTCGCAGCAGGCCTCCGGGCGCACCCTGCACGAACTGGCGCAGCATTCGCTGCGTGTGGGCAAGCGGGTGCACTCCGAGACCGGGATCGACCGGGCGGGCGCCTCCGTGGTGTCGGTGGCGCTGGATCGGGCCCGGCTGGTGCTGGGTCCGCTGACCGGGCGCACGGCGCTGGTGCTGGGCGCGGGCGCCATGGGCGGGCTCGCGGTGGCGCAGCTGGCGCGGGCCGGGGTCGCGCGCATCATCGTGGTGAACCGGACGCTGGAACGTGCGCAGCGACTTGCCAATACGGCCACCACCATGCACGGTGTCGCCGCCACGGCGATGGATATCGAGCAGCTGGTCGAGGCCATGGCCGTGGCCGAAGTGGTGGTCACCTGTACCGGCGCGGTGGGCACCGTGGTGAGCATCGCCGATGTGCACAATGCGCTCTCCGCCGCCGATTCGACCGCGCAGCTGGTCATCTGCGATCTGGGCCTGCCGCGCGATGTGGATCACGCGGTGGCTGGACTGCCCGGTGTGACGGTCATCGATATGGAGACCCTGCAGCGGGATCCGTCGGCCGGCGCGGCCGCCGACGACACCGCCGCGGCGCGCACCATCGTCGCCGAGGAACTCACCAAATACCTTGCCGGACAGCGCATGGCCGAGGTCACCCCGACCGTCGCCGCGCTGCGGCAGATGGCCGCCGATGTGGTCGAGGGCGAGCTGCTGCGCCTGGACTCGCGACTACCCGAGCTGGACGCCGCGCACCGCGAAGAGGTCGCTCGCACCGTGCGCCGCGTGGTGGACAAGCTGCTGCACGCGCCGACGGTGCGGGTCAAGCAGTTGGCGTCCACGCCCGGCGGTGACAGTTATGCCGAGGCGCTCCGGGAGCTGTTCGAACTGAAACCCGGTGCGGCGCAGGCAGTTGCGGCGCCGATGGAGATCTCCGCGCCGGCTGGTCAGCTGGCCGACGATTTCACCGCCGCCCATTCGGGGGACGAACAGGGGCTGACCGCATGACCGGAGCGATGGTGCAGGACACACAGACAGGGCGGGAAGCCGTGCCCGAAACAGGTACCGCTGCAGTGCACGAAGCAGTGCGCGGCACAGCACGTGGAACAGTCGACGCCCCGTGGCGGATCGGTACCCGCGGCAGTCTGCTGGCCCTGACCCAGGCCGGGCATGTGCGCGACGCACTGATCGGCGCCGGTCAGCAGGCCGAACTGGTGATCGTGAAGACCGCCGGTGACAAGTCCTCCGCGCCGGTGCAGACCATCGGCGTCGGTGTCTTCACCGCCGCGCTGCGTGACGAATTGGCCGCGGGCACAGTCGATATCGCGGTGCACTCGTACAAGGATCTGCCGACCGCGCAGGATCCGCGCTTCGATATCGCGGCCATTCCGCCGCGTGAGGATCCGCGCGATGCGCTGGTGGCTCGTGACGGTCTGGTGCTGGGTGAGCTGCCCGCCGGCTCCCGCATCGGGACCTCCGCGCCGCGCCGTGCCTCGCAGCTGCTGGCCCTGGGCCTCGGGGTCGAAATCGTGCCGCTGCGCGGCAATCTCGACACCCGCATCGGCAAAGTCGCCAATGGTGAACTCGATGCCGTCGTGGTGGCCCGGGCCGGGCTGGCCCGCATCGGCCGCCTGGACGCCATCACCGAATCGCTGGAGCCGGTGCAGATGCTGCCCGCTCCGGCGCAGGGTGCGCTGGCGGTCGAATGCCGCAGCGAGGACACCGAACTCGTCACCATCCTGTCCGCTCTCGACGATGCCGGCACCCGTGCCGCGATCACCGCCGAGCGGGCGCTGCTGGCCGAACTGGAGGCGGGTTGTACCGCCCCGATCGGCGCGCTGGCCGAGGTCGTCGAATCTCTCGACGATGACGGCAGAGTGATAGACGAACTGTCGCTGCGTGGTTGCGTGGCGGCGATCGACGGCTCGGACACCATCCGGGCCTCTGTGGTCGGCTCGCTCGCGGATGCCGCGGAGCTGGGCCGGGCACTGGCGCGTGAGCTCTTGGAGCTGGGGGCGCGCGACCTGCTCAGTGACCCCGGAGATGCGAACCCGGGGGCCGAGCCATCCGACAACAGCAATCCCAGCCCAATGGAGAATATTCGATGAGCGAGCGCAGCGAACGAATCATAGGCACAGCGCCTTCGGGCACGGCTGCGCCGAGCGTTAGCGAGGTGCAGTTGTGAGCCGGGCGACGAAGAAGCACCCCGGTCGGATCCTTTTCGTTGGGTCAGGTCCGGGCGATCCGGCGCTGTTGACGGTGCGTGCGCGTGAGGTCATCGCGCGGGCCGAGTTGGCGTTCACAGATCCCGATGTCGACAAGGGCGTGCTCGCCCTCATCGGCAGCGCCGCCGAGCCGGGCCCCGACGGGGAGCTTCCCGTCGATGTGCGTCCCGCGCTGGGCGACCCGGCCGAGGTGGCCAAGACGCTGATCGCGGAGGCCCGCAACGGCTTCGACGTGGTGCGCCTGGTCTCCGGTGACCCGCTGACCACCGATTCGGTGATCCAGGAGGTCAATGCGGTCACTCGTTCGCACCTGATGTTCGAGGTGCTACCGGGTCTGTCGGCCGGAACCACGGTTCCCGCCTACGCCGGTATCGAGCTGGGCTCGAGCCACACCGAGGTCGATGTGCGCGGTGAGGTGGACTGGGCGGCCGTCGCGGCCGCGCCCGGCCCGCTGGTGCTGCACGCCACCTCCGGCCATCTGGCCGAGACCGCCAGCGCGCTGGTGGAACACGGTATGGCGCCGCAGACTCCGGTCGCGGTGACGGTGCGCGGCACCACGCGTCAGCAGCGCACGATCGATGCCACGCTGGCGACTCTGAACAACGCGGCCTCGGAGCTGGTCGGCCCGCTGGTGGTCACCGTCGGTAAAGAGGTCGAGAAGCGCGCCAAGACTTCGTGGTGGGAGTCGCGTGCCCTGTACGGCTGGACCGTACTGGTGCCGCGGACCAAGGAGCAGGCCGGCGAGATGAGCGAGAAGCTCGTCATGCACGGCGCCATCCCCATGGAGGTCCCGACCATCGCCGTCGAGCCGCCGCGCAGCCCCGCGCAGATGGAGCGCGCGGTCAAGGGTCTGGTCGACGGCCGCTACCAGTGGGTGGTGTTCACCTCCACGAACGCGGTGCGCGCGGTGTGGGAGAAGTTCGGTGAATTCGGTTTGGACGCACGGGCTTTCTCCGGTGTGAAGATCGCCTGCGTGGGCGAGGCCACCGCGGAGAAGGTGCGCTCGTTCGGCATCAATCCGGAGCTGATCCCCAGCGGTGAGCAGTCCTCCGAGGGCCTGCTTGCCGATTTCCCGCCCTATGACGACGTTTTCGATCCGGTGAACCGGGTGCTGCTGCCGCGCGCCGATATCGCCACCGAGACACTGGCCGAGGGTCTGCGCGACCGCGGCTGGGAGATCGACGATGTCACCGCGTACCGCACCGTGCGGGCCTCCCCGCCGCCCGCGGAGACCCGCGAAATGATCAAGACCGGCGGTTTCGACGCGGTGCTTTTCACCTCGTCTTCCACGGTCCGGAACCTGGTCGGCATCGCAGGTAAACCGCACGCCCGCACCATCGTTGCCTGCATCGGCCCGAAAACCGCCGAAACAGCCATCGAATTCGGCCTGCGCGTAGACGTGCAGCCCGAAATCGCCCAGGTCGGCCCCCTCGTCGAATCCCTCGCCGAGCACGCCGCCCACCTGCGCGCCGAGGGCCTGCTGCCCCCGCCCCGCAAGAAGAGCCGCCGCAGCCGCTGAGGCTGTCGCATTCCACCCGAACGGGCCCCGCATCCAATGATGCGGGGCCCGTTCGGTTTCGGGCCGTGGATTGTCGCCTCGCCGCACAGTCGCTGCGCGGACAGCGACTGTGCGGACAGTGCTCAGTTGCACCACGCGCCTGCGGGTCGAGGCATGCCGGAACCCGCCCGGCGTTCGAGTGCCCATGGAAGTGTGGTCGTTCGATAGTGCGCGGGGGTCCATAGGGTTTGCCGGGTATTCGATCTTCGAAAGGTGAACGCCCATGAAGCGCACGGCGGCTGGCTTGCTCGCGATGACCGGAATCTCCCTCGCTGTGGTGCTGTCGCCGGCGGCGGCCTCGGCGGCGACCGGCGGGGCGGCACTGGAGCAGGCGCCCGTGTCCGCGCAGGTCGCACCGATTGCGGCCGGCACCGACTCGGGCAGCACCAGTGGCAGCGGGATTTCGAACCCCCTGGCCTTCCTGCTGAAGTGCCTGACCGCCGGTTCGGGTACGCCGGGCACCACCGGCAACGGCTGCCTGCAGTAATTGCTTCACCGAACCCGCGAACGGCGTTCGATAACGAAGGCCCCTCGCACTCGGCGAGGGCCTTCGTCATCGGTGCGGGGGATGCCTCAGCGCTGGGCCTGCATCATGCGGCGGACCATGCGGCACGTCGCATCCGAGGGCCGGTGCAGGCCGACGAATTCGGCGGTGTCCCTGATTCTTTCGTTGGTGGCCTCATCCGGGCTGAAGGAACCGGAATCGAGCAGTGCGATCGCCAGGCGCATGGCCTTGAGCCGCCGATTGTGCGAGATGTACCACGAGCGCGGACGGCCCGCGGGAAGTGGCTGCTTGGCCAAAGGCGTCCAAGCGTGATCGATGATGTCCCCCCTCTTGGGCACACCGGTCTTGTCGGACATGTTTTTCTTACCGGCCATATTTGGTACGGCTGCGAGCACGACCAATCCTCCCGTCGCGATCAGGGTTCGGGGCGAACGAATCTCGCCGCGAACTCTTCGAACACATCTTCGATTCTACTCGGGGGCACTGACATATACAGGCCCCCGCGAGGCCTCCGCGACGCGGGCATATCATGCGACTATGACCGGAATGGACCGCCCACGGCGGTTGCGCCGTACCCCTGCGCTACGCCGTCTGGTGGCCGAAACCACCCTGCAGCCACGGCAATTGATCCTCCCCATGTTCGTCGCCGACGGGCTCGACGAACCACGCGAAATCTCTTCCATGCCGGGCGTTTACCAGCATTCGATGGATTCGCTGCGCAAGGCGGCCGTCGAAGCCGTCACCGCCGGCGTCGGCGGGCTCATGCTGTTCGGGGTGCCGCGCAGTGAGGACAAGGACGCGATCGGCAGTCAGGCCAGCGATCCGGACGGCATTCTCAATCGCGGGCTGCGGGCCCTCGTGCAGGAGGTCGGCGGCTCCACAGTCGTCATGGCCGACACCTGCCTCGACGAATTCACCGACCACGGGCACTGCGGAGTCCTCGACGAGCACGGCGCCGTCGACAATGACGCGACGCTGCGCCGCTACGTCGACATGGCGCTCGCACAGGCCGGCACCGGCGCCGACCTGCTCGGCACCAGCGGCATGATGGACGGCCAGGTCGGCGCCATCCGCGCCGGACTGGACGCGGCCGGGCGGACCGATACCGGCATCCTCGCCTACGCCGCCAAGTACGCCTCCGCCTTCTACGGCCCGTTCCGGGAGGCGGTGGGTTCCTCGCTCGAGGGCGATCGCCGTACCTACCAGCAGGATCCGGCCAATCGCCGCGAGGCCATCCGCGAGCTGGAACTGGATCTGACCGAGGGCGCGGACATCGTCATGGTGAAGCCCGCCATGTCGTATCTCGATATCCTGCGCGATGTGGCGGACCGCTCGACCGTTCCGGTCGCGGCCTATCAGATCTCCGGCGAGTACGCGATGATCACCGCGGCCGCGCAGAACGGCTGGATCGACCGCCGCGGCGCCATTCTGGAATCACTGCTCGGCATCCGGCGGGCGGGCGCCGATATGGTGCTCACCTACTGGGCTACCGAAGCGTCGCACTGGCTTGCGTGACCAACTGCTCGCCGTGAATCCGATGCCGCCCCCGGTGATTCCGCGTCCGGTCCCCGAAGATGTGCGCACCGCGGGCCTGCTCTGGTACCTGGCCCTGGCGGTCGGTGTGGTGCAGGCGGTCGGCTCGCTGATCGCATCGATCGGGCAGCGGCGGGATCTGGCGCAGCAGATGTTCGACCAGGTGCAGGGGCAGCAGCCGGTCACCCTGGCCCAGGTGCAGGTGTGGGTCATGGTGCTGCTTGTGCTCGTCGCGGTGTTCTGGCTGGTGCTGAGCGGGATCGCGGTCGCGTTCGTGTACCAGCTGGCGCGCGGAAAGAGCTGGGCGCGCAGCATACTCACCGGATTCGCGGTATTCCTGCTGCTCGGGGCGGCCGGCACGCTGATCGGATCGGGCGCGAAACCCGGTGCGGCGGCGGTGGTCGCCGGATGTGCCGGAATCGTGCAGGCGGTGCTGGCGGGCGGGGCCGTATTCCTGTGTTACCGAAAGGAATCCGAGCTCTTCTTCCGGCCGGGGCCACGGTGAGGACCGTGAAGTTTGTTACGAGCGTACTAACGGGTAGGGTGAGGGCAGTCACAGAGAGTTCGGGAACCGGAAGCCGCTCGTTATGCGTTCAGCTCCGGAGAATCGGAGGCAACGATGCGAGTGGTGATCCAGCAGCCGCACAGCCTTCGGCGCGATGTGCTGGGGTTGAGCCTGCTGTTCCTGTTCGGATTGCTCACCCTCGCAGTGCTGTTGATTCCGGGTCTCTTCGGCTGAGCGCTGTGCACTCCGCGCGCGGATCCTCGCGCACCTATTGCGCGGTTGCTCCCGATCGCGGTGCCGCTAGATTCTCACTATGAGTGAGTCCGCTGCGAACGTTCTGTTCTCCGAGCCCGGTGCGCGCCATCGCACCATTGCCTACGGTCCCGTGCTGTGTGGGCTGATCCTGGTGGTGGAGGTCATTCGCGGCGGTGCGGTGCACTGGTTCGGACTCGTCTTCTGCGGAGTGCTGCTGGGCGGCTTCGTCTGGTTGCAGGTGATCGCGGGCAAGCGCCACATCAGCATCGAACTCACCCCCGACACGCTGCGCGAAGGTACCGAAACACTGCCGCTGAGCGGCATCGCGGCGGTGTTGCCGGAAACTGACGACGAGTCCTGGGATTATGAGGACTGGGAGTCGGCGCGGGCGCTCGGCGAACTCACCGGAGTACCGCGGCGGCGCAAGGGCATCGGGCTGAAATTGCGGGACGGCAGTCTGGTGCAGGCGTGGGCGCGCGATCACTACACGCTGCGGGCCGAGCTGACCGCGGCGGTGGAACAGCTGTCCGGCGCCGCGACCGAGAAGAAGACCGGGCAGGCCGAGAGCGACGAGGAGGAGGCGCGATAATGCGATGGCTCGCTGTGCTCGTCGAATTCGTGCTCACGCCGGTGCTCGTCATCACGGCAGTATGGTGCTGGCACAAGGGAATTCACACCGGCTGGTTCGCGGCGTCGGGGGATGCGCCGGGGTACACGGCCTCCCGGTATTCGGGGCCGTGGCTGGCCGGCGCGGCCGTGGTGATGACGGCGGCCGGGCTGCTGTTGCTCGACCTGATCGCACGGGTTTTCCGGCTCGCACGCTGAGGGCGTGTCGCGCCACGCCGAGTGGGGGTGCGCGAGGATCTGCATTCGGTGGCTCGGGCCGGTGGGTACGCGGAGAATCGATGTCATGACGCGCACAGATCTCGTGAAACGCACCGCCTTCGCAGTGCTGGCCACCGGGTTTTTCGGCGCCGCGGTGGTGACTCCGGCCGCTGCCGCACCGCTCGCTGCCGCTCCGTCCGCACCGCAGTCGCCGGTCTTCGGGACGTCCTGGCAAGACCTGCTACCGCCACCCCTGGATTGCCTGATTTCCACCGGCTGGGCGGCGTTCTGCCTGGGAGTGCCGCTGTCCTAGTGGCACTCCCGCCGGTCAGCCCCAGTTCTGGTAGATGTCCATCACGCGACCGCCGTGGGTGCCGGGCGCATTGAAGTACATGACAACGGACCCGTCCGGATGGTCGGCGGCCTCCGCCACCACCTGCCGCAGCGAGGCGTGCACGCCGCCGTTCTCGTCCTTGCGGATGGAGGTGTCCGGCTGCAGCCCCGCGCCCATCCGGCTCAGTGGCACGAACATGCTCACCACCGCCGGCACCGGCCCGTCCGCCACGGCCGCCGTCTCATCATGCGACAGCGACACCCCGATCCGCCCCTGATCGAACTGAGCGAACGGCGCTCCCGCCGCCGCCTGCCCCGCCCCCGCGGCCAACGCCACCCCAACTCCGGAAACCGCAACCAATCCCGCACCGAACCGCGCAATCCGCATACCGTCCCGCTCTCTCTAGACGACGCCCCTACCTCGAAAGATTACGCAATAGCAACTATCTAGCAATCGAAGTCGCACACAAACGACCCTGCGTGTTGCCGCCCGCACCCACCCCGCTCCCGTATTCCGGAAGTCGGGTTGGCGGCCGGTGCCAACTAGCGGTCAGCGCCAAGTGGCGACGAATGCGGGACCGCACCGAGATCCGAACCGACGACTACGGCTGGGTCGCAATGAGATCCGAACCGGCGGTGACGGCAGGGTCGCAGTGCGAGCCGGGCCGGTGAAGAGGGCGAAGTCGCAGCGTGAGCTGGAGCGGCGGCGAAGGCAGGGCCGCAGTGCGAGCCGGACCGGTGAGAAGGCCGGGTCGAGGCGGGAGCCGGAGTGGGGGCGAGGGCGAGGTCGCACTGCGAGCCGGAGTTGGGGTGGAGGAGGTGGCGGTGGATGTTCGCTGGTCTTCGGTGGGGAATGGCCAGCGGATGCGGGAGTGGGGGCGGGGTGCGAGGATGGCGGGTTCGGGGTGGGGTGGCGCACATCCACTACACCCTGTCGTCGATGAGGTTGTGCGGGCTGAGACACTGGGTGCCGTGAGTTCTTCTCCGCGTGTGAGCCAGGCGTCGGTGCCGGTCTCAGCCCAGCTTTTCGAACGCGCCGCGGCGGTCATTCCGGGTGGCGTGAATTCGCCGGTGCGGGCCTTCAATTCGGTGGGCGGGACGCCGCGGTTCATGGCTTCCGCGCGCGGGTGCACGCTGACCGATGCCGATGGCAACGAGTACGTGGACCTGGTGTGTTCGTGGGGTCCGATGATTCTCGGGCATGCGCATCCGGAGGTTGTCGAGGCGGTGCAGCGGGCGGCCACCGGTGGCCTGTCCTTCGGCGCGCCGACCGAGGCCGAGATCCTGCTCGCGGAAGCCATTGCGGCACGGGTCGAACCCGTCGAGCGGGTGCGCCTGGTGAACTCGGGCACCGAGGCCACCATGAGCGCGGTCCGGCTGGCCCGCGGATTCACCGGGCGCTCCAAGATCGTCAAATTCAGCGGTTGCTATCACGGGCATGTGGATGCGCTGCTCGCCGACGCCGGTTCCGGCCTCGCGACGCTGGGCCTGCCCACCTCGCCCGGTGTCACCGGTGCGCAGGCGGCCGACACCATCGTGCTGCCCTACAACAATCTCGAGGCCGTGGCCGCCGCCTTCGCCGCTCATCCGGGGGAGATCGCCTGCGTGATCACCGAGGCCGCGGCGGGCAATATGGGCGCGGTCGCGCCGCTACCCGGATTCAACACCGGTCTGCGCAAGCTCACCGAAGACCATGGCGCACTGCTCATCATGGACGAGGTCATGACCGGATTCCGGGTCAGCGCCTCCGGCTGGTACGGCCTCGAAGGCGTGGCCGGAGACCTCTACACCTTCGGCAAGGTGATGAGCGGCGGCCTGCCCGCGGCGGCCTTCGGCGGCCGCGCCGACATCATGAATCGCCTGGCTCCGCTGGGCCCGGTCTATCAGGCGGGCACGCTCTCCGGGAACCCGGTCGCGGTCGCGGCGGGCCTGGCCACGCTGCGCGCCGCCGATGATCAGGTCTACGCGGCCCTGGATCGGAACTCGAAGCGGCTCGGCACGTTGCTCACCGACGCGCTCGCGGCCGAAGGCGTCCGGCATCAGGTGCAATTCGCGGGCAATATGGTGAGCGTGTTCTTCGCTGACGCCCCGGTCACCGACTATGCCGCCGCCAAGGCCGCCGAGACCTGGCGTTTTCCGGCCTTCTTCCACGCCCTGCTCGAGGCCGGCGTGTACGCGCCGCCGAGCGCCTTCGAGGCCTGGTTCGTTTCCGCGGCACTCGACGAGGACGCATTCGATCGCATCGCCGCCGCCCTCCCTGCCGCCGCGCGCGCCGCGGCCGCCGCCACCCCCGAAGGATCCGCCGCGTGAGCTCCAATCCCGAGACCGGCCTACCCGCCCCCGCGCCCGCCCCCCTCTCACCCGCCGAGGCCGCCCGCCTCCTCGACTCCATCCGCCAGGCGGAAGAGGAACTGGCCGAGACCGGCGAGCACATCGCTGTCTCCCTCCCGGCCGAAACCCCTACCCCCGCAGCAACTTCCGCCGCCGCGCCGCGTGCGCGCAAGCGCAAGACCGCCGCCGCCGCTGAAACCGGCTCCGCCGCAACGAAGCCCGCGAGGGCCAAGGCTTCCAGGGCATCGCGCTCCGGCGTCGCCGCGAAGCAAGCCGCCGAGGTGGCTCCGCCGTCCGAGCCGGTTGTCGCGGTCACCGCCGACGCTGTAGCCGTGCCGGTCGTGGCCGAGCAGGTCGCCGTGGATGCCGTGGAAACCGAGGCGTCTGCCGCTGAGCTGGCGGCTGTTGTTGCCCAGTGGGCTGCGGCGACGGTTGTGGACGGCTCGACCGAGGCCGGACCCACTGAGGCTGTGGCAGGTGTAGTCGATCAACCTACGGTCGCTGCGTCTGCGGCCTCCGAGGCTGCCGATACCGATGAGTTTGCCGCCGTTGTCGCAGAATCCGAGGGCGGCAACTCGGATGCGGGTGCGACCGAATCCGGTGCGGCCGAGTCGGGCGAGGTCGCTGCGGAGTCAGTCGAATCTGGTGTCGACGCATCGGGCACAACTGCCGCACCGCAGGTGAGCGGGGTGCTGCTGCCGGGGGATGTGGCTTCCGATGCCGAGACGATCGTGCATGTCATGCGGCATGGTGAGGTGCACAATCCGAAGGGGATTCTGTACGGGCGGTTGCCCGGGTTCCAGTTGTCGGTGACGGGGCGGGCGCAGGCGCAGGCCGTGGCGCGGTCGCTGGCCGATCACGATATCGCGCTGGTGGTGGCCTCGCCGCTGCAGCGGGCGCAGGAGACCGCGGAACCGATTGCGGCGCATCACGGGCTGATCATTCGGACCGATGACAACCTCATCGAGGCGGGGAACACCTTCGAGGGCCTGCGGGTGTCCATGAGTGACGGCGCGCTGTTCAAGCCGCGGCACTGGTGGAAGATGCGGGATCCGTTCACCCCGTCGTGGGGTGAGCCGTACCTGCAGATCGCGCACCGGATGCTGGCTGCCGCGAACAAAGCCCGGGTCGAGGCCGCCGGGCGCGAGGCCGTGCTGGTATCGCATCAGCTGCCGGTGTGGACGCTGCGGCGTTTCCTGCAGGGGCAGCGGCTCTGGCACGATCCGCGCAATCGCCAGTGCTCGCTCGCATCCATCACTTCCCTTGTCTACCAAGGCGATACGCTGATCGACATCGTGTACAGCGAACCCGCGGGGGCCTCGGATCCCAAGGTGACGGGGGCATGAGCGGTCAGGGCCCGGAGTCGGCAGCCTGCGTAACCACGCAGGCCCCCCGCTCATGCCGAGAGGGCACAGCATGAGCGGGTCCGCGTCCCTGCCTGGATCGCTGCGGCGTACGGCGTCGATCCTGCTGGCGAGCCTGTCCCTGGTGGCGGTGCTCGCCGGTTGCTCCGCGGGTAAGGACGCCGTAGCGCAGGGCGGCACCTTCGAATTCATCTCGCCCGGCGGCAAGACCGACATCACCTACGATCCGCCGTCCGCGCGCGGCACCATCGGCAAGCTGTCGGGCCCGGATCTCATGACCTCCGGCAAGACCACGTCGGTGGACGACTTCCCCGGCAAGGTCGTCGTCATCAATATCTGGGGTCAGTGGTGTGGCCCGTGCCGCGCGGAAGCGCCTGCGCTGGAACAGGTTTACACCGCGACCAAGGACAAGGGCGTCGCCTTCCTCGGTATCGATGTCCGCGACAACCAGCAGGACAAGGCCCAGGATTTCGTCACCGACAACAAGATCGGCTACCCGTCGATCTACGACCCGTCGATGCGCAGCCTGCTCGCCCTCGGCGGCAAATTCCCGACCAGCGTCATCCCCACCACCATCGTGCTCGACCGCGATCACCGTGTCGCCGCGGTCTTCCTGCGCTCACTGCTCGCGGATGACCTGCAGCCCACCGTGACCCGCCTCGCCGCGGAGACCGCCCAGTGAACGTGACTGTGCTTGCGAGCGTGGGGGATTCGTTCCAGCAGACCGCCGCTACCGGACCGCTGCTGCTCGCGCTCGGTGCGTGCGTGCTGGCGGGTCTGGTGTCGTTCGCCTCCCCGTGTGTGGTGCCGCTGGTACCGGGGTATCTGTCGTATCTGGCCGGAGTCGTCGGTGCGGAAGCCCCGCCGGTGACGGTCGAATCGGCGCAGCGCACCGCGGTCGCCGAACGCCATCGCGGCCGCATGCGGGTCGCGGGCGCGGCGGGCCTGTTCGTGCTCGGTTTCACCGTGGTGTTCGTGCTCGCCTCGGCCACGGTATTCGGCACCATCCAGGCCTTGAACGTGAATCGTGAACTGCTGCAGCGCATCGGCGGCGGCGTCACCATCCTGATGGGCCTGGCGTTCATCGGACTCATTCCGGCCCTGCAGCGCGATACCCGTATGGAGCCGCGGCGTCTGAGCGGTCTCATCGGCGCACCCCTGCTCGGCGCGGTCTTCGCGCTCGGCTGGACGCCGTGCCTGGGCCCCACCCTGTCCGGGGTGATGGCCGTATCGGCGGGCACCGAGGGCACCACCGCCATCCGCGGTGTCGCCCTCATCGTGGCCTACTGCCTGGGGCTCGGCCTGCCCTTCGTAATCCTGGCGTTCGGCTCGGCGACCGCATTGCGCGGCGTCGGCTGGTTGCGCCGCAATTCCCGCACCATTCAGGTGATCGGCGGCATCCTGCTGGTTGCCGTCGGCATCGCCCTGGTGACCGGAGCGTGGGACCAGTTCATCTCCTGGGTCCGCGACGCCTTCGTCTCGAATGTGACCCTGCCGATCTGATGACCACAACCATCGAAACTCCCGCCGCCCCCGCCCGCCCGCCGCGCCAGTCGCTGCCCGGTCGCGCATTCGCGGTGCTGCGCAATACCTGGCGCGGGCTCACCAGTATGCGCACCGCGCTCATGCTGCTGTTCCTGCTGGCGCTGGCCGCCATCCCGGGTGCGCTACTGCCGCAACGCAGTCTGAACAAGCAGAAGGTCGACACCTACATCGGGAACCGGCCGACGCTGGGTCACTGGATGGACCGGGTGCAACTGTTCGACGTGTTCTCCAGTTTCTGGTTCACGGCGATCTATGTGCTGCTGTTCGTTTCGCTGGTGGGCTGCATCCTGCCGCGCGTGCTCGATCACTATCGGGCGCTGCGCACACCGCCGGTGAAGGCGCCGCGCAATCTCGCGCGACTGCCACACCACTTCAGCGGTAGTGATGCGGGTACGCCGGACGAGGTCATCGCGCGCGCCCGGAAAGAGTTGCGCGGCTGGCGAACCGTGGTGCTCCCGGGCACTCGCGAAGGCGAGATCACACTCTCGGCGGAGAAGGGGTACACCCGCGAGGCCGGCAATCTGGTCTTCCACCTGGCGCTGGTCTGCCTGCTGGCGTGCATCGCCATCGGCAAGCTGTTCGGCTACGAGGGCAATGTTGTCGTCATCGCGAACGACGGCCCGGGTTTCTGTACCACCTCGCCCGCGGTGTTCGACTCTTTCCGCGCGGGCAATGTGAACGATGGCACCGGATTGGCTCCGATGTGTATACGGGTCAAGGACTTCAAGGCCGATTACCTGCCCACGGGCGAGGCCTCCATGTTCACCTCGAACATCCAGTATCAGACCGGTAAGGATCTGGACTCCGGCACCTGGCGCGACACCACCATTCAGGTGAATCATCCGCTGCGCGTCGCCGGAGACCGGGTTTACCTGCAGGGCCACGGTTTTGCGCCGACCTTCACGGTGACCTTCCCGAACGGGCAGACGCGCACCGAGACGATCCAGTGGAAGCCCGACGACGGGACCACCTTCCTGTCCTCGGGTGTGCTGCGCATCGATCCGCCGGGCGGCATGTATCCGAACGAGGAGGAGCGGCGCAAGCATCAGGTCGCCATCCAGGGCCTGTTCGCGCCGACCGCACTGCTGCACGGTTCGCTGCTGACCTCCATGTATCCGGGCATGCGGGATCCGATGGTCGCGGTGGATATCTACAAGGGTGATACCGGGCTGGATACCGGTCGCGCACAGTCGTTGTTCTCGCTGGATCCGGAGATGATCAAGCAGGGCCGGTTGGTCAAGGAGCAGCGGGTGAATCTCAAGCCCGGTGAGTCCTCGAACCTGTCCGACGGCACCAAGGTGACCTTCGACGGCGCGCAGGAATTCGTGAACCTGCAGGTCTCGCATGATCCGGCGCAGCAGTGGGTGCTGGTGAGCGCGGTGACCATGATGGCGGGTCTGCTCGTTTCGCTACTGGTGAAGCGGCGGCGCATCTGGCTCCGGGTGTACCCGGGCACCGAGAACGACGGCAGTGTCCAATTCAACGACAAACGACGTACCGTAGTAGAAATGGGCGGATTGGCCCGCACCGACCAGGCCGGTTGGGGCGGCGAATTCGACCGATTACGTGAGCGGTTGCTGACCGAGAACACGGGAGAGAAGTAAATGCCGATCAACGAGACCATCGCCTCCTATAGCGATCTCGCGTTCAAATCGGCCATCGTGATCTATACGCTGGTCTTCATCATGCTGGTGTGGCAGTTCGCCATCACCCGTACGGTGCCCACCGCGGCCCGGGAGCTGGTGACCGTCGGCGGCGGCACACCGGATCCGGTGCCCGTGGCTTCGGGGCAGGTGCCCGGCAAGGTCGTTCCCGCCGGCCGCGCGCAGCGCGCGTTCCCGGAACGCCTGGGCAACATGGCTTTTGCCGTGCTGTTCGTCGGCTTCGGCGCGCATGTGGTGTCGATCATCCTGCGCGGCTTCGCGACTCACCGTTTCCCGCTCGGCAATATGTTCGAGTTCATCACCATGGCGTGCGCCGCCGCGCTGCTGGTCGGCCTGGTGCTGCTGCGTGATCAGCGCTACCGCGCCATGTGGTCGTTCCTGCTGCTGCCGGTGCTCATCCTGCTGTTCCTGGCCGGCACCAAACTGCATGTCGACGCCGCACCCGTTGTCCCCGCGCTGAAGTCGTACTGGCTGCCCGTGCACGTGACCGTCGTATCCATCGGCAGCGGTGTCTTCCTGGTCTCCGGCGTCGCGAGTCTGCTGTTCCTGTACCGCCTCTGGCAGCCGGCGGGCCACGAGTCCGACAATATCTTCGGCCAGTTCGCCAGCCGTCTCCCCGACGCCCAGATGCTGGACCGCCTCGCCTACCGCACCACCATCATCGGCTTCCCCATCTTCGGCACCGGCGTCATCCTCGGTGCCATCTGGGCCGAGGCCGCCTGGGGCCGCTTCTGGGGCTGGGACCCCAAGGAAACCTGCTCCTTCATAGCCTGGGTCCTCTACGCCGCCTACCTGCACGCCCGAGCTACCTCCGGCTGGCGCGACACCAAGGCCGCCTGGATCAATATCGCCGGCTTCACCGCCATGCTCTTCAACCTCTTCATCATCAACATCGTGGTGAGCGGCCTGCACAGCTACGCGGGCCTCAACTAACCCCGACCGCTTTCTGCGGATCCGGTTCGGCGCGTTCGTCATTGGTGGATCAGACATGTCCCGGGGCGAATGAGTGTGACATCACGTCTCGGTAAGGTTCCTTCGCGGGTGGGGTGCTTGTACTGTCCAGTTGTCTGTGACTGTGCGTATCGGAAACCCGAGGGAGACATCGTGATCGACCCCACTGTGGCCGTGCTGCCGGTTGGTATCTGGCTCACCCTGCGTGTCGCGGCGCACTTCGGCGGCGGCACCGACCTCGACTATCGGCGGCGTGAAGTGCATGCCGCGTACACCGTGGGTCAGCAGTCGACTCCAGCTCCGGTCCGTTCGGAAAGTGTGCCCGTCCAGGTGTAGGTAGTTGCGGGGACTGGTTCGAAGTGGCACCTTTGGACCTGGCGATATATCTAAAGTGAGATATCGTTGTAGGTATGAGTGAGAAGGTGACCGAGTCGCCGGGCGAGGAACCTCTCCCGGTGCTGCCCGGGTTCCGGGAGATGGCATTGCGCAGGATGTCGGAGGATCGCGCGCGACTGATTGCCGAGCTGGCGGAGCGGCGGCGGGCGGCGGGGTTGTCGCAGACCGAAGTCGCTGCCCGGATGGGTACTTCGCAGTCGGCGGTGGCGCGGTTGGAGACGGAGAACGTCGATGTGCGGACCTCGACACTGCAGCGGTACGCCGCCGCGGTCGACAGCCGCATCACCTTGCACGTGACAAGTGCGACGGCTGAATCGAATCGGATCGGAGAACAGTCTTGAGAATCGAGACGAGCGCACCTACCTCCCGGTGGCAGCCTTGGCCGTCGGAGTTTCCGAACTTCTACCCGGCGAAACGTGAAGAACCGCAGCCTGTTCCGGTATCGCAGCCCTCGACGCACGTGTGGATCGATCCTCGACCCGACGGATCGGCGGAGGCATTGCTCGCGCAGCGGACGGTTATCGCGCACGGGCGTTTGGGCGCCGCGGCTGCCACCGAGTTGTGTGCCCGGTTGCTGACGCTGGACGCGGAGAGCGCGCGGCCGATCCGGCTCGAAATGTATGGGCTGGAAGCGGATCTGCTGGATGCCAGCACTGTCACCGATGTGCTGGACGTGCTTCGGGCGCCCGTGAGCGCCTACGTGAGCGGCACACTCGGCGGTGCGGCGCTGGGAGTACTGGCCTCGTGCGAGCATCGCTACGCCTACCGAAGCGCCCAGTTCGTCTTGCGGGAGCCGTCGGTGAGTCTGGACGGCGGGCTCAGTCGTGTCGAACCGCGACTCGAGCACGCGCGAGCCATGTTCGGCGAATTGCTCACGCGGCTGGCGGAACTCACCGGCCGCGATATCGACGAGATCCGTCACGACCTCGAACAGCAACGGATACTCAGCACCTCGGGCGCGATCGAGTACGGGTTGATCGAGGGTCCCGCAAGCCGTGAATAGCTCACGCTGAACGTACATTCCGAGGAGTCCGGGCCGATCGATGCCCGGACTCTCCTCTTCTGCAACTGAAACGCGCTGACCGCCTGGGCAGTTCACCGTGCTATACATTGGCCGGTTGTAATGCATGCTCAGAAGGGGAATCTATGACTCGGCTCCGATCCGTTGGCCGCATTATCGGTATGGCGACCGTGGGAGTTCTTCCCGCCGTTCTCATTTCAGCTGTCGTCAGCGGTGGCACCGCCGCTGCCGAACCGAATCTGCCGGCCGTCTGGTGCTCGCTGAATCTCGGTGACGCCAAGGACGCGGTGCTGGCCGAGATGGGCGCACCGAACGGAAATCAGTCCGACTCATGGGTTTCCGGACTGGGCGACACCGGAATGACCTTCGCCGAATGGGACGCGGACACCACGATCTTCCTCGCGACCTTCGATACGAACGATCGTGTCATCACCCTGCAGGCCTACGACGGTCAAATCGGCCCGAAGGGCGCGACGAACATCGGCTGCCCGGCCTTCCGCGCCACGAACTGAGCCGGCACGCGTCAGTCGGCCTGAGCGGTCGAAGATCGCGCCGGGGTGGCATATTTCGCCGCTCAGGAGCGTTGTGTGACCGCTCAGACCGGACCTTTGCCGGCACGAAGTCACTTGGAAATTCCTTTATGCATCTACTTTCCATCTGGAAAGTAGATGCGCGGCGGAGGAATCACCCAGCCAGACAGGCTGATTCATCCCGTCCGCTCAGTGTGACGTCTTGCGGACGCGGGTGGTTGTCGCGGTGACGGGGTTGCCCTTACGGTTTTCGGGGCGTAGCGGTGAGAGGGCGTTGCCGTCGTGATCGACGAGTGCCGAGTGGGATTCGCCGGCCGTGAAGGCATGGCGTTCTCCTCACTGGCGCAGTGCCACGATGACGGTGAAGAGATCCTGGCCGGCTGCGGTGAGTTCGTAGCTGTGCCGCTTGCCGCCGGGGAGGGTGCTGGTGGTGAGGATGCCCCGGTCGACGAGTTTGCGGAGGCGATCGGTGAGGATGTTCCGGGCTATGCCGAGTCGCTGCTGAAAGTCGGTGAAGCTTGACGCGCCGTCCATGGCATCGCGCACGATGAGCAGGCTCCAGCGGTCGCCCACGAGGTCGGCGGTGCGGGCGACCGGGCAGGAGGGATCGGTCCATTCGCGCCAGATGCCGTAGAGCGGGGAGTGCGGCCGGCCATTGCCGTAGCCGTGCCACGCGTCGGCCCCCTCGGTGATCGCGGTGAACAGGAGCCACGCCCCGAATGCCAGCTGAGCGATCAGCAGGATCCGCTTGCCGCGCGGTGTGGTGCGCGATGGCTCCGGGCTCCGAACCTGCACGGCGCCCCGGCCAGTACCGTGACGATCCGGAACATATGGGGTGCGGCCAGCACCAGTGCGTACATGAACAGCTACAGGGAGAAGATCTTCACCGGCACATCGAAGGTGAGATTCAGCAGGAAGATTTGCAGCGTCACGATGACGGCGAGCACCGAACCCAGACCGGCCGGTCCGCGGCAGCACCAGCAGCAGCGCGGCGGTGATTTCCGCTGCGCCCAAAGCGATCTCGTACGGCTGCGACAGTGACGTCTGCGCCCACAGCACCGCCATCGGACTCATATCGCCGAACGGCTACACCAGTCGATCCAGACCGAACGACATCTGCGAGGGCAGCAGTTTCACCATCCCGTACAGCAGCAGTGCGCTCACCAGCGCGGCCCGCGACAGCAGCCGGAACCACTCGTACAAACGCGAGTAGTCCGGCCGCCGCCGATCCGGCACCGACCACACGGCGGTGACCACCACGGCGACCAGCAGCCAGGTGAAGACCGAAACCCACTGCGCCGCAGTATCTCCACTACCGGTCGGCGTGTAATCGATGCGCACGCCGAACAGGTGCGCACCGACCACATCGGTGAGCGGATGCAGCGCCGTCCACTCCGCCACCGCGGTCACCGTCCGCTGCGGCAACCCGAACGAGCGCAGCAGCGCATACGTCAGCCACACTCCCGCCATTCCGATTCCCAGAAAGACGAAACCGAACCGGAAACCCATGCGCACCAGCGGATGCCACCGCTCGCCCGCCGCTCGCTCCGCGTCCGCACCGATCACCTCGGCCGCCAACTGTGTCACCACCCCGATTCCTCCCGCAGCCGAGTGCCTTGCGGGCCAGAACGTTATGGCAGCGAGCGGGACCGTCGTATCCGGCAAAACCGTTGCCCCGAGCGCCCGCGCCCCCGATATTCGTGCCACCGAACTTCATGCGGGGGAGGGCCGGCAGCGTCGGGTGCTCGCGTTTGTTATTGCACCGCAACGGATCTCGCGGCACACCGCTTTCCACCGGCGGGCTGAAAAGAGAGTTCCCCGCGGCCCGGGATGGGCGCGGGGAACTCGGTCTCAGCTGGGGTCGAGCTCGATGGAGTCGGCATTGGCGAGTTTGACGGCTTCGCCGGTGGCTTCCTTGGCGCGGGCGCGGTCCCATTTGGGATTGTCGGTGTGATTGTTCTCGGCTACCCGGGCCTGCATGGGTTCGATCAGCGGGTCGGGCGGTGGACCGGTGCCGGAGGCCAGGCGGGCCGCATCTGTTTCGCGGCGTTGGTCGCGGCGTTCGGCGGAGTGCGTATCTCCCTGCTTGCGGCGTGCATCCTGTGAGAGGTTCTCGTCCTTTTCCATCGGGCACCTTCCGGTCGCATACGGATGTCAACCAGTATGCGCTCGGGGCAGTGCCCGACAGGAGCGGTCTCGCTGGAAAATAACCAGGACGGTCGGTTTGCTAGAGAATCGCCGACCTGGGAGAAGGGCTCAGTGATCGGGGGAGCCGGGTTCGCCCTCTCGGTGCTGGCGAGAGAGCCGCCAGAGAAAATCCGGGTCGTCATCGGGTCCGATGACGCGCTTGTGTGGTGCCGATGCTGCACCGGTGCGGGCCGGTCGCTGGGGGCCGAAAGCTTTCCAGCACAACATCGCGACGGCCACTACTGCGATGAGTGCCAACAGGTACGTCACGTCGCTCACCTCCTGCCAACGAGGGTAATCCGTGTCCGTACCCGCAGCACCGCGGAACGGTAAATATGGGATTTAGACGCGGGTCGCCTCGGTGGTGAGAGACCGGAGCAGCGTCAATACTTCGCTTTCGCGGAACCGGCGGTGACCGCCCGGAGTCCGCAGTGAGCCGAGCCGTCCCGCATGAGCCCATCGCGTCACGGTCTTCGGATCGACATGGAACAGGGCTGCCACCTGGCCTGGGGTAAGCAGGGTGTCCTGGCCGTTGACGGAACCCATTACGCGGCTCGCCGCGGTGAACGCAGTCATTCGCAAACCTTTCCGTTTCGTCAGATCCCTCATCAGTAGCGACATCGTTGCACTGCACCCCCTGTGTGTTCGAACAGTCTCGATTTGGTAAAGGGGAAGTAATAGACAAAACGGATATCCGTACTGTGTTCGCGGTCACGGATTCGGCGGTTGCAGCGAATATCCAGCGACATTCGGGCAGAGGGCACCGCGTCTTCCCGAATCGCCGTCACCTAGGCTGTTCCGCGTGAGTGACGCAACCCCGCCCGCGAGTGCGGGCCGCCGCATGGGCAAGACCCTGGCCATCTACACCCTGGCCCGGCTCGCCCTGGTCGCAGTCCTCGCCGCCATCATTCTGGGCGTCGCAGCGATCGTGAACGTCGACATCCCCATCATTGTGGCGCTGCTGTTCGCGCTGCTCATCGCCCTGCCGATGTCGCTGCTGCTGTTCAAAAAGCTTCGGACGCAGCTCAATCGGGACATCGCCGCCTTCGATGCGAAGCGACGCTCGGACAAGGAGCAGTTGATGTCGCGTCTTCGGGGCGACGAGAAGTGAAACGCTGCGATCATTCCGCGCCGCGCGACTGGGTCGACAATGCGGTGCGACTGATCGACGCGGATGCGCAACGCAGCGCCGACACGCATCTGCTGCGCTATCCGCTGCCCGCCGACTGGGGTGTGCAGCTGTACCTGAAAGACGAATCCACCCACATCACGGGCAGTCTCAAGCACCGCCTGGCGCGCTCGCTGTTTCTTTACGCGATCTGCAACGGCTGGGTCACCGAGGGCACCACCGTGGTGGAGGCCTCGTCGGGTTCGACGGCCATCAGCGAAGCCTATTTCGCCAAACTGCTCGGCCTGGAATTCGTGGCAGTCATGCCCGCTACCACCTCGCCGGAGAAGATCGCGCTCATCGAGGCGCAGGGTGGGCGTTCACACCTGGTCGCCAAGTCGCCGGACATCTATACCGAGGCAGCGCGACTCGCAGCTGAATGCAACGGCCACTATATGGACCAGTTCACCCATGCCGAGCGCGCCACCGACTGGCGGGGCAATAACAATATTGCCGAATCGATCTTCCACCAGCTGACTTTGGAGTCGCACCCGATTCCGGAGTGGATCGTGGTCGGCGCCGGCACCGGCGGTACCAGCGCGACCATCGGCCGCTATATCCGCTACCGCCGCCATGCCACCCGGCTGGCCGTGGTGGATCCGGAGAATTCGGCCTTCTACGGCGGATACGAGCTTTCGGACGCCGGATATCAGACCGGAATGTCCTCACGTATCGAGGGCATCGGCCGGCCGCGGGTGGAGCCCTCGTTTGTCGGCCAGGTGGTCGACACCATGATCGAAGTGCCCGATGCGGGTTCCATTGCGGCCGCCCGGCATGCGAGCGCAATGCTGGGCCGCCGGGTCGGCGGGTCCACCGGCACCAATCTGTGGGGCGCATTTGCCCTGATTGCCGACATGATCGCCGCGGATCGTACCGGCAGTGTGGTGACTCTGCTGTGTGACGGTGGAGACCGTTATGCCGGAACCTATTTCAATGACGACTGGGTTGCCGGTCAGGGGCTGAGCCTGGTGGAGCCTACCGCCGTCATCGATCGATTCATCGCTACCGGTCATTGGTCCGGCTAGTTTCCCCACGGCACGGCGGTCGGATGAGAAGGGTTGATCACCCATCCAATTGATTGCTACTGGGTTGCTGTAGCGGCCGCGTTGGTGTCGGTTCGCGTAGCGAAGCTTCCATTTCTGAGCGTCGGCCCGGGGATTCGGCCGTCTCCAAGGCGTTAATGGGCCTTGACGCGCGGGGCCTTTCGCGAATTACTGGACGCGTGACCGCCATCGGATGATCGACGCCGCTGCCGAGTACGAGCATCCAAGACTGCATGCTCGATTGCGTACGCCAGATGTTGATCCGCAACTCGGTGATGGCCAGCGTCCGCGGGTTCCGCACCAGCTTGGTGCGATCGGGTCGCTCATTGGATACCGATTCGGTGCGCCAGACGGTGGCGAACTCCGGACTCTCCAGGCAGTTGTCGAGGATCCGCTGGGTGTGCTCGTCCGGGCCGCGCCGCGCCAGCAGCAACCGGAACAGGCTGGCGGCCTGCCGCATCTCGCCCGGCCAGTCGACCAGTACGGTGCGCGCCACCGGGTTGAGCATCATCCACTCGACGTAATTGCAGCCAGGGTCGAGTTCCGGGAAGGCTTCCGCGTGTGCCGAATTGATGGCCAGCATGTCCATGGTGCCCGATATGTACGCAGCGATCTTCGGGTTGAGCAGTTCCAGATACTCGAGATCGGTGGGGGCCGGGTGGTCGGCCTCGATGCGCGGGAATGGCCCTTCGGCCAGTACCAGGGCGTATTCGAACTCGGCGGCCTGCAATTCCAGGGCGGTGCCGAGGGATTCGATGACCCGGCGGGAGGGGTTGGCGCCGCCCTCGATCTTGGTCAGGTAGGGGACCGAGAGGCTGGCGAGCCAGGCGAGCTGCGGGCGGGTGAGATTCGCGGCCGTTCGGCGCTGGCGAACGTACTCGCCGAACGTGGGTACTCCATTCATTGCTTAGGGTGACCTTACTTGTATTGCCGTCTGGTACACACGCGGTCGTACGGTGATACACGCACGGGATGGTCGACGAGGGGTGTGCGGTGTCCGGTTCTGCTCCAATAGTTTGAAACAACAACAAATCAGGAGTCGAGTTGGGGCAGCATCCGAGATCGGTGGCCGGTGGCAAGGTCACGGAGGGGCCCTGGGTGTTCACCTCGGGGCGAACCGTGGTCACCTGCCAGCAGGAAATGCGAATCGTCGAGACGGGATTCGGAGAGTTCGTGAACGCGTGGGAACCGGCGGCCTTCGGACTCTACGAGGACCGCGACGGTGATATCTGGGAGAAGGAAGTCCGCGGCTGGCGGCTGCGGTTCCAGGGTGGGGTCGAGGTCGAGCCCGATGTGGTGTGGGGCTGGGTGGACGGGCATGTGCGCGACTACGCGCCGTTCGTTCCCTGGAACTGATCGCGAGAACAAATCCGGTTGTGTCAATTTTCGTTGACGCGCCCGCGATGTCAACGTAAATTGACGTCATGAGCGAAGCGACAACTCTGGCGGCCGCCGCCGGCAGTCCCGACCCACAGGTCGGACTCCGTGCGGTGTTGGCACTACGCCGGCTGCTCGAGCGACTCGAGGCCATTCAGGTCACCAATGCCCGCAGGCAGGGCTGGTCCTGGCAGGCCATCGCGGACGCGCTCGAGGTCAGCAGGCAGGCGGTCCACCAGAAGTACAACCGGAAGGGCGGTATCCGCTGATGTTCGAACGATTCGACAAGGCAGCCAAATACGCGATCGTGGTCGCGCAGGAGGAAGCGCGCGAACTGCGTTCCTCCTCCGTGGAAATGGAGCACATGCTGCTGGGGCTGCTGGCCTCGCCGGACGACGGGCTCAAGCAGATGCTCGCCGAACGCGGCTATACCGCCGAAGGCGTGCGGGAGGCGCTGGCGCGCAAGCGAACCGGCGATCCCCTCGGCGCGGAGGACGCGGAAGCCCTGCGCTCCATCGGCATCGATCTCGACGCGGTCCGCGAGAGTCTGGAAGCCACCTTCGGTGAGGATGCGCTGGAACGCGCTGTCCCCGTTGACGAACCGCGGCGCGGGCGCTTCCGCGGCCCGAAAGGCTTCCCCACGGGGCACATTCCGTTCGATCGCGATGCCAAGAAGGCCCTCGAGCTTTCCCTGCGCGAGGCGCTGACCCGGGGCGACAACCACATTGCGGCCGGGCATGTGCTGCTCGGCATACTGCGCGCACCCAATGCGGCGACGCGGCAGCTGCTCGGTGACAACGAGGCGGTGCACACGCTGCGCGCCGCGGTCACCGAATACCTCGACAACGCGGCATGAGTACCGGTCCGGAGGTGGTGGCGCGTGTGAGGACCGCCCCCGGACGCGTTCGCCCCCTACGATCGGGGCATGACGCTCCTGCTACGTCTGATCATCAATGGTGTCGCGATCTGGCTCGCCTCGGTCTGGGTGACCGGAATCGAGATCAAGAGCCCCGACGACACCACCGCCAAGAAGCTGCTCGTGATCGCGGCCATCACCGTGGTGTTCGCGATTGTGAACGCCCTGATCAAGCCGATCGTGAAACTGCTGTCACTGCCCCTGGTGGTGCTGTCGCTCGGCCTGTTCCTGCTGGTGATCAACGGCTTCATGCTGTGGTTGACCGCCAAGATCACCGAGACCACCCAGTACGGCCTGCGCGTGGACGGGTTCTGGGCGGCCGTCTGGGGTGCGATCATCATCACCCTGGTGAACTGGGTGCTCGGAATCCTCGTCCCCGACGAGGACTGACCTCAGCCGAGGCCGAGTGCGAGGCCCGTGGCCACCGACCAGATCAACAGTGCCAGTCCGGTACCGGCGAGAGCGGGAATCAATCCCGGCCCGTTCTTGCCGGTGCGGACCGGCTCATTGGCCTTGAGGGCCAGCGGCAGCGCGACCAGGCCGACCAGGGCCCACGGCGTCCGGGCGGCCAGGGCCAGCGTGGCCAGGAACGGCACCGCCAGCAGCACCACATGCAGTGTGCGGGTGCGGGTATCGCCGAGGCGCACCGCGAGCGTGGTCTTGCCCGAGACCGAATCGGTCGGGATATCGCGCAGATTATTGGTGACCAGCACCGCGCTGGAAAACGCGCCGACGGCGATCGCGCAGGCCAGTCCGGCCCACTCCGCCCGCCCGGCCTGGACGAACTCGGTGCCGAGCACCGCCACCAGGCCGAAGAAGACGAAGACCGCGATCTCACCGAAACCGCTGTACCCGTACGGGTTCCGGCCGCCGGTGTAGAACCACGCCCCGGCCAGGCAGCCCGCACCGACCAGCAGCAGCCACCAGGCGCTGGTGAACACCAGGATCAGGCCCAGTACCGCGCCGAGCGCCAGGCAGCCGATGGCGGCATTGCGCACGGCGGCGGCACTGGCCAGCTTCGAGCCGACCAGGCGCAGGGGGCCGACCCGGTCGTCATCGGTGCCGCGAATACCGTCGGAGTAGTCATTGGCGTAGTTCACGCCGATGATCAGGGAGAGCGAAAGCAGCAGGCACAGTACCGCTTTCCACCACACCGCCCCGTCGATGGAGGCCGCGGCCCCCGTGCCCGCCAGGACCGGGGCGATCGCGTTCGGCAGAGTGTGCGGCCGAGCGCCCTCGATCCACTGTGCTGCTGTAGCCATGCATCGCAGCCTAATCCGAGGCCCGGGCCGGCA
The DNA here is from genome assembly GCF_045040085.1 of Nocardia sp. NBC_01388. Classification (NCBI taxonomy): domain Bacteria; kingdom Bacillati; phylum Actinomycetota; class Actinomycetes; order Mycobacteriales; family Nocardiaceae; genus Nocardia; species Nocardia sp. NBC_01388. The sequence goes on from NZ_CP109553.1 coordinate 7,182,888, forward strand.
CCTCCCGGCGCCCGCCCCCACCTGGGAATGGCGATCGCGGCCCTGTTCAGGCTGTGCGGCGGAGGTCGTTCCGGGCGTGGGGGAGGCGCCCTCAGGACTCGGCGGCGGCCTTCAGCTGGGCGAGACCCTTGTCGAAATCCTTTGCCAGCATGCGGTCCATCGGGAGAAGCTTGGCCATGAGTGCCATCGCTCCGGTGCGCTCGCCGGTCATCCGCCAGGTGACAGCGGTGCCGTCGGACTGCGGACGGAATTCGAAGGTGACCTGATTGGTGTTCTCGATGGGCTTCTCGAAATTCAACCGGATGCCGATGGCGTCGGTGGTGGCGGAGGTGATTTCCATATTGCCGCGACCGGCCTTGCGGTTTCCACTCCAGAAGTACCGGGCGCCGATGCCCCGATCGGCCCCGCTGTAGGTGCGCTCCATGGCCGGATCCACGTTCTCCCACGGCGACCACCGCTGCCACTGGTGGAAGTCGTCGACGAGCGCCTGGATCTGCCCGGGATCGGCCTTGATGACCGTTTCCCGGTGGATGTCGAATTCGCTCATGGACCGAGCGTAGGCGACCGCGCCGACGGATCCGGCGAATCCGGCACCCCCCGGTGTCTCACCTAGGATTGACGAGGAATGTTTTCGCAAACAGGCAGTTCTAGCAGCGCCGGGACCACCCGGCCGGTATCCGCAGGCGACACGGTTCTGGTAGCCCTGCTGGGCGAGGTCGCGCTGCGACGCGACGGTGCCCAGGCGGCGTCCGGGAGCGCGCCCGGCACGCTCGCACCCGTACCCGGCGCCCGCGCCCGGCTGCTCGTGGCCGCCCTCGCGACGCACCCCGGCCGCAGCCGCAGCGCCCAGGCGCTCATCGAGGACGTCTGGGGCGAAGACCCCCCGCGCGCTCCGATGAATGCCCTGCACACCCAGGTCTCCCGGCTGCGCTCCGCACTGCCCGACGGCGCACTGGAAATCGGCCCCGCCGGATACCGCCTGGTCCTGGCCCCCGATCAGGTCGACCTCACCCTGGCCCAGCACCTGGAAAACCAGGCGCGCCAAGCACATTCCGCCGGCGACGGCCCCGCCTGCCTCGCCTGGATTGCCGCCGCCCGCACCCTCTGGCGTGGTGATCCGGCAGCCGACCTGCCCTCCGGCCCGGTCGCCGATGAGCTCGCCGGGCTGGCCACCGCCCGCCGGCGGGGACTCGACGTTCTGGAACTCTCCGTGCGCGAGGCGGTCGGCGATCTTCCGGGCGCACTGGAACTGGCCCGTGCCGCGGCCGTCGCGGAACCCTTCGACGAACCCGCGCACGCCACCCTCATGCGGCTGCTCGCCGCCGACGGACGCACCAATGAGGCGCTGGATGTCTTCGCCTCACTGCGCACCCGGCTGGTGGATCAGCTCGGCGCCGACCCGGGGCCCGTGCTGGTCGCACTCAATACCGCGCTGCTGCGGGGTGAACCACTACCGGTCGCTCGCGCTACGGCACCGAACACCACCACCGGACCGAATTACCCTCCGGAGCAGGGGCATTCCGGCGGAGCGAACCACATGGCCGGTTCGGGTGGCAGCCCAGGACAGGGCTATTCGGGCCAGGGTTCCACGCAGTTCGAGGGCGGGGAATCCGGGCGGACATGGACCGGGTCCGGTGCGGGGCACTCTGTTTCGGACGCCGCCGAATCCGGTGGCCGAGGAGGTTCTGCGCAGGCGTTGCGAATGGTGTCGGCGGCGCAGCATGCGGTGGGGACGGAGTACGAGCCCGCCGGGGCGGCGATCGGGTTGCGGGCGGCGCCGAATCCGCTGCTGGGGCGCGAGGCGGATATCGATGCGCTGGAACGGTTGTTGCGCAGTTCGCGGGTTACCACCGTGCTCGGGCCCGGGGGTACCGGCAAGACTCGGGTGGCGAACGAGCTGGGTGCGCGGCTGGCGAGTGAGCAGACTGTCGCTCTGATCGAATTGGCTTCGCTGCGGGCAGATTCGGAGGAGACCGCGGAAACGCGAGTCGAGATCGAGGCGACCATTGCCGCGACGCTCGGTGTCGGTGAATTCAGCCGGGACGCCAATGTGCTTCGGACGGCCCGGAACCGGGATCTGCGGCAGCGCCTGCGGGAGGCGCTGAGCTCGCGGCCGATGCTGCTCATTCTCGACAATTGCGAGCATCTCATCGACGCGGTCGCGGAGGTGGTAGCCGATCTCGTCGGCGCCAGCGAGCAGCTGACCGTGCTCACCACCAGCCGGGCGCCGCTGGAAATCACGGCGGAGACCGTCTATCCCTTGCCGCCCTTGCTGATCGACGCGCACGGCTCCCCGGCCACCGATCTGTTCACGGCGCGGGCGCGGGCCGTGCGGCCCACGGTGCGACTGGATCCGGAGGTGGTGGCGCGACTGTGCCGCATGCTGGACGGCTTGCCCCTGGCCATCGAGCTCGCCGCCGCGCGGACCAGGACGATGAGCGTGGAGGAGATCGAATCCCGGCTCGATCACCGATTCGCCCTGCTGCGCAGCGGAGATCGCAGTTCCCCGCAGCGGCATCGCACGCTGCACGCGGTCATCGAGTGGAGCTGGAACCTGCTGGACGGCGAACAGCGCACGGCGCTGCGGCGACTGTGCCGGTTTCCGGGCGGGTTCACCCTGTCGGCCGCCGAGAGCGTGATCTCCGGTCCCGAAATCCTCGATGCCGCAACGGCTATCGACGGACTCGTGAGTCAATCCCTGCTCACCGTGCTGGAGTCGGACGACGCCGAATACGAAGTCACGCGCTACCGAATGCTGGAGACCGTCCGCGAATTCGGCGAGGAGCAGCTCGTCGCGGCGGGCGAGGCCGATCTTGTCATGGCCCGGATGAGTGACTGGGCAAGGGAATTCGCGCTCGATGTGGCTCGTCGATACAGCGGCGCCGATCAGCTGTCCGTGGTGTACGGCGTTGCCGCCGAACTCGACAATCTGGTCGCGGTACTGCGCTATGCGATCGATCGGCGCGATCTCGCCACCGCGCACGCGGTCTATCCGGTGCTGGCCATGATGTGGATCATGCGCGGCGCACACCTGGAATTCGTGAGCTGGGCGCCGCGCATCATGGCGACGCCGCTGCGGCGGGGTTCGCTGACTTCGGCCGAAGCCGATCTGCAGATGTTCGGCCAGCTGATGCTGGGCTTGCACGTCATGTACCTGGGCTCGGGTCCGCGCGATGCGGCGGTGGTGCGCACCGGGATTCGGCGTCTGGTGCGCGACGGCGACGCATTGAGCCCGGTATTCCGTTTCCTCGGCGAGCTTGCCACCGCACCGTCCAACAGCTGGCAGTTGGCGCGCATGCTCGGTGACGGCGTCCGCTCCGAGGATCCGCCCACCCGCGTCGCCGCCCTGCTGGTGCGGGCGAATATTCGCGAGAACGCCGGGGACGTGTACGGATCGATGCGGGATGCGGTGCGGGCCTTGGGTTCCGGCGTCACCGAAGACCTGTGGGGGATGGCCATGGTGTGCCAGCACCTGGGTGGCATGTACGGGCAGTCCGCGCGCTACGGCGAATCGGTCGACTACTACCGGCAGGCCGCTGATCTGCTCGTAAAATTGCGGGCCCACGACGAGAGCGTGGAGATCCGGAGCCTGCTCGCCTGCTCTCTGGTGGGTATCGGCGAGGTCGAGCTGGCCCGCCGCGAGCTGGATCCGCTGCTGGCCGGCGCCGGTATCGATCTCACCGCCACGCAGATTCTCCCCTCACCCAATCATCGGCGCGCCAATGTCTCCGCGGGGTTGGCCGAAGTCGAACTGGCCGAAGGCGATATCGATACCGGGCTGCGCCGCTTCCGTCAGACGCTGGTGCTCATGGCGTGGCCGAACGGGGCGGTTGCGCCGGGTCCCGCCGATGTGATGGTGGCGGCCGCCGTCGTCGATGCTCACGTGCTGTGCGGCCGCACGGACGAGGTGCGCGAGGTGTTCGGCGAGCTGGTCGAGCTGGCCGACGAGCGGCTGGGGCAGTTCTGGGATCTGCCGCAAATCGGTTCGGTGGCGAGCGCGGTGGGCAGCTATCTGATCGCCACCGGTGCGAATATCGAGACCGCGCTCGAGCTACTGGCCCTTTCGCCGAAAGTGTTCGCCCGCCAGGACTATCCGTCCATGAACTGGCAGCGTCATGTGGATCTGCACCGCGAAGCGGTCGGGGCGGAGCGCATGGATGCGGCGCTGGCCGCCGCCTCGGTCCGGAATCGGCGGTCGGCGGCGGAGCGAATTCTGCTGCTAATCCAACGTCTCGCTGGAAACGATTGAGTCCCTGCTGATCTCACTGTCACCGGGATGTGTCCGCAATAGCCGCCATGCCAGCATGCCCAGTGCGGCGGCGCCGAGTATCAGCAGCACCGTTGTATCCGATACGGCCGCACCGAATCGCTGAACCGTTGTCTCCAAGTGGAATTCGGTCTCCGCGCCCAGCAGCCCCGGCAGCGCCGAGGTGCCGCCGAAGAGCAGGAACAGCGCGCCGAGCAGGATGAAGAACAGGCCGGACACCAGCGAGGTGGTGTGCAGCTCCAGTTTTCCGATGCTGAAGATTTTGCCGCGCAACCATTTTCGCTGACCCAGGCCGAATCTGTCCCACACCGAGGCCAGTACGAACAGTGGCGCCGCCATACCGAGTGCGTAGACCGCCAGCAGCAGACCACCCTGGACGGGGGAGCCGCCGACCGCCGCCACCGCGAGGATGGAGCCGAGGATCGGCCCGGCGCAGAATCCGGCCAGACCGTAGACCAGGCCGAGCAGATAGACGGCGCCGGATTTCTCCGGCCGCCCCTGCCGGGCGGCGGCGCGCTGCGCGAAGCCGAAGGAGAAGCCGCGGCCGAGGATCTGGAGTACACCGAGGCCGATGATGACGGTGCCGCCGACGGTGATGAGCAGCTCCCGGTGTTCCGAGAACAGCCGTCCCGCAAACGATCCCGCGATTCCCAGCGGTACCAGGGTGGTGGCCAGGCCGAGATAGAACGCCGTGGTCCGGGCCAGCAGTCTGCCCTGTGAATCGAACGAGTACGCGAAGAAACTGGGCAGCAGCAGTGCGCTGCACGGGCTCACCAGTGCCAGCAGACCACCCAGAAAGGCCGCGAAAAAGCCTACGGTGCCGCTCATTCCGCGTGCTCCGGGGCAGCGGCGCGGGCCGCCTCGATAACCGCCTCGAACTGTTCGATCGGCTGCGCGCCGAGAATCGGGCGGCCGTTGATCAGGAAGGTCGGTGTCGAGGACGCGCCGAGCGAGTACGCCTCACCGGCATCCTGGCGCACGGCGGTGGCGGCGGCGGGGGATTGCTGGTCCGCATGGAACTTGGCGATATTCGCGACGCCTGCCTCCTGTGCCAGCTCGGCCAGGTGATCCGGGGTCAGTACGCCGGTGTTCTTCTTCTCGGGGGCCTTCGCCTGCAGCGTGTTGTGGAATTCCCAGAACCGGCCCTGCTGCGCCGCGGCCCAGGCGGCGCGGGCCGCGTTCTCCGATTCCTGGCCGAAGATCGGGAAGTTGCGCCATTCGATCCGCAGTACGCCCTTCTCCACGTACTTCGAGATGAGCTGGGGTTCGATGGTGCGCCCGAAGGTGCGGCAGAACGAGCATTGGAAGTCGGAGTACTCGATCAGCACCACCGGTGCGTCGGTGCGGCCCAGCGCCAGCGGATCGTGCGCATCCCGGCGGGCCAGCTTCGCGAGTTCGGCGTAGAGCGGATTGGTCTGAGTGGACTGCGCGGCTTTCGTCTCGGATTTCTTGTCAGCGCCGAGCATGTGGAAAGCGGCAATGGCAAGCAGGCAGACCGCGGCCGCGGCGGCGAGTCCGGCCAAGAATTTCCTATTACTGTTCCGGGCGGTGGTCCGGCTGTTTTTTGGCATGCGAATACTCCTGGACGGCAACGTCCGGGTCGACGGAAAAGTGCTTCAGGACATGGCTGTACGCCGAATGTCCTAAATGATCAGCACAGTCGTCAGATGCGGAGCCGCCACCGGCAGGGTGGGCGCTCGCGGCCGAATGTCATACGAAAGCCACTGTGTGGCAGCGAATTGCGGAACCGTCCCGAGACCGGCCGGGACCAGCTGATCTCCGGCGGAGCGGGGTGGCGCGGCGAGCTGTCCCATCGGGTCCGAGCTCGGACTGTCGTGCTTACCGCAGACGGGAAACGTATTACCTGCGACTGCGGCGGTCCGTGCGGAGGCCTGCTCCGTCTGCGTTGATGCCGCGGCATATGAGACCTGTTGTCCGGAGCCCCATTCCGCTGTCGCCGCGACCATCCCGGCTATTGCGAAAAGACCCGCTAGCAGCACAGCACAGGACAGCCGAAATGGCTTTCGGCTGTGCGGGGCGCGGCAGGAATTCACTGCCCCGACCATAACAGGCCGACTTCGGGGCAATGCGGAATGCCCGCCCACCAGGGTGGACGGGCATTCCGTGGGAATTCGGCCCAGGGCGGGAATCGAACTCAGGCGTGGCGCATGTACGCGCGCAATGTGAGCGGGGCGAAGATGGCGATCACCACGACGGAGCCGATGAGCGACCAGCCGAGATTGGCGGTGACGCCGGTGCCGCTCATCAGATCGCGGGCCGTATTGACCATGTAGTAGACCGGATTGGCCTTGTCGATGCCCTGCAGCCAGCCCGGCATCTTCTCGACGGGGGAGAACGCGCCGGACATGAAGGTCAGCGGGAACATGATCATCATGGAGATGCCCTGCACGGCGGCGGCGCTCTTACCGGTCACACCGACCAGCGCCCAGATCCAGCTGACCGCGAAGGAGCAGAACACGACCACCAGCATGGCGCCGACGACGCCGGCCAGGCCGCCGTCGGGGCGGTAACCGATGCAGATGCCCACGATGACGGTCAGCACGGAGGCCAGGCCGTACCGCACCATATCGGCGAGCAGCGCTCCGGCCAGCGCCGAAATACGGGCGATGGGAAGGGATTTGAAGCGATCGAAGACGCCCTTGTCCATATCCTCGCGCAGCTGGGTGCCGGTGGTGACCGAGCTCAGCACCACGGTTTGCACCAGGATGCCGGGAATCAGGATGGGCAGATAGGCCGAGACGCTGCCGCCGATGCTGCCGCCGAAAATGTAGGCGAACAGCGCGGTGAACAGGATCGGCTGCACGGTGACGTCGAACAGCTGTTCCGGATTGTGCTTGATCTTGAGGATGCCGCGGTACGCCATGGTGAGCGAATTCGCCGCGGTCTGCTCGAGGCTGATGTGATTACTGACATCCGGTATGGGGGCCGGGGCTACCGCCGCGTGCCGCCGCGCCGGAGCCGTGATGGTGGTGGTCATGCCGCGCTCTTTTCGGAATCGTTGGTCTCGTCTTCGGCGCCGTGGCCGGTGAGTGCGAAGAACACCTCGTCCAGGCTGGGCTTGCTGACATTGATCTCTTCGACGCGAATGTCGTGCTCGCGCAAGCGGATCAGAATGTCGGTGGTGACGCTGGGGTCGGGCAGCGGAGCCGTGACGCGGCCCGCCTCGGGGCTGATGGCGGCCTCGACCGGCTTGCCCGCGGCGCGGGAGAGGTACTCCGAGACCACGGTGCGCGCCTCTTCGATGCGGTCGCGATCGCCGAGGGTGAGCTGCAGTGCGGACAGGCCGACCGAGCCCTTCAGTTCGTCGGAGGTGCCGTCGGCGATGACCTTGCCGCGGTCGATGACCGCGATCCGGTCGGCCAGCTGGTCGGCCTCGTCCAGGTACTGGGTGGTGAGCAGCACCGTCGAGCCCTCGCGGACCAGGCGGCGGATGGTCTCCCACATCTGGGCGCGGGTGCGCGGGTCCAGACCGGTGGTCGGCTCGTCCAGGAACAGCAGCGGCGGGGCCGTGATCAGGCTGGCGGCCAGATCGAGCCGGCGCCGCATACCGCCGGAGAAGTTCTCCAGCGACTTGTTCGCGGCCTCCTCCAGCCCGAACTCCTCCAGGAGCTCGGCGGACTTGCGCCGGGCGTCGGCCTTGGACAGGCCGAGCAGCCGCGAGAAGATCACCAGATTCTCGGTGGCGGTGAGCTTTTCGTCGACCGATGCGTACTGGCCGGTCACGCCGACCAGTTTGCGCACCGCATTGGGTTCGGTCAGGACGTCGCGGCCGAAGATGCGGGCGCTGCCGGCGTCGGGCTTCATGAGGGTGGCGAGCATGCGGATGGTGGTGGTCTTACCGGCTCCGTTGGGGCCGAGTACGCCGTATACCGCGCCCCGCGGAACCGCCAGGCTCACGCCGTCGACAGCCCGCTGCTCCCCGAAGACCTTGACCAGCCCCTCCGCCTCGATGGCGAGTGCCTCGGCAGGTGTGTAAGAAGTCATGACACACACTCTGCAGACCGGGTCTTACATGCCCCATGCATCGCTCTTGCGTGGGCGCGCAAGGCGCCTTTGCACGAGACGCCCAATCGAGGGGCGGGTCAGTTGGGGGAGGTGGTGAGGAGGAGTTCGCGCAGTTTCGCGCGGTCGGGTTTGCCGGGGCCGCGGAGTGGGAGTTCTTGCAGGACTGCGAGTTCGCGGGGGGCGGCGATGGCGTCGAGTTCGGCGACGACGTGTTCGCGGAGTTCGTCGAGGGTGGGGGCGGTGGCGCCGGGGGTGGTGACTATGGCGGTGACCACGCGCTGGCCGAGGCGGGCGTCGGGGAGGCCCAGGACGACGCATTCGGAGATGGCGGGGTGGGTGATGAGGACGGCCTCGACTACCTGGGGGAGGACCAGCAGGCCGCCGGTCATGATGGCTTCGTCCAGGCGGCCGGAGATGTTCAGGACGCCGTTCTCGAAGGTGCCCGCGTCCTCGGTGCGGAACCAGCCGGGTTCGGCGAAGGCCGGATGCTCGGGCTGATTGCGGTAGCCCTTCGCGAGCATGGCGCCGCCGAGCATGACCCGGCCGTCCTCGATGCGCACCTCGGTGCCGCGCAGGGGAATGCCCTCGTAGACGCAGCCGCCGCAGGTTTCGCTCATGCCGTAGGTGCGGAACACCGTGATGCCCGCGGCCCGAGCGCGATCCAGTACCGGCTTCGGGGTGGCTGCGCCGCCGATGAGCACCGCGTCGAGTTCGGCGAGGGCCGCGGCCGCCGCGGGCTCGTCGAGGGCCTTGATGAGCTGTGTGGGCACCAGCGAGGTGTACCGCCGCGGCCCGCGCATACCGGCGATCGCGCCGGGCAGTCCCCCGGGCAGGAATCCGTCCGTGACATCGAGCACGGCCGGTTCGGTACCTGAAAGGATGCTGCGCAGTAGCACCTGGATGCCTGCGATGTGATGGGTGGGCAGCGCCAGCAGCCACTGCCCGGGACCGCCGAGGCGCTCATGGGTGGCGTCCCCGCTGGCCCGCAGCGCCGAGGCGGAGAGCATGGCGCCCTTGGGTATTCCGGTGGTACCGGAGGTGGTGACCACCAGCGCCACATCGTCGTCGATCTCTTCGCCGGGGCGCAGATTGCTGCTGAGTCGTTGCGCCTCGCGGCGATCGGCCGTGGGTACCGGCAACCACGTGGGCCCGGTGCCTTCCAGGGCTTCACGCAGATGCGGCAATACTTCGCCTACCGATGCGCCGGTGGGCATGGGAAGAATGCGGAGGGTATTGCTCACGTTCGCGATCGTGTCATCTCGTGGGGTGGTGGCGCACCTAGGGGGTCCGCCGCCGGGGTTCGATGGGGTCGGTCGAGCTGTCAGTCGGACGTCGGTGTCGCCAGCGGCCATCCACCGGCTGCCAGCCGGGAGGCCACTCGAGCGATATCGTCCTCGCCGGGTTGCTCCTTGGCAACTCGGGCGATGGCGGCCTCGATATCGGCGAGTGCGATCTCTCCGGTGGCCACCCGCTCGCTCACCAGATCCTCGACCACGAGATGCACCTCGTAATCGGTGAGCCGGCGATGCAGCACCGCCAGCAGCGCCACGTAATCGGACTGCGGAATGCCCTGTGGATAACCGGCTTTGAGCCAGTCCAGGACCTTCTGCAGCACATTGGAACGCTGCTGCGGCGCCGGGGTGGGGTCGGTGTTCGGCGGTTCGGGGGTGCTCACCAGCATGCCTTTCGATCCGGCGGCGTCAGGCGCCGAGCAGATGAATTCCGAGTCGGGTCGCGAGGAAGCCGCGTGCGATGAACAGCACACCGGCCAGCACCGCGATCATGACCACGGCGAAACAGACGGTGGAGACCGTGAGCGCCACGGTGCGGGTGGATCCGGTGGCGCCGTCGTCGAGCTGCGCGCGGTAGCGAATGCCCAGCGCGAAGACGACGGGCAGTCCCGCGCCGAACACCAGGGCGGCCACGGTGACCCGCCACAGGTCGGTCAGGTTGGACAGGAAGGTGTGCATCGTGTCGCGCTCCTATCCGAGGCCGTTGCCGGCGTGGTGCTCGGTGCGGGCCGGTGCGTCCGCGGCGGTCTCGCCCTGCCAGTCGTCGTTCACATTGTGCGAGTTCACGGCAGTCTGCCTGGAGCGCATCCAGATTGCCCCGGCCACCACGATCAGCAGCGCGAATACCACCAGCACGCCCGCGGTTCCGCCGATGGCGTCCAGGATGCCCCAGCAGAGCGCGCCGACCACACCGGCCAGCGGCAGCGTGAGCACCCAGGCCACGACCATGCGGCCCAGCACGCCCCAGCGCACCTCCGCGCCGGGCCGCCCGAGGCCGGAGCCCAGGATGGATCCGGTCACGGTCTGCGTGGTGGACAGCGGCAGGCCGAAATGCGCCGAGGTGAGAATGATCGCCGCACTGGTGGATTCGGCCGCGAAGCCCTGCGGCGGCGCGATATCGACCAGGCCCTTGCCCAGGGTGCGGATGATGCGCCAGCCGCCCAGACAGGTGCCCGCGGCAATGGCGACCGCGCAGGACACGATCACCCACAGCGGCAGTGGATCGCTGGCCTTGGCGGAGCCGTGCGCGATGAGCGCCAGGAAGATGATGCCCATGGTCTTCTGCGCGTCATTGGTGCCGTGGGCCAGCGACACCAGTGAGGCCGAACCGATCTGCCCCCACCGGAATCCGCGGTTCACGGACTTCTCGTTGCCGCCGCGGGTGATGCGATACACCGCCCACGAGCCGAGCGCGGCGACCAGCGCCGCGACCACGGGTGCGGCCAGCGCCGGAATGATGATCTTGGCCAGCACACCTTTGTTGCCGGCGCACCAGATCACCCCGTCCCAGCCGAGCGCCGCGATGGTCGCGCCGATCAGCCCGCCGAAAAGCGCGTGCGAGGAACTCGACGGCAAACCCAGCAGCCAGGTGAACAGATTCCAAAGAATGCCGCCGGCCAGTCCGGCGAAGACGATGTCGAGCAGTGCCCGCCCGCTCACCTCGGAGAGGTCGACAATGCCCTCGGCGACCGTCGCGGCCACGGCGACGCTGAGGAAAGCACCGACCAGATTGAGCGCTCCGGAGAGAAGTACCGCAGTACGCGGCGGGAGCGCACCGGTCGCGATCGAGGTCGCCATCGCGTTCGCGGTGTCGTGGAATCCGTTGGTGAAGTCGAATGCCAAGGCTGTGAGAACAACGATCAGCAGAACGAGCAGTTCGGCAGACACGACGCCCAGTTTGCGCTATCCGGTGAACGCCGCGTTAACCGACGCCCCCGGAAAAAGATCACAGCTACATACGTGCTAAGGGTTTCGCGCATGGTGAGCGACACACCCGTGTGTGGCGTGTCATCGACCCGAAAGGTGTGGCGTGTCGATCATTTCGGCCGCGAACGACTGTCCCGCCGGATCGGATGATCCTCGGGCACCTCGACCAGCACGATCGGCACCCCGTCCGGATCGCGCACCCACATCTCGATCAACCCCCACGGTTGCAGCTCCGGCTTCTTGTCGATCGGCACCCCCGACAATGCCAATTGGACCGACGCCGCCCCGCAATCGCGCACCTGCAGCCAGATCGCGCCCCCGAATCCCACCGGTGCGTCGTCACCGCGCCCGTGCCCCGCGACCTCGATGAGGGACTGCCCCGCGAAGAACACCGTGCCGCCCGGATACTCCCGGGCAATCGCCAGGTCGAGCGTGTCCCGGTAGAACTCCAGCGTGCGCTGATAGTCCACCGGCCGCAGGATCAACCGACTGCTGAGAATCTCCATATCTTCTGCCTCCGTGTTTGATTTGCCTCCGCTTCGCTGCGGCGGGTTCGCGGCCCTGTTACCCCGTTCTTCCCTCCCTCCGCTCCTCCGCTTCGCTCCTCCGCTCCGCTCAGTCCAGAACGGGGCGGGCCGCGAACTTGGGGTGGATGTTGATCGGTGGCTTCGTTCTGCGTGGACCACCATGGTGCCTGGTGGGGTGCGGGACTTGGGGTTTCAGAAGTAGTACGGGTACGGGGCCCAGTCGGGGGCGCGCTTCTCCAGGAAGGAGTCGCGGCCTTCGACGGCCTCATCGGTCATATACGCGAGGCGGGTGGCCTCACCGGCGAACAGCTGCTGGCCGACCAGTCCGTCATCGCTGAGGTTGAACGCGTACTTCAGCATGCGAATCGCCTGGGGCGACTTGCCGAGGATTTCCGCGGTCCACTCCAGCGCCACATTCTCCAGCTCGGCATGATCGACGACCTCGTTGACCGCGCCCATCTTGTGCATCTCCTCGGCGGTGTACGGCCGGCCCAGGAAGAAGATCTCGCGGGCGCGCTTCTGCCCCACCATCTTCGCGAGGTAGGCGCTGCCGTAGCCGCCGTCGAAGCTGCCCACATCGGCATCGGTCTGCTTGAACCGGGCGTGCTCGCGGCTGGCCAGGGTGAGGTCGCAGGTGACGTGCAGGCTGTGCCCGCCGCCCGCCGCCCAGCCGTTGACCAGCGCGATGACCACCTTGGGCATGAAGCGGATGAGCCGCTGCACCTCGAGGATGTGCAGGCGCCCGGCCCGGGCCGGGTCCACGGTGTCCGCGGTCTCGCCCTCGGCGTACTGATACCCGTTGCGCCCGCGAATGCGCTGGTCGCCGCCGGAGCAGAAGGCCCAGCCGCCGTCCTTGGCGCTCGGCCCGTTGCCGGTGAGCAGCACCGCACCCACATCGGAGGTCATGCGGGCGTGGTCGAGCGCCCGGTACAGCTCGTCGACGGTGTGCGGCCGGAACGCATTGCGCACCTCCGGCCGGTCGAAGGCGATTCGTACGGTGCCCTGCTCGACATGCCGGTGATACGTGATGTCGGTGAGGTCCTTGAACCCCGGGACGGGCTGCCACAGCGCTTCATTGAAGGTCACAGCCACGAACATAACGCGAACTCCATCGCCGGCTACCGCGGCCGCCCAGTTTGGGTGCTCGGCGCTGGAGGCGCCGCGCCCCGGTGTTTTCGTTCGTCGCGGAGGCAACTACTGATCTCGTGCCGCCAGGGGCAACTCCTGGGGTTACCCCCCGAATCGGGTGGGCACCCGACCGCCGGCACGCGTGCATGACTGTGCGCGGCACTCTGCCGTGCGCCGAAGTCGCGGGGAGGCGGGACGGCTCCCAAGTGGTCGCTTGAAGTATCGGAGAGGCGAAACTGAAACGCTGCCAATCGATTGCGGAGGCTTTACAGTGCAGTTGCTGCTTCGGCAGTCGAGCTGTATCGGCGTCGTGTGCGGCGGAACGCCGGTGCGTATAGTTCCATGCGCTCGTTCATCGAAAAACTATCCGGAGGAACCTGAAAGTGGTTGCAGCACTGTCTGAATCCCTGCTCGATGACGCCAAGCGTCCGGCCTTCCTGGTCGACGCCAAAGAGGTTCTGGATGCTGAGGTGTCGGACAAGGGCGGCGCGTCGGGTCTCGCTGTGAAGGGCGGCTACGCCGCGGTCAAGAAGGTCAGCCCGACAATTGTCGGCGATGCCCTCGAATCCTTCATTCCCCGTTTTGTCGCGCAGCTCGAGCCGTTCTGGTCGCAGTACCAGGCTTCCGGCGCCGGGTCGTTCGCCGACCTGCTGGTCGCCAAGCAGGACGAGGTCTCCGAGGCGCTGCTCTCGGTGACCGACGAGCGCGCTGCCGCGTCGTCGCGTCCCGCGCTGACCAAGGTCTACAACTCGATGCGTAACTCGGCGAAGAAGCATGTCGCCGAGGCGCTTCCGCGTGTCGGTGCGCTCATCCAGCGTCACGCTGGTTAATCAAATGACCGGTTCGCGGCCCTGATCAGGGCCGCGAACTCGGTATTCGCGGCCGGCTCGAATTCGGCATCCGCGGCCCGAATTCAGCCCGCCGCCTTGCCTACTCGCCAGTAACCGGTGAAAGTGATGTCCACCTTGGGGATTTCGCGGTCCTGGGCCAGGTATCGCCGTACTCCGGCGCACAGCTTCTGCTCGCCCGCGATGAAGGCGTAGACGCCCTTGGCGGGCAGTTCCGCCGCCCGTACCGCCTCCGCGGCCACTGCGCCGACCTCGGCGTTCGGATCCGTACGGACCAGCCAGTTGACCTGTACACCTTCGGGTTCGCCCAGTTCCTGGGCGTCGTCGGCATGTGAGATCTCCACGTACGCCGCGCCTTTCAGGCCGCGCGGCGCCGAGCGCAGAATGCCCGCGATGCCGGGCAGCGCGCTCTCGTCACCCACCAGAAGAGACCAATCGGTGTGATCCGGGGCCTGGTAGGTGATGCCCTCGTCCAGCATTCCGGCCTTGTCGCCGGGCGTGGTGCTGTTGGACCAGGTGGCGGCCGGACTGTCGTCGCCGTGCACGAAGAAGTCGATATCGATCTCGGCGGTGCTGCCGAATTCGCCGAACCCGGCGGCGCGGTAATCGCGCACGGTGTAGTTGCGCACCAGCGGCCGGTGCTCCTTGCCCATCATGAGGTACTGCGCGTACCAGCCCAGGCTGCTGGTGGAGGTGGGCAGGCGCAGGCTGTTGTCGCGACCGGGCAGGAAAAGCCGGAACCACTGGTCCCAGCCCATGGCGGTGAAGCCCGCGAGGCCGTCGCCGCCGAGGGTGACACGCTGGAAGTTCGGGCTGATGCGTTTGCTCGCCAGTACCTCCGCGGTCAGGATTTCGCGGTGTTCGGGTTTGACGTATTTGGGGCGCTTCGACATGGGCTTAGGTTAGCAAACCCTAAGTATATAAGACCAGGTGTGAGCGGGCTGACGCAGCGTGATGAGCGACTGTCTGAGAGGCTGAGAGGGTGAATCCTTCGACAGCACAGGCGCAGGTCGTCGTCGACGAGCTCGCGCGCGGCGGAGTGCGAGATGTGGTCCTGTGCCCGGGATCGCGAAACGCGCCACTGGCCTTCGCATTACAGGCGGCCGATGCCGCCGGGCGACTGCGCCTGCACATGCGCATCGACGAACGCAGCGCCGGTTTCCTCGCCATCGGCCTGACCGCCGCGAGCGGCCGCCCGGTGCCCGTCGTCATGACCTCCGGCACCGCTGTCGCCAATCTCGGCCCGGCCGTGCTCGAAGCCAACTACGCGCGACTGCCGCTCATCGTGCTCAGCGCCAACCGGCCCTACGAGATGCTCGGCACCGGCGCCAACCAGACCGTGGAGCAGCTCGGTCTGTTCGGCAGCCAGGTGCGCGCCACCGTCAGCCTCGGCCTGGCCGAGACCGAAACCGGTTCGGAGCAGTACGCCAAGCAGAACAGCGTGTGGCGCTCGGCCGTCTGCCGGGTGCTGGCCGCCGCCCGCGGCACCCGCTCGGGCAATGCCGGGCCGGTGCACTTCGACATTCCGCTGCGCGAACCGCTGGTCCCCGATATGGCCGCCGGCGAGGTGCTGCCGGTCGGGCGCGCCGATGACGCCCCTTGGACCGCAACGCAATACGCGACCCTGGACGTACCGCTGGATATCGATCTCAGCGTCGATACCGTGGTCATCTCCGGGCACGGTGCGGGGCGCCGGCCGGAACTCGCGAACGTGCCGACCGTCGCCGAACCGACCGCGCCCATGCACGGGCCGGCGCTGCATCCGCTCGCGCTCGGATTGCTGCGGCCGAAGCAGGCCATCATCACCGGGCGGCCCACCCTGCACCGGCAGGTGTCGCAGGTGCTCGCCGATCCCGAGGTGGTGGTGTACGCGCTCACCACCGGCCCGCGCTGGCCCGATGTGTCCGGGAATGTGGTGGGCACCGGTACCCGGGCCGTCACGCACGGCAGCCCGCGCGCCGAATGGCTGGAGCAGTGCCGCGACCTGAACGAGAAGGCGATCGCGGTGGTGCGCGCCGAGCTGGACGCCCACCCCAAGCCGACCGGTCTGCATGTGGCCGAAGTGGTGATGAACGCACTGCACGACGGCGATCAATTGCTGCTGGGCGCGTCGAATCCGGTGCGCGACGCCGCGCTGGTCTCCCAGCCGCGGCCCGGTATCCGGGTGCTCTCCAATCGCGGTGTGGCCGGTATCGACGGCACCGTTTCGGCGGCAGTCGGTGCGGCACTGACCCATTCGGGGCGGACCGTCGCGCTCATGGGTGATCTGACCTTCCTGCACGATGCGTCCGGTCTGCTCATCGGCCCGGGTGAACCGCGGCCCGAAGACCTCACCATCGTGGTCGCCAATGACGACGGCGGCGGCATCTTCGAACTGCTCGAACAGGGCGATCCGCAGTACGCGGGCGTCTTCGAGCGGGTGTTCGGCACCCCGCACGGTATGGATCTGGCCGCATTGTGCGCGGCCTATCGGGTGCCGCACCGGCAGGTCGATCCGGCGGAATTGGCGGTGGCGCTCACCGGTAACGCGCACGGCATTCGGGTGCTCGAGGTCGCGACCGAGCGGTCCAGCCTGCGCGAACTGCATGCGACCGTGCGCGCGGGCATCTCGAAGTGAGCGGCAGGGCGGCGGCACCGGGCCGCCGCCCCGAGCGCTCGCCGTCAGTATTCGGTGTCGGAGCTGCCGGAGCTGTCGTAATCGTCGCCCAGCGGGACCGGTATCGATTGTTCGATGAGATCCGCCTCGTCGGCCGTCCAGCCGCTGTCCCCGACCGGTGGCGGGGTGATCTCGGAATCTGATTCCAGCAGCTCCCCGGTGTGTGCGTCCCTGTCGGGATAAGGCTCCGGATCTGCGGAATCGCTCGGAAAAGCTGCGGTGTGCTGCTCGACATAGTCGGCCTCGGGTACCGCGTCGATGCGTTCGGTCATCGGATGCTCCTCTCCGCCGTATCGGTGTGACCGGGTGAAGTCGGGCACCTCCGAGGATGCCCCGCCCGCGCCGGTACGGCAACCCGGACATCACTCCCCGGGCAGTGCTCCGTTATCGGCCGGATGCTCGACCAGCGCCAAGACTTTTCCGGCCATGAATCGTGCGGTGCGAACCGTCGTTCCGGTCCTGGTCACTTCACTGACCTCCACCACCCCGCGCGCTATGCGCACCTCGACGCGCCGCCCGGCTCGGCTGGCCGTCACTTCGTAATTTCGAGACTCGCCGCCCATATCGACGACAATCTCCACGCGATCACCCTTCATCTCCCAATTCTCCTCGCTACCAGCGCTTTTCGCGAGGAATCCGGCCCCGATACCGCTAACGAACCGGTTGCAGTCCCGCCTCTCCGCGCCGTCTGCCGGACGTCGGGTGCCACGGGAGTTACGTCGCGGAGAGGCGGTCGAGTGGGTGGCCGAGTTCTGGGTGTTCTCCGGGGGTTACCCGGATCTCGCGAGATCAGTCGTTGCGTCGAGCGATGCCTGCCGCGCCTGGGGCGGTGATGAAGACGCCTGCTCGGGCCGCGAGGGTGGCGGCTTCGACGGCTGCGGTGATCGCTGGCTTGTCGATGGGGGAGCTGGCGGTGAGGAGGCGGTAGTAGAGGGGGGCCGAGACCGCGGAGAGGACGGCGCGGGGGTCGGTGCCGGGGGGGAGTTCGCCTCGGGCGACGGCGATTTCGATGCAGGGGGACCATTCGGTGAGACGGGTGTCGTAGAAGGCGTGCAGGGCGGTGGCCGCGGTGTCGTCGGTGGTGGCGGCGGCCAGGAGGGCGCGGAAGAGGCGGCCCTGGCGGGGGTCGGTGAGGGTGGCGGCGACCAATCGGGCATTGGCGTCCAGATCGCCGCGGAGGGAGCCGGTATCACTGTGCGGCAGTGAGGTTTCCGCCATTTCGACGAGGAGGTCGGCGACCAGTCCGGCGGGGGTGCGCCAGCGGCGGTAGACCGTCGTCTTGCCGACCTCGGCGCGCGCGGCCACCTCGGCCAGATCCAGCTCTGCGAAACCGCGTTCGGTGAGCAGATCGCCGGCGGCGCGCAGCACGGCCTCGCGGACGCGTGCGGTGCGCCCACCCGGGCGGATCGATCCGGGTGCGGTGACGTCCTGCTCCATAACGGGCCTCCAGTTCCATTTGCGACAGGGTGAGTGTATCGTCGATTTTGTTAATAAAACTGTAGTTCCGTTAGGGGTTGTCATGGAGTACCGCAGGCTCGGCGCATCAGGTCTGATGGTTCCGGCATTGAGCTTCGGCGCGGGCACCTTCGGGGGTCGCGGCGAACTCTTCGGCGCGTGGGGTGATACCGATGCGCGGCAGGCTCGCCGCCTCGTCGACATCAGTCTGGAAGCAGGCGTCACCATGTTCGACACCGCCGACGTCTACTCGGACGGCGCCTCGGAAGAGGTTCTCGGCGAAGCGATTCGGGGCCGCCGCGACGATCTGCTGATCTCCACCAAGGCCTCCCTGCCGACCGGCCCCGGACCCTACGATTCCGGTTCCGGGCGCGCCCGCCTGATCCGCGCGGTCGAGGGCTCACTGCGGCGGCTCGGCACCGAGCACATCGATCTGTTCCAACTGCACGCCTTCGACGCGGGCACCCCGGTGGAGGAAGTCCTTGCGGCACTGGATGATCTGGTGCGTTCGGGCAAGATCCGCTATGTCGGCGCCTCGAACTTCGCGGGCTGGCAACTCATGAAATCCCTTGCCGCAGCGGACCGTTACGGGCTCCCGCGCTATGTCGCGCACCAGGTCTACTACTCGCTGGTCGGGCGCGACTACGAGTGGGAACTCATGCCGCTCGGCGTCGATCAGGGTGTCGGTGCGGTGGTGTGGAGCCCGCTCGGCTGGGGTCGCCTCACGGGCAAAATCCGCCGCGGCCAACCGCTTCCGGAAGGCAGCCGCCTGCACCTGACCGCCGCGGCGGGGC
The DNA here is from genome assembly GCF_045040085.1 of Nocardia sp. NBC_01388. Classification (NCBI taxonomy): domain Bacteria; kingdom Bacillati; phylum Actinomycetota; class Actinomycetes; order Mycobacteriales; family Nocardiaceae; genus Nocardia; species Nocardia sp. NBC_01388. The sequence goes on from NZ_CP109553.1 coordinate 7,201,807, forward strand.
CGCCGGTGGACGACGAGGTGCTCTACGACGTGGTCGATGTGCTCGACGACCTCGCCGCCGAGACCGGCCGCACCGTCCCGCAGATCGCGCTGAACTGGCTGCTCACCCGCCCCACCGTCGCGACCGTCATGGTCGGCGCGCGCAATGAGGAGCAGCTGCGGCAGAATCTCGGCGCCGTCGGCTGGAGCCTGGACGCCGAGCAGATCGCCCGCCTCGACAAGGCGAGCGCGGTGACGCCGCCCTACCCCTACTACCCGTACTACCGGCTCGCGGATTTCACCCGGCTGAATCCGCCGGCGGTCTAAGGCGCGGAGTACAGTCCCGCCGCCAGTACCGGCCAGGACGTCTTCAGATCGTCCTGCCAGTAGCCCCAGGAGTGGGTGCCGGTGCTGCGGTAGACGAAGGTCGCCGGAATGTTCAGCTGATCGAGACGGTCCTGCAGAGTATGGGTGGACGCATCGATATTGGCCTCGATGAAGCTGCCGAGCGCGACCGTCTGTGCGAAGTCCGCGGGCTTCTCCATGCGGAATTTGCCGCCCGGCATGTCATAGGCGCCGGGGATTCCGGTGCCGGTCGAGATGAAAAGATTGGTGCCGCGCAGTTTTTCGGCATTGAGGGTGGGATCGTTGGCCGCCCAGAGCGGGTTGTCGTCCGCACCCCACATATTCTGGACGTCACCGCCGCCGTAGAGTTCCGTGGTCATCTTGACGGCCTCGCGCCCGGTCGGCGTGGTGGTCTGGGAGAGGCCGCTGTACACGGCGGCGCTGCGGTACTGCCCGGGATTGAAGATCACCGAGTTCAGCACCGGCAAGCCCGCCATGGACAGTCCCGCAATGGCATTCACCCGATTGGTGTTCAGGGCGACATCGATCAGCGGCGGCAGTTCCTGGCCCAGATAGGTCGACCACTTGTTCACGCCGAGTGCTTTGTCGGGCTTCAGCCAGTCGGTATACCAGGTGAACGCGCCGCCGATGATCTGCACGACATTGATGTTCTTGCCGGACAGGAAATCCAGTGCGTCCGTGCGCAATTGCCAGGAGGCATTGTCGACGCCGCCGCCCGCGCCGTTGAGCAGATACAGGGTGGGCCGCGCGTCGGCGGTATCGGCGGGGCGCAGGACGTCCACCGGGAAGGTCTGGTCCATGGCGGCGGAGTAGATCTGGAGCTGGATGTTGCGGTCGTCCTTGACCGTGACGTTCTTGATGTAGGAACCGTCGGGCGATGTCGCCGTGGTGGTCACTCCGGGGGCGGTCGGGGTATCCGCCGTCGCGGGATAAGCGCTCACTCCGATCGACACGGTAGCCGCCAAGGCCGCCAATGCGATTCGCCCGGTGATTCTTCGGTTCAAGACCCGACCCTCCGTTGTAAACACGACGATTTCACATCGTAGGGAAGGGAATCCGGGAAATCCATGGCTGGGAACCCCAGAGAATTCGGGGCTCAGTACACGTCGCGCACGTAGCGTTTCTCGGCGACCAGCTGCTTCTTGAAGGCCAGTGCGGCCTCCTCGCTCAATTTCCCGTGAATCCGGGCTATCCGCAGCAGGGTGTCGTCCACATCCCTGGCCATGCGTGCGGCATCACCGCAGACGTAGAAATGGCCGCCCTCACGCAGCCATGCCCACAGTTCCGCACCGTGCTCGATCATGCGGTGCTGCACATAGACCCGCTCCCGCTGATCCCGCGAGAAAGCCAGATCCAACCGGGTCAGGAAGCCCGAGCGGAACATATCCTCCAGTTCCGCGCGGTAATAGAAATTGTCCGCCGCGTGCTGATCGCCGAAGAACAGCCAATTGCGGCCCTGGCAGCCGAGCGCGCGGCGCTCGTGCAGGAAACCCCGGAACGGTGCGATGCCGGTGCCCGGACCGACCATGATCATGGGCGCGTTCGGATCCAGCGGGGGGCGGAAATGCGGGGCGCGCTGCAGGAAGATCGGCGCCTCGCCCGCGCGATCGGCCAGGAAGGTGGAACTGACGCCGCCGCGCCGGGCGGCGCCGGCGGCCACCGGATTTCCGTAGCGCACCACGCCCACCGTCAGCTGCACCTCGTGCGGGTCGATCAGCGGACTGGAGGAAATCGAATACTGGCGCGGCTGCAGCTTTTTCAGCGTGCCCAGCCACTCCACCAGATCGGCCCGCACCGGAAAGTCGCGCAGCACATCCACCGGCTGCCGATCCCACAGATAGCTGTCCAGCTCGTTGCGATTGTCGCGCCGCAGCAGTTTCGCCAGATGCGGACTCGCATTGTGCTCGGCAATGAACGACAGCAGATCGGTACTCACCTTGGTGATGTCGTAATGCGTGCGCAGCGCCTCCGCCAGCGGCAACTCCCGATCCTCCAGATCGATGAGCCGTCGCCCGTCGAGCCCGGTCGCAGCCAGCCATTCCGCTACCAGCGCATCACAATTGGCAGGCTTGATCCCCAGTGAATCGCCGACCTCATAACTCGCATCCAGTCCCCGCAGATCGAACCCGAACTGCCGCACCTCTTTCTCCGACCCCGGCCGCGACAGCAACTCATTACGCACCAGCCGCGCCGAAAGCGGTGCATTACGAGTGAATTGGGCAGGAGCGAGGGTGGTTACGGCACCGCGCGCGGTGCCGGTGGTCGCGGGGGAATGTGGCCGGGCGGCCGAACCGCCGGACGCTCCACCACCGGGCCCGAACCCACCGCCGGGTATGAGCCCGCCGCCATATGACAACAACCCGCCAGGAATCTGGGCGCTGTTGGTGGCTGGCGCGCCGCTGAAAGCCGACGCGCCGTGCGGTTCTGGCGCGCCGCCCGAGGCCGGGGTGCCCGCAGCCGCGTACCGGCTGCCCGGGCTTGGTGATCCGTCTCTAGTGGTGGGGCTGTTGGCCCGAATCGCTTGCGAACCAAGGGGTTCCGGATTTCCGCCGAGTGCTGCGGTCACGTCGTCGATCCATTGTTCGGACAGGTCGTCGTGATCGGGCTCGCTTTCCACGCGCGGTAGCAGGCGACTCGCACCGCATTCGGCGAGAAGTTCATCCAGCTTGCGCCCGTGTCCGCAGAATTCGTCGTACGAGGAATCGCCCAGCGCGAAGACGGCATACCGCATGCCGGTGAGGCGGATTGCGCTGTCGCTGAGACGATCCCAGAAGTCTTGGCCATTGTCCGGCGGGCCGCCGTCGCCGAAGGTGCTGGTGATCACCAGCACGTCACCGGTCAGATCTGCGAGATCGGTGGAGTCCATATCCACCAGCCGGGGCGTGAAATCGGCTGCGGCGAGACGTGTTGCGACCGCGGCTGCCAGCTCCTCTGCGGTCCCGGTCTGGGAAGCCCACAGCACTGTCACCGTCCGTGTGACCGGCTCGCCGTTCCCGGCGCCTGTCTGCAAGGCGCCCGCATCGGCGATACCCGCCGATTGCGGCTGTGCTCCGCGGGAATACATGCCCGCGAGCAACCCGTCGATCCAGAGTCGGCTGCCCCGTGAAAGAGGCGCGGTCTCGGGCAGTATCGGCACCCCTGCCACCGGCAAGGTCTGCAATGCCGCCAGATACCCGCCCAGATAGATCCGCTCCGCATCGCTCAGCGTCGGCGCGACCGCTCCGTCGAGCCCGAGCATTGCCGACAGCGGATGCACTCCCTCACGCCCAGCGCTGTCCGCCGCTGTGCCGAACGGATGTGATGCACTTCCGTTCGGAGCACTGGAAGTGTGGATCGGGTCTCGGTCGAAGCCGAACGGACTGGTCTCTACGCTCCTTGGGCCTGCGGCAGGGGAGTCCGCTCCACGGCGATCGGTGGCCGGGACCTGGCGGGGGGTGGTGGAGACGGCGGCGACCTTGCGGAGCCGGACGGCGCAGGCCTTGAATTCGGGTTGCAGGGAGTCCGGGTCCACAGCGTCGTTGGTGACGGCATTGATGGTCAGGTATTCGCCCTGTTCGTCGTTCCAGTGGAACGGGGCGAAGCAGGAGCCGGGCAGCACGCGGTCGCTGATGCGGGCGGGGAGTACGGCACGTCCACGGCGGGAGGCGATTTCGATCTGATCGCCCTCGTGTAGTTGGAGTGCGGCGGCATCGTCCGGATGCACCTCGAGGAACGGGTCGCCGTTGAGTTTGACCAGTTTCGCGACCTTGCCGGTCTTGGTCATGGTGTGCCATTGATGTTGCAGGCGACCGGTATTGAGCACGAAGGGGTGGTCATCGTCGGGCATTTCGGCGGGCAGCAGATGCGGGCGCGGCCAGAAGACGGCGCGCCGGCTGGGTGTGGCGAAGGCCAGGCGCGGCCGCGTACCGCTCTCATCGGTGAACAGGTGCTGGCTGACACCGTCATTGCGATAGCGAATGGGATTGCGGCGCTGTGCCGGATCGGGGCACGGCCACTGCATGGGCCCGTCCCGCAGCGCCTCGTAGGTAATGCCGCGCAGGTCATATCCCGTCACCGGATTCGCGAATTGCCGTATCTCCTCGAAGATCTCGGCACTGCTCTTGTAGTCGAAGCCGGGGAACCCCATGGCGCTCGCCACCTGCGCGATCAACTGCCAGTCCGGCCGGGCCTCGCCCACCGGCGGCACCGACTGCGGCAGCAGGGTCAGAGTGCGCTCCGAATTCACCATCACCGCATCCGATTCCGCCCACAGAGTGGCGGGCAGCATCAGATCGGCATAGGAATTGGTGGCGGTCTCGGTGTACACATCCTGGGCGATCACCAGCTCGGCGGCTTCCAGCCCGTCGATCACGGTCTTCCGATTCGCCATGGAGGCAACGGGATTGCTGCAGATGATCCAGCACGCCTTGATATCGCCGTCCGCGAGCCCGCGGAACATCTCGACGGTGCCGGGCCCGGCCTTGTCCCGCAGCGCACCGGGTTCCAGCTCCCACGCCGTCTCCACGAAGCTCCGGTCCGCCGCCGACAGCACACTGCGCTGCCCGGGCAATCCCGGTCCCATATAACCCATTTCGCGCCCGCCCATGGCATTCGGCTGCCCGGTGAGCGAGAACGGCCCGCTGCCGGTGCGGCAGACCGCGCCGGTGGCCAGATGCATATTGATGATCGCATTGGTGGTCCAGGTGCCGTGTGTGGACTGATTGACGCCCATGGTCCACAGCGACATCCATTCACCGGCCGCACCGATCCACTCCGCCGCGGTGCGAATATCGTCCTCCGCCAGACCGGTCATCTCCGCGACCTGCGCGGGCGCGTACTCGGCGAGGAACTCCGGCATCGCCGCCCACCCCTGCGTGTGCTCGGCGATGAATTCGGTATCTATATCCCCGTTTTCGACGAGCAGATGCAGTAAACCGTTCAGCAGCGCCAGATCCGTGCCGGGCCGGATCTGCAGGAACAGGTCCGCCTTTTTCGCGGTTTCGGTGCGCCGCGGATCCACCACGATGAGTTTCGCGCCCGCCTTCAACCGCCCCGCCATGCGCAGCAGCAGAATCGGATGGCAGTCCGCCATATTCGCGCCGATCACGAAGAACAGATCCGCGTGGTCGAGGTCCTCGTAGGAGCCGGGCGGCCCGTCCGCTCCGAACGACTGCTTGTATCCGGTGGCCGCACTGGCCATGCACAGCCGCGAATTGGCCTCGATATGCACGGTCCGCAGATAACCCTTGGCCAATTTGTTTGCCAGATACTGGGCTTCGATCGACATCTGCCCGGAAACGTAGAGCGCCACCGCATCCGGGCCGTGCTCGTCGAGAATCGCGCGCAGCCGGTCGGCGGCCTCCTGGATCGCCGCGTCGACCGGCACCGGCATCGGCGGCTGCCCGCGTTCCGGCCGCCGGTACGCGGTCGCCATCCGCCCGTCCGTGCGCATGAGCTCGGCGTGGGTGGCGCCCTTGGTGCACAGGCGTCCCGCATTCACCGGATGCAGCTTGTCGCCACTGACCGACGCGATGACCGGGGCGCCGGAGTCATCTGGGCGGGTGTGCACAACGATGCCGCAGCCCACCCCGCAGTACGAGCACGCGGTCCGAGTGCTCGTCGGGGGAATGCTGGAATCGGGCATGCTTCCGATCTTCGTCATCCCCGGTTGCGCCGGATTTACCGGACGTTATCGGCAGATGACATTCCCCCTCACAGTGGGTTTCGCTGTCCGTGAGGCGGGCTTTTCGGCCCCTCGGGTGTGAGGCGGACCACAAAAATGCTGGTCAGTCCAATTTGAAGCCGCGGTGCAGCGCCACCGCGCCCCCGGAAAGATTACGCCACTTCACCGACGACCAACCGGCATCGGCGATACGCAGTGCGAGCTGCGTCTGCGTCGGCCAGGCCCGGATCGATTCCGCCAGATAGACATACGCATCCGGATTGCTGGAGACTCGCTTGGCCACCGCCGGGAGCGCCTTCATCAGGTACTCCATGTAGACGGTGCGGAAAAGCGCGAAGGTCGGCGTGGAGAACTCCGCCACCACCAGCCGGCCGCCGGGCTTGGTGACGCGCAGCATCTCGCGCAGCGCCAGATCCGGATCGGCGACATTGCGCAGACCGTAGGAGATGGTCACCGCATCGAAGGATTCGTCCGCGAACGGCAGCGCCATGGCATCACCGGCCACCATCGGGACCTTGCGGAACCGCCCCGCCGCCAGCATCCCCTGCGAGAAATCGGTGGCCACGCACCAGGCGCCGGACTTGGCCAGCTCGAGCGTGGAGACGCCGGTGCCCGCGGCCAGATCCAGCACCCGCTCACCGGGCCGCAGCGCCAGCGCTTTACGCGTCGCCCACCGCCAGTAATAGTCCTGGCCACCGGAGATCACCGTATTGGTGAGGTCGTACCGCTTCGCGACCCCGTCGAACATCGACGCGACCTCGTGCGGCTGCTTCTCCAACGAGGCCCGAACCGATTCCCGCCGCTCTGTTTTCACTCTGCCCATTCTGCCCTCCGCTTCGCTCCGGGCGGGTTCGCGGCCCTGGGAGTCGCACTCTTCCCTCCTCCGCTACCTCAGTCCAGAGCGAGCCGGGCCGCGAACCATGGGCGCTCGCGACGTGGGCGTACGCCGAGAATCCACAGTGCTGGCAGGGTTATCGCCCATGTCACCACGATCACCGACAGTGCCGGGATGATGGCGACGCGCGCATCGCGACCGGCCACGCGGACCAGATCGGGATCGCTGCGCTGATATTCGACATTGATGCGTTCGCCGACGGTCAGTCTGGTCGGGTACAGCACGCCGACCTTGGGATTGTGCGTCTCACCGTCCGGGGTCACGAAGATGACCGCGGACCGCAGGCGTCCGGCCGACAGCACTTCGCCGCTGGTCGTGCCCATATCCGAACTGATGAGCCGATCGTCCTTCCAGGCGGCCAGCACCAGCAGCACCGCGAGCACGCTGATGGCCGACGCGGCGATCAGGATTCCCATGCGTGTGCGCCGCCAGCGGGTCGCGGGCGGTGGTGGGGGAGCGTCGGCGAGCGGCGGCGCGGTGGCGCCCGGTTCCGCCTCGGTCACACTGCTCCGCTTCGCTGCGGTGAGTCCGCTCCGCTCCGCTGCGGTCACACTGCTCCGCTCCGCTGCGGTGAGACTGCTCCGCTCCGCTGCGGTGACAGACTGGCTGGTTTCCGACACTTCACCAGGCTATTCCATGACTGGGCTACCGTTGCCGCCATGTCCCGTAAATTCAGCTTCACCGTGCAGTACAGCGTTCCGGTAGAAGAGCTTCACCGGGCACTGACCAACGACGAGATGTGGAATTCCCGCTTCACCGGCGCGTCCACCGCCACCCTGAACCTGTCCCATCCCGACGGGCCCGGCACCATCCGCATCCATATGACCGAAAAAGCAGCCGAAGACAAGATTCCGGGCCTGGTCAAGAAGGTCCTCAAGAGCGATCTCGAACTCCAGCGCACCGACAGCTGGGGCGTGCTCGACGGCGATACCGCCACGGGCACCTTCCAGGGCGCCTCCACCGGTATCACCACCGATATGTCGGGCACCCTCGAATTGCGGCCCACCGCCGAGGGTTCCGAGATCGAGGCCGCCGGCACGGTGAACGTCAAGGTTCCCCTGGTCGGCGGCGCCATCGAGCCGCTGGTGGAGAACCTGCTCGAGAAGGTGATGAAGAGCGAGCGCAAGTCCATCGAGGCGTGGTTCGCCGCACAGAGCTCTGTCTAATTTGCCCTCCGCTTCGCTCCGGGCGGTTCGCGGCCCCTGAAGTCTCGTTCTTCCCTCCCTCCGCTCCTCTGCTTCGCTCCCCCGCTCCGCTCAGTCCAGAGCCGAGACGGGCCGCGAACTCGGGGCGGGGGGAGGGTCTATTGCCCTCGAGTGGGATCGAATTCGCGGTTCTCCACCAGCACGAGCCAGTTCCCGGAGTTGTCGCGAATGATGGCCTCCACGCCGTACGGGCGCTCCGACGGCGGCTGCACGAACTCCACGCCCTTGGCGCTGAGCTCCTCGAAAGTCTTCTGGCAGTTGTCGGTTCGCAGCCCGAGCGCGCCGTGCGTGCCACTGGCCAGCGAACGCCGGATGGCCTCGGCCAGCTGCTCGTCCAGCGGCGGCCCCGGCAGCATGAGGGTCACCTCCAGCTCGAGATGATCCGGCTGCGCCACTGTCACCCAGCGGAAGCCGTTGTCGCCCATGGTCACATCCGCGGTCTCCACGAAACCGAGTTTGTCGGTGTACCACTGTTTGGCGGCGCTCTGATCGGTCACGTACACGGTGGCCAGGGAAACGTTGGTGATCGTCATACCGCAAGGCTAGGGACCCGCGACCCCGGGAGGCTTCTCCGAAATTGCGGTGTCGCCGGATTCGGCCGGTTTCCGGTCCGACAGACCGTGCATGAAGATGTAGCACCCCGGAATGTGGGGAGCGCCCTCGACGGCGAACTTGGCCTGATACTCCGAGGGCGACATCCCCACCAGATCGGTGAATTTGCGGCTGAAGGAACCCAGACTGCTGTAGCCGACCATCATGCAGGTCTCGGTCACCGTGATATTGGTGGCGCGCAAGAGATCCTGCGCGCGCTCGATGCGCCGCTCCGCCAGATACAGCGCCGGGGTCTTACCGTAGGTCGCGGCGAAACACCGCAGGAAGTGGTATTTGGACACCCCGGCGGCGGCCGCCAGACCGTCCAGGTCCAGCGGCTCCGCATAGTGCCGGTCCGCGAGATCCCGTGCGCGCCGCAGATGCGGGAGCAGTTCCTCGGCGACCGGCCGGGTGGTCATGCGAAGGGCTGCAGCTTGTCGAATCGCATCGACGCCCGCCCCGCGCCACGCCACAGTTTGGCGGTGAGATCCAGGTCCTCATCGGTCACCAGATTGCCCATCACCCGAACCGCCGTGCGCTGCAACAGCTTCGACCGCATCACCGGCGGACCGCCGAGCGGCACCGCCCGCGGATGGGTCGCCAGTGCGGCCAAACGCCGTGCCACCGAATAGGTCCGGCCGTAGCGGGCCCGCAGCGTCTGCGGCCAGAGCGTGGTCAGATCGGGTTCGTCCAGCAGCTCCGCGAGCATGTGCCCGCCCTCGAGGCCGTAGTCGATACCCTCACCGTTGAGCGGATTCACGCAGCCCGCGGCATCGCCGACCAGCGCCCAATTGCACCCGGCCACATTCGAGACCGCACCGCCCATGGGCAGCAGCGCCGAGGCGACGGCCCGCGCCTCACCTTCGAAGCCCCACTCCGTGCGGCGCTGCGAAACATAGTGCTGCAGCAGCGGTTTCAACGAAATATGCGAGGGCCGCTTCTCGGTGGCGAGCGAGCCGACCCCGATATTGACCTCACCGTTGCCGAGCGGGAACACCCAGCCGTAGCCGGGCACCAATTCATCGTTCGCATCCCGCAATTCGAGATGCGAGGTGATCCACGGATCATCGCTGCGCTCGGACTTGATGTACGCGCGCGCCGCCGTCCCGTACGCGTACTCCCGATGCCAGGTGCGTCCCAGCAGTTTTCCGACCGGCGACCGCACCCCGTCCGCGACGATCAGCACCTTGCAGGACACCGCCTGCAAGCCGGAATCGGTCTTGACGGTCACCCCGGTGACCCGATCACCGTCCCGCGCCACCTCGACTACCTTGGCGCCCTGCACCATTCGGGCCCCGAACTTCACCGCGGTCTCCCGCAGCTTGTCGTCGAGTTCGGTGCGCGGCACCGCACTGCCGTACGCGGGGAACGAGCCGCCCGGCCAGGGCAGCAGGGCCTCGCGCCCGAACCCGGCCATGCGCAGCCCGCGATTGACGGTGTGCGCCCGCAGCCAATCCCCGAGCCCCAGATGCTCCAGCTCGGCGGTGGCGCGCGGGGTCAGCCCGTCGCCGCAGGTCTTGTCCCGCGGGAACACCGCCGAATCCGTCAGCAGCACATCCCGCCCGGCCTGCGCGGCCCAGGCCGCGGCCGCCGATCCGGCCGGTCCGGCCCCTACCACCAGCACATCGGCATGCGCGGGCAGCACACTCGACGATTGCCCCTGCTCCGGCGCGACTTCCGCTGAACCCATGCGCTCAATACTTGCAGCCCTTCACAATCACTGTCGATGTGGATGGCTATCAATCACATCCGACATGTATGGCCATCAACGCGAACACCCCAAGTTCGCGGCCCGTCTCGTTCTGGACCGAGTGGAGCGGGGGAGCGAAGCGGAGGAGCGGAGGGAGGGAAGAACGAGACAAAGAGGGCCGCGAACCCGCCGGAGCGAAGCGGAGGCAAATAGGCGGAGCAGTATGCACTGCGTCGCACTACGGTGGTGTGCCTAGGGGGCCAGGTGTCCACACGCTAGGTTCTTTGGCGTGGGGTCGGACGCGGCACTGGGAGATGAAATGAGCGCATCGGCTGTGAGCGATGAGAGCACGGTGGTGGCGGGGGTGGATCTCGGCGATCCCGAGCTCGCGGAAACAGTGCGTAAGGGCCTGGTCGAAGTCGAAGACCTGATGATCGAAGAGCTGTCCGACGGGGAGGATTTCCTGCAGGAGGCCGCGCTGCACCTCGCCAAGGCCGGTGGTAAGCGCTTCCGTCCGCTGTTCACCATTCTCACCGGTCAGCTGGGCCCGCGGCCCGACAGCCCGGATCTGATCACCGCCGGAACCGTGGTCGAACTGGTGCACCTGGCCACGCTCTACCACGACGACGTCATGGACGAGGCCTCGATGCGCCGCGGTGCGCCCAGCGTGAATTCCCGCTGGGGCAACAGCGTCGCGATCCTGGCCGGCGACTACCTTTTCGCGCACGCCTCCCGGCTGGTCTCCACCCTCGGCCCGGACGCGGTGCGCATCATCGCCGAAACCTTCGCCGAACTGGTCACCGGCCAGATGCGGGAAACCATCGGCGCGCGGCAGTCGCAGGATCCGGTCGAGCACTATCTGCGCGTGGTCTGGGAGAAGACCGGTTCGCTCATCGCGGCGTCCGGGCGCTTCGGCGGCACCTTCTCCGGTGCGGGCCTCGAGCATGTGGAACGCCTCGCCCGGCTCGGCGACGCGGTCGGCACCGCCTTCCAGATCTCCGACGACATCATCGATATCTCGTCGGTCTCCGAGCAGTCCGGCAAGACCCCGGGCACCGACCTGCGCGAAGGCGTGCACACCCTGCCCGTCCTCTACGCCCTGCGTGACGAGGGCTCCGACGGCGACCGGCTGCGCAAGCTGCTGGCCCACCCGCTGCAGACCGACGCCGAGGTGGAAGAGGCCCTGGACCTGCTGGCCCGCTCCCGCGGCATGGTGCTGGCCAAGGAGAAACTGCACGGCTACGGCGATATCGCGCACGCCGAACTCTCCGCCCTGCCCGGTGGTCCGGCCAATGAGGCCCTGGAGCGGCTGGTTCGGTACACCATCGAACGGGTCGGCTAGCAGGGAACTTCAGCCTGCCCCGCATCGTTGACCTGGTGTAACGCAACGATAGATTTCGTGAGGTCCGGGTAGCTCATCGGGTACGTCCAGACCCGGACCAGGCGCCTGACGTAAGTCCTGGAGCTCAGTCTCGCGGCACTTAGTGGCAGGCCAAAGACGCGGAGAGGCGGGACAGTGCACGGTTACGCAAATGGTGTGAAGACGTTTGGGCTGCTGGTGGGGATGTCGGCGCTGATCGTGTTCGCGGGCGCCATGTTCCGCAGTCCGACGATTCTGATCCTGTCTGTTCTGCTAGCGGTGGGCATGAATGCCTACGCCTATTTCAACAGCGACAAACTGGCCCTCAAGGCCATGCACGCCCAACCGGTGACCGAACTGGAAGCACCGGTCATGTATCGCATCGTGCGCGAATTGGCCACGGCGGCAAGGCAACCCATGCCGCGGCTGTACATCAGCCCCACCAATGCGCCGAACGCGTTCGCCACCGGCCGCAATCCGCGCCACGCCGCGGTCTGCTGTACCACCGGCATCCTGCAGATCCTCGACGAGCGGGAACTGCGCGCGGTGCTCGGCCACGAGCTGTCGCACGTCTACAACCGCGACATCCTGATCTCGTCGGTGGCGGGAGCCCTCGCCTCGATCATCTCCGGCCTGGCCAACCTGGCCTTCTTCGCCAGCGCCTTCGGCGGCAATCGCAATGGCGAGGGCCCGAATGTCATTGGCATCCTGCTGGTTTCGCTGCTCGGCCCGATCGCGGCCTCGCTCATCAAACTCGCCGTCTCCCGCTCCCGCGAGTATCAGGCCGACGAGGACGGCGCAGCCCTCACGGGCGACCCCCTGGCGCTGGCGTCAGCGCTGCGCAAGCTCGAACGCGGTGTCCAGGCTGCCCCGCTGCCCCCGGAGCCGCAGCTGACCGCACAGTCACACCTGATGATCGCCAACCCCTTCCGGGCCGGCGACAAGATGGCGCGCTGGTTCTCCACCCACCCGCCCATGGCCGACCGCATCGCTCGCCTGGAAGCCATGGCGGGGGGCACCACGGGCTCACCGGGAACCCGCGAGTATTGACAATGAAATTCCGGGCCCCGGACCTACTGACGGTCCGGGGCCCGGAATTACGTTTCGTGACAACTGATTTCGTGAGGTCGGGGTAACTCGCCGGGTACGTCCAGAATGTAATCGGCACCCAACCGCAGGCACGCGTCGCCAACCGTCCACGGCACCCAGCCGTGCGCTGAAGGTTCGGGGAGGCGGTTACCGGTAATTCACGAACTGCAAGGCGATGTCGAAGTCGGCGTTCTTCAGCAGGGAGATCACGGCCTGCAGGTCGTCACGGTTCTTGCTGCTGACCCGCAGTTCCTCGCCCTGGATCTGCGCCTTCACGCCCTTGGGGCCCTCGTCGCGAATCTTCTTGGCGATCTTCTTGGCATTCTCGGAGGAGAGTCCCTCGACCAGGGTGCCTGTGATCTTGTACACCTTTCCGGAGATCTGCGGATCGCCGGCGTCGAAGGCCTTCAGCGAGATATCGCGCCGAATCAGCTTCTCCTTGAACACCTCCAGGACCGCCTTGACGCGATCCTCGGCCTCGGCGGAGAGCACGATCTTCTCCTCGCCGGACCATTCGATGCTCGCGCCGGTGCCGCGGAAGTCGTAGCGGGTCCCGATCTCCTTCGACGCCTGGTTGAGGGCGTTGTCGACCTCCTGGCGATCGATTTTGCTGACAACGTCGAACGACGAATCGGCCACGCTTGTGCTCCTGTCCGAGATCGGAAGTTTGGGGGTGTGCCTCGACGAAGGTAGTCCGTCCGGCACCGCGTTTTCCAGCCGGTTTGCATTGCGGGCGGGTGTTCGATGTATTCTCGTCACCGCGCTGCAAGGTGCACCCAGGCAGATTGCCCGAGCGGCCAATGGGAGCGGACTGTAAATCCGTCGGCGAAAGCCTACGTAGGTTCGAATCCTACATCTGCCACACACGAACCCCCCGAGACCGCGCGGTCTCGGGGGGTTCTGTGCGTCCAACCCGGCCTTACCTCAGGAACCAGGTCGCCGGTGGTCGACGCCGTTGTCGACCGGCAGCCGGTCCTGGAAGCTGGATACCCACTCCGGTAGGCCGGAAAACCTGCTCTGACCACTCGGTTTGGATAGTGGACCGGATGTTGTGTAACCTCGTTCAAGTCTTCAGCGCCCGGTTCCAAAGACCGGAGCTGAGCAGACATGCCCCCTTAGCTCAGTCGGTAGAGCGTTTCCATGGTAAGGAAAAGGTCAACGGTTCGATTCCGTTAGGGGGCTCGCCGGATTGCCGGTGGTGACCGACTCGGCATCCAGATCGATGGACCGGGCTATCGCCGCCGCGAATCCTCCGCATGGCGGTGTAGCTCAGTTGGTAGAGCAAACGACTCATAATCGTTGTGTCGCCGGTTCAAGTCCGGCCATCGCTACCCAATACTGATTTAACTATCAGGCTGACCGGAAAGAAGGCGCATCGTGGCCGCGAAGTCCACTGATATCCGGCCCAAGATCACCTTGGCCTGCGAGCAGTGCAAGCACCGCAACTACATCACCAAGAAGAACCGGCGTAACGACCCGGATCGTCTCGAGCTCAAGAAGTTCTGCCCGAACTGCGGTACCCACCGGGCCCACCGCGAGTCTCGCTAACTTAACCCCGCGCGTTCTACCGCGTGGAAGAAGTGCCGGATCGGTCGGCCACTACGTCCTCCCTACCAGGGGACAGTGGCACCTGGTCCGGCACTTGGTGTATATAGCGGTGGTTCAGCGCTCCACCGATCCCGGGTCCGGGATCAGATAGGTGACTCTCTGCCGTGACTATCAACACCGAGGCCGAATTGGTCAGCAATATCGAGGCGGAAATGCCCCAGCCGGACGAGGCTTTCGATCCCGCCGCACACGCCGCCACCATGGTCGGCCACCACTACCGGGTGGGCGACTACTACGAGGTCGGCCGCGAAAAGGTGCGTGAATACGCCCGCGCCGTGCAGGACTACCACCCGGTGCACTGGGACGAGGACGTCGCCCAGGAGTACGGCTACGACGGTCTGGTCGCCCCCCTCAGCTTCATCTCCCTGGTCGGGATCCTGGCCCAGCGCAAGCTCTTCGAGCAGATCGTCACCGGCTACGACCTGAGTCAGATCATGCAGACGGACCAGATCCTGGAGTTCCACCGGCCCATCAAGGCCGGCGATCAGCTCACCTGCATCGTCTACCTGCACTCGTTCCGGCAGGCCTTCGGCGGCGACATCATAGTCACCAAGAACGACGTGGTCGCGCAGAACGACGAACTGGTGCTCACCACCTACACCACCCTCATCGGCCGCAGCGGTGGTGACATCGATCCCAATATCGGTGACACCGTGCGCAATGTGCTCATGCACGGCGTCGGCCCGGAGGAGACCCCGGACCACCACCCGCGCACCGCGGCGGAGACGGCCTCCGTGCTCACCCCGCAGCCGGTGCCCGTGGCCGCGACCGGCAAGGTCGTTCCGGGCAAGCACGCCATTCGCTTCGAGGATGTTTCGGTCGGCGATGTGCTGCCCGCTCGTGTCGTGCGCCTCACCCGCGGCGATCTGGTCAACTACGCCGGCGTCTCCGGCGATGCCAACCCGATCCACTGGAGCGACGATGTCGTGAAGATGGTCGGCCTGGAAAACGTTGTGGCACACGGCATGCTGACCATGGGTCTGGGCGGCGGCTTCGTCACCTCCTGGCTCGGCGACCCGGGTGCGGTGAAGGAGTACAACGTGCGCTTCACCAGCCCCGTCTACGTGGGCGTCGACAAGCCCGCGGAGATCGAATACACCGGCAAGGTGAAGTCCGTGGACCCGGAAACTCGCACCGCCGTGGTCGCCATTGTCGCTAAATCGGAGGGCCGCAAGATCTTCGGCCGCGCGACCGCAACGGTCCAGTTGGCCTGACCTTTGGCGTTGACCCCCGATTGGCGATAGCTGCGCGAAGTGACGTAGACTCGGTTCTCTGGGGTCACCAGCCGATACGCGCTGCTCCGAGGAGCGGCGCGTATGTATGTCAAGCCCCGGTAGTACAACTGAACAAGTACTGTGGTGGGACAAGCGAGTGATCGCCGTCCTACCGAAGGGGCGTAGCTCAATTGGCAGAGCAGCCGTCTCCAAAGCGGCAGGTTGCAGGTTCGATTCCTGTCGCCCCTGCATTCGTAACGACTGATTTTCAGTTCGCGCGAAACAGTTTGAATGCCTAGCGACGAGAGAGGATCGACGTGAGCGACGAGCGGGATACTCGCCACGAAGATGGCGATGACACCGCCGCAGTGGCTCGTCCGAGCGGTAAGCGTTCCGCCCGGCGATCACGCGCCGCGTCATCGTCCGCGACGAATGTCGCAACGATCGATCGGCCTACATCGCAGGTCAAGGCAGACAAGAAGAAGTCCGGCAAGGCCGGTGGCGGTGCGGGTAATCCGTTCAAGCGCCTGATGAAGTTCCTCAAAGAAGTAATCGCGGAACTTCGTAAGGTCATCTGGCCCAACCGCAAGCAGATGGTCACCTATACGAGCGTCGTTCTGGTGTTCGTGATCTTCATGATCGCCTTCATCAGCGGGTTGGATCTGGGCTTCATCAAGGGCGTCAACTGGCTGTTCGGCTAGCTGAACCCGCAGCCGTGTCAGACCGTCGGCGCCGGTAACCGCCTCGCCAGCTGAGGCGGGGAGCGGGACCATCCGCCGGGTGATTTATCCCGGCGCGCAGAGGATTACGTGACGACAAGGAAGCGAGTGCCCCAGTGAGCACCCCGGAGAACGGCACAACCGACGAATTCCAGATCGACGACGTGGTGGTCGAGGAGACCGGCATCGACGTCGAGGAATCCGGCGACTCCGCCGACGCGGCGGAATCCACTGAGCCTGCCGAGGTGGAGCTGTCCGAGGAGGAGCTCACCGCTCCCATCGACGCCGAGCCCGCCGATCCCGTCGCCGAGATGAAGGCCGCGCTGCGTCGCGCCCCCGGTGACTGGTACGTGATCCACTCCTACGCCGGTTACGAGAACAAGGTGAAGACCAATCTCGAGACCCGTGTGCAGAACCTCGGTCTCGAGGAGTACATCTTCCAGGTCGAGGTTCCGACCGAAGAGGTCACCGAGATCAAGAACGGCCAGCGCAAGAACGTCAATCGCAAGGTGCTGCCGGGTTACATCCTGGTCCGCATGGAGCTGAACGACGAGTCGTGGGGCGCGGTGCGCAACACCCCCGGTGTGACCGGTTTTGTCGGCGCCACCTCGCGGCCCTCGCCGCTGTCCATCGACGATGTGGTGAAGTTCCTGGTCCCGGCCGCGCAGCAGAAGAAGGCCGCGGCCACCGCTGCCGCCGGCGGCGATGCCTCGGGCGAGACCACGATCGCCAAGCCGACCATCGATGTCGACTTCGAGGTCGGCGAGTCGGTCACCGTCATGGACGGCCCGTTCGCCACCCTCCCGGCCAGCATTTCCGAGATCAATGCCGAGCAGCAGAAGCTCAAGGTGCTGGTCTCCATCTTCGGCCGCGAGACTCCGGTCGAGCTGGCGTTCACTCAGGTCGCCAAGATCTAGCTGATTCGGGGGCGCTTTGGGCCCCCGATCGACCTGCGACTAGACTTTCCGGGTTGCGCCTCGGGTCTGGCTGTTTTTCCACGGTCAGGTATGCCCGGGCGCAATCCCGGAGCAGGCTTACGGATTACGTAAGAAACCTAAACCAAGGAATGAAAGATGCCCCCGAAGAAGAAGAAGGTCTCTGGGCTTATCAAGCTCCAGATCAAGGCCGGTGCCGCTAATCCGGCTCCGCCCGTCGGCCCCGCGCTGGGTCAGCACGGCGTCAACATCATGGAATTCTGCAAGGCCTACAACGCGGCGACCGAGTCGCAGCGCGGCAATATCATCCCGGTCGAGATCACGGTCTACGAGGACCGTTCTTTCGATTTCAAGCTGAAGACGCCGCCTGCTTCGCAGCTGCTGCTCAAGGCCGCCGGTGTGCCGAAGGGTTCCGCTGAGCCGCATCGCCTGAAGGTCGCGACGGTCACCATGGACCAGGTCCGTGAGATCGCGAAGACCAAGGCCGAGGATCTGAACGCCAACGATATCGAGCAGGCCGCGAAGATCATCGCCGGCACCGCTCGCTCGATGGGTATCACCGTCGCGTAGTAGCCCTCGAGGCTGCAATTCCGTGGGAGGGCCGGCCAGGCCCGGAAACCACGTCTGAACCAGGACAAGGACAGAACAACATGGCAAAACGAAGCAAGGCTTATCTCGAGGCGGCCGCCAAGGTCGACCGCGACGCGCTGTACCTCCCGCTGGCCGCCGTGCGGCTCGCGAAGGACACCGCCACCACCAAGACCGACGCGACCGTCGAGGTCGCCGTCCGTCTCGGCGTTGATCCCCGTAAGGCCGATCAGATGGTCCGTGGCACGGTCAACCTGCCGCACGGCACCGGTAAGACCGCCCGCGTCATCGTGTTCGCCGTCGGCGACAAGGCCGCCGAGGCCGAGGCCGCCGGTGCGGACGCCGTGGGCGCCGAGGACCTGATCGAGCGCATCCAGGGCGGCTGGCTGGACTTCGACGCCGCCATCGCCACCCCGGATCAGATGGCCAAGGTCGGTCGTATCGCTCGCGTGCTGGGCCCGCGTGGCCTGATGCCGAACCCGAAGACCGGCACCGTCACCCCCGATGTGGCGAAGGCTGTCAACGAGATCAAGGGCGGCAAGATCAACTTCCGCGTCGACAAGCAGGCCAACCTGCACTTCGTCATCGGCAAGGCGTCCTTCGACGACAAGAAGCTGGCGGAGAACTACGGCGCCGCACTCGATGAGATCCTGCGCGTCAAGCCCTCCACTGCGAAGGGCCGCTACCTCAAGAAGGTGACGTTCTCGACGAACACCGGACCGGGCATCCCGGTGGACCCGAACCGCACCCGCAACTTCGCCGAAGAAGACTGAGCTAGCCCGCCTCCCCGCACCTTCAGCGCACGGCTGAGAGCCGTGGGGACTCGTGCACGCGTGGTAGCTGTTAGGTGAGGGAACAATCCTGGGGGTACCCCGGGAGTTACCCCGATCCTTGCGAAATACCAAGGGCCGGTACAGGGAAACCTGTACCGGCCCTTTGCTTTTCGAGCGGAGGGCGCTATTTGGCGCTGCCGGTGGTGATCGAGTTCACGAGTACGCAGAACGGGCTCGCGCCGCCGCCGACGACGGAGCCGTTGCAGAAGACGTCCCACAGCAGCGAGGCCGGAAGCGACGCCAGTGAACCGGTGCCGCCGGAGCCGGAGTCGGCGATCGGCTGGGCGGCGACGGGCCGGGCGGGGGCCGGAGAAGCGTCGGCGGGTGCGAGCATCACGCCCAGGGCCCCTGCGGAAATCGATACTGTGGCAAGGGTTTTGGCTACGGCTCGGTGCATGGTGGTTCCTCCCGGGGCTGAGTTGGTCGAACCGTAGCGAGGAACCCCTTGGTTTGAAATCCCTAGGTTCCATAGTCTTGTTGCCGGGGGGTGCGGGGTGGCAGTCTCCGGTCGTTCACCCCCGTTTTGGTGGACAGATGCACTTCGGCTATGCTGGTCCACGGTCGCCGACTTGTTCGGTGATCACCCCAAATCGTTCTACCGAAGACCGTTGGTTGCTGCCCTCGGGCAGTCGAAGGTCCAGCGTTATTGCTGGCGGCCCACGCAGGGAGAGCCGAGGTTGGGAAACCACTGCGAGTTCGCTCGCGCTGTGTTTCTTTTGCGCCCCGGGACCTCTGCGTCCGCGGGGCGTTTGCTTTTTCGCTGGCCCCTGGCGCAAATCGGTAGTTCATATATGAACCGACCATCCAGAGAGGAGGCGAAGTATGGCAAACCCCGAGAAGGTCACCGCGGTAGCGGAGATCACGGAGCAGTTCAAGACCTCGACGGCCACTGTTGTCACGGAATACCGTGGCCTGTCGGTCAGCAAGATCACCGAGCTGCGTCGTGCGCTCGGCGCGGGCACCACTTACTCCGTCGCCAAGAACACCCTGGTCAAGCGTGCCGCTGCTGAAGCGGGCGTCGAAGGCCTGGATGACTTGTTCGTCGGTCCGACCGCCATCACCTTCATCAAGGGTGAGCCGGTCGACGCCGCGAAGGCGCTCAAGGCTTTCGCCAAGGACAACAAGGCGCTGATCATCAAGGGCGGCTACATGGACGGCGTTGCGCTGTCCGTGGCCGAAGTTGAGCGGATCGCCGACCTGGAGTCCCGCGAGGTCCTGCTGGCCAAGCTGGCCGGCGCCATGAAGGGCAACCTGTCGAAGGCCGCGGCGCTGTTCGCTGCGCCCGGCAACCAGGTCGCTCGGCTGTTCGCGGCCCTCGAGGAGAAGAAGGCCAACGAGGGTGGCGCTGCCGCTCCCGTTGCCGACGCTCCCGCGGCCGACGCTGAATAAGTCACTACCCCAAAGCTATTCGTCGCCGCTCGCGCGGCGATGAAAACCATCGAAAGGAACCACCATGGCTAACGTCGAAGAGCTGCTCGAAACCTTCAGTGGCATGACCCTGCTCGAGCTCTCCGAGTTCGTGAAGGCGTTCGAGGACAAGTTCGAGGTCACCGCTGCCGCTCCGGTCGCCGTCGCCGCCGCGGGCGCTGCCCCGGTCGAGGCCGCCGAAGAGCAGGACGAGTTCGATGTCATCATCGAGTCGGCCGGCGACAAGAAGATCCAGGTCATCAAGGTCGTTCGCGAGATCGTCTCCGGCCTGGGCCTGAAGGAAGCCAAGGACCTCGTCGAGAGCGCCCCGAAGGCGATCCTGGAGAAGGTCAACAAGGATGCGGCCGAGGCTGCCAAGGCCAAGCTCGAAGAGGCCGGCGCCAAGATCTCCGTCAAGTAATACTTGCCGGGATCCCGTAGGACCACTACGAGGTGAGTCGGGGGGTTTCCCCCGCACCCCCCGAACAAGGGGGACGGGGCCACCCCTGAAAAGGGTCCAGGGCCGCGACACTTCAGCGGTCCGGCGGGCGTTGCACTGACAAAAGAGCGGTCCCCTGTGGGGGCCGCTCTTTTGCATGTCGTTACTTGTGATTGACTCGTTATTGTTTCTACTGGCGAGTCAGGACCTGTGTCCGAGACGGTCGGTATGCGATACAGTGACCGGACCTACTGTGATGCGCCACACCGCGCACGTATATTCGTGAGTCGCCGCAGTAGGGCGCTCGTTCTGAGAATTGTGGAGGTTGGCGTGGGCGTCGAGGTCAGGACCGAAGGCATCACGAAGTCATTCGGTTCGCAACGTATTTGGCAGGACGTCTCGTTGACGCTGCCGACGGGGGAAGTCAGCGCGTTGCTCGGCCCCTCGGGTACCGGTAAGTCCGTCTTTCTGAAGTCTTTGATCGGTTTGCTGCGCCCCGAGCGCGGCTCCATCTACATCGATGGCACCGATATCACCACCTGCTCCAACAAGGAGCTGTACGAGATCCGGAAGCTGTTCGGTGTCCTCTTCCAGGACGGCGCGCTCTTCGGCTCGATGAATCTGTATGACAATGTGGCTTTCCCGCTGCGTGAGCACACCAAGAAGAGCGAATCCGACATCAAAAAAGTTGTCATGGAGAAGCTCGAGCTGACGGGTCTGCTCGGCGCGGAAGGCAAACTGCCGGGCGAGATCTCGGGCGGTATGCGCAAGCGCGCCGGCCTGGCGCGCGCGCTGGTGCTGGACCCGCAGATCATCCTGGTCGACGAGCCGGACTCCGGTCTGGACCCGGTGCGTACCACCTACCTGTCGCAGCTGCTCATCGATATCAATGCGCAGATCGACGCGACGATTCTGATCGTCACGCACAACATCAACCTGGCGCGTCTGGTGCCGGACAATATCGGCATGCTGTTCCGCCGGCAGCTGGTCATGTTCGGCCCGCGCGAGGTGCTGCTCACCTCGGACGAGCCGGTGGTGAAGCAGTTCCTCAACGGTCGCATGATCGGCCCGATCGGCATGTCCGAGGAGAAGGACGAGTCGCAGATGGCCCGCGAGCAGGCCATGTTCGACGCCGGTCACAATCAGGGCGGTGCCGAGGAAGTCGAGGGCATCATCCCGCAGATGCGTGCCACCCCGGGTATGCCGGTGCGTCAGGCCGTGGGCCGTCGTCGTGAGCGCGTGCGCCAGATTCTGCACACCCTGCCGCCCGCCGCGCAGGAGGCGATTCGGGATTCGCTGGAGCAGGACGGTGATTCCGACACACAGGTAATGCCCGCTTACACGGGCGGGTATGACACCACGGTTCGACACAACCTGACTAACGGGTAACATACCGCCCGTGAATCAAACCCTGACACGGCTGCGCACCCCGGTCGAGTCGGGTCTTGCGCAGGCCGGCAACATTTTTGCGCTTCTTCTGGACGTCATGCGTAAGACGTTCCGCCGGCCGTTCCAGTGGCGGGAGTTCATCGAGCAGTCGTGGTTCATCGCGTCTGTCTCGATTCTCCCGGCCGCACTGGTCGCGATTCCCTTCGGCGCTGTAGTCGCACTGCAGACCGGCTCACTCATCAAGCAGCTCGGCGCGGAGTCCTTCACCGGCGCCACCAGCGTGCTCGCCACGGTGCAGCAGGCCGCCCCGGTGGTGACCGCCCTGATCATCGCGGGCGCCGCCGGTTCGGCCGTGGCCGCCGATCTCGGCTCGCGGACCATTCGCGAGGAGATCGACGCCATGGAGGTCCTCGGCATCGATCCCATTCAGCGCCTTGTGGTTCCGCGGGTGCTGGGCATGATGCTGGTCGCGCTGCTCATGAACGGCTTGGTCGCGGTGGTCGGCATCTGCGGCGGTTACTTCTTCAATGTGGCCCTGCAGGGCGGTACTCCCGGCGCCTATCTGGCTTCGTTCTCCGCGCTCGCACAGCTCCCGGACCTCTGGATCGGTGAGATCAAAGCCCTGATCTTCGGACTTGTCGCGGGTGTTATCGCCGCGTACAAGGGTTTGCATCCCAAGGGCGGCCCGAAAGGAGTAGGTGACGCGGTGAACCAATCCGTGGTGATCACGTTCCTGGTCTTGTTCTTCCTGAACCTGGTGCTGACCCTGATTTATCTTCAGGTCGTCCCGGCCAAGGGCGCGTGATCCATGGTCGTTTCCACGCGCTCCACCGTTTTCTCCCGGTCGGCGCGCCGGGTGACCGGTGCGCTCAAAGCGCCGGTGAACCTGGTCGACCGGGCCGGCGATCAGATGTCCTTCTACGCGAGAGCGATCGCGTGGATTCCGAGAACCGTTGTGCACTACCGCAAGGAGGTCATGCGGCTGCTGGCCGAGGTGACCTTCGGTTCGGGTGCGCTGGCGGTCATCGGCGGCACCATCGGCGTCATCGTCTTCATGTCCGCCTCGGTGGGTGTGGTCGTCGGCCTGCAGGGCTTCAAGGCTCTCGATTCGCTGGGCAGCGGTGTGCTGACCGGCTTCCTGACCGGCTACATCAATACGCGTGAACTCGCGCCCCTGGTTGCGGCGCTGGCACTTTCGGCAACGGTCGGTTGTGGTTTCACCGCGCAGCTGGGCGCCATGCGCATCTCCGAGGAGATCGACGCGCTCGAGGTGATGGCGGTGCCGGGTGTGCCGTTCCTGGTCACCACGCGCGTGATCGCGGGCTTCGTGGCGGTGATCCCGCTGTACATCGTCGGCCTGCTCGGCACGTACGTCGCCTCGCGGTTGATCAGCATCTACTTCAACGGGCAATCGAGTGGATCGTATGACCACTACTTCAGCCTGTTCCTGCCACCCGAAGACGTCATCTATTCGTTCCTGAAGGTGCTCGTCTTCGCGTTCGTCATCATCCTGGTGCACTGCTACTACGGCTTCAATGCCACCGGCGGTCCCGCCGGAGTCGGTGTGGCCGTGGGTCGTGCGGTGCGTGCCGCGATCGTGCTGATCAATGTGCTCGATTTCTTCCTCAGCCTTGCCATTTGGGGCACGACCACGACGGTGCGGGTGGCGGGATGAGCGGTCAGGGCCTGGAGGCGGCAGCTTGCGTGACCACGCAAGGCCCCCGTTCATCCCGGAGGGTGACAGCATGAGCAATCCGCAGCGGGTGGAGTTCTGGCGTTCGACCGAGAAGATCCGCTCCCGCACCCTCGGCGTGCTGTTCTTCGTGGTGGTGGCGTTGTTCCTGTGGACCACCATCGCGATCTACAACAAGCAGTTCGTCGAATCCGTCCGGGTGAATCTGCTGACCGATACCGTCGGAAATGCCTTGACCCGCAATGCGGATGTCAAGGTCCGCGGTGTCATGGTGGGCGAGGTGCGCTCCAGCTCGTACGACGGGCATCAGGTCACATTGGACCTGGCCATCGATCCGGCGAAGGCCGACAGGATTCCGGCCAATGTGACCGCACGGCTGCTCCCGAAGACACTCTTCGGTGAGCGCTATGTCGATCTGGTGTGGCCGGAGCAGCCCGACAGCCAGCACCTGAAGGCCGGCATGACACTGCATCAGGACACCAGTGGCCATGCCATCGAGGTGAGCCAGCTGCTGGATCATCTGCTGCCGCTGCTGCAGGCCGTTCCGCCGCAGTACCTCTCGTCCACGCTGGGCGCGGTCTCGCAGGCGCTGCAGGGGCAGGGCGAGGAGCTGGGCAAGACCATCGATCGTCTCGATGACATCTTCACCCAGGTCAATACCGAACTGCCCACGCTGCAGCAGGATCTGAAGAGCTTCGCCGATGTGGCCACCGTGTACTCCGACGCGGCTCCGCAGCTGGTGGACGCGCTGGACAATCTGCGCACCACGAATACGACCATCGTGCAGAAGCGTTCGCAGATCGACACCATGCTCGCGACGCTGACCCCGAGCTCGTCGGCGCTGGCCGACTTCCTGGTGGCCAACCGCGACAACATCATCGATGTGGCCGCCGATTCGCGGCCCGCACTCGAGGCACTCGCGAGGTTCTCGCCCGGTTACACCTGCGCACTGCGGAACTTCGCGCAGATGAAGCCGCGCATCGACGACATCTTCGGTAAGGGCACCGACCTGCCGGGTTCCCGCGTGACGATCGAGATCGTCAACGATCGCGGCCGCTACGTCCCCAATCAGGACGAGCCGCGCTGGTTCGATCCCCGTGGCGCGGTGTGCATTCCGGAGTACCCGCTGGGTACCGACCCGGGCCAGTACACGGACGGTTCCGCGAACGACGGCTCCTACCAGCCGCCCAGTCGCACCCCCGGTGACCAGGCCGTCGGAATCGTGCCCGCGGCGCAGTACAGGGTGTTCGGCCCGCAGCAGCCGACCACCGCCGGATCTCCGCAGGAGCAGCAGACGCTGAACACGATCTACGGTGCGGCCCAGGGTGTTTCGCCGGACCAGGTGCCCGGCTGGATTTCCCGCATCGCGGCCCCGGCCCTGCGCGGCAGTGAGGTGACGATCCGATGAGGGATACCCTGCGCGGCCTCGGCGGCACGCTGACCAAACTGGTGGTCTTCATCGTGGTGACGGTGCTGGCCACCGGCATCCTGGCGCTGACCATCGCCAACTACAGCGGTGGCGGCACCAAGTTCAATGCCCGCTTCACCGATGTGACCTCCCTGAACAAGGGAGACGAGGTGCGGATCGCCGGTGTGCGCGTCGGCAAGGTCACCAAGGTGACGATCGTGGACAAGCGGCTGGCGAACGTGGAGTTCGAGCTGACCGATCGTTCCTCGCTGCCGGCCTCGACCACCGCGGCCATCAAGTACCGGAACCTGGTGGGCCAGCGCTACATCGCGCTGGAGCAGGGCGCCGGCGAGCAGGGGCGCAAGATCAACAAGGGCGCCACCATCCCGCTGGAGCGCACCAAGCCGGCCCTGAATCTGACCGAGCTGTTCAACGGTTTCCGGCCGCTGTTCCAGACGCTCACCGCCGATGATGTGAACAAGCTGTCCTACAACATCATTCAGGTCTTCCAGGGCGAGAAGGGGACGATCAGGGATCTGGTCTCCACCACCGCCTCGCTCACCAACAAGATCGCCGACAAGGATGCGGTGATCGGCGCGGTGGTCAAGAACCTGAATGCCGTGCTGGACGCCGTCAATCAGCACGACGGCCAGTTGGACGCGCTGATCGTCAATACCGAGGCGCTGGTCACCGGGCTCAATGCCGATCGCGGCACCATCGGCTCGGCCATCACCTCGCTCGGCAATCTGGCGGAGGCCACCTCGGACCTGCTGGTGCCGGTGCGGCCGAATCTGCAGGGCGCCATCGCGGGCCTGAACCAGTTGACCGGTACGCTGAACAGCCGGTCCGACGAGGTCAACGAGGGTCTGGCCAATCTGCCCATCAAGATGGACAAGCTCGGCCGGGCCGCCAGCTACGGCTCCTGGTTCCAGTTCTACCTGTGCGGCATCGATATCGTCGCGGGTCCCGGCACGGCCGATGCGCCGCAGCTGAATCTGCCCCCGGCGATAACGAACCTGCCGACCGTCAATCAGCCGATCTATACGAATCCGGCTCCGCGCTGCCATGGGAAGGGAGGCCGCTGATGGACGATCGGGTAGTACTCGGTAAACGCAGTCCGGCGTTCATGGGCGGATTGGGCCTGCTCCTGGTGCTTTTGGTGACGGTGGCCGCATTCGGCCTCGACAAACTGCCGATTCTGGCCGCCGGCACCAAATACAGCGCCGAATTCTCCGAGGCCGCGGGCCTGCGCAAGGGCGATGAGGTGCGTATCGCCGGTGTGAAGGTCGGCCAGGTGCAGGATGTCGGCCTGGAGGGCGACAAGGTGCTGGTGGAATTCCGCACCCAGGATGCCTGGATCGGTGACGAGACCACCGCATCCATCCAGATCAAGACGCTGCTCGGGCAGAAGTACCTGGCACTCGATCCCAAGGGCACCAGCGCCGCCGATCCGGGCAAGACGATTCCCTTGGCGCGCACGGTGTCTCCGTATGACGTGGTGGACGCTTTCAGCGATGCCGCCTCCGATATCGAGAACACCGATACCGCACAGCTGGCCCAGAGTTTCCGGGTGCTGTCGGATGCGTTCTCGGAAACACCGGCTGATATTCGCGGTTCCATCGACGGCGTCGCACGCCTGTCGGAGTCGCTGGCCAAACGTGACGATCAGCTGAAGAAGCTGTTCGGCGCCACCAAGAAGACCTCCCAGGTGCTGGCCGATCGCAATGCCGAATTCGAGCGGCTGATCGGCAATGGCGGGCAGTTGCTCGCCGAGTTGAATATCCGTCAGCAGTCCATCGCGCAATTGCTGACCGGTGCGAAATCCGTTGCGGCCGAACTGACCGCGCTGGTGCACGACAACGAGGAGCAGATCGGCCCCGCGCTGACGAACCTCAAAAAGACCATCGACATGCTGAATGCCAACCAGGCGAACATCTCCAAGACGCTCACTCTGGCGGCGCCGTTCTACGGCTTGTACGCGAATGTGCTCGGTACCGGCCGCTGGTTCGACGCGGTCATCACCAACCTCATTCCGCCCGCCCTGCCCGATATTCCGGGCGACCGTCCGCCGATCCGAAAGATGGGAGGCTAGCAATGGCGAAGAATCCGCTGAACGCTCTGGCTGCGACCAGTACGAAGAGCAAGGTCATCGCCGGAGTCGCCGTCGTGGCGGTCGTGCTGGCCGGTGTGGCCTGGTGGGGATTCGACAGGCTCAACACCACCACCATCACCGCCTACTTCGACAAGTCCGTGGGCATCTACTCCGGATCGGACGTCCGCATCCTCGGGGTGCCGGTGGGCTCGGTCGATTCGGTGACGCCGGAGGGCGAGCAGGTCAAGGTCGTCATGTCGGTGGACCGCAAGTACGACGTCCCCGCCGACGCCAAGGCCGCGCAGATCACTCCGTCGGTCGTCTCGGACCGGTACATCCAGCTCGCGCCCGCCTACAAGAGCGGTCCGAAGATGGGGCGCAATGCCACCATCCCGAAGGACCGCACCGCCACCCCGGTGGAGGTGGACCGGCTCTACAAGAGCATCACCGAACTCTCGGATGCGTTGGGCCCCAACGGCGCCAATAAAGACGGCGCGGTCAACGATCTGGCGCGCTCCGCCTCGCAGAACCTCGCGGGCAATGGTGACGCGCTCGCCAACAGTTTCACGCAGCTGTCCAAAGCCGCTGCCACACTGTCGGATTCGCGCACGGACATCTTCGACACGGTGAAGAACCTGCAGCAGTTCGTGCATATGCTGGCCGATAACGACGCGCAGGTCCGCACGTTCAACACCCAGCTGTCCTCGCTGGCCGGATTCCTGTCCGACGAACGCCGCGACCTCGGTGACGCGCTGAATCTGCTGTCGATCGCGCTCGGTGATGTGGCCCGGTTCATCGACAACAATCGAGAACTGGTGCAGAACAACGCGGATGCGCTGACCTCGCTGACCAAGACCCTCGCCGATCAGCGCGACGATCTGGCCAAGGCGCTGCCGCTCATCCCGACCGCGCTGAGCAACCTCATCAATGTGCACAACGGTGAGACCGGCACCCTCGATATGCGGCCCAACTTCACCGATCTGCAGAACCCGTTCGGGACCATCTGCGAGCTGCTGGATCTGGGCAAGCTGCGGCCGGGCGATCCGAAGTTCGACGCCATCTCGCAGCAGCTCAAGCCGATTCTCGACAATTGCGGCATCATCACCAGTCAGCTCGCGGCGGGCGTCAAGACGCCGTCGCTGGTCCTGCCGTTCGGCATTCTCAGCGGTGACAACGAGCAGCGCAATGTCGCTCCCGGCACCGTCCCCGGCAACCAGTCCGATCAGCAGCCGCCGTCGCAGGGAGGTGGACAGCGATGAAAGCCACTCGAATCGGTGTGCTGGCCATGAGCATCGGCGCGGTGACGCTGCTGGTGAGCGGTTGCGGTACCGGTGTGTACGGCGTGCCGCTGCCCGGCGGCGCCAATGTCGGCGATCACCCCATGCATCTGGATATCCGCTTTTCCGATGTGCTGGATCTGGTTCCGCAGTCGAGCGTCAAGGTCGACGGTGTGGCCGTGGGCCGGGTGGACAAGATCGAACTCGCGCCGGACGGCTGGACCGCCAGCATCAAGGTGGTGGTGAATTCCTCCGTGAATCTGCCCGCCAATGCTCGGGCCGAGGTCAAGCAGACCAATCTGCTCGGTGAGAAGTTCATCGAATTGTCCTCGCCCGCAAACGATCCGGAGCCCGATCGGTTGAAGGACGGCTCGACCATCAAGGTCGAGAACACCCGCACGGCCACCGAGGTCGAACAGGTGCTCGGCGCACTGTCGCTGCTGCTCAACGGTGGTGGCGTCGCGCAGCTGCAGCCCATCGTCTCGGAGCTCAACAAGGCGCTCGACGGCCGCGACAACAAGGTCCGCGATCTGCTCGAGCAGGCGAATACGCTGATCAGCGGTCTCAATGACCAGGTCGGCGACATCACCCGCGCGCTGGACAAGCTCGACACCCTCAGCACCCGGGTCGGCGCCCAGACCGAGCAGATCGGCAAGGTGCTCGACGAGCTGCCGCAGGGCATCAAGATTCTGAACGAGCAACGGCCGCAACTGATTCAGCTGCTCAGCCAGCTGGATCGGGTGGGCCAGGCCGGAATCGACGTGCTCGATCATTCCAAGGACAACCTGATCCAGGACCTCAGCTCGCTGCGGCCCACGCTGCAGGCGCTCGGTGCGTCCGCCGATGATCTGGTGACCGCGTTCCCGCTCATTCCGACCTACCCGTTCCCGGATGAGGCCATCAAGTCCTCGTTCGGCGGTCAGGTCAACACCTTCCTGTCCGTGGACCTCCAGGTCGGCACGCTGCTGTCGAATCTCGGTGTGGGCAAACCGGATCCGCAGTACCTGCCGCCGAACGGCCGGCAGGTGAACGTCGATCCGACCAACCCGTACTACAACGGCAACGGCCCGCGCGGCGGGTGGCCCACCATCTCGCTGCTGCCGCTGCCGCCCACCGTGGCGCGTCCCACCGACCAGCCCGGTCCGACCGATCCGCTGGGATCGATCCTGCAACAGCTGGGAGTGGGTGGTCCGCGATGAGCCGTCTGGTGCGCAACCAGCTGATTCTGTTCGTGATCATCGCGGTGCTCGGCGTCAGCTTCGTCGGCGCCAAGTACGTGCGACTGAACAATCTGCTCGGCTTCGGCCTCTACAAGGTCACCCTGCAGATGCCGGAGACCGGCAATCTGTCCAAGGGCGCCGAGGTGTCCTACCGCGGTGTGCCGGTGGGCCGGGTCGGCAATCTCGACATCACGCCCGACGGTGTGGTGGTCACGCTCGAAATGGATTCCGGTAAGCCGAAGGTGCCCGCGAGCGCCAAGGCCGTGGTCGCCGACCGCTCCGCCATCGGCGAGCAGTACGTGGACCTGCAGCCGACCAGCAATGGTTCGCCGTATCTGAAGGACGGTTCGGTCATCGTCGGTGCGACGCTGCCGATCCATGTCGAGGATTTGCTCGCCAGCGTCGACGGTTTCGCGAAGTCCACCGACCTGGCGGCGCTCAGCACCGCCGTGACGGAACTGGGCAAGGCGTTCGACGGCAAGGGCAATGATCTGCGGGTGCTGGTGGACTCGCTCAACAAGTTCACCGCCACCGGCGTGGAATCGCTGCCGCAGACCCTCGCCCTGATCCGGGATGCCCGCGGTGTGCTGGCCACCCAGGCCGAGCAGGGTCCGGCCATCCTGAACTTCAGCGACGGCCTGGACAAGCTGACCGCACAGCTCAAGTCGAGTGATCCGGATATCCGCCGGCTCATCGGCACCGGCACCGATGCGGGCAGTCAGCTCTCCAGCCTGCTGAAGGAGAGCGGTCCCTCGCTCACCCAGGACCTCACCAATCTGCGCACGCTGCTGCTGACCGTCTCGCCGAAGTTCTACGCGCTCGGCCCGGTGCTGCAGATGCTGCCGCTGCTCTCGATCGGCGCCTCGGCGACGGCGCCCGGCGACGGCACCACCCACTTCGGCCTGGTGCTCGAGACCAACAATCCGCCCGCCTGCACCGTCGGCTACGAGGGCACCAAGGCCATCATCGATCAGATGAAGGCGCAGAACCCCAAGTTCGACGACACCCGCGACGACTTCCCGTTCAACACCGACGCGAAATGCACTGCGCCACAAGGCAGTGACACCGCGGTGCGCGGCGGGGCGCATGCCGAGCAGGCCGACCCCAGCCTGTCGCAGCCGTGGGATGACAAGCCCAAGACCGACCCGGAGAAGCTCAATCTGAACCCGGTCGCGAATCAGCTCGCAACGCTCATGGGCGTCACCCCGAAGCGGTGACGCAGCGTGGTAATGCGCACAGCCGGACGGTGATGCGCGGAGAGGAAAGTATGGTGTCGGCGTGAGTCAGCAAAAGGACAGCAATCCGGAGGTCGATCTCGGCGAGCCGACCGCCACACCGGTCGGCGAGAGCCATCCGGAGGCCGGCGTCGCCGCCGGTCCGCAGCCCGAGGATGCGGCCGAGGCCGCAGCCGACGGCACGTCCGCCGCTGCCGCCGCCACCGATGAGCCCGTCACCGGTGCTGAGCCTGAGCCCGTCACCGGTGCTGAGCCTGAGCCCGTCACCGGTGCTGAGCCTGAGCCCGTCGCCGGTGCCGAGTCCGGGGCTGCCGCTGGTGAGACCGCTGCCAAGGCGCAGTCGAAGCCGGACCGCGATGCCGCCTCCGCTGAATCCGATTCTGCCGCAAGCGGATCCGCCGGCAAGGCAGGTTTCGGCACCCGCAAGGCCGTGACCCTCGGCTCGATCGCCCTGCTGGCGGTCGCCGCGGTCGCCGCGGCCTGGTTCGGCGGCACCTGGATCGTCGGCGGGCTGCTGCGCGACCGGCCCCGGGCCGAGGCGCGGGACGCGGCGCTGGTCGCCGCGCAGCAGGCCGCCATCAACATCACCTCGATGAATCTGAAGGACATCAACGGCTCGGTGGCGCTGGCCCGTTCGTCGATGACCGGCGACCTGCTCGCCGCCTCCGACAAGGGTGATGCGCAGATCAAGAAGTCGGCCGCGGACTCCAATGTGAATTCGACCGCCAAGGTGGTCGGTGGCGCGGTCACCGAGCTGAATTCCGAACGCGATCATGCCGCCGCGCTGGTCGTGTTCGAGGTGACCGAATCAGGCCCCGACAAGCCCGCCGACAAGTTCCGCTACACCTGGCAGGTCGATGTGACCCTGGACAAGGGTGTGTGGAAGGCCGATCAGGTGCAGTCGGTGGCGGATCCGGTCGCGCTCGGCTCGGCCGCGCCGCAGAACCCGGCCCCGGCCACCACCGCGCCCCAGCCGGCGAACCCGCAACCGGGCAACTAGGAGACCGCGATCATGGCCAATAAACGCCCCGTCAATCGCGTCAGCCCGAAGCGCCGACCGGCCGCGCAGCGCAGCTCCGGCTCCCGGACCACCGCCGCCGACCTCCGCGGCGCCGAGACCCCGCGCCCCGCCGCCGAACGGGTGCCCACCGGCGCTCGTGGCGCGAAGTCGCGCTTCGGTGCCAGCCGTGGCGCCGAGGGCGCCAGCCGCGGTCCCGATCTTTCGAAGAAATCCTCCGCAAAGTCCCAGCGCACGCCGAGCACCCCCGGCGGCGTCTGGCGGACCTGGCGCACCGCGATCCTCTGCACGGTCGCGGCCGTCCTTTTGGCGGTCGTCGCGATCGTCGGCTTCCTGCGCCCCGGTGCCAACGACAGCAATCAGGCCTTCCTCGACAACAGTTCCACCAACGAGGTCAAGGCCGCCGCCACGAACGCCTTGACGACGCTCTACGCCTACAAGGCCGATTCGATCGACAAGGACAAGTGGAAGGCCGCGGTCAGTGCGGTGGTGACCGAGAAGATGAGCAACGACTTCCAGAAGTACATGGACACCACCGTCAATTCGATCAAGCAGGCCCAGGCCGACACCGTGGTCAAAACGGATCCGATCGGCGTGACCATGCTCACCGCCGATCGTGCTGAACTGCTGCTCAACCTGAATGTCTCCACCGTGAAGGGCGGCCAGCCCGCGCCCCTCGCCTCGGGTCCGATCGTGCTGCGTATGCAGAAGATCAACGGCCACTGGCTGGCCTCCGAAATCGCCGACAACTAGGCGGGCCCGGC
The DNA here is from genome assembly GCF_045040085.1 of Nocardia sp. NBC_01388. NCBI lineage: Bacteria > Bacillati > Actinomycetota > Actinomycetes > Mycobacteriales > Nocardiaceae > Nocardia > Nocardia sp. NBC_01388. The sequence goes on from NZ_CP109553.1 coordinate 7,234,482, forward strand.
TCTTCTCGGCGGGCCGGAACCGGCCCCTGAACGGGCGGTGTATCGCCTGGACCGCGGTACCGGACCGGTCGCTCCCAGCGATCTTGTAGTGGTGCAGGCGATTCCGTGGTTTGTCAACTTCTCGCGCCACTTGACGAGTTTCGTCCGACCCGTCACGCTATTCACAACAGCGGCGGCTGTCACAGGGGAACCAGACGCCGGCGAGGCCCTCGAGGAACGCAGCCAGCGGACAGCGGAGCCAGTCGGCAGAGGTGTGGCGGCGTCGCTGAGCGGTACCCGATCTCATCGCTGTGCGGTGTTCGATCGGCCGCCGGTGGTGTTCCACCTCACTGCGATGCGGTGTGGTCACCGCCGCGACACGCTTCGGCGCGTTAGCCCTCCGGGGTTCACCACGGGTGGTACTTTGACACCCCCGTAGGTTTGGGTGTAGTTTTGGACGTTGCGCTGGCTGCCTCCTGTCCATACCTTGATCGCATCGTCGAAAGTTCCACCTTCCGGTGTTACTTCCGCTGTTTGCTGTTCGGGTTTCGTTCGGGTGCTACCAGCGGAATTCGTAGCAGACAAGCGACGGTCGCGGACCACCACGCGACGCGCGTGAGGTGCTGGAAGGACGCATCTTGGCAGTCTCCACCCAGACCAAGGCCGGTATTCCCGGAGCCCCGAAGCGGGTGTCTTTCGCGAAGATTCGTGAGCCCCTCGAGGTTCCGGGTCTTCTCGATCTACAAACCGACTCGTTCGCCTGGCTGGTCGGTTCACCGACTTGGCGGGAAAAGGCAGTCGCCCGAGGCGACGTCAACCCCTTCGGTGGGCTCGAGGAGGTGCTCGAGGAGCTTTCGCCGATCGAGGATTTCTCCGGTTCCATGTCGCTGTCCTTCTCCGACCCACGCTTCGAAGAGGTCAAGGCCTCCATCGAAGAGTGCAAGGACAAGGACATGACCTACGCGGCGCCGTTGTTCGTCACCGCGGAGTTCATCAACAACAACACCGGTGAGATCAAGTCTCAGACGGTCTTCATGGGCGATTTCCCGATGATGACCGACAAGGGCACGTTCATCATCAACGGCACCGAGCGCGTCGTCGTATCGCAGCTGGTCCGTTCGCCGGGCGTGTACTTCGACGACACCATCGACAAGTCCACCGAGAAGACGCTGCACTCCGTGCGTGTCATCCCCTCGCGTGGTGCGTGGCTGGAGTTCGACGTCGACAAGCGCGACACCGTCGGTGTGCGTATCGACCGCAAGCGCCGTCAGCCGGTCACCGTGCTGCTGAAGGCGCTGGGTCTCACGGCCGAGGAGATCGTCGAGCGTTTCGGCTTCTCCGAGATCATGATGTCCACCCTGGAGAAGGACAGCACTCCGGGCCAGGACGAGGCGCTGCTCGACATCTACCGCAAGCTGCGCCCGGGCGAGCCGCCGACGAAGGAATCCGCGCAGACCCTGCTGGAGAACCTGTTCTTCAAGGAGAAGCGCTACGACCTGGCTCGTGTCGGCCGCTACAAGGTCAACAAGAAGCTGGGCCTGAATCTGGACCAGCCGGTGGTCGGTTCGACGCTGACGAAGGAAGACATCGTCGCGACGATCGAGTACCTGGTGCGCCTGCACCAGGGCGACCGGACCATGACCGCCCCCGGCGGCCAGGAAGTTCCGGTCGGCGTCGATGACATCGACCACTTCGGTAACCGTCGTCTGCGTACCGTCGGCGAGCTCATCCAGAACCAGATCCGCGTCGGCCTCTCGCGTATGGAACGCGTTGTCCGCGAGCGTATGACGACTCAGGACGTCGAGGCGATCACGCCGCAGACCCTGATCAACATCCGTCCCGTGGTCGCCGCGATCAAGGAGTTCTTCGGAACTTCGCAGCTGTCGCAGTTCATGGACCAGAACAACCCGCTCTCGGGTCTGACCCACAAGCGCCGCCTGTCGGCGCTGGGCCCGGGTGGTCTGTCCCGTGAGCGTGCCGGTCTGGAAGTTCGTGACGTCCACCCGTCGCACTACGGCCGCATGTGCCCGATCGAGACTCCGGAAGGCCCGAACATCGGCCTGATCGGTTCGCTGTCGGTGTACGCGCGGGTCAACCCGTTCGGTTTCATCGAGACCCCGTACCGCAAGGTCGCGAACGGCCGCGTCACCGATGAGGTCAAGTACCTCACCGCCGACGAGGAAGACCGCCACATCCGGGCCCAGGCGAACTCGCCTGTCGACCTGGACGGCAACTTCCTCGAGGAGCGCGTCCTCGCCCGCCACGGTAACGAGGAAATGGAATACGTCGACGCGAACGCGGTCGACTACATGGATGTCTCACCGCGCCAGATGGTTTCGGTCGCGACCGCCATGATTCCGTTCCTCGAGCACGACGATGCCAACCGTGCCCTCATGGGTGCGAACATGCAGCGTCAGGCCGTGCCGCTGGTCCGTTCCGAGTCGCCGCTGGTCGGCACCGGCATGGAACTGCGTGCCGCGGTCGATGCCGGCGATGTCGTCGTGAACCAGAAGGCCGGTGTGGTGGAAGAGGTTTCGGCCGACTTCATCACCGTCATGCACGACGACGGCACCCGCCGTTCGTACCGCATGCGCAAGTTCGAGCGCTCCAACCAGGGCACCTGTGCCAACCAGCGTCCGATCGTGGACGAGGGTCTGCGCGTGGAAGCCGGGCATGTGCTCGCCGACGGCCCCTGCACCCAGAACGGTGAGATGGCGCTGGGCAAGAACCTGCTCGTGGCGATCATGCCGTGGGAAGGCCACAACTACGAGGACGCGATCATTCTGTCGCAGCGCCTCGTGGAGGATGACGTGCTCACCTCGATTCACATCGAGGAGCACGAAATCGATGCTCGCGACACCAAGCTGGGCGCCGAGGAGATCACCCGGGATATCCCGAACGTCTCCGACGAGGTGCTCGCGGATCTCGACGAGCGCGGCATCGTCCGCATCGGCGCCGAGGTTCGTGACGGCGACATCCTGGTCGGCAAGGTCACCCCGAAGGGTGAAACCGAGCTGACCCCCGAGGAGCGCCTGCTGCGCGCCATCTTCGGTGAGAAGGCCCGCGAGGTTCGCGATACCTCCCTCAAGGTGCCGCACGGCGAGTCCGGCAAGGTCATCGGCGTCCGCGTGTTCTCGCGTGACGACGACGACGATCTGCCTCCCGGCGTCAATGAGCTGGTGCGCGTGTACGTCGCGCAGAAGCGCAAGATCCAGGACGGCGACAAGCTGGCCGGCCGCCACGGCAACAAGGGTGTTATCGGCAAGATCCTGCCGCAGGAGGACATGCCCTTCCTGCCGGACGGAACTCCGGTCGACATCATCCTGAACACGCACGGTGTGCCGCGTCGTATGAACATCGGTCAGGTGCTGGAAACCCATCTGGGTTACATCGCCAAGACCGGCTGGCAGGTCGACGGTGAGCCGGAGTGGGCGCGCAAGCTCCCCGAGGAGATGCTCGGTCAGCCCGCTGACACGAATATCGCCACCCCGGTCTTCGACGGTGCGCGCGAGGAGGAGCTGACGGGCCTGCTGGCCTCGACGCTGCCGAACCGCGACGGCGAGAAGATGATCGACGACAACGGCAAGGCCGTACTGCTGGACGGCCGCTCCGGCGAGCCGTTCCCGTACCCGGTCTCGGTCGGCTACATGTACATCCTGAAGCTGCACCACCTGGTGGACGACAAGATCCACGCGCGTTCGACGGGTCCGTACTCGATGATCACGCAGCAGCCCCTCGGTGGTAAGGCCCAGTTCGGTGGTCAGCGCTTCGGTGAAATGGAGTGCTGGGCCATGCAGGCGTACGGCGCCGCCTACACCCTGCAGGAACTGCTCACCATCAAGTCCGACGATGTTGTCGGCCGCGTAAAGGTTTACGAGGCGATCGTCAAGGGCGAGAACATTCCGGAGCCCGGTATTCCGGAGTCGTTCAAGGTGTTGCTCAAGGAGCTCCAGTCGCTGTGCCTGAACGTCGAGGTGCTGTCCTCGGACGGCGCCGCGATCGAAATGCGCGATGGCGATGATGAGGACCTGGAGCGCGCTGCGGCGAACCTGGGTATCAACCTGTCCCGCAACGAGGCTGCGACGGTCGACGACCTGGCGCAGTAAGAGCGATCGGTCCGGGAGCGCTTCCGGCATTTGCTGAAAAGCGCTCCCGGGCAACGGATTTAGCGACTTTTGCTCATACTTGAACCCGAACAGGGGAAAGGAAGTTACGTGCTAGACGTCAACTTCTTCGATGAACTCCGGATCGGCCTGGCCTCCGCTGACGACATCCGACAGTGGTCGTTCGGCGAGGTGAAGAAGCCGGAGACCATCAATTACCGCACGCTCAAGCCCGAGAAGGACGGCTTGTTCTGCGAGAAGATCTTCGGTCCCACCCGGGACTGGGAGTGCTACTGCGGTAAGTACAAGCGCGTCCGCTTCAAGGGCATCATCTGCGAGCGCTGTGGTGTCGAGGTGACTCGCGCCAAGGTGCGTCGTGAGCGCATGGGCCACATCGAGCTGGCCGCTCCGGTCACGCACATCTGGTACTTCAAGGGTGTCCCGTCCCGTCTGGGCTACCTGCTGGATCTGGCGCCGAAGGATCTGGAAAAGATCATCTACTTCGCCGCCTACGTGATCGTCGGCGTCGATACCGAGCTGCGCCACAACGAACTCTCCACTCTCGAAGCCGAGATGGAGGTCGAGAAGAAGAACCTCGCCGATCAGCGTGATGCCGATCTCGAGGCCCGCGCCCAGAAGCTCGAGGCAGACATTGCCGAGCTCGAGGCCGAGGGCGCCAAGTCCGACGTCCGCCGCAAGGTGAAGGACGGCGGCGAGCGTGAGATGCGCCAGCTGCGCGACCGCGCCCAGCGTGAGCTGGACCGGCTCGACGAGATCTGGACCACCTTCACCAAGCTTGCGGTGAAGCAGCTGATCATCGACGAGATCATCTATCGCGAGCTGCAGGACCGCTACGGCGAGTACTTCACCGGAGCCATGGGCGCCGAGGCGATCCAGAAGCTCATGGAGCAGTTCGACATCCCGGCCGAGGCCGAGAACCTGCGCGAGACGATCCGTACGGGCAAGGGCCAGAAGAAGCTTCGCGCGCTGAAGCGTCTGAAGGTTGTCGCCGCGTTCCAGATGAACGGCAACTCGCCCATGGGCATGGTGCTGGACGCTGTCCCGGTGATCCCGCCGGAGCTGCGCCCGATGGTCCAGCTGGACGGTGGCCGCTTCGCGACCTCCGACCTCAACGACCTGTACCGCCGCGTCATCAACCGCAACAACCGTTTGAAGCGACTGATCGATCTGGGTGCGCCCGAGATCATCGTGAACAACGAGAAGCGCATGCTTCAGGAGTCGGTGGACGCGCTGTTCGACAACGGCCGTCGTGGCCGTCCGGTCACCGGTCCGGGTAACCGCCCGCTGAAGTCCCTGAGCGATCTGCTCAAGGGCAAGCAGGGTCGTTTCCGGCAGAACCTGCTGGGCAAGCGTGTCGACTACTCGGGCCGTTCGGTCATCGTGGTCGGTCCGCAGCTCAAGCTGCACCAGTGTGGTCTGCCGAAGCTGATGGCGCTCGAGCTGTTCAAGCCGTTCGTCATGAAGCGCCTGGTGGATCTCAACCACGCGCAGAACATCAAGTCCGCCAAGCGGATGGTCGAGCGTCAGCGCGCTCAGGTGTGGGACGTCCTCGAAGAGGTCATCTCCGAGCACCCGGTGCTGCTGAACCGCGCGCCCACCCTGCACCGCCTGGGTATCCAGGCCTTCGAGCCGCTGCTGGTCGAAGGCAAGGCAATCCAGCTGCACCCGCTCGTGTGTGAGGCGTTCAACGCCGACTTCGACGGTGACCAGATGGCCGTGCACCTTCCGCTGTCCGCGGAGGCGCAGGCCGAGGCTCGCATCCTGATGCTGTCCTCGAACAACATCCTGTCGCCCGCCTCGGGTCGTCCGCTCGCCATGCCGCGTCTGGACATGGTGACCGGTCTGTACTACCTGACTCGCCTGCAGGAGGGCGCGAAGGGTGAGTACCGCGAGGGCTCCAAGGATCACGCCGAGTTCGGTGTGTACTCCTCGCCGGCCGAGGCGCAGATGGCTGTCGACCGCGGTGAGCTCACCGTGCGTTCGCAGATCAAGGTGCGCCTGACCGAGCAGCGTCCGGAGAAGGAGATCGAAGCCGAGCTCTTCCCGAACGGCTGGAAGCGCGGCGACGCGTGGCTCGCGAAGACCACGCTGGGTCGCGTCATCTTCAACGAGCTGCTCCCGGCGGACTACGCGTTCATCAACGAGCAGATGCCGAAGAAGCGTCAGGCGACGATCATCAACGATCTGGCCGAGCGCTACCCGATGATCGTGGTCGCGCAGACGGTCGACAAGCTGAAGGACTCGGGCTTCTACTGGGCCACGCGTTCCGGCGTCACCGTCGCCATGTCGGACGTTCTGGTTCCGCCGGAGAAGCCCGAGATCATGGCGCGCTACGACGCGCAGGCCGATCAGATCGAGAAGAAGTACCAGCGTGGCGCGCTCGATCACTCCGAGCGCAACAACGCCCTGGTCAAGATCTGGCAGGAAGCGACCGAAGAAGTCGGTCAGTCCATGCGTGCGCACTACCCGCCGGACAACCCGATCATCACGATCGTCGAGTCGGGCGCCACGGGTAACTTCACCCAGACTCGTACCCTCGCGGGTATGAAGGGCCTGGTGACGAACCCGAAGGGTGAGTTCATCCCGCAGCCGATCAAGTCCTCCTTCCGTGAGGGCCTGACGGTTCTGGAGTACTTCATCAACACCCACGGTGCTCGAAAGGGTCTGGCCGACACCGCGCTTCGTACCGCCGACTCGGGTTACCTGACCCGTCGTCTGGTGGACGTGTCGCAGGACGTCATCGTTCGCGAGACCGACTGTGGCACCGAGCGCGGCATCATGGTGGCGATCGCGGAGAAGCAGGCCGACGGCTCGCTCATCCGGGACGCGCACGTGGAGACCAGCACCTACGCTCGTACGCTGGCCACCGACGCGCTGGACGCCAAGGGCAACGTCATCATCGAGAAGGGTCACGATCTCGGCGACCCGGCTCTGGATGCGCTGCTCGAGGCCGGCATCACCGAGGTGAAGGTCCGCTCCGTGCTGACCTGCACCACCGGCACCGGCGTGTGTGCGACCTGCTACGGCCGCTCGATGGCGACCGGCAAGCTGGTCGATATCGGTGAGGCTGTCGGTATCGTCGCCGCGCAGTCCATCGGTGAGCCCGGTACCCAGCTCACCATGCGTACCTTCCACCAGGGTGGTGTCGCGGGCGAGGACATCACCGGCGGTCTGCCCCGGGTGCAGGAGCTCTTCGAGGCTCGTGTGCCGAAGGGCAAGGCCCCCATCGCGGAGGTCTCCGGCCGGGTGCGCATGGAGGACGACGACCGCTTCTACAAGATCACCGTCATTCCCGACGATGGTTCCGAAGAAGTGTTGTACGACAAGCTCTCCAAGCGTCAGCGTCTGCGGGTGTTCAAGCACGAGGACGGTTCCGAGCGCCTGCTCGCCGATGGCGATCATGTCGAGGTCGGCCAGCAGCTGCTGGAAGGCTCCGCGGATCCGCACGAGGTGCTGCGCGTGATGGGCCCCCGTCAGGTGCAGATCCACCTGGTGCACGAGGTCCAGGAGGTGTACCGGTCGCAGGGTGTTTCCATCCACGACAAGCACATCGAGGTCATCGTTCGCCAGATGCTGCGCCGCGTCACCATCATCGATTCGGGTGCGACGGAGTTCCTGCCCGGTTCGCTGGTCGAGCGCGCGGAGTTCGAGAACTCGAACCGCCGCGTGGTCGCTGAGGGTTCCGAGCCGGCTTCCGGCCGTCCGGTCCTGATGGGTATCACCAAGGCATCGCTGGCCACCGATTCGTGGCTCTCGGCGGCCTCCTTCCAGGAGACCACCCGGGTGCTCACCGACGCGGCCATCAACTGCCGCTCCGACAAGCTGATCGGCTTGAAGGAGAACGTGATCATCGGCAAGCTGATCCCGGCCGGTACCGGTATCAACCGCTACCGCAACATCACGGTTCAGCCGACCGAAGAGGCGCGCCAGGCCGCGTACGCGGTGCCGTCCTACGACGACACCTACTACAGCCCGGACGGCTTCGGCACCACCACCGGTGCCGCAGTCCCGCTGGACGACTACGGCTTCAGCGACTACCGCTGAATCCCTAGCTGAGGCACAAACATTCGGCCCCCGCTCCGTTTCGGAGCGGGGGCCGCTTGCCGTTCAGGGCCGGACCGTACAGCCTGCCTCCGGCCCGGCAGCCCGCATCGCAATCGCACGGCACTCATCGGCGCTGTGCGATTGCGATGCGGGCTGCGCGGTTTCGAGGTGGTCGTGCGGTTCGAGGGCGCTGGCGATCTTGTCCGGTCGCAATCGGGCGAATCGGAGAGGGCGAGGGGTTTGCCGAGTAGGCTCGTCAGTGCCTGAAGTGACGTGGTGATTCCTCGGTGGGAGGGGTTGGCGTGGGAGCTTTTCGGAGTGTGATCGCGGTGGTGCTGGGTGGAGCGCTGCTGTCGCTCGCAGGGGGCGCCGCTGCGGCGACCGCGCAGGCCGCGGGGCTCGGAGGGTGCGCGCAGGGGAATGTGCTGACCGGGAACCGAATGCCCGGCACCGGGAGCGCGGGGCAGAGTGTGCGGCGGGCGGCGGATCTGTGGGGATGTTCCAGTTCCCTGTTGCCCGGCATCGGTTCCGGGCATTTCTCCGCTGAGCTGCCGTGGCTCGGGTTCGGGACACCCACGTCGGGGACGTTCACCTGGTCGGATGGCAGTGTCAGCACTGCGACGGGGTTGCCCAATACGCTGTGGACGATTACGTCCGGGCCCGCGAGTGGGCACACCCTTCAGTTCCGGCTCGATTGGCCGATGAACGGCGATTGGTATTACACCGACAACAGCATGGCCGTTGCCGGTGCGACCTTCGTGCAGTAGTCCTGCGTCAGTGAGTCTGTGTCAGTTGGGTTGCGCGGCAGCGGGATCGGCGGCGGGCGCGATGCCGGGGACAACGCTGTCGGCATAGGTGAGGGCGGCGTCGATGGCGGGCTGGCCGCCCGACTGCTGCAGGCCCAGGGCCCCGCCGATGAGGGCGCCGACAACGAGGCCGATCGGTGCGGTGATGAAGTCCAGGACGAACAGGCCCGCGGGGAAGCCGAGCAGGAAGCCGATGGCGCCGCCGATGGCCGCGCCGGTGGCGACCGCGGGCATATTGGCCTGCACCACATCGAAGAAGCGCTGCTGGGCGTCGATATCGCGCAGCGGGGTGGCGGATTCGGCGACGGGGGTGAGGGTGAGCCGCCGGTTGTCGGTGTCGATGGCCGGGGTGAGTGCGAGGGTTTTGCCGGCGATATCGTATTTCAGTGGGACGGTGGCGATTACGCGTCCGGCGTCATCGGTGGCGATGACCGCCTCGCCGTCCCAGGTGGTCAGAAAGCGCCCGGTCTGCAGGGTGCCGATGGTGGAGCGGTGATCGTCGGAGAGCGCCACCTGATAGGCGATGCCGTGATCGGTGCCCTGGACGGTGAGCGGTGTCGCGGCCGGCGCGGGTGCGGGCTCGGCGGTAGCTGTAGCGCTGACGGTGACAGCGGCCGTCAGGCAAAGTAGCGCTGGCGCGATGGCCCTGGTCATTCCCATGGAGGTGAAACGTACCCGGGCCGGGTGGGGGAGCGGAACCCCGCGGCGCATATGCGCCGCTCCGCTCACTTTCCGGTGAGGGCGCGGGTGATGCGGTCCCCGGCGGCGCGCAATTCCGCTGTCAGCTCCGGTGAGTCGCGAACCTCGAGCTCGAACCCGAGTGAGATCAGTTGTGCGGCAAGCCATTCGGGAGCGTCATCGCGTTCACCGGCCATGCGGCAGGTCTCGGTGTCGATGGCGGTGATCTCGCCCGGCTGGTCGCCCACCCGGCCTGCCACCCGGTAGCTGGGTGCGTGGATGATCACATCGACGCGGTAGGTCCCTGTGCCCCAATCGGTCCGGTCGCCGGCGATATAGGCGGCGGCATCGGCGGCGGGCAGTTCCCGGGGTGTGAAGCGGGCTCCGGTGGGCTGTGGCGATTCCACGCGATCCACCCGGAAACTGCGCCAGGCCTGGCGATCCAGATCGAATCCGACCAGGTACCAGCGCCGTTGGTTGGTTGCGAGGCCGATCGGTTCGATATTGCGCCGCGATTCGGCGCCCTTCGCATCCCGATAGGCGAATCGCACCCGTTCGTGATTGGTGATGGTCGCGGCGAGGGTGGCGAGCACCTCCGGGTCGGCGGTCGGCCCGGCCGGGCTGAATGTGGCGGTGGCCGCACCGATTACGCGCACCCGGCGGCGCAGTTTGGCGGGCAGCACCTGTTCGAGCTTGGCGAGCGCGCGCACCGAGGCCTCTTCGATTCCCGCCACGGCCTGTCCGGCGGCGGCCCGCAGTCCGACCGCGATGGCAATGGCCTCCTCGTCGTCGAGTACCAGCGGCGGCATGGCGGCCCCGGCTGTCAGCCGGTATCCGCCGGTGACGCCGAGCGTTGCCTCGACCGGATAGCCGAGCTCTCGCAACCGGTCGATATCCCGGCGTACCGTCCGATCACTGACCCCGAGCTTTTCGGCCAGCTCGCTCCCCGGCCATTCTCGGGGAGTCTGCAGCAGGGACAGCAGTTGCAGCAGCCGCGCCGGTGTATCGCTCATACGCTCAATGATCCGGCACAGCTAGGTCTGGAACTGTCCTAGATGCCCTCGGGTGTCGCGGGCGCCTGCACGGCGCTCTCGGCGGGTTCGCCGAGCCGGACCACCGCGACGCCGGTGAGAATCAGGACGCCGCCGAGCAATTGGATGGGGTGCGGGGTCTGACCCAGCAGCGCCCAGGCGAACAGGATCGCGGCCAGCACCTCGGTGAGGGCCGCGAAGGAGGCCAGCCGGGAGCCGAGCGCCCGGGTCGCCGCGATTCCGGTGACATAGGCGAGGGCCGCCGTGATCACGCCGAGGGTGAGCAGCGGAATCCACCACCACGTGGTGAAGCCTTCGAAGGCAACGGCATTCGTGGTGGCGTGCAGCGGGAAGATGCCGACGAGCCCGGCGAGCAGGATGCTGAGGCCGCCGACGATCAGTCCGCTGGTGGCCAGCACGGTGCCGGGAATGCCGTCCCCGGTGCGGCCGGAGAGGATGAAATACGCTGCCGCGCCGACCATCGCGCCGAGCGCCCACGCGACGCCGATCCAGCTGGTGGCCGCTCCGGAGCGCAGATCCAGCACCAGCAGCAGTCCGGCGATGCCGATGAGCGCGCCGAGAACCGTTGCGCGGCCGGGTCGTTGCCGATGGCGCAGCCACAGCCAGCCGATCACGGCGATCGGTGCGGTGTATTCGATGAGCAGTGCCACACCGACATCCATGTGCGCGACGGCATTGAAGTAGGCGAGCTGCGCTCCGGCCACCGCGAGCAGTCCGTATCCGGCGAGCAGGGAGGCATTGCGGCGCAGTAGATCCCAGTCGCCGCGCAGCTGCCGCAGGGCGAAGGGCAGCAGCACGGCGGCGCCGAGCAGGACGCGCACGATGACCACGGCGGCCGGACTCCAGCCCGCATCGATGAGCCCGCGGGCCAGCGCCCCGGAGAGCCCGAAGGACGACGCGGACAGCGCCGCGAAGATCAGCCCGGTGCGGAGCCGGCTGCGCACGGGTGCGTCATGAGTCAACGTCGCCATGACTGATGACGCTAAGGGGCGCGTGTGTAATATGTCAACATGCTTTTTGCTGATGACACGGTCGCCTCGCTGGCGGCCGCGGTCGATCTGGTGAATTCGGCGGAGGATCCGGACACCATGACCGAGATCGCCCAGCTGCGCGAGTTCTTCGAGCGGCACGGCTATACGGGCACCCGTACCGGCGAGGCCGCCGAACTGGCCGCCGTCCGCGCCCAGCGCGCACCGTTGCGCCGCCTGCTGACCAGTGCCAGAAGCACCGCCGTCGAGCTGGTCAACACCATCCTCGCCGAGCATCGCGCGGTGCCGCAGCTGGTGCGGCACGACAATCTCGACTACCACATCCACGCGGTCCCCGCGGAGGCTCCGCTGCCCGTCCGCATTGCCGTCGAAACCGCCATGGCCATGATCGACCTCATTCGCTCCGATGAGCTGAGCCGCCTCGCCGTCTGCGCCGACGACACCTGCGAAGGCATCGTCCTCGACCTGTCCCGCAACCGTTCCCGCCGCTACTGCAGCACCGCCTGCGGCAACCGCAATGCCGTGGCCGCCTACCGCGCCCGGCAGCGCTAGCTCGCGGAGGCACACCGTCCGGGCCCCTTGACGGTCCTGGCGTGGCCCGGTGATCGCGACGGTTCGGTGTTAGCGTGCCCGTGGCGGAATGAGTTCGATGTGGATTTCGAGGCATGACGATGAATACGCAAGCGGCCCTGCGTCCTTACGATGTGGTGTTGGTCGGCGGTGGAATCATGAGCGCGACGCTCGGAATTCTGCTCAAGCAGGTGGAGCCGACCTGGTCGATCGGTGTGTACGAACGCCTGCCGGAACTCGGCGCCGAGGCCTCCGCCGCCTGGAACAATGCCGGAACCGGGCATGCCGGGCTGTGCGAACTCGATTACACCGGCGAGAATCCGGACGGCTCGGTGAATATCACCCGGGCCGTCGCCCTCAATGAGCAATTTCAGCAGAGCCGGCAGTTGTGGGCGTCGCTGGTAGAGGCCGAAATCCTCGGCAAGCCGGACACTTTCATCAATCCGGTACCGCATATGACGCTGGTGCACGGGACCGAGGATGTCGACTATCTGCGGCGCAGGCAGGAAACCATGTCGGCGCACCACCTTTTCGAATCGATGCGATTCAGTTCCGAATCGAAGGTCATCGAGGGCTGGGCGCCGCTGCTGACCGAGCGGCGCGGCCTGTACGAACCGTTCGCCGCGACCCGCGACAGCACCGGCAGCGATATCGATTTCGGTGCGCTCACCCGTCAGATGTTCGAGCATCTGGAATCGGCCGGTGTCGAAATACACCGGCGCTGTGAGGTGCGCGGTCTGCGCAAGAACAATGACGGCTCCTGGCAATTGCGCATTCACCAGTTCACCGATAACGATCGCCTCACCCGGCGGGTCGATGCCCGTTTCGTTTTCGCGGGCACCGGCGGCTGGGCGCTGAAACTGTTGCAGCAGGCGGGTATTCCGGAGGTGCACGGTTACGGACTGGTTCCGGTGAGCAGTCGTTTCCTGCGCTGTGACAATCCGGAGGTCATCGAGCAGCACGATGCCAAGGTGTACGGCCGGGCCGCACCCGGGGCGCCGCCGATATCGGTGCCGCACTTGGATTCCCGGGTGATCGACGGCAAGCGGGCGCTGCTGTTCGGTCCCTATGCCGGAGCGATTCCGAAGTTCCTGCGGACCGGTTCGATCCTGGATGCGCCGGCCGCGCTGCGCCCGCACAATGTGGCGCCGATCGCCTCGATGGTGAAGAGCAATCCGGGTCTGATGTGGCAGGTGCTGTCCCAGGTGACCGCCACGCGCGGCCGGAAGCTGGCCGCGCTGCGCGAATTCGCGCCGGCGGCCGCGGTGGGGGATTGGTCGATGGTCACGGCCGGTCAGTACGCCCAGCTGGTGCGGCGTGCGGACGACGGCCGGGGGATACTGCAATTCGATACGGAAGTGATTGCCGCGCCGGATGGTTCGATTGCCGGGGTGCTGGGCGCCGCGCCCGGTGCGGCCACCGCCCCGGCCATGCTGCTGGAGGTGCTGGAGCGCAGCTTCCCGCGCTATCGCCGGATCTGGGCGCCGCGGCTGCGGGAGCTGATTCCGACGCTCGGGTCGAGTCTGGCCGGGGATGCCCGGCTGGCCCGGCGCACCATGGTGCGGACCGCCGAAACCCTGGGTCTGGAGCTGCCGAACGCCGGGTGAGCAGGTCCCGGCGGGAAGCGGACGTGGACAAGCCCCTCCGTACCCGGTATGAAATTAGAACACGTTTCAATTTCGACCACCGGCTACAGGAGATGCGATGGACAGCGCCACCATGGGCGAACAGGTGATGGCCGGTTTTCAGAAGCTCGGCTTCATCCAGTTCGCCGGTATCGAAGGGGTCGACTACGCGTCCGGCCGCAATGTCGTCCGCATGGCCGCCGAGCCGCAGCACTTCAACCACAATGGCGATGTGCACGCGGCCCTGCTCTTCGGGCTGGCCGAAACCGCCGCCATGGGCGCATCCATCTCCGGCATCGTGGATCTGCTCGGCGACACCTTCATCGTCGCCCGCGACGGCCGCATCGAATACCTCGCCCGCGCCAAGGGTTCGGCGGGCCCGTTCCTGGCCACCGCCGAACTCACCGCCGAGGTGATCGAGCAAACCCGCGCGAACATCCAGTCCCGGAAGGAAATCGAACTCGAGGTCCCCGTCGGCATCGCCGACAGCACCGGAAAGGCCGTAGCGAAAGCGGCTTTCACCGCCGTCATCCGCCCCCGTCGCAAGTAGCCGCCAACCGGCGAATGCCGGTAATCGGAATCGGCGGCAGCCCCGTCATCCTGGCATGTTTTCGGCCGGGGGCCACACCTGCGCGGGTTCGGTGGATCCCGGCCGAAAGCGCGCCAGGATGACGAGTGGTCGTGCCGGGGCGGCGTGGTCGTGCCGGGGCGGCGTGTTCGTGTCGGGACGAGGGGGCGGTGGGGGCCGCCGCCCGTCTCTCGTCGGTGGTTCAGCGTTCGCTGTCGAGCATGGCCATCTGGGCTTCGGCGTAGCGGCCGCCGGCGACCTGGTCGGCCGGGACGGCTGCCTCGATGGCGGCGAGTTCGTCGGCCGAGAGCTGGATATCCACTGCCGCAAGGGCTTCGGTCCAGCGCTCGGGGCGGCGGGCGCCGATGATCGGGACGATGTCCTCGCCGCGGGACAGGGCCCAGGCAATGGCCAGCTGTGCCACGCTCACATCGTGGCGGGCCGCGATCTCGGCGAGTGCGTCCACCAGTCGCAGGTTGGCGGTGAGGTTCTCACCCTGGAAGCGCGGGCTGTGGGCGCGGAAGTCGCTGGGGGCGAATTGTGCTCCGCCGCGCAGGGAATCGCTCAGCAGGCCGCGGGAGAGCACGCCGTACGCGGTGATTCCGACGCCGAGTTCCCTTGCGGTGGGCAGGATTTCGGCTTCGATGCCACGCGAGAGAAGTGAGTACTCGATCTGCAGATCGGCGATCGGATGGACGGCGGCAGCCCGGCGCAGCGTGTCCGCGCCTACTTCGGACAGGCCGATGTGCCGTACGTATCCGGCCTGCACCAGCTCGGCCAGTGCGCCGACGGTCTCCTCGATCGGCACATTCGGGTCGAGCCGCGCGGGGCGGTAGATGTCGATGTAGTCGACGCCGAGCCGCTGCAGCGAGTACGCGAGGAAATTGCGTAGCGCCGCGGGGCGGGTGTCCACACCGCCGAAGCCGCCGTCGGGTCCGCGCAGCGCGCCGAATTTCACGCTGAGCAGGTAATCCTCCCGCTTGCGGTCGGCGAGGGCGCGGCCGAGCAGCATTTCGTTGTGGCCCATGCCGTAGAAGTCGCCGGTATCGATGAGATTCGCGCCGGAGTCGAGGGCCGCGTGCACGGTGGCGATGGAGACGGCGTCATCGCTGCTGCCGTACATGCCGGACATACCCATGGCGCCGAGGCCGATGCGGGAAACGCTGGGCCCGGTCTTGCCGAGCTGGACTGTGCCGAGGTTCTTGGTCATGGGATAACGATGCGCCCCGGACCGGGGGATCCGGCAGAGATCGCTTATCGGGGGATAGCCAGTCCCTGGATCGCGCTCCGGGGGTGCGGGACAGTGGTGGAGTGAACCGCGACGAACTTGCCGATTTCCTGCGCCGCCGCCGGGAGAGCCTGCAGCCGGCCGCTGTCGGACTGCCCGAGGGCCTGCGTCGTCGCACCCCCGGCCTGCGCCGCGATGAGGTCGCCATGCTCGCGGGCATGTCGACCGACTACTACACCCGTCTCGAGCAGGCCCGCGGCCCGCGCCCGTCCACCCAGGTGCTCGGCGCCCTGGCCCGCGCCCTGCGCTTCACCGACAGCGAGCGCGACCACCTCTACTACCTGGCCGGACAGCAGCCGCCCGCGCGCGGTGGCGACACCCATGTCGGTCCCGGCATCCTGCACGTCCTGGCCAAGCTCGACGACACCCCCGCCTGCGTCATCTCCGATCTGGGCGAGGTGCTGGTCCAGAATCGGATGCACACGCTGGTCAGCGGCGATTTCTCGCAGCGCCGCGGCCTGGACCGCTGCATCCCCTGGCTGTGGTTCGGCGCGACCACCGAGCGCCACCGCTTCCCGCCCGAGGACCATGCCGTCATGGGCCGCCACCACGTGGCCGGTCTGCGCGCCACCGCCGCCCGCCGCGCCGGCGACGCGGATGTCACCGACCTGGTCGCCCGCCTGCGCGCCACCAGCCCCGAATTCGAGGAGCTCTGGCACGAGCACGAGGTCCGCGCCCACCCCGGCCACGACAAACGCATGATCCACCCGGAAGTCGGTCTCCTGGAACTGATCTGCGAACCCCTGCTGACTCCCAGCGCCACCCGCCAACTCCTGGTCTACTACCCCAAGTCCGGCACCGACACCCAGGAGAAACTCGAGCTCCTCCGCGTGATCGGCACCCAAAACCTCACCCATCACCCCTGACTCGTTGCACCCCAAGAGCTTTCGGATGACGTCCACCGAAACGCATTGAGCCGCTGTGAGTGTGGACCCCGGACGAAATGATCGGCACCAAAAACCTCGCCCACCACCCCTGACTCGTTGCACCCCAAGAGCTTTCGGATGACGTCCACCGAAACGCACTGAGCCGCTGTGAGGGTGGATCCCGGATGAAAGCATGCCGGGATGACCGGGCCTGCCGCGCGTCAGGATGTCGCGGGCGGCCACTGCTTGGAACCGGGATGACGGGGCAATGCCGTGCGCGGGCGAGTGCCGCTCGGAGCCGGAATGACGTGGCATGCCCTGTGGGTGCGTGCTACTCGGAAGGTACAGCAGCTGAGATGAATTCGGCCCCGGGGTCCGGGGCCGAATTCGTGTCGATCTGCGGGCGCGCTGGTCAGTAGCGGCGTTTGCGGGGTGTCAGGTGCAGGGGCGGGAGGGGCGGGGCGGGGATGCGCTGGTCGGGGGTGTGACCGGGGATATCGGGGAAGCGGGCGAGATTGTGGTTCTCCCAGTCGTTTCGGGCCGCTTCGATCTCCTCGTGGCTGCGGGCCACGAAGTTCCACCACATGACCAGGTCTTCGGTGAAGGGTTCGCCGCCGAGCAGGAGCAGGCGGGCGCCGTCGGTATGGTGCAGGCGCAGTTCGGAGCGGTCGCTGCCCAGGTAGAACAGCGATCCCGGTGCGACGACGGTGGTGTCGACGGTGAGCTCGCCTTCGATCACCAGTACCGCGTGCTCGAATTCCGGGCGCAGCGGCAGCCGGACATCGGCGTGCGGCTGGATCCGCAGTTCCGCGCCGACGATCGGGGTGTACGCGGTGGCAGGGGAGGTGACGTCGCCGAGTGTGCCGATCAGGACCGTGCCCAGCACCCCGGCACGGCCGTCCTCGCTCAGCGTGAACGTCGGGAGTTCCCGATACTGCTCGAAATGCGGTGCGATAGCGGCGGTTTCACCGGGAAGCGCGATCCACAGCTGCAATCCCGCACCCGATTCGTGCCCGGCCACCCGGTACTCCGAGTGGTCGATGCCGCGCCCCGAGGTCATGATGTTCAGCTGCCCGGGCTCGATCTCCACATCCGAGCCGACGCTGTCGCGGTGCCGGATACGCCCGTTCAAAGGCCAAGTGACCGTTTGCAATCCGATGTGCGGATGCGGATCGATATCGTGCCCTTCGGGATTCGCCTCCGACCCGGAACCGAACTGGTCGAGGAAGCACCAGGCGCCGACGGTCGGCAGATCGCGCTGCGGCAGTGAGCGGTGCACGGTCACGCCGCGGACCCCGCCGAGCGGCACCTCCCGCGCGGGGAAGAATTCGGCGCGCGGCCCCGGCCGGCCGGAGGCCTCGCACAGCGACTCCTCCGGATTCGGCTCCAGGTCGCTCATCGCTTGATGCCCTTGCCGACGACGTGCTCGTCGTATTCCGGATGCTTGTCCAGCCAGGCCTTGATGAACGGGCAGCGCGGCACGATGACATTGCCGCGGGCGATCACATCCTCGATCGCCTTGCGGGCGAGTGCGCTGCCCAAGCCCTTGCCGCCGAACGCACTGTCCACCTCGGTGTGGATGAAGGTGGTGTCGTTGTCCCGTTCGCGGTATTCGGTGAACCCGGCGAGCGAGTTGCCGTACCAGACTTCATAACGGTGCTGCGAGTCGTTGCGGACGACAGCGGTCGCCACGGCTTGTTCGCTCATTGTTCAGTTCTCCTTCCGCACCCGTACCGGATGTCTGCTCAGTATCGAGACGCGATTGAATGTGCCCATGGTGGCCGCGGCCCAGATGAGAACCGACATCTGGTCATCCGACAAGTGTTGCCGCGCAGCAGCATACCTACGTTGCATACATTCCTCCCCGGGCAGCGAAGTCACCGTTTCGGCGAGGATGAGGGCGGCCTGCTCCTGCTCGGAGTAGAGGTTCGGGCTGCGCTCCCACGCGTCCAGGATCGCGAGTTGCTGCGCCGTGACCCCGGCCTCGAGGGCGGCCCGGTGATGGGCGTCGAGGCAGTACGCGCAGCCATTGAGCTGCGAGACGCGCACATTCACCAATTCCATCACCGCCCGCCCCAAATCGACTGCGGCAGCGGCATTGCGCACCGCCAGCGCGACATCGCTGAGCGCGTGGAAGACCTCGGGTGCCTGCTTGTCTATCCAGACACGGTCATGGGATACGGGCGACTGCATAGTGGTCGCATACTAAGCCGCGAATGTGAAACGTGCCCTCCGGTTTGTGAATCACGCCATGTCCGCGCGGGCTCGCTCGCTAGAGCGCCCGCTGTTCCTCGACGGTGCATCCGGTCAGCACGGCCGGTTGATCCACGGCCCGATCCCCCTCGTACAGGGCGATCTTGTAGTCGAGAACGGCCACGGTCTGCCGCAGTTCCTCGATCTGCGCGAGCACATCGGTGCGCGTGCGCCGGAACATCTCCAGCCGCTCGGGGAAGGTGTGTTCACCGGCCCGCACAAGTTCCGCGTAGCGCACCATATCGGCCACCGGCATACCCGTCAGCCGCAACTTCGAGATGAGCGCCAGCCAATCCAGATCGCGATCGCAGAAGCGCCGCTGCCCGGCGTGATCGCGGCCCACGTAGTTCAGCAGGCCGATACGTTCATACCAGCGCAGCGTGTCCCGGCTCAGGCCGCTGCGCTCGGAGACCTCGCCGATCGAATACTGCGGGCGCTCGTAATCGGCGCCGTGTGCGGTGGATGCTGCGCTGTTCCGCGCGGGTGCTGCGGTGCTCACGGTCTCGCCCCTCTCGGTGGAACTATTCCGACGGTAGCCACCTGGAGTGCACTCCAAGCAAGTCCCATTCTGCCGAATCCAGGCGCTGCCCGCCGCACACGCGGTGACGGCGGCACCCTCGGCGTGCCGGGGTGCGAGGATCTGTTCAGCGCTGTGTCGCGGGCGATACGCGCCTACGCTGGGGTCATGGCAAAAGACATTGATCGGGTTCGGGCGCGTTCGGCGCTGGAGACCGTCAAGGAAAATCCGGTGATCGCGGCTATTGCGATCCTGCCGGTGCTGGCAGTGTTCGGAGTGATCTGGGCGGTGGCAGGCTTCTTCTGGGCGCTGTTGCTGCTCTTGGTCGTCGGCGGCGTCGTGGTCTGGAAGGGAAAGCTGCTGGGCTAGCCCCAGCCTCCTGGCGTGGCAGGTGCCGGCTAGCGCGGCACGTGAAAGCGGACCAGTTCGCCCGTGCCCGGATCGACGTCCGCCCACGGCCGGTCGAATTCCAGAATCGCCAGCGCCGAGGTGGGGAATTTCGCGCTGAGCTCCGCCGCCGCGTCCGAATCCCGGTTGGCGGCCAATTCCCAAGCGGTCCACGGCATTCCGGGGGAATGCCCGACCATCAGTAACGTCTGCACGTCATCGTCGGCCAGCTGCGCCAACTGGATGAGCGAGTGCGGCGTCGCCTCGTACATGGATTCCTCGTACGACACCGGCGCGGTGATGCCGGTCGCCGCGAGCGTCTCGCGGGTGCGGGTCGCCGTCGAGCACAGCACGGCGTCGATGGGTGGCTGGGTCGCGCGCAGCCAGTCCCCGGCCAATCCGGCCTCGCGCAGACCACGCGGCGCGAGCGGTCGTTCATGGTCCGCCACGCCGTCCGGGTAGCCGGATTTGCCGTGGCGCATCAAGATGAGAGTCCGTGCCATGTGCACTACGGTATTCGCTACCCCGCTACCTGCCGAGACTGGTGTCACAACACGCGATCCAGCTCCCGGCGGGAGACTCGCCTCACACTCGAGGCACACTGAAGGTGGCGTGACACCTGCGTGCCGACAGGCACCGGAACGCCGCATATATTAGAACGTGTTCTACCGCCCTGCTCGAACCCCGAGCGGAGTAGCACCACGCGACTGTTTCGAGGATCTGCGAGATATGGCCTATGTGATCACGCAGCGTTGTTGCAACGACGCCAGCTGCGTACCCGAGTGTCCGGTCGATTGCATTCGTCCCACTCCTGAGCAACGCGAGTTCGCGACGACCGAGCAGCTCTACATCGACCCCGACACCTGCATCGACTGCGGTGCGTGCGTCGATGCCTGCCCGGTGGACGCCATCTTCTCCGAAGATGACCTGCTCGCGTCGCTGGCCAGGTTCCAGGACATCAATGCCGCGTACTTCGTCCGGCACCCCCTGGAATCGAACTTCGAGCCGCTGGTGCCGCCGAGCCGCGCGCCCAAGGAGCTGGGCACCCTGCGCGTCGCCATTGTCGGCGCCGGGCCGGCCGCCAGCTACGCGGCCGAGGAGCTACTGCGCCGCGCCGATGTGGAGGTGGAGCTGTTCGACCGGCTGCCCACCCCGTACGGCCTGGTGCGCGCGGGCGTCGCCCCCGACCACCCGGGCACCAAATCGGTGGCGACCCTGTTCGAATCGGCCTTCCGCCGCGATGCGCTGCAGTTCCGGCTCAATGTCGAGGTCGGCAAGCACATTTCGCACGAGGAGCTGCTGCGGCACCACCACGCGGTGCTGTACGCGCACGGCGCCTCCACCGATCGCCGTCTCGGCGTCCCGGGTGAGGAGCTGTCCGGCAGCATTTCGGCCACCGAATTCGTCGCCTGGTACAACGGGCACCCGGATTTCGCGGACCGCGAATTCGACCTGTCCGGTGAGCGGGCCGTGATTGTCGGCAACGGCAATGTCGCGCTCGATGTGGCGCGCGTGCTGACCGTCGATCCGGATGTGCTGGCCAAGACCGATATCGCCGACCACGCCCTGGATGCGCTGCGCCGCAGCAATATCCAGGAGGTCGTGGTGCTGGGCCGCCGTGGGCCGCTGCAGGCCGCCTACACCTCGTCGGAGTTCCTGGCGCTGGCGCATCTGAAGGGCGTCGACATCATTGTCGATCCCGCCGATCTGGAACTCGATCCGGCCAGCCGGGCCGAGCTCGAGGATCCGGACGTGGAGCCCTCGCTGAAGCTCAAGTACACCCTCGCGCAGGAGTACTCGGCCAACACGCCGAAGCCTGGCAATAAGCGAATCGTCTTCCACTACCTGGTTTCGCCGACCGAGATCACCGGCGACGGCAAGGTCGAGACCGTCGAGTACGTGCACAACGAACTCGTCAAGGAGGAGGGCGGCACCGTGGCGCGGCCGTCCGATCGCACCGGCAGCCTGGAGACGTCGCTCGTGCTGCGCTCCGTCGGCTACCGGGGCACGGCGCTCGCCGATGTCCCGTTCGACGAGAGCCGGGGCGTGGTGCCCAATGCCGGTGGCCGCGTGCTCGACGCGGACGGCAACCCGGTGCAGGGCGTCTACGTCTCCGGCTGGATCAAGCGCGGCCCCCGCGGTGTGATCGGCTCCAACCGCGTCGACTCGCAGGAAACCGTCGATCACCTGATCGCCGATTTCACCAACGGCAAACTGGTTGCGCCGCAGGCGGACCGGCAGGCCCTCGCGGCGCTGCTGGCCGAACGGCAGCCCGATATGGTCGGCCGCGAAGGCTGGAAGGCCATCGATCAGGCCGAACGCACTGCGGGCAAGGCGGCCGGCCGC
Source organism: Nocardia sp. NBC_01388 (assembly GCF_045040085.1). Taxonomy (NCBI): domain Bacteria; kingdom Bacillati; phylum Actinomycetota; class Actinomycetes; order Mycobacteriales; family Nocardiaceae; genus Nocardia; species Nocardia sp. NBC_01388. Next base: position 7,256,574 of record NZ_CP109553.1, read on the forward strand.
CCCCGCGTCAAGTTCACCAGCCTCGAGGATCTCCTCAAGGCCGCCAAGGGCTGAGCCCCGCCGCACCCGAACGCTCCGCAATACCTGAAACAGTGCGGCCCATCCGAATCGGATGGGCCGCACTGGTGTCCCCGAGCCCCGTGAATGCCGCTGCGGGCCGCCCAGAACGATTCCGGTGAAAAGTGCACCCGACTCGCGCCGGCGCTGGCTTACGGCAGGTGTGGACAGAACCGGCCTGTCTCCTCGGGGTGAAACGGGGGCGGCCCCACCATGATTCGGGTGGGGCCGCTGTGTTCGCTGTATCAGTGCGCCAGCAGGTTGATCAGGAGCCCGTCCTTGGCGCAGATGGACGGGATCGCGGGGTCGGGCTGGGCATTGCAGCTCCAGCCGTCGATGCTGGCCACATCGGTATCGCTGACGGTCTGCACGTATTGCGTTGCGACATTGATGGCTTCGGTGCAGCCGACGCGCCCGGCCGGGGTGCCGACCGCGATGATGGTGCGGAGGCCGCCGCCCGCATCGGTGACCGTGCCGCAGCTGGCGTCCCCGACCGGGGCTGGGGAGGTGGTGGGCGGCGGGGTGGTGGTCGGCGGGGCGGGCGGAGTGGGGGCCGCCGTGCCGCGCAGGCCGATCTGGAAGCCGTCCTTGAAGCAGATGTGCGGAACGTCGGTGTCCGGCTGCGGTTCACAGGTCCAGCCGTCCACCTGTGCGGCATCGCCGGTGCGGCCGGCATTGACGTAATCGCTGGCGACCGTGACGGCCTCCGTGCAGCCGGGGATACCGGCCTGATTCGAGTACGCGATCACATCCGAGGATCCGCCGTTGGCTCCGGTGACCGGCCCGCAGTTCACATCGGCGGGCGAGGGTGTGGGCGCGGGCGGGCGAGTCGGGTTGGGCGAATGGGTCGGACCGACGGGCCCCGGCGTGGTCGTGCCCGCGGCGCTCGTCGGCTTCGCGGAGGTGGTGGTGCTGCTCGTCGCCGAATCCGAGGAGTGGCCGCAGGCGGTCAGCCCGACCACCAATGCCGGCGCGGCCGCGAGCAGTGTGAGACGGGCGAATCTCATGTCGGCGAACTCCTGTTCTCGACCACCGCACGGTGATCGGCACTGCGAGAGTCTGCCAGGCTAATTGTCAGCGAACGTTATTTCGCCGGGAATGTCCGGCGAGCACCACCATTCGATCAGACCGGCAGCGGGCCGATCCGGACCGTGGTGGTGGTGATCCCGCCGACCACGAACCACAGTCGCAGTACCGGATAGCCGGTCCTGTCACCGGGCTCGTAGCGGCTGCGCACACTCACGTGCTGCCGCGCCAGCACCGGCGCGATGTATTCGATGACCGCGCGATGCGGCCCGGCCACCAGCTTCGGATAGTCGACCAGATACTGCTCCACAGCCTGCCAGTACGCGGCATTGTTCACGTGGTTGTACTGGTCGATATCCGTGGCGCGCACCGGAAACGTGAGGTCGGCATCGGATTCCGGCGGTGTCTGGTCGACCAGCCACGGCCGCCAGCGCAGCCGGTGCTCACTGGTCGTGCGCGAGAGTTCGGCCAATCCCTCATCGCTGATGCGGGTCGGCATATTGGTGAACTCGTTGATATTGATCCAGAAACCCTCGGTCTCGATGAGACCGCCGTTCTCGCTGGTGACCCGGACCCGCATATTCGTCCAGCGGGTGGACATGGCCGAACACCAGCGTGTCAGCTCCACCCGTTCCGGCCAGTGGATCGGCCGCACCACGTCCACGACCGTGCGGCGCACGATCCAGGCCGGGTCGGTGCGATGGAAGAACCCGGAATGCATTTCCTCCCAGGCAATGTCCTGCAAATAACGGGCTACGGCGTCGAAACGCACCCGTTGATAGGGATCCACATCGCCAGCCCGGACGGGCCACGCCGTGGCGAAACCCATGCCCTCCTGGGGAAGCGGGGCGAGTGGCTGATCGAGTGACACTGGTGCTCCTCGCGCTGCACAGGTGTGCCGCGTTTCGTGCGGTGCTTGCTGTGACTCGACTTTACGGGGCGCGTGTCACACACTCGCGGCGAGTCGCCCCTACTTGTGTCGGACGGGTCCGGAATCCCGCACGGAATGACAGTCGACCGCCCGGCCCGTAACCTTTTCCCGTTGCACGAAAGCACGGGGAGGGCGACGCGGGTGGCTGCGGAAAACAGGGCCGGTTCGCGGTTCGGACAGTACGAATTGCGCCGGCTGCTCGGCGTCGGCGGCATGGGTGAGGTCTACGAGGCGCACGACACGGTGCGCGACCGCGTGGTGGCGCTGAAACTTCTCGATGTGGACCTGGCCAAGTCGACCACCTATGTGGAGCGCTTTCGCCGGGAATCCCGCACCGCGGCCCGATTGCAGGAGCCGCATGTCATTCCGGTGCACGACTGGGGTGAGGTGGACGGCGTTCTCTTCATCGATATGCGCCTGGTGCGCGGTCAGGATCTCAGCGCGCACCTGGCCACGCACGGCCCGCTCACACCGCGGCAGGCCGTCGAGGTGGTGGAACAGATCGCCGCCGCCCTGGACGCCGCGCACGAAAGCGGTCTGGTGCATCGCGATGTCAAACCCGCCAATATTCTGCTGACCGGTGAATTGTTCGCGTACCTGGTCGATTTCGGCATTGCGCACGCGGAATCCGATATGCAGCTCACCACCGCGGGCAGTGCCATCGGGTCGTTCGCGTATATGGCGCCGGAACGGTTCGAGCACAGCACCGGCGCGTCGATCAGCGCCGATATTTACGCGCTGGCATGCGTGCTGTACGAAAGTCTCGTCGGTGAGACTCCGTTTCGCACCGATGGTCATCTGGCCACCATTCACGCGCACATGATGACTCCGCCGCCGCAACCCAGTCTGCGCGCGGGCGTACCCGCCGGTTTCGATCAGGTGATCGCGACCGGTATGGCGAAGAATCCGGCGCGCCGCTACACCTCGGCGAGCCAGCTGGCCCGGGCCGCCCGGGCGGCGCTGTCACCCGCGCCTGCGCAACCGCTCGTCACGGTCCCGCCGAGCGTGGGGGGTCCGGCTGTCTCGCAACCGATTCCGCTCGTCTACCCGCCGACCGGAAGCACGGAGTCACCGGCCGTGGGCAACGGCCGTCCCGCCACGGCTCCGCTCGCTCCGCCGCCGCCGAAGCGGATCCTGCGCCCGGTCGTGGCGGTCGGGGGTGTGATCGTGGGCATGGTGCTGCTCGGGGGCGTGCTGGGCTGGCGGCTGTGGTCCGGCGACGACGTCGCCGGTGGCACCACCACCGGGGGTACCACGACGACAACGACCGCCACGGGCGCCGTCACCACCACCGTCGCACCGTATGTCGGCACCGTATCCGATACGGACGCACAGGGTTTCGTCGGCGGACTGCGCTGTAATGCCAGTGATCCGGCCCTGGCGGTCGGCACTACGGCGGCCTCTCGGCTCGTGGTGTGCCGGACCGATACCGGCCGCTACTACTACAGGGGGCTGCGGATCAGCGATGGTGCGACCCAGGAGATCAATGATCCGGTCCCGGTCGGAATCGGCGGATTCACCGCGACCAATCCCGCCGACGGCACCGAATACCTCATCACCACGCATGCGCTGACCATTGTCAAGGCCGGTCAGATCCTGGCCACCGAGCCGATGCTCGAATACGCCCACCGCTGACGATTTCCCTTCAGGGACATGACAGGCCGGTGCGCGGGCCGTAGCCTTTTCCTGGGGTAGGACAACACAGGGGAGGCGACGCAGGTGGTCGCAGGGGACCGGGCCGGTTCACGATTCGGGCAGTACGAGTTACGGCGCCTACTCGGCGTCGGTGGCATGGGCGAGGTCTACGACGCCTATGACACCGTCCGAGATCGCACGGTCGCGCTCAAACTGCTGGATGTCGAGCTGGCCAAATCGCCCACCTATGTGGAGCGCTTCCGCCGCGAATCCCGCACTGCCGCCCGGCTGCAGGAGCCGCACGTCATTCCGGTGCACGACTGGGGCGAGGTGGACGGTGTCCTGTTCATCGATATGCGACTGGTCAGCGGCCGAGATCTCAAGGCGTACCTGACCTCCGAGGGGCCGATGCCGCCGGGGCGCGCCGTCGAAGTGGTGGAACAGATCGGCTCGGCGCTGGACGCCGCGCATCAGGGCGGCCTGGTGCATCGCGATATCAAGCCCGCGAATATTCTGCTGACCGGTGAATTGTTCGCGTACCTGGTCGATTTCGGTATCGCACACGCGGAATCGGATGTGCAGCTGACGAGTATGGGCAGCGCCATCGGATCGTTCGCGTATATGGCGCCGGAACGCTTCGAGCACAGCACGGCGATCTCCCCGTCCGTCGATATCTACGCGCTGGCCTGTGTGCTGTACGAAAGCCTCACCGGCGAAATACCTTTCAAGACCGACAGCAATCTCGCCACCATTCGCGCGCATATGATGACCCCGCCGCCCCGGCCCAGTGCCCGGCCCGGGGTGCCGATCGGCTTCGACCAGGTGATCGCGATCGGCATGGCGAAGGATCCGGCCCGCCGGTACGCCACCGCGGGCGAGCTGGCCAGGGCGGCCCGCGCGGCGCTCGTATCGGCCGAACACGGTGCGACCACCCGCACCTCGGTCGCCCCGACCCACCTGATTTCGCATGTCCCGCAATCATTTCCGCCGACCGGCTATCCGCCGTCGCAGGGCGGCCACCCCTCCGGACCGGTCGGTTATCCGGGGGATCACCCCTCCGGACCGGTCGGTTATCCGGGGGATCACTCCTCCGGCCCGGTCGGCTATTCGTCGGGTCCGGCCGATCACCCGTCGGGTCCGGTCGACTACCAGGCGTCGCAGCCGACGCAGTTCCGCGTGCCGTACGCGGAACCGCTGCGCGAGCACCCGTCCGCGCCGCTGCCCCTGCCGCCCCCGCAGCGCAGTTCCCTGCCCATCGTGGTCGGCGCACTCGTCGGTGCGGTACTGGTGATGGGCGGCCTGCTCGGCTGGCTGCTGTTGTCCGGCAAGAACAATGGCGGCGCCACCACGACCACCGCGGGCGGCAATTCGACGATGGCCACCACGCCCGGTGCGACCGCGCCGACCGCAGCGACGGCGCCGGCCTACAGCAACCCCGCGACCACTCCCGCCCCTGCCGCTCCCGCCCTGCCCCCGTTCGCCGGATCCGTATCCGGCACGGACGCACAGGGTTTTGTCGCCGGACCGCGCTGCAATGCCGACAACCCGGCCTACGCCATCGGCCGTACCACCGCCTCCCGCGTGGTGATCTGCCGAACCGGCGTCGGCCGCTACTACTACAAGGGCGCCCGTATCAGCGACGGTGCGGGCATCGAGATCGACGATCCGGTGCCGGACGGTTCCGGCGGCTTCACCGCCACCAACGGCGGCGACGGCACCCGGTACCGCGTCACCTCCAGCGCGCTGACCATCGTCCAGGGCGGCGCCACCCTCGCCGACGAGCCGATGATCGAGTACACCCACCGCTGATTACTGCCGACTCGCCCGGTGGCGGTGACACGCCATGGCTGTATGGGTTACGTTCGGCTGGGTATCCAATGGTGCATTGATCGGAGTGTGTGGCATGCGTGCAGCCGTGGTGAGCAAGCTCGAAGGGCCGGAGGCCATCGAGGTTCTCGACGTACCGGAGCCCGCGGCCTACCCCGGCGGCGTTGTCATCGAGGTGCACGCGGCGGGCATCGCCTTCCCCGATGTGCTCATGACGCGCGGTCTGTACCAGATGAAGCCGCCGCTGCCGTATGTCGTCGGCTGCGAGGTCGCCGGCATCGTGCGCGAGGCTCCCGCGGACGCGCACGTCAAGGCGGGCGACCGGGTGGTGGCGCTGACGCTGCTCGGCAATGCTGCCGCCGAGGTCGCGGTGTCGCCCGCGAACATGGTGTTCACGCTGCCCGACAATGTGTCCCTCGCCGCGGGCGCGGGTGTGCTGTTCAACGATCTGACCGTGCACTTCTGCCTCACCAAGCGCGGCCGCCTGGCCCCCGGTGAGACCGTGCTGGTGCACGGCGCCGCGGGCGGTATCGGCACCTCCACGCTGCGTATGGCGCAGGCGCTGGGCGCGGGCCGGGTCATCGCCGTGGTGAGCACCGAGGAGAAGGCCGAAGTGGCGCGCGCGAACGGGGCGACCGATGTGGTCCTCACCGACGGCTGGCTGGCCGCGGTCAAGGAACTGACCGGCGGGCGCGGGGTGGATATCGTGCTGGACCCGGTCGGCGGCGACCGCTTCACCGACAGCATTCGCTCGCTGGCCTCCGGCGGCCGGGTGCTGGTCGTCGGCTTCACCGCGGGCGATATCCCGACCGTGAAGGTGAATCGCCTGCTGCTCAAGAACGTCGAGGTGATCGGTGCGGCCTGGGGTGAATGGGTCATGACCCACCCCGGCTACCTGCAGGAGCAGTGGGCCGAGGTGGCGCCGCTGCTCGCCAGCGGCCAGATCGCCCCGCCGGACCCGCTGCTGTACACCCTCGAGCACACCGCCGAGGCCGTCTCCGCGCTCGACAAGCGCACCGCGACAGGCAAGGTCGTCGTCACCCTGCGCTGACCGCACGCTGCCGACCGTGAAATCCCGTAGCGTGGCTGCACTGTGAAGCTTTCCCGGCAGGTTCTGAACCGCACCCTGCTCGCGCGCCAGCACCTGCTGGCGCGTGCCACGCTCACCGCGCCGCAGCTGTGTGCACAGCTGGTCGGATTGCAGGCGCAGGACATGCTGCCGCCGTTCGTCGCTTTATGGAGTCGCACAACCGATTTCGATCCGGCAACAGTCTCGGCGGCGCTGGACGACCGCTCGCTGGTGCGAATCACCTTGATGCGCGGCACTATTCACCTGGTCACCCCGGTGGACGCGCTGCGTATCGCCCCGCACATCCAGCCGGAGCTCGAAAAGATCCCGTTCCGTAAGGGATTCAACTACGGCGCCATGGTCGGCCTCGATCCCGAAGAGGTGCGCGCGCACGGCGAGAAGGTCCTGGGCGATGAGCCCATGTCCGCGGCCGACCTGCGTGCGCACGCCGCCGCGCTGTACCCCGGCCGCGATCCGGGTGCGGTCCTGCAGACCTGGCTCTACCAGCTCCCCGTGCTGCAGACCCCGCCGCGTGGCCGCTGGGGAGACAGCAGCCGCCCCGTCTGGTCCCGCGCCGAACCCTGGCTGGGCGCACCCCTGGACCACGGATATCCGCTGGAGGAACTGCTGCTGCGCTATCTGCGCGCCTTCGGACCCGCCACCACCATGGATATGCAGACCTGGTCCAAACTCACCGGCATGAAACCGGCCGTGGCCCGCCTCGGCGACCGCGTCCGCACCTACACCGACGACCGCGGCCGCACCCTCTACGACGCCGCCGACGCCGAACTCGCCGACCCGGGCCTCCCCGCCCCCGTCCGCCTGCTGAGCTGGTACGACAATGCCCTGCTGTCCCACCAGGACCGCACCCGCATCATCCCCGACGGCGCCGCCCCACCCCTGCAAGCCTTCGCCGCCCAGGTCTCCTCCATCCTCGTCGACGGCTACCTCTCCGGCATCTACAAAACCTTCACCACCCCCGGCACCGCCCGCCTCCGCATCAGCCCCCGCGCGGTCTGGTCACCCCGGCAGCACGCCGACGTCGAAGCGGAAGCCCATGCCCTGCTGGAATTCCTGGAACCCGACCGCACGCACAGTGTCGAAATCCTCGCTCCGGGAGCGAATCTCAAACCCTGACAAGGCAATACCGGCCGACAGTGACGGCCCCGCCGGTTGGCCGCCCCGTCATCCCGGCGCGCTTTCGGCCGGGATCCACCGCACCGGTGTAGCGCGGGCGGTGTGGACCCCGGCCGAAAGCATGCCGGGATGACGAGTGGTGACCTGCCGGGATGGCGGGGGTGGGGCTGGATGCATTCGTGTCGAGCTGGCGTGGTGTCGGGGTTTACCGGCATGCAATATGGGGTGGTTAGGGTGGCGGCACGGCGTTCATGGCTGAAACGGACGCAGGTGCACCGTCGGATGGAGGCGGGCGAACCAGCCGCATTTCCTGGAGGAATGCCGCATGGTGCGCTCTACTGTTCTGTCCGCTGTTATCGGTGATGTCACCGTCTATGCCGCCACTGCGGCCGGGCCGCAATGGCTTTCGGGTCAGGATGTCGTTGTCGAGGACGGTCGTGTAGTCGCGATCGGGCCCGGCGCGGGCGCCGATCGCCCGGGATCGCGGTTCGACGGGAGCGGCGGGCATCTGATTCCCGGGTTCGTCAATACCCACACCCATCTGCAGCAGTCGGTGCTGCGCGGGGCGGGGGAGGGGCTGCCGCTGCTCGAATGGCTGCACTGCGTGGGCGAATTCACGGTGGCGGCCACCCCCGCGCAGACCTATCTCGCCGCATTGGCGGGTGGGCTGGAGCTGCTGCGCAGCGGCGTCACCACCGTGGTCGAGCACATGTGGCCGAACCCCTCGGAGGCCGTGCACGATGCCGCGCTGCGGGCGCTGCGGGAGCTGGGCATTCGAGTGGTCTTCGGGCGTGGTCTCGCCGATCGTGCGGACGCCTCCCGCAAATGGGGGATGGATCCGCGCCTGATGCAACCACTTTCGGAGGTCCTGGCGCATATCGACGACCTCGATGTGCGGCTGGCGGGTTCCCGTATCACCACCGCGCTGGCGGTACCGAACCCGCGCTGCCTCACGCCCGAGGGCATGGCGACCGTGCGCGATTACGCCGACCGCACCGGCAAAACCATCTCCATCCATCTGCTGGAAACCAGCACCGACGAGGATATGTGCCAATTGCATGCAGCCTCGTCGGCCGTCGACTACCTCGACGCCGGCGGCCTGCTCGGCGAACGGACGCTGGCCGTGCACTGCTGCAAACTCGACGAGCGCGGCCGGGCCGTCTTCGCCGAACGCGGAGTCTCGGTGTCCTACAACCCTTTGAGCAATATGCGACTGGGCAGCGGCGTGGCCCCGGTGCCCGCCATGCTGGCCGCCGGAATCGGCGTCGGCCTCGGTGTGGACGGTGCGGCCTCCAATGACACCCAGGACATGCTGCTGGCCCTGCGCATGGGCGCGTACCTGCAGCGCGTCACCCACCAGCGCGCCGACCTGCTCGGCTTCGACGACATGCTGCGCATGGCCACCCGCGGTGCGGGCCGCGCCCTGGGCGATCCCGCCACCCATTCCGGAGTGCGGGTGGGCGACCGCGCCGACCTGGCCCTCATCCGCTTCGACCGGGATTTCGCCTGCCTCCCGGCGCGGGATCCGGGAGCCATGCTGCTCACCACCGCCTCTCCGCGCGTGGTGGACACGGTGTGGGTGGACGGGGAGGCCGTGATCCGCGACGGCCACAGCACCCGCACCGACGAACAGGCATTGGTTAAGCAGCTCAATAGCATGCAGTGACAGTTAATCAATTGGAAACAGTCGCACGATTGCATGTAATTCAGATCGACAACACTTGATCTCGCGCACACAGTGCACGCAATTCCAAGCGAGAGAAGGTGAGTGCGGTGGTCCTGCAAGACACAGCGCGGAACCCGGCCGGCAGCACCGTGCACGACCTGGGGACGAACTCGGAGATCGCGTTCGCCGGCATCGGAAAGCGATACTCCGGCAATGGATCCGGCGAGGTCATCGCACTCGCCGATATCAACCTGCAGGTGCGGAACGGCGAATTCGTCGCTGTGGTGGGACCTTCCGGCTGCGGTAAGTCCACCCTGCTGCGACTGGCCGCCGGCCTGGAACCGCCGACCTCCGGAAGCGTTGTGGTGCAGACCGATTCGGTCGGCTTCATCTTCCAGGACGCCACACTGCTCCCGTGGCGCAATGTGCTGCGCAATGTCGAACTCTGCGCCCAATTGCGCGGTATCGACCGCACCGCGCGGCGTGAGCGAGCCACCCGCGCGCTGAATGCGGTCGGCCTGGCCGATTTCGCGGCCAAACTCCCCGGACAGCTTTCCGGTGGTATGCGCATGCGGGTGTCCCTCGCCCGCGCGCTGGCCCTGGAACCACGCCTCATGCTGCTCGACGAACCCTTCGGCGCCCTCGACGAGATCACCCGGCTGAGCATGCAGGAGGAGCTGCTGCGGCTATACCGCGACAATGCCTTCACCGCACTGTTCATCACCCATTCGGTCTCGGAGGCGGTGTTCCTGGCGGGCCGGGTGGTGGTCATGTCCGCCCGCCCCGGCCGGGTGCACGAGGTGATCGATATCGACCTGCCGTATCCACGCGGCCGGGAACTGCGCTTCGAGCCCGCCTTCACCGAACTGGTGTCGCGGGTCTCCCATTCTCTGAAAGAGGCTTCGTAATGGTGGGTCTCGCCCTCTCCGCCCCCGTGCACACCCGCACCGCCCCGCGCCTCCCGTACCGCTGGCTCGGCAAAGCCGTTGTGCCCCTGGTCTGTATCGGCCTGGCGCTGGGCGCCTGGTACACGGTATCGCTGGTGCTGCTCGCCCCCGACCGCCGCTTCCTGCTGCCGCCGCCGCACCAGGTCTTCGCCGAATCCCTCAGCAACCCGGCGAAAATGGAGGTGATGCTGCGCGCGCTGGCGGTCACCGCCAGGGTTGCCGTCACCGGACTGTTCTTCGCCGCCGTCCTGGGAATCGCCATCGGCGTACTCATGAGCCAGACCAAGGCGATCGAACGGGTGGTGTATCCGTACGCCGTAGTGCTGCAGGCGATTCCGGTGCTCGCCGTGGTCCCGCTCATCGGCCTGTGGTTCGGCTACGGCCTCACCGCCCGCGTACTGGTCTGTGTGCTCATCGCGGTGCACCCGATCATCGCCATGACCCTGTTCGGCATCCAGAGCGTCGACCGCAACCTGCGGGAACTGTTCACCCTCGGCCGGGCGAATCGACTGCGGCGCTTGATATCCCTGGAACTGCCCGCCGCCCTGCCGTCCATCATGGCCAGCCTGCGCACCGCAGCCGGACTCTCGGTGACCGGCGCGGTCATCGGCGACATGTTCTTCGCCAAGGGCCAGCCCGGAATCGGCACCCTGCTCGACACCTACCGCGCCCGGCTGCAATCGGAGGATCTGCTCGCCGCGCTGCTGCTGGCCGCCCTGTTCGGTGTCGCCGTCTTCGCGTTCTTCACCGTCGCCCAGCGACTCACCGTCGGCCGCTGGCACGCGTCGGGCCGCTGAACTTCCCGCACCCCACTTATCAACAGCCTGTGGAGAACTCATGCACACCCCTCTGCGCCTCCTCGGCGCCGCCGCGATCGCCACCCTGGTCGTCGCAGCCGGTTCCGCCTGCTCCAGCTCCTCCGAGAACGATTCCGCCGCAGTGCAACTCCCGGCCGCGCCGGCCGAACAGCAACTGGCCGGCCGCTGCCCCGCGACCGTCGTGGTCCAGTTGCAATGGGATCCGGAGACCGACTCCGGCCCCATCTTCGGGCTGCTCGGGCCCGGCTATCACGTCGATTCCGACAACAACAAGGTCACCGGGCCGCTGGTGGTGGACGGCAAGGACACTGGCGTCAAACTGGAGATCCGCGCCGGCGGCCCGGCCATCGGCTTCCAGACCGTGCCCTCGCAGATGTACGTGGATTCGTCCATCACGCTGGGCCTGGACCACTCCGAGGACGCCATCGCGGCCTCGGGCAAGCAGCCGATCACCGCGGTCACCACCCTGCTGCGCTCCAGCCCGCAGATGCTCATGTGGGACCCCACAACTCATCCCGACTGGCACGGCATCGCCGATATCGGCAAAGCCGGGGCACCCGTGGTGGTTTCGCAGGGTCAGCTCTATCCGGAATGGCTGGTGTCGCGAGGGCTGTTGAACGCCAAGCAGATCGACGCCTCCTACGACAACGGACCCTCCCGCTTCGTCTCCGATCCCTCCTTCGCACAGCAGGGTTTCGCCAACTCCGAGCCCTACGTCTACGAGCACGAGGTGAAGGCCTGGGACAAGCCGGTCGGGTACCAGCTGCTGCGTGACGTCGGCTACGAGGGCTACGCCCGCACCGTGAACGTGCGCACCGACAAGCTGAACGAACTGCGCCCGTGCCTGCAGCGCCTGGTCCCCATGATCCAGAGGGCCACAGCGCAATTCCGCACCGACCCCAGCCACGTCAACGATGTGGTCGTCGACGTCGTCTCCAAGAGCGCGAACCTGACGCCCTACAGCGCGGCCCTGGCCGCCTACGGCTCCAAGACGCTCATCGACAGCGGCCTGATCGGCAATGACACCGACGGCGTGCTCGGCAGTTTCGACGAAGCCCGGGTGCAGCGCGTCATCGACCAATTCGCGCCCATCCTGCGCCACGGCGGCGCGAATGTGCCCGCCGGGCTCACCGCCAAGGACCTCGTCGACAAAGAATTCCTGGACCACACCATCACCGCAGGCTGAAAGCCCTTATCAGACAGGGAAACCCATGACCAACGACACCGCCGAAGTCGCCCGCGAGAAGCAGATGGGCGGGCTGGGCGCCGAGGCTGCCCGGGACATCCGCATTATCGACCTCACCGATTTCGAGGACCGCCGCGCCGAGATCACCGAGCAGCTCTGGGTCGCCGCCACCGATATCGGCTTCTTCCAGCTCTCCGGCCACGGTATTCCGCAGGAGCAGATCGATGCCGTATTCGGTCTCACCGCAGGCTTTTTCGCGCTGCCCGAGCCGGTGAAAGGCCAGTACCCACTGGTCAAAGCCGACAATGCGGGATGGGAATCGCTGAGCCAGGTGCGACCGTCCATCGGCGTCCCCGACCAGAAGGAGTCCTACCAGATCACCCGGCCGCATATGGACGGCCGCTGGCCCACCGCTGACGAACTACCCGGATTCACCACGGCCGTACTGGAATTCGAGAATCGCTGCTGGGGTGTCGCCATGCAGGTGCTGTCCTGCTTCGCCGACCGCCTCGGCCTGCCCCGTGAGCACTTCACCACCGCGCACAACCCGGACTCCGAGCACTACCAGTCCACCCTGCGCCTGCTGCACTACTTCGCCGTCCCCGCCGAACTGCGTGATGTGCCCGGCCGCTGGCGGGCCGGCGCGCACACCGACTTCGACTGCCTCACACTGCTTTTCCAGCGCGACGGCCAGGGCGGACTGCAGGTCTGCCCCGGCAAGGAGATGGCCGAACAGCAGTGGACCTCCATCACCCCGTCCTCCTCGCTCATCACCTGCAATATCGGTGACATGCTCACCCGCTGGAGCGATGACCTGCTGCCCTCCAACTTCCACCGCGTCCGCAGCCCCGGCGCCGACGAATACCAGGGTGACCGCTACAGCATCGCCTACTTCGCCCAGGCCGACCGCGACGCGATCATCGAAGGCCCGCAGGGCGTCTACCCGCCCGTCACCGCCGCCGAGTTCCTCACCGAGCGCGTCCGGGCCAACTACCGGCCGCAAGGGTAATTTCGAACCGAGCACCGAAAGGACCACCATGACCGAACCGGACAGCGAACTGCTCGGCCCCTCCGTGCACCGGCAGTTGCGGCAGCTCGTGCTGTCCGGCGAACTCGCACCGGGCGCACCGCTGAGCGTCCTCGCCCTGTCCGCGCGACTCGGGGTGAGCCGCAGCCCCGTTCGCGAAGCGGTGCAGCAGCTCATCTACGAGGGCCTGGCCGTGAACGTCCCGCACGCCGGGGCGCGCGTGGCCGTCGTCGACGACGCCCAGATCCGCGATGTGCTCGCGGTGCGCTCCGTTCTCGACGGCCTCGCCGCCGCCGGCGCCGCCACCCGCCTCACCGAATTCGATCTCGGCAAACTCACCGCCATGCTGTCCGAACAGGAGAACAACCTCCGCGACAATGTGGACCCGGCCCGCGACACCGATCTCGACCTCGAATTCCACACCTTCATCCGCGACCGCTCCGGAAACCGCACCGTCGCCGAGGAACTCGCGCGCCTCGAAGCCCAGGCCCACCTCTACCGCGGCGACCTCTGGGCACACCCCCGCAACCGCCGCACCGCCCTCCGCGAACACCGCCGCATCCTCGAAGCCCTCGAATCCGGCCACCCGGCAGACGCCCGCACCGCCGCCGAGGCCCACGTCTGCGGCCTGATCACCCGCATGAACCGCACCTGACCCCGCACACCCGAATGGCTCCAGCGCGAGGCAGTCACGTGGAGCACGAGTCAATCGCGTTGTGCGTGAGGTCTCGTCGTGTCGGGGACGTCCTCGTCATCCCGGCGCATCTCTGCTTCGCACTCTCCCGACATGGCCAGCTTCGTCACCCTGGCGTGTTCGTTCGGCCGGGATCTACCCGAGCGGGTCAGCGGTAGCTTCAGTGTGAATTGCGGTAGGCCGGAGCCTTACTCGACCCGGACGGGGTGAGCGTGCGCAGCAGCGGCAGCGTGCGCTGCGGAACCACGGTGGACAGCACGATCACACTGTGCGACCGCGATACCGAGGAGCTGCGATCGATGCTCAGCAGCACATGCTGCAACCCGGCATGCGAATCCGCCCCGATCCGGCACATCACGTCACCGGAACCGGTGGTGGCATACGCCTCCAGCACCCCCGGGATAGCCTCCAGATCGGCGGCCACCGCCTCCAGCGCACCCTGCGCGATCTCCAGCGTCACGAACGCCTGCACATCGAAACCCGCTGCGGTGACATCGATTTGCGGATCATAGGAGGCGATCACCCCCGCGTCCTCCATGCGCGCGATCCGCGACTGCACGGTCGCGCGGGCCACCCGCGTGCGCCGCGAAAGCTCCAGAATCCCGGCCTTCTGGTACTCGTGCATGGCCGTCAGAATGGCAAGATCCAGTTCGTCCAGCTTGGCGGGCGTGCGTGCCATGGCAGGACCTCCGCTCGAGGGTGATGTGGTATTCAAATTGTCCAGCACCAGGGCCCGGATGGTGGCGTAATCAACCAGGATGTCTACTGGAATTCGCCGATATTGCTCAGCTGGCACCCGCAGCGATTTGCTGATCACATGAGCATCGAGGTTGTGCCACCGGAGTCCGACGAATTACGCCGGCTGATCGGCCTGGTCGATCATGACGCGGCCGCCGATCCCTTCCCCGTCATCGGCTGGGACGCACTGGTCTGGGCGGTCGGCAATGCCACCCAGACCGCGCACTTCCTGGAGTCCGCCTTCGGCATGCGGCTGGAGGCCTACTCCGGCCCCGAAACCGGAAATCGCGACCACAAGGCCTACGTGCTGCGCAGCGGCAGCGCCCGCTTCGTGGTGTGCGGTGCGGTGGACCCCGGCAGCCCGCTGGTGGCCCATCACGACCGGCATGGGGACGGCATCACCGATATCGCCCTCGCGGTCCCGGACGTGGACCGCTGCATCACCTGGGCGCGCACCCACGGCGCGACCATCCTGGTCGAACCGCACGACGACACCGACCAGCACGGCACCGTCCGCTCCGCCGCCCTCGCCACCTACGGCGAAACCCGGCACACCCTCATCGACCGCTCCCGCTACGACGGCCCCTATCTGCCGGGGTTCGTCGCCCGCCGCTCCGAGTACGAGCCCCGCGCGGACGCACCGAAGCGGATCTTCCAGGCCATCGATCACGTCGTCGGCAATGTCGAACTCGGGCAGATGGACACCTGGGTCGAGTTCTACCGCCGCGTCATGGGTTTCGAGAACATGGCCGAATTCGTCGGCGACGATATCGCCACCGACTACTCCGCCCTCATGAGCAAGGTGGTCGCCAACGGCAACCACCGCGTCAAATTCCCGCTCAACGAACCGGCCGTGAGCCGCAAGAAATCCCAGATCGACGAGTACCTGGAGTTCTACCGCGGCCCCGGCGTCCAGCACATCGCCCTCGCCACCGGCGACATCCTCACCGCCGTCGACACCCTGCGCCGCGAGGGCATCGAATTCCTCGACACCCCCGACACCTACTACGAGGACCCAGAACTGCGCGCCCGCATCGGCCACGTCCGCGTCCCCGCCGAGGCCCTGCAGTCCCGCGGCATCCTCGTCGACCGCGACGAGGACGGCTATCTGCTGCAGATCTTCTGCAAGCCCATCACCGACCGGCCCACCGTCTTCTTCGAACTCATCGAACGCCACGGCTCCCTCGGTTTCGGCAAGGGCAATTTCAAAGCGCTGTTCCAGGCCATCGAACGGGAACAAGAGGCACGCGGAAACCTTTGATAGGGACGGGCTATCCGCGCCTGCTGCCATCGCGACTCCATCACCTACTTCCGGTACCGTCCAATGCATGCACGCAGATGGTTCGCGGCCGTCTCGATTCTGGACTGACGGAGCGGGGGAGCGAAGCGGAGGAGCGGAGGAGGGAAGAATCGAGACTTCCAGGCCGCGAACCCGCTTCGGAGCGAAGCGGAGGAGCAAAATCGGCACAGCGATCGTCACGGGGTTGAGCCTCGCGCTGCTGCTGTCGGCGTGCGGCGGAAAGAGCGATTCGGACAACACCACCGGACTGCGGCCACCGCCCAAAGTGGCGACGCTGGGCCCGTTCGTCGGCGAATGCGGCCACCTCACCGATGACGAGGTCCGCGACCTCGGCGGCCTCGGCAATGTCTCGCAGGTGTTCAAGAACGCGGTCGGCTGCAATTGGAAGGCCTCCGGATTGGGCTCGGCCAGCGTGACTTTCGCCTCCTACCGCGGCAGTCCCATCGACCGCGAGAAGGCCTGGGTGGCCAGCGTCGGCCGTAATCCGCAGACCATCGACGTCGGCGGCAAGAAGGGCTTCCAGGCCCTCGACCCGGCCGGCGCCGTCTGCGATCTCGCCGTGCAGCTGGACGACGACTTCTTCGAATGGTCCATCTCCTACGGCCTGTTCTCCTCCGGCAATCTGGGCAACCCGTGCGACCGCACCCACAAGATGGCGGAACTGACCGTGCAGAGGCTCGGATGAGGAGGATGGGCATGCGGCGGACCCACGGCGCGGTGCTGCTCGCGGCACTCGCACTGACCACCGCCGTCGCCGGCTGCAGCAAGACGGTCCCCGGCACCGCACTGCCCGCGGGCGGCACCACCACCGACAGCGGCGGCAAGATCAACACCAATTTCGACAAGCTGCTGCGCGAATGCGATGTGGTCTCGCTCGACGACATCACCAAGACCGTCGGCGACGGCACCTATGTGAACCCGTCCTTCAACGGCGCGGTCTGCATGTGGGATATCGAGGGCGGCACCGCGGGCAGCGGGATGATCACGCTCAACTGGTACGAAGAGGGTTCGCTCGCGAATGAGAAGGCCAATAACGACAAACTGCACTACGTGACCAACGACATAACCGTGCAGGGTCGCCGCTCACTCGAAACACATCGCCCCAACGACCCCGACTCGTGCGGCGTGAGCGCACCCGCCGCCGACACGGGGATTGTCGGCTGGTGGCTCAACTATCGGGCCGGCTCCAACCATCCGGATCCGTGCGATGCGGCCCGCAAGCTGGTGGAGTTGACTCTCAATCTGTCGCGATAATCGCTCTGCCAGCGCCGTAGCGACTGCTTGCAGGTCGCTCGAAAGGGTCGGTGCGGGGACCCCTTTTTGCCCCCTGTAGAGGGTGCGGGTATCGTGGACCGCTGTGCCCGGAAGCATTCGGGCAGGTTTGTGCGCGGTACGTAGGCCAGCGAGAGCGGCTGACCTCCCCAGCATGCCCGGAAACCGGGCGGTGCATTGCGCATGACACGCCCGACCCCGTGGTGAGGAAATAGCGCGGGAACTGGGCCGAAAGCTCGAATGACCAAGACATGAAGTTCCAGACATCTGGTTACTAATAAGGAAAGCCGGTCTATGCCAACCATCAACCAGCTGGTCCGCAAGGGTCGTCGCGACAAGGTCACCAAGACCAAGACCGCGGCCCTCAAGGAGAGCCCGCAGCGTCGTGGCGTGTGCACCCGCGTGTACACCACGACTCCGAAGAAGCCGAACTCCGCGCTGCGTAAGGTCGCGCGTGTTCGCCTGACCAGCGCGGTCGAGGTCACGGCCTACATCCCCGGTGAGGGTCACAACCTGCAGGAGCACTCGATGGTGCTCGTTCGCGGTGGTCGAGTGAAGGACCTCCCGGGTGTGCGCTACAAGATCATTCGCGGTTCGCTCGACACCCAGGGTGTGAAGAACCGCAAGCAGGCTCGCAGCAAGTACGGCGCCAAGAAGGAGAAGAGCTGATATGCCACGCAAGGGCCCCGCACCCAAGCGTCCGCTGATCAACGATCCGGTTTACGGGTCCCCGCTGGTTACTCAGCTGGTCAACAAGATCCTGATGGACGGCAAGAAGTCGACTTCCGAGCGCATCGTCTACGCCGCGCTGGAGCAGGCACGCGAGAAGACCGGCACCGATCCGGTCGTCACCCTCAAGCGCGCGCTCGACAACGTCAAGCCCGCCCTCGAGGTGAAGCCCCGCCGCGTCGGTGGCGCCACCTACCAGGTGCCGATCGAGGTCCGTCCGGGCCGCGCCAACACCCTGGCGCTGCGCTGGCTGGTCACCTACTCCCGTGCCCGTCGTGAGAAGACCATGGTCGAGCGTCTGGCCAATGAGCTCCTCGACGCCAGCAACGGCCTGGGCGCTTCGGTGAAGCGTCGCGAGGACACCCACAAGATGGCTGAGTCCAACCGGGCGTTCGCGCACTACCGCTGGTGATTCGGCCCCCGGCTTTTCCGTTCGGAAGTGCCGGGAGTCGAGTCACAGTCCGGCGTGGCACGCAAGCGCCACGCCGGGCGTTGACAACGTGATGACCGCTGGCTGAAATTCTCGAAAGAGCGCCAGGGTCGTTCCCGAAGATCCCAACTAGCTACGAGCGGGGAAGATTTCCGTGGCACAGGACGTGCTCACCGACCTCAACAAGGTCCGCAACATCGGCATCATGGCCCACATCGATGCCGGTAAGACGACCACGACCGAACGCATCCTCTTCTACACCGGTATCACGTACAAGATCGGTGAGGTGCACGACGGCGCCGCCACGATGGACTGGATGGCGCAGGAGCAGGAACGCGGCATCACCATCACGTCGGCCGCGACGACCTGTTTCTGGAAGAACAACCAGATCAACATCATCGACACCCCGGGTCACGTCGACTTCACCGTCGAGGTGGAGCGTTCGCTCCGCGTGCTCGATGGCGCCGTTGCCGTATTCGACGGCAAAGAAGGTGTCGAGCCGCAGTCCGAGCAGGTGTGGCGTCAGGCCGATAAGTACGACGTGCCGCGTATCTGCTTCGTGAACAAGATGGACAAGCTCGGTGCTGATTTCTACTACACCGTGCAGACCATCAAGGATCGTCTGGGCGCGCGCCCGCTGGTGATCCAGCTGCCGATCGGCGCCGAGGATTCCTTCGAGGGCATCGTCGACCTGGTCGAGAACAATGCCAAGGTCTGGCGCGGCGAGACCAAGCTCGGCGAAGAGTACGAGGTCGTCGAGATCCCGGCCGATCTGGTCGAGAAGGCCGCTGACTACCGTCAGCAGCTGCTCGAGACCGTCGCCGAGTCCGATGAGGCGCTGCTGGAGAAGTTCTTCGGTGGTGAGGAGCTCTCGATCGATGAGATCAAGGGCGCCATCCGCAAGATGACCGTCAACTCCGAGCTCTACCCGGTGCTGTGCGGTTCGGCGTTCAAGAACAAGGGCGTTCAGCCCATGCTCGACGCCGTCATCGACTACCTGCCGACCCCGCTGGATGTGGAGTCCGTCACGGGCCACGTTCCGGGCAAGGAAGATCAGGTTCTGACTCGCCGTCCGAGCGTCGAGGAGCCGTTCGCGGCCCTGGCGTTCAAGATCGCGACGCACCCCTTCTTCGGCAAGCTGACCTACATTCGTGTGTATTCCGGCCGGGTCGATTCCGGCGCCCAGGTCATCAATGCGACCAAGGGCCGGAAGGAGCGTCTGGGCAAGCTGTTCCAGATGCACTCCAACAAGGAGAACCCGGTGCCCGAGGGCGTCGCCGGCCACATTTATGCGGTCATCGGCCTCAAGGACACCACCACGGGTGACACCCTGTGCGATCCGCAGAACCAGATCGTGCTGGAGTCCATGACCTTCCCGGACCCGGTTATCCAGGTCGCGATCGAGCCGAAGACCAAGGCCGATCAGGAGAAGCTCGGCGGCGCGATCCAGAAGTTCGCCGAAGAGGACCCGACCTTCAACGTGAAGCTCGATCAGGAGACCGGCCAGACCATCATCGGTGGTATGGGCGAGCTCCAGCTCGATATCTACGTGGACCGCATGAAGCGCGAGTTCAAGGTCGAGGCCAATATCGGCAAGCCGCAGGTCGCTTACCGCGAGACCATCACCAAGACGGTCGAGAAGCACGAGTACACCCACAAGAAGCAGACCGGTGGCTCGGGCCAGTTCGCCCGCGTGATCATCTCTGTGGAGCCGTTGACCGATGCCGAGGACGGCGCGACCTACGAGTTCCAGAACAAAGTCACCGGTGGCCGCGTTCCGCGTGAGTACATCCCTTCCGTGGACGCTGGTATCCAGGACGCCATGCAGTACGGCGTGCTTGCCGGCTTCCCGCTGGTGAATGTGCGTGCCGCGCTGCTCGACGGCGCCTACCACGAGGTCGACTCCTCGGAAATGGCGTTCAAGATCGCCGGTTCCGCCGCCCTCAAGGAAGCGGCCCGCAAGGCCGGTCCGGTGATTCTCGAGCCGCTCATGGCGGTCGAGGTCATCACGCCCGAGGACTACATGGGCGAAGTGATCGGCGACCTGAACTCTCGCCGTGGCCAGATCCAGGCCATGGAGGAGCGCAGTGGTGCCCGTATCGTCAAGGCGCTGGTTCCGCTGTCTGAGATGTTCGGCTACATCGGTGACCTGCGGTCGAAGACCCAGGGCCGGGCCAACTTCTCCATGGTGTTCGCTTCGTACGCGGAGGTTCCGGCCAACGTGGCGAAAGAGATCATCGCCAAGGCAACCGGCGAGTAGAGCACAGCGACTGAGTATTCGGTCGCTGGGTAGTCTCTCATCGGTTTCAGATCGACCCCCTGTAATACACACCGCACTGCTGCAAAAAAAGCACGCACTTAACTAGTCCAGGAGGACCACAGTGGCGAAGGCGAAGTTCGAGCGGACGAAGCCCCACGTCAACATCGGCACCATCGGTCACGTCGACCATGGCAAGACCACGCTGACGGCAGCGATCACCAAGGTGCTGGCTGACAAGTACCCGACGCTGAACGCGGCGTTCGCGTTCGACCAGATCGACAAGGCGCCGGAGGAGAAGGCTCGTGGTATCACGATCAACATCTCCCACGTCGAGTACCAGACCGAGAAGCGCCACTACGCCCACGTAGACGCCCCCGGCCACGCCGACTACATCAAGAACATGATCACCGGTGCCGCGCAGATGGACGGCGCGATCCTGGTCGTGGCCGCCACTGACGGCCCGATGCCGCAGACTCGCGAGCACGTGCTGCTCGCCCGTCAGGTCGGCGTGCCCTACATCCTGGTCGCGCTGAACAAGTCGGACATGGTCGACGACGAGGAAATCCTCGAGCTCGTCGAGATGGAGGTCCGCGAACTGCTGGCCGCTCAGGAATTCGACGAGGATGCCCCGGTTATCCGCGTCTCCGGCCTGAAGGCGCTCGAGGGCGACCCGAAGTGGACCGAGTCCATCGTCGAGCTCATGAACGCGGTCGACGAGTCGATCCCGGAGCCGGTTCGTGAGACCGAGAAGCCGTTCCTCATGCCGATCGAGGACGTCTTCACGATCACCGGTCGTGGCACCGTCGTCACCGGTCGTATCGAGCGTGGCATCGTGAATGTCAACGAAGAGGTCGAGATCGTCGGCATCAAGGACAAGACGACCAAGACCACGATCACCGGCATCGAGATGTTCCGCAAGCTGCTCGACAACGGCCAGGCGGGCGACAACGTCGGTCTGCTGGTTCGTGGCATCAAGCGTGAAGATGTCGAGCGCGGCCAGGTCGTCGTGAAGCCGGGCACCACGACTCCCCACACGGAGTTCGAGGGCCAGGCCTACATCCTGTCGAAGGACGAGGGCGGCCGCCACACCCCGTTCTTCAACAACTACCGCCCGCAGTTCTACTTCCGTACCACGGACGTGACCGGCGTCGTTACCCTCCCCGAGGGCACCGAGATGGTCATGCCCGGCGACAACACCGAGATGAGCGTCAAGCTCATCCAGCCGGTCGCCATGGAAGAGGGCCTGCGTTTCGCGATCCGTGAGGGTGGCCGCACCGTTGGTGCCGGTCGCGTCACCAAGATCATCAAGTGATTTGATCCACTGAATCACTGAAAGGGCCGTTCCCCTTGGGGGAGCGGCCCTTTCGCTATTTCTGGGGCCGGTCGGTATCGGTCTCCTCGGCGAAGGCCGAGTTGCCGTCCTTGTCGACCCAGTCGCTGATCGCGGTTCCGGAGATCATGCCGCCGCTGCCGGGCAGGACGGTGGTGGGGCGATCATCGCGGTAGGACTCGGCCATCTTGTGCGCCTGTTCGCGGTGCTCCGCGAGGACTTCCGGCTCCGGTGTCGCCGGCTGTGCATTCGGCGGTGTGTTCGCTGCTGCGGGCTCGTTGCCCGCGATATCCATGCTCTCTGTGCTCATATGGCACGACTGCCCGTATGCGCCCGCGGCAAACCTGCGGCGGGCCGATGATCAGGCGAAAGGTGTGGATCCGAGCGGCCGGAGCGTCGCTCCGAGGAGCCGCCCGGAGTCGAAAGCGGCTGCGGCGGCGGGCATTTCGCCGGGGCGGTTGCTGGCGAGGACGCGGGTGGCGGCGGTACCGGTCAGCGGCCGGCCGAGGGCGGCCATGCGGCGCAGCGTCTGCCCGGCCACGGCTTCGGCACTGTCGAAGACCCGGATGCCAGGGGGTAGCGCGGCCAGAATGGCGTCGATGACGAGCGGATAGTGGGTGCAGCCGAGGACGATGCCCTCGGTGTCCGCCGGAGTGCGCCCGGCGGCCCCGGTGATCGCCTCGGCGATGGCGGGGAGATCACCGCGATCGATGGCGTCGGCGAGACCGTGGCACGCGACTCCGGTGATTTCGGCGTCGCCACCGAACCGGGTGATGAGATCGGCCTGGTACGCGCTGGCCGTGGTGGCCGCGGTCGCCCAGACCGCTACCTTCCGGCAAGCCGCGGCGGCGGGTTTGATGGCGGGCACGGTGCCGATCACCGGCACGCCCGGACCGACCTCGGCCCGCAGCGGCTCCAGCGAGGTGACACTGGCCGTATTGCACGGCACCACAATGACTTCCGCGCCCTCGCGCAGTGCGGTGCGGGCAGTTTCGAGCACGCGTTCGGTGACCCACTGCTCGGGTTTCGGTCCCCACGGCGCGCCGTCGGGGTCCATCATCAGCAGCAGATCGATATCGGGCCGCAGTTTCCGCAACCACGCCCCCGTGGGCAGCATCCCCAGTCCGGAGTCTATGAGCGCGACGATCACACCTGTCACGGTAGTGAACATCGCACCTCGATCGCGAACCGTGTCCGCCCAAGGGTTGGAATAAGCCGCCGAACGGCGCGGATCCACGCAGTTCGGAAGTGTCGCCGCGTCCTTCGGGCCGGGAGCTCAGCAGACCGGACGGGGGCCCGTGACGGAGAGGGCTCAGGGGACCGGCGGAGGGGATCGGCCGCAGGGCTCAGGAGACCGGCTGGGCTCCGGCGAGCTGTGCGCGCATCTTCATCACCTTGCCGGTCATCCCGGCGCCGACGACCGCGACCAGGGTGCCCGCGCGGAAGAGGTGGGCGAGGAACTTACGCCCCTGGTCCTCGATGATCCGGACCTCGTCGGCGAGGCCGGGGCTGCCGAGCACCTGGATCTTCACGTTGTACTGATCGCTCCACACGTACGGAACATGCACGGCGGCAGGATGATCCACGCCGAGCAGGGCGTAGGCGAGCGTTTTCGCCTGCTCGCCCGCATTGGTCCAGTGCTCGACCCGCCTGTTGCGGCCGGTGCCGAGCCGCCAGGCGGCCACATCGCCGACCGCCCAGACGCCGTCCACCCCGGTGCGGCCGACCTCGTCGGTGAGCACGCCGCCGCCGTCGGCAGGCGCTGCCAGCGGGATGCCGGATTCGGCGAGCCAGTCGGTGACCGGCACCGAGCCGACGCCGACCACCACCAGGTCGGCGTCGACGACGCTGCCGTCGCTCAGCCGGACGCCGCGTACGGCCGCCTCCTCGGGCGCGCTGTCTCCGGTGGTATCCGCCTGAGCCGGAACGTCATTCGCAGCATCGTGGGTGGTGAGCAGTGCCTCGACGCCGACCCCGCAGCGCACGTCGACGCCCTCCTCGCGGTGCATGCGCGCCACCAGTGCGCCGATCTGCTCGCCGAGGGCGGCAGCCAGGGGAGTGGGCTGCGGTTCGACGAGGACGACGTCCACGCCGCGGGCCCGGAAGCTTGCGGTGAGTTCGCAGCCGATGAATCCGGCCCCGATGACCACCGCGCGCTGTGCGGTGCCGAGGTGCTCGCGCAGTCCGGCGGCATCGTCGTGGGTGCGCAGCACGTGGACGCCGCGGGCCTGCGGGAAGCTGGGAATGCGCCGGGGCCGCAGTCCGGTGGCGATGACGAGCCGGTCGTAGCCGAGCGTGCTGCCGTCGCTGAGCGTGACCTGCCGGGCGCCGGTGTCGACGCCGGTGGCGGCCACGCCGAGCCGCAGGCCGATGCGCATTTCCTGGAAGAATTCGGCGGGCCGCAGGGCGGTGTCGTCGAGCTCGCCGCGAACGAACTGTTTGGACAGCGGCGGCCGGTCGTAGGGTGCGCGGTTTTCGTCGCCGAGGAGGGTCAGTTCCCCTTCGTAACCTGCGTGTCGCAGTTCCTCGGCGGTTCTCAGGCCGGCCAGTCCCGCGCCAACAATTAGAACGTGTTCTACCGAGTGCGACATATCGCACACCATATCGGTTCCACCCGCCTCCCCGAAACTCGAGCGCACGGCTGGGAGCCGTTGCCTGTTTCGTTCGCGTGGCGCCGGTCGGGTGCGGCAACGATTTTGGACGTACCCGGGGAGTTACCCTGTCCCGCCTCTCCGAACCTTCAGCGCACGGCCCGGGAGCCGTGTGCCGTTGTGCATGCGTGCCTGCGGTCGGGTGCGGGAACGATTTTGGACGTACCCGGGGAGTTACCCCGACCGCACTAAATCAGTTGTCACGTTCGGGATGTTCGAGCGTATCGATCAGCTGCTGAATCGTAGCCGAGTATTTATTGATCGGGCGGTCAATCAGGACTAAACCGGTAAGTAGGACATATTCTCAGTTCCCAGCCTTGAAGGAGGCACCCCATGTTCACCGAGAGCCGCACCCAGGATGCGGTGGCCGTCGTACTCGGCGCGTACACCGCTCTGTCTTCCCTCTGGGTTGCCCATAGTGATCGCGCCATGTGGACCCTGATCGTGCTCGGCGTACTCATCGCCCTCACCGGTCTCGGCCATCTCGCCAACGCCCTCACGGGCACCGCCCAATACGCGATGGTCGTGCTCGGCGCGCTGCTGTTCATCTCCCCGTGGGTGATGAATTTCCATGACTACACCGGTGCCTCGTGGACCGCGTGGGTGGCCGGTGCGCTGACCGCGGTGATCGGACTCGCGGCAGTGCCGGCGGTGTCGGGTCGGCTGCATACGGTGACACATCACTGATGCAGATGCATCGACCCGGAGCGGGGCGTCGCCGGACCCGGAGACTCGACGGCGACGCCCGTCAGCTCATTCTCGATGCCGCGGAGAAACTGTTCGCGGCACAGGGATTCGACGCGACCCCGACGGCTGCCATTGCCGCCGGGGCCGACGTCCCCAAAGGCCTTGTCTTCTACTACTTTCCGACCAAGGATGCGATTCTCTCGGCACTCATGGCCGAACGCGTCCCCGCCGCTCCCATCGATGACATCGAATCCGTTGTCGCCCCGGGTGATCCGGCGAAGAGTCTGGTGAATCTGGATGCCGCGCTGAATCTGCGCGACAATCACTCCTCGGTATTGCGCGTCATCATGTGGCGTGAGGCCGATACCCATCCGGATGTGCGTAAACAGTTGCGCCGCATGCGTGATCAGCTGCTGGATGTGACCGCGCGGGTGTTGCAGGCCAGCGCGCCGGGTCCGGTGCAACCGGGCACATTGCGCGCCTGTGCGGCCGCATGGGTTTCGGCCATGTTCGCCATTGCCAGCACCGATCGGCTGCACGCCCTCGACGGTGTGCCGATCCCGACCGGCGATGAGATCTTCAATGTGGCGCAGGTGGTCGCGGCGGGGATGACACACCTGGGCTGACACGGCTGGGCTGAATGTTTGCTGGCGTGTCGCTGCACACTCTGAATGCAATCCACACGACACTCGTTTCGGGATGTAATCCGGTGCGAGCACTGCAATCCGTCGTGGAGGAACTGATGAGGGCCAAATGGTTGCCACGAATACTCGGCTACTGCGGTGTGCTCACCGTGGGGCTGGTGATCGTGGCCGTCGCCCCGGCGGCGTCGGCGGAGCCCATCTATCCCGTCGCGGATCCGGACCCGTTCTATGCGCAGCCCGCCGATATGGCGAGTCACAGTCCCGGTGATGTCCTGGATTCGCGAGTCATGCCGCCGCTGTTCTACTTCCCGGACACCACCGTCACCATGATCAAGTTCCGCTCCACCAGCTCCGAGGGTGCGCCGATCGCCGCCGTCACCACGGTGCTGACGCCGCGGGAGCATCGCCCGGACGGCCCGGTGCTGTCCTATCAGCACATCATCAACGGTCTGGGCGCCCAGTGCGCGGTATCTCGAGTGCTGTACACGACGGATCCGAATCTGTTCGTGAAGGAGTCTGTCGCTCTGAATGTGGCGCTGCGGCGCGGCTGGTCGGTGGCCCTGCCCGACCACCTGGGCCCGAACGTCGCCTACGGTGCGGCCAAACTGGGTGGTCAGATCACCCTGGACGGTATTCGCGCGGTGCGGCGGCTGCCGGCACTGCAGGCGGCCAACAGCCCGGTGGCGATGGCCGGATATTCCGGCGGCGGGATGGCGACGGCCTGGGCGGCGGCCATGGCATCGAGCTACGCACCCGAATTGCACATTGCCGGTGCGGCCGAGGGCGGTGTCCCGATGAGTCTGCTGAAGATGGTGAATTCGCTTGGCATGCAATCACATCCGGCTTTCGGACTGGCGATGGCGGCGGCGATCGGCCTGGAACGGGAGTATCCGGATCGGCTGCCGATCAGTACGCAGATGAATCAGCGGGGCCTGGCGGCGCGCAATGCCATGGCCAATGGCTGCACCAATGAGATCATGGCCGTCGGCGCGGGTCACAGCGCCGGCGAATTTGCCGCCAGCACTTCGATGATCGATGATCCGGCGGTGCGGGGCGTCCTGGAGGAGAACAGTCTCGAGCTCTATGACGGCATTCCGAATATGCCGGTGTTCGAGTGGCATTCGCCGAGTGATCCGCTGATCCCGGTGGATGCCATAGTCAATACCGATCGCCGCTACTGTGCGGCCGGGGTGACCCTGGATATGGATATGAACGGATCACCGGAACACCTGTCCGCCGCGGTGCTCGGTATGCCGTCCGCTCTGGCCTGGTTGGATGCCCGTTTGCGCGGTGAACCGGCCCCGACGAACTGCCGATAACAGTCAATCCCCCAATACCGTTGCTCGTGAATCGCTTTCGCCGCAGCCCGACTCGCACGGGCTGCGGTGGGACGGTAAGAATGTCGCCCATGGATGCCGATTACACCAACGGGCTGGGTTCGTCCCCGAACTCTCGTCAGGAGAGCTACCGTCTCACTCACCCGGACACCGCCGATCCGGGCGGTTCGCCGAACCCGGTGCTGACCGGCGTCGACACCGGGAATCACGCCATGCTCGGCCGTACCAGCCTGGACCAGCAGGAACAGCCGGTCCAGTGGTCGGCCCCGGTGAACCGCCGCAGCGCCCCCGAGGTGGATTCGCCGATCCGCCGTTCGGTGCAGAATCTGGACGCCGTCCCGCAGTGGTCGGCCGATCTCGACGCCTCACCCCGCCGCGCCGCTCCCGATCTGGATTCCACGCCGCGACTGAGCACCTCGGAACTCGAGTCGATTCCCCGCCGCGCTGCCCCGGACCTCGATTCCGCGCCGCGCCGCGCCGCGCCGGATCTCGATTCCACTCCGCGACTCAGCACTCCGGATTTCGATATGTCCGCGCACCGCACGGCGACCGAGGTGGACACCCCTGTCCGCCGCCTGCCCGCCGATTCGGTTTCCCGCCGCGCCGCCCCCGATCCCGACTCGTCAGCGCATCGCGCCGTCCCGGATCTCGACGCGAGCCCGCGCCGCGCCGCCCCGGACCCGGAGCCCTCGCACCGCCGCGCCGCCCCGGAACCCGAACTGCCCGAACCGTCCCCGAACCCCGATGCCGCCCGAGCCCGCGAATTCCGCGCCGAGGACGCCCCCAATATCGATCTGCACCACATCATGAGCCTGCTGGTCGCCAGCCACGATCTCGATGTAGCAGCCCAGGCCGCCGAAGCCGAAGGCGCCGTCTCCGAATTGACCCAGGCAGCTCGCCGCACCCGCGCCGCCGCAGTAGATCTGATCGCCGCCTGGTACGGCGGCCCCGAACATATGCGCAAATTCGGCGAGGTGCTGTTACAGGCCGCGGCCGAAACCGCTTGAGGCCGAGTGCCGTTCCACGGCACAAAGGGCAGCCGACGTGTCCGCCGCAGCTGGGAGCGGGCGGCGCGCGGGCTGAATGATCCGGCGCCGCCGCCGAATTGATCGGCGCGGGTGCGAATTCTTGTCGGTGGGGTGCTCGATCATGGTGTGATGGGTGAATTGACGGCGGCGGCGGTGCAGGGCGAATTGGGGAAAGTCGCCGATGCCGCGGATGCGGTGCAGTTGCAGCGGTTCTTCAAGACCGGGCCGGGGGAGTACGGGGCGGGGGATGTATTCATCGGGGTGCGGGTGCCGAAGACGCGGGCGGTGGTGAAGCCGTTCGCCGGGTTGCCGCTTTCGGAGATCGATGTGTTGCTCGACAGTGCGGTGCATGAGCATCGGCTGGCGGGTTTGGTGATTTTGAATGGGGAGATGGCGCGGGCCATGCGCAAGCGGGGCGCGGATATCGCCCGGCAGGAGCAGATCATCGAGTTGTATCTGGCCGCGGTGCGGCGGGGGCGCGTGAACAACTGGGATCTGGTGGATGCTTCGGCGGAGTTCATTGTGGGGCCGTGGTTGCTGGAGCGGCCGCGCGCATTGCTATTCGAGTTGGCGGAGCAGGAATCGCTGTGGCAGCGGCGGGTGGCGCTGCTGTCGAGTTTCGCATTCATCAAGGCCGGTGATGCCGGTACCACGATCGAGTTGTGTGAGCGACTGCTCTCGGACAAGCGCGATCTGATTCAGAAGGCCGTCGGCTGGATGCTGCGCGAGATCGGCAAGCGGGTGGATCGGTCGATTCTCACCGGTTTTCTCGATGTGCACGCACCCGCGATGGGCCGGACAGCTTTGAGCTACGCCACAGAACACCTCCCGGCGGAGCAGCGGGCGCACTATAGATCTCTGCGCTGATCAGCGCAGATAGCGATCCCGGTGAGCGGCCTCTCGAGACCCTGCACCGTTTGTTCATTTGTAATTAAGTTTACGTTCATGTGGCGCAATCATTCTGTGACTTGTCAGGAACAGACCGAACGTTCGGTTATAGCCAGGCGTACTCGACATCCATGCGGAATCTCCCCGCAACGCGAGACGCAGCCGGCGGCGGTGTTCACAACACAAGTCAGCAGGTCATTGCATTGCGAAAACTGTTTCCCCTCGCCATCCTCGCCGCCCTCGCGGTAGTGCCCGTCCAGGCCGCCGCGGAGGTGCCCGGTGTGCCGCCGGAGCTGCAGCAGCCCGCTGAGCAGGCCCAGCAGTACGCCGAGAACCTGCCGCAGCCGCAGCAGGATGCGGTCCGGAGTTTCGTCCAGACGCTGCCCGCGCCGTATTCGGACCTACTGCCGCCGGTCTTCGAGAACAATCTGGACGGCTGGATCAAGAACGCCCTGTACGTCATGGGTCAGCACGGCATCCCCGGCGACTACGACGGCATCTTCCGCAATATCCAGCGGGAGTCGGGCGGTAACCCGCGGGCGATCAACCTCTACGACTCCAATGCCGCCGCCGGCATCCCGTCCAAGGGTCTGCTGCAGGTCATCGACCCGACGTTCCAGGCGTACCACGTCGACGGCACGTCCTGGGACATCTACGACCCGGTCGCCAACATCTCGGCCGCCTGCAACTACGCCGCGCACCGCTACGGCTCCATCTCGAACGTCTTCTCGGCCTACTGAGGGTTCCCACCTCTCGGGGGCTTTGCCCCGAGCCCTCAGGCCCGAGTATTCCTGTCCCGCAACGGTAATCGGCCGCCGCGTCCCTGACGCGGCGGCCGATATATCCGGAGAGTCCGGTCTCAGAACTGGATTTTGAGGTGATCGGTCACGGGGCGCGCCTGGCACCCCAGGATGTACCCGTTGGCGATGTCCTCGGGATCCAGGATCTCGGAATTCCCCATCTCCACCTCACCGTCGAGCACCGTGCACGCGCAGGATCCGCATTCGCCCTCGAGGCAGGAGTAGGGCACATCGAGGCCCTTGGACAGCATGATGTCCACCAGCGTCTGGCTGCGCGGCCAGCTGAGTTCGTGTGTCTCGCCGTCGAGTTCGACCTCGACGGTGGCCGCGTCCGCGGCTTCCTCCGCGGTGATCTCGGCCGGCGCCACATCGGCGAACGGGTCACCGGCGAGCGAGTTGAAGATCTCGGCGTGGGTGCGGCTGCGCGGCACCCCGAGCTGTGCGAGGGCGTCGTGCACGCAGTCCATGAACGGCTTGGGCCCGCACATGAAGGCCTCGTACCCGGCGTAGGGCGCGGTGAGGGTGGCGAGCGCGTCGACGGACGGCAGCCCCTGCAGATGCTCGAGCCAGTGGATGACGACGACCCGCTGCGGATGCTTGCCCGCGAGTTCGCGGAGCTCGTTGGCGAAGATCACAGAGGCGTGGTCGCGGTTGGCGTACACCACGACAACACGCCCGCTGCCGCGCGCGAGCGCGGATTTGAGGATCGACATGATCGGCGTGACGCCGGACCCGGCAGCGAACAGCAGCAGGTCGGTATCGAGGTTCTTGGGCGTGAAAATGCCGGAGGGCGGCAGTACTTCGATCTCGCTGCCCGCGATCAGGTTGTCGCACACCCAGTTCGACGCGTACCCGTCGACGGTGCGCTTGACCGTCACCTTGGGCTTGTCGTCGGTGTGCGGTGAGCTGGCGAGCGAGTAGCAGCGGGCCACGGACCCGGTGCGGTCGCTGGGGATGCGCAGGGTCAGGAACTGCCCCGGCAGGTAGCTGAAGCGTTCGCGGAGGTCCTCGGGGACGTCGAATACCAGCGAACAGGAATCGGCCGTCTCATTGATGACCGCGGAGACCCGCAGCACGGCTGATCGTGAGCTGTGCGGTACGTCGACGGTGGTCATAGTGTCCTCTCGAACCAAACTAGAACGTGTTCTAGTTTGACTATACGTGGCTGTCTCGCTGCCGGACAAGCTGAGCCTCGAGTCCGGCGATCAGCACATCCATGGAGAAGTCGTAGGAGTATTTCCCACGCAGGTCGGGCAGATGCTTCATGGCCCGCTCCACCGCCTCCGGCAGCGCCCGATCCTGTAGTGCCCCACGATCACGCGGATTCACCTTGCTGCGCCCGAAGAGGTAGGTGTGGATGGTCGCATACGAGGCGAGCACATTGCGATCGTCGAATCCCGCGTCGAACAGGATCTCCATCACGGCGGCGATGAGATCGAGTTGTTTGCCGAGCATCTGTTCGATGAGCACATCGCCGAGTCCGGGATGCCGGCGCAATTTGTCGTCGATCTGATCGATGAGATCGCGCAACCGCATTTGCCACGGCCCGAATTCCGGTGGCGGCTTGCGCACTCCGGTGAGCGCGGCGGTGGCGACCAGGTCGAGCAGCTCGCGTTTGTCGGCGACGTAGTAATACGGGGCCATCGGGGAGACGCCGAGTTCGCGGGAGAGCCGGCGCATGGAGAGTTTCTCCACTCCGTCCTGACGGACCACCCGCAGTGCGGCTTCGACGATCTCGGCTTCCGAGAGTGTGTTGCTTCCGCCCCCGCTTGTCTGCATCCGTCCGACTCCCATACCACCTCGACCGCATCCTCGGTGGGCACAGTGGGTTCGGATTTCCGTCCCCTGCCTGTTTCACCTGCTGGTTTTTTCTCCCCAGCAGTCTAGAGCGCCGGGTGTTGCCGTGGTCCGGCTGCGTACTCGGTGCGCGGACCAATCGGACTAACCGGAGTAGTGCGGCGCGCCAATCATGATTGCCAACGGTTGGCTGACTTAGCATTTGTGGAATGCGCCATGATCGCCTTCCCGATGGTTTCGGGGTGCGGATCGATCCCAGGGTGCGCACTTACTCCGGTGGACGGTTCCTGGTCGGCGGTTCGCCGAACAGATTGCTCCGCCTAGCGCCGGAGGCTGCGGCCATGATCGGTGACGGGTACCTCGAGGTGACCGACCCGAACTCAGCTCGGGTTGCCAGACGTCTGCTCGACTCCGGAGTGGCGAATCCGCGTCCGCGCCTGCTCCCTTCGCTGGAGGACGTGACCGTCATCGTGCCGGTGCACAATGATCCGGACGGTCTCACGCGGCTGCTGTCGGCCCTGCGCGGGTACACCGTGATCGTGGTGGACGACGGTTCCGATCGGCCCGTGCGGATTCCGCGGTCGCCGGGCAATCGCTGCCGGGTCACGGTGCTGCGCCGGGATCGCCGGCAGGGCGTCGCCGCCGCCCGCAATTTCGGATTGCGATGCGCCGCGACCGAATTCGTAGCCTTCCTGGATCCGGACGTGGTCCCGCGCACCGGCTGGCTGGAGGTCATGCTCGGGCACTTCAGTGATCCGAAGGTGGCCCTGGTCGCACCGCGCATCCTGGCCATGGATCCCGATTCCACCCTGCTGGCCCGCTATGAGCACACCCGCGGTTCGCTGCATCGCGGCCGCCGCGAGTCGGCGGTGCAGGCGCACGGCCCGGTGCCGTACGTGCCGAGTACCGCACTGCTGGTGCGCCGCCTCGTGCTGCTGGGGGAGGGCGGGTTCGACGAATCCATGGCCGCCGGTGGCGATATCGACCTGTGCTGGCGGCTCGATCGCGCCGGGTGGCGGCTGCGCTACGAGCCGGCCGCGCGGGTCGCGCACAGCAATCCGGTCTCGCTGCGAAAATGGTTCGCGCACAAGGTCACCCATGGTACCGGCGTGGCTCCGCTGGGGCAGCGGCATGCGGGAATGGCCGCGCCGCTGTCGATTCCGATCTGGACCGCGGTGGCGGCGCTGCTGTTCGGCAGCCTCACCCGCTGGGGCGCGATCGGCGGCACGCTGACCTTGGTCGCGACGCTGTTCCGGCTGCGCCGGGTCTTCGCCGAACTCGACAATCCGACGCGGGTGGCCGCCATATATATGGCGCGTGGTTTCTCCGGCGGCATGTGGCGCATGGCTTCCTCGATGTGCCGCCACTATTGGCCGGTGACGCTGCTGGGCATGCTGTTCTCGCGCCGCATCCGGCACCTCGCGGTGACCATCGCGGTGGCCGACGGTCTGGCCGACTGGTTCGTCCATCGTGAGGCCGGAAGTCTCGACCCGACCCGGTACGTGCTGTGCAAGCGGCTCGAGGATGTCGCCTACGGCACCGGCCTGTGGTGGGGCGCGGCCAAACTGCGGGACGGCGCTGCCCTGCGACCGACCCTGCCGCCCAACTGAATTCAGCCGACCGCGGTCAAGCGCACCGGCATGTGCCGGACGCCGGTGTGCTTGTTGCTGCGGGTGTGTTCGATCGGGCCGGTCAATTCCGCCGTGCCCACCTGATCCAGCAGTGCGGTGAAGACCACCCGCATCTCCATGCGTGCCAGCGCCGAACCGAGGCAGAAGTGCCCGCCGCGCCCGAAGGCCAGATGCGGATTGGGCCGCCGGTCGATATCGAACCGGTGCGGATCGGTGAAGACCTCCGCATCCCGATTGGCCGAGGCCCACCACAGTGTCACCTTGTCCCCGGCCCGGATGTGCTGCCCGCCCAGGGAGACATCGCGGGTGGCGGTGCGCCGGTTGTAGGGCGTCGAGGAGGCCCATCGCAGCATTTCCTCCACCGCGCCGTCCACCAGCGTCCGATCGTCCCGCAGCCGCCGCCACACCTCGGGCCGCTCGATCAGCGCCGCCATGCCGAGTGCGATCGAGTTCCGCGTGGTCTCACTGCCCGCCGCGATCAGCAGGCTGAAGAGCATGGCCTGCTCCAGATCCGAGAGCGGCTCGCCGTCGACGGTGGCGTGCGCGGCGAGCGACATCAGATCCTCGGCGGGTGCGATCCGCTTGGCCGCCCGCAGTCGCGCACCGTAGGCGCGGGTCTCGGCGACCGCCTGCTGCGTGCGCGCGGTGACCTCGCCCAGCTCCCGATCCTGGTAGTCGAGCGCCACATTGGCCCATGCGAACAGTTGATGCCGATCCTCCTGCGGCACCCCGAGCAACTGCGTGACCGCCTGCAGGGGCAACTCGGCAGCGAGGTCGAGCAGAAAATCGCACTCGCCCTTGCCGATCGCCGCCGCCACGATCGTCGCGGCGCGTTCGCGCAGCTCTTCTTCTATGAGCCGCAGCGTCCGCGGCGCAACGCTGGGCGTCAGCAACCGCCGCACCCGCGCATGCCGGGGGTCGTCCATCATATTGAGCAAAACCCCGGCGGCCCGGTCCGCGGGCAGATCCTCGATGAGTGTTCCTCCGCCGGAACGGCTTCCGCCGCCCTGCGAGGAGAAGGTCGCGCCGTCGGCTGCCGCCTCGACAATGTCGGCATATCGGCTCAATACCCAGAACCCTTCCCCGTCCGGGGTGTGCTCGGTTGGCGGATGCCACCAGATCGGCGCGTGCTCCCTGAGCCGGTCGAAGACCTCGTGCGGAAACCCCGCCGCGAATCGATCCAGCGCTGTCAGATCGATACCGTCCACCAGGTCACCCTCCCACAACACTCGATTTCCCAGTGGCGCAATGACCTTCAAGCCCCGCCCGGGGTGTGCTCGGCTGGCGGATGCCACCGGACCGGCGCGTGCTCCCTGAGCCGGTCGAAGACCTCGTGCGGAAACCCCGCCGCGAATCGATCCAGCGCTGTCAGATCGATGCCGTCCACCAGGTCACCCTCCCACAACACTCGATTTCCCAGTGGCGCAATGACCTTCAAGCCCCGCCCGGGGTGTGCTCGGCTGGCGGATGCCACCAGACCGGCGCGTGCTCCCTGAGCCGGTCGAAGACCTCGTGCGGAAACCCCGCCGCGAATCGATCCAGCGCTGTCAGATCGATGCCGTCCACCAGGTCACCCTCCCACAACACTCGATTTCCCAGTGGCGCAATGACCTTCAAGCCCCGCCCGGGGTGTGCTCGGCTGGCGGATGCCACCAGACCGGCGCGTGCTCCCTGAGCCGGTCGAAGACCTCGTGCGGAAACCCCGCCGCGAATCGATCCAGCGCTGTCAGATCGATACCGTCCACCAGGTCACCCTCCCACAACACTCGATTTCCCAGTGGCGCAATGACCTTCAAGGTCGTGGCCCGCCCGGGTCTGGACTGACGGAGCGGGGGAGCGAAGCGGAGGAGCGGAGGAGGGAAGACCCGGGTAACAGGGCCACGACCCCGCCGCAGCGAAGCGGAGGCAGAAGATACAGCCCCCGCCCGGAGCGAAGCGGAGGGCGAAATAGACACAGCTCACATTCTGCGGGGTTCGGTTTCCGATGTGACCTGCGGGACAAACGACCAGCTTCGTACTTAGGCGTCGGACCCCGCCGGTACTCTTCGGGGACAGAAAGAAAGGCAAATGGTCAGCAATCTCGCAGGTGGGAGTAGCCCGCAGCACGGTGCCGAGCCGGGCACCCAGTTGGGTGCGCTCGAAGCCTATGCCGCTCAAGCCCACGGATATCTCAGTGTGGGCGGCGAACAGCTCAATCAGCTGCCCGGCCTCCTACGCCCCATGGTTCTCGAATCATGGTTGCGCACGCTCCGCGGCGGTGTCGATCCTCTGGATGACAATGACGGCCGCGGGCTACGCGGAACCGATCTGGAGCGCTATCGCGTCGCGCACCCCATCGCGGCCGTGATGCCGCTGGTGGACAAGTTGCTGCTGCGCGATGCCACCAGTACGGGACTCATGGTGGTGGTCGCCGATCAGTTCGGCCGGGTGCTTTCGGTGCACGGTAATCCTGATCGGGTGCAGGCCGCGGCCGAGGCCGGTTTGCGCGAGGGCAATGACCTGAGCGAGCGCCGGGTCGGCACCAATGCCGTCGGCCTGGTGGTGCGCACCGGGCGGGCGGCGTGGATTCACGGCCCCGAGCATTTCCTGCAGCGCATGCATCAGATCACCGGAGCTGCTGCGCCCGTTCATGATCCGGACGGCCGCCTGGTCGGTGTGCTGATGATCGCCGGCGGCGTGCGGGTGGCGCGGCCGGAGATTCTGGCGCTGGTGAAGGCGGCGGCGACGGCCGCGGAGATGGATCTGCTGCTGGCCGCGGTCCGTTCCGGCCATGACCGCCGCAGTGCGGACGCGCCGATTCCGGAGCGTCTGGGCCTGGAGGTGCTCGGCCTGGGTCAGCCGCAGTTGACGGTGGCGGGGGAGCGGGTGCCGCTCTCGCAGCGGCATGCCGAGATCCTGCTGCTGCTGGCCGAACATCCCGAGGGACTGTCGGCCGATCATCTGGCGCTGCTGCTCGATGACGCCGATCTGGACAACGCTACGATTCGGGCTGCGATGTCGCGCTTGCGATCGGTGGTCGGCCCCAATGTCTTCGGTTCCCGCCCGTATCGTTTGCGGGTCCCGATCGCCACGGATGTGGAGGCGCTGCGGGCCGCCCTGGACTCCGGGGACGTCGATACGGCGGTGCGGCTCTACGCTGGCCCGGCGCTGCCGCGTTCGAACGCTCCTGGAGTTATAGACATTCGCGATGAATTGCGGGTGCGTCTGCGGACCGCTGTGTTGCGTTCCGGTGAAGCTTCGGTCTTGAGCCGATGGACCGCGGGTGCCGAAGGACGCGACGATTCGGCCGCCTGGGCGGTGTATCGATCGACCGTTGACCGAGATTCTCCGCTGTATGCGCAGATCGAGGCGAAAATCCGAGTGCTCGACCGGCGCATGGGCGTCGATGCAACGCAGTTGCAACGTTTCGACTCATAGTCTTCGCAACCGGAAGTGCGCTCGGTCACAGCGCGGCTTCGCCATGTGGTCGCACCCACATTTTCTGCGGACTCTCCGCGATCTTCGGAACCAACTAGACGCTCGTCCAACTTTTTTCGGGGAAAAAGTTCCGTTTTATTACGATTCCGCCTAGTCTTCGCAATGCATGGAGGGCATCCGTGTGATGCAGGCGACAGGGCATCGCTCACCAGAGCCGGGTGAGCAGCGTTCGTAGTGAAGTTGGAGGAGATCGACAGCAGTACACCCCAGATGCGGATGGCCCGGAGGCACCCGCATCCCCGGCCGCGGAATAACGGGCAACCCGGCCGGTTCGAGCACTAGTTGGATCACGCGCACGAGCGTCACCCCCGACGCCGCGCATTCGTCGAAACACCCAGGGCAGTGCGGTTCTACCGACCTGGATGCCGGTCACTCACCGGCGTCGCCAGGTCTATTTCGCGATGCCCGAAAGCGTTCGGCCACACAGCAATTCGGCATAGCGAGGAGGCTTCGGTGCAGGGTACGGAGTTGGGTGGAGTCGGAGCGGGCAGCGATCGCGGAGTGGGTAGTCCCCCCGCATCGGAACCGTTTCCTCTCACGCCCGGGCAGCTCGGCCTGTGGTACGCACAGCTCCTCGATCCCGAGGTTCCGCTCAATGTGGTCAATTACGTGGATGTGCGCGGACCGCTCGACGCACCGGTGCTCGAGCAGGCGATCAATGCCGCCATCCAGGAATTCGAATCCCTCGTGGTGCGCCTGGTTGAGATCGACGGGCAGCCCAGGCAATTCGTCGACACCGGGAATCGGTTCGACGTTCCCCTGATCGACCTGCGTGCCGATGCCGATCCGCTGGCCGCCGCCGAAGCCTGGATGCGCGCCGACTACACCGCTCCGGTGGATCTGCTGCACGGCAGCCTGTTCGCGAGCGCGGTGCTGCGGGTCGCCGACGACCATCACCTCTGGTACCTGCGTGCGCATCACATCGTGATCGACGGTTTCGGCGCCCTCACCACCATGATGCGCATGACCGAGCGATACAACGCGCTGATGAGCGGTGTCGAACCGTCCGTCATCGAGCCCGGTTCGCTGCGCGAGCTGGTCGCCGGCGAACAGGACTATCGCGACAGCGAGCGTTTCCTCGAGGACCGCGAGTACTGGGCCGGCCGGGTGCGCGGCCTGGAGGCCACCACGCTCAACCGGCGCACCGCCCCGGCCGCGGCCACCAATCTGCGACTCGGCCGGCTGCTGCCGCCGCGGGTGCTGCAGCGGCTGCACGAGGTCGCCGCCGCGCACGGGGTGAAGTTCGCCGCCGTCGTGGTCGCCGCCTTCGGCGCGTACCTGGCGCGACTCACCGATCGGGACGAAGTGGCGATCAGCCTGCCGGTGACGGCGCGTACCGATGATCTGACCCGGCGGTCGGGAGGCATGCTCTCCAATATCGTGCCGCTGCGGCTGGCGATCGGCCCGGCGGCCACCTGGGCCGATCTGCTGGCCGCCGCCCGGACCGAACTGTCCGCCGCGGTGCGCCGCCAGCGCTACCGCGCCGAGGACATTCGCCGGGACGTCGACCGGGACGGGCAGCAGACCCGGCGGGCGCTGTTCGGTCCGCAGGTGAATCTGATGATGTTCGACGTCACCCTGTCGATCGACGGCGCGCCCGCGCGCTTCCACATGGTCAGCTCGGGCCCGCTCGAGGATCTGGGCCTGCAGATGTACTACGCCGATGCGGGCAAGGTGACGCTGGAGCTGGAGGCCAATCCGAACCTCTACGGCACCGACGAACTCGCAAGGCATCACGCGCGTTTCACCACTTTCCTGGAGCGGCTGCTGGAGCTGGATCCCGCCGCGCCGCTCGCCGCCGTCCCGGTGCTCACCGAGCTGGAACGCGAAGTGAGCCTGCGGATCTGGAACGACACCCGCCGCCCGGCGGACGCCGAGGCCACGCTGGTGTCGATGTTCGCGGCGCAGGTGGCGCGCACCCCGGACGCGGTGGCGCTGCGCTACGCCGGGGAACCGGCCACCGAACTCACCTATGCCGAACTGTCGGGCCGCGTGAATCGCCTTGCCCGCCATCTCATCTCGCTGGGAGTCGGTCCGGAGACCATGGTGGCGCTGCATCTGCGCCGCTCGCCCGAGCTGGTCACGGCGCTCTACGCCGTGCAGGCGGCGGGCGCGGCCTATGTGCCGCTGGACCCGGATCATCCGGCCGAGCGCACCGGGCACATTCTGGCCACCGCGCGACCGGCGGTCGTGCTGACCAGCACCGTGGATCGGCCCGCGGCCGACTTCGGCGCACCGGTGCTGTGCCTGGACGAACTGGACCTCGCCGGTTATTCCGACGCGCTGCTCGCGCCGTCGGAACTGCTTGCGCCGCTGCGCCCTTCGAATACCGCGTACGTCATCTTCACCTCCGGTTCCACCGGTCTGCCGAAGGGTGTGGCGGTCAGCCACGCGGCCATCGTCAATCGCCTGGTTTGGATGCAGTCCGAGTACGGCCTCACCGCGGCCGATGTGGTGCTGCACAAGACGCCCGCCACCTTCGACGTATCGGTGTGGGAGTTGTTCTGGCCCTTGCAGATCGGCGCGACCATGGTGGTCGCGACCCCGGACGGGCATCGCGATCCGGCCTACCTGGCACAGATCATCGCCGAAGAAGGCATCACCACAGCCCATTTCGTCCCCTCCATGCTGTCGGTGTTCACAGCGGCCCTGGACGCGGCCGCAGAACCCCCACTCCAGGTTCGTGGCCCGTCTCGTTCTGGACTGAGTGGAGCGGGGGAGCGAAGCGGAGGAGCGGAGGGAGGGAAGAACGAGACTCCCAGGGCCACGAACCCCGCCGGAGCGGAGCGTAGGCAGAAAATACAGCACCCCGCCGGAGCGGAGCGGAGGCAGAAAATCCAGCTGCGGCTGGTCTTCGCCTCCGGTGAGGCGCTGCCCGCCGCGACGGCGCAGCGCCTGCGCGCGCTGACCGGCGCCCGGCTGCACAATCTCTACGGCCCCACCGAGGCGGCGGTCGACGTCACCTTTCATGAGGTCACAGACTTGGACATCGACGGTGTGCCGATCGGCGCCCCGGTGTCCAATACCCGGCTGTACGTGCTCGATTCACGTCTACGGCCGGTCCCCGTGGGGACCCCGGGTGAGCTGTATCTGTCGGGGGTTCAGCTCGCCCGGGGCTACGTGGCGCGACCGGGGTTGACGGCCGAACGGTTCCTCGCGGACCCATTCGCCGGACCCGAGGAGCTCGGCCGCCCGGGTGAATTGATGTACCGCACAGGAGATCTGGTGTGCTGGACGTCGGAGGGCGAACTGCGCTACCTGGATCGCACCGACTTCCAGGTGAAGCTGCGCGGCCTGCGCATCGAACTTGGCGAGATCGAAACCGTGCTGGCGGCAATCGATTCCGTACGCCAGGCGGTCGTGCTGGTGCGCGATGAGCAGTTGGTCGCGTACGTGGTGCCGTCCGAGCCGGGTGTGCTGCCCGCCGCCCAGTTGCGGGCCGAGGCGGCCCGGGCGCTGCCCGCGTACATGGTTCCCGCCGTATTCGTCGGGCTCGAGGCCCTGCCGCTGAACTCCTCCGGCAAACTGGATCGCCGGGCGCTGCCCGATCCGGAGCGCACGGTGGTCCGCTACCGCGCCCCGGAATCGGTGGTGCAGCGTTCGGTGGCGGCCGTCTTCGGTGAGGTGCTCGAGCGCGAGAGCATCGGCCTGGACGACGACTTCTTCACCCTGGGCGGCAACAGCCTGATCGCCACCCGGGTGGCGGCACGGCTGAGCGGCGATCTGGGATGCCGGATCGGCCTGCGCGAGATCTTCGGCGCGCCCACGGTGGCCGCGCTGGCGGCTCTGGTGGAGCGCCAATTCCTCGACGAGGATGCCGAATTCGGTACGTCGGTACCGGAATTGGCCGTCCGGGAGCGCCCGGAGGTATTGCCGCTCTCGCCCGCGCAGCAGCGCATTTGGTTCATGAACCGCTTCGATACCGCGAGCGCCGATTACAACATGCCGTTCGCCCTGCGCCTGCGCGGCGACCTGGATGTGGCGGCGCTGCGTGCGGCGGTCGCGGATGTGGTGGCGCGGCACGAGGTGCTGCGCACCGTCTTCCCGCAGACCCCGGCCGGTCCGGCCCAGCGTGTGCTGCCGGCGGCCGTGCTGTCCCCGTTCGCGGTGCTGGAGTCGTTCGCGGAATTGTCGCTGCCGGATGTCGGCATGGCGGATTTCGAGTCGATGGGCGCGGGCCTGATCGCCGGCACCGACCTGATCGTGTCCGTCGAGCCGATCGCGGCGGCGGACCTGGATGCCGAATTGCGCGGTTTCGCGGAGCGCGGATTCGACCTGGAAAACGAGATCCCGTTCCGGGCTCGCCTTTTCGGGGTGTTTGCCGAGGGGCATGTAGTCGGCGATAGCAATCTTGCAGCTAACGAACATGCGCTGGCCGTTGTCCTGCACCACATCGCCGCCGACGGGCTGTCGCTGCCGGTGCTGGCGCGGGATCTGGTGACCGCCTACACCGCTCGCCGCGAGGGGCATGCTCCGGGCTGGACCCCGCTGGCGCTGCAGTACGCGGATTACGCACTGTGGCAGCGGGAACGGCTCGGCGATGCCGCGGATCCGCATTCCCTGCTGGCGCAGCAGTTGTCGTTCTGGACCGATACCCTCGCGGGCGCTCCGGAGCAGCTGGATCTGCCGTCGGATCGGCCGCGCCCGGCCGTGGCCAGTGGCCGTGGCGGTGTGCATCAGCTTGAGATACCGGCCGGTCTCCACGTAAAACTGCTGGAAACGGCTCAGCAGCAGGGTGTTTCGGCCTTCATGCTGGTGCACGCGGTGGTCGCGGTGCTGCTGTCGCGGCTTTCCGGCGAGGACGACATTGTCATCGGCACGCCGGTCGGCGGCCGCGGGGAACGTGAACTTGACGAACTGATTGGTATGTTCGTCGGTACCCTGCCGCTGCGCACGCAGCTCGACACGCGCGTGCCCTTCACCGAATTCCTAGGCGCTGTACGGGAATCCGATCTCGCCGCCTTCGCACACGCCGATGTGCCGTTCGAGCAGCTGGTCGAGGTCCTGAATCCGGCACGCTCGCAGGCGCGTCATCCGGTCTTCCAGGTATCGCTGTCTTTCACCGGCATCGGGAATATCGGTGTCGAACTGCCCGGATTGCTTGCCACGGCGGGTACGCTGGATACCGGAGTGGCTAAGTTCGACCTATCGATCGCGGTCACCGAAAGCTTCGCCGGTGCCGGTCCCGGGGAAGGTCCGGCACCGGCGGGGATTCACGCGGAATTCTCTTTCGCCACGGATCTCTTCGACCCCGCCTCCATTTCCGTTCTCGCCGGGCGCTTCCTGCGTCTGCTCGAGGCCGCCGTCACCGCTCCCGCGACCGTCGTCGCCGAGCTCCCCCTGCTCTCCGAGCTCGAGTACGCCGACCTCACCACCCGCTCCGGCGGCGCGCTGGCAGCCACCGGGCTACTGCCCGGCGTACTCGAGGAAGCCGTCGAGGCAGATCCCGACAATGTTGCCATTTGTGACGAACGTCGCGCCCTCACCTACGGCGAACTCGATGCTGCCTCATCACGTTTGGCGCGCCTGCTCATCAGTCGCGGGGTGGGGCCGGACGATCTGATCGCCGTGGGTGTGCCACGCTCGATCGAACAGGTGACCGCCGTCTGGGCCGTGATCAAGTCCGGTGCGGGCTGGGTGCCGGTGGATCCGGGCTATCCGGTCGAGCGCATCACCCACATGGTGACCGATTCGCGCGCGGTGCTGGGTCTGACCACCGTCGCGGCCCATGCCGCCATGCCCGACGTACTGCCCTGGCTGCTGCTCGACGATCCCGAGTTCCGCAGTGCCTGTGCCGCTTTCGAAGACACCCCGATCGGAGATGCGGACCGGGTGCGGCCGCTGCACGCGCAGCACATCGCCTACACCATCTACACCTCGGGTTCGACCGGTCTGCCCAAGGGCGTGCTCGTCACGCACGCGGCGCTGGTGAGCCTGGCGGCCGAGCAGACCGCGCACTACTTCGGGCATCCCGGTGCGCGGGTGCTGAGCGTCGGTTCGCCGTCGTTCGACATCTCGGTCATGGAGCTGCTGCTGGCCGTGAATTCCGGTGCCACCATGGTGATCGCGCCGGCCGGTGTCACGGTCGGCGCGGAACTGGCCGACTTCGCCCGGGCGCAGCGGGTGACCCATCTGGGTATGACCCCCTCGGCCGCGGCCTCGCTCGATCCCGCGACGCTGCCCGATGTGCAGTCGATCGCGGTCGGCGGCGAAGCCGTTCCGGCGGAATTGGTCCGGCGCTGGATCGCGGCCGGCCGGATCATCGTCGATGCCTACGGCCCGACCGAAACCACCGTTGTGGTCAATATGTCCGAGCCGCTGCGGGCCGGCGAGCCCGTCCATATCGGCCGTCCGATCCGCGGTGTGCGGGAATGGGTGCTCGACAGCGCGCTGCAGCCGGTCCCGGTGGGCGCCACCGGTGAGTTGTACGTCGCCGGTGCGCAATTGGCGCGCGGCTACCACGGCCGCCCGGAGCTGACCGCGAACCGCTTCGTGGCCTGCCCGTGGGCGCCCGGTCAGCGCATGTACCGCACCGGCGATCTGGTGCGCTGGAATGCCGACGGCACCGTGACGTACCTGGGCCGCAACGACTCCCAGGTGAAGGTGCGCGGCTACCGCATCGAACTCGGCGAGATCGAGGCCGTGCTGGCCGAGCACGAGCAGGTGCGCCAGGCCGTGGTCGTGGTGCACAGCGATGCCGCCCGCGGTGATCAGCTGGTCGCCTATCTGGTCGCGGCCGATGCCACGGCCGGGGTGCCCACCGAGACGGTGCGGGCGAGCCTGCAGGGCCGCCTGGCGCCGCATATGGTGCCCACCGCGTTCATGGTGCTCGATGAGCTGCCGATGACCCCGAACGGCAAGCTGAACCTCCGCGCCCTTCCGGTGCCGGAGTTCGCGGCGCGCGAGTTCCGGGCGCTCGGCTCCTCGGCGGAGCGTCTGGTCGGCGCCGCCTTCACCGAGGTGCTCGGCCTGACCACGCCGATCGGCGCGGACGACGACTTCTTCGAACTCGGCGGCAATTCGCTCATCGCGACCCGGCTGACGGCCCGGCTCGGTGCGGCCCTGGACGCCCGGGTGCCCGTGCGCCTGATCTTCGACGCCCGGACGGTCGCCGAACTCGCTTCCGCGCTGGCCGAATTCGCCGGCACCGGCGGCCGCCCGCCGCTGGTGGCGGGGGAGCGGCCGGAGCTGGTGCCGCTGTCCTACGCGCAGCAGCGCATGTGGTTCCTCAATCGCCTCGACACCGATTCGGTGGCCGACAATCTGGTCGCCGCCATCCAGCTCACCGGAGCCCTGGATCGCGCCGCCCTGGCCGCGGCCCTCACCGATGTGATCGAACGCCACGAGACGCTGCGCACCGTCTACCCGGCGGTGGACGGCATCGGCTATCAGCGGGTGCTGCCGATCGCCGAGGCCGCCGTCGATCTGGTCGCCGAGGAGGTCGATCCGGCTGCCCTCGACGAGCGCATTCGAGCACTCGCGACCACCCCGTTCGCGGTCGGCGACGAAGCGCCGCTGCGGTTGACGCTGCTGCGTCCCGCGTCCACCGGCGATACCGAGCATGTGCTCGTCTTCGCGGTGCACCACATCGCCGCCGACGGCTGGTCCATCGCACCGCTGACCCTCGACCTGATGGCCGCCTACTCCGCGCGCCGCGCCGGAA
This sequence comes from Nocardia sp. NBC_01388, assembly GCF_045040085.1. Lineage (NCBI taxonomy): Bacteria > Bacillati > Actinomycetota > Actinomycetes > Mycobacteriales > Nocardiaceae > Nocardia > Nocardia sp. NBC_01388. The sequence continues at coordinate 7,301,256 of NZ_CP109553.1, forward strand.
CCGCGCCGCAGTGGCCCGCGCTGCCGGTGCAGTACGCCGATTACGCGCTGTGGCAGCGTGAGCTGCTCGGCGCCGCCGAGGATACGGAATCGGTACTGGCGCAGCAGTTGCGCTTCTGGCGCGACGAGCTGTCGGGGCTGGCCCCGGAGCTCGCGCTGCCGGCCGATCGGCCCCGCCCCGCCGTCGCTTCCGGTCGCGGCGCGCGATACGAATTCGCCCTGGACGCCGGACTGCACACCCGACTGCGCGAGATCGCCGAACAGACGCACGCCTCGCTGTTCATGGTGCTGCACGCCGCCTTCGCCGCACTGCTGGCGAAAACCTCCGGGCAGTCCGATATCTCGATCGGCACCCCGGTGGCCGGTCGCGGCGAGCAGGCGCTGGACGGCCTGGTCGGCATGTTCGTCAATACTCTCGCGCTGCGCACCGAGGTCGCGCCGCGCGGCTCCTTCGCCGAGCTGGTCGCGTCGGTGCGCGATACCGATCTGCGTGCCTTCGCGCACGCCGATGTGCCGTTCGAACGCCTGGTGGAGGCGCTGAATCCGGTGCGCACGCCGGGCCTGCACCCGCTGTTCCAGGTGGTGCTGGATCTGCAGAACACCGCCACCGCCGATTTGGCGCTGGACGGCCTGCGGGTGTCGCGCCTGGATATCGACACCCACACCGCCAAATTCGATCTGCAGTTGACGCTGGCCGACAGCGCCGACGGCGGCCTCTCCGCCGTATTCACCTATGCCACCGATATTTTCGAGGCCGAGGGCATCGCGGTGCTGGCGCGCCGGTTCGAGCGGGTGCTCGCGGCGGTGACGGCGGACGCGGAGATCGCGGTCGGTGATATCGAGGTGCTCGATGCCGGTGAACGGCAGCGGGTACTGCACGAATGGTCGGTCACCGGTGCGGATAGTTCCGAAGACGACACGCTCGCAGCACGTTTCGCGCGGGCGGCGCTGCTGGACCCGCAGGCCCCCGCGGTCCGCTCCGGCGAGGTCACCCTCACCTACGGCGATCTCGATGCCCGCGCCAACCGGCTCGCCCGCCGGCTCATCGCCGCCGGTGTCGGCCCGGAATCGCTGGTGGCGGTTGCCCTTCCGCGCACCGAGGAGCTCGTTGTCGCCCTGCTCGCAGTGCTCAAGGCCGGCGGCGGCTACCTGCCCATCGACCCGAACTACCCGGCGGACCGCATCGAGTACGTGCTCGACGATGCCCGCCCGGTCTGCGCCATCACCAGTGCCGCCGCGAATCTGCCCGCGGGCTGGTTCGGTGGTCCGCTGCTCGATCTGGACACCGTGGAGCTGGCCGGTTTCGCCGCCGGCCCGGTCGCCGATCAGGATCGCCGCGCGCCCCTGGATCCGGGCAATGTCGCGTACGTCATCTACACCTCCGGCTCGACCGGCCGCCCCAAGGGCGTGCTGATCCCGCACCGGAATGTGGTGCGGCTGCTGGACAATACGCAGCGCCTCTTCGAATTCGGGCCGTCGGACGTGTGGACCATGTTCCACTCCTACGCCTTCGACTTCACGGTGTGGGAGCTGTGGGCGCCGCTGCTGTCCGGCGGCAGCGTCGTGGTGATCGACTACTTCACCTCGCGCTCGCCGCAGCAGTTCCGGGAACTGCTTGCCGCACAGCGGGTTACGGTGCTGAACCAGACCCCGTCGGCCTTCTACCAGCTGATCGCCGCCGATCAGGTGCACGATCTCGACGATCTGGCGCTGCGCTGGGTGATCTTCGGCGGCGAGGCGCTGGAACCGGCGCGCCTGCGCGACTGGTTCGCCCGTCATCCGCGGACCCCCGCGCTGGTGAATATGTACGGCATCACCGAGACCACGGTGCACGTCTCGCATCGGTTCATCGCCGCCGAAACCGGTTCCGCCAGTGTCATCGGCGGCGCGCTGCCGGGTCTGACGGTGCGCGTGCTGGATTCGCGCCTGCGCCCGGTTCCGGTCGGCGCTCCCGGCGAAATCTATGTCTCCGGTGGGCAGCTCGCCCGCGGCTACCTGGCCCGCCCGGCGCTGTCGGCGGCCCGCTTCGTGGCCGACCCGTTCGGCGCTCCCGGCGAATCCGCCTACCGCACCGGCGATCTCGCCCGCTGGACCACACAGGGCGAGCTGGAGTACCTGGGCCGCGCCGATCAGCAGGTGAACCTGCACGGCTTCCGGGTGGAGCTCGGCGAGATCGAGGCCGCGCTGCTCGACGAACCGCACGTGCGTGCCGCGGCGGTGGTGGTCCGCCATGACGAGACCGTCGCCGAGGGCCGGATCGTCGGCTACGTGGTGACCGACTCCGCCGTCGATACCGCGGTCCTGCGCCAGGCGGTGGCCCGGCGGCTGCCCGAGCACATGGTGCCCGCCGCCCTGGTGGTCATCGACCGAATCCCGCTGACCGTCAACGGCAAGCTGGATCGCGCCGCCCTGCCGGCCCCGGCCTTCGAAACCGCCGCCTACCGCGCGCCCGCCACGCCCGCCGAGGTGGCGGTGGCACAGGTCTTCGCCGAACTGCTCGGCATCGAGCGGGTCGGTGCGGCCGACGATTTCTTCGCGCTGGGCGGCAGTTCACTGCTGGCGGCCCGGGCGGTCGCCCGCCTCGGTGTGGCCCTCGATTGCGAGATCCCGGTGCGCGCGCTGTTCGAAACACGCAGTGTGGCAGCGCTTGCCGCGTATGCGCACGAGGTCTCGGGCGCGGGTGCGCGGCTGGCACCGACCCGGCGGACCCGCCCGGCCCGGCTGCCGCTGGCGCCGGCGCAGCAGCGCATGTGGTTCCTGAACCGGTACTGGTCCGCCGAGCAGACCTCCGGTCCCGGTGCGGCAGCGGACAATATCCCGCTGGTCATCCGCTTCTCCGGTGCGCTCGACACCGCCGCGCTGGCAGGTGCGCTCGCCGATCTGGTGCAGCGGCACGAGACCCTGCGCACCGTCTACCCGGACGGTCCGAACGGACCGGAACAGGTTATTCGCGCTGTCGCGGAGAGCCTTCCGGTCCTGACCGCCGAGCGCATCGACGAGTCCGAGGTGGATGCCCGGCTGGTCGCCGCCGCCACCCGCGGTTTCGATCTGACCGTCCAAACCCCGCTGCGCGCCGCACTGTTCACGGTATCGGAGACCGATCACGTACTGGCCCTGGTGCTGCATCACATCAGCGCCGACGGTTACTCGCTCGGCCCGCTCGCCACCGACCTCATGACCGCGTACACCGCCCGCCACGCCGGCGCGGTTCCGGACTGGCAGCCGCTGCCCGTGCAGTATGCCGACTACGCCCTCTGGCAGCACGAGGTGCTGGGCTCGGACGCCGATCCGGACTCGGAATCGGCACGGCAGCTGGACTACTGGCGCACCCGGCTCTCCGGCCTGCCCGAACAGCTGGATCTGCCTGCCGACCGCCCGCGCCCGGCGGTGTCGACGCAGCGCGGCGGCACCCACCGCAGCACGGTCGACGCCGACCTGCACGCCGAGCTCGCCGCTCTGGCCCAGAAACTGGATGCCACCCTGTTCAGCACGGTGCACGCCGCGCTGGCGGTGCTGCTGTCCCGGCTGTCCGGCACCTCGGACATCGCCATCGGCACCCCGGTCGCCGGTCGTGGTGAGCAGGCCCTGGACGGTCTGGTCGGCATGTTCGTGAACACGCTCGTACTGCGCACCGAGGTCGATCCGGCCGCCGGATTCGACACCCTGCTGGCCGGTGTTCGCGCCGGTGACATCGCGGCGCTCTCGCACGCCGATGTGCCGTTCGAACGCCTGGTGGAGGTGCTCGCACCCGCCCGGGCGCAGAATCGGCATCCGCTGTTCCAGGTCGCGCTGACCTTCCAGAACTTCCCGCTGCCCACCCTGGTGCTGCCGGAACTGCTGGCCGCGCCCGCGCAGATCGAATCGGGCGTGGCCAAATTCGATCTGCAGTTCACCGTCACCGAGACCTGCTCCGACGGCGGGCAGACCGGTGGCCTGGATATCGAAATCACCTACACCCGCGACCTTTTCGACGCCGAGAGCATTGCCCTGCTGTCGCGCCGCTTCGAGCAGGTGCTGGCGGCCGTGGCCGCCGACTGCACCGTCGCGGTCGGCGATATCGAGCTGCTGCGCGCCGATGAGCGGGCCCGGGTGCTGACCGAATGGAATGCCACCACTCGCGAACTCGAACTGCCGGAAGGCGCTGCCGCCACCCTGGTTTCGCTGTTCGACGCGCAGGTGCGGACCACTCCCGAGGCCATCGCGGTCGTCTTCGGGGAGACCACCGTGACCTATGCCGACCTGGCGGGCCGCGTGCACCGCCTGGCCCGCAGGCTCATCGACGCGGGCGTGTGCGCGGAATCGACTGTCGCACTCGCCATTCGCCGCTCCGTCGATCTGGTCGTCGCCATGTACGCGGTGCTGGAGGCCGGTGGCGCGTACGTGCCGCTGGACCCCGATCAGCCCGCCGACCGCATCGAATACGTGCTGGACACCGCGCGCCCGGTCGTCATCCTGACCACCACCGGCGACGACTTCCGCACCGAGGACATCGCTCCCGTGCTCGCCGTGGACGCACTGGACCTCACCGGCTATGACAGCACGCCGGTCACCGCCGCGGAACGCCCTGTCCCGCTGCGGCCCTCGAACACCGCCTACGTGATCTTCACCTCCGGTTCGACGGGTCGCCCCAAGGGTGTCGCGGTCGAGCACGGCGCGATCGTGAACCGGCTGCTGTGGATGCAGCACGAGTATCCGATCGGCCCGGATGACGCTGTGCTGCAGAAGACTCCGGCCACGTTCGACGTCTCGGTCTGGGAGTTCTTCTGGCCCTTGCAGACCGGTGCGCGTCTGGTGGTCGCCAAGCATGACGGTCACCGTGACCCGGTGTACCTCGCGCAGATCATCGCTGAAGAAGGCATCACGACAGCCCATTTCGTGCCGTCGATGCTGTCGGTCTTCGTCGCTGCTCTCGACGCGGCCGCAGAACCCCCACTCCAGGTTCGTGGCCCGTCTCGTTCTGGACTGAGTGGAGCGGGGGAGCGAAGCGGAGGAGCGGAGGGAGGGAAGAACGAGACTCCCAGGGCCACGAACCCCGCCGGAGCGGAGCGTAGGCAGAAGATCCAGCACCCCGCCGGAGCGGAGCGTAGGCAGAAAATCCAGCTGCGCCAGGTGTTCGCCTCCGGTGAGGCGCTGCCCGCCCCCACCGCGCAGAAGCTGCGCGAGCTGACCGGCGCCCGTCTGCACAATCTGTACGGCCCGACCGAAGCCGCCGTCGACGTGACCCATCACCAGGTCATCGATGCCGACCTCGCCTCCGTCCCGATCGGCCGCCCGGTCTGGAATACCCAGCTGTATGTGCTGGATTCGCGCCTGCACCCCGTCGCGCCCGGCATCCCGGGTGAGCTGTACCTGGCGGGCGATCAGCTGGCCCGCGGCTACCTGGACCGCACCGATCTGTCCTCGGATCGTTTTGTCGCGAACCCGTACGCCGCCGGCGCCCGCATGTACCGCACCGGCGATCTGGTCAAGTGGACCACCGGGAGCGGCGAATCGGGTGCCGCGGGCGAGCTGGAATACCTCGGCCGCACCGATTTCCAGGTCAAGCTGCGCGGTCTGCGCATCGAACTCGGCGAGATCGAGATCGCGCTCACCGCACTGGATTCCGTCGCCCAGGCCGTGGTGGTCGTCCGCCCGGACGAGCGCCTCGGCGATCAGCTGGTCGCCTACCTGATCGCCGCCGCCGCGGCCATCGATGCCGACTCGGTGCGGGCCGCCCTGTCCGCCGCCCTGCCCGGCTATATGGTCCCCGCCGCCTTCGTTGTGCTGGATGCCCTCCCGCTCAACGCTTCCGGCAAGCTCGACCGCCGCGCGCTGCCCGCGCCGGTATTCGAGGCCAAGGTCTTCCGTGCTCCCGCGACTCCCGCGGAGAAGACCATCGCGGATGTCTTCGCGGATCTGCTCGGTGTCGAGCGCATCGGTGTGGACGACGACTTCTTCGAGCTCGGCGGCAGTTCTCTGCTGGCCGCCAAGGCGGCCGCCCGGCTCAGCGGTCTGCTCGGCGGCACGGTCGGTGTGCGGCTGCTGTTCGAGGCGTCCCGGGTCGGGGATCTCGCCGCCCGGGTCAGCGCCGCAACCGGTGCGGCCCTGCGCCCGGTGCTGGTCGCCGGGACCCGCCCGGAGCAGCTGCCGCTCTCACCGGCGCAGCAGCGCATGTGGTTCCTGAACCGCTTCGACGGCAATTCGATCGCGTACACCATTCCGCTGGCCCTGCGCCTGACCGGTGAACTCGATGTGGCCGCGATGCAGGCCGCCGTCGCGGCCGTGGTCGCCCGCCACGAGACCCTGCGCACCGTCTACCCCGAGACCGAATCGGGTCCGGTGCAGGTGATCCTGCCCGCCGAGCGGGCCGTGCAGGCGCTGCAGCCGATCGATATCACCGAAGCCGAACTGCCGCAGCGCATTCTGGAGCTGGCCGCCGCCTTCGACGTCACCGCCGAGGTGCCGGTGCGCCTGCGCCTGTTCCGTATCACCGATGCCCGCCGCACCGAATACGTCTTCGCCGGCGCCCTGCACCATATTTCGGCCGACGGTTCCTCCGTGGTGCCGTTCGTGCGCGACCTCATGCACGCCTACGGCACGCATCTGGCGGGGCAGGCCCCGGTGTGGTCGCCGCTGTCCGTGCAGTACGCCGACTACGCCCTGTGGCAGCGTGCCCTGCTGGGCACCGAGGACGATGCCGAATCGCTGTCGGCACAGCAGATCTCGTTCTGGCGGGACACCCTGGCCGGTCTGCCCGATCAGTTGGATCTGCCCACCGATCACCCGCGCCCGGCCCGGCAGAGCCTGCGCGGCAAGCACATCACCGTTCCCGTCGACGCCGAACTGCACGCCCGCCTCGCCCGGGTCGGCCGCGCACACGGCGCCACGCTCTTCATGGTGGTGCACGCCGCGTTCTCCGCCCTGCTGGCCCGGCTGTCCGGCACCGCCGACATCACCGTCGGCACCCCGATCGCCGGTCGCGGCGAGACGGCGCTGGACGACCTCATCGGCATGTTCGTGAACACCCTGGTGCTGCGCACCGAAATCGCTGCCGCCGAACCGTTCTCGGCACTGCTGAACCGGGTCCGGACCGCCGATATCGCCGCCTTCGCCCATGCCGACGTCCCCTTCGAGCGCCTGGTGGAGGTGCTGAACCCGCAGCGCTCCACCGCTCGGCACCCGCTGTTCCAGGTCGGCCTGTCCTTCCAGAACCATGAGCGGGCTGCCCTGCGGCTGCCCGGCCTGTCGGTCACGGAGGTCGAATTCGACAATGAGATCGCCCAGTTCGACCTGCACCTGTTCGCGATAGACCACTACGACCCGGCCGGTGTGCCCGCCGGCATGGACCTCACGCTCGGCTACGCCACCGACCTGTTCACCGAGGCGACCGCGGCGCGCTTCAGCGCCGCCCTGCGCCGCGTACTGGAAACCGTTGCCGCCGAACCGGAGACGGCTGTCGGCGAGATCGATCTGCTGGGCGCGGAATTGCGCCGCCGGGTGCTCACCGAGTGGAATGCCACCGAGCGCGCGGTCGATCCCGTCACCCTGGTGGATCTGGTCGACAGCCAGGTCGCCGCCACCCCGGACGCTGTCGCGCTGCTCAGCGCCGATGGTGAGATCTCGCTCAGCTACGCGGAATTCGATGCCAGGGTGAACCGGCTGGCGCGGCTGCTACTGGCCGGCGGCGTCGGCCCGGAGCGCACCGTGGTGCTGGCCATGCGCCGCTCCATCGAGCTGGTGGTCGCCATGTACGCGGTGGTCAAGGCCGGCGGCGCCTATGTGCCCATCGATCCGGACCATCCGGCCGACCGCATCACCCACATCGTGGATACGGCCGCGCCGGTCTGCGTGCTGACCACGGTCGCCGACGGCGTCCCGTTCGAGACCGTGCTGCCGGTGCACCGGGTGGATCGCCTGGACGACACCGCCTTCTCGGCCGCGCCGATCACCGCGGGTGAGCGGATCAGCCCGCTGCGCGAGCACAATCCCGCGTACCTCATCTTCACCTCCGGCTCCACCGGCACGCCCAAGGGCGTCGCGGTGCCGCACGCCGCCATCGCAAACCAATTGCAGTGGCTGCGCGGCACTTTCGAGCTCGGTGCGAACGATCGCGCCCTGCTGAAGACGCCCGCCACCTTCGACCTGTCGGTGTGGGAATTCTGGTCGCTGCTGACCACCGGCGGCAGCCTGGTGGTGACCGCGCCCGGCGACGAGCGCGATCCGGACCGCCTGCGCGAGCTCATGGAGCGGCACGCCGTCACCGTGCTGCACCCGGTGCCCTCACTGCTCGGCATGCTGCTCACCGCGGGTCCGCTGCCCGCCTCGATGCGGGCCGTGCTGGCCATCGGCGAGGCGCTGCCCGCCGCGACCGCCGTGGATTTCCTGGACAAGCATCGGGAGCGGTCCGCCCGGCTGTTCAACCTCTACGGCCCGACCGAGGCCGCCGTCTCGATCACCTCCTTCGAGGTGGCCGAGCAGCCCGCCCAGACCGTGCCGATCGGCGCACCGGCCTGGAACAGCGGCGCGTACGTGCTCGATGCCCGCCTGCAGCCGGTCCTGATCGGCGTACCGGGTGAGCTGTACCTCGCGGGTGCGCAGTTGGCCCGCGGCTACTACGGCCGCCCCGCGCTCACCGCGGATCGCTTTGTCGCCAACCCCTTCGGCGAAGGACGGCTCTACCGCACCGGCGATATCGTCCGCCGCCGCGCCGACGGCGTGCTCGAGTACGTCGATCGCGCTGACTTCCAGGTGAAGATCGGCGGCTTCCGCATCGAACTCGGCGAGGTCGAGACCGCGCTGCGTCGTCAGGACGGCGTGACCGCGGCGGTCGCGGTGACCCGCACCGCCGGTGACTCCGGAGCCAGGCTGGTCGCCTATGCGGCCGTGCCGGGCGCCGACCCGGCCCGGTACGACGAGGTGGCGGCCGGACTGCGCGCGCGCCTCGCCGCCGACCTGCCCAGGTACATGGTTCCGGCCGCCCTGGTGGTGCTGGAAGCCCTGCCGCTCAATGCGAACGGCAAGGTCGATCGGGCCCGGCTGCCCGAGCCCGGCTTCACCGCCGCCGCCTACCGCGCCCCGGAGACCCGGCTCGAGCGCCTGGTCGCCGCCTCCTTCGCCGAGGTCATCGGCCTGGAGTCGAATGCCGATGCCGATCCGGTGGCCGGTCTGGACGCCGATTTCTTCGCCCTGGGCGGCAATTCGCTCATGGCGACCCGGCTCGCCGCGCGGCTCGGCGCGGATCTGGGTGTGCGGGTGCCGGTCGCGGCGGTGTTCGAGGCCCCGACCGTGGCCGCGCTGGCGGAGCGGCTGGCGACGGCCGACCCGTCCGAGGCCCGGCTCGCGCTGGTCCGCCGGACCGGCGAAGGCCCTGCGCCGCTGTCGCTTTCGCAGCAGCGCATGTGGGTCGTCAACCGCCTGCACCCGGATTCGACGGCCTACAATGTGCCCGCCGCCATCCGCCTCACCGGCACACTCGACCACGAGGCGCTGACCGCCGCGGTACGAGATCTGCTGGGCCGCCACGACATTCTGCGCACCAGCTACCCCGAGATCGACGGCGAGGCGGTGCAGCAGGTGCTGGCCGTGGACGAGGTCGCCGTCGACCTGACCCCGATCCCGGTGTCCGCCACGGCAATTCCGGCGAAGCTGGCCGACGTCATCGCCGCCGGTTTCGATGTCACGGCGCGGCCGCCCGTGCGCATGGCACTGCTGCGGATCTCGGCCACCGAGCACGTCCTGGTCGTGGTCATGCACCACATCAGCTCGGACGGCTATTCGGTCACGCCGTTGACCCGGGATCTGGTGCAGGCCTACACGAGTCGTCGCGGTGGTGTGGCACCCGCGTGGACTCCGCTGGCCATCCAGTACGGCGATTACAGCGACTGGCAGCGTGCGGTGCTCGGCGCGGACACCGATCCGCAGAGCCTGCTCAGCGCGCAGCTCGCCTTCTGGACCGCCGAACTGGCCGGTGTGCCGGAGCAGCTCCCGCTGCCGACCGACCGGCCCCGTCCGGCCCGTCGCGATATGCGCGGCGCGACCGTCGATTTCGAGGTTCCGGCCGAGCTCACCGCTCGGCTCGCGGTGGTGGCCCGCGAGCACGGCGCGACCCTGTTCGGTGTGGTGCACAGCGCTTTCGCGGTACTGCTGTCGAAGCTGTCCGGGCTGCGCGATATCGCGGTCGGCGCACCCGTCGCGGGTCGTGGCGAGCGGGCTCTCGACGATCTGATCGGCATGTTCGTGAATACCGTGGTGCTGCGCACCGAGGTGGACACCCGAGCCCCGTTCCACGAGCTGCTCCGCCAGGTCCGCGATCGTGATCTCGCGGCCCTGGCCCAGGCCGAAGTGCCGTTCGAGCGCGTGGTGGAGGCGGTGCTGTCCACCTCCGGCCGTACCCGCTCCAGCGCGTACACCCCGCTGTTCCAGGTCATGTTCACCTTCCAGAACATGAACACCCCCGCGGTGGCGCTGCCCGGTCTCGAGGTCGAGGTGCTGGAGCCGGAGCTGACCGAAGCCAAGTTCGATCTGCAGCTCACCGGTATGGAGCGCTACGACGCGCAGGGCCGGGTCACCGGCCTGCGCATGCAGTTCGCCTATGCCACCGATATTTTCGAGGCAGCCACCATTCGCCTGATGGCGGGACGGCTGCTGCGGGTGCTCGACACCGTCGCCGGCGATCCGGCGATCGTGGTGCGCGCCATCGATATTCGTACCGATGCGGAACGCCCTCGCAGTGGGCAGTCCGCACGGTCGGTCGCATCGGAGTCCTCCGATGTGGCAGCGCACTCCGGCACCGGCGCCCCGCAGGCGCCCGCCGCGGTGCCACCGGCCGAGCTCCCGGCGCTGATCGCCGCCGCCGCCGAGCTCGCTCCCGGCGCGATCGCCGTCTCGCACGGCGAATACCGCGTCACCTACCGCGACCTAGCCGCCAAGATCGCCACCGTCGCCCGTGCCATGGGTGCGGCGGCGAAGCCGGAGGCACTGGTGAATGTCGCACTGGCCGGTTTGGTACCCGGCATCCTGGCCGCCCTCGGTGCGGGTGGCCTGTCCCAAGTCCTGCGGACGCTCTCGGGCGATGCGCAGGCACTGCTTTTGTCAGAAGGAGCCCTCTGATGTCCGGTGTGGAGTCGGTCGCAATCAGCCGGTTCGGTAACCAGGCGGCGCTGCGCAGCGCCTACGGTCTCGCCGATCTGCCGAATCTGATCGAGACGGTGGCGGCCTTGGAGCCGGACCGTATCGCGGTGCGGGGTGGGGATATTTCGGTCGGCTACGGTGCGCTGGCCGCTGAACTCGGCATGCTCGCCGAGGCCATGGGTGGTGCGCTGGAACCGGAGTCGCTGGTTCAGGTCGTCATTTCCGGTCAGCTGCCCGCCCTGATGGAGGGCGAGGAGGGCGCGCTCACCGCCGTCCTCGAGGACCTGCTGAACGATGCCGTCAAGGCCGCGGCCGCGGTGCTGTCGCCGCATCTGGCGCCGATCGAGACGCTGGCCTCGCTGTTCGAGGAGCAGGTGCGCCGCACCCCCGACGCGGTGGCGCTGCAGTTCGGCGGCGAGTCCCTGACCTACGCCGAATTCGATGCCCGCGCCAGTGCTCTGGCCCGGCGGCTGCTCACCGCCGGCGTCGGACCGGAGGTGCTGGTCGGCCTGGCCGTGCGCCGCTCCTTCGAACTGCTGGTCGGCATGTACGCCATCGTCAAGGCGGGCGGCGCGTACGTCCCGCTGGATCCGGATCACCCGGCCGAGCGCCTGTCCTATGTGCTGTCGGTGGCCAAACCCGCTGTCGTACTGACCACTACGGCCGATGAGCCGGACTTCGACACCGCCGTCCAGGTGCTGCGCATCGACGAATTCGAGCGCACCGCGACGGGCGCCGCGCTCTCGCCCACCGCGGATCACGATGTCGTGCAGGCGCATGCGGACAGCATCGCCTATGTCATCTTCACCTCGGGTTCCACCGGACGCCCGAAGGGCGTGGCGGTCTCGCACCGCGCGATCGTCGCGAATCTGCGCTGGCGCCAGCGCATGTACCGGTTGCACGAGGCCGACGCCGTGCTGCAGAAGACGCCCTTCACCTTCGACGTCTCGGTCTGGGAGTTCTTCTGGCCGCTGCAGGTCGGCGCGCGCCTGGTGATCGCCGAGCCGGAGGGTCACCGCGATCCGGCCTATCTGCTGCGCACCATTGCCGACTACGGCATCAGCATCGCCCACTTCGTGCCCTCCATGCTGTCGGTCTTCGTTGCTGCGCTGAACGAGGCGGACACGGAGCCCTACGTGGTTACGCAGGCTGCCGCCTCCGGGCTTGACGCGCCCGCCTGGGCCGCGCGTGACGGCGTATCCGATTCCCTCCGTGGCGTTTTCGCCTCCGGTGAGGCGCTGCCCGCCGCGACCGCCGCCGCCTTCCGCGATGTCAGCGGCGCCACCCTGCACAATCTGTACGGCCCGACCGAAGCCGCCGTCGACGTGACGGCGCACGAGGTCACCGCCGCCGATACCGTGCAGGTCCCGATCGGCGCGGCCGCCGATGACACCGATCTGCTCGTCCTCGACGACAATCTGGAGCCGGTCCCGGCCGGTGTGGTCGGCGAGCTGTACCTGGCCGGTGTGCAATTGGCCCGCGGCTATGTCGCCCGGGCGGCGCTGACCTCGGAGCGTTTTGTCGCCAATCCCGAGGGTGCGCCGGGCGATCGCATGTACCGCACCGGTGACCTGGTGCGCTGGACCCCCGCCCTGGACGGCGGCCCCAGCGAGCTGGAGTACCTGGGCCGCAGCGACTTCCAGGTGAAGCTGCGCGGCCTGCGCATCGAACTCGGCGAGGTCGAGGCGGCACTGCTGGATCACCAGCACGTAGCGCAGGCGGCCGTACTGCTGCACCGCACGGTGAGCGGCGATCACCTGGTCGGCTATGTGGTGCCCGCCGCCGGCGAGTTGGATACCGCGGCGGTGCTGGCGGCGTCGCGCGAGCGCCTGCCCGAGTACATGGTGCCGTCACTGCTCATGGTGCTGCCGGAGTTCCCGGTGAACCAGAGCGGCAAGCTGGACCGCCGGGCCCTGCCCGAGCCCGAATTCACCGACAGCGCAGCCGAATACCGCGAGCCCGAGACCACCGCGGAGGTGGCCGTGGCGGCCGTCTTCGCGAATCTGCTCGGCCTCGAGCGGGTCGGCGCCGAGGATGATTTCTTCGCCCTGGGCGGCAATTCGCTCATTGCCACCCGGGCCATCGCCCGGATCTCCGAGGCCCTGCGCATCACCCTGGATGTGCGCGACTTCTTCGATCGCCCGACCGTCGCCGCGCTCGCTCTGCTCGCGGAAGATCCGGTCGCACAGCACAATTCCGATGCCGCGCTGATCGGGCCGGCGGAATTCGACGCCGACCGCCCGGCGCTGGCCGCCGGCGCTCGCCCGGATCGGGTGCCGCTCTCGCCCGCTCAGCAGCGCATCTGGTTCCTCAACCGCTACGCGCACAGCGAATCCGGCACGGCCGCAGACGGTTTCGACCAGTCGGCGGTCGACAATATGCCGTTCGCGCTCCGGCTGCGCGGTGACCTGGACGTACCGGCACTAGCCGCTGCGGTCTCCGACCTGATCGAGCGGCACGAATCGCTCCGCACGTACTACCCGCAGACCCCTGCCGGTCCCGCCCAGGTCGTGCTGCCGTCCCTCGCGGTCGATCTGGCTCCGGTCGAGGTCGCCGAGAACGATCTTATCGCCGCCGTATTCGGCACGGCAGCAAAGGGATTCGACGTCGCGGCCGAGGTGCCGTTGCGAATGCGACTACTTCGGGTCGGTCCGGCCGACCATGTACTGGTGCTGGTGTTGCACCACATTGCCGGTGATGGTGTGTCCATGGGCCCGCTGGCCCGGGACCTGGTCATCGCCTATACCGCTCGGCAGGCCGGTGCCGCGCCCGGCTGGGCCCCGCTCGCGGTGCAGTACGCCGATTACGCGCTGTGGCAGCAGGCACTGCTCGGCGACGAGACCGATCCGGACTCGCTGGCAGCCCGCCAGCTCGAGTTCTGGGCACAGGAACTCGCGGAACTGCCCGCCCAGCTGGAACTTCCGCTGGATCACGCCCGCCCCGCCGTCTCCAGCTACCGCGGTGCCACCATCGAATTCGAGATCGGCGCGGAACTGCGCGCCGCCGTCGACCGGGTCGCTGCCGCCTGTCAGGCCACCCCGTTCATGGTGCTGCACGCCGCGCTCGCGGCGCTGCTGGCCCGGCTCTCCGGCTCCGCCGATATCGCCATCGGCATTCCGGTCGCCGGCCGCGGCGATGCCGCCCTGGACGACCTCATCGGCATGTTCGTCAATACCCTGGTGCTGCGCACCGAGGTGGACGGCGCGGCCTCCTTCACCGATCTGGTCGCGCACGCTCGCCAGCGTGACCTGAGCGCCTTCGCGCACCGCGAGGTGCCGTTCGAGCGCCTGGTCGAGGTGCTCAATCCGGCCCGCGCGCAGAACCGGCATCCGCTGTTCCAGGTGGCGCTGTTCATGCAGAACCTGGGGGAGCAGAGCCTGCTGCTGCCCGGTGTGGACGCCGAGGTGTTCGACTTCGAGACCGGTGTCGCCAAATTCGATCTGCAGCTGACGATCTCGGATCGCGACGAGGCGTACAGCGCCGCCTTCACCTACGCCACCGACCTGTTCGACGCCGCCACCGTGCACGAGTTCGCGGCCAAATTCACCCGGCTGCTGACCGCCGCGACCGCCGCCGCCGATCGCCCGGTGGGCGATATCGAACTGCTGGACGCCGGCGAATTCGACTATGTCACCGCGAGCTGGAATGCCAGCGGCCACCGGGTCTCCGACCTCTATCTGCACGAGGGCTTCGATGGCCAGGAGCGCCGGACCCCGCAGGCCACCGCGCTCATCTTCGGTGCCACCGAACTCACCTACGCCGAATTGTCCGAGCGCGCCAACCGATTGGCCCGGCTGCTGATCGAGTCCGGCGTTGGCCCGGAATCGCAGGTTGTGCTGGGCATGGCCCGCTCGGTCGAGCTGATCGTCGCCATGTACGCGATACTGCGCGCCGGCGGCGCCTACGTGCCGATCGATCCGAGTCATCCGGCCGAGCGCATCGGTCATATTCTCGGCACGGCCCACCCGCACGTCGTGCTGACCACTCGCGCCGACGGGTTCACCCTGCCCGAAACCGCCGACGTGCCACTGCTTTACGTGGACGAGCTGGACCTGTCCGGCTACCCGGCCACCCGCATCGACGATCGCGCCCGCCGCGCCGCGCTGCACCCGGACCATCCCGCCTACGTGCTGTTCACCTCCGGCTCCACCGGCAAGCCCAAGGGCGTCGCGGTCACCCACCGCGCCATTGCCAATCAGCTGGCCTGGATGCAGGCCGAATACGGTGTGAACCGGTCCGATGTGTACCTGCAGAAGACCGCCACCACCTTCGACGTCTCGCTGTGGGGCTACTTCCTGCCGCTGCGCACCGGCGCCACCATGGTGCTGGCCACCCCCGACGGCCACCGCGACCCTCGATATGTGGCGGAAACCATTGCCCGGCACGGTGTTACGCTCACCGACTTCGTACCGTCCATGCTGACGGTCTTCGCCATGCACGCCCAGCGCGCCGAACTCGATTCGCTGCGCGATGTTTTCGTCATCGGCGAGGCGCTGCCGCCGGAGACGGTGGCGGCCTTCCGCGCGGTCAGCGGCGCCGGTCTGCACAATCTGTACGGCCCCACCGAGGCCGCGGTGTCCATCACCTTCCGCGAAGCCCTCGATAGCGACACCGCGACCGTCCCGATCGGCGAGCCCGAGTGGAATTCGCAGGTCTACGTGCTGGATTCACGCCTGCGCCCGGCGCCGATCGGCGTGGCGGGTGAGCTCTACCTGGCGGGCGTGCAGCTGGCCCGCGGCTATTTCGGCCGGGTCGATCTGAGCTCCGACCGGTTCGTCGCCAACCCGTTCACCCCTGGTGAGCGCATGTACCGCACCGGCGACCTGGTCAAGTGGTCCGCCGAGGGTGAACTGGTCTACCTGGGCCGCATCGACTTCCAGGTCAAATTCCGCGGCCAGCGCATCGAACTCGGTGAGATCGAGACCGTCCTGCTGGCCCATCCGGCGGTGAGCCAGGCCGTGGTGCTGGTCGCCGATACCGCCACCGGCCAGCAGCTGGTCGGCTACGTGGTGCCCGCGCCGGGCCGCACGGTGGACACCGCCGAACTCCTCCGCGCCGCCGCCGGCCAGCTGCCGTCCTACATGATCCCGGCCGCCGTGCTGGTCCTGGATGCCTTCCCGCTGAACTCCTCGGGCAAGCTGGATCGAAAGGCCCTGCCGGAAGCGGTATTCGGCGCCGACGACGCCGGCTTCCGGGCCCCGCGCACCCCGGCCGAGGAGATCGTGGCCGGTATCTTCGCCGATATCCTCGGCGTACGGCGGATCGGCGCCGACGACGACTTCTTCGCCCTGGGCGGCAACTCGCTGGTCGCCACCCAGGTGGTGGCCCGGGTATCGGCGGCCTTCGGCGCCCGGATCGGGGTGCGCGCCCTGTTCGAGTCCCCGACCGTGGCCGGTCTCGCGGCCCGCGCCGCGACCGCCGGGCACCCCGCCGACCAGCGGCTCCCGCTGACCGCCCAGCCGCGTCCGGAACTGCTGCCGCTGTCCGCGGCGCAGCAGCGCATGTGGTTTCTCAACCAGTTCGACACCGCCGCACCGACATACAACCTGCCCTTCGTGGTCCGCCTGCGCGGCCGCGTGGACCTGGATGCGCTGCGCACCGCCGTGCTGGATGTGGTGCGGCGTCAGGAATCGCTACGCACCCTGTTCCCGGAATCCGTGGACGGCGGTCACCAGGTGGTGCTTCCGATGACGGAGGTCGATCTCGATCTCGCCGTGCGCCCGGTATCCGTGCCCGAAGTGGATTCGGCGGTGGCGGAATTCGCCGCGCGCGGCTTCGACGTCGCTCGTGAGCTGCCCCTCCGAGTGCGCTTCTATCAGGTCGCCGCCGACGAGTATGCGATCGCCTTCGTCGTGCATCACATTGCGGCGGACGGCTTCTCGTTCGGTCCGCTGGTGCGCGAACTGACCGCGGCCTACCTGGCACGAGCGAACGGCGAAGCCCCGCAGTGGAGCCCGCTGCCCGTGCAGTACGCCGACTACGCGCTGTGGCAGCGCGCCGTGCTGGGCGACGAGCACGACCCCGACTCCACTTTCTCCCGCGAAATCGCCTACTGGCAGCAGACTCTCGCGGAACTGCCCGAAGAGCTGAATCTGCCCCTCAGTCACCCCCGGCCGCAGGAGGCCAGCTACCGGGGCGGGCGCATCGGTTTCACCATCGATGCCGACCTGCACCGAGCGGTCGCGGCCCTGGCCCGCGCCGAGGGCGTCACCGTCTTCATGCTCATGCACGCGGCGCTGTCGGTGCTGCTGTCCCGGCTGTCCGGCGATGCGGATATCGCCGTCGGCACGCCGATCGCCGGCCGCGGCGAACAGCAGCTCGACGATCTGATCGGCGTGTTCATCAATACCCTGGTGCTGCGCACCCGGGTCGAGGGCGGCGATACCTTCACCGAACTGCTCTCCCGCACCCGCGAAACCGATCTGTCCGCCTTCGCGCACGCCACCCTGCCGTTCGAGCGCCTGGTGGAGATCCTCGAGCCGGCCCGCTCGCAGGCCCGGCACCCGCTGTTCCAGGTCATGCTGTCCTTCCAGAACTCGGGCCCCGCCGCAGCGGAGCTACCCGGCCTGACCGTCAGCGGCGTCGACCTGCCGCTGGACACCGCCAAGTTCGACCTGCAACTGGTGCTCACCGAACAGCACGACGGCGCGCCGTCCGGCATCACCGCCGAACTCATCTACGCCACCGATCTTTTCGACGCCCCCGCCATGGCGATTTTCACGCAGCGCTTCGAGCGACTGCTGGAAGCCGTTACGGCACAGCCTGATCGCGCCGTCGGCGATATCGACCTGCTCGATGACCACGAGCGCCACCTTGTCCGGCGCGACTGGAATCGGACCGCATTCGGTGTGGGCGAGGAGATCGGCAAGCGAGTCGAGACGGCCTACGACAAGAAGGCCGACCTGGCCGGGGCGCATATACTGGAACGTCAATTCGTCGATGCGCTGCGCGTTGTCGAGACCGGCGATGCCGCACACACGCTCGTCTCGCTGTTCGAGGCGCAGGCCGCGCGTACTCCGGACGCGACCGCCCTCAGCTTCGAGGGGTCAGGTCTGTCCTACGGCGAGTTCGCCGGGCGCGTACATCAGCTGGCGCGCAAGCTGATCGAGGCCGGTGTCGGCCCGGACAGTCTGATCGCGCTGGGTATTCGCCGTTCGCTGGATCTGGTCGTCGCCATGTACGCGGTGGTCGAGGCGGGTGGCGCGTATGTACCGCTGGACCTGGATCAGCCTGCGGACCGCATTGCCTACGTGCTCGACACGGCCAACCCGGTCTGCGTGCTGACGACAGAGCGCGACGGGTTCACCCACGCGAGCGTTTCGGTGCTCGCGATCGATTCGCTCGAGCTGTCGGCGTACTCGGATGCTCCGCTGACCGATGCGGATCGCCTTGCGCCGCTGCGGCCTTCGAACACCGCCTATGTCATCTTCACCTCGGGTTCGACCGGTCGCCCGAAGGGTGTGGCGGTCACCCACGCGGCGATTGTCAACCGGCTCATCTGGATGCAGTCGGAGTACGGCCTGACTGCCGATGATGTGGTGTTGCAGAAGACTCCGGCGACCTTCGATGTGTCGGTGTGGGAGTTCTTCTGGCCCTTGCAGATCGGTGCGCGCCTGGTTGTGGCCAAGCCCGGCGGTCATGGCGATCCGGTGTATCTGGCGGAAGTCATTGCCGGAGAAGGCGTCACCACCACGCACTTCGTGCCGTCCATGATGGCCGTCTTTGTCTCTGAGCCCGCCGCCGCCGAATGCGCGAGCCTGCGACTGGTCTTCTCCTCCGGTGAGGCTTTGCCCGCGACCACTGCACAGCAGTTGCGGTCGCTCACCGGTGCGGCGCTGCACAATCTGTACGGTCCGACCGAGGCCGCGGTCGATGTGACCTATCACCAGGTCGTCGATGCTGATATCGAGACGGTGCCGATCGGCCGTCCGGTCTTCAATACCCAGGTCTACGTGTTGGATTCGCGTCTGCACCCGGTCGCGCCGGGTATGGCGGGTGAGCTCTATCTCGCGGGTGTGCAGTTGGCGCGCGGTTATGTGGCGCGTGCGGATCTGAGTTCGGATCGGTTTGTGGCGAACCCGTTCACGCCGGGTGAGCGGATGTACCGCACCGGTGACCTGGTGGTCTGGACCGCGACCGGTGAGCTGGAGTACTTGGGCCGCACCGATTTCCAGGTGAAGTTGCGTGGTCTGCGGATCGAGCTCGGCGAGATCGAGGCTGCCCTCACCGCACATGATTCGGTCGCGCAGGCCGTTGTGGTGTTGCGTTCGGATGCTCGTACCGGTGATCAGCTGGTCGGCTATGTGGTTCCGGCCGATGGTTCGGTGGATGTGGACGCGCTGCGCGCCCACCTGTCGGAGCAGTTGCCCTCGTACATGGTTCCGGCCGCGTTCGTGGCCGTGGGTGCGTTCCCGCTCAATGCGAACGGCAAGCTCGATCGTCGCGCTTTGCCCGAGCCGGAGTTCGCTGCTCGCGAGTTCCGTGCTCCGGCAACTCCTGCCGAGGAAGTTGTCGCCGCGGTCTTCACCGAGGTGCTCGGTCTCGAGCTCCCGGTGGGTGCCGAGGACGAGTTCTTCGAGCTGGGTGGCAACTCGCTCATCGCGACTCAGGTTGTCGCTCGACTCGGTGCGGCTCTCGATACCCGGGTGCCGGTGCGCACGCTGTTCGATGCCCCGACCGTCGCCGCTTTGGCGGCCCGCATGGAAGCGCAGCAGGGCACCGGCAGTCGCCGTGAACTGGTGGCGCAGGAGCGTCCGGACGAGGTTCCGCTGTCGTTGGCGCAGCAGCGTATGTGGTTCCTGAACCGTTTCGACACCGCTTCGGCTGTGAACAACATCCCGCTCGCGGTCCGCCTCACCGGCGACCTCGACGTCCAGGCGCTGGCGCTGGCCGTAGGCGATCTCATCGACCGTCACGAGGTGCTACGCACCGTCTACCCCCAGACCGCGCAGGGCCGTGGCGTGCAGGTCATCCTGCCGTCCGGACCGGTTGCCGACGGCCTGGGCTTGGCACCGGTCGACGTCACCGAGCGCAACCTCGAGGCCGCGCTGACCCCGCTGCTCACCGCGGGCTTCGACGTGACCGCCGCGGCTCCGGTGCGTACCGGCCTGTTCCGGGTCACCGACGCCGAACAGCCCGTGCACGTCCTGGTTTTCGTGGTGCACCACATCGCCGCCGACGGCTGGTCGCTGGCCCCGCTCGCCCGCGAGATCATGACCGCCTATGCGGCCCGTGCGAATGGCGCGGCGCCGCAGTGGAACCCACTGCCCGTGCAGTACGCCGACTACGCGCTGTGGCAGCGCGAGGTGCTCGGCTCCGAGGAGGATCCGAGCTCGCCGATCGCACAGCAGATCGACTACTGGACCCGCGGCCTGGACGGTCTGCCCGAACAGCTCGATCTGCCCTCCGATCGCCCGCGCCCCGCGGTGGCCTCCAATCACGGTGCCGTGCACCGTTTCTCGCTGGAGTCCGATCTGGCCGAGGCGCTCGACCGCCTAGCCCGAACCCAGGGCGCCAGCCGGTTCATGGTGGTGCACGCGGCTTTCGCGACACTGCTGTCGCGGCTGTCCGGCTCCGCCGATATCGCCATCGGCACCGTGGTCGCCGGCCGTGGTGAGGCCCTGCTCGACGAGGCCATCGGCATGTTCGTCAATACCCTGGTGCTGCGCACCGAACTCGATACGGCCGAAAGCTTCACCGGCCTGCTGGCCCGCACCAAGGACACCGATCTGGCCGCCTTCGGCCACGCCGATCTGCCGTTCGAGCGCCTGGTGGAGATTCTCAGCCCGGTCCGCTCGCAGGCCCGGCACCCGCTGTTCCAGGTGCTGCTGTCCTTCCAGAACACCGGCGCCACCGCGTTCACCCTGCCGGGCCTCGCGGTGGACGGGGTGCCCTTCGACACCGCCACCGCGAAGTTCGATCTGCAGCTGAATATGACCGACGATGCCGCCGGCGGCATCGTCGCCGAATTCACCTATGCCACCGATATGTTCGACGCCGGCACCATTGCGCTGTGGGCCGAGCGCCTGGTCCGCATCCTGGATGCGGTGGCCGCCGATCCGGCCGCCGCCGTCGGCGATATCGAACTGCTCGACGCCGCCGAATACAGTCTGCTGCTGGATGTCTGGAACACCACCGCGCACGAGTGGGCCGATTCCGCCACCCTGATCTCGCTGTTCGAGGAGCAGGCGGCGCGCACTCCGCTGCGGACCGCGCTGGTATTCGAGGGCACGCCCGAGCTGACCTACGCCGAGTTCTCCGCGCGGGTGCACCGGCTGGCCCGGCACCTGATCGCCGCGGGCGTCGGCCCGGAAAGCCTGGTCGCCCTGGGCATGCGGCGCTCCATCGACCTCGTTGTCGGCATGTACGCCGTCATCGCGGCCGGTGCGGCGTATGTGCCGCTGGATCCGGATCATCCGGCCGATCGCATCGGCCATGTCCTCGATACCGCCCGGCCGGTGTTCGTGCTGACCTCCGGCGCGGATCTGGATTCGAGCATCGAGCGGCAGCTCCGGATCGACCTGCTGGACGTGTCCGGATACGCCGCCGGGCCGCTGCGCGATGCGGACCGCATCGCACCGCTGCGCCCGGACAACACCGCCTACGTCATCTTCACCTCCGGTTCCACCGGCCGCCCCAAGGGCGTCGCGGTATCGCACGCGTCCATCGTGAACCGCCTGCGCTGGCTGCAGCAGGCGCATGTCGCTCTCGACGAGAGCGATCGACTGCTGCAGAAGACGCCGGTCACCTTCGATGTCTCGGTGCCCGAGTTCTTCTGGCCGCTGCAGGTCGGCGCCCGACTGGTACTGGCCCGCCCCGACGGTCATACCGATCCGGCCTATCTGTCCGAGCTGATTTGCCGCGAAGGCATCACCTCCGCCCACTTCGTCCCGTCGATGCTGGCGGTCTTCGTCACCGAACCCAAAGCCGCACGGTGTAATTCGCTGCGTCACGTGTTCTGCTCCGGTGAGGCACTGCCTGCCGCGGCCGCCCGCCGCATGTGGGAATTGACCGGTGCGCGGGTGCACAACCTGTACGGCCCCACCGAGGCCGCGGTCGAGGTCACCTTCCGTGAATTCATGCTCGGGGACGCCGATTTCGTGCCTATGGGCCGCCCGGTCTGGAACACCCGGGTGTACGTGCTGGATTCGCGTCTGCACCCGTCGCCGCTCGGTGTTCCGGGTGAGCTGTACCTGTCCGGCGTGCAGTTGGCGCGCGGCTACCTGCGCCGCGCCGACCTCACCGCCGATCGGTTCGTCGCGGACCCTTTCCACCCGGGCGAGCGCATGTACCGCACCGGTGACCTGGTGCAGTGGAGTGCCGCCGGTGAACTGGAATACCTGGGCCGCACCGACTTCCAGGTCAAGCTGCGCGGTCAGCGCATCGAGCTGGGCGAGATCGAGACCGCGCTCACCGCACAGGACGCCATCGCCCAGGCCGTGGTGGTGCTGCGCACCGATGAGCGACTCGGCGATCAGCTCGCCGCCTATGTGATTCCGGCCGCCGGCCACCTCGTCGATATCGACGAGGCACGGACGGCGCTGGCGGAATCCCTGCCCGGCTACATGATTCCGGCCGCCTTCGTGGTGCTGGACGCCTTCCCGCTGAACATCTCGGGCAAGCTGGATCGAAATGCCCTGCCCGCGCCGGTATTCGAGGCCAAGGTCTTCCGCGCGCCGACGACCCCGATCGAGGAGATCGTGGCGGGCACCTTCGCCGATGTGCTCGGCATCGAGCGGGTCGGCCTCGACGACGACTTCTTCGAACTGGGCGGCAATTCGCTGGTCGCCACCCAGGTCACGGCCCGCCTGGCCGCCGCACTGCGCGCCGATCTCGGTGTGCGCGTGCTCTTCGAAGCGCCGACCGTAGCGGCGCTGGCCGCCCGTGCGGAGGAAGCCGCCGGTACCGGTGGCCGGGCGCCGCTGGTGGCGCGTCCGCGCCCCGAAATGCTGCCATTGTCCCCGGCGCAGCAGCGCATGTGGTTCCTCAACCGCCTCGATCCGGAGTCGGCGGTCAATAATATTCCGCTGGCCGTGCGTCTTTCCGGCGATCTCGAGGTGGCGGCCCTGCGCCGCGCCATCGGTGATGTGGTGGACCGGCACGAGGTGCTGCGCACCGTCTACCCGGCCACCGCCGACGGCCGCAGCACCCAGGTGGTGCTTCCCACCGGCCAGCGCCTTCCGGGTCTGGAACCGGTCACGGTCACCGAAGCCGAACTGGCCGAGCGTATTTCCGAACTGGTCACGGTCGGTTTCGATCTCACCACCGCGATTCCGATGCGCGTGGCGCTGTTCCGCCTCGCGGACACCGGCACTGCGACAGCCGAACATATTCTGGTCTTCGTCCTGCACCACATCAGCGGTGACGGCTGGTCGCTGGGTCCGCTGACCCGGGATCTGATGACCGCCTATGCTGCCCGTGCCGAAGGCGCTGTGCCGCAGTGGAATCCGCTGCCGGTACAGTATGCCGACTACGCACTGTGGCAGCAGCGGGTCCTGGGCTCCGAGGACGATCCGGAATCGCTCGCCGCCCGCCAGCTCGACTACTGGACGCAGGCCCTGACCGGTCTGCCGGACGAGCTGCGGCTGTCCACCCGGCCGCGTCCGGCCGTCGCCTCCTACCGCGCCGGTGCGCGCCTGTTCGCACTGCCCGCCGACGTGGTGGCCGGTCTGAACCGGGTGGCGCAGCAGCACGGCGCGACCCTGTTCATGGTGGTGCACAGTGCTTTCGCCGCCCTGCTCGCCCGGCTCTCCGGCGGCGAGGACATTGCCGTCGGCGTTCCGGTCGCGGGCCGCGGTGACCGCGCGCTCGACGATATGGTCGGCATGTTCGTCAATACGCTGGTGCTACGCGCGCAGGTGCGCACCGGTGAATCCTTCGCCGACCTGCTGAGCCGGGTGCGCGAACACGACCTGCGGGCCTTCGCCTATGCGGAGGTGCCCTTCGAGCGCCTGGTGGAGGTGCTCGACCCGCCCCGCTCGCAGGCCCGGCACCCGCTCTTCCAGGTCATGCTGACCTTCCAGAATCAGAGCGTCGCCGCCCTGGAGCTGCCCGGTCTCGCCGTCTCCGGCGTGGACCTGGACCAGCAGTCGGCCAAATTCGACCTGCAGCTGACCCTCTCGGACGCTGAATCCGGCATGGCGGCCGAACTCACGTACGCCGCCGAGCTTTTCGACGATCACTTCGCGACCGCCTTCGGGCGGCGCTTCGTCCAGGTGCTCGCCGCCGTCGCCGCCGATCCGTCCGTGGCCATCGGCGATCTCGAACTGCTCGACGCCGCCGAGCGCGCACTGGTCGTGACCGACTGGAACGACACCGCCGTGCACTGGGATTCGGTCTTCACCGAGCGCAATTCCGCTGCCTCGACCCTGGTTTCGCTCTTCGAGGCACAGGTGCTGACCAGCCCCGATGCACCTGCCCTCGAATTCGAGGGGACAGTTCTGTCCTACGGCGAGTTCGCCGCCCGGGTGCACCGCCTGGCGCGCTGGCTGATCGCCGAGGGCGTCGGACCGGAATCCTTTGTGGCGCTCGGTATGCGGCGCTCCCTCGACCTGGTGGTCGGTATGTACGCGGTCACCGTCGCCGGTGGCGCGTATGTGCCGCTGGATCCGGAGCACCCGGCAGCGCGCACCGAAGATATGCTCGCCACCGCGGATCCGGTATGCGTGCTGACCTCCGGTGCCGATCTGGACGTCGACACCGCGCAGGTCCGCATCGATCTGCTCGATCTGACCGGCTACTCCGCGGCGCCGCTGGGCAATGCGGATCGCCGTGCGCCGCTGCGAGATTCGAATACCGCGTACGTCATCTTCACCTCCGGTTCGACGGGCCGCCCGAAGGGTGTGGCGGTGCCGCACTCGGCGATCGTCAACCGTTTGGTGTGGATGCAGTCCGAGTACGGGCTGACCGCCGCCGATATCGTGTTGCAGAAGACCCCGGCCACCTTCGATGTCTCGGTGTGGGAGTTCTTCTGGCCGTTGCAGATCGGCGCCAAGCTGATCGTCACCACGCCGGACGGCCACCGCGACCCGGCCTACCTGGCCGGCCTCATCGCCCGCGCGGGCGTGACGGTCACGCACTTCGTGCCGTCGATGCTGTCGGACTTCCTTGCGGGGGCGGCGGCTGCCGAGTGCACCGGCCTGCGCCTGGTGTTCACCTCCGGTGAGGCGCTCACGCCCGAGCCGGCCCAGCGTCTGCGTGCGATCACCGGCGGCGAGCTGCACAACCTGTACGGCCCGACCGAAACCGCCGTCGATGTCACGTACCACGAGGTCACCGCCGCCGACACGGCCTCGGTGCCGATCGGTTCTCCGGTCTTCAATACCCAGGTGTACGTGCTGGATTCGCGCCTGCGCCCGGCTCCCGTGGGCGTCACGGGTGAGCTCTATCTCGCCGGTGATCAGCTCGCGCACGGCTACGTCGCCCGCGCCGATCTGACCTCGGATCGCTTCGTGGCCAACCCCTTCGGTGACAGCGCCCGCATGTACCGCACCGGCGACCTCGCCGTCTGGAACTCGGATGGCGAACTGGAATACTTGGGCCGCAATGATTTCCAGGTCCAGCTGCGCGGTATGCGGATCGAACTCGGGGAGATCGAGGCCGCGCTGCTGCGCTGCCCCGGTGTCCGCCGGGCCGTCGTGGTGGTGCGGCCGGAGGAGCAGATCGGCGATCGGCTCATCGGCTATGCGGTCCCCGATAGCGGTGTCGCTCTCGATTCCCGCGCGCTTCGCGACCGGCTGGCCGAATTCCTCAGCGCCGATATGGTTCCCGACGCCCTGGTGATCATCGACGAGCTGCCGCTCACCCCGAACGGCAAGCTGGACCGCGGCGCGCTGCCCGCACCGGAATTCGTCCCGCTGGAAGTCACGGTGCCCCTCACCGCGACCGAGCGGCTGATCGCCGATACCTTCACCGTGCTGCTCGGTCTCGACGAGCCGGTCGGCGCCGACGATGTGTTCTTCAAGCTCGGCGGCAACTCGCTCATCGCCACCCAGCTGGCCGCCCGCCTCGGCAAATCGATCGGCGTGGAAGTCCCGCTGCGCACCATCTTCGAGGCCGCCACCGTGCGCGCCCTGGCGGTGCGGCTCACCGACCTGAGCGCGAATGCCGCCCCGGCGATCGCCCCGCTCGTCCCGCAGCAGCGCGGTGACCTCATCCCGCTGTCGATCGCCCAGCAGCGCATGTGGTTCCTCAATCGTTTCGATGTGGGCAGTGCCGCGACCTCCTACAACATTCCGTTCGCGCTGCGCCTGACCGGCACGCTGGATGTGCCCGCCCTGCAGGCCGCGGTCACGGATCTGATCGCCCGCCACGAAACCCTGCGCACCCTGTATCCGGAGCACGACGGCGAGGCCACCCAGGTGGTGCTGCCCGCCGGGACCCGGCTGGTGGATCTGGCGCCCGAAACCGTCACCGCCGCCGAACTGCCCGCGGTGGTGGATGCCGTGGCGAACACCGTCTTCGATGTCACGGTGGAGGTGCCGCTGCGGATCCGGCTGCTCCGGCTGGCCGACGACGAGCACGTGCTGCTGTTCGTGGTGCATCACATCGCCTCCGACGGCTGGTCCCTGGCCCCGCTCACCCGGGATCTGGCCACCGCGTACGTGGCGCGCGCCGCGGGCGGCGCGCCCGATCAGGCGGCGCTGCCGGTGCAGTACGCCGACTTCGCCATCTGGCAGCGCGCGACGCTCGGCAGCGTGACGGACCCGGATTCCGAGCTGGCGCAGCAGCTGCGCTTCTGGACCGGCGCTCTGGCCGGTGCCCCGGATCTGCTCGCCCTGCCCGCGGACCGCCCGCGGCCGCCCGTGGCGACCGGTCGCGGCGGCAGCGTCAGCGGCCACCTGGACGCCGAATTGCACGCCGCCGTACTGGAATTCGTCGCCGCACAGGGCGTGACCCTGTTCATGGTGCTGCACGCCGCGCTGGCCGTACTGCTGGCGCGACTGTCCGGTACCAGCGATATCGTCATCGGCACTCCGGTCGCGGGTCGCGGTGAGGAGGCGCTCGACGATCTGGTCGGCATGTTCGTCAATACCCTGCTGCTGCGCACCGAGGTGCGACCCGATATGCCGCTGGGCGAGCTGCTCGACCTGGTGCGCGCCACCGATGTGGCCGCCTTCGATCACGCCGCGGTGCCCTTCGAGACCCTGGTCGATGCGCTGAATCCGGTGCGCTCGCAGGCGCATTCGCCGCTCACCCAGGTGACGCTGACGCTGCAGAACATGGCCCGGGCCGACTTCCAGCTGAACGATCTGGCCATCGCACCGGTCGAAATCGACATCAGCACAGTGCAATTCGATGTCGACTGGACGTTGTGGGAGAACACCGCGGCCGACGGCACGCCTGCCGGTCTCGATGTGCACCTCGTGTACGCGCTGGACCTGTTCGACGAGTCCACCGTTACCGAGTTCCTGACCGGCTACGAGCGGGTGCTGCGCGCGCTCGTCGCCGATACCCGCGTCCCCGCCGGCGATGTCGAGCTCATGTCGCCCACCGAGCGCGGCATGCTGCTGGTGGACCGCAATGCCACCGTCCGCCCGCTGCCCCGCGAAACGCTCGCCGATCTGCTCGACGCCCGGGCGGCGCAGGACCCGGACACCGTCGCCCTGATCTTCGAGGGCGATACCCGCACCTACGCCGAACTCGCCGATCGGGCGAATCGTCTTGCGCGCCAACTTGTCTCGGCAGGCGTCGGTCCGGACGACATTGTCGGCGTCACCGCGCAGCGCTCCTTCGATATGGTCGTCGCCCTGTTCGCCGTGGTGCAGGCGGGCGCGGCCTACGTTCCGGTCGATCCGGCGTATCCGGCCGACCGCCTGATGCATGTGCTGAACACCTCGAACACCACCCTGGTGCTCTCGGTCGGCGGTGCGGCGCTGCCCGAGCTCCACGGCGTGCGGGTGGTCGAGGTCGACGGGCTGGACCTGTCGGACCTGTCCGCCGCCCCGCTCACCGATGCCGACCGGCGCGGCGCACTGCGCCCGGACAATCTCGCCTACGTGCTGTTCACCTCCGGCTCGACCGGCCTGCCCAAGGGCGTGGCCACCAGCCACCGCGCGATCATGAACCAGCTGCGCTGGCTCGAATCCCGCTACCGGGTCACCGGCGCGGACCGCATCATGCAGCGTGCGCCGCTGAGCTTCGACGTCTCGGTGTGGGAGTGCTTCCTGCCCGCGCTTGTCGGTGCGCCGCTGGTGATTCCGCGTCCCGGCGGTCATCAGGACCTGGACTACCTGGCCGACCTCATGCGCGAGTACGGCGTCACCATCGCCGAACACGTGCCGTCGGTGCTGGCCGCACTGGTCGCCGAGGGCCGCGGCGATGCGCTGCGCTCGTTCCGGCATCTGCACACCGGTGGTGAGGCGCTGCCCGCCGAACTGCTCGGCCAGCTGCGCGCCCACGTCGGCGGCTCCGTGCACAATGCGTACGGCCCCACCGAAGCGGCGATTTCCACCATCTACCACGAGTTCTCGGATGCGGATCCGGAGTTCGAGGTCGCCATCGGCCGCCCGAACTGGAACACCCGCGCCTATGTGCTCGACGCCCGCTGCCGTCCGGTACCGACCGGTGTCACGGGTGAGCTCTATCTGGCCGGCGATCAGCTGGCGCGCGGCTACCAGGGCCGCGGCTCGCTCAGCGCGGAACGCTTTGTCGCGGACCCGTTCGGCGTACCCGGCACCCGCATGTACCGCACCGGCGACCTGGTGCGCTGGAACCGCAATGGCGATCTGGTGTACCTGGGCCGCAACGATTTCCAGGTGAAGCTGCGCGGTCAGCGCATCGAGCTCGGCGAGATCGAGGCCGCCCTGCTGGCCGCGGACGGTGTCGCCAATGCCGCCGTGCTGCTGGCCAAGGACAGCGCCGGCACCGACTGCCTCGTCGGATACATCTCCGGCGCACCGGATTCCGGCAGTCCGCTCACCGCCGAGACGGTGCTGGCCCAGGCCCGCACCCGGCTGCCCGCCTATATGACGCCCGCACATCTGGTCGTCCTGGATCGTATGCCGCTCACCACCGTCGGCAAGCTCGACCGCAAGGCCCTGCCGCAGGTCGAGTTCACCGCCGCCACGGTGCCCTACCGGGCGCCGCGCGAAGGTGCGGAAGCCGTGCTGGCCACCGTCATCGCCGATCTGCTCAGCAGCGGCCCGATCGGCGCCGACGACGACTTCTTCGGCCGGGGCGGCAATTCGCTGCTGGCCATGCGCCTGGTCGCCCGCACCAATGCGGCGCTGGGCTGTGAGCTGAGCGTCCGCGAGGTGTTCGAGGCCCCGACCGTCGCCGAGCTGGCCGTGCGCGCCACCCGGCCGGGCGCGCCCGCCGTGCCGCTGGCCCCGCGCCCGCGTCCGGAGCGAATCCCGCTGTCGCTGGCGCAGACCCGAATGTGGCTGCTCAACCGCCTGGATGCGGAATCGCCGGTCTACAACATCCCGTCCGCCATCAAGCTCACCGGTGATCTGGATGTGCCCGCACTGCGGGACGCCTTCCTGGATGTACTGGAGCGGCACGAATCGCTGCGCACCCTCTTCCCGGAGGATGCCGACGGCCCGCGGCAGGTCGTGCACTCCGTCACGGAGCTGAACCTGCCGGAGCTCACCGCGCTCGACACCACCGATATGGCCGCCGCGGTCGCCGCATTCCTGGACCACGGTTTCGATCTGCGCACCGAGGCGCCGGTCCGTGTAACGCTGCTGCGCTCCGCCGATCCGGAGCTGTCCGTTCCGGAGTACGCGCTGGTCGTGGTGACGCACCACATTGCCGCCGACGGTGTCTCCACCGCACCGCTGGCCCGCGATCTCATGGTCGCCTACGCCGCCCGCACGGCGGGCCAGGCTCCGCAGTGGGCGCCGCTGCCGGTGCAGTACGCCGATTTCACGCTCTGGCAGCACCAGGTGCTCGGCGATGCCGCCGATCCGGAATCGGTGCTGGGCAAGCAGATCGTGCACTGGCGCACCGAACTGGCCGGGCTGGATCCGCTGCTGGAGCTGCCCGCCGATCGGCCCCGCCCGGCGGTGGCCAGTGGTCGCGGTTCCGCCTTCGCCTTCGAAATCCCCGCCGCCGCCACCGCGGATATCGCGGAACTTGCTCGCCGCCAGGGTGTTTCGACCTTCATGGTGGTGCACGCCGCCTACGCCGCCCTGCTCTCACGCCTGGCGCGCACCGAGGATGTGGTCATCGGCACCCCGATCGCCGGGCGCTCCGAACAGGCTCTCGACGATATGGTCGGCATGTTCGTCAACACCCTGGTGCTGCGCACCCGGGTGGCGCCGGACGCCTCCTTCGCGCAGTTGCTCGGCGCCGTCCGCGACACCGATGTGCGGGCCTTCGCCAATGCCGATCTGCCGTTCGAGCGCCTCGTGGACGAATTGAATCCGGTGCGCTCGCAGGCCTATTCGCCGATCGTGCAGGCGCTGCTCACCTTCGAGCACCGCGACGACAGCGTGCTGGTGCTGCCCGGACTCGAGGTCGCGGCGTTCCCGATGGAGAACGTGGGCGCCCAGTTCGACATCTCGCTGGCCCTGACCGAGGGGGCGGCGGACGGCGGCACCGCGCTGTACGCGGTGCTGCGCTACGCCACCGATCTCTTCGACGTCGCCACCATGCGGGAGTTCGCCGACCGGTTCACCCGCATTCTGCGCGCCGCTGTCGCCGATCCGGCGCTGCCGGTGGGCGAGATCGAACTGCTGGAGACCGCCGAGCGTTCGCGAATGCTGCTGGACTGGAACGAGACCCGCTACCCGGTCGCGCCCGAGCTGCTGCTCGACGGCTACCGGCGTGCGGTCGCGCAGTACCCGGACTCGGTCGCGGTTGTCTACGAGGGCGCACAGCTGACCTACGCCGAATTCGACGCACGGGTCAATCAGCTGGCACGCCTGCTGATTTCGCAGGGTGTCGGTGCGGAGTCCCTGGTGGGCTTGGCCATTCGCCGCTCGCTGGATCTCGTGGTCGGCATGTACGCGATCGTCACCGCCGGTGGCGCCTGGGTCCCGCTGGATCCCGATCACCCGGCCGAGCGCATCGCGCACATTCTCGACACCGCCCAGCCCGCCTGCGTGCTGTCCACGACCGCCGATGCGGTGCCGGTGTCCGACAGCACCCCGGTGCTCTTCCTGGACACGGTTGCGCTGGAAGGCTTCTCGACCACGCCGGTCACCGCGGACGAGCTCCTGCGCCCGGTTCGCGCGGACAACCCGGCGTACGCCATCTTCACCTCGGGTTCGACGGGCCGCCCCAAGGGTGTGGCCGTCTCGCACGGCGCGATTCACAACCAGACCGCCTGGATGCTCGCCGAATTCCCCATGGGTCCGCGGGACGTCTACTTCCAGAAGACCGCGACCACGTTCGACGTCTCGCTGTGGGGCTACTTCATGCCGCTGCGCAGTGGTTCGACCCTGGTCGTGGCCACCCACGACGGTCACCGCGATACCGGCTATATTGCCGAAACCATTGCGGCGCAAGGCGTGACGGTCACCGACTTCGTGCCGTCGATGCTGACGGTGTTCGCCGCGCAGACCGCCGCCGGCACGCTGCCGACACTGCGGGACGTCTTCGTCATCGGTGAGGCGCTGCCGCCGGAGACGGTGAACGCCGTGCTCGCGCTGGGTGACGGCATCAAGGTGCACAACCTGTACGGCCCGACCGAGGCCGCCGTCTCGATCACCTACTGGCAGGCCGAGGGCGACGATGTCCGATCGGTGCCGATCGGTCTGCCGCAGTGGAACTCCCGCGTCTTCGTGCTGGATTCGCGGCTGCGCCCGGTTCCGGCCGGGGTGCCGGGCGAGCTCTACCTCGCCGGTGATCAACTGGCGCGCGGCTATGTGCGCCGTCCCGATCTGACGTCGGATCGGTTCGTGGCCAACCCCTTCGAGCCCGGCGCCCGCATGTACCGCACCGGCGACCTGGTGGTGTGGCGTGCGGCCGACGGCGCTCGCTCCGAGCGCCTGGAGTACATCGGCCGCACCGATTTCCAGGTGAAGCTGCGCGGTCAGCGCATCGAGCTCGGTGAGATCGAAACCGCGCTCATCGCCATCGATTCCGTCACCCAGGCGGTGGTGGTGGCCCGCAGCCATGACCGGCTGGGCGATCAGCTGGTCGCCTACCTGGTCTCCGATCAGGGCGCGAACCTGTCCCTGGACCACGTGCGCGCACAGCTCGCCGAGGTCCTGCCGCCGTACATGGTGCCCGCCGCCTTCGTGGCGCTGGACGCCTTCCCGCTCAACTCCTCCGGCAAGCTGGATCGAAAGGCCCTGCCGGAACCGGAGTTCCAGGCCACCTCCTACCGGGCGCCCGCCACGGCGGCCGAACGCGCGGTCGCCGAGATCATTGCCGACCTGCTCGGTGTCGAGCGTGTCGGCGCGGACGACGACTTCTTCGCTCTCGGCGGCAACTCGCTCATGGGTACCCGCCTGGTGGCCCGCCTGGGCGCGGCTCTGAACGCCGATATTCCGATGCGCCTGCTGTTCGAGGCGCCCACCGTCGCCGCGCTGGCGGCCCGCGCCGCCCAGCGTCAGGGCGGCTCGGAGCGTCCGGTGCTGGCCGCGGCCGCGCGCCCGGATCTGGTGCCGCTCTCACCGGCACAGCGCCGCATCTGGTTCCTGAACCGGTTCGATCCGCTGGAGACGGTCAATAACATCCCGATCGTGCTGCGGCTCACCGGCGACGTGGACACCGCCGCCCTGAGCGCCGCCCTGCTCGATGTGGTCGATCGGCACGAGACGCTGCGCACCGTGTACCCGGAGCTCGACGGCATCGGCTACCAGCGGATTCTGCCGCGCGGCTTCCTGCCGGCGGTCACCCGCTTCACCGGCGCCGATCTCGCGGCGGAACTGTCCGCGCTGGTGATGACCCCCTTCGACGTGACCTCGGAGGCGCCACTGCGCATCGGTGTCGGCACGCTCTCCGAGCGGGAGTTCGTACTGGCCCTGGTGGTGCACCATATTGCCGCCGACGGTTTCTCCATGGCCCCGCTGGCCCGGGACATCGCCCTGGCCTACCTGGCTCGCACCACCGGCGCCGATCCGCAGTGGCACCCGCTGCCGGTGCAGTACGCCGATTACGCGCTGTGGCAGCAGCAGCTGCTCGGCGCCGAGGACGATCCGGAATCGGTGGCGGCACAGCAGCTGAACTACTGGCGCGAGGCGCTCGGCGGCCTGCCCGCACAGCTCGAGCTGCCGGCCGACCGGCCGCGCCCCCCGGTCGCCTCGAATGCGGCCGCAGCGCTTGTCGTACCGCTGGATCCGGCCCTGCGCGCCGCTGTCGCGACGGTCGCGGACCGGTACGAGTCCACCGAGTTCATGGTGCTGCACGCCGCGCTCGCGGTACTGCTGGCCCGCTTGTCCGGCAGCGGCGATATCGCCATCGGCGCACCGGTCGCCGGTCGTGGTGAGGCGGCCCTGGACGCGCTGATCGGCATGTTCGTCAACACTCTGGTGTTGCGACTGCAGGTTTCGGAATCCGAGCCCTTCAGCGCCGTGCTCGGCCGGGCCCGCACCGCCGATCTGGCGGCCTTCGACCACGCCGAGGTGCCGTTCGAACGCCTGGTGGAGGTGCTCGACCCGCCGCGCTCGGCGGCCCGGCACCCGCTGGTCCAGGTGGTGCTGGCGGTGCAGAACTTCGACCCGATCACCGTGCGACTGCCCGGTATCGAGGTCGACGGCTACGACTTCGATTACGAGAGCAGCAAATTCGATCTGCAGGTGACGGTGGCGGACGACGCCGTTCGTTTCACCTACGCCACCGATCTCTTCGACGCCGCCACCATCGAGGTGCTGGCCCGCCGGCTCGAGCAGGTGCTGACCGCCGTCACGGCCGATCCCGCCGTCATCGTCGGCGATATCGAACTGCTGAGCATTGCCGAGCAGCAGCGGGCGCTGTACGAATGGTCCAGTGCCGGTGTGGATCTCGCCGGAGCCGGTACCATCGCGGACCGCTTCGCCACCGCCGCGCTGCTCGATCCGCAGGCGGTCGCGGTACGCGCCGGTGCGGTCACCCTGACCTATGCCGAGCTGGACGCCAGGTCAAACCGGCTGGCCCGCCTGCTGATCGCCTCGGGTGTCGGCCCGGAATCGCTGGTGGCCGTGGCCCTGCCGCGCACCGCCGACCTGGTGGTCGCGCTGCTGGCGGTGGTGAAGGCCGGTGGTGGTTATCTGCCCATCGACCCCAACTACCCGGCCGATCGCATTGCGTACGT
The DNA here is from genome assembly GCF_045040085.1 of Nocardia sp. NBC_01388. Lineage (NCBI taxonomy): Bacteria > Bacillati > Actinomycetota > Actinomycetes > Mycobacteriales > Nocardiaceae > Nocardia > Nocardia sp. NBC_01388. The sequence goes on from NZ_CP109553.1 coordinate 7,335,549, forward strand.
GATCGATCACGCCAGCCCGGTGTGCGCGATCAGCAGTGCGGCAGCCGATCTGCCCGCGGACTGGTTCGACGGCCTCGTCCTCGATCTCGATACCGCGGACCTCGACGGCGGTGATGCCGCACCGATCACCGACGCGGATCGCCTGGCGCCGTTGGCCGATGGCAATACCGCCTACGTCATCTACACCTCCGGTTCGACCGGCCGCCCCAAGGGCGTTGTCATTCCGCACCGGAATGTGGTGCGGCTCTTCGACAATTCGCAGCAGCACTACGAGTTCGGCGCGTCGGACGTGTGGACCATGTTCCACTCCTACGCCTTCGACTTCTCGGTCTGGGAGCTGTGGGGCGCGCTGCTCTACGGCGGCAGCGTCGTGGTGGTCGACTACTTCACCTCGCGCTCGCCCGAGCAGTTCCGGGAACTGCTTGCCGCACAGCGGGTCACGGTGCTCAGCCAGACGCCGTCGGCGTTCTATCAGCTCATTGCCGCCGATGCCGAAGCCGGTGACGATCTCGCCCTGCGCTACGTGATCTTCGGTGGTGAGGCGCTCGAACCGCAGCGCCTGCGGCCGTGGTTCGACCGGCATCCGCAGACCCCGGCGCTGGTGAATATGTACGGCATCACCGAGACCACGGTGCACGTCTCGTACCGCCCGATCACCGCCGAGACCGGTTCCGCCAGCGTCATCGGCGGAGCTCTGCCCGGTTTGACGGTGCGCGTGCTGGATTCGCGCCTGCGCCCCGTCCCGGTGGGCGTGCCCGGCGAGCTCTACGTCTCCGGCGGACAGTTGGCGCGCGGCTACCTGAACCGTCCCGATCTGACCGCCGTCCGCTTCGTCGCCGATCCGTACGGCCCCGCCGGATCCCTCGCCTACCGCACCGGCGATGTCGCGCGCTGGACGGCCACCGGTGATCTGGAGTACCTCGGCCGCGCCGACCAGCAGGTGAACCTGCACGGCTTCCGCATCGAGCTCGGCGAGATCGAAGCGGCCCTGCTGGCCGAGACCGGTATTCGCGAGGCCGCGGTCATCGTGCGGCACGACGAATCCCTCGGCGAGGACCGCATTGTCGGCTATGTGGTCGCCACCGGCGATCTCGATGCGGCCGCACTGCGTCAGGCCGTCTCGCTGCGACTGCCCGAGTACATGGTCCCGTCTGCCATCGTCGCGGTGGACCGGATTCCGCTGACCGTCAACGGCAAGCTCGACCACGCGGCGCTGCCCGCCCCGGTGTTCGAAGCCACCGCCTACCGGGCGCCCCGCACCGCTGCCGAACAGGCGGTGGCCGCGGTCTTCGCCGAGGTCCTCGGCCTCGAGCAGGTCGGTCTGGACGACGACTTCTTCGCGCTTGGCGGCAATTCGCTCATCGCCACCCGGGTGCTCTCCCGCATCGGCGAGCGGCTGGGGCAGCGCATTCCGGTGCGCCTGCTCTTCGAGGCCGGTACGGTGCACGCCCTGGCCGCGCGACTCGGCGGCGACGATACGAGCCCCGCCCTGCCCGCACTCGTCGCGGGCCCGCGCCCGGACCGGATTCCGCTCTCGGCCCCGCAGCAGTCCATGTGGCTGATGAACCGGCTCGATCCGGATTCCGCCGCGCACAATATTCCGATCGCGGTCCGCATTGTCGGCGAGATCGACTACGCCGCAATGCGACTGGCCTTCACCGATGTGGTGACCCGGCACGAGGTGCTGCGCACCGTCTACCCGTTCGATGCCGAGGGCGCCGGCCACCAGGTCATCCTGCCGCCGCACACCGCCATGCAGTTGGAGGTGGAGACCCTCACCGGTCCGCTGGAGCGCCGGCTGGCCGAAACCGTCACGCGCGGTTTCGATGTCACCACCGAGGTCCCGGTCCGCGCCCTGCTGCTGCGCGAATCCGATACCAGCCACGTCCTGGTGATCGTGCTGCATCACATCGCCGGCGACGGTGTTTCGATGAACCCGCTGCTGCGCGATCTGGTCGCGGCCTATCTGGCCCGGCTGATCGGCGTGGCGCCGCAGTGGCAGCCGCTGCCGGTCCAGTACGCCGACTACACGCTGTGGCAGCAGCAGGTGCTGGAACTGCACGCCGATCGCGAAATCGCCTACTGGCGTGCGGCACTCGCCGAACTTCCCGACGAACTCGCACTGCCGCTGGATCACCCGCGCCCGGCCATCGCCTCCATGCGCGGCGGCGGCGTCCGCGGCCGTTTCGGCGGCGGCATCGGTGCGGGCATCACCGCCCTGGCGCAGCGGCACAATGCGACGCCGTTCATGGTGCTGCATGCCGCCCTGGCCGTACTGCTGGGCCGGATGGCCGGTTCCGACGATGTGGCCATCGGCACCCCGGTCGCCGGTCGCGAGGCCGCGGCGCTCGACGACCTGATCGGCATGTTCGTCAATACGCTGCCGCTGCGCACCACTCCGGCCCCGGGCCGGACCTTCACCGAATTGCTCGCGCAGACCAAGGAGGTGGACCTGGCCGCGTTCGCGCATGCCACGGTGCCCTTCGAACGCCTGGTGACCGAACTCGGCGTCGAGCACGCACCGGGCCGGAATCCGCTGTTCACGGTGGCTCTCAGCTATATGGATCTGGAATCGGGCGCTCGCGCGGTCCCGGGTCTGGTGATGGAGGCCGTCGACTCCGGCGACACCATGTCGAAGTTCGATCTGCTCTTCACCATCGGTGAGAACCTCGATGCGGACGGCCACCTGGCCGTCGAGATCACCTATGCCACCGACCTTTTCGAGGAGTCGACCGCCGCCGGACTGCTGCGCCGATTCGGCCGGGTGCTGGCCGCGATCACCGCGGACGCGCAGGTGTGCCTGGGCGCCATCGATCTGCTGTCCCCGCACGAGCGGGCCCAGGTGCTGAACCGCCGCGGTCCGCGTGCACAGCCGGTGCGCACCCTGGCCCAGATGATGCGGGCTGCAGTCGAACTGAACCCGCACGGCCCGGCCCTGATCGGCCGGACCGCCACGCTCACCTACGCCGAGCTCGACGACCGGTCCTCGCGACTGGCCCGCCTGCTCATCGCGCGCGGGGTGGGTGCGGAGGACTACGTGGCCGTCGCCGTGCCGCGCTCGATCGAATCGATGGTGGCGCTGTGGGCCATCGCCAAGACCGGTGCGGCCTACCTGCCCATCGATCCGAACTATCCGGCCGGGCGCATCGCGCATATGCTCGCCGACTCCGGCGCGGTGATCGGCCTGACCCTCGCCGCCCATGCGGACGGCCTTCCGGTGCAGACCGATTGGCTGGTCGTCGACGGGCCCGAGCTGGTGTCCGATCTGACCGGCCGCAGCGGCGCACCGATCGGCGACACCGAACTGGTCCGCCCGGTGAGCGCCGCCAATGCGGCGTGGATGATCTACACCTCCGGCTCCACCGGACTGCCCAAGGGTTGTGTCATCTCGCACGCGGGCATCGTGGGTGTCGGCGCGGCCAATGCCGAACGCTGCCACACCACCTCCGAAGACCGGGTGCTGAACCGTTCGTCCCCGAGCTTCGACGCCTCGCTGCTCGAGGTGTGCATGGCGCTGCCGGTGGCGGCGGCACTGGTCGTGGCGCCCGCCGATGTGTTCGGCGGCGCGGAACTGAGCGATCTGATCCGCACCGAACGGGTCACCCAGACCTTCATGACCCCGTCGGTGCTGCTGACCATGGACCCGAAGCAGGTGCCCGGCCTCGAGCACATCACGGTCGGGGGCGAGTCCTACGGCGCGGAGCTGATCGAGCGCTGGGGCGCCGGCCGGGAACTGTACAACGTGTACGGCCCGACCGAAGCCTCCATGATCACCAATATGAGCTCGGCCATGCGGCCGGGTGAGGGCCCGGTACTGGGCAGCTTCGTACCCGGCATGTCCGCGGCGGTGCTCGACACCTGGCTGCAGCCGGTGCCGGACGGCGTTGTCGGCGAAATGTATTTGCGCGGACCGGCTCTGGGACGTGGCTACTTCGATCGCCCCGGCCTGACCGCCGGTCGCTTCGTGGCCGATCCCTACGGCGCGCCGGGGGAGCGGCTCTACCGCACCGGTGACCTGGTGCGCTGGTCCACCCGCAGTGTCGGCGGCATCGCCTACCCGGTGCTGGAGTTCGTCGGCCGCTCCGATGATCAGGTGAAGGTGCGCGGCCTGCGCATCGAGCTCGGTGAGATCGATGCGGCGCTGTCGTCCTTCGACGCCGTCGACTTCGCCGCGACCGTCGGGCACACCGCCGCCAATGGTGATGTCTCGCTGGTGTCGTACGTGACCGCGGCCGCCGGTCGCACCGTCGATGTGGACGAACTGCGCGCCTTCGCGGCCCGCTCGCTGACCGCGTTCATGGTGCCCTCGGCGATCATGGTGCTCGACGCCATCCCGCTCAGCCCGACCGGCAAGCTGGACCGAAAGGCCCTGCCGGAGCCGATCTTCCGGGCCGCGGAGTTCCGCGCACCGGTCACCGTCGCCGAACACGCGGTGGCCGAGGTGATCGCCGAGGTGCTCGAGGTCGACCTCGCGGCCGTCGGCCTGGACGACGACTTCTTCGGCCTGGGCGGCAATTCACTGAGTGCGGCCAAGCTTTCGGCCCGCCTCTCCGCCCGCCTGGGTGTGGCGGTCGCCATGCGCACGGTCTTCGAGCAGTCGACCGTGGCCGCCCTGGCCGCGGTGCTCGGCGCGGCCGATGCGGCCGCGAGCGGTCCGGTGCTGGCCCCGCGCACGAGCAGCGGCCCGACGCCGCTCTCGCTGGCGCAGCAGCGCATGTGGTTCCTCAACCGGCTCGACGGGGAATCGGCCGCCTACAACATTCCGATGGCCATGCGGCTGTCCGGCGATCTGGATGTGGCCGCGCTCGCCGCCGCCCTCCGGGATGTGATCGGCCGTCACGAGGTGCTGCGCACTGTCTACCCGCTCACCGAATCCGGTCCGGCACAGGTGATCCTGCCCCTCGAGCAGGCTCCCGTCCCGGCCCTGGAACCGATCGGCGTGGCAGCGGACGAGGTGCTGGCCGCCGTATCGGAATTCATCGCCCGCCCGTTCGATGTGACCACCGCCGTGCCGCTGCGCGCGACGCTGCTCGCGGTCGCCGGAACGACCGATGAATTCGTGCTGGTGGTGGTCGTACACCATATCGCCGCCGACGGTTCGTCGCTGGTTCCGCTGACCCGCGATGTGATGACCGCCTACGACGCGCGCCGCGCGGGCCGGGAGCCCGGCTGGGCGCCGCTCGCGGTGCAGTACGCGGATTACACGCTCTGGCAGCGTGATCGGCTCGGCGCCGAGGACGATGCCGAGTCGCTGCTCTCCAGGCAGCTGCGGTTCTGGCAGGACACCCTGGCGGAGCTGCCCGATCAACTGTCGCTGCCGACCGATCGGCCGCGCCCGGCGATCGTGTCCACCGCGGGCGACGAGGTCGATTTCACCATCAACGCGAGCATTCACGCCCGCGTGGAGGAACTGGCTCTCGCGTTCGGCGCGACGCCGTTCATGGTTGTGCACGCCGCCTTCGCGGTCCTGCTGGCCCGGTTGTCCGGCACCGCCGATATCGCCGTCGGCACGCCCATCGCCGGTCGCGGTGAGGCCGTGCTCGACGACGTTGTCGGCATGTTCGTCAATACCCTGGTGCTGCGCACCGATATTCGGGCCGGCGAGACCTTCGCCGCTCTGGTGCAGCGGGTCAAGGCCGCCGATCTGGCCGCCTTCTCCCATGCCGAGGTGCCGTTCGAACGTCTGGTGGAGGTGCTCAACCCGGCTCGCTCCACCGCCCGGCATCCGCTCTTCCAGATCGGCTTCTCCTTCCTGAACCAGGGCGGGGCCGGTCTCGAACTGGACGGATTGACCGTCAGCGCAGCCGAATTCGACAACCCCATCTCACAGTTCGACCTGCATCTCGTGGTTGCGCCGCAGCACCGGGCCGATGGCACGGCAGCCGAGCTGCTCGCCACCATCACCTATGCCACCGCGCTGTTCGAGCATTCGACGGTCGCCGATCTGGCGGATCGCTTCCGGCGCCTGCTGGAGGCGGTCGCCACCGCGCCCGGTACACCGGTGGGCGAGGTCGAGCTGCTGGCAGCGCCCGAGCGGGAGCGAATCCTGCAGTCGTGGAACAGTACCGCGCATGCGGTGGACACCACGGCGACCCTGGCCTCACTGCTGGCCGCCGGCATTGCGCGGCAGCCCAAGGAGGTCGCGATCGTCGCGGACCTGCCCGAGACGGAGGCCGGGCGGGCCGAACTCACCTACGGTGAACTCGGCGAGCGTGTCAATCGCCTTGCCCGGCAGCTGATCTCGCAGGGCGTCGGTCCCGAGGACCGGGTGGTGCTGGCCCTGCGCCGCTCCATCGACCTGGTGATCGCCATGTACGCGGTCTCGGTCGCCGGTGGCGCGTATGTGCCGGTGGATCCGGACCAGCCCGCCGAGCGCACCGCCTACGTGCTGGAATCCGCCGCCCCGGTATGCGTGCTCACCAATGCCGACGCCGGATTCGACACCGATATCGCACCCGTTGTGCACATGGACGAGCTGGACCTGTCCGTGCACTCCGGTGCGCCGGTGCAGGACGCGGATCGCCGTGCGCCGCTGCATCCTTCGCACACGGCGTACGTGATCTTCACCTCCGGTTCCACCGGCCGCCCCAAGGGCGTGGCGGTGCCGCACGCGGCCATTGCCAACCAATTGCAGTGGAAGGTAGCGGAATTCGCGCTGGACGCCGCCGATGCGGTGCTGCTCAAGACCGCCGCCACCTTCGACCTCTCGGTCTGGGAATTCTGGTCGGCCGCGGTGAGCGGTGGCCGCCTGATCATCGCGACGCCGGACGGACACCGCGATCCGGTGTACCTGAACGAGCTGATCGCCCAGGAGTGGGTGACCACCCTGCACGTGGTGCCGTCCATGCTGGACGCGCTGGCCGCCAATGGCCTGCCGGACAGCCTGTGGCGCATCCTCGCCATCGGTGAGGCCCTGCCCGCCGCGGTCGCGCAGCGGGTCCGGGAACTGGCACCGCGCACGGAGCTGTTCAATCTGTACGGCCCGACCGAGGCGGCGGTGTCCATCACCTCGCACTTGGTGACCGATGCCGATCAGGGTTCGGTGTCCATCGGTGCGCCGGAGTGGAACAGCAGTGTGTACGTGCTGGATGCACGCTTGCGGCCGGTCCCGGTCGGCGTGTCCGGTGAGCTGTACCTGGCGGGTGCGCAGTTGGCGCGCGGCTACTTCGGCCGCGCCGATCTGACTGCGGATCGCTTCGTGGCCAACCCGTTTGCCGCTGGTGAGCGTATGTATCGCACCGGTGACCTGGTTGCCTGGGCGGCGAGTGGTGAGCTGGAGTATCGGGGTCGTACCGACTTCCAGGTGAAGATCCGGGGTTTCCGTATCGAGCTGGGTGAGATCGAGGCGGCTTTGCTGTCCATGCCGGAGATCGCGCAGGTCGCGGTGCTGGCCAAGTCGGATCAGCGCACCGGTGACCGGCTCGTGGCCTACCTGGTCCCTGTCGATCCCGAAACGGGTATCGAAGTGCCGCAGGTCAAGTCGGCCCTGTCGGCGGCACTGCCGTCGTACATGGTGCCGTCGGCCTTCGTGGTGCTCGATGCCCTGCCGCTCAACGTCAACGGCAAGCTGGACCGAAAGGCCTTGCCGGAGCCGGAGTTCGAGGCCACGATCTTCCGTGCGCCGTCCACCTCGATCGAAGTGATTGTGGCAGAGGTGTTCACCGAGGTCCTCGGCAGCGAGCGTGTCGGTGCGGACGACGACTTCTTCGCACTCGGCGGCAACTCGCTGCTGGCCACCCAGATCGTGGCGCGGCTCGGTGCGGCCCTCGATACCCAGGTGCCGGTCCGGGCCGTATTCGAGGCGTCGACCGTTGCCGACCTCGCACTGCGGGTGCAGCGCTACAGCGGTATCGCCGCGCGCCCGGCCCTGACGGCTCGCCCACGCCCGGAAGCGATTCCGCTGTCACCCGCCCAGCAGCGCATGTGGTTCCTGAACCGCTTCGATGCCGAATCGGCCGCCTACAACATCCCGGTCGCCATCCGTCTGTCCGGCGATCTGAACGCGGACGCCATGCGGGCGGCCGTGCTGGATATCGTTGCGCGCCACGAGATCCTGCGCACCGTCTACCCGCAGACGCCCGCCGGGCCGGTGCAGGTCATCCTGCCCGTCGGCGAGGCCACACCGGAGCTGGAACGGCTTGCCGTACCGGCGGCGGATATCGAAGCCGCCGTGCTCGAACTGGTGGGCACCAGCTTCGATGTTGTCACCGGGGTGCCCTTGCGGGCCGCGCTCATCGAGGTCCTCGGTGATACGGCCGCCCAGGAGTGGGTGCTGGTCCTGGTGATGCACCACATCGCCGGCGACGGTACGTCGATGGCCCCGTTCACCCGGGATCTGGTGTCCGCCTACCGGTCCCGTATCGCGGGTGCCGCCCCCGCGTGGGCGCCGCTGGCGGTGCAGTACGCGGATTACTCGATCTGGCAGCGTGAGCTGCTGGGTGCCGAGGACGACGCGGAATCGCTGGCCGCCGAGCAGGTCGGGTTCTGGAAGCAGGAATTGGCTGAGCTTCCGGATCAGCTGGATCTGCCGTCCGATCGTCCGCGACCGGCGGTGCAGTCCTTCGCCGGTGGCAAGGTCGAGGTGTCCATCGACGCCGAAATCCATCGTGCACTGGCCGAACTGGCGCGGGCTCAGGGCGCGACGCTGTTCATGGTGGTGCACACGGCCCTCGCGGTGCTGCTGGCGCGGCTCTCGGGCACCGATGACATCGCCATCGGTACGCCGATGGCGGGTCGTGGCGAAGCCGCACTGGATGACTTGATCGGTATGTTCGTGAACACGCTGGTGTTCCGTAGCCGGGTGGATGGTGGTGAGTCGTTCACCGATCTGCTCGCGCGTCAGCGTGAGACGGATCTGCAGGTGTTCGCCAATGCCGATGTGCCGTTCGAGCGCCTGGTCGAGGTGCTCAATCCGGTGCGTTCCACGGCGCGGCATCCGCTGTTCCAGGTGGGTCTGTCGTTCCAGAACCTGGCGCAGTCCACTCTCGAACTGCCGGGCCTGACCATCTCCGGTCTGGACTTCGACACCCAGATCTCCCAGTTCGATCTGCACTGGATCATCGGCGACAGCTACCTTGCCGACGGCACTCCGGCCGGCATCGGCGGTGTGATCACCTACGGCGCCGATCTTTTCGACGCCGCTACGGTGCAGATATTCTCCGATCGGTTCCTTCGCCTGCTCACCGCCGTGGTGGCCGATGCCGCCCGCCCGGTCGGCGATATCGAATTGCTGGAGTCCCGCGAGCGTGCCGAACTGACTGCTGCCCGCAATGCGACTGTGCACGAGACGGATTCGGCCGCGACCCTGGTATCGCTGCTGAACACCACCGTGGCCGCCGCTCCGACCGCTGTTGCGCTGATCGGGCCGGACGGTGAGGTGCTGACCTATGCCGAGCTCGGTATCCGGGTGAATCGTCTTGCCCGGCATCTGATCTCGATCGGTGTCGGCCCGGAGTCGCGGGTCGCGCTGGCGCTGCGGCGTTCGGTCGATCTGGTCGTGGCCATGTACGCCGTCTCCGTCGCCGGTGGCGCGTACGTGCCGGTGGATCCGGATCAGCCTGCCGAGCGCACGGATTACATCCTCGAGACCGCCGCCCCGGTGTGTGTGCTCACCAATGCCGAGGCCCGCTTCAGTACCGAGGCCGCGCCGCTGGTGCGCTTGGATCAGCTGGTGTTGGAATCGGTTGCGGTCGAGCCGATCACCGATGCGGGTCGGGTGTCGCCGCTGTTGCCGTCGCATACCGCGTACGTGATTTTCACGTCCGGTTCGACGGGTCGTCCGAAGGGTGTGGCGCTGTCGCATGCTGCGGTGGCGAATCAGTTGCAGTGGAAGACGGCTGAATTCGGTCTCGGTGTCGATGACGCGGTGCTACTCAAGACCGCAGCGACCTTCGACCTTTCGGTCTGGGAGTTCTGGTCGGCCGTTGTCTGCGGTGGTCGCCTGGTCATCGCTTCGGCGGATGGTCATCGTGATCCGGCGTACTTGAACGAGTTGATGGCTCGTGAGCTGGTCACCACGTTGCATGTGGTGCCGTCGATGTTGGATGCGTTGCTGACCGAATCCGGTGGCGTGCTGACGAGTTCGTTGCGCCGGGTGCTGGCTATCGGTGAGGCGCTGCCTGCGACCGTGGCGCAGCGCTTCCGCAAGGCGAACCCGTTCGCGAGGCTGTTCAATCTGTACGGCCCGACCGAGGCGGCGGTGTCCATCACCTCGCACTTGGTGACCGATGCCGATCAGGGTTCGGTGTCCATCGGTGCGCCGGAGTGGAACAGCAGTGTGTACGTGCTGGATGCACGCTTGCGGCCGGTCCCGGTCGGCGTGTCCGGTGAGCTGTACCTGGCGGGTGCGCAGTTGGCGCGCGGCTACTTCGGCCGCGCCGATCTGACTGCGGATCGCTTCGTGGCCAACCCGTTTGCCGCTGGTGAGCGTATGTATCGCACCGGTGACCTGGTTGCCTGGGCGGCGAGTGGTGAGCTGGAGTATCGGGGTCGTACCGACTTCCAGGTGAAGATCCGTGGTTTCCGTATCGAGCTGGGTGAGATCGAGGCGGCTTTGCTGGCCATGCCGGAGATCGCGCAGGTCGCGGTGCTGGCCAAGTCGGATCAGCGCACCGGTGATCGTCTGGTCGCCTACCTGGTGTCCGCGGGCCCGGAACTCGATCAAGCGCAGGTGCAGTCGGCGCTCTCGGCCTCCCTGCCGTCCTACATGGTGCCGTCGGCCTTTGTGGTGCTCGATGCACTGCCGCTGAACGTCAACGGCAAGCTGGATCGCAAGGCGCTGCCGGATCCGGTGTTCGCCGCCCGTGAATTCCGGCCTCCGGCAGGCGAAATCGAGACGGCCGTCGCCCGGGTCTACGCCGAGGTGCTCGGCGCGGAGCTGGTCGGCGCGGATGACGATTTCTTCGCGCTCGGCGGTAATTCGCTGCTGGCCACCCAGGTGGCGGCACGCCTCGGCGCGGCGCTCGACACCCAGGTGCCGGTGCGCGCACTGTTCGAGGATTCCACCGTGACCGGACTGGCCGTCCGATTGGCCGAGACGGCCGGTGCGGGCGCACGACCGGCACTCGTGGCTCGCCCACGGCCGGAAGCGATTCCGCTCTCGCCGGCGCAGCAGCGCATGTGGTTCCTCAACCAGTTCGACACCGATGCGACCGCCTACAACGTGCCGGTCGCGATTCGCCTGACCGGTGAGCTGGATGTGGTCGCGCTGCGGCTGGCTATCGGCGATATCGTCGCGCGCCACGAAATTCTGCGGACCGTCTACCCGCAGACCGAGGACGGTCCGGTGCAGGTGGTGCTCCCGGCCGCGCAGGTGCTGCCGGAACTTGTGGTCGGCACCATCACCGAGGATCGGATTGTCGATGCGGTGGCCGGACTGGTCGGCGCCCGCTTCGATGTCACCGCGGAGGTGCCGCTGAAGGTCGCACTGTTCGATATCGGGGGCCTGGCCACCGATTACGTACTGGCGCTGGTGATTCACCACATTTCCGCGGACGGTTCCTCCATGGCGCCGCTGACCCGCGATCTGGTGACCGCCTATGCGGCCCGAGCCGCCGGTCACGCGCCGGCCTGGGCGCCGCTGGCGGTGCAGTACGCGGATTACTCGATCTGGCAGCGTGAGTTGCTGGGTGCGGAGAGTGACGCGGAATCCCTGTCCGCCAAGCAGGTCGGGTTCTGGAAGCAGGCCCTTGCCGAGCTGCCGGATCAGCTGGATCTGCCGTCCGATCGTCCGCGACCGGCGGTGCAGTCCTTCGCCGGTGGCAAGGTCGAGGTGTCCATCGACGCCGAAATCCATCGTGCACTGGCCGAACTGGCGCGGGCTCAGGGCGCGACGCTGTTCATGGTGGTGCACACGGCCCTCGCGGTGCTGCTGGCGCGGCTCTCGGGCACCGACGATATTGCGATCGGTACGCCGATGGCGGGTCGTGGTGAGGCGGCACTGGATGATCTGATCGGTATGTTCGTGAACACGCTGGTGTTCCGTAGCCGGGTGGATGGTGGTGAGTCGTTCACCGATCTGCTCGCGCGTCAGCGTGAGACGGATCTGCAGGTGTTCGCCAATGCCGATGTGCCGTTCGAGCGGCTGGTCGAGGTCCTGAATCCGGTGCGCTCGACCGCGCGGCATCCGCTGTTCCAGGTGGGTCTGTCGTTCCAGAACCTGGCGCAGTCCAACCTCGAACTGCCAGGTCTGTCGGTCACCGGTATCGATTTCGATAACCAGGTCTCGCAGTTCGATCTGCACTGGATCGTCGGCGACGACTACCACGCCGACGGGACTCCGGCCGGCATCAGCGGTGTGATCACATACGGCGCAGACCTTTTCGACGCCGCTACGGTGCAGCTCGTCGCCGATCGGTTCCTTCGCCTGCTCACCGCCGTCGCGGTCGATGCCGATACTCCGGTCGGTGATATCGACCTGCTGGACGGGACCGAACAGCACCGGGTGCTGACCGAGTGGAATACGACCGCGCACACCGTGGACACCACGGCGACCCTGGCCACGCTGCTCGATGCCACCGTCGCCGCCCGTACCGATGCGGTCGCCCTCATCGGCCCGGACGGCACGGCGCTCGACTACACCGAACTCGGTGCACGGGTGAATCGCCTGGCGCGGCACCTGATCTCGCAGGGTGTCGGTCCGGAGGACCGGGTCGCGCTGGCCCTGCGCCGTTCGATCGATCTGGTTGTCGCCATGTACGCGGTGTCGGTTGCCGGTGCCGCGTATGTCCCGGTGGATCCGGATCAGCCCGCCGACCGCACCGCCTATGTGCTGGAATCGGCCGCCCCGGTCTGCGTGCTCACCACTTCCCGCGACGCCTTCGAACTCACCGCGACCGCCCTTGACGGGACCACTCGCCGTCATCTCGACGGGTCCACCCCCCGTCATCCCGGCGCGCTTTCGGCCGGGATCCACGGCAGCGACATTCCGCTGCTTCGGATCGACGAGCTCGATCTGTCGGCCCACTCCGACAAGGCGATCACCGCCGCCGAACGGGTCCGGGAGCTGACGCCCGCCAATACCGCGTACGTGATTTTCACGTCCGGTTCGACGGGTCGTCCGAAGGGTGTGGCGCTGTCGCATGCTGCGGTGGCGAATCAGTTGCAGTGGAAGACGGCTGAATTCGGTCTCGGTGTCGATGACGCGGTGCTACTCAAGACCGCAGCGACCTTCGACCTTTCGGTCTGGGAGTTCTGGTCGGCCGTTGTCTGCGGTGGTCGCCTGGTCATCGCTTCGGCGGATGGTCATCGTGATCCGGCGTACTTGAACGAGTTGATGGCTCGTGAGCTGGTCACCACGTTGCATGTGGTGCCGTCGATGTTGGACGCGCTGCTGACCGAATCCGGTGGCGTGCTGACGAGTTCGTTGCGCCGGGTGCTGGCTATCGGTGAGGCGCTGCCTGCGACCGTGGCGCAGCGCTTCCGCAAGGCGAACCCGTTCGCGAGGCTGTTCAATCTGTACGGCCCGACCGAGGCGGCGGTGTCCATCACCTCGCACTTGGTGACCGATGCCGATCAGGGTTCGGTGTCCATCGGTCTGCCCGAGTGGAACAGCCAGGTCTACGTGCTCGATTCGCGCCTGCACCCGGTTGCCGCCGGTGTTTCGGGTGAGCTGTACCTGGCGGGTGCGCAGCTGGCGCGCGGCTACTTCGGCCGTGCCGACCTGACTGCGGATCGCTTCGTGGCCAACCCGTTTGCCGCTGGTGAGCGTATGTATCGCACCGGTGACCTGGTTGCCTGGGCGGCGAGTGGTGAGCTGGAGTATCGGGGTCGTACCGACTTCCAGGTGAAGATCCGGGGTTTCCGTATCGAGCTGGGTGAGATCGAGGCGGCTTTGCTGGCCATGCCGGAGATCGCGCAGGTCGCGGTGCTGGCCAAGTCCGATCAGCGCACCGAAGCGCAGCTGAGTGGTGCGGATTGGCTGGTGGCCTACCTGGTGCCTTCCGATCAGGACTCGGGTATCGATGTGCCGCAGCTGATGTCGGCGTTGTCGGCGGTGCTGCCGTCGTACATGGTGCCGTCGGCGTTCGTGGCGCTCGATGCTCTGCCGCTGAACGCCAACGGCAAGCTGGATCGCCGGGCACTGCCCGAACCCGAGCTCGCCCTCCGCGAATTCCGGGCCGCCGCCACGGCATTGGAGATCGCGGTGTGCACCGCCTTCGCCGACGTGCTGCATCTCGAGCGAATCGGACTGGACGACAACTTCTTCGAGCTGGGCGGCAACTCGCTCATCGCGGTGAAGCTGGCGGCGCGACTGAGTGCCGCACTGGGCGAACGGGTTCCGGTCGCGCGGTTGTTCACCGCACCGACCCCGGCCGGGCTGACCACGCAGCTGACCGGTGACGGTTCCGGCGGGTTCGGTGCGGATGCCGCGTACGAGGTGCTGTTGCCGCTGCGCACAACGGGTTCCGGTGCGCCGCTGTTCTGCATCCACCCGGTGGGCGGTCTGTCCTGGTCCTTCGCGGGTCTGGCCGCATACCTGGACGCTGACCGGCCGCTGTACGGCCTGCAGTCGCCGACGCTGGGAGCGGATGTGCCGCTGCCGGATTCGATCGACGAGTGGGCGGGGCGCTATGTGCGGGAGATCCGCGCGGTGCAGCCGGAGGGCCCGTACCACCTGCTGGGCTGGTCGCTCGGCGGTGTGCTGGCGCATGCGGTGGCGGTGCAGCTGCAGGAGCAGGGGCAGCAGGTGGCGACCCTGGCCATGCTGGACAGTTCGCTGCAGGTCGAGGTCGGTGACGGGGTGCGAATTCCGGTGGCCGAACTGCTCGGCGGTCTGGTGGACGAGAACCTCGGTGTGGCGCTGGAACCGGAGGAGCTGGTCGCGCGGCTGTCCGAACTGCCCGAGCCGTTCGCGTCCATGGGCGCCGATCGGGTGACCCGGGTGATCGATACCGGCCTCCGCTCGATCTCGCTCATCGGCGAATACCGGCCGCGCCGATTCAAGGGCGATGTGCTGTATTTCGCGGCCGCGCTGGACGATCCGAGCTGCACGGTCGGGGTCACCGGGTGGACCGATGCCGTGGACGGTGTGGTGCACACCTATGCGGTGCAGGCCACGCACTGGCGGATGACCGCACCCGATGCGCTCGCCCAGATCGGCTCGGTGCTCAATACCGTCGGCCAGCGGGCAGTGCGATAGCAGACCGATTTTCCCCTAATCCGAACTCTCACGGTAAGAAAGGTTTTCGAGAATGAGCAATCCATTCGACGATGAAGACGCTCAGTTCTATGTGCTGGTCAACGAGGAGGCCCAGCACTCGCTGTGGCCGGTGTTCGCGACCATCCCCGGCGGCTGGACCATCGCGCACGGCCCGGCCCCGCGCTGGGCCTGCCTGGAGTACGTCGAGTCGCACTGGACCGATATGCGTCCGAAATCACTCGCGGACTTCATGGCCAGTGAAGCCGAATAGCCACTGACCCGAAAGACTTTGCGGCACAATACAGCCCGCAACACAGACCCGGGGTGCACTAGCATCCCGTGCGGCGGTCCCGGCCAACGGCCTCGGGGGTCAGTCCGCGAACTAGGAAAAGGAAGAACATATGAAGGTCACCCGTCCCACCATGCGCACCACCACCCCGCCGCCCACCGGCGGTGGCACCATCGACATCGCCGGCATCCTCGCGACGGTGCTGAAGTTCCTGAGCAGCGGTTCCACCGCCAGCTACACCCCGCACTAGTCGCTTCCGTTCCAAGCAACACTTTTCGAAAGGATCAACCATGCCTACCAGTACCGGCAGCGGCGCCCTCGACATCCTGGCCGCCATCGCCCACCTGATCACGTCGGGTTCGTCGACCTCGATCATCCAGCCGACCCCCGGCGTCTAGGAGTCCACCATGGATAGCGGAAGTGCGATCAACAACTTCCTCCTCCTGATCGCCAAGGTGCTCGGGACCGGTTCTTCGGTCACCTACCCACCTCCGGCCTGAGGACGTGAGGCTGCCAAAGCGCCGATACGCCCCGGCAGCCACACAATCCACCTGAATAAGCGCCGCGGCGTGCCGTCCACCAATCCCTGCCGGACCGGCACGCTGCGGCGTACCAGATGAATTCAATTATGGCAGCGCCACCGCGAATCCTCCGCAAAAGCCCCATCCAAACAAATGGAATACATATGTTTCATATAGTTATTCCGTAAAATCCCCACTCCACGAACATTTTTCGCAACCCCACCCGCTGCACCCGGCAACCGCTCCCGCCCCTGCCACACCCTCGGTCGCGTTTGACATCGACCACTCACCGCCGCAACCTCGGTCGTGTAGGACAGCGCCCCCTCACCGCCGTCTACCTCGGTCGTGTAGGACAGCGCCCCCTCACCGCCGTCTACCTCGGTCGTGTAGGACAGCGCCCCCTCACCGCCGTCTACCTCGGTCGCGTATGACAGCGCCCCCTCACCGCCGCCTACCTCGGTCGCGTATGACAGCGACCACCTCATCAGCGGACCGCTCCAGCTGCAGGTAGACATCAGCCGCCGCATACCGCAGCACCAACCACCCTTGCAGCACCAACCAATTCTGTCGCTGCCGATCCCGCCGGAATGCCGCCGCCCCACTGTGGAATTCCCGCCCATCGATCTCGACAATCGTCCGCGACCGCCTATGCACGAAGTCGCACACATAAGGCCCGACAGAATGATTGGCCAACAGCCGCACCCGCCGCTGCGCGACCGCCCTGGCGAATAGCCGCTCCGGCTCGGACAACGCATTGGTCGCAGCCATCCAAACCTGCCGCCGCAACCCCGGCGCCCCCACCCCACCTCCACCGCACAACTCGAGCACCGCATCCCGCTCGACGGTCTTCCCCAAGTGCGAGTCGACCAACTCGTCCGCCGCCGACTCCGGCAGTACCACAAGGCAATCCATCAGAGTCCGCGCAGCCGACGTAACCGCCACACCCCAAGCCTCATGCACATCCCTGCCCGGCAGATCCCGCCGATACAGCGTGACCCACTCCGGCACGACCCGATGCACACCCCGTGGAACTGTCGCCTCGAAAACCGCAGGCTCAGGCAACATCTCCCACAACCACCCCGCAGTCCGATGACTCAGCACGGCGCCCGGAATCCAAGCAACAACAGCAGCGCAGCGTGCCAGTGAAGTCACCCTGCCGACGCAGTAAACCCCCGGCAGTACCCGCGTATACATCCCCGCCCGACACCGATCGTCCAAGGTGGACGCCGACATCCCCGACGCGATCAACTCCTTGCGAGTCCACACCCCATGAAAACCCATACACAGCAGTCTCTTCGCCGCTGGCGACAACCACCGTGGCTGTCGCAGCCGAATGTGGACACCTGTGGATAACTCTGCCCCTGTGGAAAACCGGCCTCACCGGTCAAACATCGCCCCTGACCGGCAATAATTACCGCCCCACCTCAATCTTTGACCGCGTAGGCCGGGCACCACCAACGACCACAAGATATTTCATGACCGGTCTGGTATCTCCCTTCGTGCTCGGCCTTGCGGCGGGCGGCCTCGGGGTGTGGACCCTCGGATTGCGCGGTGCCAGTGAGCAATCCGTTGACTCGTGGGGACGGGGACAGTGTCGGACTGTGGCGAGCATCTGCGACCGGCTCGAACGTGAGGAGCGTGGTCGAGCCGGAGGTGGGGTGAATCATCGCGCGCCATCGGGCGAAACCGGTCTGAGCGGTCAAAGATCGCCCCACCGCGGCAATAATTGCCGCCCTGCGTCATTCTTTGACCGCTCAGGCCGGGGGGAGTCGTTTCGATCAGTGCGCTACGACCGTGGTGCGCCGGCGGTAACCCATGGGGTCGAGGCGGGGTGGTTGGAGGTCCGCGAGTTCAGTTCGGGTGCGGGTGGTGAGGCGCTCGGAGTTCTCTTGGTGGGTTGCTGCTCGTTCGAAGTCGCCCTGGGACATGGCGAGCATGGCCAGGACGGTGTCGGTGGTGCCGCAGACGGCGCCGGCGCCTTCCAGGCCGAGGAATGTTCCGGCGTAGGGGGCGAGTTGGCGGTACAGGGATTCGAAGTCTTCGGTGAGGCCGAGCCCGAGTGCCACGTAGGCGCGAATTCCATACTCGGCTTGTGGAAAGAGGGTGGGGCGGATGGGGGTGAATTCTCGGTAGAGCTCTTCGGCTCTGTCGTGTTGTCCCGCCGCGAGTAACGCCAAAGCGTAGAACGGTCCGCCGTAACCTGGCGCCTGCGTGTATACCTCGTGCATTTGCTCCTGCAATCCGGCCAGATCGCCACTGGCCCACGCCTGTGAGAGGGCGATGGCGGAGCGGGGGCCGCCGCTGCGGAGGAACCCGAGTTGGGCGAGCCGTTCGTCGAATTCCGTGTAGAGCCGATCCGCTCCGTCGATATCACCGCGCAGCAGTGCAAACGGTGCGGCAATGCAGCCGAGCATGAGAATCAGCTGCGGCAGTAGGGCGTCGGTGACGACCCCTAGGGCAAGTTCGGCTTGTCTGCACGCCTCTGGCAGATCCACCCGGCCGAGCGCGCAGCGGAACAGGCCGTAATGACCCAGTGCCCGATACTGATCCAGCTCGGCGCGCTCGGCCACCTCCAGCAATTCCTGCACGAGCGCCAGATCCTCGCCCGAGGTGAACCGCACCAGGGCCACGGCATTGATCGCGGCGCAGAGCAGCTCCGGATCGTCGCATACGCGCGCCTGCGCCAGCGCCGCTACCGCGTATCGATGGCTGAGCCCCGAATCACGGTAATCCCCAGCTGTTTCGATTGCGGCGGTCACGAGCAGGCGTACCCGGTCGGCATCGTCGATCTCGCCCGTCAGGCAGCTGTCGACGGCTCGCACGAGCCGCTCCCGCGGATCGAAGCCCTGCAGCGCCGGATACATGATCGGCGCCCGCCAGCAGGTGAGCGTCCGCACCAGCAGCTGCTGCTCGCCGAATGCCTGCGAGAGCTCCACGGCCCGATCGCGGATATCGCGCGCTTCGAACCAGCGACACTGGTAGGCAAGGGCATTCACCAGCGCGAGATGGGCCTCGATCACCGCCACCCGTACCTCGCGCTCGGCATGAACCGTATTGTGCCCGGCCAATTCGTGCAGTTCGATAACGGACTTCCACAACCGCACGGTATCGGCCGCCATACCCCGATCGGTATCGTGACGCGCGGCGGCCATCACGTATTCGATTGCCCGCACGGCTGTTTCGGGCCGAGCGCCGAGCGCCGCATGCCGGGCCAGCGTCTCCGGATCACGCGCCAGCCCCGGAAAATCCTCGACCCTGCCATCCAGCAGTTCCAATGCCGCCCAATGCAACCGCATCCGCCGCAACCGTGGAATCCCCAGATACACCGTGTCATGGATCAGCGCGTGGTCGAATGTGATGCGCCCGGTGCGGTCGGTGCGCACCAGCGTCGCCGCCTCCGCCTCGGCGATCAGATCGATCACCTCGTCTTCGGAGATCCCGGCGGCCTGGCTGAGCACCCGCAGATCGACGCCGTCGCCCCAGATGGCGAGATGCGCCAGGGCA
Source organism: Nocardia sp. NBC_01388 (assembly GCF_045040085.1). Classification (NCBI taxonomy): domain Bacteria; kingdom Bacillati; phylum Actinomycetota; class Actinomycetes; order Mycobacteriales; family Nocardiaceae; genus Nocardia; species Nocardia sp. NBC_01388. The sequence continues at coordinate 7,355,002 of NZ_CP109553.1, forward strand.
CTGCCGACTTCGGGCGACAGCCGCCGCAGCCGGGTGGTGATCAGCTCCCGAATGGAATCGGGCACCTCCCCGGTCTCACCCGATCCATGCTGCGCGGCAATGAGTTTGGCCATCTCCCGGACGAACAGCGGATTGCCGCCGGTCCGCCGGTGCAGCAACTCCAATGCCTCCTTGGAGATTTCCCGCAATCCGGAGCTCAAAGCCAATGTCCGCGTGGCGGCCAGATCGAGCCCGCCGAGTTCCAGCCATTCCGCGGTGCAGTGGGTGAGCGCCGCCGCGGTGGCGTGCAGCCCCTGCCCGGCCTCGGAGCCGCGCAGGGTGATCACCATGAGCACCGGCTCATCGCGCAGCCAATTCACCACCTGCCGCAGCACCTGCAGGGTCGCGGTATCCGCGCGATGCGCGTCTTCGATGAGAATGACAACCGGTCCGGCCGCAGTGCGCTGTTTACACAGACCCACCACCGTCCGCGCAATGGTGAATGCGTCACCCGCGGCCAGATTTTCGGAAGCCACCGGATCGAGCGCATTGAGCACCTCCGCCCACGCCCATGCTGGTGGCGCGCCATCCACCTCGGGACATCCACCCCGCAGAAATGTCAGCGATTCCGCACCGAGATCGGCGAGCGCGGATTCGGTGAGTGTGGTTTTTCCGGCACCCGCCTCACCCGCGATCCACACCATTTGCAAGCGTCCGGTCGCCGCGATGGCGGCGGTTTCGCGCAGCACGGTGTGTTCCCGGACATACCCGCTGTGCTCCCGGGTGCGCCGAATTCGAATGGCGGGCGCGGGCCCGGTCGGAGCTTCCGCACCAGCGAGAGTTTCGGAGTGGCTGAGGATGGCCGCCTCCAACTCCCGCAGCGCCGGACTCGGATCGATTCCGTAGTGCTCGCCGAGAAATTCGCGAGAGTGCCGCAGTGTCGAGAGCGCCTGCGCCTGCTGCCCGATGCGGTATTGCGCGGTGGCGAGCAGCCGGGCGATTTCCTCGCGCTCGGGATGTTCGTCGAGCAGGGTGCGCAGTTCGATGGTGACTTCGGTGGGCCGATTGAGATCGAGTTCGACGGCGGCGCGCATTTCGGCCGCGGTCAATCGCAGATCGGTGAGGCGATCGGCATCCTGTGCGGCCCACCCGAATGTGGTGAGCCCTTCGAACGCGGCGCCGTTCCAGCACCGGAGTGCGGCATCGAGGGCATTGCGCCGTTCGACCGGATCCGCCAGCCCGCCGGGCGCGCGCAACCGCTGCTCATAGGAGCGCATCAGCGCTTCGAATTGCCAGGCGTCCACCGATTCAGGCGCGAGTTTCAGTGCGTAACCGGACGATTCGGACACCAAGTACTGAGATCTGGCTCGCCTCGGCCTATCTGGTTCGATCAGCCGGCGCAGATTGTGAATGTGCACCTGCAGCACCGATGCGGCTGTCGGCGGCGGATTGCCCTCCCACAGATCGTCGATGAGCCGATCCGTAGCGGCCGAGCGCCCACCGGCGGCGACCAAACGGGCCAGGACGGCGCGCAACATGGTCGCACCCAATCCGACCGGTCGGTCGTCCACAATCAACTGAATGGGCCCGAGTACGCGTACCTGCGGTTCCGTCATGCTCCGCGACAACCTCCGAGCCGGTCTTCCTCGAGCGGAAAGGGTTGTGAAACAGCGATTATTCCACCGGTTACCGGCCCGAATGACCTGAAATCACGGTTCGAATTAGACTCGCCGACCTTGGTTCGTTCATTGGCGAATGATTGGCAAATATATTCATGGGAAGAAACGTCCGAATCTGCCGCGAAAGTCCAAGTGTCCGTGGCGGTGATGACTTTCCGTGTACTCGCTGATCGATAGCTACGCAGTGTTGGCCCCCAAGTGAAGTGGAGAGGAACAGCATGAGCCGGAGCGAAAAGACCGAACCGAACACCGTAGGCCTCTACTGGGACCGTGACGGCGATATCTGGCAGCGTGAGGACGGCGGCTGGCGTCTCATCCTGCAAAGCGGTATCGCCGTGGATCCGGTCTCGGTGTGGGACTGGGACAGCGGCTGTGTGCGCGACTACGCGCCGTTCACGCCGATGTCGTCATTCGCGGCCGGCTGACCTCCCGGTCGATCACCGCCAGATCGGCGCGCATTCGTAAGAGCAGGGCTTCGGCACGGGCCCGATGGATAGCGGCCTTCTTCGTATTGCCCAGCGCTACCGCCAAATCGGCGAGCGTACTGTCCATCGGGCCGAGATGCAGGCAAAGCCCGGTCTCGATGCCCGCGATGGTTTCGCTGTGCCCCGCGAGTTGCTCGTACAGTCCGCGAATTTCCTCGCGATCGCCGAACTCGATCGCCGCGTGCGCCCGCAGTACCGCGAAGGTGTTCGGCCACACGTACGGGAAGACCCGCGGATACCGGTCGTACACCGCGCGGGCGCGGTCACGCCCACCGGCGTGCAGCAGCGTCATGGTGTACACCGGCGCCGCGATTTCCGGCGCCAACTCGAACAGTTCGGTCACCGGTTCGATCAGTCGGGATAGATCACCCTGCGCCCAGGCCAGCGAGACCTCGCCCATCAGCAGCACGCCCGCGGCATCGGCGAGCCCGCGTTGCGCCAGCCGGGTGAAGCGCTCTTCGAAGGCGCGCCGGGCCGCCGGCAGATCGCCGCGCAGCATGGCCGCCTCGAAACCGAAAAGCCCCAGCGCATCGAGAATCTGCTGGAGCTGACCGTCGGTGGCGTCCTCCAGCGCGAGCGCGGCATGGTCGGCCGCCGCCCGCAGATCGCTCTCGCAGAGCGCGGCGCGATACAGCGAGTAGTGCGCGACGGCCCGGTACTCGCCGAGCCCGGCCGCCTCGGCAATCCGCAGCATCTCCGCGGCCGGTTCGCGCGGGCTGCCCTGCAGCAGCGCGAAGATCTGGATATTGAGCGCCCAGCACAGCAATTCGGGCTCGCCGACGGCCCGTGCGAGCTGTACGGCCCGTTCGGCGGCCGCCCAGGTTTCCCGGGTCCGCGCCGCCACCGCGGTATCGAGGACGATGGAAAGCAGCAATCGTGCCTGCGTCTCGCGCGGGAGCTCCGTCATGACGACCGGACCGAGTATCTCGGTGAGAACGGGCGTGGGCGTGCCCGCCTCGGCAAGCGTCCACATATTCGGCACCCGCCAACTGGTGTGCGCTCGAATCAGCAGCTGCCGATCGTCCAGCCGCCGGGCGAGTGCGATTGCCCGCTGCCGTTCACCGCGGGCATCGAGCAGCCGCCCCTGATAGGCCAGCGCATTGACCAGTTCGCAGTGCGCCTCCAACACCATGGCCTGCTCGCCCGGTGCGGCGTGATCCCCGGTGTGCCCGGCCAATTCGTGCAGCTCGATCGCGGACTGCCACAGCCGCACGGTATCCGCCCGCATGGCGCGCTCCATGCTGCGAGCGATCGCCGCCCGCACGTATTCGATGGCCCGGGAAGCCGTTTCGGGCCCCGCGCCGAGAATCGCATGATGCGCCAGCATGTCCGGATCGCGGGCCAGACCCGGATACCTGTCCTCGGACGCCTCCAGCAGTTGTAAGGCGGCCCAATGCATTCGGACCCGCCGCAGCATGGGGATGCGCCGATAGACGGTGTCCTGGATGAGCGTGTGATCGAAGGTGATGCGCCCTGTCCGGTCCGTACGGACCAGCCCCGCGGATTCGGCCGCCGCGATCAGATCGATCAGCTCCTCCTCGCTCACCCCCGCGGCCCGGCTGAGAATGCGCAGGTCCACGCCCTCGCCCCAGATCGCCAGCTGCTGCAGCGCGGCGATCACCGGGTCGGGAAGGTTGCCGAAGCGCTGATTGATCAGTTCCCGGATGGTGTCGGGCACCTCGTCCAGCACGACGTCGGAACCTTGGGCCGCAAGCAGTTTCGCGATCTCCCGGATGAACAGCGGATTGCCGCCGGTGCGCCGGTGCAGCCGCGCCAGTGATTCGTCGGTCAGCGCGCCGAGTCCGGCGGCCTGGGCGACGGCGCGCGTGGTAGCCAGATCGAGCCCCGTCAGCTCCAGCCACGCGGCGGTGTGATGGGCCAGCGCGCCCGCGGTGGCGTGCAGCCCCGGACCGGCTTCGGCCCCGCGCAGGGTGATCAGAATGAGCACCGGTTCATCGCGCAACCAGTTCACCGTCTGCCGCAGCACCTGCAGGGTGGCGGTATCGGCGCGATGGGTGTCCTCGAGCAGTATGAGCACCGGCCCGGACGCGGTGCGCTGCCGGCAGGCGCTGACCACCGTGCGGGCAATGGTGAAGGCATCATCGGTCGCGAACAGATCCGGTTGCGCGCCATCGGTTTCGAGTCCGGCGCGGATTTCCGACCACGCCCACGCCGGGGGCGCGCCGTCCACTTCCGGACAGCCGCCGCGCACCGCGGTCCACTGCTGCGCGGCGAGTTCGGTGAGCACGGATTCGGCGAGCGTGGTCTTACCGGCTCCGGGCGCACCGGCGACCCAGATCGTCTGCAGATGACCGCCGCGAACCTCCGCCGCCACCCGATGCAGAGTGTCGCGCTCATTGCCGTAGCCGCTGTAGGACGGTGCCTTTCGCACCGGCTTGATCGGCGCCGGCGGCGAAATCACTGCGGGGGTGAGCATCTCGGCGTGATCCAGGATGGCGATTTCCAGTTCCCGCAGTGCCGGACCGGGATCGATGCCGTATTCCTCGCCGAGATACTCCCGCGTCCGCCGCAGCGTCGCCAGCGCCTGGGCCTGCTGCCCGCTCCGGTACTGCGCGGTGGCGAGCAGCCGCGCGCATTCCTCACGTTCGGGATGCTGGTCGAAGAGTGCGCGCAGTTCCGCGGCCACCTCGGCCGGATGACCCAGATCGAGTTCCACCTGGGCGCGGCGCTCGGCGGTGGCGAGTTGTAAGTCGCTGAGCCGGTTGGCTTCCCGCCCGGCCCATCCGAAGAGCGTGAGCCCCTCGTAGGGTGCGCCGTTCCAGCAGGCGAGCGCCGCATCGAGCAGTTCGCGCCGTTCCCTCGGGGCCGGCGGATCGGCGTGATCGCGCAGCCGCTGATCGTAGTGTCGCAGCTGGGCTTCGAAATGCCAGGCGTCGACCGCATGGGTATCGAGTTTCAGTGCGTAGCCGAGGGATTCGTTCACCACGTAGCGAGCGGCCGCGCGGCGCGGGCGGTCGGGTTCGAAGTGCCGGCGCAGATTGTGAATGTGCACCTGCAGCACGGAGGCGGCGCTGGGCGGCGGTTTGCCCTCCCAGAGATCGTCGATGAGCTGGTCGGCGGTGACGGCATGCCCGCCGGCGGCCACCAGGCGGGCGAGTACCGCCCGCAACATGGTGGCGCCCAGTCCGACCGGTCGGTCGTCGACGATCAATCGAATCGGCCCGAGCACCTGCACGCGTGGCTGCGCCATGATCGTCGACACCCTTCCACACCGGATTGGTCGAGCCGGAATGTCCGTCACCTCGAACGTTGGCACACCGCGAGCAACCCGGGACCGAAATACCCGGCAATTTCAGGACTTTCATGGGTAGTGGTCCGACTGTTACAGTGACAGCAAACTTTTGGCGAATAAACTCGCGCGAAAGTAGTGGCCGAATTCGCACGGAAGAGTCCCAGAAGTGGCGCGTTGAATACTTGTGTTCACAACGCCACGAAGGGAAATCCGATGGTCACCACTCGCGGTAACTGCCGAACAGCACAGAGTCACCGGTACGAGACGAAGCCGCCCGCTCCGCGCGGCGACCATCCGCAGTCCGTTGCTCGTAAGTTGCTGGGAGAAAACACAATGAACGATGAATTTGCCCCGACGTGGATGTGCGCGCCGACCGCGGCTGCCGCCCCCAATGGAGACTCCGCCGGGCCCAGCAGCACCGAACCCCACCTGGCCGGTCTGTACTGGGACCGGGACGGTGATATCTGGCAGCGGGAGGATGCCGGCTGGCGGCTGATCCTGCAGAGTGGGATCTCTGTCGATCCGATCTCGGTATGGGGGTGGGAGAGCGGACATGTGCGCGACTACGCGCCGTTCACCCCCGTGTCGTCATTCGCGACAGCCGACGGGTAGCAGTGCCCAATGCCCGTCCGGCTGTAGCGGACCGGACACGTAGCGTGCCCGGTCGCGACGGTGACCGGTGCCCTGAGTACTCAGGGTTCCGGCACCGCCGCTTCGACCACCCGTGCCGTACCGAAGAGCGTGATCTCCATGAGCCGAATCACTCGCTCCTGCGGGCAGATTCGCTGATTGTCGCCGAAGACGCGACCCATATCGACGACCAGCCCGAAACCGGCGTGCACCAGAATGCGCGCCTCGCCCTCGGACAGCTCCGGCCGCACCGCGACCAGCAGGCGCACCCATTCGGCCACGATCAGCCGCTGCACATTGCGCAGCATGGTGCGTTCCTCGGGCGAAACATGGCCGAACTCGGCGTAATAGACGAAGGTCAGCTCGCGCTCGGCGAAGGAGCCCGCGACATAGAGATCGATGAGCTTGGTGAGCGCTTCGCCGGGAGCCGACGAGGACGCCACCGCCGGGCCGATCGCCCCCGACACCCGATCGGCCGCGCGCCGGAAGGCCGCCGCCAGTAGATCACCCTTGCTGCGGTAGTAGCGGTACACCGCGGAGGCCGCCGACAGATCGGCCGCCGTGGCAATGTCCTCCACACTCACATTGGGATAGCCGCGCTGGTGGAAGAGTTCCACCGCCTTCTTCAGCAGCAGTTCATGCTTGAACGACTGCGGAATCTCGGTGGCGCGCGGCGTGGTCGCGGCGGTGCCAGGCGGCGGCAGTTCGCCGTCGATGAGCGGACCGCAGGTCGAATGCAGCAGTGCGGTCAGCGGTTTCGCCGGAAGTGCGGCGTGGTGGTCGCCGATGCTGCTGATCACGCTGAAGAGCGCCACCGCCCGCAATGCGCGCTCGTGCTCGTCGAGTTCCGGGCGCACATCCCCGATGAGCCCGCGCAGCACGCTCAGCGCCTCGGCGAACTGATCGGACAGCGTCTGGCGGTCGGTCTCGTCGAGATACCGCTGCTCCCAGCGCACCAGGGTGACGGTGGCGCGATTGGCGATGGTCTCGGAGATGATCTTGTCGAGCACGCTCTCCAGTCGCGCGCGGGGACTGAGCCCATCGGACTCGTCCGGCGGGGTGACCGAATCGAGGGTGAGCTGCCCGAGCCGCAGCAACTCCTCCCGGAACAGCGCGTACTTGCTCGGATAGTGCCGATACAGCGCGGCCGAGGAGATGCCCAGGCGTGCGGCGATATCCTCCATGCTCACACCGTGGTAGCCGAGCGAGCCGAAAGCGGCCGCCGAGGTGGCGGCGATCTGGGCGCGCCGGTTCTTCGGGCGGCGGCGGATCACGCGCTGCTCCTCGACATTCATGTCGGCTATCGTAGCCACCAGGTCTTTTGTGTCCCTGCCGGGTTGGCGGCGGCCATCCGGCGGCAGGCGGTCCCGGGTCACGGCAGCGGCTGTTGCGACAGTGGGGAATTGACCTTGTTCACCAGCCAGCGATCGCCGTGCCGTTCCAGCCGCATGACCATGGAGAGCTGGCCGGGCGCGGGCTTGTTCTGCGTACCCAGGCTGGTGATGGTCTGGCCGATCACCACGATGGCCTCCGCCGAATCCCGGTCCCCGGCCCGCACCGCGCACTGCACATCGGTCGCCTTCGACACCACCTGGCCCTGCGAGAGCACATCGCGCAGATCCTTGCTGGTCGAGTCGAACTGCTTGCGCCACTCACCGGTCGCCCCGTCGAGCACCGCGGTGAAGTAGGCGTCCAGGTTCTTGGCTTCATAGGTGGCGAGCACCGGCGCATACGCGCAGGCCGCGGTCTGCGCCGCCTGATGGGCGTCGAGGACGTCCTGCTTGTCCTTGTTCTGGACGTAGAAGAACACGCTCGAGGCCACCGCCGCGCCGGCGACAACCGCCACCGCCGCACGAGCCACGATCCGCCCGCCGCGTCCGAGAGAAGGCACTTTCGGCACCGCGAACCGCCGCGCCCCCTCGGTAATCGGCTCCGAATCATCCTCGGCCGCAATAGTTTCAGGTTCGGACTCCGCCGACGACAGTGCGGGTTCGGGCGCTACCGACGGCAATGCAGGCCCGGACTCCACCGATGGCAGCGCAGGTGCGGCGTCCGCGGATGCGGTGGGCGCGCTGTCCGCGATTGTGCCGGGCTCGCCTGGTGACTGCGCGGGCTCGGACTCCACACTGTCGGCGGCGGTCTCGTGGTCGAGGTCGATCTCGCTCATGATCGTTCCTATCGGGTGGGTACGGGCTGGGAGAGTTCATTGCCGGTGACACCGGGCGGGGCGCTCGCGCCGTTGTCGGGCACATCCGGTCGTGGCGCATTGGCGGAACCGCGGACCTGCAGCGCCGGATTGCTGGTGACGCAGTAGTTGTAGAGCCGCACCCGGGTATCGACCTGCGCGTCGGTGGGAACCACCGGGATGGTGTCGTATTCGCAGGTCGGCCGCGGCCACGGATCGACCAGCGTGTTGTACGCGCCGTCGTGCGCGGGAATGCCCAGCGCTTCGGAGCCCACCCGAAGTGCCGGGAAGAGCGCGGCGATCGCCGGGGCCCGCAGTTTGGCGGCCTTGGTGACCGCCACGAAATTGGTGACCAGATCCGTCATCGGGTCCTGGGTCCGGGACAGGAAGTCGCCGAAGGTGGTGAGCTGCCCCGGCCCCTGCTGCAGCAGCGTGCGCAATTCCTGATCGGCTGCGGTCATTTGATCGAACAGCGCACTGCCCGCCTTGGTGAGCGTGCTCAGATCCGGCTGTGCGTGCTGGGTGGTATCGGCGATGACCTCGAGATTCTCGATGAGCTGCCGGGTCTGCGGCAGCAGATCGGTGAGCCCCGACATGGCCCGGCTGAGCCCGGAGATCATATTGCGCAGCCGATCCGGACCACCCGCCAGCGCCTTGTCGAGCTCGTCGATAATGACGTTCAGCCGATCCGGATTCATCCCGCCGATGAGATTGCCCAGATTCGCGAACACCGACTGAATCTGCACCGGCACAGTGGTTCCGGCGCGCTCCACCACCGAACCGCCGTGCAGATAGGGCCCGGTATCGGAGTCCGGCCGGAAGTCCAGGTACTGCTCACCCGCCGCCGACAACCGCCCGATGGCCACGGTGCCGCCCACGGGAATCCTTGCCGAATCATCGATTTCGGCAATGGCCGCGACGCCGTCCCCGGACGCCTTGACAGAACTGACCTTCCCGACCCGCACGCCGCGGAAGTTCACGTCATTGCCGGCCGCGAGGCCGCCGGCGGTGGCGAATTCGACTGTCACATCGTAGGTATGCGGAATCGGATTGAACCGCAGCACATATCCGCCGATATAGCCGCAGCCCACAATCAGCACGGCGACCAGGCCCAGATTGGCGATGCCGATGCGACGACGCAGAATCCACAGCCACAGAGGGGAATTCACCGATCGCCTCCCGGTGCGGGCGCAGGTGCGGGCGCGGGCGCAGCATCGGGTTGTCCGGGGGGACTGGTGAGCCGCCCGAACACCTTCTCCAGCACCTGCGTCAGACTGCCGATGAACTGCCCGGCATCGCCGAGCTCCGGCCAGCGACTACCACTGGGATCGCTGAGCGCACCGATGCTCAAGTAGGAGACGGTCGCCGCGACCGCGAGCGTCGGCCCCCGGAAACTGGCCATGAGCGAGGGATACAGCTTGTCCAGCCCGTCGAGAGTGCCGTTCAGATTATCGCCCATCTGGGTGAACCCGGACATGAGCGACTGAATGCTGTTGAACAGACTCACGAATTGCGGTCCGGTCGTATCGGAGAAGTCGCCGAGCGCCTGCATGGTGGTGGACACCTTGGTCAGCAGATCCACGATCTTCTGATTGTTCTCGGTGAAGAGCCCGATCAGCTGCGGGAAGGTATCGGCGGCCTGGCCGAGTTCGGCTTTACGTCTTGCCAATTCGCCGGTGAGGCTGTTCATACCGCCGAGCACATTGTCGATATCGCCGGTGCGATTGTTCAATGCCGTGATGACACTGGTCATTTCGGTGATGAGATGCGACAGCTCGGGCGCGCGCCCGGCGAACATGGAGTCCATCTGACTGGTGATCTTCGCCGCCTGATTGATGCCACCGCCATTGAGCAGCAGCGAGATCGACATCATGAGCTGTTCCACCGAGGCCCCGGCCGAGGTGTGATCGGCGCCGATGGTCTCGCCCTCGCGCAGCGGCTCCCCGGCCTCCTGTGCCGAGGGCAGCGACATGGCCACGAACATATCGCCGAGCGGAGTGGCCTGCCGCAGTTCGGCGGTGGTGCCGTGCGGCAGCTGGATGTCCTTGCGAATCAGCATCTGGATATCGGCGATGTAATTGGTCGTCTTGATCTTGGTGACCACGCCGATATCGGTGCCGCCGATCTTCACGTGCGCCCGGTCGGGCAGGTTCAGGGCGTCATTGAAGGTGGCGTGAATGGTGTAGCCCGGCCCGCCGATACCGGGCTTGGGCAGCGGCACCTGATCCACGGTGACCGCACAGCTCGTCGCGCCGGTGAGCGCGGCGGTGGTCAGTGCGGCAACGGCGAGCGAGCGCACATGTCTTCTGGTCATTGTGGATTCGCAATCCCGAGCAGGGCGGCGGTGAGTCCGAAGTCCGGCCCGAAGTCCTCGACCCTGCCGGTGCGGCAGCCATCGGAGCGGATGAGCAGCCGCTGGCAGAAGGTCGAGAGCACCTCACTGTCGAGCACGGATTTGTCCAGCAGTCCGTGCAGGCGCAGCGCCTGATGCTCCCGGCTGGTGGCATTGGAGATGTTCTGGAACAGCAGCGGCGCGACATCGACGATTTCGGTGAGACCCCGTGCGTTGGTGCGCATCTGGCTGGTGATCGCGACGAACCTGGTGAGCGCACCCGCCAGCTGGTCCCTATTGTCGCCGACCAAAGTCGCTGTGTTGGTGACGAAGTCGTCGAGCTGCCGCAGTACCGCCTGCAAACCCGGCGCCTGCTCACCCATGAGGTTCACCAGATCGGTGAGCCGCCCGCTGAAATCGCGCACCGTCTGGTCATTGGACGCGATGACCTGGGTGACGTCATTGAGTTTGATAATTGTGTTGGAGATCTGGTCCTTGTTCGCGAAGGTCACCTCGAAGGCCGAGGACAGTGCGTCCAGGGTGCCCCGCAGCCGATCGCCATTGCCGTTCAACAGCGGGAACAGCACCCGGCTGGCCATCGGCCCGGTCTGGTTGTCGCCCTTCAGCGCCGCACCCAGCTGATCGAAATTCGCCAGAATCCGATCCAGTTCCACCGGAACCCTGGTGCGCTCCTTCGGAATATAGGCATTGTCGCCGAGCGTCGGCCCGTCGCCGGTGTAGGCCGGCGCCAGCTCTACGTGGCGATTGGTGATCAACTGCGGATTCACCAGCGCCGCAATGGCATCCGCCGGAATCTTCACACCCCGGTCGACCGACATGACAACCTGCACATAACTGCCCTTGGCTGTCACCGATTCGACATCGCCGATCGGCACCCCGAGCACCGAAACCTCATTGCCCGCATAGAGTCCGGCCACATTGTCGAAGTCCGCGGTAATGCGCATGCGATTGCCCAGGTACTCCTCGGGCAGTGCGGTCAGGCTCGCGGGCAGTAGCGAACAGCCCGATCCGACCGTCGCCACCACGCAGATCGCGGCAAGCTTGGCAATCAGACGGAGTTTCATTATTTGCACCCACTCACGGCCTGCGCGAAGCACAACCAGTTGTCCGGGAAGATCCAGGGCGCGTACACATCCCCGTACGGTCCGTTGCCGAGCACATTGTTGAACTGCCGCAGGGCGACCGGCATGATCTCGTACAGCCGGTCCAGATTGGCCTTGTTCTTCTCCAGGCCCTGGGACATGGTGTTGAGATTGCCGATGAGCGGCCCCAGCTGGCCGTTGTTCTCCAGGCCCATCTGCTGCAGCAGCTGTGACAGCGACGCCACATTGTCGAGCAGCTGTTTCAGTAGCGTCTGCCGCTGCTGCACCGCCGTGCCGATAGCCTCACCGCGGGTCAGCAGCAGGAGCACGCTGTTCTGATTGTCGGCCGCCAGCTGCGACACCGTATCCATGCCCTCGAGCAGGCTGTCCACCTCGTCCCGCCGATCATTGATGACCTTGGCCAGCGCGCCGACGCTGTCGAGCGCCTGCACCGCCAGTTCGGGGGAGCTGCCCATCTGCTGATCGACCACATCCAGCGCCTGCCGCAGCTTCTGCGGGTCGATGCGCTCGATGTGCTCGAACGAGGACTTGTACTGCGGATCCTGAATGACCTTGCCGAGGTTGTAAGGGACAGTGGTGTTTTCGAGCTTGATCCGATCACCGGACAGTGCTGTTCCCTTGCCCGGCGTCAGGTCCACATGCAGCCGGCCCAGGATGGTGGACATCTTGATCGCGGCCTTCGCATCCGCGCCCAGGTGCACATCACGGTGCACCTTCAGATCCACCAGCACTTTGCCGTTGTCGAGCTTGACGGCGGTGACCGAGCCGACCTCGATACCGGAGATATCCACCGTCGCACCGGGGCGCAGCCCGGCGGCCTGCGCGAATTCGGCGTGAATCGTCTTGTCGCCCAGGCGTGCCTGACTGAATGCCGTCGAGCCGATGAGCAGCAGCGCTACGAATCCGGACGCGTACAGCCCGAGTCGCAGAGAGCGATTGCGCAGAAATCCGGGGTACCGGATCGCGGGTAGTCGTAGTCGTTTCATTACCGGCACACCTCCGATTGGGCGGGTCCGCCGATTTGCGAGAACACTCCCGGCGGCAGGGCAACACCCCACAGCGACACATCCAGGCGGCAGATGTACGCATTGCCGTACGCGCCGTAACTGCTGAAACGGGCGACCCCATTGAGGAAGTCGGGCAATTGCACGGCGGCCCGATCCAGCGACGCGCCATTGGTCAGCAGCAGGGCGATCCCGCTGGTGGCGTCGGTCTGCGCCTGCGCCATGCCGGGCTTGACCTGGGCGATGATTCCGACCAGCGAATCCGTCGCGGTGGCAACATGATCCACCGAACTCTTCAGTGATTCGCCCTGCGAATACAGCGCCTCGGTCAGCGCCCGGGTCTGAGTGATCAGGGTTTCCAGCTCGCCGCTGCGGTGGGCCAGGCCCGAGACCACACTGCTGAGATTGGACACCACATCGCCGAGAATCTGATCGCGCTGCCCGAAGGTGCCCGCCAGCTGTGCGGCCTGGGTGACCAGCGCGCTCAGTGATACCCCATTGCCCTGTAGCGCCTGAATGAGCGTCTCCGACAGCGAGTTGATCTGATCCGGTTGCAGCACACTGAACAGCGGCTCGAACCCGGACAGCAGGGTGGAGACATCGAACGACGGCTCGGTGTGCTCCAGCGGGATCTGCCCGCCCGGTGCGAGTAGCTGCCCGGCATCCTTCCCCGGCATCAGTGCGATATAGCGCTGTCCGATGAGATTCTGATACCTGACCAGCGCCTTCGTCGTGGTGCTCAGATGTTGAGCGTCCTGGATGCGCAGGGCCACCCGGGCGCGGTACTCATCGCCGAATTCGATCTTGTCCACTCGCCCGACCCGCACCCCGGCCATGCGGACGTCGTCACCGACGCGCAGGCCCAGGACATCGGAGAAGACGGCGGAGTAATTGGCGGTGCTACCCGGCACGGACCGCTGCAGGGTGGACCAGATGGTGTAGGTCAGCAGCACCGCGACAATCGCGAAGAGACTGAAGCCCGCCAGGGACTTTCCGGATTTCATGCGGCACCTCCGGACTCGGACGGCACCAGCGACCCACCGGCCAGTACGGGGCCGAGCAGTAGCAGCTGAGCCGCGGTGGGCCTGCCGCCGACCAGTGCGGCCACGGCGGCACTGCCCCGCAGTCCTGCGGGTTGTGCTGTGGCAGGCGAGGATTCGTTCAGCGCCGCCGGAGCGGTGATACCGGGTATGGACGGCAGTCCCGGAATCGCGGGCAGGTTCGGCAGTGACAGTCCCGGAATGCTCGGCAACCCGGGGATGCCCGGCGCATTCGCCCCCGGCGATGTCACCGGAGCCGGTCCGGCGGCGTCGAGATGCTGCGGCTGCAACTGTTGCGGATACTGCTGTGCCGGAGCGACTTCCGGCACGGTGGCACCGCCGCAGCGTGGTCCCGCCTGATCGCCGTAGTGCGGGCAATCCTTGGCCGTGTACTGCTGGAACGGCGTGAAGGTCACATCCATCTTCCACACCATTTGCTTCTTGGGACCGAAGCTGAACGCGCCCTGCAATCGCTGTAGCGCGGTATTGAGATTGGCGACCGTATAGGGAATGGCCTGCGGGTCCTGGGCCAGTGAGCCGAAGAGCTGATCCAGGCCCGACACCAGGAACTTGCCGGAATCGGGATTGCGGGCGAAGAGCGCATTGACCTGGTCCAGCGTGGCGCCGCCGGTGGTCAGCAGTGCGACCAGATTCGCGCGCTGCTCGGTGAGCGTGCGCGCGGTCGTCACCGACTTCGCCAGCATCCCCACGAGATCCGGCGCGGAGACGCTGAGCGCGGTGGCGGCCCGCCCGAGATCGCCGAGCATATTGCCGATGCCGGGAATGGCATGGACCTCGGTCATCCAATTGTCGAGTCGCTCGATGGTCGAGCCCGGCACCCGCGACTGCGGATCCAGTGCCGCGGACAGCGTGCCCAGCACCCGGCCGAGCTTCTCCGGCTGAATGTTCTGCAGCACATTGCGCAGCACATTCAGGGTGGTCTGCAATTGGACCGTGCCCGCGCTGGTGTCCTCCGGAATAGTGGCTCCCGCGTGCAGGGTCTGCTGGGTGGGTGCGGTATCGACCAGCTCGACGGCGGTCACGCCGAAGATGTTGTTCGGGATCACCCGAGCCGCGACGTTCGCCGGAATAGTGCCCGCCGCAGCGGGTTTCAGTACCAAGCGCGCCTGCTGCCGTTCCCCCCTGGCCATGACCTCGACGGATTCGACGCGGCCGACCACCATGCCCCGGAACTTCACATCGGCGCGGGCGGGCAGGCCGTCGCCGGTACTGGTGAGCAGTGCGGTGACCGGCACCTTGTCTTCGAAACGCCCGTTGTAGCGCAGCGCCAGCAGATACAGCAGCAGGGCCAGCGCGGTCATCATGGCCAGCCCGGCCAGCGACAGCTGCCGGGCCGTGGGCCCGCGCCCACTCGGATCGAGCAACATATTCGCCTACCCCGAAATCCGGAAGCCGGGGTCGATGCCCCAGATGGCAAGGGTGAGAAACAGATTCACGAACACCATGACGACGATGACCATCTTGATGGCCCGTCCGGCCGCCACCCCGACACCCTCCGGCCCGCCCGAGGCGATATAGCCGTAGTAGCACTGGATGAACGTCGAGATCATCACGAAGATCATGACTTTGAGCAGCGACCAGAACACGTCCGGACCCAGCAGGAACTGGAAGAAGTAGTGGTCGTAGGTGCCCGAGGTGGTGCCGCCCAGGAACAGCACCGACAACTTGGTCGCCAGATACGCCACCGCCAGGCCCACGCTGTAGAGCGGGATGATGGTGAGCGTCGAGGCGATCATCCGGGTGCTCACCAGATACGGAAGCGGCCGGATGGCAATGGATTCCAGCGCGTCGATCTCCTCGGAGATGCGCATGGCGCCCAGCTGAGCGGTGAACCGGCAGCCGGCCTGAATGGCGAAGGCCAGCGTGGCGATGATGGGCGCGAGCTCACGCGTGGTGGCGAAGCCGGAGATCGCGCCGGTGAGCGGGCTCATGGTCAGCAGATTCAGCGCCGTGAACGACTCCATGCCGACGGTGATGCCGGCGAATCCGCACAGCGCCACCACGATGCCGATGGTGCCGCCGCCCACGATGAGCGAACCATTGCCCCAGCCGACGTCGGCGGTCAGCCGCAGTACCTCTTTGCGATAGTGCTCGAGCACGAAAGGCATTGCGATCACCGACTGGAAGAACGTGATCGTCTGATGCCCGAGCCGCTGATTCGCCTGGATGGGCGCGGCCAGCGCATTGCTCGCCATGCGTACGGGCCGGAGCGCCGGGGGAGTGTAGGTGCTGCCCATCTCACACCACCTTCGTCGGGAAGAAGGTGTTGTAGAGCTGCGTCAGAATGACATTGGTGGCGAAGAGCATGAGCGCGGAACTGACCACCGCCGAATTCACCGCATTGGCAACGCCTCCCGGACCGCCGTGCGCGTGTAATCCGGTGTCGCAGGCGATGATTGCCGTCAGCACTCCGAAGATGGCGGCCTTCACCAGCGCTATGACGAGGTCATTCGCGACCGCGAACGAGGCGAACGATCCGATGAACGAACCCGGAGTTCCCTGCTGTGCGTACACATTGAACATGTAGGCGGTGCCGAAGCCCACGAAGACGATGAACCCGCACAGCAGCATGCTCACCAGCACCGCCGCCAGCAGCCGCGGCGCCACCAGGCGCCGCACCGGATCCACGCCCATCACCATCATGGCGTCGATCTCCTCGCGAATGGTCCGGGAGCCGAGATCGGCGGTAATGGCCGACCCGACGGCGCCCGCGATCATGAGCGAGGTGACCAGCGGCGCACCCTGCCGGATGATGCCCAGCCCGGCGACCGCGCCGATGAAGGTGGTCGCACCGACCTGGTTCACCAGCGCACCCACCTGAATCGAGACCACCACCGCGATGGGAATCGCGACCAGTACGGTCGGTGCGGCCGACACGCTGGTCATGAAGGCGCACTGCTTGATGAACTCCCGATACGGAAAGCGCCGCCGGACAATGGAAACGATCAACTGCAGCAGGGCTTCCCGGCCCAGCAGCACCTGCCGGCCGAGGGTCTCCAGCGACTGCTGTGGATGGCGGCGCCAGAGTCCGGCGAGACTCGCGCCGATCCGCGCGAGCTCACCGTATTCCGGGACCGGTGGCCTGACGCGACTGCGCGGCTTTTCGGTGGTGGTCAATGTCGCACCCCTTACGCGAGGTTGTGGAGGTGGTGCTGCAGCAGCACCAGCAGAAAGCCCAGTACCGCGACGCCGGCGGCGAAGGTGCTGAGCACGGCCGTCCAGAGTGCGAAGCGGAGAACGGGATTCACCTTCGTACGCCCACCGAGCACCTTGATTCCCATGACGAGAAGGTCGATGAGCCAGACCAGAATCATCATTACGTCATGCACACATTCGAGAAGGTGAGCACCGGCCAGCACACGATCGATCCCAGGAACGAGACGATCACGTCGATGCCGTGCAACTGCTTCAGATGCGAGGTGTGCGTGAGCGTCCAGATGACCCCGACGAGCCCATAGGGGATGCCGAGCAGAACGAGCGTTCCGAGGAACTCGGAAACCTTCATCTCATAGCTCAGGATGCGATCCAGCCGTTGCAGCATGTGCGCAGATTCCTTCCTAGATCGCGGCCCATCGGATCGAGTGACGGGTCGCAACGGCGTATGTTACTCATGATTCTTCTATACTCGGCGCGTTTTCGGAAACTGGATTCACACTCCATGCTCTGCGTGTTTATGGCGGAAAATGGCTATTGACCGAGACTTCCTCGGGTTCTAAGTTATGGAGGATTCAGCACTTAAGTGCGAAAGGACAGCCATGACATCGGCGGCGGCGCAGCCCTTCGAGTCGTTCCCGCGGGGCGCGGGGTCGTTCCCCGGCGGCACAGGGCCGTTCCCCGCAGGGGCGGGATCCGGCTCATTGACGACCGAGCGGACTCGCGTGCACATCCCCGGAATTCATCGCTCGCGGACCAAGCGCCCGCCCGCGCTGGCAGACGCTCTCGACTTCTGGCAATTCGCCGGCGCGGCGGCGAATGTCGCCATGCAGATGACCCGCCCCGGCGTCGGCCACGGCGTCGCCGACAGCCGGGTGGAATCCGGCGCGCTCATGGTGCATCCCTGGAAACGCCTGCGCACCACGGCGTCGTATCTCGCGGTCGCCATTCTGGGCACGCCGCAGGAGCGGGTGGCCTTCCGGGAGGCGGTGAATGTGGCGCACCGCCAGGTGAAATCGGAGCCCGGCGCGGCCGTGAAGTACAACGCCTTCGACCGCGATCTGCAGCTGTGGGTCGCGGCCTGCCTGTACGTCGGCTTCGAGGATTCCTACCAGTTGCTGAACGGCAAGATGAGTCCGGAGCAGGCCGAGGACTTCTACCGGACCTCGTCCCCGCTGGGTACGACCTTGCAGGTCACCGAGGAGATGTGGCCCGCGACCCGTGCCGAATTCGGCGAGTACTGGAACCTGGCGGTCGAGCAGTCCATCGTCGACGAGAAGGTGCGCGCCTACGTCGACGATCTACTGCACCTGCGAATGATCCACTGGTACCTGCGATTGTTCTTCGGCGGTCTGCTGCGCTTCCTCACCGCGGGCTTCCTGGCGCCGCACTTCCGCGACCTGATGGGCGTCGAGTGGACCGCGACCGATCAGCGCCGCTTCGAAAATCTGTTCCTCTTCGTGGGCTTCGTCAATCGCTTCATACCCAGGTTCATTCGTAACGCGGGTACCCGGTCGATGATGGGTGATGTGCGCCGCAGGCTACGAAAGCACAAGGCGCTCATTTGATTCGGTGTGCATGGTTCGGTACGCAGTTACCCAACTGTGGCCTGTTTATTTCGCCGCCCGACCGTAGGATCTCGTAGGCTGCCCAGAGGTTCGGGCGAGATCAGAACGGAGCCGGCATGCGCACGGTCGATGTTGAGCGCACCATCCGAGCACCCCTGCCCGATGTCTTCGATTGGCTGACCGATGCCACCAATTATCAACGGGTTCCACTGGTGCGCCGGGTCACCCTGGTACGTCCCGGTAATACCGCGGGTCACGGTGAGGGTGCGGTGCGGCTGATCGTCACACCGCTCATCCGGCTCACCGAGGAGATCGTCGAGTACAAGCCGAACGAGATCATGCGCTATCGGCTACTGAAATCTGTTCCGCCGCTGCGGCATCAGGAAGGATTCATCGCTTTCAAGAAGGTTGCGCGCGGCACCCGGGTGCGCTGGTTCTCGACCTTCGAGATCGCCTCGCCGGTACTGCCGGGGTTGTGCACGTATCTGTTTCTGCCCGCGATTCATCAGGGCTTCCTGATGGTGCTGCGCACCGCGGAGCGCGAACTCCGCGGTGCGTGAGCGGGATTCGGCTATCCGCCCGAGGCGATGCGCAGTGTGATCGCGCCCGCGATGATGGCGGCGAACGAGATGAGTTTCGGCACCGTGATCTTCTCCTTGTAGATCAGCGCGCCGAGCACCACCGTGCCGATCGATCCGATCCCGGTCCAGACCGTGTACCCCACACCGACATCCAGCGTCCGCAACGCCAGGCTCAACATGAATATCCCGCCCGCCGCGGCCAGCAGGGTGAACACCGACGGCCACAGCCGGGTGAATCCCTTGGTGGCATTGGTCCCCAGTGCGAACGCGATTTCGAATACGGCGGCGATGAGTAGATAACCCCAAGCCATGACGGCCCTCCTCGAAAGCTGTTGTGTGTGAAGTGAACTAGGCGGCGCTCGACTGCGCGAGCTTGTCGGCCACCTTGAGGCCGAGCACACCGCCGATGATCAGTACGAATGCCGCCACCTTCGCGGGCGTCACCTCCTCGTGGAAGACGATCGACCCGAGGATGACGGTGCCCACGGATCCGATTCCGGTCCATACCGTGTAGCCGACACCCACATCGAGCGATTTCAGCGCCAGGCTCAGGAAGAAGATCCCGCCCGCCGCGGCCAGTGCGGTCAGCACCGAGGGGCCGAGCACTGTGAAACCGTGAGTCGCATTGGTGCCCAGGGCGAATACCACCTCGAACACCGAAGCGATCAGCAAGTAAACCCATGCCATGGGAGACTCCAGATTCAGTAATTGCATGTATATGCAAGTTCTTGTAGCAAGAAGCATGCATGTACAAGTAAACTCGTGTCAACCCCCGCCCGGCGGAAATCGAGGAGCCCCATGCCATCCCGTGTCAGCCCCGCCGAAGTGGCCGGCGATCCCCAGATGTGGAACCGCATGCTCACCCTGCACGCCCACGTCGAAACCCGCCTGACCGCCGCATTGCAGCGCAGCCACGGCCTGGGTCTCTCCGAATACCGCGCCCTGGTCTTCCTCGGCGAGGCCCCCGGCAACGAACTCCGCATGCAGGACCTGGCCGCCGAACTGGGCCTCAACCAAAGCTCGGTCACCCGCCTGGTCACCCGCCTCAATGCCGCCGACCTCACCTACCGAGACCTCTGCCCCGACGACAAACGCGGCGTCTACACCGTCCTCACCGACACCGGCCGCACCCGCTACCAGCAGGCCGTCCCCACCTACGACGAAACCCTCACCGCCGCCCTCGCCGAAGCGGCGGAATCCGACCCCGTCATCGCCGCCATCCTCACGACCGCCCGCAAATCCACAGCCGCCCAACCGAACTGAACTCCAACCCCCGTCATCCCGGCGCGCATTTGGCTGGGATCCACACCTGTGGGACATGCGCCGTGGGCGCGGATCCCGGCCAAAAGCATGCCGGGATGACGAGGTGGCAGTGCTGGATGGCGAGGTAGCGGTGCCGGATGATCGGGGTGGCCGTGTCTGGTGGTGGGGGAGTCGGTCAGCCGAGGGCGGCTAAAGCCATGCGGCGCAGGACCGGGCGGGCGCGGGTGGCCGTTGCGGCGGGGGCGCTGTGGGGGGTGGAGTTGATCAGGCCGAAGGTGGCGTGGGCCTGGACTCGGGCGGTGGACTCGGGGAGGTCGGGGTAGCGGTCGCGGAGGACGGCTACCCAGACCTCGACGTATTGGCGCTGGGTGCGGCGAACTTGACGGCGGGCCGAGTCCGGCAGGTTTTCCAGGTCGCGGTCCTGGATG
This sequence comes from Nocardia sp. NBC_01388, assembly GCF_045040085.1. NCBI lineage: Bacteria > Bacillati > Actinomycetota > Actinomycetes > Mycobacteriales > Nocardiaceae > Nocardia > Nocardia sp. NBC_01388. The sequence goes on from NZ_CP109553.1 coordinate 7,375,727, forward strand.
CGGATGAGTTCGGGCTCGCCGAGCGCGAAATCGAGGTGGAAGTCGATGAGCGCGTCGAGCGCCTCGGCGGGGGTGGGGGCCTGGGCTGCCACCGCCCGGCCGCCGTCGAGCAGGCGCTGACTGATGCCGACCAGGAGCTCGACCAGGAGGGCTTCCTTATTGGGGAAGTGGCGGTAGACCGCCGGGCCGCTGATGCCCGCGGCCGCGCCCAGGTCGTCCAGGCGCATCCCCAGGAACCCGCGATCGGCGATGAGCCGCGCGCCCGCATCCAGCAACTGCTGCCTGCGCTGCGCCTTGAGCTGTTCACGCCGCGTCGGGGCGACGGTGTCGCTGCTGGTCACCGTGGTCTCCCTTCTCGGTCCTGGACAACTCGGTTAGTGCAGATTATCTTAAATTCCAGTTATTGGTGATTAACCGAATGGGCCGGATGGCCCGCGCGGAGAGGCGGAGCGAATGACGGTCACCGAGGAGGTGCGCGCCGGCAATCGGGCCGCGCACCGCGCGCTGGTCGAGGAGCTGCGCGACCGTCTGGCGGTGAGCGCGCTGGGCGGGCCGGAGAAGTCGCGCGAGCGTCATCTGGCCCGCGGCAAGCTGCTGCCACGTCAGCGGGTGGATCGACTGCTCGATCCGGGCTCGCCCTTCCTGGAGTTGTCGCCCCTGGCCGCGACCGGTCTGTACGGGGACGAATGCCCGGGCGCGGGCGTGATCGGCGGCATCGGCCGGGTGTCCGGTCGCGAATGCGTGATCATCGCCAATGACGCCACGGTCAAGGGCGGCACCTACTACCCGATGACCGTCAAGAAGCATCTGCGGGCGCAGGAGGTGGCGCTGCAGAACAATCTGCCGTGCATCTACCTGGTCGACTCCGGCGGAGCCTTCCTGCCCAAGCAGGACGAGGTCTTCCCCGATCGCGAGCACTTCGGCCGCATCTTCTACAACCAGGCGAATATGAGCGCCAAGGGGATTGCGCAGATCTCCGCCGTCATGGGCTCCTGCACCGCCGGCGGCGCCTATGTCCCCGCCATGAGTGATGAGACGATCATCGTCCGCGATCAGGGCACCATCTTCCTGGGCGGCCCGCCGCTGGTGAAGGCCGCCACGGGCGAGGTGGTCACCGCCGAGGATCTGGGCGGTGGCGAATTGCACGCGCGCACTTCGGGTGTGGTCGATCACCTGGCCGAGAACGATGAGGACGCCCTGCGCATCGTGCGCAATATCATCGCCACGCTCGGCCCGAAGACGCCGACCCCGTGGGAGGTCCGGCCGGCGGTGGCTCCCATCGCCGACCAGGACGAGCTGTACGACATTGTGCCCGTTGACCTTCGGACGCCCTACGACGTGCGCGATGTCATCACCCGCATGGTCGACGGCGGCGAATTCAGTGAGTTCAAGGCCGAATACGGCCGCACCCTGGTCACCGGCTTCGCGCATATCCACGGCCACCCGGTCGGCATCGTGGCCAATAATGGCGTGCTGTTCAGCGAATCCGCCATGAAGGGCGCACATTTCATCGAACTGTGCGACAAGCGCAAGATCCCGCTGCTGTTCCTGCAGAACATCACCGGCTTCATGGTCGGCCGCGACTACGAGGCGGGCGGTATCGCCAAGCACGGCGCGAAAATGGTCACCGCTGTGGCCTGTGCGCGCGTGCCCAAGCTGACCGTGGTCATCGGCGGCTCCTACGGCGCGGGCAACTACTCCATGTGCGGGCGCGCGTATTCGCCGCGCTTCCTGTGGATGTGGCCCAATGCCCGCATCTCCGTCATGGGCGGCGAGCAGGCCGCCTCCGTCCTGGCGACGGTGCGCGGCGATCAGCTCGACAGCACCGGCAAGCCCTGGTCACCCGAAGATCAGGAGGCTTTCAAGGCCCCCATTCGCGACCAGTACGAGGCGCAGGGCAATCCCTACTACTCGACGGCGCGGCTCTGGGACGATGGCGTCATCGACCCCGCCGATACCAGAACAGTTGTCGGACTGGCTCTTTCAGCGTGCGCGCAGGCGCCGCTGGAGCCGGTCTCCTACGGCGTCTTCCGGATGTGATCGAGATGATGAACAAAGCACACCCCGTCGCCTTCGATACGGTGCTGGTCGCCAATCGCGGTGAGATCGCCGTGCGGGTCATTCGCACCCTGCGCGCCATGGGAATTCGCTCGGTCGCGGTGTACAGCGATGCCGATGTGCATGCCCGCCACGTGCACGAGGCGGATGTCGCCGTACGCCTCGGACCCGCCCCCGCCCGCGAGTCCTACCTGGATATCGCCAAGGTCGTCGCCGCGGCCGAGCGCTCCGGCGCACAGGCCGTGCACCCGGGATACGGCTTCCTGTCGGAGAATCCGGCCTTCGCCGCGGCACTGGAGCAGGCGGGCATCGTCTTCCTCGGCCCGCCGACCCGGGCCATCGAGGTCATGGGCGATAAGATCACCGCCAAGAACGCGGTCGCGGCCTACGGTGTCCCCGTGGTGCCCGGTATCGCGCGGCCCGGTCTCACCGATGCCGAATTGATCGAGGCGGCAACGGATATCGGCTATCCCGTACTGGTCAAGCCGTCCGCCGGCGGCGGCGGTAAGGGCATGCGGCGGGTGGAAGATCCGGCCCTGCTCCCCGAGGCGCTGGCCAGCGCCCGCCGCGAGGCCGCCTCGGCCTTCGGCGACGACACCCTCTTCCTGGAGCGATTTGTCAACCGCCCCAGGCATATCGAGGTCCAGATCCTGGCCGACGAATTCGGCCAGGTGCTGCACCTGGGCGAGCGCGAATGCAGCCTGCAGCGCCGGCACCAGAAGGTGATCGAGGAAGCGCCCTCGCCGCTGCTGGATGCGAAGACTCGCGCCCGGATCGGCGCGGCCGCCTGCAATACCGCGCGCAGTGTCGATTACGTCGGCGCGGGCACCGTCGAATTCATCGTCTCCGCCGATACGCCCGACGAGTTCTTCTTCATGGAGATGAATACCCGGCTGCAGGTGGAACATCCGGTGACCGAGCTGGTCACCGGCGTGGATCTGGTGGAATGCCAGGTCCGCATCGCCGCCGGGCAGAAGCTGGCGGTCAGCCAGGAGGACATCAAGCTCACCGGGCACGCCGTCGAAGCTCGCGTCTATGCCGAGGACCCGGGTCGCGGCTTCCTGCCGACCGGCGGCACCGTGCTGGCGCTGTCCGAGCCGGAAGGCAAAGGCGTGCGCGTCGATTCGGGCCTGCGGGCCGGAACCGTCGTCGGCGCCGATTACGACCCGATGCTGTCGAAGGTTATCGCCTACGCCCCCGACCGCGCCGCCGCGATCACGAAACTGGATGCGGCGCTGCGCGATACTCAGATCCTAGGCGTGCGAGCCAATATCGACTTCCTGTGCTTCCTGCTCGCCGATCCCGACGTGCGCGCCGGGCAACTGGATACCGGCCTACTGGACCGCCGCGCCGTCGACTTCGTCCCCGCTCCGGTCACCGATGCGCAATTCATCGCGGCGGCAACCGATCTGTGGCTGCGCCGGTGGCCGAGCGCCTCGAACGATCCGTGGACGATACCGAGCGGCTGGCGGGTCGGACAGCATGCGGACACGGTATTCCGGCTGATCGGCGGTGACCGCACCGTGCATGTCGCGCTGTCCGGTACGCCGGAGCAGGGCGCGGTCCGGCTGGACGATGGTGAAAGATCGTCGCTCACAGCCGAAGCCGATTCCGATGGTTTGACCGTGACCGTGGCCGGTCTGCGCAGCCGCTACCGTGTCGCCGCCGCCGACGGTCAGCTGTGGGTCGCCGACGCCACCGGCGTCGCCCAGCTGCGCGAGGTCGCCGATGCCGATATTCGCGGCGGCGGCGAACATGTGGGTGATGCCGAGATCACCAGCCCCATGCCGGGTTCCGTCATCGCGGTGCCCGCACTCGCCGGCGCCGAGGTCGCCGCCGGCACCCCGATCGTGATCGTGGAGGCCATGAAAATGGAGCACACGCTCACCGCACCCATCGCTGGTCGTGTCGAACTACTCGTCGAACCCGGCGCCCAGGTCAAGCTCGAGCAGCTGCTGGCCCGCATCATCACCGCTGATTCCCAGGAGAGCAACGCGTCATGACCGACTTCCTGTCCACCGGAACCCTGCCGGACGAGTACCGCGAACTGGCGCTCACCGTCCGCGATTTCGCCAATCAGGTGGTGGCCCCCGTCGCCGCCAAACACGATGCCGAACACAGCTTCCCGTATGAGGTGATCGCGGGCATGGCGGATATGGGCCTGTTCGGCCTGCCGTTCCCGGAGGAGTTCGGCGGTATGGGCGGGGATTACTTCGCACTGTGCCTGGCCCTCGAGGAGCTCGGCAAGATCGATCAGAGCGTGGCCATCACCCTGGAGGCCGGAGTCTCGCTGGGCGCCATGCCGATCTACCGCTTCGGCAATGACAAGCAGAAGCAGGAGTGGCTGCCGCTGCTCGCCAGCGGGCGCGCCCTCGGCGCCTTCGGTCTCACCGAACCCGGCGCCGGCAGCGATGCGGGCGGCACCCGCACCACCGCCGTGCAGGACGGGGACAGCTGGATCATCAACGGCAGCAAGCAGTTCATCACCAACTCCGGCACCGATATCACCCGCCTGGTGACCGTCACCGCCGTGACCGGGCAGGCCGACGGCAAGAAGGAGATCTCGACGATCATCGTGCCCGCCGACACCCCCGGTTTCGTGGCCGAGCCCGCGTACAACAAGGTCGGCTGGAATGCCTCGGACACCCATCCGCTGAGCTTCACCGATGTGCGGGTGCCGAGCGAGAACCTGCTCGGCGAACGCGGTCGCGGCTATGCCAACTTCCTGCGCATTCTCGACGAGGGCCGCATTGCCATCGCCGCCCTCTCGGTCGGCGCGGCGCAGGGCTGCGTCGACGAGAGTGTCCGGTACGCCAAAGACCGTGAGGCCTTCGGCCGTCCCATCGGCAGCAATCAGGCCATTGCCTTCAAGATCGCCCGCATGGAGGTGCGCGCCCATATGGCCCGCACCGCCTACTACGACGCGGCGGCGCTCATGCTCTCCGGCAAGCCGTTCAAGAAGCAGGCCTCTATCGCCAAACTCGTCGCCAGCGAGGCCGCGATGGACAATGCTCGGGACGCCACCCAGATTTTCGGCGGTTATGGCTTCATGAACGAATATGCTGTGGCGCGGCACTATCGCGACAGCAAGATCCTGGAGATCGGCGAGGGCACCACGGAGGTGCAGTTGATGCTTATCGGGCGGGAATTGGGCCTGTGACCACTGAGCCCGTGCCGGAAGCGGCCGCCACCCGGGAGGTCCGGCGGGTTGTGCAGCGCGGTCTCTGGTTCGAGGAGTTCGAGACCGGGGTGGTGTACGAGCACCGGCCCGGCCGCACCATTACCGAAGCCGACAATGTGCTGTTCACGACGCTCACCATGAATACCCAGGCCATGCATCTGGACGCGGCGTTCGCGCAGACGCAGGCGCCGTTTCATCAGCGGCTGGTGAACTCCATGTTCACGCTCTCGACGCTGGTCGGGCTTTCGGTCGCGCAGTTGACCCAGGGCACCATCGTGGGAAATCTCGGCTTCTCCGAAATCGCCTTTCCCAAACCGCTTTTCCACGGTGACACGCTGTACGCGGAGACGGTGATCACCGATCTCCGGGAATCCAAGAGCCGCCCGGGGGAGGGCATAGTGACATTCGCGCACACCGGCCGCAATCAGCACGGGGATGTGGTGGCGACCGCCGTCCGCAAGACCCTGGTGCGCAAGCGGCCCGCCGACGGCTCGGATGCGGGGCAGGCATGAGCTGGGATATGCCCGGACCGGCGTGGCTGTTCTGCCCCTCCGATCGCCCGGAGCGCTTCGAAAAGGCCGCTGTCGCAGCCGATGTGGTGATCATCGATCTGGAAGACGGTGTGGCGGAGGCTGATAAGCCTGCCGCCCGCGAGGCGCTCATCGCCAATCCGCAGGATCCGGAGAAGACCGTGATCCGGGTGAACGCGGCGGGCACCGTCGAGCACATGCTCGATCTGGACGCGCTGTTGCGCACCGAATACCGGCGGCTCATGCTGCCGAAATGTGAATCTGCCGAGCAGATTACGCGGATGGCCGACTACGAGGTGATCGCGCTCATCGAATCACCGCTCGGCGCCATGGCGGTCGGGCGGGCGGTCATGGTGCGCAATGCCATCGGCGTCATGTGGGGCGCGGAGGATCTGGTGGCGGCGCTCGGCGGCAATTCGAGCAGGCACGCCCATGGCGGTTATCGTGATGTGGCGCTGCATGTGCGGTCGCAATCACTGCTGGCGGCCAAGGCGTACGGCAAGTTCGCGCTCGATTCGGTATTCCTGAATATCGCCGATCTCGAAGGCCTGGCGGAAGAATCGCTGGATGCGGTATCCATCGGCTTCGACGCCAAGGTGGCCATCCATCCGAGTCAGGTGCCGGTGATCCGGCGGGCCTATGCTCCGGTGGCGAAGGAAGTCGACTGGGCGCAAAGGCTTTTGGCGGAGGTGCCGAACCATCGGGGTGTCTTCACCTTCGAGGGCCGGATGGTGGATATGCCGGTCATCCGGCATGCCGAGCGGATCGTGACGCGGGCGCAGATCGCCGGCAGCACCGGATTCGCGTCGTAGGAGGTAGTGCGGTGGAACCACAGTGGGTGCCGACCGAGGCGGATATCGCCGGGGCGCGGATCACCGATTTCGCGGAATTCGTGGCCAAGCGCACGGGGGAGTCCGTACCGGACTACCCGTCGCTGTGGCAGTGGTCCGTGGACAATCTGGCGAGCTTCTGGGGTGCGCTCTGGGATTATTTCGACCTGGGCGAGCGGTCCGGTGACGTGCTCTACTCGACCGAGATGCCCGGCACGAAGTGGTTTCCGGCCGTCCAACTGAACTATGTGGACCAGATTGCCCGCCACGCCCGCACCGACCGGCCCGCCATCCTCGGCGTCGACGAGGACGGCAGCATCGACGAGATCTCCTGGGCCGAACTCATCGGTACCACAGTGGCTTTCGCGGATGCCCTGCGTGGACTGGGCGTCGGTCCCGGTGATCGGGTCGCCGGATATCTCCCGAACATTCCGCAGACCGTGATCGCCTTCCTGGCCACCGCGAGTCTCGGCGCCGTCTGGAGTGCCTGTGGTCAGGACTATTCCGCGCAGGCCGCCCTCGATCGCCTGGGCCAATTGGCGCCGAAGGTCCTGGTCACCGCCGACGGCTACCGTTTCGGCGGCAAGCTGCACGATAAGACCGCCGATATCGAGGCGCTGCGGGCCGGACTTCCGAGCCTGGTCGCGACGGTGCTGGTTTCCCGTATGGGCGGGTCGCTGCCGGATGTCATCGCCTGGGACAGCCTGCAACCCGTCGAGCACGCGACTGAAATACCGACCGTTCCTGTCGATTTCGAGCACCCACTCTGGGTGCTGTACTCCTCCGGCACCACCGGCAAGCCCAAGGGAATTGTGCACGGGCACGGAGGAGTACTCCTGGAGCATCTCAAATCTGTTGGCCTGCAATCCGATATCGGCCGCGACGACACCTTCCTCTGGTACACCAGTCCCAGCTGGATGATGTGGAACTTCCAGGTCGCGGGCCTGCTGACCGGCGCGACCATTGTCACCTACGATGGCAGCCCGTCCGCGCCGACCCCGGATGCGCTGTGGGCCATCGCCGCTCGTGTCGGGGCCACAGTGGTCGGCACCAGCCCCGGCTATGTGCTCGCCTGCATCAAGGCGGGTGTCGTACCGCGGCGCGATCATGATCTGACGGCGCTGCGACTGATCGGCATCACCGGCTCTTCGCTGCCCTCGTCGTCGTCACTCTGGTTGCGCGACAATGTGGGTGAGCACATTCCGGTCGCCTCCATCAGCGGCGGTACGGATGTGGTCTCGGCCTTCATCGGTGGTGTCCGCACCGTCCCCGTCTGGCCCGGCGAACTTTCCGCCCCCTACCTCGGCGTGGCGCTGGACGCCTGGGACGAGACCGGCCACCCCGTCCGCGGTGAGGTGGGCGAACTGGTCATCACCAAACCCATGCCCTCCATGCCCGTCAGCTTCTGGGACGATCCGGACGGATCTCGTTACCACGACGCGTATTTCGATATGTTCCCCGGCGTCTGGCGGCACGGCGACTGGATCACCATCAACGACCACGGCAGCATCACCGTGCACGGCCGCTCCGATTCCACGCTGAACCGGCACGGCATCCGCATGGGCAGCGCCGATATCTACCAGGCCGTGGAGGCCCTCCCCGAAGTCGCCGAGGCCCTGGTACTCGGCGTCGAACTACCCGAGGGCCGCTACTGGATGCCGCTGTTCATCGTGCCCGCGCCCGGTGTGGAGCTCACCGACGAGGTGAAGCAGCGCATCAACAGCGCCATCCGCGCCGAGGTCTCACCGCGCCACGTCCCCGACGAAATCATCTCCGCCCCAGGCATTCCGCATACCCGCACCGGTAAGAAACTCGAGGTGCCCCTGAAGAAACTCTTCCAGGGCGCGGACCTGTCCCGCGTGGTGGCGCCCACAGCGGTGGACGACCCCTCACTACTGGACTGGTACGCACAACACCGGCCTCCGAGCTGATTCAATGGCAACCCGGCAGTTCAATGACCACCGGGCAGCCGACGGCGTCCGGTACACACCTCGGACGCCAAATCCTCATAGCCGATAGCCAATTCGGCAAGGCTTTCCCAAGCGACGGTCAATTCCCGACCCGAGGAATGTGCGAGAGCAGCATAGGCATGCGCTGTCAACTGCGCCAGCCGATCGATAACGGCGCCGAGTGTCTCGGTATGCACGCGCGCCGCACCGTGCGACGGTGGTAGGCGCGAGGTCACCCAGCAATCAATAGTGTGCACCAAATCGTTTCGCAGACTATCGAGTTCGGCACAAACCTCCGGCGCCGCCGCCATCCGCCGCCCATGCAGCTCGGTCAACTCATGCGCCGCGCTAAGTACCGGATGCCCCGGATAACTCGTCCCCCGACAAGCCAGCAAAACCTGCCTCTTACTCGGAAGCGCTTCCAGCATAACCCCGCTCCTCTACCGCTAATGCGATTTCAGAGCACCCTATTCTCCTCAAATGACGAGAACGTAACCACAACTCCAACACGCGATTTCATCGCCCGTGAACCGATGGATCCAGTCAGGTAATGCGCCGCAATTCCCTGGTGATCACGGGTTCAGCGCGGCGCCCTGGGCATGAAGGGCTGCGCGGACCCGGTCGGTGACAAGGTAGGGGCGGCAATGCAGGAGGGTGGCGCTGACCCGGACCACGCGCCAGCCAAGGGATTCCAGTGCCGCCAGCCGGTTGATGTCTTCGGCGCGCTGTGCGGGATCGGTCCAGTGGTGCGCACCGTCGTATTCGACAGCGACACGCCAGTCGTCCCAACCCATATCGACGCGAGCTACGAACTGTCCAGTATGGTCGCGCACGACCAACTGGGTAGTGGGGCAGGGTAATCCGTCATCCACGAGCAGTAGCCGGGTCAGTGATTCGGGCGGTGACTCCGCGCCGCTGTCAACAAATCGAATAACCTCCGCGAGCCGGCGTACGCCACGCAGTCTCGGATGATGCCGGGCGACGTCGGCAATGTCGTGTGGCGGGGTGTTCGTGGCCGCACAGAGCGCGTCGAGAATCGGTACTGCGCGGTCCCTCTCGAGTCGCCGCCCGATATCGAATGCGGTGCGTGCCGGAGTTGTCACCCGGAAACCGTCCACCTCACAGCATTCGCCCGGTTCTATGGATGCCTGAATTTGGTGAATCCCCGCAGGTGCTTTGCAATTCCCCTCCCGCGCCAGTTCTGCGGGCGTGTCTTCGCGCAGCCAGCGAGTCCCGTGCAGTGCCGCAGCGGACAGCCCCACCAGCACGCCGTCGCCCTTCGCTCAATGCGCGGCCGCCCGGGCTCTCCCTCCTGCGTCGAGGGTGCACCCCTTTCTCAGATACACATCGGGAAATACCCGCACGAAGTCGTGCCGCAGCTCCCACCGCGAAACGATCCCCGCAGCCACTGCCCACGACCCAGGAAACGGCCCCTCCAACACCCCCATCTCCCCACTAATACGCCACCCCACCCACCAATCCACCCCCCACAGCGCCCCTGTGGATAACTGTTCATCGACCAGGAACTGGTGGCGGGACCTACTCGCGTTTTGCCGCCACCAGTTCCTGATGATCTTGGGCTAGGCGGGTTGGGCGATGACGAGGAGGACGTGGGCGGGTTCGTTGTCGACGAGGTGCCAGCGGTCTCGCATGGTGGAGGGGAAGTTCACGAAGTCGCGGGGGCCCAGGCGGATTTTGCCCGCGCCGACGAGTTCGACGTCCAGGTGGCCGGAGACGACGTATACGCCGGTGACTCCGGTCGATTCGAACCAGCCGCCGATGAATTGGCCTGGCTCCACCAGGTATTCGATGACCTCGAGCGGGCTGTTGGGGCGCATGTGCAGGGCACGGCCCACGGCGGCGTCCGCGCGGTCGGCCACCGGGAGGCGCAGGCCTTCGTCGGCGCGGACAACGGTGACGCGGTCCGTCACCGGGGCGGGCAGCAGATCGCCGGGGGTGACATCGAGGGCGGAGGCCAGGCGATAGGTGGTGATCATCGAGGGTGCGCTGACGCCGCGTTCGATCTGGCTGAGGAAGGGCTGACTGATGCCCGCGCGCTTGGCGAGTTCCCGCATAGACAGTCCGGACTTCTCACGCAGGTCGCGGACCACGCTGCCGACCAGCTTCGCCAGGCCCGGCTCGTCCGGTTCGCGAGTTGCCTCCGGTATCTCGTTCACACAGGCCAGTGTGCCCGATCGCGGTTACGGGACGCGCGCGGGCATTTACATGTTCGTGACGCGGGTGAACGTTATGGCCACACAAATAGGCCAATCTGACTGCTGTCACTTATCACCCCTGCTTTACTCGGAGCGTGCCCGTTGTCGGTCCTCGAAGGCGATCCGCCTGCCACCACCACCCGTCTGGTCGAACAGCGCGGCATCGATCACATCCCGGAGGCCGAGCGCACCGGTACCGTCCGGCAGCTCGGGCTCATGTGGAGTGGAGTCATTCTCAATGTGCAGGTGGTGGTGTACGGCACCCTGCTCGTCGCCATCGGCCTGAATGTGTGGCAGGCGCTGGCGGCGGTCGCCATCGGCACCGCCACCTGGGCACTCGCCGGATTGGCGAGCCTACCGGGCCCGGCGGCGGGCACCACCACCTTCGCGGTGAGCCGAGCGGCTTTCGGCCGGAACGGCATGCGGCCCATCGCTTTCTGCAATTGGCTACAGCAGATCGGTTACGAGGTGCTGGATCTGGTGATCCTGGTACTGGCGGGCTCGGCACTGCTGGACATGGGCGGCGTGCATGTCTCCGACAGTACGAAAGTCGTATTGCTGGTGGCATTCTCGGTCGAACAGAGCCTGCTGCCGAGTCTCGGCCACGCCGCCATCACCCGGGTGCTGAATATGCTGGTGGTCCCGTTCGCGGCGCTGTTCCTCATCATGGCCTGGCTCACCGCCGACAAGCTCGATATCACCGTCGGGCATCCCGCCGGATGGTCGGCCTTCCTCGGCGGAGTCGCCCTGGCCGCCAGCGCCAGCGGGCTCGGCTGGACGCCCAATGCCACCGACTTCTCTCGCTATCTGCCGACCGCCACCCCGCGCCGGAAGGTGGTGGCCGCGGTGACCATCGGCGGCGCGGTACCGCAGGCGCTGCTCATGCTGCTGGGCGTCGGCGTGGCGCTGCTCACCGAGCAGGCGTCCGATCCGATCAGCGGGCTGCCGAGCGTGTACCCGGGCTGGTTCCTGGCGCCGTATCTGATTCTGGTTATCGCGCAGATGATCTCGTTGAACGCCATCGACCTGTACTCGTCCGGAGTCACTCTGCAGGCGATCGGGCTGCGCATCGGACGCTGGCAGGCGGTGGTGCTGGACGGGGTGATCTGCGCGGCCGTCGGGGCGATCGTGGTGTTCTCCTCGGACTTCAATACCTTCGTCAGCAACTTCCTGCTGTTCATGATCGTCTGGTTCGCACCCTGGTCGGCGATCTTCGTCGTCGACTACTTCTTCCGCCGTGGCCGCTACGACCTGGATTCGCTCGGGGAATCGGGCGGCCGCTATGTGCGGCGCGGCGGGCTGCATCTGCCGGGTGTACTGGCCCAGATCGCGGGCATGGTCGCGGCGCTGTGCTGCATCAATACCTCGGTGTTCGTCGGACCCATCGCAAACCTGTGCGGCGGTGCGGATTTGAGCGTTCCGGCCGGGCTGCTGGTCGGCGGGCTCGCGTACTGCCTGACCGCTCGCCGCGGCGTCATTGCCGAATCCCAGTTCAGTCCAGCCGTTTCCACGCACTGAAGAGGAAGGAAGACTCGTGGAATTCCACGTACCGATCATCGACATCACGCCCTATGTGAGCGGCGGGGACGCGACCGCTCGTCGCGAGGTGGCGCGGCAGCTCGACGAGGCCGCTCGCACAGTCGGTTTCATGCAGATCACCGGACACGCGGTGCCGCGGCCGGTGATCGACGGATTCGCCGCCGCGCTGGACGCCTTCTTCGCGCTCGATCTGGATTCGAAGAAGCAATACCGCACGCCACCGGCGATCAATCGGGGCTATTCGCCGCCAAAGAGTGAAAGCCTGAGCTTGAGTCTCGGCGTGGAATCGGCGACTCGGATGAACGACTTCTTCGAGGCCTTCAATATCGGGGCCTCGACCGCCGACTATCCCGGGCTGGAGCTGCCAGCCGATGACTATGCGGAAAACCTGTGGCCGCAGCAGGTTCCGCAGTTCCGGGCACCGGTGCAGGCGTATTTCGCGGAGGCCGCGCGGGTTGCCCGCACCCTGACCCTCGCCTTCGCGGACGCGCTCGAACTGCCGGCGGGCTACTTCGGGGACTACACCGACCATTCCCTGGATGTGCTGCGCATGAACAACTACGCGCTGCCGCCGGGCACGATCGATCTCGACGGCGATCTCACCGGAATGGGAGAGCACACCGACTACGGCATAGTCACCGTGCTGTGGGCCGATCAGGCACCCGGTCTGCAGGTGCTCGGGGCGGACGGCAGCTGGCACGATGTTCAGCCCGCCGACGGCGCTCTACTGGTGAATCTCGGGGATCTGATGGCCCGTTGGACCAATGAGCGCTGGCTCTCCACCCTGCACCGGGTGAAGCCGCCGATCGTGGACGGCGCCATCCAGCGGCGTCGCAGCGCCGCCTACTTCCACGACGGCAATATCGACGCTCTCATCGAAACGCTGCCCTCGTGCGTCGGTGACGGCAGCAAGTACGAGCCGGTGACGGTCGCCGATCATATTCGCGCCAAACTCGCGGGTTCCCGTGCCGGACAACCCAATACCAATGCGACACGCGAAGCCGCCCGCGTCCTCGCGGCGGCCGAGCAGTCCGGAGATCGCGCATGAGCATTCGCTTCCGTGAGCTGCCGAAGGTCAGCCTGCACTGCCATCTCACCGGTTCGGTGCTGCCCGAAACCGTGGCCGCACTGGCCCGCAAGCACGGGGTGCCGATGCCGGGCGGGCGAACGGCTCAGGACCTGTACGACATCGACAGCCATGTCGATCTGGATGAATTCCTCCGGGTGTACGACATGGTCGGTCAGGTCGTCCGTGATGCCGACGACTTCCGCCGAATCGCCTACGAGTCCCTGACCGAGCTCGGCTCGAAACACGGTGTGCTGTATCGAGAAATCTTCGTCAGCCCGCCCGCGCACCCTGGCGCCGGCTATCGGGTTCTGCTCGACGGTGTCCGCGCCGGAATGCGAGAGGCGGAGCAGGACACCGGAATCGGAAGCCGCATCATTGTGGCTATCAATCGCGAGGACACCCCGGCGGCCGCCGTCGAACTGGTGCGCCAGGTGATCGAATACCGCTGTGATGAGGTGGTCGGCATCGGCCTGGATTACGCCGAAGTCCACGGCCCGCCGGAGCTTTTCCATGAGGCGTACCGGCTGGCCGGTAAAGCGGGCCTGAATCGCACCGCTCACTCGGAATCCGGGCCGACTCCGAATATCGAAATCCTCCTCGATGTCCTCGGCTGCACCCGGGTCGACCACGGCTATCACGTTGTCGACAGCCCGCGCATCACCGACCGCTGCCGAGCCGAGGGCATCGTCTTCACCTGCACCCCGGTGAGTTCCGATATCGGGCGCTACTCCGGCAGCGGCAATGGCAAACACGAAAAGATCGCGGCCATGGTCGAAGCCGGCCTCCGAGTCACCATCGATTCCGACGACCCGCCGATGTTCGGCACCAACCCCACCAACGACTTCGAAGTCCTGCACCGCACCCTGGGATACGACACCGACCAACTGCTGGCCTTCACTCTCAATGCGGTCGAAGGCTGTTGGCTGGACGATTCCGACAAATCCGCCTTACGCGCCCGAGTCCTCCCGCACCTGGCTCCCGCCTAGGGATCTGGACTGACGATCACCAGGAACTGGTGGCGGCAAACCGCGAGTGTGGTCCGCCACCAGTTCCTGGTCGACAGTGCGGCTACGCGCTGGGGAGGGTGCGGAGGGTGGTGAGCATGGTGCGGAAGGCGGGGTCGTCGGCGGGGGTTGGGGGGACGTCGAGGGAGATGCCATGGCAGGTGTGGGCGTACCAGGAGTGGAGGAGTGGGGGGAGGTCTGGGTAGGGGGCTTGGGGGACGAGGGTTTTCAGGATTTTGTCGGTGAGGATTTGGGGGAGGGCTGTCCAGTCGCCGGATTGGGCGGATTGGGTTAGGCGGTCGGCTACGTCGGTGAGGCCTAGGCGGTCGAGCGTGCCTCGGTAGGCGGGGGTGGAGTAGAGGAAGGCAAGTTCGCTGCGCATGGATTCGCGGGCGGTGGCTACAGCGGCTTCGTCTCGGCCGGTGAGTGCCTTGGGGACCACGATGATTCTGTGTCGAAGCCGAGGTCCTCGATCCGCCGGACCCGGGCCGCCACCTCCGAGAGTGGGGTGCCGGCGGGCAGCGATGTCACGAGTTCCATGCGGGCATCCTCGTGTACCGGGCGGCGCGGGCAACCGCCGGAGGTTGGTTCAGGCGGCGGCGTTCGCGGATTCCAAGCTCAGGACGCCGTCGACCATGCGGTAGACGGTATCCATCTGATGCATATGGGACAGGTCGTGGGTGACCAGCAGGGTCGCCGCATTGTGCTCGCGCGCGATCTTGACGATCAGGTCGATGATCGCCGCGCCGCGCTCCTGATCCAGCGAACTGGTGGGCTCGTCGATGACGAGCAGCGACGGATTGTTCATCAGGGCGCGAGCGATATTCACCCGCTGGCGCTGACCGCCCGACAGCTGGGCGGGGCGCTTGTTCCGGTGGTCGCCCAGACCGACCGCGGCGAGGAGTTCGCTTGCGTGCGAACGGGCTTCGCGCCGCCGGGCGGGCGAGACGAAGAAGGTCTGACCCAGATGGACCATGGCCTCCAACTGCTCCAGCGCGGTCAGCGCGGGAATCAGATTGGACTGCTGGAAGACGATGCCGATGGAATCGCGGCGCACCGTGGTCGCTTCGCGGCGGCTGAGCTTCGCCAGATCGACAGTCCCGGAGGCTGTTTCGAGCTCGACACGACCGGAATCGGGACGGACGAGGGTCGAGGTGGCGGCCAGCAGCGTGGACTTGCCGGATCCGGAGGGGCCGGTGATCGCCGCGATCTCGCCGCCGCGCACCGACAGGTTCACGTGGTCGAGCGCCGTAATGGTCTCGGCGCCATCGGGGAAGGTGAGGGTGAGGTCGGCGACCTTCAGGGAATTGGTCATCGCAAAACTCCTGGCAGACATGGTGATCAGCGCGCCTGACTGAGGGCGTCGAGCGGGTCGGTGGTGGCCAGGAAACGCAGGGCGAAGGCCGCGCCGAGCACGCCGAGCAGCACCAGGGCGGCGGCGGGGAACAGGGTCGTGCTCACGCTGAGGATGAATGGCACCGCGTCGCCGACGAATGTGCCCGCCACTGCGGTCAGGCCGACACCGATGCCCACGCCGATCAGCAGCACTACGAGAGCTTGGCTCAGGGCATCACGCACCAGCGAACCGGTGGTAGCGCCAAGGGCTTTCAGCGTCGCGATATCGGGTGCGCGCTGCACGGTCCAGACGGTGAAGAACGCGCCGATCACCAAGGCCGAGATGGCGAACAGCATGACCGTCATCAGCGTCAGCGAACCGTTCTCGGCCTTGTACGAACTCATGGCCGACAACGAATCCTTCGACGAGGTCGTGGTGGTGTGCGCCGCGGCGTTCACGGCGGCGGTATCGCTCACGCCGGAGACCGCGAGAATGGTGGCCGCACCGGCCCGCGGATTCTGCGCCTGCCAATCCGAGAGCGTCATCCACACCACGGGGGTGTGCGCGTACCAGTCGTCATCGGTCACGCCGCGCACCGTGAAGTTGCCGGACCCCAGCATGACGGTGTCGCCCGCGCCGGCATGCAGGTTCTTGGCGGCGGCTTTGGAGAGCACCACCTGCCCGGTATCGGTTGCCACGCGATTGCCGAAGGGTGTGCCTTCGACGCCGAACATGGCGACCTGGGTGGGGGAGGCGCCATCCTTGGTGGCCCGGGACCGGCTGATGCCGATCGGGTCGGCGGTGCCGCCGGCCTGCTGCCAGGCCGACACCTGCTCCGGGCTCAGAGTCGAGGAGTCGAAGGAGGGCGCCGACCCGTTGTCGGAGAAGACCACGGAGCTGGTGTTCAGCGACTGGATGGCGGAAATATTCTGGTGCGCCAGCCCGGCGGTCAGCCCGCTCAGAAAACTGACGAGCAGGGCGACCAGCATGACCACCAGGGTGATGAGGAGGAAGCGGCCGCGGGCGGCCCGCAGATCTCGGAGTGCTACGAACATGACTCCACTCTGTCCGCGAAACTCCGGGAAACCATCGCGCAGCGGAACGAAACCTGATCAGCCAAGGGAGGTGCGGCGTTTCCTACTTTCGATGGATGCCGCCCGAGTTGCCGGGCATAAGCTGGTCGGCGTGCACCGATCGCCACTGACCCCCGTCTTCTCCGCCATGCAACTGGGTCTGCATGTCATGGTGGTGGCGCTGACGATCGTGGTCGCGGTGCGCGCGATCATCGCCGACGCCCATCCGTTCTTCGTGGTGGTGCTGGCCGGCGTCTTCCTGGGCGTGTACTTCGCCGGGGGCCTGTTCCGCCGCCGGCTGTTCGCGGCGCGGGTGTGGCTGGTCGCGCTGACCGTGCTCTGGCTGGGCCTGGTGGCCTTCGTTCCGGACGCGGTCTATCTGGTGTTCGGGCTCTTCTTCCTCTATCTGCACCTGCTGCCGCGCAATTGGGGTCTGCTGGCCGTCACCGCCACCACGGTCGTATCGGTGGTCGGGTACGCCTCGCACAAGGGCTGGACCATGGGCGCGGTGATCGGACCGGTGCTCGGCGCGCTGGTCGCCGTCGCCATCGGGCTCGGCTACGGCGCGCTGTTCCGCGAGGCCGCCGAACGGCAGCGCCTCATCGACGAATTGCTGGACACCCGAAACACTCTCGCCGAACAGGAGCGCACCGCCGGCAAGATGGCCGAGCGCGAACGCCTGGCACACGAGATCCACGACACGGTCGCCCAGGGGCTCAGCAGTATTCAGCTCCTGCTGCACGCTGTGGAGCGCGCCGCCCCGGATCATCCTGCGCTGGAAAAGATTCGGCTGGCCCGCGAGACCGCCGCCGACAGCCTGGTCGAAACCCGCCATCTCATCGCCGAACTCACGCCGGTCGCGCTGGAGGGCCAGTCACTGGCCGGTGCGCTCACCCGAATCGCCCAGCGCGCCACCGCACCCGGACTCGATGCCCAGATCCTGGTGGAGGGCGAACCGCACCGCCTGCCCATGCCGATGGAGGCCGCCCTGGTGCGCATCACCCAGGGCGCGGTCTCGAATGTGGTGCGGCACGCCCGGGCTCAGCGCATGCGCGTCACCCTCACCTACGGCGGTGATGCGGTGCACCTGGATGTGGTCGACGACGGCGTGGGCATCGATCCGGCCGTGCTCGCCCAACCCCCTTCCGGCACTTTCGGTCTCAATGCCATGCGCAGTCGCGTCGAGCAGCAGGGCGGCACCATGGATGTGGAGTCCGAGCCCGGCCATACCGCGGTCACCGTCTCGTTCCCGCTGGAGGAGCAGTGACATTTCCAGGAGGGAAGCACGTGATCCGCATTCTGCTCGCCGACGATCACGCCATCGTCCGCGCGGGCCTGCACGCCCTACTGGATTCCGGTGTGGCCGAAAGTGATTCCGGCCCGGATATCGAGGTGATCGGCGAGGTCGCCACCGCGGAGGAGGCCGTCGCCTTCTGCTCCACCCACCAGGTCGATCTGGTGCTCATGGATCTGCGCTTCGGCCCGGGCAAGTCCGGTGCGGACGCCACCGCCGCCGTTCGCGAACTGCCCGATCCGCCGAATGTCCTGGTGGTCACCAACTATGACACCGACGCCGATATCCTCGGCGCCATCGAGGCGGGCGCCTGCGGCTACATCCTCAAGGACACCCCGCCCGCCGAACTGCTGGCCGCCGTCCGCTCGGCCGCGGACGGCGAAAGCGTGCTGTCCCCCTCGGTGGCCTCACGCCTCATGACCCGGGTCCGCAAGCCGGACACCACACTCAGTCCCCGTGAGATCGAAGTGCTGCGCCTGGTCGCCGACGGCCACTCCAATCGGGAGATCGGCCGCCGCCTCTTCTTGAGCGAGACCACCGTCAAATCCCATCTCGTGCACATCTACGCCAAGCTCGGCGTGAAGTCCCGCACCTCGGCGGTGGCCCGGGCGCGCGAACGCGGAGCCATCTGACCCGGTTTCGCTGATCTTGTTTCCGGGACGGACGTCCTACGGTGGCCCTATGACCTCACTCTCGGATCCCGGCGTGCGGGAATTCCTGTCCGAAGGCACCCGCACCGCCAAGCTCGCGTTCATCGCCGCCGACGGCAGGCCGCTGGTCACGCCGGTCTGGTTCATCGTCGAGGACGACACCATCGTCTTCAATACCGGTAAGGCCACCGCCAAGGGCAAGGCGATCGCACACGACAGCCGCCTGGCGCTGTGCGTCGACCTGGACGGCCCGCCCTACCCCCACGTACAGGTGCAGGGTGTGGCCACGGTCTCCGAGGACCTGGACGAACTCGTCCGCACGGCCACGCTCATCGGCGCCCGCTATATGGGTGCGGACCGGGCCGAGGAATTCGGCAAGCGCAATGGCGTCGCCGGTGAACTGGTCGTCCGCCTGCATCCGGCCAAGGTCATCGCGCACTTCGACGCCACCGCCTGATTCGCCGATCACCTCCCCTGCGGAGGGTTCGCGCGCCGGGCAATGCCAGACTCGCGGCATGACTGTGCACTTCATCGGGGCCGGACCGGGTGCGGCGGATCTGCTGACCGTGCGCGCGGTGGAGCTGCTGCGGCGGTCGCCGGTCTGCCTGTACGCGGGCACCTATCTCGATCCCGGCGTGCTGGCCCACTGCGCCCCCGATGCCGAGCTCATCGACACCCAGGGCCTGGACCTGGATCAGATCATCGAGCACTGCGCCCGGGCGAACGCCGAGGGCCGGGACGTCGCCCGGCTGTGTTCGGGCGATCCGTCCCTCTATTCGGCGCTGACCGAGCAGAAGCGCAGGCTGGACGCCGCCGGTATCCCCTGGGACGTCACACCCGGAGTTCCGGCCTACGCCGCCGCGGCGGCGGTGCTGGGCGCCGAGCTGACGGTCCCGGAACTGGTCCAGTCGGTGGTGCTGACGCGCACACAGGCTCGATCGACCGTTATGCCCGAATCGGAGTCGCTGCGGAATTTCGCGCGGACCCGCGCGACCCTGGTGCTGCATCTGGCCGTCACGCGCATCCGAACCCTCGCCGAGGAGCTGGTCGACGAGTACGGCCCGAGCTGTCCGGTGGCGGTCGTCTACCGGGCCAGTCAGCCCGAACAACTAGTTCTGCGAGGCACTCTCGCCGATATCGCGGATCGGGTCGAGGCGGCCGAATTGCGTCAGGCGGCGGTGATTCTGGTCGGACCGGCGCTGGCGAAAGCGGTCGATTGCGCCCAGTCGCACCTCTACGATCCGGCCCGGAACAGGACGCATCTCACTGGCTGAAACCCCGAAATGCGATGATGCCGAAAGGCTATGACCCTTCGTGGTTGTGGAGGCTCGGCTGCCGGTAGATTGGTTCGGTGTTCAGCAGCAGAATCGTCGAAAGGGCCAGGCGGTGGCCAGCGGGTGCGGACGCGCCCTTGTAACAAGATCGGCCGCCTGGACGGATAGCCCAGAGAACATCTTTGTCTGATTGTTACGTGAAGTGAGCCCCGAGCATCGGACGCCACGCTGGTCGGTGTGGCGTCCTGTTGGGGTTTTCGGTGGGGAGCGCTGCATGGTGTTCCGGAAGCGAGGTTTGGGTTGGACCGGCTAGATTTCGGCGGCAACGGCGAAGCTGGCAGCGAAATCGCGCCGGGATCGGGCGAGGCGTTTCCGCTGTCGCCCGCTCAGCTGGGCATTTGGTACGCCCAGCACCTGGATCCGCAAGTGCCGATCAATATCGCGCAGTACGTCGAACTGCGCGGCGAGATCGACGTGCCGCTGCTCGAACAGGCCATGGTCGACGGTTCCCTCGAGGTCGGTTCCGGCTTCCTGCGCATCGTCGAGCGCAACGGCGAACCGCTGCAGATCGTCGATCCGAATCTGGATCGCACCATCTACCAGGTCGATCTGCGTGCTGCAGAAGATCCGCACACCGCCGCGCTGCAGTGGATGCGCGATGACTACAGCCGTCCGCTGGATCTGCTCGCCGACCGCCTGATCCGCTCCGCCATGCTGCGGGTGGGCGAGGACCACTATTACTGGTACGCCCGTGTCCACCACATCGTGCTCGACGGCCTCGGCGCCATGACCTATATGACCCGCGTCGCGGAGATCTACACCGCGCGGTTCCGGGGCGACGAGCCCGCCGCGTCGAAGGTCACCGATCTGCGCACGCTGGTGGAGCAGGAGTTCGCCTACCGCGACAGCACCCGCTTCCAGTCCGATAAGGAGTACTGGACCGAGCGAGTAGCCGGTCTGGAAGAGGGGACAAGTCTGTCCGGTCGCAGTGCCCCGCCGGCCGCGATCAACAGCATTGCCAGCGCATCGCTCACCAGCGATCAGAATTCGCTGCTCGAGACCGCGGTGGCGGTACACGAATCTTCCCCTGCCGCTTTGCTGATCGCCGGTTTCGCCGGTTATCTGGCGCAGTGGACCGGTACCGAGGACGTCATCCTCTCGCTGCCGGTGACCGCGCGCACCACCGCCGTCATGCGCCGTTCCGGTGGCGCGGTATCGAATATCGTGCCGCTGCGCCTGCATGTCGGGCACGACACCAGCATTGCCGAACTGCTCAAGCAGGTGACGGTCGCGGTGTCCGGCGCCCTGCGCCATCAGCGCTACCGGCACGAGGACATTCGCCGCGACAGTGCGGGCGACGGTGTGGTGACCCGGGAGTTCTTCGGGCCCTGGGTCAATATCATGCTGTTCCACAATGAGGTCACCCTCGGCCCGGTGACGGGTGAGTTCAGCGTGCTGTCCACCGGTTCCATCGAGGACCTGGGCATCAACTTCTATCAGTCGGTGGCCGGTACCCGGAACCACATCGACTTCGAGACCAACCCCAACCTGTACTCGGAAACCGAGACGCAGCGCCATCATTCGCGGTTCCTGGAGTTCTTCGACAACTTCCTGTCGGCCTCGGCCGAGCAGCCGGTGTGGGGTCTGTCCGTCACCACCGCGGCCGAGCGCACCCGCACGCTGGTCGAGTGGAATTCGGCGGATCACGAGGTCCCCGAGACCACGCTGCCCGCACTGCTGGATGCCCAGATCCCGCTGACGCCGGACAATATCGCCCTCGAATTCGAGGGTGCGACCCTCACCTACGCCGAATTCGGTGCCCGGGTGAACCGCCTCGCACGCTTCCTCATCGCTGATGGTGTCGGCCCGGAATCGCTTGTCGCTCTGGGTATGCGGCGCTCGCTGGAACTGGTTATCGGCATGCACGCGGTGCTGCGGGCAGGTGGCGCGTACGTGCCGATCGACCCGGATCATCCGGCCGATCGCACCGCCTACATCCTCGAGTCCGCGGCACCGGTCTGTGTTCTGACCACCGAGCGCGACGGGCTCGAGCTGCCGGAGTCGGTGCGGCGCTTGCAGATCGACACCCTGGACGTGTCGGGCTACGCCGATCTTCCGGTGACGGATGCGGATCGGATCGCGCCGCTGCGGCCGTTCAATACCGCCTACGTCATCTACACCTCGGGCTCGACCGGCCGCCCCAAGGGCGTCGCGGTCACCCACCACGCCATTGTCAACCAAGAACTCTGGATGCTCGATGAGTACCAGCTCACGGCTGACGATGTGTACCTGCAGAAGACCGCGACCACCTTCGACGTCTCGCTGTGGGGTTACTTCCTGCCCTTGATGGTCGGCGCGAAGATGATCATCGCGACCCCCGACGGGCACCGCGACCCGGTCTACGTCGCGGAAACCATCCAGCGCCACGGGGTGACGGTTACCGACTTCGTGCCGTCCATGCTGACGGTCTTCGTCTCCCATGCCAGTGCCGCACAGTGTGTTTCGCTCAAGAGCGTGTTCGTCATCGGTGAAGCCCTGCCGCCGGAGACCGGTGCGAGCTTCCGTGCGCTGAGCTCCGCGGGCCTGCACAACCTCTACGGACCCACCGAGGCCGCGGTCTCGGTGACCTACTGGGAGAACACCGATGCCGACACCGTGACGGTGCCGATCGGTGTGCCCGAGTGGAATGTCGATGTCTACGTGCTCGATTCGCGGCTGCGACCGGCCGCCATCGGTGCCGCGGGAGAGCTCTACCTCGGTGGGCGTCAGCTCGCCCGTGGGTACAAGGGCCGCCCGGATCTGACGTCGGATCGCTTTGTCGCGAACCCGCTCTCGGCCACCGGTGAGCGCATGTACCGCACAGGTGACCTGGTGCGCTGGAACGATTCCGGCGCGATCGAGTACATCGGCCGCACCGACTTCCAGGTGAAGTTCCGTGGCCAGCGCATCGAGCTCGGCGAGATCGAGACCGACCTGCTCGCGCACCCGGCTGTGAGCCAGGCCGCGGTGCTGGTCATGGACACCGCCACCGGCCAGCAACTGGTCGCCTACGTGGTGCCCATGCCCGGCCAGAGCATCGATCCGGTCGAGCTGACCCGCTTCGCCGCCGAGAAGCTGCCGACCTACATGGTCCCGGCCTCGATCATGGTGCTGGACGGGTTCCCGCTCAATACCTCCGGCAAGCTGGACCGCAAGGCCCTGCCGGATCCGGTGTTCAGCGTGGACGCCGCCGGCTACCGGGCCCCGCGCACCGCCGCCGAGGAGATCGTGGCGGGCATCTTCGCCGATGTCCTGGGCCACGAGCGGGTCGGCATCGACGACAATTTCTTCGATCTCGGCGGTAACTCGCTGGTCGCCACCCAGGTGGTCGCTCGCATCTCCGCCGCGTTCAGCACCCGCCTGGGTGTGCGCGCACTGTTCGAGACCCCCACCGTCGCGGGCATTGCCGCGCGCATGGAAACCATTGCGCCGTCGGATATTTCGCGTCCGCCGCTGGTGGCGCAGCAGCGCCCCGAGCGAGTGCCGCTGTCGCTGGCACAGCAGCGCATGTGGTTCCTCAATCAGTTCGATCCCGATGTGCCGACCTACAACCTGCCGTTCGTGGTGCGGTTGCGCGGCCGGGTCGATATCGAGGCGCTGCAGCTGGCGCTGACCGATGTGGTGGCGCGGCAGGAATCGCTGCGCACCATCTTCCCGGAATCCGGGGACGGCGGCCTGCAGCAGGTGCTGCCCATGGAGCAGGTCGATCTCGGCATCGAGGTCGTCTCCATCGATGAGGCCGAATTGTTCCCGGCCCTGGCCGAATTCGCCTCGCGGGGTTTCGATGTCTCGCGTGAGCTGCCCATTCGCGTCCGGGTATTCCAGGTCGGCGAGACGATCGAGGACGAGGCCGACGGCGTCGCCCTCAACGATTACGCCGTTGCCTTCGTTGTGCATCACATTGCGGCGGACGGTTTCTCGTTCGGCCCGCTCTCGCGCGATATGACCGCCGCCTACCTGGCGCGGGTCTCCGGTCAGGAGCCCGCGTGGGCGCCGCTGCCGGTGCAGTACCAGGACTTCAGCATCTGGCAGCGTGAGGTGCTGGGTTCGGAAGCCGATCCCGATTCCATGGCCGCACGCCAGATCGCCTACTGGCGTGGCGCTTTGGCCGGACTGCCCGATCAGCTCGATCTGCCCGCCGATCGCCCGCGCCCGCCGGTGCAGAGCTTCCGCGGTAACCGGGTCACGTTCGAGATTCCGGTGCAGCTGCACACCCGGCTTTCGGGATTGGCTCGCGCGCAGGGTGTTTCGCTGTTCATGGTGATGCATTCGGCGCTGGCGGTGCTGCTGGCCCGCCTGTCCGGGACCAGCGATATCTCCATCGGCACCCCGGTCGCCGGTCGTGGTGAACAGGCCCTGGACGATCTGATCGGCATGTTCGTCAACACCCTGGTGTTGCGCAGCGAGGTCGACGGGTCCGAGGCCTTCACCGACTTCCTCTCCCGGACCAGGGAAACCGATCTGGCGGCCTTCGCCAGCACCGATGTGCCGTTCGAGCGCCTCGTCGAGGTCATCAACCCGACCCGCTCCCAAGCACGCCATCCGCTGTTCCAGGTCATGCTCTCCTTCCAGGAGATGTCGCACGGCTCCATGGAGCTGCCGGGCCTGACCGTCTCGGCCGATGAGCTCGAAGTCGATATCGCCAAGTTCGACCTGCAGTGGACGCTGACCGAACAGCGCGGCATGGCCGGTGAGCCCGCCGGACTGTCGGTGGTGCTGTCCTACGCCACCGATCTGTTCGACGAGCGCACCGTCGCCGAATTCGGCCACCGCTACCTGCGCATCCTCGAAACCGCCGTCACCGCACCCGATACCGTGGTGCGCGATATCGACATCCTCAACGAGGACGAACGCGCCCTGGTCCTGGGCGACTGGAGCCGCAACGAGCACTCGCTGCCGTCCGCGCAGACCGTGCTGGACCTGTTCGAGGAACAGGTCCGCCTGCGTCCGCACGGCACCGCTCTGATCTTCGATCCGGGCGAGCGCAGCAGCGGAATGTTCGGCACCCCTGCCGATCTCAGCTATGCGGAGTTCTCCAGCCGGGTCAATCGCCTGGCGCGCAAGCTCATCACCGAGGGCGTCGGCCCGGAGACCCTGGTCGCGGTGGGCATTCGCCGCTCGATCGACATGCTGGTCGCCATCTACGCCACCCTCACCGCGGGTGGCGGCTATGTGCCGGTCGATCCCGATCATCCGGCCGAGCGCACCGACTATGTGCTGGCCAGTTCGCAGCCGGTCGTCCTGCTCACCACCACCGACGATGCGGTGGAGAGCTCGGATTGCCAGGTTCTGCACCTGGATTCGCTGGATCTGAGCGAGTTCGACGATGCTCCGGTCACTTCCGTCGATCGGCTGGCGCCCTTGCGCTCGTCGAACACCGCGTACGTGCTCTACACCTCCGGCTCCACCGGCCGCCCCAAGGGCGTCGCGGTGCCGCACAGCGCGGTCCTCAACCAGATCGCCTGGATCACCGCCGAATACGGCATCGACGACACCGATGTGATCCTGCAGAAGACCCCCGTCACCTTCGACGTGTCGGTCTGGGAGCTGTTCGGCTCCCTCGCAGTCGGTGCCCAGCAGGTCATCGCCGCGCCCGACGGGCACCGTGACCCGATGTACCTGTCCGAGGTCATCGGCAACCACCGCGTCACCCTGACCTCGTTCGTCCCGTCCATGCTCAGCGTGTTCGCCAGCAGCGCCTCGGCCGCCGAATGCCTTTCCCTGCGTGCGGTTCTCGTCGCCGGTGAAGCCCTGCCGCCCGCGACCGTGACCGCGTTCCGGCGCTTCTCCACCGCCGCCGTGCACAACCTCTACGGCCCGACCGAGTTCACCGTCCACGCCACCGCCGCGGCCATCGCGACCCCGACACCGGCCGCCGTGCCGATCGGCCGCCCGGTCTGGAACGCCCGCACCTACGTCCTGGACGAGGGCCTGCGCCCGGTCCCGGGCGGCGTCCCCGGTGAGCTCTACCTCGGCGGCGCGCAGGTCGCACGCGGCTACTACGCCCGCCCCGACCTGAGCGCCGAACGATTTGTCGCCGACCCCTTCGGCGCACCCGGAGACCGCCTCTACCGCACCGGTGACCTGGTGCGCTGGAACAGCTCCGGCGCACTGGAATACATCGGCCGCACCGACTTCCAGGTCAAGTTCCGTGGCCAGCGCATCGAGCTCGGCGAGATCGAAACCGCCCTGCTGACCCACCCGTCGGTCAACCAGGCCGTGGTTCTGGTCATCGACACCGTCGCCGGCGACCAGCTCGTCGCCTACGTCGTCACCCGTGGCCCGGTCGATCTCGACAGCGTCAAAACGCTGCTGCACCGTACGTTGCCCGCCTACATGGTCCCCGGCGCGTTCATGGTGCTGGAAGCCTTCCCGCTCAATGCCTCCGGCAAGCTCGACCGGCGCGCACTGCCCAGCCCGGTGTTCGAGGTCCGCGAATTCCGGGCCCCCACAACGCCTATCGAAGAGATCGTCGCCCAGATCTTCGGCGAGGTCCTCGGTATCGCCCGCGTCGGCGTCGACGACGACTTCTTCGAACTCGGGGGCAACTCGCTCATCGCCACCCAGGTGGCGACCCGCCTGGGCACCGCACTGGACACCCGCGTCCCCGTGCGCATGCTGTTCGAGGCCGCCACGGTGGCCGCGCTGGCCGCCCGTGTGGAATCGCATGCCGGTGACGGTGCGCGCAAGGCGCTGGTGGCTCGCGAGCGCCCGGCGGAGATTCCGCTTTCCCTTGCGCAGCAGCGCATGTGGTTCCTGAATCGCTTCGACACCGCCTCGGCGGTCAATAACATCCCGGTCGCCATCCGGCTGTCCGGTGAACTGGATGTGGCGGCGCTGCAGGTCGCCGTCATCGACGTCATCGACCGGCACGAGTCGCTGCGCACCGTCTTCCCGGAGACCGCGCACGGCCCCGTGCAGCTGGTGCTGGACGCCGCGCAGATCGTGCCCGACCTGACCCCGGTGCCGGTCACCCAGGCCAATCTCATCGACCACCTGGTCGAGCTGGCGTCGATGGCCTTCGACGTCACCGACGAGGTGCCGATGCACGCGGCGCTGTTCGAACTCAGCGAGTCCGAGTACGTGCTCGGCATGGTGGTGCACCACATCTCCGCGGACGGCTGGTCCATGGGCCCGCTGGCTCGCGATGTCATGGTCGCGTATGCCGCCCGTACCTCGTGGGAGGCGCCCACCTGGGCCGAATTGCCCGTGCAGTACG
This sequence comes from Nocardia sp. NBC_01388, assembly GCF_045040085.1. Taxonomy (NCBI): domain Bacteria; kingdom Bacillati; phylum Actinomycetota; class Actinomycetes; order Mycobacteriales; family Nocardiaceae; genus Nocardia; species Nocardia sp. NBC_01388. The sequence continues at coordinate 7,402,988 of NZ_CP109553.1, forward strand.
CCGATTACGCGCTCTGGCAGCGCGAGGTGCTGGGCGCGGAGGACGATCCGAGCTCGCTCATCTCCAAGCAGATCAGCTACTGGGCCCAGACCCTGGCCGATCTGCCGGACGAGCTGGTGCTGCCCTCGGACCGCCCGCGCCCGCCCGCCGCCTCCTACAAGGGCGGCACCTACCCGTTCGCCATTTCCGCCGAGACGCAGCAGCGTCTGGTCGACCTGGGTCGCAGGCACAATGCCTCGCTGTTCATGGTGCTGCACAGTGCTCTCGCGGTGTTGCTCGCGCGGCTCTCGGGTTCCAGCGATATCGCCATCGGGACGCCGGTGCACGGTCGTGGCGAGCAGGCGCTCGACGACCTGATCGGCATGTTCGTCAATACGCTGGTGCTGCGCAGCGAGGTGGACGGCGAGAAGACCTTCGCGGATCTGCTGGCGCAGGCCCGGGAAAGCGATCTGCAGGCCTTCGCGCATGCCGATGTGCCGTTCGAGCGGCTCGTCGAGGTGCTGAATCCGGCGCGTTCGCAGGCCCGCCATCCGCTGTTCCAGGTCATGCTGACCTTCCAGAACACCCGGCAGGCCAGCCTGGAACTGCCCGGACTCTCGGTCAACGGCATCGACTACGACGCCCAGCTGGCCAAGTTCGATCTGCAGCTGACGCTGCAGGAGGCACAGGACGCGAATGGTGAGAACGCGGGCATGTCCGCCGAGTTCTCCTATGCGCGTGACCTTTTCGACGAGTCGACGGTCGCGGCATTCGCGCACCGCCTGGATCTGATCCTGGATGCCGTGGTGGCCGACCCGGAGCAGCCGATCGGCGATATCGATCTGCTGGTCGAGGGTGAGCGCGACAAGGTGCTCACCGGTTGGAACAACACCGGGTTCGAACTCGCCCGGGTCCTCCCCGCACTGCCGGAAGGCGCTGTGTCCGATGCGCGGCACGCCGCGTCGGCAACTCTGGTTTCGCTGTTCGAGGCACAGGCTCTGATCAGCCCCGATGCGACCGCCGTTGTTTTCGAGGGGACAAGTCTGACCTACGCGGGCCTCTCCGGCCGCGTCAATCGCCTGGCCCGCAAGCTCATGGCGCAGGGCGTCGGCGCGGAATCGCTGGTCGCGCTGGCCATCCGCCGCTCGATCGACCTCGTGGTCGCCATGTACGCGGTACTGGAGGCCGGTGGCGCGTACGTGCCGCTGGATCCGGATCAGCCGGGGGAGCGCATCGACTACGTGCTCGATACCGCCCGCCCGGTCGCCATTCTGACCACCGGTCGCGACGACTTCGTGACCGGCCGGAATGTGCCGGTGCTCGAGGTCGAGACGCTCAACCTCGAGGCCTATTCGGCCGCACCGATCACCGATGCCGAACGCGGACAGGCCATTCGGCCCGAACACGCGGCCTACGTGATCTTCACCTCCGGTTCGACGGGTCGCCCCAAGGGCGTCGCGGTCGAGCACGGCGCGATCGTGAACCGGCTGCTGTGGATGCAGCACGAGTATCCGATCGGCCCGGATGACGCTGTGCTGCAGAAGACTCCGGCCACTTTCGACGTCTCGGTCTGGGAGTTCTTCTGGCCCTTGCAGACCGGTGCGCGTCTGGTGGTCGCCAAGCATGACGGTCACCGTGACCCGGTCTACCTCGCGCAGATCATCGCTGAAGAAGGCATCACGACAGCCCATTTCGTGCCGTCGATGCTGTCGGTTTTCGTCGCTGCTCTCGACGCGGCCGCAGAACCCCCACTCCAGGTTCGTGGCCCGTCTCGTTCTGGACTGAGTGGAGCGGGGGAGCGAAGCGGAGGAGCGGAGGGAGGGAAGAACGAGACTCCCAGGGCCACGAACCCCGCCGGAGCGGAGCGTAGGCAGAAGATCCAGCACCCCGCCGGAGCGGAGCGTAGGCAGAAAATCCAGCTGCGCCAGGTGTTCGCCTCCGGTGAGGCCCTGCCCGCCCCCACCGCGCAGAAGCTGCGCGAGCTGACCGGCGCCCGTCTGCACAATCTGTACGGCCCCACCGAAGCCGCGGTCGATGTCACCTACCACGAGGTGGTCGACGCCGACACCGTCTTCGTGCCCATCGGCCGCCCGGTGTGGAACACCCAGACCTACGTGCTGGATGCCCGCCTGCACCCGGTCGCGCCGGGTGTCGCGGGTGAGCTCTATCTCGCGGGCGATCAGCTGGCTCGCGGCTACCTCAGCCGCCCCGACCTGTCCGCGGATCGCTTCGTGGCAAACCCGTTCGACGCCTCCGGCGCGCGCATGTACCGCACCGGCGACCTGGTGAAGTGGACCACCGCGGGCGAGCTGGAATACCTGGGCCGCACCGACTTCCAGGTGAAGCTGCGCGGTCTGCGCATCGAACTCGGCGAGATCGAGGCCGCACTGCTGGCACAGCAGGGCATCGGTCAGTCGGTCGTTGTCGTGCGGGCCGATGCCCACGCGGGCGATCAGCTGGTCGGCTATGTGGTTCGTGAGCCGGCCGCGGTGGGCCGCGAATCAGGTGCTGCCGGTGTCGATGTCGACGCGGTCAAGGCCGCGCTGGGTCGCTCGCTGCCCGCCTATATGGTCCCGTCCGCGATCGTGGTCCTGGACGCCTTCCCGGTCAACGCCTCCGGCAAGCTGGACCGGAAGGCGCTGCCCGCACCGGTTTTCGAAACCAAACGCTTCCGGGCGCCCGCCACCCCGATCGAAGAGATCATCGCCGCGATCTTCGGCGAACTGCTCGGCGCCGAGCGCGTCGGTGTGGACGACGACTTCTTCGAGCTCGGCGGCAACTCGCTGGTGGCCACCCAGGTGGTCGCACGACTGTCCGCCGCGCTCAGCGCCGAGATCGGCGTGCGCGCCCTCTTCGAGGCGCCGACCGTGGCGGCCCTGGCCGCGCGAGTCGAATCGCATGCCGGAACCGGTGTGCGCCAGGCGCTTACGGTGCGCACCCGGCCGGAGTATCCGCCGCTGTCGCTCGCGCAGCAGCGCATGTGGTTCCTCAACCGCTTCGACACCGATTCGGCCGCGAACAATATCCCGGCGGCCGTAAGGCTCACCGGCACACTGGATCTCGACGCCCTGCGCGGTGCGGTCGCCGATGTGATGGCGCGGCACGAATCGTTGCGCACCATCTACCCGTCCTACGAGGGCGTCGCGTACCAGAAGGTGCTGCCGACGGCGCGCGCCATTCCGCAGCTCGAGGTGCGGGATGTGGCCGAGGGCGAACTCTTCGCCGCGGTCTACGACTTCGCCGGGCGTGGTTTCGATGTCACCGCGGAGCCGCCGGTGCGCCTGCGCGCCTTCCGGCTCGCGGACGACGACCACGTGCTGGTGCTGGTGGCGCATCACATTGCCGCCGACGGCTTCTCGATGAACCCGCTCGTGCGCGACCTGATGACCGGGTACGTGGCGCGCAGTAGTGGCGAGGCCCCGGGCTGGCCGGAACTGCCGGTGCAGTACGCGGACTACGCGCTGTGGCAGCGCGAGACCCTCGGCTCCGAGGAAGATCCGCGCTCGCTCATCACCGAGCAGCTGGACTACTGGCGCCGGACGCTCGGCGGCCTGCCGGACGAGCTGCGCCTGTCCACCAGGCCGCGTCCCGCCGTCGCCTCCTACGAGGCGTGCACACACCGCTTCGAGGTGCCGGGTGAGCTCATCACCGGCCTGCAGCGGGTCGCGAAGCAGCAGGGCACCACGCTGTTCATGGTGGTGCACAGCGCTTTTGCGGCGCTGCTGGCGCGCCTGAGCGGTACCGATGACATTGCCGTCGGTATTCCGGTGGCCGGTCGTGGCGAGCAGGCGCTCGACGATCTGGTCGGCATGTTCGTCAATACCCTGGTGCTGCGTTCACCGGTCGATAGCGGCGAGACGTTCGCCGAGCTCCTGAAGAAGGTGCGCGAACGCGATCTGCAGGCCTTCGCACACGCCGATGTGCCGTTCGAACGCCTTGTCGATGTGCTGAATCCGGCCCGTTCGCAGGCGCGCCATCCGCTGTTCCAGGTCATGCTGTCGTTCCAGAACCTGGGCCGCACCGCGCTGGAGCTGCCGGGGCTGCGCGTATCCGAGCTGGGCATCGATCAGCAGTCGGCGAAGTTCGATCTGCAACTGACGCTGAGTGAGGTCGCCGGCGGCGCCGCGGCGGGCCGCGAGTCGAATGCGGTGGCGGGCCCCGGCGCCGAGGCCGCGGCCATGGATGCCGAACTCGTCTTCGCCACCGACCTTTTCGACGATCGCTTCGCGGAGCTCTTCGCGCGCCGGTTCGTTCGTGTGCTCACCGCTGTGGTCACCGATCCGTCGGTGCGTGTCGGTGATATCGAACTGCTCGGCGACAGCGAGCGCTGGCGCGTGCTGACCGGCTGGAACGACACCGCCTTCGAGCTGGACGCGGCACTGCCGGAGGTCTCGGAAGGCGCTGCGGCAACGCTGGTTTCGCTGTTCGAGGCGCAGGTCGCCCTGACTCCCGACGCCACCGCTGTCACGTTCGAGGGGACAAGTCTCTCCTATTCCGAGTTCGCCGCTCGGGTGCGCAAACTCGCCCGCTGGCTCATCGCCGAGGGCGTCGGACCGGAATCGTTTGTGGCGCTGGGTATGCGCCGCTCCATCGATCTGGTGGCGGGCATGTACGCCGTCACCGTCGCCGGTGGCGCGTATGTGCCGCTGGACCCCGATCATCCGGCCGAGCGCACCCGGTACATCCTGGAGACGGCGCAACCGGTCTGCGTGCTGACCTCCGGTGACGATCTGGACGGTGTCGCGGATCTGGAAGGCATTACCGCTCGCCAGGTTCGGATCGATGAGCTGGACCTGTCGGCCTTCGCCGACACCCCGCTCACCGATGCCGATCGCCGCGGCCCGCTGCTTCCGGAGAACACCGCGTACGTGATCTTCACGTCCGGCTCCACCGGTCGCCCCAAGGGCGTCGCGGTCTCGCACGCCGCCATTGTCAACCGCCTGGTGTGGATGCATGCCCAGTACGGGCTGGCCGCCTACGACGTGGTGCTGCAGAAGACCCCTGCCACCTTCGACGTCTCGGTGTGGGAGTTCTTCTGGCCGTTGCAGGTCGGCGCCCGCCTGGTGATCGCCAGGCCGGACGGCCATCGCGATCCGGCGTACCTGGTGCGGCTCATTGCCGCCGAGCAGGTCACCACGGTGCACTTCGTGCCGTCCATGCTGGCCGTATTCGTGGCCGCGCTCGCGAGCGAGCCCGCTGGTTCGGCGGTGTCGTCCTCGAGTCTGCGCAATGTCTTCGCCTCCGGTGAGGGCCTGCCCGGCCCGACCGCGCAGCTGCTGCGCGAGCTGACCGGTGCGCGCCTGCACAACCTGTACGGCCCCACCGAAGCCGCCGTCGACGTCACCTATCACGAGGTCACCGACGCGGACATCACCTCGGTGCCGATCGGCGCCCCGGTCTTCAACACCCAGGTGTACGTGCTGGATTCGCGGCTCCGCCCCGTTCCGGTGGGTGTCGCGGGTGAGCTCTATCTCGCGGGCGATCAGCTGGCCACCGCCTATGTCGCGCGCCCCGATCTGACCGCGGATCGCTTCGTGGCCAACCCCTTCGGCTCCGGCGCACGTATGTACCGCACCGGTGACCTCGTGGTCTGGACCGGCCAGGGTGAACTGGAATACCTGGGCCGCACCGACTTCCAGGTGAAGCTGCGCGGTCTGCGCATCGAGCTCGGCGAGATCGAAGCCGCGCTGACCGGGCTGACAGACGTCGCGCAGTCCGTCGTCGTGGTCCGCCACGATGAGCGCACCGGTGATCAGCTGGTCGCGTACGTTGTCGCCGCCGACGGCCGGATCGACCTGGAGGCCGTGAAGGCCACACTGTCGCAGCAGCTTCCGGCCTATATGGTCCCGGCCGCCTTCGTGATGCTGGACGCCCTCCCGCTCAATGCCTCCGGCAAGCTGGATCGCCGGGCGCTGCCCGCACCGTCTTTCGCGGCCAAGGTGTACCGCGCCCCGGCCACCCCCGTGCAGCAGACGGTCGCCGGCGTGTTCGCCGATGTGCTCGGCGGCGACGGCATCGGCCTGGACGACGACTTCTTCGAGCTCGGCGGCAACTCGCTCATCGCCACCCAGGTGGTATCGCGCCTGTCCGCCGCCTTGGACGCCGATATCCCGCTGCGCGCGATCTTCGAGGCCACCACCGTGGCCGCCCTCGCGGCGCAATTGGAATCGCGTGTCGGCACCGGTGGCCGCGCGCCGCTGGTGGCGCAGGAGCGTCCCGCGCCGGTGACCCTGCCGACGGGGGAGACCGCCCAGCTGGTGCCGCTGTCCCCGGCGCAGCAGCGCATGTGGTTCCTCAACCGCTTCGACAATCGCACCGCGGTCAACAACATTCCGGTGGCGCTGAAGCTCACCGGTGTGGTGGATATCGAGGCCTTCGCCGCCGCCCTCGGCGATGTGCTGGCGCGGCACGAAGCGCTGCGGACCATCTACCCGGAGATCGCCGGCGACGGCTTCCAGCGGGTGCTGTCGCTCTCGGAGATCGAGTTCGAGGTGCGCGCCGAATCGGTGACCGCCGACGAACTGCCCATGCGCATCACCCAACTCGCGAGCGTGTTCTTCGACGTCACCCGGGAATTGCCGTTCCGCGCCACGGTGCTGAGCCTGAGCGCCACCGAGCACGTGCTGGTGCTGGTGCTGCATCACATCAGCTCGGATGGCGTCTCGCTGCGTCCGCTGCTGCGTGATGTGGTGGGCGCGTACCTGGCCCGCAGTGGCGGCGAAGCCCCCGCCTGGACGCCGCTGCCGGTGCAGTACGCCGACTACGCGCTGTGGCAGCGCGATGTGCTGGGCGAGGAACACGATCCGGAATCGGTTGCCGCACAGCAGGTGTCGTACTGGACCGAGCAGCTGCGCGATCTGCCCGAGCAGATCGAGCTGCCCGCGGACCGGCCGCGACCGGAAATCGCCACCAATGCCGGTGGCACGTACGACTTCTCGATCGACGCCGAGCTGCACCGGGCGCTCAACACCCTGGCCCGTGAGCACGACGTCACGCTGTTCATGGTGGTGCACGCCGCGCTGGCCACCTGGTCGGCCCGCCTGTCCCGCTCCATCGATATCGCCATCGGCACCCCGATCGCCGGTCGCGGTGACCGCGCGCTCGACGATCTGGTCGGCATGTTCGTCAATACCCTGGTGCTGCGCACCGCGGTCCTGCCCGGTGCCGCCTTCCGCGATCTGCTCTCGCAGGTCCGGCGCACCGATCTGGCCGCCTTCGCACACGCCGAGGTGCCGTTCGAGCGCCTGGTCGACGTGCTCAGCCCGGTCCGCTCGCAGGCGCACCACCCGCTGTTCCAGGTGGCGCTGACCTTCGAGGCCGCGGGCGCCGCGGACGCGGGTGCGGTCGCGCTGCCCGGCTTGGAGCTGGAGGCCGTCGAATTCGATGCGGGTACCGCCAAATTCGATGTGCAGCTGACCGTGGGCGAGCGCGCCGACGGCGCGCTGGGCCTGTCCTGGAATTACGCCACCGATCTGTTCGATCCGGAAACCGTCGCCTCCTTCGCCGAGCGCCTGGTCCGCATTCTGCGCACCGTCGCCGAGGATCCGGCCGTGCTGCTGGGCGATATCGATCTGCTCGGCGGGGTCGAGCGGCACGAGGTATCCGAGCGCTGGGTTTCCGCGGGCGATGACATTGTCGAGCTCGCGGCGGCCGCACGCACCGCGGCGCAGGCGAACGGCGGCGGAATCGCGGAGGTGCTGTCTCCGGGCGGCGCCCTCGGCGCGCTCGCCGAGCTGTTCATCGATCCGGTGGCCACGCTGTCGAGCCCGTTCGTGGACCCGAACGCCACCCTGTCGGGTCTGTTCGACCTGGTGGTGGCCGCCGATCCGAATCGGGTCGCGGCCCGATTCGGCGATGACGAACTGACCTACAACGATCTGGATCGGCGCGCGAATGTGGTGGCGCGCAGGTTGATCGAGGACGGCGCGGGTCCGGAGTCGCTGGTGGCCGTGCTGCTGCCGCGTTCGCTGGATCTGGTTGTCGCCCTGCTCGCGGTGATCAAGACCGGTGCGGGCTATGTACCGGTGGATCCGACCTACCCGGCCGATCGCATTGCCTTCGTCCTCTCGGACGCCCAGCCGACCAGTGTGGTCATCGATTCGACCGTGCAGGTGGAGCTGCCCGCCGGACTGCCGACCGTCATACTCGACGGCTACACCGTCGAGGCCGGCGATATCGAGGACGCCGACGATTCCCCGATCACCGACGCCGACCGCACCGCGCCGCTGCATCCCGATCACGTCGCGTATGTCATCTACACCTCCGGTTCCACCGGCCGCCCCAAGGGCGTGGCCGTGGCGCACCGGAATGTGGTGCGGCTCATGGCGAATACCGATCGCGAGTTCGGGTTCGGCGCCGACGATGTGTGGACGCTGTTCCACTCCTACGCCTTCGACTTCTCGGTGTGGGAGCTGTGGGGACCGCTGCTCTACGGCGGCACCCTGGTGGTCGTCGACTACTACGTGTCCCGCTCGCCGGAGCAGTTCCTGGAACTGTTGCGCCGCGAACGGGTTACGGTGCTCAACCAGACGCCGTCGGCCTTCTACCAGCTGGCCGAGGCCGAGCGTATTGCCGCGGCGAGCCGGGAACCCGGTATCGCCGATGCCGATGAGCAGGCGCTGGCGCTGCGCTACGTGATCTTCGGCGGTGAGGCGCTCGAGCTGCGCCGCCTGTCGGATTGGGTTGCCCGGCACGGTGATTCCGCGCCGTACCTGGTGAATATGTACGGCATCACCGAGACCACGGTGCACGTCTCGCATCGCGTTCTCGATGCCGGCACGATTACCGCCGCCACCGGCAGCGTGGTCGGCCGCGCCATCGCGGGCCTGCGCGTGTACGTGCTCGATGAGCGCCTGCACCCGGTCCCGGTCGGCGTCGCGGGTGAAATGTATGTGGCCGGTGCGCAATTGGCGCGCGGTTACCTCGGCCGCCCCGACCTCACCGCGGCCCGTTTCGTGGCCAGCCCGTTCGGCGCGCAGGGCAGTCGCCTGTACCGCTCCGGCGACGTGGCGCGCTGGAACCGCTTCGGCGAGCTCGAATACCTGGGTCGCGCCGATGATCAGGTGAAGGTGCGTGGTTTCCGCATCGAGCTCGGCGAGATCGAGGCCGCCGTGCTGGCGCAGCCGGGCGTCGCCCAGGCCGCCGTCATCGTGCGCGAGGACCTGCCGGGTGATCAGCGCATCGTCGCCTATGTGGTGCCGGACAACACCGCTCCCGGTGGGAGCGTGGACGCCTCCGGACCGGCCACCGGCTCGGACGCGTGGCTGCTGGATATCCGCGACGGTGCGGGCGAGCGCCTGCCGTCGTACATGGTGCCCGCCGCCATGGTCGTGCTGGACCGAATCCCCTTGACTGTCAACGGCAAACTGGATCGTCGCGCGCTGCCCGCGCCGGCGGTGCAGGCGCGCGCCTTCCGCGCGCCGGAGACGCCCACCCAGGAGACCGTCGCCGCCGTCTTCGCGGAGGTCCTGGACCTGCCGCGGGCCGGACTCGACGACGACTTCTTCGATCTGGGCGGCAATTCGCTCATCGCGACCCGGGTGGTATCGCGCATCGGCGCGGCCCTGGACACCACGGTCGCGGTGCGCACGCTCTTCGAGGCGAGCACGGTCGAGGCCCTCGCGGCCCGTATCGAATCGCATGCCGACGGCGCGTCCCGCGCCAAGCTGGTCGCACGCCCGCGCCCGGCCGGGGAACTGGTGCCGCTGTCCTTCGCACAGCAGCGCATGTGGTTCCTCAACCAGTACGACACCTCGTCGGCGGCCTACAACCTGCCGCTGGCGATTCGCCTCACCGGTGAACTCGACACCGCCGCACTGGAACTCGCGGTCGCCGACGTCGTACGCCGGCACGAGTCGCTGCGCACCCGCTACCCGGAGCACGGCGGCACCCCGATGCAGGTGGTCGTGCCCGCCGAGGAGATCGCCCTCGATCTGCGTCCGGTTACGGTCGCGGCCGCGGACCTCACCGCCACTGTCACCGCCTTCGCCACCCTGGGATTCAATGTGGCGGACCAGGTTCCGCTGCGCGCCCGCCTGTTCCGGGTCGGGTCGGCGCCGGACGCTCCCGCCGCGACGTCGAGCACGTCCGCCGCGGGCGCATCGCCTGCCGACTCCGCCATCGCCGATATTGCGACCACGACGAATGGTGCGCATGCCGATTCGGCAGGAGCGGAAGCAGCCTCGTCCGCGCGTGAGCATGTGCTTGTCGTCGTGGTGCATCACATTGCGGGCGACGGCTTCTCGATGGCGCCGCTGACCCGGGATGTCATGGTCGCCTACTCGGCGCGCACCCAGGGTGCGGTGCCGGGATGGGCGCCGATGGCCGTGCAGTACGCGGACTTCGCCGTCTGGCAGCGGGAAGTGCTGGGGTCCGAGGAGGATTCGGGCTCGCTCATGGCCCGTCAGGTCGGGTACTGGCAGCGCGCGCTGGAGGGTGTGTCGGACGAGCTGGCACTGCCCACCGATCGCCCGCGCCCGGCCGTGGCCTCGCATCGCGGCGCGACCCTGCAGCGCACCCTGCGTCCCGAACTCATCGGCGCGCTGGAAGATGTTGCGCGCCAGCGTGGCTCATCGCTGTTCATGGTCATGCACAGCGCGCTCGCGGTGCTGCTGGCCCGGCTGTCCGGCAGTGATGACATCGCCGTCGGCACCCCGGTCGCCGGTCGTGGCGAGGCCGCGCTCGACGATCTGGTCGGCATGTTCGTCAATACCCTGGTGCTGCGCACCGGGATCGATCCGGCGGAGTCCTTCTCGGATCTGCTCGATCGTGCCCGGCACACCGATCTCGACGCCTTCGGCAATGCCGATGTGCCGTTCGAGCGACTGGTGGAACTGCTCGCCCCGGAGCGTTCGCAGGCCCGCAATCCGCTGTTCCAGGTCATGCTGGCCTTCCAGAACCTGGATCGCACCGCCCTCGAACTGCCCGGCCTGACCGTCGCCGCACTGGATCTCGACGAGAACATCTCCCGCTTCGACCTGCAGTTCACGCTGTCGGAACAGGCCGGGACGGACGCCGGCGAGACCCGGCCGGGTTCCGACGCGGGTATGGCGCTCGCGCTGACCTACGCCGTGGATCTCTTCGACGAGGCCACCGCGGAGGGATTCGCGGAGCGCTGGATGCGGGTCCTGGAGGCCATTGCCGCCGATCCGGAGATCCGCGTCGGTGCCATCGATATTCTCGATCAGTCCGAAAGGGCCGATCTGGTAGCCCGTTTCGGCGCCCCGGTCATTCCGGGCCGTACGCTGCCGGAGCTGCTGGCCGAGGCTGTGGCCCGCGATCCACAGACCACTGCGGTGCGCTTCCAGGGCACCGGTCTGTCCTATGTCGATCTCGACGAGCGCTCGAACCGCCTGGCGCGCTTGCTCATCGAGCGCGGCATCGGCACCGAGAACCTGGTCGCCATCGCCGTCCCGCGTTCGGCCGATTCCTACTTCGCCGAATGGGCCGTCTCCAAGACCGGTGCGGCGTTCGTCCCGGTCGACCCGAACTACCCGGCCGACCGTATTGCCCATATGGTCACCGACTCCGGTTCCCCGGTCGGCCTGACCGTGGCCGCGGTGCGCGCCGATCTGCCGGAATCGGTGGAGTGGCTGGTCCTGGACGAGCTCGACCTGAACACCTTCGCGGACACCGCGATTGCCGACACCGATCGGGTGCGCCCGCTGCGGCCGGAGCATCCGGCGTACGTCATCTACACCTCCGGCTCCACCGGCGTCCCCAAGGGCGTGGTGGTCACGCACGCCGGCCTGGCCAACTTCAGCGCCGAGCAGATCGAGCGCTACCGCCTCGATTCCCGCTCGCGCGCACTGCATTTCGCCTCGCCGTCCTTCGACGCGTCCATCCTGGAATTCCTGCTGGCCATCGGCGCGGGCGGCACCCTCGTAGTGGTCCCGCCGGGTGTGTACGGCGGTGACGAGCTTTCCGAGCTGATCCGCTCCGAGGGCGTCACGCACGCTTTCATCACCCCGGCCGCGCTGGCCACCTTCGATCCGAGCGGCCTGGACTCCCTGCGCGTCCTCGTCGCCGGTGGTGAGGCGGTCCCGGCCGATCTGGTCGCCAAGTGGGCGATTCCCATTGGCGAGGGGACCGGGCCGGACGGCACGATTCGCGCCTTCCACAATGGTTACGGTCCGACCGAGACCACCATCATGACCAATATCAGTGATCCGCTGGTCCCGGGTGATCTGGTCACCATCGGTGGTCCGATCCGTGGCATGCAGTCGCTGATTCTCGACAACCGCCTGCGCCCTGTTCCGGTGGGTGTCGCGGGTGAGCTCTACCTGTCGGGCATTCAGCTGGCCCGCGGCTACCACGCGCGTCCGGGTCTGACCACGGACCGCTTCGTCGCCAACCCGTATGTCTCGGGTCAGCGCATGTACCGCACCGGTGACGTGGTCCGCTGGACCCGCACCGGTGAGGTCGAGTACGTCGGCCGCTCCGACTTCCAGGTCAAGGTGCGTGGTTTCCGCATCGAGCTCGGTGAGATCGATGCGGCCCTCGCCTCGCACGAGAGTGTCGACTTCGCCGTCACCGTCGGCCACAAGAATGCCGCCGGCGCTGTCTCGCTGGTGTCGTACGTGGTTGCCACGCCGGGTCATTCGGTGGATATCGCCGCCGTCACCACGCACGTCGAGCAGCAATTGCCCGCGTACATGGTGCCGTCCTCGGTGATGATCATCGACCGCGTCCCGCTGACCCCGGTCGGCAAGCTGGACCGCCGGGCGCTGCCCGAACCGGTCTTCGCCACCGAGGTGGTGTTCCGGGCCGCGCGCAATACGGTGGAGCACACCATTGCCGAGGTCTTCGCCGAGGTGCTCGGCCTGGAGCGGGTCGGCATCGACGATTCGTTCTTCGCGCTGGGCGGCGATTCCATCGTCTCCATCCAGCTGGTATCGCGGGCCAAGGCGCGCGGCATCATCTTCAGCCCGCGTGACGTCTTCGAGCAGCGGACTGTCTCGGGGCTGGCAGCTGTCGCGCAAACCGCTGACGGACAGGGTGATTCGACACCGCAGCTGACCGAACTGCCCGGTGGGGGAGTCGGCGTCATGCCGCTCACCCCCGTGGTGCGGTTCATGGTCGAACGGCCGGGCGGCATCGGGCGGTTCAACCAGACCATGGCGCTGGAACTGCCGATCGGCATCGACCGTGCGGGTATCGCCGCCACGGTCGGCGCGGTCATCGACCGCCACGACATGTTGCGGGCGCGCCTGCGGCGGGTGCCGGGTGCGGATCCGGTCGTGGAGACGGCCGCCGCCGGCGCCATCGACGTGGACGCGCTTATCGACCGCACCGAGTTCGATCCGGCCGTCGGTCCCGAGGAATTCCTCGAAATCGCCTCGGCCGCACTGGATGCCACGCTCGATAAGCTCGATCCCATAGCGGGCGTGGTGATTCGGTTCGTCTGGCTGGAGCCTGCCGCGGCGAGCCGTGCATCGGACACCGCCTCTCGCGCCGGTCGCCTCATCGTGGCCGCACATCACCTCGTGGTCGACGGTGTCACCTGGCGAATCCTGGTGCCGGACTTCGTCACCGCCTGGGGTCAGCTCTCCGCCGGTCAGACTCCCGAACTGGTCGCCCCCGCGACCAGCATGCGCACCTGGGCGCACGCTCTCGAGCGTGCGGCGGCAACCCCGGAGCGGGTCGCCGAACTCGACTTCTGGCGAGGTGTCGTCGACGGTCCGGATCCGCTGCTCACCGAGCGGCCCTTGGACCCGGCGGTGGATGTCACCGCCGTGATCGAGGTGCACCGGGTCGAGGTCTCGGCCGAGGTCACCAAATCGCTGCTCACCACCGTGCCCGCGCTCTTCCACGGCGGCGTCAATGACGGTCTCCTGACCGCGCTGGCACTCGCTGTCGCGAAGTGGCGCTCGGACCGGGGGATTGCCGGGGAGAAGTCCGCCCTGGTCCGACTCGAAGGCCACGGGCGTGAGGAAGAGGTCGTGCCCGGCGCGGATCTCTCGCGCACCGTCGGCTGGTTCACCGCCATCTTCCCGGTCCGCTTCGATCTCTCGCAGCTCGATGTGAATGCCGCGCTCACCGGCGGACCTGCCATGGGTCACGCCATCAAGGCGGTCAAGGAGCAGTTGCTCGCGGTGCCGGACAAGGGCCTCGGCTACGGCCTGCTGCGCTATGTGAACCAGGCCACCGCCGATCAGCTGCCCAAGCAGCAGCCCGGCCAGGTCAGCTTCAACTATCTGGGCCGCGTGAACGAGGGCGATGTGCCCGAGGCGCTACGCGGTTTCGGCTGGATTCCCGCGGCGGACCTGGGCGATCTGGGCGGTGCGTACGACGCCGATATGCCCGCCATGGCGCCGATCGATATCAATGCCATCGTGACCGGCGACAGGCTGACCGCCAATATCGGTTACCCGAGCACCCTGCTCGACGCCGCCGCGGTCGCCGAATTCGGCGCACTGTGGACCACTGCGCTGGAAGCCGTTGCGCACCATGCCGAATCGGCCGAGGCGGGCGGGCACACCCCGTCCGACTTCGGGCTGGTGAATATCACCCAGGGTGATATCGACGGCTGGGAACAGCGTTTCGGCGGAGTTGACCAGGTGTGGCCGCTCTCGGCGCTGCAGTCCGGTTTGCTCTTCCACGCGCAGCTGGCCGCCACCTCGGTGGATGTGTACACCGCGCAGGCGGTGCTCACCCTCACCGGCCGGGTGGATGCCGATCGCCTGCGCGCCGCCGCGCAGGCGCTGCTGGAGCGGCACGAAATCCTGCGCACCGCATATGTTTCCGACGCCAATGGCGTTCCGGTGCAGCTGGTCCTCGACGGTATCCACGTGGCCTGGTCGCAGTACGACCGCACGCAGACGGGTGATGCGAGCTATATTCTCGAGGCCGATCGCGTCCAGCGGTTCGACCTGACCGAGCCGCCGCTCATTCGCTACACCCTGGTGCAGGTGGCCGCCGATCGCTGGCAGCTGGCCGTGGCCAATCATCACATCCTGCTCGACGGCTGGTCCATGCCGCTGCTCATGCAGGACCTGCTGGTGCTGTACGCGACGCACTCCGATACCAGCGTGCTGCCGCCGGTGCGCTCCTACCGCTACTTCCTGGAATGGGTTGCGCAGCAGGACCGTACGGCGTCGCTGGAGGCCTGGAAGACCTCGCTGCGCGGGGTCTCCGAGCCGACCCTGCTCACCCGACCGGACCCGAGCCACGAGATCACCGCACTGTCCGGCGAGTACTTCTTCGAGCTGGACGAGGCGGCGACCGCCCGCCTGACCGGCGTCGCCGCCGACCTCGGCGTCACGCCCAATACCGTGCTGCAGGTGGCGTGGGGCATTCTGCTCGGCCGCCTCACCGGTCGTGAGGACGTGCTGTTCGGCACCACGGTCTCCGGCCGCCCGGCCCAGCTGTCCGGCGTCGAATCCATGGTCGGCCTGTTCATCAATACCGTGCCGGTGCGGGTCGCCTTCGATCCGGCCGAATCGGCGCAGTCGCTGCTCACTCGCACCCAGGGCGAGCAGGCGGACCTGCTGGATCACCACTACATCGGCCTCGCCGACATCCAATCGGCCGCGCGCATCGGCGGACTCTTCGATACCCTGGTGGTGTTCGAGTCCTACCCGGTCGACGCCGACGGCATTCGGGCACAGGCCGCCGATATCGACGGCATGGGCGTCACCGACCTCGAGGCCGCCGACGCCACCCACTACCCGCTCACCCTCATCGCCCAGCTCGACAGCCGCCTGCGCATTCGCGCCGGCTACCTGCGCGACCTGTTCGACGAGCATTCGGTGCGGCACATCGCCGACCGCTTGGTGCGCGTGCTGACCGCCATCACCACCGAACCCGCTGCGGCAGTAGGCGATATCGAACTGCTCGAAGCCGCCGAGCGCGAGCTCGTGGTCACCGAGTGGAACGACACCGGCTATGACGTGGACACGGTGCTTGCCGTGCTCACCGACGGAACACTGATCGATGACGAGGTGGCCACCGCCGACGTCGTCGCGGGGAGTGGCTCTGCCGCCGTCGCGCCGCGCAGCGTGGTGCGGACCGTCTCGGGCGATGCGGCAGCCACGCTGGTCGCGCTGTTCGAGGCGCAGGCCGCGCGTACTCCCGACGCGACAGCTCTCACTTTCGAGGGGACACCCGAGCGCGGCGAGGCACGGGCAGAGCTGACCTACGGTGAGCTCGCCGAGCGGGTGCACCGGCTGGCGCGCTGGCTCATCGAACGCGGCGTGGGAGCCGAATCCTTTGTGGCGCTGGGTATGCGGCGTTCCATCGATCTGGTGGTCGGCATGTACGCCGTCGCCGCGGCCGGTGGCGCGTATGTGCCGCTGGACCCGGAGCACCCGGCCGAGCGCACCGAATACATTCTGGCCACCGCCGATCCGGTGACCGTGCTGACCTCGGGCGCGGATCTGCCCGTGGACACCGCGCAGGTTCGCATCGATCTGCTGGAGCTGTCCAGCTACTCGGCCGCGCCGATCTCCGACGCGGAACGCATTGCGCCGCTGCGGGAATCGAATACCGCGTACGTCATCTTCACCTCGGGTTCGACCGGTCGCCCCAAGGGTGTGGCCGTACCGCATTCGGCGATCGTGAATCGCCTGGTGTGGATGCAGTCCGAGTACGGGCTGACCACCGAAGACATCGTGCTGCAGAAGACTCCGGCCACCTTCGACGTGTCGGTGTGGGAGTTCTTCTGGCCCTTGCAGATCGGCGCGAAGCTGGTCGTCGCCAAGCCCGACGGTCACCGCGATCCGGCCTACCTGGCGGAACTCATTGCCCGCGAGGGTGTGACGGTCACGCACTTCGTGCCGTCCATGCTCGCGGTCTTCGTCGCCGAAGCCGCGGCCGTGCAGTGCACCAGCCTGCGCATGGTCTTCGCCTCCGGTGAAGCGCTCTCGCCCAAGCCCTCCCATCGCCTGCGCGAGATCACCGGCGCCGAGCTGCACAACCTGTACGGCCCGACCGAGGCCGCCGTCGACGTCACGTACCACCATGTGACCGCCCTCGACGTCGATACGGTGCCGATCGGCCGCCCGGTCTTCAATACCCAGGTCTACGTGCTGGATTCGCGCCTGCGCCCGGTTCCGGTGGGTGTCGCGGGTGAGCTCTACCTCGCGGGCGATCAGCTGGCCACCGGCTATGTGTCCCGGGTGGATCTGACCTCGGATCGCTTCGTGGCCAACCCGTTCGGCGCGTCCGAGCGCATGTACCGCACCGGCGACCTCGTCGTCTGGAATGCCGGCGGCGAGATCGAATACCTCGGCCGCACCGACTTCCAGGTGAAGCTGCGCGGTCTGCGCATCGAGCTCGGTGAGATCGAAGCCGAGCTCACCGCACTGGGTTCGGTCGCGCAGTCGGTGGTCGTGGTGCGCGGTGATCAGCACACCGGCGATCAGCTCGTCGCGTATGTCGTCGCCGCCCCCGGTCGCACCGTGGAGATCGAGTCCGCGCGGGCCGAGCTCGCCGAGCGGCTGCCCGCGTACATGGTCCCGTCGGTGGTCATGGTGCTCGACGAGTTCCCGCTCAATGCCTCCGGCAAGCTGGACCGCCGCGCCCTGCCCGCTCCGGTCTTCGAGGCCGCGGTCTTCCGCGCCCCGACCACCCCGATCGAGCAGATCGTGGCGGGCATCTTCGCCGAGGTTCTCGGCCTGGACCAGGTCGGCCTGGACGATGACTTCTTCGCGCTCGGCGGCAATTCGCTCATCGCCACCCAGGTGGCGGCACGCCTGTCCGTCGCGCTGGACACCCAGCTGGGTGTGCGCGAGATCTTCGAGGCCTCCAGCGTCGCCGCACTGGCGGCGCGCGGTGAATCGCACTCCGGTGCGGGTGCGCGTCAGGCCCTGACCGCACAGGAGCGCCCCGACCGGCTCCCGCTGTCGCTGGCACAGCAGCGCATGTGGTTCCTCAACCGGTTCGATCCCGAATCGGCTGTGGACAATATCCCCGCGGCCGTGCGGCTTTCGGGTCTGGTGGATCGCCAGGCCCTGCAGATCGCCGTCGCCGATGTGCTGGCGCGCCACGAATCACTGCGCACCCGCTACCCGGAGGTCGGCGGGACCGCGTACCAGGAGATCGTCCCCACCGGCCAGGTCATCCCCGATCTGACCCCGGTGGACGTCACCGAAGCCGAACTGCCGCAGGCCCTTTCGGAGCTGGTGCGGACCGGCTTCGACGTCACCGTCGATGTGCCGTTCCGGGCCCGCCTGTTCGAGGTCAGCCCCACCGAGCATGTTCTCGCGCTGGTGGTGCACCACATCTCCGCCGACGGGTTCTCCATGGGCCCGCTCACCCGGGATGTCATGACCGCCTACGGCGCTCGGGTCGAGGGCGGCGAACCCGCCTGGCGGCCACTGGAAGTGCAGTACGCCGACTACGCACTGTGGCAGCGCGCGGTCCTCGGCGACGAGGCCGATGCGGAATCGGTGATCGCACAGCAGATCTCGTACTGGGACCGGACGCTGCGCGGGCTGCCGGATCAGCTGGAGCTGCCGTCCGACCGGCCGCGCCCGGCGGTCGCCTCCGGCCGCGGTGGCACACACGTCTTCACCATCGACGCCGAGGTGCACGGCAAGCTGCTGGAGCTGGCCCGCCGTCGCGGCGCCACACTGTTCATGGTGGCGCACGCGGCACTCGCCACCCTGCTCGCGCGCCTGTCCGGGGAATCGGATATCGCGATCGGCACCCCGGTGGCCGGTCGTGGTGAGCGCGCGCTCGACGACCTCATCGGCATGTTCGTCAATACCCTCGTGCTGCGCACCCCGATCGACAGCGGCGCGGGCTTCAACGCACTGCTGGAATCGGTGCGCGCCACCGATATCGCGGCCTTCGGTCACTCCGACCTGCCGTTCGAGCGTCTGGTGGAGATCCTCAATCCGGCCCGTTCGCAGGCCCGGCATCCGCTGTTCCAGGTCATGCTGTCGTTCCAGAACACCGGCCCGGCCGAACTGGAGCTGCCCGGCCTGACCGTCAGCGGCGTCGATCTGCCGCTCGACACCGCCAAGTTCGATCTGCAACTGGTGCTCACCGAACAGAACGCCGCACACAATGTGTCCGGCAACGGGTTCGGCGGCACTCCGTCCGGCATCACCGCCGAACTCATCTACGCCACCGACCTGTTCGACAACGCGACCATGGCGCGTTTCGCCAAGCGCTTCGGCCGCTTGCTGGAAGCCATAACGGCACAGCCGGATCGCGCGGTCGGCGATATCGACCTGCTCGACAATGCCGAGCGGTCCCTGGTCACCTCCACCTGGAACCGCACCGGTTTCCGAGTCGGCGACGTGCTCGCCGACCGGGCCGACGCCATTCAGTCGGAAGATGCCGATAAGGCCCGTGGCGACATAATGCGAGTCGCCTGGACCGGCGATGCCGCGAATACGCTGGTCGCGCTGTTCGAGGCGCAGGCCGCGCGTACTCCGGACGCCACCGCTCTCTCGTTCGAGGGGACACCCGAGCGCGGCGAGGCACGAGCAGAGCTCTCGTACGGCGAGTTCGCCGGGCGCGTACACCAGTTGGCGCGCAAGCTGATCGAAGCCGGAGTCGGCCCGGACAGCCTGGTGGCACTGGGCATTCGCCGGTCGCTGGACCTGGTGATCGCCATGTACGCGGTGCTGGAGGCCGGTGGCGCGTACGTGCCGCTGGATCCGGATCAGCCTGCTGATCGTATTGCGTATGTGCTCGATACCGCCGATCCGGTGTGCGTGCTGACCACCGAGCGCGACGGGTTCACCCACGAGGGTGTCTCGGTGCTCGCGGTGGATGCGCTCGAGCTGTCGGCGTACTCGGATGCGCCGCTGACGGATGCGGATCGTCGTGCGCCGCTGCGGTCGTCGAATATCGCGTACGTCATCTTCACGTCGGGTTCGACCGGTCGCCCGAAGGGTGTGGCCGTCACTCACCAAGCCATCGTCAACCGCTTGGTGTGGATGCAGTCCGAGTACGGGCTGACCGCCGAAGATGTGGTGCTGCAGAAGACTCCGGCCACGTTCGATGTGTCCGTCTGGGAGTTCTTCTGGCCCTTGCAGATCGGCGCGCGCCTGGTTGTGGCCAAGCCCGACGGCCATGGTGACCCGGTGTACCTGGCGGAGGTCATTGCCGCGGAGGGTGTCACGACCACGCACTTCGTGCCGTCGATGCTTGCCGTGTTCGTGGCCGAGCCGACTGCGGCCCAGTGCACGAGCCTGCGTCTGGTGTTCGCTTCCGGTGAAGCGTTGCCGGCGACCACCGCGCAGCAGTTGCGTGCGGTGACCGGTGCGGCGCTGCACAATCTGTACGGTCCGACCGAGGCCGCGGTCGATGTGACCTATCACCAGGTTGTGGATGCTGATATCGAGACGGTGCCGATCGGTCGTCCGGTCTTCAATACCCAGGTCTACGTGTTGGATTCGCGTCTGCACCCGGTGGCGCCGGGTATGGCGGGTGAGCTGTACCTCGCGGGTGTGCAGTTGGCGCGTGGTTATGTGGCGCGGGCGGATCTGAGTTCGGATCGGTTTGTGGCGAACCCGTTCACGCCGGGTGAGCGGATGTATCGCACCGGTGACCTGGTGGTGTGGACCGCCGGCGGTGAGCTGGAGTACTTGGGGCGCACCGATTTCCAGGTGAAGTTGCGTGGTCTGCGGATCGAGCTGGGCGAGATCGAGTCGGCGCTGACCGTGCATGGTTCGGTCGCGCAGGCGGTTGTTGTCTTGCGTTCGGACGCTCGCACCGGTGATCAGCTGGTCGGCTATGTGGTCCCGTCTGTTGCCTCGGTGGATGTGGACGCCTTGCGTGCGCACCTGTCGGAGCAGCTGCCGTCGTACATGGTTCCGGCGGCGTTCGTGACCATGGATGCGTTCCCGCTCAATGCGAATGGCAAGCTCGACCGTCGTGCGCTACCTGAGCCGGAGTTCGCTGCTCGCGAGTTCCGTGCTCCGGCCACTCATGCCGAGGAGATCGTCGCCGCGGTCTTCTCCGAGGTGCTCGGTCTCGAGCAGTCCGTCGGTGCGGAGGACGACTTCTTCGAGCTGGGCGGCAACTCGCTCATCGCGACTCAGGTTGTCGCTCGACTCGGTGCTGCTCTCGACACTCGTGTGCCTGTGCGTATGTTGTTCGATGCCCCGACCGTGGCGGCTTTGGCGGCCCGTGTGCAGGCGCAGGCGGGCACCGGCAGTCGCCGTGAACTGGTGGCGCAGGAGCGTCCGGACGAGGTTCCGCTGTCGTTGGCGCAGCAGCGTATGTGGTTCCTGAACCGTTTCGACACGGCTTCGGCTGTGAACAACATCCCGCTCGCGGTCCGCCTCACCGGCGACCTCGACGT
Organism: Nocardia sp. NBC_01388; assembly: GCF_045040085.1. NCBI lineage: Bacteria > Bacillati > Actinomycetota > Actinomycetes > Mycobacteriales > Nocardiaceae > Nocardia > Nocardia sp. NBC_01388. The sequence continues at coordinate 7,424,229 of NZ_CP109553.1, forward strand.
GGATGCGCTGCTGGACGCCGTCGGCGATGTGCTGGAGCGGCACGAGGTGCTGCGCACCGTCTACCCGGAGAACATCGAAGGCCGTGGCGTGCAGGTCATCCTGCCCGCCGACCAGGTTCGCCTCGACACCCTGCTGCGTAGCGATGCGACCACCGCGGAGGAGACCGGCAACGCCGAATCGGGCGAGGCCGAGGGCGCTTCGGCCCTCCCGGCCGTCGCGGGTAACGGCCTCGCTTCCATCGCGGTCACCGAATCCGAACTGCGCGAACGCATTGCCGAACTGGTGCTCACCGGCTTCGACGTCACCGTCGCGCCCCCGGTGCGCGCCGGACTGTTCCAGGTCGAAGACGCCCAGCAGCCCGCGCACGTCCTGGTTTTCGTGGTGCACCACATCTCCGGTGACGGCTGGTCGGTGCGTCCGCTGGCCCGCGACGTCATGCTCGCCTACGCCTCCCGCGCGAACGGTGCCGTGCCGCAGTGGACTCCGCTGCCGGTGCAGTACGCCGACTTCGCACTGTGGCAGCGCGAGACCCTGGGTTCGGAAGAGGATTCCGCCTCGCTGATCTCCCAGCAGGTCGGCTACTGGTCGGATGCGCTGGCCGGTCTGCCGGACCAGATCGACCTGCCGTCGGATCGCCCGCGCCCCGCCGTGGCCTCCAACCGCGGTGGCGTGCACGAGTTCTCGGTCGACGCCGAACTGCTGAACGGACTGGACAACCTCGCCCGTGAGCACGGCGCGAGCCTGTTCATGGTGGTGCACGCGGCCTTCGCGGCACTGCTGGCCCGCCTGTCCGGCGGCGACGATATCGCCATCGGTACCGCGGTCGCCGGCCGTGGTGAGGCCGCGCTCGACGATGCCATCGGCATGTTCGTCAACACCCTGGTGCTGCGGACGCCGATCGAGTCGGGGGAGAAGTTCACCGAACTGCTCGCCCGTACCAAGGACACCGACCTGTCGGCCTTCGGCCATGCCGATCTGCCGTTCGAGCGCCTGGTGGAGATTCTCAACCCGGCCCGCTCGCAGGCCCGGCATCCGCTGTTCCAGGTCATGCTGTCGTTCCAGAACACCGGCGAAGCCAGCTTCACGCTGCCGGGTCTGGAAGTGGCGGGCGTGCCCCTGGACGTGGTCACCGCCAAGTTCGACCTGCACCTCAACCTGACCGAGCGGCTCGGCGCGGACGGCGTCATCGACGGTATGACCGCCGAATTCGCCTACGCCACCGATATTTTCGACGCCTCCACCATTGCCGCCTTCGCGGCTCGCCTGGTGCGCACGCTGAGCGCCGTGGTCGCGGAGCCGAGCACGCTGGTCGGCGATATCGAGGTGCTCGACGATGCCGAGCGCCGCAAGGTGCTGCGGTCCTGGAACGCCACCGAATACGACGTGACCCGGGTGGCCCTGGCCGGTCGCAAGTCCGACGCCGACGTCACCCTGGCGTCCATGTTCGCCGCCCAGGCGGCGCAGACACCCAAGGCCACCGCCGTGGTGTTCGAGGGGACAGCCCTCTCCTACGGTGAGTTCGCCGCCCGGGTGAATCAGCTGGCGCGGCACCTGATCGCCGAGGGTGTCGGACCGGATTCGTTTGTCGCCCTGGGCATGCGCCGTTCGCTCGATCTGGTGATCGGCATGTACGCCGTCATCGCCGCCGGTGGCGCGTACGTACCGCTGGATCCGGATCATCCGGAGGAGCGCAACGGGTATGTGCTCGGCACCGCCCAGCCGGTGTGCGTGCTCACCACCACCCGCGACGGTTTCGAATCCGGTACGCGCACACTGCGTATCGACGAGATCGACCTGTCGGAGTACTCGGACGCACCGATCACCGACGCGGATCGCACTGCGCCGCTGCGGGAATCGCATACCGCGTACGTGATCTTCACCTCCGGCTCGACCGGGCGCCCGAAGGGGGTGGCGGTCACCCATGCCGCCATCGTCAACCGCCTGGTCTGGATGCAGACCGAGTACGGGCTGTTCGACGACGATGTGATCCTGCAGAAGACCCCGGCGACGTTCGACGTCTCGGTCTGGGAGTTCTTCTGGCCCTTGCAGGTCGGTGCGCAGCTGGTCGTCGCCAAGCCGGACGGCCACCGCGATCCGGCCTACCTGGCCGATCTCATCGCCGAGTACGACGTCACGACAGCGCACTTCGTGCCGTCCATGCTGTCGGTTTTCGTCGCTGCTCTCGACGCGGCCGCAGAACCCCCACACCCCGCCGGAGCGGAGCGTAGGCAGAAAATACAGCACCCCGCCGGAGCGGAGCGTAGGCAGAAAATACAGCTGCGCCAGGTGTTCGCCTCCGGTGAGGCGCTGCCCGCCCCCACCGCGCAGAAGCTGCGCGAGCTGACCGGCGCGCAACTGCACAACCTGTACGGCCCGACCGAAGCCGCCGTCGACGTCACCTATCACGAGGTGACGGCGGCCGACACCGTCTCGGTGCCGATCGGCCGCCCGGTCTTCAATACCCGTGTCTACGTGCTGGATGCGCGCCTGCACCCGGTCGCGCCGGGTGTCGCGGGTGAGCTGTACCTCGCGGGCGTCCAGCTGGCGCGCGGCTATGTCGCACGTCCGGAACTGACCGCCGACCGCTTCGTCGCCGATCCGTTCCACCACGCCACGCGCATGTACCGCACCGGTGACCTGGTGAAGTGGACCGGTGCGGGCGAGCTGGAATACCTGGGCCGCACCGACTTCCAGGTGAAGCTGCGCGGTCTGCGCATCGAGCTCGGCGAGATCGAAGCCGCCCTCACCGCCGTCGACTCCATTGCCCAGTCGGTGGTCGTGGTGCGCAGCGACGATCGTCTCGGCGATCAGCTCGTCGCCTATGTCATCGCCGCCGCGGGTCTGGCGGTGGACGTGGAGGGCGTGCGCGCCGAACTCGGCGATGCCCTGCCCGGCTATATGGTGCCGAACGCCTTCGTGGTGCTGGAGGCCTTCCCGCTCAATGCCTCCGGCAAGCTCGATCGCAAGAAGCTGCCCGCGCCGGTCTTCGAGGCCAAGGTCTTCCGGGCCCCGTCCACCCCGATCGAAGAGATCGTGGCCGGCACCTTCTCCGATGTGCTCGGCGTCGGCCGCGTCGGTGTCGACGACGACTTCTTCGAGCTCGGCGGCAACTCGCTCATCGCCACCCAGGTGACCGCGCGCCTCGGCGCGGCCCTGGACATCCAGCTGGCCGTGCGCGATCTGTTCGAAGCCTCCACGGTGGCGGCGCTGGCCGCCCGGGTGGAGCGGGCCGCCGGTTCCGGCCGGGCCCGTCCGCGCCTGGTCGCCGGTGAGCGTCCGGACAATCTGCCGCTCTCCCCGGCGCAGCAGCGCTACTGGTTCCTGAACCAGTTCGACACCAGTACCTCAGCGGTGGACAACATTCCGCTCGCGGTGCGGCTCATCGGTGCGCTCGATCTCACCGCCATGAAGCTGGCCATCGGCGATGTGATCAACCGGCACGAGGTGCTGCGCACCGTCTACCCGCGTTCGGCCGACGGCCCGCACCAGGTCATCCTGCCCGCGACGCAGACCGATCTGTCGCTGATTCCCGAGGCGGTCGCCGAGGGCGATCTGCTGGGCAAGGTCATCGAATTCGCCATGACCACCTTCGACGTCACCGTCGAGGTGCCGCTCGCGGTGAAGCTGTTCCGCATCAGCGACAGCGATACCGAAGAGCATGTGCTGGCCTTCACCATCCATCACGTCTCCGCCGACGGTTCCTCCATGGGCCCGATGGCGCGCGATGTCATGGCCGCCTATGTGGCGCGCGCCAATGGCGAAGCCCCGCAGTGGGCTCCGCTGCCGGTGCAGTACGGCGACTACGCGCTGTGGCAGCGCACGGTGCTGGGTTCGGAAGAGGATCCGGAATCGCTTGCCGCACAGCAGGTCGGCTACTGGACCCGGGCGCTCGCCGAACTGCCCGATCAGCTGGAACTGCCGACCGATCGGCCGCGCCCGCCCGCGCAGTCGTTCCACGGCAAGGCGCTGCGCTTCGATATCGACGCCGGACGGCACGCCAGGCTGCACGAGTTGGCGCGCGCCAATAACGCGTCGCTGTTCATGGTGGTGCACGCGGCGCTGGCGGTACTGCTCTCGCGCCTGTCCGGCAGTGACGATATTGCCGTCGGCACCCCGATCGCGGGCCGTGGTGAGCGCGAACTCGACGATCTCATCGGCATGTTCGTGAACACGCTGGTGTTCCGCACCCGCATCGATCGCGCGGTGACCTTCGCCGATGTGCTCGCCGAGGTGCGCGAACGCGATCTGGAAGCCTTCGCCAATGGTGAGGTGCCGTTCGAGCGCCTGGTCGAGGTGCTCAACCCGGTGCGCTCCAATGCGCGCAATCCGCTGTTCCAGGTGGGTCTTTCGTTCCAGAACCTGGCCGAGACCGCCTTCGAACTGCCGGGCCTGCACGTCAGCGCGGTGCAGTTCGAATCGCAGCTGGCCAAGACCGATCTGCATGTGACGCTCTACGACCGGTACACCGATGACGGTGCGCCGGCCGAGATCCTCACCGAATTCGGTTATGCCACCGACCTGTTCGACGAATCCACCGTGCGCGGATTCGCCGACCGGTTCCTGCGGGTGCTCGATGCCGTCCTCGAGGACGCCACCGCCACGGTCGGCGAGATCGATATTCTCGACGCCGCGGAGAACGACCGAATCCTGCTGCAGTGGAACAACACCGCACAGGATGTCGCCGAGGTGTTCCCGGACGGCGCGACCGCCACCCTGGTCACGCTGCTCGACGCCGCCGTCGCCGCCGACCCGAAGGCCGTCGCCCTGGTGGCGGACACCGCCGACGGGGTCGAAACGCTGACCTACCGTGAGCTCGACGTGCGGGTCAACCGCCTGGCCCGCGAGCTCATCGCCCGCGGCATCGGCGCGGAAGACCGTGTGGGCCTTGCCATCCGGCGCTCCGCGGACCTGGTCGTCGCCATGTACGCCATTGCCAAGTCCGGTGCGGCGTATGTGCCGATCGATCCGGATCAGCCGGCCGACCGCACCAACTACATTCTCGACATCGCCGCGCCCGCCTGCGTGCTCACCACCAGCCGTGACGGGTTCGCCATCGCTGCCGAGGGTGACGACGCCGCCGGTATCGGCGCGATCGAGGTGCTGGCTATCGACGAGCTCGATCTGTCGGGTCACTCCGATAAGCCGATCACCGCCGCCGAGCGGGTGCGGGAGCTGACGGCCGCCAATACGGCGTACATCATCTTCACGTCCGGTTCTACCGGTCGACCGAAGGGTGTGGCGCTGCCGCACGGCGCCGTGGTCAACCAGTTGCTGTGGAAGACCACCGAATTCGGCCTCGATCCGGCCGATGCGGTGCTGCTCAAGACCGCCGCGACCTTCGACCTCTCGGTGTGGGAATTCTGGTCCGCCGCCGCCTGCGGTGGCCGCCTGGTCATCGCGCAGCCGCACGGGCATCGGGATCCGGCGTACCTGAACGAGCTCATCGCCCGGGAATGGGTGACCACGCTGCATGTGGTGCCGTCCATGCTGGACGCACTGCTGGCCGACGGCCTGCCGGATTCGCTGTGGCGCATTCTCGCCATCGGTGAGGCGTTGCCCGGCCCGCTGGCACAGCGGGTCCGTGCCGAGCGGCCGCGTACCGAGCTGTTCAACCTGTACGGCCCGACCGAGGCCGCGGTCTCGATCACCAGCCACCGGGTGACCGATGCCGACGAGATGTCGGTATCCATCGGTTCGCCCGAGTGGAACAGCCAGGTGTACGTACTGGATTCGCGCCTGCGGCCGGTGCCGGTGGGCGTGTCCGGTGAGCTCTACCTGGCCGGTGCGCAGCTGGCGCGCGGTTACTACGGCCGCGCCGATCTGACCTCGGATCGGTTCGTGGCGAACCCGTTCGGTACCGGCGGTGCTCGTATGTACCGCACCGGTGACCTGGTGGCCTGGAATGCGGCCGGTGAGCTGGAGTACCGGGGCCGCACCGACTTCCAGGTGAAGATCCGCGGCTTCCGCATCGAGCTCGGCGATATCGAATCGGCGCTGCTGCGCCAGTCGGCCATCGCCTCCGCTGCCGTTGTCGCACACCAGGATCCGGCGCTCGGTGACCGCCTCGTCGCCTACGTCGTCGCCGCTGTGCCCAATGCGGCGTCCGCGGGTCCCTCCATGGCTACGCAGGCTGCCGCCTCCGGGCCCGTCGCTCCCGCCGGCGGCGAAATCGACAAGCAGGCAATGCAATCCGCGCTGTCGGCGGAGCTGCCGTCGTACATGGTGCCGTCGGTCTTCATGCAGATCGACGCGCTGCCGCTGAACGCCAATGGCAAGCTCGATCGGAAGGCGCTGCCCGCGCCCAGCTTCGAGAAGGCGGTCTTCCGCGCACCCGTCACCCCGATCGAGCAGATCGTGGCCGGCGTGTTCGCGGACGTGCTGCACATCGAGGGTGGTCGCATCGGTCTCGATGACGACTTCTTCGCCTGGGGCGGTAACTCACTGCTGGCCACCCAGGTCGCGGCCCGCCTCGGCGAGGCGCTCAACACCCGGGTGCCGGTGCGCCTGATGTTCGAGGCGACCACCGTCTCCGCCCTGGCGGCGCGGGTGGAGCACGATGCCGGTGCGGGCGGCCGCAAGGCGCTCACCGCCGGGCCGCGCCCCGACAGCATTCCGCTGTCGCTGGCGCAGCAGCGCATGTGGTTCCTCAACCGCTTCGACAATCAGTCGGCGGCCTACAACGTGCCGGTGGCGGTGCGCCTGTCCGGCGCCCTCGACGTGGACGCGCTGCGCGCCGCGATTGTGGATGTTGTTGCCCGCCACGAGATTCTGCGGACTGTGTACCCGCAGACCGAGACCGGTCCGGTGCAGGTCATCCTGTCGGCCGCACAGGCCGTGCCCGAGCTCGAGGTGCGCACCGTCGGCGCCGACGAGGTCGCCGCCGCCGTGGTGGCCTTGACCTCCACGGTCTTCGACGTCACCACCGAGGTGCCGCTGAAGGTGGCGCTGTTCCGCATCGGCGATGACGAATCCACCGAGTACGTTCTGGCCCTGGCGATTCACCACATCTCCGGTGACGGCTCCTCGGTCGGCCCGCTGACCCGCGATCTGATGATGGCCTACGCCGCCCGCTCCATCGGGCAGCGTCCGGGCTGGTCCAAGCTCGCGGTGCAGTACGCCGACTACTCCATCTGGCAGCGCGATCTGCTGGGCAGCGAGGACGATCCGGAATCGCTGTCGACCAAGCAGGTCGCCTACTGGAAGTCGGCGCTGGCCGAGCTGCCGGATCAGCTGGATCTGCCGTCCGATCGTCCGCGCCCGGCGGTGCAGTCCTTCGCCGGCGGCAAGGTCGAACTGCGCATCGATGCTGAAATGCACCGTGCGCTGGTCGATCTGGCCCGGGCCGAGGGTGCGACGCTGTTCATGGTCGTGCACACCGCGCTCGCGGTACTGCTGGCCCGCCTGTCCGGCACCGCCGACATCGCCATCGGCACCCCGATGGCCGGTCGCGGTGAGGCCGTGCTCGACGACCTCATCGGCATGTTCGTCAATACCCTGGTGTTCCGCACCCGGGTCGACACCGATGCCGCGTTCACCCAGCTGCTGGCCCGCCAGCGTGAGACCGACATCCAGGCGTTCGCGAATGCCGACGTGCCGTTCGAGCGTCTGGTCGAGGTGCTCAATCCGGTGCGTTCCACGGCGCGGCATCCGCTGTTCCAGGTGGGTCTGTCGTTCCAGAACCTGGCGCAGTCCACTCTCGAACTGCCGGGGCTGACCGTCTCGGGTCTGGATATCGATACGCAGATCTCGCAGTTCGATCTGCATCTGATCGCCACCGACCGGTACGAAGAGGCGGGCACACCGGTGGGTATCACCGGTCTGTTCACCTACGCCACCGATCTGTTCGATCACGCGACCGTGCAGGGCTTCGTCGATCGTTTCGTGCGACTGCTCGGTGCGATCACCGCCGCACCGCATACGGCGGTGGGCGATATCGAGCTGCTGGCCGCGGCCGAGCGCACCGATCTGCTGAGCGCTCGCAATGCGACTGTGCACGAGACGGATTCGGCCGCGACCCTGGTATCGCTGCTGAACGCCACCGTGTCGGCCATTCCGACCGCGGTCGCGCTGATCGGGCCCGATGGTGAAGTTCTCACCTATGCCGAGCTCGGCAACCGGGTGAATCGTCTTGCCCGGCATCTGATCTCGATCGGTGTCGGCCCGGAGTCGCGGGTCGCGCTGGCGCTGCGGCGTTCGGTCGATCTGGTTGTCGCGATGTACGCGGTGTCGGTTGCCGGTGGTGCGTATGTGCCGGTGGATCCGGATCAGCCTGCCGAGCGCACGGATTACATTCTCGAGACCGCCGCCCCGGTGTGTGTGCTCACCAATGCCGAGGCCCGCTTCAGTACCGAGGCCGCGCCGCTGGTGCGCCTCGATCAGCTGCAGCTGGAATCGGTTGCGGTCCACGCGATTACCGATGCCGAGCGGGTTTCGCCGTTGCTGCCGTCGCATACCGCGTACATCATCTTCACGTCCGGTTCGACGGGTCGTCCGAAGGGTGTGGCGCTGCCGCATGCTGCGGTGGCGAATCAGTTGCAGTGGAAGACCGCTGAATTCGGTCTCGGTGTCGATGACGCGGTGCTACTCAAGACCGCAGCGACCTTCGACCTTTCGGTCTGGGAGTTCTGGTCGGCCGTTGTCTGCGGTGGTCGCCTGGTCATCGCTTCGGCGGATGGTCATCGTGATCCGGCGTACTTGAACGAGTTGATGGCTCGTGAGCTGGTCACCACGTTGCATGTGGTGCCGTCGATGTTGGACGCGCTGCTGACCGAATCCGGTGGCGTGCTGACGAGTTCGTTGCGGCGGGTGCTGGCTATCGGTGAGGCGTTGCCCGCGACGGTCGCGCAGCGCTTCCGTAAGGCCAATGCGTCCGCGCAGCTGTTCAATCTGTACGGCCCGACCGAGGCGGCGGTGTCCATCACCTCGCACTTGGTGACCGATGCCGATCAGGGTTCGGTGTCCATCGGTCTGCCCGAGTGGAACAGCCAGGTCTACGTGCTCGATTCGCGCCTGCACCCGGTTGCCGCCGGTGTTTCGGGTGAGCTGTATCTGGCGGGTGCGCAGTTGGCGCGCGGTTACTTCGGTCGTGCGGATCTGACTGCGGATCGCTTCGTGGCCAACCCGTTCGGCAATGGTGAGCGTATGTATCGCACCGGTGACCTTGTCGCTTGGGCGGCGAATGGTGAGCTCGAATATCGGGGTCGCACGGACTTCCAGGTGAAGATCCGGGGTTTCCGTATCGAGCTCGGTGAGATCGAAGCGGCGCTGTTGGCCATGCCGGAGATCGCGCAGGTCGCGGTGCTGGCCAAGTCCGATCAGCGCACCGGTGACCGCCTGGTCGCCTACCTGGTGCCGTCCGATCTCGCCGCGAGCGTGGAAGTGACACAGGCGAAGTCGGTCCTGTCGGCGGCGCTGCCGTCGTACATGGTGCCGTCGGCGTTCGTGGTGCTCGATGCACTGCCGCTGAACGTCAACGGCAAGCTGGATCGCAAGGCGCTGCCGGAACCCGAGTTCGAGACCCAGGCCTTCCGCGCGCCGTCCACCCCGATCGAAGAGATCGTGGCGGGCGTGTTCACCGAGGTGCTCGGCGCCGAACGGGTCGGTGCGGACGACGATTTCTTCGCCCTCGGCGGAAACTCGCTGCTGGCAACGCAGGTCGCCGCTCGCCTCGGCGCGGCGCTGGACAGCCGGGTTCCGGTCCGGACCCTGTTCGAGGCCTCCACGGTCGCCGGATTGGCCATCAAGCTGGAACTGCACGCCGGTTCCGGTGATCGCCGTCCGCTGGTCGCGCAGGAGCGCCCGGCCTCGGTGCCGCTGTCGCTGGCACAGCAGCGCATGTGGTTCCTCAACCAGTTCGACATCACCTCGGCGGCCTACAACATTCCGGTCGCCGTCCGCCTCACCGGCGAACTGGATACGGATGCGCTGCAGCAGGCCGTCGCCGATGTGATCGGCCGCCACGAGACGCTGCGGACCATCTACCCGCAGGCAGACGGCGCCGCCACCCAGGTGATCGTGACCGCCGCACAGGCGATTCCGGATCTGACGCCGATCACGGTGACCGCTGAATCGGTGCGTGACCGGATCGCCGAGCTCATCTCCACCGGCTTCGATGTGACGGCGGAGGTGCCGTTGCGCGCCAAGCTGTTCCGCGTCGAGACACCCGCTGTCGCGGAGTCGCTCGGTGCGCACGAGGCCGCGTTCCTGGACGTGGCGGACGCCTTCGAGGCCGCCACCCTGCGGGCCGTCGGCGCACATGCGGCCGTCGCCCTGGGCATGGTCCGGACTCCGGTCCCGGCCGAGCCGGTCATCGAGCACGTCCTGGTGTTCGTGGCGCACCACATCAGCGCGGACGGCTGGTCCATGGGCCCGCTCACCCGCGATGTGATGATCGCCTACGCGGCGCGCGCCAATGGCGTCACGCCGGGCTGGGCGCCGATGCCGGTGCAGTACGCCGACTACTCGATCTGGCAGCGGGCGGTGCTCGGTTCCGAACAGGATCCCGAGAGCCTCATCTCCGCGCAGGCCGACTACTGGCGCACCGCGCTGGCGGATCTGCCCGATGAGCTCAATCTGCCGTCCGACCGTCCGCGGCCGAACGCGCAGTCCTTCCGCGGCGGCAAGGTGCACTTCCCCATCGGGGCCGGACTGCATCGCGGCCTGCAGAGCATTGCCCGCGAACAGGGCGCGACCATGTTCATGGTGGTGCACGCCGCGCTGGCGGTATTCCTCTCGCGCCTGTCGGGCACCGAGGACATCGCCATCGGCACCCCGATCGCGGGTCGCGGCGAGGCCGAACTCGACAATGTGATCGGCATGTTCGTCAATACCCTGGTGCTGCGCACCGAGGTGGACGCGGACCTGACCTTCGCGCAGCTGCTGGCGCGCGCCAAGGATGCGGATCTGCAGGCCTTCGCACACGCGGATATTCCGTTCGAGCGGCTTGTCGAGGTCATCAATCCGGAGCGCTCGACCGCGCGCCACCCGCTGTTCCAGGTGGTGCTGTCGTTCGAGAACCTGCCGGACAGCACCTTCGAGCTGCCCGGATTGCGGGTCGCCGCCGTCGATTTCGAGAACGAGACGGCCAAATTCGATCTGTCGCTGACGATTACCGAGGCGGGCGCGGCCGGCGAGGGCATGTACGCCGAATTCGCCTTCGCCCGTGACCTGTTCGACGACGCCACCGTCGAACGCTTCGCACAGCGCTTCACCAGGCTGCTGGAGCAGATCACCGCGCGGCCGCAGCTGCCGGTCGGCGATCTGCAACTGCTGTCGGCCGCCGAGCGCGCGGATCTGCTGTCGCGCAATGGCGGACCGGCCGTGCAGCCGCTGACCCTGCCCGAGATCATGGGCAATGCGGTGGCCGCCAACCCGGTCGGCGAGGCCGTGGTCTTCGACGGTCAGGTGCTCGGTTACGCCGAACTCGACGCGGCCTCCTCCCGCCTGGCGCGCATGCTCATCGAGCGGGGCGCCGGACCGGATGTGCGGGTGGCCGTGGCCATTCCGCGCTCGTTCGAATCGGTGCTCGCGGTGTGGGCCGTGGCCAAGTCGGGTGCGGCGTTCGTACCGGTCGATCCGGCCTACCCGGCCGATCGCATTGCGCACATGATCTCCGATTCCGGTGCGGTACTGGGTCTTACGCTCAGCGACGAGCTGGCGGCGCTGCCGCCGGTGGTCAGCCTGGCCGGGTGGATCTCGCTCGACGACCCGCTGGTCATCGCGGAGATCGAATCGCATTCGCCCGGGGCGGTCACCGATGCCGAGCGGTGGGCCCCGATCCGGCCCGCGCATGCGGCGTACGTCATCTACACCTCGGGTTCGACGGGTCTGCCCAAGGGCGTTGTCGTGACCCATGCGGGTCTGGCCAACTTCAGCCGCGAACAGGTCGAGCGCTATCGCCTCGACTCCACCTCGCGCGCACTGGCATTCGCGTCGCCGTCCTTCGACGCCTCGGTGCTCGAGCTGCTGCTGGCGCTCGGCGCGGGCGGCACGCTGGTGGTGGTCCCGCCGGGTACCTACGGTGGCGACGAGCTGGGTGAACTGATCGCCCGCGAGCGGGTCACGGTCGGCCTCATCACGCCGTCGGTGCTGGCCTCGCTGGAGCCCTCGCAGCTGGCGAGCATGGAGGTCATCATCGCCGGTGGCGAGGCCGTCTCGGCGGACCTCGTCGCCAAGTGGTCGGTGAATCCGGCCGGGCCGCGGCGCTTCCACAATGCCTACGGTCCGACCGAGGCCACCATCGCCACCAATATCAGTGCGGCGCTGGCGCCCGGGGACACCGTTGTCATCGGTGGTCCGGTGCGCGGTATGCGGGCCATGGTGCTGGACGCACGCCTGCACCCGGTGTCCGAGGGTGTCGCGGGTGAGCTGTACGTGGCCGGTCTGCAGCTGGCGCGGGGCTACCACGCCCGGCCGGGTCTGACCTCGGAGCGGTTTGTCGCCGATCCGTACGGTGAGCCGGGTCAGCGTCTGTACCGCACCGGTGACGTGGTGCGCTGGCGTCGCGACGCCAAGGGCAGCGCCGTGGTGGAGTACGTGGGCCGCAATGACTTCCAGGTCAAGGTGCGCGGTTTCCGTATCGAACTGGGCGAGATCGACGCGGCGCTCATGTCGCACGAGAGTGTGGACTTCGCGGTCACGGTCGGGCACAAGACCGATATCGGCACCACCATGCTGGCGGCCTATGTGCGGCCGGTCGACGGTGCGGTCATCGATATCGCGGCGCTGACCGAGCATGCCGCGGCGCGGTTGCCGGAATACATGGTGCCGACCGCCATTACGGTGCTGGACCAGATTCCGCTGACCCCGGCGGGCAAGCTGGACCGGCGCGCACTGCCGGAACCGGTGCTCGCACCGCGCGAATTCCGGGCTCCGGTCAGCGATATCGAGGCCCTGATCGCCGAGGTGTTCGCCGAGGTCCTGGGTGTGGATCAGGTCGGCGCGGACGATTCGTTCTTCGCGCTCGGCGGCGACTCCATTCTCTCGATCCAGCTGGTGTCGCGGGCCAAGGCACGCGGCATCCTGTTCACACCTCGTGAGGTCTTCGAGAAGCGCAGTGTGGCCGGACTGGCCGAAGTCGCTGTGCTGGGCGGGGACAACGAGCAGGAGCGACTGGCGGAACTGCCCGGCGGCGGGGTCGGCGATATTCCGCTGACGCCGATCATGACGGCGATTCTGTCGAGCGGCTCTACCTACCAGCGGTTCTCGCAGTCCATGGCGCTGCGCCTGCCCGACGGCATCGATCGCAAGCTGCTGGTCGGCACGCTCGCGGCGGTCTTCGACCACCACGATATGCTGCGGTCGCGCCTGCGCGGCAGTGAGAGCGCCGGTTGGGAATTCGAGGCGTTGCCGCGCGGTGGCGTCGATGTGGATGCGCTGGTGCACCGCGTCGAGGTCGCCGCCGATATCGCCGATGCCGAGCTGTCCAAGGTGGCCAGTGCCGAGCTCGATGCGGCCCTGGGCCGTCTCGACCCGGCGCAGGCCTCCATGATGCAGTTCGTCTGGTTCGCGTTCGGCGCGGGCCGGCCGGATGTGCTGCTCGTCGCCGCGCACCACTTCGTGGTCGACGGCGTCTCCTGGCGCATTCTGATTCCGGACCTCGCGGTGGCGTGGTCGCAGCTGGCGTTCGATCAGCCGGTCGCGCTGCCCGCCAACGGCACCTCCATGCGGCGCTGGGCGCACGCCCTCGTCGATGCGGCCGTCGCGCCGGAACGTGTTGCGGAACTGTCGTTCTGGCAGGGCGTGGTGGAGACCGCGGATCCGCTGCTGGGGGCTCGCGAGTTCGATGCGGCGGTGGATACCTTCGCCACCGTCGAACGCGTCGAGGTCACCGTGCCCGCCGCGGTCACCGATGCGGTGCTCACCTCGATTCCGGGCCGGTACCGGGGTGGCGTCAATGACGGTCTGCTGTCGGCGCTGGCCATGGCGGTCGCGCGCTGGCGTGGCAACGGCAATGATGCCGCGCTGATCAAGCTCGAGGGTCACGGCCGTGAAGAGGAAGTTGTCGCGGGCGCGGATCTTTCGCGCACCGTCGGCTGGTTCACCAGTGCCTATCCGGTGCGGTTGGATCTGGCCGGGGCCGATCTCGATGACGCCTTCGCGGGTGGAAATGCCCTGGGCGACATTGTGAAATCGGTGAAGGAGCAGCTGCTCGCCGTGCCCGATAAGGGCCTCGGCTACGGTCTGCTGCGCTATCTGAACCCGGAGACGGCGCCGCAGCTGCGCAGTGTCGGCCAGATCAGCTTCAACTACCTGGGTCGCGTATCCACCGGTGAAGTGCCCGAACAGCTTTCGGAGCTGGGCTGGGTGCCGGTGGCCGACCTCGGGCAGCTGGACGCGGAGATGGATCTGGACATGCCCGCCAATGCCACCCTCGATATCAATGCCATCGTCACCGACGGCGAGGACGGCCCGCAGCTGGGCGCGGCCTTCGCCTTCCCGACCGGACTGCTGACCCGCGAGCGGGTGCAGGAGTTCGCCGATCTGTTCGTGGCGGCGCTGACGGCGCTGGCCGAGCATGCCAGGCGGCCCGACGCCGGTGGCTTCACACCGTCGGATATGGCGCTGGTCAAGGTGACTCAGAGCGATATCGAAGGCTGGGAGCGGACCTATCCGGCCATGACCGAGGTGTGGCCGCTCTCGCCGCTGCAGTCCGGTCTGCTGTTCCAGGCCATGATGTCGCAGAGCCGGCAGGCCGTGGACGTCTACACCATGCAGGCGGTCCTGGATCTGAACGGTGTTGTCGATACCGAGCGGCTGCACGCGGCCGCACAGGCCATCGTCGACCGGTACCCGAGCCTGCGGACGGCGTTCGTCACCGATGCCGCGGGTCAGGCGCATCAGGTCGTGATGGATCGGGTCGAGGCGCCGTGGCGGATTGTCGATCTCACCGATATGCCGGAGGCGGAACGCGTTTCGCGGATGCGGGAGCTGATCGACGCCGATCGCGCCGAGCACTTCGATCTGGCGGCCGCGCCGCTCATGCGGTTCACGCTGTTCCGCACCGCGGATGATCAGTGGAACCTTGTGATCACCACCCACCACATTCTGGTGGACGGCTGGTCCATGCCGCTGCTCATGCGCGATCTGCTGGTGCTGTACGCGGTGCGCGGGGATCTGTCCGCGCTGCCGCGGGTGGCGTCCTACCGGAACTACCTGGCCTGGCTGGCCGGGCGGGATCGTCAGGAATCGTTGCGGGCGTGGACCCGTGCGCTCACCGGTGTGTCCGAGCCGACCCAGCTCGCACCCGCTGGCCGTGCCGACGAGCAGTACGAGATCGGGCGGCACGTCCTCGAGGTCGATGCCGAACGCACCCGTCAGCTCAGCAAGCGGGCCGCGGAACTCAGCGTCACCGTCAATACGCTGGTGCAGACGGCGTGGGCCATTCTCATCGGACGCCTCACCGGGCGTGGCGATGTGGTGTTCGGCGCCACCGTCTCCGGACGTCCGGCCGATCTGGCGGGCGTGGAATCCATGGTGGGTCTGTTCATCAATACGGTGCCCGTGCGGATTCGCATCGATGATCGCCTCACCCTCGGCGGCATGCTGGAGCGGGTGCAGGTCGAGCAGGCGGATCTGCTGGATCACCACTACATCGGGTTGACCGAGATTCAGCAATTGGCCGGTGCCGGAGCGGAATTCGACACTCTCGTGGTGTTCGAGTCCTATCCGGTGGACAAGGACGCGATCGCCGCGGCCAGCTCCATCGACGGTATGTCGGTGAACGGTGTCGGCATGAACGACGACACCCACTACCCGATGACGCTGGTGGTCATGGCCAGCGAGACCATCGAGATCTCCATGCGGTATCTCGATACTCGCTTCACCGCCGACGAGGTCGAAACCCTTGCGGCGCGGTTGAACCGGGTGCTGGACTCGCTGCTGGGCGAGCCTTCGGCGCTGGTCGGTGACATCGATATCCTCGATGAGACCGAGCGCGCTCGCATCCTCGCCGAAAGTGCGGTCGCCGCACCGGATTCCGCGGTGGAACCGGCTCGGGTCGGTGCGCGCACCGTGGCCAATGTGCTGGCCGAAGTGGTGGAAGAGGATCCGCAGGCCCCCGCTCTCCTGCGGGACGGCCAGGAGACCGCGTACCACGTCCTCGACCGCCGCTCGTCCCAGCTGGCGCGACTGCTCATCGACCGCGGGGCGGGCCCCGGTGACATTGTCGCCGTCGCGCTGCCGCGCTCGGTCGATGCGGTGGTCGCGGTGTGGGCCATCCAGAAGTCCGGCGCCGCAGCGCTGTTCGCCGACGGCATGTCCTTCGGCGATATCCTCGCGGCGGGCGCCAACTTCGGCATAGCCAAGGAACCGGCGGCCAGTTCGGTCCGCTGGCTGGTCCCCTCCGACCCCAAGGTCCAAGCCGATCTGATCGCTCGCCCCGCGCACCCGGTCACCTACACCGACCGGGTCCGCCCCCTCGCCGAATCCGATCCGGCCTTCGTCTACCGCGCCCCCACCGGCGCCTGGGCCACCCTCACCCAGACCGAAGCCCTCGACCGCGCCACCGCCCTGCGCGCCGATCACGAAATCGACTACGAATCGACGACGTTCACCACCGCGACAGCGGGCCTGCCCGCCGTAGACGAATTCCTCACCTCCGCCACCGCCGGCGCCCTCTCGGTCCTCCCGACCGAGGACCTCGCCACCGACCTCGACGAGGGTGAAGTAACCCACTGGTTCACCACCGCCGCCGACCGGACGGATGAGGCACCCGAAGAAGTCCGCATCATCCCCGACTAGCCGCAACCCGCCGGTGACGCCCGCAGAATTTGTGCGTCACCGGCGAGTCGCGTGCCGGTTCTCGCTAGCCTCAGCCCAGGTCACAACCCTGCTTCGTCCGGTTCGCTGAGAAAGGAGGTGGTTGCGTTGGCTATGCCGGTGCCTGAGGTCGACAATTCGGGTATGCACGTTCCCGAGTCCGACCGCTGGATCGCGACCGATCTCGACCACCTTCCCGAGAACGGTCTCCGCTACGAGGTCCTGAATGGTCAGCTCATCGTGAACGCCGCGCCGAAACCGATCCACCAGTGGGTGGTCACTGAATTGCGAGATGCGATCAAACCGGCGCTACCCCCCGGTGCCTTCGCTCTTCTAGGGGTTGGTGTGCTCATCGGCGACGACGAGCCGATTCCGGACCTGATGATTGCGGCCGATCCCATCCCGTGGACCGACCGTGGGATTGCGGCCGATCAAGTCATGCTGGCCGTCGAAGTGGTATCCCGGTCGACGACCTTAACGGATCGAATGGTCAAGCCGGTGCTGTACGCGGACGCTCGCATCCCGAACTACTGGCGCATCGAGACCAATCGTTTCAAAGGGCAGCTGCCCGGTGAGTCCTTGCCGGTGCTGTTTGCGTTCGTACTCGACGACGACGGCGAGTACCAGCTCGCGCACCGTGCTCCCGCTGGCGAAATTGTCACTCTGCACAGCCCCTTCGAGTTCACCGTCGATCCAGGGACATTGTTGCCGTAGTCGGCTGGGCCCTTTGCCAGGCCGCCCTGTGGAGTGGGTTACCTGTTTGGATCGGTGAGATCGGTGAGATCGGTTGGCGGGTCGGGTTGTTCGTGCATGGTGAGCAGCAGGTGGTCGAACTGGGTGCGGACCTTGACCGGGGCGCCGTCGAAGGCGTTGACCGCGGTGATGAGTTTGGTTGCCAGGGTGCGCAATTTGGTGTTGGTCTCCTGAGAGCGCCACTGCAGCACTCGGAATGCCTGTTCGGCGTCGATGCCGTAGACGAACATCAGCACGCCCTTGGCCTGATCGATCACCGAGCGGGCCTCGACCACGTCGGGTAGGGCGTCGGTGAGGGCATCGCGTCTGCTCTGATCCAGCGGGACCGTCAGATCGATGTAGTAGCCGGTCGTTCCGACGGTGGCGCCGGTGTCATCGTGCATGCGGTCGCCGACGACCAGGACGTGGTGCACAACGCCGGCGGTGTCGATGATGCGGTGCCGGGAACAGAACGCCTCACCGTGACGGACCGCGGCGGCCAGGGTTTCGGCGACCGTGTCGCGGTCATCGGGATGCTTGTGTGCGAGCAGCAGCTCCGTGGTCGGGACCACCGTGCCGGGTTCGTAGCCGTGCAGGGCTGCGACCTGATCGGACCATGCCCAGCATTGGTCGGCGAACCTGAACCAGAAGCTTCCGATCAGGTACGGACTGCCCGCGGCGATCTGCGCCAGGCTCGGCTGGCGGGCGCCAGTGTGCGAAACGGTGTCGGTCACGGGGGAGATTATGGGGCTCTTCGACAGCAGCGACAAGAGGTAAACGCGTTACCGTGGCGAACAAAATCTGCGGTGACGGGTGTAGACATTTGTCGCGAGGCGGTATACATTCACTGTCGTTCGAATTGAAAGATCCGGTAGCTCGCAAGACCGGCGTTTCAGGAGGTGGTGGTCACTGAGTAGTCCCATACCGGTACCGCGTCCCGGAAAGCATCGGGGGCGGTGTACCAGATCGGCCCTATGGGCCGGTGAGCAGTCAATTTCCGATACGTAAATCTCCAGGCCCCGGCGCACAGTGCGCCGGGGCCTGACGGCGTTGAATCATGAGAGGTGCTGTGCAGCAACCGAACCCGAACCCCGCCGATGGCGCCAGCGCCGACGACAAGCTAGACGACGATGACTACCCCGCCTACAGCATGGGCAGGGCCGCCGAAATCCTCGGCGTCACCCAATCCTTCCTGCGCGGCCTCGACGCCGCCCACCTACTGACCCCGCAGCGGTCCGCAGGCGGCCACCGCCGCTACTCCCGCTACCAACTCCGAATCGCCTCGCGCGTCCGCGAACTCGTCGATGCCGGCAACACCCTCGAGGCGTCCTGCCGCATAGTCATCCTCGAAGACCAACTCGCCGAAGCCCAGCGCATCAACGCCAACCTCCAAAACGCCCTCGACGAGCGCACCCCAGAAGACCCACCCCAACCCGGCTGACCAGCTCGACATCCACAGTTTCGATCTGGCGAAGGCCCGACTCACACTCCTTCGTCGTGAATTCCTGGCTGAAGCGGCTTGCCGGTGGACTGCCACACTGGCCCGGGGCCCAGGTGCGGCGGATTGCCCTAGTTGATGTGAATTCACCTGCAGAAGTGATCTTTTCGTGCGATCAGCGCATGAATTGGTCGAAATCCCGTCGACGAGGCGATGGATTGCACGAAAAGTTCACCTCGGGTCGATGCGCGGAATTGGCTCAATGAGTGCGCAAGCGGGCCGGCTTCAGGTGGCCGACGGCCAGTAGGTCTTCGCTACGCCGCGGCGGCACGGCTCATGACCCGCTACAGCGGTGGCTTCCGTGGTGTGGCGGAGGCTGGTTTAGTGGCGATGCGGGTGTTCGCTGATGGGAGGTTGGCGGGAGCGACAGCTGTTTTCTGCGAACGGTTCACAACACGAAGGGGATCAGCCTTTTTGTGTGGGACATATAGCGGCGGTAGGGCTCGCCGAGGTCGGCGGCGAGGGCTTGTTCTTCGGCGGGGATACGTTTGACGTAGCCGAAGGCGAGGACCAGGACTGTCAGTGGGGCCAGCCAATTCGTGTAGGCGATGGTGAAGCCGAGGGCGCAGATCAGGGCGCCGGTGTAGGACGGGTGCCGGACGAAGCGGTAGAGGCCGGAATCGACGACAATCTGGCCGGGCGCGGTGTGGATTTTGAAAGTGAACGACTCGCCGAGTTGGCGAACGGCGGCCAGCCTGAGACCTTGGCCGACGACGGCGATGAGCAGGCCTGCGATGAATACCGTGCCGCCGTGCCCGGTGATCACCGTCCGCGGTACGAGGGCGCTGATCAGCGCACCGCCGACATACGAGGCGAGCAAGCCGATGCCAACCCATCGCCCCGAGCCGCCGTCGCGGTTTTTTGCGCCGAGCGCCGGACGGTTCCGACCTATGCGGTACTCGGAGTAGACCCAGGCGGCGAACGCGGCAACGATGACGACCGCTGCCGCCGCATTGGCCGCAAAATACGGAAGTGTGCGGTCACCCATGAGTTTTCACCGCAGCTGCCCTACCGTGGCGAGTCCTCGCGTCGGCTGTTTCGACCATCATTCGGTGTACGGCCATCGAGTCGATGCTTGCCTTCCATGCGTTGAATCCGGTTGCCGGGATGCGTCGTGATTCGAGAACGATTCTCCGCTCAGGTCGCGAGATCGCCCGGCTCATTGGACCAGAAGGCCCGACTCCAGAATCGGAGGCGGGCCTTCTCTCGCCGTTATATCAGAGGGTGGATCACCTCGCCGAGGCGCGGCAGGATGAGACGCTTCCAGCTTCGCTCCATGGCGTTGCGGGCCATCTTCTGTCGACGGTCTGTGATGTCGAAACCTGTCTGCGTCAAGAGAAGTCGGGTACCGCGGCCTTGTGGACGCATCGTCCAGTCGACGATCCACCTTGCGGGATATTCGGCCCGCGAGTACGTCCAGCTGTAGGTCAACTGGTCGCCAGGACGGGCCGCCAGCACTTCGCAGGCGATTTCATCGATCGATGAGTCCGGGGTGGTGAATCGGAAGCGGGTTCCGGCCCTTGCGGCGAATCCGGTCGGACGAAGCAGCCAGCGCTCCAGCAGATCCGGCTCCGTCAGCGCGCGCCAGACGGTCTCCGGCGGTTGCGGGAAGAAGCTGCCGAGTTCGACCGCGACGGGATTCAACTTCGCATCGGCTATCACTCAACACGTCCTTCCTTGAATTTCGACTCCAAATAGTCTGCTATCAGCGGCTTTTCGGTCTCCATCTTTTGTACGTAGGTGACTGCGTCGTTGACTGTGCGCAGGCTTGCCATGTCCTCGTCGGGGATCTGGACGCCGTACTTGTGTCCCGGAACCGCCCGCCGATCCGTCCGTCGACGAGGTTGTCGCCTACGCCGAATTGGCCGCGCTTGCCGCTGATCCCGAATTCAACCGGGCGGTGCGACAGCAGCTCTGGCGGAATCAGCCGGAGTTGATCCGGAACCCTCGCGAATTGTATGTCGATGTAGGCGAATTGATGACGGATGTGGTGCCACTCGTATCGGAGGGCGTACGGCCGCACGGCGGCAAAGAGCTCGATCGATTTGTCAATGCCCATGCCGGTGCGCGAGGACAACGCGATTCCCCGAGTTTCCGCGAGCAATTGCTGCTCGACGCCACCGACGCCGACCGCCGGATCCATCGCTACTGGACTCTGACCGGGAAGTTCTTCGGAGCGCGCATCACCGTCGGACAGGCCCACAACTGGGTGTACAACGCGCTCGCCCACTCTTCCGGCCTGCAACAGGCGGAGTAATTTTCGGAATTGACCGAAATGTCCTACTGACGATTCGTGCGAATTCTGGTCAGGTTCTGACAATCGCGGAATTGTGGCCGTATGGTCACGGCGGCAACGAATTCCAGTGAGGGAAACATGACCGAATCGCATGAGTCTCGACACCGCCGCCCGAATTCGCCGGGGGCGGTCGATCAGTGAAACGCGGGCTGAAGATCGCCGGAGTCGCCTGCGCCGGCATTGCCGCAACGCTGGGAGTTGCGACCGGCGTCATGCGCGGCGGGCATGATCCGCACACCGTGCCGGACGGGCGACGCTCGGGGAGCGTGGTCACCGCGCTACCGGAGGCGAGTTGGTCGGGTGACGACGTACTGACCGTCGATGCCGCCGGCACCGAAGCCGAGCATTCGATTCCACCGGGTCGCTATCGCGTGCAGGTGATCCACCCGGTAACTCCCGGAACGGTGGCACGGTGTTCGGCCCGACCGTGTTCGGCGCTGGCGAATTTCATCGACGGCATGATCGCATCGGGTACGGACACGAACGCCATGGTCGAGATCATGCCCACGGATCGGGTCGTCGACCTGGTGAACGTGCGGCTCACCGCAATCGAATAGCCGCGCGAAGACCGAATCGCCGAAGGCCCCGAGGATTCGGGGCCTTCGGATCGGATCGGTCGCCACCTCGAAGGCAAGGCGCGTCACACAGCGGTGGAGTGCCCGATGGTGATGTTGCCGAACGAGGTTCGCGCGAATACCTGCACGATGTCCTGGTCCGCCCCGCCGACCGGCCCCAGCTGATTCTGCACGGTGCCGTTCTGGGTATTGGTCTGCAGCCGGGCCGCGCTGCCCGGGCGGATGCCCACCTCCAGATTGCCCATGGAGGTCTCCAATCGGACCACGCCGTGCGAGGCCGCACCGATGCGGATGTCGCCCTTGGCGGTCTTCGCGGTTACCGAACCACGCGTGCTGTCGATGTCGATATCGCCGGCCGACACCGCCAGATCGCACTCGCCGAGTTCGCCGGTGCCTCGCAGCTTGCCTTCTCCGGCGGTCGCTGTGAATCGGGATCCATTGGGCGCCTTGATGATCACTTCGATCGACTGGTTGCTGCCGAATGGGGAGTGCGTGCGCCACCCCTTCGGTGCCTGCACCGTCAGCGCGCCCGCGGCGAAATCGACCCGAGTCTGCTCGGCGGCGTGCACATCGGCCTTCTTGGAGGCATCGGCCGGCCGGACCTCCACGACGGTATCGGTGCGGTCGGAGGCGATGACCGTGACATTGCCGGACAGCGTGTCGACGGTGATGGCGATCGGTTTCTGGGTCTGGAAAGTAGTCATGACCTGTACTCCTGCGGTATTCGCGCCCCGGGGGCCGCGGCTGCTGTGTTACTGACAGGAACTACTTTCGCGGGCTCGGCTGATGCCGACCTGACGCCGGCCTGATACGCCCGCTGACACGATGTCCGGCCCGGAATCACAGTCGAACCGGATGGGACCGCCGTACGTATCGTGGTTGAGGACATCGACTCTGGCGCTGCTTGGAGGGGTTATGACGGCTGGTGGGCAGTTGGCGCTGCCGCAGGGTCTCGCCGGCGAAGCTTCGGGGTTCGGCCAGCCGGATCTGCTCGGCCGGATTCACCAGTGGCGCACGGAAAACGGCCACCCAGCGTGCTGTGCTCATGGGAACCTCGATTTAGTTGCGGTGCGGAATATTGCGTTGGCAAAAATCTACTCGATTTGTTCCGCGTGTCAACTATCCGCAAGGCAATGGTCTGGTCTAGGTTTGTCCCCGTGGATCCCAAGCATCTCTTCGATGACCCTCGCCTGACCGCCGTCGGCCTGCTGTTCGAGGCCCACGACGGCGTGATCGCCCGGCTCGGGCCGACCTGGAAGGCCAGCGGGCTCTCCGCGCTCGACCTGAATGCGCTTATGCGGCTGAGTCGTTCGCCCGGGCGCAAGCTGCGGATGACCGATCTGGCGACCCAGACCAATCTGTCCACCAGCGGTGTCACCAGACTGGTGGATCGCTTGGAGCGCAATGGATTCGTTCGCCGCGAGGCCGATCCGGGTGACCGCCGCAGCTCCTACACCGTGCTCACCGCCGCCGGCGCGACCCGGGTGGCCCGCGTCCTCCCCGCCTACCTCGACGGCGTCGAGCGCTGGTTCACCGGCCTGCTCGCCCCGGAGCAATTGGACGCCCTCACCTCCGCGCTGCGCATCGTCCGCGACACCGCCAATCCGGAAGCCACCCACACCACGGACTGACCCCACCCGTTCCCGCCCGCCCCTGCGATGCCGTCGTCTCGGTAGCGGCCCTCCATCACAGGGGGCCCGCCCCCACCCGAATGGCCGAACTACTCACCCCCGGAGGCACACTCGCCCTCCATCCTCCCACTCCGCACCTACTCCGAAATCCGCTCCCTGACCCACCGCACCCTCCCCGGCTCCTGCTACCGCCGCCACGTCTACTGGCGCTACTCGATCACCTGGACCAAGCAGGCTCCATGAGCCGCAATCGGCCGCCTGCGCAACTGTCATCGCTCTGTCGACTTGGGATGTCCGGTACCGGCGTAAACGATCCACGCAGTTCGCCTCTCGTCATCAACGAGGTACCAGATCCGGCCGCCGCTGGTTACCTCGTATTGCCAGCGTTCCAGTGCGGCTCCCTTCCAGTTGGCTGATCCGAGGGAGCCTTTCAGGCGGTGGTGGCGGTCCGGGTTGGTTGCCTCTCTCGGGTCGGCGCGGATTGTGTCGAAGGCTCGGCGGAGGTTGAC
Source organism: Nocardia sp. NBC_01388 (assembly GCF_045040085.1). Lineage (NCBI taxonomy): Bacteria > Bacillati > Actinomycetota > Actinomycetes > Mycobacteriales > Nocardiaceae > Nocardia > Nocardia sp. NBC_01388. The sequence continues at coordinate 7,448,229 of NZ_CP109553.1, forward strand.
GGGGGCCTGCTGGGCGAGCTGGTCCCGGCCGGTGGCGGCTTCCGTTGTGGCGAAGCGGATTTCGAACTCCGTGTGCAGGGGTGGTGGTGCGCCGCGGTCGCCGCGCTTCGGGCTCACTCGTCGGCTCCCGGTGGTGATGCCGGGCCGAGATCGCCCTCAGGATCCTGGGTGACCAGTTTCAGCAATGCGGGATCGGCGTGGATTTCGGCGGTGTTGCGCCACTGGGTGAGGAGTGTGGCCAGCGGGGCGAGATTTTCGAGTGCGGCTGCGCCCCCGGCTACTTCGACGAGTTCGGTGACGAACTGATCGACGTCCTTATCGGGCAGGAAGGTGATCCACGGGACGGCGTCGGGGAGTACCTCCCGTACCGCGCCGGCCCCGAATTTGCGGACGACGCCGGCGAGCAGGCGCGCGGTGAAATCGACCACCGCGCCCTCTGCGTCCAGTTGCTCAACCCGCATCAGGGCCAGATCTCCGGCGTCGCGGCGGCGCAGGCGCAGAGCGCGCACCTGGTCGAGGCGACCTGTGGTGACGGCGGGCTTGTGTAGCAGCTCGCTGAAAGGGACGACATCGTAGGCAGCGCTCATGACATCCACACTACCTCGGATGTTGACCTATTGTGGCGGCATACCGCTGGTGGGTGCTTTGCGGGGTGACCTCTCAGCCGACGGCGTCGGCGGCTAGGGCGGCTTTCCAGCCGGGGTATTCGCTGAGGTCTTTGGCGGATTCAGCGGCCGCGCCGGTGCAGCTGAAGCCGGGGCGCCAGGTGCCGTCGGAGAGTTCTATGGAGCCCAGTTGCATCGGGGTGGGGAGGTTGGCGAGGAAGTGGCCGAGGGCGGCGGGGGAGAGGAGCCAGCGTTCGGCGGTGATGGTGGCGCCGGGGGTGCCTTCGGGGAGGCGGGTTACGGCTGGTTTGGGTGGGATGGTGGTGAGGGCTGCCAGGCGGTAGTTGGGGGAGGTGTGGACCTCACCCGCCCAGCGGGCGCCGAGGGTGGTGAGTTGATGTTCGAGGGGCTGGCCGCGCAGGTGTGCGCCGAAGACGATCAGGTCCAGGTGCGGCGCGACTCGGAGGGGCCAGGCCGGATCCTCGAGTGGCGCTGACTCGGTGGCCGGTGCGGATGCCTCGTGACTGTTCGGGCCGAGAGGGTTGGGGACGGCTGTGGATGAATTCGGTGCTGCGGCAATGAGGGTGGCGATGTCGTAGGCGACGGCGTCTTCGAAGGCTCGGGCCAGGACGGTGACGCCGAAGGGGGAATCGCCGGCGGTGCCCGCGGGGACGGCGACGGCGCACATGTCGAAGAGGTTGCAGAAGTTGGTGTAGGTGCCTATGCGGGAATTCACGCCGATGGGGTCGGCTGCCACCTCGGCGAGGGTGGGATGCGTGGGGGCGGTGGGGGTCAGCAGGGCATCGGCGCCTGCGAGACTCGCCATGGCCAGCGTGCGCAGGCGCTCCAATTCGGCCAGGTCCGTGACCAATCGGTGGGCGGGGATGGTGCGGGCGGCGCGAATGATCGAACGCACGGTGGGGTCGGTGGAGTCGGGGTGGGCGTCGACGAAATCGCCTACCGCGGCGTATCTCTCGGCAACCAGTGCGCCGTTGTACAGCAGTTTGGCGGCGGCGAGGAACGGCTCGGGATCGATCTCGACGATGGTCGCGCCGCTCTCCCGAAGAGCGGCGACGGTGCGTTCGAAAGCACTGTGCCACAGGGGATCCAGATCGGGGAGAGCGTTGAAGACCGCCACGACGGGCGCGGGCGGGGCGGCCAGTCGCGTATCGGCGGGCCACGGGCGGTGTGGTGCGCCAGCCGCCATGACACCCATGGCACGGTTGGCCAGTACCAGGTCGGCCGCGAAAATGGTCACGCAGTCGTAGGAGCGGCAGGCGGGAACCACACCGTCCGTGGAGACCACGCCGATCGTCGGTTTGATGCCGACGAGGCCGTGCAGTGCCGCCGGGACCCGGCCGGAACCGGCGGTATCGGTACCGATGGCGATATCGGCCTCGCCGCGCGCCACGGCCACCGCGGACCCGGAACTCGAACCGCCGGAGATGTATTCGGGACGCAGCGCATTCTCGACCGCGCCGTACGGCGAGCGGGTGCCGACCAGGCCGGTGGCGAATTGATCCAGATTGGTCTTGCCCGCCACCACCGCACCGGCCGCCCGCAGGGCGGCCACGACGGCCGCATCCTGGTCCGGAAGATAGGCGTAATCGGGGCAGCCCGCGGTGGTCGGCACTCCGGCGACATCCACATTGTCCTTGACCGCCAGCCGCAGACCCGCCAACGGTCCTGTCGCGCCGGCGGTTTCGGCGATCACCTCGGCCTCGGGGCGGCGGTGGATCCACACAGTCATGCTCGGGTCTCCTGTCAGTGGTTCGAGTTCACGGCGTTTCGGTCAGCTCGCCGGCTTGTCGCCACGAATTACGTTCGGCAGTAAAGGCTTCCGATTGCTTGGCGCGGAATTCCCCGATGGACTCGGCATTGTCGGTGAGGAAGCGGCGGTAGTCGGCCAGCCGGAACTCACCGTCCGCCGCGAGCAGTTCACCGCGACCGGCGGCCACATCGGAGCGCAGATCCAGCAGCTCCTCGCCGCTCACCGGATACCAGCTGATGCGGTCGAAATACCGCAGCAGCCAAGGATCTTCGCCCACACCGGTGGAGCGGTGATTCCACACCTGGGTGGTGCGGCCGACGAACTGGTAACCGCCGGGGCCCTCCATGCCATAGATGCACAGGTACGCGCCGCCGATGCCGACCGCGTTCTCCGGCGTCCAGGTGCGGGCCGGATTGTATTTGGTGGTCACCAGGCGGTGCCGCGGGTCGGTGGGGGTGGCGACGGGAGCGCCGAGATAGACGTCGCCGAGACCGAGAACCAGGTACTCGGCGGCGAAGACGGTATCGAAAACATCGTCCACCGAGGGCAATCCGTTCATCCGGCGGATGAACTCGATATTCCACGGGCACCAGGGGGCGTCGGCGCGCACACCGTGCATGTAGCGGGTGATGGCCTCCCGCGTCGACGGATCGTCCCAGGACAGCGGCAGGCGCACGGTGCGGCTGGGCACCACCAGTTCGTCGGCGGAGGGCAGTTCGGCCTCCACCTCACCGAGCAGGTCCAGCAGCTTGCCGGTGGGCAGGCGATCGGGGTCGGTGCGTACCTGCAGCGAGCGCACGCCCGGGGTGAGCTCGGTGACACCCGGCTCCGCGCGTTCGAGCAGCGCCTGGTGCAGGGCGTGCACGCGGGCGCGCAGCTCCAGATCCAGTGTCATATCGCCGTATTCGACGAGCAGGCCGTCATTGCCCGCCCGGCGATAGGTGACGGCGGTTTCCGTGCCCTCGCGCCGGGCCACGATGCCGTCGTCCCCGTCGCCGCCGGAGGACAGCACGATCGGCCAGGCCGCCCGGCGTGCGGCGCCCAGCTCTCGTAGCGAGGCCGCGCGATCGGCGCGCACCGGGACGAAGCGCACGCTGTCACCGGGGGTGAGCTGGCCCAGCTTCCAGCGATCGGCGGCCACCACGGTGACGGGGCAGACGAAGCCGCCCAGACTCGGGCCGTCGGGGCCGAGCAGGATCGGGGTGTCGCCGGTGAAGTCCAGTGCACCAATCGAATACGCGGTGTCGTGGATATTCGACGGGTGCAGGCCCGCCTCGCCGCCGTCCTGTCGCGCCCACTGCGGTTTCGGGCCGACGAGGCGGACACCGGTCCGATCGGAGTTGAAGTGCACCTCGTAATCGGTGCCGACAATGGTGTCGAAGTCGCTGCGGGTGAAGAACTCCGGCGCACCGTGCGGGCCCTCGGTGACGGCCAGCTCCCAGCGCCGGGTGAGCACCGGCTGGTCATCGCCGGGCACGCCCGCGCTCACCTTTCCGGGCAGGCCGAGCGCCAGCCCATCGTCGACCGCGAGCGCCCGACCGGTACCGCCGCCGAACTTGCCGAGTGTGAAAGTCGCACGGCTACCCAGATATTCGGGCACATCGATGCCACCGGCCATCAGGATGTAGCTGCGCATTCCCGGTCCGCGCACCGCGCCGACATCCAGTACGCCGCCGGCCGGAACCAGCACGCTGCGCCACTGCCGCACCGGACGGCCGTTCACGGTGACGGGTACCGGCGCACCGGTGACACACACCCAGGTAGGTGCGTCGAACCGCAGCGCCGGTCCGCCGAGCGTGCATTCCAGCCCGGCCGCACCCTCCGAATTCCCCAGCGCGCGATTGCCCAGGCGGAACGACAGATCATCCATCGGCCCCGAAGGCGGCACTCCCACATGCCAATACCCGACGCGGCCGGGCCAATCCTGCACGGTGGTCTGCATACCGGGGCGAACGACATGAACCGTCCGGGCGGCGGGCGCGCCGTCGGCCGGCGAGACCGGCTCGTCCTCGAGCACCGTGGCGGTGCGGTCCACTGCGGCGAGATCCGCGGTGGGGGAATGACCGACCGACCTGAGAATGCCCTCCGTGCCGGAGCCGTTCACCGCGCTGGAAATGTCTGCTGCGGCTGGGGCTTGTGTCGTGCCGGGGCCGTTCACTGCGCTGGAAATGCCTGCTGCGGCTGGGGCTTGTGTCGTGCCGGGGCCGTTCACTGCGCTGGAAATGCCTGCCGTGGCTGGGGCTTGTGTCGTGCCGGGGCCGTTCACTGCGCTGGAAATGCCTGCCGTGGCTGGGGCTTGTGTCGTGCCGGGGCCGTTCACTGCGCTGGAAATGCCTGCCGTGGCTGGGGCTTGTGTCGTGCCGGGGCCGTTCACCGCGCTGGAAATGCCTGCCGTGGCGGGGATGTGCGTCGTGCCGGAGACGCTCACTACCGCAGCGTGTTCCGCGGGAGTGAGGCCGCGCGACGCGGCGTCGTCCGCGGGGCCTTGCTGCGGTGTCGATGCGGCGACCGTGTTCTCCGGGAGCGTTGTCGTCATCGTGTCACCACCATTCGCACCGGTGTGGGGTCGAAACCATTGCAGGGGTTGTTGATCTGCGGGCAGTTCGAGACCAGGACGAGGGTGTCGATATCGGCGCGCAGGGTGATCTTCTTGCCGGGCGCGGAGAGGCCGTCGACAATGCCGAGGGTGCCGTCGGCCTCGACCGGGACATTCATGAACCAGTTGATATTCGAGACCAGGTCGCGCTTGCCCAGGCCCCACTTCATGCCCTCGGCGAGGAAGTTCTCCACGCAGGCGTGCTGGTACCGGGTGTGATGGCCGTAGCGGAGCGTATTCGACTCCTGCGAGCACGCGCCGGCGACGGTGTCGTGATTGCCGACCTCGTCGGCGACCACGGTCATGAGCGCGGTTCCGGCATCGGTGCGCAGCACACTGCCCGTAGTGAGGAAGATATTGCGCTGCGCCGCGACGGTGGCCTGCGCGCTGTAGCGCTCGGTGTGATCATCGGCCGCGTAGAGCAGGCAGTCCACCGCCTGATTGCCGTGCAGATCGATGATCTCCAGCTGCTCACCCGCGCGCACCACGGTCGACCAGGGTGCGCGGGCGGGGACGGCCTCGTCGAGGACGATGGTGCGGGACGAGGTGATCATGCGAGGGCCTCCAGAGTGCGGGCGTGCCAATCCAGTTCGGTGTTCTGCACCGCGCGCAGGTATTCCGGGTCGGTACCGAGCTGCTGCGCCAGCTCTTCCGGTGCGGACCACGCCACCAGATCGAGATCCGTGATGGGAGTGGGATCGAGGGGATGCGCGGCATTGGCGACCAGCACCGTGACCGGGAGCTGGATGAGCAGCTCGACCGCGCCGCCCGGTCCGGCGCTGCCGGTGGAGACGAGCCCGCCGTCCGAATCCACTCGCACACCGCGGAAGAAGGACACGGTCGGCCCGATATCGCGCGGCTCCAGGCCCTGTTTGACCCCTGCCATCCGCAGCCGGTCCCGTGCGTGTGCCGAGGTTCCGCAGAGGGTGTCGTGATGATCGGAGGAATCGGCGACGATGGTGGCGAGCACGCGGCCCTGATCCGACAGCAGCGGATGCCCGGCACCCAGGTACGCCTGCCACGGCACCTTCACGGTATCGGCGACATTCAGCCGCTCCCAAGGTGATTCGGCGCGCAGCAGCAGCAGATGCGCACACGCCGCACCCCTCGGATCGGACAGGCGCACCCGGGTGCCGCGAGCGACCACGATATTGGCATACCCGCCGGCGGGAATCCGCTGTGCGAAGGTGATTTTCGCCGAATCCACACCTTCCGGCAGCTCGGGGCCGCTGATGGCCGCCCCCGCAGCCTGTGATCGTGCGTGCGCCCGCGCGCTCGAGGTATCCGCGGTGTTCGTCATTGCTACTCCTTCCATGCGCCGCCTGCCAGCGGCCGATGGGTATCTCGGATGGCGTGTGGTTCAGGCGGGTTGGGCCAGCGGACCGGCGCTCTCCCTCGGCGTCGCGGGGGTGACGAAGCGGAGTACGACCGCGCCCGCACCGATGGTCACGAGGACGAAAAGCGGTGCGGCCCAGAGCATCCACCAGCTGCCGCCGGCGGGGGTGTACACCTCCGGGCGCGGCCAGGCCAGGTTCACCGCCATCGCGATGCCCCACACCACCGCCAGGGCATTGATCGGAATTCCGTAGCGGCCCAGGGCGAACAGCGGGGCGCCGGACTCGCTGGTGCGGTCCTCGGCGGGCCAGCCCTTGATGCGGCGCACCAGCAGCGGCACCGTCACCAGCAGATAGGCGAGGTAGAGCGTCACAATGCAGACGCTGGCCAGGGTCGCGAAGATGGCGGCATTGCCGAGGTTCAGCACCAGCAGGCCGATGCCGAGGACGCCGATCACCACGGACGGCAGCACCGGAGTGCCGAAGCGGGGGTGCACGGCGGCGAGGCGCTCGGAGAAGGGCAGCCGGCCGTCCCTGGCCATGGAGAACATCAGGCGCGAACCGGCGGTCTGAATCGCCAAGGTGCACACCGTGATAGCGCATGCGACGCAGGCCAGTACGACCTTGCCCGCCGGGCTGTCCAGCTTGGCTTCGATGACATAGGCGAGGCCGCCGCTGCTCAGCGAACCGTCCGTGAGACTCGGTGCGGCCATGAGCGCGCCCAGCAGAATCAGTCCGCCGCCCAGGGCCGAGACCGCCAGCGCCGTCAGAATGGTGCGCGGCGCCACCTGCCGCGGATTCTTGGTCTCCTCGGAAAGCTCACCGGCGGAATCGAATCCGACCATGACGTAGGCGGCCATGAGTCCGGAGACCAGGAAGGCGCCCCAGTACGGCCCGGCCGCGGCCTGATCGGTGTGCATGACAACACCCGGGCCGCGATCGGCATGGGTGAAGAAGACCGCGATCACCGCGATGACGCCGATGATCTCGATGGTGACGCCGAGTGAATTGATGCGCGACATCCAGTCGATGCCGACCACATTGATCAGCGTGGTCAGCGCCAGCAGGATGCTGCCCAGCAGGACGGCGTTCACCGCGCCGTCGTGCGAGGTCAGCGCGCTGTCGGTGCCCACCATCTGGAAGCCGCTCCAGATCGAGGGCAGCACCACCTGCAGCGCGATGGCGGCCGCGGCGGCGGTGACGATCTGCGCGATGATCATCATCCAGCCCGCGAACCAGCCCACCAGCTCACCGGCCAGGCGTCGCGACCACTGGTAGATGCAGCCCGAAATCGGGTAGCGGGCAGCCAGTTCGGCGAAATTCAGTGCCACCAGGAACTGGCCGGCGAAGACGATCGGCCAGGTCCAGAAGAAGGCGGCGCCCCCGAACGAGTAGCCGAAGCCGAAGAATTGGAAGATGGTGGTGAGGATCGACACGAAGGAGAAGCCCGCGGCGAAGGAGGCGTACCGGCCGAGCTTGCGGTGCAGAACGGGCTGGTAGCCGAAGCCCTCCAGATCGGCGCTGTCGGCATTGACAGTGCTCAGGGCGCTGTTCGGCGGGTGGTTGGGGACGATGGAATCGGCGGAGGCAACCATGGCTAATCCTTCGCGAGCGGTGAATATCTATCGCTTGAAAGTTTTCCCAGTGCGATCGCTCGCGCGATGACGTCGAGGTATCCGTCAGATGGCGCGCCGTAACTTCTGCATTGCCGGTATTTCTATCGAATGACAGAAACCTCACCCGGCGTGGTCAGCGGCTGTCAGCAGCGTTGATAGACCAGCGGGTCATGGGGATCGGCAGTGCAGAATGAATCCCGTGACCCAACTCGGACCCGGACGTCCCCGCCTCGAACCCCGCCGCCGGGAGGGGCAGACGCCGCGCGCCGAGATCCTCGACGCGGCCGCCGAACTCTTCACCAACAATGGGTACGGCAGCACCTCCACCCGGGGGATCGCGGACGCCGTCGGCATTCGGCAGGCCTCGCTGTACCACCACTTCGCGTCCAAGGACGACATCCTGGACGCACTGCTCGCGGGAACCATCACCGCACCACTGGAATTGGCGGAGCGACTGGCCGCGGCGCCGGAATCGGCGGCTGTGCGGCTCTACGCGCTGGCGCGATTCGACGTGAGCCAGCTCTGCGCGGCGCGCTGGAATCTGGGCGCGCTCTACCTGCTACCGGAGCTGCGCAGTGAGCGCTTCGCGGCCTTCCGCGCCCGGCGCGACGAATTGCGCGGGCACTATGAAACCCTCGCCGTCGCAGTCATTGCCGAGGCGGGGGCGACGGCGGTGCCCGGTGCCGAACTGCTGCCGTTCCGGCTGGTCGAATCCGTCATCAATATCCGCTCGGACGAGGGCACGCCGCCGGAGTACGCCGGACAGCTCATCCCCGATGCGGTACTCCAGCTCCTCGGCTGGAAGGGTGACCTCGCCGAAACCCGCACCGCCGCAGCTCATTTGATGTGACCTGGCCTGTCATTCCGGGCTGGACCCATCATCCCGGCATGTTTGTGGCCGGGATCGACAGCAGCTAGGACTTGCCCTTCGACGTGCCCCACTTCAGCTCCCAGCGGTAAGCCTGATCCACAGCGATCTTGCCCCAGAAGCGGTGTCCGTCCGGCGGGCGCACGAAGGTGCCCTCGCGCCGAACCACCAACTCGCCGTTGATGTTCTCGATCAGCGCCAGCACCATCTCGCGGGAGTCGTCGACGCAGCCGCTGACCTCGATCTCGATGGGCGGGGAATTGCGCGGGTAGAGGGTTGCGGTGGCGTGCACGCCCCGGAAATCCTCCGCGCCCTCGTACAGCGAGGCGAAGACCAGGATGCGGCGGAACTGGGTGGTGTGATCGAGATTGATGGACAGGTTCTCGCCGGTCGCGCTCGCCCCGGTCCTATCGTCCTGATCCAGCTCGATGAATGGGGCGCGCTGCAGCTTGCCCATGGTGTCGAGCGGACTGATGCAGCCCTTGGAGCCGTCGGTCAGCTCCCAGAAGCAGCACAGATCCAAATCCAGCCCGCCATTGCCGCCGCGCTTACGCCCGAACAACCCACTCGTCGCGCCCGGCACCGACCAATTCAAATTGATCCGCATGATCCCGCCGGTCGCACCCTGCTTGGTCAGCGAGACGGCCGGTGCGTCCTTGGTCAGCGAAATCTTGCCCAGATTCACCCGCGGCGTCGCGCCGGGGCCCGATGGCTGCTGAAGCTGCTGTGGTGGAACCGGATTCGCGCCCGACTGATATGGCGGAGGCGGCTGATTCCCGCCCGGCTGATAAGGCTGCGGCGGAATGGGATTCGCGCCCGACTGCGTGGGCGGGGTCGGTGGCGCGAACTGCGGCGGAGCCGGATAACCGCCCGGCGCAGGCGAATACGACGGCTCCGCGTATCCGGCGGGCGGAGGATACTGCCCGGCCGGGGGCTGGTACTGACCAGCGGGCGGGTACTGGCCCGCAGGCTGTTCCGAGTACCCGGGAGGGAGCGGGTACTGCCCCCCGGCGGCCCCGTACTGCCCGGCGGGAGGAGCCGGATATTGGCTTGCGGAAGGGTCCGAGTACTGCCCGGCGGGGGGTGGGTACTGCCCGGCGGAGGGGCCCTGGTGCTGCCCCGGCGGCGGTGGGTACTGGCCGGCGGGCGGCGCGTATCGACCGGCGGGTGGCTCTGGGTACTGGCCCGGAGGCGGCGGATATTGCCCAGCAGGCTGCCCTGTGGGGGGAGGGCCGTATTGTGCTGCGGGGTCCGGATATTGCCCAGCGGGCTGCCCTGTCGGAGGAGGAGCGCCGTATTGCCCTGCGGGGCCCGAATATTGCCCTGCGGCAGGCGGGGAACCGTATTGCCCTGTGGGTTCGGGGTATTGGCCTGCGGGCGTCGGTGAACCGTATTGCCCGGCCGGTGGCGGGTACTGTCCCGGCGGCGCGTATCGGCCCGGCGGTGGTGGGAACTCGCCCGGGGCGGGTTCGCCGAATGCCGGTGGCGTTGGCGGCTGCTGCGGGTTGTAGCCTTGCGGCGCTGCGTAATTCGGCTGGGGTGGGGCGGAATGTGATGGCGAACCCGACGGCTGGGGAATGCCGTACGATGGCGAACCGGCCGGCTGGGGCAGCGGGGGTGCGGCGGGCGGGAATGCCGGGGGTGTGGTCTGGGAAGGCGCGGCGGGTACGGGCGGCGGGGGAGCTTGGGATGCGGGTTGGGATGCAGGGGATTGCGAGGCCGGGGCGTCGTCGACGGTGATGCCGAAATCGCTTGCGAGGCCTGCCAGTCCGGTGGCGTAGCCCTGGCCTACGGCGCGGAACTTCCAGGCGCCCTGGCGGCGGTAGAGCTCGCCGAGGACGAAGGCGGTTTCCGAGGAGGCGTCGGTGCTGTCGAAGCGAGCGAGCTCCGCGCCGCTGCTCGCATCGACCAAACGCACGTGCAGTCCGGGCAATTGGGCGAAGGTGCCGCCGTCCGAGGAGGCGGCGATGACGATGGTTTCGATCTGCGGCTCGACCTGCGCCAGATTGACCGAGAGCGCATCGGTGACCTGCGGGCCCTGCTGCTTCCCCTCGTGCCGCACCGCCCCCGATGCGTGCTCCGGCTGGTTGTAGAAGACGAAATCGCTGTCCGACCGCACCCGGCCTCCGGCCAGCAGCAATGCTGACGCATCGGCGTCCGGAACGCCGGGACCCGACTGCCACCCCAGCTCGACCCGTACCGCGGTGGCCACCACCGGAACGTTGGAACCCTTCATCATCGACACAGCTTCAAACGTATCCGATTCGGACATCGGCTGTCCCGCTTCGATACCGGTGAGAGCAACTCGCAATACGGCGCGGAACGGCCGTCCCGAGTGGTCGCCGGACCTGTGGGGACGGGACCTTGTTGCCGTGCCGACTGCGAGGCGGAGAATTGTGCCAGTTGTTCGCCGGCCACCCCATCTCTTGTTCAGCAAATATTCAGCGGCAGGGCAGGGCTGTGTAGACGCGCCGTATCGGGTAGGTATAGCTGAGTTCATATACTCATTCAGACCTGGGGATATCTGCGATTATCCAGCCGGTTCGGCTACCTCGAGTCGCTGCTCATACCCTTCGACCTACACTGAGTAACGGTTGTTCGGCACCCGAACGGCTATCTAGAGAGACCGGATTCTTCGGACAGCTGTCCCTGTGCGGCAGGAGCGACGGATGACGGAAGTGCAGCTCGACCTGGGTCGTAAGAAATGGCTCGCGCTCGGCGTACTGGCTCTGGGCCTGTCCATGGTGGTGCTCGACGGCACCATCGTCTCCGTCTCACTGCCGGTCATCATTGCCGACCTGAGCCTCAATTTCACTCAGGCGCAATGGGTTACCAGCATTTACGCGGTGGTGCTCGCGGCCCTGCTGATCACCGCCGGGCGGCTGGGCGATCGGCTCGGGCGGCGCAAGATGTTCGCGCTCGGCGTGCTGGTATTCCTCGTGGGCAGCGTGCTCGCCGCCTCCGCCACCAGTGCCTGGCCACTGCTGTGGGGCCGGATCGTGCAGGGTGTCGGCGCGGCCGCGGTCATGCCCGGCACGCTCGCCACCATGAACGCCCTGTTCCGCGGGCGCGATCGGATCATCGCCTTCGCGGTGTGGGGCTCGGTCATCTCCGGCGTCGCCGCCATCGGTCCGCTGCTCGGCGGCTGGCTGACCACCTACTACACCTGGCCGTGGATCTTCCTGGTCAACCTGCCGCTGGGTGCGGTCGTACTTGTCGGACTGCTGCTGTTCGTGCCCGAGACCAAGATGGGCAAGACCGCGCCCGGACTCGATGTGGACGGATTCCTGCTCAGCGCGGTCGGTTTCGCCCTGCTGGTGTTCGCGCTCATCGAGGGCTCGACCTACGGCTGGTGGCGGCCGCTGCGGGAATTCCCGCTGGCCGGATTCACCTGGTCGAAGACCGCGATCATCTCGCCGATCCCGGTCATTCTGGCGCTCGCGGTGCTGGCGCTGGTGCTCTTCCTGCGGTGGGAGCAGCACCGCAATCTGATCCGGCGCTCGGCGCTGCTGGATCCCGGACTGTTCCGGATCCCCAGCTTCCGGTGGGGCAATGTGACCGCATTCGCGGTGGCCCTCGGCGAATTCGGGCTGCTGTTCGTACTGCCGCTGTTCCTGGTCAACGTGCTCGGACTCTCGACCCTCGGGGCCGGTTATGTGCTGGCGGCCATGGCCGCGGGCGCCTTCCTCGCCGCCGGGATCGCGGAGGGCTTGGTACAGCGGCTCGGCGCCGTGCGGATCGTGCAACTCGGCCTGGGCTTCGAGGCCGTCGCTGTGGCGCTCACAGCGCTGTTCGTGACCCCGCACATCTCCGCCTGGTGGCTCGCGCTGCTGCTGGCCGTCTACGGCGTCGGATTGGGCCTGGCCTCCGCGCAGCTGACCGGTGTGGTGCTGGCCGATGTGCCGCCGGAGACCTCCGGGCAGGGTTCGGCCACCCAGAGCACCGTCCGGCAGATCGGCTCGGCCTTCGGTATCGCCGTGGTCGGCGCGCTGCTCTCGGTCGGACTCGGCCACGAAATGCCCAAGCGGCTGGCCGAGGTCAAGGATCTGCCCGCCAAATCCGCCGACACCCTCTCGACGGCTACTCGCGAATCCGCCGGTGGCACCATCTCCGGCCTGCGCGATCACGAAGGCGCGACGGCGGTCGTGGACGCGCTGGCCCGTGGCTTCACCGATGCCACGCGCACCACCCTGCTGGCCGCGGCGATCTTCCTCATGCTCGGGCTGGCCGCCGCCACCCGCATCCCCTACCGGGCTCCGGAAGCTTCCGCGATTACCGACTCGGAGGTCGCGCCCTCGGACGAGTAAGTGGCTGCGCCGCAACGACTCTGCGTCGGCGGGCCGGCTCTGCGTCTATGCGGGCCGGCTCTGCGTCGAACAGGAACGACTAGGCGTCGATGAGGCCCAGCGTGTGCAGGCGCTGGAACACCAGCAGCGAACCGGGCGCGACGTGCGGCATGGCCGCGTATTCGGCGAGCGTGAAGTAGCGGAGCTCGGCGATCTCGCCGGAGGGGAACGGGTCGGCGGTGAGCTCACCGAGGAAGCAGGTCATGTGCAGCCGGGTGCCGGGCGCATGGCCGAAGGCCTCCGCCTCGAAGACGCCGAGTTCGGCGACCTCGGTGGCGCCGACGCCGAGCTCCTCGCGAATCTCGCGGTGCAGCGCCGATTCCGGGGTCTCGCCCGGATCGATCTTGCCGCCCGCCATGTAGAAGACGTCCTTGCCGGTGGACCTGGTCTGCAGCAGACGACGATCCCGGATATGTGCCAGTGCCGCTGTGCGAATCACGGCCAACACCCTACCCAGCCGTTGCGCGGCGCCTCAGCGGGTGGGCGGAGCCAGCCGCCAATGCTGGGTGAGCGCCTCGGCGATCTCCGGGAGCAGGATCACCGGAATCTGCTTGCGGCGCAGAATGCTCCGAATCTCATTGACCTGCTCGCGTTTACGCATGTCGTAGGCATTCGCAATGGGCCGCTGCACCGGCGGAATGGACAGCAGTACCAGTTCACCGTGCTGTTCGTCGCCGCCGTTGAGATCCAAAGCCAGGGACCAGCGCGACTTTTCGTCCAGCGCGAAGCGGCCCGCCACCACCCGATTCCAGTCGATGGTGGCCGCGCCCCACGGCGTCCGCCGCACGATCGACTGATCGGTCAGCACCACCCCGTCCCGCGCGAACAGCAGGAACAGCACTCCCACTCCGGCCGCGACGCCCAGCAGAATCCCGGTGAACAGCCGGTTCAGCCCGAATACCCCGACGGTGGCCGCCACGATCCCGGACGTCACCAGCAGTCCCGCGATTCCGTAGAACATGGCACGACGCCCGGGCACCACGCCGGCCCGCACCATTGTCATTCCCCGCGCACCATCGTCGACCCGCCTCCCGCACGTTGCTGCGCGTCACCGTACCTCTCGGTGTGGTCTTGCCTCCAGCGATACGGGTTACCGGCGGATGTACCGGCGCTCATGCCTCCAGTGCGACTGCGGCTTCGGCGGTGTAGACCACGAAGGTCAGGCTCTCCTGGAAGTACAGCTCGACCGATTCGGCATCGTGCGACAGGTAGCCGATGGACAGGTCCTGGCCGATCTGCAGATCGAAATCGCCGCCGCGGGTGGAGAGCACAAAGGCGCCGTCGATGGCCGGGGCCCAGATGATGTCGCCGTCGATCAGCCGCTCGATATGCGTGCGGATCGGGTGGCCGTGATCGGAGGTCTCGCTGACCGCGGTGTAGAGATCGGCCGACAGCAGCGCCGAATACGGGCCGTCCACACCCGCGAGCCGCAGCTCGCTCAGGGCCTGTGCCACGGCTTCCGGAACCAGGCGCGGATCGGTCGGCAGCTTGACCGGCTCATTGGAGGTGGCGGCGCGGACGCCGACAATGCCCGCGGCCGGGTAGGCCTCGAATATGGCATGGTCCTCGGCGAAGGCGATCTTCTTGGCCGCGTCCTTCACGGCTTCCAGATCGGTGTCCTGGGCGCCGCGCTCCACATCGTCGAGCTCCGCACGCGAAAGCTTGAAGGGGACACGCAGTTCCACCAGGGGCAGCACCACGCGCTGGCGGGCCTGCACTCCCTCACCGGGTGAGCCGATGGCGGTGGTGCGTCCCAGGCCGACCGCGGAGTAGTCGGTCCCGTGCGGGCCGGACACATCGACCACGCGGCGACCGGCAATGTGCCGCTTGAAGGTGCGTGTCGCCTCCTGCTCGATCGCCGTCCAGGCGGCGGCGGTGATCGGCGCGAGTTCGCGGTGCAGATTATTCATATTTCAGCTCCTTTTCAACGTGCCGATACCCAGGGAACCAGCCTGGGAAACAACGCCATTGGTTGCCACGGATGCCGGGACCTCCACGGCCGCCAGCGCGGGTGCGTCCGGCAGCGCGTCGAAGAACCCCGCGGGCGGGGTGAAGAACAGCGTGCCGGTGACGGCGGTGGAGAAATCCAGGATGCGGTCGTACGCGGCGTCGGGGGTGCCCAGGAACATGCGCTCGAGCATCAGCTCGGTCACGGCCGGGGTGGCGGCGTAGGCGACGTAGTAGGTGCCGAACTCGCCGTCCATCACACTGCCGAACGGCATATTCGCGCGCAGGATGGTTCCATTGTCATCTTGATCATTCACGGCCACATGGGAATTCGCCGGTTTGGCCGCATCGGAGAGTTCGAAGTCATCGGCCTTGGTGCGGCCGATCACCCGCTCCTGCTCCTCGACGGACAGGGCCTTCCAGTCGGCGAGATTGTGCAGGTACTTCTGCACGATCACATAACTGCCACCGGCGAACTCGGCATCCGCCTCGCCGACCAGCGCGGCCGACACCGCGAGCCGGCCCTCGGGATTCTCGGTGCCGTCCACGAATCCGAGCAGATCGCGCTGTTCGAAATATCGGAAGCCGACGGTCTGATCGACGATCGTGACGGCGCCGGAAAGCCGGTCTGCCACAGCCATCGCCAGTTCGAAGCACGCGTCCTGGTTCTGGGCCTTGATATGGAAGAGCAGATCGCCCGGTGTGACCGGAGCCTGATGCCTGTCCCCGACGTACCCCGGAAACTCGTGCAGCTCAGCGGGTTTGGGCCCGGCGAAGAGTCGATCCCAGGCGGCGGAACCGATGCTCGTGATACACCCGAGCCCCGCGCCGGGTACTCGGAAGCCGACGGAGCGGCGCAGACCGGGTAGTTCTGCGAGTAGATCGCGCACCGCCGCCTCGCCGCCCTCATCGATTGTCGCGACGAGGAAGAGCGCGGCGGGCGTAAGCGGATCGAGAAGCGGCTGCGGCTCACCCATGGGCTCCAGCCTAGAGGCCGCACCGGACATACCGGTCGCCCGGTAGCCCTGTGTCTGCTATTCGGCGTGCGATGTGCGCTATTTGGCCACCGTGAGCAGGAAGGCGACATCGTCGATGGCCTTCACGCTGTGCCGCGCGTCGGGGATCACCAGAAGATCTCCCGCCGAGCCTTTCCATTCGTTGGTGCCGCTGATCAGAGCCAGCACGCCACTGAGCACGACCATGGTCGCCTCGCCCGGATTCTCATGTTCCGCGAGGCTCTGCCCCGCCGTCATGGCGATCACCGTCTGGCGGAGGCTGTGTGCGTGGCCCCCGTAGATGGTCACCGAACTGCGTCCGCTCGAGGCGGTTGCGGCCAGCTTCAGCTGCTGGCGCGCGACCGCGGTCAGCGATTTCTTGTCCATGGACTGCCTTTCGCCTGGGTATCCGTGAGTATGCCGGACACCTTCCGGCGTGATCGGCAGATTCGCCGTTCGTGCCGAGGAATTACTGGACGCGGGATGTTCGCGTTATCCGTTGTGCCGCGTATAGCGGCGGAAGCGAAATCGCAGACCGGTCGAGGACTCGCGCCACGGGTCTTCGCCGGCCGACCATTCCGGGCCGATGCCGGGCGCATAGCAATCACCGGCCACCCTCGAATCGACCTCGGTGACCATCAGTTCGGTGGCGAACGGCATTGCGGCGCGGTAGATTTCGCCGCCGCCCATGATCCACACCGTGCCGGTTCCGCTGGTCTCGAGCGCATCCTCGAGGGAGCTCGCCCGGTCAGCGCCCTCATCGGACCAGTCTGTTTGTCTGGTCACGACAATATTTCGGCGGCCGTCCAGCGGGCGGAATCTGGTGGGCAGGGAATCCCAGGTGCGCCGGCCCATGACCACCGGATGGCCCCAGGTGACTTCCTTGAAATGCGCCATATCCTCCGGCACCCGCCAGGGAATGGTGTTGTCCAGACCGATCACCCCGTCCGGGGTCTGGGCCCAGATCAGCCCGATCGTCCGGCTCACACCGCCACCGCGGCCTTGATGGCCGGATGATGCTGGTAATCCTGGATTTCCACGTCCTCGTAGGCGTAATCGAAGAGGGTCGGCGCCGGGCGCAGTTCCAGCTTCGGGAACGGGTACGGGTCACGGGTCAGCTGTTCGCGAACCTGCGCCACATGATTGTCGTAGATGTGCACATCGCCGCCGGTCCACACGAAATCGCCGGGAAGCAGCCCGGTTTGCTGCGCCACCATATGCGTCAGCAGCGCATAACTCGCGATATTGAACGGCACGCCCAGAAACAGGTCCGCGCTGCGCTGATACAGCTGGCAGGACAGCTTGCCGTCGGCCACATAGAACTGGAAGAAGGCGTGGCACGGGGCCAGCGCCATCCGATTCAATTCGGCCACATTCCAGGCGGATACGATCATGCGGCGGGAATCCGGATCGGTGCGCAGCGTCTGCAGCACCTGCGAGATCTGGTCGATATGGGTGCCGTCCGGCGTCGGCCAGGACCGCCACTGCACGCCGTAGACCGGGCCCAGATCGCCGTCGGCGTCGGCCCATTCGTCCCAGATGGAAACCCCGTGCTCCTGCAGCCAGCCCACATTCGAATCGCCGCGCAGGAACCACAGCAACTCGTAGACGATGGATTTCAGATGCACCTTCTTGGTGGTGATCAGCGGGAAACCCTGCGACAGGTCGTACCGCAGCTGGTGCCCGAAAATGCTGCGGGTGCCGGTACCGGTCCGATCCGCCTTCGGAGTGCCGGATTCCAGCACCAACTTCAGAAGATCCTCGTACTGGGTGTCACGGGGGGCCGTGCTCTGCGGGTCTCGAGGGTCGCTGCTCACGCCTGACAAGCTTACGCATCACTGGGCCTGGCATGCTGAGGCGCTGTGCGGAAGCTCTATGTGATCGGAATCGGCGCCGGCGATCCGGACCAGGTGACGGTGCAGGCCGTCAAGGCCATGCGCCGGACGGACGTGTTCTTTCTCATCGGCAAGGGCGCCGGGAAACAGGAACTGGCCGATGTGCGCGCCACCATCGTGGCCGAGTACGCGGACCAACCCCACCGGATGGTGCAGATCCCCGATCCACCACGGGATCGGAGCGTGCCGGGGACCGGAGCCGATACGGCCTACCGGGGTGTGGTCGAGGACTGGCACGAGGCGCGCGCCGCGCTGCTCGAACAAGCCTTCGCCGAAACCGACGGGGCGGGCGCAATTCTCGTCTGGGGCGACCCGTCGCTGTACGACAGCACGCTGCGGGTGGTCGAGCGGGTGATCGAACGCGGGCGGGTCGGCTTCGACTACGAGGTGATTCCGGGGATTACCAGCGTGCAGGCGCTGGCCGCCGCGCATCGCATGGTGCTGCACGAGATCGGCGAGCCGCTGCACATCACCACCGGGCGGCGGCTGCGCGACGAGGGGCTGGCCTCGGGACAGTCGACGCTCGTAATGCTGGACAGCGACTGCTCTTTCACGCAGGTGCCGGGTGATGACATCTATATCTGGTGGGGCGCCTACCTCGGGATGCCCGACGAGACCGTCATCGAGGGCCCGCTGCGAATCGTCGAGGGACGCATCACGCGTCGGCGCGCCGCGCTGCGGGAGGCCAAGGGCTGGATCATGGATACCTACCTGCTGCGGCGCAACGGATAGGGCTGTCGGATCAAGCGGTTTCGAGCACACGTTCCACAGCGTGCGGCGACCGCGATTTCATGAACACGTCGCGCTGTGGCTGATCGAGGTTGTCGGGGGGCGTGGGTAGGCTGCGGGGGTGCCCGAATTACCGGAGATCGTGGCGCTCGAGCAGTTCTTGGCCGAGCATGCGGTGGGCGCGGTTGTGGGACGGGTCGATGTGTCGGCACTCAGTGTGCTGAAGACTTTCGATCCGCCGGTGACCGCGCTGTCGGGCCGTGACGTCACGGGGGCGGGGCACTGGGGCAAGCATCTCGGGTTGGATTGTGACGGGCTGTGGTTGATCACCCATCTGTCGCGGGGCGGGTGGTTGCGGTGGATCGATCAGCCCGGCGCCGCGCCGCCGAAGCCGGGCAAGGGGCCACTGGCGCTGCGGGTGCACTTCTTCACGCCGGAGGGGGATACCCCGGCGTTCGATCTCACCGAGGCGGGGACCAAGAAGCGGCTGGCGGTGTGGATCGTTGCCGATCCGCAGTCGGTGCCCAGCATCGCGCGGCTCGGGCCCGATGCCATGGCGGTGAGTGAGCCCGAATTCGCGGAGCTGCTGAAGGGCACCTCGCAGCGGATCAAGAACGCGCTCACCGATCAGACGGTGCTGGCGGGCATCGGCAATGCCTACTCCGACGAGATTCTGCACACCGCCAAACTCTCGCCGTTCGCGACATCCTCGGGATTGGATCCGGAGCAGGTGGCTCGGCTGTACTCGGCCATGCGCGCCGCGCTCTCCGATGCCATCGCACGATCGGTCGGGCAGGATGCGGCTCGGCTCAAGGGCGAGAAGCGTTCCGGTATGCAGGTGCACGGGCGCACCGGCCTGCCCTGCCCGGTCTGCGGCGACACCGTCCGGGAGGTCGCCTACGCGGACAAGTCGTTCCAGTACTGCGCGACCTGCCAGACCGGCGGCAAGATCCTCGCCGACCGCCGGATGTCACGGCTGCTCAAGTAGTTCAGACCGGTCTCGAGTGGTTCAGACCAGTGCGGGGACGTGAACCCCCTGCCAGGCAAGGCGTTTCGCCTTCTCGGGGTCGTTCTCCACGCGCTGCGGGCTGTCGATGATCATGGTGGCGCGCCGGTCCTCGGTGTACGCGGGCCAGTTCGACAGGGGCGCTCCGGTGCGGGCGAAGGAGAGCCAGTTGTCCTGGAATTGCCGGGTGACCGCGCGGAAGCCGCGGCCGCCGCCGGCCGCCGTGAGCGCCCGGCCGACCGGAGTGTCGGTGGCGCCGAAGACGGGGAGCAGATCGAGGGCGTGGGTGGCCCCGAAACCCGCGAGTTGCATTGCGCGCGGGGCGAAGTCGAAGCGGTAGGCGTAGGTCGGGGCGTAGCGGCTGTGACCCTCCATGATCGCGAGCGAGGGCCGCCAGAAGGTGAAATCGCCGCCCATGCGGACGGTGACCTTACGGCCGGGGAAGCCGGGATAGGCCGCGGTGACCCGGGATTCGGCGCCGTCGCCCGCCTGGCGCAGCAGCCAGCGCATGCGGTCGGGAGTGGTGGGGAGGGTGTCGTCGAAGCGGACGAAGAGTGTGGCCTCGTCCCGATTGGTGCCGATGATCAACGGCACCGGGTGTGCGCTGCCGCCGGTGAACGCGTCGGTGATCGATTGCGGCAGGAAGTCGCCGTCGACCTGCGGCGCGGCGGGGAACAGGCCGGGCTGGGTGTGCATCACCTCGTTGAGGGCAGTGTCGACCGCACGGCGAATATCATTGGGGCGGGCCGAAATCAGGGCATCGGCGGCATCGCCGGGGGCCGCCCCGAGCTTGTCGAGGCAGCGGCGCGCGAAGAGTTTCGCATCGGCCTGCGAGGGGCCCCAATCGGCGGGCGGACTCTGCGAGATGCCCCGGTGGAAGAGTCCCGCGGCGGCGGGCGCGGCCATGAGCGCGAGTACCGCGTGCGCACCGGCGGATTCGCCGAAGATCGTCACATTGGCCGGATCGCCGCCGAAGGCCGCGATATTGCGCTGCACCCACTCCAGCGCCGCGACCTGATCCCGCAGGCCCAGATTGGTGTCGAATGGGTGTGCGGCCGTGGCGAATTCGCTGAAATCGACATATCCGAACGCGCCGAGCCGATAGTTCATCGACACCACGATCACATCGCCGCGCAGCGCCAGCCGGGAGCCGGAATACAAACCCAGCGCGGAGGTGCCGATGAAATATCCGCCGCCGTGAATGAACACCATGACCGGCCGCGGTGTGGCCGAGGGCGTCTTGGGCGCGGTGATATTGAGGGTCAGGCAGTCCTCGCCGGTCGGCTGCTGCTGCCGCGGGCCGATCTGCGCGCCGCGGCGATGCTGCATTGCGGCGAAACCGAATTCGGTGGCATCGCGCACCCCGCGCCACGGCTGGACGGGCTGCGGCGCCCGGAATCGGAAATCGCCCACCGGGGGCGCCGCGAAAGGAATGGACCGCCAGCGTGAAACGCGGCGGCCCTCGGAACCGCGGACGACACCGTCAGCGGTCGTGATGTCTGTCGTTGCCACCATTTACCGATGGTAGCGGTGCGTGCGGCCGGGCAATATGACAAATTCGGCCCGGCCGGGCGGCCGCGCGCCGCCTACTGCAGGTAGCCCTCGACCTGATGCGCCGAGTTGGGCTGCGCCTCGTTGGGGTTGCGGCCCTGGTCGAGGCGGGCGCGGCGCTGGCGCAGCAGATCCCAGCACTGGTCCAGCATGACCTCGAGTTCGGCGAGCTGGCGACGCTCGGTCTCCGGGTCGATCTCGCCCTGACCGCTCTGGGAGCGGAGCTCATGCTCCTGATCTACCAGGGTTTTGATACGCGCGAGGATGTCCTGTTCGCTCATGGGCTCGAGTGTACGACCCGCGCCAGCGCGAGCCCCGCCGAGCGCACCGCGACCGGCAGGTCTGCCCTGGACAGGGCGGCATAACCGAGCGCGATGCCGAAGGTGTGTCGGGTGCCGAGGTGGTGGCGGCCCAGGCCGTCCAGATAGACGCCCGCCTCGCGGGCGGCGGCGATGGCCCGGTCCTCCTGGGTGGCCGAGGCCAGTGGGACCACCAGGTGCGAGCCCGCGTCATCGCCGCTCACCCGCAGGCCGTGGCTGCGCAGTTCTTCGACGACCAGGGCGCGGCGGAGTGGCATCTCCCGGCGCAGCCGGCGCAGGTGGCGAGCCAGATCGCCGTGCCGGGCGAGGGCGGCGACAACCTGCTGACCGGCGGGGGCCGGGCCGGTGCCGGTGAGTTCACGATGGGTGAGCACGGCATCGACCACGTTCGGGGCGGCGACCAGCCAGCCGATGCCCAGGGTCGGGGTGAGGATCTTGCTGGTGGTGCCCAGATGTACGACGTACTCCGGCGCGAGGGTCGCGAGCAGCGGCAAAGGAGTGGTGTCGTAACGCAATTCGCCGTCGTAATCGTCCTCGATAACGAGAGCGCCGGTGCGGCGGGCGAATTCGATGAGCTCGATGCGGCGGGCGGCGGGCATGCGCGCGCCGAGTGGGAACTGGTGTGCGGGAGTGCAATACACCGCTTTGGTTTCGGGTGGCAGTAGATCTGCCCGCAGTCCGTCCGCATCGACGGGAATGGGGACCAGCCGCACTCCCGCCGCGGTGAAGGCGCCCGCGGCGCGGGTGTACCCCGGATCCTCGAAGGCCACCACATCTCCGGGCCGCAGCATGGCCGCCGCGAGTTCGGCTACCGCGGAACTGGTTCCGGAGGTGGTCAGTACCGCGCTACTGCCGCCCGCGCCCAGCCCGCGGTGCCGCAGCAGATGCTCGGCCACCGCCTCCCGATAGTCGGGCTCACCGGCGCGATCCTTGCGCACCAGGGGAGTTCGATCCGAGGCCGTACGCCACGCCCGCCGCCAGGCCGCCCGATCGATCGTCTCGATACACGGCGCCCCCGCACCCAGATCCAGCAGCCCACTGAGCGGATTCGCCCGCTGATCAGCCGTGGCCCGCTCGGCCACCGGCTGCGGCGAAGCCGTCAGATACGTCCCCGACCCGTGCCGCCCGCGCAACCACCCCTCCGCATGCAATTGGTCATACGCGGCAGTGACCACCGTCCGGCTCACCCCCAGCCGGGTGGCCAACTCCCGAGACGAAGGCAACCTGTCCCCACCCCGCAGCGTCCCCGTCGTAGCCGCCCCCCGCAGCCCGTCCGCCACCTGCACGGCCAACGGCACCACGGACTCCCGATCGACCCCGAACGGCAAATCGTCGACCAGGACCGCCGGTCCGCTCGGGGCCCGCTCGGCAGAATCGGCGCGGGCCCCCCAGTTTTTCGAGCCGGTTTCCATCGAAGTGGCCTCCTTGAAGTCCGGAAACTGGGCGTATACAGCTTGCCACTCGATCCGGACCTTTCGGGCCTCACGCGGCCGAAGCGGAAACCGGCTCGGTCCGCTGATTTCCGGTTCGGCCGGGTTCGGCCGGCTGGGCTGCCGACGTGATCGCGAAGGAAATCATCGAATATCGCGGCACTGTAGGTGTGGGCGAAGATTGCGGACCGCGGGCTTGGTCCACACTCATCCGATCGCCCAGATCGATTGTGGCTCCGGCATATTGGCTATTCGCTCGCCGCGTGGAAACCCGACGGTATGAGCTCGTGCGGGCGGGTGGGTTCGAAGGGTCTTGTGAACAATTCTCAAGGCAATGTTCAAAGCGCATGATATTGCTGCGTTTTCATGCCCCTGCGACACAGCGATCGCTGGTGTTGAGATTGTCAGCGGGTGCGCTCGAGGGCGGTATGCACTGCTGCCCAGGCGGTGAAGGTCAGGAGGGCGCCCTGGGTGGCGGCGACCAGTAGGTGGCGGACGCAGTCGTAGAGGCTGGTATGGACGATGGGGTCGGTGCTTGCGAGCAGGGCGCTGATCGTGACTGCCAGGAGGAGGGCAATCAGGATCCAATTGCGCTGTGGGGCTGGTGGAGTCGGGGTGGCGGTGCGGTACCACCGGGTGGCGTACCAGGTGAGGATGAGGACTCCGCCGGCGGAGGAGAGGTAGCCGAATACGTTGTAGACGCGGTGCGGTCCGGTGACGGACTCTCGCAGTATTTCCCAGTGCTGCACCGCAATACCTTCCGTGTGGGTGAAGGAATCCCAGGCGAGGTGGGTGAGGGCGCCGACCGCGGTGGCCAGTGCTGCGCGCGGGAGGGTGGTTCCCGGGACCGTCGCGGACCTGCCGAGGAGGGTCAGCAGCGGGCGGTGGGCCAGCCGGGCGAGTATCAGCAGGGCTGCTCCGAGTGCCAGATCGATGGGCAATCCCAGGAGGGAGTGGGTGCGCTCGGCACCGGCTCCGATCGGGATGTAGTACGGAATGTCCGGTGCAATACTGCCTGCGACCAGCCCGGGAAACCAGAGCGCTCGCCGGAGCGGGAGTACGGCGGCGGGGTGGGCGAGTGTGAACGGCACCGAAATATCTCCCCCGGAGAAGTGGTCTGTGGAACTTGTGTGGAATTGGCTATTCAGTAATGCCATTTTGCCGATAAAGCTGGTCGTATGACCGATTCATCCGTCGAACGGACCCCATTGTCGCCCACCTCGCGCAGTGCGCTCACCCGTGCGAAGGAGCGCGGAGCCACCGACCGCGCCGAGCTGGATGCGATCCTCGATACCGGAATGCTCTGCCACCTGGGCGTTGTGCTGCACGGCAGCCCGGTCGTCATTCCCACGATCTACGGCCGCGACGGTGACACCCTGTACCTGCACGGCTCCACCGGTGCCGGCAATCTCCGTGCCGCCATGACCGGTGAGGTGTCGATCGCCGTCACACAGGTGGATGGATTGGTCTACGCCCGTGCGGCCATGCACTTCTCCATGAACTACCGATCGGCCGTAATCCACGCGCGCCCGGTGGAACTCACCGATGAGGCGGAACGCGTGCGCGCGCTGCGCATCATTGTCGAGCACTCCGCTCCCGGCGCCTGGGATGCGGTGCGGTCGCCCAATAAGAAGGAAATGGCCGCGACGATGGTGCTGGCGCTCGACCTCACCGAAGCGTCGGTGAAGATCCGCACCGGTGATCCGCGCGACGATGCCGCCGACATCGATGCCGGTGGCGTGTGGGCGGGCGTGCTGCCGCTGCGGCAGGTGTGGGATGCGCCGATCTCCTCGGCGGATCTGGAAGCGGGAATCGAAGTGCCCGAACATGTTCTGGCACGGTGTACCGAAACTGCGACGGCCCGGTAGCGCTACCAGTTGGTGGCGTCGAGGCCGAGTTCTGCCAGGGACTTGTGGGCCAGGCCGGTGAGGGCGGCTGCCGTCGGGATGGCTTCGGGGTCGAGGCTCACCAGGGACAGGGTGTAGGTGTCGGCTATACGGGTGAGGTAGCCGGAGAGGCGGGTGCGGGGGAGGGTGTCGGCGCGCAGGCCGGGGTGGATGGCTCGGGCGGCCACGCCGGTGCAGGGGTGCGGGCCGAGGGAGAGCAGGGAGTCCGGGAGGGTTCCTATGTTGGAACACAGGATGTCTCGCTCGCCCGCGCCCTTGGCCAGGGCATGCGCCCAGCGGTCGGGGATGACCTGCAGGAGTTCCTCCGGGATGCCGCCGGGGCTGGTCATGCGGTGCTCATAGGCGGCACGGGCCTTGCGGCGCAGGGTGGAGGGCGTGTCGGCGCGGGTGATCGCGATCTCCGTCATGGCCATGTCATTGTCGACACGCGGTTCGTCGCGGGTGTCCACCGGCAGGCTGGCGGCCAGGCTGGGGGCCGGGAATCCGCTGTCCCACAGCATATTCGCGATCAGAAGGACGAAGAGGCTGTTGGCGGTGCCGTCGTGGGCGACCGCCACCCGGTTCCATTCCCGGGCCGGGATCTGCAGGATGGCGCTGCGGGTGGCCGGGCCGGTGTAATCGGCTGCGAGCACGACGTTCCGCTCGGTGGCCGGGGCCGGGCGCGCGGGCAGACCGCGGCGCAGCGCGCGAGCCGTACCGCCGAGCACGGTCGCCCACTGCCGCCGGGCATCGGCCCAATCCGACTGCCCCGCAATCGGCGCCGCCAGCGGTGTGCCCGCCAGCGCATGGTCGATGGCCAGGGTCAGTGCCCGGCCGTCCGCCAGCGCGTGCGAACACGTCAGTGACAGCACGGAGCCGCCATCCAGCAGGGCCGTGGCCGACAATCGCCAGCCGGGGCCCAGCGCCGGATCGAGATCGCCGCCCTGCGCATCGGCCCAATCCAGCAGCGCGGCAGCCGGAATCGGCTGTTCCGAAATACGGAGCGGATGCGCCCACGCCGTCTGCTGCCAGCGCGGTCGCGCCCCGGGCACCCTGGCCCCGATGACCCGCCGCCCCAGCGGCCCGACTCGCAAAGCCTCGTGAATCCGCTCGACCAGCTCCGTATCGACCGGATCGGCGGTACGCCACAGCCCCTGCAGAGCGATCGGGGTACCCATGCCCCGATGCGCCCGCAGGAACATTTCGTCCACCACACTCAGCCGATTCATTGCAGGGCAGACTACCGGCCGCGCCTGTGCGCCGCGCGGGCGATCGAGGGCACGGTCCGCTCTGGAGTCAGGCCCGGCGATGTCGGGCCGGCCCGGTCCGAAGCGGATCGATTGGTCCCCGGCCGCGATCGGCCGACAGCCGGCGGACTGGTCCCGCCATCCACTTCGGCGTGGTGGCTGCGCTGCCGAGAATTTGGCTCTCCGGCCGAATTCGTATGTGCAGCACTACCTATGGTTACTACGTGGCCTGACCGTGGCGGCCCGCGCCGGAGGCGAACCGTTGTGCGCCGTCGAGGGCGCCGTCCATCAGGGCCTTCAGGCCGTGCTGGAATTCGTTGGTGATGGCCGCGGTTTCGGTGAGGCCGTCCTGTTCCAGGACCGACATGCGATCCGAGCGCAGGCAGGTTTGCGGGAGTGCCGCGAGCTGGGCGGCGAGTTCCTCTGCGGCCCTGCGGGATTCGCCGTTGGGAACGACCTGGGTGACGAGGCCGATCTGTAGCGCCTCGGGGGCTCCTACGGCGCGGCCGGTGAGGATCAGATCCATGGCGCGACCGGTGCCGATAATGCGCGGCAGGCGGACGGTGCCGCCGTCGATGAGCGGGACGCCCCAGCGGCGGCAGAAGACGCCGAAGGTGCTGTCCTGCTCGGCAACTCGCAGATCACACCACAGGGCGAGTTCCAGGCCGCCCGCGACCGCGTAGCCCGAGACGGCGGCGATCACCGGTTTGGACAGCTGCATGCGGGTCGGGCCCATGGGGCCGTCGCCGTCCTCGGCCGCGTGATTGGAGTTCTCGGTGCCGAGGGCCTTGAGGTCGGCGCCGGCGCAGAAGGTGCCGCCGTCGCCCCAGAGCACGGCGACCGCCGCGGTGGGGTCGGCATCGAATTCGCGGAAGGCGTCGGCGAGGGCCTGGGCGGTGGGGCCGTCGACGGCATTGCGGGCCTGGGGGCGATGCAGGATCACGGTGGTCACGGGGCCATTGCGTTCGACTCGTACGCTCACGGGCTCGACCATACGCCGTGAACAGAATGGGCACAGCGACGCGAAGCGTCCCCGTTGAGGGTGGTGGTGGGCGACGGGAGGGCTTGCGTCAAGAAATGAATTAGTGGTTCACTTCTTGCGTGGCCTATCGCAGAACCCCTGCTGTACAAGCCCGCCTCGACGCCCAGGCCGGGTCGATCGTGCGGGCCGCCATGACTGTGCTTTCTCGCGACGGCTTCGCCGGACTCTCCATGGCGGCCGTCGCCGCCGAGGCCGCTGTTGCCACCGGCACGGTGTACAAAACCTTCAGGGGCAAAGCCGAATTGGTGACCGCGGTGTTCCGCGAGGTCGTCACCGGTGAGGTCGCCGCCGTCG
This sequence comes from Nocardia sp. NBC_01388, assembly GCF_045040085.1. Taxonomy (NCBI): domain Bacteria; kingdom Bacillati; phylum Actinomycetota; class Actinomycetes; order Mycobacteriales; family Nocardiaceae; genus Nocardia; species Nocardia sp. NBC_01388. The sequence goes on from NZ_CP109553.1 coordinate 7,475,707, forward strand.
CCGCGGCCGGCAATACCGACGGCGCGGGCAAGACCGCGCGGGAACGGGTCACGGCGGCGGTGGAGACCTTCGCCGGGCGCGCGCTCAAGAACCCCAAACTGGCCTATGTACTGCTCGCGGAACCGGTGGACGCCGCCGTCGACACGGAGCGCCTGCGGTTCCGGCGGGCCTTCGCGGAGACCTTCGAATCCGCCGTCGCCGAAGGCGTGGCCACCGGCCAACTACCCCCGCAGGATCCGCGCACCAGTGCCACCGCCTTGGTCGGCGCCATCGGTGAGGTGCTGGTCGGCCCACTCGCCGAACAGCTGGAGAGTGAATCGGTGGTCCCCGAACTTGTCGCCTTCGCGCTGCGTGCGCTCGGCGTGCCCCAGGAATAAGGAGTCCCTCGCATGCATACGCATGATGTGTTCAATCAGGTGCCGAACCTGGTGCCCTTCGACAATTCCCGCAATCCCGCACTGCTCGAGGGGCTGCACCGGGAAGGCGCGGGCTGGGCCGAGGGGGAGGTGCGCGAACTCGGCGTTCTCGCAGGCGGAGTCGAGGCGCAGGAGTGGGGGCGGGTGGCCAATGAGAACCCGCCGATCCTGCACACCCACGACCGCTACGGCAATCGCATCGACGAGGTCGAATTCCATCCGTACTGGCACGAGCTGATGAATGTGGCTGTGACACACGGACTGCACGGTTCGCCGTGGCAGGAGGACCGGGCGGGCGCGCATACGGCGCGGGCGGCCAAGTTCTCCGTCTGGGGTTCCTCCGATGCCGGGCATATGTGCCCGATCTCTATGACCTACGCGGTAGTGCCTGCGCTGCGGCACAATCCGGAGCTCTCGGCTCGGTTCGAGCCGCTGCTGGCCTCTCGCGTCTACGACTACGGGCTGCGGGAACCGTCGACCAAAGCCGGTCTCATCGCCGGCATGTCGATGACGGAGAAGCAGGGCGGTTCCGACGTTCGGGCCAATACCACCACGGCCACACCGCTTTCCGACGGGACGTACCGGATCGTGGGCCACAAGTGGTTCACTTCCGCGCCCATGTCGGATATGTTCCTGACCCTCGCGCAGGCCCCCGGCGGCCTGTCCTGCTTCCTGCTGCCGCGCGTGCTGCCGGACGGATCGCGCAATGCCCTTCGGCTGCAACGGCTCAAGGACAAGCTGGGCAACAAGTCCAATGCCTCCTCGGAGATCGAGTACGAGAACGCTATCGGCTGGCTGGTCGGCGCCGAGGGCGCGGGCGTGAAGACCATTATCGAAATGGTCAATATGACCCGGCTGGACTGCGTCATCGGCTCGGCTACCGGCATGCGGGCCGGAGTGGTGCACGCCGTGCATCACGCCCGGCATCGAAATGTCTTCGGCGCCACCCTGATCGACCAGCCCGCCATGCGCAATGTGCTGGCCGATCTGGTGGTCGAATCGGAGGCCGCCACCACCGTCATGATGCGGCTGGCGGGCGCTACGGATCGCGCTGCCACCGATCCGGCCGAGGCGGCACTGCGCCGAATTGCCTTGGCGGTCACCAAGTACTGGGTGTGCAAGCGCGCGCCCGCGCATGCCGCCGAAGCCCTGGAATGCCTGGGCGGCAATGGTTACGTGGAGGAGTCCGGCATGCCGCGGCTGTACCGCGAGGCGCCGCTCATGTCCATCTGGGAAGGCTCGGGCAATGTGGCGGCACTGGATGCCTTGCGCGCCATGGCCCGTCAGCCCGAAAGCGTGCAGGCGTACTTCGACGAGGTGTCGCTGGCGCGCGGTGCGAACGCGCATCTGGATACCGCCATCGACCGGATCGGCAAGGAACTCACCGATCTGAGCGATATCGAATACCGGTCCCGCCGCGTCGTGGAGCTCATGGCACTGGTGCTGCAGGGCTCGCAGCTGGTCCGGCACGGCAACCAGGCCGTGGCGGATGCCTTCTGCGCCACCCGATTCGGCGGCGACTGGGGCATTGCCTTCGGTACCCTGCCGACCGGTATCGACACCGAGGCGATCCTGGAGCGCGCGTACGTCGACTGACGTGTACCGGGGGTCATCCCGGCTGAGAGTCCAACCGTCATCCCGGCGCGCTTTCGGCCGGGATCCACGCTCGGGGTCGCTCGGCCGATCCCGGTGGATTCCGGCCCAAAAGTATGCGGGAATGACGGAGGGGTTGTCAGCTCAGGCCGAGTCCCTGGGCTGACAGCGCCTCTTTCAGGAGGCGAATCGCCTTCGGTCCCACGCCGTGTGCGGGGCGAGCAGTTTGTCGGCGGAGACTCCTGCGAGCTGTTCGAGCCGGAGATATCCGGCGGCGGTGAGGGCTCTGGTCGCGGGGGCTCCGATGCCGCGCGGGAGGTTCGAATCACTCATGCCGAGCCTATCCGCGTCCGGGCAGGTGCGGGCCGGACCACCGCGCCGGTTGTGCTGACTGCTGTGTGTTCAGTCGTATATTTGGTGGCTCTACCAGCCGGAGTGGTTGGGGGTGGCAGATAAATCTGTCACGTGTTCTACTCCAGGGATATTCGTCGTAGAACCGCAGAGGGGTAGACGTTGAGCGCATCGCGGGGTCCGCTGGAGGGAATTCGGGTCGTCGAGCTGGCGAGCATCGGGCCCGGTCCGCACGCGGGGATGATGCTGGCCGATCTGGGCGCGGATGTGGTCCGGGTGCAGCGGCCGGGGGATCGGTCGGGATTCGGGCCCATGCGGGCGCAGATGCGCGGACGCCGGTTCGTGGCAGCCGATTTCAAGGATCCCGCGGCGGTCGAGGAGGTGCTCGGACTCATCGACAAGGCCGATGTGCTGATCGAGGGCTTCCGGCCGGGCGTGGCCGAGCGGCTCGGGCTCGGGCCGGAGCAGGTGCACGCACGTAATCCGCGCGTGGTGTACGGCCGGATGACCGGGTGGGGCCAGGAGGGTCCGCGCTCGGCGCGAGCCGGGCACGACATCAACTACATCGGACTGACGGGCGCGCTGCACGGCATCGGGCGCAAAGGTGAGCGGCCGGTACCGCCGATCAATCTGCTCGGCGATTACGGCGGTGGCTCGGTCTTCCTGGTCCTCGGCATCATGGCCGCACTGCTCGAACGGCAGCGCTCCGGCCAGGGCCAGGTGGTCGATGCCGCCATGGTGGACGGCGTACTGACGCTGGCGCACTCCATCTGGAGCCTGCATCAGGGCGGGCACTGGTCCGATGAGCGCGGCACCAATCTGCTCGATACCGGAATGGCTTGGTACGACACCTATTCCACCGCCGACGGCAAGCATATGGCGGTCGGCGCCTTCGAGCCCCAGTTCTTCGCGGAGCTGCTGCGGGTGCTTGAGCTGGACCCGGAATCGCTTCCGCAGCAGATGGATCCGGCCGGGCAGGAGATTCTGCGCAAGACCTTCACCGACAAGTTCGCCTCGAAGACCCAGGCGCAGTGGTGTGCACTCTTCGACGAGGTCGACGCCTGCGTCACGCCGGTGCGCAGCTGGACCGACGCCGCCGAGGATGAGCACCTGCACGCCCGCGGTTCCCTCGTCGACGTGGACGGTATCCGCCAGCCGGCTCCCGCGCCCCGCTTCTCGCGCACGCCCGCGGCCGTGCCCGCCCCCGCGCCGACCGACCTCACCCCGATAAGTGAGGTCTGGTCGTAGCGGGAGCGGGCACGATCGCTAGGCGGTACCGCCGTTGACCCGAATGTTCTGCGCGGTAACCCACCCCGCGGCATCGGTGGCGAGAAACGCTACGACGGCGGCGATTTCGCTCGGCTGCCCGAGCCGCCCGAAGACGCTCATGTCCTCGAGCCGGGACAGGAACTCATCGCTCTTGCCGAGGCGATAGGTTTCGGTCTCGGTGGCGCCCGGGCTGACCGCGTTCACGGTGATCCCGCGCGGCCCGAACTCCCGGGCCAGAATGTGCGTGAGCTGCTCGACCGCACCCTTGGTGGAGTCGTACACGGCATAACCGGGCAGCATGAGTGCGGTGGTGGAGCTGGAGATGGTGATGATCCGGCCCCGGTCGGCCATATGCCGCCAGGCCAGCTGCATACCGTGAAAGACGCCCTTGACGTTCACGGCGTAGCTCAGATCGAACTCTTCGGAGGTGATCTGGGCGAACGGCTTGGTAATGGCCACCGCCGCATTGTTGACCAGGATGTCCCACTGCCCCCAGGTCCCGAGCAGCTGGTCGATCATGGCCGTGTACTCGTCCCGATCGCGCACATCCGCGGCCAGCGCGAGCGCCTGCCCGCCGTCCGCCGCGATCTTCGCGACCGCTTCGTCGGCGAGCTCGGGGGTGTGCGGGTGATTGATGGCTACCCGGACACCCTGTGCCGCAAGAGTTTCCGCGATGGAGCGACCGATTCCGGTAGCGGCGCCGGTGATCAGTGCGGTTTTCTGGGGCGACACCGCGTCAGACGACAAGGCTCATCCCTCGAACCAGTACTCGAGCCACACCTGCGCGCCCTCACCGAGATTGGCGCGGAAGCCGCCCGTGCCACGCAGTCCGGTCAGCTCGCCGGTGCCCGAACCCGGCACCACGAACCAGTCGCCGCTCACGATGTTGTCGGCGACGGTTCCATTGTCCTGCAGCAGGAATGTGCCGGACTTGCCGTCGACCGAGCCGGTGATGCGCTCGATGCCGACGAAACTGGCGGTGCCGTCGGCATTGCCGGACTGCAGGAATTCGACAACGCCGTCGCCCTCGATGCCGCCGCTGAAGCTCTCCTCCACGTGGATCTTGCTCAGCACCGGGCCCGCGGCGGGCTCCTCGTAGACGGACGGCTCGTACTTGTGAACCGTAATCACTGCTTCGACACGGGTTTTCGCGGTCATGGGTATCTCTCTTCGCTCGCACAGGACCCGGCCCGTCACCTGGTCGTGCCGAGCATCCGCCGCACGCTCCCACACTGTCAACGGGAGAATTCCCCGCCATTGAGAAGCGAGGATTATCGATGCACGAGGGCTCCGTGCTGCGCGGTGTCGCGGTTCATATCCGGGGCGGGAGCGGGCGGGTGCGACCAAGCCCACGTTCCGGTCGGGGCGGCCCGGTTATAGCGTCAGTGCATGCCTCGTACAACGACGTACACCCAATGGATCGCCCTCCCGCCCGAGCGGCTCTGGGCGGTGCTCGGCGATCCGGCCCGCTGGCCCGACTGGAATCCGGCTGTCACGGCGGTGACCCTGCACGCCGCACCGGGTGCCGGCGTCACCGGTGACTACCTGCCGCGCGGGCGCGTCAACGAGGCGGTGCACGGGCGGCTCGCCGCACCCTTCACCATCGCCACCTTCGTGCCCGAACGCGAACTCACCCTCGAACAGCCCGAACCCGCGGGTCTCATGCGACTGCGCTGGACCCTGACTCCGCGGGACGGCGGCACCGAACTGGTGCAGCGGCTCACTTTCAGCGGCGGATCGGCGATGGTCGCGCGCAAGGTGGTCGGTCAGCTGCTGCAGACCGATGCGCACACCTGCTTCGCCCGGCTGGCGCGGCTCGCCGGACTGCGGCCGGTCGAGGATGCGCTCACTGTCGTAATCGCCGGTGGCACCGGGGCATTGGGGCGCACCCTGGCCGCCGATCTGACCTGCCGTGGCCAGCGGGTGCGTATTCTCACCCGCCGGGCGGTGCCGGAGCTGCCCTACGCGCAATTCGAATGGGACGGGCGCACCGTCGGTGAATGGGTTACCGCACTGCGGAATCCGGGGCGCACCGCGGTCATCAATCTCGCGGGCAAGCTGGTCGACTGCCGGCCGACCGCCCGCAATGTCGCCGAATTGCGCCGCAGCCGAGTCGATTCCACACAGGCGCTGGTCGAGGCCTCGAAGACCCTGGAGCGGCCCGTCGACTACTGGGTGCAGGCCAGCACCACCGCCATCTGGGCCGATGCGGGCGAAATCCGTTGCACCGAAACCACTCCGCTGCCGGATCCAGGATTGCCGCAGATGACCGGGGTCGCCGAGCCTTGGGAGCGCGCGTTCTTCGGCGAGCGGGGGAGCATGAACTCCGCTGCGGGCGAGAGCGGTACCGCCATCGAGACCGGCGGCGAGGTCGAGAGTCGCGGCGCCGGCGCGAGCGGCGCTGTGGGAGCGGGCGGCAAGGTGGCCGCGAATGTCACGCACTGGACGATCCTGCGCACCTCGATCGTGCTCGATCCGGACGCACCGGCCATGAAGCGGCTGGTGACCCTGACCAAGGCGGGTCTGGGCGGCAGCGTCGGCCCGGGCACGCAGTGGTTCAGCTGGATTCACCACGGGGACTGGCTCGGCATCGTCCGCGCGGCCCTCGGCCTCGACCCGGACGTGGCGCTGCCGAACGGAATCGTGGTGGCGGCCACCGACTTCCCGGTGCGCAATCGGGAGCTCATGGCGGCCCTGCGCCGCCAGTTGCGCCGCCCCTGGTCACCGCCCACACCCGCGGCGGCGCTCGCCATCGGCGCGGTCTTCCTGCGCACCGATGCGGCGCTGGGTCTCACCGGACGCCACGCCACCTCGGAGGTATTGCGCCAGGCGGGATTCCGCTTCCGGTACCCGACCCTCGACGAGGCGCTGACCGATCTGCTTCCGGAGCGGGCGAAGAAGGCGAAGTAGTCATAACCCCTGGTTATGACAACAGGTATTGGCGCGTTTCTGCGAGGTTGACCAGGCTGTGGGCATGTTTATCGCCTACATCGTCGTCACACTCGTCACCCTCGTGGCCAATGCCTTCGAGGGGGTCGCGACCATCATCAAGGCCGACTTCGTCAAGCAGAACATCGCCGAGGTCCGGGTGCCCGTCTCCTGGCTGCCGATGCTCGGCGCGGCCAAGGCCGCCGGGGCGCTCGGCCTGCTGGCCGGACTGCTGGGCCTGCGGCCGCTGGGAATCGCCGCGGCGGCGGGCCTGACCCTGTTCTTCGTGTGCGCGGTGATCGTGCACCTGTGGACCCGGGTGGTCCACAATATCGCCTTCCCGGTTCTGTTCCTGGCCTTCGCGATCGCCTCGCTGGGGCTGGCGATCGCGGTCTGACCGCACCGGGTGGGCCGACGGCTAGGTGAGCCGGCGAGCGCGGTACCAGCGGATCAGCTCATCGGTGGACGAATCCGATTGCGGAGCAGGCTCTTCGGCCGACGTCAGCAGCGGCGCCACGGCGAGCGCCTGCTGCTTGCCCAGCTCCACGCCCCACTGATCGAAACTGTCGATGCCCCAGATCGCACCCTCCACGAACACCTGGTGCTCGTAGAGCGCGATGAGCTGGCCCAGCGTGGACGGTGTGAGCTTCGGCGCCAGAATGGCGGTGGAGGGGCGATTGCCCGGCATCACCTTGTGCGGCACCAGCTTCGGATCGGTGCCCTCGGCGGTGATCTCCTCGGCCGTCTTGCCGAATGCCAGCACCTTCGTCTGCGCGACCAGATTGCTGACCAGGATGTCGTGCATGCTGCCGGTGCCGTCGATGGTCGGCAGATCGTCTGTGGGCTGGGCGAATCCGATGAAATCGGCGGGCACCAGCCGCGTACCCTGATGCAGCAGTTGATAGAACGCGTGCTGGCCGTTGGTTCCCGGCTCGCCCCAGAAGATTTCACCGGTCGACGTGGTCACCGGGGTGCCGTCCGCGCGCACCGATTTGCCGTTGGACTCCATGGTCAACTGCTGCAGATACGCCGGAAAGCGTGCCAGATCATTGGAATACGGCAGCACCGCCCGCGACTGCGCGCCGAAGAAGTTCGAGTACCAGACGCCGAGCAGGCCCAGCAGCAGCGGCGCGTTCTCGGCCGGCGGCGCGGTGCGGAAGTGCTCGTCCATCCGGTGCATGCCATCGAGGAATTCGGCGAACCGCTCCTTGCCGATCACCGTCATCACCGACAGGCCGATGGCCGAATCCACCGAATAGCGGCCGCCGACCCAATCCCAGAAGCCGAACATATTCGCGGTGTCGATACCGAACTCCGACACCCGCTGCTCATGGGTGGAGACCGCGACGAAATGCTTGGCCACCGCCTCCTCGCCGAGGCTCGCGACCAGCCAGCGGCGCGCCGCGGTGGCATTGGTCAGCGTCTCCAGCGTGGAGAAGGTCTTGGACGCCACGATGAACAGCGTGGTCGCCGGATCCAGACCGGCCAGCTTCGAAACCAGGTCCGCCGGATCGACATTCGAGACGAAGCGCGCCGAGATCCCGGCATCGGCGTAGTGCCGCAGCGCCAGATACACCATGGCCGGACCCAGATCCGAACCACCGATACCGATATTCACCACGGTCGCGATGCGTGCACCGGTCGCGCCGCGCCACTGCCCGGACCGCACCGCATCGGTGAACGCACCCATGCGGTCCAGCACCTCGTGCACCTGTGCACCGGCATCGGCGCCGTCCACCGGCACCACCTGCCCGGCCGGAACCCGCAGCGCCACATGCTCGACCGCGCGGTCCTCGGAGGTATTGATGTGCGCACCGGCGAACATGGCATCGCGATGGCCCTGCACCCCAGCGGTTTCCGCCAATTCGATCAGCAGATCCAGCGTCTCGCGGGTGACCCGGTGCTTGGAGTAGTCGATGTGCAGGTCGGCAGCCTGCACGGTCAGCTCACGCCCGCGCGCTGGGTCCTCGGCGAAGAATTCGCGCAGATGACGTCCGGCGACGGACGCATGATGGTCGTGCAGTTTCCGCCAGGCCGCCGATGCGGTGATGTCGCTGCTCACGTCCGCCGAGGTTACAACCCGCCGTCGCTACGCGCAGGTAAGCCAGGTAACTCGCGGTGGGCTCATCGCGGATCTACCGGGCTTACGCTGGCAGGCATGGTTTCCGAACGCGAACTACTCGACTCCATACCCACCCAGCTCTGGATCGGCGGGCCGGTCGACGCGACCGGCGGCGCGACGTTCCCGGTGCGTAATCCGGCGACGGGGGAGGTCCTCGTCGAGATCGCCGACGCCAGTCCCGAGGACGCGGTTCGAGCCCTCGACGCGGCCGTCGCCGTGCAGGCCGAATGGGCCGCCACCCCGGCCCGGCAGCGTGGGGAGATCCTGCGCGCCGTCTTCGAGGCCATCACCGCGCGCGCCGAGGAATTCGCGCTCCTCATGACGCTCGAAATGGGCAAGGCCCTGCCCGAGAGTCGCAATGAGGTCCGCTACGGCGCGGAATTCTTCCGCTGGTTCAGCGAGGAGGCCAGCCGCATCCACGGCCGCTACCAGTCCGCGCCGGGCGGCACCGGCCGCATCCTGGTGACCAAACAGCCGGTCGGGCCGTGTCTGGCCATCACACCGTGGAACTTTCCGCTGGCCATGGGCACCCGCAAGATCGGGCCCGCCCTCGCCGCCGGTTGCACCATGATCGTCAAGCCCGCCGGCGAGACGCCGCTCACCATGTTGCTGCTCGCACAGCTCTGCCGTGACGCCGGACTGCCCGACGGTGTGCTGTCGGTGATCACAACCAGTCGTTCCGGTGCCGTCACCGGCCCGCTGCTGAACGATCCGCGGCTGCGCAAGCTCACCTTCACCGGGTCCACTCCGGTCGGTAAGAAGCTCGTTGAGCAGTCCGCGCACGGGCTGCTGCGCACCTCCATGGAACTCGGCGGCAACGCACCCTTCGTGGTTTTCGACGATGCCGATATCGATGCGGCCGTCCAGGGCGCGGTGCTGGCCAAGCTGCGCAACGGCGGTGAGGCGTGCACGGCGGCCAATCGTTTTCATGTGCACAACTCGGTGCGCGCGGAGTTCACTCGGAAACTGGTGTCCGCCATGGGCGAATACCAGCTCGGACCGGGCACCGATCCGGCCACGACGCTCGGACCGCTGATCAATCAGGACCAGTTGGAGACCGTCACCGAACTGGTCGAGGACGCTGTTTCGGTCGGTGCGCGAATCGAATTGGGCGGCAAAGCGCCTGGTGGACCTGGCTGGTTCTACCCGGCGACGGTGCTCACCGATCTGCCGCCGCAGGCCCGCATCCTGCGCGAAGAGGTGTTCGGGCCGGTCGCCCCGATTGTCGGTTTCGATACCGAGGAGGAGGGCCTGGCCGCGGCGAACGACACCGAATTCGGGCTGGTCGCATACGTTTACACACAGAGTCTGGACCGCGCGCTCCGCGTGGCCGAGGGACTCGAGACCGGCATGGTCGGTGTCAACCGCGGCGTGATCTCCGATCCGGCCGCGCCCTTCGGCGGTGTGAAGGAATCGGGCTTCGGGCGCGAAGGCGGCTCCGAAGGCATCGAGGAGTACCTCAACACCAAGTACATCGCCCTGCCCTGACCGGAAGCCGCCCTGACCGGAAAATGAAGAACCGCCCCGGGGTATGACACCCGGGGCGGCCTCTTGGAAAGCTCGACTCGCTCGCACGAGTGTCGCGTGGTTTGTGTGTGGCCCCTACGGCACACCGACCGTTGTATCGGCACGAGAGGTGCCCGGCGTTAGCACAGAGCACCGAACTGGTGGCCGACCGGCGAATTCTCAGTGCTTATGCCACCAAAATCCATCCCGTGCCCCCACTCCAAGTTCGCGGCCCGCCCGGGTCTGGACTGACGGAGCGGGGGAGCGAAGCGGAGGAGCGGAGGAGGGAAGACCCGGGTAACAGGGCCGCGAACCCGCCGCAGCGAAGCGGAGGCAGAAAATTCAGTGCAGAAAATTCAGTGCCCCAGTCTGCCGCGGCCGAGTCTCAGCAGCAGCATGGCGAGGGTGTGACCCTCCTGGCCCAGCTCGCTGAAACGCTCCAGCACCTTCATCTCGCGAGAGTGCACGAGCTTGGTGCCGCCATTGGCCATGCGGGTCCGCCCGATAATGCGGGAGACCTCCGTACGGCGCTTGATTGCCGCGAGAATCTCGGCGTCGAGCTTGTCGATTTCCTTGCGCAGCTTGTCGATCTCCGCTTCCGGGAGCAGCGCCGTAGTAGGGGTGGGCGCGGCTTCGGCGGGCTTGGCGGAGTCCGCTCCGGTGGCAGGTTCGGATTGCCCCGTCGTCGAGATGCTCATACTTTCAACTCCTCGTGGTCCAGAACGTCGATCGGCAGGCGGCCCCGACCCGTTACCGATCGGTTCTTCACCAAGAATGTGACCTCTTGCGCCCTACATTGTCCCCCGCGGGGCGCGCTCAGGTGTATTCAGTCGCCAAAGCGCCGGTCATGAGGCCAGTGTGCCATGTGGGGCAGGCAAACCAAAACATGATCGTTTGTGAATCTCCTGAGTTTTTCGGCCCCCGCGGTTCTCCTGGAGTTCGCCGCACCGGCACTTATCGGACACCTTCTGCCGCCGGACTGCGTACCTGTCGGTGGTCGCCGGTAGCGTGGTTGGGCGATGAAGACGACGGTGGCGCAGGACGAGCAGAAGACCGAGCAATTGCTCGAAGGTTTGAATCCGCAACAGCGCGCGGCGGTGGTGCACACCGGAACTCCGCTGCTCATCGTGGCGGGCGCCGGATCCGGCAAAACGGCTGTCCTCACCCGCCGCATCGCCTACCTACTGGACGCCCGCGGCGTCCGCCCGGGCGAAATCCTGGCGATCACCTTCACCAACAAGGCCGCGGCCGAAATGCGGGAGCGCGTGGCCGGGCTGGTGGGTCCGCGCGCGGCCGGAATGTGGGTCTCCACCTTCCACTCCAGCTGCGTCCGCATTCTGCGCACCCAGGCCGCGCTGGTGGCCGGGCTCAACTCCAACTTCTCCATCTACGACGCCGACGACTCGCGCCGGCTGCTGGCCATGGTCAGCCGCGACTTCGATCTCGACGCCAAGAAGTACACGCCGCGCCTGCTCGCCACCGCCATCTCCAACCTCAAGAACGAGCTCATCGACCCGGCCCAGGCCGCCGCCGACGCCGAGAGCGAAGAGGCCGAACTGCCGCGCCTGGTCGCCCGCGTCTACGACGAGTATCAGCGGCGGCTGCGCGCGGCCAATGCCATGGACTTCGACGACCTCATCGGCGAGACGGTCGGCATGCTGCAGCGGCATCCGCCGGTGGCCGAGTACTACCGGCGGCGGTTCCGGCACGTGCTCGTCGACGAGTACCAGGACACCAACCACGCGCAGTACACCCTCGTGCGCGAACTGGTCGGGCATCACCGGACCGCATGGGGTGACGATGACACCCTCACCCAGGACGGGCCGGATGCGGTGCCGCCCAGCGAACTCTGTGTTGTCGGTGACGCGGACCAGTCCATCTACGCGTTCCGCGGCGCGACCATTCGCAATATCGAAGAGTTCGAACGGGACTTCCCCGATGCGGAAACCATTCTGCTGGAACAGAATTACCGCTCCACCCAGCATATTCTGGCCGCCGCCAACGCGGTCATCTCCCGCAATGAGAACCGGCGCGACAAGAAGCTGTGGACCGATGCCGGTGACGGCGACCTGATCGTCGGCTACGTCGCAGACAACGAGCACGACGAGGCCTCGTTCGTGGCGCGCGAGATCGACCGGCTGGTGGATGCGGGCGATGCCAGCTACAACGATGTCGCGGTTTTCTATCGCACCAACAACAACTCCCGTGCGCTCGAAGAGATCTTCATTCGAATGGGGTTGCCGTACAAGGTTGTCGGCGGCGTGCGCTTCTATGAGCGCAAAGAGGTCCGCGATATCGTCGCCTACCTGCGCGTGCTGCAGAATCCGGACGATGCGGTGAGCCTGCGCCGCATTCTCAATACGCCGCGCCGCGGCATCGGTGATCGCGCCGAAGCCTGTGTCGCCGTGCATGCCGAACAGCGCAATATCGGCTTCGCACAGGCGCTTCGGGATGCCGCCGGCGGCACGGTGGCGCTGCTCAATACCCGTGCGCAGCGGGCCATCGCCGGGTTCGTGGAACTGCTCGACGAGATCCGGGCCGCGGGTGCGCAGGACGACCTCGACTTCCCGGATGTGGGCAATATCGTCGAAGCCGTGCTCGACCGCACCGGCTACCGCCGCGAACTCGAGGCCTCCGACGATCCGCAGGACGGCGCGCGGCTCGACAACCTCAATGAATTGGTCAGCGTGGCACGCGAGTTCAGCTCCGAGGCCCGCAACAATGTGGAGGCCGCCGCGGCCGAGGGCATCGTGCCCGAGCAGGCCGAGGGCGAGCCCGATCCGGGAACGCTCGCCGCCTTCCTCGAGCGCGTGTCCCTGGTCGCCGACAGTGACCAGATTCCGGACGAGGGCACCGGCGTGGTCACCATGATGACCCTGCACACCGCCAAGGGGCTGGAATTCCCCGTCGTCTTCGTCACCGGCTGGGAGGACGGTCAGTTCCCGCATATGCGCGCGCTCGGCGACCCCACCGAACTCGCCGAGGAACGCCGCCTCGCCTACGTCGGCATCACCCGCGCCCGCAAGCGCCTCTACCTCACCCGCGCCGTGGTCCGCTCCGGCTGGGGCCAGCCCGTCTCCAACCCAGAATCCCGCTTCCTGCAGGAAATCCCGGGCCACCTGATGGACTGGCGCCGCCTCGAGCCCGTCGTCTCCCAAACCGGCCGCAGCCTGCGCCGCCGCGGTGACGACGACGGCCTCGACCGCGACTGGACCCGCGGCGACGGCTGGGAACCGCGCCCCGGCGTCCGCGGCGAACGCCGCCCCGCCCCCTCCGCCGCGGGCGGCACCGGCAAACGCAATAACTCCGGCCTGGTCCTCGCCGTAGGCGACCGCGTCAGCGACGACAAATACGGCCTCGGCCGAGTAGTAGCCGCCGAAGGCTTCGGCGCCCTGGCCACCGTCACCATCGACTTCGGCACCGCAGGAAAAATCCGCCTCATCCCCAGCTACAGCCGCACCATAGTCAAACTCTGACCCGCCTCCCCGGAACTTTGGCGCCCAGCTCGGAGCCGTCTGCTGTCGTGCACGCGTGCCGGCGGTTGGGTGCGCACTCGATTTGGGGGTGCCCCAGGAGTTACCCCGACGGTCGCGAGATCAGTTGTCCCGTCACCACCCAGACTGCTGCCGCTCTGGTGGCTTTATGCCAGCGGGCCGCGCAAAGTCGAGTAGATCCGGCTCGGCCGTGGCCGAGCCGGATTTTGAAGGTAAAGGCGACAACAGATTTCGTGAGGTCTGGGTAACTCCTGGGGTACCCCCAGAACTTTTTCGTACCTGACCGAGGGCACGCGAATGGGACTGCTGTGGTTCTTACCGGTGCGCCAAAGGTTCGGAGAGGCGGGACAGCTAATCGCGCTCGATGCCGAGGGAGATGCCTCGGGAGGCGAGCCAGGGGAGGGGGTCGATTTTGTTGGAGCCGTTGAGCCAGACTTCGAAGTGGCAGTGGGGGCCGGTGGAGAAGCCGCGGTTGCCTACGGTGGCGATCTGATCGCCTGCCAGGACGCGCTGGCCGACCGAGACGACGGCCGTGTCGACGTGGCCGTAGACGGTGATGGTGCCGTCATCGTGCATCAGGCGCACCCACATACCGAAACCGGAGGCGGGACCGGCGTCGAGGACGGTGCCGTCGGCTACGGCGTAGATGGGGGTGCCGATGGGGGCGGCCACGTCCACGCCGAGATGTTCTACGCCCCAGCGAGTACCGAAGCCGGAGGTGAAAGTGCCGCTGGCGAACTTGGTGAACAGCGGGCGGAGTTTGGAGTCCGCGGCCGCGGTCAGATCGGCCGCGTACTTCTGGCCCTTCTGCAGAATGTCGTTGAACTGGTTGATATCCGCCGCGGTGCCGACATTCAGGACCTGCGGGGCGCCGCTCGGTGCGTCGGAGGCGAGGTTCTGGGTGGCGGCGAGATCGCGAACCTGGGAGGCAGCCTGGTATTCGACATTGTCGGCGTGCGGTGCGCTGGTCTCCAGACCGCTCTGCGCGGCGGCGACAACCGCGCCGGCGGCCACGGCCACCACTGCGGCGCGACCCTTGAGCGAGTGCGGCGGGCTGGGAACACGGTGCGTACCGGTCGCGCGGCGGCGACCGCCGGAGCGGGCCGCGACCGGCTCGGCCGAATCGTTCTCGGGAGCGGGCTGATCGACACGGGCGCCGTCACCGGAGAAATCGAGGCGCGCGCCGGAAGCGGTGCGGAAGCTGTAGACCGGCCGGTAATCGGCTGAGCGCGCCGGATCGGCCGGCGCATCCCACTCGGCCCGGAACTGCCCGGCCGGCTCGGGCGCGGCCCAGCCGTCGGCGGCGGGAGCCGACCAATTGTCGGCGGTGCCGGTATCGGCGCGGGGCTCCCATGTGGCTTGCGCCGCCTGCCAATCAGGCTGGGGCTGCCGGCTCACCGCGGGCGCGTGCCAGGAGCGGGTGGCCTCCCAGTCGCCGTGCGAGACCTGCCCGCGAGTGGCCTGGGCTGTGGCGGAATGTGTTGCGCCGCCGACGTTCTCGGCCTCATCACGATAGCGGTGGCCGCGGTTGGCGCGCAGAGTTTCGGGGAAGGGGCCGTCGCTCATCGGAGCTGACCCTGGTGAAGCCGCGGTGCTGACGGAGTGCCTGCGGAGCGAAGCTCTACCTGCGGAGCGCTGTGCTGCGTCAAGCCTGCCGTCCTCCTGTCGTGACCGGGTTGTGACATCGACCGCATCGACGGTAACGAAACGATTGCGGGTCAGCAAGCGATGAACATGGTTCGGCGCGCGTGTGTGACATTCATCACCTTACGGGTCGGAATTTCCACACTGTGCTTTGGGTAACCAAGTGCGCCTTGTCAACGACAACATGTAGTACTCCCGGTCACTCTCCGGGATTCGAGTGTCCTACCTGGCGCACCGTCAACAAGCTACCCGCGAGTAGCATTGACAAGGCGTTTTGTAAGCACAGAGACAGTACCGTGACCTGCGCCACTTAGGCTGTATGCGGCTGATTTCGGCTCCGTGTGACTGATTAGAGTCCGACCCGACCCCCTGGCCCTTTCGAGTGACATGCAAGCAAGTCGCTACGGGCCGACCACGGGCCACCAACACAGACGTTGTCACAACAACGCAGACGAGACGGTGAGTACATGGATCTCTTCGAATATCAGGCGAAGGAACTCTTCGTGAAGCACGGAGTGCCTTCGTCGGAGGGCCGCGTCACCGACACGGCCGAGGACGCGCGCGCGATCGCGGAAGAAATCGGCAAGCCTGTCATGATCAAGGCACAGGTCAAGGCCGGTGGGCGCGGCAAGGCCGGTGGCGTGAAGTACGCCGCCACCCCCGATGACGCCTTCACCCACGCCACGAACATCCTGGGCCTGGACATCAAGGGACACATCACCAAGAAGGTCCTGGTCGCCGAGGCCAAGGACATCGCTTCGGAGTACTACATCTCCTTCCTGCTCGATCGTTCCAACCGCAGCTACCTGGCCATGTGCTCGGTCGAGGGCGGCATGGAGATCGAAGAGGTCGCCGTTCAGAAGCCCGAGATGCTGGCCAAGATTCCGGTCGACGCCGTCAAGGGCGTGGATCTGGCGTTCGCTCGCTCCATTGCCGAGCAGGGCCACCTGCCCGCCGACATCCTCGACGCCGCGGCCGTGACCATCCAGGCGCTGTGGGAGGTCTTCGTCAAGGAAGATGCCACCCTGGTCGAGGTCAACCCGCTGGTCCGCACCCCGGACAACCAGATCCTGGCCCTCGACGGCAAGGTCACGCTGGACGAGAACGCCGAGTTCCGCCACCCCGACCATGCGGAGTTCGCGGATATCGACGCGACCGATCCGCTGGAGCTCAAGGCCAAGCAGAACGACCTCAACTACGTGAAGCTCGACGGTGAGGTCGGCATCATCGGCAACGGCGCGGGTCTGGTCATGTCGACCCTCGACGTCGTCGCGTACGCCGGTGAGAACCACGGCGGCGTCAAGCCCGCCAACTTCCTGGACATCGGCGGCGGCGCCTCGGCTGCCGTCATGGCCGCCGGTCTGGACGTCATCCTGAACGACGCCCAGGTCAAGTCCGTGTTCGTGAACGTCTTCGGTGGCATCACCGCCTGTGACGCGGTCGCGAACGGCATTGTCGGCGCGCTGAACACCCTGGGCGCCGAGGCCAACAAGCCGCTGGTCGTCCGGCTCGACGGCAATAAGGTCGAAGAGGGTCGCCAGATCCTCGCCGACTTCGCGCACCCGCTGGTGACGCTTGCTCAGACCATGGACGAAGGCGCCGACAAGGCTGCCGAACTGGCCGCCGCCAAGTAAGGACACGAACCAACATGTCGATCTTCCTCAACAAGGACAACAAGGTCATCGTCCAGGGCATCACCGGCGGCGAGGGCACCAAGCACACCGCACTGATGCTGAAGGCCGGCACCCAGGTCGTCGGCGGCGTCAACGCCCGTAAGGCCGGCACCACCGTGTCGCACACCGACAAGGACGGCAACCCCGTCGAGCTGCCGGTGTTCGCGACCGTCGCCGAGGCCATGGAGAAGACCGGGGCCGACACCTCGATCGCCTTCGTGCCGCCCGCGTTCTCCAAGGACGCCATCCTCGAGGCCATCGACGCGGAGATCCCGCTGCTCGTGGTCATCACCGAGGGCATCCCGGTGCAGGACTCCGCGTACGCGTGGGCCTACAACGTGGAGAAGGGCAACAAGACCCGCATCATCGGCCCGAACTGCCCCGGCATCATCACCCCGGGTGAGTCGCTGGTCGGCATCACCCCGGCCACCATCGCGGGCAAGGGCCCGATCGGCCTGGTCTCCAAGTCCGGCACCCTGACCTACCAGATGATGTTCGAGCTGCGGGACTTCGGTTTCTCCACCGCCATCGGCATCGGCGGCGACCCGGTCATCGGCACCACCCACATCGACGCCATCGAGGCGTTCGAGAAGGATCCCGAGACCAAGCTCATCGTCATGATCGGCGAAATCGGCGGCGACGCCGAGGAGCGGGCCGCGGCCTACATCAAGGCCAATGTCACCAAGCCGGTCGTCGGCTACGTCGCGGGTTTCACCGCGCCCGAGGGCAAGACCATGGGCCACGCCGGCGCCATCGTCTCCGACGGTGCGGGCACCGCGCAGGGCAAGAAGGAGGCCCTCGAGGCCGCGGGCGTGAAGGTCGGCAAGACCCCGTCCGAGACCGCCGCCCTGGCGCGCGAAATCCTGGAGAAGGCCAGCATCACCGCGTAACCGCCTCTCCGGACCTTTAGCGCCCGGCTGGGAGCCGTTGGGGTTGGGGACGCGTGGTGCGGTTCAGGGGCGACACCGATTTCGGGGGTACCCGGGGAGTTACCCCGAACTCGCGAAATCAGGTGTCGCCATCGCAATACGAGCCTCGAAGGCCGCCTCCCCGCTGGGGAGGCGGCCTTCGTCGTATTTGGGTCGTGGGGGCGGCGGGGCTTCGGGTTGTGGGGGCGGCGGGGGGCGAATCCGACTGTGCGGACAGGGGGTTTCGGCTATTGCGGAATGGGCACGGCCGGTGGTAGGTGGTGCTCTCGGCGGTGCGGTGCAGTAGCGTCGGTGGGAGTTCGTGAACGACTCGATAGGAGACGACGACATGTCATACCCGACCGGGGGCTCGGGATACAACGGGCCCGCGCAGACGCCTTCCAACACGCCTGGATATGGCTCGCAGCCCACGGGTGGTCCCGCAGCAGGGTCGAGTACGACGGCCGCACCAGGCAAGGGACTTCCCTTTTTCCTCACCGTCGGCATCGCCGCCCTCGGTGTGATCAACTTCCTGCTCGGGTGGGCGCCCTACAAGGGCAGCAAGGAACTCAGCCTCACCTACAGCCTTTTCGAGTCGGATCCGCTGCTCGTCGGCATCCTGCTCTTCGCGGGTCTGCTCGCGGGTCTGTCGCTGATTCTGCCCAAGCAGAACTTGAACGCAGTGATCGCAGCCGCCTCGGTGGCGGGCTTCCTGTCGATCCTGTTCAACTCCTTCACCGGTGATCTGGCCACCAAGTGGGGTGGCTGGGTGGTCGTGTTCCTGTCCTTCGTGCAGGCCGTGATCGCCGTGCTGGCAGTGCTTTTCGAGGCGGGCATCATCAAGCCGCCGGCGCCGAAGCCGGCCGCGCCGCAGGGTTACGGTCAGCAGCAGTTCGGACAGACCGGTGGGCAGCAGTACCCGGGTTACGGCCAGCAGGCTGGTTACGGTCAGCCGGGTCAGCCGCCCGCGTTCGGGCAGCCGGCGCAGCAGGGTGGTCAGCAGCCGGGCTACGGCACGGGTGGTCAGTACCCGCAGCAGCCGTCCTACGGGCAGCAGCCCGCCGGATACGGCACCGGTTCACAGCAGCAGCCGACCTACGGTCAGCAGCAGCCGTCCTACGGTCAGCAGCCGAGTGGTGGTTACGGCCAGCAGCAGTACGGCCAGCAGCAGCCAGCCGGTGGCGACGCCGCTCCGACGCAGCACTTCGGCGCCCAGCCGTCCGCGCGTCCGGCGCAGCCGTTCGGCGGCGAGCAGGCCGCCGACCCGTCCGCGGACGCGACCCGCTCATTCCGTCCGGGTCAGGACGATAAGCAGTAGCGCTCGACAAACGAATACCCGAACGGCCCCCGGTAGACACCGGGGGCCGTTCGTGTATATCCGGCATCGCCCCCGAGGCTCCGTCCCCGACCCCTCGCCGGGTCCCCGACCCCTCGCCGGGTCCCCACCGAACCCCCGTCGGCTCAGCCGTACACCCTCGTCATCCCTGCAAGCTTTTGGCCGGGATCCACGGTGACCCATCCGATTCCAGGGGATCCTGGCCAAATGCGCACCGGGATGACGGGGTGCTGCTTTACTCGATGCCGAGTGGCTGACCTGGTATTACGGTTCGAGTCATCCGGCGCGCCTGCCACTTTCCGTTGGTGAGAGCTGCCACGCTGGTTTTCCATGAGTGCCCCGAGAACTACCCTGGCTCGCGTGACTGACGATCTGCGGGATGTGCCGCGTGGTCCGGTCTCGGCGGGTGGGGGCGGGTTCGGGTCGCTCACACCCGAGCGGGCCCGGGTGTTGTTCTTCGTGGCGGCGCGCGCGTCGGCCATTACGCTGCTGCTGATTTTCGCGGTGGTGTTCGGGACGCTGTTCGCGGCGGGGAGCGGGCTGTCCGGGGCGTCCGGAGCCATTGCGGCGAGCTGGCTTGCGGTGCACCAGGTTCCGCTGACCATCGGCAGGACGGCGATCGGACTGTGGCCGCTGCTGCCCACCGGGTTGATGCTGTGGCTGGTGGCGCGCGATTGTGCGCGGGCCGCGGATCACTGTGCGGCCGACGGGGATTGCACGCCGACCGATCTGGCCTGGATCGCGGGTGCGGCGGTCGGTGGTCCGCTGCTGGTGACGGCGGTATGCCTGGCCGTGGCCGATGACGCGTCGGCGGTGGTGGCCCTGCAGCCGCCGAATACCTCGGTCGCCTTCGCCTGGGTGATCGGCCTGCAACTGCTGGCCGTGATCGCGGGTGTGGGCCTGCGGCACTGGCGGGATTACACCGATCTGCTGCCGATTCCGCTGCCGCACTGGGTGGTTTCGGGCGTGCGGGCCGGACTGCGCGCGGTGTGGCGACTGCTCGCCGTCGCGGCGGTGCTCACGCTGGTGTCGTTCCTGGTGCACTGGTCGCGGATCGGCGATACCTATCACAATGCCGGAAATTTCTGGGGCGCACTGGGTTTGACGCTGCTGTCGCTGGCCTACCTGCCGAACGCGCTGGTCGGCGCGGTGAGCGTGCTGCTCGGCGGTGAGGTCCACATCGGCGCCGGATCACTGGGTGTCTTCGGTGTCGACGGTGCGCCCGTGCCCGCGGTGCCCCTGGTCGCGGCCGTGCCGTCGGGCCCGGCCGCCGCCTGGTGGTTCGTACTGCTGGTGGCTCCCGCCGCGGTGGGCGTGCTCGGCGGCTTGGACTGCGGCCGCAATGCCGGCGATCACCCCCGCGCCCCCTGGGCGACCCTGACCGCCGCCGGCGTCGCCGCCGTACTGCTCACGATCCTCGGCGTGGTCGCCGGGGGAGACCTGGGCACCTTCGGCTGGCTCGGGCCGAACGTCGCCGTCGCGGCCGCGCTGGCCTTCCTCTGGCTCGCGGTGCCCGGCTACGTCGGCGTACTGGCCGCCCGCTGGTTCGCGCCCGCCCCGCCCGCCGAATACGACTACGACGAGCCCGACTACAGCGCCGAGTACGAGGACGACACCTACGACGACACCGAATACGAAGAGGACTACTACGAGGACGACGAGTACGACGACGACTACTACGACGACCCCGGCCAGGTGGTCGAGCTCGACGGTGAACTCCTCGACGACGACCCCGAACTCATCCCGCAAATACATCGGGCGCCCGACGACGACTCCGAGATCCTCGACGCCGAAGTAGTAGAAGGCGACCACTGATCTCGTGAGGTCCGGGTAACTCCCTGGGTACCCCCAAAAGTTTCGGCGCCCCTGACCGCACTACGCGAATGGGACCGGAGTTGCTCTCAGCCGGGCGCTAAAGTTCCGGAGAGGCGGCACAGCTAGGCTTTAGGGAAGCGGGGCTGCATCCCGCCGTCCCCTTTCCGCCCGATACACAGGGAGTAGTGCGCTGAGTTCCTCGCCTGCCCAGCTGCTGCCGCCGAGCGCGCCCGCGACGGTTGTCGTGCTCGCCTCCGGTACCGGTTCGCTGCTGCATTCACTGCTCGAAGCCACTGGGAAGCCCGGCTATCCGGCCCGGGTCGTCGCCGTCGGAGTGGATCGCGAGTGCGCGGCCATGGATCATGCCGAGGCCTTCGATATTTCGTCGTTCATGGTCGAGCTGAGCGATTTCGAGGATCGTGATGCCTGGGATCAGGCGCTGACCGAGATCGTCGATGCCTTCGCACCGGATCTGGTGGTGTCCGCCGGTTTCATGAAGATCCTCGGTCCGCGTTTCCTGAAGCGGTTCGACGGTCGCATCATCAATACCCATCCCGCGCTGCTGCCGGCTTTCCCGGGCGCGCACGGGGTGCGGGACGCGCTGGCGTACGGGGTCCGGGTGACCGGTTCCACCGTGCATCTGGTGGATTCGGGTATCGATACCGGTGCCATCCTCGCGCAGGAGGCGGTGGCGGTGCTGCCCTCCGATGACGAGGCCACCCTGCACGAGCGCATCAAGGTTGTGGAGCGGCGGCTGCTGGCGGAGGTTGTCGCCGCGGTCGCGAATCGAGGCATTGTCTCCGATGGACGAAAGGCAGTTATCCCAGATGAGGTTCTCCGGTGAGTGAGCGCAGCGAACGGCAGTCGGGCTCAGCTGAGCGTAAATCCATCAAGCGGGCCCTGGTCAGCGTCTACGACAAGGCCGGTCTGATCGAACTGGCGTCGGGTCTGCACGCCGCGGGTGTGGAGCTGGTGTCGACCGGCTCGACCGCGGGCAAGATCGCCGATGCCGGTATCCCGGTCACCAAAGTGGAAGACCTGACCGGTTTTCCGGAGACCCTGGACGGCCGGGTCAAGACCCTGCACCCGCGCGTGCACGCCGGCATCCTGGCCGACACCCGCAAGGATGAGCACCTCGATCAGCTCGTCGAGCTCGGTGTCGAGGCCTTCCAGCTGGTCGTGGTGAACCTGTACCCGTTCACCCAGACCGTCGCCAGTGGCGCGAGCATCGACGCGTCGGTCGAGCAGATCGATATCGGCGGGCCCTCCATGGTGCGCGCCGCCGCCAAGAACCACCCCTCGGTCGCGGTGGTCGTCGATACGGGCGAGTACGACCGCGTGCTGAAGTCCGTGCAGGACGGCGGCTTCACCTTCGCCGAGCGGACCGCGCTGGCGGCCAAGGCTTTCCAGCACACCGCCACCTACGATGTGGCGGTCGCGAGCTGGATGACCAGTGTGGCGGTTCCGGCCGCGCAGGTCGCCGAGGGCGTGGAATCGGATGCGGCACAGCACTTCCCGGAGTGGGTCGGCGCGACTTGGAACCGTGACTCGGTGCTGCGCTATGGCGAGAACCCGCACCAGGGCGCCGCGCTGTACACCAGCGAGGCCGGTCCCGCGGGTCTGGCGCAGGCGGAGCAGTTGCACGGCAAGGAAATGTCGTACAACAACTACACCGATGCCGATGCCGCCTGGCGTGCCGCGTACGACTTCGACGAGCCCGCCGTGGCGATCATCAAGCACGCCAACCCGTGTGGCGTGGCCGTGGCCGCGGATATCGCCGAGGCGCACCGCAAGGCGCACGCCACCGATCCGGTCAGCGCGTACGGCGGCGTCATCGCGGCCAACCGCGAGGTCAGTGTGGAGATGGCCGAGCAGGTCGCCGAGATCTTCACCGAGGTCATCGTCGCGCCCGGCTATGCCAATGGCGCGGTGGAAGTGTTGCAGCGCAAGAAGAATGTGCGCGTGCTCGTCGCCACCCCCGCGCAGCGGCGGGGTGCGGAGCTGCGCCCGATCAGCGGCGGTCTGCTGCTGCAGGATCGCGATATCCTGCACGCCGAGGGCGACAGCGCGGCCAATTGGACGCTCGCGGCCGGTGAAGCCGCCGATGCGCAGACCCTGGCCGATCTCGAATTCGCCTGGCGCGCTTGCCGTGCCGTGAAGTCGAATGCCATTCTGCTGGCCCACGACGGCGCCGCCGTCGGCGTCGGTATGGGGCAGGTCAACCGGGTCGACTCGTGCAAGCTGGCGGTGGAGCGGGCCGGTGAGCGCGCCGCCGGTTCGGTGGCCGCCTCTGATGCGTTCTTCCCGTTCTCGGACGGTCCGCAGATTCTGGTGAACGCGGGCGTGCGCGCCATCGTGCACCCGGGCGGGTCGATTCGCGACAAGGACACCATCGAGCTGTGCCGCGAGGCCGGTGTCACGCTGTACCTGACGGGTTCGCGGCACTTCGCTCACTGAGCCACCACGATTCGCTCACTGAGCCACAAAGAATTTCGGAGCCGGTTGCCGGTCGCTGCTGCGATCGGCAACCGGCTCCGCTGTTTTCGGGGCTACCGGTACGGAATTATTTGCCGCTCAATACTTTCCGGTCTGCCAGTGGGGCTTTGAGCTGGATCTCCAGGGTGCCGAAGACGGCGATCATGGTGCACATGCGGCCGACCGCGCCGGGGAGGGTGCCCGAGCGCAGGTTGACGGTGACGGTCTTGTCGGTCTCGGTGGTGGTGGCGTCCACGCCGTAGCACTCGGGGGAGCCGGTGGTGAAGTTGACCGCGATCTTGTTGTCGCCGACCCGGGTCCAGCTGTCGAACTGCAGGGGGTGCGTGTTCACAATGGTCGGATCGGCGGTGAAGGGGCGGCCCGGCTGGCCCTGCGGGGCTTCCACCGGGTCGGGGACGGCCGAGGTCGCGGTGCTCGTTTTCGGCTGGTCGGCAGTATTTCCGGTGTCTCCGCAGGCGGCCACG
This sequence comes from Nocardia sp. NBC_01388, assembly GCF_045040085.1. Taxonomy (NCBI): domain Bacteria; kingdom Bacillati; phylum Actinomycetota; class Actinomycetes; order Mycobacteriales; family Nocardiaceae; genus Nocardia; species Nocardia sp. NBC_01388. The sequence goes on from NZ_CP109553.1 coordinate 7,499,722, forward strand.
GTCCCGCTCAGGAGTGCGGCGGCGGTGGTGGCGATCAGGGCGCGGCGGCCCCAGGTCCCGTACATGGCCACCACCCTAACGGTCCGACCGGTCGGGGCGGATATGTCCGCGTGGCGAACACCCAGCGACAGTGAGCCAAATTATCCGAGGACTCGGCGCGTAATCACCACGAGGACCGGGGGCGGACCAGTAACCTCGGTATCAGATGTGCGAATGCACTTACGCGCCATCGACTTATCTAATGATCTCCCCTTCCGGAAAGGACACACCGTGGGCGACGCATTGAAGGTTGGCGAAGAACTCGGTCTCGGACAGTCGCTCAAGGGCGGCGCTTATTCCCTGACTCTGCAAGATGATGGCAACCTGGTGTTGTCGGACCCCAGCGGCAAGGTCGAGTGGGCCTCGGGCACCAACGGCAAGGGTGTCACCCGCGCCACGCTGCAGGCCGACGGCAACTTCGTCCTGTACAAGGAAGACGGCGGCGCCGAGTGGTCCACCAGCACCGACGGCAAGGGCGTCGAGCGCCTCGTCGTGCAGCCGGACCGCAATGTGGTGCTCTACGGCACTGACGGCAGCGGCGTCTGGTCGACCGGCACCAATACCGACAGCCCGATCCAGGCCGAGGCCGAGACGGTCGCCGCCGCGGTCGAGGAGCCGGCTCCCGCTCCGGTCGAGGCTCCGCCGGCCGCGCAGACCTACACGGTCGAGCCGGGCGATACCCTCTGGGCCATTGCCGAGCGCTTCTACGGCGACGGCAACCGCTTCCAGGACATCGCCAATGCCAGCGGCATCGCCAACCCCGACGCCATCGACGTCGGCCAGGTTCTGACCATCCCGTAAATCGCGGATGCGTCACACCGGCTGAATCCGAGTCCCCGAGTGCGATGCACTCGGGGACTCGGCCGTTCCGGGGAGAAACAACCCTCAGGGGCGTCGCCCCCGAACCCCCGAACGTTGCGGGGTCTTGCGCCCTGAAGTCATGTGGGCCTTGGCCTCCTCCCGCTATGCAAGCGCCCCAGATGCGAAAGCATCTGGGGCGCTTCAGTTTTCGTCCAGAGTGGGCGAGCCGGTGCCTACCGGCTCGTGAACGGCAGCAATGCCATTTCGCGGGCGTTCTTCACCGCGATGGCGACCTGCCGCTGCTGCTGTGGGGTGAGGCCGGTGACGCGGCGGCTGCGGATCTTGCCGCGGTCGGAGATGAACGTGCGGAGCAGGTTCACGTCCTTGTAGTCGACGACTTCGATGCCGGCCGCGATGAGGGGGTTCTTCTTGGGCTTGCGGCCCGCTTCGGCCCGGACCTTCTTCGACGGTGCTCGCTTCACTGCCATATCAGCGGTTCCTTACTCACGAGATCTGTGGATGCTTACCAGCTCGATTTGTGTACACCGGGCAATTCTCCGCGGTGGGCCATCTCGCGTACGCGTATTCGTGAGAGGCCGAACTTCCGGAGGTGACCACGGGGGCGACCGTCCGTGGCGTCCCGATTGCGCAATCGTACCGGACTGGCATCGCGTGGCTGCCGGGCGAGGGCGGCCTGTGCGGCCGCCCGATCCTCCGCTGAGCTGGTGGGTTTGCGGATGATCTCCTTCAGTTCCGCGCGCCGATCGGCGTAGCGGGCCACGATCTGTTTGCGCTCTTCGTTTTTGGCGATCTTCGATTTCTTGGCCACGTCACCGGCCCTCACGGAATTCGACGTGCTTGCGGACGACGGGGTCGTACTTGCGCAGCGTCATGCGGTCCGGGTTGTTGCGCCGGTTCTTGCGGGTGACGTAGGTGTACCCGGTCCCGGCGGTGGATACGAGTTTGACGATCGGCCGGAGTTCGGTCGATTTCGATGCCATCGGTCTCTCCTCAGATCTTCTGGCCGCGAGCACGCAGCCGGGCCACGACCGCTTCGAGGCCGTCGCGGTCGATGGTTTTGATGCCCTTGGCGGAGACGGCGAGCGTGATGCGGCGGCCTTCGCTGGGCAGGTAGTAGGTCTTGCGCTGGATATTGGGGTCCCAGCGCCGGTTGGTCCGGGTGTGCGAGTGCGATACGGACTTGCCGAACCCCGGCTTGCGACCGGTGACCTGGCAGATGGCCGACATGGACGCCCCTTCCTGATGATGACAATCGTTTTCGACAACGGGTTTATTCCAATGTACGCTGAGCCCTCGGTAAATGAAAATCATTGTCGAAAGGGGTACCGGTGCCATCTCCCACACCCGTGCTGGTCATTGCGGGACTCCCCGGCCGGGCCGCGGACGGCGTGCGGCAGGCGGCCCGCCGGCTGGGCGCGGAGCCCGGCACCGTCGTGGTCCGTCACGATCTGACCGAACTGCGCGAAGGCGTGGTGCGCCGCACGGTGCAGCTGAACGGCCGCGAGGATGTGACCGTGCTCGAGCTGGCGCACGGCTGCGTCTCCTGCACGCTGCGCGCCGATCTGCTGCCCTACCTGTGCGTGCTCGCACAGCGGGATTCGGTGCGGCGCATAGTGCTTGCGCTGGATCCGGCCTTCGAGGCCGAGGCGGTCTGCCAGGCCATCCGCGATGTGGTGGTCACCGGCGTGATCGGCCGGGTCGACGGACCGGCCGCCCGCAATGTGCGCATCGAAGCCGTGCTCACCTGTCTGGACGCCCGGGACTGGCTCGCCGACGCCACCGGCGACGAAACCCTCGCCGAGCGCGGCCATGCCACCGTCGACGACGATCGCACCATGGCGCAGCTGGCCGTCGGCCAGGTCGAATACGCCGATGCCCTACTGGGTTTCGACGGCGGCGCGGATCCGGACGAGCGCATGCGGACGGCCGCGGTGCTGGCCCGCCTGGCGCCGGGCGCGCCGATCGCGTGGCTGGACGAGCCCGCCTCGCTCGCCGGGTACGCACCCTCCGAAATGCTGCGCGCGGATGCGCTTTTCGGACTGCTCGACCGAATTCCCTCGGATGCGCGCCGGGGCGCGGGTTTCGATCCGCATATGTCCCTGCTGCGTGGTCAACCGCCGTTGGAGCCGGATTGCGGTGTGGCACTGGTGGAATTCGACACCGACCGCCCCTTTCACCCCGACCGCCTGCACTCGGCCATCGATGTGCTGCTGGACGGTGTGGTGAGCGCGCGCGGCCGAGTGTGGCTGGCCACCCAGCCCGAGGAGGTGGTGTGGCTGGAGTCGGCGGGCGGCGGCATGCGCGTCGGCGGCGCCGGAAAATGGCTGGCCGCCATGACTTCCGAGGAGCGCGCCGGGGTCGACCCCGAACGTGATCTCATGGCCGCGCTGCGCTGGCACGAGCATTTCGGCGACCGTCACACCTCACTGGTGATCCTGGTCCACGAGGCCGATACCGAGGAGATCCGGCATGCCCTGTACTGGGCGCTGGTGGACGACGACGAGCTGCGGCAGGTGCGTTTCGCGCCCGATCGTGTCGCGGCGTGGGCGGATCCGTTCGGCGAACAGCACGAGGAACCCTGCGACACAACCCGATCCACGCCGGCGACCGGCGACGGCGGTTCCCGTCAGAACGAAAGGTGATGCGATGAAAGCAGGAATCCACCCCGATTACCATCCGGTGATCTTCGAGGACGCGAGTACCGGAAAGCGTTTCCTGACCCACTCGACCGCGACTTCGGACCGGTCGGTGGAATGGGAGGACGGCAATTCCTATCCGCACATGATCGTCGATGTGACTTCCGATTCCCATCCGTTCTGGACGGGTTCACAGCGAGCACTCGATACGGCGGGCCGCGTCGAGAAGTTCGAACGCCGATACGGCAAACGCATACACGGCGCGAGTAATTCGACTGCCGGACAGGAGAGCTGACATGGCCGTTCCGAAGCGACGGATGTCGCGTTCCAATACCAGAAGTCGCCGCGCGCAATGGAAGGCCGCTCCGCCCGATCTTGTTCCGGTCACGGTGGCCGGTGTGGTGCATCGCGTACCGCGCAAACTGGTGCGCGCGGTGCAGCGTGGAGTGATCGATCTCGACAAGCTCTGAGCGGTCCCGAGCAGGGACGCCGCCGCGGCGCCGGGTGCACGCGCGTGCACCCGGCGCCCGCGTGGAGAGGCTAGCCCTCCTTGGCTGCCAGGTCCGCGAGGGTGGATGCGAGCTGGAAGTACTTGTTCTTGGCCAGGTCGGCGATGGTCTTCACACCGAGGGCCTCGAGCAGCTGCACATCGTGCTTCTCGGTGAGTCCGGCCAGCGCCGACGGCGGGGCCGCGAGGATCTCCGCGAGAGTCTTGTTTTCGTACGCCTTGTCGAGAGCTTTGTCGAGTACCACGTTGACGGCCACTTGAGCCTCCTTCGATAGAGCACGTTCGGACCCAGCCGACGATAGTGGGAATGTCGCTGCGCCACCATAGATCTGCTCACGTGTTGCGTTAGGGCAGGTGGGCTGCCTTTGTGCGGTGGGTCGAAAAAGTCTTCTCAAAGTTGTGAATTCGTGCTGTTGCGACGGTATCCTCGTGGCCGAGGGCGGGTTCTTCTGACAACAGAAGAACCCGCTCATCGCCACTTCTGGGGGAGTTCCACCGCATTACTCGCCGGAGAAATTCCGACAAATCAACCAATTCGGTTGTCCACTGTGGCAACAGGACTGGCCGCTGTGGTGTTTTGTCCGTTCTTCGGGCTTTCACCCCATCCGGGCAGCGGTAGCGCCGGCAGCAGCTGTTCCAGTCGAGCCAGCTGATCGGCGACCGCCAGGGCCGGTCCCTCGATGAGCGAGAGCGGGAAAGGCCAGTGATTCCCGGACAGCCGGGTCACCTCACTGGTCAGCTCGTGGGTCGTCGCCTCCAGATCGCTGATCTCCGTGCGCAGTTCATCGATCTTGGCGAGTGCGGCCGCCAGGCCGTCCACCACCGTATTGTGCTGTCCTGCCGGATCGCTGCCGAGCTGCGGCCAGCCGGCCAGTCCGGGGCCGCGCAGCTGGGTTTGGATATCGCGCAGTATTTGGTCCTGTTCGGGCGTCAAGTCCTGTTCCTCCGGTTCGAAGTCCCATTGGCCGAAATCCACATCGTCGGATTCGTTCACATCGCACTGCACCTCGGCGACCGTGACCTGCGCCCCGGTCTGCAGCAGCTGCGCGCGCGACTCCCGATTGCTGCCCGACCACGCCACCGTCTGCCACGCCCAGGTCGCCGACCCGGTATCCAAGGCCCGGCTCACCGGCCAATACCCGCCATAGATACCGACATTCGCCCGCCCCAGCACGCTGGCCGCCCCATCGAGATAGGCATTGATGGCGGCCTGCTGCTGCGGTGACGCGTCGAAGTCCGCGGAGAAGTAGATGGGCCGATCCGGCCGTCCGCCGCAGCGCAGCACCACGGCCAGCCCGGCGCGCGCATCGGTGACGCCCGCGCCGAATCCGTCGAGCATGCGGGCGGCGGTGGTCTCCCAGTTGGACACGATCGACACCTGGTGCGCGCGGAGATCGCCGGCCTCGGCGGGGGTGAGCAGCTTGCCCGGCAGCGTGGGTCCGCCATCGGAGAGATAGCGGATGACGAAATCGAAACCGGCCGCCCGGATGGCGCTCGCGGGGGGCCGTCCTCCGGCGTAATCCAACCCGAAACGCATGACAGTCACTGTAATTCGCGAGCCGTGCCGCGGGTGCAGCATTCCCGAAGTCGGGGGTCATCGACCCGGCCGAAGTCTCTGAATTTGTCGAGACGGAGTGGTTGACTGGGTGCGGTTGTGTGAGCGGCGTCACGTCAGCCTTTTCGTTTGCACTTACAAATGTCTTTGCATTACTTCAGAAACGGAGATAACCGATGCCTGTTCGCAACGAGGCGTGGTCCCCGGGTACACCGTGCTGGATCGACTGCCAGGTCGACGATCCGGCCAAGGCCGGTGAGTTCTACGCGGAACTGTTCGGCTGGGACGTACGCGGCGCGGGGGAGGATGCCGGGGGGTATCTGATGGCCCTGCGTGAGGGACAGGCCATCGCCGGCGTCGGGCCCAAACCCGAAGGGGGCGTGCCCTCGGTATGGACCACCTACTTCGCCGTCGCGGAAGCCGACGCCACGGCGGAGCGCATCACCGCCGCGGGCGGGCGAATACTGGTGCCGCCCTTCGACGTCATGGAATTCGGCCGCATGTTCGTGGCCGCCGATGTCTCCGGCGCACCCTTCGCGGTGTGGGAGGCGCGAGCGCACAATGGCGCGGCCGTGCACAACGAGCACGGGGCCTACGTCTGGAACGATCTGCACACCGGCGACTACGAGGCCGCAAAGGACTTCTACTCCAGCGTCTTCGGCTTCACCGTCACCGAATTCGGGGACGGCGCAATGCGTTACGGGACGCTGGTGCCGCCGGGTGCGACCGAGCCGGTCGCCGGCATCAATGACGACACCGTCGACGGCGCCGCACCCGAGCAGCCGTACTGGCTCACCTGGTTCCAATTCGACGGACTCGACGAGGGTTTGCGCCGCGCCGCGGAACTGGGCGCCACCGTGCTCGTGCCCGCCCAGGACGGACCGTTCGGCCGCATGGCGATTCTGGCCGCGCCGCAGGGGGAGATGTTCGCACTGCTCGAACCGGTGACGGTGGGGGAGATGTCCGCACCCGAGGGCTGAACCGCGCCGAACGCCTCGGGCCGGGTCCCTCGTCGGAAACGAGGCGACCCGGCCCGAAGGACGATGGCGCGGGCGTCAGCGCGCGGACACCTTGGCGCGACCGCTCTTTCGTGACGAGACCGCCAGCGAAGCGCTGTGCGACAGATCGATATCGGAGCCCAGCGGCGCCTGCCGGGCTTCCCGCCGGTCCGGCGCGACGAGGATCGCCGTGATCGGAACGGCAAGCGACAGTGAGCCGATGATGAAGAACGGCACGAAGAAGTTGAAGAGGTCGTCACCCTCGGGCAGCGGTGCGGTCGTGTCCACATGCACCTGCAGTCCGGTGAGCCCGGCGTAGTGCATACCGGTCACCAGAATGGCGTAGGCCAGCGATCCGGCCATGAGCACCGGCACCGACTTCGCCCACAGGCTGAACCACAGCAGCAGCGCCGACAGCAGGGCCGCGATCACGTACACCGCGATCACCGATACCAGGCTGCGATCGGTGGTGCCCTGTACGCGCACCGCCGAAAGCAGCAGCAGGTGCACCGATCCCAGTCCGCCCGCCGTGACCAGCGAGGCGGCTGTCAGTCGCCACCAGTTCAGGACCTTGCCCGCGATCACCAGACCCGCGAACACCGTCAAACCCGACAGCGCCGAGAACAGCGTGGTCAGCAGGCTGTCGTAGCGGACCTGACTGCCCTTCACACTGAAGCCGAGCATCGATACGAACACCGGCATGGCCATGCCCACGCCGCCGATGGAACTGGCGGCCACGAACAGCCACAGCAACCGGAATCGGAGCGTGACCGATTTGGTGGACTGGCGAATACATGCCAGCCCACATGAGGCACCGGCCACCGACACGATCAGTGCCAAGCCGATGACCCAGTAGCCCATCGAGAAATAGATCACCCGAAACCCCTTGCCTACCTGCGTAATCTCCAGCTGTGAACGTGAATGTCTAGCCGCGGCGCGCTGTTTCGCGCTGTGCGTTCATCAGCCGTTCGATCGCGTACTCGGTGACCGCCGCCAGTGTCCGCCGGACCTCGCCCGCGTCCCGCGCGTCGATATCGACGATCGGCACCCCCTCGCGCACGCTGAGGGCCTCGCGTAGTTCGGCGACCGGGAAACGCGGCGCGTTCGGAAAGCGGTTCACCGCAATGAGGAACGGCAGCGATTTGGCTTCGAAGAAATCGACCGCGGCGAAACTGTCCTCGATGCGACGGGTGTCGACCAGCACCACCGCGCCGATGGCGCCCTTGATGAGGTCGTCCCACATGAACCAGAACCGGCGCTGGCCGGGCGTGCCGAAGAGGTACAGCACCATGTTCCCGGGCAGGATGATGCGCCCGAAATCCATGGCCACCGTGGTGGTTTCCTTGCCCGGCGTGGCGGCGAGGTCGTCGACCCCGTCCGACATGGCGGTCACCATGGCCTCGGTGCGCAGTGGCACGATCTCCGAGACCGCGCCGACGAAGGTGGTCTTGCCCGCGCCGAAGCCGCCCGCCACCACGATCTTGGTGGAGGCGACGGCCCGGAACTCCTCGCCCGGACGGGGCGGGTACTGCTGCTGCGCTACACCCGGATTCGCGAACTGCTGACCGGGATACTGGGGCCCGCCGTTGGGGTACTGCGGCGCACCCCCGTTGTAGCTCCCGCCGTCAAAGGGCGCGGAGTCCATGCAGGGTCCTCTCCATCAAAGAGCGGCGCTCGTCGAAAGTCGCCTGGTCGCTCAGGGTCGAATGCACGCGGAGGGTCCCGGTGACGACGAGATCACCGATCACCACCCGGACCATTCCCAGAGGTCGCTGCAGATGCGCGGCGATCTCGGCGACCGACAGCCGGGCCGTGCCCAGCCGCAGGATCTCGGTGCGGATGTCACCCGCGGGCCAGTCGAAATGGGCGGTGTAGGACAGTGTTTCGACGACCGCCTCGAGCGGCAGATCAACTGCCGGTTCGGTGCGACCGGAGGTCAACGCATAGGGCCGGACACGGCTGGTGGGCCGAGTGCCTCCGACTCCCCCGTTCGGAGATGTCATCGGCGGCTCATCAGGCCGTTCGGGCAGTGGCCTGCACCACCGACCCGACCCGGTCGACCAGCAGCGCCATCTCGTAGCCGATACGGCCGATGTCGTGCTGCTTATTGGCCAGCACCGCCAGGTGCGAGCCGTTGCCGACGGTCATGACGAGCAGGTAGCCGCGCTGCATTTCGACGATGGACTGCATGACCTTGCCGCCGTCGAAAAGCTGTGCCGCACCGGCCGAGAGGCTGGCCAGACCGGCGGTGACCGCGGCGAGTTGCTCGCCCCGATCGGCCGGCAGATGCGGACTGGTCGCTTGCATAAGTCCGTCGGCCGAAACCAGGACCGCATGCGAGACACCGGGCACTTCGCGGGTGAAGCGGGTGACCAGCCAGTTCAGATTCTCATCGGTGGTGGTGCGCTGGGAGTCGGTCATGCATGCCCTCCGTCTGTGTACTGCGAGTCTGCGCGTCCAGAGCGAACGCCGCTGAGGTGCCTCGTCAAGCTGTTACGGATCTCATCCGGATTGCGGGCACCGGTCTCGTCCTCCTGCGCCACCGCGCCGGGCACCAACTGCGCCCCCGGCCGCCGGATCGGCAACCCGCCCTGCGTCTTGGAACTGGAGGTCGGATTGGCGGCTTCCGCGGCGGCGGCCCAGCCGGCATCCGAGGTCGACGACCATTCCGCACTGTCGTCCTGTGCACCGGAGGCGGGTTCCACCAGCCATTCCGAGACCATGCGCTGATAGATCGGGCTGCCCGACATGACGGAGTCACCGGCCGGGCGATGCGCGGGCTGCGGTTGCTGTTGCGGCTGCTGCTGTTGCGGAGCCTGCCCGCGCTGCGGGAGCGGGGCGGCCACGGGTGCATTGCCGAAACCGTGGCTGTTGCCGTTGCCGAAATTGCTTCCGAGGCCGTTCTCAGTGGCGCCGTTGCCATTGCCGCCACTGCCGACCGGTTCGCGGTAGGTATCGCCGCTGGTCAGGCCGTTTCCGTTGGGCACGTTGGCATTCGGCCCGGCCGGACCGCTGCCTGCCGAGTTGCCGCGGTCGTTCCCGAACGCGCTGTACCCGTTCGGGAAGTAGCTGCCCGTGCCGTCGTCGCCGGTAGTGCCGGCGTCATAGCCGTTGCCGCCGTTCCCATTGCCGCCGTTGCCCACCGGCGCGGCCGGGCTCAGGGGGGCAGCCGGTTCGGGTTGCTGCACCTCGTGCTGTCCGGTATCGCCCCAGAAGTCGACCGGCGGCTGGGTCTGCGGACCCACCACGCTGTAGGTCGCGGTGGGATCGCCGGCGCCCGCGAAGGCATCGACGAAGTTGTCCGTATACGGCTTCTCCGCACCGAACCCGGTGAGGGCCGGCTGTTCGCCGGTATCGCCGCCGGGCGTCTTGCGCTGCGGCAGGCCGGAACTGGTGACCCCGAACCTGCCGGTGGTCACGACCTCCGGTGCGTTCGGCACCGGCATCAGCCGCGGCGGAGTGACCGCCGGCTGTGGTGCGGACCCCGGAGACTGCGGCAGCGTCGAGACCGGAGCCACCGCGCCGGGCGCCACGGGCAGTGCCGCGGTGACCGGGAACTGACCGGTATTGCCGCTGTCGCCGCCGCGTTCCGGCGCGGGCGAGACGAGGGTGCCCGGCAGGTGGACGCTGGCGGTGATGCCCGGCTGCTGCACCATGGCGGAGGTGCGGCGCAGGCTCACGGTGATGTTGTGCCGCTTGGCGAGCCGGCCCACGACGAACAGGCCCATGCGGCGGGCGGTCTCGACATTGACCTCACCACCGGAGGCGAGCCGGTCGTTGATGGACTGCAGGTCTTCGGCATTCATGCCGAGGCCCCGGTCGGTGATCTCGATGAGGTAGCCCCCGTCCACGGCGCGCGCCACGGACACCGCCACCGGAGTGGACGGCGGCGAGTAGCGCAGTGCGTTGTCGATCAACTCGGCCAGCAGGTGCTCGATATCGACGGCCGGCTCACCGGCGACGATGCCGTCGGGCACGGTGCCGATCTCGGCGCGCTGATAGTCCTCCACCTGCGAGACCGAGGACCACAGCATGTCGGAGAGCGGCACCGGCGTGAGATGGCCACGGCGCAGCGCGGTTCCGGCCAGCACCAGCAGGTTGTCGCCGTTACGGCGCATGCGGGTGGCGAGGTGATCGAGGCGGAACAGGCTCTGCAGTCGCTCGGAGTCGTCCTCGTCGCGCTCCAGCTCCTCGATCAGCGTCAACTGCTGTTCGACGAGCGATTGGCTACGGCGGGAAAGGGTCTCGAACATATTGCCGATCTGCAATCGCAGTCGGGCCTGTTCGGCGGCGAGGTGCAGCGCCTGGGTGTGGATATCGTCGACGGCGCGAGCCAGCTGCCCGATCTCCTCGGTGGTGTGCACGTCGACCGGCGTGATCTCGGGGGTGGCGCCACCGGCGCGCACCACTTCGAGTTCCTGCGGCAGATCGATGTGCGCGACCTGGAGCGCGTCGCGGCGCAGGCGCCGGACCGGCACGACCAGTGAGCGCGCCACCACCAGGGCGAGCGCCAGACCGGCCAGCAGCATGCCGATAACGATGGAGGTATCGCGCAGCACCGTATTGCGGGCATCGGTGCTGAGCTGAGCGAGCTTGGCGTCCAGCGCGACTCCGATATCGGCCATCACCGAGTGGTAGCCGTTGAGACTGGTGTTGACCGCGTCGTTCATGGCCGGGACCGCGGCCGGATCGGGCACACCCTGAGCGAGGATGCCGATGCGGACGTTCGCGGCGTCCCGGAGTCCGCCGTCGCTCTGCGACGAATTCGCGTACAGGCTCTGATAGACCTGCAGCAGCGTCATCTCGGCGCCGATGGAGGTGAGCAGCCGGACCCGCAGGCCCTGGTTCGTGCCGAGCCCCGGGGTGGCCAGCATGGTGCGTTCCTGGGTGAGCAGGCGTCCCGCGGTCATCAGGGTGCCCTGCTGCAGGAACAGCTGCTGCACACGCAGATCCGAGACCGACTGCGAGGTCGAGAGCGCGGTCTGGATCTTCTGCGAGACCGCCTCGGACTGATCGGCCATCGCCTGCGCGGAGCCGCTGTGCCGGTTGTTGCGCATGGTCTTGGCCATCGTGATGGCCTGATCGAGCTGCTGCACGATGCTGACGTCCACCTTGGAGGCGCGCAGCAGCGTATCGAGGTCAGCGGCGGCCTGATCGAATTTTCCGGCGGCGGCGTCGATGGCGGGATCAGCGTCCGGGTTTCCCCAGCCGTCGATCGTCTGTACGGCGAGTTCCTGTGTTGCGGACTCGAATTTGATTGTTGGGCCCATTATGGCGGCCTGTTCCGTACCGGCGCTCAGGTTGTTGATCGTTTGCAGCTCTGAGTTGATGCGCAAGACCGCGAAGGTCGAGGCGAGCAACACCGGGAGCACCAGAACGATGCCGACCTTGCGTGTGACGGGCCAGTTGGACAGGCTCAATTGCCAGGACCGGGGTGTCGCTTCCATCCCGCTTCCGTCGCCTCCGCTTTTCACGAGTGACCCCCAGGTCGTATGCGGTTGTGCGGCGTAGGGCAGAACCCCGCGCGGAACCAACTAGAGGTCTTCTTTTCCGGCCTGCAACATACCGCGCGGGCTGTGTATCGGCAATTCGAGCAACTCGCTGTACATGACTCCGAATACAGCCGCGCGCAACGTTTTTCGAATACCGAAAGCGGGCCGCGGAGCCCGTATCCCTCAGGCCCGGTGAAACTCGCTGGTCACCGGCTGATCCTGTCCGGCGTGTCGAAGGGGCCCTCTCAGTCGCCTCTCAGTCGCTGTGGGCAGACTGGAGGCCATGCGCATTCTGGTAGTCGACGACGACCGCGCGGTCCGGGAATCGCTGCGTCGCTCGCTGACCTTCAACGGCTACACCGTCGACCTCGCGGTCGACGGTGTGGACGCCCTCGAGAAGACCACCAGCTCGCGACCCGACGCGCTGGTACTCGACGTGATGATGCCCCGCATGGACGGGCTCGAGGTGTGTCGCCGGCTCCGCAGCACCGGCGATGATCTGCCGATTCTGGTACTCACGGCACGGGATTCGGTCTCCGAGCGGGTAGCCGGACTCGATGCCGGCGCCGACGACTACCTGCCCAAGCCGTTCGCCCTGGAAGAGCTGCTGGCCCGGCTGCGGGCGCTGCTGCGCCGCACCACCGTCGACCAGATGGAGGGGTCGGAGGCCATGCAGTTCGCCGACCTGTCGCTGGATCCGGTCACCCGCGAGGTGCTGCGCGGCGAACGTTCGATCAGCCTGACCCGCACCGAGTTCTCACTGCTGGAAATGCTGATGGCCAATCCGCGCCGGGTGCTGACCCGCAGTCGAATTCTCGAAGAGGTGTGGGGCTACGACTTTCCGACCTCCGGCAATGCGCTGGAGGTCTATATCGGATATCTGCGCCGCAAAACCGAAGCCGAGGGTGAGCCGCGACTCATCCACACCGTGCGCGGTGTCGGGTACGTGCTGCGCGAGACCCCGCCGTAGGGGCCGGGTACGTGGGCAGGAGTATTCCGCGGCGGCCGCTGGTCGCCGGACTCGGCAATTCGCCGGAACCCGATATGCGCCCGCCGATGCCGCTGACGCGTTCGGTATCACTGCGCTGGCGGGTGACGCTGCTGGCCGCCTCCGTGGTGGCCGTCGCGGTCGCATTCACCTCCATCGCCGCCTATGCGATGGTGGCGCGTTCGCTGTACGCGGATGTGGATTCGCAACTGCGCGCGCGGGCTTCGCTGATGATCGACAACAACTTCGATTCGCTCGGTTTCCAGTCGATTGTGCTGGCGGGGCTGTATTCGAATGATGTCGGTGTGGCGCTGATCTTTCCGGACCTATCCCCGTATGTGCCGCCGCAGACCACCAATCCGCCGGTGGGCAAACAGGAATTGGCGGTGGCGCGCGGGGAGATCGGCTTCTCGCTGCGCACCGTCGACAATCAGCGGGTGCTGGCCCGGCGCACGCATTCCGGTTCCACACTGGTGGTTTCGCAGCGACTACAGCCCACGCGGGAGGTACTGGACCGGCTGGCGTGGTTGCTGTTCGTCGTCGGCGGTTGCGGGGTCATGCTCGCCGCGGCCGCGGGAACCGCGGTGGGCCGCACCGGTTTGCGGCCCATCGCCAGGCTGACCGCGGCCACCGAACGAGTCGCTCGCACCGATGACCTCACTCCCATTCCGGTGACGGGTGATGATGAACTCGCCAGGCTCACTGAGAGTTTCAACACCATGCTGCGCGCGCTCACCGAATCCCGTGAGCGGCAGCGGCGTTTGGTGGCCGATGCCGGTCATGAGCTGAAGACGCCACTGACGTCTTTGCGCACCAATATGGAGTTGTTGATCGCCTCCTCGCGTCCGGGCGCACCGCGTATTCCGGATGAGGACATGGTCGAATTGCGTTCGGATGTGATGGCGCAGATCGAGGAATTGTCCACGCTGGTGGGTGATCTGGTGGACCTGGCTCGCGAGGACGCCCCCGATCTCGTCTACGAGCAGGTCGACATCGGCGAGGTGGCCGAGCGCGCACTGGAGCGGGCGCGGCGGCGGCGCAGCGGCGTCGAATTCGATGCCCAGCTGCTGCCCTGGTTCGTCTTCGGCCACGAGGCGGGGCTCGAGCGTGCCATCCTCAATGTGCTCGACAATGCCGCCAAATGGAGTCCGGCGGGCGGCACGGTGCGGGTCACCATGCGTGAGGCCGGACGCGGACTGCTGGAGCTGGCCGTCGACGATGCCGGTCCCGGTATTCCGCCGGCCGAGCGCGAGCTGGTGTTCGAACGCTTCTATCGGACAATGACCTCGCGCTCCATGCCCGGCTCCGGCCTGGGCCTGGCCATCGTGAAGCAGGTGGTGACCAAGCACGGCGGCACCATCAGCATCGATACTTCCGAACGCGGCGGCGCTTTGATCCGTATCGTGCTGCCTGGAGAAGGCACACCCTTCGCGGTCCCCGAGACCTGATTTCCGGAAAGCCTCCGGAAAAAACCAGCACGGTCTCAGTCCGCTCTCAGTCGTCACCGCCACTCTTGGCTACGAGACTCGAGGAGAAACGAGAAACATGACCGAGGATTCGAAGCGGGGCACCGAACCAGGCGCCTCCTCTGCGCAGCCCGACCACCGCGATGTGCAGCCCGACCCCCGCGATGCCGATCGGTCGTTCGTCGACCCTTCCGCCCCTCCCGCGTCCCCGGCTCATGGTGGATCCGATTCCGGCGCCTCCGCACAGCCCGTCGAATCGGCCACCCCGCCCGGCGCTTCCGCCGAGAGCGCCGCCGCGGAGCCTGCCACGGCCCCCGGCACACCGGCACAGCCGAATCCGGAAGCACCGGCACAGCCGTATCCGGGAGCCTCGGCACAGCAGCATCAGGATTCGGCCTGGGCGCGCGGCGGCCAGAGCTCCGGCGCGCCCTACCCGGGCTACCAGGCGGGCCAGTCCGCTCCCGGCTACGGCGCTCCGAGCGCTCCGAGCGCTCCGAGCGGTCCGAGCGGTCCGGGCGGTCCGGGCTCGAGCGGTCCGGGCTACGGGCCTGGCGCGTCCGCGCCCCGGGGTTATCCCGCCCAGGGCTTCGGCGGTCAGCCCTACGGTGCGGCTCCGTCCGGCTACGGCGGTGTGGATCCCTCGGGAGTGCATGCCACAGAACAGTTTCCGGCCTCCGGCACCGAACAGCTCCCGGCCGGCGCCTACGGGCAGTCGTATGCGGCGTCCGGGTACGCGGGCGGGCATCCGCCCACCGAGCCGATCTTCGGCGGGCCGGTCGGCCCGGGTGGTCCGCCGGGAGGTCCCGGGTACCCCGGTGCGCCCGGCCCCGCGCCCAAGCGGCCCGTCCGCACCGGCCTGGTCGTGGGCGCGGTGGCGCTGGCACTGCTGAGCGGTGGCATCGGCGGCGCGGTGGGTGCGCTGGCCACCCACGACAACAACGGTTCCGCGCTGACCAATGCGCTCGACGCTCCGCAGCCGAAGGTGAACACGGTGGCCAATGCGCCCGCCGGTTCGGTGCAGGCCGTCGCGCAGAAGGTGCTGCCGAGTGTCGTCATGATCAAGGTCGCGAGCAGTAAGGCCGAGGGGGAGGGGTCCGGTGTGATCCTGTCCACCGACGGCCTGATCCTCACCAATAATCATGTGGTCAGCGGCGCCGGGCCGAATGCCCGGATGCAGGTGGCGTTCAGCGACGGCAGCATGGTGCCCGCGAAGCTGGTCGGCGCGGATCCGGTCTCGGATCTGGCGGTCGTCAAGGTCGACGGCAAGCAGGGCCTGGCCCCGATCGATCTCGGCGCGTCCGCGGGCCTGCAGGTCGGTCAGTCGGTGGTGGCGGTCGGTTCGCCGCTCGGACTGGCGGGCACGGTGACCACGGGCATCGTCTCCTCGCTCAACCGCCCGGTGTCGACCAGCGGTGAGCCGGGCTCGCAGGGCACGGTCATCGATGCCATCCAGACCGACGCGGCGATCAATCCGGGCAACTCCGGTGGCGCGCTGGTCGATATGAACGGCAAGCTGATCGGCATCAATACCGCCATCGCCACCCTCGGGACGTCGGAGGCCGCGGGTGCGCAGAGCGGGTCCATCGGTCTCGGATTCGCCATTCCGGTCGATACCGCGCGCCGGGTGGCCGATGAGCTGATCAAGAACGGCAAGGCCACCTACGCGCAGCTCGGTGTGAAGGTCCGCGCGCAGGATGACGCCAACGGGGCTCGCATCCTCGAGGTCACCGCCGACGGTCCGGCCGCCAAGGCCGCCGTCCCGAATAATGTGATCGTCACGAAACTCGATGACCAGCTTATCGATTCGGGCAATGCGCTGATCGCCGCGGTGCGCTCGCACCGGCCCGGCGACAAGGTCAAGCTGACCTACACCGACGATCAGGGCAACAATGCCAAGACCGTCGACGTGACCCTCGGAGAGGCGGCATCCTGATGCAGCACGAAACCGGACCGACCCCGATGCCCGCGATTCGAGTGACCGCGGAGGGCGGCTGGGAGCTGTTGTCCGACAAGGGCGCTCTGTTGTCGGGCACGGGCGACGTGTTGTCGGGCGGGGACGCTACGGTGAGCACCATGGAAATCGATGCCGCAGTGGCGGGCCGTGCTCTTGTCGTGGTCGTCGACGACCGAACCGCCCACGGTGGCGAGGACTCCTTCGGTCCGCTGGTCACCGAACTACTCACCGAGGCGGGGTTCCTGGTCGATGCTTCGGTATCGGTGCAGGCCGATGAGGTGGAGATTCGCAATGCGCTCAATACCGCGGTCATCGGCGGTGTGGATCTGGTGATCTCGGTCGGCGGCACGGGTATGTCGCCGCGCGATGTCACGCCCGAGGCCACCGAGGAGGTGCTGGACCGGCTGCTCCCGGGCATCAGCGAGGCGCTGCGCGCGTCCGGGCTGTCGTCGGGTTCGCTGGAGGCCGGCCTGTCGCGCGGTCTGGCCGGCGTCTCGGGCAGCACGCTGGTGGTGAACCTGCCGGGTTCGCGCGCCGCGATCCGCGACGGCATGGCGACCCTGGGCCCGCTGGCCAGCAAGGTCATCGACGAGCTCTCCGGTCTGGCGGAATGACTTCCGAGTCCGACCGTTCTTCCGACGAACCTCGCCCGGCAGCGCGCCGAGCGGGGTCTCGTCGTTTATCGGCGGCCGAGGCCGCCACACTGGCGGCCGTCTTCGGTGACGCGCTGCCCAGCACCACCGGTGATGAGCGCACACCCGAACCGGATTCGGGGCAGTCGGGGGATGACTGGCTGCGCTCCCAGGTGCCCCCGCATCACGGCTGAGTTGGCGCGGCGTCACAGCTGAGTTCGGGCGGCATCACAGCTGAGTTCGCTCAGCGCTGAGTGCGCTCATAATCGCATTCGCAACTCTTTCCCGGCGGCCTCTCGCCGCTCGGCGGCATAAATCACATTTGCGACAAATCATCGTGGTATTCGCATGCCGCAGCAGTGTTGCCAAATAGTAACCAGTGTGGCTATTGTCTCCCGCGGGTCGATAAAACCACGTGTCCAAGAAGTTTGAGCAGGCTGCTTGAGTTTTGCTCGCTTTGGGAGATTGGGCAGGCGGCGACCAAGTCGGTTCCGGTGGTCGGAGCTGAATGCGAGACAACCTGATGAGGGAAAGAATGAGCGAGAACCGCACCAGCGGTGTCCGTCGCGCCGTCCGCATCGCGGGCTTCGGCGCTGCCACCGCCCTAGCGCTCGGTCTGCTGTCGACCGGCGCCGCCAATGCCGACACCTTCGTACCGTTGCCGGACGGTCAGAAGACGAGTCCGGCGGGCGTGACCATCACCCGGATCGGCGAGCACGCCGTCATCTCGCCCTCGATGGCGGGCAATGGCGCCGGCCGTACCGCATGGCTGTCGGGCAAGACCTTCGCCGACGTCACCGCGACCCCGGACGGCACCGTCGGCCCGAACAACGGACCGGCAAATGGCCAGGGCAGCAACAACTCCTCCACCCACGGCGCCTCGCAGCTGAACACCGGGTACGTCATCGGCTGCCAGGTCAGTCTCGCCGACAATGCCATTTCGGCCGGCGTCTCCGGCGGCGTGAATCTGTCCGGCGGCAGTCTGGGCGGTTCGGTCGGCCTGAATGTCGGCCCGGGTGAGGTCAAGCTCGTTCAGATCAACTCCAAGGACATCCTGAAGCCGGGCACCTACTCGGTCGAGTACCAGGATGTGCCGATCGAGATCCAGGGTTGCGCCGGTTATGCCCAGGCGCGTGCCTACTCCGTTGTCGAGATCATCGGCGACAACTACTCGAAGACCACCCTCTACGGGCAGCCGTTCAGCCTCGGCTGACGCCGCATGTCGCGGCACCGCGCCGTGAACGCCAATTCATTCCTCGCATAAGCGAATTCGACCCTAGAGGGAAAGAACGATGAACCTTCGAAAGACCATGGCCCGGGCCGCCGGTATCGGCGTCGCCGCTACCGCCGCTCTGGGTTTGCTGTCCACCGGCGCGGCCAATGCCGACACCTTCGTCCCGCTCGCGGGCGGCACGCTCACCCAGACCCTGTCCGACGGCACCGTGGTGACGGTCCGCCTCGTCGGCGAGTCCGCGAACATCAACCCGTCGATGGGCGCCACTCCGCTGCACCGCAACGCGTGGGTCTCCGGTAGCGCGCAGGTCGAGCTGTCCGGCGCCAACGGCAGCGTGGGCGGCAAGATCGTCCCCGGCTACGTTGTCGGCTGCCAGGTGAATATCGCAGGTGGCGGCGCCAATGGCGGCGCGACCGGCGGCGCCGACTTCGGTGCGAACGGACCGACCGTGAACGGCGGCAACACCGGCGGCACCGCGGGCGGCAACCTGACGCTCGGCCCCGGGCAGGCGAAGGCCTACTACCTCCTCGACGAGGAGGCGCCCGATGACTACGGCAACGAGGACCACTACACCCGCAATGTCTTCAAGGGTTCGAACGGCTCGGTGACCTGGTCCGACGAGACCGTCAATCTGAACGGTTGCGGCGGATACGCTCAGGCTCGCGCCTTCGTGGCGGTGCAGATCGAGACCCCGAACGTCATCACCGCTGTCACGCTGTGGGGACAGCCCTTCAGCCTCGGCTGATTCGTTCGTTTCAGCAGAACCCCCGGGGGCCCGGCGCGATTAGCGCCGGGCCCTTTTCGCTATCGATAGCATTCTCGACATAGGTACTCCGTCTTGTGTAGTTGCACTGGATCCTCTTCTCTCACACCTCATGGCTCACAACGGTGATGTAAAGTGCCCAGCGTCGCAGCATGAAAGAAATTGTAAGCAGTAACACAGTGGCAACAATGCGGCGACAAACTTACCGGGGTCCGCAAGGGCCCACATGCTGGGTTCGCCGGAACCCTTTTCAGCCTCGGTGGTCGAGGCTGATCGCTAGAAACCTGATGAGGGGAAGTATGAGCGAGAACCGCACCCACGGTCTGCGTCGTGGTGCCCGCATTGCGGGTATCGGCGCGGCCGCGGCCGTGGCCATCGGCCTTTTTTCGACTGGGGCAGCTACTGCCGATGTCTTCGCACCGTTGCCGGACGGTCAGAAGGTGTCCCCGAGTGGGACAGTCACCATCACCCGTACGGGTGAGCACGCCGTCATTTCGCCGTCGCTGGCGGCCAACGGCGCTGGCCGCGTCGTATGGGTCACGGGCAACGCCGTTGCCGATGTGACTGACACTCCCGACGGCACAGTCGGTCCGAACAACGGTCCGCTGAACAGTCCCGGCTCCAACAACTCGTCCACCCATGGCGCCTCGCAGCTGAGCACCGGTTACATCATCGGTTGCCAGGTCAGCATCGGCGAAGACGCCGTCTCCGCCGGAATCTCCGGTGGCGTCAGCCTCAGCGACGCGAACCTGGGTGGCTCGATCGGCGTCAATATCGGCCCCGGTCAGGTGACGTTCGTACAGATCGATTACAAGGACATCAAGAAGCCGGGTACCTACTCGGTGGAGTACCAGGATGCCGAAATCCAGATCCAGGGTTGCGCGGGCTATGCGCAGGCGCGGGCGTACACAACCGTCGAGGTCATCGGCGACAACTACTCGAAGACCACCTTGTACGGCCAGCCGTTCAGCGTCGGCTGAGTGGTAACCCCCGCCAGATCACTTCTCGCGTAAGCGAACTCAACCCTGAGGGACAATTGTAATGAACATCCGTAAGACTGTGGCTCGGGTGGCTGGTGTCGGCGCTGTCGCAACCGTCGCCCTCGGCCTGCTCTCCTCGACCGGCGCTGCCAACGCCGATACCAACATTCCGCTGCCGGGCGGATCTCTCACCAAGACCCTCTCCGACGGCACCGTGGTGACGGTGAACCTCGTCGGCGAGTCCGCCAATATCAACCCGTCCATGGGTGACACCCCACTGCACCGCAACGCGTGGGTCTCCGCCTCGGCGCAGGTCCAGATCTCGGGTAACAACACCGATGTCGGCGGCAACATCTACCCCGGTTACGTGGTCGGTTGCCAGGTCACCATCGATGGCGCCAACACCAACGGCGGCGTCAGCGGCGGCGCTTCCTGGGACAGCTCGGGCAATGTCACCCCGAGCGCTGGCGCCACCGGCGGCGGCAACCTGACCCTCGGCCCCGGCCAGGCCAAGTCGTTCTACATCCTGGACCGGGAAATGCCGGATGACTTCGGCAACCCGACCCACAAGACCAAGAACACCTTCAAGGGTTCCAGCGGCTCGGTCACCTGGTCCGACGAGACCATCGGCCTGAACGGTTGCGCCGGCTACGCCCAGGCGCGTGCCTTCGTCAATGTCGAGATCGAGACCGACAATGTGATCACCTGGACCACGCTGTGGGGTGCCCCGTTCAGCCTCGGCTGATAGGGATTCGGCCTCGGCCGAATGCTCGACTGATTGCAGGACCGTAAGACGAACGGGCCCGGCGCATTTCGCGCCGGGCCCGCTTTCGTTTCAGTAGACTTCGAATATCTCTGTGCAACTTCAGCTTTCGTGCTTGCCGCCGCCGGTGCCTTTACCGCCCTCGGCGAGCAGGTCTCGAATCTGTACCAGCAGTTCGTTATCCGAGAGCGGTGTCTCTTTGGCGCCCCAGCGCGCCTTGGCCTGGTTGGCCGGGATCACCAGGACGAAGTACAGCAGCGCCGCGATAATGACGAAATTGAGCGCCGCCGTGATGATCGGGCCGATGGCGATGAAGGTCGCCGGTTTATCGGCGATCAGCTGGAAGCCGAGGCCCAGGTTGCCGGTGTTGCCGAACACCGCGAGCAATGGAGTGATGATGCCATCGCTGAACGCGGTGACGATCGCGACGAATGCGGTACCCATGACAACGGCGACCGCCAGGTCGACGACATTACCGCGAAGTAGAAACTCCTTGAAACCCTTGAGCATTGCCGAAAACTCCTCTACGTGATTGGCTCGCGCGAGCGCGGGCCGGATAGCGAGTCGGGCGAAGTTCATGCGGTGGTAGTTCATGACCATGCGGTTATCGGGCGATGGTAGTTCACCGGCGCGTGAGGTTGTGGAACATCCGTACCGGTGTTGCAGGACCGGTTGCCGGTCAGTGGAAAACCACGGTGAGCGCCGTACGCAGCGAGGCGGCGGCCACCGCGGTCGCGCGCCGGGAGTCCAGCGCCACCAGCACCAGCCGCTCGTCGCGCCCCCGCACGGTGCTCGCGCCGGGAGCCAGGACGACCGCGGCGTCGGCGGCCAGCAGCCGGGCCGGACGCCCGCCGGCGCCCGGTTCCTCGGCGGCCACCACATCGACCCGGTCGCCGGCGCGCAGTATGTCGGCAAGGCCGTTGTCCGCCAGCCGAATCGGAACGATGCGGGCATCGGGGGAGTGGGCGGCGACGGCCGCCAGCCGCGGGCCGACCACCCGCAGTTCGGTGAGGATCTCGCCCGCGGTCACCGCGCCGGTGAGGGTGGCGCCGCGCAATCGATCGGGTTCGCGAATCACGCCGTCGGGCAGGGTGGCGCTCTCGCGGGGCGCGGCGCGCAGATCGTCGTCGGCGAGTACATGCCCGGGTGGCAGCTCCCGCGTGGCCACGAGGACGTCGGTGTGCCGGGCCGCCGGATCGCCGCGCACCGCCAGTACGGCCGCGAATGCCAGGAGCGCGACCGCCGCGATGCGGCGCACCAGGGCGCCGTCGGCCCAGGGCGGGCGCAGGCGCGCGGCGAACTCGAAGCGGGAATCGTGGCCGAGCTCGGCGTCCGGGCCGCCGGCCGTGCGGAATCGGATCATGCGGCCAGACTATGGCCGCACGACGATCAGCCGACCCCGGAAAAGGGCCGGCTGTGGATAACGGAAACTATGTGGAAATCGCCTGGTGCAGAATGCGAATCAGGCGGCGGACGTGCTGTTCGACGTGCTCGGCTTGGCGGGGGCCGACGGCGTCGCGGTGCTCGCGGGGGTGCTCGCCGGAGTACTTCCGCTACCGGAGCCGTTCTCACCCGACGGCGCCTTGGCGGGCTCGCTCGAGGTGGAGCCGTTGCGGCTGTCGGTGCGGTAGAAGCCGCTGCCCTTGAAGACGATGCCGACCGAGTTGAAGAGCTTGCGCAGCTTGCCGTTGCAGCGGTCGCAGGTGGTCAGCGCATCATCGGAGAAGGACTGCACGATGTCGAACTTGTTGTCGCACTCGGTGCACGCATACGAGTAAGTAGGCATCGGGATTATCCTCCACGCTCTTTGTCGAATTAGCACTCTACAGCTGGCAGTGCCAACGCTGCCAATCGGGTGTCAATTCCCGGCGCGTTCTTCCAGCTTGTACAGCCCGCCGGACGGAGTCAGCGCCCACCCCATTCGGTGGTCGTGTGGCTCCTCCGGCAAATGGTCCACGAGTTCATCGTCCCGCACGACCGCGACCAACCGTACATCCGATCGCGCCGCGCCCAGACTGCGGTCGTAATAGCCCGCTCCGCGGCCCAATCGCACACCCCGCCGATCCACCGCCAGGGCGGGCACCAGAATCACTTCGGCCGCCGCCAAGGCGTCCGGCACGATGTCCCCCTCCGGCTCCCGCAGCCCGAACCGCCCGCGCCGCAGCCCCTCCGCCCCGGTGTACTCCGCCCACTCCAGTGGACCGGGCTCGCCGGTGACCGGCAGCAGCACCCGCGCCCCTCCGGCCCGCAGCGCGTCCAGCAGGGCAAGCGATCCCGGCTCACCACCGACGGCCACGTAGGCGCACACCCACCCCCCGGCCCGCAGCTGCCCTACACCCTCGGCCAGCGCCGCGGCCTCCCGCGCCCGCACCTCGGCAGGCACCGCCTTCCGCCGCGCGAGAATCTCCTCCCGCCACGCCCGCTTGTCCCGCCCGCCGCTACCGCTCACGCCCTCACGATAAGCGCCGCCGCTGAAGCGACCGCGCTCTCGGCCCCTGGTCGCCCGGCAAGCCTCCTCGTCATCCCGGCATGCTTCGGCCGGGATCCACACGCGCGGTGGGATCCCGGCCAAGAAGCGCGCCGGGATGACGAGGTGCAGCGCGCCGGATAACGAGGGTGTAGCGCGCTGGGGGTGACGAGGGTCCAGCGCGCCGGATGACGAAGGTGCTGCCTAGCGGTCCGAGCGGGGGCGGGTGAGGGTGAACTTGTCGATGGCTTTCAGGTCGCTGGTGGGGCCGGTGAGGGCGTAGTAGGTGGCGGTGATGGTGGTGTTGCCGCCGGGGGTGCCGGGGTCGACGTCGAAAGAGCAGAAGCCGTAGGGGTGTTCGGCGTCTTTGAAGGCGGACCAGGGCGCGTCCTCCATGACGTAGACGGGGGTCTTCTTGCCGGTGGCGGGGTCGACATCGCCCACGGCGGTGATGACCCGGCATTTGTCGCCGGGGAAGAACAGGGCGTTGGACGGCGCCGAGGTGCCGCCGCCGCCGATCACCAGGTGCACGGTGCCCTTGGTGGTGTCGATGACGTCCTTGCGGGTGTCGGCGGGCTTGGGTGTCAGCGTTTCGGTGCCCAGCGTGCCGCGGACGGGATGTGAACGCTCGTAGTGGTGTTCGTGCCCGCACAGCACCAGATCGACCTGGTATTTATCGAACAGCGGCAGCCAGTCCTCGCGGATGGCGCGGTCGGCGCCGTTGAACTTGTCGGCGGAGGAGATGGCGGTCTGGTGCATGAACACCACCACCCAGTCGATGCCGCGATCGCCGCGCGCCTTCGCCAGTTCGCTTTCCAGCCAGCGCTTCTGGGCGCCGCCGGAGTAGCCGCGAATGTAGCTGTTGCCCGCGTCCTGGTAGCAGATGTCGTCATTGGCGACCGCGATCACGCGCACGCCGCCGGCGGTGAAGGAGTACCAGAGTCCCTTCGCGTGCTCCTCGCTGCCGGAGTCCGGCACGGTGAAGTACGTCTGGAAGGCCGCGTAGCCGATGGGCCCGTTGCCGAGTTCGTTCTCGTGGTTGCCGGGTGCGGGCATCCAGGGCCGGTAGCGGGCCGAGCGAGAGTTGTTGGCCCACCAGTCGTTCCAGGTGCGCAGCCGGTCGGTGGCCAGATTGGCGTAGCAGAGGTCGCCGTTGACGAGGTTGAACAGCGGCGCCAGCTGTTCGATGCCGCCGGTCACGTCACCGGCGAACGGCGAGCCCAGATTGTCGTTGACCCAGGTGCCGTTCACGGCCTTGCCGACCGTCGGCGTGCCCTGATCGCCGAAGCTGGTGAACCGGAACTTCGCCCGTCCGCCGGGTGCGGTGCGCAGCGTGCCCAGCTCCGGCGGCGCACCGTCGTGCCCGGCCGCGTAGACGTAGTCGGTGTCCGGGCTCAGCCCGGTCAGGCGGGCATGGTGCGCCTGAATCTCGATGCCGGCCTTGGCATCCCGATAGGTGCGTGTCTCGGCGTCCGCGGTCTTGCCGAAGCCGTCGGCGGCGGTCCCGTACCGCACCACCGGCTTGCTGACCGAGCCGGCGGTATGCCAGGACACCACGGCCTCGCGCGCGGCATCCGCGCCGTACTGCAGGTGCAGTCCCGAAACCCGCGGCGCGGCAGCCTGATCCGGTGCGATCACCAATTCGGCCGACCACGGCCAGGCCGCCGCGCCGGATCCGTTGCCGCGCAGGGCGACCGCCCCGCCCGCCCCGACCGCGAGCCCGGCCAGCGCCGCACTCGCGGACGCGCCGAAGAGCCGCCGCCGGCTGACGCCACCCGCCGCCGCACCGGGAGTGCCACCGCCCCCGGGAGTGTCGGGACCGCTGCTGTGGGAATCCTCACGCTCGCTCATGGCTGCCAGCTAACCTCGGCCGGGTTCGCGACAAGCCACGGCGCGGCGAACGATACGTGAACACGTCGGCGGGCCGCCTTTCGATGAGCGTGTGGCGATATGCACGGTTTACCACTGGTGACACCGGGTATCGAGATCTGGAGTCCGCTCCGACGCGGACATCTCGACCAGGCTGCATTCCGCAATCGAGGAACACTTCGAGGGGTGCGGCCGTCCGGTTCTGGACTGAGTGGAGCGGGGGAGCGAAGCGGAGGAGCGGAGGGAGGGACGAACCGGGACCAGGGGCCGCACCCCCGCCGGAGCGAAGCGGAGGCAGATTAAACACAGCTCGCTTAGGCTCTCGTGGATGTCGGGGCGCTGTTCGGGGCGCGTCGATAGATGAGACGGATGGATAGGGTGAGTTCATGACAGCTAACGGCGGCGGAACCGAGTCGTGCTTCCGCACCGCGGTGGTGCCCGCGGCGGGACTCGGCACGAGGTTCCTGCCCGCGACCAAGACGGTCCCCAAGGAGCTGCTGCCGGTGGTCGACACCCCGGGCATCGAATTGGTCGCCGCCGAGGCCGCGGATTCCGGCGCCACTCGGCTGGTGATCGTCACCTCCCCCGGAAAAGACGGTGTGGTAGCGCATTTCGTCGAGGATCTGGTGTTGGAGAGCACGCTCGAGGAGCGCGGCAAATTCCATCTGCTGGAGAAGGTGCGCAAGGCGCCGGGGCTGCTCGATGTCACCTCGGTGGTGCAGGAGGAGCCGCTCGGCCTGGGTCATGCGGTGGCACAGGCGGAATCGGTGCTGGACGCCGATGAGGACGCCATCGCGGTGTTGCTTCCCGACGATCTGGTGCTGCCGAGCGGTGTGCTGACGGTCATGTCCCGCGTGCGGCGGATCTACGGCGGTTCGGTGCTGTGCGCCATCGACGTGCCGAAGGAACTGGTCAGCGCGTACGGCGTCTTCGATGTCGAGGTGCTGCCGGGTGCGTCCGCGGATGTGCTCAAGGTCAACGGCATGGTGGAGAAGCCCGCCCTGGACGAGGCGCCCTCCACTTTCGCGGCCGCCGGCCGATATCTGTTGGACCGCGCCATTTTCGACGCACTGCGCCGGATCACGCCCGGAGCGGGCGGCGAACTGCAGTTGACGGACGCCATCGCGCTGCTGATCGCGGAGGGACATCCGGTGCACGTGGTCGTCCATCGCGGGTCGCGCCACGATCTGGGCAACCCGGGCGGATATCTTCGTGCTGCGGTGGATTTCGCTTTGGAACGAGAGGAATACGGCCCGGCTCTGCGTGAGTGGCTCGAACAGCGACTCAGCCCGAGCTGGAATCCGCAGCTGACCTCGTACGAGTGACCAATACCGTGACGAGGTGTGCAATGCGCGAGACCAGGGAAGGGCGGCATGCGCTCGGTTGAGGATCAGCAGATCAAGGTGACCGCGGCGGCTGTCGCGCCGCGGCCCGTCCGGGTCGCGATCTCGGAGGCCCAGGGACTGCTGTGCGCTGAGGACGTGGTGACCGAACGCCCGCTACCGGGCTTCGATCAGGCGGCCATCGACGGCTATGCCGTGCGCAGTGTGGATGTGTCCGGTGCGGGCGCGGATATTCGCGGTGAGGACGGCGAGCCCGTCGAGTTGACGCTGCCGGTGGTGGGTGAGGTGGCGGCCGGTTCCCGGCAGCCGATCCGGCTGCAGCCGCGCCAGACGGTGCGGGTGGATACCGGCGCACCGCTGCCGACGCTCGCGGATGCCGTTCTGCCGCTTGATTTCACCGATGGCGGCCGGGCGCGCGTCAAGGTGTACGAGTCGGTGCGCTCGGGCGATTACGTGCGCCGCATCGGTGACGATGTGCAGCCGGGTGATCTCGCGGTGCGCGCCGGCACGATCATCGGCCCGGCGCAGGTCGGGCTGCTGGCGGCGGTCGGCCGCGACAAGGTGCTGGTGCATCCGCGCCCGCGCCTGTCGGTGCTGTCGGTCGGCGGCGAGCTGGTCGATATCGACCGCACGCCCGGCCCCGGCCAGGTCTACGACGTGAACTCCTATGCCCTCGCGGCGGCGGCGCGTGATGCGGGCGCGGATGTGAACCGGGTCGGCATTGTCAGCGGTGACCCCAAGCGCCTGCGAGATGTGGTGGAGGGCCAGCTGGTTCGCTCCGAGGTCGTGGTGATCGCGGGTGCGGTGGGCGGCTGGGCGTCCGAGCAGATCCGGGAGGCCCTGGAGGGTCTCGGCGAGCTGGAGATCACCCGGGTCGGTATGCATCCGGGTTCGGTGCAGGGCTTCGGCCTGCTCGGCCGCGATGAGGTGCCGACCTTCCTGCTGCCGTCGAATCCCGTTGGCGCACTGGTGGTTTTCGAGGTCATGGTGCGGCCGCTGATTCGCATCGCACTGGGCCGCCGCCATCCCATGCGGCGGGTGGTGCGGGCTCGCACCATTCTGCCGATCGCCTCTATTCCGGGGCGGCGCGGCTATCTGCGCGCGCAGCTCATGCGCGATGAGCAGACCGGCGACTACCTGGTGCAGCCCCTCGGTGGTCCGAACGGGGCGTCCTCGCACCTGCTCGCCACCATGGCGGAGGCGAACAGTCTTATCGTGATCGATCCGGATATCACCGAGGTACGCACCGGTGACGAGGTACGGGTCGCTTTCCTCGCACAGCGAGGGTGAGGCCTTGGACATGAATGTATTCCGGTCGGCCCAGCATCCGGGCTGGCCCGCACATCTCGGACCGGTACGGGTCGGTGCCGGCGTGGTGACCCTGCGGCCCATCAGATTGCGGGACGCCGGGGCGTGGAGCAAGATCCGCACCCGCGATCGGGAGTATCTGGAGAAGTGGGAGCCGACCGGCCGCGGGGCCTGGGAGGCGCGCAATCATTCCGGGAATTGGCCGTCGCTGTGGTCCAGTCTGAAGGCGGAAGCCCGTCGGGGCGCGATGATTCCGCTGGTGATCGAGGTGGACGGCTATTTCGCCGGACAGCTCACGATCGGCAATATCGTGCGCGGCGCACTGCGGTCGGCCTGGATCGGCTACTGGGTGTCGGAGAAGATCAGCGGTCAGGGTGTGGCGACGGCCGCGCTGGCGCTGGGCCTGGACCACTGCTTCGGCGAGGTCGGACTGCATCGGGTGGAGGCCACCGTGCGGCCGGAAAACCTTGCGAGCCAGGCGGTACTGCGCAATGTGGGTTTCCGCGAGGAGGGAATGCTGCGCCGCTACCTCGATGTGGACGGGGCGTGGCGCGATCACCTGCTGGTGGGCCTGACGGTCGAAGAGGTGTCGGGGACCGTGGTGGACAAGTTGATTCGTGCGGGGCGCGCTTCTCAGACCTGAGGCGTGGCTGTGAGATCCGCATTTCCCGTAACTTGTGTGACTACTGTGGCAGGTGTTGACGGCGCGCCTGCCGGTGATCACTGAGGTGCCGAACTAGCCTACGGACGTCGGTGGTGCGTCCTCGTACCACCGGTAAGTGCTGAAGGGAAGAGTGCCAGGCGGGGACGGAGGTGTAGAGCGCGATGCCGAATTCGATCTTGTGGATTGGTCTTGTCGTGCTCTGGGTGTTCGTGCTGTTCCCCATGCTGGCCAACCGCCATCCGCGGGTCCGCCAGCACACCGACGCCGCACTGGCCACTCGGGTACTGCATCGCGGGGACGCCGAACCACGCACCAGAAAAGGTCCGGCTTCCGGACACGACACCGATCCGGACTACGTGCCGGTTCGCAGGAAGCATCACCACGATGATCCGGAGGATCGGATGACCAGATCGGACGACAGCACCACAGCTGAATCGGACGACGAGGATTTCGACACCGACCGCGAACGCGATACGGAGAGCGCCACATCCGTGCCTGCGGATACCGAACTGAACGCCGAGACCGAGTCGACGGCGGATCCGGTAGCCGCGCAGGAAAGTGCCGAGAAGCCCGTCGAGGCTGAATTCGATTCCGAGACAACAGATTCCGAGCAGGTGGTGGAGCGTGCCGCCGCTCGATCGGAGAACCGGCAGGCCACCGCCGATATCCCCGCCGAAGATATGCCGCCGGTGAAGGGCCGCCGTCGGCCCGAACCTCCGCAGCGCACCAGGGTCCCAGCGCTGCGGGAGTGGGACGACGAAGTCGATGCCGATGACCCGGATTTCGTGCCCTCGCGGCGGGGCCGTGGCGGCTACGACCCCGAGGCCGATGCCATCGCCCGTGCGGCGCGCTACACCTTCCGGCAGCGCGCGGTACTGGGTCTGGTGCTGAGCACGCTGATCTTCGCCGGTGGCGCGCTGGCCATTTCGGCCGCCATGTGGGCGCTGTGCGCGCTCGCGGGCATCGTGCTGGTGGGCTACCTCGCGTACCTACGCAAGCAGGTCCGCCTGGAGGAGGACATTCGCCGCCGCCGCATGGCCCGGCTGTCCCGCTCGCCCGAGGAGGAGGCCGCTCCGGAATCGGCTCCCGAGCCCGAACGCCCGCGCCCCGATCGGGAAGAGACCCGCACGCAATTGCGCCGCGCGGTCCTGGTCGAACCGGACGATGAAGACCCGGTCTTCGAGAATCTCGAACTGTTCGATGCCGCCACCGCCCGGGCCGCCCGGGAACGCGCCGCGGGGCGGGTCCGCCACGCGGTCGGCGAATAGCGGTACCGAAGACCGGCGGAGTCACACAGGAAGGGCCCGGCAGCTGCCGGGCCCTTCCTGTTCGTCCGGGCGAACCGCTAGTGGTTCACCGGCATTCGTGTGGTGATCGGCAGCTGCTTCTCGATGAGTTCGGCGAGAGTCCGCAGCTTCGTGGCGAATTCGCGCGCGGCTATCGGATCACCGCTGGAGCCCTGCACCACCTTCGGCGTAAGTGCGGCCAATCGCGATTCGGCAGTGCTGAATACATCGGGAACCTGCGGACTCTCCTCGGCCAGATCACCGCGCATCCAGGACTGCAGCAGTTCGACCACCGCACTGCGGTCGTAGGCCGCGGGCAGGACCGCCACCGCTTCCCGGAGTTTGCCGGCGGTGACCTTCAGATCGGCGGCGAGGGTGGTGTACACGGTCACCGCCGCATCCTCCCCGTGCGCCGCCACAATGGGCAGCAGCTCGCGAATCTGCCCCTCGTTGATGGACGGCGCCAGTGGATGCAACCGGGCGGCCAGCGGCCAGGCGCGGATCAGCTTGTGCGCGTAGGACCGCTGCATATCCCAGCGCTTCTCCACGTACTCGTCGAAGGTGGCGTGGTCGGCCCGGTAGAGCCGGCCGTCCCGCACGATCTGCAGTGCCCGCCCCGCCA
Organism: Nocardia sp. NBC_01388; assembly: GCF_045040085.1. Taxonomy (NCBI): domain Bacteria; kingdom Bacillati; phylum Actinomycetota; class Actinomycetes; order Mycobacteriales; family Nocardiaceae; genus Nocardia; species Nocardia sp. NBC_01388. The sequence goes on from NZ_CP109553.1 coordinate 7,530,111, forward strand.
CCCAGAACGCCACCCGCAGTGCGTCGATGGAGGACTCGCACAGATCGAGCTGTTCCAGCTCGCCCGCATTGAGCGGTCCATCGCCCGCGGCGGGCAGCGGCATGGTGAGCACACTCGGCGAAGCGGTCGCCGCCCCGCGCAGCGTCGACCCCACACTCCGCAGCGCCGGATCGATGCCGCGCGGTTTGGGTGCGTTCCCCCGGGGCGCGGGGTCGGGTGTGCCGGTCGGCGGTGCGGGGTCCGCAGCGGCCGCAGGCAGATCCGCCACCGCGGCATTCGGACCCGCTACTGCGGCATTCGGACCCGCTACTGCGGCATTCGGACCCGCTACTGCGGCATTCGGACCCGCTACTGCGGCATTCGGACCCACTACTGCGGCATTCGGACCCGCTACTGCGGCATTCGGACCCGCTACCGCGGTACCCGGACCCGCTACCGCGGTACCCGGACCCGCTACCGCGGTACCCGGACCCGCTACCGCGGCACCTGGACCCGCGGCTGCGGCACCTGGATCAGCGGCCGCATCCGGATTCACCGCCGCGGCACCTGGATTCGCCGCAGCTGCACTCGGATCTGTTGTGGCCGCGCCCTTATCCGACTCGGGCGCAGAGGGATCTGGCACAGCCGCAGGAGGGTCCGCCACCGCCACCGCGACCGGTGCGGGTGCGGTGGGCGGGGCGGTGGCTCCCTGTTTGGGGGGCATACTGATCGCCCGGGCGGAACCCACTGCGGTGCTGTGCCATTCGGCGTCGCGGAGCGGGGATACCGGGGGTGTGTGTTCGGCCTCGTCCGCCAGGGGGTTGCGGGTGGGTGCGGCCGGTCCGCCGCCGATGGAGCTCTTGCGTCGTTGCGGGGGCATCAGGCGGGTACCTCCAGTGCGCTGGGAATGGTGCGGTCGCTGTCCGTGGCCTGCAGGTACGGCCGGAGGAGTTCCTCGCCGACCTGCCGGTATTCACCGAGATCGGCGATGGGGTTCTCCGCGCCGTCGCCGACTTCGCCGTCGGCGGCCTCCCGATACCACTTCCAGGCGCTCACATAGGACTCGAACACGTCGTATCCGGCGTCTTCGAGATTGCCGCGCTGCGAACGGTATTCGGTGGAGACATTGACGCCGTTCTTCATGGTGACCGGCACCTTGGTCATCAGCACGCGGACGCGAATGGCCCGTGAGCTCTCCGCCGCGGCCTCCTCGGCGGCGCGATAGGTACTGGGCACGCGTTTGACCTCGGAGGGGCTCACGCTGGTGACCAGGATCAATTCATCGCTCTCCGGCACGGCGGCCTTGAAGATATCGGCGGATTCACCGCCGGCGTCGACGATGATGACGTCGTATTTCGCGGCATTGTCGGTAATGCAGTCGTTGACGTGCCGGGAGGGGAAGGCGATGAGCTCGAAGGGGATGTCGACATCCTCCTTCTGTAATCGCCGATACCAGGAGTAGCCGGTCTGGCTCAGTGGATCGGCATCGATGACGAGGACTCGAAGTGGGTGCACGGTGGCGAAATACGAGGCGAGGAAAAAGGCCGACGTCGTTTTACCGACGCCGCCTTTGAGATTCCCCAGGGTGACCACCAGCGGCTCGGGAAGTGGGGGCAGCGCAATGGAATCGGTCATGGACAATCCTCCGGATTATGAGGAGGGAGCTCGTGCGGCCAGTCTCACACGAGTCGCTGTTCAGGCCCCGGATTAGTTTCGCTGTTTCATGAAAACGGTGCGAAATCGACGCGGAAACAGCGTGAAATCGGGCTGTGTCCAATTGGACTCAGAGGCCGATGTTTACGATTCCGTTATGAATAACACGCGTGTCATTCGTTGCGCGGTTGTCGATCGGGCGAACTATGCAATGTGGATCCACTCGCAGTACCGAGATGTTCGTGACGGAAACCGGATAGCTAACGCTTGATCGGAGGACCGCATCATGGAAAGTATCGGTGACAAACAGGTGGTTCGGCCCCTTCTGCTGACGTGGAAGGGTTTGGCGACAGGCTTGCTCTGTGCCGCCGCTATGGGCGGGGCCCTGCTGTACACAGCGGGCCGGGCGGACGCAACGCCGGTGGACGTTCCCGGTATCGGGCAGTTCGAGATCGCCGACGCACTCGCCGCGCAGCTCGGAATTCCCGCCGCCGCTCCGGAACTCGCACCCGAAAGCGCACCCCGGCTCGCGCCGGCCGAAGCTCCGGCCGCGGAGCAGTCGGTGCTCGAGACCTTCGAATTCCGTCCTGTGACGATTCCGGGTGTGCGTACCGCAGAGGTACCTGCCGTCATCGTCATTCCGCAGGCGGCCGCTCCGGCCGCGGTTCCGGAACTGCTTCAGGCCCCGGAGATTTCGGCCCCCGTTCCCGCGCCTGCCGCGGATTCCCGCCAGATAACGCTGGCTGGTCTGGGTGATTTCTCCGTACCGAACTTTCTGCCCCCGCTGGCGGGCATTCCCGGCCTGACCGATGCTGCCGTCGCGCGGTCCGCACCCATGCCCGCCGCCATGCCGAAGAAGTCCGCCGGCCAGCGCGCAGTGGATGCGGCCCGCACGCGATTGGGCGCCGGTTACAGTTCCGGCGCGGTCGGCCCCGACGCCTTCGACTGCTCGGGTCTGGTGCAGTGGTCCTACCGTCAGGCCGGTGTCGAATTGCCGCGCACGAGTTATTCGCAGCTGTCGGCGGGCACCCCGGTTTCGGTGGATGAATTGGAGCCCGGCGATCTGGTGTCCTTCTACGGCGGCGGCCACTCCGCGCTGTATGTCGGCGACGGCCAGGTAATTCATGCCAGCACCTACGGCTCCGGCGTGAAGATCTCGCCCATGGACAATATGCCGGTGACGGGAGCCCGCAGGTTCTGAATTGAACCTGTCGCGCGAGTGCTACGTCATAGGATGTAGGGCAATGCCCCCGAATGCGGCGGGAGAATCTCGCTGTGCGGGAAGATGCGAGGTGCGAAATGAATAAGCGAAAGTCAGCGGCGCTCGCGCTTGCGACGTTCACCTTCTCCGCCTTCTCGACGATCGCGGCCACCCCCGCGAATGCCGCGCCGGTCTGTGCGGGCGCGGGCCAGCCGACCGTTCCGGCGGCCTCGGTGCCGGGCGCGGCGCTGGAGGGCATCACGGTCGACGGCGGCGGGCGCGCGTTCGTCACCGATCTGGTGAGCGGCCGGGTCTTTCGGATCGACGCACCGGGCGCGCCACCGGTGCCCATCGCCACGGTGCCCAGTGGTGGCGGCGGCGCACTGGCCTGGAGCACCGATGGCAAGCTCCTGGTCGGATACGGCGCCGACGCCCGAGCGGTGGTCGACGATACGCTGCGGCAGTCCGGGATCGTGAAGGTCGATCCGGATACCGGTGCGGTGCAGCCCTTCGCCGCCGGATTGAGCGCCGCTAACGGCATGGATGTCGCTCATGACGGAACCGTCTACGCCACCAATGATTTCGGCAGTCTGGTGGGCAGGGTCTACCCGAACGGGGTGGTGCAGGCGGACTGGGGGAACTTCCCCAGTGCGAACGGCGCGGTGCTCAGCCGGGACAACCAGTTCCTCTATGTCTCGCGGACATTCGTCAATCCCGGGGTGAGCCGGATACCCACGGCGGCCCCGTGGGCGCCGCAGTCCCTGCTGGATCTCGGCCCGCTCGACGCACCGGACGGCCTGACGCTCGATTCCCTGGAGCGCCCGGTGGTGCCGTTCAATCCGTCCGGGCAGGTGGTGCGGATCGATGCCCCCGGGCAGTACTGCGCACTGGGCTTCGGCCCGCAATTGACCAGTGAGGTCATCTACGGCCGTGGTGGCCAGGGCTTTTCGGCCGGCCGGCTGTTCGGCATCACCTTCACCGGCCTGGTCTACGAGATTCCCGGCGGGTTCGACCCGAATGCCGTGACCCCGACACCGTGACCTCGGCAACCCTGCTCCGGAGCCGTATTCGGGGCGGGGCGAACGCTACGTTGCGTTCGCAACCGGGATAATCGCCGAATGCACTCGAAAACTGGATAATACCAACGCAATTAGGTACACCTCCGCCAGTGGCGTTATATCCCAATGCAATTGGGTGGCCCCTGTGTTGCAATAACAGGGATGAAGGAGGTGTCCTGATGCCTGGTGGACGACTCACCCCGGATGACCGCCGGCGTATTGCCGCAGGTCTGGCGCAGGGTCTCGGGTATGCGGAGATCGCCCGCCAACTCGGCCGGCCCACCTCCACGGTGAGCCGGGAGGTGACGCGCAATGGCGGCCCGGGCAGCTATCGCGCCGAGGCGGCGCACGCTGCCACCGTGGTCCGCTCGCGGCGCCGGGTGCCGCGCCCCAAACGCGTCGAAAAGCCGGTCGGGACAGATGAATACGGCCGCGCTCCGGAGTTGGTCGCCGATTTCAGCGCCCAGTTCGCCGAGCTCTTCGCCCGCACCGGCTTTCCCCGCATGCCGGCCGCCGTCCTGGCCCGCCTGTACGCCGCGGATTCCGGCAGCGTGACCGCCGGTGAGCTGGTCCGGCATCTGCGCGTCAGCCCCGCCACGGTCTCCGCCGCCGTCGGCTATCTGGAGGATCAGGAGCTCATTCGCCGCGAGCGGGACGGCGGCACCCGCCGCGACCGCTACTTCGTCGATGAATCGGCCTGGTACCGAACCACTCTCGCCGGTGCGCGGGCCAATGAGTTGCTGGCGGCGAAGGCCCGCGACGGCGCCGACTCCCTCGGTGCGACCACGCCCGCGGGGAGCCGGCTGCTGGGCATGAGCGAGTACCTGGAGAAGGTCGGGCTCGATATGGTCCGCTCCGCCGAGCGCTGGCGGGCTCAGCTCGAGGGGTGATCCGCCGCCGGTGAATATCGCCGATGCCATAGACATACATACAGTATGTATGTAAAAGTGGAGGGGTCCCACAGGCATTGGAGAAACGATGGCAACAAGCACATCACTCGGCCGTACCCGCGAGGTGGAGCTGCCCGGCGGTCGCATCAGATATCACGACACCGGGGAGGGGCCGCCGGTGGTCTTCGTGCACGGCCTGCTCGTCAACGCCGATCTGTGGCGCAAGGTGGTGCCCGCGATCGCCGCCGCCGGATACCGCTGCCTGGCCCCGGACTGGCCGCTCGGCGCCCATGAAATCCCGGTTCCCGCAGCAGATCTCACGCCGACGGGCGTGGCGGATCTGATCGCCGCCTTCCTGGAGCGACTCGATCTGCGCGATGTCACCCTGGTGGCCAATGACACCGGCGGCGCGATCACCCAGGTATTGCTGGCGCGCAACCGTTCTCGCATCGGCCGGGTGGTGCTGACCTCCTGCGACAGCTACGAGGACTTCCTGCCGAAACCGCTGAACGCGCTGCCGATCATCGCGCGCATTCCCGGATCCGTCCGACTGCTGACCGAGACCATGCGCATCCGCGCACTGCATCGCCTGCCGATCGCCTTCGGCTGGGTCGCCAAGCGCCCGGTGCCCCGGGAGATCGCCGACTCGTATCTGCTGCCGAGCCGCAAATCCGCCGCCATCCGCCAGGACGTGCGGCGGGTGCTGAAAACGCTGAACCGCGGCTACACCCTGGCGGCAGCCGAGCACTTCGGCGAGATCGCCCTTCCGATCCTGGTGGTGTGGGCTGCCGAGGACAAGATCTTCGCGGTCGCCAACGCCGAACGATTGGTCCGCGATCTGCCCGGGGCGACGCTGCGGCTCATCGACGATTCCTACGCATTCCTCCCCGAAGATCAGCCCGAGTTGCTCTCCGCCGCGATCCTGGAGTTCACTCGGCTGCATGCCACGCCGTAGCCAGGAGGACCGTTCGCGCGCCACCAGGGCCGCGCTCGAGGAGGCCGGACGCCGGCTCTTCGCCGAGCGCGGCTTTGCCGGTACCTCGGCGGAGGACCTGGTTGCCGCCGCGGGCGTCACCCGGGGCGCGCTGCATCACCACTACGGTGATAAGCGCGGATTGTTCCTGGTCGTGCTCGAGCAGATCGAGAACGAGACCACGGACGAAATCGAAAGTTCCATCGCGACAGTCGATCCCGACAATATTCTGGGCGGGATGGCGGTCGGTCTCAGTGTTTTTCTGGAGATCTGCCGGCGGCCGGCCATGCTGCGGATCGTGCTCACCGATGCTCCGGCGGTGCTCGGGTGGAGTGCCTGGCGGGAGTTCGAGACGGCGCACAGTCTGGGATTGATCACCGCACAGCTCGAGCGGGCCCGGGCGGCGGGATTGATTGCCGAGGTTCCGATTGCGGTGTTGGCGCAATTGCTGATCAGTGCGTTGAGCGAGGCGGCATTGATTGTCGCCCATGCCGATGATCCCGAGGTGGCCCGGGAGCAGGCTCAGACGGCTTTGATGGTTTTGATCGCGGGGATTGTTCGAGGGTGAGACCTCAGGGCGGCGGCCCGGCCGGTGGCGCGCCCGCGATCCGCGGTACGGCAATTCCGGGGAACCGGCGCTGAATTCGATCTACGCACCGGCGGACCACCGCCAGATCGGCATTGATCGATTGCCGCATATCCAGCGTGCCCGCCGTCTGTAGTCTTCGGGCGAGAGTTACCGCATGCTTTTCCAGCTCTGACAAGAAGACTCTGGCCTGCGCCAATTCCGGATCGTCGGCGGAATCGTAGCTATCGAACACGGTTTCCTCGGATCATGCGGTTCGGGAGGACCTTACGGCCGCTCGACCCCCTGGTCTGCATATTGCCGAAGTATTCCACGCATATACCGTCCATGCTGGCTGAATGGTTTGCGTTCGCCCGCGAACCGCCGATCAGTCACCCGAGTTCTGTTGCAGGAAGGCATGTGCCGCCTCGAATACGCCGCGCGGATCTTCGAGCTGCGGCCAGTGGCCGATTTCGGGGAGGCTGACAATATCGGGGTTCGGCACGATTTCGCGGTACCGGGCGGCCATATGCGCGCCCGAGTTCGGGTCGAGCGAGCCGTTGATCATGCGCATCGGCACGGTCGCGTGCACCAGCGGTTCGGCCCAGCGGTCGCGGAAGGTGACACGCTCGTCGATGAAGCGCCCGACCAGGTGTGAGACGAAGCGGCCGCGGTTGTAGAACAGGACCTCCAGCAGCACCCGCATCTCGTCGTCGGTGGGCTTGGTGGCCGGGCCGAACATCTCCCGCACCGAGGCCTTGACCAGACCGTCGGTCATGAGCGGCCCGGCGATATTGCCGAGCGGTGAGGTCAGCAGTTTCTGCACCAGCCGCGGCCGGTAGGCCTCCGCGAACAGCCCGCCGTTGAGGAACACCACCGCGTCGATGCCGGGTACCTCCGCGCCGTCCACCCGGCGGGCCAGCAATTCCTGCGCCACGCTGACGCCGAGATCGTGCGCGAGCAGCAGCGTGTGCGGCACGTCCAGTTGCCGCAGCAGCGCATCGTGCCGGGTGGCGTGTTCGAGCACGCTGTACGTGTGCCGGATCGGCTTGTCCGAGAAGCCCATACCGAGCATGTCCGGGGCGATCACGTCGTAGTGCGCGGTGAGATCGGGCCAGATGCGGTGCCAGTCATAGGAGTTGAACGGATAGCCGTGGATGAGCAGTAGGGTGGGCCCGCTGCCCTCGCGAATGTAGAAGGTGCGCTGCCCGTCGTGCTCGAAGTACCGGCCCCGCGCCAGCCAATCGGTCAGTTCGGGTCTCATGGCTATTTCCTACCACCGACTTGCCTCATCCACCGCCTTTGAGCAGTCGCCCGGGTGATCGAGTAGCCTCCCGGAGCGAGTAGCCTCGACCGGTTTCGAGGTGGCCCGACCGCTCGCCGCTCCCCGACAGGAATTCGTATGGCCATAAGCTACGTGGAATCGATCGTCGTCGGCGCGCTCCAGGGGGTGAGCGAGCTGTTCCCGGTATCGAGTCTGGGACACAGCATTCTGCTGCCCGCCCTGGTGGGCGGAAAGTGGGCCGATGACTTGAATATGTCGGCCAAGGATTCGCCGTACCTGGCATTGCTGGTCGCCATGCACGTCGCCACCGCCATCGCGCTGGTCGTGTTCTTCTGGCGCGACTGGGTGCGCATTTTCCGCGGGCTGTGGGATGTCGCGCGCACCCGGCAGATCCGCTCTCCCGAGGCGCAATTGGGAGTGCTGCTGATCATCGCCACCATTCCGGTCGGCCTGGCAGGGCTGGTGCTGGAGAAGGCGGTGCGCAACTATCTCGGCACGCCGATACCCACCTCGGCGTTCCTCGCGCTCAACGGCGTGGTGCTGCTGTCGGCGGAACTGCTGCGCAAGCGGGAGACCGAGCGCAATCTGGTGCTCTCCAGCCCCACCGCCCGCACGGTGGATCTGTCCGCGGAGGACACCCTGGTGCTGCCCACGACCGACCCGGACCACGCCTCCGATGTGCGGCTGTCCAGGCTCGGCGTGAAGTCCGTGCTGATTATCGGATCCGCCCAGATCGCAGCGCTTTTCCCCGGTATCAGCCGCTCCGGCAGCACCATTGTCGCGGGCCTGTTCAAGGGCATGCGGCACGAGGATGCGGCGCGTTTCGCGTTCCTGCTGGCCACGCCGGTGATCCTGGCGGCCGGAGTGCTCAAGACGCCGGAGCTGTTCAAGCCCGAGAACCACGACATTCTGGGTCCCGCCCTGGCGGGCAGTGTGGTGGCCGGTGTGCTCGCCTACGTTTCGGTCAAGTTCCTGGTCAGCTACTTCGAGACCAAGACGCTGACGCCGTTCGCCATCTACTGCCTGGTGGTCGGCGTCGGCAGTCTCGCCTACTTCAGCCTCGAGTGAGCCGAGTCAGTTCACCTGGCGGGCGTCGGCGTCCCAATACTGTTTGCGGAGATCGCGTTTCAGTATCTTGCCCGCCCCGGAGACCGGGAGCGCGGTCACCACATCGATGGTGCGGGGCGCCTTGTAACCGGCGATGAGGTTCTTGGCGTGCGCGCGGATCTCCTCGACGGTCACCTGCCTCCCGGGTTGACAGACGATGACCGCGTGCACGCGCTCACCCCAATCCTGGTCGGGCACGCCGATTACCGCGCAGGCGGCGACGGCGGGGTGGGCGGCGACCGCGTTCTCGACCTCGGCGGAATACACGTTCTCCCCGCCGCTGACGATCATGTCCTTGATCCGGTCGACGATGTAGACGTAGCCCTGCTCATCCATATAGCCGCCATCGCCGGTGTGCATCCAGCCGTCGCGCACCGCGGCCGCGGTCTCCTCCGGCCGGTTCCAGTAGCCGAGCATGACATGCGCACCGCCGACCACGATTTCGCCGACCGTGCCGCGCGGCACCTCGTTGCCGTCCGGATCCATGATCACCACTTCGCTGTGCGGCATCGCGCGCCCCGCCGAACGCAGGTGTCCCGCAAGGTGATCCGCGGCGCCGAGCAGGGTGGCGATGGGCGCGAGTTCGGTCATGCCGTACGCCTGCACGAAACCCGCTGCGCTGAAAGCCTTCATGGCGCGCTCGAGCAGTGCGGCCGAAATGGGTGATGCGCCGTACATGAGTTGCCGGACGCTGGAGAGATCGTGTTCGGCGACCGCCGGATGATCGACCAGCAGCTGAATCATGACCGGTACCAATACCGTTCCGGTCACCCGGTGCGTTTCGATGGCGGCCATGGTGGCCACCGGATCGAAGGCCGGGATCATGACGTGGGTGCCGCCCAGCAGCAGGGTGCCGTACCAGCCCGCCAGATCGGCGAGATGGAACATGGGCGCGGCGTGCAGGAATCGCACACCGGGCGTGAACAACTCACCGCTGGCGACACCGCCCAGTGCGGAGGTCGCGATATTGGTGTGGCTGAGCATGACGCCCTTGGGGAAACCCGTGGTGCCACCGGTGTAGAACACTCCGGCGAGCGCGTCACCGCCGCGCCGGGCGTCCGCGATCGGCGCCGCCGCGGCGATCAGTTCCTCGTAGCCGAGCATGCCCTCGGGCGTGGGGCCCTCGCCGCAGTGGATCACCGTGGCGAGTTCGGGATGCTCCTGCCGCAGTGCGGGCAGCATGGGTGCGAAGGCATCGTCGACCAGCAGCACCGTGGTGCCGGAGTCGCGCAGCGAATAGCTGATCTCGGCCGGGCTCCAGCGGATATTGACCGGATTGAGCACGGCATTCGCCCACGGCACGGCCAGCAGATATTCGTGATAGCGATCGGAGTTCAGGCCCAGGATGGCCACCCGGTCGCCGTCGCCGACCCCGAGGTCGCGCAGTGCGCTCGCCAGCCGGGCCACCCGATCCAGGCCCTCCCGGAAGGTCCGGGTGCGGTCCCCGAAAATGGTCATGACGGCGTCGGGGGTTTGCTGTGCGGCGCGGTGCAGTCCCTGGGTCAGGTACATGGGGCGAATCCTCTGTCGAACGGCGGTGTCGGACGTCACAAGTATCGGCAGGGGACTGTGACCTGGGCCATGGAGTGGGCACCGGACTATCGACCGCCGGGTTTGTTGGTTTTTCCAAAGTCCGGCCGTAGCCTCGAACCCGAGATGACCGATTCCCGCGACTCCGCGTCACCGACCGCACGCAGCCGGCTGCTGAATCGTGTGCTCGCGCAGGCCGACCAGCTGGTCGGCCGTATCGTCGCCCGCGCGCGGGCGGAGATGGCCGGCTATTCCGCGCTCACGGATGCGGAGATCGCCGCGACGACCGAGCTCATGGTGGATCGGCTGCTCGCCGCGCTCCGCGCCGAGCGCGCACTCACCGCGGACGATCTGGCCGCGCTGCGTGAGTTCGGGGAAACTCGTGCGCGGCAAGGTGTTTCACTGTCCGATGTGCAGAACGGCTGGCGCATCGCGGTGCGGGAAATCCTGGCGGATCTCATCACCTCCGGCCGCAGCGGCCGTATTGCCGACCGCGCCGTGCTGGCCCTCACCCACGATCTGCTCGATATTGTCGATCAGGCCAATCGGGCCTACAGCGCCGGTCACCGCGATGTGGAGATCGAGCTCGCGCGGCACGATCAGCAGTTCCGGGCCGAATTCGCGCGCGGTCTGCTGCTGGGCGGGCTCGCGCCCGCGGATATTCAGATTCAGGCGCAGCGGTACGGGCTGGACGTGCAGGACGTCTACCGCGCCTTTCGCGCCCGCGGCGACGATCCACTCGCCGCTGCCGATCTACGTCGATTACTCCGGCCGGGCCCGCAGGCGATACGCGGGTTCTCCACGGCCATGGACGGCGATCTCGCCGGGTTCGTGCTCGGGAGCGATCTGATCGAGAGCGCCGGCACCATCGGCTTCGGTCCCGCGACCCACCTGGCCGATCTGCCGCGATCATTCCGGCTGGCCAGCCGAATGCTCGCCACCGCGCACCGCTTCGATCTCACCGGTGCGGCCGATCTCGACCGCCTCGGCCTGCTGCCCGCGATCGTCGCCGACACCGACCTCGGCGAGGAACTCGCCGCCCGCTACCTCGATCCGCTGGGCTCCGGCGAGCAGGCCCGCACGGTCATCGACACCGTCGAGCGCTACCTCGAATCCGGCCTGCGCATCGAGGCCACCGCCGAGCGACTGATAGTGCACCAGAATACCGTTCGCTACCGTCTCGCTCGCTTCGAAGACCTCACCGGCACCGACCTGCGCGCACCGCACAGCGCCATCCGCGTCTGGTGGGCCATCCAGCACCGCCACGCGAATCCGCACACCTGAACGCCGAAGGCGATGTCCACAAGTGTTCGCTTGTGTGTTGCGGTCGAATGGATCCCGCGTCTGAGAGGATGTGCAGGGCATGGCTGCTGCGGGGGTTGTCCTGGCCTGTGTTGCTGCTGGCCGCCGCGCCGATACTGTCCTATGCCGTGGCGGTCGGCGTCCACGGCGATGGCTTTGTCGCCGCGTTCGTCTGAGGGCTGGCGTTCAAATACTGGCGTCGCTCCTCGAACTTCCGGCACGAGCTCGAGCTGCTGGACGATATCGGCTTCCTGCTCACCGTGGTGATGTGGTTCGTCGTCGGCAGTGTCGCGGTCTATGTACCGGTCGGTCCGCACCTGTGGAGGACCCTGCTCTTCAGCCTGGCCGCCCTCACCATTGTGCGGATTCTGCCGGCCTTCGCGGCCATGCTGGGCTCCACCTTTTCCTGGCGCGACCGGCTGCGGCTGGGCCCGCGCGGCACCACCTCGATCGTCTTCGCGCTGCTGGCCTGCAACGGATTGTCCGGTGAGCCAGCCGATTTCGCCCTGATCACCATGGTCTTCACCGTTTTCGGCAGTGTCGTGCTGCACGGCGCGGGTGTGCTACTCGCCGCAGGTCTGCGCGCGACGCACCGGCATCCTGATCACCTTCACCGATTTTCGTGATGGTTCCAGGTTCGGGTCGTACCGTAGATACCGCATAACGGCTTGTCTCGCTCGTCAGTATTCTCGGTTGAGTCCCAGGGGGTTGTGCTGTGCAGCCGTTCGAACTTCCCGATTTCTATATGCCCTATCCGGCGCGGCTGAATCCCCATGTCGACCAGGCTCGGGCGCACACCCGGGAGTGGGCCGCGGAGATGGGATTCTTCGAAATCCAAGAGGGTCACCACATTTGGGACGAAACGGACCTGGAACGTCACGATTACGGGCTGCTGTGCGCCTATACGCATCCCGAATGCGATGGTGCGGAACTGGATCTGATTACCGACTGGTATGTCTGGGTTTTCTATTTCGACGACCATTTCCTGGAGCTCTACAAGCGCACCCAGGATTCCGAGGGCGCGCGCGACTACCTGCACCGCCTCCGGGAATTCATGCCGCTCACCGGCACCGAAATGCCCGAGCCGACCAATCCGGTCGAACGCGGGCTGGCCGATCTGTGGCCGCGCACGGTGCCGAGCATGTCGCTGGACTGGCGCCGCCGCTTCGCTGTCACCACTCAGGCGCTGCTGGAGGAATCGCGCTGGGAGCTGGCCAATATCACCGAGGGCCGGATCGCCAATCCGATCGAGTACATCGAGATGCGCCGTAAGGTCGGTGGCGCGCCGTGGTCGGCGAATCTGGTGGAGCACGCCGTGCAGGCGGAAGTCCCCGCCGAGCTGGCCGCCACCCGGCCGCTGTGTGTCCTGCGCGACACCTTCTCCGACGGCGTGCATCTGCGCAACGACATCTTCTCCTATGAGCGTGAGGTGCGGGAGGAGGGTGAGAACGCCAATTGCATTCTGGTACTGGAGCGTTTCCTCGGCCTCGATACCCAGCCGGCCGCGGAGGTGGTCAATGATCTGCTGACCTCGCGGGTCCAGCAGTTCGAGTACACCGCCGTCACCGAATTGCCTTTGCTCTTCGCCGAATTCGGCGTCAGCCCGCAGGAGCAGGCCGATGTGGCGCTGTACGCCAAGGGATTACAGGACTGGCAGGCCGGCGGCCACGAATGGCATCTGCGGTCCAGCCGCTATATGAACAAGGGGCGCAAGTCCACGGCGAATCCGCTGCTCGCCATGCTCGCGCCGAGCGGTCTGGGCATGTCCGCACTGCGGATCAGCCCGAGCGGCCTGGGGCTCAAGCGATTCAACAGCTTCCTGCATGTGCCTTATGCGGAGGTCGGGCCCACCCCGCTGCCCGAGATCTATATGCCCTTCGCCCTGCGGTTGAATCCGCACCTGGACGCCGCGCGCGAGAATGCGGTCACCTGGGCCCGGGGGGTGGGCATGCTCGGCGCGGTGCCCGATACCGAGCTGACCCGGTGGAGCGAAAACGATCTGCGGGAGTTCGACTTCGCGCTCTGCTCTTCGGGTTTGGACCCGGACGCGACCGAATCCGAATTGGATCTGGCGACGCACTGGCTGACCTGGGGCACCTACGTCGACGACTACTATCCGGCGGTCTTCTTCCCCACCAAGAACCTGCTCGGCGCCAAACTCCAGGGCCGCCGGATGCTGGACTTCATGCCGCTCGACTCGGCGGCGCTCCCGCCCGCCGCGAATCCCATCGAAATGGGCCTGGCCGATCTCTGGGCACGTACCACCGGCGTGATGGACGCCGCCCAGAAGCGCGAATTCCGCACGGCCGTACAGAGTTTCATTTCCGCATGCGAATGGGAGGTGCTGAATCACGTGCTGCACCGCATCCCCGATCCCATCGATTATGTGGAGATGCGCCGCGATACCTTCGGTTCGGATCTGACCAAGGCGCTGTCCCGGCTCTCGCACGGCAATCTGGTTCCACCGGAGGTCTATCGCACCCAGACGCTCAAGAACCTGGAGAACACCGCCGCCGACTACGCGATCCTGCTCAACGACCTGTTCTCCTATCAGAAGGAGACGCAGTTCGAAGGCGACTTCCACAATGGCGTCAGCGTCATTCAGAATTTCCTGAGCTGCGACCGCGATCGAGCCGTCGAGATCGTCAACGATCTCATGACCGCACGCCTGCAGCAGTTCGAGCGCGTGGTCACCCACGAACTGCCCACGCTGTACGAGGAGTACCAACTCGACGAATCCGCCCGCCGCGTCCTCGACCAGCGTGCGGTCGAACTACAGGACTGGATGGCGGCAATCCTGAACTGGCACATCGGTTGTGGCCGCTACACCGAGTCGAAGCTGCAGGAGCGATTCCGCAGTGCACCGGCGGCACCCGTCGTGGCCGAACCGACCCCCGCATTGCTCTTCCTGCGACCGACCGGTCTGGGTACGAGCGCGGCTCGCATAGGCGGCGGGCTCGCCCGAGCCGGCCGGTCCGCCCGCTGACCCGGTTCAGCGCTCCCATTGCCCCTACGCCCGCTCTCCGGAAGTGTGAGGACGGACAGTGGGCGCAGGGGTATGGCAGAGGAGCGGGTAGATGGCGGACAAACGGGCATTGGTCATCGGCGGCGGTGGCGTCGCTGGAATCGCCTGGGCGAACGGGATTGTCGCGGGCTTGGCCGAGAACGGCGTCGATGTGCGTAATGCCGATGTGCTGGTGGGTACCTCAGCGGGCGCCAATGTCGCCGCGCAGGTCAGCAGCGGATTGACACCGGAGGAGCTGTTCGCGCGCCAGATCGATCCGGCTCTGCAGAGCAAAGAGCTGGTGCCGGAGGGCAATTCGGTCGAGGGCCTCTGGGCGGAGATTCTCGATATTCAGGCGGCGACCGAGGGCAATCCGGCCGAGGCGCGGCGGCGGCTCTGCGCATTGGCCAGGACCGTGCATTCGGTGCCCGTGGCGGCCCGCCGGGCGGTCATCGAATCCCGGCTGCCGGCGCACGAATGGCCGCGGCAAGCGCTGCTGGTCACCGTGGTGAACGCGGAAACCGGTGAGCCGCAGGTCTTCGACCGCGATTCGGGTATCGCACTGGTGGATGCGGTGACCGCCAGCTCGGCCGTCCCGCTGGTCTGGCCCTGCCACCTCATCGACGGGGTGCACTACACCGATGGCGGCGTGCGCACCTCCGTGAATGCGGACCTGGCCGTCGGCTACGAGCGGGTGCTGATCATCGCCCCGCTCCCGGACGAGGAGTTGGAACAGCAGATCTCGACCCTCACCGAGAAGGGCGCCCGGGTCGAGGTGATCAGTCCCGACGAGGCTTCGTTCACGGCCTTCGGGGCGAATCCGCTGGACACCGTCTCCCGCGTGCCGTCCGCTGATGCCGGTCGCGATCAAGGCAAGTCCGTGGCGGACCGGATCGCGGCCCTCTGGAACTGACTATTTCCCCGGCCGGAGATCGAAGGTGCTGGAGCCTGCTGCCCCGGCCGGGATGATGGGCAGCGTCACCGACGACGGGTGCGCGGCATCCTTGTAGATGGTCTGGGTCGCGGGCTGGGTGCGGGCAATACACCTCGCTGTGCGGGGCAGGGGGACTGCGCCGGCCTAATCCGCGGCCCTGGTGGAGCGGCCCCTCTCTCGGAAAATCCACTGTAGGTTGCAAGTGTAGGTCTACAGCGTTGACATACCGGTGGCGGAGGCGTGTACTGGAAAGACCACCAGAGAAATTAGGTATCCACTCATGATCGCTCTCGGACTGGTCCTGCTAGTCGTGGGATTCCTCTTGGGCTTCCACCTCCTCGTCACCATCGGGATCATCCTGCTGATCATCGGCGCAGTGCTGATGATCGCGGGCCGCACCGGGCACGCCGTCGGCGGCCGCAGCCACTACTACTGATCGACAGCGATCCGGGCGTAAGCACCCCTGAGGAGTCTCGATGATCGTCATCATCGCGCTGTGCGCCGGAATCCTCATCGGCGCAATCGGAATGGCGTTGCTGAGCCGCCGCACGCGCCCGGGGGTCACCGCCGCGGGGCGTGACCTCAGCGAAAACGCCGGTGGCTCCCGGCATATTCGCACCCACCCGAGTTGGCGGGACCGGCTCGAGTAATCAAGCGCAGGAAGGGACAACCGCGATGAGCATCGGCAGGGCGATCGCCCACAAGGCCAAGATCGCGCGCGGCACGATCAAGCAGTTCATCGGCCGTGCCATCGGCGACACCCGCCTGCGGAACCAGGGCGGCCTCGACCGCGCCAGCGGTAATGCCGCGCGCGCGGTCGACAAACTCGGCAACGCCCTCGGGCGCTGACCTCCGCGCGCAGCCGCGTGTGACAGGCAATAGTGGTTGTATGGGCAACAACGCAACAGTCGCGGCCGCGTTCGAACCTCTTCTGCGGGCCGCCTTCGGCACACAGCCGCCGCTACGGTTCGAGTTCTGGGACGGCAGCTCGGTGCAACCCGCCGGTGAGTCTCCCGGCGCCATGCGCATTCGCTCGAAAGATGCTCTGGGCCATATGGTTTGGGCGCCAGGCGAGCTGGGACTCGGCCGTGCTTTCGTCTCCGGCAGCGTCGACCTCGACGGCGATATCTTCAAGATTCTGCGTGCGCTGCAGACCGCGGTGCCGGACAGTGCGCGGCTGGGTCTGAGCGGTGCGGTCAAGGCCGCGGGTGCGGCGCGGCAGCTCGGCGCGCTCAGCCATCGTCCGAAGCCGCCGCCCGAGGAGGCCCCGGCCCCGCGCGGCTGGCTGCATACGCGCGGACGTGACGCGGCGGCCATCAGCCACCACTACGACGTCGGCAACGACTTCTACCGATTGGTGCTCGGGCCGAGCATGACCTACTCGTGTGCGCGCTTCGTCGCCGCTGATGATGACGGCCGACGGGCTGCCGACGCCAACGTCTCCCTGGAAGACGCCCAGGCTGCCAAACATGATCTGATCTGCCGCAAGCTGGGCCTGTCCGAGCGTCGCGGTATGCGCCTGCTGGATGTCGGCTGCGGCTGGGGTTCCATGGCGATGCATGCGGCCGAGGTCTACGGCGCGCAGGTCGTGGGCGTCACGATCAGCAAGGAGCAGGCCGAGGCCGCGCGTAAACGCATCGCCGAAGCCGGCCTCTCCGACAGTGTCGAAATCCGCCTGTCCGACTACCGCGACCTGCGTGGCGAGGAGTTCGACGCGATCTCCTCGATCGGCATGTTCGAACACGTCGGCGCGAATCGCATGGCCGCGTACTTCGAAACCCTGCGCGCACTGCTGCATCCCGAGGGCCGCCTGCTCAACCACGCGATCTCGTCCAAGGGCGGTTCCAAGATCACGGCCCGCTCGTTCATCGGCCGCTATGTCTTCCCCGACGGCGAACTGCTCGACGTCGGAGATGTCACCCTGGCAATGGAACGCGCCGGTTTCGAGGTCCGCGATGTGGAAGCCCTCCGCGAGCACTACGCGCTGACCCTCCGTCAATGGGTGGCCAACCTCGAAAACGCCTGGGACGAAGCGGTTTCCCTCGCGGGCGAGGGCCGGGCCCGCATCTGGCGCATCTACATGGCGGCCTCCGCCCTCGGCTTCGAAGACGGCGGCATCGGGCTGCACCAGGTCCTCGGCGTGGTTCCCGACCCGCAGGGCCGCACCGGTATGCCCGGCACCCGTCGCGCCTGGGCCTGATCCGATCCTTCGTTGACATCCTCACCAAACAGAAATACCGTCGGTATTCGAATTCTGGCGGTATCAAAGTGAAGGATGTGTGCGGCATGTCTGCGTCTCGTCAACCCCGCGTCGTGATCATCGGCGCGGGTGTGTCCGGTATTGCGAGTGCGATTACGCTGCAGCGCAACGGTTTCCACGATTTCGTAATACTGGAGAAGGGGTCCGACGTCGGCGGGGTCTGGCATTGGAACCATTACCCGGGACTGACCTGCGATGTGCCGTCGCAGGTGTACCAGTTCGGCTTCGCGCCGAAGCCGGACTGGTCGCACGTGTTCGCACCCGGCCCGGAGATCCAGCGCTATCTCGCCGATATTGTCGACCAGTTCGGACTGCGCCCGCATCTGCGGGTCGATGCCGAGGTGGTCGCGGCGGAATTCACCGGCTCCGGGTGGCGGGTCGAGACCGGTGCCGGGGAGGCTTACGACGCCGACTTCGTGATCGCCGCCACCGGCGTCCTGCATCATCCGGCCTGGCCCGATATCGCGGGTCTGGACGAGTTCACCGGCACCGTGGTGCACACCGCCCGCTGGGATGATTCCCTGCCGACCGCCGGGCGGCGGATCGCCGTGATCGGCACCGGATCCACTGGGGTGCAAGTAGTTTCGGCACTGCAGCCGAAGGCGCGGCAGATCACCCACTTCGTACGCAGCCCGCAGTGGGTGATCTGGGCCCCGATGCAATTGCCGCAGCCGGCGTTTGTCGGCGCCGTACTGGATCGGCTACCGGCTCTCAACCGGGCGCTCTACCAGGCCGGAATGACCGGCGCGAAGCTGTTCACCGATGTGGTCACCCGCCCGAGCTGGCGGCGGCGCGCCGTGCAGCAGTACGCGCGGTTGAGTCTGCGCACCCAGGTCGGCGACCCGGAACTGCGCGAGCGGCTCACCCCCGACTACCAGCCGCTGTGTAAGCGACAGGTGTTGTCCGGCAGCTACTATCGCGCACTGCGCGCCGGCAATGCGGAACTCGTCACCACCGGCATCGAGGCGATCACCCCGACGGGCATTCGCACTTCCGACGGCCGCCACCACGAGGTCGATACGATCGTCTTCGCCACCGGCTTCCGCGCGCACGACTATATGCGCCCGATGAGATTGACCGGCCGCGACGGAATCTCCATCGACGAGGCCTGGGCCAAGGGCCCCCGCGCCTACCGCATGACCGCGATCCCCGGTTTCCCCAATTTCTTCACCGTGCTCGGCCCCAACTCGCCCACCGGTTCCATCCCTCTGCACCACGCCGCGGAAGTCACCGCGCGCTACATCGCCGCCTGGATAAACCGCTGGAGCACAGGCGAATTCGACACCCTGGAGGTCACCGAAGCGGCCACCGACCGCTTCGGCGCGCACGTGGCCGAGGCGCTGGAGCCCACGGTCTGGAACACCGGCTGCAACTCCTGGTACTTCACCGAGGGCGGCCATATCGACCTGCTGCCCTTCAACCGCCACACCATGGAAACCATGCTCTCCGATCCCGACGCCGAGGACTTCCACCTGAGCACACAGGGGGCGTAGCGGCCATATACATTTGCTCGTTCAGCGTTCCTCTCCGAAAGGGTTACCCCATGTCGATCACTGCCAACAAGGTTGTCTCCATCGACTACACCCTGACCGACGACGACGGCGAGGTCATCGACACCTCGACCGGCGCCGAACCGCTCGAATACCTGCACGGCGCCGACAACATCGTCCCCGGGCTGGAAGGCGCGCTGGAGGGCAAGGCCGTCGGTGACGAGCTGAAGGTCGTCATCGAGCCGGAGGACGGCTACGGCGAATACGAGGCCGAGCTGATCAGCATTGTCAGCCGCGGCGATATCGAGGGCATCGACGAGCTCGAGGTCGGCATGGAACTGCACGCCGAGACCCCCGACGGCGACGTCCAGATCATCACCATCCGCGAACTGGACGGCGATGAGGTGACCGTCGACGCCAACCACCCGCTGGCCGGTCAGCGCCTGACCTTCCAGGTCCGCGTCGTCGACGTCCGCGATGCCACCGCGGACGAGCTCGCACACGGCCACCCGCACGGCGAAGACGACCACGAGCACTGATTCCAGACAGCCTTCCTATTCGAGGGAGGGGCCGGTCGCGGGTGAGTTCACACCGCTCCGGCCACCTGCGACCGGGCGGAGCCGGCCGGTGAGCCGGAGACCGTCGCGAACATTCAATGACATCAATGCGATATTGGTCGCGCCCGCGATGAGCTCCAGGGCCTGCACGCAATAGAACGCGACACCGAAGTGACCGTGCCCGGCGAGTACGTCCAGTGTGATCGCCGACGGAATCAGCACCAGCAGACCGTTGCCGGCGATGATCGGCATCCGGCGCTTTTTTGCGAGGACAGGCGGTGCTGTCGATCCCGCGGACATACGGAAGCCGCTCGCTCCGGTGATCGCCAGGGTGAGGACCAGAATCGGCAGTCCAAACGGAATTGTCTGCTTCAGCGTGGTGACATCCTGCGTCGATCCGAACATCTCCGTCGCCACGGTCGAGATCCAGAAGGTCGCGATGGTGGTCAGTCCGATTGCACCCGCGAAGGGATGAATGCGGGAGAGCATGGTTCACCTCTCTTCGGCGGTCATCCGGCCCGATCGGCGTCGAGATTGCCGATCGCCCGTCGAGCCATGCGAAGGAAATGTTCTTCCTGCGGATCCGGAAAACCCGCAGTGGCAATGGCATTCACGTCGAGCGCAGCCGCGACCAGCGGGCCCTGCAGTTCCCGGGCGCGATCGGTGAGGTGGATCAGCGCCCGTCGCCCGTCCGCTGGATCGGCAGTGCGCAGAATCAACCCGTCACGTTCCATCCGCTTGAGCGTGTGGGCCATCGTCGACTGATCGATGCGCACTTTCTCGCAGAGCTCGTTCTGCGCAATACCGTCCTTCTCGTACAGTGCGAGCAGTTGCGCGAATTGTCCTGGCACCACACCGTATTCGGCGATTCGATCGCGCAGCGCCTGTTCCATGAGCCGAGCGAGATGATTGATCACATATTCGAGTGAGGTGCGCCGGTCGACCGGGAGTGCCTCAGGTGGTTCCATTCTCACCCTCCATCGATACTGCGTGCGCAGCCGCCTTCGAGAGTGCATGGCAAGCCATGTAAATGCGACAGTGCCGATTGGCGCTGCAGTGGCAACGACACGGCCTCCGGCGTGGAGTTTCCGTGAACAGGCAGCGCCGAAGCGACCGGCGCACCGGGAAAGACCGTAGCAATAGCGAGAAAGCCTATGGCAGCACGCATTACAGAAGCACTCCGATGAGGGCCTCGCTCACCCCAGTCCAAAGCGCTCCTCGGCGTCACACACCGCGTAGGGTGCCTGGCCATGAAACGAATCCATGCGTTCGTGGTGGCGGGGATTGCGGGCTCGATGATGATGGCCGGAGGGCGGGTGGCACAGGCCCAGGCGACCGGCTCCGGCGCGGAAGGCGGCGTCGGGCAGATAACGGTGACAGTGCAAGCGGATACCGGAGCAAGGCGCCCAGTTGTCGACGGATGGCGAAGGTGTGATTACACAAGTGCGAAAACGACGATCGCCCGCAGCCTCTGTCGAGATCACGGGCGATCGGTGAAAGTGGAGCTAAGGGGAATCGAACCCCTGACCTTCTCGATGCGAACGAGACGCGCTACCAACTGCGCTATAGCCCCAGCCGCTGACCGTTACCGGCCTGCGGTGGAAAACTTTAGCAGGTGGGCGGGGGTGTCGCCGAATCGGCTGGTTGGGGGCTGTTTCTCAGGGGGAATCGAGGGGGGTGGTGTAGGAGTCGAGGACTCGGAGGAAGAGGTCTAGGCGGTAGTCGCGGAGGGCGGGGGTGCCGGGTTCGAGGAGGCATTGGGCCATCGTGCCGTCGTGGACTGCGATCAAGGCTCGGCTCAGGGCTGCCGGGTCAGGGACTTGGCGGCCGGCGCGCTTCAGGAGGCGGGTGAGGACGGGGGTGAGGGCGGCGCTGATGGCTTCCTCGCGGGCGACCATGACTCGGCGCAGGGGTGGGTTGCGGAGGGCGTGGGCGGTGAATTCGGAGGTGATGCGAAACCACTTGTCGTCCACGGGGACTGCGGCCAGCACATGCTCTACCACTTGCCGCGGATCGTCGACGGGGAGGTCGGTGTACAGCACTGCGGTCACCTGCTCGAGCATTGCCGCCGAGCGCTGTTCCCACATGGCGAGGAACAACTCCTCCAATGAGGTGAAGTTCGAATAGAACGCGCCCCGCGTGAACCCGGCCCGCTCACAAATCTGCTCGACCGTGCACCGCCCCAGCCCGTCCTCGGCGAAGGCATCGAATGCCGCATCGAGTAGCCGCTGCCGAGTCTGCGACCGCCTGCGCTTGACCGGCGTTTCACCGCCGGAACCCGCGGTTCGCGACGGTTCGCGGCGATTCACCGGCGTTTCGCTGCCAGAACGCGGCGGTCGGCGATTCATCGCCGCAGCTGTTTCGGCGGTGCCCAGTCGAGGGCCGACCACATCGCCGTTGGGGGAGTTATCGGCCCTGCTCACGACCGCATCGTATCGGGTGCGGTGCGAGAGGCAGGAGGGCGCGAGCCCATATCGGGTCACCGGGGTATCGGCCTGAGCGGTCACAAATCGCCTCGAGGCGGCAAATTTTGCATGTGTCGGTCGATTTTCGACCGCTCAGGCCGGGCGACAAGGTCTTCCGGCGCCTGTCCGGGATCAAGCGATGGCCGCTGTCTCCCCATCGTCGAAGTGAATCGACTGTTGGAGTCGGCCGCCGAGCGCAGTCGCGTAGCGAGCCAGCAGTTCGTAGCCCGCGATATTGCCGCGCTCGATTTGCGAGATCCGCCCCTTGGTGACTCCCATGCGTTCGGCGATCTGCAGCTGGGTCAGCCCGCGAGACAGGCGGATCTCGGCGAGACGATGGCCGATCATCTCGGCCAGCAGTTCCTCTCTGCCGACAGCAACAGCTTCTTCGCCGCCCGCGCGTTCGATGAGCTCGGCGCGGATGTCTTGCCAGCGCGAGTGTCCGCTCATCGCGGCCCCTCCAGTTCCTCTCGTCGTTCGGTCAAGTATGTCTCGTAGCGTTGTTCGGCTAGCGGAATCGCTGTGCGATACCACGAATCCCACCTTTTGTGCTTATCGCCGGCAACCAAGAGAACAGTCGATCGCCAGGGATCGAACACGAACAGGATGCGGACGGTGCCTGGGCGCAGCTCCTTCAGGTTCGGGATCTTCGAACACGTGATGGTGTCCGCGAGTGGCCGCCCGAGGCCGGGTCCGAACTCGGCCAATATGTCGATGGCTTGAACCACCCGATTGAAGTCGGATCCTTCCAATTGCTCGATCCATTCCCGAACTTCATCGACTACATAGATGTCCCAGCCCTGGCCGGCCACCGGAGTGAGTATAGTAATCACTATACCTCGTGCGTTGCGGTTTCGTCCGACGTGAGTTCGTGGTCAGCGAATGGGGCTAGCGCCGAAGTATGGGAAGCCTGCGCTTCAGTCGTTATCCAGGCCGGTGGCGGTCTTGGCTTCGAGCAGCACGGTTTCCAGCATCGCGGGCGTGAGTCGTCCGGTGAAAGTGTTCTGCTGGCTTACGTGATAGCTCCCGAACAGGTGGAGCGGCGCGCGGTCGTCCCGTGCGGGTGCGAGTTCGTAATGCACGCCATGTCCGAAGCGCGGCTTGGGTTTCGGGATTTCCCAGCCGGATTCGGACAGTGCGGGTAGGAGGGCCTGCCAGCCCCAGCCGCCGAGGACCACGATCGAGCGGACGGTGGATGCCATCAGGCCCAGTTCGGTGATGAGCCAGTGGCGGCAGGTGTCACGTTCGGCGGGGGTTGGTTTGTTGTCGGGTGGGGCGCAGTGCACCGGGGCGGTGACGCGGGTTCCCAGCAATTCCAAGCCGTCGCCGAGGTGGGTGCTCTGGGGCTGGTTGGTCAGGCCGGCGGCGTGCATGGCGGCGAACAGTACGTCGCCGCTGCGGTCTCCGGTGAACATGCGGCCGGTTCTATTGCCGCCGTGGGCGGCTGGGGCGAGGCCGACGATGAGGATTCGGGCGTCGGCCGGGCCTAGTCCGGGAACCGGTTTGCCCCAGTAATTTTCGTCACGAAAAGCGGCGCGTTTGTCGTGCGCGACCTGTTCCCGCCATTCGACCAGTCGCGGGCAGGCGCGACAGGCTGTGAGCTGCGCTTCGAGCTCCGCAATTGTCCGGCACACGTGGGTGACTCAACCACATCGCCCGGTCGAGCGGGAGATGTCGGCGCGGCGCGGCGGCGAGGCATACTGTGCCCCGGTAGCCGACTGTTTGCGACAGTGAAAGGAACCGGTGCCGTGAGTGATCTCGTCGAGCTCGGCAATGCAGTCGGGACGGCCCAGAAGGTCGGAAATATGGTGGGCGTGTTCGCATTCGGCGTCTCGGGTGCGCTGCTCGCGGTGCGCCGCAATTTCGATGTGGTCGGCATCGCGGTCCTGGCCGTCTGCACCGCGACGGGCGGCGGCATCCTGCGCGATCTCATTATCGGTGAGACTCCGCCGACAGCCTTCGTGCACGTCAGTTATGCGGCCACGGCCCTGCTGGCCGCAGCCCTCATCTTCTTCTGGCATCCACCGCATCGAGTCACCCGCACCCCGCTGCTGCTGGCCGATGGGGTCGGGCTCGGGATCTTCTGTGTGACCGGCACTGTCAGCGCATTTCAGCACGGACTTCCGGCCACCTCGGCGGCGGCGCTGGGTGTGGTCACAGCGGTCGGCGGCGGCGTGGTCCGGGACGTGCTGGCCGGAATCACACCCAGCGTGCTGAGTGACGGTGAGCTCTACGCGGTGCCCGCACTGCTCGGCTCGGCCGCGACCGCCGTACTGCTGCACCACGGTCAATACACCTACTGGACGGGCGGTTTGGCGGGTGCGGGCGCGGTGGCACTCCGCTTCCTCGCGCTCTGGCGGCACTGGCGCGCACCGCTGGCCCGGCCTCACCGCAGGCGCGATCCGGCGTGACCTCCGGGCACGCGGTGACAGCGCCCCAGTCGTGTTGCCCGAGCACTCCGAACATGGTTGATAGCATGGCGAAGGTTGGCCAGCGGGCTGTGCGTCACACCCAGAGAGAGTTCCTACCAATGCAGTTTGAGATCGTCGAGCGGGACGAGACGTGGGTCGCCGGACTGCCGGTGCGCAGCCCCAAACGTGCTCTCGGTGAACTGCGCGATCACGATCTGGAAGTGGCCTGGGCCGCGGTCCTGCATCAGGAACTCGGCGGCCCGCTCGCCTCGGCCTATACCGATTACGCGGCCGAACTCGGCACCTACAACACCCAGATCGTCGGGTACCAGTGCGAATCCTTCGACGAGGTCACCCGCGGTCACGTGGTGGCGCGGCTGCCGCGCGGGACCTATGCGAGATTCTCTTCGGTCGGTAGCTTTCCGCAGGTGATGACCGATCTCTGGACCCAGATCGCGTACGCCGAGGAGCACAACCACATCCGGCGCACGCACAGCGGTGATTTCGAGTGCTACCCACACGCCTACAAGATCGAGCTGTATCTGGCGGTCGAGCCTTCATGACCTATTCGATCGTGGTGCGGCCGGGCGGTGTGTACGGCGGTCTCGTGGTACCGCGGGTGCGGCCCAGCTTCAAGGTCAGCAACAGCGAGCTCATCGAATTCCTGCGCGACCGGTTGCGCGACCGCGACGGCGACGAACTTCCCCTGGCCACCGTGTACGTGCCGGATCCGGCGGGGAACTACAACGTGCTCGTCTCCTACCAATACCCGACGCCGGAGCAGGCTCCGATCGGCGATGTGCTGATCCGGGTTCCCAAGGGTGTCTACGCCCGCTTTCAGCCGAATGGTGATTATCACGATCCGGCCGAGGATGTGTGGGCTCAGGTGGACGATGCGACCGCCTCGGCGGAGATTTCCCGGGCCTACCGCGAGGAGATCGAGATCTGGTCGGGGCCGTCCGAACTGGAGTTGTTCATCTCGATCTTGATCTGATAGCCATCTGTTAGCTAAATGGAAACCAACCAGTCTTGTGGTTGTGTTTCATACCTGATAGCAATGGTTTGACCAGGGGGGATTTCTAGACGTCCATTCGGGTTTCGGAAGATTTGCCGGACGCCTGGACAATTTTCTCCGGCTGGCGGATACTCCCTTGGGTGCCTGTACCGGGCACGGTTGATACACGACCGTATCGGGCGGGGGCTCGGTAGTCGCGCGGGAGCCCGCGCAGCAACGGAGTAGGAACTGTATGGCTGTGGAAGTGGTCGCAGTCGTCCCGTCGGATTCAGCTGATGAGGACTTGCTGCGATTCCAGGATGCGTCGTCAGGGTGCACCTTCTGGGTGGGTACACCGCAAGCGCACCCGGGCCTGTGGCGCCGCAACATCACCGGCGCATTGCGTGCTTACCGACGCTATGGAGTTGATGCAGCACTCGAATACGACAAAACGGCTGACGGGCGTTCCAGCGCACTCTTCGTGGCCGCCATCGATCCATTCGGAGACGTGGTAGCGGGCATGCGGGTGCAAGGTCCGTACACCCACGTGGACGAGGTCAATGCCCTCGCCGCCTGGGCCGGTCGGCCCGGCGAATCGGCCCTGCGCAAGCGGGTTGCCGACCGGATACCGGAGGGTGTCGTGGAGGTGAAAGCCGTCTGGGCCGATCGTGGCCTGGATCGCGGCAAGCGCCGCGCACTCGGTGCCGCCCTCGACCGCTGCGTTGTGCACGTCACCTCATTACTGCGCGCCCGCTACGGCTTTGTCACCGCAGGTGAGCACGCTGCCGAGGGTTATCGCACCAGCGGCGCCCGCTCCGACTGGTGGATTCCCGCGGTGCCCTTTCCCGACAATCGCTATCGAACCGTTCCGCTGTGGTGGGATATGCGGACCTATCGCTCGGTAGCCGCCGAATCACAGCTGACTTTGATCGAAGCCGAGCAGCTCGCGCTCGCGGCCGGCGATACCGAGCTGCCGGCGGATCTCACTGGCACCGGAGGGCTTGCCTGACAATGAATCCCGACAAAAAAGCGGCCGCGGAATATCGACCGCTGTTTCTCGATGAATCCGATCCGGAGGATGCGCGCCGGATAAATGAATTGCGCGCCGAACCAGGTATCGAATTCACCGATCTGCGGGATTTGCTGCGCACCGAATTCAATGATCTGGTAGCGCCGCCGGAATTGTCGGAAGGTCCGGAAGCGGATCGCTGGATTTATTATCCGTGGCGGCACGCGGCGGTAGCTCTGCCCGGCCCGGAATTGCTGCGGACCGTCCGGCTGGACCGCAATCGCAACAAGCTGACCCGCTCGGAGCAGGAAAAGCTGGCACAGCAGACGATCGGTGTGGTCGGGCAGAGCGTAGGTCACGCCATCGCGCACACGCTGGCTATGGAGGGCATCTGCGGGCGGATGAGGCTGGCGGATTTCGACACCATCGAACTGGCCAACCTGAACCGGATTCCCGGCTCGCTCTTCGATATCGGCGTCAACAAGGCGGTGGTCACCGCCCGCCGGATAGCCGAGATCGACCCGTACCTCCCGGTGGAGATCTTCGAGGCCGGACTCACCGACGAGAACGTCGACGACTTCTTCGCGGGCCTCACCCTGGTGGTGGAGGAGTGCGACTCCCTCGATATCAAGCTGGCCGTTCGGGAGGCCGCCCGCCGCTATCGGATCCCATTGCTCATGGAGACCAGCGATCGCGGGCTGCTCGATATCGAGCGCTATGACCTCGAACCCGATCGCGAGCCTTTCCACGGACTACTCGGCGGTGCGACGCGCGCCGATCTCCGGGGCCTGAGCACGCGCGAGAAAGCGCCATTCGTGGTGCGAATCCTGGACGCGCACGGCCTTTCCGACCGCTTTGCCGCCAGCCTGGTGGAAATCGACCAGACCCTCGACAGCTGGCCACAGCTCGCCAGCGATGTGCAACTGGGCGGCGCCACCGTGGCCGCCGCGGTGCGCCGCATCGGGCTGGGCGGTGTGCTGCCGTCCGGCCGCACCCGCGTGGACCTGGCCGCCAGCCTGGATGCGATCGCCGAACCCGCGGGCGTCACCGAGCTGCGGTGGCCCGCGGAGCCCGCGCCCGCGGACCAGCCCGGCAGTGCGGCCGAAGCCGTGCTCGCGGCCGCCCAGCTCGCCCCCTCGGGCGGCAATGTGCAGCCCTGGTCACTGCGCCGGGAGAATTCGGCGATCGTCATAGAACTGGATGTGCAGCGCTCGTCGGGCATGGACATCGGCTACCGCGGCAGTGCGGTGGCGGTCGGCGCGGCCCTGTACAACGCCCGCGCCGCCGCGGCCGCGCGCGGTGTGCTCGGCGAGTCCTACCTGTTCACCGGCGAAACCGGACGGCACAGCCGAACCGCACCGCTCACCGCCGTCCTGCATCTGAGCGACTGGAGTGAGCCCGAGCTGGCCCGTGACTACCCGGATCTGCTCAGCCGCGTCACCAATCGCAGGCTGGGCAGCGGCGATCCGCTGGACCCGGCCGTACTCGACACCCTCGGCACCACCGCGGCCAAGGCGGGCGGCGGGCTGCGCTGGGTGACCGAGGCCGACGATCTGGCGACCGCCGCGACCCTGCTCGCCGCCTCCGATCAGGCGCGCTACCTGACCCCGAGCCTGCATGCCGAGATGTTCTCCGAACTGCGCTGGCCCAGCGGCGATCTGCGCACCGGCCTGGACCTGCGGACGATGGAACTGGCGCCCGACGAATTGGCCAAGCTCGATATCGCCGGGCGCGCCGATGTGATGGACCGGATTCGGGACTGGAACGGCGGCATCGCACTGGGCGAGTACACCCGCGACCGGGTGCTGTCCGCCTCGGCGATCGCGGTGGTCACCTTCCCGGCGCCGCCACTGCACGACCCGGAAGAATTGACCGCCTACGCCCGCGCGGGCGAGACGCTGCAGCGGGTGTGGATCGAGGCGCAGCGGCACGGCCTGGCGGTGCAGCCGGTCTCTCCGGTGTTCCTGTACGCCCGACAGGCTGCTGATCTGAACACGGTTTCCACCGAGTTCGCCGATACACTAGCGTCACTTCAAGGCCGTTTCCTGGACTTGCTGGGAGTGCCCGAGCACGAGACCGTGGCGTTGGTACTTCGCCTGAGCTATGCGGCGGAGGTCACGGTCCGGAGCCGGCGCCTTCCCACACCGGGTGCGGAAGACCGCTGATGGGATCGGAGACAAGGTGCCTCGGCAGACGCTCGACTCACTGGTAACCCAGGTTGCCTCGGAGTTGATGGGTGTCGACGCCACCACGATGGTGGCGGCGAGTGAGCGCGTGCTGTCCTGGCTCGTCGAGCACTTCGATGTCGACTTCAGCTACCTGCGCCACACCGACAGGGAACGACGTGCCTCCGTGCTCATCGCGGAATGGCCGAGCCGTTCGGTCACCATCGAACCGGATCCATTGCGCGTCACCTACTTCGATCGCGCCGATTCGGTGTTCGCGAAGCTGGAGCACGCCACCGAGCCGCTGATCGTGCGGCCGATCCCCGAACACGCCGACTATCAGCACACCATCCATCTGTCCTCCGGGATCCCGCAGGTGTCGATGGCGTGTGTGCCACTGGTATCGCGCGGCGAATCGACCGGTGTGCTCGGTTTCGTCAAGGAGGGCGATCGCGAATGGAGTACGCGAGAGCTCAATGTGCTCAAGGCGATTGCCGCGCTGTTCGCGCAGTTGCAGGCGCGCGTGGTGGCCGAGGAGCGGTTGCGCTATATCGCCATGCACGACGATCTGACCGGGCTGGCCAATCGGCGCGCGCTGCTCGAGCATATGGAGGAGCGGCTGCGGACGGGAGCTCCCGGTCCGGTGGCGGCGTTCTTCCTGGATCTGGACCGGCTCAAGGCGCTCAACGACTTCCTCGGGCATACGGCGGGGGACAATTTCATTCGCACGCTGGCCACCCGGCTGCGTGATCACCTCGATCCCGGCGACATGATCGCTCGGCTGGGCGGCGATGAGTTCGTCATCGTCCCGGCCAAGCCGATGGACGCCGGTGCGGCCGATCTCGAGGCCACCCGGATCCAGCAGCTGATCGCCCGGCGGGTGACGGTCGGCGGGGAGACGGTCAGCCGCGGCGCGAGTGTAGGTGTGGCCGTGGGCATTCCGGGGGAGACCACGGTCGCCGATGTGCTGCGCCGCGCCGATCACGCACTGCTGTCGGCGAAGTCGAGCGGCGGCAATGGCGTCGCGGTCTTCACCGATGCCATGCGCGCTCAGTTCGAACTGCAGGACGATGTCGAGCTGAACCTGCGCGGCGCGGTGTCGGACGGTTCGCTGATCCTGCACTATCAGCCGGAAGTGGATCTACGCACCGGCCGGGTGGTGGCGCTCGAAGCGCTGGTGCGCTGGCAGCATCCGACGCGCGGACTGCTGCCTCCGGGCGCGTTCGTCGGCGTGGCGGAGGCCACCAATCTCGCGGGTGAGCTGGGGCGCTGGGTGATTCGCACGGCGTGTGAGCAGTTCGCGTCGTGGCGCCGGCGGGGCCTGGCCTCGAGTGTGGTCATCCGTATCAATGTGTCGCCGGTGCAGCTGGTGAGTCTCGACTTCGTGGAGACCATGGAGGGAATTCTGCGCCGCTACGGCATCGACGGCAGTTCGGTCTGCCTGGAGATCACCGAACATGTGGTGGTGCAGGATCTCGCGCGCACCCAGGTGACGCTGCGCGGGCTCAAGCGCATGGGCGTGCAGATCGCCATCGACGACTTCGGCACCGGCTACTCCTCGCTCTCCCATCTCAAGGCGCTGCCGGTCGACGCGGTCAAGATCGACCGTGGTTTCGTGCAGCGCCTGGGCGCCAGCGCGGACGATCTGGCCATCGTGAAATCGATTGTCGGACTGGCCGGTTCGTTCGGTCTCGGCGTGGTCGGCGAGGGTGTGGAAACGACCGTCGCGGCGCGCACCCTGGTGGCTCTCGGGTGCTATCGTGCGCAGGGATTTCTGATCGCGCGACCCATGCCCGCCGATGAGGTGGAGCAGCATCTGGCCGCCGGGCGCATCGCCCTCGACCTGGATCTACCGGGTACCGGTCGGATGGGTACCCCCTGAAAATAGGGGCTCAATTGGGGGTCGCGCTGCTCGCGAGCGCACCTGAGCGCGTAGTACGTTCGTGGACTAAAGGGGCGATCAAGGGATGTGGACCGGCGTGCGCGAGCGAACCTTCAGCGGCAAGAAGACTCTGATCACCGGAGCTGCCAGCGGCATCGGGCGCTCCACCGCCCTCGCCGCGGCCCGTAGCGGGGCGCAGCTGATACTGACGGACGTGAATTCCGACGGCCTGGATACGGCGGTCGCGGAGGTCCGCGCCGCGGGCGGGGTGGTCGACTTCGCGCAGGCCCTCGATATCAGCGACTACGACGCCGTCACCGCCTTCGCCGGGCAGGTGCACGAGCAGGTGGGCGCGCTCGACGTGGTGATGAATATCGCCGGCGTCTCGACCTGGGGCACGGTCGAGAACCTCGAGCACAAGCACTGGAAGCGCATGGTGGATGTGAACCTCATGGGTCCCATTCACGTGATCGAGAACTTCGTGCCGCCGATGATCAAGGCCGGACGCGGCGGGGCGCTGGTGAATGTGTCCTCGGCGGCCGGACTGATGGCATTCCCGTGGCATGCGGCCTACAGCGCCAGCAAATACGGGCTGCGCGGGGTCTCCGAGGTGCTGCGGTTCGATCTGGAGCGGCACGATATCTCCGTGCACCTGGTGGTGCCGGGTGCGGTGGACACCCCGCTGGTGCAGAGCGTGGATATTGTCGGCGTGGATCGGGACGATCCGCGAATCCAGGCGTGGATCAATCGTTTCCGCCGGCATGCCAAGAATCCGGACGAGGTGGCGCAGTCGATTCTGTCGGGAGTGCAGAAGGGCCGGTACCTGATTCACACCCAGTTCGATATCCGCTTCGGTTACTGGTGGGTGCGCAAGTTCGCCTGGCCGTACGAATTCGCCATGCGCCGCGCCAATGCGCTGTTCACGACGTTCCTGCCGCGCGTGCAGGTTGCGGAGATCCCGCCGAAGCCGGACCTCCCGAAAGCTCAATCCGAGCCCGAGCCCGTGAAGGCCCCGAAGCCCGAGCTCACGCCCGAGGCCTAGACCCCGGGGGTCTTCTCCCGAGGTGCGGCTCAGGAAGTTTCCGCCAGCGGCAGTTCGCAGCCCGCATGGTCGGCGCTCTCGTGCTTGCCGCAGGATTCGGCGGCGTGCACGTCCAGCACGCGTGCGCCCGGACCCTCGTCGCCGAGGTGATCGTGCGCATTGACGATTTTGCAGGTCCCCAGGGACAGACAGCCGCAGCCGATGCAGCCGGTGAGGCTGTCGCGCAGGCGAATCAGCTGTTCGATGCGCTCGTCGAGATCGGATCGCCACGCCGTCGACAGCGCCTCCCAGTCGCGCCGCGTGGGGTTGCGGCCGTCGGGCAGATTGTCGAGGGCCTGGCGGATTTCGCCGAGCGGAATTCCGACACGCTGTGAGATGCGGATGAAGGCCACCCGGCGCAGGGTTTCCCGGGGGTAGCGGCGTTGATTGCCGCTCGTCCGGCGGGCTGTGATCAAGCCCTCACGTTCGTAGAAATGCAAGGCGGACACCGTAACTCCGGCGCGTTGTGCCAGCTGGCCCGGCGTCAATTCCTTCGCCTGCCATGACGCGGTCTGCATACCTGAAGGTTAGTCGAGGTTTTTCCCGCGCGCGAATTGCATGCCTTCTGTGCCGCGGGGAACTACCGTCAGGATATGGGAACAAAGGCTGCGCCCACGGCGCGACCGTTTTCCGTGACCTCGGAAGTCGGCGCACTGCGCACGGTGCTGCTGCACCGGCCGGGTGACGAACTGCGCCGGCTCACCCCTCGCAACAATGATCAGTTGCTCTTCGACGCCATCCCGTGGGTGGAACGGGCGCAGCAGGAGCACGACCTCTTCGCCGGGGTGTTGCGCGAGCGCGGAGTCGAGGTACTGCTGCTGGCCGATCTGCTCACCGAGACCATCGCGGTCAGCGGGGCGGCCCGGATACAGGGCATTTCCGGCGCGGTGGACGCACGGCGGCTCGGGCATGCGCTCGCCGACGAACTGGCGGCCTATCTGCGCACGGTGCCCGCGCCGGATCTGGCGCAGTTGCTGATGGCGGGCATGACCTTCGATGAGCTGCCCTTCGGGCCCGATCACACCTCGCTGGTGGTGCGCATGCACCACGGGCACGATTTTGTCATCGACCCGCTGCCGAATCTGCTCTTCACCAGGGATTCGTCGTTCTGGGTGGGTCCGCGGGTGGCCATCACCTCGCTGGCGCTGCCCGCCCGGGCGCGGGAGACCTCGCTGACCGATCTCATCTACGCCTTCCATCCGCGTTTCCTGGGGGTGCGGCGGGCCTACGAATCGCATACCGCGCCCATCGAGGGCGGCGATGTGCTGCTGCTGGCCAAGGGCGTGGTGGCGGTCGGGGTGGGGGAGCGCACCACACCCGCCGGTGCGGAAGCCTTGGCGCGCAGTCTCTTCGAGGACGATCTCGCGCATACCGTGCTGGCGGTTCCGATCGCGCAGACCCGCGCCACCATGCATCTGGACACGGTGTGCACCATGGTCGACACCGATGCCATGGTCATGTACCCGAATCTGCAGGATTCCCTGTGCGCGTTCACCATTCGCAAGGAGGTGGACGGGACGGTGCATATGCTGGGACCGGACCCCTTCCTGCCGGCCGCGGCGAAGGCCATGGGCATCGGTGAGCTGCGGGTGATCGATACCGGCCTGGATGGTGTTGCCGCCGAACGGGAACAGTGGGACGACGGCAACAACACGCTGGCGCTCGCGCCGGGCGTGGTCGTGGCCTACGAGCGCAATGAGATGACCAATGCGCGGCTCGCCGACGCCGGTATCGAGGTATTGGCCATTCCGGGTTCCGAATTGGGTTCCGGCCGAGGCGGTCCGCGCTGCCTGTCCTGCCCGCTGTCGCGTGACGAGGTGTGAAAAACCATGCTCGACATCCCGGTTGACCACCATTCGACGGTGCCGCCGTACGAACAGCTGCGCCAGGGCATTGTCGCCCGGGTGCGGTCCGGGGAGCTCGCCGCCGGAACCAAGATCCCCACGGTGCGCGCGCTCGCGGCACAGCTGACGCTCGCGCCCAATACGGTAGCGCGCGCCTACCGCGAGCTCGAACAGGACGGTGTGCTCGAAACCCGCGGCCGCCTGGGCTCTTTCATCGCCTCATCGGGCGATCCGACCCGGGATGTGGCCGGTCGCGCCGCCACCGAATACGTGGCGGTGATCCGGCGGCTCGGCCTGGATGACGAAGCGGCGGTGCGTTATCTGCGCGCCGCACTGGGCGAGATCAGGGAGTGATCGGGCTCATCGCCAGCTGGGTAACCACAGGTGGTCGTGCCAGCTGCCCGTGGTGATGGGCATGCCGGTCAGAATCGGCCAGAGCCAGATGAAATTGGCGATGACCAGCGCCACGTACAGGCACACCAGCAGCAGTCCGAGGCCCTGCCGTTCGCTCTGCGGCGCCGGATGCTGCCAGCCGGGCGCGCCCGATAGTCGCCGCCCGCTCGGTGGGGCGTGGCCGAGTACATCGCCGAGCACCAGCGCGACGCCCATGGCCAGAAAGGGCGCCATCGGGACGGCGTAGAAGAAGTACATCTGCCGGTCCAGCTGCAGGAACCACGGCAGCAGTCCGGCGCAGTAGCCGACCAGCATGGCCGCGTACCGCCAGTCACGCCGCACGAAGCTGCGCCACACCGCCCAGCCCAGCATGGGGAAGGCCACCCACCAGAGCGCGGGTGTGCCGATCAGCATGACGGCCTTCACGCACACCGCCTGCCCGCAGCCGCCCACGCCGCTGTCGGCGTAGTAGTAGAGCATGGGCCGCAAGCCCATCGGCCAGGTCCACGGCTTCGATTCCCACGGATGGTGATTGCCCGCGGAATTGGTGAGGCCCTCGTGGAAGGTCAGCACCTCGCCGCCGTAGTACCAGAGCGAGCGCAGCGCGGTCGGCACCCAGTCGAAGGCGCCGCCGCGACCCACGTGAATGCCCACCGCGTACCGGTCGTAGCTGGTCTCATTGGCGAACCAGGCCCAGAAGGTGCCCATGTAGACCAGGAACGGCACCACCGCGAGCGCGTACAGACTGGGCCCGACGTCCCGGACGGCCGTGCCCGCCCACGGCCGCCGCACCCGGTATCCACGCCGGGCGGCCAGGTCGAAGGCGACGCTCATAATGCCGAAGGCTGCCACGTAATACAAACCGGACCATTTGGTTCCGCAGGCGAGCCCGAGCAGGACGCCCGCGCCGAAGCGCCACCAGCGCACCCCGAAGCGCGGCCCGTACTCACTGTCGTCGATGCGCCCCTCGGCGTAGGCCAGGGCGATGCGCGCCCGCATTTCATCGCGGTCCACGATCAGGCAGCCGAAAGCGCCGAGCACGAAGATGGCCTGGAAGATATCGAGCATTCCGAGCCGCGAGGAGACGAAGCTGACGCCGTCGGCAATGAGCAGAATGCCGGCGAACGCGCCGATCAGCGTGGATCGGGTCATCCGCCGCGTTATGCGAATCACCAGGAATACCAGCAGGGTTCCGCAGACGGCGGCCGAGAAGCGCCAGCCCCAGCCGGTATAGCCGAAGATGGCCTCGCCCAGGGCGATCATGTCCTTGCCGATCGGCGGGTGCACCACGAGGCCATAGCCCGGGTTGTCCTCGACGCCGCCGCCGGTGAGGATCTGCCAGGCCTGCGGGGCGTAATGCTTCTCGTCGAAGACGGGTGTCTTGCCGTCGGTCGGATATCCGAGCTGGATGAAGCGGGTGAGTCCGGCCACGGCGGTGAGGAAGAGCGTGACTACCCACCCGCGGGCCCGGTCGGCAGGCCCGAAATCCGGTGAGGGTCGCAGCGGCGCCGGGCTGGACAGCGCCACCCCCGCCTCCGTAGCTGGCGGTCGCGCGTCGGTCACCTGGGTCACGCCGTTGATGTTAGGCGGTACTCGGCCCGAGGTCCCGCCCTGGTAACCGCCGCATCGCCCGAGCCTTGCACCCAACCTCGCGCTACGCGCAGTCCGCCCGCTTCCTGGCGACTCCGGTGGGCGTGTTGTCGACTGCTGCGCAGGACGATCGGGCAGCGCCGATCGCGCTTGCGGCCGGGGCCACCGCAGCGGTGGCCGATCGGTCCGGCGGGCTCCCGTGAACTGCGCCCGTATGCTGGCACGGTCCGGATCGCGGCAGGAGTCCGCGGCAGCCGCCGAGCGATGCGGCCGGGTTCTCGAGGACAGCTGCCGGGGGCGATGTAGTCCATCTACGAACAGGAGTGCAATGAGCGGCGAGCCGATCGCGGTCGGACGACTGGTGCTCGCGGCGACACCGATGGGCGATATCGGTGACGCTTCGCAGCGGCTGCGGGATGCGCTGGGCTCGGCGGATATCGTCGCCGCCGAGGACACCCGCCGCACGCGCTCGCTCGCCAAGGCGCTCGAGGTGGAGATCACCGGCCGGGTGGTGAGTTTCTACGATCATGTGGAGACGGCCCGGATTCCCATGCTGCTGGACGAGATCCAGGGCGGTCGCACCGTGCTGCTGGTCACCGATGCGGGCATGCCCTCGGTCAGCGATCCGGGGTACACCATGGTCGCCGCCTGTGTGGAGCGCGGCCTTCCCATCACCTGTCTGCCCGGTCCCTCGGCGGTCACCACCGCGCTGGCACTGTCCGGTCTTCCCGTCGAGCGCTTCTGCTTCGACGGCTTCGCCCCGCGTAAATCCGGTCAGCGCAAGGAGTGGTTCCGGACGCTGGCCTCGGAACAGCGCGCGGTCGCCTTCTTCGAGGCCCCGCACCGCCTGGGGGACTGCCTGGCCGACGCGGTCGAGATTCTCGGACCCACCCGCCGCGCCGCCGTCTGCCGCGAACTCACCAAGACCTATGAGGAGGTGCGGCGCGGCACCCTGGCCGAGCTGGCCGCCTGGGCCGCCGACGGGGCGCGGGGTGAGATCACCGTGGTTCTCGAAGGCGCACAACCGGTTTCGGAGGAACCCGCCGATCTGGTGAGTCAGGTCGAGGCCCTCATCTCCGGCGGCCTGCGCCTCAAGGACGCCTGCGCCGAGGTCTCCGCGGCGACCGGCGCCTCGCGCCGCGAACTCTACGACGCGGTTCTCTCCGCCCGCACCGCCGACTGACTCAGGCTTATCCGCTCCTGGAGTCCTGGGGCTGCACGACTTCGGCGTCGATCCGGCTGTGCGGCAATGGTTTCACTCTGCTGCGCGGTGGCGTCCACCAGTTGGCGGGGCCCATGAGTTTGACCAGGGCCGGGACCAGCAGCATGCGGACCAGGGTGGCGTCGATGATCAGGGCGATCACCATGCCGAGGCCGAGGAAGCGCATCGGGGTGAGGGGCGAGAGGGTGAAGGCTCCGGTGATGAGGACGAGAAGGGCTGCGGCCGCGGTGATTACGCGGGCGGTCTGGACCGTGCCGGTGCGGACCGCTTCCTCGGTATCGGCTCCGGCCTCGTGGGCTTCGACCATGCGGGAGAGCAGGAAGACCTCGTAGTCGGTGGAGAGCCCGAAGACCACGGCGATGATCAGGACCATCATGCTGGCCGATACCGGGCCGACGCTCACGCCGAGGATGCCCGCCAGATGGCCCTTGTCGAAGATCCAGGTGAGGATGCCGAAAGTGGCGGCCAGGCTGAGGAAGGCCATGAGCACCGCTTTGACCGGCAGCACCACGGACCGGAACGCGAGGCCGAGCATGAGCAGGGTGGCGAGCACCATGACGGTGATCATCAGCGGGAGATTGGACAGCACCGCCGTGACACTGTCCGCGGTGGCGGCGCTTTCGCCGCCGATCTGTAGCGCGAGGCCGTCGAGTCGCAGATCGCGCAGGCGGTGCACAGTCTCCTGTGCGGCCGGTGAGCGGTCGGGCGCGACCAGCACCGTGTGAATGACGGCGACGCTGTCGCGGGTCTCCAGATGCAGCGCCTGTTTGACGCCCTGAACCGCGCCCAGCTCACGCAGGGCGGTGCTGATGGCGGCGGGAGTCGGTGCGCTGCCGTCGGATTCGCGCACGAGTACGGTCGCACCGCTGTTCGCGGCGGGGAATCGGGCCGACAATTCCTCTACGGCCGTGCGGGTTTCATTGCCCGCGGGCAATGCGGTGTGGTCGATATCGCCGAGCCGTACGCCGGTCAGCGGGGCGGCCAGCACCAGCAGCAGGGCGCCGACCGCAATGGCGACCGCGCCGGGGCGGCGCATGACCGCGGTGACCACGCGGCCCCAGAATCGGTGTGCGCGTTCCTCGGAGCGTTCGAAAGCGTCTGCGCGCCAACTCCATTTGCTGATCCGGGGACCGAGCAGGGCGAGTGCGGCGGGGAGTGCGGTCACCGACAGCAGCGCCGCCAGGCCGACCGCCGCGATGGCGCCGAATCCGAGGGAGCGCAGCACCGCCTGCGGGAAGACGAAGGTGCCCGCGAAGGCGCACATCAGCAGGACCGCGGAGAACAGCACGGTGCGGCCCGCGGTGTCCAGCGCGCGGGTGACCGCCGCTTCCGTGGAGCGGCCCTGTACGAGCTCCTCACGGAATCGCCCGACTATGAAAAGCCCGTAGTCGATGGCCAATCCGAGCCCGAGCAGTGAGACGACGTTCATCGCGAACACGCTGACTTCGGTGAACTGGGCGATGATGCCGACGGCTCCCAGCGCGCCGATCACCGCGAGCGTGCCGACGATCACCGGCAGCGAGGCCGCCACGATGCCGCCGAAGACGAGCACCAGTACCAGCGCGGTCAGCGGAATCGAAATCGATTCGGCCACAATCAGATCGTGCCGCGACTGGTCGCTGATGGCCTGCGCCAGCGCGCTGTATCCGGTCATCTTGGTCTGCAGCCCCGGCATCCGCAGCGCGTCCGCAATCTGAGGATACACCGCAATGCGATGGTTTTCGTCACCGGCCGCGAACACCACGGCCACCGCCTCGCGCCCATCGGCGGAGCGCAGATACTGCGATCGCGGACTGTTCCAATAGGTTTCGACCGGCCGATCCAGCAGTTTCGGATCGACCTTCGCCACCGCCGCCTGCACCTGCGGCCCGATATCGGCCAGCGTCTGCCCCTCCGGCGCGGTGTAAATAGCCACCACATCCGGATTCTGCGGCCCCACAGCCTGTTTCACCCAGTCGTCGACCGCACTGGATTCACTGCCCGGATCGGTATACCCCGCCGCACTGACCTTGCTCGCCAGCCCGGTGGCGAACAGCCCGCACGCCAGCGCGAACAACACCGCCACCACCAGCACAGTCTTCGGCCGCGCCAACACAATCCGCGCCCACGCCGTAATCATGCGGCCCGCCTGCACATGCCGGCCGAAGCACTCCGCGTCATTCCGGCGTGAGCACGCCCCGTCATCCCGGCATGCTTTCGGCCGGGATCCACCGCACTGGGTGGCAGTGTCGCGGGTGTGGATCCCGGCCGAAAGCTCGCCGGGATGACGAAGGCTGTGTGGACTGACCGAACAGCCCCTGTCTGCATCGAACAGGGCCGACGAAGGCTGTTCGATAGGGATGCGGGCTGTTCGGTGCGGGTGATGACGGGTGGTAGCGCGTCAGCGGTCATGACGCGGCCGAATCCGAGGGGGCGAATTCGGTTTCCAGGGTGGTGACGATGCGGTCCAGGAGGGCGTCGAGGCGGGCGGGGATGCCGCGGCCGCTGCGGGCGGAGACCGTGAGCTCGGTGCGGCCGCCGCCTTCGGTGAGACCGAAGAGCAGGGGCATGGCGACGCTGTGCTGGGGGAGGACGCGGACCGAGGTGGGGGTGAAGCCGGGGACGGCCATGTCCTCGAAGTCGTAGCGGCCCATATGGGAGACGGTGGCGGAGGCCAGGTTTCGGCCCAGCCGGGCGCCCGCCCAGTTGAGCGAGCGCAGCAGGACCTTACCGGCGGCGGGCGGCACATTGGACAGCCGCGCGGCTTCCATCTGATTGAGTTCGCGGCGTTCCTGCAGGCCGATCTTCTTGTCCGCGTTGAGCTGCTTCCAGTCGACGCCGGGACTCGCATCCAGGAACAGCGGCAGCGCCAGATTGCCGGTGGAGCGCAGTTCCGGATCGTGGCGGCGCAGATCGACCGGGATCATGATGCGCGAGACCGGCCCGCCCTCATCGGCCAGAATCGCCGCGACGCGCACCATGGCGCCGGGTCCGGTGGCATTGATGGTGCGGTGGCGCAACAGATGTCGCGGCTGGCCCGCATCCTGCCGGCCGGTGCCGAGCGCGGAGCGCCAGCGCGGCAGCATGAGCGCGGGACGGCCGGGCGCGCCGACCTTGCGCACCAATTCCTCGTCGGCAACGGGGTCGGCCGCACCGATCGGTTCCTGCCCGCGCAGCGCCCGCAGCACATCGGTGGCCCACATGACCATGCCCATACCGTCCATGACGCCGTGGAACACCCGGAAGATCACGGTGACCGGATCGGCGGTGAGCAGCAGCACCTCGGCGGTGGCCGCGGACGTCGGCCCGATCGGGCTGTTCAGCACCGGATCGCCCTCCAGCGCAGGGTATTCCAGCACATGAGGCACCGCCCGCACGGCGGGCGCCTGCCCGTTGTCCACCCAGTACTTACCCTCGCGGACCAGTCGTGCTCCCGGATTCGCCTCGGACGCAACGGCTACGGCCCGCCGCAGTTCCTCCGCGTCCAGGCCGCCGGTGCCCTCGATGGCCAGCTGCATGAGGAACGGGGGAGCCAGTTCCCGCATGGGGAAGTACATCAGCTCGGTGGGGGAGATGGGGCGGCGGAAGGTGCTCATACGTGCGTCTCCTGCAGGGGTGACCGCGAATTACCGCAGTTCTTTGGTCAATTCGACAATGCCGCCCTGGGTTTCGAGCCAGGCCAGGAAGGTGGCGAGCCCGGTCTCGCGATCCATGACCGGCCGGTACCCGAAATCCCTGGTGGCGGCGCCGGTGTCGTAGGTGGCCGTACGCGTCATCAGCGCCACCACATACCGCGAGAGCGGCGGTGACCAGCGGGTGGCGACGGCCGGAATGCGCCAGATGGTGTCGATGATCGATACCGCCGCATTCAGCACCCGCGGATTGGGCTGCCGGCTGGGCGGCTCGTAGCCGAGGTCGGTCGCGACCTCGCCGAGGAAGCCCCACACATTCGTCTGCTCGCCGTCGGCGATGAAATACGCCTTGCCGCCGGACTTCTCGGACGCTGCCGCCCAGGTGCAGGCCGCGGCGATATTCTCGACATGGCAGAGCGAGGCGTAGACGTCCTTGCCGAACGACAGATCCGGCAGGCTGCCCGCGGCGGCCCGGCTCAGCAGCCGCACGATCGGCCCGGACCGATCGCCCGCACCCCAGATGGCGCGCGGCCGCAGTGCGCAGGTCGAGAAGCCGGGCGAATTCGCTGCCAGCACAGCGCGTTCCGCGGCGGCCTTGGTCTCGGAGTAGAGGTTCAGGTAGCGGCTCGGATACGGCACCGATTCGTCGATATCGATCTGGTCGCCGCCGTCGCGATCCATGAGTGCGCTGGGGCTGGAGATGAAGACGAAGCGGGAGGCGCCGTTGCGGCGGGCAGACTTCAGCAGATGTTCGGTGGCCGTGAGGTTCTCGGCCACGAACTGGGCGCGGGTGCCGCGCTCGTCGACCCGGGCGGCGCTGTGGAACACCACATCGATGCCCTTGGTCGCGGAATCCAGGGAGGCCGCGTCGGCGAGGTCGCCGGTGACGACCTCCACCTGATCGATGACATCGCCGAGATCGCGCAGATTGCTGGTGGCCCGCGCCAGGATCACCACGTCGTACTGTCCATCGCGGACCAGGCGGCGCACGATCGCGCCGCCGAGGAAACCGGACGCGCCGGTGACCAGCGCCTTCATAGTATTGCTCGCTGCGGGCATCAGGCGGCCTCCCGCGTCTTCCACCAGGTGGCTCCGAAAACCTGGGTCAGTACGGCGGTTTCGACGGGGGATCGGCCGGTGCCCGCCGCGGCGCGCAGTGCGGCCGGGATCTGCGCCGCGTGCACCACGGTGCTCAGGAAGACGTCGATCCACCAGGCGGCGCGCAGCAGCCGGTTGGCCGGTGCGCGATCGGTCAGGGCGGCGATCAGCCCGGCGGTCAGGTACAGCCAGCCGAGAATCGGAATGGCCCGGAGGGCAGTCGGTTTCAGCATGTCACTTGTCCTCTCCGAGCTGCTGGGTGGCCCAGAGGGACAGCTGCTCGCGGCCGATCTTGGCATTGTGGCGGATATCGACCGGAAACTTCGGATGGAACAGGAAGGTCGCCACCGGTGCGGTCACCTCGAATTCGGTGGCCCGCGTGCGCAATTGCGCCGCCAGCAGCACGGTGTCCGCACCGGACTCGGCCTCCACGCACAGCACCGGCTGTTGCGCGCCGCGCGGTCCGACGCCCACCAGGGCGGTACGGACGACGCCGGGCAGCGTATTGAAGACCTGCTCCACCTGTACCGAGAACATGGGTCCGGCGGCGGTGTGCACACGCTGACTCTTGCGCCCGCAGAACCAGATTCGGCCCTCCTGATCGATCCAGGCCAGATCGCCGGTGCGATGCCACACGGTATCGCCGTCGATGATCTTGCCGGCGCGATTGGCCTCGCGCGGCCAGTAGTACCGGGTGCTCACATTCGGCCCCGCCACCACGAGCTCACCGATGCCGCGGGTCGCGACCAGTTCGGCCTCGCGGGCCTCGGCATCGGACCAGAGCTTGATCGGATCATCGGTGATGGCCACCAGTCGCGCCCGGACGCCCTCGGCCGGGCGGCCGATGCAGGTGCCTTCGCCGTGATGGGCGCGTTCGACCAAACCGCCGAGCAGTTCCCGCGATTCGATGGTCGACATGGGCAACGCCTCGGTGGAGCCGTATCCGGCATGCACCTCGGAGTCCGCGGGCAGTACCTCGC
The DNA here is from genome assembly GCF_045040085.1 of Nocardia sp. NBC_01388. Taxonomy (NCBI): domain Bacteria; kingdom Bacillati; phylum Actinomycetota; class Actinomycetes; order Mycobacteriales; family Nocardiaceae; genus Nocardia; species Nocardia sp. NBC_01388. The sequence goes on from NZ_CP109553.1 coordinate 7,572,644, forward strand.
GCAGGCCGGCGATGCACCAGTCCGGCACCGGTGCGCCACCGGAGTAAATGCTGTGCAGCGTAGGAAGTTCCGTCTTCGAACTCTCCAGATACCGCAGTAGCGGGATCAATACGGCGGGCGAGGCGAACATGGTCCGCACCCCGAACCGATTGATGGCATCGGCGACATGCGCCGGATCGGTCGACCCGACCTGACTCGGCACCAGCGGCGGCAGCACACACCGCGCCCCGAGCAGCATGTCCAGAATCCCCACCAGCGGCAGCGTGATCAGCGAGGTATCCGGTGCGACCCGCCCCCGCGCCGCATCAACCTGATCGACCATGGCCGACAGATTCCCGTGCGTCATCTCGACCGCCTTGGCCGGACCCGTACTACCCGTGGTGAATGCGATGAGCAGCAACTCCCCATCGGGCGCGGGCACCCGATCGGCGAGCGAACCGGTTCCGAGAGCGATGGTGTCCCCGGCGCCGGCAGTGCCTGCCCCGGTCGCCCGCCGCTCCCAGCGGGCGCGCGCGCCCACTGCGGTGGAGCGCAGGGTACGCAGACGCGAACCCACCACCGGGCTGAAACGGTCCGCGGTCGCGGCAGCCTTGGCGATCGCCGTACCCCCGCGTCCGGCAGGCGCGTTCTGCTCGAGCGACTCGAGCAGCGCGTGCAGTCGAACGCTCATCGCCCCAGCAGGAGATGGCTTGCCGCCCAGGGTGTTTCGCGCCGCCGCCGCGCCGTCGGCGACATCGTCCGGAGCATGCGGCCTACCGAGTCCGCCGTCCGCACTCGCCGTAGCCGTGAGGGCCTCGTCCGCGGTCGCGGGCGTATCGGCCTCGCTGTCCGAGCCGGCAGCCGCTTCGGCGTCGTGCTGGTTGACGATCGCGCCGGGTGCGTCGGTCGCGGCCGCGCTCTGGGTGGCCACAGCGGCGGTCCGTACATCACGCGTGGCGCCGGACTTGTCGCTCGATACCTGGGTGACTGTATTCAGTTGTGCCGCAGTGGCTTCCGAGCCGCGGGGTGTACCCCAGCTCTGCAAGGTTTCGCCGCCCCAGAACCAGCGGGGGCCGACGGTGATCTTCACGCGGACGTCGCGGAAGTAGCGGCTGAACAGGACGCGGGCGGCGTGCGCCTGGGGGATGCCGATGAAGGCTTCGGCGTCGGCGGCGCGCAGGCAGTTGAGCATTTTGCGCAGGCCCATGCCGGGATCGATGACCACCGGGACCGCGCCGATCTTCAACAGCCCCAGCATGATCGCGTACAGCTCAGGGCTGGGCAGCACCAGCACGATGGTGCGGGTACCGCGGCCGACACCCGCGGCGGCCAGGTGGCCGCCGATGGTGTCGGACCAGGTGTCGAGCTCGCGGTAGGTGAGGTGGCGGTAGTCCGGCAGGCCGGTCGCCGCCGTACCGGCAGGGAAGATCACCGCTTCCCGGTCGGGCTGGTCGGCCACGACCGCGCGGAAGCGGTCGATGGCCTGCCAGTACGTAGCGGTCGTCACGCCGCGGCTCCGACGGGGGCGGGGAGCCGGTAGAGCGCGGCGGCGGCCGAGGGACCCGCGCCGGCCGCGACGAACAGCACATGGGTGAAGCCGTCGAGCGCCTTGCCCGCGATGGCCGCGTCGTACGCCAGCGGCAGCGCGGCGGTGTGCGGATCACCCTGGGACAGATCGGGTCCGAAGACCGCGTTCGGTGCGATACCCAGTTCGGCCGCGAGCCGCTCCGGGAAGTCGCCGGTCGGGGTGGACGCGATCAGGGCGGTGGTGGCCTGCTCCGGATCGGCCTCCGACAGCGCCAGCCGGGCCGCGTCGGCGGCGACGGCGAGCAGCCGGTCCTCGGCATCGGGTTCGCGGATGACGGTCATGAGTCCGCGACCGCGCGTACCCATGGTGTTCAGATCCACGTAGGACTCGATGGCGGGAGTGCCGCTACCGGCGACGGTGTGCACCCGGCCGAACCCCTCGGGCTCGTCGGTGTTCTCCAGCAGCAGCGCGGCACCCGAAGTGGCGTAAGGGAATTCGTCATCGCCCGCACCGCGCTTCATGGACGGGTGGGTGTCGCCGGAGACGATCAGCACATGCTCGGCACTGCCGGTCGCGAGAATGGACTGCGCCACCTGCACCGCATTGAGCACGCCCACACCGGCGTTCATCAGGTCGAAGGAGAATGACCGCGGGTCTTCCTTCACATAGTCGAGCCCGATGCCGGCGGCCTTCTGGATGAGTGCCGAGACGGCCGGTTCGACCGTATTCGAGTCACGGAAGATGCCCGCGTTGATCAGCACGCCGACCTGGTCGGGGCGCACCCCGGCCCGCTCCATGCTCTGGCGCGCGGCGGCCCCGCTGAGCTCCACAATGCTGAAAGTGTCTCCGGCCCGGCTGATTCCGGTGGATTTGATACGCACGCCCATGTCAGACCTTCAGAGATGAAATCGTGGTGGACAGGAATCCCCCGACGACGCCGGAGGCGGCGGGGACCATCAGGACCTTGGATCCGGATGCGATGTTCTGCTGGCTCAGCTGATCGTGCAGCACGATGAAATGTGAAGTGGTGGAGGTGTTTCCGTACTTCTCGATCACATTCAGGTCCGGCGGCATCGGGTGGCCGAACTCGCGTGCGGCAATCGCGTTCATGAACGGGATCGCGCCGGCGCCGAACTGGTGGTGGATAATGTAGTCGAAGCCCTCGTCCTCGAACGTGGTGCCGCGATCGGCCATGAAGTTGCCCTGGGTGTCGGTCCAGAGCAGGAACCGCGACTCGTTGTGCATCTTCCGGTTGTCCGTGTACAGCGAGACGCCCTGGGATTTCTCACTGGGCATACCCAGGCACAGGTGCGAGAATTCCGATGCGGTGGTCAGTTCGATGTAGTGAATTTTATCGTTGTCGTCGACGGCCTCATCGATGATGACGGCCGCGCCGGAATCGCCGACGGTGAGCGATGCGAATTGCAGATCGTATTTCTCAGTGATCTCCTCGACCGCTGTTTCGGCGATCGGAGTAATTGCTTCACCACTCACGACCATGCCGCGCTTCACCGCACCCGAACGAATCATTCGATCGAGAATGTAGGTGCCGGTCATCATTCCGGCGCAGGCATTGGAAAGGTCGAAGGAAATGGTGTCGGCACGCGCTCCGAGATCCCGGGCAAGCGTGCCGGCGAAGGAGGGCTGCATGTACATCTTCGTGCCCCGGCTGCGCGTGATCGAGGTGGAGATGATCACGTCGAGATCGGCTGCCGCGTACTGTGACCTCGACAAACAGTCCTGCGCGGCATTCATCGCGAGAATGTACGAGTCTTCGTGGTTTTCGGGTGTAGTGTCGCGGAAGCGTCTTTCCTTAACACCTGTGATTTTTTCGAGATCGAACCCGGGCGTCTCCTTCAATTGCGAGACGAGCTCTTCGGTGGTGACGCGTTTCGATGGCAGGTAGGCGCCTATCGACTCGAATCGAGAATGCGACACAGGGACTCCTGAAAGTGCGAAGAATTGCAATCTGAATCGGTGACGAACTGAGACTACTCGACGGTAACCACGGCTGCGACCGGACGGACGCCCGTGCATTGTCTGAGACATCTTGTTCGGCAAAGGTTTTCGCCGGTGAGAGCATTGGCCTATCATTCGGGCCTGTGAGGGACTTCACCTCTGTCGCCGGGAACAAAAGATGTAACCTGTAGTTACGTGTATTTCCGTTTGAAACTGTCTGAGCGGCAGTGGGTTTCGCACCGGACATCGATGAACGGCAACCGTCGCACCGGAATTCGCGGGCTGTGGGGTGCGTGAACATCCGGTGCACAGCGACGACGGCCCCGAGCGAATTGCTCAGGGCCGTCGGTTGATTGGCGAGAGTGGCTAGACCTTGGGCTCCACGTACTTCGGGAAGACGACCTCCGGTTCCGGCAGGGCGGTGCCCGGCTGGATCGGGGTGGCGATATCGGCGAAGGTGCGCCCGGTCTGGCCGAGCAGATCCAGGATCTTCTCCGCGGAAGCCGGGATCACCGGCTGCACCAGGATCGTCACAATGCGCAGCACCTCCATGGTCACGTAGAGAATGGTGGCCTCACGGGCCACATCCTCCGGCGTGCCGGATTTGGCGAGGGTCCACGGCGCCTGCGCGGAGAAGTAGCGGTTGGTCTCGCGCAGCGCGATCCACAGCTCCTCCAGGCCCAAATGGAGCTGCTGCTGGTCGAATTCGGCCCGCACCCGCTCCAGCAGCCCGTTCGCGAGCTCCAGCAGCGCCTTGTCCTCATCGGTGAAATCACCGGGCGCCGGCACCACCGGGCCGAAGTCACGCGCGGAGATCTTCAGCGTGCGCTGCGCCAGATTGCCGTACTCATTGGCCAGATCGGTATTGATCCGGCTGACGATGCCCTCGTGGCTGTACGAGCCGTCCTGCCCGTAGGAGATCTCGCGCAGCAGGAAGAACCGCACGGCATCGAGCCCGTAGGTGTCGACGAGCTCCGTCGGATCGACCACATTGCCGGTCGACTTCGACATCTTCTCGCCCTTGTTGTAGAGGAACCCGTGCACGAAAACGCGCTTGGGCAGCTCGATTCCGGCCGACATCAGGAACGCCGGCCAGTACACGGCGTGGAAGCGGGTGATGTCCTTGCCGATGATGTGCAGATCGGCGGGCCAGAACTTCTGGAAGGCAGCCGAATCCGTATTCGGGAAGCCCGCACCGGTGAGGTAGTTGGTGAGCGCGTCCACCCACACGTACATGACGTGCGCCGGATCGCCGGGCACCGGCACACCCCAGTCGAAGGTGGTGCGGGAGATCGACAGATCCTTCAGCCCGGCCTTCACATACGAGACGATTTCATTGCGCCGGGTCGCGGGCGCGATGAATTCCGGCTTGGTCTCATACAGTTCGAGCAGCTTGTCCTGGTAGTCGGACAGCCGGAAGAAATAGTTCGACTCCTCGGTCCACTCCACCGGCGTCTTGGTATCGGTGGAGATGCGGGTGCCGTCCGCCTGGAGGGTGGTCTCCTCCTCGGTGTAGAACGCCTCGTCGCGCACCGAGTACCAGCCGGAGTAGGTGTCCGGGTAGATATCGCCATTGGCGACCATCCGCTCCCAGATGGCGGCGGACGCGGCGAGGTGGTCCTCGTCGGTGGTCCGGATGAACCGGTCGAACGAGATATCGAGGGCCTTGTCCATGCGCTCGAACACATCGGAGTTGCCGGAGGCGTATTCGTGCTCCGGAACACCGGCGGCCTTGGCGGCCTGCTGCACCTTCTGGCCGTGCTCGTCGGTGCCCGTCATGAAGAAGACATCGAACCCGTCGAGCCGCTTGAAGCGGGCCAGCGCATCGGTGGAGATGTACTCGTAGGCGTGGCCGATGTGCGGCGCGCCGTTCGGGTAGGCGATGGCCGTGGTGACATAGAAGGCGGGGCGTTCGGATGCACTCATGGTGTGTCTACTCTAATCTGCGTGCCTCTAGTCGCTCGCGTGAATATCCCCGTGGCAGGTGTCGTCCATGAGTAGCAGCCGGCCCGCGCCCGAACCACCGGAGCCGCTGGCGCCGCTCATCGACGCGCACACCCATCTGGATGCCTGCGGTGCGACCGATGCGGAATCGGTTGCGGCCATTATGGATCGCGCCGAAGCGGTCGGTGTGCGCGAGGTGGTGACGGTGGCCGACGATCTGGTCGCCGCACAGTTCGCGGTGCGGGCCGCGCACTGGGATCGGCGGGTGTACGCGGCCGTGGCCCTGCACCCGACCCGGGCCAACGCACTCGACGACGCGGCCAAAGCGGAGCTCGAGCGCCTGGCCGCCGACCCGCGCGTGGTCGCGATCGGTGAGACCGGGCTCGATTACTACTGGCCCGGAAAACTGGAGGGCTGCGCCGATATCGAGGAGCAGGTCGAAGGTTTCCGCTGGCATATCGACCTGGCCAAACGGCTGGGCAAGCCGCTCATGATCCACAATCGCGAGGCCGATCACGATCTGCTGGCGGTGCTGCTGGACGAGGGTGCGCCGGAAACCGTGATCTTCCACTGTTTCTCCTCCGATGCGAACATGGCGCAGGCCTGCGTGGATCAGGGGTACGTGCTGAGTTTCTCGGGCACCGTGAGTTTCAAGAATGCCCATGAATTGCGGGAGGCGGCGAAACTCGTTCCAGATGACCACATTCTGGTCGAAACGGACGCGCCGTTCCTCACCCCGCATCCGTTCCGGGGTGCGCCGAACGAGTCCTACGTGCTGCCGTACACGGTGCGCGCGCTGGCCGGGGTGCGCGAACAGGATCCGGTGACGCTGGCCAAGATCACCACGGCGAATGCCCGGCGGGTGTACGGAATCTGATTGCGGCCCCGGCTTTGGGTTTGTGGCTTGGCTCACTATGATCCAGCGTGATCTTGATTCACCTGCGGCTCGATATCCGTTCGTAATTTTGATACGCGCAGTTCCGGTGGATCGGTTGTCAATCGCTGACCCCCTCGTTATCGTACTGTGACCATGCCGGGATTTCCTGTGAACGCTTTGGCGAAGATCAACTCGTCGCGCTCGCCGTTGCTGTACGGCGCCATCGCGGCGATGCTTGCCACGCTCATAGTCGGCGCTGGCCTGGCCATCATGAACAAGAAGGTGGTCACCGTCGTGATCGACGGCCAATCCACCAGCCGCAGCACCATGTACCTGAATGTGCGCGGCGTGCTCAAGGACGCCGGGTACGACATCAGCTCGCGCGATGACGTATCCCCTTCTGCCGGTTCACGAGTCCACGACGGCGACACCATCACGCTGAACCGGGCCCGTGAGGTCTCGCTCATCACCGACGGCACCCCGTCCAAGGCCTGGACCACCGCGCTCACCGTCGCGCAGGCGATCGTGCAGCTGAAATTGCCCGGCGATGTGTTCACCTCGCCCTCGCGCCCGACGCCGCTGCCGCTGGTGGGGGCGCAATTGCTCATCACCAATCCGCGCACCGTGGAGCTGGCCGACAACGGCAGTGCCGCTTCACTGGTGCGTCTGGCCGCCCCCACGGTCGGGCAGCTGCTCGAGGTGCAGGGCCGCCCGCTCATCAATCAGGATTTTGTCGTCCCGGCCGCTGATACCCCGCTCACCGACGGCATGAAAATCGTGGTCACCCGCAAGGTCGTCGAAAACCGCACCGAGCGCGTGCCTTTGGATCCGCCCGAGAACATCATCGACGACCCCACGCTCAATATGAGCCGGACCATTGTCGAAAACCAGGGCACACCAGGCACTCAGGACGTCACCTTCGCGGTGTCCATCGTGAACGGCAAAGAGGCGGGCCGGGATCCGATCCACTCCACCGTGATCGTCCCCGCCGCACCCAAGACCATTCGCAAGGGCGCCAAACCCGGTACCGAGGTTCCGCCCGTCCGCGACGGCGCCACCTGGGACGCCCTCGCCAAATGCGAATCCACCGGCAACTGGGCGATCAACACCGGCAACGGTTTCTACGGCGGCGTGCAATTCGACCAGAACACCTGGGAGCGCCAGGGCGGCACCCGCTACGCCCCCCGCGCCGACCTCGCGACCCGCGAAGAACAGATCGCCATCGCCGAGGTAACCCGCGCCCGCCAGGGCTGGGGCGCCTGGCCTGCGTGCACAAGCCGCCTCGGCATCAGCTAGCTGTATCTTTTGCCTCCGCTTCGCTCCGGCGGGTTCGCGGCCCTGTTACCCCGTTCTTCCCTCCCTCCGCTCCTCCGCTTCGCTCCCCCGCTCCGCTCAGTCCAGAACGGGGCGGGCCGCGAACTTGGAGCGGGGGTCATGGGGTGTGGATCTGCTGTTGTGGTGCAGGGGTTTCGGGAGCTGGGCCCGTTGGAACACCTGCTGTGTGTGCAGCGCCTACATCAGTGCGCCGCCGTCTACGCGGAGTTCGGTGCCGGTCATGTAGCGGCCGTCATCGGAGGCGACCATGGCGACCACGCCGGCGATGTCCTCCGGCTTGCCCAGGGCGCCGCCGTCGATCCAGCCGGGGAGGCGGGCCATGAGCGACCAGTCGGCGTCGGCGGGGAGGGAGAGCCCGGAGGTGATGCCGGTGCTGATGCCGCCCGGGACGATATTCACCGCGCGCAGACCCTTTTTCACGTATTCGAGGGCGATGGAGTGGGTCAGCGCGTTGACGCCGGCCTTGGATGCGGCGTACGCGGCCATGTAGGGGTTGGAGCCGAAGGCCGCGGTGGAGGAGAAGTTCACGATCACGCCGCCGTGCGCGGATTCGATGAGCTGGGGGATAGCGGACTGGATCATCAGGAAGGTGCCGGTGAGGTTCACCGCGAGCACCTGGTTCCAGACCTCCACGGGCATCTCGTGGGTGTGCCCGGCGCGCATGATGCCGGCGGCATTCACGAGAACGTCCAGGCCGCCTAGGGTTTCGAAGGCGTCGGCGGTGGCGGTGTGCACCGACTCCGGATCGGAGACGTCCAGGTGCACGGTGCGCAGCCGGTCCCGCTGGTCGGCGGGAGCGGCTTCGACGGTGGCGGTCAGCCCGGCGTCGTTGATATCGGCGGCGACCAGCTGCGCGCCTTCGGAGAGGAGGCGCAGGGCGATGCCCTGGCCGATTCCGGAACCGGCTCCGGTGACGATTACTCGGCGTCCTTCAAATCTGCTCAGCATGGCGCGAAATTAGAACAAGTTTCACTCGGCGTCAATGGCTGATCGGCGGCCGCCCGATCACAGAGATTTCTCATACTGGACGGTCGATCTAATCGCTAAGCTCATTCGCGCACGCAATGAGTTTGTGGGTCGGTGTTTTATGGAGGACTGATGAGGGTTTTGGGTTGGCGGACGCGGATTTTCACCGCGTCCATGGTGACCGCGGGTGCGTTCCTGATAATTCCGGGAGCGCCGGCCCAGGCGGAGACGCCGGGCGCGGTTATCGCGACAACCGCGGCACCCGACGGCTTCCGCGGCATGCCGAACGGCTCCATCATCGACTACTGGACCACGCGCTCCAATGGTGAAGCGGTCAAGGCCAGCGGCGCGCTCTTCGTCCCGAACGGCACGGCGCCCGCCGGCGGCTGGCCGATCATGGCCTACGACCACGGCACCTCCGGTCTCGGACCCGGCTGCGGTGGCCAGACCGATACCACGCAGGTGAACCGTCCCGCGGAAGACCGTGTGCTGCAGTACTTCCTGGGCAAGGGCTTCGCTGTTGTCGCCCCCGATTACCTCGGACTCGGCCGCTTCGACACCGGACCGCACCCGTATCTGGAAATCCGCACCGAGGCCACCGCGACCATCGATATGGTCCGCGCCGCCCGTGCCGCCGATCCGGAGCTGTCGCGCACCTGGGCGCTGACCGGTGTCTCCCAGGGCGGTCACGCGGCACTGGGCGCTGCCAATCTGCAGCACACCGACGCTCCCGATCTGGACTTCCGCGGCACCATCGCCGTCGACCCGGCCTCGGATATCGAGAAGGTCTCCCCGTTCGTCGGCCCCTACGTGCCCGCCATCCCGGGCGAGGCAGGCGACGGTGTCGGCGGATTTGTGGTCAGCATGCTCGCGGGCCTGCGCGCTACCCACCCGGAACTCGACCTGAACGCGAATTACCTGACACCGCGCGGGCGTGAGGTGGTGGACCAGGCCTCGAGCCTGTGCTTCAAGGGCATTACGAAAGTCATCGACGGCACCTCGATCGGCGATATGATCTCGCGCCCGCTGAACGACGCCCGCTTCATGGCCGCGTTCAACGACTACATCACCGTGCCGACCAGTGGCTACGACGCGCCGATCCTGTTGCTGCTCAACACGAATGACATCACTGTGCCGTCCCCGCTGCATGCCGCGCTGGCTGCTCAGTTCGCGGCCGATGGCGTCGATTTCCAGGCGGTGGTCGGCACCGGCACGCACACTCAATTGAATCCGAGGATGTGGGATGCCATCGGGGCGTTCAGCGACCGCATTCTGGCCACGCCGACCAAGTCCTGATTTGTCCATCGCGCCGCCCCGAGTGATCACGGCTATCTTGCGGCAAATACATTGGTCGGAAATGTCTTCGAAAGTTCGGCCCGGTGTCGGGGCGGCATCGGTGGAGGAATCATGGGATTTACAAGCACATTCGGCAGAGGTCTGATCGCGACGGCGGTCGCCGCGGGCGCCCTGCTCGTCGTCCCCGTGAGCGCCGCGCACGCGGACCCGGCGGGCGCGCCGATCGCCCAGACCGCGCAAGCCGCCGGCTGGCACCACAACACCGGGAACGGTTCGGTCCTCACCTACTGGACGACCCGATCCAATGGTGAGGCCGTTCAGGCCAGCGGCGCCTTCTTCGTCCCCGAAGGTCCCGCGCCCGCCGGCGGCTGGCCGATCATGGCCTACAACCACGGCACCACCGGACTCGGCGCGAATTGCGGCGGGCAGTCCGATCCGTCCACCGCGCCGCTGGCGGTACCGCTGAAGGCCGACGAAGAACTGATGCAGTACTTCGTCTCGAAGGGCTTCGCTGTTGTCGCCCCCGATCATCTCGGGCTGGGCGTCTTCGACACCGGCCCGCATCCGTATTTGGAACTGCGCACCGAGGCGACCGCCACCATCGATATGGTGCGCGCCGCGCGTGCCGCCAACCCCGGACTGTCGCGCACCTGGGCGGTGAGCGGGATGTCGCAGGGCGGTCATGCCTCGCTCGGCGCCTCCAATCTGCAGGTGAGCGATGCGCCGGATCTCGACTTCCGCGGCACCATCGCCATCGATCCCGCCACCGATGTGGAGAAGGCGCTGCCGATCGCGGGCCCGTGGGTGCCGGAACTGCCGGGTGCGATCGGCACCGGCGTCGGCAGCTTCAGCGCCAGCATTCTGGCCGGCGTGCGCGCCGCTCGCCCGGACGCACAGGTCGACAGCTATCTGACCGACCGCGGCCGGCAGCTGCTCGACGATATCGGCACCGAATGCCTGCCCGCCATCAGCAAGCGCATGGCCGATGTCTCGATCGGTGATCTGCTCTCCCGCCCGCTGTCGCAGGGCCCGTTCCCGGGTGTCCTGAACGACTACATGACCGTTCCGGTCCGTGGCTACGATGCGCCGATCCTATTGCTGGTCAACGCCACCGACACCACGGTCCCGTCACCGCTGCACGGCGCCCTCGTCGCACAGTTCGCCGCGAACGGCGTGGATTTCGACACCGTCGTCGGCACCGGCACCCACTGCCAGCTGAACCCCCAGATGTGGGCCGCCATCGACAACTTCACCGCCCGCGTGCTCTCCACGCCTGTCCAGTCCTGACCAACCCCTGTCCGCCGGTTCAGTTAGGTCCGCCGCTCACCAGGTCTCGGTCATAGCGACCGCATTCTGGCCAAGCCGACCACACCAAACCTCCCGAGTTCGCGGCCCGTCTCGGCTCTGGACTGAGTGGAGCGGGGGAGCGAAGCGGAGGAGCGGAGGGAGGGAAGAACGAGACAAAGGGGGCCGCGAACCCGCCGGAGCGAAGCGGAGGCAATTAGACACGGTAGGTTTCGCAGGGTGTCCGAATTCGAAAACGCTGGTCGTGGAGAAGCCGCCCTGCTGGGCCCTGCCGAAGTGCGGGTGCTCGCCGAGCGGTTCGGGGTGCGCCCGACCAAGCAGCTCGGACAGAACTTCGTGCATGACGGCAATACGGTGCGCCGCATCGTCTCCGCCGCCGGGGTGGGGCGCGAGGATGTGGTGCTGGAGGTCGGTCCCGGGCTCGGCTCGCTGACCCTCGCCATCCTCGATGTGGTCGACCGGGTGATCGCGGTCGAGATCGATCCGAATCTGGCCGGGCATCTGCCGGGCACCGTGCAGGATCGGGCGCCGAAACTGGCCGACCGCCTCAGCATTGTGCAGGCCGATGCGCTGCGGGTGCGGGCCGAAGATCTTCCGGCCGCACCCACCGCGCTGGTCGCGAACCTGCCCTACAACGTGGCGGTCCCCGTCCTGCTGCACCTGCTCGCCGAATTGCCCAGCATCCGAACCACTCTCATCATGGTGCAGCTCGAGGTCGCCGACCGCCTCTCCGCCAAGCCGGGCGGCCGCATCTACGGCATCCCCAGCGTCAAGGCGGGCTTCTACGGCACCGTCCGCCGCGCCGGCACCGTCGGCCGCCAAATCTTCTGGCCCGTACCGCAGGTCGAATCCGGGCTGGTGCGCATCGACCGCTTCGAGGAAGCTCCCTGGCCCATCGACGAGGACCATCGCAAGAAGGTCTTCGAGGTGGTCGACGCCGCCTTCGCGCAGCGCCGCAAAACCCTGCGCGCCGCACTGGCCGGTTGGGCCGGATCTCCGGTCGAAGCCGAAAGGCGTTTGGTCGCAGCGGGAATCGCTCCGACCGCCCGCGGTGAAACCCTCGATACCGCCGCGTTCGTGCGCCTGGCGGCGCAGGCCTGATCCGGCTAGACGCGGATTTCCAGGCCGCCGAGAATGCCGGCCTCCGAACTGATCTGATCGGCCTTGGCCGTGACGGTGAGCTGGATGAGGAACTCGTCGGTGCCGACCGCCACGATGACGTAGCGGGTGTGTACCCACAGCACCAGGGTGTCCATGGCGTAGGTGCCGGTCACCGCCGCCGACGGGTAACCCTGGTAGTCACCGATTTCCGCGCCGAGTTCCTGCCACTGCGGCAATTGCCGCGCATCGGTGAACGCCGATTCCAGCAATTCCGCGGCATTCACCGGCTTCGACAGCTTGCCCACCAGCAGCACCACATTGTCGGCCCACCCGTCCTCCGGCGGCCGCGTGAAGACGCCGTAGGCGCCCGGGAACATGGCCGCGTCGATCGTCTGCCAATCCTCCGACAGCGCGATGGAGACCTCGGGTGTCCCTTCGCTCCCACGCTCCACGGGCGCGATCTCGATATCCGCTGCGACCAGGTACTCGGCAATGGTGGTCACGAAGTCTGCTCCTCGGCTACGCGGGCGAGGCGGTCCCCACCGCAGTCTTTCGCCATTGAACACGAGTTGCCGGGCGGCCGGTGCACCCGCCTACCCATGCGCAAGGGCCGCCCGGATCGGGGATCCGAACGGCCCAGTGCGGCAACGGGTATCGCCTGTTCGTTCCGGCCTAGCCGCGGAAGCGGCGCAGGCGCAGGCTGTTGCTGACCACGAACACGCTGGACAGCGCCATGGCGGCCCCGGCGAGCATGGGGTTCAGCAGTCCGGCGGCGGCCAGGGGGATGGCTGCCACGTTGTAGCCGAACGCCCAGAACAGATTGCTCTTGATGGTGCGCAGGGTGGCCCGCGACAGTTTGATGGCGGTCGGCACCGAGCGCAGATCGTCGCGCACCAGGGTCAGATCGGCGGCCTGGATGGCCACATCCGTCCCGGTGCCCATGGCCAGGCCGAGATCGGCCTGGGCGAGCGCGGCCGCGTCATTGACGCCGTCGCCGACCATGGCGACCACCTTGCCCTCGGCCTGCAACCGCTTCACCACCTCGAGCTTGTCACTGGGCAGCACCTCGGCGATGACCTCGTCGATGCCGACCTGATCCGCGACCGTGCGGGCGGTGGCGGCATTGTCACCGGTCAGCAGGATCGGGGTGAGACCGAGCGCCCGCATTTCCGAGATCGCCTGTGCACTGGTGGGTTTGACGGCATCGGTGATGACAAGCACCCCGCGCGCCACCCCGTCCCAGGCCACCACGACTGCGGTGCCGCCCACCCGCTCGGCGCGAGTCTTGGCCTCCGCCAATCCTTCCGGCAGCCGGATCGACCAGTCGTCGAGCAGTTCGGTGCGCCCGATGACCACCGCGCGGTCACCGACCAGACCCTGCACACCCTTGCCGCCGTGGCTGACGAACTGCTGCACCTGTTCGGTGGCGAGTCCGCGGGCGACCGCTCCCGCCACTACGGCCTTGGCGACCGGATGTTCGGAGCCGTGCTCCACCGCGGCCGCGACCGCCAGCAGCTCGTCGGCATCGACTCCGGTACTCGGAATCGCCTCGGCGAGACTCATTCTGCCGGTGGTGACGGTGCCGGTCTTGTCCAGCACCACGGTGTCGATCCGGCGGGTCGACTCCAGCACCTGCGGGCCCTTGATCAGAATGCCCAGCTGCGCACCGCGGCCGGTGCCCACCAGCAGTGCGGTGGGCGTGGCCAGGCCGAGGGCGCACGGGCAGGCGATGATCAGCACCGCCACCGCCGCACCGAAGGCGGTCGAGACCGCGGCGCCGGTGCCGAGCCAGAAGCCCAGTGCCGCAATGGCGATCGCGATGACAATGGGCACGAAAACCCCGGCCACCCGATCCGCGAGCCGCTGTACGGGCGCCTTGCCGTTTTGCGCCTCCTCCACGAGCGAAGCCATCTGCGCCAGCTGGGTATCCGCGCCGACCCGGGAGGCCCGCACGGTCAGCAGACCGCCCGCGTTCACGGTCGCACCGACCACCGGATCACCGGATCCGACCTCCACCGGCACCGATTCGCCGGTGAGCATGCTCATATCCAATGCCGAATTTCCCTGCACCACAACACCGTCGGTGGCGATCTTCTCGCCGGGGCGGACGAGGAACTCCTCGCCGACCCGCAGTTCGCCCACCGGAATCCGGGTCTCGACACCATTGCGCAGTACCGCGACATCTTTCGCGCCGAGCTCCAGCAGCGCCCGCAGTGCGGATCCGGCCTTCTCCTTGGACCGGGTCTCGAAATACCGGCCCGCCAGAATGGCCGTGATCAGCGTCGCCGCCACTTCGAAGTAGAGGGCGGAGGACGAGTCACCGCGCACAATGGCGAAGCTGAACGGGTGTTTCATGCCGGCCATGCCCGCATCGCCGAAGAACAGCGCGTACACCGACCAGCTGAAGGCGGCAAGGGTGCCGAGCGAGATCAGCGTGTCCATGGTGGCCGCGCCGTGCTTGGCGTTCACCCAGGCGGCACGGTGGAATTGCGCGCCGCCCCACACCACGATGGGTGCGGTCAGCGTCAGCGAGAGCCACTGCCAATTGGTGAACTGCAGGGCCGGGATCATGGCCATGGCCACCACGGGGACGGCCAGCGCGAGTGTCACCAGCAGGCGGTGCCGCAGTTGCCGGGTGGCGCTGGGAGCCGAATCACCCTCGGTATCAGCGGTTTTCACCGGCTCCGTACTGTGCACGGCGGCGGTGTACCCGGTATCGACCACCTTGGCGATCAGATCATCCGTACTCACCGACTCCGGGAAATTGACCTTCGCCTTCTCGGTGGCGTAGTTCACCGTGGCCGTGACGCCGTCGATCCTATTGAGCTTCTTCTCGATTCGAGACGCGCAGGAGGCGCAGGTCATCCCGCCGATTTCCAGCTCGATCGACCGCTCCGGTGCCGGTGCGCTCATCAGTGACCTCCTCCGTGCTGCGAAGTCGCATCCGAGGCGGATGCGGCGGTTGTGGTCGCGTCGGTGAATTCCGCGGTGTGTACCGCGCCATTATGTGAAAAGTCCAGGTACAGGCGATAGGTGCCGTCACTGGGCGCTTGTGCGTGGAATGCTACGTCAGGGCCCGGGGCGGTCTTGCCGACCTCGCCCTCCGGGTGCACGTGCAGGTAGGCGAGATCGCTCGCGCGCAGTGCCACCAGGTGCCCGTACGCGCCCAGGTAGGGCTGCAGATCGGTCACGGCCTTGCCGTCACGGGTCACGGTGAACGTCAATTCGCTTCCCGCAGTGGACATATCGCCGGTCATAGTGACCCGGTAACCGTCCACATCGGCCGTCTTGGACACCGGCGGCAGCGGTGTGTCCGCGGCGCTGCCGGCGACGTGCACGGTCCGGCTCAGTGTCAGTTCGCCGGGCCCGCCGGCGGGGGAGAAGTCGGTGAAGACCCGGTAGGCGCCGGGTGCGGCCCAGGTCCAGTCGATGGACCAGGTGCCGTCGGCGGCGAGTTGGGGATGCACGTGCCGGAACCCGCTCGCATCCGAGCGGACCACGATCAGGTGCAGATCCTGCTCGTGCAGGCTGTTGAATCGGGTGACCGGGCCCTGCGGTCCGATGATCCGGAAGCGCAGTGCGCCTTGCTGATTCGCGGTCGCGGGGGCGGTGATATCGGTGAGGGTGTAGCCGGACTCGCTGTCTTTCAGCCCGGGGGCCGCATCACTCTCGGTGTGCGCACTGTGTGCGGAGGCCGCGCCGGTGGCCGGCCCGGCCGGATCGCCCACCAGGGCGCCGATCCCGAGCGCGGCCCCGAACAGTACGACCAGTCCGCCGCCGAAGGCCGCGAATCTCAGTCGATCGTTCATTCAGCTCGCCACCTGATATCCGGCCTCGTCGACGGCGGCTGTCACATCGGCGTCGGCGATCGGCGCGGCGGATTCGACCTTGACCAGCCCGGAGGCGAGGTCGACATCGACACTGGTGACGCCGTCGATCTTGCCGATCTCCTTCTGGACCGATCCGGCGCAGTGCCCGCAGGTCATTCCGGTGACGGTGTAGGTGCTGGTGGCCATGTCTGCTCCTCGGCTCGCGCTCTATACGGTGTGGGGGTATCCCCGACATCCAGAAACATACCCCCCGTGGGTACCTGGCGCAAGCGGTTCGGCGTGGAATTTCAGCGATCTAACGGCGTGTCCTCCGGCCAGGTGCGTAGGGCCAGCTCAGCGACCTGCTGGAGTTCGCTGCGCCGCGCGCCGTCGCGGGCGCCCTGTGACATGCCCTGCATGATGGTCCCGATATAGCGGGCCAGGACGGCCGCATCGGTATCGGTGGGCAGCAGCCCGGCGTCGATATCGGTGCGAATCCGCGCGGCGAAGGCGTCCGCATTCGCCGTGCGCATCTGCTCTTGCGCGGCTGCCACCTCGGTGTTCGTGGTATTGAGCCCGGCGCTGATCACCATGCAGCCGCCGGGTTGGCCGGATTTGGTGTATTCGACGGCCACCTCCCGCAGCGTGCGGGCCATGGCGGCCCGGGCTGTCGGCTCCTCGGCGAGCGCACGCTCCGCGAAGCCCGCGCAATTGGCCCCGTAGACCGCGATGGATTCGTTGAACAGCTCGGCCGCCATCGACTCGCTGACCGGTGTGCTCGCCAAAGAGGTTGGGGCACAGGGTATTACGGTCAATGCGGTGGCTCCCGGCGCGATCGACACCGATATGAACGCCGACTGGCTGCGCAATGACGAGGTCTGGGCCGCGGTCTCCGCCCTGTCGCCGCTCAATCGGGTCGCCGGAGCCGCCGATGTCGCCGACATCGTTGCTTTCCTGGCCTCCAACGACTCCCGCTGGGTGGCAGGGCAGTGGATCGATGCCACCGGGGGCGCGCTCCTGTAGGGCCAACTACTCTGACACCGTGCTGTCTGTTGTGCCTAGTCCCCTCGTCGTGCGCGCGCCCTCCAAGGTGAATCTGCACCTGGGGGTCGGCGATCTTCGCGAGGACGGATATCACGACCTCACCACGGTCTTCCAGGCGCTCTCACTCGGTGACGATTTGCAGATCGCACCGGCCGCCGCCCTCACGGTGAAGGTGAGCGGCGAGGGCGCCGACCAGGTCCCCACCGATCGCGGGAATCTGGTGTGGCAGGCGGCGGTCCGCCTCGCCCACCTCGGCGGGCGCGCGCCGCTGGTGGAAATCGCGATCGCCAAAGGCATTCCGGTGGCGGGGGGTATGGCGGGCGGCAGCGCCGATGCCGCCGCCGCCCTGGTCGGCCTGAACGATCTGTGGGAACTCGGCCTCGGGCGCGCTGAATTGTCCGATATCGCAGCCGAACTCGGCAGTGATGTCCCGTTCGCCCTGCACGGTGCGACCGCACTGGGCCGCGGTCGCGGCGAGGAACTGCTCCCGGTGCTGTGCCGCAACACCTTCCACTTCGTACTGGCGCTGGCCAAGGCCGGCCTGTCCACCCCCTCGGTGTTCCATGAACTCGACCGGTTGCGCGAGGCGGGCGACCCGCCCCGCCTCGGCAGTCCCGAAGCACTGCTGCAGGCCCTCGCCTCGGGCGACCCGCAGCAGCTCGCCCTGCTACTGGGCAATGACCTGCAAGCGGCCGCGCTCTCCCTCGCCCCCGAACTTCGCCGCACGCTGCGTGCGGGCGTCACAGCCGGGGCTTTGGCGGGGATAGTCTCCGGTTCCGGCCCGACCTGCGCCTTCCTCTGCGAAAGTGAAGACGCGGCTGTAGCCGTTGCCGCCGAACTCTCCGGCGCGGGCGTGTGCCGCAGCGTCCGCACCGCCTACGGCCCCGTCCCCGGCGCTCGTATCTTGAGCGGCTCGGCCGACTCCGCCAAGCGCTGAGCGGCAGGCATTCGCGCGGCTTCTCGGCGATCACCCGCTGAGCGCCGGGCTCGACAGGTTCGCACGACAGGCCGGGGGATTGTGAGAGGTTCGTGGACCTCACCTGGCGAGCTTCCGATTCAGCTGATCGCGTCGGCGAGGCGGTCGATCTGGTCTGCGTCGCGGCCGTAGCAGTAGAACATGACCTCGTCGGCGCCCAGATCTGCGAATTGGGTTATGGCCGTGCGGATTTGGTCGGGGGTGGTGAGGATTCCGCCGAGCATGTACTCGGCGCGACCGGAGAATTCGTAGTAGGCGCCGAGGGAGGCGCGGGCGTCGTCGATCACGTGCTGGGCGCCGAGTGCGGCATTGACCTGGGCGACTATGCGTGGAGAACCGGTGCGGCCGTGCGTGGTCCAGGACTTGCGGGCGGTGTCGAACAGGCCGCCGGCCCAGCTCGGCGCGGCGGCGGCGAGGAAACCGCCACCCCAGCGGCCGACCCGGTCGACGGCGGCGGGGCTGAAGCCGCCGAACAGGATCTCCGGGCCTTCGGGGCGCAGCGGTGCGGGGCCGATGGGTCCGCAATCGTCGTTGAAGGATTTGCCCGACCACAGTCGGCGCATGATCTCCAGCTGCTCGTCGAGGCGCTTGCCGCGGGTGCGCAGGTCGGTGCCGGAGGCGATGTGGTCATCCTCGCGACCGCCGACCCCGAGCCCGAGCACCAGGCGGCCGCCGGACATGACATCGAGCGTCGCGGCCTGCTTGGCCAGCAGCGCCGAATCGCGCAGCGGGGCGATCAGCACCTCGGTCTGCACCCGGACGCGGCTGGTGGCGCCCGCGATCATGGCGAGCGCGACGAGCGGCTCGGGGTTGTCCCAGACCAGGCGATCGAGCAGGCCGAGGGTCGTGAACGGTCCCGCCTCAGCGCGCCGAGCCCAGTCGAGCAGCGTGGCGGGAGCGGAAATGGGCAGGCCGATACCGAACTGCATGAGGATCCTCCATATGCGGGGTTGGCGAATACTGCCGCCCGCTTCACCATCTCATCGATGTGAGATGTGGGGCCCCATTCTGCGACGCTGTTCCGGGGGCACCTGTCCGAAGTGATTCCGACCCAACCACACCGCGATTCGGCACGCAAGGCAGACTCTTACTGTGCCAGTCGGCCGTAAGGCCGTGTCGCGAGGTGACAACTGATTTCGTGAGGTCGGGGTAACTCGCCGGGTACGTCCAAAAGTCTTCCCGTACGTGGCCGCCGGCCCGCGACGTGAAGTAACTACGCTGCCACGACCGGCAGAAATCGCGGAGAGGCGGCTGAGCTTCATGTCCAACCTCATCAACTTGGAACAGGTCTCGAAGAGCTTCGGGATCACGCCGCTGCTGGACAATGTCTCGCTCGGGGTGCATGCCGGGGAACGTATCGGGGTGGTGGGGCTCAACGGCGGCGGTAAGACGACGCTGCTGGAGGTGCTGACCGGGCTCGAACCGGCCGACAGCGGACGGGTCAGCCGGGTCGGCGGCCTGCGCATCGCCGTGGTCACCCAGCGCGGGGTGCTGCCGGACGGCGCGACCGTCGGCGAGGTGGTGCTCGCCGGACTGGCCGAGGATCAGATGACCGATGGCGTCGCCGAGCACGAATGGGCCGCGAACACCCGCATCCGCACGGTGGTCGAGGGCATCGGCATCGCCGACCTCGGCATGGACGCCCTGGTCTCCAATCTCTCCGGTGGTGAGCGCCGCCGTACCGCGCTGGCCGCCGCGCTGGTCCGCGATCTGGACCTGCTGGTGCTGGACGAGCCCACCAACCACCTCGATGTCGAGGGTGTGCAGTGGCTGGCCGAGCATCTGGTGGCCCGGCGCAGCGCACTGGTCGTGGTCACCCACGATCGCTGGTTCCTCGATACCGTCGCCACCCGCACCTGGGAGGTGCAGGGCGGCAAGGTGGAGACCTACGAGGGCGGCTACAACGACTGGATCTTCGCCCGCGCCGAGCGCACCCGGCAGGCCGATGCCACCGAGGCGCGCCGCCAGAACCTGGCCCGCAAGGAACTCGCCTGGTTGCGCCGCGGTGCGCCCGCGCGCACCTCCAAGCCGAAGTACCGCATCGAGGCCGCCGAGGCGCTGATCGCCGATGTGCCCGCGCCGCGCGACAGCGTCGCACTGGCCTCGTTCGCCCGTAAACGCCTGGGCCGCGTGGTGATCGAGCTCGAGGACGCCACCCTCGCCACCCCGGACGGCCGGGAACTGGTGCAGGACTTGACCTGGCGGCTCGCCCCGGGTGAGCGCGTCGGCCTGGTCGGCGTGAACGGCTCCGGCAAGACCACGCTGCTGCGCGCCCTCGCCGGTGATTCGGAATTGAAGGTCGGCAAGCGCATCGAAGGCCAGACCGTCAAGATCGGCTGGCTGCGACAGGAACTCGACGATCTGCCGCTGGATATGCGTGCGCTGGAAGCGGTTCAGGATGTCGCCATGCGAACCATGCTGGGCGGCAAGGAGATCAGCGCCAGCCAGCTGGCCGAGCGCCTGGGCTTCACGCCCGCCAAGCAGCGCACGCCGATCCGCGATCTCTCCGGTGGTGAGCGCCGCCGCCTGCAGCTGACCCGAATCCTCATGGCCGAGCCCAATGTCCTGCTCCTGGACGAGCCCACCAACGACCTGGATATCGACACCCTCCAGCAGTTGGAGGACCTGCTCGACAACTGGGCCGGCACCATGGTCGTCATCTCCCACGACCGGTACCTGGTGGAGCGCATCTGTGATTCCACCTGGGCGCTGTTCGGCGACGGCAAACTCACCAACCTGCCCGGCGGCATCACCGAATACCTGAAGAAGCGCTCCGCCATGTCGGCCGCCAAGGTCGGCGGCCAGAGCTCCTCGAATGCCGGCGCACCCGTCACCGATGCCGCCGCCCACCGCGCCGCCCGCAAGGAACTCTCCAAGCTGGAGCGTGCCATTCAGAAGCTGGACGAACGCGAGGCGAAACTGCACGCCGCCCTCGCCGACGCCGCGACCACCCCCGACAAGCTCATCGCCCTGGGCACCGAACTCAAGCAGGTCCAGGCCGAAAAGGAATCCACGGAAGAGCGCTGGCTCGAACTCGCCGACTACTGACCCCGGCCCTCCCCGCCGAACAGCCCGCGTCCACACCCCACAGCCGGTACCAGCGCTGTTCGGTGCGGGCGCGGGCTGTTCGGCACCACTCAGCCCATCTCAGCACGGCGCAGCCGGTGTCTCCGCTCAGCACGGCGCAGCCCGTGTCTCCGCGCAGCCCTTGTCCGCACCGCACAGCGGGTACCAGCGCTGTTCGGTGCGGGCGCGGGCTGTTCGGTACCACTCAGCCCGCATCCGGGCGGGCACAGCCTGTGTCAGTGCTGTTCGGTTCGGGTGCGGGCTGATTCGTATGAGTTGAGGTCAGCCGTGGTGTTCTAGGGGAGGGTGGTCGAGGGTCGGGACCGGGAGGCAGGTCCGGACGAAACCGGCGCCGAAGGAGGTCAGTTCGACTGTGCGGTAGAGGACTTTGGTGCCGAAGCTGGTGCGCTTGAGCAGGCGGCGGACCTCGGGGAGGGCTTCCAGCAGCTGATAGCGGTTGGGGTTGCCGAGCGGCTCGCGGGTGACGTCGATGAGGCCGAGGCGATCGAGATTGATGAGGTATTCCTCGACCCGATTCGGATAGCGCAGACCGGCATCGTCACCCAGCAGATTGAACTGCCCACCGGCGGCGGCGCGCCCGCCGCGCACTTCGAGGGCGGGCTGCGGGCCGTCCAGGTAGAGGTGGCGCACTATGCGCGCTTCGTCGGGAGCGAGCTCACCGAGAATGCGGGCGTAGGCGGGATGGTGATTATCGTCCTCGGAATGGAAATCGGCTGAGCGGCGCAGTAATTCGGCGCCGCGCGCCCGCAGGACGGTGGCGGGGGAGGGCGCGGGGGCGTCGGTCTCGGCCACATCGGTGGCGGCGACTCCCAGCACCTGGAGCACCGAATGCCGCACCTGGGCACCGGCTTCGGAGAGGATATCGCGCGGCGGGTGCCCGGCCATACTGCCCCGCAGCACCACCGAGGTGACGCCGAGCGCGGTGCTCAGGCTCCAGACTCCGGCCTCCACGGCCGCCGACATGGCAACCCGGACAACGCCGGTCGCGGTGCGCACCGGTCCGGCGGGGTAGGCGGGCCCGGGTACCGGAACCGGCATCGGTGCGGCAGGGCGCACCACCAGCTCGGTGGAGGTATCTGCGGGTTCCCCTTCGCCCGAGTCGGTTTCGGTCATATCCATGAGGTAGCCACTCCTGTTCCGAAGATCAGGAGGTGAGCGTAACCGGCGATGAGCCCCAGCGCGCCGCCATGGACAAACAAGAGCCATTCATCTTGTTTGATGGCCGATCGCAGCATGTCCACGAAGTCCGGCGGGGGCAGTGCCGACATTTGTTTGGCGATGTACTCCTGGACCTGCTTGCCCTGCTGCACGTTGAACGCCGGGTCCGCGAAGGCGATCGGGGCGATCTTCATGGACTCGGCGGTGAAACTGTCCTGCAGCTCGTCGTATTCACGATTGCCGAGCAGGAACTTCACCGCGCCGCGGGCGGGCCCGAGCGCCTGGTCCGCCGCCGGCTTGAGGGTGTCCGCCAGCATCTGCATGGTGCGGTCCGAGCGCGGCCCGTTGAGCAGTTCGTCGCCGATATTGGCGACCGTCATGATCTGGCTGGCCACCATGTCGGCGTAGCCCTCGGTGATCTCGGGCTGCCGCTTGACGAGCAGCCCCTGCCGCCACGGCACCCACCACTTCGGGTAGGCGGGCGCGAAGATCATATTGATGCCGACCCAGTTGACCACCCAGCCGATGACGATGCCGCCGATCGGCAGCACCGCCAGCGCCGACCATCCGGTCCAGTGCAGGATGCCCACCAGTACCAGACCCATGGGCGCGCCGAAGTAGAAACCGAAGTTCTGCATGAACCGGAGTTCCTTGGCGCCCAGCACCTGGAACAGGCTGTTGAGCAACTGCGGCCGCGCCTGGAAGTAGCGAATCACCATCTGCTTGACGTCGAGCAGTTGATCGATGTTGTTGCCGAGTTCATCGGTGAGTTCACGCAGAATTGTGGGGAGCTGTTCGGCCACGCGCGAGTGCACCATCTCGCGAACGCCATTGGGCAGGTTGTACCAGAGTTGCGGATGTTCGCGTTTCAGGATGTCTTCGACGATGTCGCGAATCTGGAGTTCCGCTATTTCGGTGAGATGTTCGGCGAGCTTGTCGGGTTCGAGTTCCCGATAGAAGTCCGAGACGCTTCCGAGTTTCGCCAATCCTTTGTCGACCGCGATACTCGCCATCTTGTCCGCACGCGACGGCACAATCCCCTGCCAGCCCATACGGCCGTCGTACTGCAGCAGCGGCAGCACCTGAATCCGCTTGGGCAGGAATGGAAACAAGGCCGCGAGCCCCGGAAGCCGGATGCCGTGAAAACTGATCGGCTTGAACAGCATGAGCACGCCGGTCCAGTTGGTGATGTAGCCGATGACACCCGTGAACAACGGAATCGTGATCAGTTCCAGCAATATTGTCGGGTGGACTCCGAAAAGACTCTCTAGCAACGTTCACCCTCCTGCCGATCCATACCGGAACCGCCGCCGGCATAGATACCCCTCGGCGACTCGGACCTTACTGTGCGTCCAGGAATCGAGTCCAGCGAAGGAGTGTCTGAGTCGGAGATCTCGGTCACACTGTTCCACCCCGCTGTTCCCCTGTCACGTTGGGACCACGAGAATGGCGGGAAGCACATCCAACTTGCATGCAGTGCGGGGGCGTTGAGGGTCATGTTGGGCGCGTGTTGTGCTAAGTGAACGCGGTAACCTTCGGATGGCTTTCCGGGTTCGACATGCCAGTGGGTCTGTCGGCGGCAATAATCGTGGACGAATAGTTCACCTGGCGATATTCGGAGATGGACGTGGCAGAGGACAGGACCGTGCAGGCGCCGGGGGGTGCGGCGGAGGTGGTCCGTCCGGGTTCTCGTGCAGTGGAACGCAGTTCGGACGCCGAGCAGCGGCAGATCAGCAATGAGGCACGACTGATCCGCGGCGTGTTCCGGGCGGCCGGACTGGCGGTCGGCACCGCGGCCCGCAGCGGCCAGTGGGCGGTCGGCACCAGCTTCGAGATCACCAAGCAATTGACCCAGGCCGCGCTGGACGGCGAATCGTCGGCCGATATCGCCGAGCGCACCGGTGCGGCGCTGCGGTCCATCGCGCGCAGCGCACTCGGCGTCACCGAGGGTTCGGTGCGCGAGATCGTCAGCTATGTGCCGACACCGGTCGGTGGCCCGAATCAGCATGCCATCGGGGCGGGCAGCCTGCTGCGTTCGGCCAGCAGCGAGGAGCTGCGCCGCCGGGGCGACTCACTGCTGGCCCGTTCGGCGGACGTCTACTTCACCGAGGACGTGCATCCGGCCTACGACCGCATTCTCGATCAGCTCGCGCCCGATGAGGCCCGCATCCTGCGCTTCATGGCGCTGAACGGCCCGCAGCCGACGGTCGATGTGCGCACCAACCGGCCGCTGGGCATCGGTTCGGAACTGGTAAAGGGCGATCTCACCTCGGTGCCGGAGCAGGCGGGCGTGCGCTACCCGGACCGCTCCCGGCACTATCTGATCAATCTGAACCGGCTCGGGCTCACCATCACCTCCGACGATCCGGTGGTGCTGTCGCGCTACATGGTGCTGGAGGTGCAGCCGGTGGTGGAGACGGCGCTCAAGAAGGCCGGGCGTGTGCCGAAGATAGTGCGAAAGAGCCTGCGACTGACCGAATTCGGCGAGGACTTCTGCACCACCTGCTTCAGCATTCAGGGCTGAGCGACTCCCGCGCCTCGCCGCGCAGGGGGCGGGGGTGTGTCCGACTGATAGCGATCCGGTACAAATCTGCGCCAATGGCGCGGTATCCCGCGGTCCTGATGGGATTGTGGGAGGTATGGATTCCGATGCGGTCACCGCGATCAGCCGGTTGAAGTTCCGGTATCTGCGTGCCCTCGATACCAAGTCGTGGGAGGAGTTCGCCGACACCATGATTCCGGAGGCGACCGCGACCTACAGCGAGTACCTCCAATTCGAATCGCGCGATGCCTTCCTGGCCTTCATGCGCAACACCCTCGGCCCGCACGTCATCACCGAGCACCGCTGCGACCACCCCGAGATCGACGTCACCGGCGATACCGCCGTCGGCACCTGGTACCTGGCCGACACAGTCCTGATCCCCGGCCACAATATGCTCCTGCGCGGTGCGGCCTTCTACTCCGACCAGTACGTCAAATGCGATGACGGCAAATGGCGCATCGCCCACACCGGCTACGAGCGCACCTACGAGGTCGTCATGTCCCTCTCCGACCTCCCGAGCCTGCGGCTCACCTCCAGCCGCTGGGGCCTGATAGCCCGCGACCCGGCAGACGCCCCCCGCACCGAACCGATGCCCCCGGACTCCACCGGCACGATGGGCTGATCGCCCGGGTCGGACAGCGCATATCTCGACCGCGCAGACCGTGACTCGATCGCGCAGCGCTCGTACGGGCTGTGGGGAGTTCAGGCGGGCTGTGCGGCCGCCTGCCGCAGCGGGCTTCGCCGGATGGGGGACACCCGCGCAGCGTGTTTCTCTGTGGCACAGCTCTTATCGGGGCTGTGCCGTATTGGGACGGGTTGCGCGGTGCGGCTGTCAGTCGGTGGTGGCGACGAGAGGTTCCAGGGTCAGGCCGGGGTGTTCCTTCTGGACGTAGGCCAGCTTCCACTTGTCGCCGAAGAGGGCGAGCATGACGCCGTCGGTGCGGGTGAAGACTTCTACGCCGCGCTGGCGGCTCAGTTCGACGGCCGATTCGGCGTCGGTGCGGCGGGCCAGCTGGTACGGCAGGTTGTCGAGGTTGGTTTCGACGTTGTACTCGCCGAGCATGCGGGCGGTGACGACCTCGAACTGCATGGGGCCGACGGCGGCGAGCACGGGGGAGGCGTCGCCGCGAATGTCATTGCGCAGCACCTGGACTACGCCCTCGGAGTCGAGCTGGTCGATGGCCTTGCGGAACTGCTTGTACTTGCCGGCGCTCTGCGCGCGCAGGGTGGCGAAGTGCTCCGGGGCGAAGGACGGGATCGGCGGGAACTGCACCTTCTTGTCCGCGTACAGGGTGTGGCCGGGGGCCAGGGCGGTCGCATTGACCAGGCCCACCACATCACCGGGGTACGCGGTATCCACGGTGGAACGCTCGCGACCGAAGATGGTGAGCGCGTACTTGGTGGCGAACGGGCGACCGGTCTGCGCGTGCGTCACGACCATGCCGCGTTCGAATTCGCCGGACACGATGCGCATGAACGCCAGCCGGTCGCGGTGCGCGGTATCCATACCGGCCTGCACCTTGAAGATGACGGCGCTGAACGGATCGGAGGTCTCGCGCGGCTTCTCGTTGATATCGATGCGGGCGCGCGGCGGCGGGGCGATCTCGATGAGGGTCTCGAGTATCTGCCGCACACCGAAATTCAGCATGGCGGACCCGTAGATCACCGGTGAGGTGTGCCCGGCCAGGAACAGTTCCTCATCGTGGTCCTGTCCGGCGGCGGAGAGCAGTTCGCTCTCCTCGACGGCGGTCACCCACTCCGCGCCCTCGCGCTCGGCGGCCTGCTCGGGGGTGAGGTGCTCCTCGGGGGCGATGGTCGCACCGCCCGCGGTACGGGTGAAGTGGATGTATTCGACCGGTGCGCCCTCCGCGCCGCGCCGCAGCAGACCGCGGAAATCACCGGCGATGCCGACGGGCAGGAACAGCGGGGTGGGCGTGAGGCCGATGCGATCGGTGATCTCGTCCAGCAGTTCCAGCGGCGCCTGGCCCGGCCGGTCCCACTTGTTGATGACGGTGATCACCGGAATGCCGCGATCGCGCGCGACCTGAAAGAGCTTGAGCGTCTGCGGTTCCAGGCCCTTGGCCGCGTCGATGAGCATGACGGCCGCATCAACCGCGGTCAGCACCCGATAGGTGTCCTCCGAGAAATCGGAGTGGCCCGGCGTATCGACGAGATTGATGACGCAGTCGCCGTACTCGAACTGCAGCGCCGTGGAGCTGACGGAGATACCGCGCGCCTTCTCCATCTCCATCCAGTCGGAGACGGTCGACTTGCGCCCCGCCTTGCCGTGAATGGCGCCGGCCTCGGAAATGACCTTCGCATGCAGTGCGAGCGCCTCGGTGAGCGTCGACTTACCGGCATCCGGATGGGAGATCACCGCGAAGGTGCGCCGCCGGGCTACCTCGCCGGCCAACCGCCCGGAACTGGGTGCGTTGGTCGCGCTGGCGGTCGGGGAACTCAACGGGGGACTCCTTAGCAGACGAGGCAACCTGTCCAGGTTACGCGACGGCCCCCCACCCCCGACCAGCCGGTTCCCCGCCGACCGCCCCCAAACCCCACACTCCGAACCCTCGACCCCCATACCGCCCCTGCCGGCGGATAAATCTCGCCCTGCGCCTCGCCGAGTGGGCACTGGTGGTGGCGTTGCGCGGCGAGTCGCCACCGTCAGAGCCCGCTCGATTGCCTTCCCGCAGGCGGGTGCCTGGTCAGGCGGATTCGGGGAGGTGGCGGGTGATGGCCTGCGCTACCAGGCGGGGGATGTCGGTGCCGGGGGCGATGGCTTCGATGCTGCGGTTGGCCACGACCGAGGCGATGCCGTGCAGGTTGGTCCACAGGACCAGGGTCAATTCGTCTGCGCTCGTGGTGCTGCCGGAGATGAGACCTGCGGCGACCAGGTCGCGCCAGCTCCGGAACATGGGGAGGGTGATGGTGGCTCGAAGGTTCTCGCCGGCGCCCTCCAGGAGGTCGTGCCGGAACATGAGCGCGAACATCTCCGGGCGCCGGGCGGCGAATTCGACATAGGTCAGGCAGCTGTTCTCGATGCGTGCCCGGGGTGTATTGCCCTGTACCGCTTCGAGTCTGGCGCCGAGATCGGCGTAGCCGCGGGCGGCGATGGCCGCGGGCAGGGCATGCTGCCCAGGAAGGTCACCTTCATCGCCAAGCAGGAGTACTTCACCACCGGCGGGTGGCGCGGCAGGCTGAACCGGTGGGTTATGAACGCGACCGGTCAGGTGGCGGTGGATCGCACCCCGGGCAAGGTCGGCGGTGATTCGCTCACGGCGGCGGCCCGGATTCTGGAGCAGGGCGGCATCTGGGGAATCCATCCGGAGGGCACCCGATCCCCGGACGGTCGCATCTATCGCGGCCGCACCGGCGTCATCCGCGTGGCCATGCGGACCGGCGCGCCCGTGGTGCCCGTCGTGCTGTCGGGAACCGATCGGGTGAATCCGCGCGACCGCCGCTTCCTGCGTCCGGCCAAGGTGCGCATTTCCATCGGCCGCCCGCGCTACTTCGTACCGGCCGATCGGTACGCTGTACGACAGGCAACCGATGAGCTCATGGCCGACCTGGTGCGCCGCTCCGGCCGCCAGTACGTGGATTGCTACGCAGCCACATTCGAAAGACATGCCGAAGCGGCATAGCTCGAGGTGGGGGCTGTGTAAAGCGGTTAGGGCCGCGTGTTAAAGTCTTCGGGTTGTCTCGGCGAGGGTGCGACACCCCAAAATGTCCACCGTGATCGACGCGGCTCGGCTCCCGGCCGTCGCTGTTCGGTTTTTCGCCCGACTAGCAGACCAATATTGCGCCAGGGCGGCAGTTTCCCCTGGCCAGCACGCTGATATCAGCCCGGACCGAGCCGTAGGAGTAGACAGTCATGTCCGACGCCAACCTTCTGGAAGCCACCGTACGCACCGAGTTCGGCAAGGGTGCCGCGCGTCGTACCCGCCGCGACGGCAATGTGCCCGCCGTGCTGTACGGCCACAACGAAGAGCCGCAGCACCTGTCCATCAACGCCCGCGCGTTCGCCGCGGTGCTGCGTGAGCACGGCACCAACGCCATCCTGAACCTGGACATCGCGGGCACCCCGGCGCTGGCCATGACCAAGTCCGTGGTCGTGCACCCGATCCGCCGCTACATCGAGCACGCCGACCTGCTGATCGTCCGTCGTGGCGAGCGCGTCGTCGTCGATGTGCGCGTGAACCTGGTCGGCGAGGCCGCCTCGGCCACCCTGGTCACCTCGGACGTCACCGTGCTGTCCGTCGAGGCCGACGCCATGAGCCTGCCGGAATTCATCGACGTCTCCATCGAGGGCGTCGAGGCCGGTACCCAGATCAATGCCGGCGACATCACGCTGCCTGCGGGCGTCACCCTGGCCGGTGACCCGGAGGCGCTGATCGTCAACATCATCGCCGCCCCGGCCTCCGCGCAGGAGTCCGAGGATGCCGCCGCCGAGGCCAACGGCACTGCCGAAGCCGCCGAGTAATACTGCCTGCTAACGGTTTTCAATGACCGAGGCAATGGCCGGGCCCGTGCTCGTGGTCGGACTGGGCAACCCCGGACCCGAATACGAGCGGACCCGGCACAATGTCGGTTTCATGGTCGCCGATGTGCTCGCGGAGCGCGTCGGCGGCCGTTTCACCGTGCACAAGAAATCCGGCGCAGACCTGCTGGAGGCGCGTCTGGACGGGCGCAAGGTGCTGATCGCCAAACCGCGCAGCTTCATGAACCTGTCCGGTCGCCCGGTCGCCGCGCTGGCGAAATTCTTCTCGGTGCCGCCGACCGAGGTGATCGCCGTGCACGACGAGCTGGATCTGCCGTTCGGCGTGATCCGGTTGAAGCAGGGCGGCGGCGAGGGTGGGCACAATGGCCTGCGCTCCATGTCGCAGGCCTTGACGACCAAGGATTACCTGCGGGTTCGGTTCGGCATCGGGCGTCCGCCCGGCCGCCAGGACCCCGCCGACTATGTGCTCAAGCCCTTCTCCGCACCGGAGCGCAAAGAGGTTCCGGTGATCGTCGAGCAGGCTGCGGACGCGGTCGAGCTGCTGCTCCGGGTCGGACTCGAAACAGCGCAGAACCAACTGCATTAGTGGCGGTGGTTCCGCAACGCGACAACTGATCTCGTAAGGGTCGGGGTAACTCCTGGGGCACGGCCAAAATCGGTGGTGTAACCCACCGCCGCTACGCGTTCCCAACGTTCAACGGCTCATAAGCCGCGCGCTAAAGGTCCGGGGAGGCGGTACTGGTGGCGGAGCGGCGGAGCTTCCCTGACGAGGTTTTCGGCAGGGCGCCGGGGCCGAGGATGGTGACGCTGCGGGGGCGGACGCCTACTTCGGAGAACACCGTGTGGACGATGTCGTGTTCGATGCGCCGCACCTCCTCCGGGTTCTGGAAGTCGTTGCTCTCCACCACGACCGCGAAGCTTTCGCGTTTCTGTCCCGCGTCCAAGCGCACGGCCACGGCATTGCCGGGGCGAACTCCCTTGATGCGCAAGGCGGCTCGCTCGATATCGGTGGGATAGATATTGCGGCCGCCCATAATGATGACGTCCTTGATGCGGCCGCACACCACCATCAGTCCGTCTTCGGTGAAGTAGCCGATATCGCCGGTGTCGAGCCAGCCCTCGGCATCCAGGGTGGGCCGGAAGCCCTCGACCGTCACATAGCCGGAAGTCACTGCGGGGCCGCGCAATTCGATCACGCCGACACTGCGCACCGGGAGCGGGTGCCGGTCGGCGTCGACGATCCGGCCCTCGAGATTGTCGACCAGATAGCCGAGCGTGGGCAGGCGGCGCACCGCGCCGTGATGGTGATCGGGATTCTTGACCGGCACCGCCTTGCCGAGCGCTTCCAGCAGATCGGCATCGACCACATCGAGAATCTGCCCGAGCCCCGGATCCGGAATGGACACGGCCAGAGTCGTTTCGGCCATGCCGTAGACAGGGGTGAGCGCCATCGGGTTGAGCCCGAACCGTTTTCCGGCCTCGGCGAGCGCCTCCATGGTGTCGGCGTCGACCGGCTCCGCACCGTTCCACATGTACCGGACGCTGCTCAGATCGAGCGCGCCCTCCTCGGCGTTGCGCAGCCTGCGGGCGAGCAGTGAATACGCGAAATTCGGTGCGGCCGTGACTGTTCCGCGATACTTCGAAATCAGTTCGGCCCACAGGATCGGGCGCGCGAGGAAGTCCAGCGGCGTCACGCACACCACTTCCGCACCGAGGTGCATCGGCACGCTCAGAAATCCGATCATGCCCATATCGTGGAAGAGCGGCAGCCAGCTGATCATCACATCGTCGTCGAGCTGGAACTTCACCCGATCGAACATGGCGTAGGCATTGACGAAGAAATTGCCGTGCGTGATCCGCACCGCCTTCGGTGATCCGGTGGACCCGGATGTCAACTGCTGCAGGGCGATATCGGCCTCACCGGTCGGCAGCGGCGAGGTATCGCGACCGCCGCGCATCCGATCGATGGTCACCACCGCGATACCGCGTTCGGCCAGCAGCGGGGCCGCCGCCTCGAACGGCGCGCCCAGCACCACGACCTGCGCGTCGATCATGCGCAGCACGGTTTCGGTGTCATGCGCCCACATCAGCAGATCGGTACGCGGTGTGGGCTGATGCAGCATGGTGATCGAGGCGCCGCGCATCCACACGGCCTGGCAGGCGGGCGCGATATCCACCGGCATGCCGGCGAGCACAGCCACCGCATCCCCGTGTCCGATGCCGGCGTCCGCCAGCCCGCCGGCCATCTGCCGGGCGATCGCGTGAATCTCGCCCCACGTCTGCCGCAGTGGCGAGTCCGGCTCCCCGGTCACCAGCCCGTGCCCGGATGTTCGTGCCGTTGCATACATCTCATCGGTGAAGCGGCTCACGATCGACTCCTCAAACGCTGGCCAACACCTCAACTATCCCGCCGCCGCGCCGCCCTGTTAACCGTTTCGCGATGTTGCTCAGCGAAGTGCGGTCACCACTTCGGCGAAACGGTCGAGGTCTTCGAAGCTCACGAAGGAGTGGGGGGAGGCGCGGACAACCGAGTCCAGGTCGCGGGCGGTCATATCGAGCAGGGTGGAGGAGGCGTGGCTGACCGTCACGATGATGGACTCGGCGGCGAGGCGATCACGGATCTCGAGTGGCGCGAGACCGTCCACGGTGAAGGACACGATGCCCGCGTGCTGGGTGCCGCGGTCGCGCACGGTGACGCGGGGGAGCGCCCGCAGTAGCTTGCGCAGGTACTCCGCGCGCTCGGCGATCGCGGCGTAGATCTCGGCGGGCCCGGCCTCGAGCAGATAGCGCACCGCCGCGCCCAGGCCGAGGCGTCCGGCGATATCGCACTCCCAGAATTCGAAGCGCTCGGCGCCCGGGGCGAGGGTGTATTCGGCGGGCCCGGTCCACACCGCGCTGTGCAGATCGAGGCGGCTGGGTTCCATGGTGGCGGCCAGTTCGGGGCGCACGTAGAGGAAGCCGGTGCCGCGCGCGCCGCGCAGCCATTTGCGGCCGGTCGCGGAAAGCGCGTCCACGCCGAGTTCCGCGACATCCAGGGGCAGCTGACCCGCCGACTGGCAGGCGTCCAGCAGTACCAGCGCACCCTCTCGGCGCGCGATGTGCGCGGCCTCGGCGACCGGATTCACCAGGCCGCCGTTGGTCGGAACATGTACCAGCGAGACGAGTTTCACCCGTTCGTCGATCATGGATTCCAGCGCGTCCAGATCGAGTTGCCCACTGCTGTCGCTGGGAATCGTCTCCACGACGGCCCCCGTCTGCCGGGCGCGCTGCAGGGCGGCGATGGCATTGCTGGCGTAGTCGGCGCCCGAGATGAGAATCCGATCTCCGGCCCGCAGCGGTACCGAGTAGAAGAAATCACTCCACGATCGGCTGGCGCTGTCGCTGAGCGCGATGGAGCTCGCCTCGGCACCGATGAGTTGCCCGATCGCGGTCTTGACGGCGTGCAGATCGTCGAGCCGCTCGTTGGCGGCACGATAGCCACCGATCTCGGCCTCCCGGCGCAGATGCGCGATGGCGGTCTCGACGACGATCCGCGGGGGTAGGGAGGAACCCGCGCTGTCGAGAAAAATCTGACCTTCGCAACCGGGTGTATCGGCGCGTAACCGGGCAATGTTCACCATGGGAACGACCATATCGGTTGGTGTGTTCTCCATTTCGTCAGATTTGTTGTCGGTATACATCGCTACTCTGGTTTGATCGCCCTTCGCATCGGGCGGTGCCGGAGCGGTCGAGCGGAGGTTGGCATGGTGGTCACGACGTCCCCCAGCGAGTTGCCGCGAGTTGCCGGGCGTGGGGCTGTGCCCGGCGCCGTGCGGACGGGCCGCGCAGAACTGGGGCCGGGAACAGAGTTCTCCACGCGGGCCGCGGCCGAGGCGTACATCGGAAAGGTCTGTTTCAAACAGGGCCCGCCGATGCTTATCGGCGCCGAACTCGAGTGGCTTACCGCGCAGGGAGAGCCGTCGGCGTCCGCCCCGCGTCCGCAGCTGACTGTGCTGGCAGACGCGCTGGGATCCTATGCGCCACAGTCCATTTCTCCTGATTCCCCGGCCGATCCGCTGCCGGGAGGCAGCCGGGTCACCCTCGAGCCCGGCGGTCAGATCGAACTCTCCAGCGCCCCGTTCGGCACCGCCGCCGAACTGTGTGAGCGCCTGCTGGCCGATACCGGCCGCCTACGGGTGCTACTCGATACCCGCGATATCCACATCATCGCCGCCTCCGCCGATCCGGTGCGCACACCGCAGCGCCTGCTCCAATTGCCGCGCTATCGCGCCATGGAATCCGCGTTCACCGGCATCGGCCCGTTCGGGGCGCTGATGATGTGCAATACCGCCGCCGCCCAGGTGAGCGTTGACGCCGGGGTGGATGCCACCGATATCGCGGCCCGCTGGACCGCCCTCTACGCCATCGGCCCGGCACTCCTGGCCGCTTTCGCCTGCTCCCCGGAGCTCAGTGGCGCACCGCCCGGCGCCTGGGCCTCCCAGCGCATGCGTACGTGGCTCCGATTGGATCACCTGCGCACCCGCCCACCCGTTCACGACTGGCCGGACCCCATCAACGGTTACGCCCGCTGGGCGCTGGATGTGCCGCTGCTGTGCGTCCGGCCCGAAAGCGCGGTCGCCACCAGCGGCTCATCCGGCCCCGACGGCGGGAACGGTCCCCGCGGTTCGGCCGGATCCCACCGTGAGGGTGGTGCGAGCGGATCCCACGGCTCGGCCCGTGCGAATGTCTCGCACGGCTCGGGCGGTGCGAATGGCTCACCGGGCCTGGCAGGTGCGAATGGCTCGCACGGTTCGGAGGCCGCGAACGGTTCGGTAGGTGGTCACAGTTCGGCAGGTGGTCATGGTTCGAACGGTGCCGCGGCCGTGCTGAGCGCCGACTGGACGGCTCCGCCCGGCGCCACCTTCGCGGACTGGCTGTGCGGCGCGCTCGATGACGAGATCGGCCGTCGCCCCACCACCGACGATCTCGACTATCACCTGACCACGGTCTTTCCGCCGGTCCGAGCCTCGGGGCACCTCGAGGTCCGCTACCTGGACGCCCAGCCCGGCAATACCTGGACGGTCCCGGTGCATGCCATCGACGCCCTGCTCTCCACGCCCGCTGTGGTGGCCGAGGCGACGGCGCTGGCGGGTTCGACGGTCGGCCGCTGGTCCGAGGCTGCTCGCTACGGGCTGGCCGACCCCGAAATCCGCACGGCCGCAGTGGCTCTCCTGGAGCTCGCCACCGCGCAGGCCGCAACTCCGGTTGCCGCAGCGGAATTGGCCGCCGCCGCGGCGCGTTGCCGCCAGGGACACGCACCCGCGGCATTTCCCGAATCCGGGGGTGGCGCATGAGTGCGCAGCCTGCCGCCGGTTTCGCGGAAAGCCCCTGCCTGTTCGACTTCCTGAATTCGGAGTTCTCTCATGACTGTTCAGCTACCGGGTACTGACCGGGCCGAGACGGATCGGCTGCGGGAGCGGATCGCGCAGGTGCTGGAGCGGGCACGGCGGCGCACCGCCGGGCTCACCGATTGCCTGGACGAGGCCGAGCTGGTGGCGCAGCATTCGCGGATCATGAGCCCGCTGGTGTGGGATCTCGCGCATATCGGCAATCAGGAAGAGCTCTGGCTGGTGCGGGATGTGGGCGGCCGCGAGGCCGTGCGCGCCGATATCGACGAGCTGTACGACGCGTTCAAACACGCACGCGCGAATCGGCCCGCGCTGCCGCTGCTCAATCCGGCGCAGGCCAAACAGTACGTCGGCCAGGTGCGGGGCAAGGTGTGGGATGTGCTGGAGCACAGCCCCTTACGCGGTGACGCGCTGGTGGCGGACGGATTCGCCTTCGGGATGATCGCGCAGCACGAGCAGCAGCACGACGAAACCATGCTCGCGACCCATCAGCTGCGGCAGGGCGAAGCGGTGCTGTCGGCGCCCGCCGCTCCGGTGGTGCGCACCCCCGTGCGCAGCGAAGTCGTCATTGCCGCAGGGGAATTCACCATGGGCACCGACGGCGATCCCTGGGCGCTGGACAATGAGCGCCCCGCGCACCCCGTCCACGTGCCCGGCTTCGCCATCGATACCGCTCCGGTCACCAATGAGCAGTACCTCGAATTCATGGCGGACGGCGGCTACGACCGCCCCGAGCTCTGGTCGGAAGCGGGCTGGGCGCACCGCCGCGAGGCCGGTCTGGTGTCCCCGCAATTCTGGGAGCGGGACGGCGGCGGCCGTTGGTGGCGAAGGGTTTTCGGCGTCATGCAGCCCGTGCGCCCGCATCAGCCGGTGGTGCACGTCTGCTGGTTCGAGGCCGAGGCCTACGCCAACTGGGCGGGCAAACGCCTGCCGACCGAGGCGGAATGGGAGAAGGCCGCCCGCTTCGATCCGGCCACCGGTCGCTCCCGCCGCTACCCGTGGGGTGATGCCGACCCCACCGCCGATACCGCGAATCTCGGTCAGCGGCACCTGGAACCGGCGGATGCGGGCGCATATCCCGCAGGTGCGTCACCGCAGGGTGTGCACCAGCTGATCGGCGATGTCTGGGAGTGGACCTCCTCCGGTTTCACGCCGTACCCGGGCTTCCAGCCGTTCCCCTATCGCGAATACTCCGAGGTCTTCTTCGGCGGCGACTACCGAGTCCTGCGCGGCGGTTCCTTCGGCGCGGACGATGTCGCCTGCCGCGCCACCTTCCGCAATTGGGACCATCCCATTCGCCGCCAGATCTTCGCCGGCTTCCGCCTGGCCAGAGACCTCCGCCCGGAGGACCTCTGATGTGCCGCCACCTCGCCTACCTGGGCCCGCCGGTTCCCGTGGGAGACATCCTCACTCGCGGCCCGCACTCCCTCCGCACCCAATCCTGGGCCCCGCGCGATATGCGCGGCGGCGGAACCATCAATGCCGACGGCTTCGGCGTCGCCTGGTGGATTCCAGCCCCGGCCGCTGCGCACCTCGTCGCGGCGCGCGCTCTCGGCCCCGGCCTCGGCGACAGCGGTGCGGATCGAGCCGAATCGGTGACTGCGGCAGCCGAGCAGCCGACGGTGTCGCGCTATCGCAATGCGGCCCCGATCTGGACCGATCCGGCGGTGGCGGAGGTGCTGCCGCAACTGCATTCATCGGCAGTGCTGGCCGCGGTCCGCTCGGCCACGGCCGGCCTACCGGTCGAGCAGGCGGCGTGCGCGCCGTTCACCCACGGCCGCTGGGCTTTCAGCCATAACGGTGCGATCCCGGACTGGCGCGATGCCCTCACCGCCGTTGCCGCCCAGTTCGATTCGCCCTCGCTGCTCGATGCCGAGTCGCTGACGGATTCGGCCCTGCTCTGGGTGATTCTGCGCAGCCTGCTGGAGAACAAAACGCCGCCGTCCGGCGCGGATATCGAGCCGGAAGTTGCGCTGACAGCGGCGATTCGGACGGTATTCGACCCGGAGATCGCGCTGACGGCGGTGGTTCGCGCGGTGTATGAACTGTCGCCGCGGGCGCGATTGAACCTCCTGCTGGGGGATGGCGAAACGGTGTGGGCCACCACGTGGCAGCACGCGCTGTCGGTGCTGGTGGCCGATGACTTCGCGGTGGTCGCCTCGGAGCCGTATGACGATGACCCGCGCTGGCAGTCGATCGCTGATCGGCAATTGGTGGTGGTGCGGCCCGGGCGGCTGACGGTGAAACCGCTGGATTTCGAAAATGGAAGGACTTCTCGATGACTTCGGCGACGCTGGAGATCCATTTGACCGACGACGATCTGACCGCGGGTTTGCGATCGGATGTGCGCCGCGGGCTGACGGCGGAACCGAAATGGTTGCCGCCCAAGTGGTTTTACGACGCGCGGGGCAGTGAACTCTTCGAGCAGATCACGCAGCTGCCCGAGTACTACCCCACGCGCACCGAGCGCGCGCTGCTGGAGCAGGTGGTCGGGGAGATCGCCAAGATCGCCCAGGCCGAGGTGCTCGTGGAGCTGGGCGCCGGATCGGCCGCCAAGACCCGGCTGCTGCTCGAGGCACTGACGGCGGAAGGTCCGCTGAAAACCTATGTGCCGCAAGATGTATCAGTGGCGGCACTGAGCGCTTCGGCGAACGAGGTGGCCACCGAGTTCCCGGGGCTGAGCGTGCACGGGGTGGTCAGCGATTTCACCGCCACGCTGGACAATCTGCCGCGCGGCGGCCGCCGCATGATCGCCTTCCTCGGCGGCACCATCGGCAATCTGGTTCCGGCCGAACGCGCGCAGTTCCTGGCCGATGTGCACGAGGTGCTGGAACCGGGTGAGCAGTTGCTGCTCGGCGCCGGTCTGGTCATCGATCCGGCGGTGCTGGTGCCCGCCTACGACGATGCCGCCGGAGTCACCGCGGAATTCAATCGCAATGTGCTGCATGTGCTCAACGCCCGCCTCGGCGCGAATTTCGTCCCGGAGAAGTTCGCGCACATCGCGCTCTGGGATGCCGAGAACGAGTGGATCGAAATGCGCCTGGAGGCCACCGAGGCCGTGTCCGTCACCATCGCGGACCTGGAGCTGTCGGTGGATTTCGCGGCCGGTGAGCAATTGCGCACCGAGATCTCCGCGAAGTTCCGGCGTGATGGCCTCGAGAACGAGCTCGCCGCAGCGGGTTTCGCGACCGAACGCAGGTGGACCGACTCGCAGGAGCGCTTCGCCCTCTGGCTGGCCGAACGCCGATAACAGCGATGTCCGGTACCGCGATAGTCAGACCGTGATGTCGCCGTAAACAGTCAATTCCGGCAATAGCGGCAGTATTCGCGTCATAGGATCAGAAAACAGTGAAGCCGTGGGAGATTTTCGGCCTCGTCCTTGGCGTCGCGGCCTTCTGTATCGTGCTGCCGCCATTACTGGGCTGGAGCCGGGACCGTCTGTGGTTTCTGGGCGGCCTGCTCCTGCTGACCGGGGCGGTGGCGCTGCTGTTCCTGCCGCTGCCGCACCCCGCCGGCAGCGTGGACTGCGGCACCGTGATCAGCCCGCGCCACGAATGGAACGGTTCCCGGCTCTGCCTCGAACCCGGTTGCCTCGCACCCGATTTCCACGTGCACTGCGACCGCAATACCACAACGCGCCTGGAGACCATCGGCGTGGTCGCGGCCGCAGCCCTGGTGACGCTGGCGCTGAGCAGCCGCACGCTGCGACGGCCGCTCCGCAGATCGGCTCCGGACTGACAGGCGCTCGGCTCCGGACCGGCAGGCGCTCGGCTCCGGACCGGCAGGCGCTCGGCTCCGGACCGGCAGGCGCTCGGCTCCGGACCGGCAGGCGCTCAACCGGTTACGGCGGCGATCCACTCCGCGGCGGGCCGCAGTTCCTCCCACGCCTTGCGGATCTCGACGGCCGCGCGCGGCTTCTCCAGCCACGCCGGCGCGCCGAAATCCTTACTGAGGGTGAGAGATTTGTGCCGCAGCAGTTCGATGCGCGGATGGTCGGCCGGATACCCCTTGGGCCGTGTGACCAGCCGGTCGCCGCCCAGGGTGTACCCGGCGGCGGTCAGTCCGGCCAGCAGGTTTTCCAGCTCGACGCCGCGCACCTCGTTGTCGATGGCGGTGCGCAACTGGGCGAGTTGCGCGGGCGTCGGCCCGTATAGCCCCACGGCGATGAACAGTCCGGCCGCGCCGATCTGCACATAGAACCCCGCACCGGGCGAGGTGTGCACCACCGCACCCTGATGATTCTTGTACGGGGTCTTGTCCTTCGAGAACCTGACATCCCGATACGGCCGGAACATCTTGGCCGGCCCGAAGTCCGGCTCCAGCTCGGACATCAAGGCCTGCATGGGATCTCGGACCGACGTCTCCCAGACCTGCTTGTGCGCGGTCCAGAACGCCTTGGAGTTGTCGGCCTCGAGATCTTCGTAGAAGTCGAGGCCGGTCAGGGGGAATCCGGTGAACTGTGGCACTGCTGTTGCGCTCCTACGTCGATGAATTGCCGACGGCCACGACCATGATGAGGACGTAGAGGAGGTAGAGCACGATCACGCCGACGCCGACCCAGATGGCCGCCAGCGCCATACCGCGTCCCTGCTGCCCGGACTGCTTGATCTGGTTCAGCGCCACGACACCCAGGATGATCCCGATGATCGAGCCGATACCGCAGGTGACGAATCCGACCAGCGAGGTGATGAGACCGCCGATGGCCAGACCGTTGGTGCTCGTCGGCGGCGCGTATCCCATCGGTGGATATCCGGGCTGTCCATAGGGCTGGCCGTACGGCTGCTGCGCATAGGGCTGCTGGCCATAGGGCTGCTGCTGACCGTACTGCTGCTGCGGATAGGGCTGCTGGCCGTAAGGCGGCTGCCCGCCGAGGTATCCGCCCTGGTCACCGGCTGGATAACCACCCTGCGGCTGCCCGCCCATCGGCGGATAGTTGTGCACCCCGCCCGCCGGGTAGGCATCCCCCTGTGGATAGGCCTGCGCGGAACCCTGTGGATAAGCCTGCGCGGGCGGATACTGCAGCGGCGGCACGTCCGAACCCGCTGTGCCCGGGTAGTACTGGGTGATCGGCGGCGCATCCTGCGCCGGCGTGCCGGGGTTGTATCGGGTGGTCGCGGCATCCTGTCCCCAGGCGCCCGCGTTGTACTCGGTCGCCGCCGGATCCTGCGGCTGCTCGGCTGCCGCGGCGTCCTGCCCGGAAGTGCCCTCGGGCTTCTTCTTGAACATGTCGCCCGGGTCGGCGCCGGCGTGCGGTTCGTTCGGCGGCGTGCTCATGTCGCGCCCTTCTCGGTGGGTGGTGTCGGACCGTCCCCATGGGTATCACAATGGCGGGCCGATGCGTGAACACGCACCGGTCCGCGGCGGAACGTGTCAGTCGCGGGGTTCGTCGATGATTTCCATGGCGGCGACTTCGGCGGGCCGGTCGTCCTCCGCCTTGTATTCATCGCGCTGCCGGCGGCGGGTCCACTCCTGGTCGAGCTCTTCTCCTATGCCCAGGCGCCCGGTGTCGTCGTTCTCGCGGTTGCGGATGATGAGGTCGTCCGGTGGGTCGGCAATGGCCCGCTCGTATTCGCGGACCTCGTCGGCCTGATCGTCGTCGCCCATGTCGTAGTCGAGATCCTCGACGTCATCGGTGTCGAGCACCTCGTCGATGAGCTGGTCTTCATCATCGTTGCGCCGGTCGTCCATACGGAACCACACCTCTCCGCGCTACAGCGCACCTTTGGCAAACCCGCGTGACTTCGAGTCAACGCTACCGCTGTGCTCGGGAGGGAGCACCCATTGCGCCACCCATATATACGAACGCGCCCCTCCCGAATCGGAAGGGGCGCGCTGCGCAAGCGTCGAGGTGCTACGCGTTGCCGTTGAAAAGGCCGGTGACCGAACCGTTTTCGAAGACCTCGCGAATGGTCTGCGCCAGCAGCGGCGCGATCGACAGCACGGTCAGCGACGGGAACTTCTTGGCCTCGTCGATGGGCAGCGTATTGGTGACCACGACTTCCTTGGCGCCGCAGTTCGCCAGCCGCTCGGCGGCCGGGGCGCTGAGGATGCCGTGGGTGGCGGCGATGACCACATCGCCAGCGCCCGCCTCCTTGAGCACCTTGACGGCGCCGGCGATGGTGCCACCGGTGTCGATCATGTCGTCGATCAGAATGCAGGTGCGTCCCTCGACGTCGCCGACCACACGATTGGCCACAACCTGGTTGGCCACCAGCGGATCCCGCGTCTTGTGGATGAACGCCAGCGGCGCGTCCTGCAGCGAGTTGGCCCACTTCTCGGCGACCTTCACACGACCGGCATCCGGCGAGACCACGGCGATATTGTCGAGCGCGTAGTTGTTGCGAATGTGCTCGGCCAGTTGCACCTGTGCGTGCATGTGATCGACCGGGCCGTCGAAGAAGCCCTGGATCTGATCGGTGTGCAGATCGACGGTGATGATGCGATCGACACCCGCGGTCTTGAGCAGATCCGCGATCAGGCGAGCCGAGATGGGCTCACGACCGCGGTGCTTCTTGTCCTGGCGGGCATACGGGTAGAAGGGCAACACCGAGGTGATGCGTTTGGCCGAACCGCGCTTGAGCGCGTCGATCATGATGAGGTGCTCCATGACCCACTGATTCAGCGGGGCCGGGAAGCTCTGCAGCACGAAGGCATCGGAGCCGCGGACCGATTCCTCGAACCGGACGAAGGTCTCGCCGTTCGCGAAGTCGCGCGCGGTCTGCGGGGTCACATGGACATTGAGTTCCTTGGCCACCGCCTCGGCGAGCTCGGGATGAGCGCGTCCCGAGAACAGCATCAGGTTCTTGTGGTTTTCGGTAGAGAACGCGGTCACGGACGTTCGCCATCCTTTTGCTCGTCGGATATCTCATCGGCCTCCAGGGCCGCTTTCTCACTTGCCGCGATGGCAGCCTCGGCCGCCAGGGCGGCATCGGTACCGGGGCGATTGCGCTGCACCCAGCCCTCGAGATTTCGTTGCGCTCCGCCCGACACCGCAAGCGCACCTGGCGGAACGTTTCTGCGCAGTACAGTACCTGCTGCCGTATACACCCCGTCACCCACGGTGAGCGGGGCGACGAACATGGTGTCGCTGCCCGTGCGCACATGCGAGCCGACTACGGTGTGGTGCTTCTTCACGCCGTCGTAGTTGACGAAAACGCTCGACGCGCCAATATTGCTGTGCTCGCCGATGGTGGCGTCACCCACGTAGGTGAGGTGCGGGACCTTGGAGTGCGCGCCGATATTCGCGTTCTTGGTCTCGACGAACGCCCCGAGCTTGCCGGAGTCGCCGACCACGGTGCCCGGGCGCAGATAGCTGAACGGTCCGATGGTGGAGCCGGGTCCGATGGTGGCCCGCTCGCCGTGCGTGCGCACCACGTGGGCGCCGTCGCCGACCACCACATCGGTGAGTGTGCAGTCCGGGCCGACCTCGGCGTCCTCGCCGATCACGGTGCCGCCCAACAGTTGTACGCCCGGCCGGATGATCGCGTCGCGGCCGATGCGCACCTCGCCGTCGATCCAGGTGGTGCCCGGATCCATGATGGTGACCCCGGCGCGCATATGCCGCTCCAGGATATAGCGATTGAGCGTGGCGGCCGCACCGGCCAGCTGCACCCGATCGTTGACGCCGGTGACCTTGGCGGAATCGACCAGGCGCGCGCCGTGCACCGGATGCCCGGCCTCGCGGGCCAGCTTCAGCACATCGGTGAGGTACAGCTCGTGCTGGGCGTTCGCAGTGGTCAACTGGGAGATCATGATTCGCAGCACGGTCGCGTCGAAGACGTACACACCGGAGTTGACCTCGGTGATGGCGGCCTGCAGCGGCGTTGCGTCGGCGTGCTCGACGATCTCGAGCACGTGATTGTGCGTATCGCGGATGATGCGGCCGTAGCCGTTCGGATCATCGGGCTCGAAGGTCAGCACCGTGACCGCGGATCGCTCCGGATAGCTGCGGTGCTCGTCGAGCAGTGCGGAGACCGTATGCCCGTCCAGCAGAGGCACATCCGCGGAGGTGACCAAGAGGTCACCGTCGAAATCTTCCGGCACGGCGGTGAGTGCGCACTGCACCGCGTGCCCGGTGCCGAGCTGTTCCTCCTGGACCGCCAGGGTGATGTCCCGGCCGAGGTCGGCGGCGACCTTGCCGACGGCCGCACCGACCTGTTCGCGGTCGTGGCCAACCACCGTGATGAGGAACGCGGGGTCGATCTCGTTCGCCGCATGCAACGCGTGAGCGAGCATGCTGCGGCCGGCAAGTGGGTGCAACACCTTGGGGGTCTTGGACCGCATTCGGGTTCCGGCTCCGGCGGCGAGAACGACGACGGCGGTCTGCTGTGGCATGGATCTCCCTCGGCTGCGCGGCATCGTGCTGAGTTCTTTGGTTGCGCTGGGCCACAGTTGTGCTGCGTCAGCGATGTGCGGGGCCAACCATAGTGACCCCGTTCGCGAGCTCCGCCGCCAGGACTCGAACCTGAACTAACTGAACCAAAATCAGTGGTGCTGCCATTACACTACGGCGGATTGCAACCCGGCGGACCGTACGGTACGCCGCTCTGCTGGTTATGGCATGCGCGTGTAGATACTCGCACACTGTTCCGCCTCCCCGAAACTTTTAGCGGTCACCGGGTAGTTCGAGGGTTTCGCGCCGCGCTTGCGGTTGGCGACGGGGCTGGGTTTTGGACGTTCCCGATGAGTTACCCCGACCTCACGAAACCAGTCGTTGCGTTGGCAACCCGCCGGCGGGTGCGACCAGATCGGTTGGACAGCCGGGGTGAACCGCGCGTGATCGTTCTTCGTGTGTCGGCGGGGCGCTCGAGGACATGGGGTCTCGGGTCTGGCAGGGTTACAGGACGGTTGTACGGCATACAGGGGAAGGCGGGATCGATGACTTCGGGTGATGGCAGCCGGGTGTCGCGTCCGCGTATGACGGGAACCCAACGGCGGCAGCAGCTCATCGAGATCGGGCGGACCCTGTTCGCGGAGCGCGGGTACGACGCCACCTCGGTGGAGGAGATCGCGCAGCGGGCGCAGGTCTCGAAACCTGTGGTGTACGAACACTTCGGCGGCAAGGAGGGTTTGTACGCCGTTGTCGTCGACCGGGAGATGTCCGCACTGCTGGAGATGATCACCGCATCGCTCGCGCAGAACCGTTCGCGGGTGCGTCTCGAGCAGGTGGCGCTGGCGTTGCTCACCTATATGGAGGAGCGCACGGACGGGTTCCGCATCCTGATGCGTGATCAACCGGTCTCCGCGGCGGTGGGTACCTACTCCAGTCTGCTGAACGAGGCGGTGAATCAGGTGGCGCACATACTCGCCGGGGATTTCGAGCGCCGCGGGTTCGATACGAGTTTGGCGACGCTGTACGCACAAGCGCTGGTGGGCATGGTCGCGACGGCGGCCACCTGGTGGCTGGACGAGCGTCAGCCGTCCAAGGAAGTGGTCGCCGCGCACCTGGTGAATCTGTGCTGGAACGGCCTCACGCATCTGGAGGCGGAACCCAAGCTGGCGTCGGAATGGCCCAGCGGCAAAGGAGTCTGAGACCTGACGGTCTGAAATATTGGTCGTATAGGGGTGGAACTGGACAGTTAACTAGCGAATTGCGAAGGAGGACGGGTTGAATGCTCGAATCGGCTGGCATCCGGCAGCCGGGTGGTACGGTTCACCCATCCTTCGAGTGGTGTTCGAACTGTGATGTCGGTCAACTTCGGGATGTCGGTCTACTTCAGGAATGGCTGGTTTGATGACAGGCGGATCTGATGGCTAGGCAAGCGCGTGCGGAGATCACTCGCGATTCCGTGCTCGCGGGCGCTGCCGATGTCTTTCTGCGACTTGGCTATGCGAACGCGAGCCTGAGCGAGATCATCGCGCAGTCGAATGTAACCAAGGGCGCCTTGTACTTTCACTTCGGCTCGAAGGAAGAGCTGGCGCGCGCGGTGGTCGATCAGGGCAATGAGCGACTGAT
Organism: Nocardia sp. NBC_01388; assembly: GCF_045040085.1. Lineage (NCBI taxonomy): Bacteria > Bacillati > Actinomycetota > Actinomycetes > Mycobacteriales > Nocardiaceae > Nocardia > Nocardia sp. NBC_01388. Next base: position 7,617,390 of record NZ_CP109553.1, read on the forward strand.
CAGCGCCTGCCAGGGCTTCTTCGATCCGCGGGTGCCCGCGCTGGAGGCGTGCATCGGAATCACCTATGTGGTGGCCGATCTGACCATGAACGACGCCATGGTCGGTGCGATGCTCAAGCTGACCCACCAGATCGGCGACTATCGCGGGGCGGGCGGCGACAATATCGCCAAGACCTGGGGTGAGACACATCGTCTGCTCGCCGAACGTGCTATCGCACAGGGTGATCTGGAGCCGGAACTCGATCCGGAGACCATCGGCCTACTGCTGCAGGAGATGACGACCGGCGTCCATATGGTCGCGGTCAGCACCGAGTCCATCGACCAGATGGCCACCCGCATGGAACGCGCCTGGTACTTCCTGCTCCCGTCCATCGTTCCGGACGAAAAGGTCGCCTACTTCCGCGAATTCGCGGCTCGCCGCCTGCGCCGTTACGTATAGCTGCTGCGGGTAACACGTGTGGCGGCCCGGACTACCGGGCCGCTGGGGGCGAATCCACCAGCGGCAGAGGCGGATCGGCCGATGGCGGCCGCTTGATACAGCCGATGGCGGCCGCTTTGATAAAGCCGATGGCGGCCGCTTTGATACAGCCGATGGCGGCTACTTGATGCCGGCGGTCCACTTCGCCAGCGCCTTGGTGTAGAGCAGGTTCGCTTCGCTGTCGACGTAGTCGTTGACATTGGCGTTGTACTCGAACGTCCAGGCCTTGCCGCCGGAGCGGGCGACGTACTCGAGCCCCTTGGCCTGACCGCCGCCCGGCGTGGTCGCGACGACCTTGTAGCCGAGGATCTCGTCACCGACCACGGGCAGTCCGGCGATCGGGGTGTAGGTGATGCGGGTGCCGTCGTAGATCACCGTCGGGCACCTGTCGTAGGTGGACATCTCCGCCGCGAAATCCGAGGTCGCCTTCGTGAGCGAATCCGCCTCCGCCACGGTCTTCACCGAGGGGCCGCCGTGCGGGCCGGTGCGGGCGAAGACGGTCTTCACCTTCGCCAGCGCCTTCTCCGCCGACGGGGTCACGTATTGCCGCAGCGCCGCAGTGCATTCCGGCGTTTCGCCGGAGACCTTGTCGGCATCGGTGATGCCGTCGTCGTCGGTCTCCTTATCGGTGGCCTCCTGCCAGGAGAACGGCACATCGGAGTCGGCCAGCACGAGCGGCATGAGGTCGGCCGCGGTCGGCGCCGCGGGAAGCGCGACGGTGGTCGTGGGCGCGACCGTGGTCACGGGCGGCGCCAGGGGGACGTTCGCCGGTGTGGTGGCCGGGCTGGCCCGGGTCTTCTCGCCGTCGGCGCTGCTCGCCACGATCGCGACGACCGCGCCCAGCGCGAGCACCACGACAAGTACGGCCAGCCCCACCAGCTTCCACCGGTCCCGGCCCGTCGGCGGCGGGGGAAACTGCTGCCCCCGCTGTCCGAACTGCCGCAGAAACTGCTGCTGCGAGACGGGCTGCTGCGCCGCGGGTTGCTGCTGCGGATACGAAAGCCCGCGGCCGGGCCCGTAACCCTGTGGCGCGTAACCCAGTTGGCCCTCCGGCTGCTGTCCCGCATAGGGCTGCTGCCCGGCGTAGCTCGGCTGCCCGTAGGGCTGTCCGGACGCGGGCTGATACCCGTTGGGCGAAAAGGTCGGCGGCTGTGTACTCAAAACATCCCCTAGACCCGGGGCCGGTTCGGAGCACACGGATCGGCTCCCCGGAACCCGTACCCGTGGGGACCATTGTTACCACGGCAAACTCGCGCCGTCGCTATGGTTGCGAGCCCTCGCGCTGCAGTTTTCGCCAGCCGCCCGCGCGATTGTCGGCGACGATCTGCCGGAACATGGCGAGAAGCGCTGGTGCGTTGAGGGTTTCGCCCTCGTGCACCGCGATCATCCGTGCGGTCTTATTGTCGTGGCCGCCGGTGATGATGCCCTCTGGATCGGGCACCATCGCGCCGTCGTAGAGGAAGATGTCGACGGCGTGCTTGGTGCCGAGCAGTGCGCAGATGTTTCCGTCGAGCACGAAGTACGGCCGCACCCGCCGCTTGACGGTTTCGGTGACCTCCGGATCCGCCTCGTGCACGAGGTCGCGCACCTGACGGCAGACGGCCTGCTGCCATGGCGGCAGGGTCTCGATGTACGCATCCACTCGCGGATCAGCCACAAAGGACATGGGGACATCGAAGCACGACGAAGGGTGATCGTGGCGGGATCACGGCGGAATGGCTGTCCATGCGCTGGGCTGTCGGCACGGGCCATTAGACTCGATGAGCTGTCCGAACCGCTGATCTGCGCCCAGGAGTCCGCCTCATGTCGAGCCAACGTCCACCTCTAGCGGGACTGGCCGCGGTGGCCGGTGCCGATACAGCTCTACAGCAGGTCGAGAAGCTGATCGGGCGCGATTCGGCCATGCTGGTGGCGCCCTCGGCGGTGCGCCCGTTCGTGGCCGCGACCATTGCCGGGCAGCGCCCGCTGGTGGTGGTGACGGCCACCGGTCGCGAGGCCGATGATCTGGCCGCCGAACTCACCGAGATGCTGGGCCCGGGTGTGGCGCTCTTCCCGTCCTGGGAGACGCTGCCGCACGAGCGGCTCTCGCCCGGCGCGGATACGGTCGGCAAGCGCATGCAGGTGCTGCGGCGGCTGGCGCATCCGGAGGATCCGATCTACGGGGAGCCGCTGCGGGTGGTGGTGACCACGGTGCGCTCGCTCATGCAGCCGATGGCGCGCGGTCTCGGCGATATCGAGCCCATCGTGCTGCGCGCCGGCGCCGAGTTCGACTTCGAGGAACTGCTCGAGCGGCTGGTGGAATTCGCCTACGAGCGGGTCGATATGGTCGGCAAGCGCGGTGAGTTCGCGGTGCGCGGCGGCATTCTCGACCTCTTCCCGCCCACCGCGGATCATCCCGTGCGCGTGGAGTTCTGGGGCGATGAGGTGAGCGAGCTGCGCGCCTTCTCGGTCGCCGATCAGCGCTCGATCAACGAGGTGCCGATCGAACTGGCGGTGGCCCAGCCCTGCCGCGAACTGCTGCTCACCCCGGCGCTGCGCGCGCGGGCGGTGGAGGTGGCCGAGGAGAATCCGGCCGACGCCTCACTGCTGGAAATGCTGGCCAAGCTCGCCGAGGGCATTCCGGTGGACGGTATGGAGGCGCTGCTGCCGGTCCTGCAGCCGGGTTCGCTGCAGCTGCTCACCGAGCTGCTGCCCGCGGGATCGCATGTGCTGCTGTGTGATCCGGAGAAGGTCCGCACCCGTGCCGCCGATCTGGTGCGCACCGGCGAGGAGTTCCTGGAGGCGTCCTGGACGGCGGCCTCCTTCGGTGGCGCCGCGCCGCTGGGCGCGCACGGCCTCGATCTCGCGGCCTCGGGCTATCGCGGTCTGGATGTGGTGCACGCCGATGCCCGCAAACGCGGTCTGCCCTGGTGGACGCTGAGCCCGCTGGTCGCCGACCATCCGGACGAGATCGTGCTGCCGGTGCTGTCCGCGCCGTCCGCCCGCGGCTCCGAGGAACTGGTCGCCACCATCTTCGCGTCGCTGCGCGCACATGTCACCACCGGTGGTCGCGCGGTCATCGTTGTCGCGGGACACGGTACGGCGCAACGCATTCTGGAACGCCTCGCCGATGCCGAGGTGCCCGCGGCCACGCTCGAGCCGGGTGCGGAACCGGTGCGCGGGCTGGTCGGCGTGCTCTGCGGTTCGCTGCACGACGGCATTGTCTTCGATGACGCGAAACTGGTGGTGATCGCCGAATCCGATCTCACCGGTAATCGCGTCACCGCCGGCGACGGCAAGAAGCTGGCCGCCCGCCGCCGCAATCAGGTCGATCCGCTGGCGCTGCGCGCCGGTGACATGGTGGTGCACGATCAGCACGGCATCGGCCGGTTCGTGGAGATGATCGAGCGCACCATCGGCGGCGCCCGGCGTGAGTACCTGGTCATCGAATACGCGCCCAGCAAGCGCGGGCAGCCCGGCGACCGGCTCTTCGTGCCGATGGATTCGCTCGATCAGCTCTCCCGCTACGTGGGCGGCGAGTTGCCGAGTCTGTCCAAGCTCGGCGGTTCCGACTGGCAGAACACCAAACGCAAGGCGCGCAAGGCCGTTCGCGAGATCGCCACCGAGCTGGTGCAGCTCTACGCCGCCCGGCAGGCCGCGCCCGGTCACGCCTTCGGCCCGGACACACCGTGGCAGGTGGAGATGGAGGACGCCTTCGCGTTCACCGAGACCATCGATCAGCTCACCGCCATTGCCGAGGTGAAATCGGATATGGAGAAGGCGGTCCCGATGGACCGTGTCATCTGTGGCGATGTCGGTTACGGCAAGACCGAGATCGCGGTGCGTGCCGCGTTCAAGGCGGTGCAGGACGGTAAGCAGGTCGCGGTGCTGGTGCCGACAACGCTGCTGGCACAACAGCATCTGCAGACCTTCACCGAGCGGCTCGCCGGCTTCCCGGTCACCGTGAAGGGTCTGTCCCGCTTCACCGATCCGGGCGAATCGCGGGAAACCATGGAGGGTATGACCACCGGCGAGGTGGATATCGTCATCGGCACGCACCGGCTGCTGCAGACCGGCATTCGCTGGAAAGACCTGGGCCTCACCATTATCGACGAGGAGCAGCGCTTCGGCGTCGAGCACAAGGAGCACATCAAGGCGTTGCGCACGCACGTGGACATGCTCACCATGTCCGCCACCCCGATCCCGCGCACCCTGGAGATGAGCCTGGCCGGCATTCGCGAGATGTCGACGATCCTCACCCCGCCGGAGGAGCGGCATCCGGTGCTCACCTACGTCGGCTCGTACAACGACAAGCAGGTCGCCGCCGCCATTCGCCGCGAACTGCTGCGCGACGGCCAGGTGTTCTACGTGCACAACCGGGTGTCCTCGATCGAGAAGTCCGCCAAGCGGATTCGCGATCTGGTGCCGGAGGCGCGGGTCGCCATCGCGCACGGCCAGATGAACGAGGACGTGCTCGAGAAGACCGTGCAGGGCTTCTGGGAGCGCGAATACGATGTGCTGGTCTCCACCACCATTATCGAAACCGGCCTCGATATCTCGAACGCCAATACGCTGATCGTGGAACGTGCTGACGCCCTGGGCCTTTCGCAGCTGCATCAGCTGCGTGGCCGGGTCGGCCGCAGTCGCGAGCGCGGGTACGCCTATTTCCTGTACCCGCCGGAGAAGCCGCTCACCGAGACGGCCTACGACCGCCTGGCCACCATTTCGCAGAACTCGGATCTGGGCGCGGGTATGGCGGTGGCCATGAAGGACCTGGAGATTCGCGGTGCGGGCAATGTGCTCGGCGCGGAACAGTCCGGACATGTCGCCGGTGTCGGCTTCGACCTGTACGTGCGCCTGGTCGGCGAGGCGGTGGAGGCCTACCGCGCCGCCGCCGACGGCCGGCCCATCACCGTGGACGAGGAGGTGCGCGAGGTCCGCATCGATCTCCCGGTGGACGCGCACATTCCGCCGGACTACATCGCCTCCGATCGACTCCGGCTGGAGGGCTACCGCAAACTGGCTGCCGCCCAGGACGATTCGGGTTTGGCCGCGGTGGTCGAGGAGCTGGTCGACCGGTACGGCCCGCTGCCCGTGGAGGTGCTGCGACTGGTGTCGGTCGCCAAGCTGCGCCTGCTGGCGCGCCAGTACAAGATCGCCGAAATCGCAGTCACCGGAACCACACTCAAGGTGGCGCCGCTGCAACTGCCCGATTCGAAGCAGTTGCGGCTCAAGCGTCTGTACCCGAACGCCACCTACCGCCCCGCCACCGGCATCGTCCAGCTGCCGCTGCCGCGCGTGGAGGACAGCGTCGGCGCGGCCCGCGTCCGCGATATCGAAGTGCTGCAGTTCGTCGCCGACCTACTCCTGGCCCTCGACGGAAAAGCCCCCGGCGCAGTGGATGTGCGGCCTGCACCACAGGCGGCCGCCGCCCGATGAGCGGGCCCCACATCAGCGCGCACGGCCCGGCCTCGGGCGGGACCGGGGTCCATGGCGTGGCAGATCCGGAGCGCGGCGTAGCTCCGGCCGCGGGCGAGCGGGATGCCATCGCCGACACCGGGCGCTCGGCCGAAGTGGTGGGTAATACCGCAAGCTCGACCGAGGCGGCGGGTACCACTGCGCGCTCGGCCGAGGTAGCGGGCGGTGCCGGGCGCGATGTGGTGGTCGATACCGCGCACACGACCGAAGTGGCGGGCGGTGCCGGGCGCGATGTGGTGGTCGATACCGCGCACACGACCGAAGTGGCGGGCGGTGCCGGGCGCGATGTGGCGGCCGATACCGCGCACATGACCGAGGCGCTGGGCGAGGCCGTGGATGTGATGGATCGGCTGTGGAATTTCGGCGGCTGGGAGGTCACCCAGACGCATGATTCGCTGCGCCCGTATCTGCTCGAGGAGACCTACGAGCTGCTCGACGCCATCCAGGCCGGTGACGGGGAAACCATTCGGGAGGAACTCGGCGATCTGCTGCTGCAGGTGCTCTTCCACTCCCGGATCGCCGAGGCCGCAGGCGAATTCACCGTCGCCGAGGTGGCCGCCGCCCTGGTCGCCAAGCTGACGCACCGCAGCCCGCACCTGATCGACAACGGCATCGACCCCGCCGCCGCGCTCGCCGACAAGATCGCCGCCCAGGAAGCCGCCTGGGAGGAGCGCAAGACCGCCGAGAAGTCCCGCCGCTCCTGCCTGGACGGCATCGCCATGGCACAGCCCGCCCTGGCCCTGGCCGAGAAGGTGCGCTCGCGCAGCGCCAAGGCCGGACTCCCCGATGAGCTGATCCCCGAAGACCTGCGCGTCATCCACCTCGGCGGCGCCGACAGTGCCGAGGAGCGCCTCCGCAAAGCCACCCTCGCCTTCGCCGCCGCCATCCGGATCGCCGAGGACACAGCCGAATCCGAGCGCGGCGAACGTCGCGCGCTCGCGCCGGGGGAGTGGCTGCGGTACTGGCCCGGCAGCTGACCGACAGGCCCGCGACACGTTCGTCGTGACCCGATCGCAGCACCGACGCCGGGCGGGACCCCGCCTCTGCCCGTTATGCTTCTGCTGTTTCGGGTTCAGAGGAGGACCAATGCGGGGGCGAACTATCGCCATATGCTTGACCGTGCTTTTCGCGGTCGCGGGCTGTGGCCGAGTGGTCAGCGGTGTGCCCGCGCCGGATCCGGTGGTGGCCAAGATGCCGCGGCTGACACCCGACAAGATCTCCGATGTGCTGCTGACCACCGATGAGGTCGGCAAGATCGTCGCCTCCACCACCCTCACGCAGAAGTTCGAGAACACGGTGCCGACCGCCCCGAACTTCACCTACGCGCCGACCCAGTGCGCACCCATGATGTACACCGCCGATTCCGATACCTACGGCGACAAGTGGAACGGCTTCCGCCTGCGTTCGCTGCAGGAGGCCGGCGACAACTATCAGCACGCCGTCTACGAGACGGTGGCCACCTTCAAGAACTTCCTCGTCGCCGAATCCCTCGTGCACCAGTACCAGGGCGTGCTCGCCCAGTGCAAGGACCAGGACGTCACCAACACCCCCAAAGACGCCACCAAGGACAAAGCCAGCGTCCTGCACGTCAATGCGGTGACCCACAACAGCGACCCCACCGCCGTCTCCGCCGACTGGACCGTCTCCTCCACGGGCAGCACCTGGGTCTGCTCCGACACCATGCGCACCCAGGGCAACGCCATCATCGAAGTCTCCAGCTGCGCCTACGCCGACGCCCGCACCTCAGCCGTCATCACCGACCGCATAGCCGCCAAAATCCGCCAACTGAACTGAATCAGCCGCACTCAGGGTTCGAGGAGTTCCGCGCGCAGGCGCGGATACGGGTCGACGATGGTTCGCGGGACGTCCTCGCGCAGATGCAGTTTGAGGTCGAGGAGCTTGTCGCCGGCGATGTAGTGCCGGGCGCGGGTTTCACCGCGCGCGGACAGTAGCCCGATATCGGTGAGCGCCTTGAGGTCTCGGGACGCTGTCCGTTCGTCGATACCGGCGCGGGTCAGATAGCCGTGCCGCCGGATCCGGAATCCGATCAGCGCGTCGTAGAGGATATCGGTCGCCCGGTCCGGAAGTCGCTGTGCCGCAACCAGATCATCCAGGCGCGACCAGGCCCGCGCCGTGCGGTGCAACCGTCCTTCGACGGTTTGGGCTTGGATGTCGTGAGCGCGCAGGTTGAACTTCATCCACAGCCGGGCATCCCGGCGGGGGCTCCAGGCGCCCGCGCCGGTGCGGGCCAGCACCCGGTAGTAATCGTCGGTATTCACTCCGAGCCACTCTTCGATACTGCAGAAGGTCGGCTCCGCAAGACCTCCGCGCGACACGGTGAGCGTCTGCAGGGCGCGAGCCATTCGACCGTTGCCGTCCCGGAACGGATGAATCATGACCAGGTTCAGATGTGCCATGGCCCCGGCGACAATGGGATCGGCGTCCGCGGCCAGCGCTGCCACCAACTCCGCCATCAATGCCGGAATCATCGCCGACCCCGGGCCCTCGTACACGGTGTCGCCGCTGTGGTCGTCGTGTACGTAGATCGGGCCGGTCCGGTACTGACCCGGACTCTTGGTGAGTTCGTGCCCGAGCATCATGAAATGCAGTGCCTTGAGCGTTGATTCGTCGATCGTCGCGGAGCCCTGGGCCATCGTCAGGACATAGCCGAGGGCCTGCCGATAGCCTCGAATCTCGGCGAAGGTCCGCTCGTCGGCGGTGAGCGCCTCTTCGTAATCCACGGCCGCGGCGGCATCGTCGGTCTCGACCACGTAGCCCTCGATGCTGTTCGACCCTCGGATGGCTCTGGCCATGAGATTTCGTCGCAACAGCCCAGGCCAGCGCTTGGGGACGCGCATTTCGGACGCGATGGCATCGCGGCGGCGGTAGATGCCGGCCAGCACCGCGGTGTCGGTGTCGTCGAGCTCGGGTGTGGAGTAGAGCACGCGCGTCCTCCTGTCCTGATGTCTTCAATCTTAGGACATATTTCATAATAATGTCTCTAAACTGAGGACATCAGGACATGGAATGGCTAGGTGCCTACACGTTGACGCCGTAGTCGCGGGCGATGCCGGCGAGGCCGGAGGCGTAGCCCTGGCCGATGGCGCGGAATTTCCATTCGGCGCCATTGCGGTAGAGCTCGCCGAAGACCATGGCGGTTTCGGTGGAGGCGTCCTCGGTGAGGTCGAAGCGGGCCAGCTCGGCGCTGGTGACCGCGTCCACCACGCGAATGTAGGCATTGCGCACCTGTCCGAAGGACTGGCGGCGGATGTCTGCCTCGTGAATCGATACCGGGAAGAAGATATTGGTGATCGTCGGGGGCATGGCTGCCAGATCGACATTGATCACCTCGTCATCACCGTCGCCGGCGCCGGTGAGGTTGTCACCGGTGTGCTCGATGGTGCCTTCCGGCGAACGCAGGTTGTTGTAGAACACGAAGTGCGCATCCGACAGCACCCGCTGATTCGGCCCCGTGGCCATGGCGCTCGCATCCAGGTCGTAGTCCGCACCCGTGGTGGTCCGGACATCCCAACCGAGGCATACGGCGACCTTGGTCAAGTTCGGGGCCTGTTTGGACAGCGATACATTTCCGCCCTTGGCCAGACTGACGCTCACATCTCTCCTTCCCCGCGGTGCATTCACACCGCATCCCTTCCCGATTATGGTCGAAGTCCCGACCTGCTGCGGGCATTCATTTCGGCGGCGGGCAGCACCCATCGAAACAGTGTCTGAAATGTCCGAATGCGTGGCGCGGGGGCAGCGCTCAGTTACGTTCGGCCGCCATCGATTTCAGCGTCGCGACCCGCTTCTCCAGATACCGCAATTCGGTGGGGTCGAGCACATTGCGCTGGATCCCGGACAGCACCGCGAACGCCGACTGCCGATGATCATCGATCACCTCGACCTCGATCGCGACCGCCGTGTAGTCGTCCGCGCCGGGCATGGGGTCGGCCAGAATCTGCGCGCGACCCCGGGCGCACAGCGCCACATTGCCGCCGCCGAGGATCAGCAGCGCCACATCGGGCCGCTCCCGCAGCCGCGCCAGCGAGCCGCGATCCGATTTGAGACTGAGCAGAATCCGCCGATCTCCGGCACGCACCGGCCACGAGACCGGGATGGCGTGCGGGGCGGGATCTGTGGTCACCAACACCGCGATGGTGTCCAGCGGCCACTCCGGCAGTACGCTCAGTTCGGGGTGTTCCGTCTCCGGGCCTTCCGTCGAGGGCTCCTGACGTTCCCGCGCTTCGGCTACCATCTGCGTCACCTCACGATCGGGTACCAACACAGCGGGCTGGACTGTGTTGCCCGCAAGTGTATGCCGTTGCCCCCCTGGTGCGCTGGCGTCCGTCGCGGGCGTTCGGAGCGCCCGGCTCGTGATGCTCGTCGGTTACAGATGTGAAAACACCTTTGGACCTGCGAGGTAATGGATTGACGAGAAGCGATAACGGTTGCATCATTCGTTACAGTCCCCCGTTCATTCGGGGTCATGCGAGTAACCGGCCAATGTACGCCCGGTGAAGTCCGTCCGCCCCTCGGCGTCGACGAACGCAGCAGCATCGAAAAACATGACGCACCAGGCGTCAAACATGACGCTCAGGCGTCCCGGCGAGCGAGTGAGGTGAGTGCGTATGGGGTTCCGGCCGTACCCGAGACGACCGTGGAGCATCCCGCGCATTCCGCTGTCCGCCCCGTTCTTCTGAATGCGCCCAACAGTTTTCGCGGCACGCGCCCATACCTGCGGATCAGGTCGGCAGCGCGCCGCGTAGACGCGTTGGGTCGCCGTGTTGTGAAGTCAGTGTGAGGTGCGAGCACGAAGAGAGCGGAGACGGTGATGGTGGATTTCGGGTCGGCGCAGCAGCAGTCGGACATGGTCGCAACGGTGGGAGGCGCGACGGTGGCCAATCTCGTGGCGTCCCATGCGGTGATAGATGACCTGCGCTACCTGCGTGGGGAACTGACAGTGGCGGAAGTCCCGTACCTGCTGGTGCGTGACTCCGATCACCGCCTGGTTCTGGCGGTCGACACCCAGCATCGGGCGGCGCTGCGGCGCGTGCTCGGCGCCGCCATGGTGTCCGGATTCAAATTCAATGAGAAGCAGCACAATGTCTTCCGGCTCGGCCGGGACCTGGACACCGCCCATCACGTGGATGTCGAACTGTGGGAGTACCACGGCGACACCGTGGAGTGCCCGCGTCCGAATGCCTTGACCCGCAATGTCTTCGACCTCGCCGACGTGGAGTTCTCCACCGTGCTGCTGTACGACACCAGCTGGCCGACGCTGGAGGGCATGTTCACCCCGCACTCCACCGATGTCGGCTTCGATATCGATATCGTCTTCTCCTGGGTGGACGGCACCGATCCCGAATTCCGTGCTCGCCGTGCGGGAATGCTCGCGCAGGTGGTGGTCGGTGAGGGCGACGAGGCCGATGCCCGCATCCGCCAGATCGACGAACTGCGCTACGCGCTGCGCTCGGTGCACAAGAACGCGCCGTGGATCAGACGCATCTTCATCGCCACCGATTCCAGAGTGCCGGACTGGCTGGCCGACGATCCGCAGGTGACCGTCGTGCGGGCGATCGACCACTTCGCCGATGCGAGCGGTCTGCCGGTGTTCAATTCGCATGCGGTGGAAAGCCAGCTGCAGCACATCGAGGGGCTCTCGGAGCACTTCCTGTACTCCAATGACGACATGTTCTTCGCACGTCCGGTGCGGCCGTCCATGTTCTTCACCCCGGCCGGGATCAGCCGCTATATCGAGGCGGGCACCCGAATCGGCCCGGGCGCCAACAATGAACGCCGCAGTGGTTTCGAGAACGCCGCCCGGATGAACCGGCAATTGCTGACCCGGCGCTTCGGGCACATCATCACCCGGCATCTGGAGCACACCCCGGTTCCGCTGCGCCGCAGCGTGCTGCACGAGATGGAGCAGGCCTTCCCGGAGGATTTCGCCCGCACCCGCACCAGCCGCTTCCGCGCGGCCACCGATATCTCGGTGACCAATTCGCTCTACCACTACTACGCGCTGCTCACCGGGCGCGCCGTCGCGCAGGAGGCGGCGAAGGTCCGCTACGTGGACACCACCATGTACACCGGCCTCGCACTGCTCGACGGTTTGGCCAAGCGCCGCAATGTGGACTTCTTCTGCCTCAATGACGGTAGTTTCCCGGAGGTCCCGGAGACGGAGCGGGTGCGCGCGGTGTCGGAGTTCCTGGACACCTACTTCCCCGAAGCCGCGCCCTGGGAGAAGCCCGAAACGGTCGCCGACACCATCGCCGCATTCGAATCAGGCGCTGCCTGAACCGATTTCCAGGTCCACGGCGGCCCGCTCGGACATTGGGCGGGCCGCGCTATCGGTGGCCCGGCCCGTCATCATCGGGCGGCCATGTCAGCGGGTGGTCCGCCCCGTAATCCCGGCGTGCTTTCGGCCGGGATCCACCGTCAGAGCACCCCGTCGGACTCCGTGGCACTGTCGCGCCGCCGCATGACGTGCGGGATGCGGGCGGCTTCCGGAATCACGATCCCGGCTTCGGCGAGTCGCTCGGCCGCCTGCTCCGGGGTCGCGGGTTCGCCGACCGTCGGTCCCGCACCCAGCGGCACCACCGAATGCACCACGGTGTCCGGATAGACGTGCACATAGTTGAAGGCCTGCGCCCCGTCCCGGCCCCGCTGCCCGCCCTGCTGCACCGCCAGATCCTGGCTGTAGCAGGTGGCCGACGCCACTGACACCGGAATCCCGGCGAAGGTCGCACTGGTCGAGAAGTGCAGGTGCCCAGCCAGAATGGTGCGTACATCGGTGCCGTCCAGCACATCGGCGAGGCGGCGCTGATCGCGCAGCTCCACCGTCACCGCCAGATCCATCACACAGGGGATGGGCGGGTGGTGCATGGCCAGGATGGTGCCGAAGGGCGCCGGCTCGGCCAGCACGTCGCGCAGCCATTGCAGCTGAGCATCGGTGATCTCGCCGTAGTGGTGGCCGGGCACAGTGGTGTCGAGGGCGATGACGCGCAGCCCGTCGAACATGTGCACAGCGTCGAGCGGTGCGGCAGAACCTTTTTCATCGAGCAGTTCTTCGCGCAGTACGGCCCGGCTGTCGTGATTGCCGGCCACCCAGATCAGGGGTGCGCCGATGCGCGCGGCCCAGGGTTCGGCCAGCGCGCGCAGCTTGCGATAGGCGCCTGCCTCACCCTGATCGGTGAGGTCGCCGGTGAAGACGATGGCGGTGGGGGTGATGCGGCTGGCCTCGGCCTCGTCGAGGAGCTGGCGTAGCCGTGCTTCCGCGTCGACGTCCCCGTAGAGATCGGCGTCGGCGGCGATCAGATGGGTGTCACTGAAGTGGAACAGAACATGGTCTGCCCTCGGGTGCTCAGCGACTCTCGCGATGTACACGGACATCCTCCCCGGATGGTGTGTGCCCTCAGCTTGCTGATTCCGTCCGCCAGAATAGCGAAGCCTTTTACTTCAGAGTGCCCACGGTCAATGACGGCATGCTTGCGGGGAGGTGAGGTTTATGTGTCAACTCAGTGTCCGAGGCTACCCGCCAGCACTCGGGGATGCTCCTGCTCACGCGCGTGGAGCAGCGTGAAGTAGCGGCGCAGCATCAGGGCAGCTGTGGTGGCCAGACCGGCGGTCAGGCCCCACCACACGCCCGCCGCGCCCAGATGCAAGGGGAAGGCGAGCAGCAATGCCGTGGGCAATCCCACAATCCAATACCCCACCAGCGACAGCCGGAAACCTGCCCGGGTGTCTTTGAGGCCGCGCAGCAGGCCCACGCCGATGTTCTGGGCGGCGTCGAAGAACTGCAGCACGATGGCGATGAGCAGCAGCCCGTGTGCCAGCGAGACGGTCGCGGCATCGGTGTCGTCCAGGAACGGCCAGAGCACCCAGTCCGGTGCCGCCACATAGACGATGCCGGTGAGCGCCGCGACCACCGCGGCATAGCGCAGCGCCAGCCACGCCACCGAGCGCGCATGCCCGAATTCGTCGCGCGCCACCGCCTTGCTCACCAGAATCGAAGCGCCGTGCGACAACCCGATCGCCACCTGGAACACGATGTAGACGATTTGGTAGACGACATTGTGTGCCGCCAGCGCCGCCGCGCCGAGACTGCCCATCACCAGCGCCAGCACCGAGAACATGCCGGCCTCGGAACCGTAGGTGAGCGCGATGGGTGTACCCAGCCGCAGTTCATCGCGCACGGTCGCCCACTGCACCGGCCACATCCGCACCGGCAGTGTGGCGCCGAGTTTCGGATCCCGGTGCACCATGGTCCAGAACACCCCGAAGGTGATCAGGAAGACCAGTGAGGTGGCGACGCCGACTCCGGTCAGCCCGAGATCCGGCAGGAACGCCCAGCCGTGCATGAAGGCCAGCGCCAGCGCCACATTCAGCGCCACCGATCCGAGCGTCACCAGCAGCAGGGCCTGCGGCCGCTGCATGCCGACGGTGTACTGCCGCAGCACCTGAAACCACAGGCAGGGCAACAACCCCGGCGCCAGCGCGACCATCATGGGCCGCGCCTCGGCCAGCACCGAGGCGTCCTGACCGAGCCAGCGCAAGGCCCAGCCGAGGCCGATCAGCAGTGCGCCGCCGAGGATTCCGGCAATGGTCGCGATCAGGAAGCTGGACCGCACCACCTCCCGGACCTCGTCCGCGGCCGCGGCCCGGCCGCCGGTGCGCTTGCCGGCGTGACTGACCACGGTGGCGACCTGATTGCCGGTGCCGGTGATCAATCCGACGCACATGGTGCGAATCTGGTTGAACAGCACCAGCGCCAGGCCGCCCGCCGCCACCTGCCGCACGCCGAGCGTGCCCATCAGCGCGATATTCGTGGTCGATACCGCGACCTGGGCGAGCTGCGTCAAGGCGATGGGCATGGCCAGCGAGGTCAGCCGCCGCCCATCGGATTGCCGAGGGCCGTAAATCATTTGGCCGTGGCCCCGCTCGCGAACGCCTCGGCGTGCTCCGGCACCAGAATCGTGTGCGTCCCGTCAGCAGGCGGCGTGGCAGCCCGGCGGCCGCGCGCCGGCGCGTAGCGATCCAGCATCGCCGCGACCTTGGTCTCGGTGGCCGGATCGAGCAGATTCCGCTCGCTCATCCAGAAGTCGTCGAAGACGGTGTCGAGATACTTCTCCCCGCCGTCGCCCACAATCGTGACCACCGTGGACCCTGCCGGGAATTCGTCCATCCGCTCCAGCGCGGCGTAGATCGAACCACCCGCGGAACCGCCGATCATGAGTCCGAGCTTGGTGGCCAGCACCCGGGTGGCGGCGAACGCCTCCACATCGGAGACCTTCACCCCGTCCTCGAGCATGCTCAGATCCTCGGCGACGGTCTTGCCCGGATCGGCGCCCTCCGGCGTCCCGGTCCCCGACTGCCAGTACGGCCCACCCGGCCCGCCGAAGGCGATCGAACCCACCGGCTCGACCCCGTACAGCAGCGGCTCGCGGCCCAGTTCGCGCAGCCGCCGCGCCGTCCCGAACAGCGAACCACCGGTCCCCACAGCGGAAATCAGCGCATCCACGTGCCCGAGATCGGCGAGCAATTCCTCGGCGAGCACGTAGTACCCGAGCGGATTGGCATCGTTGTTGTGCTGCTCGGTGAAGTACGTGTTGGGCTCGCGGCCCTCCCGCAATGCCGCCGCGCATTCGTCCAGCGCCATGTGCTCGGCGAGGTCTTCCCGCGCCGAGGTGGAGAGGCCGTCGTCATCGCCTCCGGAGACGAAAATCAGTTCCGTGCCCATGGCTTTCATCGTGCGTAGTTTGTCGCGGCAGGCGTGATGGTCCACCACCGCGGTAAAGCGGTACCCGCGTTCGGCGGCGATAACCGCCAGCCCCAGACCCGTATTCCCGGAAGTGGATTCGATGATGTGCCCACCGGGGCGCAGCAATCCGCGCGCTTCCGCATCGTCGATCATGGCCTTGGCCATTCGGATTTTCGCGGCGCCGGTGGGGTTCATGTTCTCGAGTTTCAGGAACAGCCGGGTGCCGGTGTCCGTAGCCGCCAGCTCGAACAGTGGGGTGTGGCCGATAAGGTCTGTCACGCGCGTCGTGACAACCGGCATGAAAGTATCTCCTCGCGATCGGTGTTATGCGGATACGTGCTGTTCAACGCAGTCGATCGAAGCTCAGCGCAACAATAGTCCACCCGATTTCGGGCGATTGAGCGATGTCCGGAAAGCGCAGCTTTTCAGTTGGGGGAGTCGAGCTCCCATTCGAAACACCGCTCCCCGGTGACGTTATGCAATACGACTTTAGGGGGAATCGGCTGATCGTGAAAGGCCGATTCATTGCTGTCCATCTGATAACCGGCCGTATTGGGGTAAATGAGCAGATCGTCCGTTACTGCGGGCCGGGGGAGCGGAATGCGCCGCCAACTGAGCATGTCCTCCTCCAGACAGGAGGAGCCGCCGACACAGGTCGGGCTCACACTGCCCGGGCGCTGTGGCCACAGCACCGGATCCGGCAGGTATTCGCTGTCGAACCACTGCTCGGAGAGGCTGAGACTGGTGCCGTTCACGGTCAGGATGCGGTACGGGTGACCGTGTGCGGTACGGGTTTTCGCGCCCTGCACCTGGAAGACGGTGCTGCCGGCGCGATCCAGCAGAGCCCGGCCGGGCTCGATGGCGATCCGAATCCCGGCCGCGCGCAGCCGATCTCCCAGATCCTCGTAATCGAGAATGGCCGCCAGCATGGCCGGGCCCGGCACCGGGCAGTGATACGGGTAGTACGAATCCGGTTGCGGTGCACGGTCACTGTGAAACCAGCGCGGATTCACCCCGTCGCGGAAGGCGTCCCACGCGGCGGCGGGCACATAGTCCACTCCGAAACCGCCGCCGATGGACAGCGTGGTGACGGGGTGGCCCAGGCCGCGGGCCTCCCGGCAGCGGGCGATCAGCGTCGAGGCGAGTGCGGCGCGATCGGCGACCGCGTAGCCCCGGAGATGAAAACTGAAGCCCTCCAGTCGAATCGAATCGGCATCGATCAGGGTCAGCGCCAGATCGAGTTCATCCCCGGTCATGCCGAAGCGACTTGTCGACCCGGGCGGCAGCACCCGCAATAGCGCGCGAGCGCCCCCCTGGGCACCACCGAGGACGCCATGAGCACTACCGAGGACGCCATGAGCACTACCGAGGGCGCTCAGCCGGGCGAGTTCGTCGAGATCGTCGATGGCGACCAGGGCGCGATGGCGCGCGGCCAATGAAAGCAATTCCTGCGATTTCGCCGGGCCCGTGACCATGAGATCGTGACCGAGTACGCCCCCGGCCAGCGCCGCCCGGAATTCCCCCGCACTGGAGACATCCACGCCCGCACCGTTTTCCGCGCAGGCGCGCACCACGGCGGGCGACTTATTGGCCTTCTTGCCGTAGTAGATGGCGCCCACCACGCCTTTACCGGCGAATACCTGTTGAAAGGCTTTGATATTCACGGCTACTCGGGCCGGATACATGAGGTGGAACTGTCCGCCGACACTTTCGGCTATATCGCGCAGCAGTGTCGGGTGCGCCAGCAAACGCTCTTCCCACTCGTCGCGATGGGCGGGCATGGGCGCCGCCGTGATGGTGGAGCGGCCGGGCTGCAGGCCGGTCAGTCCCACAGCGGCACCTCCGTTCCGCGGCCTTCGGCGATGGCGCGGGTGGCCAGCGCGTGCGCGACCGCGATATCGGTGAGCACCAGACCGCTGTTGTAGACGAAGATGCGCTCGTCGTCGGTGCGGCGGCCGACGGCGCGGTGATCGAGGATCTGCGGTAGCTCGGCGTCGACCTGTCGCAGCCGCCCGTCCGGGCCCGCCATATCGGTGCCCGTCAGCGTCATTTGCTCAGCGCTGGTGGCGATTACGCGATCCGCCTCGGTGAGCGTGGAGGGCGCCAGGCCGTAGCCGACCAGCACCACGGTCGCGCCGGGTGCGAGATCCTTCGCCTCGATGCTGACCCGAGTGCCGGGCCCGGCGGTCGCCAGCACGACATCGGCGGTGCGGGCGGCGGCGTGCGGGTCACTGACCAGTTCCAGCTCGGCCTGTGGATGATGCTGCCGCAGTTGCTGATACACCGACTCCAGCCCCTCGGGATGGGTGCCGTACAGCATCAGCCGATTCAGCTGCGGATTGGCGGCGAGCAGATGCGGCAGCGCATTGCGCCCCTGGGTGCCGGTGCCGATGAGCAGCACACTGCGCGCCCCGGGCCGGGCCGTCTCGCGCACCAGCAGCGCCGATACCGCCGGCGTGCGCAGCGCTCCGACGCGCGCGCAATCCATCATGGCCAGCGGCATACCGGTGGCGTCGTCGTAGAGCGTGATGGTGGTGTAGTACCGCTTGGTGCTGCGGTCGTGGTGCGGATCGAACTTGTACGAGGTCTTCATGGCGACCACCCGCCGCCGGCCGTCCCGGCCGAGCATGGCGTAGGCCACGGACCAGCCGTCCGGATGCGCGACGCTGAGCTTGCGCGGATTATCCGAATCTCCCGCCGCGAAGGCGAGATACGCGTCCTCGACGGCGCGCACCACCTCGGCGGGACTGATCGGCACATCCGCGAGATCGCTGCGGCTGAGTACGCGCAGCGGGGTCGGTCGGGTATTCACCTGCGGTTACCTCGGATCGTCCGGAATGGCGCCACCACCCGCTGGCCGTAGCCGCTCTCGGCGGCCTCGGCCGCAGCGCGACGACGCTGCGGCAGCCGGATGTTCACGCGCTTGAGCCAGCGGTCGGTGCCGTTGTAGCGGGGGGTGAACGGCACCCGGCCGTGCACCACCACGTCATTGTCCACCAGCAGCAGTTCTCCGGGGGCCAAAGCGGCGGTGATGCACACCCTTTCGAGTTCTGCCGCCAAATGGTCATAGGCGGAACGGAATTCGGGATCGGCCTCGTCGAGCGGCGTGTACGCGGGATCGAAGCGCAGGGTCAGCTGTCCGTCCTCGTCGCCGAGGGTGGCGATCGGGGGCGCGGGCTCGTCCGGGAAATCGGCGCCGTAGGAGACGTCCGGCAGGATCGGCAGCTCGCGCCGGCTGAGCCGTTCCCGCTGTGCCGCATCCAGTTCCACCTGCCGCACCGAGGACACGGTGGTGCCGACATCATCCGGATTGCGCAGGCAGCCGAGCATCAGCAGATTGGCGCGCTGCGGATGGAAGGCGTCTTCGGAGTGCGGGCTCAGCAGTGCGGTACTGCTCGCCCCGGACTGCTCGTGCTCGTGTCCGGGGGAGGGCACGATGTTGTTGACCAGCCGTCCGCCCTGCTGCCCCTGCCAGCCGAAGGGCTCACCCGCGCAGCGCGCCAGCAGCAGCATGGTGATGTCGAGGGCATAGGAGGAGGACCGCCGCCCGGCGTCCCCGGCCCAGGCCGCGGCCTGCCGCCAATCCAGGGGCGTATGCCCGAGTTCGTCGTCGCGCAGCGGCAGCCGGCCGACAACCGTGACGCCCGCGTCGGTGGCGGGCGCGCGCATGGCCTGGTGCACGGCCTCGGGGAGTTCGAGATAGCGGGCGTCGATGTGGTGCAGCAGGTCCGGGTCGGTGAGCGTGATTGCTATCGCCGGGCTGGGACCCAGTGTGACGGCAATCTCATCAGCCAGCGCGCGGACCGCCTGTCCGGCGGAGTCCGGGAGTTCGCGTCGTTCGAGTTGTGAAGGGTGAAACGTCTTACGTTCAGAGAGAACGCTTTTCACCAAGGGGATGCCTTCCTGGCTTCAGGGGTGACACGCGGGTTTCAGCTTCCCGAGGGAAGGTATCCGGCCACGAGAAATTTGGCAAGGCTTACCTAATGGGCGTGTTCGACGATAGCTGATAAGCATCAAAGACTAGCCGGGAGGGTAACCGACCCATATCGATCCGGGCGACTCGAACAAGCGTCCGTTCACGTTCGTGGAAGGAAAACCGAACTACCTGGATGATGTATGGAGTGCGTTCCAAACAGGCCGGTGTCGGCGCCACTCTGAACCGCGCCGGCCTGATGGTCACGGCGGCCGCTCTCGTGCTGCTGGCGGGTTGCGGCACAGTCGATCTCACGCCTGTCCCGGACAGCATGCCGCCCGGTGCGGGCGCGCCGCTGCCGCTCATCGATCTGGATGCGCCGGGGCGCAGCGCGATTCAGCTGCACTCCTGGGCGCAGGAGCAGTCCGGCTCGCTCGGCATCGGCGTGGTCGCGTTGGAGGCCTACGGATATGCCGCCGCGCTCATGGCGCGCTCACGCCCGGAATGCGGCATCGGGTGGACCACCGTGGCCGCCATCGCCAGTGTCGAGAGTCAGCACGGCACGCACAGCGGGGCGCACGTCGCCGACGACGGCAAGGTGACGCCGCCGATCCGGGGCCGGGCCCTGGACGGTTCACCCGGCGTCGCCAAGATCGTGGACGCCGACGGCAATCCCGTCCGGGCCATGGGCCCGTTCCAATTCATCCCCGAGACCTGGCAGCGCTGGGGTATGGACGCGAACGGTGACGGCATTGCCGATCCGGACAATATCGACGATGCGGCGCTCACCGCCGCGCGCTACCTCTGCGCCAGCGGCGGTGACCTCACCGGCGCCCCCGGCTGGCAGCAGGCGCTGCTCACCTACAACCAGTCCACGACTTACATGAGCACGGTCCGCTACCGCGCCGCCGCGTACAGCGTCGGCCGCCGGGCCTGAATGTTCTTCGAGTTCAAGCAGGGTCGACCCACCCCGAGTTCGCGGCGCGCCCGGGTCTGGACTGACGGAGCGGGGGAGCGAAGCGGAGAAGCGGAGGAGGGAAGAACCGGGTAACAGGGTCGCGAACCCCGCCGGAGCGAAGCGGAGGCCGAGGATATTGCTAGGCTCGTTGGCGCACGGGACTGCCGTGCGACCTGCCGGGTAAGCAGCCAAAGGAGTGTCGTTTCGTGGCCATCATCGAACAGGTCGGAGCTCGCGAGATCCTGGATTCGCGTGGCAACCCCACTGTCGAGGTCGAGATCGCTCTCGACGACGGCACCCTCACTCGCGCGGCCGTGCCGTCCGGCGCGTCCACCGGCGAGCACGAGGCCGTGGAGCTCCGTGACGGCGGTGACCGTTACAACGGCAAGGGTGTGCAGAAGGCCGTCGAGGCCGTGCTGGACGAGATCGCGCCGGCCGTGATCGGCCTGGACGCCGTCGAGCAGCGCACCGTCGACCAGACCCTGCTGGATCTGGACGGCACCCCGGACAAGTCGCGCCTGGGCGCGAATGCCCTGCTGGGTGTTTCGCTCGCCGTGGCCCGCGCCGCCGCCGAATCCTCGGGCCTGGAGCTGTTCCGCTACATCGGCGGACCGAACGCCCATGTGCTGCCCGTTCCCATGATGAACATCCTCAATGGTGGTGCGCACGCCGATACCGGCGTCGACGTCCAGGAGTTCATGATCGCCCCGATCGGCGCGCCCACCTTCAAGGAGGCGCTGCGCTGGGGCACCGAGGTCTACCACTCGCTGAAGTCGGTGCTCAAGGCGCAGGGCCTGTCCACCGGTCTGGGCGATGAGGGCGGCTTCGCGCCGGACGTCGCGGGCACCCGCGCCGCGCTGGATCTGATCGCCATCGCCATCGACAAGGCCGGCTACAAGCTGGGCACCGATATCGCGCTCGCGCTCGATGTGGCCGCCACCGAGTTCTACACCGCCGGTGAGGGTTACAAGTTCGAGGGCTCGGTCCGCACCGCCGCCGAGATGAACGAGTTCTATGCCGAGCTCATCACCCAGTTCCCGATCGTCTCCATCGAGGATCCGCTGTCGGAGGACGACTGGGACGGCTGGGTCGCGCTCACCGACTCCATCGGCGACAAGGTGCAGCTGGTCGGCGACGACCTGTTCGTCACCAACCCGGAGCGCCTGGAAGAGGGCATCGCCAAGGGCGCCGCCAACGCGCTGCTGGTGAAGGTGAACCAGATCGGCACGCTGACCGAGACACTCGACGCGGTCGATCTCGCGCACCGCAACGGCTACAAGACGATGATGAGCCACCGGTCCGGCGAGACCGAGGACACCACCATCGCCGATCTGGCCGTCGCCGTCGGTTCCGGTCAGATCAAGACCGGCGCCCCGGCGCGCTCGGAGCGGGTTGCCAAGTACAACCAGCTGCTGCGCATCGAAGACGCGCTCGGTGACTCGGCGCGCTACGCCGGAGATGTCGCCTTCCCTCGTTTCGCGTTCGAAGGCTGAATAATCGATCCCCGAAGGTTGGGACAATCGGCTGAGTTTCGGGGTGTGAAATGACGGAGCGACGGGCGCGCGGTACCAGTCCGGCAGGACGCGGTGACCGCCGCCCGTCGCGCACCGCCAAGCCTCGAACCAGTACCAAGCGGGCCGAGTCCGCCGCGTCCGCCACCGGTGCCGCCGCTCCCAAGCGGCGTTCGGCCGCGAAGGCGGCCACTTCGAAGCGCACCGCGCGGGCGAAATCGGAACGGCACGAACGCCAGATCCTCGGTATGTCCACCGGTCGCGCCGTGCTGCTGGCCGCGGTGCTGTGCGGGCTCGCACTCACCCTGGCGGTGCCGCTGCGCACGTATTTCACCCAGCGCGCCGATGCCGCCGAACTCGCTTCGCAGCGTGAGCAATTGCAGGACGATGTGGCGCGCCTGCGCGATCGCCGTGCGCAGCAACAGGATCCGGCCTACATCAAGTCCGAGGCGCGCGACCGGCTGCGGCTGGTCATGCCCGGCGAGACCCCCTATATCGTGCAGATCCCCGGCATAGACCAGCCGGCCATTCCGACCCAGCCCGCGAAGGCGCGGGAACCGGATCCCTGGTACACGGAGCTGTGGCGCAGTATTTCCGCGCCGCAACCCGCCGCCGCCCCACCCGCGGATCCGGCGCCACCACCGCCGAATCCGCCTGCCCCAGTCGAGGAAGGACAACCCAGGTGACCACATCCGAGAACCCCGGTCAGCCCAGCGAGCGGGATCTCGAGATCGTCGCCAAGCAACTGGGCCGGGAGCCGCGCGGCGTACTCGCCATCGCGTACCACACCCCGGACGGGCTGCCCGCGGTCGTGAAGACCGCGCCGAAACTGCCAGACGGCACGCCCTTTCCGACCCTGTACTACCTGACCGACCCGCGGCTCACCGCCGAGGCCAGCCGGTTGGAGACCACGGGTCTCATGCGCGATATGACCGAACGGCTCACCCGCGATACCGAATTGGCCGCCGGGTACCGCGCCGCGTACGAGAGCTACCTGGCCGAGCGCAATGCCATCGAGGATCTCGGCACGGATTTCGCCGGTGGCGGTATGCCGGATCGGGTCAAATGCCTGCATGTTCTCATCGCCCATGCGCTGGCCAAGGGGCCGGGGGTGAACCCGCTCGGTGACGAGGCGGTGGCCGCCGCCGCCGAACACGGGTTGCGTGGCAAGGCGATTCCGGCAGACTGGCCGAAGTACCCAGCACGTGCAGACCACGAGGCGAACTCAGAAGGTATGGCATGAGTGGTCATGGCCCCCGCTCAGGCCGAAAGGACGCAGCATGAGTGAGCGGATCGCCGCCGTCGATTGCGGCACCAACTCCATTCGACTACTGATCGCCGATGCCACCCGGGACGAGACGCGGGGCGCGCATCTCACCGATGTGCATCGGGAAATGCGGATCGTCCGGCTCGGCCAGGGCGTGGACGCCACCGGTGCGCTGAATCCGGAGGCCATCGAGCGCACGCGGGTCGCACTGCACGACTATGTGGATCTGATGATCGAGCACGGTGTCACGCGGGTGCGGATGACCGCCACCTCCGCGACCCGGGATGCGAGCAATCGCGAGGATTTCTTCACCATGACGGGCGTCGAACTCGGCCGGGTCGTGGATGGTGCGCAGGCCGAGGTCATCACCGGCGATGAGGAGGCGCGGCTGTCCTTCGCCGGTGCGGTCGGCGAATTGTCCAGCGAAGACGGCCCTTTCGTGGTTGTCGATCTGGGCGGCGGTTCCACCGAGGTGGTGCTGGGCGACAGTGACGGCGTGCAGTCCGCGTATTCGGCCGATATCGGCTGTGTGCGGATCACCGAACGCTGCCTGCTCGGCAATCCGCCCACGCGCGAGGAGGTCGCGTCGGCGCGCTTCTTCGCCTCCGAGCGTTTGGCGCAGGCCTTCGGCGTGGTGCCGGTGGAGCGGGCGCGCACCTGGGTGGGCGTGGCCGGCACCATGACCACGCTGGCCGCGGTCGCACTCGACCTGCCCGAATACGATTCGGAGAAGGTGCATCTCACCCGCCTGCCGCTGAGCGAGGTGCGCCGGGTCAGCGATCTGCTGATCGGCATGAGTCACGAGGAGCGGGCCGCACTGGGTCCCATGCATCCCGGCCGGGTCGATGTGATCGGCGGCGGTGCGGTGATCGCCGAGGTACTGGCCGATGAGCTGGCGCGGCGAGCCGGAATCTCCGAGCTGATCATCAGCGAGCACGACATCCTGGACGGCATCGCCCTCTCCATCGCCTGACCCGCGTCCCACCTCGGTCGCGGTGCTCGGGTGGTCCGGCCGCCGGAAGCCGGCGTATGCGGCCGCGCGATCTCGGCGGGTACCGAGTGGCTGGTCGTATCACCGCGGCCCGCTTTCGGATTCGGGCTGACGGCGTTTCCGTGCGAGCTTCCGATTCGAAGCTGGTAAACCGGGCATATCCCGTTCGAGAGCGACTCGCCGCTGGTCAGGGTCCTTGATAGGGCCATTGCCTGGCAAACTGAAGACCCTTGCCAAGAGCGCTTTGACCTGTGCATTTGCTCTCGAGTTTGTGACGCAGGTCAACAGCTGAGGTTGCTGTCAGATTGCCCAATATGGGAGGGTCTGGTTCATGTCAGAGGTAGCTCACCACGCGAAACCGGTCTCCGAACGGACCCTGTTCGGCCATCCCATCGGTCTGGCGAATCTGTTCGGCGTCGAGCTGTGGGAACGGTTCTCGTTCTACGGCATGGTCACCATCCTGGGGTACTACCTGTACTACACGACCGCCGACGGCGGTCTGGGCCTGGAGAAGACAACTGCCACCGGCATTGTCGGCGCCTACGGTGGTCTCGTCTATCTCTCCACGGTGCTCGGCGGCTGGATCGCCGACCGGGTGCTGGGCTCCGAGCGCACCGTGTTCTACGGCGGCGTGGTCGTCATGGCGGGTCATATCGCGCTGGCGGTTCTGCCCGGCCTGACCGGTGTCGGCGTCGGCCTGGTGCTGGTGGCGCTGGGTTCCGGTGCGCTGAAGGCGAATGCCTCGTCGCTGCTGGGCACCCTGTACGACAAGGGCGACGCACGCGCGGACGGCGGCTTCACACTGTTCTATCTGGGCATCAACCTCGGCGCGTTCGCGGGCCCGCTGCTCACCGGTCTACTGCAGGATCATGTCGGCTTCCACTACGGCTTCGGCGCGGCGGCCATCGGTATGGCGCTGGGTCTGACCCAGTACGTGGTGTTCCGCCGCAATCTCGGCGACCACGGCCGCGATGTGCCGAACCCGCTGCCCCGCACCGCGATTCCGAAGTCCATCGCCGCTGTCGTGCTGTTCGGGGTGCTGGTCGCCGTGGCCGCGCTGACCGGCCTGCTGACGCTCTCGAATCTGCCGAACGCGACCACCGGTGTGATCGTGGTGGCGTCGATCGCGTACTTCACCATCATGCTGACCAGCCCGAAGGTCGAACCCACCGAGCGCGTCCGGGTGCGCGCCTTCATCCCGCTGTTCATTGCGAACGCGGTGTTCTGGTCGCTGTTCCAGCAGATCTTCACCGTGCTGGCGGTGTACTCCGATGAGCGGATCGACTGGAACGTCTTCGGCTGGACCGCACCGTCCAACTGGATCGGCTCCATGGAACCGGTGTGGATCATCGCGCTCTCGCCGCTGTTCGCGATCATGTGGACCCGGCTGGGCAATCGCGCGCCGAGCACCCCGCACAAGTTCGCGTTCGGCGTGCTCGGAATGGGCGCGGCCTTCATGCTTTTCGCGATCTTCTCCGGCACCGACGGCAAGTCCGTGCCGATTCTGTTCGTGTTCGCGGTGCTCGGCGGCTTCGCCATCTCGGAACTGCTGCTCTCGCCGATCGGCCTGGCGGTGACAACCAAGCTGGCGCCCAATGCTTTCCGCGCCCAGATGATGGCCCTCTACTTCTTCTCGGTCGGCATCGGCACCTCGATGTCGGGTGTGCTCTCCAAGTTCTACGATCCCTCGCGGGAACTGGCGTACTTCGGTATCACCGGGCTGGTGGCCGTCCTGGTCGGCTTCGGCGTGCTGGCTATCGCTCCGTGGGTGACCCGTCATATGGAGGGCGTGCACTGATCCGGGCGAACAGCAGGTGCACGAGCATGCCGACCAGCGCGGACATGGTCACGCCGCTGCCGAGCAACAGTCGTAGATCGGCCGGAAAGCTCTGATAGAGACCGGGTGTGAGGATCGGCGGCAGCCCTGCCGTCAGCGCCGCCGTCGCGGTGATCAGTACCCCGTCATCGCGCATATCGACGCGTTCGAACATGCCGATGCCGGAGGCGACGATCATGGCGAAGGCGATTGCGGCGGTGCCGCCGATCACCGGGCCGGGCAGGGAGTTCACCAGCCGGCCGATCGGCGCGAAGAAGGCCGCGATCGCCAGCAGCACGCCGGTCAGTGCCGTGACGTACCGGCTGCGCACCCCGGTGAGCTGGATGAGTCCGATATTCTCGCCACTGGTCACCATGGTCGCGCCGCCGAGCGCGCCGGACAGCAGCGAGGTCACGGCATCGCCGCGAATGGTGCGCCCCACCGTGGCGGCGGTGTCGATCTTCTTGCCGCATGTGATCCACAACCGGCGGCACCCAGCACGGCGCCCGCGAATTCACCCACCCCAACGACGAACTCATCTACGTA
This sequence comes from Nocardia sp. NBC_01388, assembly GCF_045040085.1. Taxonomy (NCBI): domain Bacteria; kingdom Bacillati; phylum Actinomycetota; class Actinomycetes; order Mycobacteriales; family Nocardiaceae; genus Nocardia; species Nocardia sp. NBC_01388. The sequence goes on from NZ_CP109553.1 coordinate 7,644,087, forward strand.
GTCACCGGCACCATCACCCTGGAAGCCCAATCCACCCCCACCACCCTCACCACCGGCGACTCCTACTACTGCCCCGCCAACACCCGTCACCGCTGGTGGGCCCACACCCCCGACACCATCACCCTCCTCCTCACCGTCGCCGAAGACGCCACCATCCGCCGCTCCCCCCACAAACTCCGCTAACCCACCCCATCCTGATTCCCCTCCGACCGTACTGCTCGGTACTCTGACCCAGACGCCCCCGTAGCCCAATTGGCAGAGGCAGCGGACTTAAAATCCGCCAAGTGTCGGTTCGAGTCCGACCGGGGGCACTACGAAGCGGTTCGCGCGGGGTGTGCATGGCCCGCTTTGCTTGCTCAATCCGTGCGACGTGAATCCGAAAAGGATGTCGGTCAGTTGCGATACGCTGCGCCAGTCCCCTTGACACACGGGGGCTTTCGATAACTGGGGAGATGTCAAGTATGAGAATGTCGGTCTTTGCGCGTTCGACTATCGGTATCGCTGCGGTTGCGGCGATGGGGGTGGCCATCAGTGTTTCGGCTGCGACCGCATCAGCGGATATGAGCATCACGTCGTCGACGGCTTACTGTGTCGGCTCGACCTACACCGTGACTCTGCCTGCTGCCGATGCCACGGTGCTGATCGGTAATGTGCCCTCGGATACCGAGTTCGCGTTCCGCACGTCGCCGGCTGGGGGGTCGACGTTCACCACGTTCACCACGGTGCCGTATGTCGCGGGCAAGGATGTTGTTGCGTCTTGGACGCCAACGGCGCCGGGTCAGGTGATGGTCAGTGCGTGGCCCAACAGCATTTACACGGGGCTGGCGAATTTCGGTGAGGATGGGCCCACGATCAACGTTGTCCAGACCGCTCCGTCCGGAGCGACCTGCGCACCGTCCACGGGCGGCACCGGTAGCGCGAGCTCCATCCCGGTGATCGGCGGTCTGCTGAGCAGCCTTTCGGCTCAGAAGTAGCATCACCCTGTGGAAAGCCTTGGCGTGCCGGGGCTTTCGCGGTTGGGACGGATTCTCGCCGTCGAGCTTCGGGTGGGGGGTCCATCCGATAATGAGGAATAGCATCGCGGCGATCACGGCTGTTTGCGTGATCAGTCGACCCATCGCGTCGTCCCATACCGTGCCGGGAGGATCGGTTGTGATGGGTGTTCCGGGGCTGAATCTCTCTCTCCTGCAACTGAAACGCCAGCGCAATCGGTGCCACATCACTCTGAAAACGATGTCGGTCACTCGCGCTAGCCTATGCCAGTCCCCTTGACGCACGGGGATTTTCGACAATTGACAAAGGAAGTATGAATATGTCGGTCTTTGCTCGTTCGACAGTCGGTATCGCTGCGGCTGCGGCGATGGGGGTGGCCACCATCGTGTCGGCTACGACCGCATCAGCGCAGTTGGCAATTACGGCGTCGTCGGCCTACTGCGCGGACACCACCTACACGGTTACCTTTCCTGCGGCAGATGCCGCCGCGATGGCGGCCGCGTCCGGACAGAATGATTTGGTCATGGGGGCCACCGGCCCGGGTCCCATCTACTGGTGGTCCCCGACGGTGACATATGTTCCAGGCCAAGATGTTACGTTCCAGTGGACGCCGTCGAAATCCGTCTACGCGGGACAGTCGGCGGTGGGGGCGTGGAGTCTGCATGTCGAGGAAGCCCACGTTGTCACGACTCCTTCGGCACCGTTGGCCGTCAATGTCGTGCAAACGGCTCCCGCCGGGTCGAGCTGCACCCCGTCTGCTGGCGGCACGGGTAGCGCGAATTCCATTCCGGTGATCGGCGGCCTCCTGAGCACCCTTTCGGCTCAGAAGTAGCACCACACTGTCGAAAGCCCTGGCGTGCTGGGGCTTTCGCAGTGCACGAGAGGGCTCTGGTGGTGGTGACACGCCGAGAGGGCCCACCGTCAGGGCCTTCTCGGCGATTTCAATTCATGCGGTGTGCAGGGCGGCGGTGACCTTGCGGGTCATTTCGGTGACGACCGGGCCGGGGTGGCCGTTGCGGCCTGTCGCGGCGGCGGCTTCGAGGGCGACGAGGACTGTGGTGCGGAAGTTGTCGGCCTCGGTGGGGGATTGCTGGTCGAGGAGGGTTGCGGCGGCGGTGAGGGCGGGGAGGACCTGGTCGGCGAGGTCGGCGATGGTTTTGCCGCTGAGGTGGATGTCCTTGGACTTGGCGTTGAGTACGTGTCCGATCTGGCCGGTGGCCGCGGTCAGGGCGAGGGAGCCTGCGATGGCGGCCTTGTGGGGCTTGTCGGAGGCGGCGCTGATGAGGGAGACGGCGCCGTAGGCGGCGGAGCGGACGGTGGCCTCGTTCTGGGCGGTGAGGGCGAGGGTGGCGGACATGGTGTGCTCCTTCGAAAGCTGTTGTGGCAGTGGCCCGGTGCCGGTTACTGGTCCGGGTTTGTTTTGTTCGATGTGAGTACTTTGTCCGGTGCTGCTGACAGCCTGCTGACGCCGGCCTGACAGGGTCGCTGACACAGCCTTCGACCCGGGTGCCTCGCGATAGTGAATGGGGCGGTACTGGAAAATGGGGCGGTGACCACCGAGAGCGATCGCCCCGTGCCGCCGCCCGCCAGCGCGTCCATCATCGTGCTGACCTTGGCGCACCGTGTCGAGGCGGAACTCGGTGCGGCGCTGGCGCCGCTGGATCTCACCGTTGCCCGGCTCGCGCTGCTCGGTCATATTGCGAGCGTGCCGGGCGCCTCGTTCAGTGATCTGGCACGGATGGGTGCGATCAGTGTGCAGAGCGTGCATACCGCGGTGAAGGCGATGGTTGCCGGCGGCCTGGTGCGAGACCGCACGGCGCGTGCGGGCTCGGCGTCGACGATCGAACTCACTGCCAAGGGCAGGCGGCTATTACGGTCTGCGGAACAAGCGGTCGCAGCGGTGGACGAGCAGCTGTTCGGGTCGGAGGCGGATCTGTTCCGGCGAGAGGTCGGCACCGCCATCGCCGCCGCATTCGCGCGTCGAAACGCGTCCTGATTACCGGTTTTCGCGCATTCCGTGAGCTTTCGCACAACCTTCAACCTGACTGAAGCTCATCGCTATGCTTCAGGTCGACTGAAGGATGGGAAGGGAAGTCATGGAAAAGGCCCTGCTGTCGATACACGTGCTGGCCGCGATCGTCCTGGTGGGCGGATCGGCGGTCGCCGCGAGTCTGTTTCCGCGCTATGCGCCGGTCGCAGGGCCTCCTGCGGAGGAGCGAAATCTTGCGGTGGCCAAGGCATTTCATCGAATCACCGGAAGCTACGCACTACTGTCCCTCGTAGTGCCTGTCGTAGGCATCATCCTGGCCGAGGTCCAGGGCCGGATGGGCGAAATCTGGATCACCCTCGCCATGGCACTCACCTTCCTCGCCGGCGGTCTCCTGGCGGCCTTCATCCATCCCCTCCAGCGTGAGGCCCTCGACAAGCCGGACGCAGGTGAGCGCCTGCGCAAACTCTCCATGCTGGCCGGGATTTACAACCTGCTCTGGGCAGCGGTCGTCGTCCTCATGATCGTGCGGCCGGGCGCGCACTGAGAGGTTGAAGCTGGCTTCATTCCCGATGAGACGGATGATCTCCCACCGGGTGTGCCCGTATTGACGGGCAACCCGTGGGAATATCAGCGTCGATCTGACGCTCGTTCGAGAATGATCGGGGCCCAACAGCTACCGGCTGAGCAGGCCCTTGGCGATGTGGGTGACCTGGATTTCATTGCTGCCGGCGTAGATCATCAGAGACTTGGCGTCGCGGGCGAGCTGTTCCACCTTGTACTCGGCCATATAGCCGTTGCCGCCGAACAGCTGGACGGCTTCCATGGCGACCTCGGTGGCGGCGCGCGAGGAGTACAGCTTCATCGCCGATGCCTCCGCGAGAGAAACCTTCTCACCAGCAGCCGTGCGCTCGATGGCGTTGAACACCATGTTCTGCACATTGATTCGAGCGATCTCCATCTCGGCCAGCTTGAGCTGAATGAGCTGGAACTGCCCGATCTCCTTACCCCACAGCTTGCGCGACTTCGCGTAATCCACACTGAGCCGGTGACATTCGTTGATGATGCCCAGCGCGAGTGATGCGATGCCGATGCGCTCGGCCGCGAAAGACTCTTTGGCACTGTCCTTTCCGTCGCCCTTGGCCGGGCTCTCGGTCTCACCGAGCAGACGGTCGGGGGTGATGCGCACATTGTCGAAGAACAGCTCACCGGTGGGGGAGGAGTTCATGCCCATCTTCTTGAACGCGGCGCTCTGCACGAATCCCGGCATGCCCTTGTCCAGGACGAAGGTCAGCACCTTGCGGTCGCGGCGATCGGTGCCGTCCTCCTCGTCCAGCTTGGCGTAGACGACGGTGACATCCGCGTACGGGCCATTGGTGATGAAGGTCTTGCGCCCGTTGAGGATGTAGTCCGCGCCGTCGCGCCGGACATAGGACTTCATGCCGCCGAAAGCGTCCGAGCCCGAATCGGGTTCGGTGATCGCCCAGGCGCCGACCTTCTCCATGGTGACCAGTTCGGGCAGCCAGCGCTTCTTCTGCGCGAGGGTGCCACGGGTGCGGATGGTGCCGACGGTCAGCCCGAGGCTCACGCCCATCGACGCCACCAGGCCCAGGCTGATGCCGGCGAGCTCGCTGTTGAGGATGACCCCCATGCTGCCCGCCCCGCTGAATCCGCCGCCCGACTTGCCCGTGGTGCCCGCTTCCTCCCGGGCCAGGGTTTTCTCCAGCCCTTCGCGCGCCATCTCGTCCAGCCCGAAGGTCGCGTACATCTTGCGGATGATGTCGAAGGGCGGCAGCGCGCCGCTCTCCAGCTGGTCGACGTGAGGCTTGAGCTCCTTGTCGATGAACCCGCGCAGTGCGTCGCGGAACATCAGGTCTTCGTCGGACCACTGGTACATGTCGTGAGCTCCCAAGGGATCGCCGGAACGGTCCCCCGAATATAGAACACGTTCTAATTGTTTCGGCCCGGCGGCTGGGGGTCAGTGCTGGAGTTCGGGAATCGGCTGTTCCTCGAGCACGACGATTTCACACTGCTCGGCCCAGTGCAGGTGATGGTGGCCCGGCGGCGTCTGCTGGACGCGCTGTTCGTCAAGGACGGCCAGACGCTGACCGAGCTGGAATCCGGGCTGGAGATGACCCGCTTCGGCATCAGCAAACATCTCCGGCTGCTCGAGGAGGCGGGGCTGGTGACGGCTGTCCGCAGCGGGCGGAAGAAGTTGCACTATCTCAATCCCGTGCCGATCCGGCTGATTCACGATCGCTGGATCGGCAAATTCACCGAACAGCAGATCTCCGCACTGACCGATCTGAAAAGGGACCTGGAATCGTGAGCTTCGACGAAGTCCTCGCGCGGGCGCGCCCGGAGACGACGCAGATCCATCGCGTGATCATTGCCGCACCGGCCGCGCGGATCTGGCAGGCCGTCGCCGATCCGGACTGGACCGTGCGCTACGGATTCGGCGGCCCGCTCATCTCGATCATCATCTCCGGCGATCTGGAATCGGAAGGGTTCGGCGGCGGCTACCCGTTTATGCTCAGCGACTTGAAATCCCTGCTGGAGACGGGTCATTCATTGCCCGTCAGTCGACCCACGCGCAAGAGCTGACCGAAGGAATACGGGATGACCTACACAAGTTTTGTCGACGTGCTGCTCATCGCGACTCGGGGCGAGGAGATCCTGCTCGCGCGCCGTGCGAATACCGGGTACTCGGACGGTCTGTGGAATCTGCCGTCCGGAAAGCTCGAATCCGATGAGGACCTGGAAGCGGCGATGATTCGCGAGGCGCACGAGGAAGTCGGGATACAGCTGAGCCGCAAGGATATTCGCATGGTGGCCGCGCTGCATCTGCGGGCGCCCGAGGGACAGGGCCGGGTCGGGTTCTTCTTCCACGCCGACAAGTGGATCGGCGAACCGTTCAATGCCGAGCCGCACAAATGTTCCGACCTGCGGTGGTTTCATCGTGAGGAGATTCCGGCGGACACGGTGCCCTACACCAGGGCGGGGTTGGAACTGTTCTGGCGCGATGAGCATTTCGGCTTGTCAGGGTGGCCGGCACCTGCGGATTTCGTTTCGTGAGCAATGACTCATGCGTCGCATCCGCCCGAAACGGAGGTGTCCGGCTAGCCTGGCAACATGTTGGCAACCCTTTCGGGCGAAGCGAAGGCGATCCAGGGCGAAGCGCAGATCGTTGCTCTGTGCAATCAGAAGGGTGGGGTCGGTAAAACGACGTCGACCATCAATCTGGGTGCCGCACTTGCCGAGCAGGGACGGCGTGTCCTGCTGGTCGACCTCGATCCGCAGGGTGCGTTGTCCGCGGGACTGGGCGTGTCCGTCAACGATCTGGAGCTGACCGTCTACGACCTACTAGGCAGATCAGGACCGTCGGTCGACGAGGTGCTCATGGAGACCGGCGTCGCCGATGTGCATCTGCTGCCGAGCAATATCGACCTGTCCGCGGCGGAGATCCAGCTGGTCAACGAGGTCGGCCGGGAGCAGTCGCTGCGCCGGGTGCTTGAGCCGATTCGCCATCGCTACGACTACATCCTCATCGACTGCCAGCCGTCGCTGAGCCTGCTCACCGTCAATGCGCTCGCCTGCGCGGACGGCGTCATCATCCCGATGGAGCCCGAATACTTCGCCCTGCGCGGCCTCGCGCTGCTGACCGACACCATGGACAAGGTCCGCGACCGCCTCAACCCGCGCCTGAGCCTCTTCGGCATCCTGGTCACCATGTTCGACCGCCGCCTGCTGCATTCGCGCCAGGTGCTGACCCGAGTGGTCGAAGTCTTCGGCGACCAGGTCTACGGCACCCGCATCTCCCGAACAGTCCGCTTCCCCGACGCCAGCATCGCCGGTGAACCGGTCACCACCTGGGCCCCCAAATCCGGTGGCGCAGAACAGTACCGGGCCCTGGCCCGCGAGGTCATCGCCCGCGCCGCCCGCTGAGCGCACGGTTCGGCCGGAGCGAGACCGGGTGGAAATATCGGTCATGACACTGCGGTCGGGTGGAAGAATCCGCGGTTTCGCCGCCGCGTGATTCCGCTCCCGAGGGTGTTGCCCGAGGCTGACCGGCGCTCTACCGCTGAACGGTTGCGCCGCAGTACATTCCGGTGACCCGGGATTACCGCTCGGCGCGGAAGGATGCGTCCAGGGCGTCGATCAGGCGGGTGAATGTCTCGTCCATCGGGTCGGGGAGGCCGAAGGCTCCCGCGCCTTCCAGGGATGCCAAGCCGTGGCAGGCGATGCGCCAGATGCGAATGGCGTGGATCAGATCCGCGCCATCCAGCCGGTAGCCCTTGAGGGCGGCGCTGATGACGCCGACCGCCTGCACCGCCACTTCCTCGTGCTCCCGATCATCGGCGGCGGGCGCCTGGACGCTCGCGGTATAGCGGCCGGGGTAAGCCCTGGCGTACTCGCGGTATGCCGCCGAAAGCGCCTGCAGCGCTTCCTTTCCCGCTACGCCGGAGGTGGCCGCCGCGAGCTTCGCGGTCAGCTCCCGCGTGGCTTGGACGGAGATATCCCGTTTCACGGCATCGAGTCCGTCGACATGCTTGTACAACCCGGGAAGTGAGACGCCACAGCGCTTCGCGACCGTCGCCAGCGTGAGCCTGTCCAGGCCCACCTCATCGGCGACGGTCGCGGCCTCGGTGACAATCCTTTGCGGAGTCAGGCCGACACGGGGCATCTATTCGGCCGATCGGCCGAGGGCGATGCCGGTACCGGTGACGAACACGATGAGCAATGGCAGGGACACGTAGGCCAGGGTAGCCAAACCGGAGCTGAGCAACAGATACGCGAAGCCCGATCCCGCGATGGCGACCGCCATGGCGATCCCCGTGTAGCGCAGCCAGCGCGGCAGCATCCCGGTCATGGCACCGGCCACACCCATCACCGCCAGCACGAACATCTTGACTCCGTCGAGCCGGTTCAGCGAGTGGAACAGCAGGTGCGCGGTATCGGGGGTGGTCGTGCGGGCCAGCGCGAGTCCGATGCCGAACTCGACCAGCGAGATGGCCGCCGCCACCGCTCCCGCCGCCGCGGTAATACGGCCCGCCCGGGACCAGCCGGCCGCCCGCGCCAGCCACAGCGAGACGAGAACCAGCCCGATAGCCGGAAGTCCTTCACTGAACAGGTTGTTCACGTCCATGGCGACGGCATGCCCGGCCATCTTGGCGACCAGCGAACTCCCGGAGTCGCCGAATGCGGAGTTGGGCACCGGAACCGAGAGGGCGATAACCCAGGACACCGCGTACCCGATTCCGGCGAGGGCGGGAACCGTGCGAAGGGACCCGGCGGTGGTGCGGGTGGTGGCGATAGCGGTCATGATCTCAGCTCCTGCAGCGGGGGTTAATGGCACTAACTAGAAGTTAATGCCATTAACCGAAATGCGCAAGTGCTGCGTCCCGGTCGCCGGTAGGTTCCGGCAACCGGGCTGATCAGCGCGGTGAAGTGGAGTTACGCGGGAAGGCCGAGACCGGCGGCGAGGGTGGGCCAGGAGGCGTAGAAGGCGTCCTGCCAGTAGCCCCAGGAGTGGGTGCCGGTGGGCTGGAAGTCGAAGGTGGCGGGGATGCTCAGATCGTTCAGGCGGTTCTGCAGATTGTGGGTGCAGTAGTTGACCGCTGCTTCGATCACGCCGCCGACGATCATCTGATTGGCCAGGCCCATTTGCGTGGGGTTCAGCATGGTGGGATCACCGATGTGGTCGTGCGGGCCGGGGAGGCCGCTGCCATCGGAGATGAAAAGCCTGGTGCCACGCAGGCCTTCGGCATTGATGACCGGATCGTTGGCGGCCCAGGCCGGATCGTCGTCGTCGCCGTACATGTTCTTGACGTCGCCGCCGCCGTAGGTTTCCACGACCAGTTTGGTGAAACGCTTACCGATCGGATCGGCGATCTGGGCGCAGCCGCTGTAGCCGGCCACGGCCTGATAGAAGCCGGGCTTGGCGATCGCGAGCTGGAGTACCGCGGTGGCGGTCATCGAATTGGCCGCAATGGCGCTGGCGCCGTTGGTGTTCAGGGCCGGGTCGATCAGCGGGGGCAATTCGTCGAGCAGGAAGGTCTTCCATTTGTTGCGCCCGAGGACCGGATCGTCCTGCTTCCAGTCGGTGTAATAGGCCCACGCGCCGCCGACCGGCATCACGACATTCACATCTTTGGTGGCGAGGAAATCGCCGATATCGGTGTTGTGCCACCAGGTCGCCATATCGGTGCCGCCGCCGGCGCCGTTCAGCAGATAGAGCACCGGCCGCGGCTGCGAGGCGTCATTGGGGCGCTGGACTTTGACGGTGATGTTCTTGTCCATCGCGGTGGAGTGGACCCGCAGTGTGAGATTGCGGCCGTCGACGGTTCCGGATACCAGCTTCGAGCCGTCGGGGGCCATCGGATCCGCGAGCAGTTTCTTCGATGCGATGATCGGATCGTTGTTGTCCTCGGCGATCGCAGTGCCGGTACCCAATACGGTGGACAGTGCGGCTGCGACAACTCCCGCAATTGCCAATGCCCCGAAACGCCTAATCGACCTGATCATGGGCCGACGTTACCCAACGCCGTGGTTACTGGCCAAGTGGTGCGCCTCACTTACGCTCGACACCGTGTCAATTGAACTGACCCGCCCAACTTGGGTGGCCTCGGGGCGGTGCGGAACCGGCAGCCGCTGCTGCACAATCGAAGTCGTTCCAGCGTCGGCGTCGATGCTCTCTTGGCGCACGCTTATTGTGTTGCGGCCGTGACTATTTAGTGGCCACATATAGGTTCGTGACACGCTCACGACATGGTTGCGGGCACGAGCGGCACACAACGAGACTGTGCGGAGCTCTGTGCTGCCATCGGGCAGGCGATGGACATCAGGCTCGGTTCCGGACCCGTTGCGGGGCAGCAGCATCGAGCTGTGGCCGTTCTGGCAATGCTCCAGCGCTATAGCGCTACCGTTACTGCGGTATGGGGAATGGATCCGACACTGGCGGACGAATTGCCAGGCACCTACCGGTTGCGGGAAATCGAGGCGTTCATCGCACTCGCCAGACGCATTGTGCGCGAAGTCGATCAGATCTCCCCTTCCCGGCCGACCGCGAGCGTGCGCCGGCGCATGGCGTGGGATGACCTGGACAACTTGCTGATTCGCACCGAGGCCCTGGCCGAGCAGATCGTGGCGATCGCGCCCCGCCGCTACGACACCGTCGAGGGCTCGCGCGAAATCTCCCGGTTGCGCCTGGCGAACAACGCCGACACGCTGGTGGAGGCCGGTCTGCTGATCCGCTCGGCCGTGCGCGAGGCATTGCGCCTGCCGTCCCCGGATGCCGATGTCCTCGCGCTGGCGGCCATGGCCGATCTCGTGCTGGACCTCGCCGACGGCTTGAACGATGAGGCGTGTATGCCTGCGCGCCAACCTATTTGACACAGCACAGACGAGAGAGCAAGGGGAGAACGATGCGCGCCGTTCAGGCCGAGTCCCAGGGCAGTGAGCACAAGATGCTGGGCAACTATATGCAGCGGCAGCGGCTCGAACTCGGACTGACGCAGGCGCAGGTCGCCGCGCTGCTGTTCATGTCGAACTCGGGGTTCGAGAAGTATGAGAACGGGCAGCGGGTGCCCACGGTGGCGACGATCCGCTCCTGGTGCAATGCGCTCGCCCTGCCCCGCCACAAGCGCCGCAAGGTGTGGTCGATGGTGATGGGCGAGGACCTCGCGATTTCCGCCGGATCGCTGTCCGCGGTCACCGCGGGCGAACTGCATCTGATGAATCGGATGCCCGGGCCCGCCTTCCTGCACCGCGTTCCGGAGTACTACGTGCTGGCCGCCAATGCGCGCGCGATCGAGATGTTCCCGTGGCTGGACCCGGCGCTGGGCACACCGGACCGCCCGGTGAATGTGATCGTCCAGATGATGACCGACCCGCGGGCGCAGCAGGTGCTGCACAACTGGGAGAGCATCGTGCACCGGCTCGTGTACATCCTCAAGGAGAATTCACTGGGGCTCGTGCCCGAGGACGAGATCGCCGCGATTCGGCAAGCGTGCCGGGTGAACCCGCACTTCGATCGAATGTGGGACACCGCCATCGGGCACAGCGATTACGACGACGACACCGTGATCGTGGTGGAGCCGGAATCCGGGGAGCGGGTTACCTTTCAGATGGATTCGCTGCGCTGGGCGCACCCCTGGCGCGATATCGAAATGTTCAGCCTGACCGAACGCCACGAGGACGGTTTTCCACCGCTGCACGAGACGCTGCCGGGTATCTTCGCGTGGTGAGCCGTGCCGCCGGGGGAACAGTGTCGCGATAACAACCTGGTCGGTTGCTTCGATGGACTTCACGGTTCGGGGCGGAAGCAATTCGGGAGGAAACGCATGAGGGCATGGGTTCTGGCATTCGCGGTCGTCGCTGCGGTGGGTGGTATCGCCGGATGCAACGACGACAAGGCGACAAGCGGTGGAGCACCGGCGAGCAGCGCCACGACCAGCGCGGCAGGTAATGAGGGAGCGCCGACAACAGTCGCAGCGCCCGTCACCACCGCGCCGACTCGCGACGATGCCAATGTCGATGCCCGCGACTTCCAGCAGGGCGACAAGTACTATTTCCAGTCGCCGACCGGAAACATCATGTGCGGCATCATCGATGACAAGAACTTCGGTACGGGCTGCCAACTCGAGCACGCGAGTGTTGTTCCCTCGCAACTGTCAGACTGCGGCACTCGCCCCAACCGCGCCGTGGCCGCCGAGGTCATGGGCGGCGCAGCGAAATTCCTCTGCCTGAACCAGGGCGTTTTCGTCGGCAGCCCCACCGACGGCACCGACAAGGGCGGCGGCAAGGTCCTGCAGTACGGCCAAACCCTCATCGTCCGAGGCACCGCCTGTACTTCTACCCAGGCCGGCATTCGCTGCGACGCAGGCGGCCACGGCTTCCTGATCGCAGCCGATCAGCAGCAGCTCTTCTGACACATCCCTGAATCACCGGACCGCACAGGGCATGCCGCCACACCATGCCGGTGTGGCGGGTGTACTCCCGCTGATCAGTCGTCGATCCCTTGCCGGGATGCCGACGGTCGACCGGTGACCCGACGTCATCGCAGCCGTGTTGCTGTCCGGCCGGTGTGCGTCGGTGCTGCCCAGACCAGCTGGGCCGACAGGATGTGCTCGCCTGGTCAGCGAGCGGCGCAGTGCACCGTTTGGTGTGGTGCTGCGGTGGTCTTGGGCGCTGCCGGTGCGGGATCGCTGCCCTGATGTCGGGGCGAATCGCGTGCGGGCGGCAGACTGGTTGGCAATGAAGCTGCCTGAACTTCCTGATCTTCCTGTCCGCGCCGCGCTCGATGAGATTGTCGGGACCTTGACCGCGCGGGGTACGGCTGTGCTGGTCGCGCCGCCGGGGACCGGTAAGACGACGCTGGTTCCGCTGGCTCTGGCCGCGGGTACCAGTGGGCGGATTGTGGTGGCCGAGCCGCGGCGATTGGCGGCGCGGGCGGCGGCGGGGCGGATGGCGGCGCTGCTGGGGGAGCAGGTCGGGCAGACGGTCGGGTATTCGGTGCGCGGCGATCGGCGGGTGAGCGGGCGGACGCGGGTCGAGGTGGTGACCTCCGGTCTGCTGGTGCGGCGTCTGCAGGGCGATCCCGAACTGGCCGGGGTGGATGTGGTGGTGCTCGACGAGTGCCATGAACGGCATTTGGACGCCGACCTGCTGCTGGCGCTGCTGCTCGACGCGCGCAGCGGTCTGCGCCCGGATCTGCGAGTGCTCGCCACCTCGGCAACGGTTGCCGCGGATCGGCTTTCGATACTGCTCGGCGGTGCGCAGCCCGCTCCGGTGCTCGAGGTGCACGGGCGTGCGTATCCGGTGGAACTGTCGTATGTTCCGCCACTGCCGAAGGAGCGGATCGAGGCGCAAGTCGCGCGGGCGACACGCAGCGCGCTCGCCGAGATCGACGGGGATGTCCTGGTTTTCCTGCCGGGTGCGGCCGAGATCCGGCGGACGGCCGAGCGATTGTCCGGTCTGGGGCAGGTGGATGTGGTCCCACTGCACGGCAGACTGCCGGCGGCCGCCCAGGATGTGGCCTTGCGTCCGGGAACACGGCGACGGATCGTATTGTCCACGGCCGTAGCGGAATCCAGCCTGACGGTGCCGGGTGTGCGAGCGGTTGTGGATTCCGGGCTGTCCCGGATACCGCGCGTGGATCATCGGCGCGGCCTGTCCGGCCTTGCGACAGTGCGTGTTTCGGCCGCGGTGGCCGATCAGCGCGCCGGGCGAGCGGGGCGCGAGGCCCCGGGGCACGTGTGGCGCTGCTGGCCGGAGTACGAGCACGCCACCCTGCCCGCCTATCCGGAGCCGGAGATTCGGGCCGCCGATCTGACGCGGCTGGCCCTGGAGCTGGCGTGCTGGGGCACCCCGGACGGTTCGGGTCTCGGCTGGTGGGATCCGCCGCCGGCCGGTGGGCTGGCGGCAGGGCGAGAAGTATTGCGGGCCTTGGGCGCCGTGGACGGCGACGGTGGCGTGACCGATCGCGGACGGCGGATGGCCGCGCTGGGATTGCACCCGCGGCTGGCACGAGCACTGCTCGACGGCGCCGCGGAGGTCGGTGCGCGATCGGCCGCGGAGGTGGTCGCACTGCTCGACGATGACACCGTGGTGTCGAAGGTCGATCTGGTGGCCGGAATTCGCGCACTGCGGGCCGAGCGACCCGCGCGCTGGCTGCGGGAGGTCGAGCGGCTCACCCGGCTGGTGACGGAAGCGGAGGGTGCGCCGGGCCGGGATCGTGGCCGGGCCCGCGCGGCCGAGTCGGTGGATGATCCGGCTCTGGTTGCGGCACTGGCCTATCCGGAGCGCTTGGCCCGGCGGCGCGGGGCCGGGTCGGCGAGCTATCTGATGGCGGGTGGGACCGCGGTGAAGCTGCCGCCGGGTTCCGGTGTCGCCGAATCGGATTGGCTGGCCGTGGCGGGAGCATCCCGTGATCCCGGGCAGTCCGAGGGGCGCATTCGATTGGCGGCCACCGCCGATGAGCAACTCGCTCGCCGGGCTGCTCCGAGCCTGGTCGCGACGGTTGATGAGGTGGACTGGATCGACGGTGATGTTGTCGCTCGCCGGATCGAGCGGCTCGGGGCGATCATCTTGTCCGAGAAGCCTTTACGCAATCCCGATCGCGCCCTGGTGGGGCAGGCGCTGCGCCGTGGACTCGAATCGGCCGGACTCGAGCTGCTGCGCTGGAACGACGATGCCATCACCCTGCGTCAGCGCCTGGACTTCCTGCATCGCACGCTCGGCGCACCGTGGCCCGCCGTCGATGACGCGACCTTGCTCGCCGATCTCGAAAGCTGGCTCGGCCCAGAGCTTTCCACCGCCCAGCGCCGTTCCGGCCTGGAGTGCGTCAATGCCGGGCAGGCGCTGCGCCGACTGCTGCCGTGGCCCGAGGCCGCGCGATTCGACGAGCTGGCTCCGGAGCGCCTGGAGGTGCCCTCCGGCAGCAATGTCCGCCTCGACTACTCCGCCGACCCGCCGGTGCTCGCGGTGAAAGTGCAGGAGATCTTCGGCTGGACCGACCTGCCGCGCCTGGCCGACGGCCGTGCATCCATTCTCCTGCACCTGCTTTCGCCCGCCCGCCGCCCGATCGCGGTCACCGCCGACCTGGCCTCCTTCTGGCGCACCGGATGGCCCCAGGTCCGCGCCGAACTTCGCGGCCGCTACCCCAAACACGCCTGGCCGGAGGACCCCACCACCCTCTCCGCCCACCGCGGCACCGCCCGCAATGCGACTCGCAAATAGGTGCGGGCCCGAAACGTCCCGTCAGCGCCGCCTGCGTGGATCCCGGCCAAAAGCATGCCGGGATGACGGGGAATCCCGCCGGATGGAGGGTGGCGCTGCCGGTGAGATAGCTCAGATGAGGTTGAGGGAGTTGAGGAAATGTGTTGCGAGGTCGGTGTTTCCGGTGAGGGTGACGTCGGATTCGGTCCAGGGGCGGCGGGTGGTGGACCACTGGGGGAATTCGAGGGACTGGGCGGTGATGTGGGCGGCCGCACCGTCGGGGGTGCCGGGGCGGACGTGCAGGCGGCCGCCGAGGGCGGGTTCGATACGCCACGTGCCGCCGCCGGGGCCGTCGAGGGTGAGGGCGAGGGGTGCGTCGAGCCAGTTCAGCCGGGTGCGCTGGGACTGCTCGAGCAGCATCATCAGCCAGGCGAGGATGGCGGCCAGGCGCGGGGCGTCGGTATCCGGGGTGGGGCGGCCGAGGGCGGGTGCGATGTCGTGGCGCAGATGGGTGTGCCAGTCGAAGAGGTACAGCGCCGGGAAGATGCGCAGCGGATAGGTCCCGATTTCGGCCACCGGCAAGGGGATTCGGCGCACACCGGGCAGGGTGAGAGCCCGTAGCGCCGTGATTCCGCGACGGCTCCAGATCTCGAACCCGTCTAGCACCTGCTGCGGCGACTGGGATCGCGCCTTCTCGACGGGGGCATTGTTCGACTGCTCGATATCCCGCGAGAACATGGACGTGATCGCGGCCGGCGTGATCAGCGCACGCGACAGCGCCGTCATATGCGCCACGACGTCCTGTACCCGCCAGCCCTCCGCGAGACTCGGCGTCGCCCACTCCGCATCGGTGAGGTCGCGGCAGAAGTCGAGCAGTGTCTCGCGTTCGGTGCGCAGCGCCGCCACGGAATCGGAACTCATCCTGTGAGTATCGGCCCTCGGTCCGGCTGAGCGCCCATGACCGTCCGTAGCAGCGGTGGAAAGGTTTCGCGCCCCGCTGAGGGGTGTACGGGACTCAGCGGGGCGCGGCTCGCGCCGACAGGCGGTGCGAGGGATCGGGGGAGTCGCGGTGACTCATGATCAACAGTCTGGTACCTCAACCTACGTTGAGGTCAAGTGCCCGGCGGAATCACGCCGTCTGCTGCTGATCGAAGACCTGGTCCGGTCGCAGCAGCAACTCCTCGGAAGGCTTCTGGTAGAAGGGAATCGGCCCTTCGGTGAGCCGCGCGGTACGACCCCGCGGTGCTCCCGACCGGTACAACCGCACGAAACCCTGCGCTCCCAGATCGACGGTGCGCGGCAGCGTGCGCGCGGCCAGCCTGTGCAGTTCGTCGTCGCCGCCGAGATACACCGGTCGCGCCCGCAGTCGCGGCCAGGCCGCACGGAAGTCGGGATGTAAAGGCAGCGCATCGATTTCGGCTTCGGGCAGCCAGCGCAGTTCATCGCTCTCCCGATCGTGCACGGTCGGGAGCAGCGCCGGGGCATCCGCGACCACGGTGGTGTAGGTCCACCCGCCGATCGCGGTGGTAGAGACGTGTTCACCGCGCACGATCACCTGCCCGGTGTCGACGCGGGTCTCCTCCCAGGCTTCGCGCAGCGCCGCCTCGATGGCGGATTCATGACTGTCGCGCGCACCGCCGGGGATGGTCCAGGTGCCCCGGGTGTCCGCCCGGCCACGTGCTCTGAGCTGCAAAAGCACTGCGGCGCCGCCATATTCGTCCAATGGCGCCCGCAGCAGCAGCCCGGCCGCGCCGAATCGGCCCCAGTGCCGGACGCCGTCGAGATCGCGGGACCAGCCGTCGCCGTCACCGCGCATGATGACCCCCTCCAGGGAATACCGCACCGTGGCGCAGGGCGTCCATCACGGTGCGAGCGGCATGGGAGGGCGTGCGCCGGGCATCGTGACCGATGGAGATCTGCCAGGGAATGGGCTCACCGATGCGCTCCGAATACACGGTTCCCGGCATGCGCGCGGCAACCGATCGGGCCGTCAGCGTGATACCGAAATTCCGTGCGGCCAACTCCAGCGCGAAGACCTGATCGGCGACCTCGATGACCGGAAGTCGCCGGGGGAAAAGGGTATCGGCAATGCTCCGAATGCCCCAGCCGGGAGCGAAATCGATGAACCGGACATCGGTGAGGTCCGCGGCGCGAAAGGGCCTGCCCGCCAGCGGATGCTCCGGCGCGGTGCACAGCACCAGGGTCTCCGCACTGACCAGGTACTGGGTGATCCCCGGCAGATCCATGGTCGATCCGGTCAGGAACGCGATGTCCAGACTGCCGCCGCGCAATCCGGCGATATTGCCCGCCACACCCGAAATGCTCTGTCGCATATGCATTGTCACCTGTGGAAAGTGTTCGTGCAGGTCGGCGATCGCCGCGGCGAGGTCCACACTGCGCACATTCATGAGATTGCCGATCACGACCTCACCGCGCACCTGTCCGTGCGCCGTATCGATCGCATCGACGATATCGCGGCGGGCGCGCAGCATCGACCGCGCCGGTTCGACCATGGCGTGGCCCGCATCGGTGAGCTCGAGTGCGCGCGGTGTGCTGGGTCAAGGCCAACTTCTCGGTGACGATGCTGGGCAATATGGAGGTCTACCGCCTCGATACCTAGCCGTATGAGGACCGGCCGCTCCCGCTGACTTATCCAGCGGGGCGGCCGGTTTTTCATTTCCCGGTTCGGCTTGTCCCAGGCCGACAGCAGTCACCTTCTGGAACATGTTCTAGACAAAGCGTATCTTTTGTCTTACCGTCGGTTCATGAGTTCAATGGCGTCTCAGGAAGTGCGTTTCGAGCTGATGTCGGGGGATACCTGGCGTGATCCCTGGCCGATGTACGCGGCCCTGCGGGAACACGATCCGGTGCATCGCGTGGTCCCCAGTGACCGGGAATCGGACGACTTCTATGTGCTCTCACGCCATGAGGACGTGTACGCCGCGGCGCGCGACCCCGAGACCTTCTCCTCCGCCTCCGGGCTGACCGTGGATTACATGAGTCTCGAGGCGGCGGGCATTCCGATCAAGCCGTTCGTCTTCATGGACCCGCCCGAGCACACCGACTTCCGGCGCCGGGTCGCGGCGGGATTCACACCCCGCCAGGTGAATTCGGTGGAACCGGCGGTGCGGGCCTTTGTCGTGGAACGCCTCGAGCGGCTGCGCAGGGCCGGGTCCGGGGATATCGTCGGCGAGCTGTTCAAGCCGCTGCCGACCATGGTCGTGGCGCACTATCTCGGTGTGCCGGAGGCGGATCAGGGCAAGTTCGACGAGTGGACCTATGCCATCGTCGGCGGCGCCATCGACGGCGCGAAGATCGCCGCGGGTGGCGAATTGCCCTCTGCCGTAGGCGAAATGGTGGGCTACTTCGCGGAGCTCATCGCACGCCGCCGCGCCGAGCCCGGCGATGACACCATCTCGCATCTGCTCGCCTCGGGACTTGGTGAAGACGGTGACAACGAGGGAATTCTGGCCATTCTCGGCTTCGCCTTCACCATGATCACCGGCGGAAACGACACCACCACGGGCAATCTCGGCGGAGCGGTGCAGCTGCTGGAGCAGTACCCCGAGCAGCGGCGACTGCTGGTCGAGAATCCGGAGCTCATCCCCGATGCGGTGGAGGAATTCCTGCGCATGACCTCGCCCGTACAGGGGCTGGCCCGCGCCGCCACCCGGGATGTGGAGCTGCACGACACCACCATCCCCGCCGGCCGCAAGGTGCTGCTGCTGTACGGATCCGCCAATCGCGATGAGCGGGAATTCGGCTCCACCGCAGGCGAACTCGATGTGCGCCGCAATCCCAAGCGGATCATGACCTTCAGCCACGGGCATCACCACTGCCTGGGTGCGGCCGCCGCGCGGATGCAGGCGCGGGTGGCGCTGGAAGAACTGCTCACCCGCTGCCCCGACTTCTCCGTCGACCTCGAGAATGTCACCTGGTCCAACGGAAACTATGTGCGCTGGCCCATGAGCGTGCCGTTCCAGGCGACCGCCTGAGCGGTGCGACCCACGGTGCACGGCGGCGGGAGCCGCCGCATCGGTAGTCTCGACCGGATGTGTATTCGAGGAGGGGAGGTGGCATGAGCCGGGACTGGTTGTCCGATGATCGCGCCGACCTCGCCGCCGAACGCATACTCGACGCCGCAGCCGCGCTCTTCGCCGAGCGCGGCGTCACCGCCGTCGGCATGGGCGATATCGCCAAGGCCGCGGGCTGCTCACGCGCCACTCTGTACCGATACTTCGACAATCGGCAGGCGGTGCGGCTGGCCTTCGTGCATCGCGAAACCCGCCGCATCGCGGCGCGCATCGCGGCGCAGGCCCGCACCACCGACGATCCGGGCGAATGGGTGGTCGGCGCCATGCTCGCGGCGGTGCGTGAGGTGCGCGCGGACCCCTTGCTCATCGCCTGGTTCCGGCCCGGTGAGGCCGGGTCGGCCGGACGCATCAGCCAGGATTCCGCTGTTGTCGAATCCATTGCGGCAGGGCTCTTCACACCCATGGGCCGCACCGACCCGGAGCGTAGCCGTCTCGCGCGCTGGCTCACCCGGATCATCGTCTCGCTGCTCTCCGCGCCGGGGCGTGACGATGCCGAAGAGCGAGCGATGCTCGAGGAATTCGTCGCGCCGACGATCTCCCGCGTCATCGCCTGATCCGCACCGGCTGAGATCGCGAACCCGGTGTGCTGCGGACCTGTCACCTGGGTGTGCTGCGGACCTGTCACCTGGGTGTGCTGCGGACCTGTCACCTGGGTGTGCTGCGGACCCGTCATCCCGGCGCGTTTTTTTGGCCGGGATCCACCGGAACCGGTGAGAGCGCTATGGGTGTGGACCCCGGCCGAACCCATGCCGGGATGACGGGGGATTCGGTCCCTAGCTGGTGGCGCGGTAGCCGGTGCGGTGGCCGTAGATGCCCTCGGTGAGCACGGCGGCCAGGTCTCGGGTGGCGTCTCGGCCGGACTTCATGGGCATGGCGTGGAAGACGTGCCAGACCTTGCGGTATTCGCGATGTCGCAGGGGGACACCGAGTTCGGTGGCGCGGGCGGCGAGGCGGCGGGCGTCGCCGGAGAGCGGATCCTCGCCGGCCGAGTGGACCACTATGGGCGGTAGTCCCGTGAGGTCGCGGTAGAGCGGGGAGAGGGCGTGGCGCTGGGCCGCGGGGATTCCCGGGAGGTAGGCGTCGAGGAACTGCTCGATGACCTTCGGGGTGATCAGCGGTTCCCGGGTCGGGCCGCAGTGGAACGCGGCGGAGTCGGGGGAGAAGTCCAGCACCGGGCAGATCAGCCCGAGAATCGCAGGGGCGGGCAGGTTTTCGTCGCGTATGCGCATCCCCACCTCCAGTGCCAGGCCGCCGCCCGCCGAATCACCGGCCACCGCAATGTGTTCGGCGGGGATGCCGCGCTCCAGCAGTTCGCGGTACACGGCCACGGCGTCGTCGATCGGTGCCGGGTGGGGATGTTCGGGCGCGAGCCGGTAGTCGAGCGCGTAGACGGTGGTGCCCATATCGAGCGCGAGGGCGCCGGTCAGCGGGCGCATCATGCGGGCGCTGCCGATGACGTAGCCGCCGCCGTGCAGGTAGAGCACCGCGGCATCGGCGGGAGCGCCCGGGGGCGTGAGGATTTCGACCGGCAGGTCCGCCAGCTGCGCCGAGGTCACCACGACCGTGCGCGGTGCGCGCGCGTTGGCGGTGGTCGTTTCGGCGCGGCGGCGGGCCAGCTCCCAATCGGGGGCCGCGGCGAACCAGTACCGCCCCAGAAGCCGGGAAGTGAAGCGCAACAGGGATTTCAGCACGAGGTACTCATTTCCGGCTCATGATCTGACGGTTCAGGTGGTAGTCGACCGGATCGGGCGCGCGGCGAATGAGCTTCTCGTACCGGCCCGGGCTCCACGGCCACAGCTCGGGCAGTCCGTCCTTGCCCAGGTACCAGCTCTGGCAGCCGGTGGTCCACACGGTGCTCGGGGCGGCGGCGCGCATCTGCGCATTGTAGCGATCGGTGGCGGCGTGCGTCGGCGCCACGGTCGCGAATTCGCCTGTGCGCCAACGCTGCAACCAGCTCACAATGCGGAAGGACTGGGCCTCGGCGACGGCGGTGAGCGGATGATTGGCGAAGGGACTGTGCGGGCCGACCAGCATGAAGAAGTTCGGGAAGTCCGGCATCATGACGCCCTCGAAGGCGCGCGGGCCATCCGCCCAGGCCTGATCGAGGGTGCGATCACCGGCACCGGTGATCGCCATCGGACGCATATAGGCATGTGAATCGAATCCTGTTGCCAGCACCAGGATATCGAGCTCGTGCCGGTGCCCGTCCGCGGTGACGACGCCGTTCTCGAGCACCTGCGCGATACCGCTGGTGACCAGCTCGACATCCGGGCGCTGTACGGCGGCGTAGAAGCGATCCGACACCACCAGGCGTTTGCACATGGCCTGGTAATCCGGTGTCAGCTTGCGGCGCAGCTCAGGATCCTTGACGGACTTCAGGTTTCGCTCCACCACCCACTGAATGAGCCTGCGGATTCGGCCCTCGTGCACCAGGCCCTGCGAGAAGGCCGCGAAGAACGCGCGATTCATGTGATAGGCGGCCGAGCCGAGTACGGGCAGTCGGCGATACACCCGCTTGGCCAGCTCCGAATACGGTTTGTTGACCGTCGGCAGTATCCACTGCGGAGTCCGCTGGAACATCACGACTCTCGGCACCTGCCCGGCCAGTGCGCTCACCAGCTGGGTGCCGGTTGAGCCGGTGCCGATCACGCCGACGCGCTTACCGGTCAGGTCGACCTCGTGATCCCAGCGGGATGAATGCATGACAGGTCCGGCGAAATCGTCCAGCCCCGCAATGGCAGGTCGATTCGGGTGATGCAGAAATCCTGTTGCGCACATGACGAAGTCGAAGCGCTCCACCTCGCCGCCGGCCAGCGTGACCTGCCAGCCGTTGTCCTCGAACCGCGCGCCGACCACCTGGGCGCCGAATCTGGTGTGGCGGTGCAAGCCTTGATCGCGCGCCACCTGGGCCAGGTAATCCTTGATCTCCGGACCGCCCGAATACAGCTGGGACCATTCGGGATTCATAGCGAAGGTGAATTGGTAGTAGCGCGACGGCACATCGCACACCAGGCCCGGATAGGTGTTGTCGCGCCAGGTGCCGCCGTAGTCCGCGGCCTTCTCGAAGAGGGTGAAATCGGTGAATCCAGCCCGCTGCAGTGCGACGCCCATCGCAATGCCGGAGATCCCGGCGCCGACGATGGCGATCCGCGGTTCGTTCATGGCACCGCAGCCTAGGTGCGCATCCGGCCGTTCGGAAGACTTTTCCGAATATCGGTAGACATTCCGTTAGTGGCTAGACGCAATGTAAAGCGAGTGCTACGTTGTGCGACAGATCACAAGCTCGAGCCAAGGAACGACTATGCGAGCACTCCAGTGGACCGGTCCCGAAAAAGTCGCGGTCAATGACATTCCGGTCCCCGATATCGGACCGAACGACCTGCTGCTGCGGGTCGGCGCGGCCGGCGTCTGCCATTCGGACCTGACCCTGGTCAACTTCCCGTACCAGTTGCGCGAAGATCCGCTCACCCTCGGCCACGAGATCGCGGGCACCATCGAGGCCATCGGCTCCGATGTCAGCGGTCGCGATATCGGCGAACGCGGTCTGGTGTATCTGTTCTGGACCTGCGGGGTCTGCCGCGAATGTGTCAGCGGCAATGAGAACGTCTGCATTGCCGCCGGTCGCACCGCCATGCCGCCGTGCCCCGGCCTCACCGTCGAGGGCGGTATGGCGGAGTACGTCCGCATTCCGGCCACCTCGTTCGTGCCGATCGGTGATCTGGACTTCCTGCAGGCCGCGCCCGTCGCCGACGCCGCGCTGACCGCGTATCACGCCATTCGCGGCGCGCGAGATGTGCTGCGGCCCGGTGGAACCGCCCTCGCCATCGGCATCGGCGGCCTCGGGCATGTGGCCGTGCAGATCCTGCGCGCCATCAGCGGTGTGCGGGTGATCGCGGTGGATGTGGCTCAGGAAAAGCTCGACCTGGCCGCCAAATGCGGTGCGGACCTCGGCCTTCTGGTCGGTGACGACACCGCCGAGGAGATCTTGGAGCTGACCGGCGGCCGTGGCGCCGAAGCCGTCTTCGACTTCGTCGGTGTGGACGCCACCGCCAAGCTGGCGGTGGAAACCGTGGCGCCCAACGGCGCCTATCGCATGGTCGGAATCGGCGGCGGCGCACCGGAAATCACCTCCGGCCCGGCCGGTGGACCGGGCTGGCCCTGGGGCGCTTCGGTGCGAAAGTCCCTGGGCGGCACTCGAAGTGACCTCTACGACTGCGTCGGCCTGGCTCAGGCGGGCCTGCTGCACATGGAGGTCGAGCGCTTCGATCTCGCCGATGGTCCGGAAGCCCTGCAGCGCTTGGACAAAGGTCAGATCCGGGGCCGCGCGGTTCTCGTCCCCTGATCATCGATCCTCGCCGGGCTCGGCGGCGGCAGGAAACTGCCGCCGCCGAGCCCGTTGTCATGTGTGGGAAGGGGGAGATGCGACCGATTCCGGCGATTCGTTCGACGATGTGCGGGTAACCGCCAACCATGCCAATCCGGCGAATGTTGTCCGCCAAGTTGCTGAACTGGTTCGTACCAGTTGGTGATACGGTGCGATGTGACGCCGACAACTCAGGTCTCGCCCCGAGACCGAGAGCACTGACCGGGGCAGGACCAGGGTTTCTGTCTGCCGGTTGCATGCGATGGCGAAGGAATCAGGCACCGGGCCGTGATGGCCTGGTGCCAACTGCATTGTTGCCGCGAAGCCAGATAGAGGAGACATAGTGGCGATATCGGACCCGCAGCCGGAGGTGTCAGGCCCGCCCGCCGGCCGCACCACCGGACTGTTCCGCACCAAGTCCGTCGAGCAGTCCCTGCGCGACACCGACGAGCCGGATGCCAAACTCCGCAAAGACCTGACCTCGTGGGACCTCACCATTTTCGGTGTCGCGGTGGTGGTCGGCGCCGGTATCTTCACCCTCACCGCGCGCACCGCCGGCCAGATGGCCGGACCCGCGGTCTCGCTGGCCTTCGTCTTCGCCGCCGTGGCCTGCGGCCTGGCCGCGCTCTGCTACGCCGAATTCGCCTCGACCGTGCCGGTGGCCGGTAGTGCGTACACCTTCTCCTACGCCACCTTCGGTGAACTGATCGCCTGGATCATCGGCTGGGACCTCATCCTCGAATTCGCGCTCGGCACCTCCGTCGTCGCCAAGGGCTGGTCGCAGTACCTCGGCACGGTCATGGGCGACCGCCCCGCGATCTGGCACTTCGGCTCGATCAAATTCGATTGGGGCGCAGTACTTCTCATCGCGATCCTGGCCGTGCTGCTCGCCATGGGCACCAAGCTGTCCTCGCGGGTCTCGGCGGTCGCGGTCGCCATCAAACTGGCCGTCATCGCACTGGTGGTCGTGGTCGGCCTGACCTACTTCAAGGCCTCCAATCTCGAGCCGTTCATCCCGAAATCGGTGCCCAACACCGGCGCCGAAACGAGCAAGCTGCATCAGACGCTGTTCCAGCTCGTCACCGGCGGCGGCCACAGCAGCTTCGGCTGGTACGGCCTGCTGGCGGCGGCCAGCATCGTGTTCTTCGCCTTCATCGGCTTCGACGTGGTCGCCACTGCGGCCGAGGAGACCAAGGACCCGCAGCGCAATGTGCCGCGCGGCATTCTCGGCTCGCTGGCCATCGTCACCGTGCTCTATGTGGCGGTATCGCTGGTGCTGACCGGCATGGTGCCCTATACCGATCTGCAGGGTGAGGACGCCACCCTCGCCACGGCTTTCGCGGTGCACGGGGTCACCTGGGCCAAGAACATCATCTCCATCGGTGCGCTGGCCGGTCTGACCACCGTCGTCATGGTGTTGTTCCTCGGCCAGACCCGCGTGCTGTTCGCCATGTCGCGTGACGGGCTCATGCCGCGCAAGCTGGCCAAGACCGGCTCCCGGGGCACCCCGGTCCGCATTACCGCCATCGTCGGCGTCATCTGCGCGGTGCTGGCCGGATTCGTGGACTTCGGCACCCTCGAGGAGATGGTCAATATCGGCACGCTCTTCGCGTTCGTGCTGGTCTCGCTCGGCGTGGTCGTGCTCCGCCGCACCCGCCCCGATCTGAAGCGCGGCTTCCGGGTGCCGCTGGTGCCGTTCGTGCCGATCCTGGCGGTCATCGCCTGCGCCTGGCTCATGTTCAACCTGTCGGTGGAGACCTGGCTGCGGTTCGTCATCTGGATGGCCGTCGGGTTCGCCGTGTACTTCCTCTACGGCCGCAAGCATTCGCTGCTCGGCCGGGCGAATGCGGAAGTTGCCAAAAATAAGTAGCTGATCGGCTGCTCGAGTTCGGTGCCGGTGGTGTGTCGTCATGACTCGACCTGGCCGGATGAGGTGTAATGACTCCAACTAGTGAGAGTTGCGACACAGGATCCGCCCCACCAGCACCACCTCAGCATCCGAGAGGAACCGATCGTGAGCATGCTCCTCGCTATGCACGAGACGTACACGACCGTTGTCGCGCAGATCGGCAACCCGACACCGGAGACCCCGCCGGTGGCGGACAAGCTGATGAAGCTGGTCCGGTACTTCACCTGGTTCACCATGCTCTCCGGTGTCACCGCCATCACGTACGGCGGCGGCCGGTTCGCCTGGGAGAAGTGGAGCGGCGGCGGTCTCGAATCGCCGAAGATGGTGGCCGGAGCCATGATCGGCGGCGCCACCGCCACCAGTGCCGGAACGATTATGAATACGGTCATCGGCAACTGACCGCGGCCGCGATGCGAAGCAGCGCACGGGTGCACCGGAGAACCGGTGCACCCGTTGCCATTTCCGGTGCCTACCGGGCGAGCATGGTGTTCATCTGATCGATCTCGGCCTGCTGGCCGGTGACGATCGCCTGGGCCATGGCCTTCGCATCGGCGTTCGTGCCGCTCGCGAGTTCGGTATTCGCCATGGCGATCGCGCCCTGGTGATGCTCGATCATCATCTGCATCCACTGCTTGTCGAAATCGGGGCCCGACAGGGCTTCGAGGGACTTCATCTGATCGGCCGACATCATCCCGGCCATGCCCTCATGGCCCGTCGTGGCGCTGGGCGCACCCTTGCCGAAAGCCTCCAGCAGCGTTGTCATCTGCTGCATCTCCGGCGCCTGCGCCTGCTCCACATTCTTGGCGAGGGTGATCAACTGCTGATTCTGGGAGCGGCTCGGGACCAGCTTCGCCATGTCCACCGCCTGTGCATGATGCGGATACATCATCTGCAGGAAGGTGACATCTGCATCGTTGAAATCGCTGCGGGTGGCGGGCTGGGCCGCCGTGCTCGTGGCGGCGCCGTGATCCATGCCGGACATGGATGCGGTGCTGGTCGTGGCGGGGGTCGAGGACGGATCATCGGTACTGCAGCCCGCGGCGATGAGGGCCACTGCGGCGGTGCCCGCGACGACGGCGAACTTGATACGGCTGGTGAACATGGTTGTGCTCCTTGGTGATTGCTCGAGAACCTGCTGATAGGCATGCGAAGACCCGGGGGAGTGGGCATGCGAAAACCCGCGTCCGCGTGCGTGATACGCGGCAGCGGCGGTCCATCAGACGCGCAGAATCGCCAATTCGGCCAAAGAGAGCACCGTCCACGGTGGCGGACGGGCGCGGTGCGGGCTCGATCGCCGCACCTTGGTGGCAGGGGTATCGCGCCGGCGGTGACGGAGCCGGCCCAGCAGGGCCAGGCCGAGCGCCAGCAGGAGCGTGGTGAGTACGAAGAGACAGCCGTGCATTCCGGCGTGGCCGCTGTCGCAATCGCCACCGGGGCAACCGGGCATGGTCGGGTTGTGCTCGGGGCTCATCGCGCCCGCGACCGTGACCATGGCGGAGTCCGTGACCACGGTGGACTCGTGGTGGCTCGAACCCATACCGAAAATCACCGAATGCATGATCGCGATTCCGGCGAGCAGGGTGAACAGCCCGAATGCCCGGATGTACCGGGTTTCGTGTGCCTGCTGTTCCACCACGGCGGCCATTCTAATACCCCCGCCTGGTATCTCCGGAGGGCGCGCCCGGGGCGTTCGGGTGGCGCGCCCGGAACGGCACTGCCAGGAGTAGAGGCGAGCCGGACGTTAGTCTGACGCCGTGTCACAGCGCGAACTGGTCATTCTGGGAACAGCCAGCCAAGTACCGACCAAACAGCGCAACCACAATGGATATCTATTGCGCTGGGACGGCGAAGGACTGCTCTTCGATCCGGGGGAGGGCACCCAGCGGCAGATGATCTACGCGGGGGTATCGGCCACCGATCTCACCCGCATCGGCATCACCCACTTCCACGGTGATCACAGCCTCGGACTGGCCGGGGTTGTACAGCGCATCAGCCTCGACAAGGTGCCGCATCCGGTGGACGTCTACTACCCGGCTTCCGGTGAGCAGTATTTCCAGCGGCTGTGCAGCTCCACCTCGTACCACCAGACCGGTGACCTGCGGCCGCACCCGATCACCGCGGCCGGTGAACTACCCGGGCCCGCAGCGCCTTTCGCGCTGCATACGGCGCCGCTGTCACATCCGGTGGAGGCCTTCGGCTATCGGCTCACCGAACCCGACGGGCGCCGCATCGTTCCGGAGCGGCTGCGGGAGTTCGGGCTCTCCGGGCCCGTGGTCGGGAAATTGCAGCGGGACGGCGAGGTGGAATTCGACGGGCGGACCGTTCGGCTCGACGAGGTCAGTGAGCTGCGGCGGGGGCAGAGCTTCGCATTCGTCATGGATACGCGGCTGTGCGCGGGTGTGCATGAATTGGCCGCGGGGGTGGACATGCTGGTCATCGAGGCCACCTTTGTGGATGCCGATACGCATCTCGCTACGGAATTCGGTCATTTGACGGCGGGGCAGGCCGGGGCGGTGGCTGCGCGCGCACAGGTGCGGACGCTGGTGCTCACGCATTTCTCGCAGCGATATCGGACGCTCGATGTGCATTTGGCGGAGGCGCGGGCGCAGTTCGACGGTGAGATCGTGGTGGCCGAGGATCTGATGCGGATTCCGCTGCCGCCGCGCCGCTGATCAAATACAGCTACCAGGCACGCTCGCCTTCAACCCCCCAGAACATGCACCTCATGTTCGTGGCCCGTCTCGTTCTGGACTGAGTGGAGCGGGGGAGCGCAGCGGAGGAGCGGAGGGAGGGAAGAACGAGACAAAGGGGGCCGCGAACCCGCCGGAGCGAAGCGGAGGCCAAAGATACAGTGGGTCGCATGGATGCGCACGAGGAACTGATCGCTCTTGCCGACCGGTACTGGGACGCCATGCTGGAGGCGGCGCCCAGTGAGGCAACCCTGTTGGGGGACAGGCGATTCGACGATCGGATCGAGGATCTGTCGGAGGCCGCCGAACAGCGGCTGCTCGGTACCTGGCGGGAGTTGCTGACCCGGGTCGACGCCCTCGATCCCGAGGGGCTGACCGCCGAGGACCAGGTCACCCGCAGTCTGCTGCGCACCGAGCTGGCCTCCGCCGCAGCCAATCTGGAATGGCGGCCGATCGAGCTGGCCTCCGACCAGATGACCGGCGTGCACGCGAGTCTGCTCACCATGGCTCCGCAGCTCAATGCGCCGGAGCCGGAGAATGCGCTGAGGTTGGTGCAGCGCTACCGGCGGTTCGGTCAGCTCCTGGACCAGGCCGTGCAGCGCTTCCGCGCCGGGCTGGCCGCCGGGCGCACCCCGGCGCGCATTGCCATCGAGCGTTCGCTCAACCAGCTGGACGGGTACCTGGCCTCGGATATTGCCGCCGACCCGTTTGTCACCTTCCCCGGTCCGCCGAACTGGGACGGCGAAACCGCCTGGCGCGCAGACCTGGCCGAGGTGGCACGCGATGTCATCCGGCCCGCCTTCCGTGCCTACCGGGATGTGCTCGCCGACGAGCTGCTCCCGGCCGCGCGCTCCGATGAGCAGCCCGGGCTGTGCTGGCTGGGCGAGGACGGCGCGAATATCTATCGCACCCTGCTGCGTCAGCACACCACGCTGTCCGATCTGGGCGCGGACGAGATCCATCAGCTCGGGCTCGACGAATTGGACGGGCTGCGTACCGAATACGCCGAGGTGGGCGGCCGGCTCTTCGGTCTCACCGACCTCGGCGAGATCTTCGCCCGGCTGCGCGAGGACTCCGGGCTGCGCTACGGCGACGGCGAGGAGATCATGGTCGATGCGCGGCAGTGCCTGGCCGCCGCACAGGCCGAGATGGGGAACTGGTTCGGCCGGCTGCCCCGGGAGTCCTGCGACATTCTCCCCGTGCCGGAGTTCCTGGCGGCGGATGCGCCCGCGGCCTACTACTTCCCGCCCGCCGCCGACGGTTCCCGCCCCGGCGCGTACTTCGTCAACCAGCATGATCCCAAGGGCCGCAATAGGTATGAGACCGCCTCGGTCGCCTATCACGAGGCCATCCCCGGCCATCACCTGCAGCTCACCATTGCCAATGAGCTCGACCACCTGCCCCGCTTCCAGCGCATGTCGTTCTCCAATACCGCCTTCGTGGAGGGCTGGGCGCTTTACACCGAACGCCTCGCCGACGAAATGGGCTTGTACCCAGACGATCTCACCCGCATCGGCATGCTGGCCGCCGACTCCTGGCGCTCCTGCCGCCTGGTCGTCGACACCGGCCTGCACGCCAAGGGCTGGACCCGCCAGCAGGCCATCGACTTCATGATCGCCAACGCCCCGGTCGGCGTAGACGAAATCCGCACCGAGGTGGACCGCTACATCGCCATGCCCGGCCAAGCCGTCGCCTACAAGGTCGGCCAACTGGAAATCCGCCGCCAACGCGCCGCCGCCGAACACCGCCTAGGCCCTGCCTTCGACATCAAAACCTTCCACGACAAGGTCCTGGGCTCCGGCTCCGTAAGCCTCCCCGTCCTCCGAGACCTCGTAGCCACCCTCTGACCACACGCTGAGCACTGACCCGGCCCTCATGCGCCAGGCGGCCTCCGCGGGCAGAGGCCGACTCTCTGCCCGTCGCATCGCGCACTCCCGCATCGCTACTCTCTGACCGCGAAGCCCGGCTTACCGCCAGGCCCTGATGGTGGCGATGACGGTCACCCGCTGTGCTGGGAGCGACTCTGCGCCCAGATCTCGGCTCGTTGTGCTTCGCGCTGAGATCGCTCCTAGCCGCCTTTGGCAGGGTGCGGCTCGCATCCGCCCGTGTGGCGCTCTTCGGCGCGCTGGTGAATTCCCGCATCGGCCGCACCGATCATCCAGCCCCGCAGGATCTCTCGCCCGCGATCCGCCTGGTCTTCCTCGGCGTCGCGGCCATGGCGGTGGTCATGATCGCGGCGGTGGCCACGATGCCACGAAACTGATCGATTGGGCCGCGAAACCGATCGGCTGGGCTGCAAGACTGAGCGGTTTGGTTTGTCCGTTTTGGCTGGTCGAGCAAACTTTGTCATCCGCCAGACACGGGCCAGATGGGACGCGTCGGCAATGATCCAGCACACTGTAGGTGTGGTTGAGGTCGAGGACGTGCTGAGCCGATTGCGGCGGTATCCGGATGTGGAGGCGGTGAACCTGTATGCGGTCGATGCCGCTGATCGGTTGCTACTGGATGTCGCCGCCGATTCCCTTGCCGCAGCGGGGGATGGCCGGGTGGCGGTGATCGACGACGGCTACGGCGCGCTGACGCTCGGCGCCATCGCCGCGTACGACCTGCGCGGCGTTCGGGTGCACCAGGATCTGCTCACCGGCGAACTCGCCCTGGCCAATAATGCGCGCCTGGTCGGACTGTCGGATCGATACGCCACCATGGAGCTGGGCGAGCGGCTGCTCGCGGACGTGCGGGTGGTGCTGTGGCGGCTGCCGCGCGCGCTGTCCGGACTGGCGGAAACCGCCGATGCCATCGCCCGCTACGCATCCCCCGAGGTGCGGGTGTACGCGGGCGGCCGGGACAAGTACCTGACGCCCGCCATGAATGACGTGCTGGCCGAATCCTTCGGCTCCGTCCAGGCCAGTCGCGGGCGGCAGAAATCGCGCGTCCTGCTGGCCGCCGAACCGAAAACCGCTGGAGATCCCCAGTTCCCGGTGCGCAACCAGCTCGACGATCAGGGCCTCGAGGTGGTCGCCCACGGCGCCGCGTTCTCCGGTTCGCGGCTGGATATCGGCACCCGCTTCCTGCTCGACTACCTCAGGCGGATGAAGCCCGATGCCCGCGACGCCATCGATCTAGGTTGCGGCACAGGCATTCTCGCGGTGGCGCTGGCCAAGGCCCGGCCCGGAATCCGCATTACCGCCACCGACCAGTCGGCCGCGGCCGTCGCCTCCACCCGCGCCACCGCCGAAGCCAATGCGGTGGCCGAGCGGATCACCGTGCTGCGTGACGACGCCATGTCGAGCACACCGGACAACAGCGCCGATCTGGTGCTGTGCAATCCGCCCTTCCATGTCGGCGCGGCTGTGCACACCGGATCCGCCATCAAGATGTTCCAGCAGGCCGGTCGAGTACTGCGGCCCGGCGGCGAACTGTGGACCGTCTACAACTCACACCTCAATTACCGTGGGGTCATGGAGCGCATGGTCGGCAAGACCGAGGTGATGGGCCGCAATCGCAAATTCACCGTCACCCGCTCGGTACGCGGGCTGCACACCACCCCTGCGGTGGACCGGGACGCGAGCTGAAAGACCGACCAGCACAATAGAGGCATGGGCCGAATCGATCTTCGTATCTTCACCGAACCTCAGCAGGGCGCCAGTTACGACACCCTGCTCACCGTGGCCAAGGCCACCGAGGACCTGGGCTACGACGCCTTCTTCCGCTCTGACCACTACCTCGCCATGGGCGATGCGGACGGGCTGCCCGGGCCGACCGACGCCTGGATCACCCTGGCCGGTCTCGCCCGCGAGACCAGCCGCATCCGCCTCGGCACCCTGGTCACCGCCGCCACCTTCCGGCCGCCCGGCGTGCTGGCCATCGAGGTCGCACAGGTTGACGCCATGTCCGGTGGCCGCGTCGACTTCGGTTTCGGCGCAGGCTGGTTCGAGGCCGAGCACACCGCCTACGGCATTCCGTTCCCCGCCGACAAGTTCGCGCGATTCGAGGAGCAGCTGGCCGTCATCACCGGCCTGTGGGCCACCCCGGCCGGAGAAACCTTCTCCTACACCGGCGAGCACTACACGCTCACCGATTCACCCGCACTCCCCAAGCCCGCACAGGCCAAGATCCCGGTGGTCATCGGCGGTATGGGCGCGAAGCGCACGCCGCGACTGGCCGCACAGTACGCCGACGAATTCAATGTGCCGTTCCAGTCGCCCGAGACCTGCGCCGAGCAGTTCGACCGGGTTCGCCGGGCCGCCAAGGCCATCGGCCGCGATCCGGAGCAGCTGACCTTCTCCAATGCGCTGGTGGCCTGTGTCGGCGCCACCGATGCCGAGGTGGCACGGCGCGCGGCGGCCATCGGCCGGGAGGTGGACGAGCTGAAGGCCAATGGTCTGGCCGGCAGTCCGGACGAGGTGGTCGCGAAGATCGCCCGCTACGCCGAGGTCGCCGGAACCACGCGGGTCTACCTGCAGATGCTCGATCTGCGGGATCTGGATCACCTGGCGCTCATCGCCGACCGCGTCATGAGCCAGCTGGGGTAGTTCGCACCCTGCTGCGGGTCATGGCCCCGGACTACGCTCGATGTTTTCGGGACAGCACGTACAGTAAAGGTCAGGTAAAGTCCGACTAGTCCGATCCGTGCCACTTGGGAACTTGCCGGCGGCACGGGTCGTTGATTCGCTAGAACGAGGCCACGACCACCGTGGGCCGCGACTCCAGAAAGGGAAGCGCCTTGCGCACCACCTCCAACCCGGTTTTCCGGAACCTGACGCCCCAGCAGAACGGCGGCTATGCCGGCTTCGGCTCGGCGCCCGCTGGAGCCGGACAGCCCAATCCCCAGTACGGTCAGCAGCCCCCGCAGTACCCGCCCTACGGGTACCAGCAGCCCAATCAGCCCGCGGTGCCGCTCACCCGGCCCATGACCATCGATGACGTCGTCACCAAGACCGGCATCACGCTGGGTGTGGTGACCGTCGGCGCGATCATCTCCTACGCGCTGACCGCGTCCAACCACTCGCTGGCCGCACCGTTCGTGATCGTCGGCGGCCTGGTCGGCTTCGTGCTCGCCATGATCGCGAGTTTCGGTCGTAAGCAGAACAATCCGGCGCTGGTGCTCAGCTACGCGGCCTTCGAGGGTCTGTTCCTCGGCGCGCTGTCGTTCATGTTCACCAATGTCTCGTTCGGCGGTGTCGGCGGCTCCGGGCTGATCGCGCAGGCTGTACTCGGCACCTTCGGCGTGTTCTTCGGCATGCTGGTCGTCTACAAGACCGGCGCCATTCGCGTCACCCCGCGCTTCACCCGCATGATCGTCGCCGCCATGATCGGCATCCTGGTGCTGATGGTCGGCAATATCATCGCCTCCTTCATCACTCCGGGCGGTTTGGGCCTGCGTGACGGCGGCACCATGTCGATCATCTTCAGCCTGGTGGTCATCGCCGTCGCCGCGTTCAGCTTCCTGCTGGACTTCGACGCGGCCGATCAGCTCATCCGCGCCAACGCACCGGCGCAGGCGGCCTGGGGCGTGGCATTCGGCCTGACCGTCACTCTGGTCTGGCTGTACATCGAGATCCTGCGCCTGCTCAGTTACTTCCAGCGCGACTGACCCGCCTCCCCGGAATTTTCGCGCACGGCTGAGAGCCGTTGGCAGTTCCGGGCGCGTGGTGCGGTTGGGTGGGGAAACCATTCTGGGGGTGCCCCGGGAGTTACCCCGAACTAGCGAAATACCGTGTACGGTCCCCCACTTCCAGTGGGGGACCGTTTTCGTGGGCTCTCGAAGAGATCGTCCTCAGCCCTGTGGCGCCGCGCCCTGCAATACATCCGTCGCGATATGGTCCGTCCCGCAGTCCTGCGCGAGAACCGCAATGCTGGAACAGTTTCCGGTCCGCAACGGCAGGATCGCCTGATATGCCGGGGACTGGTGCCAGTCCTGAACCGCCTGGTAGTCAGGGAATTCGATGACAATGGCCACTGCGCTCGCGGGCCCCTCGATCACCTGCTGCACCCGCCGTGGACGAGAAACTTCCCCCCGAACGGCGCCAGCGTCGAGTCGATCCGCTCGAGATACTCCACAATCTCCGCATTGAGATCCACGTCGTAAAGCTGCGCAATGGCGTAACCGGGCATCAGGGCTCCTTCGATACTGCGTACTACCTTGGCGCCCACAATGTTTCCCGCTCCCGCGAGCGAAGTCGATTACCTGTCGGGTAATACGAAGAACGGCCCCCACACTGGAAGTGGGGACCGTTCACGGTATTTCGTACGGGTCGGGGTAACTCCTGGGGCACCCCCAGAGTCGTTCCCGCACCTAACCGCAGGCACGCGTCCGGAACTGTCGACGGCTCTCAGCCGTGCGTAAAAGTTCCGGGGAGGCGGCTACAGCCGCTCGATGATCATTGCCATGCCCTGGCCGCCGCCCACACACATGGTCTCCAGACCGAACTGCTTGTCCTGGGTCTGGAGGTTGTTGATCAGGGTGGCGGTGATGCGGGCGCCGGTCATGCCGAACGGGTGGCCGAGGGCGAGGGCGCCACCGGAGATGTTCAGCTTGTCGTGGTCCATGTTCAGCTCGCGGGCGGAGCCGAGGACCTGCACGGCGAAGGCCTCGTTGATCTCGTAGAGGTCGAGGTCGCCGATGGTCATACCGGCGTAGCCGAGGGCCTTGCGGACCGCCTCGATCGGGCCGAGGCCCATGATCTCGGGGGACAGGCCGGAGACGCCGGTGGAGACGATGCGGGCCAGCGGGGTCAGGCCCAGCGCCTTGGCCTTGGTGTCGCTCATGATGACCAGCGCGGCGGCGCCGTCATTGAGCGGGCAGGCATTACCGGCGGTGACGGTGCCGTCGGGGCGGAAGACCGGCTTGAGCGAGGAGATCTTCTCGTAGGTGGTGCCGGCGCGCGGGCCGTCGTCGGTGGTGACGATGGTGCCGTCCGGCAGGGTCACCGGGGTGATCTCGCGCTCGAAGAAGCCGGACTTGATGGCCTCTTCCGCACGGTTCTGCGAACGCACGGCCCAGTGGTCCTGGTCCTCACGGGAGATGCCGGTGTAGGTGGCGACATTCTCCGCGGTCTGGCCCATGGCGATGTAGACGTCCGGCAGGATGTCGTTCTCGCGCGGGTCGATCCAGGTGGCGTTGGACTCCGCGGTGGCCTTGGTGCGGGCCTCGGCCTCGGCGAAGGTGATGTTGTGGGTGTCGGGCCAGCCGTCGGCGGTGCCCTTCGGGAAGCGCGAAACCGTCTCGACGCCGGCCGAAATGAACACATCGCCCTCGCCCGCCTTGATGGCGTGCAGCGCCATCCGGGTGGTCTGCAGCGAGGAGGAGCAGTAGCGGTTGAGGGTGACGCCGGGCAGGTAGTCGTAGCCCAGCTGTACGGCCACGGCGCGAGCCATATTGAAGCCGGACTCACCGGCGGGCTGACCGCAGCCCAGCATCAGATCATCGATATCACTGGCGGCCAGGGCGGGCACCTTGTCGAGCGCGGCCTGCACCATCTGAGCCGCGAGGTCGTCCGGTCGCATGCCCACGAGCGAACCCTTGCCTGCGCGGCCGATGGGCGAGCGGGCGTACGAAACGATAACGGCCTCAGCCATGAGGACTCCTTTAAGTGCGGGGGTGAACCACTTCGAATCTACGACGGGTGTGTCCTGCATCAAACATCCGGTATGCCCGTATCCCAGTCATTGAACTGTGGAATATCCCTCACTCGCGGGCGCTCTCGTGGCCCGCTGCCTCGCGGCAGCGGGCCACGACCAGGGGCGGGGCCTATCGCGGGACGTCGAAGGCGCCGGTCTGAGGGATGTTGGCCATGTCGGTGTAGGAGGTCACCACGATGTGCCCCGGCCCGGTGTCCTGGAACAGCGCGTACTGCACGCTGCCGTAGATGCCCGCGGTCACGACCACTCGATATTCGCCTGTCGCACCGGTGTTCATATTGCGCCAGGCGACGGTGGTCAGGTTCTCGCACAGGGGAGCGAAGCTCCACTCGCCCGGACCGAATCCGACGATCGGCTGGGCCCGCACATTGATGATGGCGCGGCCCGGCCAATCCGGGCTGGTGTCCGCCCACACCCGGATGCTGCCGCCGCACAGTCCGTCTCGGAACATGGTCGGCACCTGCGGAAATTCCACGGTCTGGGCCTGGGCCGGCGGGGCGGAAACGATCATGGTGACGCCCGCGAGGGATCCGAACATCAGGGCTGCGCGCACATAGGTCGGGCTCCTCATGCGCCGATGGTAATTTCCCGCGACGGTGAGATCGCCTACGTGCGCGAAAGCCCCGATCTCCTTTCTGCAACGATGAGGGGTATGCGCATCGCTGACTCCGTCGTGGATCTGATCGGAAACACCCCACTCGTTCGGTTGAACTCCGTGGTGGGTCCGAACTCCGGACTGGTGGCGGCGAAGGTCGAGTACCTGAACCCCGGCGGCAGTTCCAAGGACCGCATCGCGGTCAAGATGATCGACGCCGCCGAAGAGGCCGGGCTGCTGAAGCCGGGCGGCACCATCGTCGAACCGACCTCCGGCAATACGGGTGTCGGCCTCGCCCTCGTCGCCCAGCAGCGCGGCTACCACTGCGTCTTCGTCTGCCCGGACAAGGTCAGCGAGGACAAGCGGAATGTGCTGCGCGCCTACGGCGCCGAGGTCGTGGTCTGCCCGACCGCGGTCGCACCGGAGGATCCGGACAGCTACTACAACGTCTCCGATCGCCTGGTGCGCGAGATCGACGGCGCCTGGAAGCCGAATCAGTACTCCAATCCGGGCGGTCCGGAATCGCACTACGAGACCACCGGTCCGGAGATCTGGCGCGATACCGACGGTAAGGTCACGCACTTCGTGGCGGGCGTCGGCACCGGCGGCACCATCACCGGCACCGGTCGCTACCTGAAGGAGATCTCGGGCGGCAAGGTCCAGGTCATCGGCGCCGATCCGGAGGGTTCGGTGTACTCCGGCGGCACCGGCCGCCCGTACCTGGTCGAGGGTGTCGGCGAGGACTTCTGGCCCAGCGCCTACGACCCGGCCATCCCGGACGAGATCATCGCCGTCTCCGACGCGGACTCCTTCGAGATGACCCGCCGCCTGGCGCGCGAGGAGGGCCTGCTGGTCGGCGGCTCCTGCGGTATGGCCGTGGTGGCGGCGCTCAAGGTCGCCGAGCGCGATCCCGATGCGGTTGTCGTCGTACTGCTCCCGGACGGTGGCCGCGGCTACCTGTCCAAGATCTTCAACGATCAGTGGATGAGCTCCTACGGCTTCCTGCGTTCGCGCCTGGACGGTTCTACCGCCGAGGTGCACGTCGGAGATGTGCTGCGCGGCAAGACCGGTGAGCTGCCGGATCTGGTCCACACGCACCCGCAGGAAACGCTGCGCGATGCCATCGAGATCCTGCGCGAGTACGGCGTCTCGCAGATGCCGGTGGTCGGCGCCGAGCCGCCCGTCATGGCCGGCGAGGTCGCGGGCAGTGTGACCGAGCGCGATCTGCTGTCGGCGGTCTTCGAGGGCCGGGCCAAGCTCACCGATTCGGTGGCGCAGCATATGAGCCCGGCGTTCCCGCTGATCGGCTCCGGCGAGCCGGTGTCGGCGGCGACCAAGCTGCTCGAGTCCACCGATGCGCTCATGGTGGTCGACGACGGTAAGCCGGTCGGCGTCATCACCCGCCACGATCTGCTCGGCTTCCTCAGCGACGGCGCACTCTGACCCCGCTGACCCGCCTCCCCGGACCTTCAGCGCACGGCTAGGGGGCCGTGTGCTGTTGTGTACGCGTGCCGGCGGTTGGGTGCCGAGACGATTTTGGGGGTAGCCGGGGAGTTACCCCGAATTTGCGAGATCAGTTCCGCCTCCGAACCTTTGGCACACAGGTGGGAGCCGCGTTGGTCCCATTCGCGTGCTGGCGGTCAGGTGCTACACCAGTTTTGGGGGTACCCGGGGAGTTACCTCGAACTTGCGAAATCTGGAGTCGCCTATTCGGAGGTCGTGAGCGGGTGGCGGTCGTGCGGATTACTCGCGTGTGATTTGTGGCGCGGCTCTTGATTATTCGGTTCTGCATTGGAAATCACAAAGCTCGGCCTAGGGGATAGCTGCACCGTTACTGTCTGTTTACTGTCGCCGGGCAGGGTTGGTGAGTATGAACCCGAGACAGTTGCTGACCTGGGTAGCGTTGTCGGCCGCTGTGCTGGGCGGTGCGACGCTGCTGGATCGCCTGGGGTTTCCGGCTCCGCAGATGATTCTCGCGATCGTGGTGGGCGCGGTGCTGGCCATGAGCAATCGGCTGCCGCGGCCGCTGCCGCGCCAGGTGAGTATCGGCGTGCAGGCCATGCTGGGCGTGCTGATGGGCAGTTATCTGCAGGTATCGCTGCTGACCTCGATCGGCCTCGATCTGCTGCCCGTGCTGGCGGTCACGGCGGCCACCATTCTGGTCAGCGTCGCGGTGGCTCTGGTCTTCGCGCGGGTCGCCAAGGTGGATGTGCCGACCGCGACGCTGGGCATGCTGGCCGGTGGTTCCGCCGCCGTCGTCTCCGCTGCCGATGAGCTCGATGCCGATCCGCGCCGCGTGGCTTTCATGCAGTATCTGCGCGTTGCGCTGGTGGCGCTGAGCGCGCCCGCGGTAGCGGCGCTGCTCGACGATGAAGAGGGAATCGCCTACAGCCCAGCGACTCTCGGCGGTTCGGTGACGGATCCCTCACTGCCGTACTGGATGATCGTCGGCCGCGGTGATCAGGTTGCCGGTATCTCGACGGCAATCATGTTGTGCCTCATAGGAATTTGGGTCGGCCGTCGTATCGGACTGCCGAATGCGGCGCTGCTCGGCCCCATGCTGCTGACCGCGGTGCTCACCGCCGCGGGTGTCAGTCACGGTTATGCGCCCACGCATCTGTTCAAGGATCTGCTGTTCGTACTCATCGGGTTCGAGGTCGGCACCCGCTTCACCAGGCAGGTGGTGCGGGAGATGGCGCGCATGATTCCGGCCATGACCGTCGCGGTGCTCGCGCTGTCGGGTCTGGTGGCGGTCATGGCGCTGGGATTGGCGCACTTCGTCGATCTGGAGCTGTCGGATCTGTATCTCGCGACCACGCCCGGCGGAATCAATGCGGTGCTCGCGACGGCCGACAAAATGAATGCGAATCTGCCGCTCATCACCAGTGTGCAGACCATTCGGCTACTGCTTGTGATGTTCACACTCCCCCTGCTCATGCGTGCTTTACGGCGATTCGGCGCACCCCGATCTGCCGTTACGCGAGTTGTCCAGTGATGCGAGTGTGATTGGCGCCCTGGCATTGCTGAATGATCGCCTGGCTATCGCGAAACGCCGACAAATGGCCTGAAACGGGTATATCGCAAAAGTTGGGCTAAATTGTTCTGTGATCTGAAACACTTAATGGTTTCAATTGGATCACCAGGTCAGTGCTTGTATTGATGCAGGTCTAAGGATCTCCAAGCGAGCCGGTTCACCTTCTGTTCATGTTTGATTCATGCTGTGTTAAACGAGCGCAATCAAGCTGTGACCTTGTTGGAAACAGACCACAAGTCTGGTTGGTGCGAGGAGATGTCGACACAGATGCGGAACGCGAACACGACAGCGGTGTGATGAGGCACCGCGGCCCGAAGCGGCCGACGCGATCTCCGCAGACCTCCTGAAGCACTGAATTTCCCTGGCCCGTAACGGGTCTCACA
Source organism: Nocardia sp. NBC_01388 (assembly GCF_045040085.1). NCBI lineage: Bacteria > Bacillati > Actinomycetota > Actinomycetes > Mycobacteriales > Nocardiaceae > Nocardia > Nocardia sp. NBC_01388. Next base: position 7,683,494 of record NZ_CP109553.1, read on the forward strand.
ACAGAAACCAGAAACAGCCCCAGTGCAACGCCGGACGTCGAGAGACGTCCCGTAGTCGAGCGCTGCCTTTTTCAGGCCTGCGAGCCCCAGAAACCGAACAGGAATCTACATCCATCATGCCTATGAATACCCTGACTGCTCTGCGTTGCCCTGCTAGACGTAGCAAGGTGGTTGCTGCCGCCCGTACGGTCGGCACCGCCGCTCTTGCGCTCGGAGTCTTCGGCTCCATCATCACCGCCGCGGGCACTGCCTCCGGTGATGTGCACCCGGTCGCGCTGAAGGAGACGCTGGCGGCTGCGACAGTGCCGGCTGCTCCGGCCGCTGCGGCCCTTCCCGCGGCCCCGGCCAAGGTGGCTCCGGTCGCGGCTCCGGCTCCGGCCCCCATGCCGGCGCCTGCTCCGGTTGCGCCGCCCGCGCCGCCCGCACCGGCCTACGCGAACAACCTGGACGGCTGGATCCGGCAGGCGCTGGACATCATGTCCGCCCACGGCATCCCCGGCAGCTATGAGGGCATCCTGCGCAATGTGCTGCGTGAGTCCAGTGGCAACCCGCAGGCGATCAACCTGTACGACTCCAATGCGGCCATGGGCATCCCGTCCAAGGGCCTGCTGCAGGTCATCGATCCCACCTTCAACGCGTACCACGTGAGCGGCACCTCGACCGACGTGTGGGATCCGGTCGCCAATATCGTGGCCGCCTGCAACTACGCCGCCGCCCGCTACGGCTCGATGGACAACGTCAACAGCGCGTACTGAGCCGGTCCGATCCCTCAGAACCCTCCCGGAGCAGTTGCCCGGGAGGGTTCCGGCTGTCCGGCCATCACCCGGCAAATCCCAGGCACCTGATTTGGCAACTATTTCGCAAACCGGCGAATCCGGTGATCAACTCCGGGTATAACCGCCAATGGAGTAGTTCCGGCACCCGGCCGGAGCAGCCGGAGCAGATAGCGAAGGGACGGGGTACATGAACACCTCGATATTGGCTATCGATATCCAACAGGGCCTCTCGGACGCGTGGAGCTCGGTCGCCACGTTCGTGCCGAAGTTCGCGGGCTTCCTGGCCATTCTCATCATCGGCTGGATCGTGGCGAAGATCGTCGCCCGGCTGGTGACCCGGATTCTGAATCAGATCGGCTTCGACCGGCTCGCCGAGCGCGGCGGCATCAAGGACATGCTGTCCCGCAGCAGCTACGACGCCACCGGCATCATCGCCAAGCTGGCGTATTACGCGGTATTACTGGTCACGCTGCAGCTGGGTTTCGGTGTGTTCGGGCCGAATCCGATCAGCACCATGCTCGACGGGATTGTCGGCTGGCTGCCCAGGCTGGCGGTCGCCATCATCATCGTCTGTATTGCGGGCGCGATCGCCAATGTGGTGAAGGACATGATCGCGAATATGCTCAGCGGCCTGTCCTACGGTCGCATGATGGGCCGCATCGCGGCCGTATTCATTTGGGGCGTAGGCATTGTCGCGGCGCTCAACCAGATCGGGGTGGCTACCTCGGTCACCATGCCCATTCTCATCACGGTGCTCGCGGTCATCGGCGGTGTGCTGGTGGTCGGCGTCGGCGGTGGTCTGATCCGGCCCATGCAGCAGCGCTGGGAGGGGTGGCTGGAAACCGTCGAAGGCGAGATGCCCGAGGTGCGGGGCCATGCCGAGGCGTTCCAGCGTGGGCGTGAGGATGCCGCGCGGCAGCGGCAGTCGGCGCAGTCGGGCCAGCAGATGCCGGTCGGGAAGTGGGCCGAGCAACCCGTTGGCTCTCCGGCTGGCTACGGCGGGCAGGGCGCCTCGGCGCAGATGCCGGGACAGGGCGGTATGGATCAGCGTGGGCAGATGCCCGGACAGGGCGGTATGCCGGATCAGCGTGGACAGATGCCGGGACAGGGCGGACAGTCTGATCGAGGCAATCGGCCGGGAACGCGCTGACACGTACGGAATATCCGAAAAGTCCCGCGTACTCGAGTACGCGGGACTTTCGCTGTCTGCTGTTGTGCGCTCAGGCGGCGCGGGCGAGTGAGCAGACCGCGGCCAGGCGCAGGTGCACCCAGTCGGCCTGCTGCCATTCCGCGGGGGTGGTGGGCGCTTCCAGGTCGATCCCGGGCAGGTCTTCGAGCAGTCCGCGCGCGTAGCCGGCCAGCAGTACGCTCACCGGCACCATGCTCGAATTCCGTACGCCTACTTCGAGAATGTCGCGCACGGAGGCGGCGTGCTGATCCACCACCGCGGCCACGCCGGGAAACTCCTGTGCGGCGCTGAGGGCCGGGGCTCCGTGCGTGCGCTGCAGGCGGTTCAAAGTCTTACGCGCCGAGACGACGAGCAATGCGGAGCCGGGCAAAAACACCTGGTCATGCTAGCAATCGCCCGGCATCCGCGTGAGTGGCTGTGAGATATAGCGCACTCGACCTCTAGTTCAGCGGAAGGCTTTGGCTCCGGTGAGCGCCTCGCCGAGGACCAGCTGATGCACCTCGGCCGTGCCCTCGTAGGTGAGTACCGATTCGAGATTGTTGGCGTGCCGCAGCACCGGGTACTCCAGCGTGATCCCGTTGGCGCCCAGGATGGTCCGGCATTCGCGCGCGATGGCTATGGCCTCGCGGGTGCTGTTGAGTTTGCCCGCGCTGATCTGTTCGGCGCGAATCTCGTTGCGGTCCTTGAGTCGGCCGAGGTGCAGCGCCAGCAGCTGGCCCTTGCCGAGCTCCAACGCCATATCAGCGAGCTTGGCCTGGGTCAGCTGATAGCCGGCGAGCGGCTTGTCGAAAACCTCGCGGGTGCGGGTGTAATCGATAGTGGCGGAAAGACAGTCGCGTGCCGCGCCGAGCGCGCCGAAGACAATGCCGAACCGCGCCTCGGACAGGCAGCCCAGCGGTGCGGCCAGGCCGCGCGCCTCCGGCAGTATGGCGTCGGCGGGCAGGCGGACGCCGTCCAGCGACAGTTCCGCGGTGACGGAGGCTCGCAGCGACAGCTTGCGGTGCATTTCGCGCGCACTGAAACCCGGTGTGTCCGTGGGGACTACGAAGCCGCGAATGGCATCGCGCTCACCCTCCCGCGACTGCGCCCAGATGATCGCGGCATCGGCGACGGAACCGTTGGTGATCCACATCTTGGACCCGTCGAGAATCCAGTCGTCGCCGTCCCGTCGCGCCCGGGTGCGCATGCCGCCGGGATTGGAACCGAAATCCGGTTCGGTGAGCCCGAAGCAGCCCAGCAGCTGTCCGGCGGCCATGCCCGGCAGCCACTGCTGCTTCTGCTGTTCCGACCCGTACTTGTGGATGGCCGTCATGGCCAGTGATCCCTGCACCGAAACCATGCTCCGCACACCGGAATCCACCGCTTCGAGCTCCATGCAGGCCAGTCCGTAGGCGGTCGCGGAGGTGCCCGCGCACCCGTATCCCTCCAGGTGCATGCCGAGCAGCCCCAGCTTGCCGAGCTCCGGCGCCAGCTCGCGCGCCGGGAAGGTGCCCGTCTCGAACCAATCGGCGATATGCGGCCGCAGCCGCTCCGCGGCGAAGGCGCGCACGGTATCGCGGATCGCACGCTCCTCATCATTGAGCAGGGAGTCGATGGCGAACAGCTCGTCTACGGTGACCATGCGCCCCAGCCTAGGACGGCGCACCTGTCCCGGACGAGACCCGGGCCGCTCCAGGCGTGCCCGGAAGCAGGGGTGAATTCGCAGCGACTTAGGCTTACGGCCATGAGCGATCAGCTGGGTTTCTCCACACGGGCCGTGCACGCCGGGTTCGACCCGGACCCTCAGACCGGTGCGGTGAACGTGCCGATCTATGCGAGTTCGACTTTCGCCCAGGACGGTGTCGGCGGCATGCGCGGCGGTTACGAGTACGCGCGCACCGGTAATCCGACCCGGACGGCGCTGGAAGCCAATCTCGCGGCCCTCGAATCCGGCACCTACGGCCGGGCCTTCTCCTCGGGTATGGCGGCGACGGACTGTGCGCTGCGCGCCAATCTGCGCCCCGGCGATCACCTGGTCATTCCGAACGATGCCTACGGCGGCACCTTCCGGCTCATCGACAAGGTGTTCACGCAGTGGGGCATCGAGTACTCGGTGGCCGATGTGACCGATCCGGATGCGGTGGCCGCGGCCATGCGCCCGAACACCAAGCTGGTGTGGATCGAGACCCCGACCAACCCGCTGCTGAATATCGGCGATATCTCCGCACTGGCTCATGTCGCGCACGCCGGTGGCGCGAAGCTGGTGGTGGACAACACCTTCGCTTCCCCGTACCTGCAGCAGCCGCTGCTGCTCGGCGCGGATATCGTGCTGCATTCGACCACCAAGTACGTGGGCGGGCATTCGGATGTGGTCGGCGGTGCGCTCATTACCGATGATCAGGAAATGGACGCCAAGTTCGCGTTCCTGCAGAACGGCGCCGGCGCGGTCCCCGGCCCGATGGACGCCTTCCTCACCCTGCGCGGCATCAAGACGCTCGCGCTGCGCATGGACCGGCATTGCGACAATGCCGAGACCCTCGCCGAATTCCTGTCCAACCACCCGAAGATCGCCCAGGTCATCTACCCCGGCCTGCCCGAGCACCCGGGTCACACCGTTGCGCAGAAGCAGATGCGCCGCTTCGGCGGCATGATCTCGGTCCGCGTGCACGGTGGCAAGGATGCCGCCCTCGATTTCTGCTCCCGCACCAAGATCTTCACCCTGGCCGAATCCCTCGGCGGCGTGGAATCGCTCATCGAGCACCCCGGCGCCATGACCCACGCCTCCACCGAGGGCTCCGCCCTCGAGGTCCCCGCCGACCTCGTCCGCCTCTCGGTAGGCATCGAAGACATCAGCGATCTCCTGGCGGACATCGAGGAAGCTCTGGCCTGAACCGCGGGGGCCATGTAGTAAAAACGAAGCGCCGCACCGGAATCCGGTGCGGCGCTTCGCTTGTTTTATGGAGCGTGACAACTGATTTCGTACGTTCGGGGTAACTCCGCGGGTACCCCCAAAATCGGTGTCCCTCTCGACCGCTACCACGCGTTCCCAACCGGCGACGGCTCTCAGCCGTGCGCTGAAGGTTCGGGGAGGCGGGTTAGCTGTGGTAGGGCTCTGCTGTCACCAGCGTGACCTTCATGGTCTTGCCGTTGGGCAAGGTGTACTCGCGGGTATCGCCGACCTTGGCGTTGATGAGGGAGCCGCCCAGCGGGGAGGCGGGCGAGTAGGTCTCCAGACCGTCCTGGCTCAGACCCTCTTCGCGGGTGGCGATCAGGAACGTTTCGGTATCGCTCTCGTCGCCGTTGTAATAGACCTTGACGACGGAACCCGGCAGCGCCACACCGGACTTGGTCGGCGCCACGCCCACCTTGGCATTGTTGAGGAGTTCCTGCAGCTGGCGAATGCGCGCCTCCTGCTGGCCCTGCTCCTCACGAGCCGCGTGGTACCCGCCGTTCTCCTTGAGGTCACCCTCTTCACGGCGCTCGTTGATTTCGGCCGCGATGACGGGACGGTTGGCAATGAGCACGCCGAGTTCGCTCGTGAGCCTCTCGTGCGACTCCGGGGTCAGCCAGGTCACGTTCGTCTCAGTCATCTCGATCACTCCCTAGTAGTTGTCCCCGGCGCAAGCCGGGATTCCCTGAAAAATCCGTCGCCGCTACCCACCGGTGGGTGGGCATGACAACAGCGGACAGCCAGAGCCATCCTGGGGGAGGTTCCCGACAGCGCCGGCCGTCAATGCAGCAAACACGGCTCCGAACCCCGGAACCGTGTGTTGCGTTATTTTAGCACGATTCGCAAAGATGCAGGTAGAGGCATCAAAGCGGGTTGCGTTCCGGACTTTTCACCCGACGCGGAGATATGCCGGCACCTGGTCGCTGCAGCCGTACACATTGCCTGCGCCGGCGCGGGCCGTCGTCTTGATGGTAGTCGTGAGCCGGACGGTGCCACTGCCGGAGGGCGGGATGAGCACCTCGCGGCGGCCGACCTCATCGCTGTCGGCGGACATGGCGCGGACGAAACAAACGACCGCTTTGCCCGGATCCTTGCGGGTCAGCTTGAAATCCACGTCGACCGTGTGATCATCGACGACCGTGTATCCGATGCGATCGGGCTCGATGTCTTTCGGTCCGTATTGCTTGTAGCCGACGTACGCGATGCCGAGTCCGGCCAGCACGACCACCGCGCCCAGAACGAGAGGCAGCCACCGGGGTGTCTTGCGATGGGGTGACCCATACCGGTCGGCCGGTCTTTCGCTCATGCCCGCCCCTCGCTGCGCTCGGCTCGGGCATGCGCGCTGCGCGCTGTATCCATGATTCGCTCGCTGCGCTCGCTCATGACGGGACGCTCCCGGGGGGTAGGTCGGAACAAACGTTGGTCGGATGGAACTATAGGGAATAGAGATCGGACACCCCTGCCTGGACCTGGCGGAGAGCGATGAGGTGAAACAGTGATCGGTGAGGTGAACGAGAAGTGAGTGGTCTTCGCCTCATGGCGGTACACGCACACCCCGACGACGAATCCAGCAAGGGTGCGGCAACCACCGCCCGCTACGCGGCCGAGGGCAATGAGGTGCTCGTTGTCACCCTGACCGGTGGCGAACGCGGCGACATTCTCAACCCCGCCATGGATACGCCCGGCATCAAAGACAATATCGCCGAGGTGCGCCGCCAGGAAATGGCCGCGGCCGCCGCGGCGCTCGGTGTCCGGCAGCTCTGGCTCGGTTTCGTGGATTCCGGTCTGCCGGAAGGGGATCCGCTGCCGCCGCTGCCCGAGGGCTGCTTCGCGCTGGTGCCGCTCGAGGAGGCCACCGAGGCGCTGGTGCGCGTGGTGCGCGAATTCAAGCCGCATGTCATCACCACCTACGACGAGCAGGGTGGCTACCCGCACCCGGATCACATCATGTGCCACAAGGTTTCCGTCGAGGCCTACGAGGCGGCCGGGGATCCGGAGCGGTTCCCGGATGCGGGCGAACCGTGGACACCGCTGAAGCTGTACTACGACCACGGTTTCACCCTCGCCCGCATGGAGGTGTTCGCCGACGAGTACGAGCGCATGGGCGAACCGTTCCCCATGCAGGAGTGGATGGACCGCATGCGCGGCTATGCCGCCGCCCGCGGCGACATCATGAGCCGCGTGACCACCCAGGTGGATTGCGGCAAGTACTTCCCGCAGCGTGACGAAGCGCTGCGCGCGCACGCCACCCAGATAGACCCCAACGGCGCCTTCTTCGCGATTCCGACCGAGCTGCAGCAGAAGCTGTGGCCCACAGAGGAATTCGAACTGGCGAAGACCCGGGTGCGCACCGCCATCCCGGAGACCGACCTGTTCGCCGGGATCGACGACGCCGACACCGAAGACGACGCCGAGGATGACAACCGATGATGCTCGCCCTGCTCGCCCAGGCCCAGAACAACACGCCCACCGGGCCGGAGTTCGGCAAGGCGTCACCACTGGGCCTGGTCATCGTGCTGGTGCTGCTGGCCGGCACCGTGCTGCTCGTGCGCAGCATGAACAAGCACCTGAAGAACCTGCCCGCCTCCTTCTCTCCGGAGCATCCGGAGCCGGATCAGCAGGCCGACGAGGGCACCGAGCCCGGAGTTGTGAAGCCGGAGAGCGAAACCGCGAAGCCGGAGTCGGCCTCCAGCTGAGGTAGTGCGCGCGGCTCGGAACAAACCTGCCCGGACCGAGGTTTCGGACGGCATGCCCAGTCGCGAAATGCAGGATGTCATCGAGCAGTTCCGGCTGCGCCGGGCGAACCGCCCCGCGCAGCCGCCGTCGTTGGATCAGGTCCGGGCGAATTTCCTGCCCGCGGGTAAGTCGTACCAGCTGCCCGAAGACGCTGCGGTGAGCGAGGTTTCGGCCGGCGGGGTACCGGCGTACTGGGTCGACACGCCGGAGGCGGATCCGAACCGGGTGCTGCTGTTCGTGCACGGTGGCGGTTTCTCGCTCGGCTCGCTGCGCAGCCATGGTGAACTCGTGGCGCGAGTGGGACGGGCCGCGGGATTGCGGGTGCTGTTCCCGGAGTACCGGCTCGCGCCCGAATATCCGTATCCGGCCGCTCTCGACGATGTGCGGGCGGTCTGGAAGTGGCTGCGCGAGGAGCAGGGTATTGCGGCGGATTCCATTGTGCTGGCGGGTGATTCGGCGGGCGGGACGCTGGCCGCCGCGCTGCTCATCGCACTGCGCGACACGGGTGAGCAGCTGCCGGTGGCCGTCGCCCTGCTTTCACCGGTGCTCGATATGACCGTCTCCGGTGATTCCGTCACCGAAAACGACGGTGTGGACGTGATTTTCACCCCGGATATGCTGCGCGGCGCGTTCGCCGCCTATGTGGGAGCGGCCGATCCGCGCGCCCCGCTGGTCTCACCGCTGTTCGGCAAGCTCGACGGCCTGCCGCCACTGCTGATTCAGGCCAGTTCGGCCGAGCTGTTGCTCAGTGACGCAGAGCGTTTCGCGGACGCGGCGGTCGCGGCGGGTGTCGAGGTGACGCTGCAGGTCCGCGCCGGGCTGCCGCACGTCTATCCGATCGTGGGTGATGCCCCGGAGGCGCGGGCGGCCACCGATGACATCGGCGCGTTCTTCCGGCAGCGGCTGGGCTGACAATCTATGGCAGCGTGAACCGATTACAGCGTGGCCGCGTAGCCGGTGATGAGCGCTTCGACGGCGAAATCGAAGCGGGCGCCGTCATCCGTGCCCTGCGCGGTGCGGGCGGCCTGCACCAGCAGCGGGAATTCCGCAGGGTCGAGTTCCGCGTACTCGCCCGAACCGGGCGCCTCGGCGGCATTGACCGGTGAGATATCGACCTCCGCGGTCGCGTGCGCGATGACGAACAGTGTGAGCGCGTTCAGTGCGCTCAGCGCGCGGCCGACGGGAAACCCTGCCCTGACCCTGGCTGATCGCGAAGGCGTCGCCGGTCTGTCCATGCGCAAACTCGGCGCGGAACTGGGCGTCGAGGCCATGACGCTCTACCACTATCTGCCGAAGATCCGCTGGAGGGTGATGCCTCCGGGGCTGATCGCCAGTTGGGAGGTGGTCGCCTCGACCTTGACCTCGAATATCTGCCGGCCGCCGAACTGGGTCTCGATCAGATTGCCGACGAGATCGGGTCGGTGATGGGGAGTCGGCCGTCTGCCACGCGGCACCGGAAGGTCAGGCGCGTCCGGTTCGGATCTGTTCGCCGCAGGGACTGGTGGCACAGCTGTCCTCTTCCCGTTCGGCGTGAGCCGGCCCGGTGTTCATCTTGTGTTCACTGTTCGGCTGTGGGACAGTCGATCTCACCGCGCTGCTGGTACCGCGGTGTCGATCGGAAAACTCGCGAGGGGCTGACTATGGCGGGGAAGCTGAACGCGCATCCGGAGTTCGTGCAGGATGCGGCGGCCATTGCCGGGGAGATTCGCGCTCGCTTGCAGGGCATGGCCGATGCTGCCCGGGCCGCGGTGGCGCCGGGGCAGACCGCCTGGGGCGATGACGATTTCGGGCGCAAGTTCGCCGACGGCGCCAAGGGATTTGTCACCGGGAGCGCGAATATGGCTGCGGGGACCGAGAATCTGTCGGACTCCTTCGGCAATTTGACCAGCGGGCTGCAGACCTCCGCGCAGCGGCTCACGGCCATGGAGCACGGTAACCGCGACGGCTTCGCGTAATACGCCGTGGCGCTGGAGTTTCCGTCGTGGCTCGAATGGCTGAGCTGGGTGGTGGGTTCCGCGTGGCCGCACGGCAATGAAGACAAGATGTGGCAGATGGCCCGCGATATCGAAGCCGTTGCGGGACAGGCCGATGACATCATCACCGACCTCGATCATCTGATCAACGCCCTCGGCGACGCCTATCCGGATGGTGACGGCGGCCAGGAAATACTGAAATGGCTCACGCCGCTGCGCGACGGTGATGCGTCCGGGCACGGCTCGGTGCGGGAATTCGCCGATAATTATCGCCAGTTGTCGACTGCCGCAGACGGTATGGGCGATCAGCTGCAGGCGGGCAAACTCAACTTCTATATCGCGGGCGCCTGGTTGATCGGCGAACTCGCCTGGGCCGCGGCGACCGGGCCGTTCGCACCGGAGTCGGAAGCCGTTGTGCTCAGCACGGCGCGGGTGTTCTTCCGGGAGCTCGGGCAGCAGGCCGCCGAGCGCATCGAGCAGATGATCGAGGGCCGCATTACCAATGCGGTGCTGAAAGAGGTTCTCCCCAAGCTCATCTACGAGATCGGGCAGGGGGCGCTCGTCTCCACCTTCCAGGGCACCACCCAGGAGTTCCTCGTCCAGACCATTCAGAACGAGACCGGCCACGGGCACGGCTACGACTGGGGTGCGATCGGGAAGAACGCCCTCGTCTCCGCCGTGTCGGGCGCCGGGGGCGGCGCGGCGGGTTTCGGTGCGCACCATATGTTTCCGACCGATATGGGCGGCATGCGCGGTGTGTTCAACGGCGGGCTCACCGGTGCGACCGCGGGTCTCGGCGGCGCCGGGACGGCCTGGCTGGCCGGTGGACTCGTCAATGGGAACTGGGACCTGGATCCGCGCACCCTGACCGGCGGTGCGCTGGCCGGAGCCGGACCCAGTGGGCTGCACGGCTATGACGGCCAGACCAATCACGCCGGACCCATGGACTTTCGCGACGGCAGCGCCCCGATACCGCGCGCCGCCGGTGTCCAGAACTTCGACACCGACCACTCCGGCGTCACCACACTGGACCGGCCCGGTGCGAGCACGCTGGACCAGCCGGGCGCCACGACCGCCGGACGCTCCGGTGGCGTCACCGATCCGGCGGTTGACGGGCAGCCGGGCGGTCCTGGCGTCCACTCGACCAGTGCGACCGGGGTGGACACCACTACCGCGCCCGGTCGGGACACCTCGGCGCCCGGCCACGACGCCGCGCCTGGCGACAACAACGTCCCGGCGGTGATCGACAACCGGCGTGATCAGCCGGAGGCGAATGCCCAGGACGGCACCGGCACAACGGATTCGTCCTCGCATCCCGCCTCCGGCGCCTCCGCGCCGGGCGGCGATCGAGCAGGCGATTCGAATCTCGTTGATAACGACGGAAATTCGGATCCCGGTACGAACTCGCGCTCGGATATCCACAGTCCCATCGACGATCCGGCCTCGAGGGTGGAGGCGGCCAGCCACCCGGGCGACACCGCACCCCATCCCGCCTCGGAGTCTTCGGCAGACCCGTATCCCCAGGCGGCGAACAGCGTCTCACCGGCCGGCGCCACCGGACCGGTCGGCGAGGCGGGCCAGCCTGCCCCGCCCGCAAGCGCCCCGCCCGCGCACGCCACTCCCTCGGCCAGTCCGAACCCCGTGGCCGCCAGTGAAGTCCGGGCGCCCGCAGCCGATCCCGGCAAGGCCGTCCCGCTCCCGCGTGACTTTCGCGCCGGAGCGCCGTCCGACGGCACCGCCCTCAAACCGAGCACCCCCAGCAGCGATCCCCGCGCCGGTGCGGTAGACCGACCGACCCGACCGGACGCAGCGGTTCGGGCCGCCAGCACCGGCATCGAGCCCGCCACGGCGCACGCCCGGACCGATAGCGGCAGTGACCATCAGGACGGTCAGGACCCGCTTGCGGCCGCGTCGGCCGATCGAGCCGGTGCCCCGAGTGATGACAGAGGTGCGCCCGGTGACCGGGTCGGTCCGGCGGGCGGCCACACGGGTGCACCGGGCGATCGCTCGGCTGTGCCCGGCGATCATGCCGGCCCGGCTGGCGATCATGCCGGCCCGGCTGGCGATCATGCCGGCCCGGCTGGCGATCATGCTGGTGCGGCTGGCGATCATGCTGGTGCGGCTGGCGATCACACGGGTACCGGTGGTGAGCGTGCCGGGGTGCCGGAAGCTGTGGTACCGATTCCCGTCGATACTTCCGCACCGCACCGTGCCGAGGCCGATGGTCCGCGTGTTCCGGGTGAGACGCGGAAATACGATGTCGCCGCGGCGGGGCCGGTGGGGGAGTTTCATGGCAGTGCGCGTACCGGGGATCCGCTCTCGCTGGATTTTGTGCACGATCAGATCAAGGAGCAGGGTCGGCTCATTACGCCCGAGGGGGTTTCCTGGAATCGGGATGAGCAGCATTTTGTGCTCTCCGACGGCCGGCTGGTGCGGATCGAGGTCGGTCCGACGGAGCGGAACAATGTGGCCGAATTCCGGCCCAGTGCGGACGGTTTCGATGTGCGGGTGTCGGAGCACGCTCGCGATCAGGATGTTGTCCGCGCGCTGGCGCACGAGCTGGCCGAGATCCGGCTGTCGCAGGACGATGACATCCTGATCGATCCGCACGATGATCGCCCCACCCGGATGTCGACGCAGCTGGGCGGACGGTTCGCCGAATTGCGCACCCTGACAACCCATATCGACCGAGCCATTGTGGATCCGGGCCGGGCGCACGAGCTTCCGGGACTGCGCCGTGATCTCAGCGACCTCATGGATCACCTGGGATTCCGTGATCCCGCGCACGCCCCTACGGTGGAACACCTGCTCGCCGGGCATGATTCGACTCTCACGCACCGAATAGAGCTGGAGCGGGACGGTGTGCACTCCCAGCGCCCGGCATTCAACCCGGACCTCACGCAGGCCGGATTCGACCAGGCGGCCGAGAATCATCTGGGCGGGTTGCGGGATCTGCTGACCGGCGATCATGCCGGCGATGTCGTGCGCACCGAGGAGCAGGGCCTGAACGGCCGCCTGCGCGAAGAACTCTCGCGGCGCGTCTTCGACCCGATCTTCGAACCCGAGGCCAAGGCCGCGCGCGGTCAGGTGCCGGGGTTGTTCAGGGGGCTCGACCCGATCAATGCGGCGATCAATCACCCCACGCTGCGCGGACCGGAGCAGGCCGCGGCGATCCACCGCGCCATCGACCGCTTCCACGACGGCATGCCCGAAGCGGCGCGCGAGGCTCTCGGTCCGGACCGCTTCGCGCAGATGCACGCTGCCGCAGACGGTTTCGTGACCGCTGTGGATCGGATCACCGGCGTGATCGATCACGAGACGGGGCGGATGACCGTCGGCGGCGAGCAGACCACCCTGGCGGATTTCCTGCACGGCATCGATCGCGCCAACCGGGGCGCGGCCGAGAACGGCCTCACCGTCGAATACGCGGTGATCCTGCACGATCCGGTGGACGGCCTGTCCACCGTCGAGGTGCTGCCCCGCCCGCAGCCGCAACACCGATTGCCCTTGGACCAGTTGGTCTTCGGGCCCGGCAATGAGCGGATCGCACCGCAACCGCGCCCGCCGGTCCCCGCCGCGGCGGCGGGCGGGCACACCATCGATGTGGGTGTCGGCCGCGGCGCCTTCGGCGTCGAGATGACACCGGCCGCGGATCGGGCCGGCGGTGGCCTGATCATCAAGACCGAGTTGGCCGATGCGGCCCTCGCCGGTCAGCGCCGCCGCGATCTCGGCATTCTCGATCCCGGACCGCTCACCGAACCGGGCAGCGTCATGGTCTTCGGTGATCTGCTGGGCAACAGCCACCTGCTCGGCGGCGATATCGCACGCGTCTACATCAATAATGTCAGCGCCAAACTCCCCGATGCCGTCTACGACGCCATTGCCAGGAACCTGTCGGAGGGGCTCGCACCGGGCGGGCGCGTCGAAGTCCAGTGGGATATGAAGCCGGACAAGGTGGATGGGCCGCCGGGCAGCCGCAATCACATTCTGGGCACCAAGCTGTGGGAGGCGCTGGAGCGGGTGCACCAGGACGGAACCAATCCGTTCAAGCTGGTGGAGCGCACCGATTTCCCGCACCCGGGCAATAAGGATTACGACTACACGATCGACGCGGGCTCGAGCAATAAGCTCCCGCACGAGCGGATGGCCGAGTTCTCCCCGCCGCAGCCCGAGCATCGGTGGGTGATCTCCTACGAGCCGGATTCCGCTGGTAATTGGGCACATTCGGACATCGGCAAACCCCCGGCTCCACACGAGAACGGCACGGAGCACGGGGCGGCCGACCCGGGCGGTGATTCTCACGCGGGCGTGCGGCACAGCGACGCAGCGGATCTGTCTCCAGAGTCCGTGCTCGAGGGCACCTCTCCTGATGATCGTCCCGCGGAGATGACGCCGCATCTCCGCGACCGATTCGGCGACATGCGCGACTTGGCAGCACATATCGACGAAGCCACCACGGATCGTGCACGGCAGCACGAGGTTCCGGAGCTACAGGGCAAGCTGCACGATCTGATCGAGCGGGTGGGCCTGCGCGATCCCGCGCACGCCCCCACCGCGGAACGGCTGCTGGCCGAATACGATCCGGACCTCGCTCGCCGCATCGATTTGGCGCATCTGCCGCCCGAGAGCATTCTGCGGCCGGGGGAGTTCCATCCCGAATCCGTCCCGACCCCGCACGATCTCGGCAGGATCGATCAGCTGCAGGCGCTGGCCGAACAGGCGGCGCGGATCTCGCCGGAGGCGGGGCCCGATTCCGCCGAGCACAACTCCCTGCGTCGTGAGGCGCTGTCCCTTGTCGAGCGACTCGGATTACGGCAGGACACGCCGGGCGCGGCGGAACGGCGCGAGCTCATTGCCGATCTGCTGCCCGAGCACGCCCGCGGGCAGGTGGACGATCTGCTCGCCGACGCCGGTCGCCGCGAGTCCGATCTTCCCGCGCAGGACCGGCAGTTCGTCGACGAGATCCGGCTTGCGACAAGGGCTTCGAATGTTCTCGACTTCCTGTCGCTGCCGTTCCACAAGGCCGTCATGAAGGCTCATCTGACGTATCGAGCCGAGATGGCCGAACATCTTGCCCGTTCGGCCGATGAAGGGCCGGGCGCGACGGCCATCGAGCGGATCCGGCTCGCGGGCAATCACATTGTCGAGGACCCGGATTCGGGTGCGCGATGGTTCCGATGGCCGCCGGACGCGGAGGAGACTCCGGCGAGTGCGCCGGCGCCGGATATCGGACTTCCCGCCGATCCGGACTACCGGCTCCCCGCCGATCCGCAACAGCTGCACGAGGTTTGGTCGAACCTTTCGCCGGAGCAGAAGGACGCCTGGCATCGCGCCGACCCCTTCATCGGAAACCGGGACGGCATACCGCAGATCGACCGCGACAGGTACAACCGGCAAACCCTCGAGTTGCTGCGGGAGCACGCGGAGAACACCAGCCCGGAGCGCCTGGACATCATCCGCGATATGCAGAAATTCCTGGAGCCGGCCGAGGAGGGCATGCCGGAGCACTACCTGTCGTATCTCGACGACAAGCTCCAATACATCTATGCCCTGGGCAATCCCGATACCGCCCACAATGTGGCGATCGAATTGGCCGGTGCGTTCCGCCGGCGCAGCGGTGTCGGCTACGCGCTGGAAACTCTGGAGCAGGTGCGGCAGGCCGCGCTGGCGATCGACCCGACCGCGGCGACGTCGGTGATTCTCTTCGGCGCCTACAACAATCCGAATTCGCTGGTCTCGGCACTGCATTCGGCCCATGCGGAGGACGGAGCGGCGAAGGTGCGGGAGTATCACGACGGGCTGCGGGCCACCCATCAGGGACCGCCCGCGCATACGACGACCATCGCGCATTCGTACGGCGGTGTCACCGGCGGGCATTCGGCCGGGCATGGTCACGCGCTGAACACCGACGCCCTGGTATTCGTCGGGAGCTGGGGCACCGGCGTGACGCACGCCGGGGATCTGCGACTGACGGGCGTCGACCCCGCCGAGACCGGCGACCACGTCTTCGCGACCATGGCCGAATACGACTCCATCCAGCTGATGCCACCCACCCACGGCCCCGCGCCGACCGATCCGGCGTTCGGCGCTACGGTTTTCGAATCGGGCACCACACCCAGCGAGACCCGGCTGGGCTGGAATCCGGCCGACCATGTGGGTAAGAACTATTTCGGCTCCCGCAATCAGTCCTACCGCAGTCTCGGGCTGATCCTGACCGGCCACGAGGACCTGCTCCGCTGAACAGAAACGAGGACGATATGCCATCGGCAACGACGCAGGGCGAGATCCGTGCGCAATTGCTGCGGCACTTCACCGAGACGCTCCGGGCCCTGCCCGCCGAACTGGCGCTGGCACTCCGTCACCCGGATCTGCCGGCCGCCGCCTTCCACCGCGGCGTCAGACTGCCGTGGGACGAAAGCGATCCCGACAATCTGCTGGAATTCTTCGACATTCGGTACTGGGTGCTGGGCGCCACTCCCGATACCTCGGACCGCTGTTTCGACCTGGTGATGCACGCCTGGCGCACCCAGGGCTGGGCAATTCGAACCGATCGAGATGCGCGCCCCCGCGCCGGCTACACCCAGACCCGGGACGGCTACGGGCTCACCCTCACCCAGAGTGTCAACGGCTACCTCAGCATGGCCGGATCAACCCCATCCTTTGCCCCCGATTCCGATGAAGGCGCCCCCTTCCCGACCCGGATCGACCGGCCGTCGGAACCGTGAACTGAGCCGCGCCCGGCGGCGGCACACCGGTCCTGTCGGCAACTGTCAATCTTCTGGCCGTCGGCGACCTGCCGATCGAGTGTCTGAGCCACTTCAATTCACACTGAGACCTGGATCACCGCGGATTCGGGTCGTGGAGTGAGCCAGGAGGTTCCAGGTGCGTAGAGCCCGTCGTATTCGTGGTCTGGCGGCGTTGCCGGCGGCGGCACTGCTCGCTTTGGGCGGGAGTGCGGGCATCGCGCCCGCACAGGCGGATGTCTATTCCGCGCCACAGCCGCCGGACCCGTCGTATCTGTTCAGTGAGATCGGGCAGGTGTTCACCGGAACATTTGTCGATCTCCTGACACCCGGGCAGCTCGACTACTTCGTGAAGGCCGGCATTCTCACCAATGTCGGCCGGCTGGCCCAGCCCTTCGAGGATCTGGGCAAACCCGAGACCTGGCATACGCCGGCGGGCGCGCAGGGGGCGCTCGCCGCGGCGCAGAAGTTCTGGGATGCGCTGACCCATGTCGCGCCGTTCGGGCTGAGTCTGCCGACGCATCCGGCGTACGTTCCGGACTGGAATCACAACGGCCGCTTCGGCGTCGACGACGCCGATGATCAAACACTGGATGACGATTACGACAATCCGGCCGACAATGCGGCCACGTTCCGGCTGCCGTGCAACAACCCCGACGGCACCGTGTGGTTCGAGACCGCGGACGGCGTCTGTGCCCCAGCGGATTCCGGCGCGGAGTTCAAGCTGGGCACGGTCAGAAAGTTCCGGGTGATCAATGCGCGCGGAATCTCCCTGGCAGGCAAGGTCTTCTTCCCCGCCGGAGTCGACCCGGACAATCCGGGGCCCGAAAAGCACCCTGTCACCATCGGATTCCCGGGCGCCGCCGAGCATCAGAGCGATATCGGCATGTATTCCGAGGGCGCGGCTCGTGACGGGTTCATCAGTTTCACCTTCGCCCAGGCCGGCCAGCCCGCCAGCGATGGCAATGCCCTGGATCTGGTGACGCCGCTGCTCGCCTCCTGGGGTTGTTTCGCGCCTGGTTCCTGCCTGGACGCGCAGGATGTCACCAGATGGGTTGCCGGTCAAGACATTACGGCGATCAGCGAGCTCGGCAACGAACTCGGCAATGTGATGCGGCTGCAGAACCCGCGACTGGTCCGGATCAATCCCGCGTACGCCCCGGCGGGCGAGAATCAGCCCAATCCGTGGCTGAACATGCTCGATCTCGACCACATCAATCTGTACGGGCAGTCCGTGGGCTCCATCGGCATGTCGTCGTACCTGCGCTGGCAGGACGAGGGGCACGGCTACGACGGCCGCCCACTGCCCAGGGTCGATTCCTTCGTCGGCCTCTCCGGCTACACCCAGGCCCCGGCCTCGGCGGCGGTGCAGTATCAGACCGCGGATCTCGATATTCCGGGTCTCAACGAGAACGGTCTGATCATCCCCAATCCGGTGCTGTCGGCGACGGACGGCCCGATCGGCACCAAGGATCTCTACGATATGGAGCGCCGTGACCCCCGCAGCACCAGCCCGATGATGTCGATCACCTACGAGGGCGGCAGCCACGGTGACTCCATCAACTGGCTCGGGGTGCCGCACAATGTGAAATCCCCTGCGCTGTCGGTGCATTACGCGCTGTCCTGGTTCGATTGCTACGGCCGCGGCGAACCCGATCAGGCGGCCTGCGATGCGCTGAGCCGGCCGGTCGACGGGCTGTCGCGGGCGGTGGCCACCGAATACGCGCCGCAGGGCCATGACGGGCCCAGCCTGTGCGTGACAATTCCGGACCGCGCCACCCTCGAACAGGTGCTGCGTCCGCAGATCCTGCTCCAGAACCTCACCAGCAGCCCCGGCTGGCACGACTGCACGCCGCAGTAGTGACCGTCGAGACCAATTCAGCAGGGAAGCAACATATGTCGGTACACAAGACACTGTTCACCGTGGGAGCGCTGGCCCTGGCGCTGGCCGGCCCGAGTGTGCCCGGTACGGCGACGGCCACGCCCGATACCGGCTCCAGTCTCACCGGCTCGTCCGGACCCGATCCGGTGTTCGAGGATTCCGCCGAGTCCTATGCGGGCGGATTGGGCGCGGGCTACGGCTCGCAGACCATGGCCACGGGTGACTTCTTCCATGACGGAAATCAGTCGGTGGCCGCCACCGGTGTGGCGGGCGGCGTCGCCATCATGCGCGGAGACGGTCACGGTCACCTGAGCCGGACACAATTCATCCCCACCGAGATCGGTGCGAATGCCGTTGTGGCGGGCGATATTCGGGGTACCGGAAATCTGGATCTGGTGGTGAGCAATCAGTTCAGCATCAGCGTGCTGTTCAATGACGGCAGCGGTCATTTCACCGTCGATCGGGTCTACTCACGTGATCCGAATCCGGAGGTCACCTACCGCACCGGTGGTCTGCCGGTCGGTGTGCAACTCGGCGACTTCAACCACACGGGTCATCTGGACCTCGCTTTCAACAATCTGCTTCCGGTGCCCGGCGCGATCGGCGTCATGCACAACGACGGCACCGGTCACTTCGGTGATCCGCAGTGGCTGGCCGGGGGTTTGATCCGTTCCACGGTCCTGGTCGCAGACCTCGACAATGACGGATACGCCGACATCGTCACCGGTGACCTCGGCACCACCGGCTTCTGGGTGCTGCGCAACGATCAGCACGGTGGTTTCGAGGCGCCGCGCTGGAACCTGCTGCCGCTGCCCGATGAGGATCTGAAGGTCGCCGATGTGGACGGCGACGGCATTGCCGATGTCATCTCCGCGAATGTCGCCGCCTTCAGCTTCTCGGTGATGTACGGCGACGGGCACGGCAATTTCGGCCCGCCGCAGAACACCTTCGGCTCCATCACCCCGTGCGCGATCGCGATCGGCGATTTCACCGGCAGTGGCCGGATGGACATCGCCGCGGTGCAGTACGCGCCCTCGGCGGCCCTGATCTACCGCAATAACGGCGACCGCACCTTCAGCTACGTGGAACAGCACACCGTGGGGCTGGGCGGGCAGGCCGCCGAGGCCGTGCGCCTGGACAACGACCGGCACGACGACATCATCACCATGAGCATGTTGTCGGAATCGGTGGCCGTGCTGCGCAACCGCATTCCGCTCGATTCCGATGAAGGGCAACAGGGTCGATGAGAAACAAGATCGCTGCCGGACTGGTCGCGGCCGGTGGGGCGCTGGCGGTCACCGCCACGCTCGCCGCACCGCAGGCGTCCGCGGTGGAGCCGACCCTGTCCTTCGGGACCAACTTCGGCGGCACCGGAATCAACCATTTCACGACCGTCCCGGCGGGTGCGCTGTTCGACGCCGATATCGCCACCCTCACTCCGGCGGTGCCCCCGGGCGTGCTCGGCGTGCTGGCCACTACCGCTGGGGGACATTGTGTTTCGGGCCGATTCGCCTTCTATCCCAAGGACGGCAGCGTGCCGGAGATCGTGCCGGTGGGCCAGACCTGCGGCCTGCCCATCATCTACGCGGTCACCGCGAGCCGTCCGGCCGGCGCATACGCGGAGGTGTGCGGTGAGGTCACCACCGACCCGTACCGCACCCGTACCTGCCTGCGCTTCCCCAACGACTGACGAAAGACTCGCCATGACTTCCGCTTTCACCCGCCGGGTGCTCACCGGCGCGGTACTCGCGACCCTGGCCGCGCTGCCGGCCGCCCCGGCGCCGGCCGACGCCGAACTGCCGCCGTCCGTCAACGAACCGGCGGCGCCGCAGCCCGCGCCGCTGCCGCCGGGCCTGACCACCAGCGCCGGCTGGTTGCCGCCGATCAACTTCGGTATCAATCTCGCCGGGTTCGATTTCAAGCACACCGACCTCACGCCCGAGTGGACCACCTATGACGCGGGCAATTGGTATGTGAGCCCGGATCTTCCGATCTTCACACTGGGCTGGCTGGCCGATCTGAAACTGGGCGATCCCGGCGGCGCGGATGGTGAGATGACCCTCTATCTCAAGGACGGCAGTCAGGAGGTGGTTCCCCTGCACTCCAACCTGAGCATCTGGAACAACCTGTCCCAGCATCCGGGCCGCGACTACGCGATGGTGTGCCACCGTGCCGCCCGGCCCGGAGACGCGGGCCAGCGCACCTGCTTCCGGTTCGTCAATTGACCGCGAGCTATCGAAGGACGTGATGTGACACTCAAATCCGATGTCGCCGCCCGCACCGAGACCGCTTCGCACTGGCGGGGGCCGGCGCAGGAGCTCATGCCCGGCCTCGGTGAGTTTCGCGGCACCGACACCCTCACCTGGTTGATCGCGCGCGCTGCCGGTCGGGTCGGCGGCGGGCGGCGGGTCAAACTGCTCGAGATCATGGGGCGCGGCGGGGCGCTGGCACTCGCGTACGCGCCCTTCGGGCTTCGAATAGTACTGCGCAGCAAGCTGTCCCGGGTCGACTGCGAACTGGCCACCTTGCGGACCGCGTGGAATGCCGGGGCGCGCTACGAATGGCACCATCACGTCTACGCGGCTCGCCTCAGCGGGCTGTCCGTGCAGACGGTGGAGCGGGTGAGCGCTGGCCCCGAAGCGCCGGGCTGGAGCGAACCGCAGCGGGTGCTGTTGCGGGCAGTGGACGAGCTGCATGAGGCGCGCGCGATCTCGGAGCCGACGTTTCATGAACTGGCCCAGCATCTTTCACATCCGCAGATCGTCGACCTGTGCATGCTGGTCGGCCACTACGAGATGCTGGCCATGATGCTGAACACCTATGGCATCCAGCCGGAGTCGGATATGTGGCGTCGGGGCCCGCTGCGCTGGCTGCGGGATGAATCCAGCGGTGACGCCCTTACGCCGGGCTGGCTCGCGGGTTTCAATCGCCGGGTGACCAATCGGATCGCGCGGGCCTATGCCGGAAAGATCCGGCCCTACAGCGTTGTTCACCATCGGGGCCGGAAGTCCGGCCGTTCCTTCGCCGCGCCGGTGGCCGCCCGCTACACGGAGAAGTTGCTGGTGGTGCCGCTGATCTACGGCAGCAGGTCCGATTGGCTGCGCAATGTGCTGGCAGCGGGTGGCGGCGAGGTCACCTATCGCGGCCGGACCCGTTCTTTCACCGATCCGCGGGTGGTGGACGCCGCCGCCGCGACCGAATTGCCGAAACAGGTCCAGCGCTACACCCGTCTGGTTCAGGTGCTGGTCGCCGACCTCACCGAGGAGTGAAGTCCGCTCCCGCCGGGACCTGCGCCATGGCGGCCTCCGTCATGGCGCAGATGGTCAGGCTCGGATTGACGCCCACATTCGCCGGTACCGCCGAACCATCGCAGACCAGCAGGTTCTGGTAGCCGAAAACCCGATGGTTGCGGTCGATTACGCCGTGGTCGCGATCCGCGCCGATGACCGCGCCACCGAGGAAGTGCGCGGTCATGGGCGCGGATCCGAGGGTTTCCCCGAGTGAGGCCAGCGGACTGCCGTTCATCCGGCGCGCGGCCGCGGCGGCGACCCGCCGGGCGACGTCGACCGCCGAGACCCCGCCGGCCGGCGTGCTCACCGACTCGGTCTGCATGCGCCCGGGGCCGAACCCCTTACGCAGCCGCAGGGATACGTCGGTGCCGCGCATGACAGTGAAGATGACCGTCCGCCGCGACCACTGCCGGTTCCGCAGTAGGCGCAGCAGGTATACCGGGTATTCCCGCAGGAATTGTGCCCAGCGACCCAGCGAGGTGCCGGCCGTGGTGACGGGTCCGTAGGTCAGGGCGAGAAATCCGCCACCGTCGCCGTAGGTGTTGTTGGTGAAATGGGTGTGCTCGTCGAGGAAGACGCTCGAAGTGATCGCGATATCACTGCGGTAGTCCGCGCCGGCGGTCGAACTGGAAGCGGCCGGGATGGATTCGTCATTCGTGCGCACCACCTGTCCCAGCCGATCCGACACCTTCGGCAGGGAACCCCGGCGTTTGCACGCGCCGAGCAATTCGTTGGTGCCCAGCGTTCCCGCCGCCAGGACCACCCCGCGTGCGGTGAACTCCCGGGCACGGCCGCGCCCCGGGCCGGGCCGTCGTGCGCGCACGCGATAGCCGTGCTCACCGTCGCCGCCTCCCAGCGGGGTGATATCGATCGCCTTGAGCTCGGGAGCGACTGTGACGCCGGACTTTTCCGCGAGCCACAGGTAGTTCTTCGGCAGGCTGTTCTTCGCGCCGTAGCGGCAACCCAGCATGCACTGCCCGCAACGCACGCAGCCGGTTCGCGCGGGACCGGCGCCCTCGAAATACGGGTCCGGGACCGTCTGTCCGGCCGTGCCGAAATGCACCGCCACCGGTGTGTGCCGATAACCCTCCGGCACCCCGAGTTCGGCCGCGAGTTCGCGCATGAGACCGTCCACCGGTCGTTCGCCCTGGTAGTCCTGCACTCCGAACATTCGCAACGCCGTCCGGTAGTGCGGCTCCAATTCCGCACGCCAGTCCGCCAATTCGGACCACTGCGGATGCCGGTAGAAGTCGTCGTGCTGTGGTTGATACATGGTGTTGGCGTACACCAGGCTGCCGCCGCCGACACCGACTCCGCCCAGCACCATGGCGTGTTTGTAGGGTGCGATCCGCAGAATCCCGCGTAGTCCGAGGCCGGGCAGCCACAGGAATTTCCGCAACTGCGTGGCCTTTTCGGCGAAATCCGTATCGGCGAAGCGACGGCCCTGTTCGAGCACGCCCACCCGATATCCCTTCTCCGACAGCCGCAATGCGCTCACCGCACCGC
This sequence comes from Nocardia sp. NBC_01388, assembly GCF_045040085.1. Classification (NCBI taxonomy): domain Bacteria; kingdom Bacillati; phylum Actinomycetota; class Actinomycetes; order Mycobacteriales; family Nocardiaceae; genus Nocardia; species Nocardia sp. NBC_01388. The sequence goes on from NZ_CP109553.1 coordinate 7,706,518, forward strand.
CGAAACCGCTGCCGATCACGAGCCAATCGAAGTCGAAGTTCGCATTCCCGGGCTGGGAAATATTCACGTCGTATTCCTCCGCACTGCCGATGTTCCGCGCACGCTATCGGCGTCAGCACCGTCGCGACCAGTGCAGTCGCGGACTCGCGATTGATATTTCGCGTCGGCGCGAGGCCCGTTTGATTCCAGCGGCCAGTCCATTCGCTCTTTCCGCCGTCGCGCCCCGGCTCCGGCCGAACGCCCGGGCGATCTGCCTAACCTGGCTCGACCACAACCGGACCGAACGGGGAGATTGGGCGATGACGCGTACGGAACAGGTCCTGGAGGTCGCGGACGATATCCGGCTGAGCATGGTGACTCATCACCTCCCGCTGCCGGAGGGTTTCCCCGCGCATCCGGTGGACTGCGACGATCTGCGTCACCTGCGGATCAGACCGGCCGGGGCGCCCGACGACCCGGCCCGCGCCGACGTGGTGATCGTGCTGCTGCCCGGGGCCATCGCCGGTGCACGATCGCTGCAACCGCTGGGCCGCAACACCGTTCGCAATCTGCTGGCGTCCGGGATCAGTGCCGAGGTGTGGGTGCTGGACCGGCGCGCCAATGGCGTGGAGGACCACTCCGGCATCGAAGTGGCGCTGGCCGAGGGCGACTACCACCTCGCCTTCGACTACTACTACGGCGGAAAGAAGGTCGGCGGCAGGGTCTTCGGAGGTTTCCATCGTGATCGCGAACTCGGCTTCCTGTCCGAATTCGGTTCTGCCCGCACGGTGCAGGACACACACGAGGTGCTGTGCCGGGAGATTCCGGATGCCGACCTGCGCGCGCAGAAGGTGTTCTTGGGCGGACATTCGCTCGGTGCGATCCAGGCCGGAACCTATGCCGCATGGGATTTCGCCGGTCGGCCCGGGCATGATCAGATCGCCGGACTCGTGGCACTGGACTCCATCACCCATCTCGATCCACTGCGGCTGTCCGAGCGCCGCGCACTGTCCGGACCCGTCGGCCTGCTGGGAGGAGGCGCCGCGCGCGTTCCGGCGCTCATGCGCCGCGGACTCGCCCCGAACAGCACCGCGGTTCTGAAGGGCGGCTGGGGCAATCCGGAAACCTTCGCGATCGTCGCGGCCACCGCCGCGGCCGCCGTGCTGGCCCCGGAGGCGGAGTCCGACATCCTCCGGCTGCTGCCCCGGCGGGGCACCCCGGAGCGAATCGTGCGCGGCTCCACCACGCGCACGTGGCGCGAATTCATCAGCCGCGCAACTGATTATCGAGCGCTTCGGCTGACCAATCAGGCCGTGCTCGGGCTGCTGGGCGGTGCGCACATGTCGGTGAACAAGGCGGTGCTTTCCATGAGCTGCGGCACGCTCGACAGCGCCGAGGTCGCGCCGCGTACTTTTCCGATGTCCTTCGAGGCGGGCCAGACTCGCGGCCTGCGTGGGCTGTATCGCGCGACCTGCGGCACCGCCCCGCGCTACAGCCCGACCTCGTTCGAGACGCTCTACCGCTGGCGTGACTACGACCGCTGCGGAACCGCCGATGCCCCAGGGCAATTCACCCGCACCGGCATTCCGGCGGCCACCGCGGGCAGTGAGGTGGTCAGCATCGTCGAGCTGGCCAAGATCCTCGCGGGTGGACGTCTCAATGTCTTCGAAGACTATTTTCCGATTCGCCAGCAGCTCGACGCGGTGGCCACGCTGTGCGGTCGCCGCACCGGATCGCTCGGGCCACTCCGGTACGAAAACGGTGCGGCCCGATTGCCTTTCGTCAATCTCATGGGTCAGTCCAGCTTCACCGATGTCATCGCCGGAGCGGGAGTGTTCCCGGACCACAATGTGCACTGGTTTCCCGGCTATCTGCACTGCGATGTGGCGGCCGGAGCCGATCCGCGGGCCGACGGTTCGCCCGAACCCATCGCGCTGGCGCTCGCCGACTTCATCCGCGGCACGGTGACCCCGGCGCCGCTCGCGTCCTGAGCGCGGCGTGTCCGTCGGAAGCGTCCGTCGGAAACTGTCAACCCCTGGCCAGACCTGTCCTGGGCAATGCCATCGGGACTGCATAGCGTGCAAAACAACAGGGGGAGGAACCATCAGATGCGGTCCGAGGCGGTGATTCGAATGCGTGGTGAGACGACCATGGCCGTGCGGATCCTGCGCACCAATGTCAGCACGGTCGCAACCACCGGGCTGCGCACCTTCGGCCGGACGGTCGACCTCGGCGCCGAGGCCCTGCGCGGCACGGTCACCGATCTACTGGCACGGCGCTTTCAGTGGCGCGAAATGCTCAACCAGGCTTGGTATCTCATCACCGTGACCACCATTCCCGCGATCCTCATGGCGGTGCCGTTCGGTGTGGTGGTCTCGGTGCAGGTCGGCAATCTGATTCACCAGCTCGGCGCGGATTCGCTCATCGGCGCGGCCGGCGGACTCGGCGTCGTTCAGCAGGGTGCGCCCATCGCCACCGGGCTGCTGCTCGGCGGTGCGGGCGCCTCGGCCATCGCCTCGGATCTGGGGGCGCGCACCGTCCGCGAGGAGATCGACGCCCTGCGGGTGATGGGCATCGATCCGGTGCACCGGCTGGTGATACCGCGTGTGGCCGCCATGGTGCTGGTCGCGCCCCTGCTGAATATCCTCGTCATCTTCGTGGGCATCGTGGCGGGCTACGTGGTGGCTGTCCGTGCGCAGCATGTGACACCTGGCAGCTACTGGGCGACCTTCGGCGCGTTCACCACGCTGACGGATGTCTGGATCTCCCTGGCCAAGGCGGTGCTTTTCGGTTTCGTTGTGGTGATCGTGGCCTGCCAGCGCGGGCTGGAAGCGCGCGGCGGCCCGCGCGGCGTGGCCGACGGCGTCAATGCGGCGGTGGTGCTGTCGGTCGCGGCGATCATCGTGATCAATCTCGCGCTCACCCAGATCGTAGCCATGTTCGTGCCCATGCGGGTGGCCTGATGACCGCAACACCATATGTTCCCAAGGGATTTCGCACGGTGATCCGGGCGACTCGCAACCCAGGGCGGATGCTGAGCCCGCTGGAGAACGCCGGGTTCATGCTCGGATTCATTATCGAAGCGCTGGCCGGAATCCCCCTGACACTGCGTCGTTATCGCGGCCAGACGCTGCGCGCCATTACCGATATCACCTGGGGCCGTGGCTCTTTGCTAGTCGGTGGCGGCACCGTGCCGATGCTGCTGGTGCTCGGCGTGGCAATCGGCGGCGGGGTGGGCATCCAGGCGTTCGCGGCACTGGACCTGATCGGGCTCGGCTCGGTCTCGGGCGTGGTGTCCGCCGTCGCCAATACCCGGGAGCTCGGGCCGATCGCGGCGGCCATCGGTTTCGCGGCGCAGGCTGGGTGCCGGATGACCGCCGAGATCGGCGCCATGCGCATCTCCGAGGAGATCGACGCTCTGGAATCCCTTGGGCTGCGGTCTGTTCCGTTCGTGGTGAGCACACGGGTCATCGCGGGCGCGATCGCCATCGTGCCGACGTTCCTGATCGCACTGATCCTGTCGTACCTGTCGTGTTCGGCGGTGATCGTGCTGCTGCACGGACAGGCGGGCGGCGTCTACGACCACTATTTCTTCCAATTCACCAGTGGCTACGACATTCTCGCGGCGGTCGCGAAGATCCTCGTCTTCGGCGTCGCGGTGATCCTGATCCACTGCTACTACGGCTTCTTCGCCGCCGGCGGGCCGGAGGGCGTGGGCATTGCCTCCGGTCGTGCGGTGCGCGCCAGTTTCGTGGCCATCATCAGCCTGGACATGGTGCTGACGCTGCTGCTGTGGGGCATCAATTCCGCGATCGAATTCCCAGGGTAGGTCATGCCGAACTATGCGATTCCCGGAGTGCGCATCGGCCGGTGGCGATCTCGCTTCCTCGGAGCGCTCGTCGTCCTGATGGTGGTCCTCGCCGTGCCGGTGTGGACGCTCCTCGACAGCCGGGCCACCGGGCCGCGACTGCGAATCCAATTGCGCACCGAGCAGATCGGCGAGGGCATCGCACCGGGCACGCCGGTGCGTTTCGACGGGGTGGCCATCGGCCGGATCTCCGAGGTGCGGCCCGCCGATACCGGGCGCCAGCTGCTCACCCTGGATCTGGATCCGGCACAGATCGGCGGACTCACCGACAGTCTCACGGTGGACTACGCGCCGGAGAATCTCTTCGGCATCAGCACCGTCGCAGTGCATACCGCACCCGGTGGCACGGCCCTGCGGGCCGGACAGGTCATCGACCTGGCGAACCGGGTGAACGACGTGACCATGAGCGCACTGCTGCGCTCGCTCACCCAGACCTCGACCGAGGTGCTCACGCCGAAACTGATCCAGCTGCTGACCCAGGTCGATACCGATCTGCGCGCCTTCACGCCGGTGCTGCGAGCGGTCGTCGAACTCAGCCGGACGGTGGCCGACACCCAGCAGTACGCCACGTCGTATCTGCTGAGCCGGTACGCCGGATTCTTCAATGGATTGGGCGGATTCACCTCCGCCACCTTCAAACTGGTCAAGGCGATCATGGACATCGAGATCTTCCGCAACGATCGCGACCGCTACGACGCGTCCATCGAGGTCATGCGCCAGGGCGTGCTGCAGGGTTTGGGTACCACCTTCGATGCCGTGTATCAGCAGTTCGGAGGCTTCACCGATCCGCTGGCGCCGGTGGTCCAGGCGCTCGCCGATACGGTTCCCGACCCGGCGACCTCCCATGCGCAGCTCACCGAGACCATCGACCGGCTCGGCCGCATATTCGCCGACACCCCGGACGGGCCGGCGCTGCGCGTCGCCGTGACACTGCTGGGGGCCGGGCGATGAGGCAGCGGAAACCGGGCGCGTTGCTGTGGCGGCTCGGTGCGTTCACCGCGGTCATGCTGGTGCTGCTGGCGGTGGTGATCGGCGCCGTCGTGCGCCCGGTCGGCGGCCGAACCGACTCCTACCGAGCCGAATTCACCGATGTGAGCGGTCTGAAGACCGGCGATGACGTGCGCATGTTCGGTGTGCAGGTGGGCAAGGTGACCGCCATCGATCTGCGCGGGACGCGCGCGCTGGTCGGGTTCACGGTGAGCCGAGACCGGCCGTTCTACCGCACCAGCGGGCTGGCCATCCGGTATCAGACGCTCACCGGGCAGCGGTATGTCGATGTGCGGCAGCCCGATGCGCCGGGGGAGCGGCTGTCGCCCGGCGCGACGGTGGGCGCCGACAAGACCGTGCCCTCGTTCGACATCACGCAGTTGTTCAATGGCCTGCAACCGGTGCTGCAGGAATTCTCGCCGGGCGCGCTGAACCAGTTCACCGAGAGCGTGCTGGCGGTGGTCCAGGGCAATGGGGACGGAATCGGACCGGCCCTGGACGCGTTCGAGAAGCTCAGCCGCTACGTCACCGACAAGCAGGCGGTGTTGTCGCTGGTGCTGTCGAATCTGCAGGGCATCTCCGATCAGATCGGCGGTAAGTCACCGCAATTGGTGACCCTGCTCAAGGGACTCGCCGACGTGTTCACCTCCTTCCGCACCGAACTCGACGGCCTGCTGCACTTCGCCGCGGTCGCGCCCTCGGCACTGGCTCCACTCAACAGCCTGCTGGAAACGCTCGGCTTCACCGAGAACTCGAATCCGAACCTGGAGCAGGATCTGCAGCGATTGTTCCCCGACCCGAATCAAGCCCTCGACGTGCTCGGGCGGCTGCCCGGTCTGCTGCAATCGCTGGCCGATCAGCTGCCGCCCGCCGGCGCGACCGCCGGGGAGATCAAGCTGACCTGCTCCAAGGGGCCCGCGGAGGTGCCCGCGCCGTTCTCGGTGCTGATCAGCGGAAGCCGGGTCTCGATATGCCGAAGCTGACGCCGGGCACCGCGGCCAGGGAGCTGCGCTACGGCATCTTCGGCGCCCTGGTGCTGGTGCTGCTACTGGTGGTGACCGCCGCCGTGTATCTGCTGCCGATCGGAAAGTCCACCTACACAGCCGATCTCGCGGAATCACGGTCGGTGCGGGCCGGGGATGAGATTCGCATCGCGGGCATTCACGTCGGCTCGGTGAAATCGCTGGAACTGCTGCCGGATCGGGTTCACATGACGTTCACCGTGAACGACAGTGTGGTGCTGGGGGATCGGACCACGCTCGAGGTTCGCATGCTCACAGTGGTCGGCGGCCATTACATCGCGGCGTTCCCCGCGGGGGATCAGCCGTTGCGCGGACACACCATTCCGGCAGATCGAGTTCGACTGCCGTACAGCTTGATTCGCACCCTGCAGGACGCCACCGTGCCTATCCAGGAGGTCGACGGTGACACTGTGCGCAAGAACTTCGCCGCCCTGCAGGACTCCCTGACCGGCGCCGGCCCGGATGCGCTGCGGCACATGGGCACCGCGATGCAGAGCCTGGTCACTCTGGTCGATCGGCAGAACACCGATGTATCGCGAGCACTGACGGTGATGGACGAGTACCTCACCGCGGTGAACGCCAACCGCTCGCTGGTCGGCACCTTCCTGCGGCAGATCGGTTCGCTGGAGACCGCCGGGCTGGCCAAGAAGACCGAGATCGCCGAAGCACTCTCCGTCACCGGGACAATGCTCGCTCGCATCGCCGGGATCGAACCCTCCTGGCACGACGAACTCGAACCTCTGGCCGACAAATTGGAGCAGGCCGTTCCGCAGCTGGAAGACCTGGGGCGACGCTTCGATCAGGCGTTGAACAGCCTGGGCGAGATCAAGACTCGGCTGCAGGGCGCAGCCGGAGCCGGGGTCACGATCGATCAATCCGGAATCACCGTGGCCGCACCGCAGGTCTGCATTCCGCTGCCCGGAAGGGAATGCTGAGATGAAGCGCCTGCTCGCATCCCAGGGTCTTGTCACCGCCATCGGCGTCGGGCTGGTGGTGCTGCTCGCCGTCGCCGGTTACTTCCTCGCCTTCGACCCGATGAAGAAGACCATCGGCTACTGCGCGATCATGCCGGACTCCATCGGGCTCTACCCCGGCAATCACGTCACCATGCTCGGCATGCCGGTCGGCGGGGTCAGCTCCGTCACACCCGAGAACGGCACTGTGCGGGTGAATTTCACGGTGGACGCAGCCTATCCGCTGCACGGCAAGGTCACCGCCACCACGGTGTCGGACACGCTCGTCGCCGACCGGGATCTGGAAGTACTGGGCGACAATACTTCCGGCGAGCGCTGGCCCGAGAACACGTGCATTACCAAGACTTTCACCCCAAAGAGCATCACCCAGACGCTGCAGGCCTTCTCCACCCTCGCCGAACAGCTGAACGGCAATGACGACCCCGCACAGCAGAATCGGCTCCGGGACGGAGTGCAGGCTCTGGACCGGGCCACCTCCGGCACCGGGCCGAAGCTGAACCAGCTCATCAAGGACCTCGGCGCGGCGCTCGACCATCCCGACGCGGCCATCGGCCACCTGGGAGCGGTACTGGACGCGTTCGCCTCCCTCGCCGACAGCGTCGCGCTCAACTGGGGCGATATCAAAGTGGCGCTCACGCAGGCCAGTGAGGGCATCGGCTTCATCAACTCGGTGTGGGGCGCGACAGTCCAGATCATCGACTCGCTGCTGGTGATTCTGCCCTGGTTCAACACCATTGCGCACAAGTACGGGCGTTCCATCCTCAATGGCCTCGACGCCGCGGTGCCGAAGCTGAAGTTGATCGCGGCCGGAGTCGGCTCGCTGCAACAGCTGCTGCAGATGATCCCGGCCGCGGTCTCCGCGTTCGGGCGGTTCATCGATCCGCAGACCGGGCAGGTGAAGGTCGGCTACGCACCGCCGCGGGTGGCGCTGCCACCCGACACCGCCGATCAGGTGTGCGCTGCGGTCAACGCATTGCGGCCGGGTGGGTGCCACGGCGGCGACAAGGGTGTGGCGACGGTCGATCTCATGCCGCTGGTCCTGGGTATGGCAGGTGTGAAATGAGACGAAACATGCTGGTCTGCACAGCAATTGCGGTAGCGGCGTTCCTGCCCGCGGGCTGCGGCCTCAACCCGTCGTCGGTGCCGGTGCCCGGGGCCTCGGTATCGGGTCCGACCTACCGGGTGCACATCGAATTCGCGAACGCCCTGAACCTGCCCGCCCAGGCCAAGGTGATGGCCAATGGCGCGAAGATCGGCAGTCTGCGATCGGTCCGCGTGATCGATCCGGCCCCCGGCGCGCCCGGCCGCATCGACGCCGTCGTGGAGATCGAGGATTCGGTGCGGCTGCCGGCCGCCACCACCGCGCAGCTGCGGCAGGACACCATTCTGGGCGACGTCTTCATCGGGCTCACCACGCCCCCAGGGGATTTCGCGCACGCCATCGCCGCTGACGGCCGTATTCCACTAGCGCAGACCAAACCCGCATTGCAGGTGGAGGATCTGCTGGCCGGTCTGTCCACCTTCGTGGGCGGCGGTGCGATACATCAGCTGCAGGATGTCGTCAGCCAGGCCAATGCCGTGCTGCCCGCCGATCCGCGGGACACGGCCCGGATCTTCGATCGGATCGGGACCGATGTCGAAGACCTGTCCGGCCATCTCGATGTGCTGGACAAATCCCTGGACGCCTTCCAGAGTGACCTCGACGCCGTGCGCGACAACCCTGTCGAATTGAACGCGCTGCTCAGTGCGCAAGGCGCACACGATATTCCGGCGGACGTGCAAGCGCTGGTGTACACGCTCGGCATTGTCGGGTCCCTGGGCGATATCGGGCAGTCGCTGGTGCCGTTCGCGGCGTTGCTGCGGGCCGGGGATGCGGCGGCCGAGGCCTTCGTGCCGATGCTGCTGGGACGCAACCCGCTCGACCTGAGCGCGCCGTCCAACCTGAACCGGCTGGTAGCGCTGTTGCGCGATCAGGTCATTCCGTTCGTGCGGGACGGGGCGAAGGTGAACGTCACCTCCGTGACCCTCGGCGACGACCCGGCGGCGCTGTCCACCGGCGACCAGATCGACGCCCTCACCCGCGCCCTGCGCATGATCGGAATCGTCCGATGAAACCGAGTTCGGTGCTGTCGATGGTGAGCATTCTGGCGATTCTGGCGGTGGGCAGCGCCTATCTGGCCTTCGGTGTGGCGCGGGTGGATTGGCTGCGCCACGATATCGACGCCGCCATGACCATCCCGCAGTCCGGCGGATTGCTGCCGCGTTCGAAGGTGCTGCTGTCGGGCGTGCAGGTCGGGCAGGTCACCTCGGTCGCGCATATCACCGGCGGGGTGCTGGTGCGGGTGCGCCTTACGGACCGCTATCGGATTCCCGCGGACAGCGCCGTGCGGGTCGAAGGACTGTCCGGGCTCGGCGAGTCCTATATCGAGTTCGAACCCTCGTCGGGGGCCGGGCCGTATCTGCAGGACGGACAGACGCTGCAGGCCACCAAGATCGCCGCACCGGTGTCGATCCCCGAGGTGGCCGCGACCACGACCGCACTCATGCACCAGCTGGATCCGGCCGCGCTGTCCTCGATCGTGGACACCTTCAGCCAGGCCACCGCGGGCACGGAAGCCGTTGTCCCCGAACTGTCCCGCGCCACCGATCTACTGGCTTCCACCCTGGTCAGCCGTACCGACCTGATCCGGCGCATGCTGCTCGCCCTGCAGGCGCACGCCACCGATATGGATTGGGCGGAACCGTCCATGCTGGACGCCGCAGGACCCTGGGCCGATTTCGGGCCACGGGTCTCGGAGGTCGCCGCCTCCATCGCCGCGGTGGTGCGGGCGGGCAATCTGCCGGACTCCTTCCTGGACAACAGCAAAGACCAGCTCGGCCTGGCGCCGTTCCTGCAGCAGCTGATCGGCCGCCTGCGGCAGCTGGGCCCCGAGCTCGCACCGCTGGCCCCGCTCATCGCGCCGCTGTACGCCACGGCCACCCCGATCATCCAGCGACTGGACCTGGGCAGCCTGATCAGCCAGGCCCTGCACGCCACCAGCCCCGACGGCACGCTGCGGCTGCAGCTCGCCGTCAAGTAATCCACACCGGGAGCACAGTGATGACCATCGAGATCGAAGAACTGTCCGAGCAGGCCGATAAGCCCACCGAGAGAACGGAACCCGTGCAGCGCGGGGCAATGCCGTCCCGGGCCGTGTCGGTCTCGATGCGCACCCTGGCGTGGTCGGTGGCCGTGGCGGTCCCGGTTGTCACCGCGATAGGGCTGGGCATCGCGCTGATCACCGCTCGCGGCGACCTCGCGCACCGGGAGTCCGTCGCTTCCGACAACTCCCACGCCGAACAGGTGGCCAGCGATTACGCCGTGGGCGCGTCCACGGTGAACTTCGCCGACTTCGACTCCTGGGTCGCGCGATTGAAGAAGAACACCGCGCCCGCGCTCTCCAATAAGTTCGACGCCACCGCGCCCAAACTGCAGGATCTGCTCACGCCCTTGAAGTGGACCTCTACCGGCAGCCCCATCTCGGCCAAGGTCGTCGGCGAATCCGCGGGGGTGTACAAGGTCGATGTCTTCGTCAATGTGTCCTCCACCAACGCCCAGAACCCCGATGGCGCGCAGACCACCGTCACCTACAACGTCACCGTGGACCGTAATGCCGACTGGAAGATCAACGATGTCGGCGGCCTGGACGGCGCGCTGCCGTTCAAATGACGGGACCACGTACGACCAGCGACTCCGAGCTAGACCGTCGAAAGGAGCACGGCCGCGATGACGCAGCCTTCCACCACTCACCTTCCCGCCGACCCCGGGCATTCCGAACCCGATGTCGAGGGCCGGCAGCCGATACGTACCGAAGGCGGAGTGGCATGAGTCGAATGCGGGCATGGATTGGTTCCGCGGTGAGCCGGCGCGGCTGGTGGCGTGGGATAGCCACGGCCTTAGCGGTATCGGTGGTGGCCGGCGCGACCGCGCCCGGTGCGGGAGCGGCGCATGCGGCGGGCGGCATATCGTTCGCGCCCGCCCAGTTCTACGACACCTTCGCGGGCGGGCCGTTCTTCATCCGTGCCGTGGATCTCAATGGCGACGGCAAGCCCGACATCGTCACCTGTGATTCGCTGCAGGGCGGCTGGGGCGGTATGTCCGTGCTCATCAACCACACCGAAACAGGTGCGTCCACAACGAATTTCAGCGCGCCCTTCAATGTTCCGGGTGTGCCGCTGGCCTTCGGGTGCAATGTCGCCGATATCAATGGCGACGGAAAGCCGGATCTGATCGCCACCGACGCCTCCAAGGTCGGCGTCGGCGGTGTGGTGGTGATGCTCAATGAGACCCCGCCGGGTGCGGACGTACCGGTCTTCGCGCCGCCGCGGTATTTCGCCGGCGGACTGCTGCCCGCGGTGGTGGCCACCGCCGATATCAATAACGACGGTCGCCCGGATCTGATCATCGGCGATACCGCCAATGTTGTGCTCGGAACCACCCAGGTCCTCATGAACACCACCGAATCAGGTTCGGACACACCGACATTCAGCGGACCATATTTCTTCAATGGGGGCATCACCACCGAGGGCATCGCGGCCGCGGACATCAACGGCGACGGCAAGATCGATCTCGCCATCGGCGAAACCAGCTCCAGCACCGTCACCATACTCATGAACTTCACCCCGGATGGCGCACCTGTTCCGGACCTCCGACCCACCACCTACTTCTACCCGTTCTCCACCTGGGTCGGCCTCGAGGACATGAACGGCGACGGTAAACCGGACCTGTTATCCGATGTTGGCATTCTCGGGAATCCGCTGGTGGGTATGTTCTCATCGGTGAACCAGACCCCTGCCGGTTCGCCGGTGCCGGTCTTCCCCACCGTGTTCGACGGCGCGCAGGCGCATCAGGCCGGCGGCTGGGCCACCGAGAACTCGGCGGTCGCGGACTTCGACGGCGATGGCAAGCCGGACGTCATTCTCGCCAGCCCCTACCTGAACATCCGCAATCAGCTGTCTTTCCTGCGCAATACGACCGCCAAAGCTGCGCCGGCGCTATCGTTCGACCCCCCGGTCCTGATCGGTGATGCCGGTTGGACCCCGAACTCCCTCGACACCGCCGATTTCAACGGCGACGGCAAGCCCGATGTGGTCGCGGGAGCGTTCCTTTCGATCACCGGTCGCGGATCCCTGGCAGTGCTCCTGAACACTTCGAACTGAGGACGCGGTGTGGTCATGCGGTATGAAACGTTTGTGGTCATGCGTTCCACTGCTCCGGACTCGGCGCTGTGGGGATGGGGTGGCGGAAATCCCGCTTGTGCGCTGATGTGGGTGGCCTCAAACCATGTTGTAGCAGGTTATGTGTGGCATGCGGGGGGTGGTGCCGCCATATCGACTCCCTGACGTAGGCCGGGTTCACTGGGTCTCCGGAGGCAATTTCAGCATTTCGCGTTACTGATCAGTAAAGCGTGTTAGAAATTGCGAAAGCTTCGACGAGGTCCAAGGAGTGCCCCATGCCAGCGCATATTCGAGCCCGGTCGGCAGGTCCCGGTCCAGGGATGGTGAAACGGCTGGCGGTGGTCGTTGCGTTTGCGGCAGCCGCGGTGGCGGGTATGCCCGCCACCGCGCAGGCCGCGCCGCACTACCCGGTTCCGTACGGACTGGGGGCGGCGCTCGCGCACTTCGGTGATTCGTCTTCGCCTGCGGGAGCGAATGATTGGCATTGCCGCCCGAGTGCGGAGCACCCCGAACCGGTGATCCTGCTGCACGGCCTCACCGCGACCCAGGCCGAGAACTGGACGACTCTCGCGCCGCTGCTGGCGAACAACGGGTACTGCGTGTTCTCCCTGACCTACGGCAGGAGTCCGGCGCTGCCGCCGCCGCTGAACGGTGTGCCGGGTGTGCGGTCCATGATCGACTCCGCCACGGAGGAATTGGCGCCGTTCGTCGATCGGGTGCTGGCGGCGACGGGCGCGGCGAAGGTCGATTTTGTCGGGCATTCGGAGGGGACCGTCATGCCGCGCTGGTACATCAAGTTCCTGGGCGGGGCCGATAAGGTGGCCAAATCGGTGAACCTGGCCCCGATCAACAACGGCACGCAGGCCAATGGTTCAGGGTTGCTCGCGGGCGGGCTGGGCGCGGTCGGACTGTGGGGGCGGGCGCAGCGTCTGGCCGAAGGCTCGGGGGCTCCGATCACCGTGGAATTGACCACCGGATCGGACTACCTGAACGCGGTGAACTCCGGCGTCGCCTACCTGCCCGGCATCGACTACACGTTCCTGATGACCCGGTACGACGAGGCCGTGGTGCCCTACACCAGCGGATATGGACCGGTCGCGCCGAATATCACCAATATCGTGGTGCAGGACCAGTGCCCGCTGGCGCTCTTCGAGCACAATGGTGCGGCCTTCGATCCTGTTGCCGCACAGGATGTTCTGAACGCCCTGGATCCCGCGAATCCGCTACCGGTCGATTGCTCGGGCTTACCGCGTAACAGCTGATCCGCCGACCTCGACGCATTCCGACCTGAAGGTTCACTATGGCAAGCTCGCCGACCACCGCCTACGCCCGACCTCGATACCTGTCCGGCGCCCTCGCCGTGCTCACCGCACTACTGCTCGCGCTGGGGGTGCCGGCGCCGGCGCAGGCCCTCGCCGAACAGGTCGACGATGCGGCTGTCTGGACCGCGACTCATGATGGGCCGCAACCGTTTCCGAATGTGCACACCGATTGGGACGTCCCGATCACAATGAGCGACGGTGTGGTGCTGAAGGCGAATGTGTACCGCCCGGCGGACGCCGCGGGCATCCCGGCGACCGAGCAGACGCCCGCGATCGTCAACCTGACGCCGTATTCGAAGCTCACCACCACCGTCGTCGACGCGGTGCTCGGCGATCCCGCGCTCTCGGGCATGCTGACCGCCGCCGTGGCCGGTTTCGATCTGTCCGGTGTGGGTCTGAGCGGCTACTCCGATCTGGCGAAAGCGCTGGCCGCCGGCGCACTGCGCAATTTCGGGGTGGATCGAAAGCTGGTGGAGTCCGGGTACACCCAGGTCGTGGTCGATGTGCGCGGCACCGGATTCTCCGAGGGCGACTGGCAGGTCTTCGGCGAACGCGAGCAGCAGGACGGCGTCGAAGTGGTGAATTGGGCTGCAGCGCAACCGTGGTCGACCGGCACGGTCGGAATGAACGGCCTGTCGTATTCGGCTGCCAACCAACTGCAGACCGCCGAACGCAAACCGGCGGCGCTGCGTGCGATCTTCCCGGTCGTCCCAGGCAGCGACATGCTGCACGACATCATCGCCACCGGAGGCGGATTCGGCGTCGGATTCATGCCGACCTGGCTGGCCAGTGTCAACGCCCTCAAACTGGTGCCGGATCTGCAAGCACTGTTCACCGGCAATTTCGACGGGCAGTGGTTGCGAGATCGGATGCGGGATCCCTTCACCGATGCCAATGTCCTGCTCGCCACGCTGGCCGCCCCCAGTCTGGCCGGCAGTCCGGAGCTGACGGAAATGCTGAACGGGGACAGCCCATTACGCCGCAGTCTGGACGGTCATCCCGAGCAGGTCAGCGTGCCGACCTTCGTCTACGGCGGCTGGCAGGACATCTTCGCCTACTCCGCGACGCGCATCTACAACGCCATCGATGTTCCCGCGGAGCAGAAGAAACTGATCATGGGCGACACCTACCATCTGACCACCGGCGCGGGGCTCGGTCTGCCCGGCGGCCCGCCGCGCCTGGATGTGCTCCAGCGCGCCTGGTTCGACAAGTGGCTCAAGGGCATCGACAACGGCATCGATCGCTTCGATCCGGTGACGCTGTGGCAGCAGGGCGGGAATTGGGTGAATCGGCAGCAGTTCCCCAGTCCGGGTATGGATTACCGCAGGTTGTATCTGGATCCGGCGCCCTCGGGGACGGCGCTGAGCGTGCACGACGGCAGCCTGCGCACCGGGCCGGGCGGGGCCGCGCTGTTGACCGTCGCGCCGGGGCTGACCGGGCTGTGCTCCCGCGAGGCCGCGGTGGGTACCGCCGGTGAGACCGGGGTGCTGGACATCTGCGCGAAAGACGCACGCATCAATGAGACCAGCGGTTTGACCTTCACCAGTGCGCCGGTCGGGGTTCCGACCGAGATCTCCGGACCGATCGCCGTGCATCTGAACACGGTGCTGGATGCGACGGACGGTTTCTGGTCGGCGACGGTCAACGATGTCGCACCCGATGGGCATTCCACCGTGTGGACCAGCGGCCAGCTACAGGCCTCGCTGCGAAAAGTGAACGAGGACAGGGCGACTCGATCACCGAACGGCGACTACACCGATCCGTACCCCGCTCTCACCCTGGATACCCGGGAGGATGTGGTGCCGGGCCAGCCCACCATTGTCGATATCGGTATGCCCGCCACCGACGGCGTCCTGCAGCCGGGGCACCGGCTACGAGTCGACATCTACGCATTCGATGTGCTGCGCGGACTGCCGATGCGGCCGATGCTCGATGCCAGCGGGCTCAAACCCGAACACCTGCAATTGGATCCGAACGAACCCAGCTGGGTGAACATTCCGGCCGCCGGGCAGCTGGGCTGAATTCGGTGCTACCGCAGGTCGATTCACCGCCCGCCAACGGGACCGGCCACGCCGAGCAGGGATGTCTGCACCCGCAGCAGATGCTCGATATCGCCTCGGATGTCGGCGACGGCATCGTTGTAGAGGAAGGCTTCGCCCAGGGCGACCAGGGCGAAGGCGACGGACTCCCGTTCGATCGGCGGGCGGTACCCGTCTTGCTCCTGGGCGCGGTGGAGCAGCCGTTCGACCAGTGCGACGCTGCCGCGGTGTACGGGTCCGTCGGCCTGGGTGAGCAGGCGAAGCGCGGCCGGGGATTCGTTCTGGAGGTAGGTGCGCAGCGCCGGATCGGCCGCCAGCTGCCGCAGGACGAGATCGAATATCTCGGAAATGCGGTGGGCGCCCCGGCTTGTGCAACGCCGGTCGATCGAGGTGACCACCCGCTCGAACTGCAGGGCCAGGGCCGCGCCCAGCAGTTCGTCTCTGGTCCCGAACCGGCGGTAGAGGGTGGTGCGGCTGATGCCGAGTTCGGCCGCCACCACGGGCAATTCCAGCCGCTCGCCGCTGCGGAAGATGCGAATCGCGGTGTCGAGCACATCATTTCGAGGTACCGACCGCGACTCGTCCGTCGCGGCATGCGTGTGCACGCCGATCATTGCCGGGTAATCGATCGGCTCACCGGCATTTTCGGCAGCGGCGCAAACACCGCTCGGTTTCGCGACCGCATCGACCGTGCGCACGGCCGCCGGATCGAGGTGACGCATGGCCGCGACAATGATCGATACCGTCAGATTCGCGGCCGCGGTGAAATCGAGCTGCTGGGCGATGGCCTGCTGTACGCCGCGGACCCCGATATCCGCGATCACCGAGGCGCAGAAATCGGCGCTGGCGCCCCAGCTCAGGTCGGCGCTGCCGTATTCGTTGCGGATCAGGTCGGCGACGGTATCGGCCACCGCGGAGAGCACCGCGGCCCGCACCTCGTGCGAGCGGCCCGCGGTGGGCGCGCCGAACAGTACGTGAAATCCTTCGGCGCGGGTGGCGGCGAAGTCGAAGAGCGCGCGCGTTGTCGTCGCGACGTGCCGGTCCAGGTCGAAACCCCTGGCACGCCGGTAACTTTCACGCATCCACCGCAGTAAACCGTCCGCTTCCCGGCGCAGGCAGGCTTCGAGCAGCTGGTCCTTGGTGCCGAAGTGGGCGTACAGCGTCGGCTTGGAGGTGTCGGCCGCGAGGGCCAGCTCATCCATGGTGACGTCGTCGAAACCACGGGCGGCGAAGACCGACAGCACACCGTCCAGCAGTGCGTCATCGGAGGGTCGCACCGACGACGGACGGCGGCGCGGCGCGGGACCGGCAGGCTCGGGTTCGGACCTTGTCATATCGCAGCAGGTTACCGTGTTCTGGAAGTGCTTGACTGATAGTAATGCCAGTATTGCCAAAATGCCTGAAAATCTGACGGAATGGTTGACACCATGCCCCTATTGATGGAACGTTTAGATTAGAACGTTCCATGGACTTCCGTCCGCAGGAGGAGAGGGCGCACCGATGGTCGCCCATCCCCGAAACCTCGGAAAGTGCAGACCTGCAATGCAATTGGCTCTGACCGGCGATGAGATCGGGTTCCGCAATCAGATGCGGACGCTGTACCGCCGCGAGATTCCGCTCGAGATCCGGGACGGTGTGCGGGAGGGGCGCGAGCTCAGCCGCGCGGACCTCGTCACCACGCAGCGCATTCTCAACGCCAACCACATCGCGGTGCCGAATTGGCCGCAGCAGTGGGGCGGGCGGGACTGGACCCCCATTCAGCGCCATATCTGGCATGACGAAATGCAACTCGCCTGTGTCCCTGAACCTTTGACGTTCAATGTCGACATGATCGGGCCGGTCATCGCCCGGTACGGCTCCGAACAGCTCAAAGCGCGGTTTCTGGCGCCGACGGCCAACCTCGACATCTGGTGGTGTCAGGGATTCTCCGAGCCGGAGGCCGGATCGGACCTGGCCGCCCTGCGCACCACCGCGATTCGCGACGGGGACAGTTATATCGTTACAGGGCAGAAGATCTGGACCAGTGCGGCCCAGTACGCGGACTGGATGTTCTGTCTCGTGCGCACCGACTCCGGCGCGGCGAAAAAGCAGGCGGGCATCTCCCTGCTGTTGCTTCCGATGGACGCGCCCGGCGTCACCGTGCGCCCGATCGCGCTTGTCGACGGCAGCGGCGAGGTCAACGAGGTATTTCTCGATCAGGTGCGGGTACCCGCCGATCTCCTTGTCGGGCAGGAGAATCAGGGCTGGACCTACGCCAAATTCCTGCTCGGCAATGAGCGCTTCGGCATGGCCGCCGTCGGCCGCACGAAGGTACGGTTGTCGATGATCAAGGCGCGAGCCAGGCAGACCCGGATGGGCGCGGGCTCGCTGCTGGACGACCCACTGTTCGCGGCACGTCTCGCCGAGCTCGAAAACGACACGCTGGCACTGGAATTGATCCAGCTCGGCGCGACCGCTGCGAAGAGCGGCGGGACCTCATCGATTCTGAAGCTGCGCGGCAGCGAACTACAGCAGGCCGCCACCGAGCTGATGATGGAGGTCGCCGGGCCCGGCGCGCTACTGCCGGACGTGACCCGGTGGGCCGGACGCAGCACCGCGGACTATCTGAACTGCCGTAAGACCTCCATCTACGGAGGGTCCTCCGAGGTGCAGCGCGGCATCATCGCCTCGACGATCCTCGGATTGTGAGCCCGGCCATGAACTTCGAACCGTCCACGGAACAAACGATGTTGCGCGACACCGTGAACAACGTCCTGGCCCGCCACTCGTCGGCGGATTCCACCGACCTCTGGCCCGTAATGGCCGACCTCGGACTTCTCGGGCTGACCTTCTCCGAATCCGAAGGCGGCCAGGGCGCCGGCCCGATCGAGGCGATGATCGTCATGTCCGAGCTGGGTGCGAGCACGGCCCGGGTTCCGCTGCTCGACTGTGCCTACCTGCCCGGGAACCTGGTGGCCGAAGCGGCCAGTCCTGCCCAGCGTCGCGAACTGTTGCCGAAGATCGCCGCCGGACAGCTGCGACCCGCGTTCGCGCACGAGGAACCGCGATCGCGCTGGCCACTGCGGACGCTGTCGACTTCGGCTGTGCGACAGGGGAGTACGTGGCGGTTGACGGGTCGCAAGTCGCCGGTGCTGTTCGGGGGCGAAGCCGATCTGCTCGTTGTCAGCGCCGCCGTGACCGACGGCATCCGGCTGTTCCTCGTCGACCCCGCCGGTGCGGGTGTGTCGAGACACGGCAGTGCGACGTACGACGGCAGGCGCGCGGCCGACATCGTCTTCACGGCTGCCCCGGCGGAGCCACTGGCCTCCCTGCGCGCTGAGGAGGCCATCGAAGCCGCGCTGGTCGCCGCCCAGGCGGCATTGTGCGCCGAAGCGGTGGGCGCGATGACCGAAGCCTTGCATATCACTGCCGAATATCTGTGTGCCCGTGAACAGTTCGGTGTTCCCCTGCGTACTTTTCAGGCGCTGTCCCATCGTGCCGCGGATATGCACATCGCGGTCGCGATGGCCCACGGCATGTCCGTCTACGCGTCGATGGCACTGGCGGACGGCGTGATCGACCAGTCCATCGCCTCGCGCGCGAAATTGCGGGTCGGACGGTCGGCGCGATATGTGGGGCAGGAAGCGGTCCAACTGCACGGCGGTATCGGGATGACCGTGGACTACCCGGTCGGACAGTATTTCGCCCGGCTGACCGCCATCGAGCAGACCTTCGGGAATTCCAGCGACCATTTGCGATTCCTGATGGGCCGGGTCGCCGAGTACGACATGGTCGACCTGTGAAGGAGGCCACCGCAATCCCCGCACCGCACACGCGACCCGGCATCCACGACCGATAGGACAGACCGTGCCAAACCTGCTGGACCCCATCCGCCGGCATGCGGACACCCACCCCGACGCCGTGGCCATTCGCGGCGACAGCAATGATTCCGGCGCCTTCGCCGCGTGGACCTATCACCAATTGCGTTCGACGAGCATCAATTACGCCGCCGCGCTGGCGGCGGCGGGGATTGGCGCGGGGGACCGGATCCTGCTCGCCGCACCGTCGGTTCCCGAATTCGTGGTCGCGTACATGGGTATTCAGGCGGCGGGGGCCGTGGTGGTCCCGGTCAACACCATGTCGACCCGGCACGAGATCGAGTATGTCCTCGCCGACGCCGGATGCTCGCTGGTCATCGCCTGGCACACGCTGGGCACCGCCGCGTCGAGTGCCGCAGCGGCGCAGGGTATTCCGGTCTGGACCCTGCGGCCCGGCGCCGACACCGGGCCGGCGGTGGCCACGGTCCGCGACCGCGATCCGGACGATACGGCGGCGATCCTCTACACATCCGGTACCACCGGGCGGCCCAAGGGGGCGCAGCTGACGGTGTCGAACCTGTTGTCCGCAGGCGAGATCGGCGCCGAATGCAGTCGAGCATCGCACGAGGACCGGACGGGCACCGGCCTGCCGCTGTTCCACGTCTTCGGCCAGGCCTCGGTCATGATGACGACCTTCACCGCCGGCGGATCGCTGTCCCTGCTCTCCCGTTTCGACGCCCGGGCGATGATGGCGATGCTGCGCCGCGATCGGTTCACCGTCATGGTCGGGGTGCCCACCATGTGGAACGCGATGCTGCACACCGCCGGTGACGCGGATCCCGCGGATTTCGCGCAGCTGCGCATCGCGGTCTCCGGTGGCGCGTCGCTGCCCGGTCCGGTGGCGCGGGAGTTCGAGGCGCGCTTCGGCTGCACCATCCTCGAGGGGTACGGGCTCACCGAAACCACGGCTCTCGCCACATTCACCGATATCGACCGCGGCGGGAAGATCGGCTATGTCGGGTGCCCGACGCCTGCCACCCGGGTCGAGGTCCGCGACGAAGCGGGCCGTCCGTGTCCTCCCGCGACGATCGGCGAGGTATTCGTCAAGGGCGCCACGGTGATGAAGGGGTACTGGAATCGCCCGGCCGAGACCGCCGGCGTGCTCAGCGGTGACGGCTGGTTTCGCACCGGAGACCTCGCCGAGACCGACGCCGACGGTGACCTGCGCATAGTCGACCGGGTCAAGGACCTCATCATTCGCGGCGGCTACAACGTCTATCCGAGCGAGGTCGAGGAGGCGCTCTACGCGCATCCCGACATTGTCGAGGCGGCCGTGCTCGGCATTCCCGACGACTACTACGGCGAGGAGGTCGCCGCGGTGATCGTGCGCCGCCCGCAATCGACCCTCGACACCGCCGCTGTGTCGGCCTGGGCCCGCGAGCGACTCTCCGCATACAAGGTCCCGCGTGTCATCCGTCTGGTCGATGCCCTGCCGAAGGGATCGACCGGCAAGATCCTCAAGCGGGCCATCGACCTGCGAACCTTGACCGGCACAACGTCGGACGATTCACGATCCACACCGTAGCTGGTGTGCAGATTGCCGAAACATGCGGCCGCGCAGTCGAACTGATCGTCTGCGGTATCAGGTCCGCCGCAGGCGGGGCGGACCTGATGCCGGTTCGGCACCGCGCGTTCAGACGGCCGCGGTACGCGCCGCCGCGCTGATCTCGACGACCCGGCGCCTCCGGCTCGGCACCAGCAGGGTCGGGTGCCGCACGGACCAGGCCGCGCCCGAGCAGATCAGTTCCTTCAGGCGCGCGGCCATGGCGACCCGCAGATCCGGGCGCGCCTCGGCGATCTCGGTGGCGGTCTCGATGGCGGTCAGGCCGCCGCCCACGATCAGCACGGTCTCGTCCGCCCGCAGCTGGGACAGGCGTTCCCGCAGCCGCAGGACCCGCACTGGTCCTGGTGGCCGCAGATCGCACGCGATGCGCTCGGCGCCGACGAGCGGCCTGTTCAAGGTGGGGAAGTACGCGCCGCCGTCGCCGATGATGGCGGCGTCATCAGTGAGCAACCGCACCAGCTCGCCGGTGCGGCCGCTGACCGCCGCGGCCAGGAATTCCGCCACGATCCGGCGGGCGGTCGTCGCGTCCACCTCGATGCGCGCCCGTTCCACGGCCAAATGCTGTTTGGCGCGGCGATAGACCTGCTGGCAATGGGATTCGGTGATGTCGAGCAGGTCGGCTATCTCGTGGTGCGGGTAGCCGAAGGCCTAGCGCAGCACGTACACCGCGCGCTCGTTGGCGGTGAGCCGCTCCATGAGCGTGAGCATGGCGATCGACACCGATTCCCGCTGTTCGACGGTGTCGGCCGGGCCCAGTATCGGGTCGCCGGCCAGCACCGGCTCCGGAAGCCATTGCCCCACATAGGTTTCCCGGCGCGCGCGGGCCGAGGTGAGCTGGTTGAGGCAGAGATTGGTGAGTACCTTGGTCAGCCACGCCTCGGGCGTCCGCACGTACTCGCGGTCAGCGGCCTGCCAGCGCAGATACGTCTCCTGCACCGCGTCCTCGGCCTCGCCGGCCGAGCCCAGCATGCGGTAGGCGATCGCCTCCAGGCGGCTCCTGGAGCTCTCGAACAGCTCGGCCTCGCGCGTGAGCAACATTTCAGCCATCGTCAGCCATACGCACCGGTCGCGTCCAGCCGAACCGGTCATTCGCACCTACGCGAGAACCGGGTTCGAGCGGAGTGCACTCGCGCCCGCAGTTGTCCGCTGTACACACGGGTGCGAACCGGCTGACCGGGGCTGTGCTGTGGAAAGCTGAAGGAGTGAACCTCCTGAAGGATGCCACCTCGCCGTACCTGCGACAGCACGCCGACAATCCGGTGTACTGGCGGGAATGGGATGCTGCGGCGCTGGCCTCGGCGCGGGAGCGGGATGTGCCGATCCTGCTGTCGATCGGGTACGCGAGCTGCCACTGGTGCCATGTGATGGCGCACGAATCGTTCGAGGACGAGGGCACCGCGGGGCTCATGAACGAGAACTTCGTGTGCATCAAGGTGGATCGGGAAGAGCGGCCCGATCTGGATGCGGTGTACATGAATGCGACCGTCGCCATGACCGGGCAGGGCGGGTGGCCGATGACGTGCTTCCTGACGCCGGAGGGGGAGCCGTTCTACTGCGGCACCTACTACCCGAAGACGCCGCGGCACGGGATGCCGTCGTTCACGCAGTTGTTGAGTGCGGTCTCCGATACGTGGCGGAATCGGCGCGATGAGGTGGATCAGGCGGCAGCTCAGGTGGGGGAGGCGCTGCGGCAGCAGACGGCGGGGCTGCCGGACAGCATTGTGGCGCTCAGCGCCAACCTGCTCGATCACGCTGTCGCGTCCGTGCTGAAGGATATGGATCCCAAGCACGGGGGATTTGGCGGCGCACCGAAGTTTCCGCCGTCCGCACTGCTCGAGGGATTGCTGCGAGACTTCGAGCGGACCGGGAACGAGGCTGTGCGGCAGGCGGTTTCGTTCACCGCCGAGGCGATGGCGCGGGGCGGTATCTACGACCAGCTGCGCGGCGGCTTCGCCCGGTACTCGGTGGACGAGGCCTGGGTGGTGCCGCACTTCGAGAAGATGCTCTACGACAACGCACAACTGCTGCGGGTGTATTCGCACCTGGCGCGGCGGGCGCAGGACGGGGAGGCCACGCCCTGGCGTGATCCGCTGGCGGCGCCGGATGCCTCGGAACCACTGGCGCTGCGGGTAACTCGCGAAACCGCCGGATTCCTGCTGGAGGATCTGGGCACCGAACGCGGCGGGTTCGCGTCCGCGCTCGATGCCGACACTCATCTCGAGCCCGGACAACCCGGGGTGGAGGGCGCCACCTATGTGTGGACTCCGGCCGAACTGAACGGTGAGCTGGGCGCGCACGACGGGGCCTGGGCCGCAGAGCTTTTCGGCGTCACCACTGCCGGAACCTTCGAACAGGGCACCTCGGTGCTGACCCGGTACCGGGATCCCGGCGCGGCGGATTACGAACGCTTCGAACGCATTCGGGCCACCTTGAGCACAGCCCGCCAGACCCGCCCGCAGCCCGCGCGCGACGACAAGGTGGTGACCGCCTGGAACGGGATGGCCATCACCGCGCTCGCGGAAGCCGGTGCGGCGCACCTGAATCCGGTCTGGATCGCCGCCGCCGAGCGCTGCGCCGCCTTCCTGCTGAATGTGCATGTGCGCGAGGGCCGGGTCTGCCGCGCCTCTCTCGGCGGGGTCGCCGGGACCGCTCCCGGCGTGCTGGAGGATTACGCCTGGCTCGCACTGGGTTTGCTCGCCGTGCATCAGACCAGCAGTGGGGACTGGCTGGCGCAGGCGGAGCGCATTCTCGATGCCGCGGTCTCGCACTTCGCCGATCCGGAAACCCCGGGCAGCTGGTTCGATACCGCCGACGATGCCGAAACCCTGGTCACCCGCCCGCGAGATCCCGTCGACGGTGCGACCCCGGCGGGCACCTCCGTGCTGGCCGACGCGCTGCTCACCGCCGCCGCCCTCAGTGATCCGGAGCGGGCCACCCGCTACCGCGAGCTGGCCGATCAGACGCTCACGCGCGGTGCGGTTCTGCTTGCGCGGGCGCCCCGTTCGGCCGGCCATTGGCTCGCGGTCGCCGAAGCCGCACTGCGCGGACCGATTCAGGTGGCAGTCTCCGCCGGCGACGCCGACCTGGACGGGTGGGCCGCCTGCCTTGTCACCGCAGCCCGCGTGGCCGCCCCCGGCGGTACCGTCATCGTTTCCGGCGATCAGGATTCCCAGCCCCTGCTGGCCGACCGTCCCCCGGTAGCGGACCTGTCCGCCGCCTACGTCTGCCGCGGTTCGGTCTGCGATCTGCCGGTCACCACCGTGTCGGAGGTCCGGGCCGCATTGCTGCCGCCACTGGCCTGAATCATCGCGGTGAGGGCCACCAGCACCGCCACGATGTGCACACTGCGACACACGCCCAGCGTGACCGCGGCCGGAGTCCAATGCGCGAACAGGTCGCCGAACCGATCCGCCGTCAGCACCGCCGTGAGGGGCTCGACCACCAGCGAAGCCAGCCCGAGGGTGCCGAGCCCGAACACGAGAATGCCTCGGGCCCAACGGATATCGGCCGCCATTCGCCGTGCGACAACGAATACCGCCGAGTAGATGGCGCCCCGCGGGATCAGCGCCGACAGTAGCTCTCCCGCGCCCATCCCGTGGTCGCGGAGTTCCAGCACCACATGCAGCAGCGTCTCCCCGATCCCCGCCAGCAGTGCGACCGCAATCGCCCGGAAGGCCAGCGACAGCAGTCGTGTATGTTGCGGCCCACCCGCATTCGGTGCTCTATCGGTAAAACCGGCATCGTCCATACCCGCAACGATGTCCCGCCCGCTCACCTCGCCGGATCACCCCCGAGTACTGCAACGCCCTAATCCCGCAGTACGACAACCCGATCCACGCAACGGGCGATGTATCTCGACCGTCTCCCCGCATTCCCCATCATCCCGGCACATCCCCCGTCATCGCGGCGCGCTTTCGGCCGGGATCCACCCTCGCCGTCGTGGATCCCGGCCGAAAGCATGCCCCGATGGCGGGAGGTGCTTCTGCCGCGACGTCGGGTGTGAATTTGCCGGATGGCGGATTGTCCGTGCATGGAGGCAGGAGGGGCTGGGCGGGCGAGGTTATGGGTTAATTCGTTGCTGGGGGGTGCCGGCGGTCTTACAGTCCGGGTGTGTTTATTTCGAGTGCTTTGACCGGATATGCCGAGGACTCTCGGAACGCGTGCGTGGATGACTAGCGATCGGCTGCCTGGTCGGCGTCGGCTGGGGCCGGGGGTGCGGCCGGGCGGGCAGCGGCCTGCGGGTCGGTGCCGTTGCGGCGGACTGTCCTGCGGGACGGAGTGTCGGTCCAGCCTGGAGTGGGCTCTTTGCGGCCGCGGAGGTGGAGGGTGTCGTGCAACTCCCACCTGCTGCGTTCGAACTCGGCGGCGGCGTCGATAACGGCCTGACTGGCCAGGATTCGGCGGCCGACCTGTTTGGCCTCGGTCGTGAGGCGGGCCGCTTCATTGACGGCGTCACCGATGACGGTGAATTCGAGGCGGGTGTCCGCACCGACATCACCGGCGAAAACGAGGCCGCGCGCCACACCGATGCCGACATCGAGTTCCCCCGCGGCGGCGACCTCGTCGCGAATGCGGCGGGCGGCCCGCAGTGCGGGGGTGGCATTGTCCTCCAGCGCGATCGGCGCACCGAAGATGCACAGGGCCGCATCACCTTCGAACTTGTTGACCAGCCCGTGATTGTCCTCGGTCGCCGTGATCACGATGGACAGCAGCCGGTTGAGTTTGGCGACGAAATCGTGCGGGGCCAGTTCGGTGGACAGTGCCACCGACCCGGTGACATCCACGAAAAGCGCTGTCACCACCTGTAGATCGCCGGTGAGATTGGTGGTGCCGGCCAGCGCGCGCTCGGCTACCTCGGTGCCGACGTGGCGGCCGAAGACGGTGCGCATATGTTCGCGCTCACGCAGATTCGCGGCCAGTTCGTTCACCGAATGCTCGAGGCGGCCGATCTCGCTGGTGCTGCCGATCGGCACCTGCACATCGAGTTCGCCCCGCGCGATGCGATCGAGTGCGTCGCGCAGCGTGTGCATCGGGGTGGCGACGGCGCGGGCCAGTGCGGCCGTGGCCACCGAACCCGCCGAAAGTCCCACCACCGCAAGGTAGATGCCGGTGCGAACGCGATCGCTCGGATCGGTCGTGGGATCGGCGAGCACGGTGATGAGCATGAGCAGCGGTACCGCGCCCACCACCGCGAAGGTGACCAGCACCCGCATGAGCACCGTGGAACTCCAGTGCGCGGTGTCGTCGAGCACCTCCGCCACCACCGGAATGGTGGGCCGGATCAGCCGGTCCACAATGAGATAGGTGAGAGCCGCCGACTCCAGCCCACCGAGCGTGAACATGGACAGCACCACCGCGAAATTCCGCGGCGAGGTGGCGTGCGCGTACACCGCGGCGGCGATGATCACACCCGGAATCCAGATGGCCAGCGCGCGCAGGGTGATGCCCATGGGCAGATGCAGCAGCCGCCGCGCCTCGGTTTCGGTGGGCGCGCGGCGCTGATCGAGCCAGCTGAAATAGTGCTCCCGATCGCGCACCGCGAGCACGATGCCGACCGCGGCGCCGATGGCCGGGTAGATGGCGACTTGGACGAAGGTGGTCATCCACGTCGATCCGAGGCGGCCGAAGAATCCGCTCAGCAGCAGTTCGGTGGAGATGACCGCGAGCCCGCTGAGGTTGCACGCCATGACAACCACCGAGAGTCCCCAGCGCGCGCGCAGCGCCCAGAGGATGAGCCTGCTTATCACGGCGCCAAGGGTGTCGCGCGGGTGGCGACAGTCGGTGGTGTCATCGCGGTTGCATGCCTAGGGGTCGTCCGGCTGATGTTCAGGACTTTAGAGACCTTTCGGCCCCAATTGCACGTTTGTGAGTTTTTGCTCCGGTCAGTGGAGCAGGACCAGCCAGACAGCAACATAGTGGCATAGGGCCGCGACGACCGTTGCGGCATGGAAGAACTCGTGGTGTCCGAAGGTCTCCGGCCACGGATTCGGCCAGCGGGAGGCGTAGAGAATGCCGCCCACGCTATAGGCGATACCGCCCGCGAGCAGGAGCAATACCGGCGCCCAGCCGACATTTCCGATGAGGGTTCCGGCGACCGGCACAATGGCCCAGCCGAGCAGCAGATACAGCGGCACCCCGACCCAGCGAGGCGCGGTGGGCCACAGCATCTTCAGTGCGACACCCGCCAGCGCGCCGGCCCACACCGTGATCAGCAGAATCGTCCCGGCGCGTCCGCGCACGCCGAGCAGTGCGAACGGCGTGTAACTGCCCGCGATGAACAGGAAGATCATCGAATGATCGGCCCGCTTCATCCACATGCGGGCACGCGCGGTGCGCCAGTTCACCCGGTGATAGGTGGCGCTGATGCCGAACACGCCGCACACGGTCAGCCCGTAGACGGCGGTGGACCAGGCGGCCGTGGCGGAGATCGTGGCGGCCTTGCTCACCAGCACGATCACGGCGATGGCGGCCACGCCGACCGCCCACGCGTGAATCCACCCGCGCATCCGCGGTTTGATCAGCGCCAGCTCTTCCCGAACGGAGTCGAGGGCATCCGCCACCGGGGCGGAAGGCTGCACAGTGTCCGACACGTTAGTTACCTCCTCAGTAACCTACGGTACCGTAGGTTAGCGGCCGAAGGTCTTGAAAGTGTTCTGAACAACTGATTTCGCGAGTGTCGGGGTAACTCCCGGGGCACCCCCAGAACCGGTGCCCCACCTGACCGCACTGCGCGAATGGGACTGGACGACCTCTTGGCCGGGCGTCAAAGTTCCGGAGAGGCGGGGGAGCGTACTGTCACTTCCCGTGAAGCTTGCGAGTCAGGTGCGTGGACTCCCGTATCGGATTTACGAGGCCAGACTGGCCCAGCAGCTGGCGGGCAGGCAGCACCCCCGGCACGTCGCCGTCATGTGTGACGGTAATCGGCGCTGGGCGCGGGAGAACGGCTTCACCGATGTCAGTCACGGGCATCGGGTGGGGGCGCTCAAAATCGCCGAGCTGGTCGGCTGGTGCGGTGAGTCGGGCGTCGAGATGGTCACCGTCTATCTGCTCTCCACCGAGAATCTGCGCCGTGACCGCGAGGAGCTGGACACGCTCTTCGAGGTGATCACCGATGTGGTGGACGAACTCTCTGCGCCGGAACAGAATTCGAGCGTGCGCATCGTGGGTGCGCTCGATCAGTTGCCCGACTACGTGGCCAAGCGATTGCGGGTGGCGGCCGAGCGCACCAGCGGCCGCGATGGCGTGCACGTGAACGTGGCCATCGGCTACGGCGGCCGGCAGGAGATCACCGATGCGGTGCGCTCGCTGGTGCGCCAGGAGATCGAGGCGGGCGAGACCGGCGAGGATCTGGTGCAGTCGATCACCGTCGACGCCATCGGGCAGCACCTCTACACCTCCGGTCAGCCGGATCCGGATCTGGTCATCCGCACCTCCGGTGAGCAGCGCCTGTCCGGATTCCTGCTGTGGCAGAGCGCCTATTCGGAGATCTGGTTCACCGAGGCGTACTGGCCGGAGTTCCGGCGCGTCGATTTTCTGCGGGCCCTGCGTGATTTCGCTGCCCGGCACCGCCGTTTCGGTGTCTAATTTGCCCTCCCCTTCGCTCCAGGCGGGTTCACGGCCCTGTTACCCGGGTCTTCCCTCCTCCGCTCCTCCGCTACGTCAGTCCAGACCCGGGCGGGCCGCGAACACTCGGGTTGCTGAATTTCACCTCGAACTCAGCACAGTTACATTGCAGTGCAATGGCTTCCGTGGTTGGCGGGGCCGTCGCTGCCGTACCGTCGGAGTGCATGAGTGAGCTGCGCGAAGGGCAGAGTGGCCCGGGGGACTCGACGATCGTCACCACGGAGTCGTACCTCAGCTATGAGGAGTTCGGCCGCCGGTTTCTGGAGTACGCGGCCTCGCCGGAGCGGATAGCCGGGGCCTTCGAGAAATTGACCGGGGAGGCGTTCGAATTCGGCCCGATCGGGGTGGGACCGGGGCGGATAGCCAAACTGTCCGCCGGGGTGCGGCTGGGTCAGCCGCGGCTGAATCGGGAAGTGCAGGACAATATTTCATACGACCTGGTGATCCCGCTCGATATCGATCTGCTCATCGATCTCGCGGTGGATCGCTACCCGTTCCATGTGGACGGCACCATCCACCTGCATCTGACCGTGCGCACCGCCGAGCCGCTGCGCGTGCTCATCGATATCGCCGAACCGCAGCCCAGCAATGTGCGCATCAATGTGGCGAGCGCATCCCGCCGCGGGGAGCTGCTGCGCATTCTGGCCAGCGTCGATCACGAGATCCGCCGCTTCGTGGCGCGCTATATCGCGACCGAGATCCGCAAGCCGAATATCCAGGCCGCCACCGATATCGACGTCGCCGCGCGTCTCGACGCGGCGTGGAGGCTATGAAAGCCGACGACTGATTTCGTGAGTGCCGGGGTAACCCCTGGGTACGCCCAGAATCTGTTCGGTCCCGAACGTCAGCACGCGTGCCCGGCGGTCGGCGGCACTCGGCCGGGCGCCGAAGGTTCGGGGAGGCGGTCAGAGCTTGCGCAGGCGCAGCCGGTTGATGGCGTGGTCGGAATCTTTGCGCAGTACGAGCGTGGCGCGCGGCCGGGTGGGCAGGATGTTCTCCACCAGGTTCGGGCGGTTGGTGCTGTGCCAGATCTCCTTGGCCTGATTGGTGGCTTCGGAATCGGTGAAGTTCGCGTAGTGGTGGAAGGCCGAATTCGGATCGGTGAAGGCCGTTTTGCGCAGGGACAGGAAGCGCTGCACGTACCAGTTCTCGATGTCCTCGATGCGGGCGTCCACATAGACGGAGAAGTCGAACAGGTCCGACACCATCAGGCGGGGACCGGTCTGCAGCACGTTCAGACCCTCGACGATGAGAATGTCGGGCTGGCGCACGCAGTGGAACTGCTCGGGCACGATGTCGTAGGCGATATGCGAATACACCGGCGCGCACACCTCGGGCGCACCGGATTTCACCTCGGTGACGAAGCGCAGCAGCTTGCGGCGATCGTAGGACTCCGGGAAACCCTTGCGGTGCATGATGCCGCGCCGGGTGAGTTCGGCTGTGGGGTACAGGAATCCGTCGGTGGTGACCAGATCCACCCGGGGATGGTGATCCCAGCGCGCCAGCAGTGCCTGCAGCACACGCGCGGTCGTCGATTTACCGACCGCCACCGAGCCCGCCACACCGATCACATACGGCACCTGGCGATCGGGGTGGGTTTCCCCGAGGAAGGTCGCGGTCGCGGCGAACAGGCGCTGTTTCGCGGCGACCTGCAAATGAATGAGACGGGCCAGCGGGAGGTAGACCTCCGCGACCTCTTCGAGGTCGATCTGCTCGCCCAGGCCGCGCAGGCCGGTCAGTTCTTCCTCGGTGAGCACCAGGGGAGTCGACTTGCGCAGGGTGCGCCACTGCTTCCGGTCGAATTCCACATAGGGACTCGGCTCGCTCATCCGTGCCACTTAGCCACGTCCCAGCGTCGGCCGACAACAGTTTCCGGACGGCAGACACGGCAACACTCCACGCATAGCCGAATTGTGCTCGGCCTCAACAGGGTGGTGAACACCAGGTGATGCTACTCACCGGTAACCGGAGTGACATTGGCTACACGCTCGAAGCTCGCCGGGCAATCCAATAAGGTCGTTCGCTATGGCAGCGCATCCACTCGTCACCGAATACCTGCGGCTGGGACTGGCTTTCGATCGGCTCGAGGAGGGCTTCGTCGACGCCTACACCGGTGATCCGGTGCTGCGGAGAGAAATCGAGAACGCACCGGCGCCGCAGCCGCGCGAGCTCGCGAACCAGGCCGCCGCACTGCTGAAGGAACTTCCGGAGGCGGGCCTGCCCGCCCAGCGCACCGAATTCCTGGAGGCGCATCTGCGGGCCCTGGAATGCTCCGGGCGTAAATTCGCGGGGGACGACATCTCCTTCATCGACGAGGTGCACGCCTACTTCGATGTCGAGATCGCCCCCGGCGACGAGGACGACTACCGCGACGCGCACCGGCAGCTGGACGAGGTGCTCCCCGGCGACGGATCGCTCTTCGAGCGCATCACCGCGCACCGCCGCGGTGACGAGATCCCGCCGGAACGCCTGCGCGAATGTGTGGACGCCTTCTCCAGCGCACTGCGCGAGCTGGTGCGCGAGCGCTATCCGCTGCCCGATAACGAGCGGGTCGAATACGAAGTGGTGGGGGACAAGCCGTGGTCCGGCTTCAACTACTACCTCGGCAACTACCAGTCCAAGGTCGCCATCAACTCCGACCTGAAACAGCATCTGTCCCAGCTGCCGCATCTGATCGCGCACGAGTCGTATCCGGGCCATCACACCGAGCACTGCCGCAAGGAGGCCGGACTGGTCGGGGCCGGGCAGGACGAGCAGACGCTGTTCGTGGTCAATACCCCGCAGTGCCTGATGGCGGAGGGGCTGGCGGATCTGGCGCTGAAGTCGATCGTGGGCCCGGGCTGGGGACGCTGGGCGCAGGACATCTACGCCGATCTCGGATTGCGCTTCGACGGGGAACGCGCCGAACGCATTTCGACCGCGTCCGGAAAGCTGCTGGGCGTGCGTCAGGATGCGGCGCTGCTGCTGCACGATCGCGGGCGCAGCGCCGATACCGTCGCGGAATTCCTGCAGCGCTGGAGTCTGACCACGCCGGAGCGGGCGCGGCAGTCGCTGCGCTTTCTGTCCTCACCGCTGTGGCGGGCCTACATCAGTACGTACGTGGAGGGTTACCGGCTGCTCGGGGGCTGGCTGGACCAGGCGCCGGATGGCGAGAATCGGTCCGAGCGTTTTCGCCGTCTCTTGGACGAACCCCTCACACCTGGCGCGATCCGCCGGATGTGAGGGGACTCCCCGATCAGGTCTGCGGAGCTTATGCGCCCCAGGTGGAACAGGCCGCGCCGCCGCTCGACATCGTGCACATGGACTTGAGCAGGGTGATCAGGATGTCCGGAAGACCGGCGCCGGCGATATTGAAAAGCATGTGTGTCTACCTCGAAAGCTAGTTTGGGCCAATGACACTGGCGCACTGAGGCCAGTGGTCCGTCACCTTACCGAGATTTGTTGCTCCGCCATAGCCTGAATTTCGGAGGCTGTCCACCGCTTCGGACAAACCCACCGTCCCGGCTGCAATGACGGAGAGACTGCCCCCAATTTTCGGGGCAGCCGTCCCGCCTCTCCGGAACTCTTGCGCACGGCTGAGTGCCGTTGACTGTCGAGGACGCGTAGGAGCGGTTGGGATCGGAACCCGATTCGGACGTACCCGGTGAGTTATCCCACCATACGAAATCAGTCGTTGCGTGTCTCACGGTGCGCGTTCGCGCATGCCGCACAGCGGCGGGTTAGCATCACATCACCGCGACTGGCGCATTCGAGGTGGAAGCAACCACCGGGAAGCATCCAAGTCCCGCACCGCGCGCCTGGGTGCTGGGCATGAGGACTTCGGGCACCCCCGAAGCTCCCGGAGCGCGAAGGTTGCGATGGATCACTCAGTTACCGACACCCAGAACCCGCTGGTCGACACTCCGGCGCCGGCCAATACACTCGGCCGGGTGACGCAGACGACCGCCTCTGTCAATTCCCAGTCCCTCGCCGAACTCGATCCCGAGGTGGCTGCCGCGATGGGTGGCGAGCTCGCCCGCCAGCGCGACACCCTCGAGATGATCGCCTCGGAGAACTTCGTGCCGCGCGCGGTCCTGCAGGCGCAGGGCAGCGTGCTGACCAACAAGTATGCCGAGGGTTACCCGGGCCGCCGCTACTACGGCGGCTGCGAGAACGTCGACGTGGTCGAGGATCTGGCCCGCGCCCGCGTCACCGAGCTCTTCGGCGCGGAATACGCGAATGTTCAGCCGCATTCGGGCGCGCAGGCCAATGCCGCCGTCCTGATGGCGCTGATGAACCCGGGCGAGAAGCTGCTCGGCCTGGATCTGGCGCACGGCGGCCACCTCACCCACGGCATGCGGCTGAACTTCTCCGGCAAGTTGTACGAGGTGCACGCCTACGGCGTCAGCAAGGAAGACCACCGCGTCGATATGGACGAGGTGCGCAAGATCGCTCGCGAGACCCGCCCGAAGGTGATCGTCGCCGGCTGGTCCGCGTACCCGCGGCACCTGGATTTCGCGGCCTTCCGCGAGATCGCCGATGAGGTCGGCGCGTACCTGTGGGTCGATATGGCGCACTTCGCCGGTCTGGTCGCCGCCGGGCTGCACCCGTCGCCGGTGCCCTTCGCCGATGTCGTCTCCTCGACCGTGCACAAGACCCTCGGCGGCCCCCGCTCCGGCCTGATCCTGGCCAAGCAGGAGTTCGCCAAGAAGCTCAACAGCGCGGTGTTCCCGGGCCAGCAGGGCGGCCCGCTCATGCATGCCATCGCCGCCAAGGCCGTGGCGTTCAAGATCGCCGCGGGCGAAGAGTTCGCCGAGCGTCAGGCGCGCACCATTCGCGGCGCCCAGATTCTCGCCGAGCGGCTCACCCGTGAGGACGCCACCGCGAAGGGCATCAATGTCCTCACCGGCGGCACCGATGTGCACCTCGTTCTGGTCGACCTGCGCAACTCGCAGCTGGACGGCCAGCAGGGCGAGGATCTGCTGCACGAAATCGGAATCACCGTGAACCGCAACGCCGTTCCGTTCGACCCGCGCCCGCCGATGGTCACCTCCGGCCTGCGCATCGGCACCCCGGCGCTGGCCACCCGCGGCTTCGGCGATACCGAGTTCACCGAGGTCGCCGAGATCATCGCCGCCGCACTGACCGGCTCCGCGGAGCTGGACTCGCTGCGCCAGCGAGTCTCCAAGCTGGCTCAGGCCTTCCCGCTGTACGAGGGCCTCGAGGACTGGCGCCTGCTCGGCTGAGCCGAGTCACAGCCCGAACAGACCCGCCGCGACCGAAAGTCGCGGCGGGCCTTGTGCAATCGCGGGCCCGATTCGGTGCCGGTCGGTGCGAAAGGTCAGGGCGCCGGTGGTGTTGTGGGCGCTGCGGGGCGCGGGCGAGGGAGGTCATCGCGGCGGATCGGCCAGTAGCTGCGCGGGCCGCCGGTCAGCGCGGGGGCTTCGGTGGTGACGACGGAAATGAGCCACTTCGGGCGGGGATTCACCCAGGTGCGTTCCGACGCACCGCTTTTCAGCACGACGGTCGGCACCGTCTCATTGCCGTCGGCGACCTTGCGGACGAAGGCCGCCGCCTCCGGATCCTGCCAGATATCGACTTCGCGATGCACGATCCCATTGCTGTTGAGCGCCCGGCGTAGTCGCGCGCAGAAGGGGCAGCCGGGGCGGCGGTAAACGACCAGTTCAGGGCCGGTGTCAGCGGTCATACCGGGATTGTATGGCGAAAAAGATTGTCCGCGAACAGTTCCTGGCCTTCTATGATGCGCAGAGATCGGAGGCCATCATGGCGACCACGGTATTCCTGCTCGGCGCACGGGCGAATGTCATCGACGATGTGCGGGCGCAGCTGACCGGCTCGGGCATCGAGATCCGTTCCGGGACAGGCCTCGACGAGCTGCAGGCCGCCTTCGCGGAGACCAGCGTCGATCATGTGATCATGGGCTCCGGTTTGGATCTCGAGATACGACTGCGTGCCGTGCGCGCGATCTTCGAGACCAGCACTCGCACCACGGTCCATATGAAGGACTGGGATTCGGGCCCGGAGGGTTATCTGCCGTTCGTGCAGGCCGTATTGACCGGCCTGCACGGCAGTGCCTGACGGGTCAGGCGTGCTTGCTCAGGTAGTCCACGTACATCGGGCGCAGCACCTCGCCGATCTCGCCCTCGCCCGCGTGCACGTAGTCGTCGAGCATGGGCAGCACGTACTTGATATCGGCCTCGCTCTCGCCCAGATCGCCGGAGGCGGCCTCGGCGGCCGGAATGGACTTCAGCAGCTCCCAGAGGAATTTCACATCACCGCGGCGAACCGCGGCCTTGACGGCCCGGTCGTGCAGTTCCTTGGTGGAGAGCGCCTCTAGATCCTGGGTATCGGCCATAGTGTCGACTGTAATGGACCCATGGCAGCGCAACCGAGCTACCGGGTCAAGCGCGTGTACGACGCGCCCGATGCGGACGACGGCCGCCGGGTGCTGGTGGATCGGCTCTGGCCGCGCGGCATCAGCAAACAGCAAGCGGCGATCGACGACTGGCCCAGGGAAGTGACGCCGTCGAACGAGCTGCGGAAGTGGTACCACGCGGACCCGCAGGCGCGACGCGCCGAATTCGAGACACGGTATCGACTCGAGCTCGACAATGACACGGCCCGAGATGTGCTGGCGCGGTTGCGCCGCGAGGCCGCGGCCGGACCATTGACGCTGGTGACAGCGGTGAAGGAGCCGGAGCGCAGTCATGTCCCGGTATTGCTCGGTGAGCTGGCCGAAAGCCCTGCGGGGGAGGGACGTTAACGCGATCTTCACCAACACGCCTGTAAGTCAGGCAGCCGGATTGCGAATTCGGCAGTAACGTCGGGAGTGCGGGCCGCGTAGGTGTGGCTCGTACGGGAGGTCCTGATCGTGGCTGAGCAACTCAGTGCGAGGGGGCCGGCATCCGGCCCTCGGGTCATACGACCCTAACGGCCGACCGGCCCAGCGAGAACATTCGCGCGGTGCCGCGCGAGTGGCAAAGGAGCCCACCGTGACTGATGCACGCTCCGTCAACGCTCCCACCGGGAACGCCGCCTCCAACCGGGGCACGCGCACCACAGGTCCGGGAGTTCACGCCTCGCAGTCGTCCGATTCCGGACTGAAAACCTTCGTTGTGGATACGTCGGTGCTGCTCTCCGATCCCTGGGCGCTGACCCGCTTCGGTGAGAACCGCGTAGTGCTGCCGCTCGTGGTGATCAGCGAGCTCGAGGGCAAACGCCACCACCACGAACTGGGCTGGTTCGCCCGGGAGGCATTGCGGATGCTGGACGATTTGCGTCTGGCACACGGTCGGCTCGACCAGAAGATCCCGATCGGCACCGGGGGCGGAACGCTCCAGGTGGAGCTCAATCACACGGATCCGACCGTTTTGCCGGTCGGATTCCGCACGGACAGCAACGATTCCCGCATTCTCGCCTGCGCGCTGAATTTCGCGGCCGAGGGTGAACGAGTCGTACTGGTATCCAAGGACATTCCGCTGCGCGTCAAGGCGAGCGCGGTCGGATTGCAGGCGGACGAGTACCACGCCCAGGATGTCGTCACCTCCGGGTGGACCGGCATGGTGGAGATCGAGGTCGGTTCCGAAACCGTGGACCGGCTCTACAGCGATTCCATCATCGATCTCGATGAGGCGCGGGATATGCCGTGCCACACCGGAATCCGGCTGCTGAGCTCGCGTGGCAGCGCGCTGGCCCGGGTGTCTCCGGACAAGCGGATTCAGCTGGTGCGCGGCGATCGTGAGGCCTTCGGGTTGCACGGGCGCTCCGCCGAACAGCGCATCGCCCTGGATCTGCTGATGGACGAGAGCATCGGGATCGTCTCGATGGGTGGCCGGGCCGGTACCGGTAAGTCCGCACTCGCCCTCACCGCGGGGCTGGAAGCCGTGCTGGAGCGCCGGACGCATCGCAAGGTCGTGGTGTTCCGCCCGCTGTACGCGGTCGGCGGCCAGGATCTCGGCTATCTGCCCGGTAGTGAGAGCGAGAAGATGGGGCCGTGGGCGCAGGCCGTCTTCGACACCCTCGACGGGCTCGCCAGCCCGGAGGTGATGGAGGAGGTGCAGGCGCGCGGCATGCTGGAGGTGTTGCCGCTCACCCACATTCGCGGGCGGTCGCTGCACGACTCCTTCGTGATCGTGGACGAGGCGCAGTCCCTCGAACGCAATGTGCTGCTCACGGTGCTCAGCCGTTTGGGCAGCGGGTCGCGGGTGGTGCTGACGCACGATGTGGCGCAGCGCGACAACCTGCGGGTCGGCCGGCACGACGGTGTTGCCGCCGTGATCGAGAAGCTCAAGGGACATCCGCTCTTCGCGCACATCACGCTGACCCGCAGCGAGCGGTCGCCGATCGCGGCACTGGTCACCGAGATGCTGGAGGAGTTCGGGCCGAACGCATGAGCGTGCGGTAGTCAGCTTTCCACTGCCCTGATCAGCCGGACTCCTCCGGCTGATCAGGGCAAATCTTTAGTGTGTGTTTCAACTCACATGCCGCAGGGTATATTTCGCTGAAATAGCTGCTCGGCGGTTTACTCGGCGGGATCTGCATATTCGCCGAATGGTTGCCGGGTGCCTGGCCCGAGTTACCGAGAGGATGAAATGCACACCTTCGCTCGACGTACGGCTGGCATCATCGCGGCCGTTGCGGTCGTGACCCTTTTCACCGCGGGCTGCGATAAGGACAATAAGGATTCCAAGTCCGATACGACCAGCACGGTCGTGGTGACCACCACCGAGCAGCCGACCACCGGCGGCGAGACCACCGGCGCCACCGAGACCAAGATCGCCACCCGGGACGGTGAAATCGCAGTCGGCGGAACCGTTCTCGCCAAGTACAACGAATTCAAGGGTGAGGCCGGACCGCTCGGCGCGCCCACCGGTCCGGAGCAGGACACACCCGGCGGCGGCATCTCACAGGAATTCGCGGGCGGCGCCATCTGCAGCAGCCCGACGACCGGAACGCACGTGGTGTGGGGCGAGATCCGCAAGGCCTGGGACGAGAACGGCGGCCCCGGAGGCAAACTCGGCTACCCGACCAGTGATGAGACCGATATCCCCGGCGGAAAGCAGAGTGAGTTCACCGGCGGCAATATCACCTGGGTGAACGGGCAGACCAGCGTCAACGAGAAGTAGCGGGGCCGTCGGTCCGGGGCCTTCCCTGCCCCGGACCGCGTCGCCCGCACCCCGGCTGCGGCCGCTGTCGACGCCATAGCCGTTGCGAATGCAGGACGAAGATCCCCGCGTTTGCCGCGCAGCCGCTAGGTTGTCCACGTGCAGAACGATTTGGCCGACCGCGAACTGCTGGTATCGCTGGCAGCGGAGGTGGAAGCAAACCTGGTTCGCCATATCGCCCTCGCGGCGGAATGGCAGCCTCACGACTATGTGCCGTGGGACGACGGCCGCAACTTCGAGTTCCTCGGTGGAACCGATTGGGAGCCCGGGCAGTCCGAGCTCAGTGATGTCTCCAAGCTCGCGCTGACCGTGAGCGTGCTGATTGCCGACAATCTGCCCGCGTACCACCGGGAGCTCGGCAAGTACCTGCGCACCGGTCCCTGGTGGCGCTGGGTCGGCCGCTGGACCGCCGAGGAGAACCGGCACGAGATCCTCATCCGGAACTACCTCATGGTGACCCGTGCGGTGGATCCGATCGAGCTCGAGCGCGCGCGCATGACGCATATGGTGGAGGGCTTCAGCCGCCCCGCCATGCATCTGCTCGACGTGCTGGCCGCCTGCGCGCTCGAGGAGACCGCCGCCGCCATCCGGCATCGCAATACCGCGGCGACCGCCGACAGCCCGATCGTCGCCACCATTGCCGAGCGCCTGGCCGCAGATGACGAACTGCAGGCCGTCTTCTTCGCGAACCTGATCTCCGCCGCGCTCGACCTGGCCCCCGATCAGGCCGTGCGCGCCATTGCCGACCGCATCGCCGACTTCCACGTCCCCGTGGTCAAGCTCGCCGACGGCACCACCAGCGACGAACTGCTCGCCGAGGCCGGCATTTACGACCGCGCCAACGAGCCCGCCCTCGTCTTCGGCCCCCTCCTGGAGCGCTGGAACATCTTCACCCGCACCGACTTCAGCGAAGCCGGCGAGAAGTCCCGCGCCGAACTCGCCCACCTCCGCTCCTGACCCGGCCCTCGGGACCCACCTGAAACTTCAGCGGGGGCCTCGAGTGGCAATCGGACGCTTCCGCAGAGCCATCATCACGCATTTCGGCTGTCCCTCAGGGGCAGCCGGTTTGCGTTCGGCCCGACGGACCGCCCATGGCCGCTGTTTCCTGAGCCAGGACGGCGGAGTTCTTGCCGATAGCTACTGCTGCGAGGCCGCTCGGTAGCGCCGCAGCGCAATGCGTGCCGCAGTCTCAGCTCGCTGGTAACGCGATCGTGGCGGCGGCCTTCGAGGCAACCAGGCCCCGCGCGGTGGCGGGTGCTCACCTACGACTATGTCCGACACCGGATTCCGGCTGCCGCATGGTGGCAGCCGGTTCGTGGACGACGGTCGAGCTATCGTGCGGTCGGGGCGACTGTCAGCGGCCGCGGGCTGCCCGGAAGAGGCCGACGGCGGTGCCGCGGAGGAAGTTCTCCCAGCTGAAGTGGTCGTGCCACAGGGTGATTCGGCCGTCGCGGAGTTCGAAGGTGCCGCAGACCCAGAAGGCGATCTCGACGGGGCCGAAGCGTAGGTAGTCGGTGCGCTCGGTCAGGACCACGCCGTCCTCGTCGGCGGCCGCGTGGTGCATATCGGCCCGGAAGCCGTAGCGGGGATTGCTGAGCTTGTCGAGAATCCAGCGCACCCGGTCGGCGCCCCGCACATCCGGCAACGAGGTGTTCTTCCAGACGATGGCGGGATCGACGAGATCGAGGGCCTCGGTGACGGCCTTCATCTCCATGGCGGCGAAGAACTCGCGCACGGTGGTGACGGCATCCTGCTGCAACTCCGGTAAGTCGGACATGATTCGACTGTAGGCCGAGCACTCACTGGCGCATAGACATTCGCCGCCTTCGCACCCCCGACACAGCTACTTCCGGCTGGCGATCAGCGCCCCGATGCCGTCGAGAATGCGGTCGGTTCCGAATCGCAGTGCCTGGTTGCGGCCGGTGTCCCCGTCCGGACGGGCCGCCTGCTCGGCGAGGGCCTCCGCGACATGGGGATAGCGGTGGCCGTGCTCGATCAGCACCGCACCCAGTTCCTTGACCAGGTCCTCCTCCATATCGAGTCCGTGGGACGGCCCGAGGGTCTGCGCCAGGCCGCGGACATGACCGAACAGCAGTACCACACTGTCCATCTGCTCCGAGGCGGTCAGGCCGCTGCCGTCGAGGGCCTCGAGTCCGGCCTCCAGCCAGCTCATTTCATTGGGGCCCAGCGGCCGAATGCCCACGGCCAGCTCCAGCCCCCAGTGGTGGGCGCCGAAGCGTTCGAAGGCCGTTTCGGTATAGCGGTTCAGGTAATCGCGCCAGTTTTCGGCGGGCCCCGGGATCTCGGCACCCCGCTCCGGCGGCCGGCCGAGCGCCGCGTCCAGCATGACCGCGGTGAGCTCGGCTTTGCCCGGGACATAGCGGTACAGCGCCATCTTGGCGCACCCCAGCCGTTCGGCCAGCCGCTGCATGGACAGGTTGCCGAGCCCTTCGGCATCGGCGAGGGCAATGGCTTCGGCGACGATCCGCTCCAGCGTGAGGGACGGTTTCGGCCCGCGCTTGGGCTTCTGCTCGATACCCCAGAGCAGCTCTGTCGTGGTCGGTCCCGGCATGCCCGTCATCCTTCCTGAATTCTCCACTTGACGTCTAACTGCGTCCATCATACGCTAATTAACAACAGCGGCCGACGGACGCAAATAAATATCAGGAGTGACATCATGCGCAACACCACCGTTCTCATCTCCGGCGCTTCCATCGCGGGCCCGGCCCTGGCCTACTGGCTGAGCCGCTACGGCTTCGACGTCACCGTGGTCGAGAAGTCCCCCGCACTGCGGGCGGGCGGCCAGGCGGTCGACTTCACCGGCCACACCCACATGACGGTGCTGGAGCGCATGGGGATCCTCGCGGACATCGAGCGCCGCCGGACCGGCAAGACGGATATGGTGATCGTCGATGAGGGCGGGAACGAAAAAGCGCGCATCTCAGGCGATTTCACCGGCGGCGATCTCGAGATCCTGCGCGGCGATCTGGCCGATGTCATCTACCAGCGCACCGCGCGGAACTGCCGATACCTGTTCGGCGACACCATCACCGCGCTCACCGAGACCGCCGACGGCGTCCATGTCGAATTCGCGCACGCTCCCGCCCAGCGCTTCGATCTCGTCTTCGGCGCGGACGGCATCCACTCCCGGGTGCGGAAACTGGCGTTCGGCCCGGAACAGAAGTTCGTGAAGCACCAGGGCCACTACTACTGCCTCGCCGGCGCGTCGAAGTGGGAGAGTCAGCCCGATGCCCCGCGCGAGCGTGCGGTGTCGTACGCCCTCAATACGCCGGGCCATCTGGCCGGCCTCGGCAACTCCAAGGCCGCGCAGATGTACATGTTCGCCTCGCCCCAACTCGACTACGACCGTGATGATTTCGACGCCCAGCGCCGCATCGTCGCCGAGCAGTTCGCCGGCATCGGCTGGGAGGTGCCGCGCATGCTGGCCGACCTGCCGCATCTGGACGGCTTCTACCTCGACTCCCTCAGCAAGGTGACGATGAAGAACTTCGTGCAGGGCCGAGTGGCCCTGGTCGGTGATGCGGGCTACGGCAATACCCTGGCCGGCTTCGGCAGCGGTCTCGCGATTGTCGGCGCGTATGTTCTCGCCGGTGAATTGGCCGCCGCGGACGGCGATTACACCGTCGCCTTCCCGCGCTACCAGGAGATGATGAAGCGCACCGGGAAAATGGCCGGCGCGTCCAGCCCGGGTGCATTCCTGGCGCCCGAGACCGCGCTCGGGCTGCGCTTCCGCAATTGGTTCCTGGGCTCCCGCTTCTTCGCCATGATGGTCAAGTCCGCCGAGAAGTCCAAGAACGATATCGATCTGAAGAACTACCCGGAAATCGTTGCCGCTCGGTAAAATACGACAAATGCGGGCACGGTGGCGAATGCCTTCCGTGCCCGCACAGTCGTGTCCGGAACTACCTCCGGTGCGGGCTTACTCTTTGTTGTAGTCGACCTTCGACATGGACAGCACATCAAGACGGCGATCGAGTTCCTCGATCGAGAGCTTGTCGCCGATCAGGCCACGATCGATGACCGTCTGGCGAATCGTCTTGTGCGACTTGACCGCTTCCTTGGCGACGGCCGCGGCCTCCTCGTACCCGATGGCCGAATTCAGCGGCGTCACAATGGACGGCGAGGATTCGGCGAGCCGGCGCAGGCGCTCGACATCGGCCACCAGCCCGGCCACGCACTTATCGGCGAAAAGCCGGGAGACGTTGGCCAGCAGGCGAATCGACTCCAGCACATTGCGCGCCATCACCGGAATGTAGACATTGAGCTCGAAGGCGCCATTGCCGCCACCCCAGGCGATCGCGGCATCATTGCCGATGACCTGCGCCGCCACCTGCGTAACAGCCTCGGGCAGTACCGGATTCACCTTGCCTGGCATGATCGAGGAGCCGGGCTGTAGATCCGGCAGCTGGATCTCGGACAGTCCGGTGAGCGGGCCCGAACCCATCCAGCGAATATCGTTCGCGATCTTGGTGAGGCTGATGGCGACCGTGCGCAGCGCACCGGAGAGCTCGACCAGGCCGTCGCGGGCGGCCTGCGCCTCGAAATGGTTGCGGGCCTCCGACAGTGCGTCGATATCCGTCGACTTCTTCAGCTGGGCAACCACTTTCGCGCCGAAGTCCTCGGGCGCGTTGAGCCCGGTGCCGACCGCGGTGCCGCCGATGGCCAGCTCACCCAGGCGCGGGAGCGTGGTCAGCAGGCGTTCGATACCGGCGCTGACCTGCCGGGTGTAGCCGCTGAACTCCTGACCCAGGGTGATCGGCACGGCATCCATGAGGTGGGTGCGGCCGGACTTCACCACGTCCCGCCACTGCACCGACTTGTCCAGCAGCGCCAGCCGCAGATGATCGAGCGCCGGGACAAGGTCCTTCACCACGGCCTCGGTCGCGGCGACATGTGTTGCGGTGGGGAAGGTGTCGTTGGAGGACTGCGACATGTTCACATCGTCGTTGGGATGCACGGTGACGCCATTGCGCGCGGCGATGCCCGCGATCACCTCATTGGCGTTCATATTCGAGCTGGTGCCCGAGCCGGTCTGGAATACGTCGATCGGGAACTGGTCGTCGTGCTTGCCGTCGGCGATCTCGGTGGCGGCGGCGACAATGGCATCGGCCTTGGCCGGGTCCAGCAGACCCAGATCGCGGTTCACGGTCGCACAGGCCGCCTTCAACAGGCCCAGCGCGCGGATCTGCGCGCGCTCCAGGCCGCGGCCACTGATGGGGAAGTTCTCTACCGCACGCTGAGTCTGCGCCCGCCACAGTGCGTCCACGGGGACGCGGACCTCACCCATGGTGTCGTGTTCGATGCGGTACCGGGTGTCGTCTGCCATGAATCCGACCCTAGGCCCGCACCGGGGTGGATGGGGGCGCCACGCCTGAGGGAATCCGCACAGGACGGACCGGGAATACGACAACGGCCGGAGTGCCTCGAACACACTCCGGCCGTTCCCGCCGCCTCGAATCACCTATGAACGGTGACAACTGATCTCGCGAGATCAGGGTAACTCCCGGGGTACCCCCAGAACCGGTGCCGCACCTGACCGCAGGCACGGGACTGTCGTCGTTCCTACTGGTGCGCTAAAGGTTCGGAGAGGCGGGACGGCTCAGAACATGGGGGGCGCGGCTTGGTCGTCGCCGACGAAGTCGACCGAGGCGTATTCGCGCAGCTTGGTGAGGCGGTGGTAGGCATCGACGATGCGCACGGTGCCGGACTTGGCGCGCATGACGATGGACTGGGTGTACGCGCCGCCGCCGAAGTAGCGCACGCCGCGCACCAGATCACCGTCGGTGACGCCGGTGGCGCTGAAGAAGACGTCCTCACCGGAGACGAGGTCCTCGGTATTGAGCACGCGGTCCAGATCGTGGCCGGCGTCGAGGGCCTTCTGCCGCTCCTCGTCGTCCTTCGGGGCCAGCTTGCCCTGCAGCGCACCGCCCATACAGCGCATGGCGGCCGCGGCGATAATGCCCTCGGGCGTGCCGCCGATGCCGATCAGTACGTCGACGCCGGATTCCGGGCGGGCGCAGGCGATGGCGCCGGCGACGTCACCGTCGGAGATGAGGCGGATGCGGGCGCCCGCATCGCGGACATCCTGGATGTACTGATTGTGGCGCGGGCGGTCCAGCACGCACACCGTCAGATCGGAGACGAAGGAGTTCTTCGCCT
This sequence comes from Nocardia sp. NBC_01388, assembly GCF_045040085.1. Taxonomy (NCBI): domain Bacteria; kingdom Bacillati; phylum Actinomycetota; class Actinomycetes; order Mycobacteriales; family Nocardiaceae; genus Nocardia; species Nocardia sp. NBC_01388. Next base: position 7,750,314 of record NZ_CP109553.1, read on the forward strand.
TCGCGACGCGGCGCAGGTTCTCCGCGATCGGGGCCGCGAGGTCGATGACGTCGGCGGCTTCGGGGCCGACCGCGATCTTCTCCATGTAGAACACGGCCGACGGGTCGAACATGGCGCCGCGCTCGGCGACCGCGAGCACGGAGATCGCGCCGGGCGAGCCCTTCGCCATCAGGGTGGTGCCGTCGATGGGGTCGACCGCGAAGTCCAGTTCCGGGCCCTCGCCATTGCCGACCAGCTCACCGTTGTAGAGCATGGGCGCTTCGTCCTTCTCGCCCTCGCCGATCACCACGATGCCGCGCATGGTGACCGTCGATACCAACTGCCGCATGGCGTCCACTGCCGCGCCGTCGCCGCCCTCTTTGTCGCCGCGGCCGACCCAGCGACCCGCTGCCATCGCGCCGGCCTCGGTGACCCGGACCAACTCCAGAGCGAGGTTGCGGTCCGGGGCCTCACGGCGGGATGCGGGTGTCGGTGCCGTCATTACGGTGCCTCCTAGGTTGTCTACTGCTGCGTGAATTGTCGCATTGCGCTCCGGAGCCCTAGACAAGTACTTGCGTTTCACTTCCGGCTCGGCGCTGGACCTTTACGGACGAGCCGCTTGACGCGGGGGATGCGCAAGGGCGCGGACACCTGCCCTGTGAGGAGGGTCGCAGTAAGGGCCCGTGGATACTGGGGGCGTGTCGAACACGAAGCCGCGGATCCTGAACGACTGGCGGGACCTCATCTGGTCCCTCCTGCCACTGGTACTGATCTGCCTGGTCATTGCCGGCATCGCCAGCCAGTGCACCTTCACCGCGAACGGACCCACCCAGGGCCAGGTCCCGCACTTCGATGCGCACACCGCTCTCGCAGACGATGCCAAGACCATCGGATTCCCGATTCGCGAGCCCGCGCTGTCCGCCGATTGGAAGCCGAACTCCGGCAGCCGCGACACCATCCCCGCCGCGGGCGGCGGCGCGGTGAGCACCGTCGGCTACATCACACCGCAGGGCAGCTACATGCAGTACACGCAGTCCAACGCCACCGAGGACGTGCTCGCCAAGAAGATCGTCGGCTCCCGCTACGCCAGCGGCACCGCGCAGATCGGCGACCGCAAGTGGGTCGAATACTCCGAGCCCGGCAGCGAACCCGCCTGGATCACCGACTTCGGCGACGTCCGAATCCTGATCAAGGGCGCCGGCAACGCCTCCGCCTTCAACACCCTCGCCACCGCCGTGGACAACGCGCAGCCGCTCCCCGCGCACTGATCGCCCGCGCACTGATCGCCCGCGCGAAACAGCCCGCGCCGCAATCGCACAGCCGCAATGGGCGCTGTGAGACCGCGACGCGGGGCTGTTCGGTCGGACCCGGGTGGGTCGGAGAGGCGGGCTCCATCAGGGCACGGTCTTCGCCCCGGGGCGGTCAGTTCTCCGTGGTGCGGTGGGAGAGGGCGTCTTCGACGCGTTTACGCGCACCGGCGAGGTGTTCCTCGCAGCGGTTGGCAAGGGCTTCCCCGCGCTCCCAGAGGGAGAGGGAATCGTCGAGGTCGAGGCCGCCCTGTTCGAGCATCTTCACCACATTGACGAGCTCGTCACGGGCGCGTTCGTAACCGAAGGCGGCAATCTCGGTGAGGTCGGACTCAGTCATTCGGGGTGGATTCCTTTCGGGGGCCGAGGGATTGGGAGCCGAGCGCGGCGGCGGTGAGCGCACCGTCGGCCACCCGGATGCGGAGCTGACTGCCCGCGGGAGCGTCGTCGATGGAGCGGACCACCTCGCGTTCCTTGCCGAGAACCTTCTGCACCACCGCATAACCGCGCGACAGGGTGGCCGCCGGTCCCAGCGCGGAGAGTTTTTCACGCAGGTGCCGGGTGGCCGTGGATTCGGTGGTGAGGCTCTGGTTGATGGCGCGGCGGGCGGCGGTGCGGAAGCGCTCCACCTCGTCGTGGCGCTGCTCCAGCAGGCGCAGTGGGTCCGACAGCACCGGGCGGGAGCGGAGCTGTTGCAGGGCACGGGATTCCCGGTCCACCCAGCCGCGCAGCGCCGCGGCGGCGCGGGCCTGCAATTCGCGCAGCAGCGCGGATTCGGCTGCGGCGTCGGGGACTATGCGCTTGGCGGCATCGGTGGGAGTCGCGGCGCGCAGGTCGGCGACGTAGTCGCTGAGCGGATTGTCGGGCTCGTGGCCGATGGCGCTGACAATCGGGGTCTTGGCCGAAACTATTGCCCGGCACAGTGTTTCATCGGAGAAGGGCAGCAGATCCTCGACACTGCCGCCGCCGCGCGCCAGCACGATGACATCGACCGCCTCGTCGGCGTCCAGGGCGGCCAGCGCCTCCAGGATCTGCGGTACCGCGGTCGGGCCCTGTACGGCGGTATTGCGGATCTCGAATTGCACGGCGGGCCAGCGCTGAGTGGCCACCGTCACCACATCGTGCTCGGCGGCGCTGGCGCGGCCGGTGATGAGGCCGATGCGATTGGGCAGGAAGGGAATCGGGCGCTTGAGGCGGGGGTCGAAGAGGCCCTCCGCGGCCAGCAGCGCCTTGAGTCGTTCGATGCGGGCGAGCAATTCGCCGATGCCGACCGGCCGGATCTCGGTGACGCGCAAGGAGACCGTGCCGCGCGCGGTGAAGAACGACAGCTTCCCGTAGACCACCACCCGGCTGCCCTCCTGCAGCGGCACCGGCGAATTGCGCAGCAGATCCGGATCACAGGTCACCGTGAGCGACATATCGGCGGCGGTATCGCGCAGCACCAGGAAGGCGGTGCGGGTGCCGGGCCGCAGATTGATCTGGGTGATCTGCCCCTCCACCCAGACCGCGCCCAGCTTGTCGATCCACTGCGCCACCTTCACGGCAACGGTGCGCACCGGCATCGGATTCTCGGCGGAACTCGGCGGCTTCGCCGGCTGGTCGGTGGTCACCGCACCGATTCTGTCAGTTCCCACCGACCACGGAACGCCGGTCCTGCCAATGTCCTCCGACACAGTGGTGGCGGCCGCATCACTGCGACCGCCACGGGGTCTCAACTCCATGGTTCGCGGCCCGTCTCGGCTCTGGACTGAGTGGAGCGGGGGAGCGAAGCGGAGGAGCGGAGGGAGGGAAGACCGAGACTTTCAGGGCCGCGAACCCGCCCGGAGCGAAGCGGAGGGCAAATTAGACACAGTCATTTGGCCTTAACGGTGGCGATCCGGTTCGTCAGCATGGTGACGAACGGGGCGCGGTCGCGGGTGCCCTGTTCGTACGCCAGCAGCGTGGCCAGATCGTCGATGGTGAGCATGCGCAGCCGGGCGCGCAGCTGCGCCAGGGTCATGTTCGGGTAGTCGTAGCGGGTGGCCACCTCGGGCTCGACCACGGCGACGCTGCCATTCTGATGGCCGTTGGTCGAGGCCTTGGAAGGCGTTGCGGGGGCGGCGATTTCGGCAACCGCCGGCTCGGCCACGGCTACGGTCTCCGGCGCGGTGACAGCAGCCGCCTCCGGCGTGGTGACAGCAGCCGCCTCCGGCGCGGTGACAGCAGCCGCCTCCGGCGCGACGGCCGATTCCTCGGCGACGGGCTCGGCGATCGGTTCCGGTTCGGCCGCAATCGGTTCGAAGACGGGCGCGGCCGGGGTTTCGGTGACCGTTTCCTCGGCGACGAACAGGTCGAAACTGCTCTTGCGTGCCGATTCGGGTGCGGCGCTCGGGGTTTGCTCGAAGGACTCGTCCTCATCGAACGTCGCCCATGCCGGCTGTTCTTCCGGCTGATTGATCAAACGGTCGAAAACGGCATCGCCTTTGAGGGCGAGGCTGGTCACGAACTGCTGCAGATGCATGGTCGTCTGCAGCATCTGACTGATCGCGGTGATCGGGAAATTGATCGCGTTGGTCGGTAGCCGACGAGTTTCCTCGAGGGCATAGACGGCAGCCCCGGCGGCGACCCGGGCCAGGAACGGAGGTCGGAACATGCCCCTAGCCTGCCCGAAACGCACTGTGATGCAAAGGCGAGAAGTCGCCAAAATGCAATTTCGCCGACTTTCGAGACAAATCGCCTCTGGGTTCACGGCCCGTCTCGTTCTGGACCGAGTGGAGCGGGGGAGCGCAGCGGAGGAGCGGAGGGAGGGAAGAACGAGACTCCAGGGCCGCGAACCCCGCCGGAGCGAAGCGGAGGCAAATTCAACACAGTATTCTGGTGGGCATGTCTTCGGCTATCCCTTTGAACGTCGGAATCGTCCGGTCCGTGGCAGGTGATACCGACTCGCCGAAACGGGTACTGCTCGCCGAACCTCGTGGTTACTGCGCCGGTGTCGACCGCGCGGTCGTCACTGTCGAGAAGGCGCTGGAGAAGCACGGCGCCCCCCTCTATGTCCGCAAGGAGATCGTGCACAACCGGCACGTGGTGGAGACGCTGCGAGACCGCGGTGTGATCTTCGTCGATGAAACCGACGAGGTGCCGCCGGGTGCGGTGGTGGTCTTCTCGGCGCACGGTGTCTCGCCGGCGGTGCACGAGTCGGCCGCCGCGCGTGATCTGCACACCATCGATGCCACCTGCCCGCTGGTGACCAAGGTGCATCAGGAGGCCAAGCGTTTCGCTCGCGACGACTTCGACATTCTGCTCATCGGCCATGAGGGCCATGAGGAGGTGGAGGGCACCGCGGGTGAGGCGCCGGAACACATTCAGCTGGTCGACGGCCCCGACTCGGTCGACAAGGTGACCGTTCGCGATGAGAACAAGGTGATCTGGCTCTCCCAGACCACGCTGTCGGTGGACGAGACCATGGAGACCGTGCACCGCTTGCGCGCGCGGTTCCCGAATCTGCAGGATCCGCCGAGCGATGACATCTGCTACGCCACGTCCAACCGTCAGACCGCGGTCAAGGCCATGGCCCCGGCCTGCGATCTGGTGATCGTGGTCGGTTCGCGCAATTCCTCCAACTCGGTGCGGCTGGTCGAGGTCGCGCTCGGTGCGGGCGCCAAGGCCTCGTATCTGGTCGATTACGCCCGCGAGGTCGATCCGGCCTGGTTCGAGGGTGTGCGTACCATCGGGCTCACCTCGGGCGCCTCGGTGCCGGAGATTCTGGTGGAGGGTGTGCTGGAATTGCTGGCCGAACACGGTTTCGGCGATGTGCAGCCGGTGTCCACCGCCAATGAAACGCTGGTTTTCTCGCTGCCGCGTGAATTGCGTTCCGCGCGAGGCTGATTCACCTCCGATAACGCTGATTCACCTCGGATAGCGAAAATCCCCGCACTCTCCGGTGCGGGGATTTCTGTTTTCTGCGTCCGTTCTCAGCGTTCGATGCGTCCGGAATCTCGTTCGCGGTAGCGCACATTGGGGCGCGGATGCGGCGGCACCTCAGGGTTCGCCGCACGGCGGCGGCGGGGTTCCGCCGCGGGGTTGGCCGCCGGGTTGGCGCGGTCGGGCGGCGGTCGGCGATCGACCGGAGGCTTGCGATCCATCGGCGGTTTGCGGTCCATCGGGGGCTTGCCGCGCTCGGCGGGGGGCTTGCGATCGACCGGAGGCTTGCGGTCCGGGGCGGCCTTGCGGTCGGGGGGCGGGGTGCGCTTGCGATCGGCCGGGGGCTGCCGGTTGGCGCCCGGTTGACCGGGGGCCGCCTGGCGATCCGGTGCGCCCACGCGCGGCGGGCGAGCGGCCACCCGGCCGCCGGGCGCCCGGCGGCCCGCGGCCGGGGTGGACGTGAGTGGATCGCCCGCGTCCTGCGCTGCCGAGGCAGGGCCGAAGCGTCGTCTGGCGGGGTCCTTGGCGGCGGCCGCGCCGGCGCGCTGGGCGCGTGCGGCTCCGGTTGGCCGCGGGGTCCGGGTCCGCGGCGTGCTGTCCGAATCCTTGTTCTGCTCGCGGCGGTTCAGCACCACTCGCACCGCACCGACGATCAGGACCAGCACGGTGGCCAGCGCCATGGTGGGAAAGCGATTCACCAGCGGGATGGCCAGATTCAGCAGAATGTCTTTGAGCTTCAGGCTGCCGGAGTTGCCGAGCAGCAACTGATAGGAGACCGGCACCGCGACGAACAGCAGCAGCGGGGGCAGCACCATGGTGGTGAAGAGCCCGCGATATCGGACGACGAGCGCGGCCGCGAGGCAGCCGATCACGTACAGCGTCGCGAAGGTGCCGGTCAGCTCGGAGCCGCCCTGCTTATCGATGAAGAATCCGATGAACGTGCAGGTCACGGCAATGAGCACAGCGGCGCCCGCCGGGACGCCGGGGACCGTCGGCAGGATCGAACGGTGCGACGGGGGCACCTCTGCTCGCTCACGCTGGGTAACTGCCACGTCAAGCACACTAAAGCATGCAGCTGTTCCGCGAGGGAGGCGACATCATGCGGTGATCCGTAATGGCATTGCCCTATTAGTCGGATTCAGCGAATCCAACGGCCCGAGGCCAGGTTTCCACCTGATGTAATTCCGGCACCGGGGTGTCCGAAATCTCTAGATCATGAAGTTTGCGGGCCGTCACCATGACTCGTGTTTCGACCGAGGCGACGGTGTGATTGAACGAGTCCACCGCCTTGCCGAGTTGTGCGCCCAGCCGATCCAAATGGCGGCCCGTGGTGCCCAGCCGCGTGTACAGCTCGCGACCGAGCTGCTGGATCAACGCCATATCCTGCGACATGGCCTCCTGCCGCCAGCCGAGCGCCACCGTGCGCAGTAGCGCGATCAATGTGGTCGGGGTCGCGAGCACCACATTGCGGCCGAAGGCGTACTCGAGCAGACCCGGGTCGGCGCCCATCGCGGCATCCAGGAAGGGATCGCCGGGCACGAACAGGACAACGAATTCCGGGGACGGATCGAATGCCGCCCAGTACTCCTTCGCGGCCAATTGATCGACATGATTGCGCAGGTGTTTGGCATGGCGGGCGAGGTGGTGATCACGCTCGCGCGGCTCCTCGGTGGCCGCGGCCTCCAGATACGCGGTGCACGGCACCTTGGCGTCCACCACGATCTGCCGGCCGGCGGACAGGCGCACCACCAGGTCCGGGCGAACCACGCCCTCGGTGGTTCCGGTGGTGCCGGCGCGGCGGGTGACCTGGGTGTCGAAATCGCAGTGCCGGGTCATGCCCGCCAGTTCGACCACGCGCTCCAATTGGATTTCGCCCCAGCGGCCCCGTACCTGCGGCGCCCGTAGCGCGGCGACCAATTGCCCGGTCTGCGTGGAGAGATGGAGCGAGGTGCGCTGCATGCCCGCAACCTGTTCGCGCAGGCCGGAATACGCGTTGATGCGATTGTGCTCGACCTCCTGGATATGCCGGTTCAGGGTGCCGACCGCCTCGCGCAGCGGTTCCATCATCGAACCCAGGGCGTGCGATTGCCGCCGCGCCGCATCCTCACTGGCCGCACCCAGCGACTGATGCAGTAGCCGCTCGTTGTCGTGCATGGCCGAGAGCCGGGCCTCGGCCACGGCCGCGCGCTGACCCGCGCGCGCGGCATGCCCGAGCCAGCCCAGGCCGATCCCGGCGAGGAACACCAAAAGCAGCGCGAACAGCATCGGTGCGGTCATGGGTGGCGAGTTTGCCCTATGCCACCGACAAAACCGTGAAAGCGGCAACTGCGTGGCAGCTTTCGACGGAGCCGGTCGGCGCGCCGGGGTGCGAAGTTTGCCCGCGCCCGCAATACACCGGCGTGTTTCCGAAAGCGCGCGAGGGTACGGATGAATCTGTCGGAGGGATCGCCTACGTTTTGCGGCATGCGAATCCTGCACACCTCCGACTGGCATATCGGCCGCACCTTTCACGGTGTCGATCTGCTCGCCGATCAGGAGTGTTCGCTGCGCGCCATTGCCGAACTGGTGGCCGCGGAGCAGGTGGACGTGGTGGTGCTGCCGGGGGACGTCTACGACCGCTCCATTCCGAGTGCGGACGCAATCGCGGTGTGCAATCGCGGTTTCGAAGCCATCCGGAACGCCGGGGCGGCCATTGTCGCCACCTCCGGCAATCACGACTCGCCCACCAGGCTCGGTGCGCTGGGGAGTTTCGCGGCGGCGGGCGGGCTGCATCTGCGGTGTGGGATATCCGAAGTGGCACGGCCCGTAATGCTGTCCGACGCGCACGGAGAGGTCGCTTTCTACGGCATCCCATACCTGGAGCCGGAGATCACGCGGGCGGAACTAGGCGTGCCGCAGGCGCGTTCGCATGCCGAGATCCTGGATGCGGCCATGCGCTTGATCCGGGGCGATCTGGCCGAACGGGCCGGGGTGCGGTCGGTGGTGCTGGCACACGCCTTCGTGGTGGGCGGTGAGGCCACCGGATCGGAGCGGTCCATCTCGGTGGGCGGCGTGGAGACGGTGCCGCTGGGGGCCTTCGACGGCATCGACTATGTGGCGCTGGGACATTTGCATTCGCCGCAGACACTGTCGGAATCGGTGCGGTACTGCGGGTCGCCGCTGCCGTATTCGTTCGGCGAGCGGTCGCAGCGCAAAGCGGTGTGGATTGTGGAATTGGACGCCGGTGGATTGTCGGCGGTCTCGCGGCGTGAACTGCCGGTGGTGCGTGGGCTCAGCCAGCTCAGCGGAACGCTGGAGGAGCTGCTGGACGCGCCCGAGCACGCGGCGGCCGAACCGGACTATGTATCGGCGACGCTGACCGATCATGCGCGCCCGGTCGATGCCCTGCGGCGGCTGCGCGAGCGCTTTCCGCACGCCGTGCACGTGGAATGGGTTCGGCCCGAAGGCAATCCGGAACTGCACTATCGGGAGCGCGTGCACGGTCGCCGCGATACCGAGATCGCCCAGAGCTTCCTCACCGATGTGCGCGGTGCGCCCACCGCGGGTGAGATGACGTGGCTGGAGCGGGCGCTGGCCGCCGCGGTGCGGGAGAAGGAGGGCCCGGTGCGCGCCCACGGTGAGCAAGCGGGCGACGGGCTGGGCCGCAGTGCCGGCGTGGCGGGGACAGACGATCTCGTGCGCGCCGCGGGTGAAAGCGTGGACGGTCAGGTGCGCGTCTCCGGTGCCGGTGCGGAGGGGGGAGCCGCCGCTCGAGCCGAATCGGCGCGGCGGATTGCCGATGCCGGGCAGCCGGTTGCCGATGACGGGAGCAATCGCCTATCGGGCACTGATGAGCTCGACGGGGATCTCGAGCTCTTCGGTCTGGTGCCGCCCGAATCCGATGGTGGCGCAGGCGAGTTGACTGCATGAGTCGCATTTATCGCGACGCGGCGGCGTGTCCTGCGGGCGCTCGCCCGTGCGGGGTTGTTGGATGGGCGGAGATCGAAGGGGACGGCGCGTGCGGCTGCATCGACTGGAACTGACCGCCTTCGGCCCGTTCGCCGAAACGGCCGTGGTGGATTTCGACAAGCTCGGGGCCGACGGATTGTTCCTGCTACACGGGCAGACCGGCGCGGGTAAGACCACGGTGCTGGATGCGGTCGCGTTCGCGCTGTACGGCAGTGTGCCCGGGGCGCGCGGGGAGAAGCGGCTGCACTCCGATCACGCCGATGAGCAGACGCCGCCGCGGGTGCAACTGGAGGCGACGCTCGGCGGCAGGCGATTGCGATTGACACGTTCGCCCGAATTTCAGCGGCCGAGCTCGCGCGCGAAAAGCGGCTGGGTCAAAGAGAATGCCTCCGCGACACTGGAATGGCTGGACGGTCGCGGCCAGCACCTGTCCCGAATTCCCGATATCGGCGATGAGGTGCTGCGCCTGCTCGGTATGAGCGCCGACCAGTTCTTCCAAGTCGTGCTGCTGCCCCAGGGCGATTTCGCGCGATTCCTGCGCGCCGACAACGAGGATCGGGAAAAGCTCCTCGAAAAGCTTTTCGACACCGAACGATTCGGTACCGCCGAACAGTGGCTGATCGATAAGCGCCGCGCGGGCTCCGCCGATCTCGATACCCGCAAACAGGGCATCGATCGCCTCATCGCCCGGGTCGGCACGGCAGCGGGTCTGGCCGCGACCGAAACCGCCGGTCCGCTCGAATCCGTGGAATGGTCGCAGCGGCTGCTGGTCACCGCCCGCGCCGCGCTCACCGGCACCGCCGCGGAACTCGAACAGCGCCAGGCCGATTCCACCCGCGCCCATGCCGCGGCGGAAGAACAGCGCCGTCTCCACGACCGCCACCGCCGTCTCACCGAGGCCCGCACGCAACTCGACGCCTACGCCTCCGGCGCGGCCCACCGCGACACCCTGCAAACCGAACTCGACCGAGCCCGCCGCGCCGAACCGGTAGCCACCGCCCTCGCCGAGGCCCGCTCCGCCGCCGTAGCCCTGCGCCGCCGCGAAGACGACGCCACCCGTACCGCCGAACAACTCGCCGACCGCCTCCTCGAACCCGCCAGCGCCGAACTCGATGGAACCGCCTGGGCCGCGGCCGATCTCGCCGCGGCCGAACTGGCGGGCAGCGACCTTGGGGCAGAGCTGGACTACCTGGAGAAAAACGCCGACGCCGAATCCGTCCGCGGTGGCGCATTCCCCTCCTCGCCGAGCGATGACCCGGCGAACTCCGGTGATCGGCATCCCGGCCTCGGTGCCGAAGTCATCGAGGCTGAGGCGGAGTCGATGGGCAGTGCTGCCGGGTCCCACTCGGGCGCAGCTGGACCTGGTGCGGCGGTTGGTGGTTCGGGCGCGAATCGGGTTCGGGGGTTGGAGGCGGCTGTGCAGCGGTGGAGTGCGCAGATGGGGGCCTTGGATGAGGTGCGGGTGGATGCGGAGTCGGCTGCAAAGCTGACGGGGGCCTTGGCGCGACTGCGGGAGGAGCAGCGAGGGCTGGTCGAGACGGTGCGGAAGGTGACCGAGCGGCGCGCCAAAGTTCCGGAAGTTATTGCGGGGGTGGAAGTTCGACTGCGGGCGGCTACAGATGCCGCCGCGGGGCTGCCGGTGTTGGAGGCGGAGCGGGAGCGGTTGCGCGCTGCGGCCAAGGCGGCGCTCGAATTGCAGCGGCGGCAGGGGGAGCTGACGCGGGCGCGGGTGACCTTCGACGCGAAGCGGGTTGCGCATCTGGATGCGCGGGAGCGCACGCTCGCGCTGCGGGAGCGGCGGCTGGCGGGAATGGCCGCCGAGCTGGCGGGGGCGCTCGTGGAGGGAGATCCGTGCGCGGTGTGCGGGTCGGCCGAGCATCCCGCGCCGGCGCGAGCGGGTGAGCTGGCGGTGTCCAAGGAGGCGGAAGACGCTGCGGTGGCGGCGGAACGGGCCGCCGAGACCGCGCGGGAACAGGCCGGGCAGCTGGTCGCGGAGTTGGAGCGCACCATCGAAGTGCTCGTCGAACGCGGAGGCGATGCCGATAAGGCGGAATTGGCGAGCGGTCTGGCCGCCGCCGAGACGCGCTGGGCCGAGGCGCGGGACCGGGCGAAGCTGGCGGACGGTCTGGCCGCGGAGCTGGATCGGCTGCGCGCCGAGGAAACCCGGCTCCAGGACGAGCTGCGAGATGGCGAAAGCCGTAGCAGCGCAACGATGGAACGCATGGTGGCCACCGACCGCAGGCTGGCCGAACTCACCGAGCGGCTGACCACCGCCGCGGGTGCGGACGGCACCGTGGACCGCCGCCGCGCCCGCCTGGATGCGCTGGTCGCGGCCGCCACGGCGCTGCGTGCGGCACGCACGGAGTCCGTGCTCGCTCGCGAACAGGTTGCGGCACTGGCCGTCCGGGTCGAAAAGCTGTCGTATGACGCGGGTCTGGTCGGCACCGCCCCGCCCGTCATGGGCGAAACCGGCCCGGACTACAGCGTCCTGGCCGAATACGCCCGGGCCGTCGATGCCGCCTCGCGCACGGCTCAGCGGCAGGCCGATATCGAGGCCGAACTCGTCGCTGCCGACCGTGCCCGCTCGCATGCGGAAACCGTGCTGGCCGAACCGGAGATCCAGGCCGCCGCCGGTATCGCACTCGGCGATCTGGCCGGGCTGGAAGCCGCGGTGACACAGGCGCAAACGGCTCTCGAACGCGCCGTCGCCGCGCACACCGTGGCCGCCCGGCGGGTCGAGCAACTCGAAGAACTGTGCACGCAGCTGTGGGCGGCTGTGGACAGAATCGCACCCATCCAGCAGGCGCACGACGAACTCGCCCGTCTGGCCGATGTGGTGGCCGGACGCGGTGAGAACAATCGCCGAATGTCCCTGCGCTCCTACGTACTCGCCGCCCGCCTGGAGGAGGTGGCCGTCTCCGGCTCGGTCCGCCTGCGCCGCATGTCCGGCGGCCGTTACGAATTCGTCCACACCGATGCCGCCGGCCCGCGCGGCCGGCGCGGCGGCCTCGGCCTCGACATCCGCGACGACTACACCGGCGCCATCCGCCCCGCCAAAACCCTCTCCGGCGGCGAAACCTTCATGGCCTCACTCTCTCTCGCCCTGGGCCTGGCGGATGTGGTGGCCGCCGAATCCGGCGGCCTCGTCCTCGACACCCTGTTCATCGACGAGGGTTTCGGCAGCCTCGACGCCGACACCCTGGATGCGGTCATGGGCGTCCTCGACGAACTCCGCTCCGGCGGCCGCGTCGTCGGGGTGGTGAGCCATGTGGATGAAATGCGCCAGCGCATCCCCAGCCGCCTGCACGTCATCCGCGGCCGCACCGGCTCCCGCCTCGAAACCGCCCTCGGCTGACCACCGCACAACGGTTTCGGTCGCCGCGCATCATGCGGTTCCGGTTCCGCGAGCACATTGTCGGTGGGTCGAGGACCCCGGCGAACTCACCGACCGCTTCCATCTGGAGCGGATCCCGAGCCCGAGCGGGGTGGTGCACCACCTGTTCTGGCGCCGGTGACCGAGGTCAGTGCGCCTCGTGGTCGAGCAGCCAGCGCTTGACCGGCAGACCCCAGCGGAAGCCGCCGAGCGTGCCGTCGGTGCGGATGATGCGGTGGCAGGGGACGAACAGGGCCGCCGCATTACGGGCACAGGCATTGGCGGCGGCCCGGGTGGCGGCGGGACGGCCGGAGGCGGCGGCGAAATCGGTGTACGTGATCGGTTCTCCGCCGGGCACTTTGCGCAGCACCTCCCAGGCGTGCACCAGGAACGGGCCGGAGAGCTGGCGGACGGTAATGGCGTCGATGGCCGCGATATCGCCCGCGTGGTAGTCCACGACGGCTTTGGTGACCGCGCCGAGCGAATCGCGTTCGCGGATTTCGGCCGGTCGCAGGGTGGTGTGGATGAGCTGCCGGAGATTCTCCGCATCGGCGGTCCAGCCGGCGGCCAGGACCGCGCCGTCGGGGTCGACGAGGGCGGTGAAGGGGCCGGCCGGGGTGGTAACGGTGGCGAAATCGGCGGCAGCAGAGGTGGATCGGGTCACGGTACTGTTCTCGCTTTCCGGGCGCCGGGGGCGCCATCGGGGACGGTGGCAGGGTGGGCCAGGGCGTGCTTCCACAGATGCATGGTCAGATAGGAGCGCCAGGGCGCCCAGCGGGCGGTATCGGTCAGATCGATGCCGAGCAGACCGGCGCCGCGGCGGACGATCAGATCGGTGTGCAGCAGCACGTCGGGATCGGCCAGCAGTCGCATGGTGACGTAATCGGCGGTCCACGGGCCCACACCGTCGAGGGCCAGCAGATCGCGCCGGAGTTCGGTGGCGGTGCGCCCGGAGTGCAGGACCAGGTCACCGTCGGCGAGGGCGCGGGCGGCGGCCACGATGGCTTCGATGCGCTTGGACGGGCCGGTCAGCACCTCGGCGCCGTGTTCGGCAATGGCCGCGGCGGTGGGGAACAGGTGCGCGAGGGGTCCGGGAATGGATTCGCCCAGGTTCTGCACCAGCCGGGCGCTGTGGGTATTGGCCGCCGCGACCGAGATCTGCTGTCCGATCATGGTGCGCAGCAACAGTTCCGGTCCGTCGAGGCAGCCGGGCACCCGAATGCCGTGGGAGAGCACCACGCCCGCTCTGTTTCCGGCCATGCCCGCCGCCAAGGCCTCGTCGATGCCGACGGGATCGGCGTCGAGGTCGAGGAAGTGGCGTAGTCGGGCGACGGTCGGCGCGAGATCGCGCATATCGTGCAGCGCCAGCGAGGCGCGGACGTGCCCGGGCTGCACGGACATGCGAACGGTGGTGTGGCCGTGCGGGGTTCGCAGACTACGGGTGTAGACCCCGTCTTCCCACAGCTCCAGCCCGGGCACAGCGTGCGAGGACAGGAACCACTCCAGCCAGGGCTTGTCGAGCGGCTCCCGGTACGGAAGTCGCAGCGTCAGCAGGCCATTGGTGGCGGGCAGCGTATCGCCGTTGCGGCGGCGGGATTCATCGCGCAGCGTGGTCGGGCTGACCGCGAAGACCTCCCGCACGGTGTCGTTGAACTGCCGGATACTCGCGAAGCCGGCGGCGAACGCGATATCCGACATGGACAGCGGCGTGGTCTGGATGAGCAGCCGGGCGGTGTGCGCCCGGTGCGCCCGGGCCAGCGCCAGGGGTCCGGCGCCGAGTTCGCTGGTGAGGACCCGGGTGAGCTGGCGTTGTGAATAGCCGAGGGTATCGGCCAGGGCGGGCACGCCGCCGCGTTCGATCACACCGTCGGCGATCAGGCGCATGGCGCGGGCGGCCAGGTCGGCACGGGTATTCCACAGCGGGGAGCCGGGGGCCGCGTCCGGCAGGCAGCGGCGGCAGGCCCGGAATCCGGACTGCTGGGCCGCGGCGGCCGTGCGCAGGAAGGTGACGTTGGCAGGTTTCGGGGTTATGGCGGGACATGAAGGGCGGCAATAGATTCCGGTGGTGCGCACCGCCGTCACGAATTGCCCGTCGAAGCGGGCATCCTTGGTTGCCACGGCGCGGTAGCACCGCTCGAAGTCCAGCTCGTTCGCACTCACAAGATCCACGATCGCAGGATGCGGCCGACTCCGCTAGCGGAAATAGGACACCACTATCAGCGGAAAAACGACGCAGGTGGGTCCTCAGCAGCAGCGGTTGGCCGGGTTCCGGGCGGCGGCGTCGTGGCGGTCGCGCCAGTACTCGCGTTCGCTGGGGATCGGCGCGTCCGGGTGTTGCAGCTGTAGGTGCTGGACATAGCGCCGGTAGTCGTTGCCGCCGAGGATCGAGTTGAACCACCAGATCAGCGCGCGTGCGGCCCGGAGAACAGCGCGCCCCGCCGTCCGCAGGAAGCCTGCGGAGGACGGGGCGGCCGGGTCGGTCATAGCGGGGGTCACGGTCTCAGTGTGCGTGCGCCGCGGCCCCGCTCGCACGCACCTTGCCCTGTGCGACGAGGTCGTCCCATTCCTTCTGCACTTCCTTCTCGGCCTTGGTGGCCAGGAAGGAACTCGGCCCGAAGATCTTGGACGGCTGCTCCGGCGATTCGGTGGTTTCGCCGCCGCCCTTGCGCAGCGCGCGAATGCACACCCACAGCCCGATCAGCGCCACGATCAGCACCAGCACCGCGAACACGATCGACAGCGTGCCCTGGATGAACGTATTGCGAATCGTCTTGTCCAGGTTGGAGATCTGCGTATTCAGCGCGGCGATATTCGCCACGCCCTTGGGCAGCTGGCCGGAGTCGCGCGCGGCGACATAGGCGTCGTGGGTGCGCACGGTGTTGTGGTGCAGTGTCCAGTACCCGATCTTCGGATCACCCGAGAAGATCTTCTGGAACGACGCCGTCATGGTGACGATCAGATCCCACACCAGCGGCACCGCCGGAATCCAGGCCCATTTCACCAGGCCCTTCTTCACCACGATGGCCAGCACCACGGTCAGCGCCACGGCCGCCAGCAGCTGGTTGGAGATGCCGAAGAGCGGATAGAGCGTATTGATGCCGCCCAGTGGATCGGTGACGCCCATGAGCAGCACCGAACCCCAGGCCGCGACCACGATGGCCGAGCAGATCCAGGCGCCGGGCAGCCAGGACGGATCCTTGAAGCGCTTGGCCCCGGGCAGATTGCCCAGCGAATCCGACAGCATGAAGCGCGCCACGCGGGTGCCCGCATCGATGGTGGTGAGGATGAACAGCGCCTCGAACATGATCGCGAAGTGGTACCAGAACGCCTTCAGGCCCGACCCGCCGATGAGCTTGTGCAGCACCTCCGACATGCCGATGGCCAGCGTCGGCGCGCCACCGGTGCGGGAGACGATATTGGCCTCGTCGACTCCGGCCGCGGCCGCATTCAGATCCGCCGCCGTGATCGGATTCCCGCTCAGCCCCAGGCCGTTCACGTAGGTGGCGGCCTTGTCGGCGCTATTGCCGGTCAGGGCCGGGCTGGCATTGATGGCGAAGTACAGGTGCTGGTCGATGATGCTGGCGGTGATGATCGCCATGACCGCGACGAACGACTCCATGAGCATGCCGCCGTAGCCGATCATGCGGGCCTGCGACTGCTTCTCCAGCAGTTTCGGCGTGGTGCCCGAGGACACCAGTGCGTGAAATCCCGACAGCGCGCCACAGGCGATCGTGATGAACAGGAACGGGAACAGATTGCCCGCGAACGACGGACCGTTGCTGTTGCCCGCGAACTGCGAGATGGCGGGGGCCTCGAGCACCGGCATGGTGACCAGCACGCCCACGGCCAGCAGGGTGATGGTGCCGATCTTCATGAAGGTGGACAGATAGTCGCGCGGGGCGAGCAGCAGCCACACCGGCAGCACCGAGGCGATGAAGCCGTAGATGATCAGCATCCAGGCGATGCTGGTGCCGGACATGGTGAACCAGTCACGGCCCCAAGCGGATCCGGCCACCCAGTTGCCGGAGATGATGGCCAGCAGCAGCAGTGCGAAGCCGACGAGGGAAATCTCGCCGACCTTGCCCGGCCGCACGAAGCGCAGGTACACGCCCATGAACAGGGCGATCGGAATCGTCATGGCGATGGAGAACACGCCCCACGGGCTACCGCCCTCCAGCACACCGGTTTTCGCGTTCGGGGTGGCGGCGAGCGCATTGACCACCACGATCCCGAGCACCGCGAGCAGGATCATCATGATGACCAGCACCGCCACGATGGCGGCTACGCCGCCGACCACGCCGAGCTCATCGCGGGCCATCTGCCCGAGGCTGCGGCCGCGGCGTTTCACCGAGGCCCAGAGCACCAGATAGTCCTGCACCGCACCGGCGAAGACGACGCCGACAATGATCCAGATGGTGCCCGGCAGATAACCCATCTGCGTGGCCAGCACCGGACCGACCAGCGGTCCCGCGCCGGCGATGGCGGCGAAGTGGTGCCCGAAGAGTACGCGCCGGTCCATCGGCATGTAGTCGCGGCCGTTCTCCAGCTCCTCGGCCGGAGTGGCGACGTCATCGCGCGGTTTGGTGATCTTCCATTCGATCAGCCGCGAGTAGAACTGGTACGCCAGCACATACGTACAGAGGGCGGCCACCACGATCCACACCGCATTGACGTCCTCGCCGCGCGCGATCGCGAGGACCGTCCAGGCGATGGCGCCGAGAACGGCGACGGCGAAGAAGATGCCCTTCTTCGCGGGGGTCATGGGCGTCCGGTCCACGACGCCGACCGGGGGGAGGTCGGGGTCTGTCCGGAGGTATTCGATGGTCGCCATGCGACAACCCTCCCGTGCGGCGTATCTGAGTACTGCGGATCTGAATGCTGTGGATCTGAATGCTGTGGATCTGAATGCTGTGGATCTGAATGCTGTGGATCTGAATGCTGTGGATCTACGTGCTGTGGATCTACGTGCTGTGGATCTACGTGCTGTGGATCTACGTGCTGTGGATCTACGTGCTGTGGATCTACGTGCTGTGGATCTACGTGCTGTGGATCTAAACGAAATGGGACAAACGTAGCCGACTCGGCACACCTGGACCCCGGCTTTCTCCAGCCGTTCACCAAGTGTCGTACCGACAGGTATGGGTGGCCCGGCGGACGTGTGCGCCGGGGAACGCGGGTGACGAGATCCGGCGTGGGTCCCGCGAGTCTGCGTGTTCTCCGCGTGTCGCAGGTTGCTCTCCGTATGCTGCCATGCTGGCTCGAGACCTGCGTCACGTGGCCCCGGATCCGTGTTTCCACGACAGAGGAGACTGCGATGACTCTCGTCGGCGCCGAGCTACGCATGCTCGACACACCGTGAACAGCAACGTCACTCGGCGCACCGTGCTCCGTTCGGCGGCAGCGGCAGCGCTGGTCGCGGCCATGAGCGGCTGCGATGGTGGTGGCGACGACGCGGTGACCTTCTTCTTCCAGGCGCGCCCGGAGGAGGCGCGCTCGCGCTTGCAGATCATCGACGAATTCCGCAGGCGGCGACCGGATATCAAGATCCGGACCATCATGTCCGGGCCCGATCCGCTGCAGCAGATGCTCACCTACTGCGCGGGCGGCAAGTGTCCGGACGTGCTGATGTCATGGGAGCTGCTCTACGCCGGACTCGCCGAACGCGGGGTACTGGTGGATCTGCGGGAATTCCTGAACCGTGATCCGCAGTACGCGGCGCAGCTGCACGAGGACGGGTACGCGCCGCTGCGGGACACCTTCCTGTGGCGGGGCGGGCAGTACGCCCTGCCGGAGCAATGGTCGGGGGTATTTCTCTACTGCAACCGAAAACTGTTCGAGGAAGCCGGAATTCAGCCACCGGCCCGGTGGTCGGAGGCCTGGAGTTACGCCGAGTTCCTGGCGGCGGCCACCGCGCTGACCCGCCGCGATTCCGGTGGCCGCACGCAGCAGTGGGGTTTTGTGGATGCCTGGGTGCCGTACTTCTCGGCCGCCTGCTTCGGAATGAACAACGGGGCCGAATGGTTCAGCCCGCCCGTGCAGCCGATGCGGACCAATATCGGGGATCCGCGTTTCGCCGAAGGGCTGCAATTTTATGCCGACCTCGCGGTGCGGCACGCGGTGGCGCCGAGTGTCGGTGACCGGCAATCGGTTTCGGCACAGGACCTGTTCCGCAGCGGCAAGGCCGCCATGCTCATGGGCGGGCACTGGCTGTATTCGGAATTCACCGGGCACGACGGGCTCGACTTCGATGTCACCGTGCTGCCGGTCGGACCGCACGGGGGACCGGGGGCCATTACCGACGTCGGTAGTACCGGACTCGCCATTGCCGCCGCCAGCCCGCGCCGCGAACAGGCCTGGGAATTCGTGAAATTCGCGACCGGGCCGGAAGGTCAAGCCCTGATCGCGGCGTCCGGATTGTTCGTGCCGGTGCTCAAATCCGCCATGCACACCACGGGTTTCGCCGATGCCCATCGCGGCATTCGCAATCTGGAGGTCTTCACCGAGGGGCCTGCGAACTCGCGTCAAATGGCCGTCACGCCCCAGTGGGGAAAGGTGGAGGCGCTGCTCGAACGTGGCTGCAATCGGGTGCTGCGCGGTGCGGCGACCGCGGATTCGCTCGGCGGCCGGACCGCCGCCGATATCGACGCCGTGCTGCGGGCGGCGACATGAGCGGGCTCGAGCGGGGAGCGACGGGGGTGCTGAGCGGGGAGACTGCCGCCGGAGACGAGGCGCGGCCGCCCATTGCCGAGCGCGGCCAGGGTCGAGGCCGGGCGGGTGCGACGGCGCTGGCCCGGCGGCGGGCGCGGGCCGGAGCACTGTTCATCGCGCCGAATCTCGCTGCCGTAGCCGTGTTTCTGCTGTTCCCGCTGGGGTTTTCGCTCTACCTGAGCTTCCATTCGTGGGACTTGTTCAGCGCACCGCGGTTTGTGGGTGTGGACAACTATCAGCGGCTGTTCACCGCCGACCCGCTGTTCTATATCGCGCTGCGCAATACGGCGGTATTCACCGTGCTCACGCTGGTGCCGACCGTAGTGATCAGCCTCGCCATCGCTGCCCTGCTGAACCGAAAACTGGCCGGTATCGCGGTGTTCCGGACAATCGCCTTCCTGCCCCTGGTGGCCTCCACGGTGGCGATGGCGGTGGTCTTCCGCTTCATTTTCGCCAGCGATGACGGGCTGCTCAATCGCATGCTGAGCTGGATCGGCCTCGGTCCCGTGCCGTGGTTGACGGATCCGGATTGGGCGCTGGTATCGCTCAGCCTGGTCACGGTGTGGAAGAGCGTGCCCTTCGCGACGGTGATTCTGCTGGCCGCCATGCAGGGGGTGCCCGAAAACCTTTACGAGGCGGCGCAAATCGACGGTGCGGGCGCGTTCCGGCGCTTCCGGTCGATTACCGTGCCGCTGATTCGCGGTGCGCTGTCCTTCGTTTTTGTCATCACGATCATCAATTCGGTGCAGGCGTTCGATCAGGCGTACGCGTTGACGGGCAGCAATGGCGGGCCGGAGACGGGCACCTACGTGCTCGGAATCATGCTGTTCCAGAACGCTTTCCGCTTCTACGAGGTCGGTTACGCCTCGGCGCTGGCCTGGGTGATATTCGCAATTCTGCTGGTGCTCACCCTGATTCAGCTGCGGCTCTCGCGGCGTGCGGAGGCGGACCTGTGAGGCGTACTCCCGGTCGTCGCGTCCTGAACGGCGCGCTGATCTATCTGGCCCTGATCGCGGTGGCCTGGTGCGCACTGCTGCCGATCCTGTGGGCCGTCTCGGCCTCGCTGAAGTCCGAGGGCGAACTGCTCGACGCGACTCCGCTGCCCGCGCATCCCCAATGGTCCAACTACGCCGATGTTTTCGACGCCATTCCGCTGGGGCGCATGCTGCTCAATACCGTCATCTACGCCGGCTGCGTGACGGCAGGTCAGGTCTTCTTCTGCTCACTGGCCGGATACGCCTTTGCCCGCCTGCGTTTTCCGGGCCGCGAGGCGCTCTTCCTCGCCTATCTGGCCACCCTCATGGTGCCGCTGACCGTCACCGTCATTCCGCAATTCCTGCTCATGCGGGCCCTCGGCTGGATGGACACCCCCTGGTCCATGATCGTTCCCGGCCTGTTCGGCAGCGCCTTCGGCACCTACCTCATGCGCCAGTTCTTCCAGACCCTGCCCACCGAACTGGAGGAGGCGGCCGCCCTCGACGGCTGCACCCCCTGGCAGATCTACTGGCGCGTCCTGCTCCCGCACGCCCGCCCCGCCGTCATGGTCCTGGCCGTCCTCACCTGGATCACCGTCTGGAACGACTTCCTCTGGCCGCTGATCATGATCCAGCGCAATGAATACGCCACCGCCACCCTCGGCCTCATCCGCCTCCAAGGCCAATACTCGACGAACTGGCCCCTTCTGATGTCCGCCGCCATCCTCCTGCTTCTGCCCCTCCTGCTCCTCTACGCCCTGGCCCAGCGCTCCTTCGTCAAGGGCATCGCCATGTCCGGCCTCGGCGGCCGCTGATACACTGGACGTCCATCATGGAAGTCTCGGACACCCGCACTGGAGGCGAGCTCATGGCTGCATCGAAGACGCCGATAGAGATAGACGAGGAGGCCCTGGCCATCGCGGCCGAGGTGCTCGGAACCAAGACCAAGAAGGACACGGTCAACGCAGCACTCCGTGAGGTGGGGCAGCGGCTGGTTCGTATTCGAGCGCTCGCTCGACTGGGAGAGATGGCTGACCAGGGGGACTTCGACGAGTTTCTCGATAACAAGTCGAAATACCGCCGATGACGCCTGCCTTGTATCTCATCGATACATCCGGTCTGTTCCGAATATTGCAAGACAAGGTCCGGCAAGCATGGATCGACCAGCTGACAGCCGGGGTCATCGCCACCTGCCCCGTCGTGGAGCTCGAATTCATGCACTCGGCTCGTTCCCTGGCCGATCGGCTCGAGAAGCAGCGAATGCTGCGCGATTTGTTCACCTGGGTACCGATGTACGAGCGTGGATATGAGCGTGCCCACGAGGTTCAGCAGCTGATGACAGAGGAAGGAACCCATCGATCGGCTGGGCCGGTCGACCTACTGATTGCGGCAACGGCTGAGCATCACCGGCTGGCGGTGCTGTGTGATGATCGAGATTTCGGAACGATCGCTCGAATAACCCGTCAGCCCGTCACATTTGTCAGTGACATTCGGCCATAACGCGGTCCGTACTGGGACGGCCGATATCGGCAATGCCGGTGGAACCGTCTTCGGCCAGGCCCACCGCGACGGCCACGGCGACCGCTTCGTCGTCGGCGAGCAGCAGGCGCAGCAGCCGGGTTGTGGTCGAGTTCACAAAGCGTCTTTTGCTGAGTCCGGGTGATCAGGATTCATATCCTTGTCTCAACGTATCGAAACACCCTGACAGGCAAGAACATGAGCACCAACTCGCAGACCGCCACCCCCGTCGCCGCCCTCGCCCCCGTCTGGCGGGATGCGCTCGCCTCCTCCTACAGCGCACTCACCGCGGTCGCCGGTGTCGGCGCCGACCAGTGGCAGCTGATCACCCCGTGCTCGGAGTGGACCGTCACCCAGGTCGTGCAGCACGCCGCCGCCGACCAGCCGGCCTACGCCCTGTCCCTCGGCGTCGGCGCGGGCCCGGCCTACGACCCGTTCTCGCCCTCCGGCACCGTTGACGGCACTCCGGCCGAATTGGTCGTTGCCGCAGTCGAAGAGACCGCCGCCGCCTGGGCCACCGTCACCGGCGCGGCCGAAACCGTCCCCACCCCGCTGCCGCACGGCGCGCTGCCGACCCCGGTCGCCGCCGTCATGTGCGCCCTCGACGCGGCGGTGCACGCCTGGGATATCGCCATCGCGACCGGGCAGCCGCCGCCGCTGACCGAGGAGCTGGCCGGTCACCTGCTCACCGCCGCAACGGGTCTGGTGGAACCGCTGCGCCAGTGGGGCGCCTACGCCGCGGTCGTCGAATCCGATTCCGCGAGCGCCACTCCCGTGGCCGATGAGCTGCTCGGTTACCTGGGCCGCGACCCGCGCGCCTGAACCGCCGCGATAAATCGGCCACGCAGTGCCAAGCTGGGTGCGTGCATGAACTCGGTCTTGCGGGTGCGGTCCGGTCGGCAGGGGGCCGATGAAGGCGATCCCCGTCGTGCGCATCCTCGCCGCCCTCTTCGCACTGCTGGTTGTACTCGCCGCCGCCACCGCCGCCGCCCCGGTCTCCGCACCGGGGTGGCAGGCGGTGTGGGCGACCGGAACACAGCGGCCGGGCGACAACAGCTTCGTGCCCAACTGGTCGATGGCCGGATTCGGGAATCAATCGGTGCGCCAGGTGATTCGGGTCAGCGACGGGGGAACGCAACTGCGCGTGCGATTGTCGAACCAGTTCGGCACGAAACCCCTGCAGGTGACCGGCGCGACCGTCGCGCGCAGTGCAGGCGGCGCGGCGGTGCATCCGGATAGCCTGCGGCAGTTGCTGATCGGCTCCGAATCGGCGTTCCGAATCGCGCCGGGGACCACGGCGGTCACCGATCCGATCGCCATGCCGGTCGATCCTCTGGAGCTGTTGACGGTGACGCTGTTCTTCGCCGATCCGACCGGACCCGGGACGTATCACGCGCAGGTGCTGGGCACCTCGTACCTGGCCTGGGGCGACCATCGATCCGACGCCGCCCCAACGGCATTCACTGTTACCTCCTCGTCCTACTACTACCTGGCGGCGGTGGAGACCCAGCAGCTGCGACCGCGTCCCTCCGGGGTGGCGCTGCTGGGTGATTCCCTCACCGAGGGTGTCGGCTCCACCATGGACGCCCACCACACCTACCCGGAGATACTCGCCGAAAGTCTTGTCGCACAAGGTAAACCGCGCCCGATACTCAATCTCGGCATCGGCGGCAACTGTGTGACCGCCGATTCGCAGTGGATGGGGGAGAGTGCGATATCCCGCTTCCGCCGCGACGTCCTCGACCAGCCGGGGGTCGGCGCCGTGGTGATCCTGGAGGGCATCAACGACATCTGGCTCGGCGGCGGCAATCTGGCGACCGGAGGTCCGGGCCCCGGCGTCTCGGCCGAGCAACTGATCGCGGGCTATCGGTCCCTGATCGCGCTTGCCCGCACGGCGGGCATCCGGGTCATCGGCGCGACCATTCCGCCCGCCGCGGGTTCCACCTTCGGTGACGGTGATCGAGTCCGCTACGACGATCGTGAGGGCGTCCGCAGGGCCGTGAACGCGTGGATTCGCACCTCGGGCGAATACGATGCCGTGGTGGATTCGGCTGCCGTACTCGCCGATCCGGCCGATCCCGAGCGGCTCGCCCCCGCCTTCGACAGCGGCGACCATCTGCACCTGCGAGACGCCGGATATGTGGCCCTGGCGGCAGCTGTCGCCGCGGTGCTCGACTGACCCGCGCGGGCGCGAACGGCCCGAACTGTCCGGCCCGAGTCCGTTCCGTCGGAAGTGCGCAGGTAGAGTCTTGTTCTCGTGAGTCTCACCCTCGGAATCGTCGGCCTGCCCAACGTCGGAAAATCGACGCTGTTCAATGCGTTGACCCGCAACGACGTGCTGGCGGCGAACTACCCCTTCGCCACCATCGAGCCGAACACCGGCGTCGTTTCGCTGCCCGATCCGCGGCTGGCCAAGCTCGCCGAGATCTTCCACTCCGAGCGCCAGCTCCCCGCCGTGGTGTCCTTCGTCGACATCGCCGGCATTGTGAAGGGCGCCTCCGAGGGTGCGGGCCTGGGCAATAAGTTCCTCGCCAATATTCGTGAGGCCGACGCTATCTGTCAGGTGGTGCGCGTCTTCGCCGACGACGATGTGATCCACGTCGACGGCAAGGTCGATCCGCTCGCCGATATCGAGGTCATCGAGACCGAGCTGATCCTCGCCGATATGCAGACCCTGGAGAAAGCGGCCGTCCGCCTCGACAAGGAAGCGCGCGTCAAGAAGGACCGCAAGCCGGTCGCCGACGCCGCCAAGCAGGCGCAGGAGATCCTCAATGCCGGCCGCACGCTGTTCGCGGCGCGCAAGGAACTCGATGTCGAGCTGCTGAAGGAACTTTCGCTGCTCACCATCAAGCCCTTCCTCTACGTTTTCAATGCCGACGAGGCGATCCTCACCGACGAGGCGAAGAAGGCCGAGCTCGCGGCCGCCGTCGCACCCGCCGACGCCGTCTTCCTGGACGCCAAGGTCGAATCCGAGCTCATCGAGCTGGATGAGGAATCCGCCGTCGAGCTGCTGGAATCCATCGGCCAGACCGAGCCGGGCCTGCACTCGCTGGCCCGCGCCGGTTTCCACACCCTCGGCCTGCAGACCTATCTCACCGCCGGCCCGAAAGAGTCGCGCGCCTGGACCATCCACCAGGGCGATACCGCCCCCAAGGCGGCCGGCGTCATCCACACCGACTTCGAGCGCGGCTTCATCAAGGCCGAAATCGTCGCCTTCGACGACCTCGTCGCGGCCGGTTCCATGGCCGCCGCCAAATCCGCCGGCAAGGTCCGGATGGAGGGCAAGGACTACGTCATGGCAGATGGCGACGTGGTCGAGTTCCGATTCAACGTCTAGATCGTTACCTGATCTGACGAACCCGCCTACGCGGCACGACATCCCGTAGGCGCGACACGCGTGGCGGCGAAGTAAATTTGCGCGCCGCCTGCCTTGTTGTGCGCCCGTGTTCCGCTATCGTTCATCGCACTGTTCGATGCTGCTACTGGCGCGCCTAGGCTGATTCGTCGTTTCCGGAGCACACGGCCGGTGCGGCATTGTCTGAGCGAGCCCCCGACCGTATCCGAAAGATCGAGGGAACGTGCCTGTACCCCTTTCTCTGACCGGCCGTCTGGTACGGCTGGAACCCCTTGCGCCGCACCATGCTTCGGGTATATCGGAAGCAGCGGCGGGGAACCGTGACGATTTCGCGTTCACGCCTGTCCCACACGGGGTGGACGAGGCGCTGGAATATGTGGCGCAAGCGCTATCCGGGCATGCCGCCGGAACCTCGCTCGCCTTCGCCATCATCGCCGTCGCCAGTGGCCGGATACTGGGCTCCACCAGGTTCACCCGATTCGACTACTGGCAGGGGCCGCTGGTGTGGCCGCTGGTGCACGGATTGCCACCGGGGGATGCCTTGATGGCAGTGCCGGACGCGGCCGAGATCGGCAATACCTGGTTGTCGCCGGAGGCGCGTGGCACCGGCATCAATCTGGAGTCCAAGATGCTGCTGCTGCAGCATGCCTTCGAGACCTGGCGGGTGCGGCGCATCACCTTCCGGGCGGATGTGCGAAATCACCGCTCGCGCTTGGCAATCGAGAGACTCGGTGCCACCAGCGACGGGGTCAGACGGGCGCATTCGCGCGGGCTGGACGGTGAGGTTCGCAGTACGGCCTTCTACTCGATCCTGGAGGATGAGTGGCCGACTGTCCGGGCCACTATCGAGGGGCAGTTCAGCGCACTGCCTGTGCGCAATCGGCTCATCGACGCCTGATCGATCGTTTCGGGCGGTGCCGACGGGTGTCGGCACCGGCCGGAAAAACAACGGACCTGTCTTAAACCGACCGGTCCGGTTAACTCTGGGCGACTATACTTCTCGGCGTTGCGGTCCCTTTTTCCCGAAGGAGAAGCGCATGCCCGACCCCATGACCACCAAGGTCTATCTCTCGGACAGGCTGTCCGGTTCTCCCGCGCTCACCCTGTTCCTCGTTCCCGATCCGCGCGTCCACGGCGGCAGCATGCTGCATCTGCTCGAGCAGACGCCGCTCACCGGCCGCATTCCCCGCCGCAATGCCGTCCTCGTGGACTGGCTGCAGGTGCACTGCTCGCCCGCCGTCCGCACCCGATTCCGGGCCTTCGGGCCGGGTATTCACGATCCCGGCCGGGCGCGCGCGGTACTGCACGATCACTTCATCGCCGATCCCGCCCCGATGGGCCTGGATATCGACGATCCCGCGGAAATGCTGCGGCTGGCGCTGCTACCCGAACACGATCTCGGGGTGCGGCGCATCGACGACTTCCACGATCGGGCCGTGCGCACCGCCATGCTCGCCGTCTACCGGCATTTCGGGGTGGATCGGCGCATTCCGCTCGTCTATCACGGGTTCGCCGAACCCGAGGACGGCTGGTTCGAAGAGCCGGCCGCGCAGGCCTGAGCCCGGCTCAGTGGAACGGCACCACGGTCAGCAGTGACCAGGGCCGGCGCGGAGCCTGGAAGTGGAAGGTCTGCACGTGCAGCCGGATCTCGGCCCGCGTCTCCGGCTCGTGCATGAGCAGCGTCCGCTCGCGCTGTTCGTCCGGGGCGGCCTCGTTCTGCCACAGCCGATCCCATTCCGGTGCGCGCCGGCACAGATTGAGAATCTCCTCACGTCGCTCCGGACTGATCAGGTCCGGAGCCATGGTCCGGAAGGTCGAGACCATGATCTGCGCCTCCGCCTCCCAGTCACCGAGGCGGTAGCGGGACATGGGTTCGAGCATGATGGCGGTCAGCAGGTTCGCGCCGGGTCCGGTGCCCGGGAAGATCGCATCGAAGGCACTGTTCGCGGCCACCACGTCATAGGCGCCGTCATGCAGGCACGCCGGATACGGGAGGCTGTGCAGCACCGCGAGATCGGCGGGCGGAAGCCGGGAGGGGTCGGACACCCTAGGCAGTGTGCGGTACAACTCTTCGGATCCACTTCGTATCGAGTTAAGCCCGATCACAAGACTGGGTGTTACCGCAGAATTTCTGCCATATTGGACACTCGGTTTGGTTTTTGTTCGTAGTGGGTATTGGGGGTGGCTCGGCTCGATGGCGGTCACGCGAATCGGTGTGCTGGGTCCATTGCACATCAGCATCGACGATCAGCGGGTGCCACCGGGGGCGCCCATGCAGTGCGCGGTGCTCGGCAGGCTGGTCGCGGCGGGCGGGCGGGTGGTGCCCACCGACCGGCTCATCGATGATCTCTGGAGCGGCGATCCGCCGACCAAAGCCGTTGCCGCCCTGCAGGTGTACATTCACAATCTGCGCCGGGTCTTCGAACCCGACCGGCCGCGGCGGGGTCAGTCGCGCGTCATCGTCTCCGAATCCCACGGCTACGCACTGAATCTGGAACCGGAGCAGGTGGATTCGTGGCACTTCGAACAGCTGCTGCACGGGCATGAATCGGCCATGCGCGATCCGGCCGGGCGGCCCGATCCGCTGGAGCAGGTCCGCGTCCTGGACGCGGCGCTGGGCTGCTGGCACGGCAGCGCCTTCGAATCCTTCGCGGGAATGACCTGGGCCGCACAGGAAACCGCCCGCCTGGGCGCACTCCGGCTCACCGCCGCCGAACTGCGGGCGCAGGCCGCGCTGGAGATGAACCGGCCCGCCGAAGTGGTCCTGGCGCTGCGGCCGATCTTCGAGGAGTTTCCGGGCCGCGAGGAATGCGCGCGACTCTTGGCGCTCGCGCAGTACCGGCTCGGACAATCGCTGGACGCGCTGGCCACGGTGCGGCACAGTCGCGAATTCCTCACCCTGGAGTTCGGCGTGGATCCCGGTCCGGGACTGCGTGATCTGGAGACCGCCATCCTCACGCACTCGGTGGAAACCGATGCGCCGGCGCCGCCGATCACGGTGCGGACGGCCGAACCGGAGGCACTGCTGCCGCAGGATCCGATGCGGGACAGCGGATATGCCCAGCAGCGGGCCGGACTGCTGGCCGCCGCCGACTCGGCCGCCGCCGGACGGGTGCGGCTGGTCTGGCTCTCCGGTGAGGCCGGAGCGGGCAAGACCACGCTCGCCGCCACCATTGTCACGCAGCTGGCCGGACGGTCCTGGACCACCGTCTTCGGGCGCTGCCCCGAGGTGGAGGGCGCACCGCCCGCCTGGGCGTGGTCCGAGGTGCTCACCGGACTCGATGCCGCCGATCCCGAAAGCTATACCGCCGCCGATGCTTTCACGCTGGCGCGGCGGGTGGTGCGCTCCTGCCGGGAACGCGCGGCCACCGGACCGGTGGCCATTGTGCTCGAGGATGTGCACGGCGCGGATACCGCCACCCTGCAGGTGCTGCGGCAGGTGGTGAACTGGTTGCGGGACCGGCCCATTCTCATCGTGGCCACCATGCGCGGCACCGAAGCCGGTCCCGGAGTGCGGGATACCGCCGCGGCGCTGGCGCTGTTCACCGCCGATCGCATCGAACTCGACGGCCTCGATCTGGCCGGGACGCGGCGGGCCGCGGTCGCCGCCGGGCTCACCACCCTGGACGATCGCACCGTGGAACTGCTGCGCCGCCGCACCGGCGGCAATCCGCTGTTCGTCCGCGAGCTCGCGAAACTTGTTGCCGGACAGGGCAGCACCGACGGTCTGCCGGACAGCGTGCGCGATCTGCTCGGCCGGCGCATCGCGCAGCTGCCGGATGAGGTGACCGAACTGCTGCGGCACATGTCGATCTGGGGTGAGCACAGCGACGTCAATACCCTCGCCGCCTCCGCCGGCCACACCGCCGACACCGTCATCGACCTGATCGCCGCCGCCGAATCGGCGCGCCTGCTGCGCACCGAGCGCAGCGGCCGCATCGCCTTCGACCACGCCCTCGTCCGCGAAACCGTCTACTACGACATCCCCGTCCTGCGCCGCGCCCGAATGCACTGGGCCGCCTTCGAACTCCTCTGTTCCCGCACCCCCACCCCACCCCCGGTCACCGCCATAGACGCCCTCGCCCACTCGGCAGCCGTATCGAAGGCAATCGCAGCGCCTTCGGGCAACGGGGACGATCCGCAGGCCGATTCCCGGGCGCTGTCCGGCAGACGAGCGCTGCCGATCGATCGCAGCGCGGATTCGGCGGCTGTGTCGAAGGCAATCGCGGCACCTTCGGGCAACGGGGACGATCCGCAGGCAGATTCCCGGGCGCTGTCCGGCAGGCGAGCGCTGCCGATCGATCGCAGCGCGGATTCGGCGGCTGTGTCGAAGGCAATCGCGGCGCCTTCGGGCAACGGGGACGATCCGCAGGCCGATTCCCGGGCATTGCCCGGCAGGCGAGCGCGGTCGATCGACGGTCTCACCGATTCGGGAGCGGCATCGGCGGCGATCGCGGCGTCGTTCTCCGGCAACGCTTTTGCTGATTCGCAGGAGGTGGTGGGGGATCGAGGGGCGTTGTCGGGGGATGTGATCGAGGCTCTTGCTGATGTTGCGGGGATATCCGGTGAGCGGGGGTTCTCGCCGGGGGACGTGGTTGAGGCGTTCGCGGGTGCGGTGGGTGAATCGGCTGCGGAGTCGGGTGCCGCGGAGTCGGTGGGCGGCGGTGTCATCGAGGCGCTGAATGGTGCGCTGGAGAGGGCGGGCGAGGGGGATGCCGCACGAATTGCGCTGTCCTGCAATGCTATTTATGCCCGTTCGGCGGCCGGTCGTACGGCCGTCGATGCACTTGTTCATGCGGCGTCGGCGGCCGCGCGTGCTGTCGCGCAGGCGTCGTCCGTGGCTGATATCGATGCGCTGGCACATCATGCGTCGCTCGGGGCGAATGCCGAAACTGCCGCGCGGGCACTGGAATTCGTGCGGGCCGCGGCGCGGCGGTGTGTGGAGCGGCGGATGCGGGCGGATGCGGTGCGCCGGTGGCGTTCGGTGCTGGCGCTGCACGATATGGCGGGACACGGCGCGGCGACGGCTCGGGCCGATCGGGTGGCGCTGTTGGAGGCGCGCTGTGAGCTGGTGACGGCGCTCGCCTACGACGGGCAGCACATCGCTGCTCGCGCCGCCCGGGAGCAGGCGCTGGATCTTGCTGAATCACTCGGTGGCACAGAGTTTCTGGCGCGTGCCGCGACCTGCTGGCCGACACCGCTGATCTGGTCGGTGCACGATTGGCACACCCCCGATCCGCGTCTTCGGGAACCGCTGCGCACTGCGCTGGCGGACCCGGGCCTGCCGGTGTCCACGCGCGTTCGGATCCAGGTCAATACGGTTTTCGACCGGGCGCTCGACGATCTGGCGGCCACCGGTGCCGCCGCCGCGGCGGCCAGCGCGCTGGCCGCGCCCAGTGCCGATCCGGAACTGCTCTGTACGGTGCTGAACGCGCAGGCGTTCGCGGCCTTCGCGCGCAAGGGTTTTCTGCGCGCCGACGATCTCAGACGCCATGCGACCCGCATGCTGCGCATTGCGACCGAGGCCGAACTCACCGAGTTCCGCGCGCTCGCACACTATCTGCTCTTCCGCGCCACCCTCGCCGACGCCGACCTGGTCGCCGCCGCCGAACATGCCCGCAGTGCGGGCGAATACGCCACCGACGGCCAGCTCCGCCATCTGCTCGACGCCCTCGCGCCCTTCGATATGGTGCTGGAACTGTTGCGCGGCAATACCGAAGGCGTGGCGCTCATGCTCGCCGTCGAGCCGGCGGCCGCCGATGAGATCGTGGCGCATTCGGCCGAGGGTGCGGCCGAACCCTCGCGTGAACCCAATGCCCTGCATATCGGCATTGCCATCTCGCTGGCGTGGGCTCGCAATGACATGTCCGAGTTCGTCGACGAGCTGCGCGAGCGGGCGGTGATCAAACCCGAACTGTTCGTCTACGGTTACGCGCTCGCCCTGCTGCACTCCGGCCAGGAGGAGCAGGCGCGGAGTGTGCTCCGCGAATCTCCGCCGCTCGCCCCGCAGTTCTGGACCACCTTCACCTCCGTGCGGGCCCGCCTGGCCATCGGCCTCGCCGATCGGGACTGGGCGCACGAGCTGTACGACCAGTTGCTGCCGTACGCGGGCACGATCGCCGGCCTGGAGAGCGGGGCCACCGTCCTGGGCCCGATGGATCTCACGCTGGCCGAACTGGCCGAATTCCTCGGCGACCCGGAACGCGCTGCCGCGCACCGCACCGCCGCGGTCCGGCTGCGTGAGCGCATCGCCCTGGACCTCGCCCTGCTCGACGAACGCGCTGCCCCCAGCCGGGCTCCGGTGCGCGCCCAGCAGGTCCGCGAGGTCTCGCTGAGCCAGTCCTGCCGCGTCCCCGACCCTTCCTCCGACTGACCCGCAACCGGGCCCGCTGATTGCAGTGTCGTCCGGCTCGGTGGGTCGTGGGCTCGCAGCGCGATCGATCGGAGCCCACACCGGCGGTGCGCGTATGGGGGTGGTGCGGATTTCGTGGAGATCCTGTGTAGACGGGAACCGGCGATCATCGCGGGACGTCGAATACATAGTGGCCGAATACCGGCCGGGGATGCTGGGGAGGATCCGCATGACGTTGCACGACGAACAAGAGCTGCCGGGCGAACAGGCGAGTCGTACCGGCCGGGGGCGGGCGCGCTGGCTGGTGCTGGTCGTGGTGCTCGCGGTGCTCGCGACCGGTGGTGTGGTGGGAGTCCGCTGGTGGCAAGGATATTCGAACGACCGCGCGCTGGCCGGGAAGCGCCTGCAGGATTTCCCCGCCGTCGACCGCTCCGGTCTCGATGACTTCCAGCTGCGAGTCCTGGATGTGACGAAGCGCGAATACGGGCAGCAGCACGACGGCACCACCTACTCCGAGGGCATCAAGGAGGCGTGGTGCGCGGATTTCGTGAGCTGGGTGATGCGGGATGCCGGGCAGCCGCTGGAGAATCCGAATTCCGGATCCTGGCGAATTCCGGGCGTCGCCACCCTGGAGCAGTTCTACCGCGAACAGCACCGTTTCGAAGAGGCGGGATATCAGCCACATCTGGGTGATGTGGTGATGTACGCGCCCGGAAGTGCGTTCGGCCAGCACACGAATATTGTGATCGCCGCTGTCGCAGGCACGCTGACCACGGTGGGAGGCAATGAATTCGGCCGAATCAGCATTCATCGGTTCCGCCCGGCCGACGTACCCGGCGTGGTCGGATACGGCAGATTGGGAACATAGCAGTTCCACATTATTGAAAAGCTGGCGCGGGAGGGTGGGACTTGCTGGATCTTCCGCCTACCATGGGTGTCGGCGGCGCCCGGCAGCGTCGCCGATTGATCCCTGCCCTGCTGCCCCCTCATCGGCAGGGCAGGGATCCCCGCCCGACGAAAGTAGCTGGATGACGCCGTCCGACGAGCCGATGTGGATCGATTACGCCGAATTCGGCGAACGTTTCGTAGCGGCGGCGGTAACGGAATCCCGGATCGAAGCGGCGGTTTCCGGTATCGCCGGCCGCGGTATCACCATCGGCCCGTTCTCCATCGGGCCCGCCGGTCTGGCGCGCTTCGTGGCCAAGGGCAGCGCCGGGAAACCCACCGTTATTCGCCGCGGTCCGCATGTGCACTTCGATGTGGCCCTGCCGGTGAAGCTCCGGGTGGACGTCACGCTCGGCGGGCAGCGGCTGCGCCTGGAGGCGGTGGTCGACATCGACCTGAAGCTGCATGCCCGCACCGCCGACCCGCTGCTCATAGTCATCGATATTCCGCCGGTCACCAGTCGCGATGTCAGCTTCGTCATGCGGGCGCAAGCCATCGGCGCGGCCTGGGAACTGCTGCTCGATCCCATTGCCAAGCTGGTGCAGCGCGAGGTCGCCAATCGGATCAACGGCATTCTCGATGATCCGGATTCGCAGCGCGGGCGCACCTTCGATGTGGAAGCCATCCTCAACAGCAGTAAATCGCCGTATCACGGGCGGCCGACCCATGAATGGATCGGCTATGACGAATTCGGGCACCGCTTCTTCGAGCGCATCGTGACCGCCGACCGGGTGCGGGAGGTGGTCGAATCGCTGGCGGGCAAACCCATCGAGGTCGGCCCACTGCGCACCGGGCCGGGCAACAAGGCGCAGGTGACCGTGCGCGGTACGGTGCGACTACCCAGGGTCGTGGCGTCGACGCATCTCGCCGCGGCCCCGAAACCCGAGCCCGTCATCGCCGAATTGCCCAGTCTCGCAGAGGTTTCGGAGCCGGAGCCGGTCGGAGCCGACACCAAGGATCTGGTGACCTTCGATCTGATGATCCCGGTGAGTCTCGACATCACCGTGGATGTGCTGCAGTCCAATCGCTATCGCGCCGAGGTGCAGGTGCCCGTGGCCCTCACCGCTCGTGCCGCTGATCCGCTGCTGATCATTATCGACGCCGCGCCGCCCGCCGCCGAGGACATCGAGCTCGAGTTCAAGGCGAAGGGGCTGCGGGCCGCCGCGCTCGGCAAGCTCGCGGGTATTCGCAAACAGATCGCGATCCAGGTGGCTTCCGTGGTGCGCACCGAGGTGGCGGATGTTTCCCGTCGCACCATCGATGTGACGGCGCGTCTCGACGGCACTCGCGTCTGATCGACCCGGGGTTCGATCGACCCGGGGGCTTGATCGATGAAAATCCTGTTAGTCCGTTTTAGGACTTGTGGGATTATTGGTGCTTATGGGCCCTGTGAGCCTGGAGATTCCCATGTGAATATGGTGGAATGAGGGCACGTTCAGGGCTCCCGGCGCGCAGATGATCTTCGGATCATCGGGGAAGGTGCGCCGGGCACGCCGCAATAGTTCTACCGGTCACGGGCAATTTTTCGGTTTTGCACCGTCATCGGCATGTTCGATCAGCGAGTGTGCAAAGGAGTTCCGCGATGCGTTCCCTCCATGTCAACCGCCGGGCTTTCCTACTCGGGGGCGCGGCAATCGCCACCGGTATCTCCGCCGGATTGACACTGCCCGCCCCCAATGCCGCTGCCCGGCAACAACTCGGCACCCTGCTCGATTACGCGGGCGGTGTGCCCGATGCCGGCGCCATCAGCGCCGACGGGCATATGGGTGTCATCCGCTACGTCTCCGATCGCCGGCCCGGCGCGGAGTGGATGGCCGGAAAGCCTTTGCTGGCGCGCGAAGTCGACGCGCTGTCCGCGGCCGGACTCTCGGTCGTGTCCTGCTACCAGTTCGGCAAGGGGCCCACCGCCGACTGGCGCGGTGGCCTGGCGGCCGGAATCCAGCACGCCACCCGCGGGCTGGTGCTGCACAAGGCGGCGGGTGGTCCCGATACCGCCCCGATCTACGCCTCCATCGACGACAACCCCAGCGATGAGGATTTCGACAATCTCATCGAGCCGTATCTGCGCGGCTGGGAAACCGTCATCGGACACGAGCGGACCGGTGTGTACGCGAACTCGCCGACCATCGACTCCCTCCGTGGCGCGGGCCTGGGTTCCTACTTCTGGCAACACAATTGGGGCTCACCCAAGGGTTACGTGCACCCCGATGCGCACCTGCACCAGTTCGAGATCGACAAGCGCTCGGTCAGCGGCATCGGGGTGGACGTGAACGCGGTGCTGGCACCCCGATACGGGCAGTGGTGGTAGACGACCCCTGGACACTCGTGCCCCGCTGCCGATGGCAGCGGGGCACGGTCGTAGATGGGCGAATCTAGGTCTGGCAGTGGCAGGTGGGATCGTCGCGCAGATCCGGCTCGTCCGGCACCACGCGCAGCGTGAGGTGCCGGTCCCGGATTTCGTCGTCGTCGCCCTGCGAAAAGGCCTGGCGGTTGCCCTGCCAGGAGAACAGCGACCAGCGCGACAATCCGGAGAACGCCGAGCCGATACTTCCGAAGGATGCGGACGAGATCAGGGATCCGAACGATCCCGCCGATCCGATCGACAGCACCGATCCCACACTGCCGATGGACAGGATCGAATACGCCGATCCAATGGACAGGATCGATCCTTCCGAACGAATCGACAGGATCGATCGGCGCGATTTCAGACTCCCCAGGGGAGCGTTCACAGCGGCCATACCTAGCGGTCTACCACACTGATCCACCCCTGGAAATGATTTCGCCCCTGTTCCGGACCGCGGTTCGCGGAATGGAACAGGGGCGGAATTCTCGGCAATCAGACGGTGAAGAATCCGACCGTCGGCAGGAACGAGCAGCTGATCGGCTGGGTCTCGGGATCGGCCTGGGTGGTCAGCGAGCCCGAGACCACGGCGACAACACGACCGGCACCGGTATTGACGATGGCGGACAGTGTGGCCGGTCCGCCCGGATTGATCTTGGCCTCGTCGGTCAGGTTCTGCACGCCGCTCTGGCGGGTGTCCAGATTCAGCCACTGCACGGTCATCGGCGGATTCTGAATCTCGCTGGGGCTCTTGGTGCCCAGCGCGGTGAAGACGAATCCGGCCTGACCGGCGGCGGGTCCGGGCGGCGGCAGCGTGGCCGGTCCGGGCACGGCGAGCGCGGTGCCCACCGAGTCGGCGCCGGAGCCGATGCAGCCCTTACCGATTGTCGGCCACAGGAACTGGGCGATGACCGGGCCGTCCTTCGGCAGGTCGGGGCCGCCACCGCCACTGCCGTCGAGGAAGGTGATGATCGAGTTCAGCGTGGTCTTGATCTGCGGCGGCAGGTTCAGACCGGCCAGAATCTGCTTGGCCTGATCGAGGATTGCGGTCTGCGGACCGGGCGCCGCGATATCGGCCGGACCGGTGGCCGCTCCGATGATGGCCGGGATCAGCGAGGCCAGTGCGTCGACCGAAACCCCTTCCGGGACCATCGGAATCGTCGCGGTGGTCTGCTGCGGGGCCGGTGCGGGTTTGGCGAACGCGGTGTTCGGCACGGCAACAGTGGCGCAGGCCGCCAGGGCCAGCGCTGACATTGCGAATCGCGATCCTCGGGTGCGAAGCACTGGTGTAGCCGTCCTTACCTTCGGGTACATCTAGCAGCGATGGAGACATCGCTCCGCGCCACTCTAGGGACCGTGCTGCCCGGTTGTACAGCCACGGTGTGATCTTGCTGTCCTATATCCGGCAACGCTATCGAACGTCCGACCAGAAATCGTGTTACTGGTGTGGTCAGTGATGCGAATGTTACAGCAGAGGGTGTGCGTTTCCCGGCACATTTCCTTCTGGGACTACTCTTGTCGTCGCCCGCACGCCCACCGGTGAAGCCCGACCGGAAATCCCGCCGCCCGAGCTGAAAGTCTGTGCCGTGAATCGACACTTCCGCCTGGCCGTAGCGGCACTGGTGCTTTCGGTGCTGGCCCGTCTGGCCTGGGTGCTGCTGCTCCCGAACGGTATGAATTTCGTCGACCTGCATGTCTATATGGACGGGTCGGCCGGCCTCGGCAGCGGCAATCTGTACGACTACACCGATGCCAGCAAAACCCCGGATTTCCCGCTGCCCTTCACGTATCCGCCGTTCGCCGCGCTGGTGTTCTATCCGCTGCACTTCCTGCCGTTCACGCTGGTGGCCCTCGCCTGGTTATTGGCGACCATGGCGGCGCTGTACGGGGTGGTGTGGATCGCGCTGGAATTGATCCTCGGGAAAGAGGCGCTGCGCGAACAGCATTGGCGCACGGCGGCGGTCGCGTGGACGGCGGTCGGCTTATGGCTGGAACCGGTGCGGACCACGCTCGACTACGGCCAGGTCAACGTGTTCCTGGTGCTGCTCGCCATGCTCGCGGTGCGCAGTACCCGCTGGTGGGTGTCGGGAACGCTGGTCGGCGTCGCGGCCGGGATGAAGCTGACGCCCGCGATCACCGGGTTGTACTTCTTGACGCAGCGGCGCTGGCTCACGGCGGTGTGGTCGGCGATCGTTTTCGCCGGGACCGTCGGCCTGACCTTTCTGATCACGCCCGGCGAGACCCGCAAGTACTTCGCTGAGCTGCTCGGCGACGCCACCCGTATCGGCCCGGTCGCCACGGCGTCGAACCAATCGCTGCGCGGCACGCTCAGCCGCATCCTCGGTCACGATGTGCAGACCGGGCCGCTGTGGATCGCGGCCGTGCTGGTGACCGCGGTGCTCGCGGTGCTGGCCTGGCGTGCACTGGGCTCCGGTGACCGCCTGGGCACGCTCATCATCGTGCAGTTCTTCGGCCTGCTGGCCTCGCCGATTTCCTGGTCACACCATTGGATCTGGTTGATTCCGGCCATTCTGTGGCTGTGCTACGGCCCGCTGCGCGCGGCCGCGGGCGCGCGCATCCTGGCCGGATACTGGTTGGTCGTCACGCTGATCGGGGTGCCGTGGGTGCTCATGTTCTTCCAGCCCACCATCTGGACCATCTCCCGGCCGGGCATCCTGTCCTGGCTCGGCACGGTGTACACGGCCGGTGTGCTGGTCTTCTACCTCTGGGTGATTCGGGTGGGCCGCATCAGCCCTGCTGATGCAGTCGATCGATCTCGTGCGCAAGAGCCACATCCAGCGCGGTGAGGCTATTCGCGTCATGGGTGGAGAGCGTGAAAGTGACTCGCCGCCAACGGATGTCGATATCCGGATGATGATTCGCGGCTTCGGCGGCGACGGCGACGCGGCGCACCAGTTCGATACCGGCCAGGAACGAGGCGGCCTCGACCGTGCGGGCGATGGTGTCCCCGGTGCGGGTCCAGCCGGGCAGATCGGTGAGGGCCTTGGTGATCTCTTCTTCGGACAGCGGCGCGGGGGTCATGGTTCCGGTGTACTCCCGGTTCGGCTGCCGCGCTCGGGTTTCAGGCCGCGCGGGCGGCTTTGAGACCCTTCTTGAGCTCCTTGCCGCAGCATCCCGCGGCCTCGAGCTTCTTCATGCGCATGATGACGACAGGGCATTTCACACACCGCGTCTTCTTGCGGCAGCATTTCTTCTTCGGCTTCAGACGTGAAACGTCCTTCGCCTTCACCTTGCCCATGTTGGTTAGCTTAACCTAAGCCGGGCGGGTTAAACGTGTGACTTCGGCGAACGGTAATGTATAGCTCGCCGCATGCCCGGTGGAATCTCGAGTTTCCCCATGCATGACCCGCCGGGTCGGGCCAACCCTTTGCACCAGGAGGAATCTAACGTGTCGTCTGTCGAGTTCCGTAACGTCGCCATTGTGGCGCACGTCGACCACGGCAAGACAACACTGGTCGACGCCATGCTGCGTCAGTCCGGCGTGTTTGCCGAACGCGCCGAGCTGGTCGACCGGGTGATGGACTCCGGTGATCTGGAGCGCGAGAAGGGCATCACCATTCTCGCCAAGAACACCGCGGTGCACAGGCATAACGCTGATGGTTCGCTCACTGTCATCAATGTGATCGACACCCCCGGCCACGCCGACTTCGGTGGCGAGGTCGAGCGCGGTCTGTCCATGGTCGACGGTGTTGTGCTGCTGGTGGACGCGTCCGAGGGCCCACTGCCGCAGACCCGCTTCGTCCTGCGCAAGGCGCTCGCCGCCTCGCTGCCGGTGATCCTGGTGGTCAACAAGACCGACCGCCCCGACGCCCGTATCGAAGAGGTCGTCGAGGAGAGCCACGACCTGCTGCTGGACCTGGCCTCCGATCTGGACGACGAAGCCTCCGAGGCCGCCGAGCTGGCGCTGGATCTGCCGGTCGTCTACGCCTCCGGTCGTGAGGGCAAGGCCTCCACCACCCGCCCCGAGAACGGCCAGGCCCCCGGCGTGGACAATCTCGACGAGCTGTTCGACGTGCTCATGAAGCACGTCCCCGCCCCCAAGGGCGATAAGGACGCGGCGCTGCAGGCGCACGTGACCAACCTCGACGCCTCCCCGTTCCTCGGTCGTATCGGCCTGGTCCGCATTTACAGCGGCACCCTGCGCAAGGGTTCGAACGTGGCGTGGATGACCCCCGAGGGCACCAAGACCGTCAAGATCACCGAGCTGCTGCAGACCATCGGTGTCGAGCGCAAGCCCGGCGAGGAGGCCATCGCCGGTGACATCGTCGCCATCGCCGGCATCCCGGACATCATGATCGGCGACACCCTCGCCGATGTGGACAACCCGGTTGCGTTGCCGCGCATCACCGTTGACGAGCCGGCCATCTCGGTGACCATCGGCACCAATACCTCGCCGCTGGTCGGCAGAGTGTCGGGCCACAAGCTCACCGCCCGTCAGGTGAAGGCGCGCCTGGACCAGGAACTGGTCGGCAATGTCTCGCTGCGCGTGCTCGACATCGGCCGCCCGGACGCCTGGGAGGTGCAGGGTCGTGGTGAGCTCGCGCTGGCCATCCTGGTCGAGCAGATGCGCCGCGAAGGCTTCGAGCTGACCGTCGGCAAGCCGCAGGTGGTCACCAAGACCGTCGACGGCAAGATCCACGAGCCCTTCGAAGAGCTGACCGTCGACTGCCCGGACGAGTACCTGGGCGCCGTCACGCAGCTGCTGGCCGCCCGCAAGGGCAAGATGGTGCAGATGAGCAACCACTCCGCCGGTTGGGTGCGGATGGAGTTCATCGTGCCGTCGCGTGGCCTGATCGGTTTCCGCACCGACTTCCTCACCGACACCCGCGGTACCGGTATCGCCAATGCCGTGTTCGACGGTTACGCGCCGTGGGCCGGCGAGATCCGCGCCCGCCACACCGGTTCGCTGGTGTCCGACCGCGCCGGTTCGGTCACCCCGTTCGCCATGATCCAGCTGTCCGATCGCGGCCAGTTCTTCGTGGAGCCGGGCGCCGACACCTACGAGGGCATGGTCGTGGGCATCAACCCGCGCGCCGAGGATCTCGACATCAATGTCACCCGTGAGAAGAAGCTGACCAATATGCGGTCCGCCACGGCTGATGTGTTCGAGACCCTGGCCAAGCCGCTGCACCTGGATCTGGAAGCGGCCATGGAGTTCTGCACCGACGACGAGTGTGTCGAGGTGACCCCCGAGGTCGTCCGCGTCCGCAAGGTCGTCCTGGGCGCCACCGAGCGTGGCCGCGAGCTGTCTCGCAAGAAAGCTCGCGATCGCGGCGCACAGTAATATCTGCCTCCGCTTCGCTGCGGCGGGTGCTGTATTTTCGGCCTCCGCTTCGCTGCGGCGGGTTCGCGGCCCTGTTACCCCGGTCTTCCCTCCCTCCGCTCCTCCGCTTCGCTCCCCCGCTCCACTCAGTCCAGACCGGGGCGGGCCGCGAACTTGGAGCGGGGGGAGTCGGTCGTCTTGGGGTAGAACGAAATCGCGAGTGGGGTCGGTGGACAGGTGGAGAGAAGTGGGTCCAGTAGAGTGCCGAACGTGAAGACGGGGCCCGGGGTTCGAGCATCGTTGCGGGCGGTGTTGGTGATGGTTGCGACCCTGCTGGCGGTCGCGACCGGATGCACGGCGAATCCGCCTCCGCCCATCGAGAGCACCGACAGTCCGAAGACGCAGCCTGCCAAGCCGGGGAGCAATTCCGTGGTGGTGGCGGTGGATGACATCGGCATCGGGTTCAATCCGCATCTGCGCTCGCAGCAGTCGCCGGCGGCGGCCGCGGTGTCGTCGATGGTGCTGCCGAGCCCCTTCCGGCCGGCGCCCACGCCGGCGGTGCCGGGCGGTACCGACTGGGTGCTGGATCCGGCGCTCATGGTGTCCGCGGATGTCACCTCGCAGGAACCGTTCACCATCACCTATCAGATCAAGAACGAGGCGTCCTGGTCCGACGGCGCCCCCATTGCCGCGGAGGATTTCAAATACCTCTGGCAGCAGATGATCACGCAGCCCGGTGTGGTGGATCCCGCTGGGTACCGGCTCATTTCGGATATCAGCTCCTCGGCGGGCGGTAAGACCGTCACCGTGACCATGCGCGAGGAGTACCCGGCCTGGCGGCAGCTGTTCGCGGATCTGCTGCCGCAGCATCTGGTCAAGGATTCCGGATTCGAGCAGGGCCTGATGGACACCATCCGGGTGTCCGGCGCGCAGTTCCGCATCAAGCAGGCCGATCGCGGTCGCGAGGAGATCCTGCTCGAGCGCAATGACCGGTACTGGGGCAAGCCCGCGGTGCCGGATCAGATTCTGTTGCGGCGCGGTGGAACTCCCGCGCAGGTGGCCGAATCGCTGCGGGTCGGGGATGCGCAGATGGCGCTCGTGCACGGCGGGGTCGCGCTGCAATCGCAGCTGGCGGCCATCCCGTCGGTGCGGACCGCCGTGATGGCGCAATCCCGGGAAATGCAGCTGGTGCTCAACGGCCGGGTCGGGGATCTGGCCGATATCAGGGTGCGGCGGGCCGTGCTCGGCCTGCTGGATCCGGTGCTGCTGGCCACCGTCGGCGCGCAGACCGGCAGTTGGGTGGAGCCGGTGCGCGCCCAGGTGCTGGCGCCGTCGGATCCCGGTTATGTGCCGACCTCGCCGCCGCGGCTCAGTACCGACGAGGTGTTCGGGTTGCTGAACGAAGCCGGATACGGCCGCGCGCCCGAGACTCCCGCCACCCAGTCGCCGACTTCGCCTGCGCCGCAACCGCGTCCGATCGCCAAGAACGGTAAGACGCTGACGATTCGGATCGGCGCGGTGGAGGGCGACGATTCCACGCTCGCGGTCGCCAATACCGCCGCCGACCAATTGCGCAGTGCCGGAATCGATGTCAATGTGCGCAGCATCCCGGCCGCGCAGTTGTACGGCAAGGACGACACCGATTCCGGCGTGGACGCCATTGTGGGCTGGGAGCGGGCGGGCGCCGATCCGGCGACCGTGCTGGCCTCGCGCTACGGCTGCCCGCCGGTGGTGGCGCCCGATGCCCCCGGCAGCGATACCGCCGTCGCGGACGCGGCGAAGAAGTCGCCCTCGAATCTGTCCGGTGTCTGTGATCCGACGCTGCAGCCGGGTATCGACGCCGCCCTGCGCGGTGTCGATGTCGGCAAGGTGATCGGGGATTCGGAGGCGAAGCTGTGGGATCTGGCGACCGTGCTGCCCATCGTGCAGGACACCCAGGTGGCGGCGGCCGGACCGCGTGTGGACGGGGCCTCGCTCAGCGGCGCCATCCAGATCGGCATCTTCGCCGACGCCGCGAACTGGCACCGGCTGCCGTGACCGCGCCCGAAACCGGAGGGCTGCTGCTGGTGCACGCCCATCCCGATGACGAATCCATCACCACCGGCGGCACCATCGCGCACTATCGCCGGCGCGGTGTGCCGGTCACCGTGGTGACCTGCACCCTGGGCGAAGAGGGTGAGGTCATCGGGGAGCAGTGGGCGCAACTGGTCGCCGATCAGGCCGATCAGCTCGGCGGCTATCGCATTCTCGAATTGACCAGGGCTCTGGTCGCATTGGACGCGGCGCCGCCGCTACTGCTGGGCGGTGCGGGCCGCTGGCGGGACTCCGGCATGGCCGGGACGCCCTCGGCGAGCAACCCCCGAGCCTTCGTGAACTCCGGCGACGCGGCGGTGCAGGCACTGGTCCAGGTCATTCTTCGGCTGCGCCCGAGCGTGGTGGTCGGGTACGACCCGCGCGGCGGATACGGCCATCCGGACCATATTCGCGCGCACGAAATCACCATGGCCGCAGTCGATTCCGCTGTCGAGCTGGGGTGGGAGGTGCCGAAGGTCTACTGGACCGTCACCGACAGTGCCACCCTCGCCATGCATACCGAAGCGCTGAAGCGCCGCACCGTCGATCAATTGCCGGGCGCGCTGCCGCCCGGCTGGCGATTGCCGCACGAGGGCGAATTGGCTTGTGTGCCACACGAATCCGTCACCACCACGGTGGACATCGCGGATGCCCTGGCCGCCAAGCGGGCCGCCCTGCGCGCACACGCCACCCAGGTGACGGTGGCGCCGTCCGGCCGCGAGTTCGCGCTGTCGAACGATATCGCCCAGCCCGTGCTCCCGGAGGAGCACTACATCCTGGTCCGCGGCCGGCGCGGTGAGCCCGGCGCGGACGGCCGCGAGCACGACCTGTTCGCCGGATTGTCCGACACGTATGTTTCACAGTCGACCGGGATGAGACACTGACCTCCATGTACAACTGGGATCTGCAGAATGCGATCGCGGCGTTCGTCGAGAGCCAGCGCCCCAATTTCCAGGCACAGCACGATCTGTATCTGACGGTGCTGTACGGCTTCGTCGATATGCAGAGCCAGTTGCTGACCCTGCTCGGCTTCCCGCCGGTGTCGTGACGGCCGCCGTCAGCGCTCGTACCGGTGATGACGCGAGCGTCGGACTGCGCACGAGCGATAGGTGGGTGGGCGCGGCCATCGCGCTGTTCCTGACTGTCGATGCCTTGATCACGCTGGTGCTCGA
The DNA here is from genome assembly GCF_045040085.1 of Nocardia sp. NBC_01388. NCBI lineage: Bacteria > Bacillati > Actinomycetota > Actinomycetes > Mycobacteriales > Nocardiaceae > Nocardia > Nocardia sp. NBC_01388. The sequence continues at coordinate 7,793,543 of NZ_CP109553.1, forward strand.
GGTGCTCTACCTGCCGCTCTACGCGGGGCACGCGACCGTGCACGAGAGTGCGCCGCTGCTGGCGGCCGCCGCGCCGCTGGCCTCGACCGGTACGACCGCGGGTGCCATCGCACTGCCGCTGACGGCGCTGGCGGCGGCGGTGGTGAATGTGCTGCTGGTGGCGGGCATGTCCGTGGTGAGTACGCGTACCGCCGTCATGATCATGCCGCTGACCGTGTGGACCCTCGGCTTCCTGGTGTGCGCCAGCTCCGGTCCGGGCGGCGACGTCATGCTCATGAGCGAATGGCCGACCATGGCGCTGCTCATCTGCGGGCTGCTGCCGGCGGGGTTGTACCTGTACTGGCGGGCCACCTCGCGCTACGCGCACGAGATCGCGGCCGCTCGCTAGCGGTCGCCGTTTCTGTCGTAGGCCGGTGTCACACTTTTCGGGCCTGCGTCGTCAGCCTGTCGAATCGCGCTGAACCGGCCGTGCGCCGCAGCGCTCGGAGACGGCACGCTGATCAGGAACGAGGAACGACCATGGCTTTCGAACAATTGCGCAGTGCGGTCCGAGGCCGGGTGCTGGCGCCCGGCGACGCGGATTTCGAGCAGGCGGTCACCCCGTGGAATATCGCGATCGCGCAGCGGGCGGCGGTGGTGGTCGAGGCCGCCGACGCCGATGACGTGGCCGCGGTGGTGCGGTTCGCGCGGGCATCGGGACTGGCCGTCGCGACCCAGCCGACCGGGCACGGCGCGACCGGCGATATCGATACCGCGATCCTGCTGCGCACCGGGCGGCTCGATACCGTGCGGATCGATGCGGCGCAGCGGCTCGCCCGGGTCGGCGCGGGCGCGAACTGGGGGCAGGTGCAGGCGGCGGCCGCTGAGCACGGCCTGACCGGTCTGGCGGGCAGCAATCCGGTGGTGGGCGTGACGGGCTACACGCTGGGCGGCGGTCTGGGCTGGTTCGGCCGCAAATACGGCTGGGCTTCGGATGCGGTGCGCGCCTTCGAGATCGTGGATGCCGCGGGCGAGCCGGCCCGGGTCACGCTGAGCAGTGATCCGGAACTGTTCTGGGCGCTGTGCGGCGGTGGCGGTGATGTCGCGGTGGTGACCGCACTCGAATTCGAACTGTTCCCGGCGCCGCAGCTGTACGGCGGTCGCGCGGTGTGGCCGGGCGAGCGCCTGCCGGAGGTCTGGGACGCGTTCCGCGAGTTGACCTCTCAGGCTCCGGACGAGCTGACGGTGTGGTTCCACCGCTTCCAGTTCCCGAACGCACCGGAAATGGTGGCGCTCGATGTCGCCTACCTGGGTGCCGCCGAGCAGGGCCGTGAGCTGGTGGCGGTCATCGACCGGCTGGGTGGGGCCGCGTCCGATACCCGCGCCGCCATGTCCACGGGAAACCTCGGTGATATCTCCGCCGAGCCGACCACGCCCAGCCCCTCCGTCTCCCGGGCCGAGTTGCTCACGGACCTCGATGAGGCGACGCTCAAAGTGATTCTGGCCGAGCCGGTTGCGCCGCTGCTCAATATTCAGGTGCGGCATCTGGGCGGCGCGCTGAGCCGGCCGGGTTCGGGTGCGCGCGGGCCGGTAGCCGAACCGTATCTGCTGTACCTGCTGGGCCTCGGCATTCCGCAGTTGCGAGATGCGGTGTCCGCCAAGCAGGATGCGGTGGTCGAAGCGCTCGGGGCGCACGTGAGCGGCGCGAAGCCCTATACGTTCCTCGCCGCGGGGGAGTCCGCCACCTCGGCATTCGATGCGGTAACCGTCGATCGGCTGCGGGCGGTCAAGCGAGAGCGCGACCCGCACACGGTGATTCGCGCAAACTTTGGCGTGTGAAGTCAACAGTTTGTCGAGATGATTTGAACCTGTAGTCGATTCGGGATGTTTCCGTTACTCTCTCGACGAGGAAGCGTGACGTATCGCTCATTTCCGGCGGTGTGGCATGAAGTGGGGCGCCACGGCGTTCGGGAGCGGGAAGTATCACTGTGGGCAGCTGGCGGAACCTGCGCAATTCCCTGGGCAGGACATCTGATTCGGGCGGGCGCGGTGTTCGCGGCTGGGTGAGCGTCCGGGTCCGGCTGATGGGGATCGTGCTCATCTCCAGTGTCACGCTGCTGGCCATCGGCGGCGGCGCGGCCGTCTATCTGGTGAAATCCGCTCGGGAATCGAAGCAGTGGGCCGAATTGGCCAGCAGCACCACGGCTCCGGCGATTCTCATGGTGTCGGCGCTGGAGGAGGAGCGGCGGTTGTCCGCGCTGCTGCTGGCCGGTGACGATGACGCCGTGCAGGCACTGGTCGGCGCGCGTCAGCACTCCGATGCGGCGCTGGCGGCAATGGTCGCCAAGGGCGATGCGGCCCGCGCGCTCAATCCCGATGGCGCCGCCGCCGAAATCGCGGGCTTCCAGAAACTCTTCGAGATGGTGCCGGTCCTGCGCAATGGCGTCGATTCGCGGCAGATGCCGGCGGATCAGGTCTTCGGGTTCTTCACGCAGGTGATCGGCACCATTGTCGCCGCCTCCATGGTGGCGGCCCGGGTGGCGCCGGAGGCCAAGATCGGCATCGAGCTGGGCTACGCCGTCGAGCAATTGCGCGCGGCGGAGGCGCTCTCGCAGGCCGGCACCATCGGCGCGGTGGCCCTGACGACCGGTGAGATGCCCGCGGCCCAGCTGCTCGAATTCAGCAATCGGGTGGGTGAATTCCGCAGTGAGGTGGCCTATTCCGCGTCAGTACTGAAGGGTAGGCGGCTCGCGCAGCTGACCGCCATTACCGGTGATCCGGCGTGGCAGCAGGTCACCTCGATGCAGGATGCGCTGATCTTGCGCGGCCCGGTGACCGATGCCGACGCCGACAGCACTGCCGACAGTTCGGCGAAACCCCACGACCGGACGACGCCGAAGGCCGCCACCCCGCTGCCCCTCGGTGTGGCCGCATGGCAGACGGCGTCCGGGCAGATCAATGCGGCATTGCAGAAGCTGTGGGAGGACCAGAGCCGCGACGCGCACGTCATCGCACGCAAGCAGGGCGACGACGCCACACGCAATTCGCTGCTCGGCGGTGCGGCGGTATTGCTCATCGCGACTATCGCTTTCGTGGCGGCCCTGCTGCTTGCCAACCGATTCATCGCGCGGATGCGCCGATTGCGCCGCGACACCCTGCAATTGGCCGATGAGCGCATGCCCGAGCTGATTCGCAAACTGGGCGAGGGCGAGGACGTCGATATCAATGCCGAGGTGTCGCGGCTGGACTTCGGCACCGATGAGCTCGGCCATGTGGCGAATGCCTTCAACCGCGCCCATATCGCGGCGGTGTCGGCGGCGGTCGCCGAGGCGAAGACCCGGGCCGGCAGCAATGCGGTATTCCTCGATATCGCGCATCGCAGCCAGGTGGTGGTGCATCGGCAGCTGACCCTGCTGGACCGGGCCGAGCGCGAGGAGCAGAACGCCGATCAGCTCGAATTGCTGTTCCAGCTGGACCATCTCGCGACCCGGGCCCGCCGCAATGCCGAGAATCTGATCATTCTCGGTGGTGAGCAGCCCGGCCGCCGCTGGCGTAATCCGGTGCTGCTGCTCGATCTGGTCCGGGGCGCGGTGGCGGAAAGCCTGGACTACACCAGGATTCAGACCGGGCGGCTGCCCGAGGTGCGCATTGCCAGCCATGCCGTCGCCGATGTGATTCACCTGCTCGCCGAGCTCATGGACAATGCGACGGCCTGTTCCCCGCCGGAATCGCATGTTACGGTGTCGGCGGTGGTGGTCGGCCGGGGTCTGGCCGTCGAGGTCATCGATCAGGGTCTCGGTATGACGGAGGCCGAATACGCCGAACGCAATGCGGTGCTGGCGAATCCGCCCGACTTCAGCGTGGCGACGCTGTCCGGCAATACCCGGCTCGGACTGTTCGTGGTTGCGAAACTTGCTGGGCGGCACAGTATTACGGTGCGTTTGGCCGAGTCCGTGTACAGCGGCGTGCGGGCGGTGGTGCTGATTCCGTCCGTGCTCATGGAGGTCGCGGGTCCGCGCGCCGAGATACCCGGCGGCGGTCCGAACGTGCTGGAGGTGGCGCCCGCGTGGTCGAATGCCGTGCGCTCGGACCACTTCCCGGCATTGCGGGCGCCGGTGCCCAGCAGCCCGATCACCGATCCGAGCCTGGCGACGATTTCCACACTCGTGGGTATTCCCGCCCCGGTCGCACTGCCGCCGGTACCGCTGCTCCCGCAGGAGCTGGGCGACCGGCCGCATCTGCCGCGCCGGAACCGTCCGGGCGGCCCGCAGGAGGATGCACTGCCGCCGGTGTCCGCACCCCCGGTTTCCGCGCCGCCGCGCCAGCGCACTCCCGACGAAGCGCGCAATCTCATGAGCGCCATTGCGAAGGGCACCCGGCAGGGCCGCCAGGTGCGCCCGGAATCCGAGAAGGGACCACAATGACCACCTCCCAGCGAATCGACCTCGGCTGGCTGCTCGATGAATTGGTGAGCGGACTGCCCGACGCGCAGGCGGCGGTGCTGCTGTCCACCGACGGACTGCTGCTCGGTTTCTCGAAGGGCCAGGAGCGTGCCGATGCCGAGCGTTTCGGCGCCATGGCCTCGGCGCTGCACAGTCTCGCGCGCAGCGCCGGTCAGCACTTCCGGGCCGGTGGGGTCTGCCAGACCGTGGTGGAACTGGATCAGGCGGTGCTGTTCATCACCGCGGCCGGGGAGAATGCCTGCCTGGCGCTGCTGGCCGCGGAGACGGCCGATATGGGCCTGGTGGCCTACGGGATGAATCAGACGGTCCAGCGGGTCGGCACGCACCTGTCGGTGGACCCGCGTAATCATGCGGGCAGTCCGCAACGGCCATGAACGAGCCGCGAGAGCACTGGTACGAGGAGGATGCCGGACCGCTGGTCCGCCTCTACGCCGTGACCCGCGGCCGCGGCCGGGTCGAACGACCGGAGCTGGATCTGACCACGCTGGTGGCCGATGCGTATCCGGGAATGGCGCTGCGGCGCACCGAACCCGAGTACACCGTCATCGTCCGGCTGTGCCGCACACCGCTTTCGGTGGCCGAGGTGGCGGCACATCTGCGGCTGCCGGTGACCATGGCCAAGGTGCTGCTCGGTGATCTGATCGACGACGGGCGGCTGGTGTACCGGTCACCGCCGGTGCCCACGGGCAACAGCTCCGATATGGGACTGCTGCACGCGGTACTGGCGGGCATCAGATCGCTCTGATCGCTATATCAACTGTGCCGCCAGTCGTGTGGCGTTCATATAGGCGATGGCCTCGATGGACACCATCGGATTGACACCGGGCGCGGTCGGGAAGCTGGAGCCGTCGGCGACAACGATATTCGCGATATCCCAGGTGACACCGTCGGGATTGGTGGCCGAGAGCTCCGGGGAGCCGCCCATGCGGGCCGAGCCCATAATGTGCAGTGCGCCCATCGCGCACTGCCCCGGACCGTAACCGGCGCGCTTGCAGGCGGCGTCGAATTCGGCGTGCGAGCCGCGCACACCCGGCTCGTAGGACACCCCGGCCTGATGTCCGGAGAAGATGCGGCGTGCGCCCGCGGCTTCGAGAATCGATGCGGCGCCGGTGATTCCGGTGTGCAGGTGGGCGGCGTCGTAGTCCGAGAGCCGGTATTTCACGATGGGTTCGCCGTCGCCGTCCACCGATACGGTGCCCGAATCGCGGTCCCGGGTGATGATGCCGATGGCATCCGAGCGTGCGAAGTCCAGCATGGTATTTCGATGATCGGCCGCGCCGCGCCAGTTCATGAAACCGGTGCCCAGGCCCGGATGGATCGGCCCGGTCTCGTAGATGACGCCGTAGCCCTTACCGTCCAGATCGGCGTGGTGCCGGCTGATGCGGGTCTGCAGCCCGCCCTCCCACGGCCGGATCTCCTCGTCGAAGACGCCGAAGACCGCCGCGGCCGGATGCAGGCGCAGATGGCGGCCGATGTTCTTGTTGCGCAACCCGGAACGCTTCAGCAGCGCGGGCGTCTGGATGGCGCCGGCCGCCACCACCACCGCACGGGCCCGCACGGTGATCTCGGCGCCGCCCGCGGTGTGTGCCGAAACCGTCTCGGCGCGACCGTTTTTCACATCGATCCGGCGCGCATCGGCATCGATCACCAGGCGGGCGCCCGCGGCGGCGGCATCGGCGAGCCAGGTCTTGGTGACGGACTGCTTGGCGCCCAGTCGGCAGCCGTAACCGCAACGGCCGCATTCGATTCCGGCATCACAGGCGTCGGTGACATTGCGGGGCAGGGTATCGATTTCCCAGCCGAGCGCCTGTGCGCCGCGCTCCAGCACGCCGTCCCGCGCCGACAGCGGCGAGTGGTTGCTGTTGACTCCCAGCCGCTGCTGCACCACCGCCAGCGCATCGCCGAATTCGTCCTCGGCGAACTGTTTCGCGCCCAGCTCCGCCCATTCCTGGCGGACGCTGTCGGGGGTGGGCAGCGAGGTGCTCCAGTTGACGACCGTGCCGCCGCCCAGGCAGCTGCCCGCGACCAGGGTGATCTGGCCTTCGGCCGAGCCCGCGGGGCCGGGTGCGTAGAGACCGGTCAGGGCATCGAGCTCACCGCCGCCGAAATCCCGGTCGTCGTAATAGTTTCCGCGCTCCAGCACGATCACGTCGAGCCCGGCCGCGGCGAGCACCGCCGCCGCCGCACCGCCGCCCGCGCCGGAACCGATGACAACGACATCGCAAGTGAGCGTGGTGGTTTCGGTGAAGCGCAGGGGAGCGAGGGCGGGCTGCGGTGCGGTCTGCAGGGGGCCGGCCGGGGCCGGGTAGCCGATTTCCTTCCACAGCGGGTTGGTGCCGGTCGGGCCCGGGGTGACGTTGTAGGCGAGCAGTGACGCACCCTTGAGTGCCTGGAAGACGGCGCGGACCGGTGCCAGCCGGGAGTCGCCGAGGCGCAGCAGTGCCGCCTCCCGCTGCTCCTGGGTCAGGGTCGAGAAGCGCCGCAGGCCATGGCCGGTGAGCAGTCCCGTCAGCCGTGAGTCCCACAGTCCGAGCAGGGTGGCGAGCTGCTTCTGCTCCGCCTCGCGGGGATTGCGGCCCAGGATCCGGAAGATGGTGTCGACCGCCCCGAGCTCCGTCGCCGCGGGGAGTGTCAGCCCGTCTCCGGGCAGGAACGTATCGCAGATCAGGCCCAGCGCGGCCCGCTGTCCGGCTGTTGGTTCCATGACGAATCCACCCTTCGTAATTCTCGGTGATTTCTACCACAGCACCGGAATGTGCGCTTACTTTTGAGCGCTGCCAGCTGGTCAAAGTCTCTGGTTCGCAGGTGAATTGGCAGTTACATCGTGCGGAGCTTGCGGGCCTCGCGCGCAGGTGTGACCACGCCCACATTACTGCCGATGTCACACCTCGGCAGGCTGCGCCGTCGACCTGTTGTAGCCACACAACGAACCAGAAAAGAGCAGACCATGACCCGCTTCGCCCTGTACGAGAACGAGATCGCCGCCAAGTTCAACAAGCGCCTGGTGACCGCCGCCCGGGTCATCGACGAATCCCCGCTGGACAAAGCCACCCAGGAGCTGGTGAAGATCCGCGCGTCCCAGATCAACGGGTGCGGGATGTGCCTGGATATGCACACCAAGGATGCCGTTCACGCCGGTGAGACCCCGGTGCGTCTGGCCCTGATCGCCGCCTGGCAGGAATCCAATGTCTTCAACGAGGCCGAGCGCGCCGCCCTGGCGCTGACCGAGGAGGGCACCCGGCTGGCCGACAACAGCCGCGGCATCAGCGCGGACACCTGGGCGCAGGTCCGCAAGTCCTACGACGACGACCAGATCGGCGCGCTCATCTCCCTCATCGCGACTATCAATGCCTGGAACCGTCTCAATGTGATCGCGGGGATGGCCGGCGGCGACTACGTCCCCGGCCAGTGGTGAACGGCTGAACCGAAGCACCCCTAGCGCGAATCAAGGCCCGGCAGTGGATCATTCGATCCTATGCCGGGCTTCGTTCGTGTTCTGCGCGTTGTGGCTCAGCGCGTTCCGAGCTGACCCGGAGTGACGGCCTCGATCAGCGGCCACGCGTGCTCGAAGGGGATGTCGATCACGTGATAGCGCTTCTTGCCCGCGGCCGTCGCGGCGGTGATGGTCGCCAGCCCGGCCCGGCGCTGGAACCAGGATTGCTTGACCGTCCAGCCGATGATGCCCGGGCCCTCCAGGCAATCACGGTCGCGATCCAGGGAGCCACTGCGAGTGATCAGCCAGGTGGGATTGCCGTGTGCGGCGGGAATCACCGCATGGCCGAGGCCGCGGTAGCGATCCCAGGCCAGCGCGGCGGCCAGGACGGCGGCCACGGCCAGCAGCATCCACGGCCAGGACGGAATGTCCACGCCCGCAAGCGATGCCGCGATCAGGGCGAGGGCGATCAGCGCGAGGGGACTGAAGGCACGGGTGATGCGCCGCCGCTGTGCGGCCGGTCCGTGCGGGAGCAGCGCGGCGGTCACCGGCGGTGGCGCGGTGGGGCTGGGGGCACCGATATCGGCGCCCGAGTCGAGCAGATGCGCGACGGTGCGATCGATCGCGGTGCGCGGCGCCTGCGGCAGAATCTTCTGGCGAGATTTGGTGCCGGTCATAATGGTTTCGAGTTCGGCGGCCCCGGCCAGGCGCAGCAGCAGGGGCTCGTTGACGGTGACACCGCGCAGCCGGGCCAGATCGAGGGTGATCTGGCGGGTGGTGAACAGGCCGTGCCGAATGTGCAGGGTGCTGCCGTCGTCGATGACGCGCAGCCCGTAGTAGGTGGCGAGGTAGCGGGCGCAGGCGGTGAGACTGACGAACAGCACCAGGAAGACCAGGAGCGCGGCGATCGCCAGCGCAATGGCTTGTGCGCCACCGTCTTCCAATCCCTGTACGGCGTCGGAATTGACGATGACCTTCGCGAAGCCGTACTGGAACGCCAGGCCGAGAATCGGGGCGATGATCGCGAATCCGGTCAGGGACAGCGGGGCGTACCGCACCCAGTCCGGCTGCCAGTGCGCGATTTCCACCGGCGGCCTGGCCTCGGGGGCGGGGGTCGCCGATTTCCCGAGCACGACGGTGTGGCGCTCACCTGATTCCGTAACCTGCTGTCCGGCAGCGGGTTCCGATCCGATCTGAGTGTGCTCGAGCAGTGTGGTGCGCAGCGCGGGCACCAGCCGGGCGTCGAGGGAGTCGAGCCGGAACCGGTCCTTGCGCTCGGCCTGCTGGCCGGTGCCGATGGACAGCACCGCCAGTCCCAGCACCCGGTGCAGCAGATCGGCCTCCACATCGACCGATCGGACCCGAGTGCGCGGCACCGAAAGTCGTTTGCGCTGAAACAATCCCGTGCGCAGTTCCAGATTGTCCGGGGTGATGCGGTAGGTGGTGGTGAACCAGCGGGTGAGCGCGAAGGTGATGATGACCCCGACCACGGCGAGGCTCCACACCGGACTGTCGCTGCGCGCACCGGCGATCAAGGTCGCCAGCAGCACCGGGATATAGCGGATGAGCTCGGTGATGGGATGTACCAGCAGCATGCGCCGATCCAGCCGCTGCCAGGACTCGGCCTCCGGAGCGCCGGGTGCGGCCGCCGAGCTCGGAAGTGCCGGGGACGTGTGGGACGGCTGCGCATCGGGCGGGGACGCATAGGTCGGTTGCGCATCGGACGGACGCGCGTAGGGAGATGGCGCATAAGGCGGTGCGGGATCGGGGCCGGGCGGATGGCTCATGTGGCGTCTCCGCGGTGCCGGGCCGCGATCTCGGTGAGCTGGGTGACCGTGCGCCGGGCATCCTCGGTTTCCAGGGCGCTGATGTGCACGGCCCCGGCGGAGGAAGCGGTGGTCACGGTAACGGTGGCCAGTCCGAGCAACCGCTCCAGCGGCCCACGGTAGGTGTCCACCGTCTGCACGCGGGTGATCGGCGCGACCCGGCTCTCCTGCGTGAACCACCCGGTCCGCGTGTAGACGGCCTCATCGGTGATCTCCCACCGATGCACCGCATACCGCCACAGCGGCACCGCCACAATGCTGAATGCGGCCGCCACCACCGCGATTCCGAGGATCCACACCTGCGTGGTGCGCCGCGGCGGATCGACGATCATCCAGATGATCAGCGCGATGAACGGGACGATCCACGACAGCGTGGCACTGAGCGCCCACAGCAGTTTGGCCCGCGGACTCGGGTGCCAGGCCGGGTCCGCCATGATGCCGCCCGGGGCGGTGCGAAGCTCGCCGGAGGCGGTGCGGGTGTCGCCTGAGGCGGGACGATCGGACATACCCGCCATGCTTTCACGATTCCGCCCCCCAGCGCGGCAGTTGCCACACCCACACCCCCCATCGACACCGCCCACCCCGCCCCGCTTCCCCACACCCCGAATACGCCCTGTCCGACCAGCAGCAGCGCTGTGTCGTCCCCGTCGGGATCGCGCAGCCTGTTCCGGTTCCGTACAGCGCGAATTCACGCTGTCCGACTGAGGGTGGTGCTGTGCCGTCCGTTGTCGGGACGGCACAGCCTGGATCTGGTTCACACAGTCGAATATGTGCTGTGCGGCGTGGCGGGGTGCTGTGTGGTCGAGGGGCGGCCAGGGCTAGCGGGGGGTGATGCGGAAGAGGCCGCTCAGGGTGCCTTGGTATTGCACGCGGCCGGGGGCGATGGTGCCGACCATTTGGAGGGTGTCCTGAACTGTGGTGGCGCCCAGGGATTGTGCGCTGTCGACAGTGCCGGTGGCAGCGTCGATGACGGTGAATTTGTAGGTGTCGGCTACGCCGCCGGCGCTGCCGCTGGGGAGCAGGCCGGCGCTGCCGGAGCCGAGTGCGCCGTAGCGGGCGATCGTATAGATCTTGCCGTCGGCTACCGAGAGGCGGGGGACCGCGGCCGAGGGAACGGTATCGGTCCACACCACCGAGCAGCCGGAGCCGGTGACGTCGATGCGGGTCATGCCGCCGGTGAAGGATGCGCTGGCCGGTTGGCTCGGTCCGGCGTTCGCGGGCAGTTGCGGGTACGGGTAGCCGTAGGTGCTGGCGACGAAGAGACTGTTGCCCGAGCCGATGGGGGAGTTCTCGGTGCCGTCGATGGCCGGTACCGAGCAGACGCTGTGTCCGGTGGCGGTGTCGAATACCAGCAGGTTTTCCTTGGGCGCCGCGTTATCGGTGATGGCGACGTATTCGGTGCCGCTGCCGGGTCCGAAGAAGGTGGGGGTGGCGCCGGTGCCCCAGCTCAGCTGACCGGGTTTGCGCGCGGGGCCGCGATCGTAGGGCTGCCGCCACAGGATCTGCGGATTGCCCGAGGAATCGGTGTTCAGCTGGTAGAGCGCGTGATCGGTGGCGATGGAGACGCCCTGCGGCGCCGAGGAGATGGAGTTGGCCACCGTTTCGCCGGGCGCGAGTTCGATGGCGCGGGCCGCGCCGGTGGCCGGATCCACGTAACCGGCGGCGCCATTGTCGGTGGCGAACCAGACGCGGCCGTCGTAGTCGGGCGTCACCGCGGCGACCTCATCGCAGGATCCGCCGCCGCAGTGCGCGGTAACCGCCTGCGACACAGGCGTTTTCGACGCGATGGACAGCGTCCAGGACCCGTCGCCGCCGCGCTGGTGCCCGATGCGCAGCAGATTGCCGCTGCCGTCGACGGTGACCATGCGGTTCTGCTCGTCCAGGTAGGCATACACGCCGCCGAGCAGGCTGCCCTTGGTGAGATCCAGTGTGGCGAGCGTATTTCCACTGTTCGGGTCGAGCAGCAGCACCTCGGGCGAGCGGTCGGTGATCTTGGTGCACAGCGCCTGCGGGAAACCGTCCGCGCCCTGCAGGATGGTCGGGCAGGCTGCGGCCTCCTCATGGAAGTCGGCATTGATACCGCCGGTGCCGGGTCCGGGCAGTGGGGTCGAGTCGGAGGATTCGGCATCACCGTGCATGGTCGCGGTGCCGACCGGGCCCAGATACGGGTCGGCGGGTGGTAGCGGTCCGAAGGTGGCCGAGGCCGGACTCGTGGCGACGGTCAGCAGGAGCGTCGCACCGGCCGCGGCGACGACGGTGGCGCGGCTGAGTCTTTCGAACACGGATTCCCGCTTTCTGTAAACGTCCAGTGCGAATATTCGAATCGAATGATGCGAGTAATCGTGGCGGATGACCTTAGAAGAGCCGCGACGACCCCGCAAGGATTTGCCCCAACAAACATCCACTTCAAGGTCGTGGCCCGCCCGGGTCTGGACTGACGGAGCGGGGGAGCGAAGTGGAGGAGCGGAGGAGGGAAGACCGGGGTAACAGGGCCACGACCCTGCCGCAGCGAAGCGGAGGCAATAAATCCCGAACAAACATCCACTTCAAGGTCGTGGCCCGCCCGGGTCTGGACTGACGGAGCGGGGGAGCGAAGTGGAGGAGCGGAGGAGGGAAGACCGGGGTAACAGGGCCACGACCCTGCCGCAGCGAAGCGGAGGCAATAAATCCCGAACAAACATCCACTTCAAGGTCGTGGCCCGCCCGGGTCTGGACTGACGGAGCGGGGGAGCGAAGCGGAGGAGCGGAGGAGGGAAGACCCGGGTAACAGGGCCACGACCCCGCCGCAGCGAAGCGAAGGCAGAAGACACGGAATAGCCTGCCGTGGCGCCCGGTTGCCAACCCTTATGGCACCCGAGTCGGATCAGCCGGATGGATGGCGCATGATCGAGAGCGTGACGGATCTACCGAACCCGAGTACCCCACCGGCTCCGCCCAGCCCCTCGGGGATGCGCCGGGCGTTGCGGCGGGCGCGCGACGGCGCGACGCTCAACCTCGACGAGGTGGTGGTGCTGCTGCAGGCGCGTGGCGCCGACCTGGAAGATCTGAGCAGATCCGCGGCCCGGGTGCGCGATGCGGGACTGCGCGAGACCGGCTATGCGGGTGAGACGCTGCCGATCACCTACTCGCGCAAGGTATTCATCCCGCTCACTCATCTGTGCCGGGACAAGTGTCACTACTGCACGTTCGTCACCGTGCCCGGCAAGCTGCGCGCCGCGGGCAAGGGTATGTATCTGGAGCCCGACGAGGTTCTCGAAATCGCCCGCAAGGGCGCCGAACTCGGTTGTAAGGAAGCGCTTTTCACCCTCGGTGACCGCCCCGAGGAGCGCTGGCCGGAGGCCCGGCAGTGGCTCGACGAGCGCGGTTACGACTCCACCCTCGACTATGTGCGCGCCATGTCCATCCGGGTACTCGAGGAAACCGGCCTACTGCCGCACCTGAATCCGGGCGTGATGAGCTGGGCCGAACTGTCGCGGCTCAAGCCGGTGGCCCCGTCCATGGGCATGATGCTGGAGACCACCTCCACCCGCCTGTTCACCGAGCCGGGCCAGGCGCACTACGGCAGCCCGGACAAGGATCCGGCGGTGCGGTTGCGCACGCTGACCGATGCGGGCCGGCTCTCGGTGCCGTTCACCACCGGCATTCTGGTGGGCATCGGCGAGAACCTCACCGAGCGCGCCGAGTCGATTATGGCGATTCGCAAGTCGCACAAGGCTTTCGGGCATGTGCAGGAGGTGATCGTGCAGAACTTCCTGGCCAAGCGTGACACCGCCATGCGCGATACCCCGGATGCGGGTCTCGAGGAGTTCTGCGCCACCATCGCCGTGGCCCGGCTGCTGCTCGGCCCGAAGATGCGGATTCAGGCCCCGCCCAATCTGGTATCGCTCGCCGAATGCCGCGCGCTCATCGATGCCGGCATCGACGACTGGGGCGGCGTCTCGCCGCTCACCCCCGATCATGTGAATCCGGAACGGCCCTGGCCGAACCTGGAGACCCTCGAGCAGGTCACCGCCGATGCGGGTTTTGTGCTCACCCAGCGCCTCACGGTGCACCCGAAGTATGTACAGGCGGGCCACCCGTGGATCGATCCGCGCGTCTCCGGGCATGTGGCGGCGCTGGCCGATCCGGCGACGGGCCTGGCCCGGGATGTGAATCCGGTCGGGCTACCGTGGCAGGAGCCGGACCACGATTGGGAATCGGTCGGCCGGGTCGATCTCAATACCGCCATCGACTCCGAGGGCCGCAATACCGAATCGCGCAGCGATTCCGCGCTGGCCGGTGACGGTCTGGGCGCGTTCGGCGACTGGGAGACCATTCGCGAGCAGGTCAAGGAGCTCGCGGTCGCCGCGCCCGAACGCTTCGACTCCGACGTACTGGCCGCGCTGCACGCCGCGGAGAAGGATCCGGCCGGGCTCACCGACGATCAGTACCTGGCTCTGGCCACCGCCGACGGCCCGGCCCTGGAAGCCATTACCGCGCTGGCCGATCAGCTGCGCCGCGATACCGTCGGCGACGATGTCACCTACATCGTGAACCGGAATATCAACTTCACGAATATCTGCTACACCGGCTGCCGGTTCTGCGCGTTCGCGCAGCGCAAGGGTGATGCGGACGCCTTCACGCTGAGCGCTTCGGAGGTCGCCGACCGCGCCTGGGAGGCGCATGTCGAGGGTGCGACCGAGATCTGCATGCAGGGCGGCATCGATCCGGAGCTGCCCGTCACCGGCTATGCGGATCTGGTGCGCGCGATCAAGGCGCGGGTCCCCGGCATGCATGTGCACGCCTTCAGCCCCATGGAGGTCGTCAATGGGGCTTCACGCGGTGGGCAGAGCATTCACGACTGGCTCGCGGCCCTGAAAGAGGCTGGGCTGGACACCATTCCGGGCACCGCCGCCGAGATTCTGGACGATGAGGTGCGCTGGGTGCTCACCAAGGGCAAGCTGCCCACCTCGGCCTGGATCGAGGTCATCACCACCGCGCACAAACTGGGCATCCGCTCCAGCTCGACCATGATGTACGGCCACGTGGACAATCCGAAGCACTGGGTCGGGCATTTGCGCGTGCTGCGCGGAATCCAGGACGAGACAGGTGGTTTCACCGAATTCGTGCTGCTCCCGTTCGTGCATCAGAGCGCGCCGTTGTACCTGGCGGGAGCCTCGCGCCCGGGCCCGACCGTGCGCGACAACCGGGCCGCGCACGCGCTCTCGCGCATCATGCTGCACGGCCGCATCGACAATATTCAGACCAGCTGGGTCAAGCTCGGCATCAAGGGAACCCAGTTGATGCTGAACGGCGGCGCCAACGATGTGGGCGGAACGCTCATGGAGGAGACCATCTCCCGCATGGCCGGCTCCGAGCACGGCTCCGCGAAATCGGTCGAGGAACTCACCGAGATCGCCACCGGCATAGGCCGCCCCGTCCGCCAGCGCACCACCACCTACGGTGTCCCGCCGCACCGTTCACCAGCATCCCTGACAGTCGCCTGACCACTCAGGCCGTGTACTCCAGGGTCCGTCGCACTCGGGCCACGTACTGCAAGGTCGTGGCCCGCCCTGTTCTGGACTGAGTGGAGCGGGGGAGCGGACCGAGATCGCCACCGGCATAGGCCGCCCCGTCCGCCGGGGCACCACCACCTACGGTGTCCCGCCGCACCGTTCACCAGCATCCCTGACAGTCGCCTGACCACTCAGGCCGTGTACTCCAGGGTCCGTCGCACTCGGGCCACGTACTGCAAGGTCGTGGCCCGCCCGGTTCTGGACTGAGTGGAGCGGGGGAGCGAAGCGGAGGAGCGGAGGGAGGGAAGAACCGGGTAACAGGGCCACGACCCCGCCCGGAGCGAAGCGGAGGGCAAATTAAACACAGCCAATACTTAGGTCAGGCTGACCGGTAGTAGCCTTAACCCGCCGGGATACTGTTCCGGCGGGGCGGACTATCCCGCATGTGAGGACAGACTAGGAGAACGGCAGTGCCGTACATCATCGCTGAACCGTGCGTTGACGTGAAGGATAAGGCGTGCATCGAGGAGTGCCCCGTAGATTGCATCTACGAGGGCGGCCGCATGCTCTACATCCAACCGGACGAGTGCGTGGACTGTGGTGCATGTGAACCGGTGTGCCCGGTAGAGGCCATCTTCTACGAGGACGACACTCCGGATCAATGGAGCGGTTACATCAGCGCCAATGTCGAGTGGTTCGACGATCTGGGTTCGCCGGGTGGCGCGACCAAGGTCGGCAAGGTGGACTTCGACGTGCCGTTCATCGCGGCGCTACCCCCGATGGCCGCGGAGTAGGTCTTGGTCGCGCGTGGCCGGGTGAGTGCGCTACTACCCGATTTCCCTTGGGACACCATCACTTCCGTGAAGGCGAAGGCAGCTTCGCATCCGGGCGGCCTGGTGGATCTTTCCGTGGGCACACCGGTCGATCCGGTGGACCCGCTGATCCAGCAGGCCCTGGCCGCGGTGGCCGCGGTGCCCGGTTATCCGACCACGCACGGCACCCCCGAATTGCGCGAAGCTGTTGTCGCAGCACTGAAGCGGCGGTTCGGGATCACCGGCGTGACGCCGGAGGCGGTGCTTCCGGTGATCGGCACCAAGGAGCTGATCGCCGGACTGCCGCGCACGCTGGGGCTGGGCTCCGGCGATCTGGTCGTGATTCCCGAGGTGGCCTATCCGACCTACGAGGTGGGCGGGCTGCTGGCGGGCACGCGAATCCTGCGGGCGGACAGTGTGACTCAAGTCGGCCCGGAGCGCCCGGCGCTGATCTTCCTGAACTCGCCGTCCAATCCGACCGGCAAGGTGCTCGGCGTCGAACATCTGCGCAAGGTGGTCGAATTCGCGCGCGAGCGGGGCGCGGTCCTGGCCTCCGACGAGTGCTATCTGGGCCTGGCCTGGGAGGGCCGCGCGGTCTCGATCCTCGATCCCGAGGTGTGCGACGGCGACCACACCGGACTGCTCGCCATCCACTCGCTGTCCAAGACCTCCAATCTGGCCAGCTACCGCGCCGGTTTCGTGACCGGTGATCCGGCGCTGGTCGCGGAACTGCTGGAGGTGCGCAAGCACTCCGGCATGATGCTGCCCTTCCCGATCCAGTCCGCCATGACCGCGGCCCTCGGCGACGATACGCACGAGGCGCAGCAGCGCGAGCGCTACCGTGCCCGCCGCGAGCTGCTGCGAAAGGCCTTGCTGGAGTCCGGGTTCCGGATCGACGATTCGGAGGCCGGACTGTACCTCTGGTCGACCCGGGACGAGCCCTGCCGCACCACGCTGGACTGGCTGGCCGAACGCGGCATTCTGGCCGCGCCCGGCGAGTTCTACGGCCCCCGTGGCGCACAGCATGTGCGGATCGCGCTGACCGCCACCGACGAACGCATCGCCGCGGCGGTTGAACGCCTGAACAGCTGATTTACTCTTGCCCACCGGGTCGTGCTAACGTCTACCGCGTTGCAAGGCCCGGTGGTTTTGCTTCGACATCAAGCATGGCCCTGTAGCGCAGTTGGTTAGCGCGCCGCCCTGTCACGGCGGAGGTCGCGGGTTCGAGTCCCGTCAGGGTCGCAGCTGTTCCGCCTGTTCCGCCTCTCCGGAACTTTTGCGCACGGCCTGGGAGCCGTTTCTCGTTGGGCACGCGTGCCTGCGGTTGAGAGCCGAAACCATTTTGGACGTACCCGGTGAGTTACCCGGGCCTCGCGAAATCAGTTGTCGCCTTTTAGAACCCCGTTTTCGGTTCGCTATTGTGTTGCGCGACACGCTTTGTCGACTCGCCGATCGAAGTGTTCAGTTTTGCGCAAAAGTGACACACGGGCACTTCACAGTTCGTATAACAGGTTCCCACCTAGGTCTCGATGAGGAGCCGATCCATGCGCGGATTTGTCTATGAAAACGCTGGTAGCAGCCAGTTCGGCAGTAATGTCAGCCGTCGGGGTTTTCTAGCTGCAACAGGTGTCATTTTGGGCGCCGCGGTACTCGCCACGAAGGCCCCGGCGCAGGCGCTGCCGACCAAGCAGCTGGCCGATGGGGACAAAGTTCCGGTGCTGGTCATCGGTTCGGGCTATGGCGGAGCGGTTGCTGCACTGCGGCTGGCCCAGGCGGGGGTCGATGTCGCGATTGTGGAGAAGGGCATGTCGTGGTCGCAGGCCGGCTCCGACGGAAAAGTCTTCTGCAACATGCTCAATCCGGACGGCCGGTCGTTCTGGCTGCGCACCGAGACCGATCAGCCGGTCAATCACTTCATGGGCGCGCCCTACAACAAGTCCATCAGCAGCTACACCGGTGTGCTGGATTCCGAGCAGTTCAGCGGGATTCGGGTCTACCAGGGTCGCGGCGTCGGCGGCGGCTCACTGGTCAACGGCGGCATGGCGGTGACGCCGAAGCAGGAGAACTTCGCGAGCATCCTGCCGTCGGTGGACGCGGGCGAGATGTACGGCACCTACTACCCGCGCGCCAATACCGCGCTCGGGGTCAATCAGATCGACCAGACCTGGTTCGAGACCGCGGACTGCTATCAGTTCGCGCGGGTGGGCCGCAAACAGGCGCAGCGGTCCGGGTTTTCGTACACCTTCGTGCCGAACGTCTACGACTTCAACTATATGAAGCAGGAGCAGGCGAACACCGTCACCCGGTCGGCGCTCAATGCCGAGGTCATCTACGGCAATAACTTCGGCAAGAAGTCGCTGGACAAGACCTACCTCGCCGCCGCCGTCGCCACCGGCAAGGTCGGCATCACGCCGCAGCACATGGTCACCGCGGTCGCGCCGACCACCGGCGGCTACCAGGTGACCATGAAGCAGATCGATACCAGCGGCAATACCGTGGCCACCAAAAACATTGTGGCGCAGCGGGTCTTCTTCGCGGCGGGCAGTGTCGGCACCAGCAAGCTGCTGGTCACCCAGAAGGCCACGGGCAAGCTGCCCAATCTGCCGGATTCGGTCGGCACCGGCTGGGGCAACAACGGCAATGTCATGGTGGCGCGGCAGAACCAGGCCTGGGACGCGACCGGCGCGCTGCAATCGTGTATTCCCTGTCTGGGCATCGACAACTGGGCCGATGCCGGCGGTCCGGCGTTCGCCGAGGTATCGCCGTTCCCGGCCGGGATCGAGACCTTCGCCAGCCTCTATCTGGCGATCACCAAGAACCCGAATCGCGGCACGTTCAGCTACAACTCCGGCAGCGGCGGGGTGGACCTGAACTGGCAGACGGCCTGGAATCAGCCGGGCATCGATGCGGCCAAGCGCATTTTCGACAAGATCAACAGCAAGGAGGGGACGATCTACCGCACCGACCTGTTCGGCACGTACAAGACCTGGGGCGACGATTTCGCCTACCACCCGCTCGGCGGCTGCGTGATCAACCAGTCCACCGACAACTACGGGCGGCTCACCTCCTATCCGGGGCTGTACGTCATCGACGGATCGCTCATTCCGGGCATGACGACGGTGAATCCCTTTGTCACCATTACGGCGCTGGCAGAGCGCAATATCGAGAAAATCATCGCGACAGATCTGAAGTAACCGCAGAAGTTTCGGTGCGTCTGCACCCCAGCGGTCGTGTTGTTCGCGATAGCCTGGGATATGGACGCTGTCACGGTTGTCCCTGCCCCCGCAAACGAACCGGTGCACACCTATGCACCGGGTAGTCGAGAACGTGAACTGCTGACGGGCAGGCTCGCCGAAATCTCCGCAGGATCCGTCGACGTGCCGCTGGTGATCGGCGGCAAACATCAACCCGGTACCGGTGAACGTGCCGACATAGTCATGCCGCATCGGCATCACCATGTGCTCGGCACCTTCACCGACACCACACACGAGGAGGCGAGCGCGGCCGTCGAAGCCGCGAACGCCGCCGCCCCGGCCTGGCGGGCGCTGCCGTTCGACGAACGCGCGGCAGTCCTGCTCCGGGCGGCGGACCTACTGGCCGGGCCGTGGCGCGAGACCATTGCCGCCGCGACCATGCTCGGACAGTCGAAATCGGTGCAGCAGGCCGAAATCGACGCGCCCTGCGAGCTGGTCGACTTCTGGCGCTTCAATGTCGCCTTCGCCCGGCAGATTCTGGAGCAGCAGCCGCAATCGTCAGCGGGTGTCTGGAATCGGATGGACTACCGGCCCCTCGAGGGGTTCGTCTACGCCATCACGCCGTTCAATTTCACCGCCATCGCCGGAAACCTGCCCACCGCCCCGGCGCTCATGGGCAATACCGTGGTCTGGAAACCCTCACCGACACAGACGCTTTCGGCGTACTACACCATGCAGGTGCTGGAGGCGGCGGGCCTGCCGCCGGGCGTGATCAATCTGGTCACCGGTGACGGCAGGCGGGTTTCGGACGTGGCGCTGGAGGATCCGCGACTGGCGGGCATCCACTTCACCGGGTCGACCCCGACCTTCCAGTCCCTGTGGCAGAGCGTCGCGGCGAATATCAGCCGGTACCACGGTTATCCGCGTCTGGTGGGCGAGACCGGCGGCAAGGATTTCATTGTCGCGCACTCCTCCGCCGATCCGGATGCCCTGCGCACCGCCATGATTCGCGGCGCGTACGAGTATCAGGGGCAGAAGTGCTCGGCGGCTTCGCGCGCCTATATCGCCAAGTCGGTATGGCAGAAGATGGGGCACGACTTCCTGACCGAGGTGGATGAGCTCACCTACGGCGATGTCGCGGATCTGTCGAATTTCGGTGGGGCGGTGATCGATCGGCGTTCCTACGACAAGAATGTCGCGGCCATCGAGCGGGCCCGGGACCAGGGCGTCGGCATCCCGGCCGGTGGCGTCTACGACGACAGTGCGGGCTTCTTCGTGCGGCCCACGGTGCTGTTCAGCGATGATCCCGGTGACGAATCCTTCGCCACCGAGTACTTCGGGCCCATCCTGTCGGTATACGTCTACGACGACAGCAGTCCGGACGGGTATGCGGATGTGCTGGCCGTGGTGGACTCGACCTCGCCCTATGCCCTGACGGGAGCCATTTTCGCCCGCGATCGCCAGGCCGTCGAACAGGCCGCCGCCGCACTGCGATTCGCGGCCGGGAACTTCTATGTCAATGACAAGCCCACCGGCGCGGTGGTCGGCCAGCAGCCCTTCGGCGGTGCGCGCTCCTCCGGCACCGACGACAAGGCCGGGTCGTATCTCAACCTGCTGCGCTGGGTCGCCCCGCGCACGGTGAAGGAAGCCTTCGTCGCCCCCGCCGATTACCGCTACCCGCATATGGATACGCCGTGAAGCCGGCGGCCGCTTCGAGCAGGAGGTGCCGATGAACCCGTTACGGCCGTTGATTCTCGCCGCGGCGGGTTCGCCGCGCATGAAGCGGGCGGTGACCGCGACCCCGGTCACCGCCGCCGTGGTGCGGCGGTTCGTGGCGGGGGAGACCCGCACCGAACTCGGGCCGGTGGTGCGGGCACTGCTGGCCAGCGGGCGATCGGTCAGCGTCGACTTCCTCGGTGAGTACACCACCGAGCGGTCGATGGCGGATGCCGCTGTGGCGGAATATATTTCGCTCATCGACCAGCTGGCCGAACTGGATCGGGCGGTGCCGGTGACGGCCGGCGGTTCGACCACCTCGCCGCCCGGTCCCGCCGGAGCGCCCGCGTCCGCGCGGGCGGATGATGCGGTGCCGCGCGTGGAGGTATCGGTCAAACTCTCCGCGCTGGGGCAGTCGATCGCGGTCGACGGGCCCGCCATCGCCGCCGAGAATCTGCACAAGCTGTGTGCCAAGGCCGTCGAATCGCGGGTTTGGGTGACGGTGGACGCGGAGGATCACACCACCACCGGCGATACGCTGCACGCGGTGCGGCAGGCGCGCGCCGAATTTCCCTGGCTGGCAGTGGCAATGCAGACCTATCTGCGCACCGCCGAGGACGATTGCCGGGACGCGGTGACCTCGGGCACGAGGGTTCGGCTGTGCAAGGGGGCCTATCAGGAACCGGAGACGGTCGCCTATCAGCGCCGGGCCGAGGTGGACTCGTCCTATCTGCGCTGTCTGGACGTGCTCCTGCGGGGCGGCTGGTATCCCATGGTCGCCTCGCACGATCCGGCCATGATCGAGGCCGCGCTCGCGCTCTCTGCCGAACATCGGCGCAGCCCCGGTGATTTCGAATTCCAGATGCTCTACGGGATTCGTGATGCCGAACAGCGCCGGCTGGTCGAGGACGGGCATGCGCTGCGCGTCTACATTCCCTACGGCACCCAGTGGTACGGCTATCTGATGCGGCGGCTGGCGGAGCGTCCCGCCAATATCGGATTCTTCCTCCGGGCTCTCACCGAGCGCGGTTAGGATCGGCGAATTCGCAGGAAGAGGTGGTGTGAAATGGGGGCCTGCCACATGCCCCCATTGTCGATGGCACCGGATCTTTCGGCTCGTGAGCGGATTTCGGCGCGGATACCTTCAGCGCCATGGACAGCGTTCCGCGTACCGCGCGTGGTAATCGCCGGCGGCGGTCCGGCAGCCCGCTCTACGGCCAACTGCTCACCGCCACGGTCGAATCCGCGGCAGACGTCATTGCCATCCGGTTCAACCCGATCGGCGAACCCGGTGATCAGCGCGAAATAACACCGCTCGCGGTGCTCGAACTGGTGGCCGCCGGTATGGCGGGCGCGTCGATAGTATTGCCCGACAACGCTATCGACCTCGATACCGCGCTCGCCGAGGAGTGGGTCACGCACCTGCTGGCCGAACCCGCGTGGCTCGCCGACCTGGATCCCGGTGCGCTACCGGACCCGCGGGCCGTCGTCGCCGATGCCGGAACCGTACCGGAGCAGTGGAGATCGATTCCGCTGGTCGCGCTGCCCGGCCTGGCGAGGTGACGGCTAGACCAGCGGCCGTCCGAAGCGCCGGCGCAGGCGCATATCCGCGAGATAGAAGTTGTACGGGAAGATCCGGATCACCTGCGGCATCCGGGTCCAGACCGCGGAGATCAGCCGCAGCAGGCGCCCGAAGAAGCGTTCGTCGCGCGCCGTCCACGTCATCCCCATCTCCTCCCGAAGATGCTGGGGGAGTAGGGCGGTCACGATGAAGCGGTGCAGTCCGCCGAACAGGAACTGCATCGGATACGGCAGCATCTTCAGGTCGGTGAGGGCATTGAAGTACGCCCGGGTGGGCTCGTCGATATGGCGGGTGGCGAGGGTTTCCTCCCAGTACGCGTAGAACGCGTCGCGGGTGGGCGGCCACATTTCCGCGCGCATCTGCAGCGTGGTGCCCAGTCGGGCGCCGTACTGGTAGAAGGCTGCTGCCACTTCGGGATCCATCGGACCGCGCATGCGGTGGTACAGATCGTCGATGCCCCAGTACAGGCAGGCCGCCACCCACAGCTGCAGCTTCGGATCGAAGGCGTTGTACTTCACCGGGCTGGTCGGCTTGGTGCGCACGGTGCGGTGCGAGGTATTGACGGCTTCGCGGTAGGCGGCGCGATCCTCGTCATTGCCGATCATGGCGACCGCGATGTAGGTGAGGGTGGTGCGCAGCCGTTTGATCGGGCGCACCATGACGCTGCCGCTGCGGACATCGCTCTCCATGACGCCGTAGCCGACGGGCTTCAGGGACAGCTGCATGATGACATTGGCCGCGCCGCCGAGGAAGGCGGCGACACCGTCGATATGTGCGCGGACGGTTTCCGGAGTCAGTGGTTCCGGCAGGCCGGAGGCATCATCGAAAGACTTGCGCAGGGGGGCGGTCATCGTTGACTCGATCCTCGTCGTCATTCCTCACCAATGAGGAGAGTGTGAGAAACTCTTGCTCTCACCTTCTCATCGAGGTGCCGCACTGTCAATGTGCGATGATTGGTGCCTCATCGTATCTTCGCGACTCGAAAGGGGCCGGACCATGGCCAAGCTGGCCAAACTCCTGCCGCTCGTGCGCGGATCCGGTCCGGAGGACCGCAATCAGGCCAAGGTGCTCGATGCCGCATTGGTGGCCTTCCTGGACTTCGGAATCAAACGCACCAGCATGGTCGAGGTCGCCCGCCGCGGCGGCCTGTCGCTCGCCACACTCTATCGGCGATTCGCCGGCAAATCCGATCTGATCCAGGCCGTCGGGCTGCGGCAGGCCCGGCAGTTCATCGCCGATGTGGATGCCGCGGTGCACTCGCAGAGCGAGCGGGACGCCGGCGCCCAGGAGCAGATCGTCGCCCTGTTCGTCGCCTGCATCGAGGGACTGCGCGGCAATGTACTGCTGGAGCGACTCCTCAAAACCGAGCCGGAGATGGTACTGCCCTACCTCACCGTGCAGGGCGCGGCCGTCATCGAACTGGGCCGTGATTATGTCGCCGAATTCATTACGCGCCTGCAATCGGAAGGCAAACTTCCCCAATACGATCCGCTGCCGCTCGCGGAAATGATTGCGCGCAGCGCACTCTCGCTGGCGCTGACCCCGCAGACGGTTATTCCGCTCGATGACGAAGCGGCATTGCGCCGATTCGCCATCGATCATGTGGTGCCGGGATTCCGGATCTACTGACGCGCAACGCCTTCAGATGAACGGCGGGTTATACCAGGGGACGGCCCAGTCGCCGGCGCAGCCGCATATCCAGCAGATAGGCATTGAGCGGGAAGCTGCGTACCGGGGTCGGTACCACCGCCTCGGCCGCGCCGATCGCGCGCAGGGTGCGGGCCAGCAGCCAATCCTGACGCGGTGACCAGGTCATCCCCATCTCGTCCCGAAGATGTTGCGGCAGTAGGCCGGTGACGAAGAAGCGGTGGATGCCGCCGAACGCCAGCTGTACCGGCGCGGGCATCATCTTCAGATCGATGAGGTCCTCGAAATAGGCGCGAATCTTCGGGTCGATGACCGTGCCGGCCAGATTCTCGGTCCAATAGCGTTCGAACGCTGGACGATCGGCGGGCCACATCTCCGGGCGCATCTGCAGTGTGGTGCCCAGCCGGGCGGAGTACCGGTAGAACGCGTCGGCATCGGCCGGTTTCATCTCGCCGTGCATGCGCTCGTAGAGGTCCTGGGCGCCCCAGTAGAGGCAGGCCGCCACCCAGAGCTGCAGCCGGGGGTCGAAAGCGTTGTACTTCACCGGATTTCCGGGGCGGGACCGCACCTGCCGGTGTGAGGTGTCGACCGCCGTGCGATAGGCCTCGCGATCGGAATCGGTGCCGAGCAGCGCCACGGCCAGGTAGGTGACGGTGGTGCGCAGGCGTTTGATCGGGTGGATCATGACGTTCCCGCTCTCCACCGGGCTCTCGACCACGCCGTAGCCGACAGGCCGGAGGGAGAGCTGCATGATCACATTGGCCGCCCCGCCGAGCAGTCCGACGGCGCCGTCGAGGAACTGCCGGATATCGATGGGTGGTTCCGCGGTCGGGGGCGTTTGCGGCAGAGCGCTGAGCGGCCTGGTCATCGTTGACCACATCCTCGAGTGAGAAGGTTATACATAAACTTTCTTACCCACTCGGCTCACCTGTCAACCGACTTGGCGGGTTCGCGCCCGATTCGTGTCCCGGTCGCGGCCATCGCCGCGGCTGCCGCTGCCCGGAGAACAGCGAAGCGGCCCGGAGAGTTCCGGGCCGCTTCGTGTTTCGGATGTCGCCCCGGTCCAAGTTCGAGGAACCGGTGGCGGATCCGGATGCTCTTCTTCCGTAAAGCTTTGATCGCCACGTTTTATGACGTCGACTGGTTGCCTGTCACACGAGATTTGCTGGCAGCAGCCCCCGGCTGAATAGGACGCAGACGGGCAGTTATCAACATCGACGAACGTGTGATCTTGATTGTGCGGTGCCCGATGGAAGATTTGCGATCTGGATGATTCGATCGCCGTACCGGGAGCGGAAATCGGTGTCCGGCCAGCAATTCGGTAGCGTGAGCACCGTGTCGTACAGGTCGCCGCTTTTGCTGAGCTCATTGAATCCGGCCGCCGTGGCCGCCGGAGCCGATATTCCGGATGCCGTCACCATCGACGGCATGACGCTCTCGCGCAGCGATCTGCTGGGCGGGGCCACCTCGGTCGCCGAGCGGATCGCCCAGGCCGATCGGGTGGCGGTGCTGGCCCGGCCGACGGTGCGCACGGTGCTCGCGGTGGTGGGCTGCCTCATCGCCGGCGTCACCGTGGTGCCGGTGCCGCCGGATGCGGGCAGTGCGGAACTCGCGCACATCCTGCGGGATTCGGGTGCGCAGGCCTGGCTGGGTGAGGCCCCGGCGGGCAGCGACCTGCCCGTGGTGCCGGTGCGCACGCATGCGCGGTCCTGGCACACCTATGCCGAACCACCGCCCGAGGCAACGGCTTTCATTCTCTACACCTCCGGGACCACCGGTGCGCCCAAGGGGGTGATGCTCAGCAGGCGCGGCATCGCCGCCGGACTCGACGCCCTCGCCGAGGCCTGGGACTGGACGGCGAACGATGTGCTGGTGCACGGACTTCCACTGTTCCATGTGCACGGGCTCATCCTCGGCGTGCTGGGACCGTTGCGGGTCGGCAGCCCGTTGATCCACACCGGCAAGCCCACGCCCGAGGCGTATGCCGCCGCACCCGGCACCATGTACTTCGGCGTGCCGACGGTCTGGTCCCGCATCGCCGAAGAACCGGATGCGGCAAAGCAATTGGCGGATGCGCGCATTCTGATCTCCGGAAGCGCGCCGCTGCCGGTCCCGGTCTTCGAGCGGCTGCGCGCCCTCACCGGGCATGCCCCCATCGAGCGCTACGGCATGAGCGAAACCATGATCACGCTCTCCACCCGGCCCGGCGGGGAACGCCGGCCCGGCTGGGTGGGCACCGCCCTCGCCGGAGTCGAGACGCGGCTGGTCGACGAGGCCGGTGCACCGCTCCCGCACGACGGTGAGAGCGTCGGCGGGCTACAGGTGCGCGGGCCCATGCTGTTCGACGGGTACCTGAACAAGCCGGAGGTGACGGCCGAGAACTGGACCGGGGACGGCTGGTTCAAGACCGGCGACGTCGCCGTCATCGACGCCGCGGGCTTCCATCGCATTGTCGGGCGGGAGTCGGTGGATCTCATCAAATCCGGTGGATATCGCATCGGAGCCGGGGAGATCGAGACGTCGCTGCTGGGGCATCCGGCCGTGGCGGAGACCGCGGTCGTCGGACTGCCCGACGACGATCTGGGGCAGCGCATCGTCGCCTATGTCGTATTGCGGGACGGCGCAGGCGATTCCGTGGCGCAGCAGCTGATCGATCATGTGGGAGCGGAACTCTCGGCGCACAAGCGGCCCCGCGAGGTGCGGGTGGTGCCGTCACTGCCCCGCAATGCCATGGGCAAGGTGCAGAAGAAACTGCTGCTCTGAGTGAACAGCGGGCGTTGCGCTTGACCTGAACCGCACTCGAGGTCCTAACGTCGCCTACATGATCGCAACACTGTCGCCCGCGCAGCTCGAATACCTCGCCGGTCAGCGACTCGGCCGGCTCGCCACCATTCGCCCGGACGGCTCACCGCAGAACAATCCGGTGGGCTTCCGCTACAACGAGGCGCTCGGCACCATCGATATCGCCGGCCACAATATGGGCGCCTCCCAGAAGTTCCGCAATCTCAGCAAGGAGGAGCGCGTCGCCTTCGTCGTCGACGATGTGCCCTCGGTGCACCCCTGGACCGTCCGCTGCCTCGAAATCCGCGGCACCGCACAGGCATTGCGCGACGTCGAAACCTACATCCCCGGCGGCTCCCCGGAACTGATCCGCATCACCCCCGAACGCGTCATCGCCTTCGGCATCGACTGAGCGACCGCCTCCGCACCCCTGCGCCGAAACGGGTATTCCCACTGCTGGGATGACTCGACTGTGTCGAGATCCGTTCTCCGGCAGACTGATCCGGCTGGACTCGTGAGGCCCGTCCAGCCGTCCCGGCGCCGGGTACGAACCGCGCCGTGGTCAGAGGTTCGCGCAGCGCAACGGAGGTGACGGTGATCCCCACCTGCCGATGTCGGCGCCCTCCACCCGGCGCGGTCCCGGCAGCGGAGGCCTGCTCGGGTCGATGAACCCGAGCGAAGCCCTGAGTGGAGTCGGTCGGCGGCTGATCGACCTGCTGGGCCCCGAGCGGGAGACGGTTGCGGTTGCCGAACCCTGTCGATCCGGAGCCGGCGAGCTGCGCGGCGTCACGAATGCGTATGTCCAGGTGGATCATTCGAACGTGCTCGTCCACCCGGACAATGCCGGGGCCGGGAGCGCACCACCCGATGCCGGGCTGCGCAAGGTCACCGAGATCTACGATGCTCTGGGTGCAGCACCGCCTCGGGTGAACATCGGCGAGAACGACGCCGCCCATGCGCTCGACGGCGCGCACACCGTCGAGCGGCACGGGCCGGAGGTGCCGCTGAACCGGGACGACGCCCCGCCGGGGGACCGAACCATCGAGGGCCGGATCTACGGCGATCCGCCGTGGGCCCACGCGCAGAACTGGTCGTACCGCTGGGCGGATACATCGACGATGAGCCGGACGATCAACGATTACCTACAGGCGAATTGGGAGACCGTTCGCAGCGACCTCGCCCTCGACGAATTCCATAAAGCCACCTTCGACACGGGGCACCTGACCGGAGAAGGGTTCTACAACGAAGGCATGAACGGGCTCGGGCCGAAATCGGCGCGTTCCAGCCGAACCAGCTTCGCCACGGTGGTCCTGAACCTGGTTCCGGGCAGACCCCCGTCGTTCGTGGTCATCTCCGCGTACCCGGCCGGGCTATTACGCTGATCGATATGGAGCTTCCCGAAAAGCTGCGCGCACATGCGAATCGGCCCCTGCCGCCCGCGATAGATCAGGTTCGGGATTTCCTGCGCGCGTTCGTCGCCGACTGCGAGAGTCTGGACGAATTGCATGATCATCTGTTCCGGATCGCGACGCGCAATCAGCGGGGTATCCGGCGCGAGCTGGCAGCCATCGACGAGGTGCTGGACACTGCCCAACCACCGGGCACGCTGTCGTGGATGGTGGCCGCCGACGCCAACCGGGTTCTCGACGACGACACCTCCGACGCCGCAGCCGAAGCCTGGCTTCGCGATATCGCCGCACTCATCCGCGGGGTTCTCGGCGAAACCTATGACGGCAACAATCCCGGAACGCCGTCATAGGCGCCCCACGAAGTTCGCCGGAATGACGAGGTATCAGTCGTTGGCGTGCAGGGCGGCGTTCAGTTCGATGCCGGTGCCCTTGCGCGGCACCACTTCTACGGCGCCGGTGACGGAATTGCGGCGGAACAGCAGGTTGTCCTTGCCGCTGAGTTCGGCGGCCTTGATGACCGCACCGTCGGGCAGGGTGACCTTGGTGCCGGCGGTGACGTAGAGGCCGGCTTCGATCACGCAGTCGTCGCCGAGCGAGATGCCCAGACCGGAGTTCGCGCCCAGCAGGCAGCGCTCGCCGAGCGAGATGACCTGCTTGCCGCCACCGGACAGGGTGCCCATGATGGACGCGCCGCCGCCGACATCGGAGCCGTCGCCGACCACCACACCGGCCGAAATACGGCCCTCCACCATAGAATTGCCGAGTGTGCCGGCATTGAAGTTCACGAAGCCCTCGTGCATGACCGTGGTGCCCGAGGCCAGATGCGCGCCCAGGCGCACCCGGTCGGCATCGGCAATGCGCACACCCGACGGGACCACGTAGTCCACCAGGCGCGGGAACTTGTCCACGCTGTACACGGTGACCGGGCCGCGGGCGCGCAGCTTGAGGCGGGTCAGCTCCAGCTCTTCGAGCGAGCACGGGCCGTGGTTGGTCCACGCCACATTGGCGAGCAGACCGAACTGGCCGTCCAGGTTCACGCCGTGCGGGCGGACCAGGCGGTGCGAGAGCAGGTGCAGCCGCAGGTAGACGTCATGGGTGTCGATCGGCGGGGCGGACAGGTCGGCAATGCTGGTGCGCACCACGACAACCTCGACCCGGCGGGCCTCATCGACCCCGGCGACCTCGGCGAACTTGGCGTACTCGATATCGGAGGCGTCCAGGCGCTTCGACCCGGTATCGGTCACATCACTCAGCTCGGGGTACGGGTACCAGGTGTCCAGGACCGTTCCATTGGCGGTGATCGTGGCCAGACCGACTGCAACTGCTCCCTGAGTGCTCACGGCAGTAAAGATTACCGACCACACCAAATCCCCCAAGTTCGCGGTCCGTCTCGTTCTGGACTGAGTGGAGCCGGGGGGGAGCGCAGCGGAGGAGCGGAGGGAGGGAAGAACGAGACAAAGGGGGCCGCGAACCCCGCCGGAGCGAAGCGGAGGCAAAATGGATACAGTGACCATCGATCTGAGCGCCGATCCCATAAACCTCGCCGCTGCTCTGGTGGATATTCCCAGTGTGTCCAAGGACGAGACGGTGATCGCCGATATCGTCGAGCGGGCCGTACGCGAGCAGACCACCGGGTTCGAAATTCTGCGGCACGGCAATACCGTGCTGGCCCGCACCAATCGCGGTCTGGCCACGCGCGTGATTCTCGCCGGGCACCTCGACACCGTGCCGATTGCCGACAATGTGCCCAGCCGGTTCGAAGTCGGGGCCGAGGGCGAGCGGGAGCTGTGGGGCTGCGGCAGTGTCGATATGAAATCCGGCGATGCGGTATTCCTGCACCTGGCCGCCACCGTCGCCGATCCGGTGCACGATCTGACGCTCATCTTCTACGACTGCGAGGAGATCGCCGCCGAGTTCAACGGACTCGGGCGTATCGAACGTGAACTCCCCGAATGGCTGGCCGGCGACCTCGCCATTCTCGGTGAGCCCTCCGGCGGGTGGATCGAAGCGGGCTGCCAGGGCACCCTGCGGATTCGGCTCACCACCTCCGGCGTGCGCGCGCACACCGCCCGAGCCTGGTTGGGCGACAATGCCATTCACCGCCTCGCGCCCGTGCTGGAACGCCTCGCCGGATACCAGGCGCGCGAGGTGGAGATCGACGGCTGTGTGTACCGCGAGGGCCTGTCCGCGGTCCGCGTCTCCGGTGGCGTCGCGGGCAATGTGGTGCCCGATGTGGCCGAGGTCGATGTGAACTTCCGCTTCGCGCCCGATCGCACCCTCGATGAGGCCACCGAGCATGTGCGCGAGGTCTTCTCGGGCCTGGACCTGGGCTTCGAACGCACGGATGGCGCCCCCGGCGCCCTGCCCGGCCTGTCCAACCCGGCCGCCAAGGACCTCATCGAAATCGTGCACGCACACGGCAGCGGCGGCGTCCGCGCCAAATACGGCTGGACCGACGTCTCCCGCTTCGCCGCCCGCGGCATCCCCGCCGTCAACTTCGGCCCGGGCGACCCCAACCTCGCCCACAAGCGCGACGAACACCTCCCCGTAGCCCAGATCACCCAGGTCGCCTCCATGCTCCGCAGCTACCTCCGGGGCGACAAGACCTGAGGCGAGAGCGCACCCCCGCAACCGCCACCCTGAAGAGACATCCGCCCCAAGGTCGGGGCCCGCCCCGTTCTGGACTGAGTGGAGCGGGGGAGCGCAGCGGAGGAGCGGAGGGAGGGAAGAACGGGGTAACAGGGCCCCGACCCCGCCGGAGCGAAGCGGAGGCAGAAAATCCAGCCCCGCCGGAGCGAAGCGGAGGCAGAAAATCCAGCCCCGCCCGAAGCGAAGCGAAGGGCAAATTAAACAGAGCTAAAGTGGCTGCATGTCTGCTGAGGGTGAGCCGAGTGCCAGGACGCCGCAGTATCGCGGTCCGATAATGCTGCGGCGGGACCGGAAGGTCGGGATCGGGACCACCGATCAGCATCTGCTCGATGAGCGGGGACCGGCGGATTGGGTGCATACCGATCCGTGGCGGGTGCTGCGCATCCAGGCCGAATTCGTCGAGGGCTTCGGGGCTTTGGCGGAGGTGCCGCGCGCGGTCGCGGTGTTCGGTTCGGCGCGCACGACTCCGGAGTCTCCGGAGTATCAGGCGGGCATGGCCATCGGCGGGGCGCTGGCGCGCGCCGGGTTCGCGGTCATCACCGGCGGCGGGCCGGGCGCCATGGAGGCCGCCAATCGCGGCGCCTCCGAGGCGGGCGGGTACTCGATCGGGCTCGGCATCGAGCTGCCCTTCGAGCAGCACCTCAACGAATGGGTCGATCTCGGCATCAACTTCCGGTACTTCTTCGCGCGCAAGACCATGTTCGTGAAGTACGCGCAGGCCTTCGTGTGCCTGCCCGGCGGTTTCGGCACCCTGGACGAGCTGTTCGAGGCGCTCACCCTGGTGCAGACGCACAAGATCAACCAGTTCCCGATCATCCTGTTCGGCACCAAATACTGGGCGGGACTGGTGGATTGGCTGCGCGACTCACTGCTCGGCTCCGCCAAGATCGCGCCCGGCGATATGAACCTGATCCACGTCACCGACAGTGTGGACGAGGTCATCGCCCTGGTGCAGCAGGCCGCCGACACCCGCGCCCAGATGGACGCCGCCGCCGGAACGGGAGATCAGTGGTGAGCCGGCCGTATTCGGTGTGCGTGTACTGCTCGGCCAGCGTCGACGATCCGGCGGTGCTGGAGTTGTCCCGCCGCGTGGGCGCCGAAATCGGCCGTCGCGGTTGGCAATTGGTCTCCGGCGGCGGACACGTCTCCATGATGGGCGCGGTCGCGACGGCGGCGCGGGAGGCGGGCGCGAAAACCGTCGGCGTCATCCCGAAGAAGCTGGTGCACCGCGAAATGGCGGATGTGGACTCCGATGAGCTGATCGTCACCGATTCCATGCGCGAGCGGAAACAGGTCATGGACGAGCGCGCCGACGCCTTCCTCACCCTGCCCGGCGGGCTCGGCACGCTCGAGGAGCTCTTCGAGACCTGGACCGGGGCCTACCTGGGCATGCACGACAAACCGGTGGTGGTCCTGGATCCCGACGGCCACTATCGCGGCCTGTTCGCCTGGCTGGAGGAGGTGGCCGAGCGCGGATTCGCCGGACGGGCCGCCCTCGACCGCGTGATCGTGACCGCCGATTTCGCCGAGGCGTTCGAGGCGCTCGCGCCGGAGGACTGACCCGCAGAACCGACCGGTCCAGTGGGTTTTGCTCGACAACCCGGGGTACTTCCGTAAGGGTGTGGTCAGCAGCACAACCCGGTGAGGAGCCCAGCGAAGTGAATACCGACGCCCAATCGACGGTCGGCCTGATGGATTTGGTCCGCAGCCTGCCCGGTATGGCAGTGCAGGGACCAGGGATGCTGCGCAATGCCGTGCACATGCTGGTGAAATCCGATTCGAAGGCGTCGATCGGACTGTTCTTCCAGCGCGCGGCCGCCAAACATCCGGACCGGCCCTTCCTGCGCTTCGAGGGACGCGAATACCGCTGGGGCGAAGCCAATTCCGAGGTGAACCGGTACGCGCACGCGCTGGCCGAACGCGGGGTGAAGCGCGGCGATGTGGTCGGCATCCTGCTGGCCAACCGGCCCGAGGCGCTGTTCACGGTGCTGGCCGTGGTGAAACTCGGTGCGACCGCCGGACTGCTGAACCACAATCAGCGAGAGTCCGTGCTGCAGCACAGTTTCGGACTGCTGAACTCGGTGCTCGATGTGGTGGGGGAGGAGTGCGCCGACGCTCTCGGCACGCTCACCGAACTGCGCCCGAGCCTGCTGTGGTCGAAGGATCTGGAGGCCGCCGCCCGCACCGCGGACGCCACGAATCCGCCTGTGTGCGAACAGATCACGGCCCGGGAACGCGCCTATCTGATCTTCACCTCCGGTACCACCGGACTGCCCAAGGCCAGCGTCATGACGCATCTGCGCTGGACCAAGAGCATGGCGGGCATCGGCGGCCTCGGCGTCCGGCTCAACGGCAGCGACACCCTCTACTGCTGCCTGCCGCTCTATCACAACAACGCGCTCACGGTGGCGCTGTCCTCGGTCATCGCCGGCGGCGCGACACTCGCACTGGGGCGCAAGTTCTCGGCCTCCCGCTTCTGGGAGGAGGCCATCGCCACCCAGGCCACCGCCTTCATCTACATCGGCGAACTCTGCCGGTACCTGATCAATCAGCCGCCCAAGCGCACCGACCGCATGCACAAGGTGCGCCTGGCCGTCGGCAACGGCCTGCGCCCGGAACTCTGGGACGAATTCCGTAATCGCTTCGGCATCAAGCGCATTGTCGAGTTCTACGGCGCGAGTGAGGGAAACATCGCCTTCATCAATGCGTTCAGCCTCGACAAGACCGCCGGATTCACCCCGCTGCCGTTTGCCATCGTCGAGTACGACGACGGCACCGGCAGGGCCAAGCGCGGATCCGACGGCAAACTCCGCCGCGTCCACCCGGGCGGCGTCGGCCTGCTGCTCGCCAAGGTCACCGATAGTTCCCCCTTCGATGGCTATACCGACAGTGCCGCAACCGAATCCAAGCTGGTCCGGGACGGCTTCACCGCCGGTGACTGCTGGTTCGACACCGGCGATCTGGTCCGTGATCAGCGCTGGGGTCATATCGCCTTCGTCGACCGCCTCGGCGACACCTTCCGCTGGAAGGGCGAGAACGTGGCAACCACCGAGGTCGAGGGCGCGTTCGGCGGTGTGGACGCCATCGACGAGGCGGTCGTCTACGGCGTCGAGATCCCCGGCACCGACGGGAAAGCGGGCATGGCCGCCGTGACCCTCGCGGCCGGCGCCGAGTTCGACGGCAGGGCCGCCGCCAAGGTGCTCTACGACCGGCTGCCCACTTACGCTGTCCCCCTGTTCATTCGGGTGGTCACCGCACTCGAGCAGACCTCGACCTACAAGAGCCGGAAGGTGGAGCTCCGCAATCAGGGCTTCACCACCGATGACAGCAGCACCCTCTACGCCCTGGCCGGGCGAACCGACGGCTACGTCCCCTTCTACCCCGAATATCCCGCCGAGGTAGCTGCGGCCAAGGCGCCGCGCGCCTGATCCGACCGGCCGGGGCGAGCGCCCCGTTCAGCGGCTGGTTCCGGTCGGCTGCCCAGCAGGGGCGGGACAGGGGTCGGTACATTGGAGCGCATGTGTGCGCCGTTGCCGACATTGTGCGGGAAGCCGGTGGCGACGGATCGGGCGCTCGTGATGGCGATCGTGAACCGGACGCCGGACTCGTTCTATGACAAGGGCGCGACCTTCAGTGACGAAGCCGCCATGGCCGCGGTCGCCCGCGCCGTGGCCGAGGGCGCCGATCTTGTCGATATCGGCGGCGTCAAGGCCGGACCCGGTAGCGATGTGGATGCCGCCGAGGAAGCCCGGCGGGTGGTCCCGTTCGTCGCGGCGATCCGGGCGCGGTTTCCGGACCTGTTGATCAGTGTGGACACCTGGCGAGCCGATGTCGCGCGGGCGGCCGTCGGCGTCGGCGCGGATCTGATCAACGACACCTGGGCCGGGGCCGATCCCGGCCTGGTCGGGGTGGCGGCGGAACTGCACGCGGGAATCGTGTGCAGTCACACCGGCGGCGCGATACCGCGAACCCGCCCGCATCGGGTGCGTTATGCCGATGTGGTGGCTGAGGTCACCGAAACCGTGGTGGCGGCGGCCGAGAGTGCGGCGGCCGCCGGAGTGGCAAAAGATTCGATACTTATAGATCCCACGCATGATTTCGGCAAAAACACGTATCACGGGCTTGAATTGTTGCGGTCTGTGGACGTTCTTGTGAATACCGGATGGCCTGTCTTGATGGCGCTGAGTAATAAGGATTTCATCGGAGAGACTCTTGGTGTCGAGCTATCCGAGCGATTGGAGGGCACATTGGCAGCGACTGCATGGTCGGCCGCCGCGGGTGCTCGAGTTTTCCGGGTACACGAAGTGGCAGCCACCCGACGTGTTGTGGACATGATCGCCGCGATTCAGGGCTTACGCCCACCCGCCCGCACGTTGCGAGGTTTGGCATGAACAAGAACTGGGTGAAAACCAACAGCTGGGACCGTCCGCAGTGGACGGTCGAGGAACTCGTGGCCGCCAAGGGCGACCGCACCGTCTCCGTGGTGCTGCCGGCGCTCAACGAGGAGGAGACCGTCGCCGCCGTGGTGGCCAGCATTCGGCCCCTGCTCGGCACGCTCGTCGACGAACTCGTCGTCCTGGACTCCGGGTCCACCGACGCCACCGCCGAACGCGCACAGGCCGCAGGCGCGCGGGTGGTGACCCGGGAGCAGGCCGTGCCCGAACTCGAACCGGTCCCCGGCAAGGGTGAGGTGCTCTGGCGCTCACTCGCCGTCACCACCGGTGATCTGGTGGCCTTCGTCGACTCGGATCTGATCGACCCGGATCCGATGTTCGTACCGAAACTGCTCGGCCCGCTGCTGACCGTGGACGGTATGCACCTGGTGAAGGCGTATTACCGCCGTCCGCTGCGGCAGGGCGCCACCATCGACGACAACGGCGGCGGCCGCGTCACCGAACTGGTGGCCCGCCCACTGCTGGCCGCCCTGCGCCCGCAGCTCTCGAATGTGCTGCAGCCCTTGGGCGGCGAATACGCCGGCACGCGGGAACTGCTCACCGCCGTACCCTTCGCGCCCGGTTACGGCGTGGAGATCGGGTTGCTGCTGGACACCCACGACATGCTGGGGATGTCCGCCATCGGCCAGGTGAATCTCGGTGTGCGCCAGCATCGCAACCGGCCGCTGTCGGAACTCGGCGTCATGAGCCGGCAGATTCTCGGCACCGTGCTGGGCCGGGCCGGCGTCGCCGACTCCGGTGCGGCGCTGACCCAGTTCCCGCTCGTCGGAGGCGAATTCACCGCGCAGTCGACGGAAGTTTCCTTGGCAGATCGGCCGCCGATGAATACGCTCCGACCCGAATGGGCCGCGGCCTGAACGATCTACCCGGCACCTGACCGAGTTACCGGTCGTGGCGGTAGATCGGGGTGAGCAGATCCGCTTCGATCGGTTCGCCGGTATTGCGGTCGTAGCGGACACCCACCACCGCCGAGAAGGGGTGGGTGGCCGCGCGCTCGTGCAGGGTGGCCAAACGTGTTGCCAGCAAACGGATTGCGCCCAGTGACGCCGGCGGGTGCAGACCGTCGATGACCAGCACCGTGCCCTTGCCGTCCGGACGCGGGAGTCTGGCCAGATAGGCGATGTCGTACGGCTCGGTGCCGCCCGGACGGTAGACGCGCCGCGCGGCCCGGTCCTCGATACCGCGCCGGACCCGGCCCGCGCGCGCCACCGTGCGGCGCAGCCGGGGATCGGCGGCCACGAGATAGCGCAGGCTGGGCGACAATTCGGGCCCGCCGAGCACGATCAGCCCGTCCCGGTCCAGATCGAGCGGGCGGCCCGGCAGGAAGCGCTGCACATTCGCGGTGAAGCCGAGTTCGCGCAGCAGTTCCACCAGGCGGTGCGGCGCTGCGGCATCGGGAGCGCCCACCAGCGCCAGCGTGCGGGTGGTGCTGCGCACGTCCGGCGTGAGAATGGTGAGCGGTCCGTGCCCGAAGAACAATCCCTCCGGCACCGGGCCCTGCGTACTGACCTGATGGATGCGCGCCCGGGAAAGTCCGGCCGCCGCACCGATTCTGGCGAACGTCCAGCCCTCGGCATGAAGTTCACGAATCACAGCGCGGCGGATGCGAGTCAGCTCATTGATGGCCTGCTGCGCCGCCGCCACGCCTTCGGTGGCGGCTTTTAGGCGCTCGACCTTATCTTCGATCGCGAACACCCGTGCCACCTCGTCGGCCGACATGAGCGCAGTCTAGATACCTGAACAGCCGCAGGTGTCTAGTCCGCTTGACGAACCGAAGATCAAGTGGCGTCGGGATCGACCGGCGGACGTTCGTTGCGCTCCAGCGGCTTCTGCGGTTTCGGCATGGAGTAGTTCTCGAAACTGCTGCTCGCAGGCGTGACGGGCTTGTCGAAATTGCCCTTCGTCAGATCGGTGAGATCGTTCAGCAATGAATCATCGCCATTGAGAAGATGTTTGGTGACCATCGAGCGCGGATTCATACTGCGCAGTTCGTTCAACTGCTCCAGCGGCTTGCGAATGTCCTCGAATTCCGGACCCAGCTCATCCTTGAGTTGCTGCGTCGCGCCGGTCGCGTAATCGCGGGCCGTTTTGAGCGCGTTCATCGCCCAGCGCAGCGCGCCGGGCAGGCGCTCCGGACCGAGGATCACGAGTGCGGCGACGAGCAGAATCAGCAACTCGCCAAAGCCAAAACTGCTGAACACTCTGTCTATCTTGCCCTACGCTTCGCTCCGGGCGGGTCCGAGGCCCTGGGAGTCTCGTTCTTCCCTCCCCCGCTCCCCCGCTGCGCTCCTCCGCTCCACTCGGTCCAGAACGAGACGGGCCTCGAACCTTGGGGTTCATGTCCTTCTCAGTCCGATTCCAGGGTGACCGGGACGTCGACCTCGCGGCCGTCGCGGATCAGGCGAACCGTCACCGTCTGCCCGATCTGATGGGACTGAACGGCAACCGTCAGCTCGTCGGGACCGGAGACATCGCGGTCGCCGACCTTGACGATGACGTCGCCCTCCACAATGCCCGCCTTGGCCGCCGGGCTGCCGGCCTGCACATCGGCCACCGCCGCGCCGCTCATCACATCATTGGCGACAATCTTGGTCTTGGCGCTCAGCCCGAGACGCGGATGATGCACCGAGCCGTCCCGGATCAGCGCCTGCGAAATCCGCTTCACCTGATCCACCGGAATCGCGAAGCCCAGGCCGACCGACCCGCCGCTCTCGGACTTGATGGCCGAGTTGATGCCGATCAGCTTGCCCTGCATATCCACCAGTGCGCCACCGGAATTGCCGTGGTTGATGGCGGCATCGGTCTGCACGGCATCGAGCGTCGCATCGGTATCGGTGCCCTCGCCGCCGACCTTCACCGGCCGGTGCAGCGCGGAGACGATACCGGAGGTGACGGTCTTCTCCAGGCCGAGCGGCGAACCGATGGCAATGACATCGTCGCCGACCTTCACATCATTGGAATTGCCGAGCTGCAGCACCGCCAGGTTCTTCACATCGACCTTCAGCACCGCCAGATCGGACTTGATATCGCGGCCGACGATCGTGGTCGGCACCCGGGTGCCGTCCGAGAAGACCACCTGCAGTTGGGCTTTGCCGGTCTTATCGGTGGCGGCCAGCGAGACCACGTGATTATTGGTGACGATGTAACCCGCGCCGTCGATCACCACGCCTGAACCCGTGGACCCGGTATCGCCGACCCACGCGCGCACGGTCACCACCGCGGGCATGACGGCATCGACCACCTTCGCGATCTGGCCGTGCGGCAGATTGGTGGAATCGGCGGACTGCAGCGCCACCTTGCGGGAGGTCAGCGATGAGGTGGATTCGGCGGTGAGCCGCCCCACCAGGCCACCCGCCAGCCCGATCACCAGTGCGACGGCGGAAAGAATAATGAGCGCCTTCGGGGCCACCCGGCCACCGAAAAGCACCTCCCGGGCGGTCAGCTGCGCGCCCTGGGTGAGTGCGGCCGGCTGCGCGGTGGCCACGGCGGGCGCACCCAGCCGGGCGGGGGATTCGGGATCGCGCCACGGATCGGCGGGACCGGCGGCGGGCGCGCTCTCGGCCTTCGCCTCCGGATCACGCTGCAGCAGTTCATCGGAACCGGCGGGGCGTCCGAACGCCTCGGCCAGCACGGCGTCCGGCGGCCGGTTCTGCACCTGCGGGCCGTCCGATGCGGCGGCGGTGGCGGCTGCGGCGGTGCGCGGGGCGAACGAACTGCGCTGCCCGTCCGGGCGGCGGAAGGCACGCGCGGTGTGTTTGTCCACATGCGGCCGATACACCGGTCGCGGCCCCAGGACCGGTGCGTCCGACGGCCTCAGGTTCCCCCGATCAGCCGCCGAATCCGAAGCCTGCGCAGACTGCGGCAGGTTGTTCGCCGCGGGCCCCTCACCCGGAATCGGGCCCGTGTTCTTCGATTCGGTGGTCACGCGATGAACTCTACTTGCGCCACCAAGAAGTCCACCGTTTGCTGTCGAACGAATCTTCGCGCAGCCCGACGAAGTTCGCGCCACGGGCGAACGTGCTGCGATCGGCATTCAGCGTGTTTTCCGCAGTGGGGAGTTCCGACAGCGGGATACGACTCAGCGAATCGTGCAAGCGCATGGGCGCGGAAATCTGATCCGACGACTGGCGCAGCGCAATGCGCGCCTGCTGCTGTGCGTCTACTTCGGCCGCGCATTCACGGCAAACGGAAAGATGGTGAGCGGCACGCAGATACGCGTTCATCCGCAATTCACCGTCCACATACGCGGCGATGGCCTCACTGGCCAGATGCTCGGTGGGGGCGAAACGAGGTGGTCGACGCGGCGTTCTGTCCTCGCCACTCATAAGCTGCACACCCTTCCAGGCCACCTCGGCTACATCGGGAATGTCGGTGAGCGGGCGCTGAGCCCGCACCTTCAGCCGACGTTCTCGGTGGCGGCGAAACGCCGCTCCACACCATTATGCGCAAGGTGCTCTTTGAGTGCCTGACGTCCTCGGTGGATGCGGCTGCGCACGGTGCCCAGTTTGACCCCGAGCGTGGCGCCGATCTCCTCGTACGACAGACCTTCGATGTCGCAGAGCACAACCGCGGCGCGGAACTCCGGCGCCAGCGAATCCAGTGCGGCCTGCAGCTCCGGGTCCAGGTTCGCGTCGTGGTAGAGCTGTTCGGGGCCCGGGCCCTCGGACGGCACCCGGTCGTAGTCCTCGGGCAGCGCCTCCATGCGAATACGGTTGCGACGGCGCACCATATCCAGGAAAAGGTTGGTGGTGATGCGATGCAGCCAGCCCTCGAAGGTGCCCGGCTGATAGTTCTGCAGTGAGCGGAACACCCGGATGAAGGTTTCCTGGGTGAGATCCTCGGCGTCCTGCTGATCACCGGAGAGGCGGTAGGCCAGGCGGTACACGCGGTCGGCGTGCTCCCGGACGAGCTCGTCCCAGGTCGGCATCATGGTGCGGTCACCGGTGGCATCGAAGACAGCGGTTCCGGACAGGGCTTCCGCGTTGAGATCGCCGTCCAGCGGGGTTTCGCTGGTCAGCAGCAGGTCCTGCGCGGGCAGGATGAGGGGTTCACGCGCCGTGTCGACCATGTGGATGGGATTACCTCCTACTCGGGACCATCGGTTCCGACTGCCGGGTACAACCGACCTGGTGGGTCGTGTGTTCCCGGTCGCCGAGCCGACGGTCGCTGGCCTGACGTAGTCCATACTCTCGCCGGTCCTGATGTGCTCGCCGTATGTGGACGCTGAGGGACACCTGAGAAAAATCGCCACACCGGTAGATCACCGCCACGCGATAGCGGCTCCGCGCCGTTAGCCTCATATCCGTGAGCCTCACTCCCGCGACGAACCTGCAGCGCAACCTCGCCTACGTGGAGGAATCCGTCGCCGAGGACGAGATCCTCGTCGCGGCGCGTGAACGCGCCCTCGAATTGGGCGCTGCGCCCGTGCCGCCCTCGGTCGGCGCACTGCTGAGCATGTACTCCCAGCTGCTGGGTGCGCGGGCGGTGGTGGAGGTCGGCACCGGGGCCGGCGTGAGCGGACTGTGGCTGTTGGACGGCATGCGCGAGGACGGCACCCTGACCACCATCGACTCCGAACCCGAACATCAGCGCGCGGCCCGGGAAGCCTTTCGTTCCGCCGAGATCACGCCCGCGCGCACCCGGCTCATCAACGGCCGGGCCCTGGATGTGTTGCCGCGCTTGGCGGATGGGGCCTACGACCTGGTGTTCATCGATGCCGCGCCGCTCGAGCATCCGCAGTATGTGGATCAGGCCGTGCGCCTGCTGCGCGAGGGCGGGGCGATTCTGCTGCACAATGCGCTGCTCGGCGGGCGGGTGCCGGATCCGGCGCAGCGCGATCCGCAGACGCAGGCGGTGCGGGCTGCGACCCGGGCGATCGCGGAGAATCCGCTGCTCACCAGTGTGCTGATTCCGGTGGGTGACGGGCTGCTCTGCGCGTCGCGGGGGTAGTCAACGTGCCTCTCGCGGGTAGTTACCGCGGGGATTGTCCGCATCGCAATATTCTGGTGTCGCCCAAATTTCCGCGTGCGGAAAGTCCTTGCGGGGAGCACTGGAAAGCCCTGCTGACCAGGTGATTCGATAGCGGTACGGCGTCGCTGCATTCTTTACGGATTCGGTGTCGCATGGGGTCTTGCCAAGTGGTTGAACGAGTGTTTAATGTATTGAACATGCGTTCAGTCAAGGAGGATCTGACCACCCGGGCACGGATTCGCGATGCCGCGATCATCGTGTTCGGGGAGCAGGGATTCGGGGTGGGGGTGCGGGCCATCGCCGCGGCGGCGGGGGTGTCACCCGGGCTGGTGAACCATCACTTCGGCTCCAAGGAGGGGCTCCGCGAAGCCTGCGACGAGCAGGTGCGGGAGGTGGTACGGACCGCCAAGCTGGAATCGATGGAGCATCCGTCGCCGAACAGCTGGATCCAGGCGCTGGCGGAGGTGGAGAGCTTCGCGCCGTATATGGCCTATGTACTGCGCAGCTTCCAGGCCGGCGGCAGCTTGATGCTCACCTTCTTCGAGCAGATGGTCGGCGATGTCGAGCAGTACCTCGCCGCCGGCGTTGCTGCCGGAACACTCAAGGCCCCAAGGGATTTGAAGGCCACCGCCAGATATATCGCCACCACCAACAGCGGCGGAATGATGATGTTCCTGCAGCTGTACGACGCACGGAACGAGGGTCCGATGGACTTTCGGAAAGCCTTGCGCGAGTACGCCGA
Organism: Nocardia sp. NBC_01388; assembly: GCF_045040085.1. Classification (NCBI taxonomy): domain Bacteria; kingdom Bacillati; phylum Actinomycetota; class Actinomycetes; order Mycobacteriales; family Nocardiaceae; genus Nocardia; species Nocardia sp. NBC_01388. The sequence continues at coordinate 7,835,695 of NZ_CP109553.1, forward strand.
TGTCATGACGCTGCCCGCGGTCGAGCTCTACACGCACGGGCTGCTCGCCGAATCGGCGATCTTCGATGCCATGACTGCGCAGCAATCGACCCGGAAATCGACTCAGCAGTAATCCCTGTTCCTCAGAAATCGTTTTCCTACAAGGAGATTCGATGAACGTTCCGGCCAGCTCGGCCATTTCGGTCCGAGGCCTGCACAAGCACTTCGGGCAGGTGTACGCCCTCGACGGCCTCGACCTCGAGGTCGACCAAGGTGAGGTGCACGGCTTCCTGGGGCCCAACGGCGCGGGCAAATCCACCGCCATCCGAATCCTGCTCGGCATTCTCTCGCGCACCTCCGGGGAGGCCGTGGTGCTCGGACGCGATCCGTGGCACGATGCGGTCGCTCTGCACCGCGATATCGCTTATGTGCCAGGCGATGTCACGCTGTGGCCGTCGCTGTCGGGCGGTGAGACCATCGATATGCTGGCGCGCATGCGCGGCGGTATCGACCAGGCGCGGCGCGCGGAGCTGATCGAACGCTTCGAACTCGACCCGCGCAAGAAGGCCCGCACCTACTCGAAGGGCAATCGGCAGAAGGTCGCACTGGTCTCGGCGTTCTCGTCCAATGCGCGGCTGCTGCTGCTCGACGAGCCGACCTCCGGCCTGGATCCGCTGATGGAGCAGGCCTTCGGCGAATGCATCACCGAGGCCTCGGCCCGCGGCACCACGGTGCTGCTGTCCAGTCACATTCTCTCGGAGGTGGAGAAGCTGTGTCAGCGGGTCACCATCATCCGGGCCGGGAAGACGGTCGAGACCGGGACGCTGGCCGAGATGCGGCATCTGAGCCGGACTTCCATCAGCGCCGAAATGATCGGGGACCCAGGCGATCTGAGCCGAATCCCGGGCGTCAGCGATATCAGCATCGAGGACCATACGCTGCACTGCCAGGTGGACAGCGCGCATCTCGGCGACCTCGTCAAGGTGCTCGGCGATGTCGGCGTGCGCAGTCTGATCAGCCAGCCGCCGACGCTGGAAGAGCTTTTCCTGCGCCACTATTCGCTCGACGGCGAGGCCGCCGCGGATTCGGCGGACGCCGCACGCGAGTCGGCGCGGACCGCACGTGCGTCGGAGAAGGTCGCGAAATGACCGCCATCGCCGCTCCCCGGAGCTTCGAATCACCGGTACGCGCAGCGGATTTCACCGGCACCGGGCAGCTGCTGCGGCTGTTCCTGCGCCGCGATCGCGTGGTGCTGCCGCTGTGGGTGGTGCTGCTGGGCCTGCCGGTCGGCAGTGTGTACATCGGCAGCATCGACAAGGTGTACAAGACCCCGGCCGATCTGGCCTCGTTCACGGCCTCCATCCTCGCGAGCCCGGCCCAGCTGGCCATGTACGGGCCGGTGTACAACAGCAGCCTCGGCGCGGCGGGGATCTGGAAGGCGGGGATGTTCTACCTGATCATCGCCATCGCCACCATCCTCACCGTCATCCGGCACACCAGGGCCGAGGAGGAGACCGGACGCGGCGAACTGGTGGCTGCCACCCGGATGGGACGGTTCGCGGAACTGACGGCGGCGCTGCTGCTCGCCTACGGCGCCTCGCTGGCGGTGGGGCTGCTGGCCTTCCTCAGTCTCTACAACGAGCCGGTGCCGCACGAGGGGTCGCTGGCCTTCGGGCTGGCGCTGGCCGGATCCGGTGCGGTGTTCGCCTCCGTGGCCGCGGTGACCGCGCAATTGAGCAGCAGTGCGCGCCTGGCGCGCGGTATCGCCTTCGCGGTGCTGGGCGTCACCTACACCCTCCGCGCCGTGGGGGATGTGCGCTCCGGGGCCGGGCCCACCAGCCCGCTGAGCCGGCTCTCGCCGATGGGATGGTCGCTGCAGGTGCGGCCGTACGCGGGCAATCACTTCGGGGTGCTGCTGATTCACGTGGCCGCCGTGCTGGTGCTGACCGCGGTCGCGTTCACACTGCTGCGCAATCGCGATATCGGCGCCGGGCTCATTGCCGAACGTCCGGGCGCGGCGGTCGCCGCGCCGGGGCTGAGTGGTCCGTTCGGGCTGGCGTGGCGGTTGCAGCGCGGCACGCTCATCGCCTGGACGGCCGGGCTCGGCCTGTACGGGTTGCTGATCGGCAGTGTGGTGCACGGTATCGGCGACGAACTGGGCTCGAGTCAGTCGATCCGCGACATGATCACCCGCATGGGCGGCTCTGCGTCACTGGAGAATTCGCTCATCACCTATGCCTTCACCATGCTCGCGGTGATCGCGGCCGCCTACTCGATTTCGGCGGCGCTGCGATTGAGCAGTGAGGAGTCCGCCGATCGGGCGGAGACCGTGCTCACCGGTTCGGTATCGCGAATCCGCTGGGTTGCCTCACATCTGGTGTTCGCGCTGCTCGGTCCGGCGGCGGCGCTGCTGTTCGCCGGTGTGCTCGCGGGACTGATGTACGGGCGCGCGGCCGGGGATATCGGCGGCAAGCTGGGTGATGTCATGGCGGCCGCGGCCGTGCAGCTACCCGCGGTCTGGGTTTTCACCGGTGTCACCGTCGCGCTGTTCGGCCTGCTGCCGCGCTGGACACCGGTTGCCTGGGGTGTGCTGTCGGCCGCCATCGCGGTATTCCTGCTCGGTTCGATCTCCGGTGCGCCGCAATGGTTCCGGGATATCGACCCGTTCGAGCACGCGCCGAAGGTGCCCGGCGGTGCCTTCTCCGCCACCCCGCTCATTATCCTGCTGCTTGTCGCCGCTGCCCTGATCACCGTGGGGCTGATCGGATTCCGCCGCCGCGACCTGCGCTAGGGCTGTCCCGCCTCCCCGGACCTTTTGCCGAGCACAACCCGCCTCCCCGGACCTTTTGCCGAGCACAACCCGCCTCCCCGGACCTTTTGCCGAGCACAACCCGCCTCCCCGGACCTTTTGCCGAGCACAACCCGCCTCCCCGGACCTTTTGCCGAGCACCTGGGTGCTCGGCAAGTGGCGTCGCGGACCGGCGGGCACGACCTGGCTCGGTCAGCCCGTACCCGGTGAGTTACCCCGACCTTGCGAAATCAGTTGTCGCCTCACGATTCGCGCGGCCGATCATACTGTGCTGCAATTGATTCCGTGGTATCCATCGGGATGCTGGAACTGTGCGCTGTGGTATTCCGCCCCGTCGAGGGCAGTGCTGGGGCAGGGGTTGGGGGTGGATTCAGCCGCAGCGCCGGTGGTAGACGAGTAGGGGGACCGATTTAGAGGAGGTGGGGGATGTTCGATTCACTGGTACTCGGTACGCATCTGCCGTCTGGATGGCTATGGCCCGCAATGATCTTCTTCGGACTGGTGGTCTTCGCGGCACTGCTGGTGTTGCTGCTGGTCGGCGGTGCGCGCTTCGACGATCACCCGAATGTGGTGCCGTCGACGCCGGTTTCGTGCGCACCATTTTCCTGCGCCACCACAGCCCCGGCGCCCTCCTAGAGGGTTACGGCGGGCCGGTTGCGGATACTCCAGGGAAAAGTTCGATGAGTGAGGTTTTCCATGGGTCAGCGACCTCCGGCCGTGGTGGGTTTGTACCTGCGTGAGTCGCGGCAGTGGCGCCGCATTGCCGAATTCCGGCTCACCGCAGACGGTCACGCCAGCTTCCGGGCGGTCGATCCGGTCGAAGGGCTGGTCGCGCGGGTCTGGTATCACCAGGGCGTGGACATTCTCGGCGAGGAGCGCACGGTGCTGCCGGACGACGGTCCGGCCTTCCTGCGAGCGCTGTTGCAGCCATTCGGATTTCGCGACTACCGCTTCCGGGACGACAGCCGCACCGGCGCGCACGGCCTGCCGCGCAACGGGCATGGCCGCCCCTGGCACGACACCCCGGGGCCCGCAGGCGATTCCGAATGCGCGCGGTGCGCCGAGAACGACCACGCCGAGGCGACCGGGCCCGGCGGGCCCGGCGCCCACCGGCCCGCCGCCTGGCAGGCTCTCGACGCGGACACCATCCGCTTCACGCGCTAGAGGCTCGTTCGCTGCACGCGTCAGAGGCTGTTGACCAGCAGCACGTACTGCGCGGTGCCCTTCTTCAGCACATCGGCCTGATTGTCGGAGCTGACGACGCCGACATACCGCTTGTAGACCACATAGCAGCGGTAGGAGGTGCTGGTGTCCGACGTGTGCTGCACGCACTTGGTATCCGGCACCTTGTCCGGCGCCGACGGGCTGAGGCTGGTCTCGCCCAGACTGCTGATCAGTCCGCTCACCAGATCCGAACTGCCCCTGGCGTCCCGGGTGCGGAACAGGTAGCCGTCCTCGGTCAGCGCCATGGCATCCATACCGGTGTCATCGACCAGCCGCTGGCGCAGGGCCTCGTCACCGGCGGGCGTGACCAGCTGATTGGGGCCGTACACGGCGAAATTATCGGGATCGGGCGTGTGATTGTCGCGGTCGGACACCAGGATTCGAGCCAGTAGCCGATCCGGATCGACGGGTAGCTGATCGATCTGGCCGGCGGGCGTGCCCTGGAAGGCATCGACCACGGGGACCTCGGCATCGAGGGCCTTCTTCGCCCACGACAGCAGATCGGCCTGATCGATCCGGGGGCGCGAGGCGAAGATCGAGATCACGAACTCCTTGCGCGGCATGGTCACCCCGATGGTGGGCGAGGTCGGCCGCCAGTGCGAGAAGGCATCCGGATAGTCCGGCAGCGTCAGCTTCTTGTTCTGGTCCAGTGCCACATTGAAATCGGCGTCCTCGAGCTCCTTGGCCGCCAGCTTGGCATTGTCGACGGAGGGGAAGCGCAGCACCCGGACGGTCACCGTGGTGCTGGCCGGGTCCGGATTGTCCGAGCCCGCCGGATCGGGCAGATCCGAACCGCTCGCGGCGAAACCGGCGATGAAGCCGCGATTCTGCAGCACCGGCGTCGCGGACGAGGACAGGTGGCTGACGCTCACCACATCCTTGACCGACGTCAGCACGATGCCGCCGCGGCCGACCTTCAGACTCGGATCCACCTTCACCGTCGGGACCACGGCATCGGCCATGTGCATACCCTCGAGTGTCGGGCCGTGCCCGTTCGAATTGCGGTCGTAGGTGAACCGATTCACCGGATAGGTGCCGGTATCCAGCGTGCGGACGTCCATTTCACCCGGGACCGCGGTGCCCTTGTTGGCACAGCCCGCCAGCGTGGCCGTCAGGGCCAGACAGGCGACAGCGGTGAGAACCCTCGTTGCGCGGCTCATGATCATCCCTCCCGCGCCGCCCAGCGGACGGCACTCCACCCACCGATTTTCGGACCCCGAACTCCGGCTGTCCACCGTTATCCATCCCCGGCGGTCCGCCGTTATCCGCGCGTCCGCCGGGTGGCGGCGATTCTCACACCCAGATGCCCTTGCCGACGGTCACCACGCCGCCCTTGCTGACCGCGAATCGATCGTGGTCCCGGTCCAGGTCGACGCCGATGATCTCGCCCTCGGTCACCATGACGTTCTTGTCCAGAATCGCGTGCCGCACCACCGCGCCCCGGCCGATTCGCACACCGGGCATGAGCACACTGCCCTCCACGGTCGCACCGTCCTCCACCATCACATTCGAGAACAGCACCGAATTGCGCACCGTCGCCGCCGACAGAATGCTGCCCGCGCCGACGATCGATTCCTGCGCCAGCCCGCCGCGGCCGAATTTGGCCGGCGGCAGATTCTCCGCGGCGCCGCGAATCGGCCAGTGCCGGTTGTAGAGATCGAAGACCGGATCCACCGACACCAGATCCATATGCGCCTCGTAGAAGGCGTCGATGGTGCCCACATCACGCCAGTAGCCGCGGCTGCGGTCGGTGGTGCCGGGCACCTCGTTGCTGCCGAAGTCGTAGACGGCGGCCGCGCCGGACCGCACCAGGCCGGGAATGATGTCGCCACCCATATCGTGATCGGAGTCGTTGTCCTCGGCATCGGCGCGGATGGCGTCCACCAGCACCTTGGTGGTGAAGACGTAATTGCCCATCGAGGCGAAGGTGACATTCGGATCGTCGGGGGTGCCGGGCGGATGCGCCGGCTTCTCCAGAAAGCCGGTGATGCGGCCGGATTCGTCGGTGTCGATACAACCGAACGCACTCGCCGTACTGCGCGGCACCCGAATTCCGGCCACTGTGACACCCGCGCCGGAGGCGATATGCGCCTGCACCATCTGCTCGGGGTCCATGCGGTACACGTGGTCCGCGCCGAAGACCACGATGTACTCCGGGTCCTCGTCATAGATCAGATTCAGCGACTGCATGATCGCGTCGGCGCTGCCGGTGTACCAGCGCGGGCCCAGCCGCTGCTGCGCCGGCACCGGCGTGATGTACTCGCCGCCGAAACCCGACAGCCGCCAGGTCTGCGAGATATGCCGGTCCAGCGAATGCGATTTGTACTGGGTGAGAACGCAGATCCGCAGGTAGCCGGCATTCACCAGGTTCGAGAGGACGAAGTCGATGAGGCGGTACGCACCCCCGAACGGGACCGCCGGCTTGGCACGATCCTTCGTGAGCGGAAACAGGCGCTTGCCCTCGCCACCGGCGAGCACGATCCCGAGTACGTGCGGCTGGCTCCTCACACTCGCCAAACTACAGCCTGTCACTGAACCTGGAATGTCTGCCACATTCCATGTTGATCGCACCGCTGAGTGGTCCCCCTCGAGATCGGCGTCTAAGTTGAACCGGCGGCCGTGAAGCGCCGTAGTGGCATCCACCCCAAGTTCGCGGCCCGGCTCGGTCTGGACTGACGGAGCGGGGGAGCGAAGCGGAGGAGCGGAGGAGGGAAGACCGAGCTAGCAGGGCCGCGAACCGCCGGAGCGAAGCGCAGGCAAATTGGACAGAGTGCGGAGGAGGGAAGACCGAGCTAGCAGGGCCGCGAACCCGCCCGGAGCGAAGCGGAGGGCAAATTAGACACAGTGCGGAGGAGGGAAGACCGAGCTTGCAGGGCCGCGAACAGCCGGAGCGAAGCGCAGGCGAATTGGGCACAGCCCTTCGCGTTGCCATGATGACCCGCGAATACCCGCCCGAGGTGTACGGCGGGGCGGGCGTGCATGTCACCGAGCTGGTCCCGCGACTCCGGCAACTGTGCGATGTGACCGTGCACTGCATGGGCGTGCCGCGTATCGATGCGGTGGTGCACCAGGCGGATTCGATGCTCTACGCCGCCAATTCGGCGCTGCAGATGATGTCCGCGCAATTGCGCATGGCCGATGCCGCCGGCGGCTCCGATGTGGTGCACTCGCATACCTGGTACACCGGGCTGGCCGGGCACCTGGCCGCCGAGCTCTACGGGATTCCGCATGTGCTCACCGCGCATTCGCTGGAACCGCGGCGGCCCTGGAAGGCCGAACAGCTCGGCGGCGGCTACCGGCTCTCCTCCTGGTCCGAGCACAATGCCGTGACCTACGCCGATGCCGTGATCGCGGTGAGCGCGGGCATGCGCACCGATGTGCTGGACGCGTATCCGGATATCGATCCCGCGAAAGTGCATGTGGTGCACAACGGAATCGACGCCGAGGTCTGGCATCCGGGCGGGCCCGCGCTCGACACCCGCGACATTCTCGGCGAACTCGGCGTGCGCATGGACCGTCCGGTGGCGGCCTTCGTGGGCCGCATCACCCGGCAGAAGGGCGTCTCGCATCTGCTCGCCGCCGCCCGGCATCTCGACCCCGACATTCAGCTGGTACTGCTCGCGGGCGCCGCGGATACCCCCGCCATGGACGCCGAAGTGGCCACGGCCGTAAGGGAACTCGGCAAGACCCGCGACGGGGTGCACTGGGTCCGCGAGATGCTCCCCACCGAACTGGTGCGCCAGGTGCTCGCCGCCGCAACGGTATTCATCTGCCCGTCGGTCTACGAGCCGCTCGGCATCGTGAATCTCGAGGCCATGGCCTGCGGGACCGCCGTGGTGGCCTCCGATGTCGGCGGGATTCCGGAGGTCGTCGCGGAGGGATCGACCGGCCGCCTCGTGCACTACGACCCGGCCCGGCCGGACGCCTTCGAACACGGTCTGGCGCGGGCCATCAACAAGGTCGCCGCCGATCAGGTCGGCGCGGCCGCCATGGGCGCGGCCGGGCGAGCCCGGGCCGTCGCCGAATTCGACTGGAATCAGATGGCGTCCCGCACCGCCCGCATCTACGACCTGGTTCGCAAGAGCTAGCTCGCAGGCGCGGTCAGGTCTGGCATTGCTGCCGAATCATCCGCAGCGCTGAATTACGGCTCGCGGTGGCGATAAACCGAGATGGTGACCGATGCGGTCACCGGCATCGGATCCGGCAGCGCCGCAATACGGTCCGCGCGCTGTGCCGCGGCATGGAAGGCGGAGGGGCCCATGGCGGACACATTCGCGATATCGGTGTGTGTGAGCGACATTCGATACTCGACCGAATTGCGCTCGGATAATTCGAAACGGGCGCCCAGAGATTCGGCGAGGCGATCCTGCTTCGCGGCATCGACACTCACCATGTCCAAAGGTTCGATGAGTTCGGCCAAATGCCGGGGGGTGGGAGTGACGACCAGAAAACGTCCTTCCGGCGCCAGCACTCGCGCTACCTCATCGGCATTTCGCGGTGCGAAAACCGACAGCACGGCGGTCAGAACTCCGTCTCGCACGGGCAGTCCGCGCCACGCGTCGGCGAGTATCGCGCCGGCCCGCTCGTGTGCTCGGGCACTACGCCGCACCGCCGGTTTGGACACGTCCAGTGCGATACCGCGGGCACCGGGCACGGCGTCCAGCACTGCGCTCAGGTAGTAACCGGTCCCCGCACCGATTTCCAGCACCGCCGCACCCGCCGGGCGGGCCGGGATATCGAATCCGGCGCGCGCGGCGGGCAGCAGCGTAGAGGCGAGCCGGGCGGCGGAGGCCGCCGTCACGGTCGAGCCCGGGCGAATAATCCCGTCGGCGTGTCGCGGTGCCGCGATTCGCTGCTGGGCGTGAGCCGGCGAATCCACGGCGGCGGGGGAGGTGGCGGCTGCCGCGGCCGCGAGGGCTGCGGCAATGGGAGTGAAATGGCCTGCGTATTGGAAGGTCGCCCGGGCGTCGAGCATGGCCGGGGTATCACCGGTCATCTTGGTGGAGGCGCCCGTCAGCAGGCTGACATAGCCCTGCTTGGCGATATCGAAACTGTGGCCGCGCGGACAACGCAGAGTGTGGTCGCGCGGCGTGAGGTCCTGCCCGCATTCCGGACAGGACAGTAACCCGGCGCAGTCGATCAGGGGATCGGCTGCGCCGAGGGGGTGCGTGGAATGCACCGGGGCGCCGGTGAGCGGCTCGAGAGCGGGGTCAACCACCGGTTCGGTGCGGCTCACCGGCACGGGCAAGTATGGCTACTAGCTCGTGACACTCTTGAGTTCGTCACCCAGTGCCGCAGCTTCCTCCGGCGTGAGCTCGACGACCAAACGCCCGCCACCCTCGAGTGGAACCCGCATGACGATTCCACGCCCTTCCTTGGTTGCCTCGAGGGGACCGTCCCCGGTGCGGGGCTTCATGGCCGCCATCCTCTGCTCCCTCCAGATCTGCGCGAATTTCTGCGCACTTTCATGGAACTCCAGTTGTCACCAACCAGGCAGCCCGCCGGCATGTGGCGGGCTGCACCACGCCCATTCTTCCCTATCGCGGATCGGGGCGGGTACCTGAGTTCCAAAAACCGACCGATGCGGCGTTCAGACAGTCCCGACATTCACCCAGCAATCGGTGATGTGATCGTCTACCATCCCGGTCGCCTGCATGAGTGCGTACGCCGTAGTGGGTCCGACGAACTTGAATCCGAGCCGCTTCAGTTCTTTTGCGAGAGCGGTGGATTCGGCAGTGACGGCGGGCACATCCGCGAGCGTGCGTGGCCGCTTTCCGGTGGCCGGTGCGAAGGACCAGAGCAGCTCGTCCAGGCTCTTCGGAAGGTCGAGGACGATCCGGGCATTGTGGATGCTCGCGTGAATTTTGGCGCTATTGCGAACTATGCCGGGATCGGCCATGAGCCGTGCCACATCCGACTCGCCGAAGCCCGCGACGCGCTCGATCACGAACCCCTCGAAGGCCGCGCGGAACGCCGGGCGCTTGCGCAGAATCGTGATCCAGGCCAGGCCCGACTGGAATGCCTCGAGGCAGACCCGCTCGAACAGGGCGTCATCGCCGTGCAGCGCCCGGCCCCACTCCTGATCGTGGTAATCCCGGTACAGCTGCGAGGCCTCCGACCACCCGCAGCGCACCCGGCCGTCACCCGCCGCGGCGACCGTCGTCACCGCGCACCCGGACCGGAACTCTGACCACCCGGACCGGCCACCCAGTCGGAGGGCGCCCGCCGTTTCGTATCGAGGCCCGCGTCCGGCGTGTCGCCCGTGTCCGGCGCCGGCGCTGGACACGGTGTGCCCGCGGCCGTACCCGGCGCCGCCGCCGCAGGGTCCGGATCCGATGCTGCGGCCACAGCGGGCTCGGCTTCGGGAGCGGTCTGCGACGGCCCGCTCGGCAGCACCTCGGGCAACTGAGGGGCGACGGGGACGGCCGGCGTGCCGCCGAAGGGTGCGAGCGGAGCGCCGAGTGCCGCGGGCGCCTCCTGCCCGGCGGCATAGGTGCCGGTGCTGTACGCCAGCGGCACACCCTGCGCGAGTGTGGTTCCGGCCTCGGCCTGTCCGGCGCGGGCGTAGGCCAGCTGCCGTTCCAGTTCGTCGATGCGACCGGCGAGCCGGGTCAGCGCCCAGTCCACCTCGCCCGCCTTGTAGCCGCGCACCACCTGCTGGAAACGCAGGGCGCGCACATCGCTGCCGCTGATCGCCTCGGCGGGGAGCACGGTGACCGTGGTGCCCTCGGGCAGGGGGCCGAGCTCTTCCGACCGCCCGAACAGCGCGCTGGCGACGAGGAAGAGCAGCGCGGCCACCAAACCGACGATCAGCACATAGAGAAGCAGCGTGAGCATGCCCCCGAGCTTAGGGGGAGTGTGCTCACGGCAGGCCCCGCACCCCGGCGGAATCCGGCCGTCGAATTGGCCGGTCGCCGAGCACCTCTCATCGTTTCCTGGTCATGGAAAAGCCCGTGCCCGTTGCGAGGGCAACGGGCACGGGCCTTGTGATCTGGGGTGGGGCGACTACAGATGGCGTGTCGTGTCGATGTTGAGGGACATGCCCGCCAGGCCGCGGCGGCGGACCGCCAGCTTGTCGGCGATTTCGAGCAGGGCCCTGCCCGAGGCGCTCTCGGGGGCGCGCAGCACGATCGGGGTGCCGTCGTCGCCGGCCTCACGCATCTGCTGCTCGATCGGGATCTGGCCCAGCAGCGGCACATTCGCACCGACCGCGCGAGTCAGATTGTCCGCCACGGTCTGTCCGCCACCGGAGCCGTAGAGCTCCATGCGCGAACCGTCGGGCAGATCCAGCCAGGACATGTTCTCGACCACGCCCACGATGCGCTGACGCGTCTGCAGGGCAATGGACCCCGCGCGCTCGGCCACCTCGGCGGCGGCCAGCTGCGGGGTGGTGACGACCAGGATCTCGGCGTTCGGAATCAGCTGCGCGAGCGAGATGGCCACATCGCCGGTGCCGGGCGGCAGGTCCAGCAGCAGCACATCCAGATCGCCCCAGAACACATCGGCGAGGAACTGCTGCAGTGCGCGGTGCAGCATCGGGCCGCGCCACACCACGGGCGTATTGCCCTGGGTGAACATGGAGATCGAGATCAGCTTCACATCGTGCGCCTGCGGCGGCATGATCATCCGCTCCACCTGGGTGGGGCGGGCGTCGGTGCCCAGCATGCGCGGCACCGAGTGGCCGTAGATATCGGCGTCCAGCACACCCACCGACAGGCCCTTGGCGGCCATGGCGGCCGCGAGATTCACGGTGACACTGGACTTTCCGACACCGCCCTTACCGGAGGCGACCGCGTACACGCGGGTCAGCGAGCCGGGCTGGGCGAACGGAATGACCGGTTCGGCATTGTCGCCGCGCAATTTCTTGCGGAGCTCGGTGCGCTGCTCGTCGTTCATCACGTCGAGGGTCACGTCGATCTTGCCGACACCGGGCACATCGTTGATGGCATTGCTGACGCGCTCGGTGATCGCGCCCTTCATCGGACAGGCCGACGTCGTCAGGTAGATCTCGACCTGGACACTGCTGTCGGCGCCGACCACAACGCTTTTCACCATGCCCAATTCGGTGATCGGTTTCCTGATCTCCGGGTCGTTCACCTTCGCGAGCGCGCCCCGCACATCCGATTCCGTTACCACTGGCATACGCAAAGAATAGGAGTGCCGGACCGGCCCGCCGCGAGGGGGACCGGCTGGGACCTCAGATGCGCGGCAATTGCGCGGCGGCGGGGGTGACTCCGGAGGAGTAGGCCGCCTCCCATGCCATCACATTGGCGACGTAGGCCATGGAGTTGTTGTAGCGCAGGATGGCGCGGGTCTGCTGGGCCGGATCGCGCATATCGAGGCCGCCGGAGCACAGGTACTTGCCCGCGGTGAGGGTGGCGTCGAAGAGGTTCTGCGGATCGGCGACACCGTCGCCATTGCCGTCGGCGGCGTATTTGCGCCAGGTCTCGGGCAGGAACTGCATGGGGCCGACCGCACGGGTGTAACCGGAGGACAGGCCGCTCAGCTCGGCATCGGCGTCGCGGACGACATTGTTGCCGGCGAGGCTGCCGTCGAGCACCGGGCCGTAGATCGGGGCGAGGGGATCGCCGTTCACATCGGCTTTGCCGCCGAAGGCATGCGTGGATTCCACCCGGCCGATGCCGGCGAGCATGGACCACGGCATGGCACAGGCCGGATTCTCCACGGCCAGAATGCGTTCCGCGTTCTGATAAGCGTTGGTGGCGATACCGGGTATGCCGAGTGGGCCCGCGGGCAGTGCGGCGGGGACCCGATCGCCGGGGTTCGCGACGGTCTTGACGACCGGCGGGCCAACGGGGACAACCTGTTTCGCCTCGTGCAGCAGAGCTTCCGGGGCGGCGGCCGGTAGGGCCGCCTCCGGTCTCGATAGCGCCGTTTCCTTGGCGTCGGGCGAGAACTCGTGCTGGACAGTCGAAGTGACCTTGCCGATGAAGCTGCCGTCGGCGGCGCCGGTGACGGTGGCGAGTCCGGCGGGTACGAGACCGGTGAGTGCGATTACCGATCCGCGACGCATTGTCGGGACCGGGGGTTTACGGTGACGTCCCACTGTGCGGTGACCCTCCATTGCCGTCGGTCGTAACAACCAGGTGATGTAGTGACGGCCACGCTACCGCATTCGAGATCTTTCCGTTACTGCTTCGTGACCATGTTTGACGTTTCGATTACAGGCCGGAAACCGGCCGACCGGTCTCTGTGGTCATCCGAGGGGCAACGGTGCAGGTAGGGCAGTTTTGAGTGATTCGGAAAGACTGACTCCGAGCCCCGGGCGGGGTAGAACGACACGCCCGAACAGATTCGCCTGCGACCCCGAAAAGCTGGGGGCGCAGGCGAACCGGACTCAGTTGCGGAGGCGAATCACGCCGCCGCCGCGGAGGCGAATCACGCCGCCGCCGCGGAGGCGAATCACGCCGCCGCCGCGGTGGCGGATTACGGCGCCGCCGGAACCGGCAGCGGGATGGTGATGCCGAACGGGAGGGTGATGGCGGGCGCCGGCGTGGTCGGCTGCGCGGACTCGGGAGCCTGCTCCGCGGGAGCCGGATCGGTGGTGACGACCGGCTGGCTGTTCTGCTCGTTCTGGCCCTGCGGCTGCGGAGCCTGGGCCTGGGGAGCCTGACCCTGCGGCTGCTGCTGTGCGGCCGGGTCCGGCTGGGTGCAGGCGGCGGGCTGCTGGACCGGCTTGCCGTCGGGGCCGTACTGCAGATCGGCCTTCGGATCGGGCTTTTGATCGACCTTGTCCGCCTGGCCCGGCTGCGAGCCGTCCTCCGGCTTGGCGTCGACCGGATTCGCCGGATCAGGCTTCGGGGCCGGAACCGAGGCCTCCACACAGGGATTCACGGGTGCGGGCGCCGGGCAGAAGATGCCGCAGGGGATGGGCGGCAGACCCGGAATGGTGATCATCACCTGGGTCTGCTGGGCCTGGGTGGCCGGCGCCGGCGCGTCGGTGGTGGTGCTCGTGGTGGCCGGAATCGTGGTGGAGGCCAGCGACATATCCGGGCCGTTCACCGGGTACGAGCCGGGCGGAATCATATCCGCGGAGATGCTCACCGCGGCGGGCGTGCCACCGGTCTTGTACGCGTTCGACCAGCTCAGCACGTTGGACGCGTAGGTCATCGAATTGTTGTAGCGGAGCACCGCGCGCAGCTGCTGCGCCGGATCGCGCAGATCCAGTCCGCCGTCGCACAGGTATTTGCCCGCCGCCAGCGCCGCGTCGAAGACATTGTTCGGATCGGCGACGCCGTCGCCATTGCCGTCGGAGGCGTATCTCGCCCAGGTGCTGGGCAGGAACTGCATGGGACCGACGGCGCGCACGAAGCCGCCGCTGGCGGCCTTGATGACCTCGTTGCCGGGCAGGGTCCCGTCCAGTGACGGGCCGAAGATGGGGGAGATGGTGGTGCCCGCGGCATCGGTATTGCCGCCGCTGGCGTGGTTGGACTCGACGTGGCCGATACCGGCCAGCAGATTCCACGGCAGGCCACAGCCGGGCTGTGAGGACTGCAGTGCCAGTTCGGCATTGCGATAGGCGGCGAGCACCAGCTCGGGGATGCCCAGCACGCCGGTGCCGCCGGGCAGCGCGATGTTCTGCAGCGGGAGTGCGCCGAGTGCGCCGTCGGCGGGCGGGGTCATTGCGCTGAGTTTGCGGGGGGCGTCGGGCGCGGCCGGGACCAGGCCGACGGTCTGATCGGACGCCGGCGAGGCGGCGTCTCCGGTGCTGGATGCCGATGCGGCCAGCAGTGCCTCGGGTGCGGCCTGCGGCGCCACCGTGTGCACTGTTGTATTGGTGGCCGAACCGGCGGTGACCAGGCCTGCGATCAGCAGGGCCGACGCTGTCACGGGTGCAGATATTCTCTTCGCCACCACACAATCCCCTCAGTCGTGCGGCCGATCTCCCGTGATGACAGCCTCAAAATCGGAGTGTCTGGGTCGGTCGCTCGGAACAACGTGATCCAGGTTACCCATCAGTCAGCTTGTTCGGTACAACTTGTGCGGTTACTCGCCATCTTTCTGTGCCGAAATCGGGACTCCAGACCTCTTTCGATCGGTACTCTTCTTTGCTTTCTTCTCGCCGGCGACCTCGCCGTCCGTGGCGAGTTTCTCCAGCCTGAGCAGCGCGTCCTTGACATCGTCCAGCTCGCGGCGGACATAGTCACGTGTCGCGACCTCACCGACGGCGAGTCGCAGCGCGGCGAGCTCGCGCGCCAGGAATTCGGTATCAGCTTTTGTCTGGGCTGCCCGCGTCCGATCCTCCTCGAGCGCCACCCGGTCGCGATTGTCCTGCCGGTTCTGCGCCAGCAGGATGAGCGGCGCGGCGTACGCGGCCTGGGTGGAGAACGCCAGATTCAGCAGGATGAAGGGGTACGGATCCCACTGCAGCCGAATCGCGAAGACGTTCAGCATGATCCAGACGATGACGAAGACGGTCTGGATGACCAGATAGCGGCCGGTGCCCAGGAAGCGTGCGAGCTTCTCACTGCTGCGCGCGAGAGCCTCTGCGTCCCAATCGAATCCGCGGAAGCGGCTCTCGACGGGCGTCTCCAGGCGCTGCCGGGCGCCGGGCTTGTCGATGCGGTCGGTCACGCTGTTTCCTTTCGGCGTGAGCGGGGGCCCTGCGTGGTTACGCGGGCTGCCTCCTTCGGGCCCTGACCGTTCACGCCCTGCCTCCGGTGCCGTCGATCAGCGGAATGCCGTTCAGATCATGGACGTGGTCGTCCTGTTCACGCCAGTCCTCGGGCAGCAGATGGTCGAGCACATCGTCGACCGTGACCGCGCCGAGCAGATGATTCTCGTCGTCCACCACCGGCCCGCACACCAGGTTGTAGGTGGCGAAATACCGGGTCACGGCGGTGAGCGGCGCTTCCGGGCGCAGCAGCACCAGATCGTCGTCCACAATGCCGCCCACCATATTCGCCGGCGGTTCGCGCAGTAGTTGCTGGAAGTGCACACAGCCCAGATAGCGACCGGTCGGTGTGGCGGTCGGCGGTCGTACCACGAAGGCCATGGTGGCCAGCGCCGGAGTCAGCTCCGGATCGCGAATACGGGCCAGCGCCTCCGCGACCGTGGTGGCCGGGGTGAGCACCACCGGTTTGGAGGTCATCAGGCCACCGGCGGTGTAGGGGGCATGCTCGAGCAGGCGGCGCACCGGCTCGGAATCCTCCGGATCCATCAGCGCCAGTAGCGATTCCGCTTCGCCCTCGGGGAGCTCGCCGAGCAGGTCGGCCGCGTCGTCGGGGTCCATGGCCTCGAGCAGATCGGCGGCGCGTTCCACACCGAGTTGCTCGAGCAGCTCCACCTGATCGGCCTCCGGCAGCTCCTGGACCACGTCCGCCAGGCGCTCGTCGTCGAAGGCGGCCGCCACCTCGATGCGGCGCTTGCTCGGCAGTTCGCGGAGCATGTGCGCGACATCGGCGGGCCGCATGCCCTCGAATTGCGACAGCAGCTGGGTGACGTCCTGGCCGGGCAGATTGAGTTCGGTCTGGGTGAGGCCGCGCACCTGCGCCCAATCCACCACGTGCACCGCGCCGCGCCGGCCGAATCCGACACCCAGGCGCCGGCGTTCGCGCACCGCGACCCGGGTGACCACCCAGTCGCGGGTGCGGGTCTGCTCGATGCCCAGATCGACCACCACCACATCGGTCGTGGCCAGCTGCGGCAGTTCCGGATCGTCGACCCGCACGGTGGAGTCGAGCAGCTGTGCGACGGCGAGCATCTCGCCGGGCCGCAGTTCGAAACGCCGCACGCTGATGGTGCCGGTGGTCAGTGTCACCGCGCCCGGGTCCACGGTCTGCACCCGCAGCATCGGCACGAAAATCCGCTTCCGCGTGGGCAGTTCGACGAGGATGCCGAGAATGCGCGGTCGTTGCCGGTCATAGCGGATGGAGATCACCAGGTCGCGGACGCGGCCGATAGACTCCCCGTCCGGTCCCAATGCCACCAAGCCCGCAAGCCGGGCGGCGAAAACTCTCGTCGCTGCCATAGGTGACAAGGCTAGTGGGTCCAGATAGCCCGAAATGTCGCGCCACGAGCGCGGACGTATGAAGGAGTGACCCGTGACATCCCGCCGCACCGTGCTGGCCGTACCCGGCAGCAACCCGCGCATGATCGAGAAAGCCAAGGGACTTGCCGCGGACGAGGTCTTCCTGGACCTCGAGGACGCGGTCGCACCGGCGGCCAAGGCGGCGGCCCGGGCGAATATCGTGGCGGCCCTCAACTCCGGCGGCTGGGGCGATCAGATTCGTGTTGTGCGGGTCAACGATTGGACCACCGAGCACACCTACGCCGACGTCATCACCGTGATCGAGGGCGCCGGCACACAGGTCGACGCGCTGCTGCTGCCCAAGGTCACCGATGCCGGACAGGTGCGGGCACTGGATCTGCTGCTCACCCAGCTGGAGAAGGCCAACGGCCTGCCGGTCGGTCGGATCGGCATCGAGCCGCAGATCGAGAATGCGCTCGGGCTGCGCAATATCGACGAGATCGCCACCGCCAGCCCCCGGGTGCAGACCCTGGTTTTCGGTCCGGCCGACTTCATGGCGTCGATCAATATGCGCACCCTCGTGGTGGGGGAGCAGCCCGAGGGCTACGAACCGGGTGATGCGTATCACCACATCTATATGACGATCTTGCTCACAGCGCGGGCGCACGGGTTGCAGGCCATCGACGGGCCCTATCTCGCGGTGCGTGATATCGAGGGCTTCCGCCGCAATGCCGCCCGCACCGCCGCGCTGGGTTTCGACGGTAAATGGGTGCTGCATCCGGACCAGATCGCGGCCGGTAATGAGATCTTCAGCCCACGTCAGGCCGATTACGACCGCGCCGAGGAGATATTGGACGCGTATGCCTTCCACACCTCGGCCGAGGGTGGAGCGCGTGGTGCGGTCATGCTCGGCGACGAGATGATCGATGAGGCCAGTGCCAAGATGGCGCAGGTCATCGCCGATAAGGGCCGAGCCGCGAAAATGCAGCGAACCGCACAGTAAACGCGAACCGCACGTTAAATGCGGCGCTGCGAACCCCCGTCCGGCACACCGAAATAGCATGATGGAGATATGACGAATCCCTTGGGGAACTCGAACCGGAACCGTTCGGGCCTGCCGACGCCTCCGTCGGGCTGGCCCGTCGGGTCCTATCCGACCTATGCCGAGGCGCAGCGGGCCGTCGACTATCTGGCCGACAACCAGTTCCCGGTGGAGAACGTGACCATCGTCGGCGTCGATCTCATGCAGGTCGAACGCGTGCTGTATCGGCTGACGTGGGGCAAAGTCCTTGGCGGGGGCGTGGTTTCGGGCGCGTGGCTGGGTCTGTTCATCGGCCTGCTGCTGAGCATGTTCTCCGGTGGCGGCGCGATCATCGTCGGCCTGGTGGGCGGCATCATCTTCGGCCTGCTGTCCACCTCCATCCCGTACGCGGCCACCCGCGGGCAGCGCGATTTCGCCTCCACCATGCAGCTGGTGGCCGGCCGCTACGACGTGCTGTGTGATCCCAAGGCCGCCGAACAGGCCCGGGACATGCTGGCGAGGCTGGCAATCTGATCGTGGATGTGATCAATACGGTCCGGGCCGGGGTGCTCGGCCATTTCGGTGTGGAGTCCGCGGATGCGGCATCGGTGACGTTCCTGGGGTTGGAACCCATCGATATCCTGCGCATTCCGGACGGCGACCTGGTGCACTACGTGACGCTGGGCGGTTCCCGGCATCCGATGACGGATCCGACTGCGGCGCTGGCCGATCCGCTGCGCGGGCCGCGCGCGGAACTGCTGCTCACGCTGCGCGGCGGCGTCGGCGCGGGCGCCGGGCTGACCCGGGCGCTCGGCATGCTGGCGGCCTCTCCCTCGGTGGAAGGCATTGTGCTGCAAGCCGATGCGCTGCTGGATCTGGGAGAAGCGCTGTGGCTCAACGCGCCCTTCACCGCCGTACTGCTCGGTGCGAGCGAGATTCCCGCGGTGGAATTGCCGGAACCCGCTGAGCCCGTGCATTTCCTGACCGCGACGCCGATCACCGCGACCGAGGCGGCCTGGGTCCGTATTCGCGGCGCCGAGGCCCTCCGCGAGGCATGGACCGAGGCGAAAATCGATGTGCGCGACGCGGATCGAGCAGCTGCCTCCCTGTAGTCCGCCTAACCCCCGCGGTGCCCCTTCGAAACTTCGAAGGGGCACGGGATTTCAGAGTTCAGAGCCAGTCGTTGCGATGGAAGTTGACGTACAGCAGGCCGCACAGCCCTACCATCAGGGCGACGGCCGCCGGATAGCCGAAGGTCCAGTTCAATTCCGGCATATGGATGAAATTCATGCCGTAGACGCCGGCGATCATGGTCGGCACCGCCGCCATGGCCGCATAGGCGGAGATCTTTCGCATATCGGTGTTCTGCTGCACGCTCACCTTCGCGAGCGCGGCATTGATCAGCGCGCTGAGTGATTCGTTGAAGTCCATGATCTGCTCGGTCACCGCGGTGTGGTGGTCGGCGACATCGCGCAGATAGCGCCGGATCTCCACGGGCAGTGGCAGTTTGGGGTCGTGCGAGAGCAGCTGCAGCGGCAGCGCGAGCGGTTTCAC
Source organism: Nocardia sp. NBC_01388 (assembly GCF_045040085.1). Taxonomy (NCBI): domain Bacteria; kingdom Bacillati; phylum Actinomycetota; class Actinomycetes; order Mycobacteriales; family Nocardiaceae; genus Nocardia; species Nocardia sp. NBC_01388. The sequence continues at coordinate 7,855,273 of NZ_CP109553.1, forward strand.
GGCCCGCCGCAGTTCCACCACCTCCCGCTTGAGCTGGTAGATCGCCTCGATAATGATCTTGCTGGCGGGCGTGAACACCGCCTCCTCCATGGCGTCCACATCCTCCTCGATGGCCGCGGTGACCTCCACGTACGAGTCCACGCAGCGGTCGGCCACCGCATGCAGCACCGCGCCCGGCCCGAGCGCCAGCTGTTCCGGCTGCGACTCCAGATCGGTACGGACACCGGCCAATCCGCTGTGATCACCGTGCCGCACGGTGATCGCGAAATCCGGGCCCAGGAAGATCATGATCTCGCCGGTGTCGACGATCTCGCTGACCGTATTGAGTTCGTGTGTGTGGTACTGCACGGTGCGCAGCACCAGGAACAGAATGTCGTCGTAGCGTTCGAGTTTGGGACGCTGATGGGCCTGCACCGCGTCTTCGACCGCGAGCGAGTGCAATCCGAAGGTGCGCGCCACATCGGTCATCAGGCTGATGCTGGGTTCGAGCAAGCCGAGCCAGACGAATCCCTTGCCGTGCTCGCGCACTTCCCCGAGGGCCTCCTCATAGGAGCAGTGCTCCAGCAGCCGGTGCCCGTCGACATAGACCGCGCAGTCGACGACGACGTTTGCGCCAGGCCGCTTCTCGGCGGGTTTCGGCCGGTCACCGGCCCGGCCGGGCCAGTGGAATGCGGGGAGCGGGGGCAGTGAGGACACGCGCCGAAGTCTAGGTTGCCCTGCCGGTAACCGCCGGGCGCCCGGGGCGGACGCGGCCGCGCGGGCAAGATGGACCCCGTGCGCATCGATCTCCACACTCATTCCAATGCCTCAGACGGCACCGACGCTCCGGCCGAGCTCATTCGCAATGCCGCGGCCGCGGGCCTGGACGTGGTCGCCCTGACCGATCACGACACCACTGCGGGCTGGGCGGAGGCGGTGGAGGCGTTGCCCCCGGGTCTCACACTGGTGCGCGGCATGGAGATGTCGTGTGTCGGCGACGGCGATGACGGCCGGCCGGTGCCGGTCCATCTGCTGGCCTACCTGTTCGACCCGGCGAACGAGTCCTTCGCGCTGGAGCGGGAGCGGTTACGTGGTGAACGCACCGTGCGGCTGCGCGCGATCGCCGAGAATATGGCCGCCGACGGGCTGCCGGTGGATCCGGACGCGGTCATGGCTTCGGCCGGACCGTCGGCGGGCCGCCCGCATCTGGCGCGGGCGCTTGTCGAGGCCGGTGTGGTGCCTTCGGTGGACGCGGCTTTCCAGGATCTGCTCGCTCCGAACGGCAAGTACTACGTCGAGAAGGCCGACACGCCGCTGCAGCGCGCGGTGGAAATGGTGGCGGCGGCCGGCGGTGTGAGTGTGGTGGCGCATGCGCGGGCCCGCAAGCGCGGCCGCCTGCTGTCCCTGGATCACATTCGGGAACTGGCGACGCTCGGGCTCGGCGGGCTGGAACTCGATCATCCCGATCACAGTGCGGCCGATCGCGCGGTCCTGGCATCGCTCGCCGACGAGCTGGGTTTGCTGACGACCGGCTCCTCCGATTACCACGGCAGTAACAAGACCATCAGGCTCGGCGAATTCACCACCGATCCAGCACAATTCGAGATACTGGTGGGCAAATCCAGTGGTGTGCCGGTGATCGCGGCGTGAGCGGGCAGGGGCCGGAGGCGGAAGCCCGCGTAACCACGCAGGTCCCCCGCTCACGCCGAATGGAGATGGAGACAGCGTGAGGGTGCTGCGGGGTCTGAGCGGGATCGTCGCCGGCGGCACGGTGGCTTTGGCGACGACGGTTGCCGGTGCGTCCATCATCGGTGCCCTGCGCGGTTTTCCCGGTCCGGGCACCGCAGATCTGGCCTGGCATGTGTGCGCGGCGTTACTGGTTGTGGCCGCGCAAATATTTGCTGACAGACGTCAGGGAATTACTGCACTTTTCGGGGTATTGGTCGTTTTTGTCGGTGCCGGAACGCTGTTGTGGGCGCAGTGGTGGAATTGAAATACGTGTAACGGTTGCGGGTAGTTGAACGGTCCGCGAACATTTGTCGTTATGACCGAATTCGACGCCGATGTGCTTGTGCTGGGAGGCGGTCCGGCAGGGGCTTGGGCCGCGCTCGCCGCGGCCGCTGCCGGTGCTCGGGTTCTGCTCGTCGACAAGGCTCGCTGCGGAACGAGCGGCCCCACCGCGCGCGGCGGGGCGATCCTCTGGAACATCCCGGCCGGCCCGGCGCGTGACGAGGCGGTGGCGCAGAACTTCGCGCACGGCGGCGGACTCGGTGATCCGGAATGGATGTACCGCGTGCTCGACGAGACCCACCGGCGGATCGGACAGCTGGTGCACGGCAGTCTGCGGTCGCCGGGAGAACGCATCGGGCGCGGGATGGTGGCCGCCGAACAGCCGGCCCGGATCCGGCTCGACGGACCGAAATATCTCGGCCGCCTGCGCCGCAGCATGGTGATCGCCGGGGTCCGGATTCTGGACTACCACCCGGCATTGCAGCTGCTCACCGACGGTGACGGCATTGTCTCCGGCGCGGCGGGCGTGGCGCTGGGCGGTGAGGCGCACAGCTGGACCGCGCGCGCCCGGGCCGTGGTGCTGGCCACCGGCGGTTGCGCCTTCCTCTCCGGCGGCGCGGGCACCGATGTCGATACCGGCGACGGCCTGCTCATGGGTGCGGAGGCCGGGGCCGAACTGTCCGGGATGGAGTTCTCCAACGCGTATTCGCTGGTGCCCATCGGCAATTCGGGTCCGGCGTCGATGAGTGGCCAGCGCCCGGCCGGTACCACGGTCTTCTCGGCCGAGCAGGTCATGCACTTCGCCACGCTGTACGACGAATCGCGGTCGGTGCTCTACGAGCACGGCGGAGGCTCGCGGGTGCAGGCCTTCACCGCGATCGCCGGCGGCCGTCGCGTCTACGCCGCGCTCGACGAGCTCTCCGATGCCGCGCGCGACGGACTGATGCGCACCGGTGGCCCGGAGGATCTGCTGCGCGACGGTGACCAGGTGGATTCACTGCGCGAAGAGCTGCTGCGGCATCAGGATTCGGCCGGCCGGGTGCCGGTGCGCGCGGTGCTCGAGGGCACGGTGCGCGGCACCGGTGGGCTCTGGCTGGCCGGACCCGATTGCGCGACTGCGGTTCCCGGCCTCTACGGCGCGGGCGATGTGACCACCCGCGAGCCTTTGACCGGCGCTGTTTCCGGAGTCGGCGGGCAGAACGGGGCCTGGGCGGTGTCCTCCGGAGCGTGGGCGGGCCAGGCGGCCGCCCGGTTCGCGGGCGGCCGCAAACGGCTCGGCCGGACCCGGCCGGTACCCGGCGCGGGACTGGGCGATCGCGCGCGCATCGATCCGCGCGCGGTGGTCGGCCTGGTGCAGGAGCACACGCTGCCGCTGCGGCGCAGCTACTGGCGCAGTGACGGCAGTCTGCGCGACAGCATCGGCGAACTGGACGGCATGTGGCCGGGCGCGGAATTCGATCTCGGCGGCGCGGGTGCGGAACGCCTGCGCGCCCGGCAGGCGGCGGCGCTGCTGGCCGTGGCGCGCTGGACCAAGTACAGCGCCCTGGCGCGCACGGAGACGCGCGGAATGCATCGGCGCACAGATCACCCCGGCGCGGGCAGCGATTGGCGCGTGCGGTTGATCTCGGGCGGTCTGGACAGTGTGTGGGTGCGGCCGGAGCGCACGGCCGTGCCCCGATCCATGCGCGGGCCCGTCGAATCCGCCGCGCCCGAGGCATCTTGAATCGCATCGCTGAGGCATCCTGAATCGCATCGCTGAGGCGTCCTGAATCGCGTGGCGACGCGTCCGGGTGCTTCTGCGGTGATCGGATTCGCGGGCTCGCCCGGACCTCACCGCGGCGCTGCCAACCAGGCGCGACAGCTCACCGTCGCGTGCGGGCCCTGTTGTGACTGTTCACCGCGGTTACGGCCCGACGTGCGAGTTTCCCTTTACCTGAGGGTGATTCGGCGCGCCTAGGCTGCGTGGATGGTGAACGAGCGCGACGGGCCGGGGGCGATTTGGCGCGTTGTCGCTGCCGGTGGCAGAATGTTGCGATCTCCCGCCGTCGCTGACCGCCCGGCTCAGGAGACTCGGTGATCACGATCCGCGACGCGCGGGTTACCCCTGGATCACCCCGGCGACATCGCCCGGACACACCCGTCCGGTTCCGCTCGACGATCTCCGCCGCGCTGTGTTGTCCAGACACGCTGCCCCGCGAACCGTAATGCTTTGTGACGCCCGCCCCGATGACCGTGGTGAGGGTTCATGCAGTGCCGGGAACGCAGTGGCCGGTGCGCCCGATATAGAGCAAGAATCCCATTTACCTATTACCGAACGGTAACCGTCAAACGGTTGAGTCCGCACCGAGATGGAGTGAAATCGTGTCACCCGTGACTGAAGCAGTGAATGCCACCAAGGCAAGCCCCGAGTCCAATACTGCGAACCTTTCCGACATCACCTCGGAAGAAATTTTCGCGGGCCACCTGGGCGGCAAGCTCTCGGTCGCACTTACCGCGCCGCTGGATACCCAGCGCGACCTTTCGATCGCCTACACCCCCGGTGTGGCGCAGGTCTGCCGCGGCATCCACAAGGACGAGTCGCTCGCCAAGACCTACACCTGGGCCGAGCGCCTGGTCGTGGTGGTCTCCGACGGCACCGCCGTGCTGGGCCTGGGCGATATCGGCCCGCGCGCCTCGCTGCCGGTGATGGAGGGCAAGGCGGCGCTGTTCAAGAAGTTCGCCGGCCTGGATTCCATTCCGATCGTGCTCGACACCAAGGATGTCGACGAGATCGTCGAGACCGTGATCCGCCTGCGCCCGAGCTTCGGCGCGGTGAACCTGGAGGACATCTCCGCGCCGCGCTGCTTCGAGATCGAGCAGCGGCTCATCGAGGCCCTCGACTGCCCGGTCATGCACGACGACCAGCACGGCACCGCCATCGTGGTGCTCGCCGCGCTCAAGGGTGCGGCCGCGGTGCAGGACCGTCCGATCGCGGATCTGAAGGTTGTGGTCTCGGGTGCGGGCGCCGCCGGTGTGGCGTGCACGAACATCCTGCTGGCCGCCGGTGTCACCGACATCGTCGTGCTGGACTCCAAGGGCATTATCAGCAGCGACCGCGGCGACCTGAACCATGTGAAGGCCGAACTGGCGCAGCGCAGCAACCCTCGCAAGATCACCGGCGGTCCGGCCGAGGCGCTCGCCGGGGCCGATGTGTTCCTGGGTCTGTCGGCGGGCACCATCGCCGAGGAGCTCATCGCTTCGATGGCGCCGGAGTCCATCGTGTTCGCCATGTCCAACCCGGATCCGGAGATCCACCCGGAGGTGGCCGCCAAGTACGCCGCCATCGTGGCGACTGGTCGCAGCGACTTCCCGAACCAGATCAACAATGTGCTCGCGTTCCCGGGTGTCTTCAAGGGCGCGCTGGATGTGGGCGCGCGTCGCATTACCGAGGGCATGAAGGTCGCTGCGGCCGATGCCATTTTCGCGGTGGTGGCGGATGAGCTGGCCGTGGACAAGATCATCCCGAGCCCGCTCGATCCCCGCGTGGCCCCGGCCGTCGCCGAGGCCGTGGGCGCCGCCGCTCGCGCCGAGGGTGTCGCGTAATCACATAGTCGTACAGCCGAAGGGGCGTTTCGTCATCGACGAGACGCCCCTTTCACTGTGTTCAGGCTGCGGTGCTCGAGCCGTCGCTTCGACGCGGATGCGCGACGCATCGTGCGGCGGTTCGGGCTTTCCGGCCGAGTGTTCGGTGCTGCCGGGCGACCGAAAAACGTTGCGTCACCTGCTCGGATGGGGTTGCGCCGACGCTGCTGGGCCGGGTGCGGCGGGGTGTCGCTCGGCCGGGGGATTTCGTGTCCCCCGAACGGGGGATGGGCGAGTGCGCGGGTAGCGTCGCGCTCGGTGTGCCCGAGCGGGCGGCGCGCGATCGGACCGAGTCGACGAGGTGGTGCCACGGTGGATGTGACCAGATCGCTGGGCCGGATGTCGCTGGTGGTCGCGGTGGTGGCAGCGCTGGTGGACAGCATGCAGTTGGTGATGTGCGGTGCGTTCGGCGCGGCGCCCGTGGTGGCCTCGATCCTGCTCGCGGCGGTGGTGGCCGCCGATCTCGCGCTCGCCGCGCCGCCCTCGACGGCGGCCTTGGCGGCGGTCGGGCAGGTGGCGGTGAAGGTCGGTATCGCCGGCTTCGTGAATCACTATGGGCTGCCGGCTCGCATACCGGATGTCGGGTTCCTGGTCGCCGGTTATCGGGCGGGCGCGTGGCTGAGCGGTGCGACGTCCTTCATCGTGGTGGCCGTGCTCGCCGGTGGCGCGGCTGCTGCGAATGTGCTCGTCGGTGGCATGCCTGCCGCGAATGTTCTTGTGGGAAGCCTGGTTTCGCGGGACTGGCGGTGGGTGCTGGTGGCCGTGGCATCCGGTATGGTGCCGTGGCTGGTCGGCCGGTACACCGCGGTGCGCGGCGCCTATATCGCCGAGTTGGAGCAGCGGGAACGCTTGCGGCAGCAGGAGCATCGCGCCGCGCTGGATCGGGCCCTCGCCGATGAGCGGGCGGCGATCGCCCGGGATCTGCACGATGTGATCTCCCATCATGTGAGTGCCATCGGTATTCATGCCGGGGTCGCGCGTATGGCATTGTCACGGGCCGATCCCGCACTGTCGCGCGCCGATCCCGCTGTGCCCGAGTCGGATTCGGCTGTGCCCAGGGCCGATTCGGTGCTGTCGCGCACCGACGCCGAGGCGGCGGCGCGGTCGCTGACGGCGGTGGAGACCAGCAGCCGGGCCGCCATGGTGGATCTGCGGCGGCAGCTGGATCTGCTGCACGGTCGTGAGGACGACGGGCAGCGGCAGCCCGGGCTCGCCGATATCGACGATCTGGTGGAGCGGGTGCGCGCGGCGGGTCTTGATGTGCTGGTGCAGATTTCGGGTGAGCCGCCGGTGCTGCCGGAATCGCTCGACGTCATGCTCTATCGCGTGGTGCAGGAGATTCTCACCAATGCGCTGCGGCACGGGCGGGAACCGGCTCGACTGGAGATCGGCTATCGGCCGACGCGGGTGGAGGTTCGCGGCATCAATCCGATCGCGTCCGCCGCTGTCACGCAGGCGGGTGTGCACCGCGGTTTGGACGGCATCCGGCGGCGTGCCGAATTGTTCGGCGGCACTGCGCAATATGGGCCGGACCGCACCGGAGAGCGCTGGGACGTCGTGGTATCCGTACCGATCGGAGCGGCATGAACGACCGGGTTCCGGAGTCGATCCGGCCGAATATCCCACGCCCCGTGCGCATTCTGATCGCGGACGACCACACCATGTTCCGGTCGGGTCTGCGAGCCGTAGTGGACGCGCAGCCGGATCTGGAATGTGTGGCGGAGGTGGGCGACGGGCGCGCGGCCATAGAGGCGGCCGCCCGGCTGCGTCCGGACGTGGCAATTCTCGATGTGCGCATGCCGAAACTGGACGGGCTGGCCGCCACCGAGGCCATTGTCGCCGCGGGCGGTACCCGCGTCCTGGTGCTGACCACCTACGACAGCGACGGAAACCTTTCCCGCGCACTGTCCGCCGGCGCCAGCGGTTTCCTGCTGAAAAGCCTGCCCCCGGAGGATCTGGTGGCCGCCATCCGCGTGGCGGTGCGCGGCGACGCCGTCATCGACCCGTCCATGACCCGAAGGCTCGCAGCACGTTTCGCCGAAGGTCTCGCCCCACCCGTCGAACCCCCGGAATTCACCCAGCTCACCGCCCGCGAGCGCGAAGTCCTGCTCCTGGTAGCCGATGCCCGCAGCAATGGCGAGATCGCCACCGAACTAGGCGTCGGCGAGGAGACGGTGAAAACCCATGTCTCCCGCGTCCTGGCCAAACTCGGTGTCCGCGACCGCATTCACGCGGTGGTCTACGCCTACCGACATGGATTGGTCTGTGCGGACCGCCCGCCGGAATGACCGGCCTGGTCTGTGATCGCCCATCGTCGCAGGCCGCCGAACCATGGCAGCGAGGCGTGCGAAACACGGTCGTGGCGCACGAATACCGTCGTCCCGGCGCGCTTTTGGCCGGGATCCACACTGGTGATGCTGCACCGCTGCGGTGGATCCCGGCCAAAAGCATGGCGGGATGACAGGTGTCCGGCCGACGGAGCTCACGAGGGTGTTCGGCTGACCGGGCTCATGGGGGTGTTCGGCTGACCGGGCTCATGGGGGTGTTCGGCTGACCGGGCTCATGGGGGTGTTCGGCTGACCGGGCTCATGGGGGTGTTCGGCTGACCGGGCTCATGGGGGTGTTCGGCTGACCGGGCTCATGGGGGTGTTCGGCTGACCGGGCTCATGGGGGTGTTCGGCTGACCGGGCTCATGGGGGTGTTCGGCTGACCGGGCTCATGGGGGTGTTCGGCTGACCGGGCTCATGGGGGTGTTCGGCTGACCGGGCCCACGGGGGTGTTCGGCTGACCGGGGTGGTGGGGTGTTCGGCCGACCGGGCTTGCGAGGGTGCTCGGCCGACCGGGATGACGGTGCCGGGTTACTTCGGGCAGGCGGCGCGGAAGTCGCGAACCGACTGGCGGGCGTCGCGCAGGGCCTGGGCGTCCTGGGGGTGGGACTGCTTGTAGGCGTGGATTTCGGCCTTGCGCTGGTCCTTGGGGAGGGCCTTGATCTTCGCGAATTCGGCCTGCGCGTCCGGGTGGGTGGACAGGTAGGCCTGCACCTTGGTCTTGGCGTCGGCCCGCGCCGCGGTCAGCGCGGCCTGGCTGCAGTCGGGTGCGTCGGCGGACGCTACGCCGGGCACCGCCAGGGCGATGGTGGCGAATCCGGCGACTCCGGCCAATGCTGCGGCGATCGTGCGCTTCATACTCACTCCTGTGGGACGGGGGACTTGTCTCCACCGAATCTGCCCGCGGTTCCTGAAGAACCCCTGAATCGCCCCGCCATCTTCAGCAGACCTTCAGCTAACCCGCCCGCCGCGGCCGCGGCCCGACCGATGCCTTCGATGCCGATCGGTCGTGCTGCGCCCCGCCTTCCGGTGTCCTTGGTCGTGCTGCGCCCCGCCGTCCGGTGTCCTTGGTCGTGCTGCGCCCCGCCTTCCGGTGTCCTTGGTCGTGCTGCGCCCCGCCGTCCGGTGTCCTTGGTCGTGCTGCGCCCCGCCGTCCGGTGTCCTCGGTCGTGCTGCGCCCCGCCGTCCGGTGTCCTCGGTCGTGCTGCGCCCCGCCGTCCGGTGTCCTCGGTCGTGCTGCGCCCCGCCGTCCGGTGTCCTCGGTCGTGCTGCGCCCCGCCCTCCGGTGTCCTCGGACGTGCAGCAACCGGCCCTGAGTGCGCTCGGCCGGGTTGCCGGGCGTAGATGCACAGGATCGTGGAAGAGATCGTCCTCGGTGTACTTGGTTGTGGCGGTGTGTCACTCCACGGGGTCGATGATCAGCGGCAGGCGCAGGACGAAGCGTGCGCCGGTGGCGTCGCTCGGGTCGGTGCAGGTCAGGTCGCCACCGTGGGCGCGGGCGAGGCCGCGGGCTATGGGGAGGCCGAGGCCGGAGCCGTCGGTGCGGTGGTCGCGGGAGGTGTCCAGGCGGACCAGGCGGTCGAAGATGCGTTCGCGGTCTTCGGGCGGCACGCCGGGGCCGGTGTCGGTGACGGCGATCTCGGCGCTGTCGGTGGTGGTGCGGATATGGACGGCGACGGCTGCTGTGCGGAGTTCCGTTGCGGGGTAGAGGTTTTCGGCCGTATCGGCGTGTGCCACCAGGGCAGGCGGGTCGTTGTGCACTGCCTGGCAGGCATTGGTGAGCAGATTGGCGAGGATCTGAGTGATGCGCTCTGGATCCACCTCGGTGGTCACCGGCAAACCCTCGAGGCGGAAGTCGATGTCCGAGTGCAGCATTCGCATTCGGTCGAGTTGGGTGGCGGCGAGCTCGCGGAGATCTACGGATCGGCGGCGCAGTTCCAAACCGGCGTCGATACGCGCCAGGTCGAGCAGATCGTCGACGAGCCGTCCGGCCCGGTGGGCCTCGCGCACCAGCAGCAGGTGCATGCGCTGACGGTCCTCCGGATCGGCATCGGCGGGTTGCTGGACGACCGCCTCGGCGAGGGCGCGAATGCCCGCGATGGGGGTGCGCAGTTCGTGGGCGGCGTCGCCGACGAACGTGCGAATGCGCGCTTCGGAGGCGCGGGCGCGCGCCTCGGCGGCGGTCGTATCCCGCAGCGCCCCTTCCAGTGCGTCCAGCATTTCGTCGAAAGCGGCTGCGGTGCGGCCGAGTTCGGTGTCGGTGCTGGAGGGGTTCAGGCGGCGGCCGAGTCTGCCGCGGGTGATTTCCCGGGCCAGCCGGGTCATATCGTCGAGCGGTGCGAGCGTGCGCGGGACACCGAACCAGAGTCCGGCGGCGATCACCGCGATGGCGCTCGCGGTGGCCATGATCAGCAGGAAGCCCAGCCGCTTCTGCACCCGGGAGAGCAGCGGGGTGTCGATCTCGAGAGTGAGCCTGGCATTGTCGATTTCGCCGGGCCCGGTCAGTTTCAGGCTGCGGGTTTTGCCCACATTGTCCTCCGCGTGCAGTCGCGAGAGGCTGCCGAAGCTCTGTCCGTCGGCGAGCACCAGCCGGGCCCGCGCCGAACGGTTGTCGACCCGCGCCACCAGTTCGGTGGGTGAGATCCCGTCCTGTGACAGCTGTTTCGCGAGCTGAACCCGGTCGGTGAGCAGGGTGTTCTCACTGCGCGTGACCACCAGTCCGAACAGGGTGTGCACACTGATCGCGACCAGTATCAGCACCAGTCCGGAAACCGCCGCGGTGGTGAGGGTTACGCGCCGGCGCAGAGATACGGTCTTCATCGGCCGCCGACCCGCAGCGTATAGCCGAGCCCGCGAACGGTGTGCAGCAACCGTTCTCCGTGCTCCTCGAGTTTGCGCCGCAGCGCACTCACATTGACTTCCACCAGATTGGGGTCGTAACTCTCGTATCCCCATACGGCAGTGAGGATCTGGGTCTTGGTGACCACCCGGTCGCGATTGGTCGCCAGATAGGACAGCAGTTTGAATTCGGTCGCGGTGAGCGGCACGGTCGTCTCGCCCCGCCACACGGTCCCGGATTCGACGTCGACCTCGAGGTCACCGACGGTAATGCGGTGCTGCGCGCGACCCATGCGGCGCAGCAGCGCGTCCACCCGCGCCACCAGTTCGTTCAGATCGAAGGGTTTCACCACATAGTCGTCCGAGCCCGCGCGCAGTCCGCGCACCCGGTCCTCGACGCCGTCGCGCGCGGTCAGCATGAGGACCCCGGAGGCCGACCGCGCCCGCACGGTCTCCAGCAGCGCGAAGCCGTCCCGTCCCGGCAGCATGATGTCGAGCACCACCACATCCGGCCGGAATTGCGCCAGATCCTGTTCCAGTCGCGCCCCGTCCGGACGCCCGAGCACCTCGTGACCCGCCGCCGTCAGCCCCGCCGCGACGGCCGTGCGGATGGCTTCGGCGTCCTCGACTACAAGAATTCGTCCCGGTTGCACCCGGACATTGTGCTGCGGCCTGCTGTGAATCGGCTGGCATCCGGCCCCGCGGGCTATCCCGGACATGGACCGCGGGCCACCCCGGACATGGACGCGGGGCCTGCCCTGATGTGGGCAGACCCCGCTCGGGCGCGCGGTCAGTGTGGAATGGAGACCGCGGCGACGAATTCGGCGAGCTGCTTATCGCTGACGTTGCGGGCCAGATCGGATTCGCAGATCATGCCGATCAGGCGTTTGCCGTCTTTGACGTCGATGACCGGGAGCCGCTTGATCTGGTTCTGCTCCATGATGCCGAGAATCTCGGTGACGTCGGTTTCGGCGTCGACCCAGTACGGCGTGCCCTGGGCGAGGTCGCCGGCGCGCACCCGGCTGGGGTCGTGGCCTTCGGCAATGCACCGCACCACGATGTCACGATCGGTGAGCATGCCGATCATGCGGTCGTTATTGGAGATCGGCAGTGCTCCGACATCCGCATTGCGCATCATTTGCGCGGCTCGGTCCAGGGTTTCGTCGGCCGGGATGGTTTCCACCATGCGATGCATGATGTCGCGGGCTTTCATGGCTTTCACGCAGACCTCCTCATTGATGCGGATGGTGCATTGGCCACGTCACATCGTTACTCGGATCACAGCTGAGGTCAATGCGTGTTCCGGCGGCGCAGTCGCCCGGCGCCCGGGGCCGACAGCCAGACGACGAAGGCGAGCACGCCGTCCAGCGCCAGTGCCAGGGCCGCCACCAGGATGGCTCCGACCAGCACGCGGTCGTATTTGTAGAGCCCGATGCCGTCGAAGATGTAGCGGCCGAGTCCACCCAGATTGACGTAGGCGGCAATGGTGGCGGTCGCGACCACCTGAAGTGTGGCCGCGCGCAGGCCGGTGAGCAGGACGGGCAGCGCATTGGGCAGTTCGACGCGGAAGAGCACCTGGCGTTCGGTCATGCCCATGGCGCGCGAAGCGTCCACCACCGCCGGATCGACAGTGGCGATACCGGCGTAGGCGCCCGCCAGCAGCGGCGGAATCCCGACGGTCAGCAGCGCCAGGATCGGCGGGAACAGCCCCAGTCCGAGCAGCAGCACCACGAAGGTGAGCAGGCCCAGGGTCGGCAGGGCGCGCATGGCATTGGCGAAGCCGACGATGACGGCGGACCCGCGGTGGGTGTGGCCCACCACCAGCCCGATCGGCAGCGCGATCAGCGCCGAGAGCCCTACGGCGAGCACGCTGTACCAAAGATGCTGTGCGATACGGGTTTCGATGCCGGTGGGCCCGGACCAGTTCGCGCCGTCGGTGAGAAAATGCCAGGCGTCGAGGAAAAGGTTCATGCCGCAGCGTCTTTCGCCCGGCGGCCGGGTATCGCGCCGGCGCGCAGCCACGGGGTGGCCAGCCGCCCGAGCAGATACAGCAGCCGGTCCATGATCAGCGCCAGCGCCAGCACCACGATGATGCCCGCCACGATCTCGTCCGGATAGTCGCGCTGATAGCCCTGGGTGAAGAGCTTGCCGAGTCCGCCCACGCCGATGAGCGCGCCGACGGTCACCATGGAGATATTGGTGACCGCGACCACGCGCAGATTGGCGACGAAAACCGGTAGGGCGAGCGGGAAGTCGACGGTGAGCACGCGGCGCAGCGGCGTATAGCCGATGGCGTCGGCGGCATCGAGTACCCCGGCGGGCACCGAATCCAGGGCGGCGGGCACCGCCGTCACCAGCAGCGCCACCGAGTAGATGGTCAGTGCGATAACCACATTCAGCGGATCGATGACGGCAATGCCGACCAGCGGGGGAATGATCACGAACAGTGCCAGCGAGGGAATCGTGAAGGCGATGCTCGCGGCGGTGGTGGTGATGCGGCGCAACCAGCGCAGCCGGTGCGCCAGGGCCCCGGCGGGAATGGCGATGACCAGGCCGATGAGCAGCGGTAGCAGAGCCAGGTACAGATGGGTGCGCGCGTATCCGGCGATCTCCGCGAAATTGTCGAGGAGATACTTCACTTGGCCGCCTCCTCCTCGAAGAAGGCGCGATTGCGTTCGGCGTCCTCGGCGGCGCGCTGCCGGGTCAGTTGTTCGAGCACGTCGGTGGCGAGGATGCCGCCGCGCACCGCGCCGGAATGTTCCACGGCCACACCGATTTCGGCGGGGGAGGAGATGGCGGCGTCGAGGGCCTGGCGCAGGTCGCCGTCCGGCGGGTAGAGCGATCCGCCCGCGGCCATGCTGTCCGCGAGTGCGCGGCCGGCCCGCACTCCCTCCAATCCGGTGGTGTCGATCCAGCCGAGCGGACGCCGATCGGGATCGACGACCAGCCGCCATTCGCCCTTGTTCAGCCGCAGTCCGGCGACCTGTTCCGGCGTGATGACGGCGAGCTCGTGCAGTGGCACCGCGGACGCACTGCGGAAGGACAGCTCCCGGTAGCCGCGATCGCGGCCGACGAAGCCGGCCACGAAATCCGTTGCGGGCTGGGAGAGTACGCGCTGCGGTTCGTCGTACTGCTGCAGATGCCCGTCGGGTCCGAAGACGGCGACCCGATCGCCGAGTTTGATGGCTTCGTCGATATCGTGCGTCACGAAAACGATCGTCTTGTGCATTTCGGCCTGCAGTCGCTGCATTTCGGTCTGCAGTTCGGCGCGCACCACCGGATCGACGGCGCTGAACGGTTCGTCCATCAGCAGGATGGGCGGATCGGCGGCCAGCGCCCGCGCCACGCCGACGCGTTGCTGCTGGCCGCCGGACAGCTGGGCCGGATACCGCTGCGCCAGTGCGCGATCCAGGCCGACCCGATCCAGTAGTTCCAGGGCGGCGCCGCGGGCCGCGCGGCGGGAGGTGCCGCGCAGCACCGGCACGGTGGCCACATTGTCGAGCACGGTGCGGTGCGGCAGCAGCCCGCCGTTCTGGATCACATAGCCGATGCCGAGCCGCAGCTGAACCGGATTGATCGTCGAAATATCCTTCGCGGCAATGGAAATCGTGCCGCTGGTCGGTGCGATCATCCGGTTGATCATGCGCATGGCGGTGGTCTTGCCGCCGCCGGACGGGCCGACGAATACGGTGAACGAACCGGATTCGATGCGCAGGCTGAGGTCGTGCACGGCGGTGGTCCCGCCCGGGTAGGTCTTGGTCACTCCGCTGAACTCGATGTCGGACACCGTTTTCCGCCTTCTATCCGATGGGCTTGGCCAGCCCCTGCGCCTGCACCCACGCCTTCGCGGCCGCGGCCGGTTCGGTTTTGGCGGAGCCGGAGACGGCGGTATTGAGCGAGATCAGTTCGGCGGTAGAGAGTTTCGCCGAGACGGCATTGAGCACCGCGAGCAACTTGTCGCTCTTCTTGGCGGTATTGAACAGCGGCACCACGTTCTGGGCCGCGAAGTTGTGGCTCGGATCGGCCAGTGCCACCAGATTATTGGTGGCGATATCAGGGGAGGTGGTGAAGATGTCGGCGGCCGTCACCTGGCCCTCGGTGAGTGCGCGCACGGTGGCCGGGCCGCCGCCGTCGGCGATGGGCACGAAATTGGCCGCCGAGATATCCAGGTTGTAGACCTTCTTCAATCCCGGCAGACCCCCTGGGCGCTCGGCGAATTCGGCCTGCGCGGCATATTTGACCTCGGCCGAATGCGGGGCCAGATCGGCGATGGTCTTGAGATTCCACCGCTGGGCGGTGCCGCTGGTGACGACCACCGCGTCGGAATCCTCGCCGGGCGCGGAGGCGCCGACACCGAGTTGATCGCCGAGCGCCTTGGTCAGCGCGGCGTCCACATCGGCGGGGGAGGTGGCGGTCGCGGTCTTGTCCAGGTACTGCAGCAGGTTACCGGTGTAGTCCGGGATCAGGTCGATGGCGCACTGGCGCAGCGCGGGCACATAGGCTTCGCGGCTGCCGATATTGAGTTTGGTGTCGATCTGGAAGCCATTGGCGCGCAGTGCTTCCGCATAGACATCGGCGACGGTTTCCGATTCCGGGAAGTTGGCCGAACCAACGGTGAGCTTATCGGTGCCGCCTCCGCAGTCGCTCTTGCCGCCGAGGGGATTGTCGGAATTGCCGCCGCAGGCGGAGGCGGCCATGGCCGCTGCGAGTGCCACTGCGGCGGCCAGGATGCGTAGCACGGTGCGGGCGGTGCGCCTGCCGTCGGCGCGCGTGGTGATGAGCGAATGCACTGTCGTCCTTCCGAGCGGGGGTTATGCGGGGCTCTCCGGCACAAGGTCGCATCGGGAGAACCAACCTGGTTGTCCATACTGCCCGTTTTGTTCTCCGAACGTTGCCTACCCAGGGTTGGTTTCTTTATGCGCCGTCCGCCGGCACTCGCTCCGCGCCGGTGAGACACGCTGGAGCCGACCCGATCCCGCGCCGAGTCCTCCGGCGCGGCAGACTGTTGCGCATGTTGGGCAGCACAGACTCCCGCGCGCTGATTCGCGGCCTCCGGCGTTCCCGCGTGGTTCTGCTGCGCTCCGCGCTGGCCGTGATGATGGCGGCGCTGGCCGCCGCCTGCGGGTCCGGTGACAACCAACCGGTGCTGACCGTCGGCGCCGGTGACTCCGCGCAGTCCGGCATGCTCGCCGAGATCTATGCCGGCGCGCTGGCCCGCACCGGCGCGCGCACCGCGGTCAAAGGCGGGCTCGGCCAGCGCCCCGGCTACCTGGCGGCCCTGGACGCCGATACCGCCGCGGTGGCCGGAGACATCAGCGGCGATCTGCTCAGCACTCTCGACTCCTCCTCCGCCGCACGGCTTCCCGACGACGTCAACAAGGCGCTGAACAGCGCGCTGCCCGAGGGTTTGATCGTCGGCGACGTGGCCGACGGCACCGATCTGCGCCCGACGGTGGTGGCCCTCACCACGCGTGTCGACGAGTACCCGTCCTCACTGCGGGACCTCGCTCCCCGCTGCGCCGACCTCACCATCGGCATAGCCACCGGTATTCCACTGGACCCCATGCGCGCACCCCTGGACCCGGAACGCGATGTGGTCGCCCCGCTGCAGGCCGCCTACGGCTGCGCCGTCGCGCACCCCGTCACCTTCCCCACCACCGAGGACCTCCGAAAAGCCCTGTCCGCCGGAGAAATCCAACTGGCAGTCCTCTCCGGCCCCCCGGCCTACCTCCCCGACGGCGGCGCCGGCCTCACCCCCCTCGCGGACCCCGCCTACGCCTTCCGCGCCGCCAGCGCCCTCCCGATCATCCGCAAAGGCGCCCTCACCGACCCGCAACTCCGCAAACTCAACTACGTAGCAGGCGAACTCACCACCACCGACCTCGCCGATATGATCCGCCAGCTCCGCGACAACCACGCCGCCCCCGCCAGCCTGGCCCGCGACTGGCTCGACGCCCACGCTCTCTGATTCGCCTGCGCGGCACACGAATCCGTCCAGGGCCGCTCAGAGATGTGCGGCGGCGGAGGGGTCCTGGCTCAGGGCCAGGGCGGGGAGGGAGATTACGAGCATGTCCACCAGGGCGTCGCGGGTGACGGGGGCTTCGCGGAGCCAGGTGAGGGTGGTCTCTTCGACGAAGGCGATCCAGCCTCGGACCGCCAGGCCCAGGAGTGGGCCGTCGGCGTTCTCGACGAGGCGGGGGGCTTCGGAGAGGATGCGGTCGACCTGGGCCTGACGGTGGGCGTCGACCATGGCGACCAGTTCGGGGCTGGCGCTGGCGGGTCCGCGCAGGAGGGCCAGGTACGAGGTGCGGTTCTCGCTGACGTAGTCGACGTAGCGCTCGAGGGAGTCGCGCAGCATGTCGAAGGGGTCCAGATTCGGGTCCGGCGTGGTGCGTTCCAGCAGCTGCGCATTGGCGTGCGCGACGATCGCGAGGTGGAAGTCCTGTTTGGTGGGGAAGTAGTGGAAGAGCAGGCCGCGGGAGATGCCGGCCTGTTCGGCGATCTCGCTGATGGAGACGTCTTCCAGGGCGCGTTCGCGCAGCATGCGGGCGCCCAGTGTGATCAACTGCTGGCGACGTTCGTCGGGGCTCAGGCGTGTGCGTTTGGCCCCGGAATCCGGTTTGCTCACGCTGTGCTCCTTGGTCATGGGTCCAATCTTACTGAACGCGAGTCAATACTGTTGACTCCAACTCAATAAGACCCTACGCTCGGATATATGAGTCGCAAGGTTACAGACAAGGCTGTCGGCAACCGTCCCGTACGGCACTCCCGCATCATCATCGTCGGCAGCGGGTTCTCGGGCCTGGGCATGGCAATCCGGCTGAGCCAGCAGGGTCGCAACGACTATCTCGTGCTCGAGCGCGGTAATGATGTCGGCGGCACCTGGCGGGACAACACCTATCCCGGCGCGGCTTGCGATGTGCCGTCGCAGCTGTACTCGTACTCCTTCGCGCTCAATCCGGACTGGTCGCGCTCGTTCTCCAAGCAGCCGGAGATCCAGAAGTACATTCAGACCGTCGCCGCCAAGTACAACGTGCGCGACAAGCACATCTTCAATTGCGATATGACCGGCGCACAGTGGAACAACGACACGGCCCGCTGGGAGATCCAGACCAGCCAGGGCGATTTCACCGCCGAGATCCTCATCTCCGCCGTCGGTGCGCTCTGTGAGCCGAACCTGCCGGATATCAAGGGCCTCAACGACTTCCAGGGCGAGATCTTCCACTCCGCTCGCTGGGACCACGACGCCGATCTGACCGGCAAGCGCGTCGCCGTCATCGGCACCGGCGCCTCCGCGATCCAGATCGTGCCGAGCATTGCCAAGCAGGTCGCGCATCTGGACCTCTACCAGCGCACCGCCCCGTGGCTGCTGCCGCGCGCGGACCGCCCGTACCTGGCGCCGGAAAAGCTTGCCTTCAAATACATTCCGGGTGTGCAGGCGCTCTCGCGCGCCGCCATCTACGCCGCGCGCGAGACCCAGGTCGTCGGCCTGGCCAAGTTCCCGCCCGCCATGAAGATCCTGGAGACCGTCGCGCGCGCCAAGCTGCGCATCGAGGTCAAGGATCCGGAGCTGCGCAAGAAGGTCACCCCGAACTTCCGCATCGGGTGCAAGCGCATGCTCATCTCGAACGAGTACTACCCGGCGCTGGGCCGCGACAATGTCGATGTCGTCACCGACGGCATCCAGGAGATTCGCGGCAATTCCGTCGTCACCAAGGACGGCGTCGAGCGCGAGGTGGACGCCATCATCGTGGCGACCGGCTTCCATGTCACCGATTCGCCTGCCTACGAGACCATTTCCGGTCGCGACGGCCGCACGATGTCGGAGGTCTTCGACGCCATCGGCCAGCAGGGTTACAAGGGTTCGGCCATCAACAACTACCCGAACATGTTCTTCATGCTCGGCCCGAATGTCGGCCTGGGCCACACCTCGATGGTGTACATGATCGAATCGCAGATCAATTACATTGCCGACGCCGTGGCTACCATCGACAAGCTGGGCCTGCGTACTGTCGAGGTCCGCAAGGATGTGCAGGACGAATACAACGTCGATCTGCAGAAGAAGCTCACCGGCGCGGTGTGGAACACCGGCGGTTGCGCCTCCTGGTACCTCGACAAGCACGGCAACAACACCACACTGTGGCCGGATTTCACCTTCCGCTTCCGTGGTCTGCTCGAGAAGTTCGATGTGGACGCGTACGAGACCTCCACGGCCGCAGTACCTGTCGCTTAAACCTCCGACTCACCCCGCCACGTCATTCGGAGCGGGACCTAGACAATCGAAAGTGGTAAACCCGTGAGCAACGATGCTTACTTCAAGGACAAGGTCTGCGTGATCACCGGCGCCGGATCCGGTATCGGCCGCGCCCTCGCGGAGAACCTGGGCCGTCGCGGGGCCAAGCTCGCGCTGTCGGATATCGACACCGAAGGTCTCGCCGAGACCGTCAAGCGGTGCGAGAAGTTCGGCGTCGACATCAAATCCGATCGCCTGAACGTCGCCGAGCGCGAATCCGTTCTGCTCTACGCCGATGCGGTGAAGAAGCACTTCGGCAAGGTCAACCAGATCTACAACAATGCCGGAATCGCGCACCACGGTGATGTGATCAAGACGGACTTCAAAGACATCGACCGCATCATGGATGTCGATTTCTACGGAGTCGTCAACGGCACCAAGGCATTCCTGCCGTACCTCATCGAATCCGGCTCCGGCCACGTGGTGAACATCTCCAGCCTGTTCGGCCTGATCGCGGTGCCCGGCCAGAGTGCTTACAACGCAGCGAAATTCGCGGTGCGCGGCTTCACCGAGGCGCTGCGCCAGGAAATGCTGATCAGCGGCGATCCGGTCAAGGTGACCTGTGTGCACCCCGGCGGCATCAAGACCGCGGTGGCCCGCAATTCCACCGTCGCCGAGGGCCTGGACCAGAAGAACCTGGCCGCCCTGTTCGACAAGCAGCTCGCCCTGCACACCCCGGAAATGGCCGCGCAGACCATTACCGAGGGCGTGGCCCGTGGCCACGGCCGGGTGCTGATCGGCTGGGAGGCAAAGCTTCTCGACCTTTTCGTGCGCAGTACCGGTTCGTACTACCAGCGCATCTCCGCCGTGGTTCAGAAGCGTTTCCTGCCTTAGGAATTCGATATGCCCGATGTGAAACTGCCCCTACCCGTTGCCCGCCTGGTCCTGCATCCGATGTTCCGTGTGATATTGAACAAGCGGCTGCCGTTCGCGGCGCAGCGGGCGCTGATGAATCTGAGCGCGCCCGCCCAGGGCGCCCCGCGTGGCATCCATGTGGAGCGGGTCCGGCTGGGCGGGCGGCCCGCCGAGCGGGTCACGCTCGGCCCCGCCACCGATACCGCCACCGTGCTCTACCTGCACGGCGGCGGTTATACGGTCGGCTCGCCCGTCACGCACCGCCCGCTGGCGGGTTATTTGGCGCGCGAAACCGGTTGCCCGATACAGGTATTGGACTACCGGCTGGCGCCCGAGCATCCGTTCCCGGCCGCGCTCGACGATGCCGAGGCGGCGTTCCTGGAACTGGTCGCCTTCGGCTACCAGCCGGAACGCATTGCGGTGGCCGGTGATTCGGCCGGCGGCGGGCTCTCGCTGGCCCTGGCGCTGCGCCTGCGGGACAAGCACGGCATGACCCCGGCGGCGCTGGGTCTCATCGCGCCGTGGGGCGATCCCAACGAGGTTCCGGTCCGCACCCGCGATCTGGTCATCAACAAGCCGTGGTCGCGGGCCTGCGCGGCCGCCTACCTCGGCAACGGCGATGGTTCCGACACCGGCTACGCGCCGATGCTCGGCGATCTGCACGGGCTGCCGCCCACCTATGTGCAGGCCGACAGGTCCGAACTGCTGCACGAGCAGTGCACGCGGCTGGTCGCGAAATTGCGCGCGGCGGGTGTCGACACCCGGTTCACCGAGACCGACGGCCTCTGGCACGTGTCGCAATTGCAGGCATCCCTGGTCGCTCCGGCGGCGGCGATTACCCGCGAACTCGGTGAGTTCTTGCGACAGGCACTTCGACCTGCACAAACTCGATCCATAGGATAGAGGCGGTACCGATCGCGGCGCCCGTTCGAACAGCAAACGAGAACCTGTTCGGGCGGGCTGCCGGGTGTGACATGTAAGCGTGGCGTAAATTACCCGCCGGTATAACTCACTGTGGAAGGGCAACGATGCGAGAGTTCGAAGTCCCGGCTACCTACACCATTCCGGAAAACGCCAATATGTCGGACGGTGCGTTCCGGCATGCTGAGAAGACCCCTGAACTGGTCGTCTTCAATGTTCCGGACGGTAAGGGCGGCTGGAGCGACGTCACGGCGACGGAATTCGCGAAGGCCGTCACCGGCGTTGCCAAGGGACTGGTCGCCTCCGGCATCGAACTCGGGGACCGCGTCGCCATCATGGCCGCCACCTCTTACGAGTGGGTCGTGCTGGACTTCGCCATCTGGGCCGCCGGTGGTTGCACCGTCGCCATCTTCGACAGTTCTTCGGCCGAGCAGGTCCGCTGGATCCTCGCCGATTCCGCCACCAAGATCACCGTTGTGCAGAACGAGAAGCACCGGGCCACCATCGCGGAAATCGAAGGCGGACTCGGTGATCTGAAGGAAGTTCTGCAGGTCGACAAGGACGCGATCGGTGATCTGACCGCTCGCGGTGCGGATATCGACGACTCGGTGATCCACGAGCGCCGCGCGCAGGTGAAGGCCGAATCGCCCGCCACCCTCATCTACACCTCCGGCACCACCGGACGGCCCAAGGGAGTCATGCTCTCGCATGCCAACCTGTACGCCGAATCGGCCGCCGACCGCTCCGCCATGAGCGAATTCCTGCGCCCCGGTCAGCGGTCGCTGCTGTTCCTGCCGCTGGCGCACGTCTTCGCGCGGGCCGTCGCGCTGGCCGCCTTCGATGCCGGCGTCACCGTCGCGCACAGCTCCGACTGGTCCACGCTGGTCGAGCAGTTCGGGCAGTACAAGCCGAACTTCATCCTCTCGGTGCCGCGCGTGTTCGAGAAGGTCTTCAACGGCGCCAAGCAGAAGGCGCACGACGCCGGTAAGGGCAAGATCTTCGACTACGCCACCGATGTGGCTGTCGCCTACAGCGAATCGCTGCAGAACGGCGGCCCGGGCCTGGTCCTCGAGCTCAAGCACACAGTGCTCGACAAGCTGGTCTTCAGCAAGCTGCGCGAGGCCATGGGCGGGCAGTGCAGTTCCGCGGTATCCGGCGGCGGTCCGCTGGGCGCGCGCCTGGGCCACTACTTCCGCGGCGCCGGCGTCACCATCTACGAGGGCTACGGTCTGACCGAGTCCACCGCCGCCGTCAGCGTGAACACCCCCAAGCACATCAAGGTCGGCTCGGTCGGCCGCCCGCTGCCCGGCCACGGCGCCAAGGTCGCCGAGGACGGCGAGCTGTTCATCCGCGGACCGGTCGTCTTCTCCGGCTACTGGAAGAACCCCGAGGCCAGCGCCGACGCCTTCGCCGAAGACGGCTGGTTCAAGACCGGCGATCTGGGCGCGATCGACGAGAACGGCTTCATCTCCATCACCGGCCGCAAGAAGGAAATCCTCGTCACCGCCGGCGGTAAGAACGTCTCGCCGACCATGCTCGAGGATTCGCTGCGACAGAACCCGCTGATCAGCCAGGTCATGGTTGTCGGCGACGGCGAGCCGTTCATCGGCGCGCTCATCACCCTCGATCCCGAAGCGCTGCCGGGCTGGAAGGAACGCAACGGCATTCCGGCCGGCACCTCGATCGAGCACCTGATCGAGAACCCGGCACTGGTCGGGGAGATCAACGAGGCCGTCGCGGCCACCAACAAGCTGGTCTCGCACGCCGAGGCGATCAAGAAGATCCGCATTCTGCCGGTCGACTGGACCCAGGAGGGCGGCGAGCTCACCCCGAAGCTCTCGCTCAAGCGCAATGTGGTCATGAAGCAGTACGCGGCCGACGTGGCGGCCATCTACTCCTGAACCATCGAAAAGGGCGCTGCCGGCGGATATCTCGCAGGCAGCGCCCTTTGTCATGTGCGCCGAAGAACGGCATCGCGCACATCGACCTGCCGCTCGGCGACACCCTGTCGATGGCCTCCTCCGCCCGGCAGGACAGCAGGTCGATACCGCGAATTCGCCGCTGGCGGCCAGGCAACTCGGCAGGACCGAATGGGCCGAGGCATTCGCCATGGTCACCGATAAGTTCTCGGTGCCGTGGATGATCAACTACACCCCGGCCCAGTCGCGGCGACCGGCTTTCGCGGCTCGGCGTGCCGCTGGCCATAGCGCGTGCCGTCACCGGAATGTCATTTTCCGCGCGGGTCCCGGGGCTCGATACCGCAGTAGGGTCGGATTTGTGGCCGAGCGTGGACTGCGGATAGCTAGTGGAGTGGCAGCGGCCGGGGTGACCCTGGGTGTCGCCGAAGTGGTGTCTGTGCTGATCAGCCCCGATAGCTCGCCGTTGCAGGCGGTCGGGGCCTGGGTGATCGACCATACGCCCGATACCGTGCGCGAGCGGGTGATCGAGACCGTCGGCACCGATGACAAACTGCTGCTGTTCATTTCGATGGGCATTGTGACAGTGCTGGTCGCCGGGCTGGCGGGGTTTGCCGAACGGATACGGCGGCCGGTGGGATCGATCGCCTTCGCCGTCTTCGGGCTGCTGTCGCTGCTCGCGGCCGTGGGTCGCCCGGAGGCCGGATGGACGTGGGCGTTGCCCTCCCTGCTGGGCGCCTGGGCTGGCATTGCGGTGCTGCGCAACCTGATTCGGCGTGTCGAGGAATTCGCCGCAGCATCGGCGGAGCTCGTCTCGAAAGAAGCTGCGGCGGAAGCGCTTACGAAGATTTCGGCAACCGGCGGGGCGGTGGCTCCGGTCGGGCCTGCAACGGATCTGCGCGGAATCGGTCCGGCCGCGGGCGAATCCGCTGGGGCGGATGATATTTCGCCTGACGCGGCTGCGAATACTGCGGTGGCCGCCGGATCCGTGCCCGGTGGTGCCGGTCGATCGGCCGCGGACGACTCCGGGTTCGAGCCGGCGCTGCAGCGGCGACAGGTCGTGCGGGGCATAGTGATTGCCGCGGCGGCGGGCATCGGCGCCGGTGTGGTGGGGCGCGTGCTGGGGCTGCGCTCGCACAATGTGTCGAGTGAGCGCGCCGAGGTGCAGTTGCCGTCTCCGGCCGGGCCGGTGCCCGTGGTCGATCCGGCGGCGGATCTCAAAATCCCCGGCCTCACGCCGTATCTCACGTCGAATGCCGGCTTCTACCGGATCGATACCGCGCTGACCGTCCCGCAGGTGAGCAAGGACAGCTGGTCACTGCGCATTCACGGCATGGTGGATCGCGAAATACGGCTCACCTATGCCGATCTCGCCGCCCGGAAGGCCGTCGAGAAGCTGGTGACGCTGACCTGTGTCTCCAATCCGGTCGGCGGAGATCTCATCGGCAATGCCAGCTGGCTGGGCTATCGGCTGGACGAGCTGCTCACCGAGGCGGGTCCGCATCCCGATGCGGATATGGCGCTCTCCACCAGTGTCGACGGCTTCACCGCGGGCAGCCCGCTGGCCGCTCTCATGGACGGCCGCGACGCCCTGCTGGCCGTGGGCATGAACGGTGAACCGCTGCCCACGGCGCACGGATATCCGGTGCGACTGGTGGTGCCGGGCCTGTACGGCTATGTCTCGGCGACCAAATGGGTGACCGATATCGAGATCACGAGATTCGATCGCGCGCAGGCGTATTGGACCAAGCGCGGCTGGTCGCAGGACGGCCCGATCAAGACCGGTACCCGCATCGACACCCCGACGGCGAGTTCGCTCGCACCGGGCCGGGTCACCGTTGCCGGGGTGGCGTGGGCGCAGCACCGGGGCATCGAGGCGGTCGAGGTGCGAATCGACAATGGTGCGTGGCAGCCTGCGCGACTGGCCGCCGAACCGTCGATCGATACCTGGCGGCAGTGGGCTTTCGATTGGCAGGCCACCTCCGGTCTGCACACCGTGTGGGCGCGCGCCACCGACGGCTCCGGTGTGGTGCAGACCTCCGATGTGGCCTATCCGGTGCCCGACGGTGCGACCGGTTACCCCTCGATCTCTGTCCGAATCGGCTGAATTATCGCAATTGCCGGGGTGTTTGGAGCGCTGAAAATGCCGAACGCCCTTGTTGAAAGCGCGCGCGGTTTACGATCGGCCCGGCCGTCGACGCCCATCCAAGGGAGCGCGCATGACCGGAGTACTCGAATGGGCGCGGGCGGAAAACCTGCAGCCCGAACCGATCACCCTCGATGTCTGGAATCAACTACCCCGTGATTTCTGCCGACTCGTCGAAGTGGTGAACGGTGATGTGGTGCGCGCCGAACCGCCGGCGCATCGGCACGAGAACGCGGCCCGCCGGCTCGGTGTCATGATGGAGGCCGGCGCCGAAGCGCATATGAGCCGCTACAACGACGGCCCGCTGTACGTCGGCACCGATCAGGATGTGCTGCTGTGGGAATCGCCGCGGCTCACGCTGCGGCGGCCGGATATCGCCATGTTCTCTTGCGCGCCAACGGGTTCCGTGCCGCTGCCCGCCGCCCGGGTCAAGATCGCCGTCGAAGTGGTCTCGCCGGTGACCGAACGCGTCGACACCACCGACAAGCAGGCCGAATACGCGCAGGCGGGCATTCCCTGGTACTGGCTCGTGTATCTGGATCGCGATCATGTGACCGCCATTCAGACCCATGTGCTGGTGCTCGACCGCTATCGCCCGCATCGCCGGTTGCATCCGCTCGGCGGAGAATCCTTGGTGGACATGCCGATCGAGATTCGCATCGACTGGACGCGGCTCTACGGCCTGCTCTACTGACGGCTTCGCGCTACCGACGGGAGAGGCCCCCTCCGCAGCTGCGAAGAGGGCCTCCGTTGTGCCACAGGCTGATTCAGGCCGCCACATCCGCCTTGGCGGGTGCGGCCGCCGGCTTGCCGGGAGCCTTGCCGTGACCGATGAACAGCGCGGACGCCGCCACACCGATCAGCAGGATGCAGGCCGGCAGGTACATGGACTGGCTCAGCGCGGTGCTGATCCGGTCCGCGATCTCCGGCGGCAGCTTGGCCGAACCGCCGCCGCCCTCCATGGCGGGCCCGCCGCCCAGGTGCTGCGCCGCCAGACGCGACGACATCAGAGCCGCGATGGCTGCGGAGCCGAGCACCGAACCCACCTGACGGGTGGTGTTGTACACGCCCGCGCCCGCACCGGCCTGCTGAATCGGCAGGTTGTGGGTGGCGGTGGTGGCCAGCGGCGCCCAGATGCAGGCATTCGCGATACCGGCGACCGCGCCGATGACCAGGAACAGCGGGATCGAGGTGTCCGGCTTCATCAGTAGCGCGAAACCGAAGATGCTGGCCGCGAAGACCGCGAAGCCGATGGTCGGCAGCACCCGCGGCGGCATGCGGTCCGAGATCTTGCCGATGATCGGCGCGAACACGCCGGTCAGGATCGCCATCGGTGCCAGCACCAGTGCGGACCTGGTCGGCGACATGCCGTGCACCTGCTGCAGGAAGAAGTAGAACGGCACGAAGGTGGCGGTGATGGCCGCACCCATCGAGGCGATGGCCAGGCTCGACAGTGAGAAGTTGCGGTCCTTGAACAGGCTCATCGGCACCAGCGGCTCATCGCTGTTGCGGGCCTGATTGACCACGAACAGCGCGAGCACGACCAGCCCGCCGCCGATCATCAGCCAGGTGATGGTGTCCCAATCGCGGGTGCCGCCCTCCTGAATGCCGAACACCAGCAGGAACATGCCGATGCCCGAGAGCGCCACGCCCACGAAGTCGAACTTGTGCTCATGGGTTTCCAGTGCGGGCACCAGCCAGACCACCAGCGCGAACGCCACGACGCCGATCGGCACGTTCACATAGAAGATCCACTGCCAGCCCTTCCAATCGACCAGCACGCCGCCCAGGATGGGGCCGACGAGCGTGGCCAGACCGGCGACGCCGCCCCACAGACCCATGGCCGCGCCGCGCTTGTCCGGCGGGAAGGTGCGGGTGATGACGGCCATGGTCTGCGGCGTCATGAGCGCCGCGCCCAGGCCCTGCACGGCGCGGGCCGCGATGAGCATCTCGATGCTGCCCGATTCGGCGCACCACAG
Source organism: Nocardia sp. NBC_01388 (assembly GCF_045040085.1). Classification (NCBI taxonomy): domain Bacteria; kingdom Bacillati; phylum Actinomycetota; class Actinomycetes; order Mycobacteriales; family Nocardiaceae; genus Nocardia; species Nocardia sp. NBC_01388. The sequence goes on from NZ_CP109553.1 coordinate 7,882,158, forward strand.
CGAGGCGGCGGTGAAGACGACCAGGCCGATGAGGTAGATGTTCTTGGGGCCGAAGCGATCGCCGAGGCGCCCGGCCACCAGCAGTGGTACGGCGTAGGCGAGCAGGTAGGCGCTGGTGACCCAGATGACCTTGTTGTAGTCGGCGTCGAAGGCCTCCTTGATCGCCGGATTGGCCACCGCGACGATGGTCATGTCCAGCAGGATCATGAAGAACCCGACAACCAGCGCGTATAGCGCCAACCACGGATTGCGTTGAGTGGACATGGGATTGGTTCCTATCTGAGGTCTGTGTTCACGGGACGATGCCCTTACGGACGGCCGCGAAGTCCGATTCGCTGAGGCCGGCGCCCCAACCGGCGCCCAGTTGCGCTTCACAATTGCTGTTGCGCTCACCGGTCTCCTCGCCGAAGCTGTCCCACGGCAGCTCGCCGCTCTCCAGTTCGGTGAGGACGCGGCGCAACCATTCGCCTTCGGTGACGGTCATGACGTGCAGGTACTCGATCACCATCCAGAAACGCCGCGGCACCTTCCGGGCGACGACCCAGTCCTGCAGCGCCTCGTATTCGGCGTTCTGGCCGTCGATCCAGGTGACGCGTTCGCGCAGCAAAACGATCACATCGTGCACTGGCAAATTGTGCGCCTCGGCCATTCCGACCGGAAAGATCGGGTACTCCTTGACGGGTCGTCGGAGGATTTCCGTGATCCGGTCGCGCAGGGTGTCGCGGCCCGCCGGGTTGATGCGGTAGGTGGTGCGTTCCGGCCGGTTACCGGCCCGATCCGTGCCCTCCGCGACCACCAGTTCCTGCTCGGCCAGCCGGGCCACCGTGTGATAGAGCGAGCCGGGTTTGATCTTCACCAGCTCGTCCTCGTGCCGGGTCATGAGTAGTTGGTACATCTCGTACGGATGCATCGGCTTCTCCTCGAGCAGCGCGAGCACAGCGACCCCCAACGGCGTCAGCGCCACACCCGTCTGCCTGTCAGCCATGAGGACCTCCATCCGATAAGCCGCTCGCCGACGCTACCGCCCGCCACCGACATCCTCCGCATCAAATATTCCGCGTGGAATATACGACGCGGAGGATTCCCCGCGCAAGTCATTACTGACCCGCCACCAAGGAGGCATGGAGTCGTAGGACACCTAGTCCGACCATGAGGCAGCCCACCGACTCGAGCCGGTGGGCTGCGGTGTTGCCTATCTCACCGAAACGGCCCGTGCCGCTTCGGTTTCAGTCCCGACTCAGGTGGGTGAAACTCGCAGCTGCCGCAGTTCGGGGACTGCGCGCTGGATGGTGACGAAGTCGGTGTCGTTGTGTACGACAGTTGCATTGTGGCGCAGGGCGATTGCGGCGATCTGGATGTCCGTGGTCTGAGCGCCGCGGCCGGCGCCGATCTTCCACAGCGCGGACCGGATGTGGGCTGCATGCTTCTCGACGTCGGCATCGGTTGGGAGCCAACGGAATACCGAGCCGTAGAGCTCGGTGATGAACCCGAGATCGCGCTTGTTCCGGGCGCTGAAGCGACCCTCGTCCATCGTGACCATCGATGAGCACAGCACGCCGAAAACGGCCAGCTCGTCCACGCGATGACGCACTGCCTGCTGTGTCCAATAGTGGGACATGACCGATTGGTCGAGCAGGTAGTGGGGCCGATCGCTACCGGCGGTCACGGCTCGTCCGAGGTGGTCACCTCAGCGAGTTCTTCCTCGGTTAGGAATGGGTTGTGATCCATACGCTGCAGCCGGGTCAACGCTTCGCGCTGCCGGTAGCCCTGAACGAGCTCCGCCATGGCGAGGTTGATGACCGCCTTCTTGGTGGTGAGGCCGGTGAGGCGCATTGCTTCGGCCAGCACTTCGTCGGGAATCTCGACTGTCGTAGCCATGAACACCTCCATATTATGATCTGCCGATATCAATAATACGCGGGATTTGTAATACTGCTGGTCACGGACTCGCTGCGAAATGGCGCTGCGCCGGATCTCTCGGGGAGAGGTCCGGCCCAGCGCGTGAATCGGGAGGTTATGCGGTCGGTGCGAACGCCTCGCCGATGATCTCCGCCTGCTCTACCGCGTGCACCTTGGACGAACCCGAGGACGGGGCCGACATGGCGCGGCGGGAGATGCGGCGCAGCTTGGCGAAGCGGGCCGGGAGGATCTCCGGGAGGTTCAGGCCGAAGAACGGCCAGGCGCCCTGGTTGGCGGGCTCCTCCTGGACCCACGCCAGATCGGTGGCGTTGGCGTAACCCTCGAGCGCCTCGTTGAGACGGAACTTCGGGATCGGGTAGAGCTGCTCGGTGCGGATGATCGCGACATCGTCGCGCTTGTTCTTGTTCTTCTCCGCGACCAGCTCGTAGTAGATCTTGCCGGAGGTCAGCAGGATGCGCTTGACCTTCGAACGGTCACCGTCACCGGTCTCGTAGGTGGGCTCCTCGAGCACACTGCGGAACTTGTTGTCGGTGAAGTCCTCGACCTCGGAGACCACGGCCTTGTTGCGCAGCATGGACTTCGGGGTGAAGACCACCATCGGGCGGCGAATGCCGTCCAGCGCGTGCCGGCGCAGCAGGTGGAAGTAGTTCGACGGGGTGGAGGGAACCGCCACCGTCATCGAACCCTCGGCGCACAGCTGCAGGAACCGCTCGATACGACCGGAGGTGTGGTCCGGACCCTGGCCCTCGTGACCGTGCGGCAGCAGCAGCACAACCTCGGACAGCTGGCCCCACTTGGCCTCACCGGAGGAGATGAACTCGTCGATGATGGTCTGCGCGCCGTTGACGAAGTCACCGAACTGCGCCTCCCACAACACAAGTGCGTCTGTGTTGCCGAGCGAGTAGCCGTATTCGAAACCGACAGCGGCATATTCGGACAGCGCCGAATCGTGCACCGCGAACCAGCCCGGATTCTTCGACCCGATGTTGTGCAGCGGCGTGTACTCGCCACCGGTCTTGCGGTCGATGATCACCGAATGCCGCTGCGAGAAGGTGCCGCGACGCGAATCCTGACCGGTCAGGCGCACCGCCTTACCCTCATCGACCAGCGAACCGAAGGCGAGCAATTCGGCCATGGCCCAATCGATCTTGCCCTCGTACGCCATTTCGCGGCGCTTCTCCATGACCGGCTTGACGCGCTGGTGCACATTGAAGCCCTCGGGCACGTTCACGAACGAATCGCCGATGCGCTGCAGCACGGTCTTGTCGACCGCGGTGACCAGGGTGGTCGGCATCTGCTGCTCGTCCTCGACCGATTCGGACGGCTCCGGAACGTACTTCTCCAGCTCGCGCACCTCGTTGAAGATTCGCTCCAACTGGCCCTGGTAGTCGCGTAGCGCGTCCTCGGCCTCTTTCATGGAGATGTCTCCACGGCCGATGAGGCTTTCGGTGTACGCCTTGCGGACCGAGCGCTTGGTGTCGATGGCGTCGTACATCTCCGGCTGCGTCATCGACGGGTCGTCGCCCTCGTTGTGGCCGCGACGGCGGTAGCAGATCATGTCGATGACCACATCGCGGTGGAACCGCTCGCGGTAATCGACGGCCAGCTTCGCCACCCACACACAGGCTTCGGGGTCGTCACCGTTCACGTGGAACACCGGCGCGCCGATGAACTTCGCGATATCCGTGGAGTATTCGGTGGAGCGCGAGTACTCGGGAGCGGTGGTGAAGCCGATCTGGTTGTTCACCACGATGTGCACGGTGCCACCGGTGCGGTAGCCGCGCAGACCCGACAGGTTCAGCGTCTCGGCGACAACACCCTGACCGGCGAAGGCCGCGTCACCGTGCAGCATGAGCGGCACGACGGAGAAGCTGCGCGCCTCTTCGCCCTTGGTGACCAGATCTTCCTTGGTGAGCAGATCCTGCTTGGCGCGCACCAGACCCTCGAGCACCGGGTCGACGGCCTCCAGATGCGACGGGTTGGCGGTCAGCGACACCTCGATGTCGTTGTCGCCGAACATCTGGATGTAGGTGCCGCGGGCGCCCAGGTGGTACTTCACATCGCCCGAGCCATGGGTGGCGGCCGGGTTCATATTGCCCTCGAACTCGGTGAAGATCTTCGAGTAGGGCTTGCCGACGATATTGGCCAGCACGTTCAGGCGGCCGCGGTGCGGCATACCGATGACGACCTCGTCGAGCGCGTACTCGGCGCACTGGTCGATGACACCGTCCATCATCGGGATGACGGATTCGGCGCCCTCGAGCGAGAAGCGCTTCTGCCCAACGTATTTGGTGGCCAGGAAGGTTTCGAACGCCTCGGCCGCATTGAGCCGGGACATGATGTACTTCTGCTCCGCGACAGAAGGCTTCTCATGCTTCTGCTCGACGCGCTCCTGAATCCAGTGCAGCTGTTCGGGATCCAGAATGTGGGTGTACTCGACACCCACGTGGCGGCAGTAGGCGTCACGCAGGATGGACAGCACATCACGCAGCTTCATGCGCTCCTGGCCGTGGAAGCCCGCGACATTGAATTCGCGATCCAGATCCCACAGGGTCAGGCCGTGCTGGGTGACATCCAGGTCCGGATGCGAGCGAAACTTGTCGTGCACCAACCGCAGTGGATCGGTATCGGCCATGAGGTGACCGCGGTTGCGGTACGCGGTGATCATCTCCTGGACGCGGGTCGACTTGTCGATACCGCGTTCCTTGATGTCCTTGCGCCAGCGCACCGGCTCGTAGGGGACACCCATGCCGTGGAAGATCTCGTCGTAGAACTCGTCCGAGATCAGCAGGTTGTGCACGGTCCGCAGGAAGTCACCGGACTCCGCACCCTGAATGATGCGGTGGTCGTAGGTGGAGGTCAGCGTCATGAGCTTGCCGATGCCGATATCGGCCAGCTGCTCATCGGCCATGCCCTGGAACTCGGCCGGGTACTCCATGGCGCCCGCGCCGATGATCGCGCCCTGAGCCGGCATCAGCCGCGGCACAGAGTGATTCGTGCCGATGGTGCCCGGGTTGGTCAGCGAGATGGTGACACCGGAGAAGTCATCGGCGGTGAGCTTGCCGACGCGTGCGCGCCGGACGATGTCCTCGTACGCAGTGTGGAACTGCGCGAAGGTCATGTCCTCGGTGTTCTTGATGGCCGCGACAACCAGCGTGCGGTTGCCGTCCTTGCCGGGCAGATCGATGGCCAGACCCAGATTGGTGTGCGCCGGGGTGACCGAATTCGGCTTACCGTCGATTTCGGCGAAGTGCCGGTTCATGTTCGGGAAGGCCTTGACGCCCTGCACGATGGCGTAGCCGAGCAGGTGGGTGAAGGAGATCTTGCCACCGCGGGTACGCGCGAGGTGGTTGTTGATGACAAGCCGGTTGTCGATCATCAGCTTGGCGGGGATGGCCCGCACGCTGGTCGCCGTCGGGATGGACAGCGACGCCGACATGTTCTTGACGACCGCGGCGGCAGGTCCGCGCAGGATCTTGGTCTCGTCCGTGACAGCGGCCTTCGGCGCGCCCGACGTGGGGGCGGCGTTGGAGGCCGGAGCCGGAGTGGTCTGCGGGGCACGCACCTGCGCGGGCGCCGGGGCCGGGGCGGGAGCCGGGGCCGGGGCGGGCGCGGCAACGGGCGCGGGCTTCGGGGCGGCGGGGGCCGGGGTTGCTACGGCAGCCGGGGCGGCCGACTGGCCGTTGCCGGTGTCGCCGGTCTTCTCCGGCGTGTAATCGGCGAGGAACTCGTGCCAGCTCTCATCGACCGACGACGGGTCTTGCTTGTACTTCTGATACATCTCGTCGACAAGCCACTGGTTCTGTCCGAACTGGTCTGTTGAGCTGCTCACAGCAGGTGTTCGCCTCATTTCGTTCTTCGCGCTGCGACGTTTGTGACGTGCCCGGCACGGGTAATCGGCTCGATGCGCGCCGATGCGCCCCCTCTGAGGATATGCCCACCCCGGTTAGCCCATGGGCATGGACTACCACCGAGCGGACACGCTCCCTTGTGACGACTCGTCCTCGACTGAGAATATTCCTTCCGTAGCCTGCGCCGCAGCCCACAGGCGGGAGTAGCCGCCGCGTGTTGATAGCAGTTCTTCATGAGTGCCGATTTCGGCGATCCGGCCGTGTTCGACAACGGCGATCAGATCGGCCTGCGCGGCGGTCGCGAGGCGGTGCGCGACAATGATCGCGGTCCGCCCCCGCGTTACCGATTCGCTCGCTACCAGCACCGATGCCTCGGCGGCCGGATCCAGCACCGCGGTGGCCTCATCGAGCAGCAGTAGATCGGGATGCACCAGCTCCGCGCGGGCCAGCGCGATCAGCTGTCGCTGCCCGGCGGAAAGCCCGCGACCGCGTTCACCCACCGGTTGGCGCATTCCCAGTGGTAAAGCGTTGATGGTCGCCAGCGCGCCGACGGCCGCGGCCGCGGCCTCGATCTCCGCTGACTTCGCAAAAGGTTTGCCGAATGCAATGTTGCTGGCGATGTCTCCGGTGAATAAGTGAGCTTCCTGAGGGACGACACCCAACCGTGATCGGTAGCCGGTGAGCCGGTAGTCGCGGATATCGACCCCGTCCACCCGGATTTCGCCGTGTTCGCCGGCGCTGCGATGAGTGTCATGCGAATCGGCTATTGCGACTTGTCCGACCGGGCGCCGATGATCGTGATTTCCGTCATAGGGCATGTCGTAGAGCCTGGCCAGGAGTTTCACGATGGTCGATTTGCCCGCACCCGTGGCGCCGACCAGCGCCAGACTGGTGCCCGGCGGAATGTGCAGGCTGACCCCGTCCAGGGCCCGGGTATCGGTGCCCGGATAGCTGAAACGCACATTGTCGAAGACCACCTCGCCGTGCAGCCGGTCCGCGATGGTGACCGCATCAGGGGCGTCGGCGGCGATCGAGGACGGTGTCGCGAGCAGCTCCCCGATGCGCCGCAACCCGACTCGGGCCTGCTGGTACCCGTCGAAGAGCTGGGACAGCTGGCTGATCGGGCCGAACAGCAACTCCAGATACAGCACGAAGGCCACCAGGGTGCCCGGGGTGGTCGCGCCGTTCGCGACCGCGTGCGCGCCGGTGAACACGACGACCGCGAGCGCCATATCGGCCCAGGAGCCGACGAAGGCGAAGAACACCGAGATCGCTCGCTGCGCGCGCATGCGGCTGATCCGGTAGCGGTCGGAGTACTGCGCGAAGCGCTCGGAGGAGAACCGCTCGTGCCGATTGGCCTGCACCACACGCAGTCCCGCCACATTCTCGGCGAAGTCCGCGTTGACGGTGGCCGCGTGCTCGCGCGATTCGGTGTACGCGGCATCGGAGGCGCGCCGGAACCACCAGGTGGCCAGCAGCAGTGGCGGCAGTGACAGGAAGACCACCAGGGCCAGCTGCGTATCGATCACCAGCAGCGCCACCGCGATGCCCACCAGCATGAGCAGGCTCACCAGCGCATCCGGCACGCCGGTCTGCAGGAAGGTGGAGAGGGCGTCGATATCGGTGGTCATGCGGGTCAGGATTCGCCCGGAGAGTTCGCGCTCGTAGTAGTCCAGCCCGAGCCGCTGCAGATGTGCGTAACTGCGCACCCGCAGCCCGAACAGAATCCGCTCACCGGCCCGCGAACCCCACACCAGCGCCGTCGAAGCGGCCAGCCATCCCACCCCGGCCAGCACCGCCCCGATCACCGCCGCGCGCACCAGCGCCCCGCCATCGTGCCTGGTCACACCACCATCGATCGCATACCGCATGATCGACGGAAATGCCACGCCCACCATGGCATCCATCGCCAGCAGCAGCACCGCCGCCACCACGAGCCACCGCACCGCCCGCATGGCCTTCCCTAGCCGGAATTCCGGATCGGCCGCCCGCAACTCTCGCCCGTCCAGCCCCGGCTCCTCCGTCGCCGCGTGCAACTTCGCGAGCACCCGCCGAACCTCCGCCGGCGTCTCCGGATCCAGCTCCGCGATGGAGCCGCCCCCGTCCGGTGCGTCCGGCCCGTCCTGTCGCGCCGACGCGGCCTGCCCGTCTAGGGGCCTGGCCCGTTCACCCTGCACGGCATGGCCGTTCGGTGATCGAGTCGCGAATGGTGTTGCGTCCGAGCCCGGTGCGGTCCTGCGGCGGGAAAACGCTTCGGCTGGTTCGTCATCGGCTGCTGCCGGGCCTTCCCCCGATCCGGCAGGTGGCCTCTCCTCGGTGGTGAATCGTGTTGCGCCGGAGACTGTTCCGGACCTGTCGCCTGCGGGCGAATCCTGGGCCGGATTCGCGTGCGCTACGGGTCCGGGGAGGCGGATGATGCGATCGGCGTGGGTGAGGGTGGATTCGCGATGGGCCAGTATGAGGGTGGTGCGGGACTCGCCGGTGGGGAGGGCCGCGAAGATGGCGGCCTCGGTGAGGGCGTCCACGGCGGAGGTCGCATCGTCGAGGATGAGGATGCGGGGATTCGCGAGCAGGGCGCGGGCCAGGGCGATGCGCTGGCGCTGGCCGCCGGAGAGGGTGAGGCCGCGTTCGCCGACCACGGTGTCGTAGCCCTGGGGGAGCGCCTCGATGAAGTCGTCGGCGGCGGCCCGGGTTGCGGCCGTGCGGATTTCGGCATCGGTGGCATCGGGATTGCCGAGGCCGATATTGGCGGCAATGGTGTCCGACAGCAGGAAGGCCTCGTCGAAGACCACGCCCACCGCCGAACGCAGGTCGGCGGCGCGCAGATCGGCGACATCGGCTCGGGAGTTCTTGCCGTACAGGCTGATCCGGCCCGAGTCCGGGGTGTAGAAGCGGGGGAGCAGTAGCGACAGCGTGGATTTGCCGGAGCCCGCGGGGCCGATGATGGCGACCGTCTCGCCGGGCGCCACGGTCAGATCGAAATCGTCCAGAATGGGGCGTTCCGGGTCGAATCCGAAGGTCAGGTCGGAGATTTCGATGCCGAGCGGTCCGTCCGGCAGCGCCACCGGATGCGCGGGATCGGTTTGTTCGGGCGCGCTGTCGATCACCTGGTGCACACGTTCGGCCGCGGCCCGGGTCAGCTGCGCCATCACCACCACCATGGAGACCGTGCGGGTGGCATTGGTCATGGTCGAGACATAGGCGGTGAAGGCCAGGAAGGTCCCGAGCCCGATGGCGCCGTGCAGGGCCAGCACACCGCCCGCCGCGATCACCGCGACCAGCCCGGCCTGCGGGATGGCCGAGAGCGTCGGCCCGAATCGGGCGTCGATGCGGGCGGCGCGCATGCGCTCGGCATAGAGCCGTCTGCCCTGCCGCTCCAGCAGATCCACCATGCGGGCTTCCTGCCCGAAGCCCTTCACCACGCGCACGCCGGTGACGGTCTCCTCCACATGCTGGGCCACATCGGCGGCACGCTGCTGCGCCGACCAGGTGGCCGCGTACAGCCGCGGCCGTACCCGGTAGACGACCACCGCCAGCGCCGGAACCACCAGCAGTGCCGTCAGGGCCAGCAGCGGGGAGAGCCACAGCATGATGGCCGCGGCGAGCACGAATTGCAGGGCCGCCACCGCGGACCACGGTCCCATGGCGATCAGGCCCTGTACGAGGGTGAGATCACTGATCGATCGGGAGACGACCTGGCCGGTGCGCAGTGCGTCCTGCCCGCGGCCGTCCAAACGCTGCAGCGCCGCAAGCAGATCCACGCGCAGTTCGTGCTGCACATCGAGGGCGAGCCGCCCGGCCGACATGCGCCGCCCGTAGGAGGCGAGGAACCGGCCCACGGCCAGCATGCCCAGCAGCCAGGCCATGGCGGTGATGATTCCGCTGTTCCCGGCAGTGGCTCCGTCGAGTGCGCGCTTGGCCAGCAGCGGCCCGATGACCTCCACCGTCGCGCCCACCAGCACGGCCGCGCCGATCCCGGCGAGCAACCACGGGTGTTGCCGGCATCGCTCCCAGAGCCGTCGCAGCCAGCCGGGGGCGCCTGCCTCCGACTGTGCCGATCTCGCCTGGTCCGCCCCTGTTTTCTCCACCCCGGCCTCATCCACCTTCATCGCGCTCACCTGAACCCGTAACGACGACCCTCCCCCCAGTTTGTTCCCGACCACCGACACATCTCGCGCGCCGGGGTGCGAAGTGGGATGTTGGCTTGTGCCCGGTGGTGTGGGCATGGTCCGCTGGAGGGCACCACGACAACTCGAATTGGAGCCGCACTCATGCCGATCCAGCGTCTCAACCATGCTGTTCTGTTCGTCTCCGATGTGGAGCGCTCGGCGGCCTTCTACGGCGAGGTACTGGGTTTCCGCCGGCTGCCCGGCGGTTTTCCGGGCGCGGTGTTCCTGCAGGCGGAGGGGTCGGCCAATGATCATGATCTGGGCCTGTTCCAGTCCCCGGACCCGTCGGTCGAGCACCGCACCGGGCGTATCGGGCTGTATCACCTGGCCTGGGAGGTGAATACGCTCGCCGAATTGCAGCGCATGCGTGATGCGCTGACCACGGCGGGCGTGCTGCGCGGGGCCTCCGATCACGGCTCCACCAAGGCGCTCTATGCCGCCGATCCGGACGGCATCGAATTCGAGGTCTGCTGGCTGGTTCCGGATGCCGCGGTCGAGGAGGAGCTGACGAATATGGCCGCGCCCACCACCCCGCTCGACCTACCCGGCCTGATCGCGAAGTACGGCGCGGATACCCCCGGCGGTCCGCGTACCGATCACGAGGTCTGGCGTCGGCTCTTCGCGGACCGCCCTGCTGACTGAGTCGGCAGCGCTGACCGAGTGGGCAGCGCTGACCGAGTGGGCAGGGCTGACCGAGTGGGCAGGGCTGACCGAGTGGGCGTGGCTGACTGGGTCGAGCAGAGCGGACCGGGTCGAGTGGGTCAGAGGTCGCGGGTGGTGAGGATCCACCACGCGGCCGCGACCGCGCCCGCGGTCCAAAGGATCAGTACCGCAATGGCTGCCGGGGTCGGGGCGATGAAGTCGCTCTTGGCATAGCTGCCGTCGGTCACGGTGCCCACGGTGGCCGAAATGGGCAGCAGCGTCGCGAAGCCCGCGAACCCCACGGCCCGGGCGGTCAGCCATACCAGCGGTTCGAGCACGGCCGTCGCGAGCATCGCCGCCATTGCCTGTGTCGGCGAACGGAAGACGAATCCGAGCGCCGCGCCGATCACGGACCAGCACACGGCGGCCAGCGCCACTCCGCCCAGAACGGCGAACAGCGCACCGCCGAGCTGTACGCGATCGCGCCCGAACAGTGTCAGCACAGCCCCGCCGAGCACCTCCAGCACCAGCACGACCGCCAGCGAAAACCCGGCTGTCACCGCAAGTTTCGAGCCCAGCAGCAGATTCCGGTCCGGCGTGAACTGCGCGTTCACCGCCAATGTCCCGTACCGATACTCCGACCCCGACGACAGCGCTCCGAACACCGCCGACAGCACGACCGCCAGCAGCAGTGCCCCGGCGGCCGCGACCGCCGCCGGCCCGACCGCGCCGATGAACGTGTGCTTATGGCTGGAATCGGCCTCCTGGAAAACCATCCCCAGCACCGCGAACGTCACCACCCCGACCCCGGCCGCCACTGCGGCGAGCATCCGGCTCGACCGCAGCGAGGTCACCTTGCGCACCTCCGAATTCGCCGCCCGCAGCACGGAATCCGGCACAGCGGTCAGAATCATCGAAGGTCCTTTCGTCGTAAACCATCAGCCGCCGCGGTACTCATGCCGCCGAGGACAGGAATCGCGATGACAGTGGCATATGAGATTCCCCCCGCATCAGCCGGACTCTGCCGACCGCCACTGGTCGCGGCCGGAGGCCGAGCAGTTCGAACGATCCACAGGGGGGCGGAAGCCCGAAGCGGCGGTGCTCCGCGAGTCCGGGAGTGCCGCAATGCATTCCGTTGTCCGGGGGCATGCGGCATGGACCCCGCCCGGACGACAGCCGTTCCGCCGCCGGGTGATCCGGGGTTGTGCTGGAGTGCGCTCAACGCGGCATTCCGTACATGGCCGGTGCGGGGTAGGGCGTGGTGGTCGGGCGGGTGAGCGCGGCCAGGACCTGGTCGGGGTGGATGTGTTCGGGGGTGATTTCGGTGAGTTGGACGCGGGCGGTGGCGGCGGCCGATTCGAGTTGTGTCAGTGAGGCTTCGGCGACGGCGAGGCGGCCGTCGGGGCGCATGACGGCGTCGGTGAAGCCCTGGGCGGCCAGGGTGGTGGCCAGGGCGATCGGGCTGGAGGCCTTGACCAGCAGGCGATCCGGGTGGCTGCGGCGCAGCCGGGCGGGGCTGCCCTGGTAGGTGACCTTGCCGGCATCGAGGACGATCAGCTCGTCCGCGATGGGCAGGGCCGCGCTCAGCGTGCGGGAGGTCAGCAGGACGGTGCCGCCGCGGCGGGTGTGCGCGTTCAGATACTCGGTGAGCCAGGCGTTTTCGCCGGGGTCGAGGCCGTCGGCGGGGTCGTCGAGAATCAGCAGTGGCGGATTGCCGAGCAGGGCGATGGCCAGCGCGGTACGGGTCTGCGCCCCGACCGGCAGGTTTCCGATGCGTTCGTCCGCCACCGAATCGAGCCGGGTCAGCGCGAGCAGTTCGTGCACGCGGGCCGCGGAAGCGCCTGCGGCAGCAGCGAATACGCGCAATTGCCCGCGCACGGTGCGCGCCGGGTGCAGGCCGCGGGGCGACAGCACCGCGCCCACCGACTGCCGTCCGCGTCCGGCACCGGACTCCGGCCCGCCGACGCGCGCGGTGCCGGAGCTGGGCGTCAGCTGGCCGAGCAGCATGAGCAGCACGGTGGTCTTGCCCGCGCCGGGCGGGCCGACCAGGGCGGCCACCTTGCCGGCGGGCACCACGAAGCTCACGTCATCAACCGCGGTGCAGGTATCGAAGGTCTTGCTCAGCCCGGCGGCGGCGAAGGCGAGCGGTCGGGCCTGGGTCACTGCTTCGGAATCCGGGGTGCGGCTTCCACGGCGGGCAGCGGGTCGGCATCGATCACCAGCGGTCGCGGCCAGGTCTGTGGCGGTGCGCCGAAGGCATTGCGGGCGTTGTCGATCAGGCGGTGGCCCAGCGCCCGATTGCCGAATCCGCCGATGGCCGCGCCGATACCGGCCGGAATGATCTTGCCGACCATGAGCGCGCTGCGCTTGGCGAGGAAGCGGGTCAAAAATCGTTTGAGCAGCGTGTCGTTCAGCGCGCCGATGCCGGGGATCTTGCCGGTGGCCAGCAGGCCGCCCCAGTTCTTGGCGGAGCCGGCGACACTCTTCTGCACGATCTCCATACCGGTCTCGCCGAGTACCACCGCCAGCACCAGGGCGCGGCGGCGTTCCCGATCCTCGGGGGCGACGCCGTGCACGGCCGCGACGGCGAGCGTGTACACCGCCGACGCCTCCAGGAAGAACGCGGTCTCGGCGCTCATGGCCGCGAGCGAGGCGGCGGTGCCGACCCCCGGAATCGCGGCGGTCGCGCCGACCGCGGTGCCGCTGCCGGTCACGGTGTTCAGATAGAGCTTCTCGATGCGCGTCACGATCTCGGCGGGGGATTCACCGGGATGGGTGTCCCGCAGCCGCTGCACATATTTCGTGACAGCGGGCCCCTGCACCTGCGCCCCATTGTCGAGGAGCGAGACGACCGCTTTCTCGAACCCGGCCTTGAACATCGACACACCCCTTACTTCGCGCGGTCCTCCGCTGCAGACTCTATTGCACTGTCCCGCCCCTCCGCGCCTTCTGCCGGTCGCTCAGGCACCCCGACGGTCTCGCGCCCGGGCTGCGGTGGGGTGCCGTCCCCAAGCTCTGGACGTCCCCCCGAAGTTACCCCGAAGGTTGCGAAATCAGTTGTCGCGTGAGTCGACGGTAGGAGGCGCGGGGGCCTACCGTGAATTGTGGCCGGTGTATCGGAAGGCGCGAGCGGGATACCCGATCCGCGGTTGCGTCCGTACGTCCTCGGTTACGAGGGCTATTTGCTGCGTGGCTTTGCGCCGGGAACGCATGTGGGCATGCCCGGTTCGGTGCTGACGGTGATCATCACCATCGATGAGCCGATCGAGGTGGAGGTCTCCTGTCATCCGGACCAGGCGGGTGGGACATGGGAGATGTTGGCGAGCGGGCTGACCACTCGCCCGTGCGTGATCGCGCACAACGGTTATCAGTACGGCGTGCAGCTGGCCTTGACGCCGCAGGGATGCCGGGCGTTGTTCGGGGCTCCGGCCGCAGCGCTGGGTTCTTGGATCGTCGATCTGGCGGACGTACTGGGTCCGCGGGCCGGGGAGTTGCGCGAGCGGCTCGGGTCGGCTCCTAGCTGGCCCGAGCGTTTCACTGTGCTGGATGAGATTCTGCTGCGGCAGTTGCTGCCGGTGTCGTGGGATCCGGAGCTCACACACGCCTGGGATCTGCTCTCCGGTCCCGAAACCACGGTCCGGGTAGCCGCGGTCGCCGACGAAATAGGTTGGAGCCGCAGGCATCTCGTCAATCGCTTCACCGCCGAACTCGGGGTGAGCCCGAAGGATGTCGCGCGCATCGCCCGTTTCGAACGTTCCCATGCCACGCTGTGCCGCCCCGAACCCCCGTCGCTGGCCGAGACCGCGGCGCTCTGCGGCTACTACGACCAGGCGCATATGGCCCGCGAATGGCGGGAACTGGCCGGTCTCCCGCCGTCGGTGTGGCGGGAACGCGAGGAGTTCCCATTCGTCCAAGACCAACAGCCCCCCAGGTAGGAGGCTGATCCCATGACAGATACGACATCCTCAGTAAAGACCGCGACCGTTGTGTGGCCGACCCTGGTCTACCGCGACGCCCGTGCCGCCATCACCTTCCTGGAGCACGCCTTCGGCTTCGAAACCACCGCCAGCTACGGCGAAGGCGACGTCGTCGATCACGCCGAGCTGGCCTGGCCCGGTGGCGGCGCCGTCATGCTCGGTTCCGTCCGCGAGAACATGGCGCTGGCCTGCCAGCCGCCGGGCGCGGGCTCGGTCTACATCGCCCTCGATGATCCGGATACCGTCTATGCCCGCGTCAAGGCGGCAGGCGCCGAGATCACCAAGGACCTCACCGACGAAACCGATTACGAATCCCGTGGTTTCACCTGCCGCGACCCCGAGGGCGTCTACTGGAGCTTCGGCACCTACCGGGGCGCCCAGTCGCACTGAACCCGCTCGCCCCCGCTCGCCCCCGCTCGCCCCCGCTCGCCCCCGCTCGCCCCCGCTCGCCCCCGCTCGCCCCCGCTCGCCCCCGCTCGCCCCCGCTCGCACCCGATAGCGCCGGAAGCTGTTGGGGCGCTGAGGATGTGGATCCCGGCCAAACGCATGCCGGGATGACGGGGTCCTGCGCGGGTCAGCCCGGGGTGTGTGCGGTGGGGACACGCTCGGTCAGGAGTGGCGGGGGAGGCGGGGTGCCGTCGCCGAAGGGCTTGCCGCCCAGGGCTTCCCGGCCGTGCGGGGTCAGCCAGTTGGCCAGGTCGGGGCCCTTGGGGACGATCTGTGTGGGGTTGATGTCCGTGTGGACGATGTAGTAGTGCTGCTTGATCTGCGTGAAGTCGACCGTGTCGCCGAAGCCCGGTGTCTGGTAGAGGTCGCGGGCGTAGGACCACAGCACCGGGAGTTCGGTGAGCTTCTCCCGATTGCATTTGAAGTGGCCGTGGTAGACCGGATCGAAGCGGACCAGTGTGGTGAACAGCCGCACATCCGCCTCGGTGATGGTGTCGCCCACCAGATATCGCTGCGTCGAGAGTCGTTCGGTGAGCCAGTCCAGGGCGGTGAAGAGCCGGTCGTAGGCGGCGTCGTAGGCGTCCTGGTCACCGGCGAATCCGCAGCGGTAGACGCCATTGTTGACCTCGGTGTAGACGCGCTTGTTGACCACGTCGATCTCTTCGCGCAGATCCTCGGGATACAGCGCGGGTGCGCCGGGCCGGTGGTATTCGGCCCACTCGGTGGAGAAGTCGAGGGTCATCTGCGCGTAGTCGTTGGTGGCGACCTGCCCGGTCGACACATCCACCACGGCGGGCACGGTGATGCCGCGCGGATAGTCGGGATACCGCGCCAGATAGGCATCGCGCAGGAAGTGAATCCCCAGCACCGGATCCACCTCACCGGGATCCAGATCGAAGGTCCAGCTGCGCTTATCGTGCGTGGGCCCGCACAGTCCCAGGGACAGCGCCGATTCCAGCCCCAGCAGCCGGCGCACGATGATGGTGCGATTGGCCCAGGGGCAGGCGCGCGCCGCGATCAGCCGGTAGCGGCCGGGTTCGACCGGATATCCGTCGCGCCCGTCGGCGGTGATACGCGTGGTGATGTAGTTCGTATCGCGCTTGAACTCGCCGGGTTCGACGTAGCTGCCTGGCTCCGATTTCGACGTGGTCACCCGGCCAGTCTCGCAGATCGGATGCCGTCGCGACGGTGGCCGACGGCGCGCGTCGGCGGCGAGCCCGGTCTGTTCCAGGGAAGTGACTGCGCATACATTCAGTTGATGACCGACATGAAGCCCACCCGCCTGGAACGCATCGTCACCGAGGGGGGTGCGCAGGCCGCGATTCTCACCATCGCCAACCCGCCGCTGAACCTCTTCGACAAGGCGCTGTTCGAGGCGATCGCCGCCGATATCGAGGAGCTGGCCGCCGAGCCGCCGCGCGCGGTGCTGCTGCGCGCCGAGGGCAAGCTGGTGTCCGGTGGTGTGGATGTACACGTCTTCGACGGACTGTCGATGGCGGAGGGCGCGCACCTGTGGCAGACGCTGTTCGCGCGCATTATCCATCCGCTGGAGTCGCTGCCCTGCCCGGTCATCTTCGCCGCGCACGGCCTGACCCTGACCGCGGCCTTCGAGATCGCGCTGGCCTGCGACATCATTCTGGCCGCGCCCCGGGCGAAGTTCGGTCTGGTGGAGACGGTGGTCGGTCTGACCCCGTCCATGGGCGGCCCGCAGCGGCTGGCCGAGCGCGCCGGTTCCGGTCGCGCCCGCGAATTCGTCATGACCGGTGACCTGTACGACGCGGCGACCATGGCCGACTGGGGTGTGGTCAATGCCGTGCACGAGGACGTCGACACGGCCGCGCGCGCACTGCTGGCGCGACTCGCCGATGGGCCGACCCGTGCGCACGCCGCGACCAAGGAGATCATCGAGGCCTGGCGTTCCGGTGGTGTGGCGCATGCGGATTCGGTGACGCCGCAGGTATCGGGCCAGCTCTTCGCCACCGAGGACCTGCAGAACGCGGTGCGGAGCTTCCTCGAGGCCGGCCCCGGAAAGGCCACCTACACCGGTCGCTGAACCGTTTGCCGTACCGCCGGATTCGTTTCCGGGTCGTGACGGCTCGACTACGTTTGCCGACAATCCGCCCAAACATGTGATGTGCATCATATAGTCACTGGTGCCTGCAGGCTCGAGGCGCTCGGAGGGACGGATGTCGCAGTTACTGGTCGAATACCCGCACTCGCGAAATGCCTGGTGCGCCAACCCTCTTGCTCGCGGCGCCGATGGCGTGCTGCGATACGGGAACCTGACTCCGGCGCTCACCGAACTGCTGGACATTCAGGTGCATACCTTCGCCGCCCGGGAGGCGGTGGTCGAGATCGGCGGCCCCCGCCTCACCTATCGCGAACTCTGGTACTCCGCCTCCCGGATAGCAGGAGGATTGCAGGAGCACGGAATCGGTTACGGCGACCGGGTCGCAGTACGAATGCCGGTGGGGGTGCGCTGGGTGCAGGCCTTCCTGGGCGCGCTGCTGTCCGGCGCGGTGCCGGTACTGGTGCACGACGGGCTCCCGGATGCGGTGGCGGAGCGCGTGATTCGCGATGCCGCCGCCGATTACATCCTGGACGGCGGCGGTAGCGCGGCCGGTTATCTGGAGGCGCTGCCCGATGGCGCCGCATTCATCGACGACGGTGCGTCCCTCGGTGAGCTGGCCCTGCTCTG
The DNA here is from genome assembly GCF_045040085.1 of Nocardia sp. NBC_01388. Classification (NCBI taxonomy): domain Bacteria; kingdom Bacillati; phylum Actinomycetota; class Actinomycetes; order Mycobacteriales; family Nocardiaceae; genus Nocardia; species Nocardia sp. NBC_01388. The sequence continues at coordinate 7,899,862 of NZ_CP109553.1, forward strand.
CTACACCAGCCCGGGCGCCGAGACCGGCCCGCGCGGGGTGGAGCTGACGAACGAAAACCTGCTCTCCGCAATTCGATCCGTGGTCGGCGCGCTGGATCTGCCGACCGAGGGCTTGCGCAATCTGGTGCTGCTGCCGCTGGCGCATGCCAGCGGTGTGGTGGATCAGCTGCTGCCGACCTTCGCGGTGGGCGGCACGGTGGTCCTGGTCCCGGACCGGGCGGCCGTCGCGGAAACCCTTGTCGCGGAACGAATAGACATGGTTTCTGCCACTCCCAGAATCTTTGCGGGCCTGCTGCCGGAACTTGCGGGTCTGCGCCTGGATCACGTGCGCCAGGTCTGCAGCGCCGGGCATCGCGCCGAACTCGCCGCCGCCGATCCCGCCGCCTCGGATTCGGTGGCCGCCACGCTCCGCGAGATCTTCCCCGAGGCCCGCCAGTGGTCGGTCTGGGGCGCCACCGAGACCAGCGGTATCGGCCTGGCCCGCGATGACGGCACCGCCGCCCGCGATGTGCTCGGATTCGCCTTCGGCGGAACCGAACTCGCCCTCTGGGGCCCCCGCGCCGACACCGGCCGCGGCGAATTGCTCTGCCGCGGCCCGAATGTCGCCCCCCGCTACTGGAACGACCCGCAAACCACCCAATCCCGCTTCACCGGCCCGTGGTTCCACACCGGCAACCACGTCAGCATCGACCCGGACGGCCTCGTCCGCCGCGCGCCGTCCGACTAGCGGCAGGCCTTCGTCATCCCGGCGCGCTTTCGGCCGGGATCCACGCTGGCCGCGCATGCACAATGAGTGTGGATCCTGGCCGAAAGCATGCCGATACGACGGGTGGCGCCGAAATATCTTGGGTCAGTAGCTCATTCGATGAAGCGGGTGCGGAGGGCGGTGCGCTGGTCGGCGGTGATGCCGATGTGGGACAGGTAGCCGTCCAGGTCGCCGTGCATATCGTTCATGGCGCTGGTGGCGGTGTCGAGGTAGTCGGCGCGCACGCCGAGCAGGTCGTCGGAGATCTCCTCGTCCGATTCCATGGCCATGAAGGCGCGCAGGGTGGGGACGGCGTCATTGCTGAGCAGGTAGTCGGCGTAGACGTCCTCCTCGACGACGTCGACGGCGCGCAGCAGGGTGGCGACGGACCAGCCGGTGCGATCCTTGCCCGCGGCACAGTGCACTAGCGCGGTGCCGGTGAGCACGGAGTCGGCCAGGGCCTTGATGGCGGTGTGCGCCTCGGGCATGGCGGGGAAGAGCCGGTAGACCTCGACCATGTGCAGGCCGGCGGTGGCCGGATTGCGGGCTTCGTTCGGGGGGGTTTCGCCGATGTGCGAGTCGAAGGGCGTCACATGCAGGCGCACCTGGTCCGGGAGCACGTCATGGCCGATGTAGTCGATTTCGGCGTGCCCGCGCAGATCGTGCACATCGGTGACGCCGAGTTCGAGCATGCGGGCATGCCCTTCCGCGTCGAGCCGGCTGAGCTGGGCCGAGCGCAGCAGTACTCCACTGCGGATGTGGTTGCCGGCCGTGGTGCGGGCCCCGCCCACATCGCGGAAGTTGAAGGTGCCGGTGAGCAGGAACGGATCGTGCCGCGCTGAAGTCACCCCGACAGGCTATCGGTGGGCGTCCGAACGGGAGGTGTCCTGGCCGCTCACCGGACGTGAATTCCGTGTCGTGACCGGCGCGTTGCGCAGACGACCTGCGGTTCGGCCCTGTGGGCTCTGGCACAGTCGGTATCTTTGAGCGAACCGAAGTCCGTAAAATACCGTTCGGTTCCAATGTCCGATTTACCGGGGCGTTTCGGGAATTCAGCGATTCCTATTCGATCGCGAGCGAGTTCCGATTAGGTAACGAAACATTCTCCCGGTACGAAATTGGCTATCAAAGCTGGTCATGCACCCAGAAAACGACGTATCGTTGATACCTGTTGAACGGGTACGCCGGGTCATGCTCGGGGGTCAGTGCTGATCTGCAAACCCGTTGAGCGAGCTCCGCAACCTAGTTGTGTGAGTTCTTTCGCTATAGGGAGTTGTAGTTGAGCGCTAGTGGAGAAATCGTCCAGGTCGGATTGCGTCCGGCCATGGCAGAGGCCATCGAGAAGGCGGCGGCATCGCTCGATATCACCGGTAGTCGCGCGTTACGAGTGCTGCTGCATGCGGGCGTGAGCGCGCTGTGGCCGATGTTGAAATCCTCGCCCGAGCGGCAGATTCGTGCCTACGAGTCCACGCTGGTCATTCTGCGCCGCCGCTGGGAAGGCGGCGGGGGCGTCTGTGTGCCCGATCTGCAGGCCTCGGCCATGTTCCGCGGGCTCGATGCGGACGTCACCGAGTTCCTCGAGATGTGTTCCAAGCGTTCCGGCACGCAGTGGCTGGAGCCGGTGGATGCGATCGCCGCCTATCTGGTGGCTGTCATCCAGGGGATGGTGTTGCGCTGGCTGGCCGACTGCGATGACGAGATATCGCTGGTTGTGCTGGACGATCTGGTGTCCTACCTGTCGACCAAGGCCGTCGACCTCTGACGGGCCCTGTTGGAAGTTCCTGTGTGTTCGAAGTTCCTGTGCGTTCGCCCAATTGCTGGACGCATGACCAGTTTCGTGGTCGAATGAACTGGTGACCGAAACGTCGCCGATTTCCGGCCTGCACGCGGCCACCGCCGAACTGGATCCGCCGCTGGCCGCCCTCGACCTGGCCGCGCTGCGCGCCAATGCCGTCGATCTGGTTCGCCGTGCGCGCGGGGTCCCCGTGCGGGTGGCCAGTAAATCCGTCCGCTGCCGCGCCGTACTCCAGGAGGTCCTCGGCAGCGACCTGACCAAGTCCGGCGGTTTCGCCGGCATCATGGGCTACTCGCTCGCGGAGGCGCTCTGGCTGGCCGGGCTCGGGGCCCGCGACATCCTGCTGGGTTATCCGGCCACCGATCGCGGGTCGCTGGCCAAGCTGGCCGCCGATCCGGTGCTGCTTGATTCCATCACCCTCATGATCGACGATGTCGATCAGCTCGATCTGATTCGCGCCGCTGTCGGCGAAAAGGTCTCTCCCCGTGTGTGTATCGACGTGGACGCCTCGCTGCGGATCGGGCCGCTGCATCTGGGTGTGCGCCGCTCGCCCATTCGCACGCCCGAACAGGCCGGGCGGCTGGCCGGTACGGCCCGCCGCCGCGGTTTCCGTGTGGTCGGCGTGATGACCTATGAGGCGCAGATCGCCGGGCTGCCGGATACGAATCCCGCTGTGCGACTGGTGAAGAAGGCGTCCGCCTTCGAAATCGGGCGGCGCCGCCGGCAGGTGCTGGACGCGGTGCGCAATGAGGTCGGTGAGCTGGAGATCGTCAACAGCGGCGGCACCGGCTCCATCGAGGTCAGCATTTCCGATTCGAATGTCACCGAGGTGACCGCCGGGTCCGGGCTCTATCTGCCCACGCTCTTCGACGGCTATCGCAATCTGGCTCCGCGCCCGGCAATGTATTTCGCCATGCCGGTGCTGCGCCACCCCGCCGCGGGCATCGCCACCGTCTTCTCCGGCGGCTATATCGCCTCCGGTCCCACCGGCGCCTCCCGCGTGCCGAAACCGGTGTGGCCCAAGGGATTGAGCCTGATCGGTACCGAGGGGGCGGGCGAAGTGCAGACTCCGCTCACCGGAGCCGAAGGGCTCGCCATCGGCGACCGTGTCTGGTTCCGGCACGCCAAGGCAGGAGAGCTCTGCGAGCGCTTCAATCAGGTGAACCTCGTCGATGCCGGCGGCACCCGCATCGAAGTGCCGACCTATCGCGGTGAAGGTCAGAACTTCGGCTGATCGCCTGCGGGGGAACTGCTTTCGGTTCAGACGCGGTCGAGTTGCAGGACCGCGGCCAGGTCGGAGAGTTCCGCTGTTGTCGTGGGCAGATACTCGGTGAGCAGCGGTGAGCGGACGATTACCGCCGACCACATGGCGCGGGAGATGGCGCTGGTCAGCCAGTGCCGCGAGAGCAGAGTGCCGATACCGTGCGGGGCATCCTTGGGGGCCGAGGTGGTCATCGAGACCAGGACGACGGCGGCCTCGCGTCCCTGGAAATGATCGGCCGTGCCGACCAGAACGTCTTCGATCCTGGCGCGGGACAATAGAGTTCGGATGCGCGCGACCTGGGCGTGATACGGGGCGACCACCAGAATGTCGTGCGGATGCAGGGGCCGGGTGACCGCGCCGGTCTGCCACGGCAGGCCGAGCAGACTGCGGACCTGGCGGACGATTTCGCGGGCCTCTTCGGCGGATTCGGTGCTGTTGCCGTGATGTTCGACGGTCACGGTGCGCACGCCGGGAGCGATGCCTTCGAGATCTCTTGCCAGCGTGACGGTTTCATTGGAGCGCAGGCGATTGTCGTAGCGCAGCCGCGAGACCGGGCCGCACATGCGCGGATGCATGCGCCAGGTGCGGTCCAGGAAGTAGCCGAAGACGGCGGGCAGGGTCCGGTGCGCGCCGACCAGCCGGCCCAGCGCCGAATCGTCGACCGGCGCCGGATGCATGCCCTGCCCGGCGCCCGGTGCGGGATCGCCTATCAGCAGCAGGTTCCGGGCGCAGACGGCGACCGCGACGGCATCGGCCAGCGGGAATTTCCCGGCATCGGCGATCACCAGCAGATCCAGGCTGTCTCGGGGGATTCGTTCCGGATCGGCGAAATCGTTCGGAAGTCCGCCCACCACACCACCATTGACGGCATTGTCGAGGAAGCGGCCGTACTTCGTGGCGTCGATGGGCAGCCACTCCGGCGCCACCGATTGGGTATCGGCCTTGGCGACCAGCTCCGGGAGCACGCCAGCCTGCACTACGGCATCCAGTACGTGTTCGACCGCGCGGTGCGAGCGCGCGACCACCCCGACCCGCCACCGATACCGCGTCACCAGCCTTTCCACCACGCGGGCGGTGGTATCGGTCTTGCCGGTGCCGGGCGGGCCCTGCACCGCCACATACGAATTCTGCAATTCGAGAATGGCGGCCGTGACCGCGGCGGCATGGTCACCGAACACCTCCGGCAGCGCCTTGCCCTCGCGCAGTCGTGGCGGGCGGCCGCCGAGCAGGTCGAAGACCGCGGTCTCGGGTACCTCGGGCAGCGTCACCAGCAACTGGTGCGCAATATCCTCGAGGTTCTCCTCCAGGTGCTCGTTCCGGCCGGGCGGGCAGGGCACGATGGCGGTGGGCAGCTGATCGTAGGGCTCACAGGTCTCGGGCAGCAGCTCCACCACTCGGACCACGTCCTCGAAATTGGTGTCCAGGGAGCAGCCGAGTACGGTGGCGTGCGCGGCGGCGCGACGACCCGGCATGGCGGTCATACCGGAGACGGGACGGTCGTACAGCGTGAGTACCCGGGTGCCCGGCGGCGGCGCATTACCGGTGCCGAGTCTGCCGGTGAGTGTGAGGTATCGGCGCATGGGGCGCTGACCGGTGCTGTGCCAGTCGGTATCCACCGTGCCCCAGTCGGCGACCAGGACGCCCGCGGCATCCGCCCACTCCTCGACCGGGTGATCGAGGCGATCATCGTGTGCCCACCGCAGCGGCTGCCGCTCCCGGCGGTGATAACCCAGCGCGGCCGCGGTGAACGCCGCCGTCACCTGCGCCGAAGTGCGTTCTCGCCCATCGCGATAGCCGGTGTCGGCGAACTCCCGCAGCGCCGCCTCCACCTCGTCGGGGCCGGTCTCCCAGTAGTCGTACGACATTCGCCGCGCGGGCTGCACGCCGTGCTCCTGCGCCAGCTCCGCCAGCCAATTCCGCAGTCGCAGCACAGCTCCCGGGCCGGTATCCGCGTCGGCCGGTCCATGCGCGGTGTGGTCTGCGAGGGTGTTCGCCCGGCCTTCGAGGTAGCTCGCGTACGGCGTGTCCGGATCACCCGCGGTGACAGTGTCCATACCGGCGGCGCGGTTCGGGGGGAGCTGGCGGACGTCGTAGGAGCGTTCGCCGACGATCATGGCGGCGCGCACGATGGGGTAGAGGTCGACCAGGGCCGGAAGTAGTTCGGCCACTACGTCTTCGCCGTCGGGGTAGCGTTCGCCGATCGCGCTGAGCAGGGGTCGCAATTCGCCGCGGTAGTGGTGGATGCGCAGATCGGGATGTTCCCACTGGCGTTCGGTGAGGAAGTCCAGCAGGGCGTCGGCATCGTCGTCCCAGGACGGGACATCCTGTGCCGCAGCGCTATCGCCGGTGGCGCTCGTACACTCACCTCGAATGGTGAAGGCGTGCACGCCATCTGCGGACCAGTTCGACCACACCTCGATCCGGCCGGGTGCGCTGACACCGACGAACAGATCGCCGCGGCTGGGCTGGGGGAGGGCGGCCAGCGCGCCGGCATCGATGAGGGTGTGCGCGGGATGGCCGGTGTGCTCGCGCTCCAGCTGCAGTTCGGCCTGCCGGCGCAGGGCGGTGAAAGCCGGTGTGGGAACACCGGACACGGTGGCATCGGCGGCGGCCAGGCGGTCCACGGTGGTGATGCCGGCGTCCCGGAGCTGGGCGCGGGTGGTGGCGCGCATACCGGCGACCAGCAGCAGATCGCGGCGCGATTCCAGTTCGGCGGTACAGGCACGGCAGTGGCCGCAGGCGAGGAAGCGGCGGTCGCCCCACTGCACGGGCAGCAGCTCACCGAGCTTGGCTTCCAGAATGTGGTTCAGGCGGTCGCGGCGGGCCCGGTGGACGACGGCGATATCGGCGAGCGAATGTGTGGTCGCGATACCGTCCAGCCATAGCCTGGCGTGGGTGGCGGGCCGGAAGCCATTGTCGCGCAGCGCATCCGCGATCGCGGCCAGGGTGAGCAGCGCGGGCAGGCGGGTGTGCCGGGTGGCGACGGCGGCGGGCAGGTAGTCGTGGGTGTCGGGGGCATTGTCGCGCACCAGGAAATCGCAGCGGGTGGCGAAGACTCCGTCGAAGGCGACGGCTCCCGCGACCGCGTCGGCATTCGCGCGCAGGGCGGTGAAGGTCTGCTCGTGCGCGGCGTGCAGCGCCGCGGTGGTCGCCGCCGGATCGGCCCGATCCCGCACCCGCACCCGCACCACGCCCGTGCCGAACCGGTCGCGCAGGTCCGCGAGCCGATACTCCACCGCCGGATCACAGGCATGCGCCAGTACACCGGGCGCCGGGTATTCGATCGACGTCACCAGCCCCAGTTCGGCGTCGACCGCGCGCAGTAGCGCGAACTCACAACGCGCCGCCGACACCAGGTCACCGGTGCTGCACACGACACGATCACCGAACAGAATCAATCGCGGCCCTCCTGTGTCTCTCCGCCGACACCCGCGACCCGGACGCGCGCCATTGCGTGCCGAGTCGCGCAACAGCGTAGTGACTCGCTGTACGGAGGTGTGTCGCCAGGTCACCTTCGCGCGCCGCCCCCGCACACCCCACCCCACCCGCACGTCACCCCAGCTCTGCGGGCGATGTTGGGACACAACGCGACTCGCCCGCCCCGATCCCGCGCGCTCCGCTCGGAGCCCGGAACCCCCTACCCCCGAACCGGCGTGTCGACACACCCGCCGAATCTCCACCCGCGCCGCACACCGCGACGATTCGCCCGATCGCAGTGCGCGTATTCACCACCTTGGAGACACCGCTCCGGCGTTCGTGTGACGCCACGAACTACATTGCCCTCCGCCGCTCGTGCGATGGCGCTGAACTGGCTCCGTTCCGCCGCCGCCGGCGTTCGTGCCGTGTCGCTGAACTGCGTTGCGCTGCGCCGATCCGTGGTCTTCCGGGACTTGCGATAATCGCCGGATGCCGTATTTCGAGGGCGCCCGCGGGCGGCTGCACTACCGCCGCTGGTCGTTCGCTCGCCCGGCGGCGACCCTCGTGCTGCTGCCCGGGACCGGCCAGCACAGCGGCCACTATCATCGGTTCGCCCGAGCCCTCGCTCCCGCCGGGATCGAACTCTGGACCCTCGACACGTCCGGCCACGGCCTCAGCGAAGGTGATCCCGAGCGCCCCGGCACTCTCCCCGAACTGGCGGCTGACGCACTGACCTTCGTCGCTCTCGTCCCTTCTCCGCCCCCGCTCTTTCTCATGGGCCACTCCCTGGGTGCGGCCACCGCTCTGGCGGCAATCATCGCCGACCCCACCCCGCCCTGCACAGGCCTGATCCTCTGCGGCACCCCCAAAGCTGTTCTCGCAGGCCAACCCCCGAAGTCGGCCCGCGGTACCGCGGCCACGGCGCCCGGTGGTTTCGGTCCCGCTGCCGCACGATCCGGTGGCAGCGTGGCCGGTACGCGCCCGCAGCCATCGGCCATTCATGGAGACGCGTCGAATCCCGCACGCGGCGAAAGTATTTCGACGGCGCCGGGCCGCGGCGTCGAGGGCGGGCGCGAACCGGTTCTGCCGGAGGGGATTCCGGTGTTGTGTGTGCACGGGGTGGATGATCGGCGGACTCCGGTGGGGCCGGTGCGGGAGTGGGCGGGGCGGGTGGCGGCCGGGTTTCGGGAGTATGAGAACGCGGGGCACGATTTGTTGCACGAGCCGGTGCAGGCCGAGGTCACTGCGGATATCGCCGAGTGGATTCGTGCGGTTGCCGGCCGGTGATCTCGATCCGCCGGGGCGGGCGGCGCTTACGGTGTAGGGCGTGCCACTTTATGAATTCGAAGGCAAGCGGCCCACGGTCGATCCGACGGCGTTCATCGCGGCCACCGCGACGCTCATCGGGGATGTGCGGGTCGAGGCGGGAGCGTCGATCTGGTACGGCGCGGTGCTGCGTGCGGATCTGGCCCCGATCATTATTCGCGAGCGCGCGAATGTGCAGGACAATGCGGTGATTCACGTACCGGAGGACGTTCCGGTCGAGATCGGCGCGGGCTCGACCATCGCGCACGCGGTGGTATTCCACGGTGCGACGCTCGGCGCGGAATCCATTGTGGGCAACGGCAGTACGGTCCTGGATATGGCGAAGATCGGCAGCGGCACCATGATTGCCGCCCACTCGCTGGTCCCGCCGGGCGCACAGATCCCGGACGGCGTACTCGCCGCCGGATCCCCCGCTCAGGTCAAGCGTCCCATCGAGGGCACACCCGCCGAGATGTGGGTGAAAATCAACCCCTCTTACTACGCCGAGTTGGCTCAACGACACCGCAAGGGCATCACCGAAGTTCAGTGACGCGGGCTGCTTTCGCCGAGCGGGCTCTGGTGGTGGCGTTGTGCGGGGTGGGTCGCCACCGTGAGAGCCCGCTCGGCGAACGGTCAGTTCTGGGGTGGCGTGGCGGGGTGCAGGAGGTGGACGACTTCGTCGTCGGTGAGCTGGTGGAAGTCGCGGTAGACGGCGCCGACTCCGCCCAGGGAGCGGGGGACGAGGGGGCAGACGACTTCGTCGGCGAGGGCCCGAATACGGTGCAGCGCTTCGGCGGAGGAGACGGGCACCGCGACCACCACGCGGCGTGGCTCGTGCATGCGGGCGACTTCGCAGGCGACGGCGACGGTCGCGCCGGTGGCCATGCCGTCATCGGCGATCACCACGGTGCGGTCCTTCAGCGGAATGGGGGCTTCGGCGCGCAGCACCTGGCGGCGCCGCTCGAGTTCGACCCGCTCCAGGTCTTCGATATCGGCGAACTGCTCCGGTGTGACACCGGTGTGCTGCACCACGTCGACATTGAGCACCCGCACCCCGTCCTCCCCGATGGCCCCCATGGCCAGCTCCGGCTGCCACGGCACCCCGAGCTTGCGCACCAGCAGCACATCGAGATCCCCGCCGATCACCTCCCGAATCGCCACCGCCACCGGCACCCCGCCCCGAGGCAGTCCCAGCACCAGCGGATCCGCCCCGCGCAGGTACCCGAGCACCTCACCCAGCGCCCGGCCTGCAGCCCCCCGATCGGGATAGATCATTGCTGCCCAGTCTAGTTCGCACCCCGGCACTGCCTCACCGAACAGGACAAATGCCACCTCAATGGTGGGTGGCGCTGGTTCGTGACCCGTGATCGTGAGCCGGGCAAGGCCGCGTCAGCCGAGAGTGGCGCTGGTTCGTGACCCGTGATCGTGAGCCGGGCAGGGCCGCGTCAGCCGAGGGTGGCGCTGGTTCGTGACCTGTGATCGTGAGCCGGGCAAGGCCCGCCGAAGGCTGGCACAGATCCGCGTGTCGCGAGCGTGAACCGGGCGATCCCGGTCATCAGGAATTGGTGGCGGCATTGTGCGAGCCGTCGCCGCCATCAGTCCTGGTCGATGGGTGGGCTATTCGCTGATGGTGTACCGGCGGAGCGAGAGGCTCGGGTTGGTGGTGCGGACTTCGTGGAGGTGCTCGAGGTCGATGCGGGCGGTGGCTATGCCGGGCTGGTCGCCGAGTTCGCCGAGGATGGCGCCGGTGGGGGCGATGACCATGGAGGCGCCGGACCCGCGGGGTGCGGCCTGGTCGGCGGCGGCGACGTAGATGGTGTTCTCGATGGCCCGGGCCCGCAGCAGGGTGGTCCACTGATCGACCTTGCCGGGGCCCGGAATCCATTGCGCGGGCAGCAGCAGGACGTGCGCTCCGGCAGCCGCGATGCGCCGAATGCCTTCGGGGAAGCGCAGGTCGAAGCAGGTCTGCATACCGAAGACCACCCCGTTGACCGTGAAGGCCGGGGATTGGTCGAGCGGTCCGGACAGCACCACATCGGATTCGCGGGAGGCGAAGGCGTCGTAGAGATGAACTTTGCGATAGACCGCCGCGAATTCGGCATCCGGGGACGCCGCGACGAGGGTGTTGTAGACGCGGTCGGCGGGCCGGTCGCCGCCGGGCGTTTCGATCACACCGGCCACCAGGTGCACCCCGAATTCGGCTGCGATTCCGCGCAATCCGTTCACGAACGGCCCGGTGAGGGGTTCGGCGGCGGGAATGGCGCGTTCGTCCAGGTGCAGCACCGAGAACATGGCGTACTCGGGGGCGATCACCACCTGTGCCCCGAGCGCCGCCGCGGCCCGTACCTCTTCGCGCAGTGTCGTGAGATTGGCCACGGTGTCGGTGCCGGGCGAGAACTGCACGACGGCGATGTCGACGACCCCGCCGTCCGCCACGCCGACGGCGAGTTCCGGCTCGGCGGCAGGTTCGTGAACGGTGATCGTCGTTGCCCCCGAACTGCCTGGTTCTGTCGTTGCGGCCGTGCCGGTTACGTAATTGCGGACCGGGACGGGTTCGGCCTGGCCGAGCCCGGATGCCGGAAGAACGGGGGTCGCGGCGAGCGCCGAGGGCGGGTTGTCCGGTTGCACGAGTTCCAGCCTATTCACCCGATGGTCGGACCGACCAGGGCAAGGCAGTAAACTCCTGGTCAATGAGTACCTCACCGGCCGACAGCGTTCCCACTGACGACGAGAGGGACGCGAACGGCCCGTCCTTCGCTGATCTCGGTATCGATGACCGCGTATTGCGGGCCATCGCCGATGTCGGCTACGAATCGCCGTCGCCTATTCAGGCTGCGACGATTCCGCCGCTGCTGGCCGGCAAGGACGTGGTGGGTCTCGCGCAGACCGGCACCGGTAAGACCGCAGCCTTCGCCATCCCGATCCTGATGGGTCTGAACATGGCCGGCAAGGCGCCCAAGGCGCTGGTGCTGGCGCCGACGCGCGAACTGGCCATACAGGTCGCGGAGGCCTTCGGCCGGTACGCCACCCATATTCCGGGTCTGAACGTACTGCCCATCTACGGCGGCCAGAACTATGCCGTGCAGCTGTCCGGACTGCGCCGTGGCGCGCATGTCGTGGTCGGCACGCCGGGCCGCGTCATCGACCACCTGGAGCGCGGCACCCTCGATCTGACGGAGTTGCAGTACCTGGTCCTCGACGAGGCCGATGAGATGCTGAAGATGGGCTTCCAGGAGGACGTGGAGCGCATCCTGCGCGACACGCCCGACACGAAGCAGGTCGCGCTGTTCTCGGCGACCATGCCGCCGGTGATCCGCAAGATCTCCAAGCAGTACCTGCACGATCCGGTCGAGATCACGGTCAAGACCAAGACCTCGACCAGCCCCACCATCAGTCAGCGGTATGTCTCGGTGTCGTACCAGCGCAAGCTGGACGCGCTGACCCGCATCCTCGAGGTCGAGGCCTTCGAGGCCATCATCATCTTCGTGCGCACCAAGCAGGCCACCGAGGAGCTCGCCGAAAAGCTGCGTGCCCGTGGGTATTCCGCCGCCGCCATCAATGGCGATATCGCGCAGACCCAGCGTGAGCGCACCATCGGCCAGCTCAAGAACGGCCAGATCGACATCCTGGTCGCCACCGATGTCGCCGCGCGCGGCCTGGACGTGGACCGCATTTCGCATGTCGTCAACTACGACATTCCGCACGACACCGAGTCGTATGTGCACCGCATCGGCCGCACCGGCCGCGCGGGCCGCTCCGGTGAGGCGCTGCTGTTCGTCGCCCCGCGCGAGCGGCGTTTACTGGACGCGATCGAGCGTGCCACCCGCCAGCCGATCACCGAGATGCAGCTGCCGAGTGTGGACGACGTGAACGCGCAGCGTGTCACGAAGTTCGGTGACACCATCACCGAGAATCTCGCCTCGTCGAACCTGCCGCTGTTCCGCAAGCTGATCGAGGATTACGAGCGCGAGCACAATATCCCGCTGGTGGATATCGCGGCCGCGCTGGCGATCGGCTCGTACGACGGCAACAACTTCTTCATGGAGCCCGATCCGGAGCCGGCCCCGCGCCGCGAGCGGGCCGAGCGTGGTGAGCGTTCGTTCAACGATCGCGAGCCGCGTGAGCGCCGTCCCCGTGAGGGCGGGCCCAGCCTGCACCGCAATACCGGCGCGGAGCTGGTCACCTATCGCATCGAGGTCGGTAAGCGCCACAAGGTGGCTCCCGGCGCGATCGTGGGTGCCATTGCCAATGAGGGCGGCCTGCGCCGCAGCGACTTCGGTCATATCAGCATTCGCCCCGACCACAGCCTGGTCGAGCTGCCTGCCGATCTCTCGCAGGAGACCCTGAATGCCTTGAGCCGCACGAGAATCAGCGGTCAGCTCATTCAGCTCCAGCTGGATTCGGGTGCGCCCGGGCCGCGTGCCATGAGCCGCGCCCCGCGCCGCCCGGTGGACCGTGAGTTCAAGCGCCCGGACGCCACCCGCCGCAAGCCCCGCTCGTAATCGCCGCGCGCCCTGCCGTTTCCGCCGCACCTGCGCACCGGCGCGGGTGAGTGGATCAGGGCGTGAACGTGTTCCGGCCGCGCTCGGCGCGTGATCCGGGCTGAACACTCGCGCCCAGGCTTCCGAGCCTGGGCGCGAGTCTGCTTTTCAGGTCAGTTGGTATCGCTGCTGGATCCGACCACGGCCGGGGAATTGGGTTGGGTGGCCGGGGGATTCGGCTGTGTGGCCGGAACATCGGCGGGGACGTCGGGCATATTCGGCTGGGCGGCCGGAGCGCTCGGCGCGGTGGTCGCGGGCTGGCCGGTCCCCGGCTGGGGAGCCGCCGCACCGGGTTGCGGCGCTACCGCATTCGGCTGCGTGGTCGGCACGCTCGCCGCCGGCGGATCCTTGGGCAGGTCGGCGACGGTGAACAGGCCCACGGTGGGCAGTACCACGCAGCGCGAGCCGGGGTAGTCGACGCTGCCCCACAGCGAGGCGATGACGGTGCCCGGTCCGGAGTCGATGGTCTTGGACAGCGCCGGCAGGTTGTAATCGGTCTGATCGTCGAGCGCGTTGATGCCGCTGCGGCCATTGGCCACATTCAGCCAGGCAACACTCAGCCCGGAGGCCAGCGGCATGCCGACGGTGCCGGGGGTGGCCTGGAAGCGCAGTGTCCCGGGCGGGCCGGCGATGCCGCGGTCGGGACCGGACTCACCGGATTCGGCCGAGGCGACCGTCATGGTGAACGGCATATTGAAACCGCAGCCGAGGGTGGGCGCCTGATAGCCGAAGGGCGCGAAGGCGATATTGGCCAGCTTGGCGGCGGAGATCAGCTCAGCGGCCTTGGCGGTGGTGTTCACCGCGGCCAGGGCGTCTTGATCCGGCCCGGCCGCATCCGTGAGATGCGCGATCGCGGTATCGATCGGGGATGCGGCGGGCTCCGCGCCGGCCGCGCCGGTCGCGCCGAGAACCGCCGTGGCGGCGATGGCCGCGGCCGATGCGGCCCGCCGGGAAAGGGTCCTGCCGTTCACTCGTGCTGCTCCTGCGAACTCTCTCGGATACCGGAATCGATGTCCGGCTGTTGCTTTCGCCGTGAAATGCGGCACGAGCACGCCGGATCTTCTCGGCAACGTACCAGCTCTCGCTGTGAGCCGTCGGGCGAGGCGGCGCGTCACTGTGATCCAGCCGACAGGTCTCGTATTACCGGGGGGTAGGTTTGGAGTCGATAAGACAGCGACGCTGGGAGATGCGATGAAACTTGCCCTGTCACCTGACGAGGTGAAATTCCGGGACGAACTGCGCGAGTTCTACCGGACCGAGATCCCGGCGGAGATCCGCGACCGCGTGAAGTACGGCCGCGAACTCTCCCGCGAGGACATCGTCACCACGCACCAGATCCTCAACGCGCACGGCTACGCCACGCCCAAGTGGCCCGCCCAGTGGGGTGGCCGTGACTGGACACCCATGCAGCTGCACATCTGGGAAGACGAGATGCAGCTGGCGTCCGTCGTGGAGCCGCTCACCTTCAATGCCCAGATGATCGGCCCCGTGATCGCGCAGTTCGGCTCCGAGGAGCTCAAGGCGCGCTTCCTGCCGCCGACCGCGAATCTCGACATCTGGTGGTGCCAGGGCTTTTCCGAGCCGGACGCGGGCTCGGACCTGGCCTCGCTGCGTACCACCGCGGTCCGCGACGGCGACTCCTACATCGTCAACGGCCAGAAGATCTGGACCACGCTGGCGCAGTACGCCGACTGGATCTTCTGCCTGGTGCGCACCGATCCGACCGTCAAGAAGCAGGCCGGCATCTCGATGCTGCTCTTCGATGTGAAGTCGCCCGGTGTGACCGTGCGCCCGATCAAGCTCATCGACGGGCATCACGAGGTCAACGAGGTCTTCTTCGAGAACGTCCGGGTGCCCGCCGATCAGCTGGTCGGCGAGGAGAACATGGGCTGGACCTACGCCAAGTTCCTGCTCGGCAACGAGCGCACCGGTATCACCGGTGTCGGTCGCACCAAGGTCAAGCTCGGTGTGGCGAAAGAGTATGCGGCGCAGACCAGGTCGGGCGCGGGCACGCTGCTGGAGGATCCGGTGTTCGCGGCGCGCATCGCGGAGCTGGAGAACGAGCTGCTGGCACTGGAGCTCACCCTCGCGCGGGTGGTGTCGCAGCCGAACGACGGTAAGCCGAATCCGGCCTCCTCGGTGCTGAAGCTGAAGGGTTCGGAGCTGCAGCAGGCGGCCACCGAACTGCTGCTGGACGTCGCGGGTCCGGACGCCCTGCCGGTGCAGGCCGAGGACATCGCCTCGCCGGATTGGGCGCAGCGCAGTGGCCCCGCCTATCTGAATTACCGCAAGACCACCATTTACGGAGGCTCGAGCGAGGTGCAGCGCACCATCATCGCCTCCACCATCCTCGGATTGTGAGCTGCCGCCATGGATTTCGAACTCACCGATGAACAGGTCATGCTGCGGGACACGGTCCGCGATCTGCTCGGCCGTGCCTACGACCCGGAGACCCGGCTGAAGGTCACCGATACCGAACTCGGCTGGAATCGCGATGTCTGGAATCAGCTCGCCGAACTCGGCGTGCTGGGACTGGCCTTCAGTGAGGAGGACGGCGGCGTCGGCGCCGGGCCCGTGGAGGTCATGGTCGTACTGGAGGAGGTCGGCCGCCGCCTGGCGCCCGAACCGATTCTGGATGCCGTACTGGTGCCGGGCGGGCTGCTCGTGGCCGCCGGCACCGCCGCGCAGAAGCAGCGGGTGCTGCCCGAACTGGTGGCCGGTACCAGGCTGCTGGCCTTCGCGAACGAGGAGCCCGGAACCCGCTGGCCCGCAGCGGAACTCGCCACCACGGCGGTTCCGCAGGGTGGCGGTTACGCGCTGACCGGCGTGAAGAATCCGGTCCCGCACGGTGATTGCGCCGACGAGTTCGTGGTCAGCGCGCAGCTGCCCGGTGGCGGGCTCGGGCTCTTCTTGGTCGCGGCCGATGCGGAAGGTGTGGTGCGCAAGCCGTTCCGCACCTTCGACGGACGCCGCGGCGCGCAGGTCGAATTGACCTCCGCCGCTGCGGAACTGCTCGGCGAGAATGCCGACGCCGCGGCCGCCGTTGCCGTGGTGACCGCGCAGGCGCAGGCCGCGCTCTGTGCCGAATCGCTCGGCGCGATGGAGGAGGCGCTGCGCCTCACCACCGAATATCTGAAGACCCGCAAGCAGTTCGGCGTCACGCTGTCGAAGTTCCAGACCCTCAGCCAGCGTGCGGCGAATATGTATGTCTCCCTGGAACTGGCGCGCAGTATGAGCCTGTACGCCAGTGCCGCGCTGGTGGACGATGTCACCGATCCGGTGGTCGCCGCCCGCGCCCGGCTGCAGGTCGGCCGGTCGGCCCGCCATATCGGCCAGGAGGCGATCCAGATGCACGGCGGTATCGGTATCACCACCGAGTACCCGGTGAGCCACTACGTGGCCCGCCTCACCGCCATCGCCCGCACCCTGGGCGGCGATCTGGAACACCTGCGCGTGCTCACCGCCCGCGTAGCCGACTACACCCTTGTCGAGTTCTGAGCCGTACCAACAAGTTTCGCGCCCCGCCCCAGCTCTGGGATGGGGCGCGAGCTATTTCCGGAGCGTATGTGTGAGGCGCTCCCGTCATCCCGGCATGTTTTTGGCCGGGATCCACACCGGAAGCGTGCCAACAGGTCTGGTGAATCCCGGCCAAAAGCGCGCCGGGATGACGGGGTGACCGCGCCGGGGTGAGGGGGTGACCGCGCCGGGGTGAGGGGGTGACCGCGCCGGGGTGAGGGGGTGACCGCGCCGGGGTGAGGGGGTGACCGCGCCGGGGTGAGGGGGTGACTGATTCCGCTACTGGCCGCCGGAGGCCTGATCGTCGGGGCGGTCGGTGGTGGGCACGGCCGCGATGGCGGGTTCGGTGGTGCCCCGCGTGGATTCCGTTGTGGGAGCGGCGGGTTCGGTGGTGGTCGTGGTCCGGCGCGTGGTGGTGGTCGTGGACCGGGTGGTCGTGGTGCGGGAGGTGCTGGGGGCCGACGGGTCGGCGCCCGGGTCGTCCGGGTCGGTGGTCACGGACGGCGGGGCGGAGTGCCGGGGGGACTGCTCGGTGGCCACTCGCCAGGTGGGGGAGGGCGGGATGATCACCACGGGAGTGGTGGTGCCGGATCGCGAAGTCTCCGGTGCGGCTTGCAGATCCGCGTTCAACGCGGGGGGCGCGACGTACACGTCCTGGTTGCCCAGGCCGCACGCGCCGATCAGTACCAGGCCGAGCGACACCGCACCGACGGCGGCTGCGGCACCGGCCACGGGGGCGGGTATCCGCCGCCGCGGAGTGTCGCCGCGCTTGTCCGCGCCGGCGTTGCTGCCGTCCATTAAGGGCACTCCTGTTTCGTCTCGAGTGGGCTCACCCTAACGGAGGAGGGGGCGCGGGGCCAGGCGGGCGGCCGGTTGGATCTGGAGCGGCACAGCGGATTCCGCAAGGCACAATTACATCTCAAACAGCAGTAATTCAGATATCGAATCAGTAAAGTGCGCGTGTTGCGCGCACGTGTCGCGTGGACATTTTGTTGCCGAGCCGTAATGTGTGTCCAAAGTTACACGTGAGACGCCCGAAATTTGCCGAGAGACGCGCTGTTGTTCGCCGAACTCGGTGGGCGTCATCGAGGAGTGGATGATGGGTGCATTCTCGACATCCCCACTGCGCGCCGTCGCGCAGTCCGGGGAGCCGGCGACGCAGTCGCTGCGGTCGTCGGCAATTCTGGCCCGCACTGCCGCCTGGTTGATCTTCCTGGGCGGAGTCACCGGTGCCGTACTCGGGATCGCTGGTCTACGTGTCGAAATCGCGGTCGCCGGTTTGATTCTCGCCTGCACGGCGGGCCTGATTCTGCTCAAGCTGCGTGCGGACGGTATGTCCCACGACAATCGCTGAGCCTCAGGGCCTCCTGCGAATAACCCATTCGAAAGCGACTGCTTCGGAGCGGCTGCCCTCGACTGTGCGCGACCGATTCGGTTCCCCGAGTTCGGCCAGCAGGCGTTCGGAAATCGGCACCAATGTGGCCAGTGCATCCGGTGTGAACCATTCCGGGCGAGTGGCGAACAGCAGATCCTCACTGGAGGTATTTCCGGACGCGCCGGGGGCGAACGGACAACCGCCCAATCCGCCGAGCGATCCGTCGACCACATTCGCACCGGCGGTCAGCGCGGCCAGCGAATTCGCCACGCCCATGCCCCAGGTGTCGTGACCGTGGAAGACGATCCGGTGCTCCGCCGTGCCCCAGCGACCTTCGGCCACAACGGCTGTCACCAGCGCTGATACCTGACCCGGATGCGCCTGGCCGAGGGTGTCGGCCAGCACTATATCGGCGGCGCCCTCGGTGCGCGGATCGCGGGCGATGGCCAGTACCCGCTGCGGATCGATCGGCCCCTCGAACGGGCAGGTGAAAGTTGTTGCCAGGCAGAGCTGAATGCGCCCGCCCACCGCCTGCGCGAAACCGATGGCGGCGGGCATGGCGGTCAGGCTGTCCTCGGTGGTGCGGCCGATATTGGCCTTGTTGTGCGCATCCGATACCGAGAAGCAGTACTGGAAATTCCGCACGCCCGCCGCCGCGGCCTTCTCCACATGACGCGGGGTGGCCACCCACACCCAGCAGCGCCGCAGCTCCTCGGGAGTCAGCGCGGCCACCAGTTCGAGCGTATTGGCCATGGGCGGCACCAGATCCGGCCGCGCCATGGAGCCGATCTCCAGCTCCGGCACCCCCAGCGCCAGCAGTTCGCGCACGATCTCGACCTTGCGCTCGGTCGGCAGCATCTTCCCGGTGAGCTGCAAGCCGTCGCGCAGGGTCACGTCCCGCAGCATCGCAGTCATCACAGCCCCTTCCGATCTGTCAGAGTGCGGCCGGCTCCGAGGCCGCACCCGGAGTGAGCTTCGGTGTGGCCTGGGGAGCGAGCTCCGGCGGTGGTCCAGTCATGGGCTCGGGCGTCGGTGCGAGAGCGAGCTCGGGTAGTGGTCCGGGATTGAGCTTCCGGCGTGATCACATTGCTCATCGGCCTTCCAGTGCGTCGATGTCGATGCCGGACATGCCGAGCAGGCCGGACAGCACCTCGTGGGTGTGCTCGCCCAGATCGGGGCCGACATTGCGGATGGGCAGCGACCGGCCGCCGATCACCGGGACGATGCCGGTGAAGCCGACCTGTTTGGGCTCGGGCTCGCCCACATCGACCGGGAAGTGCTGAATCATATTGCGCGCCAGGTACTGCTCGTCGGCGACGATATCGGCGGCGGTGTAGATGGGCCCGCACGGGATGGCGGCGGCCTCCAGCAATTGCAGCGCCTCGTCCCGGGTGCGCAGCCGCGTCCAGTCGGCGATATCGGCATCCAGCCGATCGCGATTGCGCCAGCGGCCCGCATTGTCTTGCAGCTCGGGGTCGGCCGCCAGATCGGGCCGTTCGATCACCCGCATATAGCGCTGGAAGATGGCATCACCATTGCCGCCGATAATAATGCTGTTGCCGTCACGGCACGGGTACGCGTTGCTGGGGGCGATGCCCTCCATGCGCCCGCCGACCCGCTCGCGATTGATGCCGTAGGCGAGATAGTCCGGAACCAGCGATTCCATGACGGACAGGATCGACTCGTTCAGCGCCACATCGATAATGCGCTGGTCCAAGGGAACTCGATCGGTGGCGCGCTCGCGCTGGAACAGCGCCATGACGGTTCCGAAGGCCGCGTAGATACCCGCGATGGAATCCCCGATGGAGACGCCCACCCGCACCGGCGGCCGATCCGGATCCCCCACGAGTTCACGCAGCCCGCCGACCGCCTCGGCCACCGCCGCGAATCCGGGACGCTGCGACAGCGGGCCGGTCTGCCCGTACGCGGAGATGCGGGTGATCACCAGATCCGGATTCGCCGCGTTCAGCGCCTCCGGCCCGAGCCCCCACTTCTCCAGCATTCCCGGCCGGAAGTTCTCCAGCAGCACATCGCACTGCTTGACCAGATCCAGCACGATCGCGCGCCCCGCCTCGGTCCGCAGATCCAGCACGATCGACTTCTTGTTCCGATTCACCGTCCGGTACAGCATGGATGTATCCCCGCCGTACAGCCGCCAATTCCGCAGCTCATCCCCAGTTTTCGGCCGCTCGACCTTGATGACCTCCGCCCCGAAGTCCCCGAGAATCCGCCCAGCCGTAGGCGCGGCGACATAATTCCCCAACTCCAGAACCCGCACCCCATCGAGCGGCCGAATCTCCATACCCGCAATTCTGCCCCACCCCAACCCCTGCTCCCCGGCCGCGCACCCCGCCTGCACCTGCACACGGGCACGCCGCGTACGAGAGAGCGCGAAAAGGCCGGTGCGACAGTCGAGATGTTGAGGGTGTCTGTCGCACCGGCCGGAAGCGGGTTTTGTCAGGCGGCGCGGGGGGCGACCTTTTCGACGATGGAATAGTGCTCGGCATTGCCGGTGATGATGGTGCTGGGGTTGCCGTGGATGTCGACGGGGATGTCGCCGGCCAGGGTGATGCGGGTCAGGCGGCGGGGCCGGCTGTCGTAGTCGTCGATGGCGTAGTGCTGGGTGGCGCGGTTGTCCCAGATGGCTACGTCGCCGAGCTGCCAGTTCCAGCGGGTGGTGTTCTCCAGCTTGGTGACTCGGGCCTGCAGGAGCTGGAAGAGGGCCTGGGATTCGGCGGTGGTGAGGCCGGCGAAGTTCTTGACGAAGTGGCCGAGCAGCAGGGCGCGCTCACCGGTGACCGGATGCACGCGCACCACCGGGTGCTCGGTCTCGTAGTAGGTGGACTCGAATTCGGCGCGGTAGGCCTTGCCCTGATCATTGGGGGCGTGCGAATCGCTGCGGTCGGCGGCGTAGTCGTAGGCATTGGTGTGCCGGGCGCGCAGGTTCTCGACCAGCGCCTTGAGCGGCGCGGGCAGCGATTCGTAGGCGGCGACGGTGGAGGCCCAGGTGGTGGAGCCGCCGTAGCCGGGCAGGTGTACCGCGCGCAGGATGGACGCCTTCGGAATGCGGTCCACGAAGGTGACATCGGTGTGCCAGCTATTGGCGCGGCCGTACTCCGAATCGATGGGCAGCGATTTGACGCCCTTCGAGGTGACGGTCGGGTGCGGGGTGGTGGGCGCGCCCAGTAGCTGTGCGAACTCGTGCTGGCCGTCCTCGGTCAGATGCTCCTGGCCGCGGAAGAAGATGACCTTGTGCTCGTGCAGTGCGTTCTGAATGACCTGCACGGTCTCGGAATCCAGCTCGCCTCCGAGACGGACGCCGTCGATGCGCGCACCGATCTTGCTGCCGAGCTTCACCACGGTGGCGGTGGTGGCGTAATCGACGGACATACTGGGCCTTTCGCTCGAACGATTGCTTCGTTCGAGCACACCACCGGCCCCGTCGCCGAAACAGGTTTACGCGCAGCCGGATCGAAAGCCGTTACCCCGCCTAACCGCAGCGGTATGCCGGATCCGGCCGCCGCGCTCGGCCTAACCCACCTGCTCGCGCAGGTACGCCAGGTCCTCGGCCACCCCGTCGGCGGGAGTCTCCAGAATGATCGGCGCGTCCACCGCCTTGCACACCTCGACCAGCAATTGCGGATCGATGGTGCCGTCGGCCAGATTCGCATGCCGGTCCGCGCCCGAATCGAAGGTGTCGCGGGAGGAGTTCAGATGCACCAGATCGATGCGCCCGGTAATGGCCTTGATCCGATCCACAATGCCGAGCAGTTCCTCACCGCCCGCCCAGGCGTGGCAGGTGTCCAGGCAGAAACCGGCCCCGAAGTCGCCGACGGCGTCCCACAGCCGCCCGATATCGTCGAAATGCCGTGCCATGGCGTGATTTCCGCCCGCGGTGTTCTCGATCAGAATCGGCACCGCGAAGCCGCCCTTGTCCTGCTGGCGCTCGAAGAGTTTGCGCCAGTTGAGGATTCCGTCGATGGTCTCCGCATCGGAGCGGACATGCCCACCGTGCACCACCAGCCCGAACGCGCCCAGCTCGGCCGCGGCCTTCGCCTGCTGTGCCACCGCATTGCGTGAGGGCATGCGCAGCCGGTTGTTCAGGCTGGCCACATTGATCTGGTACGAGGAGTGCACCACCAGATCGATGGGGCTGGCCTTGATCTCCTCGGCCCGGGGGTGCGGCTGGGGTTTGTCCCAACTCTGCGGATCGACCACGAACATCTGGATGACGTCGGCGCCCAGCTTCTCCCCGAAACCGATGGGATCGCTGTCGAGCCGGACGTGTGCTCCTATGCGCATGGCAGCCAGCGTATCGCCGCCCCCCGACAAGAGATTGTGCTCACCACTGTTGCACTACCGCGCGCCGCGGAGATAGTTCAGTAGAACTCGATTGCGCTATGGTTTCGGTGATTTCGGATCGGCCCGAGCACGATCACGCCGATCTATTGCGGTACGTCACGCGCTGGTGGGTCCCGGCGCGCGAGGTAGGAAGTGGGAGCGGATCATGCTGTCCAACGGGGATGTCTTCGCGGGCTACATTATCGAGCGGCAGCTGGGGCGCGGGGGAATGGGCTCGGTATATCTGGCCAAGCATCCCCGTCTGCCCCGGCTCACGGCACTCAAGCTGCTGAACCGGGAGATGGTGTTCGACAAGGAGGTTCGCGCGCGTTTCGAGCGCGAGGCCGATCTGGTCGCCCAGCTCGATCACCACAATATCGTCACCGTCTACGACCGCGGGCTCGAAGACGGTCAGCTGTGGATCTCCATGCAGTACGTCGACGGCGTCGACGCCTCCGGGGTGACTCCGCAGACGCTGCCGCCCGAGCGGGCCGTGCAGATCGTCGCCGAGACCGGGGACGCGCTGGACTACGCGCACCGCAACGAGGTGCTGCACCGCGATGTGAAGCCGGCGAATATTCTGCTGGCGCGATCCACCGGCGGTAAGGGCGAGCGGGTCTACCTCACCGACTTCGGCATCGCGCGCCTGCGTGATGATCACGGCCAGAACCTCACCCAGACCGGCACCTTCACCGCGACCCTGGCCTACGCCTCGCCGGAACAGCTCACCGGTTCGCCGCTGGACGGCAGCTCCGACCAGTATTCGCTGGCCTGCACGCTGTTCTGGCTGCTGACCGGGTCCGGTCCGTTCTCGGCGACCAATCCGGCCGCCGTCATCCAGGGGCATCTGCAGCAACCGCCGCCGCCGCTGAGCGGGCTGCGGCCCGGTCTGCCGCATGCGCTGGATCTGGTGATGGCCAAGGCCATGGCCAAGCGGCCGGAGGACCGCTTCCCCAGCTGTGCCGATTTCGCCGCCGCCGCCCGGCGCGCACTGACCGCGCCCAGCGCTCCGGCCGTGCCGCTGGTGAATCCGCGCACCGCGCCGCCGCAGCTGATCATGGGCGCGAGCCCGACGATCGCGCAGCCGACCGGCGGGTTCCTGAACGGGGCGCCGGCGCAGACCTCCGGCGGGCATATGCAGCCCGCCGGCGGGCCGATGCAGACGGGCGGCCCGCGGCCGAACATCTCGGGTTCGGCGCCGACGGTGACGCCGAATCAGTATTCGGCACAGGTGAATACGGCTACACCGCCGCCGCAGCAGCTGTACAACTCCGGTGCGCGGCCGACGAATCAGTACACCGGCCCGCCGACGTACAACTACACGAATCAGTCGGGCAACTACGCCAATCAGTCGGGTAATTACGCGAATCAGTCCGGGAACCATGCCAATCCGGCCGGGCCGCCCCCGAATATGCGCCCTCCGATGGGCCCGCCCCAGTCGCAGCCGCCGAAGAAGTCCAATACCGGACTGATCATCGGCGCGATCATCGGTGTCGTGGTGCTCGCCATCGCGGCCGTCGTGGTGCTGGTCGCGCTCAGCGGCGGCAGCAACAAGGCCGGCGGTACGACGACCACCGCCGCGAAGGCCCCGACCACCTCGACCTACGCTTCCACCTCCGCCCACCCTTCCACGTCCGCCGCCTCCTCCGGTACTTCGGCCGATGTGGCCGGCATCAGCGCCCAGTTCTCACGTCTGGTCCCGGCCACCGCCGCCGGTGACACCGGCTACAACGGTGCGAGCTGCTGGGTGGCCGATCCGAAGAGCCCGCCGGACAAGTCCGACGGCGAACCCGATTTCGGTGATTGGGCGGCGCAGTGGCGCTGCTTCGGCGGCGGGAACAATGACGATCCGTTCTACCGGATCTACGCCTACTCGTCGGCGGACAAGGTGAAATCGGTGGTCAGCGGCCTGAAGCCGGATAAGACCTCCTCCGATGCCAGCGGCGGCAAGACCTACACCAACTACCAGTTCACCGGTTCCCGCCCCCGCATGGTCACCATCTTCACCGGTGACAACAACCGCACCCAGTACCTCATGTACACCGACGGTGTCGCGGGCGCCATGGACGCCCTACTGACCTGGTGGCGCTCCGCACCTTTGAACTAGGGTCGAGTTCGCAACCTTCGGTTCCAATGGCGAGTTTCGCGGCTCGCCCTGTAACGGGCCGGTTCGTGGCCCGTCTCGTTCTGGACTGAGTGGAGCGTGGGAGCGAAGCGGAGGAGCGGAGGGAGGGAAGAACGAGACCAAGGGGGCCGCGAACCCGCCGTAGCGAAGCGAAGGCAAAATAACACGGTGCTGCGCAGCGGAGAGACGTTCGCGGGTTACCTGATCGAACGGGAGCTCGGTCGCGGCGGGATGGGGTCGGTGTACCTCGCGCAGCATCCGCGGTTGCCGCGGCGGACCGCGCTCAAGCTGCTCAATCGGGAGTTGTTCGGCGACAACGAGGTTCGCGCGCGCTTCGAGCGCGAGGCCGATCTGATCACGCGGCTCGAGCATCCGCACATCGTCCCGATCTACGACCGCGGCGTCGAGGGCGACCGGCTGTGGATCTCCATGCGCTATATCGACGGTGTGGACGCCTCGACCCTGAATTCCGCGGAATTGCCGCCGCAGCAGGCGATCCGGATCATCGCCGATACCGCCAAGGCGCTGGATTTCGCGCACCGCAAGGGTGTGCTGCACCGGGATGTGAAGCCCGCCAATATCCTGCTCGAACGCGATGAGGGCGAGGAGCGGGTCTTCCTGGCGGACTTCGGCATTGCCCGCCTGCGCGAGGATTCCACCAGGCTCACCCAGACCGGTTCCTTCACGGCCACGCTCGCCTATGCGGCCCCGGAACAGCTGATCGGCAAACCGCTCGATCACCGGTGTGACCAGTACTCCCTGGCCTGCACGCTGTTTCGCCTGCTCACGGGCGATATTCCGTTCGCCGCCGAACATCCGGTCGCGATCATGCAGGGTCATCTCAACCAGCCGCCGCCCCTGGTCAGCCGGCTGCGCCCGGGGCTACCCCAGGCCTTGGACGCGGTCATGGCCCGCGCCATGGCCAAGGAACCTTCGGATCGCTTCGCTTCCTGCACCGCCTTCGCAGTCGCGGCGCAGCAGGCGCTGACCACTCCGGCCGGTTACGCGCCCGCCCGTCAACTCCCGCCGAATGCGGCTCCCGCCGGAAACGGATCGGGCCGCGGCCAATTCGCGGCCCAATCACCGGCTGGTCAGGGCTGGTCGGGAGCGCCCCAGGCCCGGGAGGTACCCGGCTCGCCGGCAAGGCAATTCGCGCCTCGGCCCGGATCGGGTGCGCCTGTCTCCGGTCAGCCGGTGGCTGGGTCGGGCTCACACACGGCGAACCCCGCGCTCCAATACGGTCAGGCGGTGGGCGGGCAGACCCCGTACGCCGGAGGGGTGACGCCGCCTCGGACGGCGGCCATGTCCGCGCCGTTCACGGGTCAGCCTGCGGCCAGGCAGTTTCCGAGCGGTGCGTCGGTGACGCCCACCCGGGGGCTGACCGCGCCGGGTGGGCCGGTGCGCGGCGGGAAGCCGCCGGGAGCGCGCACGGTGTTCAGCGGTAAGCCGCCGGCCAAACCGCGTAAGCGCAGGTCGAAGCTTCGCGGCTGCTTGCTGGGTCTGGTCTTGCTCGTGGTGGTCCCGGTGGTCGCGGTCGCCGGCTGCATCGCCTACGCCAATCGGCAGATGCCCTCGGCGCCGCCCGCGGTGATCACCACCCACCTGCCCGCGCCCGGTGTGACCGATGAGCAGACCTATGACCCGACGGAAGATCCGACCACTTCCGCACCGGTGCCCACCGGTGAGGTCGCACCTATGCGGTGATCATCAGCCCTCGGGATGATCTAAGGAATCCATGAGGGTGCGGCTCTCCGGGCGATCCCGGATGGCGTCCGGCGCGGAACCTCGACACACTGGACGTCATGACTTCGAATGTCTCCGATACCGTCGGCCTCGACGCGGGCGCTGACACGGTCGCCGCCCGCGCGACCGATCTGGTGAAGATCTACGGCTCGGGCGACACCCAGGTTCGAGCTCTAGACGGGGTGACGGCCGAGTTCAAGAGGGGCGAGTTCACCGCCATCATGGGGCCGTCGGGTTCCGGCAAGTCCACCCTCATGCACTGCCTCGCCGGTCTGGACGAGGCCACCGCGGGCGCGGTGCACATCGGCGATACCAATCTCACCGAGCTGTCCGACAAGGGCATGACGCAGTTGCGCCGCGACCGAATCGGATTCGTCTTCCAAGCCTTCAATCTCGTGCCGACCCTCACGGCGCTGGAGAACATCACGCTGCCGCTCGATATCGCGGGCCGCAAGGCCGATGAGGAATGGCTCTCGACCGTGCTCAAGCGGCTCGGCCTCAATGATCGCCTCACCCACCGGCCCAGCGAACTCTCCGGCGGCCAGCAGCAGCGCGTCGCATGCGCGCGGGCGCTGGCGGGCAAGCCGGACATCATCTTCGGTGACGAGCCGACCGGCAACCTGGACTCCAGATCTTCCGGTGAGGTGCTGTCGATTCTGCGCGCGGCCGTCGACGAATTCGGGCAGACCGTGGTGATCGTGACGCACGATCCGCGCGCCGCGTCCTATGCCGATCGCGTGGTCTTCCTGGCCGACGGTCGCCTGGTCGACGAATTGCGTTCGCCCACTGCCGATTCCGTGCTCGACAAGATGAAGTCGCTGGAGACCGTCTGATGTCCGGAAGTCCCATGCGCAAGGTTGCCTTGCGCAACCTCGCCGCGCACAAGGTGCGGCTGGTGCTCACCCTGCTGTCGGTGGTGCTCGGAACCGCCTTCATCGCAGGGTCTTTCGTCTTCACCGACAGCCTGCAGCACACCTTCGACGATATCTTCGCCAATCAGGCCAAGGGCGTCGATGTCCGGGTGAGCCCGAAAGAGCGGCAGTCCCTGGGCATTCCGAACGAGACGGTCGACAAGATCGCGGGCATGAACGATGTGCGCGCGGTCGCGCCCGGCGTGAACGGGCCGGTGGTGCTGCTCGAGGACGGTAAGGCCGTACAGACCGGCGGCGCACCGACTTCCGGCACCTCGTACCTGCCGCCGGGCAAATCCGTCGCCGCGCCCGACAAGTACAGTGCCGGCGGACCGCCCACCAAGGACGGGGAGATCTCCATCAACCGGGGCGGCGCCGATCTCGCGGGGCTGCACGTCGGTGATCAGACCAAGGTGCTGGTCCCGTCCAAGGGCAATATCGACGTCACGGTGTCGGGCATCTACGATCTGCCGGGCAATACCGGCGGATTCATCAATCTGTACTTCGACGATGCGCAGGCCAAGCAATTGTTCACCGACGGTGAGCATGTCGCGTTCGTCGATATCGCCGCCAAACCCGGTGTGCAGCCGGATGCGCTGCGCGATCAGATCGCCAAGGTCTTCCCCGATTACAAGGTGCAGGACGGCGATCAGGTCCGCGCCGATATGAAGAAGCAGATCGGCGACGCGCTCAAGTTCATCAATTACTTCCTGCTCGCCTTCGGCGCCATCGCGCTGATCGTCGGCACCTTCATCATCTACAACACCTTCTCCATGCTGGTCGCGCAGCGCCTGCGGGAGCTGGCGCTGCTGCGGGCGATCGGCGCGAGCCGCCAGCAGGTGGGCCGCTCCGTGGTCGGTGAGGCGCTGATCATCGGATTGCTCGGCAGCGCACTGGGTCTCGCGGCCGGAGTGGGGCTCGCCCTCGGGCTCTCGGCGCTGCTCAATGCCTTCAACCTGGGCCTGCCGACCGGAACGATGTCGCTGCAGCCGCGCACCGTTCTGGTGGCGCTCGGCGTCGGCACGCTGGTGACCGTGTTCAGTGCCTACGCACCCGCGCGCCGCGCGGCGACCATTCCGCCGGTCGAGGCCATGCGCGCCGAACTCGGTTCGGGAACCGAGTCCAGCCGGGTGCGCGCCATCAGCGGTGCGGTGCTGGGCGTCGCCGGTGCGATCCTGGTCTATCTCGGTTCGCGCAATGCCGGCGGCAATGCCGCCCTCACCGTCGGAATCGGCGCGCTGGCACTGATTTTCGCGGTGCTGCTGGCCTCCCCGGCGCTGTCGCAGCCGGTGGTGCGGGTGCTCGCGGTGCTGGTGCGGCCCTTCGGTCCGGTCGGCGTGATGGCGCGCAACAATGCGCTGCGCAATCCGCGCCGCACCGCGGCCACCGCCTTCGCGCTCACCCTGGGGCTCATGCTGGTGACCGCCATCGGCATGCTCGGCTCCTCGTCCAAGGCCAGCATCAGTGATCTGGTGGACAAGGGCGTCAAGGCCGACTTCATTCTGCAGGGACCGGCCAACAGTCTGGTCGGTGTTCCACTGGCGGCCGGGCCTGCGGTGCAAGCCATTCCGGGTGTGCAGGATGTGGTGCAGTTCCACGGTGTGGCGCTCAAGGTCGGCAGTGATCAGCTGCTCGGCACCGTGCCCGAGGGGCCGCTGAACAAGGTGCTCGGCTACGACCTGAAGCAGGGCACCGACCAGCTCGGCGACAACGGCATCATGGTGTCGGAAACCGAAGCGGGCGACCATAATTGGCATGCCGGCCAGACCGTCGATGTGACCAGTCTGGACAATAAGAAGTACCAGGTTGTCGTCGAAGGCATCTACAAGGACACCCAGCTGCTCGGCACGATGGTCGCGCCGATGGCGCTGTACGACCAGGTCATGCCGGTCAGCTTCCGCACCAACTTCATTGTGCTGATCACCGCGCAGCCGGGAGCGGACCTGTCGGTCATGCGCTCCAACCTGGAGAAGGCCGTCGATCAGTGGGCCGTGGTTCAGGTGCAGGACCGCAATGATTTCAAGGGTGCGCAGGGCAAGCAGATCAACACCATGCTGGCAATCCTGTACGGGCTGCTGGCGCTGGCGGTGGTGATCGCGATTCTCGGCATCGTCAATACGCTGGCGCTGTCGGTGGTGGAACGCCGCCGGGAGATCGGCATGCTGCGTGCCGTCGGTATGCAGCGACCGCAGGTGCGGCGCACCATCTATCTGGAATCCATGCTGATAGCGATCTTCGGTGCGGTGATCGGCGTGGTGCTCGGGCTCGGGCTCGGCGCCGGATTCCTGCGCACGCTGAGGGATCTCGGCCTGCAGCAGATCGCGGTGCCGTGGGGGCAGATCGTGATCATGATGGTGAGCTCCGCCGTGGTCGGCGTGCTCGCGGCGCTGTGGCCCGCCATCCGCGCCGCGCGGACGCCACCGCTGGCGGCCATCGCCGATATGTAGGCGTGGCGGAAGCCACTGGGTAGCAAAGAATTCGGCCGGTCACCTCGGGGTGACCGGCCGAATCCTATTGTCGGGGAACGTCAGCGGTAGTACAGGATGGTGACGACCACCACGATGACGATCAGCAGAATCGCGGTGACACCCGCGATCATCCAGCCGACCGGGAACGAACTGCTCTCGGGCGCAGAGTATGTCGGCTGCTGCACCGGGCCGGACGAATAATTCGTCGACTGATTGGCATAGGCCGGGCCGCTGGACGGATTCTGGTACACCGGGGCCGGATTCTGATAGGCGGGCGCCTGATTCTGATACGCCGGACCGGAGTTCTGCACGGGATTCTGGTACGCCGGACCCGATACCGGATTCTGGTACGCCGGTCCGGAGAGCGGCCCCACCTGCGGGCGCGGGGTGGCCGGAGTCGGAATCACCGGTTGCGGACGGGCCGGGGTCGGCTGCCTGGGCGCGACGACAATCGGCTGCGGATGCGCCGGGGTCGGCGGGCGCGGGGGCACGACCGGGCGCAGGGCCTGCTCGACGGCGGCGGCGAATTCGGCGCAGGAGCGGTAGCGGTCCTGCGGGCGCTTGGACAGGGCCCGCGCGAGCACCGGGTCGATGGTCCGGGGTAGCTCCGTGCGCAGTGGGCTCGCCGGGGGCGGCGGCAGCTGCAGATGGCCGCGAATCACCGCGGCCGGGCTGGTGCCCTCGAACGGCACCACGCCGGTGAGCAATTGGAACAGCGTGCAGGCCAGCGCGTACTGATCGGAGCGGCCGTCGATGACCGAGCCGGTCAGCTGTTCGGGGGAGGCGTAGGCCAGGGTCGCGGTCACCGTGCCGGTCTGGGTCAGATGGCCGGTATCGTCCCGCAGCCGGGCAATGCCGAAATCGGTGAGGTAGACCCGCTCTCCGCCCCCTGCCTTGCTCGAGGACCGGGCCAGCAGGATATTCGCCGGCTTCACATCCCGGTGCAGCACGCCGCGCCCGTGCGCGTAATCGAGAGCCTTGGCGGTCTCGGAAATGATCTGCGCGGCGCGCAGCGGCGGCAGCGTGCCCGCCTTGACGGTGGAGGCGTTCACACCGTCCACGAACTGCATGGAGATCCACAGCTGCTCGTCCTCGGTGCCGCGGTCGTAGACCGTGACGATATTCGGATGATCGAGCTGCGCCACCAGATCCGCCTCCCGGATGAACCGGGCGCGGATCTCGGTATCGCTGAACATCTCCTGATTCAGCAGCTTCAGCGCGGTCTTGCGCGGCAGGCGGGGATGCCGGGCCAGATACACCGACCCCATACCGCCGCGGCCGAGCTCGCGTTCGACGACGAACCCCGCGAATACATCACCGGTGCGCACAGTACGGCCCCCGTTCCACGAGTCAGATCCGCAGGTAGCTTAGCTGGGTTTGTTTTGCCTCCGCTCCGCTCCGGCGGGTTCGCGGCCCTGCTACCCGGTTCTTCCGTCTTCCGCTCCACAGACAAACAGGCGAGGCCCGGCGAATTGCCGAGCCTCACCTGTTTCTTCGCACCAGACAGGTTGTCGTTCGGGATGCGGTCTGCGGATGGCATGGTGCTCGGCCGGGCCACTGGAGGCCCAACTGGATCGGCCGATACGGGGTGTCCGGATTCGATCAATGCCCCGGTGTCTGGTGGGCCAAGATCGCCAAGGCGGTCTCACTCTGAGTCCGGTGTTGGCGCGACAGCGCGCGCCACGCGGAATGTTCGGGTACGAGTTGGGTGGCCAGCATGGAGATTCGACGCCGGTCGGAGCCCGTGAAGTCTGCGCGTTCCGCGAACGGATCCTCGATGCACGCCAGCAGTGCGGCGGCGTCGTAAAGGTGCCGGTCCCGATCTCGGGAATCCGTCGTGTAAGCCGCTGTCTTGAGAATCACGGCACCGAATGGGCGCGGCACGGAGATCTCTGCGACTACCCCCGCTTCTATCTCGATGCGTGCGTTGATGGTTCGGCGCAGCGCTTGGGTGCCACCTTCGATGCGGACCATTTCACGGCCGCGGAGTCGTTCGACAACCCTGGGTGCCGGATGATCGGAGATCAAGACATCGACGTGATCCTCGGTCGGGACGCCAGCGACGAGGTCGACCTTTGTCGTTCCGCGAACGAAACGGTGCGCTGTGTTGTTGCGTGGGTCGATAGACGGCTGTAGTCGATACCCGAGGCTTTCGAGGGCGGTCGCCGCGGCGGCCGGAATTCCACGCTGGGTCTCGATGTGCAGCACTATATCCACGTCGTTAGTCGGGCGAACGACGCCGATTCCGTAGTGGATTGTGTGCAGCTGGGTCATGAGCCCGCCGACCAGAGTCCAGTTGTCACGCGGTAGTGCGGTGGCCAGTTCGGCAACATTGGGCCACGGTGTGGCCAGCCGCCGGGTAAGGAAACGATGTCGATCGTCGGTCGCTGTGGTTGATCGCTCATCGGTATGCCTCCAGCATCTCAGCGAGAGCGCGCTGTCCAACCCCCCGAATGCGGGGATCGAGTACGGTCGCGGCGTCGAGCGCCGCGACGACGGCGCTTGTGGAAACGATCTGGCGGACTTGGTCGAAGTCGAAGCCGGTAACACGCAGGGTGATGGCACCGGAGGACGTGGTGCGGAGACCGAGAGTCCGAATCGCGTTGTCGAGATCTGATGCGGCGATGTAGCCGTCGATCTGGCTTTCTTCGCTGTCGACGACGCCGAGGGCATTCATATTGGGGCGCAGGACGATTGCACGAAGCCGGGGCAACGCGGCACGGTGAGCCGCGAATGTTTGCACGTGCGCACGGTCGCGGACCCGCGAAACCAGGTCACCCGGGTCTGCTAGTTCCCGGAGCGTACGTCGGATACGCGAGGTCTGGGTAGGGCCGAGCCAGTCAGCCTCTTCGCCGGCGAGGACTGCGATCGCCCCCCATGCCGTATGCTCCGCCCACGAGCGAGTTCGACCTTGGCGCTGCGAACTCAGGTAGCGATCCACCGAGTCTCGCTCGAGCACTCCGCGGGCGACTTGGGTCAGGCTTCCAGAATTCACGAGGCGACGGACATGCCGAATTGAAATACCTAGCAGTGCCGCCGCTACTTCGAGGCTGACGAAGTCACTTTCGGTCATGACAGATAATGTCCCATTTTGGACCTAATCTGTAAAGTGCATCGGCATCGTCGACACGAAATGCAATCCGCAGCCCACCGCGCGGATCGTCATATCCTGCTCGTCCACCGGTACCGCCTGGTAGACGAGGTTTCCGGCAGCCCGGTCACACAGCACAGTTGCCGCACGGTCAATGCCCGGTCCGGGCTCAGGATCGACAGTGCACCAAGGGCTTTCGCTTCTGGTCCGGTGAATACCATCGGCTACCAACGCATTGCCCGCGTCCTGGACCTAGATGACCAGGCCACGCTCACCGGAGATGGGCAACGCGTTGATGGAGTCCGCCCGGAGGGAACTGAATTCGGTCGAACGTACAGACGGCAAACGGACTTATATAACCTCATTGGAGAAGCTGGTCGAACTTCTTGCCAAGGAATAACCGGTGGTTCGGTGGGAAACAACTGTCGCACTGTCCATTTCGGTTCACGCCTCGGGAGTTGCCAACCGGTTGGTGTAGCTGATGAGCCGCAGTCCGGAATTGGCAGGTCGCGAACTTTGGGGATTTCGATCTGACGGTCTACGGCTTGCCCGCGTTGAGGTTGGCCCAGGCTTGGACGTCGCCGCGGTCGAGGGCTACGGCCAGTAGGTCGGGGAAGCGGTCGGGGGTGCAGGCGAAGGCGGGGACGCCGAGGGCGGTGAGGGCGGCGGCGTTGTCGTGATCGTAGGCGGGGGCGCCCTCGTCGGAGAGGGCCAGTAGGACTACCACCTGGACGCCGGACTCCTTCATAGTGCGAATGCGGCGGAGCATTTCGGCGCGGACGCCGCCCTCGTAGAGGTCGGAGATCAGGACGAAGAGGCTGGCCTCGGGGCGGGTGATGAGCGATTGCGAATAGGCGATGGCGCGATTGATATCGGTGCCGCCGCCGAGCTGGGTGCCGAACAGGACGTCCACCGGATCGGCCAGCTTGTCGGTGAGATCCACGACGGCGGTGTCGAACACCACGAGTGAGGTTTTCAGCGAGCGCATGGAGGCCAGCACCGCGCCGAATACCGAGGCGTAGACCACGCTCGAGGCCATGGATCCGGATTGGTCGATGGCCAGCACCACATCGCGGCGCACCGCCTGCGCCTTGCGGCCGTAGCCGACCAGGCGTTCCGGGACCACTGTGCGGTGTTCGGGCAGATAGTTGGCCAGATTCTTGCGAATGGTGCGGTCCCAGTCGATATCCCGCAGCTTGGGCCGCGATACCCGGGCCGCCCGATTCAGCGCGCCGCCGACCGCCGCAATGGTCTGCGCGGCCAGCCGCCGCTCGATCTCCCGCACCACCTTCCCCACCACCATGCGCGCGGTGGCCTTGGTGGTCTCGGGCATCACCCGATTCAGGCTCAGCAGGGTGCCGACCAGATGCACATCCGGCTCCACCGCCTCCAAAAGCTCGGGCTCCAAAAGCAATTCGGTCAGATTCAGCCGGTCCACCGCATCCCGCTGCATCACCTCCACCACGGTCGAGGGGAAATACCGCCGTATATCACCCAGCCACCGCGCCACCTGCGGCGCGGAACCCCCGAGCCCGCCACTGCGCCGCCCGCTCGCCACACCCCGGGCATCAGTGTCATAGAGCGCCCCCAGCGCCCGATCCATGGCCACATCCTCGGCCCCGCCGAGCCCGCCCAGCCCGGCTTCGGCAGCACCTCCCAGCACCAATCGCCAACGCCGCGACTGTGCTTCGTTCGAATTCTGCGGGGCATTGACCTCGCTCATGCCATTCCTCCCAAATCTCGCGACCTGTATCCGCCCTCGGCCGACCCGCACAGCGGCTGACTCATCTCCGGCGGCCCCACCCGGTCATCCCGGCGTGCTTGTGGCCGGGATCCAGGGTTACTCAATTGATTCCGGTGGATTCCCACCAAAAGCACGCGGGAATGACGAGGGTGGCCGTGGCCGTGGTGGTTCCTGCTCTGTGGCTGGATCATCGGGCTAATCCGAGGATTTCGGCTGCGGCCGTAAGGGCGAGTTCGCCTCGGGCGGTGTCGTATTCGGTGGTGATGGTGCTCGATATTGTGGGTGCGCCGTGGCGGACGGCGTGGCCGATGGCTTGGCGTTCGCCGGTGTCGAAGGCGCCGAAGGTGCGGCGGAGGAGGGGGAGGGTGGCTGTGAATTGGTCTTCGTCGAGGTCGCAGAGCCAGGTGTCGATGAGGCTCAGCATGTTTCGGTCGTGGACGAGCAGGAGGCCACGGCCGCCCAGGAAGCCGTCGATCCAGGCCGCCTTGTCGATTGCGCTGTGGCCCACCGAGAGTGCGGCCGATAGTCGGCGGGCCGATTCGGCGGCGTCGATGAGTTCGGCGTCACAGAGCAGCCGGACCGCGCGGCCCACCAGGGCGCCGTTGACATCGTCGCGATCGGCGATGGCGCGCAGGGCGGAAAGCCAAGTGCTGGTGGCCCATTCGCTGTCACGCGCGGAGAGCGTCAGGTGCACCGCATCGATGAGGGCGCGCAGTTCGCCGGCGGCATCACCGTCGAGCCCGGTGACGGCACTGGGGAGACCGGCGCACACGCGCACCAGCAGGCCGTCGGCCACCCGGGTCAGGGCGTCGGTATCGGTGCCGCGCACATCGCCGTAGCGCAGGGTGCGCAGCAGGCCCGGCAGTGCCGCCAGCAGACGCGTGACGTCATGGTCCAGTGCCGCAACCGATTCCAGCCGGATGATCAGGCCCTCGGTGGCCCCGCCGAGATCGGCCAGCAGCGCCGACTCCAGCGCCGCCGAGACCGTGCCCACGGTGGCATCCGGTGCGGCCACCGCATCGAGGATCTTGGCCTCGGAGGCAATGCGCAGGGTGGTGCCCCAGCGCGCCGCCTCCACCACCGCGATGGCCAGCTCCGGCCGCCACCGCAGGGTCCAGGTCTCCCGGAACGTGCCGGTATTGCGCACCTGGCTGTCGGTGAGCCGGCCCCAGCCGATGCCGAGCAGCCGGAGCCGGTGCAGCAGCCGGGATTTCGCCATCCCGTTCTCGGTGCGCAGGTCCAGATCCACCGTGCGCTCGAGGGCCTGCTGCTTCAGGCGCAGGGTCTTCGCCTGGGCGCGTAGATCGGCCTCCAGCGGTACCGTCGGCGTACCGTCCGGCACCGCCCCCAGCGCCTCGCCGACCACCATTTCGGTGCTGACCAGCCGCAGCAGGGTCTCGTCACCGTCGCACAGCACCGCCCGCGTCGCCTCGGTCACCTCGGACAGGCCCGCGAGCGGACGCCCGCGCAGGGTCGCGAGAGCCTCTGCCAGCCGCACCGATTCGATGATGTGCGCACTCGACACCGGCAGATCGTGCCGGCGCAGCATGCCCGCCACCCTGGTGAGCCAGCGCGCGATCGGCTGCTCGGTCTGGGTGAACAGGTGGTGGTACCAGCCCGGCGAGGTAATGCCCGCGCCGTATCCGGAGGCCGTCGACAGGCGCGAATGCGTCCACGGCACCCAGGTCAGCGTCGCCTTGCCCTTGGGCAGCCCCTTCAGGATCCGCGCATCCGCGACGGCCGGGCCGAGCTTGCCGGACAGCGCCGGACCGTGCCAGGCGCCGCAGACGATGGCGAGCCGCTGTGCGCCGTCCTTCAGCACCTTTCGCATGACCTGCCGCATATGCGCCTCCCGGCACAGCGTGTGCTCGTCGATCTCGGCGGTTTCGCGCAGGGCCGTCATGGCCTCGTTCACCGCATCGAAAATATCGGCGTCCGAGGAGGATTCGACAATCGCATCCCACCAGCGCTCGGCATCGTCGTAACCGCCGGCCTCGGCGAGATCCGACAGTGGATCGCTGCGATCACCGGGCTCGTCGTCGAGAGCGAGCGTCATGGCGGCGGGCAGGTCGAAAAAGCCCACGGACACGTCGTTTTCGGAGCCGTATCGCATGGCCTGCCACTCCGGCGAGAACACCGCGAAGGGCCACAGCGCGGCCTTGGCGGGCTCATCCGGCTGGTAGCCGAGCAGGGCGACCGGAGGTTCCATACCCTCGGCGGCGATATAACCGAGCAGCGGATCGGCATCCGCCGGTCCTTCGATGAGAATGGCGTCGGGAGAGAACTTTTCGAGGGCCAGGCGCAGGGAACGCGCCGAACCGGGGCCGTGGTGGCGAATGCCGAAGATCCGGGTCTCCGCCGTCACAGTGGTGGACACGGTGGTCATCAGCTCACCTCGCGGCAGGCCCGGTAGAAGTCGGCCCAGTCGGGACGCTGGCGCACCACGGCTTCCAGGTATTCGGTCCACACCACGGCATCGGCGACCGGATCCTTGATGATCGCGCCCAGCACCGCACCCGCGATATCGGAAGGCCGGAGCACACCGTCACCGAAATGTGCGGCCAGGGCCAGACCATTGGTGATCACCGAGATCGCCTCGGCCGTGGAGAGCGTGCCGGACGGCGACTTCAGCTTGGTGCGGCCGTCCGCGGTCATACCCGAGCGCAATTCGCGGAAGACCCGCACCACGCGCCGCACCTCTTCGGCGGCGGCGGGCACGGCGGGCAATTCCAGTGCGACACCGAGCTGTTCGACCCGGCGGGTGACGATGGAGACCTCCTCGTCCTCATCGGCGGGCAGCGGCAGGATCACGGTATTGAAGCGCCGCCGCAGCGCGGACGAGAGTTCGTTGACGCCGCGGTCGCGGTCGTTGGCGGTGGCGATCACATTGAAACCCTTGGCCGCCTGCACTTCCGTACCCAGCTCCGGGACGGGCAGCGTCTTCTCCGAGAGCACGGTGATGAGCGCATCCTGCACATCCGAGGGAATGCGGGTGAGCTCCTCCAGCCGGGCGATGGAACCGGCGCGCATGGCGGTCATGATCGGAGAGGGCACCAGTGCGGCCTCGCTCGGACCCTCGGCCAGCAGGCGCGCGTAGTTCCAGCCGTAGCGGATGGCCTCCTCCGCGGTGCCGGAGGTGCCCTGCACCAGCAGCGTCGACCTGCCGGAGACGGCGGCCGCAAGATGTTCGGACACCCAGGTTTTCGCGGTACCGGGCACACCGAGCAGCAGCAGCGCCCGATCGGTGGCAAGGGTGGCGACCGCGACCTCCATGAGGCGGCGCGGGCCCACATATTTGGGGCTGATCACGGTGCCGTCGGACAGGGTGCCACCCAGCAGATAGGTGACCACCGCCCAGGGCGACAGCTGCCAGGAGGGCGGGCGCGGGCGATCATCGGTTTTCGCCAGTGCGGCCAGTTCATCGGCGAAAGCCTGTTCGGCGTGCGGGCGCAGCAGGGCGTCCTGCTCCTGAATCGTGCTCACATCAGCTCCTCGAGCATTGTCTTACGGTGAATGAGGTCGTGGGCGAGTTGGTCGAAGGCCTGCTCCCAGTAGGGATCTCCGCATTTGCGGGCGATACCGGTCACCATGTCGGCGGCGGTCACCGGGAAGTGCGAGGAGGCGGCGCGGAACAGGGTGCGGTAGGAACCCGGGACCAGGCTGGGCGCGCCCGGGCGGTCGGCGCACAGTTGCGCGCGGTCCAGCAGCAGGCGCAGCACATGTTCGGCCAGCGGGCCGGGCCAGGGCGCCGGCATGGCGCGCAGCAGGGATTCGATTTCGGCGAGCCAGCTGCTGTCCAGCCGGCGCAGATGCCGGATCTGATCGTCGAGCGGTTGCAGGGCGAAGAGTTCGCGCAGCTTCTCGCTGTCGGACTCGCCCGCCTCCTGTGCGGCGAAGGCCGCGAACAACGCCTGCGCCCAGGTCGAATCCCGCTGTGCCAGTGCGGCATCCGACCAGCCCGCGAACATGGCGCCGCGCATGGTCTCGGTCATGGCCGTGCGCACCGCCTGTTCGGGCGGGCCGAGGACCCGCTCCCAGTGCCGCAGCGGGGTGGCGGCCACCACGCGGTGCAGCCATTCGGCGGCCAGATCGGGTGCGCCGTCGGCGCGATGGGCGGTGGCGGAATAGGCGGTGTAGCCGAAGGCATCTCCGATGCCGTCGCGGCGGGCGGCATCGTCGAGTACACCCGGACCGGTGGTGGTGAGTTCCGGTCGCCGCAGCCGCTTACCGAAGGTCAACCAGGCGCCTGCGCGCTCGGCCATGCGCTGCGCGAAGGCCGAATCGGGCAGTCGGCCCAGCAGATCCGCCGCCGTGCGGCGCACCTCGGCCCGGCGATCGTCCAGCGCGGATTCGAGCAGCGCCTCATCCGCGAGCGAGAGTCCATCGGCGAGCACCGCCAGCAGCTCCGATTTGCCGGGCCCGGATTCCGTGCCCCACGAACCGGTGAGCGCCGCCAGGGCGGCCCCCGGATCGCGACGGCGCAACTGCACCAGCCACATTCGCCGTTCCGCGGTGCGGCCGTGCGACCACACCGTCTCATCCTCCACCGCAGCCCGCACCAGTGTGCGCCAACCCGGGTGCTGGGCGGCCAGCCAGCGTCCCCGCGCACCGGCCAGTCGCAGCAGCGGTTCCCGATGCGCCGCAAGCCCTTTCGCACGCTCGAGCAGCACGCTCGCCAGCGCGTCCGGAGCCCGGAAGTCCCGTTCCCCGGCCGCCGCGAGCCACTCGTCCAGGAACGGCGAACTATCGGCGAGCAGTTCCGCCAGCCGCGCCGCGGCGGCCACCGGCAACCGCGAGCGCTCATCGTCCGCCGCGACTCCGGGCAACTCCACCGACCCGGCGCCGACCCCACCACGTGCGAAACAATCCTGCAGCGCAACGGTTTCGAGCAGATCGGCCGCCGGATCACCCGCCAGTCGCGCGGCCGCCGCGGCCACCGGCGCGGCCAGCCCGGCCCGATCCACCGCCCGCCGAGCCGTCCCGACCAGTGCGGCCGACACCACTCCCGTGCTCCCCGCATCGGACCGCGTCCCCCCGCCCGGCACACCGTATGTGGTCCCCTCCGCCACACCGATGTCCACCACATCCCCGTCCAGCAGCGCCGCAACCGGCACCAGCCCGTCCGCAGTCCACTCCCCGACCACAGTCACCGGATGCCCACCCGACAACCCCAACAGCCGCCACGGCTCCCCGTCCGCAACCGCAATCGGCACCGCCGTCGAATCGGCTTCCGCCAGATACCACCCACTTTCGTCCCGTACCGGTACCACCTCCGCCAACACCACCGGCCAAGCCCGCAAAAACGGATCCGCCCCCACTGCCCGCGCCTGCTCTTGCAGCGCAGCGGCAATTCCGCCCGGCCGCCCGGCCGCTGCCGGCGCTGGATTGTGCACTGCCGGTGCAGCTTCCGGCTGGAGAGTGGCCGCGCGCGCGACCGCAGCCCCGGCGGTCGCGAGACCGACCTCCTGCGGTTCGGCGGCCCTTCCATCGGCATTCGCAGTGCCCGCGCTGAGGGGCGTCGTCGTGCGGGCGTCGATCGGTGAGGCGTCAGCTCGTCCGCCTGCCCGCGTTTTTGCTGTGCCGAGTTCCGCAGTGGCGCTGTGATTCCCGGTGCGGACGGGAAACGGGATTGTGGTGAAGGGTTCGGGGTGGGCGTGGCGGGGGCCCCAGAGGGCGCGGAGGGGGGTGGAGGCGGGGTAGTAGCGGATGTCGGCGTCGACTTGGAAGCCGGGGAGGGGGGTGTCCTGGGGGAAGCTGGGGCTGCCGTAGTGGTGGTCTACGAGCAGGGCCCAGCGGGCGGAGGTGCGGCCGCGCAACCAGACTCGGCGGGTGTAGAGGCCGTCTTCGGAGGTGGTGCGCTGGCCTACGACCATCCAGTAGTCGCGGACAGCTGGTTCGGCGCGGACAGCTTCCA
The DNA here is from genome assembly GCF_045040085.1 of Nocardia sp. NBC_01388. Taxonomy (NCBI): domain Bacteria; kingdom Bacillati; phylum Actinomycetota; class Actinomycetes; order Mycobacteriales; family Nocardiaceae; genus Nocardia; species Nocardia sp. NBC_01388. The sequence continues at coordinate 7,940,157 of NZ_CP109553.1, forward strand.
CCGGGGTGGGGTAGCCGATGTGGGTGCGGACGCTGGCTTGCAGTGCGGGGGAGAGGGTTTCGAGGCGGCGGTGCGCGGTGGCGAGCAGGTGCAGGCGGGCGTATTCACGCAGCAGGAGCTGGGGCCATTCGGAGCGGGCCGCAGCACGGGGCAGCTGGCGCAGCGTGGTGGCCACACCGGGCGCCTGGGCATCGACCATGCGGGCCGCCACGGTTTCGAAGGCGGTCAGCGAGCGATCGGCCTGGGCCAGGCCGGTGCGCACCTGATCGGTCAGCCAGGTATCGAGATCGGCGAGACCGGCGGTGACACGGGCCTGGCGCTGATCGGCCGTGGCGGATTTCCCGGAGTGCGGCGAATTCGATTCGGGTGCGGACTTCTTCGCTTCCCGAGCGGCGCGACCGGCCAGCCATTCGCCCGCGAAATCGGCAATGATGTCGGTAGCGGCGATTTCGCCCGCAGACCAGGAAAGCAATAGCGACAATGCGTGTTTGCACGGGAATTTACGACTCGGGCACGAGCATTTGTATGCGGGCCCTGAAGTATCGATGACGGTCTGATACGGGCGGCTGCCACTGCCCTGGCACAGTCCCCACAGGGCGGTGTCGTGCTGCCCGCCACCGCTCCACTTGCCGCGCAGCTTGCGTGCGGCGGTGAGCGATGCGGCATCCGGAGCCAGCGCCGCGATCTGCTCGGCGGTCCAGGCGGTGGTCATCAATGCCCCCTTCGTTCGTTCCCCCTATTTCTATCGCAGGGCACCGACAAGTACGAGAGGACGCGATTTGCCGGGACGTGGCTGTTCCCAAATGCGAAAAACCCGGCAGCACTGTGGAATTCGCTGTATGGATACTGAATTCGGCCCGGGTGAATGGCTGCCCGCCGATGCCCGCGCACGATCACGGTAGGGTGCCGGGTATGTCCCGTGTGGCGATCGAATACTGCACTCAGTGCCGCTGGCTGCTGCGCGCGAGCTGGATGGCTCAGGAGTTGCTGACCACCTTCGCGACCGACCTGTCCGAGGTGGCGCTGATCCCCGGCGAGGGTGGCGTCTTCCGTATCACCGTGGACGGCGAGCAGATCTGGGATCGCAAGGCGGACGGCGGTTTTCCCGAAATCCCCGTGCTCAAGCAGCGCGTGCGGGACCGGGTCGCCCCCGATCGCTCGCTGGGCCACTCGGACAAGAGTTCGGAGCAGGCGCAGCCGCAGCCCGAATCGACCGACTAGTTCAGCCGGTCCGAATCGGTGCGAATCAGCAGCAGCCCCCGCCGCCACAGCAACCGCCGCCACCCGACGGCACGGCCGGTGCGCTCGGCGCGCCACCGCCCCCACCGCGGCTCACGGTTCCGAACGTGGTCAGCAATTTGACGGTGTCCGCGTGCCCCTGCGGGCAGTCGGCCGGATCCGACGCCTGCGCCATCGGGCGGGACATCTCGAAGGTATCGCCGCAACTGCGGCAACGGTACGCATAGCTCGGCACCGGCCCAGGGTAGACCACCCGCCCCGGACCTGCGACGCCGCGCATGATCACGGGTACCGCCGCCTGTATCGCCGCACCCAGTACCCTCGATTTACGGAGTACGAGGAGGCGGGCCTGTGAGCACTCAGGTATTCGACACATTGCCGGACGAGGGCACCCAACCGATCGCACGCACCGAATACGGCGACGTCCGTGGTCGCCGGCAGGGCTCGATCGACGTCTGGCGCGGTGTTCCGTACGCCGCGAGCACGGCCGGTCCGAACCGGTTCCGGCCCCCGCAACCGGCCGAACGCTGGGAGGGGGTGCGCGATTGCCTCGAATTCGGCGATATCGCACCGCAGAGCGCGGGCTTCGTACCGGTCGATTCCGGACTGCATATGGGCGAGGACTGTCTCTGGCTCAATGTGTGGGCGCCGGCCACCCCCAGCGAGGAACCCCGGCCGGTCATGGTGTGGCTGCACGGCGGCGCGTTCTGCCTGGGCACCGCGGCGCAGGCCATCTACGACGGGCGGCGACTGGCCGAGGTCGGCGATCTGATCGTGGTCAGCGTGAACTACCGGCTCGGCGCGCTCGGCTTCCTGGATCTGTCCGCGCTGGGCTCGGAGTTCACCACCAATCTGGGCCTGCGCGATCAGATCCTCGCCCTGGAATGGGTGCGCGACAATATCGCGGCCTTCGGCGGCGATCCGGGCAGTGTGACCCTCTTCGGCGAATCCTCCGGCGCGGGCTGCGTGACCGCGCTGCTGACCGCACCGCTCTCGGCCGGGCTGTTCCATCGGGCCATTGCCCAATCACCGCCCGCCACTACGGTTTTCGGCCCGGAGCGGGCCGCCGGGGTGGCCCGGCGCTACCTCGAGCTGCTGGAATTGCCGCCGGAGCGGGCCGTGGAACTGCTGCACCTGCCCATCGAGCAGATCGTCAGCGCGGCGGGCATTCTCTTCGACGAGGTGCCGTCCAAGGAACCGGGCCGCCTGGCCGCGGTGCCGGTGGTGGACGGCGAGGTGCTGCCCGGCTATCCGTCCGAACGTTTCCAGCAGGGCCGCTCGCACCGGGTGCCGTTGATCATCGGCACCAATAAGGACGAGGCGTCGATGTTCCGGCTGTTCCGCTCGCCCATCATGCCGGTCACGCCCGAGGCGGTGAACGCCATGCTGTTCGGGGTGGCCGCCGAGCATCCCGGACTGTCGCCGGAGCGGATCGCCGAGATCGCCTCCGCCTATACCGTCAGCACCCCGCGCGGGGCGCTGACCATGTCGACCGATGCCGCCTTCCGCATGCCCGCGCGCTGGGTGGCGGAGGCGCACTCCGCGCATTCACCGACCTGGGTGTACCGCTTCGACCACGCCACCCCGATGTTGAAAGCGGCCCGGGTGGGCGCCGGTCACGCCACCGAACTGCCCTATGTCTTCGGCAATTTCGGTTCCTTCGAACACGATCCGACGTTCTGGCTCGGCGGGCGCAAGGTCGCGCAGGAGGTCTCGGGCCGAATGATCCGGCGCTGGACGGCATTCGGCGCGCACGGGGTGCCCGCGGCGCTGGACGGGTCCAAGCATTGGCCGCCCTATACGGCGGCCACGCGCAATACGCTGGTCATCGACAATGCCGACCGCATCGTCGACGATCCCGACCGCGACCGCAATTCGGTCTGGGGCGACCAGGTCGTCGGCTTCTACTGAGAGCGGTGCGGGATCCACCACCGCAGTGGATCCCGCACCGCCGCAGTGAATCCCACCTGTCCAAGTGAATTCCGCTGCTGTGCAGTGGATTCAGGTGACCAGCTGCTCAGACCGCTGCGGTCGCCCGCTTCCCGAGATTCGCGGGCATCCGCGAATAGCCGTGCAGGGTGAACAGCGGCCGCCGCTCCGGGGCGCCCGCCAGTGACATTTCCGGGAAGCGGTCGAAGAGCGCGCGCAGCGCGTAGGTGGCTTCCATGCGTGCCAGGCTCGCGCCCAGGCAGGTGTGGATACCGCTGGAAAAGCTCAAGTGGTCCTTGGCATTCGGGCGCGTGATATCGAAGCGATCCGGATTCTCGAACATCTTGGGATCACGGTTGGCGCCCGCCAGCGAGGTGACGACCACGCTGCCCTTGCGCAGGGTGACACCGGCGATCTCGATATCGCACAGGGCGGTGCGCGCGGTGATCTGCACCGGCGCGTCGAAGCGCAGCACCTCTTCGACCGCTTGCGGCCACAGGTCCGGTTCCGCGCGCAGCCGTGCCAGTTGTTCCGGATGCGCCAGCAGTTGCACCACACCATTGCCGATGAGGTTCACGGTGGTCTCGAAGCCGGCGCCCATGAGCAGGCTCGCGGTGGCCTTGAGCTCCTCGTTGTCGAGATCGCCCGCGGAGACAAGACTGCTCAGGATGTCATCGCCCGGTTCCCGGCGCAGCTGGGCGAGGTGCCGATCCAAATATTCGTCCATATCGAACATGGCGGTCGCGGCGTGCCGCCAGGTGCGCCAGGAGATGCCGAAGTCCAGCAGCGGGCTCGCCGCATCACCCCACTGCAGGAACTGCGCACTGGATTCGCGTGGGAAGCCCAGCATTTCGGCGATGATGGCGATCGGCACCTGCGCGGCGTAGTTCTCGATCAGATCGGCGGAACCGTCGGCGGGCAGCGCCTCGAGCAATTCGGCGGTCACCGATTCCACCCGATCGCGCAATCGGCCGATGGCCCGCGGGGTGAACGCGGCCGAGACCGATTTGCGCATGCGGGTGTGCTCCGGCGGATCGAGCACCAGCATGGACGGCGGCTGCACCGGATTCGCCGGCAGCGGAGCCGCGTCGATCCGCCGCCGCGCCGCCGACGGCATCTCGAAGCCCTGTGCGCCGAAGATGCCGAACCGATTGTCCCGCAGAATGGCCCGGCTCAGCTCGTAGTCCGCGGTGGCCCAGGCGATCGGACTGCGCACCAGCCGTCCGCGTCCTCGCAGCTCCTCGAGGTACGGGTACGGATCCCGTAGCCCGTCGGCGCTGCCGACCAGTCGCGCGAACGGATCACCGCGCCGGGCCTGCACGCGTATTACATACCGCGGCGTGCCCTGCTCCACGATCCATCGAAACCAGTACCGCGGGCTCATCATCGCTGACTCCCTTGCTGTCGGGTAGTTCCACCGTACGGAAATCCGCTGTGGTGAAAAAGGTCCCGAAGGGGGAGCTGCGGCTCCTACCGTGGCAGGAGTCAGGAACGCTGGGCGGTCACTTTTTCCGAGGCGATGCGGCGCTCGCGGGTGGCCGGGTCGGGGTGGGCGACCTGTACCAGCGATGCGCCCGAGGCCAATACGGCGACCAGTCCGTCGATCAATTCGGCCGGGGTTTCCCACGAGGTACTCGACAGCACCCGGTCTTCGGCGGTGAAACCCTGACGGGAGGCCGACTTCCGCGCCTCCTCGAATACCTCCGACACCGACATTCCATCCAGTGCGCAGCCGATGCCGCTCGGGCGGAACTGATCGCCGTGCACCCGCACCGCGGTCGCGTAATCGGTGACGCCGATCGGCAATTCGCGCACCGGCAGGCCCATCGGATCCAGGGACAGCGCGGCCACCTCCGGAATATCGCCCGCCTCGTCGATGCGATCGGCGGTCACCAGCGCCAGCTCGGCGTCCGGGTCTGCGTGCAGCACCACCTCGACACCGGCCCACCAGCAGCCGAGCAGGACCGCGGCGGTCTGCCAGTGCGCGGGCAGCAGCACTGCCACCCGCGAACCGCGGGAGAGGCCGAATTCGTCGCGAATCATATTGGCGGTCTTGGCCGCCCAGTTGGCCAGCGTCAGCCCCGAGAGCTCGATCCGGGCGCCGGTGGCGTCGTCGTAATAGGTGATGCGCGGGCCCGCGGGATCGCGGGCGAGGATGGGGTCGAGTACCGCTTCGGTGAGGGTCTCGGTCAGTTCACGCATTTCGGTCCGTTCTTACCGGCATCGATGGGTGGAGCCGGCGGGACCGGCGTCATGGTGCTCGAGGTGCTCGTGAAGTCCAGCTGGCCGCCGGTCGCCGAACCGGGACCAGCGTAGTCACCGGCCAGCACCACCCGAACCGCCCCCTCCGCCATACCGTCCTGCTTGATGACCGGGAGTCCGCCCAGCACCCCGGCCACCGCGCGCGCGTTCGCATCGCTGCTGCTGCCCGCCAGCACCCGGCTGCTCTGCACCGGCCCGCCGATCCAATTGTCCACCGTGCCGGTGTGGAAACCCTTGCCCGCCAGCGCCTGCCCGACCTGCCCGGCCAGCCCGCCGGTACCGCTGGCGTTGTAGAGATCGACGGTGACAGTCGACGGATCGACACCGCCCGTCGTCTCCGGCGGATCACCGTCGATGGTCTTGGCGACATACTTCTGCACCGCGACCGGATCGACGCGCACCACCGATTCGCCGTTCTCGGTCCAGCCGTTCAGATCCTTGACCGGAATGGTCTCGAACTTCACCTGCCCCGCGGACAGGTCCTGCAGCTCGTGCAGAAACGACAGCACATCCCAGCCGTCGTCGAGCACGATGGTGCGGCCCACCGCATCACTGAGATCCTTCAGCCGGCCGGGATTGGTGAGCACCTTGGCGCTGAGCACCTGATGCACCAGCTGCGCCATGTACACCTGCTGGCGCACGATGCGATCGAGATCGCCGCGCGGCAGTTCGTGCCGCTGGCGCACGAAGCTCAAAGCCTCCGGGCCATTGAGCTTCTGCGGTCCCGCCGGGAAGTCGGCGCCGGACATCGGCTCGTACACAGGAGCGTTCAGGCAGACATCGACTCCGCCGACGGCATCGGTGAGCAGGACGAAACCGAGCAGACCGACCTCGGCGTAGTGATCGACGGTGATACCGGTCAGGTTGGCGACCGCTTTGATCAGCGCCTGTCGTCCGGCGAGGGTGGAGCGGGTCTCCGCCTCGGCGGGATCGACGCCCTTGTCGATGAGCTTCTGCTGCTCGGTGAATTTCGTGACGCCGAAGGCGGAGTTGATCTTGCCCATGCCCAGGCCGGGAATGTCCACATAGGAATCGCGGGGAATCGAGATGGCCGTTGCCGATTGGCCATTGTTGGGCACTCGGATCAAGACGATGGTGTCGGTATTGAGGCCAACCTCATCACCCGCGTGCAGCATGGCCCGCTCGTCCGCGGAGAGCGGATTGCCGTGCGCGTCGGTGCGGGCGTCGATGCCGACCATGAGAATGTCCACCGCACCGTCCGAGCCCCCACCCAGGCCCAGATCGCTGATCCGCTCGATGCTCGACACCAGCTGATCCACGCTGTGCCAGCCCATCCCGGTCACCACCAGCACCAGCGCCGCCGCCGCGGCCGCGAACGCGCGCAGCGGATTCGCGCGGTGCCGCGCCGCCCACGACCCCCGCGCCGCCGGGCGGCGCGAAGATAGCGGTGCGGATGCTCGTGTGCTGTCCGGCAACCCCTGCTTCCTCTCCAGTGTTCGGCCGACCACACCCCGCAATCGGGGTGGCGTCGTTGGAATACCCCCATAGGCAGGCTAGACGCGCGGCCGGACATGTCCGTGTAGCCGACACTCAGTGAGTCGTGCCGCATTGCCGGTGGGCAGGGCATTACCGCAGGTGGAGACGGAGGTGCGGGACCACTGTCCGGCATGCCACACTGACCGCCGTGACTTCTGCCTCCCTGGATCCCGTCTCCGAGCGGCTCGTGGTGACGGGTGCGCGGGGACAGTTGGGCCGGGCGCTGCTGCGCCTGGCGCCCGGCGCCCGCGGCTACGGCCGCGACGAGCTCGACATCACCGATCTGGAAGCGGTTCGCGCCGTGCTGAATCCGGGTGATGTGGTGCTCAACTGCGCGGCCTACACCGCGGTGGATCAGGCCGAGACCGACGTGGACGCGGCATTCGCGGTGAATGCGAGTGGTCCTGCCGTGCTCGCCGCGGTCTGTGCCGCGATCGGCGCGGACCTGGTGCACGTCTCCACCGATTACATTTTTCCGGGCACTGCCGACCGTCCGTACGAGCCGAATGATCTCGCCGGTCCCACCACCGTTTACGGTCGCTCCAAATTAGCTGGTGAACAGGCCGTACTCGATCTTGCTCCGGATTCGCGGATCGTCCGCACCGCCTGGGTCTACACCGGCGAGGGTTCCGACTTCGTCGCGACCATGCGCAGGCTCGAGCGCGAACGGGACACCGTCACGGTGGTCGCGGACCAGATCGGATCGCCCACGTACGCACCGGATCTGGCCGCGGGGCTGCTGGAGCTGGCTGGGCGGCTGCCGGATTCGACGTGGCCGGACTCCCTGGAGCTAGCTGGGCGGCGCGCGATCCCGCGAATTCTGCACGCCACCAATGCGGGACAGGCCAGCTGGTTCGAGCTGGCGCGTGCCGTATTCGCCGGCATCGGCGCCGATCCGGAGCGCGTACTGCCCTGCGGCACCGTGGACTTCCCGAGACCCGCTCCGCGCCCGGCATATTCGGTCCTTTCGGGCAAAACGTGGGTATCGGCCGGGCTCAGCCCCCTGCGGGAATGGGAGCGGGCGCTGGACGACGCACTCACTTCCATCTCCGACTAGGCTGAGCGCCCGTGAGCCCCTCGGATTCTGTCGGACGACCGTCACTGGCCGTCGTCACGGTGACCTACTCGCCCGGTGAACACCTCGAACACTTCATCAGCACGCTAGCCACCGCGACCGGCGAGAAGCCGCAGGTCATCCTCGCCGACAACGGCTCGGTGGACGGCGTGCCGGAGCTGGTCGCCGAAGCCAACGCCAATGTCCGGCTGCTGCGCACCGGCGGCAATATCGGCTACGGCGGCGCCATCAATCGCGCTGTCACCGAAATCGACCCGGACATCGAATTCATCATCATCGTCAACCCCGATATCCGCTGGGGTACCGATTCGATCGATGAACTCCTGGCCGCCGCCCGCCGCTGGCCCCGCGCCGGCGCCCTGGGCCCCAAGGTGCTGGAACCGGACGGCAGCCTCTACCCGTCCGCGCGTTCGGTGCCCGGCCTGGCCGACGGCGCCGGGCACGCCATCCTCGGCACGGTCTGGCCCGGCAACCCCTGGACCCGGCGGTACCGGCAGGAGAACGAGCAGATCTCCGAGCGCACCGTCGGCTGGCTGTCGGGTTCCTGTCTGCTGGTACGCCGCGCCGCCTTCGACGCCATCGACGGATTCGACTCCCGGTACTTCATGTACATGGAGGATGTGGACTTCGGTGATCGCATGGGCAAGGCGGGCTGGCACAATGTTTTCGTGCCGTCCGCGGAGGTCACGCACGCCAAGGGGCATGCCGCCGGACGCCATCCGGAGACCATGCTGCCGGCCCACCACGCCAGCGCCTACCGGTTCCAGGCAGATCGGCATCCACACTGGTGGCAGGCTCCGCTGCGGGTCGCGCTGAAGGCCGGACTTGCGATCCGCTGCAGGCTTGCGGTTCGATCCGCACTGCGCGAACGCGATGCTCTGCAAGCCGAGAACGCGGGCGCGACCAACTGACCACCCGACAACAGGGGAGAGAATGGCGAACAGCGGCAGTACTGCCGGGTCGACGGATGCGGTAATCCTGGTCGGAGGCCAGGGCACCCGCCTGCGGCCACTGACCCTGTCCGCTCCCAAACCGATGTTGCCGACGGCCGGTCTGCCGTTCCTGCAGCATCTGCTGGCCCGCATCGCCGCGGCCGGCATCACACACGTCGTCCTCGGCACCTCCTACAAGGCGGAGGTGTTCGAGGATCACTTCGGTGACGGTTCCGAGCTCGGGCTCGACCTCGAGTACGTGACCGAGACCGAGGCGCTGGGCACCGGCGGCGGTATTCGCAATGTGCTGCCGAAACTGCGGGCCGACACCGTCATGGTGTTCAACGGCGATGTGCTCGGCGGCACCGACCTCAACGGCGTGCTGGAAACCCATCACGCCAGCAATGCCGACGTCACCCTGCACCTGGTGCGGGTCGGCGATCCGCGGGCCTTCGGCTGCGTGCCCACCGACGAGACCGGGCGGGTCACCGCGTTCCTGGAGAAGACCCAGGACCCGCCGACCGATCAGATCAATGCCGGTTGCTACGTCTTCCGCCGCGAATACATCGAGAAGATTCCGGCGGGCCGCCCGGTCTCGGTCGAACGCGAGGTCTTCCCGGCGCTGCTCACCGAGGGCGCGCATATCCAGGGCCACGTGGATACCGCGTACTGGCGCGATATGGGCACCCCCGAGGACTTCGTCCGCGGCTCTGCCGATCTCGTGCGCGGCATCGCCCCCTCGCCCGCGCTGCACGGGCAGCGCGGCGAATCCCTCGTGCACCCCAGCGCGGGTGTGGCTCCCGGCGCGCTGCTCATCGGCGGCACTGTGGTCGGCCGCGGCGCCGAGGTCGGGGCGGGCGCTCGCCTCGACGGTGCCATCCTTTTCGACGGCGCCCGCGTGGAAGCCGGTGCCACCGTGGAACGTTCGATCGTCGGCTTCGGCGCCCGCATCGGTCCCCGCGCCCTCGTGCGTGACGGCGTGATCGGCGACGGCGCCAGCATCGGCGCGCGCTGCGAGCTGCTGCGCGGCGCCCGGGTCTGGCCCGGCGTGGACATCCCCGACGGCGGCATCCGCTTCTCCACCGACGTATAAACAGCACACCGCCAATCGGCCGCTCTCCGTTGAGAGCGGCCGATTCGCGTCCGCGGTACTGCGCGGCCGAAGCGTGGCCCATACCGAGGGCCGTGAGCACTCTGCCCATACCGAGGGCCGTGAGCACTCTGTGCGACGGCGATCCGCTCGGAAGGTCAGTGGCGACCTGACTCCGCGCCGTCGGCCGTGGCAGACGATCACCTGTCGGCCACGGTCCGCGATCGTGCCGGTGACACAGCCGGGAGAGTGCGCTGCGGGCCGATAATGCTCGGCCGGTCTAGTGGGGCGGCGCGCCGTAAAGGGTGGGGCGGATGTTGTCTGGAGTGTTGCGGTGATAACACTGGGGTCATGACATTGTGGCCTGATCCGGAAGTCGCAGCGGCGGTCAAGGGATGGGCGACCAGGTCGCCGGCCGTGGATGCGGGGGAATATCTGCAGATACGGGCCATGATCAACGGGTTGACGCATGGGGTGGTCACACCGGACGGGGCGGAGATCACCGTGCTGGAGCGCACGGTGGTCGCCGAGGATGGCTACGAGATTGCGGTGCGGGTGTACCGCGGTGCGGGCGAGGTGTCGACGGGGGCGCTGCTGTATGTGCATGGGGGCGGCGGGATTTCCGGGACGCTCGACGGGTACGACCGGCTGTGCCGGTACTACGCGGCGGAGGCCGGAATTCAGATCGTGGCCGTCGACTATCGGCTCGCGCCCGAGCATCCGCATCCGGCGGATGTGCAGGACACCTACGCCGTTCTGGGCTGGTTGGCCGAGCACGCCGGCGAATTGGGCATCGATCCCGAGCAGATCGGGATCGGGGGCGACTGTGCCGGTGGCGGTATCGCCGCGGGTGCCGCATTGCTGGCGCGGGATCGCAGCGGGCCCGCGCTGGCCCTGCAATTGCTGATCTGCCCGATGCTGGACGATCGGAATACCGTGTCCGATCCGGCGATTGCGCCCTTCAGCACCTGGACCTACGAATTCAATCGCACCGCGTGGCGCGCCCGGCTCGGTGAGCTCGCGGGCACCGATGCGGTGCCCGCGTACGCGGCTCCGGCGCGGGCGGCCGAATTGGCCGAGTTACCAAGAGCTTTCATCGAGGTCGGAGATCTCGATATCTTCCGCGACGAAACCCTCGACTATGCGCGCCGGTTGGTGACGGCGGGAACCCATGTGGAAGCGCATCTTTGGCCGGGACTGCCGCACAACTACGACGCGGTGGGCGCGAAAACGCCAGCGGCCCGGCGGGCGCTGGCGGTTCGGATCGGGTTCCTCGCGACCCTGCTGGACTGATCGTTCAGACGGCCCACTTCTCCGGGTTCAGGTTGTACTGAACCAGGGCGTTGGCGTGGCCGTGACCCATGTTGTGCTCGGTCTTCAGCAGATTCACCAGGTCTTTGTTGGAGGCGCTTCCGGTCGCGCGGAGCAGGGCGAACCATTCTTCGACGGGGCGGCCGTACTTCGCTTCGATGGAGGGGAAGTACGAGGCCGGGCCGTGGGGCGTGGTCGCCATGGTGTCGCTCCTTCGTGTGCGGTGTTATCGGAGTAGACGATCTCGGTTCGCCGAATTCATCCCACCGTGACGGGGCTCACACTCGCCGCCGTGAGGGTGGCGGTGCGACGCTCGCGGAGCAGCAGGACTCCGGTGAGCAGTACCAGCGCGGCGGTGAGGCCGTGCACGCCGAAAGCGGTTGCGGTGGAACCGTGGTAGCTCAGCACGGTGATCATGTCGCCGATCGGGGTGAGGGCGACGACCAGCATGGTGATGCCCAGGGCGAAGCGCTGGCGGGCCGCCAGCAGGGCGAGGATGAGGATGCCGGAGACGGTATCGCGAATGCCCTTGAGATTCATGAACGCCGCGGCATCGCCGTGCGGCCATTCCGGGAGGCCGAAGCCGGTGGCGATGGTCTGCGGCGTGAGGAGGTAGCTGATGCCGATGTAGAGGATGAAGGCCGCGCCGATGAGGGACAGGGCGGTGGCGATGCGGTTCCGAGTCATGATCTGTGCTCCAAAATCTAGCGCTGCTAACTGATGTAGACAACGCTAGAACATGCATGGGTAGTTTGTCTAGCGATGCTAGTATTTGTTCATGAGCGCCATACAGACCCGTAAGGAACGCGAACGCGCCGACCGCCATCAGCGCATCATCGATGCCGCCCGCGAACTGGCCGAAACCGAGGGCTGGGAGGCGGTGACCATTCGCCGCCTGGCCGATGCCATCGAATACAGCCAGCCCGTGCTCTACGGCCACTTCTCCGGCCGGGACGCCATCGTGACCGCGGTCGCCGAACAGGGCATCGGTGAATTCGCCGTGATCACCAGGGCGGTCCGGGAGGCCGCCGCCACCCCGCTGGCCGCCCTCACCGCGGTCGCGGAGGGCTATCTCGCCTTCGCCCGCGACAATGCCGCGCTCTACGACGCCATGTTCCTGCTGCGCACCAACCTGAAATTCGGTGACGAGGCCGGGCAGCCGCTCAAGGACGCCTTCAAGGAACTGGCTCTCACCTTCGCCCCCTTCGCCCCGCCGCACGATGTCGAGACCTTCACCGAGGTGGCGTGGAGCGCCCTGCACGGTCTGGCCACCCTGGATCGAGGCGGCCGCCTGCGGCCCGACTTTCGCAGTCAGCGACTGGACATTCTCATCGACCAGTGGGCGCACTGAGCACCTGGCGGACTGAGCCGGCCGCGGGCTTCGTCACGATCGGGCCGTCGCCCGGCGGCCGCGCCTAGGCTGTGATCATGGCTGACGCGGTGGTGGTCGGATCGGGGCCCAATGGGCTTGCGGCGGCGGTGATCCTGGCCCGGGCGGGGCTCGAGGTGCAGGTCTACGAGGCCTCGGACGCGATCGGCGGCGGCTGCCGGACCGGGGAGGTCACGCTGCCGGGGTTCCGGCACGATCTGTGCGCGGGCGCACATCCCATGGCGGTGGCGTCACCGTTCTTCCGCGCCTTCGATCTGGCCGCACACGGGGTGGAACTGCTTGCGCCGCAGGTCTCCTATGCGCATCCGCTCGACGGCGGGCGGGCCGGACTGGCGTGGCGTGATCTCGAGCAGACCGCGGCCGGGCTCGGTCGCGACGGCGGGTCCTGGCGGCGGCTCTTCGGACCGCTGGTGCGGGACTGGGAAGATCTGGTCGCCCTCGGAATGTCGGATCTGCGGCACCCACCGCTCGACCCGATGGTGGGGGTGCGCTTCGCCCGCCGCCTCGCCGAACAGTCGACACCGCTGTGGAATCTGCGTTTTCGCGAGGAGCTCGCACCGGCGCTGCTGACCGGCATTGCGGCACATGCCATTCGGCCACCGCGCGGGATTCCGGGCGCCGGGGTCGCCATGCTGCTCGGCACGCTCGCGCATGTGCGCGGCTGGCCTGTCCCGAAAGGCGGCAGTCAGGCCATCAGCGATGCGCTCGCCGCCGATCTGCGCAGGCACGGCGGACGCATCAGCACCGGGCATCGGATCGACTCCATCGACGAATTCGGTGATGTGCGAGCCGTTCTGCTCGATCTCGCCCCCGCCGAACTACAGCGCATCGCCGCCGACCGCCTGCCGGGCCGGTACTCCCGGGCGCTGGCGAACTTCCGCTACGGCGGTGCGGCCTGCAAGGTCGATTTCGCGCTCTCCGGGCCGGTGCCGTGGCAGGCGCGCGGCTGTGAGCGTGCGGGCACCCTGCATCTGGTCGGCGCCCGCGCCGAGGCGGTCGCCGCCGAAAAGGCCGTGGCCGCGGGACAACACGCGGACCGTCCGTACGTGCTCGCCATTCAACCCGGCGTGGTCGACCCCACCCGGGCGCCCGCCGGGCAGCACACCTTCTACACCTACGCCCACGTCCCGAACGGTTCCACCCGGGATATGACCGAGGCGATCACCGCGCAGGTGGAACGTTTCGCCCCCGGCTTCCGCGATCTGGTTCTCGCCACCCACGTGCAGACCGCCGCGACCATGCCCGCGCACAATGCCAACTACATCGGCGGTGATATCTCCGCGGGTGCGATGACCCTGCGCCAGACCGTCTTCCGCCCCGCCGCGCGCTGGAACCCGTACCGCACCCCGATCCCCGGCGTCTACCTCTGCTCCTCCGCCACCCCGCCCGGCCCCGGCGTGCACGGCATGAACGGCTACTACGCCGCCCGCCACGCCCTGCGCCGCGAATTCGGCGTCCACACCGACCCGCTGGAACTGCTCGGATCGCACCCGGGTGGCAGTGGACTGGACTAGACTTAGTCCACTATCCTTGGGTGATGACACAGGTAAATATTCATGAGGCCAAGACACACCTATCCCGGCTTCTCGAACGTGTGGCAAAGGGGGAACGCATAGTGATTTCCAAGGCGGGCAAGCCCATCGCCGATCTGGTTCCACATGGGGGGACACCGGTCACCTTCGGCGGTCTCAAGGGCCAATTAGCGTACGACGACAGCGCATTCGGCATCGATCCCGACATTCAGCGGATGTTCTATGGGGATGATGCCGATGCTTCTGCTTGATAGTCAGACGGCACTGTGGTTGCTCGACGACAATCCGCGGCTGGGCGAGCATGCCCGGCGAATGATCAGTTCGGCTACCGAGGTGTACGTCTCCGCGGCGACGATTTGGGAGCTGACCATCAAAGCGATGCTCGGCAAACTGAAGATCCCGGCCGACTTCACCGAGTTAATCGGTACACAGGGCCTGGCCGTTCTCGACGTCACCGGCGAGCACGCCGAGGGGATTCGCGAATTTCCAGAACTTGTGCGGCACGACCCATTCGATCGACTGATCATCGCGCAGGCACAGGTCGAGATGCTGCGATTGCTCACCGCGGACCGTGTGCTGCTCGGTCTGAATCGAAGCTTCGTCGTCGATTCCACCCAGTGATCGACTCGGCTGGGCCTAGGCGGGCTGGGTGCGGTAGAGGTCCGGCTCCAGGTAGATGACGCGGGCGGCCGGAACCGCCGCGCGCACACGCGCTTCCGCATCGTCGATGGCGGCCGCGATATCGGCGATCTCGAGCCCGGGGACGATGGCGATCTTGGCGGCCACCAGCATCTCCTCGGGGCCGAGATACTGGGTGCGCAGATGGATGAGACTGTCGATGCGCTGATCATCGACGAGCTGGGCGCGAATGGCGCGATCCTCTTCCGGGGTGGCGCCCTCACCGATGAGCAGGCTCTGCATCTCGATGATCAGGATGACGGCGATGACGCCGAGCAGGATGCCGATGGCCAGGGTGCCGATGCCGTCCCACACCGGTTCGCCGGTGAGCTCGGTCAGGCTGATGGCGACGAAGGCGAAGATCAGGCCGATGAGTGCGCCGGAGTCCTCCAGCAGCACCACCGGCAGTTCCGGATTGCGGGAGTTGCGGATGAACCGCCACCAGCTCGCATCGCCCTTGAGCGGCTTGGACTCTCGCATGGCGGTGGTGAAGCTGTAGCCCTCCAGCAGGATCGCGACACCGAGAATGCCGACCGCCACCCACGGGTTGGTCAGCTTCTCCGGATGCTCGATCTTGTGGATGCCCTCGTAGATGGCGTACACCGAGCCGAGCGCGAAGATCACCAGCGCGACCACGAACGAGTAGAAGTAGCGATTGCGGCCGTAGCCGAACGGGTGCAGCTGATCGGCCTGCTGTGCGGCCCGGCGCTGACCCAGCAGCAGCAGACCCTGATTGGAGGTGTCCGCCACCGAGTGCACGGCCTCGGCCAGCATGGACGCCGATCCGGTAATGGCCGCGCCGATGAACTTCGCCACCGCTATACCGGCATTGGCGCTGAGCGCCGCCAGGATCGCCTTCTTACCGCCACCCGCTGACAATGTGCCGCCCCTCCGAACCGTTGTCCGTTTTGTCGTAAAACGTGCTTGGTGGGACAGCCTACCCAGACGGAGTTCAGTCCTCGTCGACCGTCGCGCAGAACAGCTGCGCCGCATCCCCGATGGCCTGCGCGCGAATATCGCCGTCGGCCGCGGAAATCCAGGCCGCATGGCCGCATTCGACCCGCAGCTTCTGCCCGCCCAGGAACAGCAGCACCGTGCCGTGCGTGCACAGCACGATGCCGGGACCGGAGCGCGGCACCGGAATCGGCTCCGACCCGGGTGTCAGCTCATAGCGGCTGAGCGCGAATTCGGGTGCGGGCGTGTGGTACTGGAAAACACCCTCACCCAGCAGCTCCGGCTCGATGATCGGCAGATCCAGGGGTTCGAAATCCAGCACCCGCAGCAGTTCCGGCACATCCACGTGCTTGGGCGTGAGCCCGCCGCGCAGCACATTGTCGGAATTGGCCATGATCTCCACGCCGACGCCGCGCAGATACGCGTGCAGGTTCCCGGCGGCCAGGAACAAGGCCTCACCGGGCTCCAGGGTGATCCGGTTCAGCAGCAGCGCGGCGAGTGTCCCGGCATCACCGGGATAGGCCTCCGCCAGTTCCAGCAGGGTCCGCACCTCGGCGGTGAATTCCCGGCGCGAACCATTGGCACCGGCATCGCGTTCGGACAGGTAGTGCACGCAGCCGTCCAGCACCTTGGGCAGCAGCATGCTCAGGCTGGCCTGCGGCAGTGCGATCCAGGTGGTGAACAGGGTGCGCAGCCCGGCCGAATCCGGTTGTGCGGCCAGCAGTCCCGCAAACGGCTCCAGCTCCGGCACCTCCAGCGCCCGCAGCAGCCGCACGGTGCGCATCGGATCGCGGAAGCCCGCGAGGGCTTCGAACCGGTCCAGCGCCACCACGAGTTCGGGTTTGTGGTTCTCGTCCCGGTAGTTGCGCATGGGGGAGTCGAGGGAGATGCCGGCGTGGTTCTCGCGCTGGAACCCGTTGCGCGCCTGTTCGAGACTGGGGTGCGCCTGCAGCGACAGCGGTTCCTCGGCGGCGAGGATTTTCAGCAGGAACGGCAGCCGGCCGTCGAATTCGCCCGCGACCGAACCGAGTTCGCGCTGCGGGTCGGCGCTGACCACCTCCAGCAGCGATTGACTGTGGCCGTTGATCCGCACCTGTGCGGGATCGGCGGGGTGCGCGCCGAACCAGAGTTCGGCCTCCGGATGCGCGGAAGGAACCGGTCGTCCGCACAGCTGAGCTAGCGCGGTGCGCGAGCCCCAGGCGTAGGAGCGCAGCGCACCAACGAGTTCGTGCACTAGTAACGTCCCCCGTCATAGCGTCCCTGGGTCGAGGCCGGACGCGAGAGTAGTCGCAGATACGCGGCCGACATCTCCAGCCGAAGCGACAGCACCGCAAGCTGTTCCAGCTCACCACCGCGCGCGGGCGGCACCGGCTGACCGGCTTCGAGCGCATGCACGGCGGCGGCTTCCGCATCCACGTTCACCAGGTCGACATCGACCAGCCCGGCGTCGGAGCCGAAGACCGCGAGTCGGCGCCGTGCGGCGACCTGGTCCTGGTCGGCGCTCAGTACGAAGATCCGCACCTGCTCCACCGGGGCCGGGCCGTCCAATTGCTCGTCATGGAAGAGCGGATCGAAACCGGGTACGGACACGCCTGCAGCTTCCACCAGTCGACCATGCGCCGCAACGGTTTCCGCAAGGTTGGCAGCGGCGGTGATCTGCCCGGCGGCGGCCAGCAGCACTTCGGAGCCGTGTTCGGCCAGAATCGCGGCGGCGGGCGAATCGCCCGACAGCACCATGCGTTTGCGCTGCTGCATACGGGTGGCGAGGGTCTTGGCCGGATTGTGGAACGCCTCGTGCTGCGGACCGTCCCGCAGCGCCTCCGCATCGAGCAGATCGGCGAGCGCGTCCAATTCCGGGAGCAGCGGCCCGGTGCGATTGGGGTCGACCGCGGCCACCACTGCGATGCCGACGGCCAGATAGCGCAGCAGCCGATTGTGGTCGAGCACCCGGATCCGCGGTGGCAACATGGTCGCGCGGCCGGCGGCGGCGGCGCGCAGCGGTCCCTCGTCGGGTGCGGCGACCACGACCTCCGCACCCCGGCGCACCGCGAAATCGATGGCCTCGGCCAGGCGCGGATCACCGGCGTCATCGCCCGCCACCAGCACCACATCCAGCGGGCCGACCCAGGGCGGAATCGAGGTGACCGCCACCAGCGGCATACTCGTCCGATCCCCGAGGGCGGCTACCAGCAGTGCGGCGGCGCGGGCGGCGCGCCCGCTGCCGGAGAGCATGACCAGGCTGCGCGGTCTTAGATCCGTCAGCCGGGTCAGCGCGTTTTCGGCCAATGCCGCGGCGGTCGCGCGTACCAGCGCGCCGCCGGATGCGGCGCTGCGCAAGGTCCCCCCGGCATCGGCCGCTTCCAGCGAGGCGACGTCATCGAGGTCGAGTACAGGTGTCCCAGCGATCATCGGGCGTTGCCACCTCCCCTCATCGGGTCACCAGACGCTGGTGAATCCAAGCTCTGTGATTCCACTATTCCAGTCAGGCGCGGACGATGCTCAGGATCTCGGTGACGAGTTGGTCTACTTCGTCCTGCGATCGTGCTTCGACGTTGAGCCGCAGCAGCGGTTCGGTATTGGAGGCACGCAGATTGAACCAGGCGCCGTCGGGCAGTTGCACGGTCACGCCGTCCAGCCGGTCCACCGACTGGGCCCGCGCGCCGAACGCTTCGAGAACCGCCATGGTCCGCTCCTTCGCATCAGCCACTGTGGAGTTGATCTCTCCGGAGGCCGCATACGTTGCATACGCGGACGCGAGTTCGGACATGGGCCGGTCCTTCGCACCGAGTACGGCCAGCACGTGCAGGGCGGCCAGCATGCCGGAATCGGCGCCCCAGAAGTCCCGGAAGTAGTAGTGCGCGGAATGCTCGCCGCCGAAGATCGCACCGGTCGAGGCCATCTGCTGCTTGATGAACGAGTGGCCGACCCGGGTGCGCACCGCATTGCCGCCGAGTTCGGCTACCAGCTCGGGCACGGCGTGCGAGGTGATCAGATTGTGGATGATGGTCGCGCCCGGCTCCTTGGCCAGTTCGCGCTCGGCCACCAGGCCGGTGATGGCGGACGGCGATACCGGGTCGCCCTTCTCGTCCACCACGAAGCAGCGGTCGGCATCGCCGTCGAAGGCCAGGCCGATATCGGCGCCGGTCTTGCGGACGTAGTCCTGCAGATCCACCAGATTCTTCGGATCCAGGGGATTGGCTTCGTGATTGGGGAAATTGCCGTCGAGCTCGAAGTAGAGCGGCTCGATGATGTACTGCGGCAGCGTGCCCAGCACGGCGGGCACCGTGAAGCCGCCCATGCCGTTGCCCGCGTCCACGGCGATGCGCAGCGGGCGCGAATCGCTCAGATCGACGAGCTTGTGCAGATAGGCCGCGTAGGCGGCGAGCAGATCCTGTTCGGTGGCGGTGCCGCGCGGGCCGTCGTAGGCCGGGACGCCGGCGATGACCTCGTCGGCGATGGTGCGCAGCCCGGTGTCCTGGCCGACCGGCAGCGCCTTGGCCCGGCACATCTTGATGCCGTTGTACTTCGCGGGATTGTGCGAGGCGGTGAACATGGCGCCGGGGCATTCGAGATGGCCGGAGGCGAAGTACAGCCCGTCGGTGGACGCGAGGCCGATCTGGACCACATCCAGGCCCTGCGCGAGCACGCCCTCGGCGAAGGCGGCGGCCAGTTCAGGGGAGGAGTCACGCATATCGTGGCCGATCACGACCTGCTTCGCACCCTCGGCGCGCATCAGCCGGGCGAAGGCGGACGCCACATCCGCGACGAATGCCGCGTCGATTTGTTCGCCGACCACCCCGCGGACGTCATATGCCTTGATGACTGCATTTACGGACTCGGCGGAGCGTGGCTCTGTCATGCCGACCACATTAGTAGTTGGGCTCCGTGACGTGAATTCGACGCTCCCCCGCCTCCCCGAAACTCCAACGCCCGGCTGAGATCCGTCGCCGGTCATGCACGCGTGCCGGCGGTCGGGTGCCGAAATGATTTCGGGGGTACCCCGGGAGTCACCCGGTTCGAACGAGATCAGTGGTTCTGTATGCGCCATCTCGGCTCTATCGACCCAAGCTTCAGTTGGGCGGGTCGGGTAGGACACGTAGGTGACCGCGTCTGCCGGTGCGATTGGGGCGCTGCTGGGAGGGCGGATAGTCGGAGTAGCCGCGCGGATCGGGTTCCGGTGTGCGGCGGCGTAATCCGGCTTCGCGGACGGCCTCGGCCAGTGCGGTCAGATCGTCGTCGTCGGGGGTGCCGCTGGAAAACCCGCCCTCGTGCTTGACGAGTTCCCACCCCTTCGGCGCGGTGATCCGGGAGGCGTGCGTTTCGCACAGATCCCAGGAGTGCGGTTCGGCGACGGTGACGAGCGGTCCGACCACCGCCATCGAGTCCGAGTACACATAGGTGAGCGTCGCAACAGCCGGATTCTTGCAACCTGGACGGCAGCAACGACGCATGGGAATCACGCCATGCAGGGTAACCCTCCGGGCGCTCCGACGGGGACAGACACGCTCAACGTGGCGGTCCTCACCCGGATCCGGACCGTGCGCGCTCCACTCCCGACACGCGCCGACGCAGGCCGGGCGATCGATTGGAGCTAGATTCGTGTCATGACCCGTTCACGTAAGAGGCGACCGCCCACCGCGCGGTCGGTCATCCGTCGCGGGCGGGGTGTGCGCGGGCCGATGCTGCCGCCGACGGTGCCTGCCCGCCGCACCCGCGGCCAGCAGTTCGACCGGTTGGTGCTGGAGGCCTTCGCGCCCCTCGAGAGTCGCTGGCACGATCAGCTCACCAAGCTGGATATCGCGGTGGACGATGTGCCGAAAATTCGTCCGCTGCACCCGGATTCGGTGACCTGGCCGGACGAGGTCGTCGCCGACGGCCCGGTGCCCCTGTCGCGCCTCATCCCGGCGGGGGTGGACCGTTACGGCCAGGCGACCCGGGCCCGAGTGGTGCTGTTCCGCAAACCGCTGGAACTGCGGGCCGGTGATCCGGACGATCTGGTGGACCTGCTGCGCGAAGTTCTCGTTCAGCAGATCGCCACCTACCTCGGAGTCGACCCGGATGTGATCGACCCCGAGCCCGAGGAGTAAATCCCGACCGCCACAACAGATTTCGTGAGGTCGGGGTAACTCCCGGGGTACCCCCGGAATTGTTTCAGCGCCTGACCGCCGGCACGCGAACGGTACGGCCGGCGGATCTCACTCAGGCGCTGAAGTTCCGGAGAGGCGGGGGAGCGTCAGATGATGCCGCGCTTGAGGCGACGGCGCTCGCGTTCGCTGAGGCCGCCCCAGATGCCGAAGCGCTCATCGTTGGCGAGGGCGTAGTCGAGGCATTCGTCGCGGACTTCGCAGCCCATGCAGATGCGCTTGGCCTCGCGGGTGGAGCCGCCCTTCTCGGGGAAGAACGCCTCCGGATCGGTCTGAGCGCAGAGCGCCCGTTCTTGCCACTGCTCGGCTTCGGTCATAGCGCGACCGCCGCGTGAAAAACTGTCGAACGCTTCATCAGTGCCCGTGACGATCAGGCTCAGGCGTGGTGGTTCGGGCTGATATTGCGCCCGCGCCCACTGACCGCCCCCCGGCCGTATCGTCATCGGTTCACCCCCCTCGAGTCCGTTCCATGTGTCGGCGCAGAAATCAGGAGCTGCGCCAGCTGTGGAATCGGTTTGCGATACACCGCCTGGAAAATTCGACGGGGCCAGCTCATCGGCCATCGCTCCGCCTCCTCACTGTGTGTTAGCGCAGAATGATTAATCCGTCGGAACCGATCCCACCGACGGCCCAACACCGCGACGTAGTCCCGCGGCCATCCCCGAGCTGTCCGCCACTCCGATGATGCGAACACATGTTCGAAAAGCCGTCCGCGCCTTGAGCTCTCGCGCGGACCCGGAATGACATGCCTGTGATTAGACACGCCGGGCGCGGTGGTGGTCAAGCTGCCGAAGCTATTCCGTTACCATCTGCGACCCGCTTCGGCAAGGTATCCGCAGATCAAACAGCAAATTCACAGCAAATATCTAGTGAGGCAAATTCGCACCCGAAACGCATAGGCTGTGCGGATGTGACTCGAGAACAAGCGGACACCGCCCCCGGCACCGGTCTGCGGATCGCGGTATTGGTCGGCGGAGTGGGCGGCGCGCGGTTCCTGCAGGGCGTGCGCGAACTGGTCCCCGGCGCCGAAGTAACGGCCATTGTGAACGTCGGCGACGACGTCTGGATGCACGGCCTACGGATCTGCCCGGATTTGGACACCTGCATGTACACGCTGGGTGGCGGCATCGATACCGAACGCGGCTGGGGCCATGCGAACGAGACCTGGAACGCCAAGGAGGAGCTGGCGAAATACAACGCTCAGCCCGATTGGTTCGGCCTGGGTGATCGCGATATCGCCACCCACCTGATTCGTACCGAAATGTTGCGTCAGGGTTACCCCCTTTCGGCGGTGACCGAGGCTCTCTGCAACCGGTGGCAACCCGGTGTGAAGCTGCTGCCCGCCACCGACGACAGGTCTGAAACGCACGTCGTTATCGCGGACCCGGAGAACCCTGGCGAACGTCGCGCGATCCATTTTCAAGAGTGGTGGGTGCGCTACCGGGCGAACGTTGAGACCCATGGATTCGTGACTATTGGGGCAGACCAAGCAAAACCCGCCCCCGGTGTGACCGAAATCATAGCGGCCGCGGACGCTGTTCTGCTGGCCCCTTCCAACCCTGTTGTGAGCGTCGGATCCATCCTCGCGGTGCCCGGAATTCGCAGTGCGCTGCGCACCACCGACGCCAAGGTGATCGGCCTGTCCCCGGTGGTCGGTGGAAAGCCGTTGCGCGGCATGGCCGATGAATGCCTCTCCGTGATCGGTGTGGAAACCACCGCCGAAGCGGTCGGCAACTACTACGGCGCACGCACCGCCACCGGCATTCTGGACGGGTGGCTGGTGCACAGCACCGATACCGCCGACGTCCCCGGCGTCGAGGTCCGCAGTGTGCCCCTGCTCATGTCCGATCCCGCCGCCACCGCCGAAATGGTGCGGGAGGCCCTGGACATCGCCGGCGTGAAACCTTGAGTGCTGGGAGTGAATTCGTGAGTACCGAACCGAACGCCGCGCTGCCCGATCGGGTGACGCGGCCCGACCACGCCTCGGGCGGCGAGCTGAGCATTCGGCCGATCCTCGGTCTGCCGGAATTCCGGCCCGGCGACGATATCGCCGAACACATTGCGGCACAGGCGCCCTGGTTGCAGGACGGCGATGTGCTGGTGGTGACCAGCAAGATCGTGTCCAAGGCGGAGGGGCGCATCGTCGCGGCCCCGGCCGATCCGGAAGCGCGGGACGCGGCCCGGCGCGAGCTGGTGCTGCAGGAGGCCGTGCGGGTGCTGGCGCGCAAGAACCGCACCCTCATCACCGAGAGCCGGCTGGGCATTGTGCAGGCCGCCTCCGGGGTGGACGGGTCGAATGTCGAGCAGGGCGAATTGGTGCTGCTGCCGGTCGATCCCGATGCCAGTGCGAAGGCCCTGCGCGCGGCGCTGGCCGAACGCCTCGGCGTGCAGGTGGCCGTGGTCATCACCGACACCATGGGGCGCGCCTGGCGCAACGGCCAGATCGACGCCGCCATCGGCTCTTCCGGGCTGCGGGTGCTGCACGACTACGACGGCGCGATCGACGGGCAGGGCAATGAGCTGCACGTCACCCTCGTCGCGATCGCCGATGAGCTGGCGGCCGCCGCGGATCTGGTGAAAGGCAAGCTCGGCGCGGTGCCGGTCGCGGTGGTGCGCGGGCTGGAGTACGCCGACGACGGGTCCTCCGCCACGGATCTGCTGCGCCGCGGGGTCGACGATCTGTTCTGGCTGGGCACCGAGGAGGCCATCGAGCTCGGCCGTGGTCAGGCGCTGCTGATGCGCCGCTCGGTGCGCCGATTCGCGGAGACCCCGGTCGATCCCGACCTCATTCGGACCGCCGTGGGCGAGGCGCTGACCGCGCCGGCCCCGCACCACACCCGTCCGGTCCGGTTTGTCTGGTTGCGCAAGCCCGGCCTGCGGAACCAGCTGCTCGAGGCCATGGCCGAGAAGTGGCATGCGGATCTGTCCGCCGACGGGCTGTCGCAGGAGCGTGCGGACAAGCGGGTCGGCCGCGGCCGCATCCTGTTCGACGCACCCGAGGTGATCATCCCGTTCTGTGTGCCCGACGGCGCACACGACTATCCGGACGCCCGCCGCCGCGCCAATGAATCCACCATGTTCAATGTCGCGGTCGGTGCGGCCGTGCAGGGCCTGCTGGTCTCGCTCGCCACCAAGGGCGTGGGCAGCTGCTGGATCGGCTCCACCATCTTCGCCCCCGAGATCACCCGCGAGGTGCTGGACCTGCCGCAGGACTGGAATCCCTTGGGAGCCATCGCGATCGGCCACCCACTCGAGCCACTCGCACCCCGCGAACCCCGCGAGCCGGGCATCGGACTGGTGGAGCTGTGAACCCTGTGATGTCCCGCGGCCTCGTCGGTCGGCCCGCTTGCGGCACCGCGGCAGGCCGAAATGCCACGGCTGCCCGTAGAACAACAGCTGTGCGGGGTGCGGTGGCCGGGCGTGCAGCAGCGGGAGGGTGCTGGTGAGCGCGCAGTCATTGCACGCGTCGGCGCTGGAGTTGCTCGAAACCTGGTCTCCGGCATCGGGTCCGGATCAGTCGCTGCGGGAGGCCATGCTCGCGTTCCTGGGGTCCGCGCCGCGCGGCTGCCTGCGTGAGCATGCGCCGGGGCATATCACCGCCTCGGCCATCGTGCTCTCACACGACGAGTCCGAGGTGCTGCTGACGCTGCATCCGCGGGTGGGTCGCTGGATCCAGCTGGGCGGGCACTGCGAGGAGTCCGACGAGTCGGTGGCGGCCGCCGCGTTCCGGGAGGCCACCGAGGAATCGGGGATCGCGGACCTGACCCTCGAACCCGGGCTGTACGGCGCGCAGGCGCATCCGATCACCTGCTCGCTGGGCATCCCGACCCGGCACCTGGATCTGCTGTTCAAGATCAAGGCGCCGAAAGACGCGGTCCCCGTGCGCAGTTCGGAATCCACCGATCTGCGCTGGTGGCCGGTGGGCGGATTGCCCGCCGACGCGGACGTGCTGCTGCGCTGACGGCGGTGACCGGTCACCGGATATCGGGGCCGGCTCACATTGATTCCACCCCGACGAACGCCTAGAGTCCGATTCGTAAGACGTTCTCAGGGCGGGGTGGAAATCCCCACCGGCGGTCATGGCGTCCGGCCTATCCGGTACGCACGAGCCCGCGAGCGCCGAGCGGTTCACGGACCGCTCGGGTCAGCAGATCCGGTGTGAATCCGGAGCCGACGGTCACAGTCCGGATGAAAGAGAACGCGACGGTTCCGCCGCTCCGCTCGCGCGGGTCGGCGCGTTCGCGTCGTCATGCCCTGGGTGACAACGCGAACAGGAGATAGTCATGTCACCCATCAATTCGACGGCCGGTCGGATCGCCGTGGTCGCCGCGCGCTGGCACGCGGAGATCGTGAACAAGTCCGTGGCCGCCTGCCGCGCGGGTCTCGCCGAGCACGGATATCCGGATGTCGATGTGATCGAAGTGCCCGGCGCCTTCGAAATCCCCTTGCAGGCCAAGCGTTTGGCGGCCAGTGGCGAGTACGCCGCGATCGCCGCCTGCGCCCTCGTGGTCGACGGCGGCATCTACCGCCACGACTTCGTGGCCGGGGCGGTGGTGGACGCGCTCATGCGGGTGCAACTCGACACCGATGTGCCGGTGTTCTCCGCGGTGCTCACCCCGCATCACTTCCACGAGCACGCCGAACATCTCACCTACTACTCCCGGCACTTCGAAGTGAAGGGCGCGGAGCTGGCCAATGCCATTGCCGCCACGCTGAGCATCGGCGCGGTACTGCGCTGACCGGCATCGGCGCGGTACCGCGCCGACAGCAGCGGACCCGCTGCGGCGCAAGGGCATTACGCCGCAGCGGGTCCGGATTCAGGTGGCTCAGGCCGGAATCGGGGTCTTCTCGACCGGTGCGGCGGTGGGGTCGGCAGTCGTTGCGGCGGCAGGGGTTTCGGTTCCCGCGGTCGCCGGATGGTCGTCCACCACGGCGGTTTCGTCGAACGGCAGCTGCCGGTCGAGCACGGCGCGCATCCGGGCCGGTTCGATGGTCTTGGTCCACGTCCCGATGAGCACCGTGGCCACCGCATTGCCCGAGAAGTTGGTCACCGCACGGGCTTCCGACATGAAGCGGTCGATGCCGACGATCAGGCCGACGCCGTCGAGCAGTTCGGGGCGATGGCTCTGCAGCCCGCCGGCCAGCGTGGCCAGGCCCGCACCGGTGACACCGGCCGCGCCCTTGGACGCCACGATCATGAAGACGAGCAGACCCAGTTGTTCGGTCCAGGACAGCGGTTTGTGCATGGCGTCCGCGACGAACAGGGTGGCCATGGTCAGGTAGATGGCGGTGCCGTCAAGATTGAACGAATATCCGGTCGGCACAACAACTCCCACCGTGGTGCGCTCCACGCCCAGATGCTCCATCTTGGCGATGAGCCGCGGCAGCGCGGACTCCGAGGACGAGGTCGCCACGATCAGCAGGTATTCGCGGGCCAGGTAGCGCACCAGTTTGAAGATGGACACTCCGGCGACCGTGCGCAGCAGCGCGCCGAGGATGCCGAAGACGAAGACCGCGCAGGTGAGATAGAACGCCACCATGAGCAGTGCGAGCTGCTTCACCGCGTCGAGTCCGGTGCGCGCCACCACATTCGCGATGGCGCCGAACGCGCCGACCGGCGCCAGCCACAGGATCATGGTCAGGATGCGGAACACCAGCTTCTGCAGCAGTGCCACACCGCGCAGCAGAGGTTCACCCGTGCTGCCCATGGCCTGGATGCCGAAGCCGACCAGCAGTGCCACGAACAGCGTCTGCAATACCTTGCCGCCGGTCAGCGCCGAGACCAGCGTGGTCGGGACGATGTCCTTGACGAAAGTCCAGGTGCCACCGGCACTTTGCGCATCCTTCGCGTACTGGACGGACTCCTTGGCGTGCGCGGCGATATCGAGCCCGGTGCCCGGATGCAGCAGATTGCCTACCACCAGGCCGATGGCCAGCGCCACCGTCGACATGATCAGGAAGTACCCGATCGCCATGCCGCCGATCTTGCCGACCCGGGCCGCCGCCCGCACCGATCCGATGCCGAGCACGATGGTGCAGAAGATGACCGGCGAGATCATCATCTTGATCAGATTCACGAACAGGGTGCCGAGCTCGCCCACCGATTTGCCGAAACCCGGTGCGAGCCAGCCGACCAGAATGCCGGCCAGCACCGCGAGGATGACGGCCAGATACAACCAGTGGGTGCGGTCGCGGCGTGCGTTCGGTGTTCTTGTCGCTGTACTCATTGAAGCCTCTCCGTCATCCCGGCATGCTCTTGGCCGGGATCCACCGAAATGGGTAGCCGTGTCGCGAGTGTGGATCCCGGCCAAAAGCGCGCCGGGGTGACGAACGGTCAGTCGGTGTGAACCCGCTCACGCCGGTTCGTGAAGAATGATGTGCCCGGGCAGTGACGCCGGTCACTGTTGCGTAAGTTTTGTTCACGGCACGGAGGCGCAGTGATCGGTCGCAGGAGGGATGGCGGGGCGCGGATCCGGCGCGGGCGCTCGGTCGCAGGGCAGGTGTTCGCCGTGCAATTGGCGGTGCTGGCGGTGGTCATCGCGGTCGGCACCGCGCTGGCGGTGCTGCAGACCCGGCATGCCCAGGATGACGCCACCCGGGCGCAGGTCATCGATATCGCGGTGGCTGTCGCCCGCTCGCCCGCGACCCTGACCGCGGTGCGCAGTCCCGATCCGACGGCGCTGCTGCAACCGGTGACCGAGAGCATTCGCCAGCGCACCGGCGTCGATTTCATCGTGGTCATGGCCCCCGACCGCACCCGCTATACGCACACCGATCCGGACCGCATCGGGAAACCGTTCAGCGGCACCATCGATCGTGCGCTGGCGGGGGAGACCTTCACCGAGACCTTCGCCGGCACGCTGGGCCCGTCCATTCGCTCGGTGACTCCGGTCCGGGACGGCGACGGCCACATTGTCGCGCTGGTCTCGGCGGGAATCACCCGCGTGCACATCGGCGCACAGGTGCGCGCGCAGCTACCGGCGATCCTGATGGTGGCCGCCGCCGGACTGGTGCTGGCGCTGCTGGGCGCACTGCTGTTGCGCCGCAGACTGTTGCGGCAGACCCTGGGTCTGGCTCCGGCCGAAATGCGCACGCTGTACGAGCATCACGATGCCGTGCTGCACTCCGTGCACGAGGGCCTGCTGGTCTTCGATGAATCGGGTGAGCGCGCCGAGGTCGTCAATGACGAGGCGCGGCGGCTGCTGCGACTGCCGGACGGCCCGGTGCTGCGGACCGATCTGCCCATCTCATTGCAACGGCTCGGGCCGGAGGTGGTGCGCGATGAGATGCATGTGACGCCGGAGCAGGTGCTGGTGGTCAATCAGGATCTGGTCGAACACGCCGGCCGCCGGATGGGCACCGTGCTCACTCTCCGCGACCACACCGAATTACGGGACGTACTGGGCGAATTGAATTCGGTGCGCGGTTTCGCCGAAGCCCTGCGCGCCCAGGCGCACGAGGCCGCCAATCGCCTGCACGCCGTGATCACCATGGTGGAGCTGGGCCGGTCCCGGGAGGCGGTCGCCTTCGCCACCGCGGAGCTGGAACTGTCGCAGGCGCTCATCGACCGGCTGGCCGGTGCGGTCGCCGAACCGGCCGTGGTCGCGCTGCTGCTGGGCAAGGTGGAGCAGGCGGCCGAATACGGTGTGGAGCTCACCGTCACCGGTGACACCCTGCTCGATTCCACCGATCCGCTCACCGCGCACGAAATGGTCACCCTGCTCGGCAATCTCGTCGACAACGCGCTCGATGCCGTCGGGCGGGACGAGGACGCCTGGGTGGAGGTCACTGTCCGCCGCGATGACGCCGAGCTGTACGTCCGGGTCGCGGACAGTGGTCCGGGCATGTCCGAGGAGTTGTTCAGCCGGGCGACCGAGCGTGGCTATTCCACCAAGACCGACCATCACGGCCTGGGTCTGGCGCTGGTGCGGCGGCTGGTGACCCGGTACGGCGGGGAGCTGCGGGCGAGTCGGGAGCCCGAAGCGGCTGTTATCGTGCGCTTTCCGTGTCCGGTCGGGGCACGGCGGGACGAGGGTGCGGATGCGGGTTCGGGTGATGGGTAGGTACCGGTGATCAGAGTCCTGATCGTGGAGGATGATCCGGCAATCGCCGAGGCGCACCGCTCCTACGTGGACCGACTGCCCGGTTTCGAGGTGGCGGGCGTCGCGCACACCGGACGCGACGCGCTCGCCGCCGCCGCGAAGTCACAGAAAGATAACGACTCCGTAGACCTCGTTCTGATGGATATCGGTTTACCGGATATGAGCGGTCTTGCGGTCGCAGCGGCTTTAGCCGGACTGCGCCCGCGCCCGGATGTCATCGCCGTTACGTCCGCGCGCGATCTGGCCATGGTCCGCGCCGCCGTCGCGCACGGAGTGGTGCTGTATCTGCTGAAGCCGTTCACCTTTTCGGCATTCCGCGAGAAGCTCGAGCGCTATCTCGAATATCGGACGGCGCTGCCGGCGGGCGAGGCGGCCATCTCGCAGCAGGAGATCGACCGCGCCTTCGGCATGCTGCGGACTCCCGATCAACGGGCTACCTCGCCGAAAGGTATTGCGCCACAGACGATGGAGGAGGTTTCGCGTGCGGTGCGCGCGGCATCCCAGGGCGTGTCCGCCGGAGAGGTCGGGCGCGTCGTCGGCGTTTCGCGGGTTACCGCGTGGCGATACCTGGAGCGTCTCGCCGAAGACGGCGTGGTGCGGCGGCGAACGGACTACGGTCGCACCGGGCGACCGCAGGTGCGTTATTTGTGGTTGCACTGAGTTCCGATTCACCACCGGTTTGCCAGAGATGTGCGGTGACCGCCATCACATGGATAGATGCCTGTTCGGCCTCTGTTCATGGTGTAACAGTTGCCACCTTTGGCGACGAACCGCTGTTGTAACGGGGATAGAGTCTGTACATATCTACCTGCGAAGTTCTGAGCTATCTAATTAGCGGGGCAAACTTGCAATTGGTCGGCAAACGGTCGGGTTCGCCGGATCCCAAACGTCACCTGTGGGTGTTGGGGCTCATCGCCCCGATGAGTGCATTGTTGCCGTCGCAGCTGGTCTACTGGACCCGCTTCGAGGTGTTCTGGTGGATCGGACCGATCATTGTTCTCATTGTCATACCCGTCCTGGACTGGGTCGTCGGGGAAGACGGCACCAATCCGAAGGATGAGGATTACGAACTACTCTCCAACGACCGGTACTACCGGTGGTGCACCTATCTGTTCCTTCCGGTCCAGCTGATCGGCCTGTATATCGCGGCCGTCATGTGGGCCGGTACCGACCTGTCGGTCATCGACAAGCTCGGGCTCGCGGCAACTCTCGGGTTTGTCAGCGGAATCGGTATCAATGCCGCGCACGAGCTCGGGCACCGGGTCGAGCATATGGAGCGGTGGCTGTCGAAAGTGGCTCTCGCACAGTCGGCGTACGGCCATTTCTTCGTGGAGCACAATCGCGGTCATCACGTGCGCGTCGCCACCCCGGAGGATCCGGCCAGTGCCCGCATGGGCGAGACGCTGTGGGAATTCCTGCCGCGCAGTGTGATCGGCGGCTTCCGTTCGGCTATCGGGCTCGAGCGCGACCGGCTGCGCCGAAAAGGGCAGGGCTGGTGGAGCATTCACAATCATGTGCTGCAGGCCTGGGCCATGACGGTGGTGCTCTTCGGCGCGCTGGTCGGCGGGTTCGGCTGGCGAATCCTGCCGTATCTGCTGCTGCAGGCCGTGATCGGCGCCGCGCTGCTGGAGACGGTCAACTATGTCGAGCACTACGGACTGCTGCGGCGCCGGCGGCCCAATGGCAAGTGGGCGCGGTGCTCGCCGAGCGACAGCTGGAACAGCGACCGCCTGGTCACCAATATTTTCCTGTTCCATCTGCAGCGGCACAGCGACCACCACGCAAATCCTGGACGCCGGTACCAGACTCTGCGCTCCACTCAGGAATCGCCGCAGCTCCCGGCCGGTTACGCCACCATGATTCTGCTGGCGCTGTTTCCGCCGCTGTGGCGCTACGTGATGGATCAGCGGCTGCTGACGCACTACAGCGGCGATATCAGCCGCGCCAATATCCAGCCGCGCAAACGCGACCGCATCCTGGCCCAGCACGGCGACGGGATGGCGGCCGCCGCCTGAGCGGCAACCCCCCGGCTCTCGCACCGAGGGGGTGCGAGGCTGCCGTCGCGGTGTCGCCTCCGCGCGGCACCGACTAGCCTTGCTTGCGGAAGACAGGCCGACCAGGAGAGGCACGAGAGGCAGATGACGACCGCAGTGACCAGCATGATGACCCCCGACGTCCGCAACGGGATCGACTACAAGGTGGCGGACCTCTCGCTGGCCGAGTTCGGCCGCAAGGAGATTCGGCTCGCCGAGCACGAGATGCCGGGCCTGATGGCACTGCGTCGCGAGTACGACGACGTGCAGCCGCTGCGCGGTGCGCGCATCTCCGGCTCGCTGCACATGACCGTGCAGACCGCCGTCCTGATCGAGACCCTGGTGTCGCTCGGCGCCGAGGTCCGCTGGGCCTCCTGCAATATCTTCTCCACCCAGGATCACGCCGCCGCGGCCATCGTGGTGGGCCCCAACGGCACCGAGGACGAGCCCAAGGGCATCCCGGTGTTCGCGTGGAAGGGCGAGACCCTCGAGGAGTACTGGTGGGCCGCCGAGCAGATGCTCACCTGGCCCGGCGAGCCCGCGAACATGATTCTCGACGACGGCGGTGACGCCACCATGCTGGTGCTGCGCGGCGCCCAGTTCGAGAAGGCCGGCGTCGTGCCGCCCGAGGACGAGACCCACTCGGCCGAGTACAAGGTGTTCCTGAACCTGTTGCGCGCCAGCCTCGAAGCCGACAAGGCCAAGTGGAGCGTCGTCGCCGACAGCATCAAGGGCGTCACCGAGGAGACCACCACCGGTGTGCTGCGGCTGTACCAGTTCGCCGCCGCGGGTGAGCTGCCCTTCCCGGCCATCAATGTCAACGACTCGGTCACCAAGTCGAAGTTCGACAACAAGTACGGCACCCGGCACTCGCTGGTCGACGGCATCAACCGTGGCACCGATGTGCTCATCGGCGGCAAGAAGGTGCTGATCTGTGGTTACGGCGACGTCGGCAAGGGCTGCGCCGAATCGCTCAAGGGCCAGGGCGCGCGCGTGCAGGTCACCGAGATCGACCCGATCAACGCGCTGCAGGCGCTCATGGACGGCTTCGACGTGGTGACCGTCGAGCAGGCCATCGGCGATGCCGACATCGTGGTCACCTCGACCGGCAACAAGGACATCATCACCCTCGAGCATATGAAGGCGATGAAGGGTCAGGCCATCCTCGGCAATATCGGCCACTTCGACAATGAGATCGATATGGCCGCGCTGGAGCGTTCGGGCGCGCACCGCCTGAACATCAAGCCTCAGGTCGATCTGTGGACGTTCCCCGATTCCGGTCGCAGCATCATCGTGCTGTCCGAGGGCCGCCTGCTGAACCTGGGCAATGCCACCGGCCACCCCTCGTTCGTCATGTCCAACTCCTTCTCCAACCAGGTCATCGCGCAGCTCGAGCTGTGGACCAAGCCGCAGGAGTACGACAACGAGGTCTACCGCCTCCCCAAGCACCTGGACGAGAAGGTCGCCAAGATCCACGTCGAGGCCCTGGGCGGCACCCTCACCAAGCTCACCAAGGACCAGGCCGAGTACCTCGGCGTGGATGTCGAGGGCCCGTACAAGCCCGAGCACTACCGCTACTGAGCCTGAGCCCGTACAGGTCTCGTGAACACCTGTCCCGCCGGTCCGTACGGACCGGCGGGACAGTGCTTTTCGAACTACGGCGCTTTTCGACTACGCCGCTTTCCGGCCACGGCTAGAGCGGAACAGGAAGCCCGGGACAGGGACTGGTCCCGGCGCTGCCGGGTATCGCACCGAGCGACCCGGTGGCGGGCAGGGACAAGCCCGGGCAGACCGTGATCATCGCGGGTTGCCCGGAGACCTGGGCGGTGGTGCCCGGCCCGAGGCTCAGCGATCCGGAGGACGAGCCGGTACCGGGATCGGTGGTGGTCGTGATGGGGGCTGCGGGCTCGGCCGGTTGGAGAGTGAGCGGCGCGGCCTGGGCGGTACCGCCGGACAGGGCGGCCAGCGCGAATCCGGCGATGGCTATTCGGGAGAAATACTGCGTGACAGTGGTTTTCGACATGTGCTCTCCTTGCAGGGGGAGTGGTGCGTCGCACTGTACAGTTTTGTGAGGCGCGAGTACTTCAAATTGCGCCCCCAATTTCGCGGGCGCTCGCGCGCCGGGCGGGCTGTGTCGCCGGGTGTCAGGAGCAGCCGGGGGATCGCAAAGGCCGCCGAGCGCGGTGCGCGATCGGCGGCCGGAGTAGCGGTGGGGCTTACCGCTATCGGACTGTTAGAGGCAGATGTCGATCAGGGGGACCCACTTGCCGCCCTTGAGGGTGCACAGGGCCGCGTTGATCAGCTCGCTCGCGCTCGATCCGGTGCCGCCGACATTGCTGGAACCCGAGCCGCCGGAGCCGGAATCGGCGGGCGAGGCGACGGGGGCGGCGGGCTCCACGGTGACCGGGGCGGCGGTGGCGGTGCCGGCCGCGGCGATCGCGGCGGTGATGGCGAAGGCGCCGACGGCTGCGCGCGGGATGGCGTGGGCGAGGGGGTTTTTCATCAGGTGTGCTCCTTGCAGGTGACAGTGCGTCGGACCCTACAAGAGATGAATCATGCCTGTTTCAGTTTTCGTCACTTATGGAACGAAACAGGCAGCGGATAGCCCTTCTCGGTCATGACCTCACGCGCCCGGTCCGGATAGTCGGTGATGATGCCGTCCACGCCCTGATCGAGCACCAGGGCGATGGTCTGCGTGTCATTGACCGTCCACGGGACCACCTTGATGCCGAGGGCGTGCGCGCGGGCCACATAGGTCTCGGAGGTTGTCAGGGTGAAGCCCGCGTCGCCGGCTTTGGCCCCGCTGTTCCACGGGCTGACGTAGCTGGGGGAGGAGATGTCCGCGCCGAGGGCCTTGATCGCGGACAGCGGGTCGTCGGCGTGATCCCGGTAGCGAATCGGGCTGAGCCACATGCTGTCCGGCTTGAAGGTGGAATCGTCATAGAGGGCGACGGTCGGAATGGTGGGATTCTTCGCCTTCACGATGGGCAGGCTGCGCCAGTCGAAGCTCTGGATCTCGACCTTGTCGGTGGCCCCGGCCGTCTGGATCGCGCCGAGAATGACATCGACGAATTCGTCTGGCGTGGCGGACTGTTCGGGGTGCTCGGCCTCGATCTTGGTCTCGATGTTGTAGCGCAGGGTGCCGAAGGCGCCGGGATAGCTCTTCACCAGATCGAAGACCTCCGGCAGCTCGGCGATCTTGTTGCCCGGAAGTTCCTGCGCCTCGGGGAAATCCGCCAGTTTCTTACCGCAGTCGAGGGTGTGCAGCTGGGCGAAGGTCAGATCGTGCACCACCTTGCCGACGTACGGGTACCGCGGATCGTCCGGAAAGGCGGGTGCGGTGTCGGTGCACTTCTCCGGCAGTATCTTCGGATCGTGCCAGACCAGCGGGACCAGATCCTTCGTCAGCACGATATCGAGTTCGAGGGTGGAAACGCCCAGTTCGATGGACTTGGCGAACCCGGGCAGCGATTCCTCGGCGGTCAATCCGCGGCCGCCGCGATGGGCCTGCAGATCGAAGGCGCGCTTCACATCGGCATGCGGGCCCGCGCTCGTCGAGGTGGAGTCGCCGGTATCGGAATTACTGCTGCAGGCGGTCGATCCGAGGGCGGCAATCGCCACTCCCGCGACCGCGATAGTCCTTCTGACGTGCTTCGAACTCGGTGCGAAGAAGGTCATGGCCGCGGAGCATAGCAATCATTCGGTTAATGCGAATTGGGTGAATCGAGTGGCGCCGCACTCACCGGCCGAGCCCGCACCCGCGGGCATTCGGTACTCTCGCGACCATGGGTGCGCTGATTCCGGTGGAAGGGCTCGACGGTGCGGGTAAACGCACGCTGACCGATGCCGTCGTCGCCGATTTGCGCGCCCGCGGCCTGCGCATCGCCACCCTGGCCTTCCCGCGCTACGGCGTCTCCGTGCACGCGGATCTGGCCGCCGAGGCGTTGCGCGGCGGGCACGGCGATGTGGCCGCCTCGGTGAATGCCATGGCGCTGCTGTTCGCACTGGATCGGGCCGATGCCCGCGACGAACTCTCGAAATTGCTGGCGGACAACGACATCGTGCTATTGGACCGCTACGTCGCCTCCAATGCCGCCTACTCCGCGGCCCGGCTGCATCAGGATGCGCACGGCGAAATCGTGGCCTGGATAGCCGAATTGGAGTTCGCCCGCTTCGAACTGCCTGTCCCAAATGTGCAGATCCTCCTGGATGTCCCAGTTGCTGTGGCGGAGGAACGCGCCCGGCTGCGCGGCGAATCGGATTCGTCTCGCGCACTCGATGCGTACGAAAAAGACGGCGGTCTGCAAAGCCGCACCGGAACCGTCTACCGTGAGCTAGCCGAAATCAACTGGCACGGACCGTGGTGGGTACATCGGAGCGATGACGATCCGGCAACACTTGCCGCGCGGCTCGCGGAATACGTTGCTGGATAGGGTTGGATGTGCGCCGACAGGTCACGAGTGTTGGCGTGGCGGCCTGATTGGAGCCGGAGAGGTGACAACATAGTCTTATGAAGCCCAAGATTCTGGTCGTCGACGACGATATGGCTCTCGCTGAGATGCTCACGATCGTCTTGCGGGGTGAGGGATTCGACCCTCACGTCGTCGGTGACGGCACGCAGGCGCTGACCGCGGTCCGGGAGCTGCGCCCGGATCTCGTGTTGCTGGATCTCATGCTGCCCGGCATGAACGGTATCGATGTCTGCCGGGTGCTGCGAGCCGATTCGGGAGTGCCCATCGTAATGCTGACGGCGAAGACCGATACGGTCGACGTCGTCCTGGGGTTGGAGTCTGGCGCCGACGATTACATCGTCAAGCCGTTCAAGCCGAAAGAACTCGTTGCTCGTGTGCGGGCCCGCCTGCGCCGCACCGAGGAAGAGCCACAGGAATTGCTGTCCATCGCGGACATCGTCATCGACGTGCCGGCGCACAAGGTGACCCGCGGCGGTCAGCAGATCTCGCTGACTCCCTTGGAATTCGATCTGCTGGTCGCACTTGCTCGCAAGCCGCGCCAGGTGTTCACCCGTGAGGTGCTCCTCGAACAGGTCTGGGGCTACCGGCATGCCGCCGATACCCGCCTGGTCAATGTGCACGTACAGCGGTTGCGCGCCAAGGTGGAGAAGGATCCCGAGAACCCGGAGATCGTGCTCACCGTGCGCGGGGTGGGTTACAAGGCCGGACCGCCGTGATCGCTGGCTCCAGAAACCGCCTTCAGCGGTCGCTGGCAGTGATGGTGGCCTGGTTTCGCTCCGTAGGTGAGCGACTGGGCCACGTCTGGCGTGGTTCTCTGCAACTGCGCGTTGTCGTGTCCACCCTGACCCTGTCGTTGATCGTGATCACGATTCTCGGAGTCGTGCTCACATCGCAGATCACCGACAGGCTCCTGGACGCGAAGATCAATGCGGCCGTCGAGGAGATGGGCCGTGCCCGTAATACGGTGCAGGCCACCTTGACGGGCGTGCACGATTCCAGCACCCAGCTGGCTCGACTGGAGGATGCCCGCCGCGCCCTGGCCGGGGGCGGCGGCTCCCAATCCGGCGGCGCCGCGGGCAGTTACGACTCCGCGCTGGCCATGGTCGGCGACTCTCAATCCGAGCTCAATGCCGGGCCGATCCAGGAAATCCCGCCGGAGCTGCGGCATTTCGTGCAGGAGCGCCAGGTCAGCTACCAGTTCGCGACGGTGTCCGATCCGGACGGCTATCGCGGCTCGGCGCTGATCATCGGCAGCCCTGCCGCCGACATACCCACGCTCGAGATCTATCTGATCTTCCCGCTCACCAATGAGCAACGCTCGCTGGGACTTATGCGCGGCACCATGCTCATCGGCGGCATCGTGCTGCTGGTGCTGCTCGCCGCCATCACCGCCCTGGTGACCCGGCAGGTGGTGCTGCCCATTCGATCCGCGGCGCGCATCGCCTCGCGCTTCGCCGACGGACGACTCAAAGAGCGCATGCTGGTGCGCGGTGAGGACGACATGGCCAGGCTGGCCATGTCGTTCAATGAGATGGCCGAGAGTCTGTCCAACCAGATCACCCAACTCGAAGAGTTCGGAAATCTGCAGCGCCGCTTCACCTCCGACGTCAGCCATGAGCTGCGCACGCCGTTGACCACGGTCCGCATGGCCGCCGATCTCATTCACGGTTCCAGCGACGACCTGGATCCGGCGCTGGCGCGCTCGGCCGAACTGCTGGTGAACGAACTCGACCGCTTCGAGGGACTGCTCAACGATCTGCTCGAGATCAGCCGCCACGACGCGGGTGTGGCCGAGCTGCAGGTGGAATCGCTCGATGTGCGCATGTGCGCGCGGGCGGCCGTATCCACCGTGCGCCATCTGGCCAAGGAGTCCGGCGTCGAGCTGGTAGTCGATATGCCCGAGGAACCCCTTGTCGCCGAGGTGGATCCGCGCCGCGTCGAGCGGGTGCTGCGCAATCTGCTCGCCAATGCCATCGACCACAGCGAGGGCAAACCGGTCCTCATGCGCATGCGCGGCGACACCGATGCCAATGCCGTCGCCATCATCGTGCGCGATCAGGGTGTGGGCCTGCGGCCCGGTGAAGAGAAACTGGTCTTCAACCGGTTCTGGCGTTCGGACCCCTCGCGCATGCGGCGCAGCGGCGGAACGGGTTTGGGCCTGTCCATCAGCGTCGAGGACGCGAACCTGCACGAGGGCAAACTCGAGGCCTGGGGCGAGATCGGCGTCGGCGCCAGCTTCCGGCTGACCCTGCCGCTGGTGCGCACCCGCAAACTCGGCCAGAGCCCACTGCCCCTGGAACCGCCCAAGACTCGCGGCGGCGTCACCGCCGAACAGCTCGCCCTCGATATCGGCACCGTCGACTCCGGCACGCCCGAAATCGATCCCCTCCCCGCCGAATACGAACTCGCCGTCGCGGAACCCCCTGCCGCGGTGACGGAGTACGAGCTCGCCGTCGCGGACCCGCCCGCGGGCGTGACGGAGTACGAACTGGCCGTCGCGGACCCGCCCGCGGGCGTGACGGAGTACGAACTGGCCGTAGCCGATCCGCCCGCAGGCGTCACGGAGTACGAGCTCGCGGTCGCGGATCCCCCCACCGGCCGTCACAAGTCGGCGACCGTGGATCCCCAGCCCTCCGAATCCGAGCCCAGCACACCGGATTCCGAGAATCCCGAAGATCCCGATCACACCGCGCGCACCGATTCACAGGACGGAGGGTCGTGAGGAAACGGAACCCACTGATTTCGCGAGATGTGGGTAACTCCCCAGCCGCCTCACGACTGGGCCTGATTCCGAACCGCCGGTCCGCGGCGGTGGTCTCGCCGCGCCCGACGTCCGGCAAAAGGTTCGGAGAGGCGGAGGAGTACCCACTGATTTCGCGAGATGTGGGTAACTCCCCAGCCGCCTCACGACTGGGCCTGATTCTGAGCCGCCGGTCCGCGGCGGTGGTCTCGCCGCGCTCGACGTCCGGCAGAAGGCTCGGAGAGGCGGAGGAGTACCCACTGATTTCGCGAGATGTGGGTAACTCCCCAGCCGCCTCACGACTGGGCCTGATTCCGAGCCGCCGGTCCGCGGCGGTGGTCTCGCCGCGCCCGACGTCCGGCAGAAGGTTCGGAGAGGCGGAGGAGTACCCACTGATTTCGCGAGATGTGGGTAACTCCCCAGCCGCCTCACGACTGGGCCCGATTCCGAGCCGCCGGTCCGCGACGAGAGTCTCGCCGCGCCCGACGTCCGGCAGAAGGTTCGGAGAGGCGGGACTGCTGGCCCGGGCGATCGTGGTTCTCGGCTGTCTTGTCGGCCTCACGGCATGTGCGAATCTCCCCGATTCGTCGGCGCCGCAGGCATTGGGCACGCTGGACCATCAGCCCAGCAGTTCCGGTCCGACGCCGCCCATTTCGGGTCGCGAACCGGATCAGCTGCTGCGCGATTTCCTGCAGGCGACCTCTGATCCCACCAATCGCCATCAGACCGCGCGGCAGTACCTTTCGCCCGCCGCCAATGTGCGCTGGGACGACGCGGCGGGCACCACCATCGTCGATCGCCCGGACACGCTGCGGGAATCGCGCACCGCCGATACCGCGACCTACGTGATCCGGGCTCGCAAGATCGGCGAGCTCGCCGCCGACGGCGCCTACCGCGCCAGCGACGGCACCCTGGAGAACAAGGTCGAAATGGTGAAGGTCGACGGTGAATGGCGGGTCGACGATCTGCCGGCCGGCGTCCTCATCGAACAGACCGCGTTCGCCAAGTCCTACAAGCGGTATTCGCTGTTCTTCCCCAACCTGGCCGGTATGGCCATGGTCCCCGATCTGCGCTGGATCTCCGCGCGCAAGGATCAACTGCCGCAACGACTACTGGGCCTGCTCGGCGAGGGCACCCAGCAGGCGCTGGCCTCCGCTGTGCGCAATCCGCTCTCCGGCGGGGTGACGCTGCGCGGGCCGATCACCAAGGCCAATGGCGAGACCGACAATGTCGGCGTCGGCGCGGGCGGCGTCCAGATCGACTTCGCGGGAGCCTCCGCACTGGATCCGAAGGCCAAGGAGCTCTTGGCAACCCAGGTGGTGCTCACCCTCGCCGGCGCCGAAATCCTCGGACCGTACATGCTGCTGGCCGACGGCAAACCGCTCGACGACCGCTACGCCGCCACCGGCTGGAACCGGTCCGACGTGGAAGCCATGAGCCCGGATGCCATCGCGCAGAACAAGGCAGGACTGCACGCGGTGCGCGACGGCTCACTGGTGGCCGTCACCGACAGCGGCATCACCGCGGCCCCGGGCTTCTTCGGCAGCACCCACACCCTGCAATCGGTGGCGCTGTCGCCGGACGGGCAACTGGTCGCCGCGGTCGCCAACTCGGGCCGTCCCGCGCCGGAGCCGGAGCGCACGCTCATCATCGGCACCTATGACGGCCAGGGCTTCCCGGTCGCCACCGGCGGCACCTTCACCCGCCCGTCCTGGCCCGCCGACGGCACCTCCGCGTGGGCGGTGGTCGACGGGGACCGGGTGATCCGGGCGGTGCACGACCGCAGCACCGGCAATGTGTCGGTGCAGGATGTGGACATCTCCGAATTGCAGGCGGCGGCGGCCAATTCGAGTTCGAACTCCGCCCAGCCACCGCGCGGGCCGATCACCGAACTGCGCATCTCACCGTCCGGAGCGCGGGCGGCACTGATCGCCAACGGCAAGGTGTACGTGGTGGTCGTGGCCCCGCAGGCCGGTGGCAGCGGCAAGTTCTCACTGAGCTCGCCACTGCCCCTGGCGGTCGGTCTGAGCACCGCCGCGGTGTCGGTGGACTGGCAGAGCGATGAGCGTGTCATTGTCACGCGAGAGGGCAATGTGGACCCTGTTGCGGGCGTCCTGGTGGACGGCTCCGGCTTCCAGCCGCAGAGCACGCAGAACCTCACTCCGCCGGTCCGGGTCGTCAGCGTTTCGCCGGACCACGAGTACATCGCCGACTCCCGCGCGGTCCTGGAACTGACCCGCAATCCCGAAGGCGGCGAATACTACTGGCGCGAAGTTCCCGGTCTCGGGAGCAATGCGGTGCCGGTGCTGCCGGGCTAGGCGCACACTGGATCGATGGGGGAGCTGCTGGATCTGATCCTGCCGCGCGTCTGCGGCGGATGCGGAGTGAGCGGAACCAGCTGGTGTGCCGACTGTGCCGATGCGCTGTCCGGTCCGCCGATTCGGCTGCGCCCGCGCGCCGATCCCGGGGTGCCGTGCTGGGCGCTCGCGCCCTACCGGGGCGCGCCGCGGCGCGCGGTGCTGGCCGCCAAGGAACAGCGACGCGCCGATCTGGCGCCCTCGATAGGGGTGGCACTGGCCAGGGGGCTGGATCATTTGCGGGACGGCACGCGGCCGCTGATTCTGGTTCCCGCACCCAGCCGTAGAGTGGCGGCGCGACGTCGCGGCGGTGATCCGGTAGTGCGTGCCGCGCGCGTCGCGGCGAGTTGGCTGCCCGATTGCCGGCTGGTTCGAATACTGGCCATGCGCCCTGGTGTGCGCGATTCGGTGGGTCTGGGCAGGAGCGACCGCCAGCACAATCTGCACGGCCGGATCATCGTGGCCCCGGGCTGCCCGGAACCCGCCCTGTTTCCGGCAAATGCCGAGGTAGTCCTTATTGATGACGTGTTGACCACGGGGGCGACGGTGTGCGAATCGGTGCGTGCGCTACGCGGTGCCCGAGTGACGGTTCGTGCCGCGCTGGTTACGTGCCACGCTTGATTCTTCGAAATTTGCGTGAACACTGGCGGACAGGTCGCTGGCGTATTAGCGTCGGTTTCCAGACACCCGGACTAAGAGTTTGGAGGTGGCGCCTCGGACATCAGTGCCGAGCGATCTCTTCGATCGGCACACGTTTCAATCCCGCCGCACGAGCGGTTTGTGCGGCCAGATCCGGGAGGTACGCGTGACGACTTCTTCACGACCTTCAGCGAAGTCTGCAGACACCTCGGTGCTGCTGGATGATGAATTCATCCCCGACGATCAATCCACCGTGCTAGGCCAGGCGGCGGAAATCGTGGTCAAGGGACGAACCCTCGGCGAGGGTGGCGTTCCAGAACATTTCCGAAACCACGTGTCGGAGAAGCTTTCTCGCCTGGAGCGCTTCGATCCCACCATCTATCTGTTCGACGTGGAACTCACGCACGAACGCAACCGTCGTCAACGCAAGAACTGCCAGCGGATCGAGATCACCGCTCGCGGCAAGGGTCCGGTCGTCCGGGCCGAAGCCTGCGCGGACAGCTTCTACGCCGCCTTGGAACTGGCGGTGGAGCGGCTGGAGAGCCGGTTGCGCCGGCTCAAGGACCGTCGTCGCGTACATCATGGGGACAAGACACCGATCTCGGTGTCCGAAGCGACGGCCGGCCTGATCGACGATTCGCTGTTCATGTCACCGAACGGGTCATCCGGCGCACATGATCACGCGGCCGAGGAGCAGGACGGCGAAACCGCCGGACCTGGTCATGTCGTCCGCACCAAGACCCATCCCGCCATCCCCATGACGATCGATGACGCCCTCTACCAGATGGAGCTCGTCGGTCACGATTTCTTCCTGTTCCAGGACAAGGAGACCGACCGACCGTCGGTCGTCTACCGTCGCCACGCCTTCGACTACGGCATCATCCGTCTCGCATAAGTGGCAATACTGCTCCGCCTCCCCGCGACTTTTGCCGGTCGTGGGGAGCCCCGTACGAATCGTTCCGGGCCGCCGGTCGGTGAGGTGGCCTGGTTCGAGGTGGTAGCGGAGTTACCCTCATCTCCCGAGATCAGTGGGTTGCGTTCACGCCCGAGATCGGTGGGTGTTCCTGAGACACCGTGTATCGCTTTCTTTCTTACCTCACGGTAAGTTTGGTGGCCAGGCATTCTCGAAAGGAATTTCCGTGGCTACCAAAGGTGCTCGCCGTGCTGTCATCGTGTCCGGTGTGCGGACCCCGTTCGTGCGGGCGTTCGGTGATTACACGCGGATGGATTCCATCGACCTCGCCGATACCGCCGTGCGCGGACTGCTCGAGCGGACCGGGCTGCCGAAGGGGGAGGTGCAGGCCATCGTGTGGGGCGGGGTGATTCTCCCCAGTGGCGCACCGAATATCGCGCGTGAGATCGCGCTGGATCTCCAATTGGACCCGGGCTGTGAGGGTTACACCGTCACTCGCGCCTGCGCGTCCGGTTTGCAGGCCATCACCTCCGCCGTCGCGGCCATCGAGCGCGGCGAATACGACATCATGATCGCCGGAGGCAGCGACTCCACCAGCAATGCCGAGGTG
This sequence comes from Nocardia sp. NBC_01388, assembly GCF_045040085.1. Classification (NCBI taxonomy): domain Bacteria; kingdom Bacillati; phylum Actinomycetota; class Actinomycetes; order Mycobacteriales; family Nocardiaceae; genus Nocardia; species Nocardia sp. NBC_01388. The sequence goes on from NZ_CP109553.1 coordinate 7,983,056, forward strand.
AAGCTGCCGCAGAAGATCGTGCACGCCGCCGCGCCGCTGGCGCTGGGTAAGCCGAAGGCGAAGGACTACCTCTCGGCCGCAGCGCAATTGGCGCCGTTCATCGATCTGGTGCCGCGCCGCCCGAAGATCGAGGAGCGGACCACCGGCGAGGTCATGGGTGAGTCCGCCGAGAAAATGGCGCGCATCCACGGTATTTCGCGTGCCGCACAGGATGAGTTCGCGGCCCGCTCGCATCACCGCGCCGCCGCGGCCATCGAATCCGGGCGGTTCGACAGCGAAGTGCTCTCGGTGACCACCCCGGAGGGCAAGGTCGTCGATCGCGACGGCCTGGTGCGGCCCGGCACCAGCGTCGGGAAACTGTCCACGCTCGCACCGGTTTTCGCCAAGGGCGGCACCGTCACCGCCGGCAATGCCAGCCCGCTCACCGACGGCGGCTCGGCGGTCCTGCTCATGAGTGAGGAGAAGGCCCGCGCCCTCGGCTTCGAACCCCTGGCGGCCTTCCGCTCCTGGAGTTTTGTCAGCGTCGACCCGCGGGACCAGGTCCTCATCGGCCCCGCCATCTCCATGCCCCGCGCCCTCGACAAGGCCGGATTGTCGCTGGCCGACATCGATTTCGTCGATATCCACGAGGCCTTCGCCGCCCAGACCCTGTCCGTCGTCTCGGCCCTGGCCAGTGCAGATTGGGCCAAGACCCGCCTCGACCGCGACACCGCCGTAGGCGACATCGACCCCGCCACTCTGAATGTGCACGGCGGCTCGGTCTCCCTCGGCCACCCCTTCGGCGCGACCGGCGCCCGCATGGTCACCACCATGGCCAACGAACTCGCCCGCACCGGCAAGTCCACCGCCCTGCTCGGCATCTGCGCCGCAGGCGGCATCGGAGCCTCCGCAGTCCTCGAGCGCGTCTAGCCCCCCTATCCAGTTTTTCCGGCCCGCTGCATGCGAATCAGCATGCGGCGGCCGTTTCGATATCGGATCCGGGGCGCTCCGCAAGGCCCTCTACACCAGCGTCATCGCTCTTCCCGTCGCCGCCGGCGTGATCCTCGCGGGCACCGGCACCGCGAGCGCAGCGGCCGTCGACCAGCCGCAATCCGCGGCTGCGGTCAGCGACATTCCGCGTGATCCCACGACCGGCGTCCCGGTCCAGACTTTGAGCAGCATGGGCGCCGCCGCCGGTACCGGCGCGGACATCGGCGCCGCGGTGGGCGCGGGCTCGGCCTACGCCGCCGGCGCGCGCTGATACTCGGCCGCCGGGTGTAGCGATCACGCGGCCGCGCGCTCGAAACCTCCGAATGCCATTGCCGGCGTGGGGGTTTCGGTCATTCGGAAGAGGTGAAGCGCTCCCAGTGAATGGCGTCTTCAAGGGGGCGGCGGGTGCGCCAGCCGAAGCGTTCAAGGTCGGGGATCTGCTGGAATTCGTCGACGGGGCCGACGCAGAGCCAGGCGACCGGTTTGATGTGGTCGGGGAGGTCGAGCAGGTCGGCCAGGACGGGGGTGTCGTAGAAGCTCACCCAGCCGACGCCGACGCCCTCGGCGGTGGCCGCCAGCCAGAGGTTCTGGATCGCCAGAATGGTGGAGTAGATGCCGGTTTCGGGGACCGTCGCCCGGCCCAGCACATGGGTGCCGCCGCGCGCCTGATTGTGGGTGACCACGATCCCGGTGCCCGATTCGGTAATGCCCTCGATCTTGATCGGAGTGAAGGTCTCGGAGCGGTCCGAAGGCAGCGCGTCCTGGAATTCGCGGCGCTTGCCGGCGACATGATCGGCGAACTTCGACAGCGTGGCCGGATCACGAATGACGATGAAATCCCACGGCATCGAATTGCCGACGCTGGGCGCCCGATGCGCGGCATCGAGAATGCGCAACAACGTGGTGTCGTCCACGACCTCTCCGGTGAACTCCGCGCGCACATCGCGGCGCAGGCGGATGGCGTCGTAGACGCTCAGAAATTCATCAGGGGCGATCGGGCCTTCAGCACACACGGCGTCCAGTGAACCAGGCCCCGCCGCGGCCCTGCCTGGCAGCCCGCCCTATCGAGGCGATGTTGATTCCCGGCATCCGGCGAGCGCACTCCCCGTCATCCCAGCGCGGCCACTCTCTGTCATCCCGGCGCGCATCTGGCCGGGATCCATGCCGGGTGCGCTCCAGCGGTTTTCGGTGGATCCCGGCCAGAAGCATGCCGGGATGACGGGGGGCGACTCCGAATTCGAAATTCGATGCTGCCCGGTACGCCGAAGCGCCCCCGCTGAATCAGCGGGGGCGCTTCGGGTGGTTCAGTCGCTCAGCCGACGAGGGCGGGCTGGCGGGTGATGCGGCGACGGCCCTCCTTGAGGGCGGTGCGCAGACCGCGGCGGGCGCCGGTGGCCGGATCGATGCTGGCCTGGCCGCCGAAGACCTTCTCCGACTTGGTTTCCGGAGCGTCGTCGGTGCTGCGGCTCAGGTACTTGTTCGGCAGCGACAGCTTCATGATGGTGCGCCAGGACTTGAAGTACTGCACCGGCAGCGAACCGGTGGTGTACGGCAGGTCGTACTTGTCGCACATGGCCCGCACCCGCACCGCGATGTCCTTCAGCCGGTTGGACGGCAGATCCGGGAACAGGTGGTGCTCGATCTGGTGGCTGAGATTGCCGCTCATGAAGTGCAGCAGCTTGCCGCCGGAGATATTGGCGCTGCCCAGCATCTGCCGCAGGTACCACTCGCCCTGGGTTTCATTGAGCACATCGCCCTTGGTGAACTTCTCGGCGCCGTCGGGGAAATGGCCGCAGAAGATGATCGCATTGGTCCACACATTGCGGATCACATTGGCGGTCAGGTTCGCGGTCAGCGTGCCGAAGAAGGCCGGACCGGTGAGCAGCGGGAACAGCAGGTAATCCTTGCCCGCCTGCTTACCGATCTTCTTGAGCACCAGGGTGCGGTCGGCTTCGAACTGCTTCCATTCGGGGCTGTCCTTGGCCCACTTCTTCTTGGCGATCTTGCCGAGCTCCAAATGCTGGATGGCGACGCCGTATTCGAAGAAGCTCTGCAGCAGCAGGTTGTACAGCGGCTGGCCGAGATAGAACGGGCTCCAGCGCTGATCGCGGGTGACGCGCAGCAGGCCGTAGCCGATATCGTCGTCCATACCGAGCACATTGGTGTACTTGTGGTGCAGGAAGTTGTGCGTGATCTTCCAGTGCTCGGACGGGCCGGCGTTATCCCATTCCCACTGGGTGGAGTGGATTTCCGGATCATTCATCCAGTCCCACTGCCCGTGCATGACGTTGTGGCCGATCTCCATATTCTCGATGATCTTGGCCGTGCCGAGCAGTGCCGCGCCCGCGAACCAGGCGGGCGGGAACAGGCTGAAGAAAAGCGCTCCGCGGCCGGTGATTTCGAGGCCGCGCTGTAAACGAATCACATTTCGGATGTAGCGGGCATCGCTGTCACCCCGGGAAGATTCGATTTCGCGGCGGATGGCATCCAGCTCCGCGCCGATAGCCTCGACATCCTCCGGGGTGAGGTGTGCGTATTCCTTGACATCCGAGATCGCCATGCAAGTTACTGTACCGAAGGTTACGGCTCCGTAGGTTTCCAACAGTTGAATCCGTAACGTGTCGAACGCCGCATTGCGTTCGACATGTGCATCTGCTAGCGACTGCGCCGCAGAATGCGCGACAGCCGACGCTCGCGGCCCGCCTTCGTCTGCAGCAAATCCTTTTCCTGCCTTGCCTTTTCCTGGAGCGAGGCCTTGGCCTCACGCAGTACGGCCTTCTCGTGCAGGGCCTTCTCCTTGAGCGCCACCTTCGCCTCCTGCAGTGCCGAACGCAGCCCGCGCCGCTCACCCGTCACCGGGTCCACGCCCGCCCAATTGTGCTCGGCCAGCCATTCACTACCGGCCGGCAGCGACGGCATGGCGGGTAGCGTGACGCCCGCGAACTTGCGTTCGGAAGAGGTCTCCGGCGCATCGTCGGAGGTGCGCTTCAGGAATTGATCCGGCAGGGCCAGCTTGTGAATCGTGCGGAACGCCAACAGGTATTGCTTACCGATCGATCCGGTGGTGTACGGCAGGTCGTACTTATCGCACAGCTCCTTCACCTTCACCGACACCTGGGCGTACCGATTGCTCGGAAGGTCCGGGAACAGGTGATGCTCGATCTGGAAGCTGAGATTGCCGCTCATCAGCGCCATGGCCGGGCCCGCCTCGAAATTGGCGCTGCCCAGCATCTGCCGCAGGTACCACTCGCCCTGCGTTTCGTTCTCGAACTGCTCTTCGGTGAATTTCTGTGCGCCGTCCGGGAAGTGGCCGCAGAAGATCACCGCGTACGCCCACAGATTGCGAATCAGGTTGGCGGTGGCATTCGCCTTCAGCGTCGACTTCCAGGCCGGACCGGTGAGCGCCGGGTAGATCACGAAATCCTTGACGACCTGCTTGCCGGCCTTGCGCATGAAGTCCTTGGTCGGCGCGGAGAACCATTGGTCCTCCGGAATCCCCAACTGCTTCTTGGCGGCATCCAGATCATGCAGCGCGATGCCCCACTCGAACAATGCCGCCAGCACCAGATTCGCCACGGGCTGAGCGAGATTGATCGGCTTCCATTCTTCGTCGCGCGTCATGCGCAGAATGCCGAAACCCAGATCCTCGTCCATATCGAGGATGTTGGTATAGGTGTGGTGCGAGTAGTTGTGCGCCCGCTTCCACTGGGACGACGCACCCGTCATATCCCACTCCCAACTGGTGGAGTGGATCTCCGGATCGTTCATCCAATCCCATTGCCCGTGGCTGATGTTGTGCCCGAGTTCCATGTTCTCGATGATCTTGGCGACCGAGAGCAGACCGGTGCCCGCGAGCCAGGCCCAGCGATTGCGGCTGCCGAACAGCGTGGCGCGCCCCGCCGCCTCCAGCAAGCGCTGGGCGCGGATCACGCGGCGAATGTACTTCGCGTCGCGTTCCCCGAGGGACAGCTCCACGTCGCGTCGAATGGTGTCGAGCTCCTGACCCAGGGTCTCGATATCCGCCTCGGTGAGATGGGCGAACGCCTTGATGTCGGTGATTGCCACCGGCGATCCTCCGTGTCTAATTGCCCTGCGCTGCGCTCCGGGCGAGTTCGCGGCCCCGGGAGTCTCGTTCTTCCCTCCCTCCGCTCCTCCGCTTCGCTCCGCTCAGTCCAGAACGAGACGGGCCGCGAACAGAGGGGGGTGCGTCAGAAGAGGGCCTGTTGTCGAGGGTAGCTGTTGTCGAGCGATCACGTCTCACACGATGCGTGCGTCATACATCGAGGGTGCAATCGCCTGCGGCCGCCGAGATACAGGTCTGCACTTTGTCGCCCGCACGGCGCTCATTGCCGTTGCGAAGATCGCGTACGTGACCCTCTGTGACGGTGACCACACAGGTCTGGCAAATGCCCATTCGGCAGCCGAAAGGCATCTGCACGCCCGCACTTTCGCCGGCCTGCAACAGCGTGGTGGCCCCGTCGACCTCGAGGCTGCGGCCCCCGCGCGCGAAGGTGACGGTGCCGCCCTCGCCGGTGGCCGAGCGCTCGATCTCGAAGCGCTCCACATGCAGCTGATCGAGGATTCCGGCCGCCGCCCAATGCTTTTCGATCTCGTCGAGCATGCCGATCGGGCCGCAGGCCCAGGTGTCGCGCTCGCGCCAGTCCGGCACCCGCTCGTCCAGCTCGGCCAGTGCGAACTTGCCGTGCTCTCCGGTGAAGTGCAGATCGGCGGTGAAACTCGGGTGCCTGTCGTGCAATTCGCGCAGTTCATTGCCGAACATGACGTCATCGGCGGTGCGCGAGGAGTGCACATGCACCACATCCGGGACCACACCGCGCCGGTCCATGGTGCGCAGCATGGCCATCACCGGGGTGATGCCCGAACCCGCGGTCAGGAACAGCACCTTCGCCGGCGGCGGCTCGGGGAGGACGAAGCCGCCCTGCGGTGCGGCCAGGCGCACCACACTGCCCACCGCGACGCCGTTGACCAGATGGCTGGAGAGGAAACCCTCCGGCATGGCCTTGACCGCAATGGAGATGAGCCGCTTGGCCTTGTGCTGTGACTCGTCCCCCAGCCCGCCCCCGGTCCAATCCGGCGGGCAGGTCAGCGAATACGACCGCCAGTGCCAGCGGCCCTCGACCAGTACGCCGATGCCGATGTACTGCCCCGGGGAGAATTTGAAGTCGAAACCCCAGCCCGGCTTGATCACCAGCGTGACCGAATCCGAGGTCTCCTTGCGCACCGCCACGATCCGGCCGCGCAGTTCGCGCGCCGACCACAGCGGATTCACCAGGTGCAGATAATCGTCCGGCAGCAGGGGAGTGGTGATCCGCGCCGCCGCGCCGCGCAGGGCGTTCAGCTTGGTGCGTCCCGCGGTCGCGCCTTCGGCGACAGGCGCCTCCAGCCATTCCCGGAGTCCCCGCACGGAGAATCCCCCAGTCTTCGATGCCATTTTCCGGACGTTCCTGTTCGTCGTGCGCTCGTGGCGCAGGGTGTTCATGCGCGACCCGCGAAGGGTCACAGGCTCCGTGGCGCAGCTTCGTCGCTGCCCGGTGCTCGCGTCGTGCGGCTTGCCGTAGTTGCTCGTCGCACGGTGTCACAGCAAGGTTACGGCATCGTAGGTTACGGTGCCGTCGGCGACAACAATCCGTCATCAGAGCATGTTTTCGGCGGGGAGCTCCGGCGGGTTACAGCAGGTCCAGCAGGAAGGGCAGTTCCTGTGCCGCGTACCAGGCCAATTGGTGGTCCTCGGCATCGCCGAGCACGAATTCGGCATCCGGATCGCCCATATCGGCGGCATCGATGACATCCACCGCCTTGGCGACCTCGGGTTCGGCCTCGGCCAGATCCACATGCACCGAGGCGATGCGGTCGTACGGAATGGCGCTCGACAGCCGCACCACGGCATCGTCCAGATCCGGCCGGAGCGTGGCATCGTCCACATCGGCGGCGATGACCGCGCGCCGGAAGACGGGACCGCGCGCGGGCGTGGCATCGGAATCGTCGGCCGAGTCGCCGTCATTGTCGGCCGCGGCCTGATCCTCGGCCAGCAGTCGCAACGAGGCGCGGGCGGCTTCGCCCATGGCGACCTCGGCCAGTTCGTCGTCGTCGCCGGAGGCGTACGCCTCGCGCAGCGCCGGAGTCACCGCGAAGGCGGTGTCGTTGATGACCCGGATCTCCCGGTCCGCGACCAGGTCCCGCAGCATCGGCACGGTGGCCGGTACATACACCCGCAGTTTCTTCGACACGCCGGACGACTCACTGGACGCAGGCACCGAGCATCTCCTCCATCGACTCGTGCACCGAAGCGGTCAGCACCGCGATATCGGCCATTGCGTCGCGGTCGGCGGTGAGCCCGTAGAAGACCCGCCCGTCATAGGAGGTGAGCCCGATACTCAAAGCCTGAAAGCGCAGCAGTGGCGACACCGGGTACATCTCCAGCATCCGCGCGCCGCCGATGTACATGGGCTGCTGCGGACCCGGCGCGTTGGTGATCACCAGATTGAACGTGTGCTCTGCAAAAGTACTCGCCGACCGTACGCTCATGGCATGCAGGCTCGCCGGAGCGAAACCGGCCATATGCACGAGCGTCCGGGCCTGCACGCCCAGCTGATGCCGGGAGTGCGCCTCGGTGGCGTGCTTGATGTGCGAGAGCCTGATCACCGGATTCGGTTCGCCCACCGGCAGATCCACCAGTAGTGAGGTGACCTCGCCCGCCGGTTTCGCCGCCGCCCCATCGGCGTACACCGACATGGGCACGACCGCTCGCAGCGCATCGGCCTCGGTGAGTACCTGCCCGCGCGAGAGCAGCCAATTGCGCAGCGCCCCGGTGACCACGGCGAGGATGACGTCATTGGTGGAGCAGTCGAACCGCTTGCGGATCTTGCGGTAGTCCTCCAGATCGGTGCGCACCACCTCCACCCGGCGATTGCGGGAGGTGCGGGTGTTCAGCGGGCTGTCCGGTGCGCCCAGCGCCGCCGTCCGCAGCATGGACACCATCTTCTGCACGGCCTTGCCGGTGGCGTCGACCACGGCGAACGCCTCGGCGCCGTGATGGCGCATGACCTCGAGGGCCTCGCGCGGCTGGGTGGCCAGGTGCAGCACCGCGCCGATGAGCAGTTCCAGATCGGCGGGTTCGCGAGGCGCGATCCAGGCATCGTCGGCGACCTCGCGGGGCGCGGGGGAGGTGTCCAGGATCACATGTCCGATTTCCAGTGCGGAATCACCGTCCACCAGCGCCGAATGCGTCTTGGTGAACAGCGCCGAACGGCCCTGTGCGAGGCCCTCGACGAGGTACATCTCCCATAGCGGCCGGGTGGGGTCGAGCGGGCGCGAAGCCAGCCGCGCGACCAGGTCCAGCAGCTGTTCGTCGGTGCCCGGTTCCGGCAGCGCGGACCGGCGGACGTGATAGGTGATGTCGAAATGCGCATCGTCCACCCACACCGGGCGGCCCAGCGTGAACGGGATCTCGCGTACTTTGCGCCGATAGAGCGGAACCATCGGCAAACGCGATTCCACCAGCGACACCAGACCGTCGTAATCGAGCGGCGGATGGCCGGAATTTCCGGACGGAACCGAATTGCGCAGAATGGCGAGGGAACCGATATGCATCGGGTTGCTGCTCGATTCGAGCCGGTAGAACGCTGTGTCCTGCGGCGTCAGTCTCGTGATCACGCTGCCCGCTACTCCCTGAGAATCCCTGCCTGCGCCCGCAATGGTGTCCCCCGCCGAGACATCGGCGGCGCGCGCCGGTTGAGTGGCAAGCTATCGCAATCCGATGACCTGGGGGAACGATCCGGGCGCCACTGCCCTTGTACTCGCGTCGTCGTCGACGGCCCCCGGCCGGGATGTGGGCGCAAGCCGCCACACCCCTGGCCTTCGTACATCGTACGCCAGTCCTCCGAAACAAGTTCCGCGACAAAGCAATCGGTGGTTATTTGCCTTCGCATCGCTCCGGTGGTCCCGCGGCGCCGGCAGTTTGGGACACGTCCACACGGCCCCTCCTCAGATACGCGCATTACCATGGCAGTGCGCGCGTCCTACGCGCACTGCTTTCCCGCCTAGGGGGGCGTACCGAAGACCACCGACCAGAGGACTGAAAAGACCCGTGCCTGCGCTGTCGCTTTCGAGGTTGCTACGGATTGGTGAAGGTCGCACGGTCAAGCGCCTTGCGAACCTGGCGGATGAAGTCATCGCCCTGGACGAGGAGTTCACGGCGCTGTCCGACTCCGAGTTGCAAGCCAAGACCGGTGAGTTGCGGGAGCGCTACGCCGACGGGGAATCCCTCGACGAGCTGCTCCTCGAGGCCTTCGCGACCGCCCGGGAAGCGTCCTGGCGGGTGCTCAACCAGAAGCACTACAAGGTGCAGATCATGGGTGGCGCCGCCCTGCACATCGGCAATGTGTCCGAGATGAAGACCGGTGAGGGCAAGACCCTGACCTGTGTGCTGCCCGCCTACCTCAATGCCATCGGCGGCGAGGGCGTGCACGTGGTCACGGTCAACGACTACCTCGCCAAGCGCGACTCCGAGTGGATGGGCCGGGTGCACCGCTTCCTCGGCCTCGAGGTCGACGTGATCCTCGGCGGTATGACCCCGGCCCAGCGCAAGGTGGCGTACCACGCGGATATCACCTACGGCACGAACAACGAGTTCGGCTTCGACTACCTGCGCGACAATATGACCCACTCGCTGGACGATCTGGTGCAGCGCGGGCACAGCTTCGCCATCGTCGACGAGGTCGACTCGATCCTCATCGACGAGGCCCGCACCCCGCTCATCATCTCGGGCCCGGCGGACGCTTCCTCGAAGTGGTACGCGGAGTTCGCGCGCATCTCCCCGCTGCTGAAGAAGGACCTGCACTACGAGGTCGATATCAAGAAGCGCACCATCGGCGTGCACGAGGCGGGCGTCGAATTCGTCGAGGATCAGCTCGGCATCGACAACCTGTACGAGGCCGCGAACTCGCCCCTGGTCAGTTACCTGAACAACTCCATCAAGGCCAAGGAGTTGTACAACAAGGACAAGGACTACATCGTCCGCGACGGTGAGGTCATCATCGTCGACGAGTTCACCGGCCGAATCCTGGTGGGGCGCCGCTACAACGAAGGCATGCACCAGGCCATCGAGGCCAAAGAGGGCGTGGAGATCCAGCCGGAGAACCAGACGCTGGCGACCATCACGCTGCAGAACTACTTCCGGCTCTACGACAAGTTGTCCGGTATGACCGGTACTGCCGAGACCGAGGCGGCCGAGCTGCATCAGACCTACGGCCTGGGCGTGGTGCCGATCCCGACCAACCGGGAAATGGTCCGCGTCGACCAGTCCGACCTCATCTACAAGACCGAAGAGGCCAAGTACTCCGCGGTCGCCGACGATATCTCCGAGCGGCACGAGAAGGGTCAGCCGGTGCTGATCGGCACCACCTCGGTCGAGCGCTCGGAGTACCTGTCCAAGCAGCTCACCAAGCGCGGTATCCCGCATTCGGTGCTGAACGCCAAGTTCCACGAGCAGGAAGCGCAGATCATCGCCGAGGCCGGTCGGCCCGGCGCGGTCACCGTCGCCACCAATATGGCCGGTCGTGGTACCGATATCGTGCTCGGCGGCAATGCCGACATCATCGCCGACATTCTGCTGCGCCGTCAGGGCCTGGACCCGGTCGAGACTCCCGCGGAGTACGAGGCGGCCTGGCTGCCCGCACTCGAGCGCGTCAAGGAGCAGACCGCCGAAGACGCCGAGACGGTGATCGAGGCCGGCGGCCTGTACGTGCTCGGCACCGAGCGGCACGAGTCGCGGCGTATCGACAATCAGTTGCGCGGTCGTTCCGGCCGTCAGGGCGACCCGGGCGAGTCCCGCTTCTACCTGTCGCTGGGTGATGAGCTCATGCGGCGCTTCAACGGCGCGGCCCTCGAGTCGATCATGACCCGCCTGAACCTGCCCGACGATGTGCCGATCGAGGCCAAGATGGTCTCGCGTGCGATCAAGTCCGCGCAGACCCAGGTCGAGCAGCAGAACTTCGAGATCCGCAAGAACGTCCTCAAGTACGACGAGGTCATGAACCAGCAGCGCACGGTGATCTATGCCGAGCGTGCCCGCATCCTCAACGGTGAGGATATGGAGGGTCAGGTCCAGGAGATGATCACCGATGTGATCACCGCCTATGTCAACGGCGCCACCGCCGAGGGCTATGTGGAGGACTGGGATCTCGCCAAGCTGTGGTCCGCGTTGAAGACGCTGTACCCCATCGGCATCGATTACAAGGAGCTGACCGGCGAGACCGCGGGCGGCGACGTCGGCGAGCTCTCCCGCGAGGATCTGCTCGAGGCCGTTCTGGAGGATGCGCACACCTCCTACGAGAACCGCGAGAACGAGATCGATTCGCTCGCGGGCGAAGGCAGCATGCGCAATCTGGAACGCCAGATCCTGCTGTCGGTGCTGGATCGCAAGTGGCGTGAGCACCTCTACGAGATGGATTACCTCAAGGAGGGCATCGGCCTGCGTGCCATGGCCCAGCGCGACCCGCTGGTCGAGTACCAGCGCGAGGGCTTCGACATGTTCGCCGCCATGCTGGAGGGCCTGAAGGAGGAGTCGGTCGGCTTCCTGTTCAACCTGCAGGTCGAGGTGCAGCAGCCGCAGCCGGCCGGGGTTTCGGTCGGTGCGGGCCTGCAGTCGCCCGTCGGCAATCGCCCGCTGCCCACCGAGGAGGCCGTCCCGGCCGCCAATGGTGCACCGGCGGCGTTGCGCGCCAAGGGCATCGGCGATTCGGCGCCCCGCGCGCTGAGCTACTCCGGTCCCGATGAGGACGGCCGCGCGGTCGCCCACAGCGATGAGGACGAGTACGGCAACGGCGATTCCGGCACCCGCCGCGAGCGTCGCGAGGCCGCTCGCGGCCAGTCCAAGCAGGACAAGGCGCCGAAGTCCAAGCGCCGCCGCTGATTCCGGTACCGCCGCGGTCCGGTGAGACCGCGGCTCCGGTGTCCGGCTCGATACAGCAAGAAGACGCCCCGGGTGAATATCACCCGGGGCGTCTTCGTTTCCCCAGCGCCAGCTGGAAGCCCTGCACAGTCCGAGTTGGACCGCCGTCATTCACACCCCGGCGAAATCATCGGGGCGCTTCGGTTCCCATGGCTGAAAAGATGCCAACCCCTTCCTGGTATCTTCCCGAGCTGTCCGCCCGCAGGACCGAAGCGAGTGTTGCCTACTTGGCGGCCGGCGGCGTGGTGGTGCCGCTGCCGCTGGTCAGCAGCTTCACCAGGCCGGTGACCAGGTTGGCGGAGCCGGAGGCCGAACCGGTCGGCGAGGTCGGGGTCGCCGGGTCGGTGGTGGCCGGCGGGGTGGTGGTATCGGCCATCGCGATACCGGTACCGGCGAACAGCAGACCGGTGGCGGCAACGGCGACACCCAGCACACGCATCTTGCGCATTGATTCTCCTTGTGATGAAACAAAGTCAGCGGTGAAATTCGCTGACTCGGAATACTTATCACTCGGTGTTCTGGGATGGCAAATAAATTGGTGTTTCAACCATTTGCTGGGATTTGATAATTCGAATTGAGCACAGCGGAAATTCGCCCCGCGCAATAGGTGCGCGTGGCATCGATCGAATACGTATTCGTGATGATGCCGATGGACTATCGGCGAGTGACGGGTGTTCCCCTGCTCCCGCGCGTGACTGCTGCCCCTCCTGTAGGAGCCGCCCCGACTCGGCCACTCTTATTACTGGTGGGGATGCTAGTCAGCGCGGACATCGGTGGCATCGGCCGTTGAATCGGTCACTGTATCGGTCGTGCTTTCCCAGTCGGTCTGTTATTGATGTGTGATTACCCGGTGATAGTCGGCACGTCCTGATTCGCGATTTGGTTGCGGTCTGTTAGCTGATGTAATGTGCATTGTGCGCGATATCGAGGGGCTCTACGGGCGAGAGCAGGAACAGGTCCAGTTGGGCCGAATGCTCGCTATGGCTCGCTCCGGTCGCGGTTCGGCCATTGTGTTGCACGGGGAACCGGGTGCGGGTAAATCGGCACTACTGCGGGACACGATCGCCGGGGCGGCGGATTTTCGCGTACACGGCTGTGAGGGCGACCCCGCCGAATCAGAGCTGAATTTCGCGGCGCTGCACGAACTGCTGCTGCCGCTGTCCGATCGCCTGACCGCATTGCCGGCCCCGCAGGCCGAGGCGCTGGCGCAGGCGTTCGAGAGCCGCAGCGATCCCGTCGACGGATTCCTTGTCGGCGCCGCACTGGTCACATTGTTCGCGGCGCTGGCCGGGGAACAGCCGGTCCTGCTCGTTGTCGGTGACGCGCATCTGGTGGATGCCGCGACCACCCGGGCCCTGCGGTTCGCGATGCGGCGGCTGATCACCACACCGGTGGTGCTGCTGTGCGCCCTGTCCGGCGATCCCGCGCAGTCCGGCTGGGACCGGCTGCCCACGTTGCGCGTCGGCGGACTGTCCGATGCCGCCGCCCGCCGGCTGCTCGAACAGCGCTGGGGTGTGCTCGGAGCATTGCGGACGGCGCGGGTGCTGCGGGTGGCGGGCGGCAATCCGCTGGCCCTGCGTGAATTGCCGGTCCAGGCGGAGGAATTCGCCGGTATCGCGGCCGGGCCCGTGACGCTGGGGCCGCGACTGGCCGCCGCCTATCACGATCGGATCGCCGCACTGCCCGATGCGGTGCGGACGCTGCTGCGGTTGGTGGCGGCGGAGGACCGCGGCGTGCTCCGCGTGGTGCTGGCCGCGGCGGCCACGCTCTGGCATACCGGCGGTGCGCACCTCGGCGGTGCGCAGCTGGCGAGCGCCTGGGAGCAGGTGGAATCGGTGGGACTGCTGGTGGTCGGCGACGGCCGGGTCGAAATGCGTAATCGCCTGCTGTGCATGGCCGTGTACGACGCCGCGACCCCGGCGCAGCGCCGGTCGGCGCATCTGGCTCTGGCGGCGGTGCTGACCGGACCCGAGGATATCGATCAGCGTGCCTGGCACCGGGCGGCCGCGACGGATCCGGCGGACGAACAGCTGGCGGCGATCCTGACCGAGCGCGCCGAGCACACCCGCGACGGATCGCTCGCGGCCGCCGCCATGCTGCGCCGGGCCGCCGCGATCACGCCCGATCCCCTCGATGCCGGTGCGCGCATGGCGGCCGCCGCCCGATTGGCCTGGGCGGGCGGGGATATCGAGTCGGCGCGCCGGCTGCTGGATCGGGCCGTCGAGCGGATCGGTACGGAGCGGGCCGCCATTGCCGGCGGGGGACTGGCCGGACTCCTGGAATTTGTCGCGGGCGAACCGGATCGGGCCAATGTGATGCTGCTGCACGATGCCGCGGTGGTCGATGACCGGACCGCCGCCGAGTTGCGGGCGCTGGCCGCGCAGGCGCGCTGGGCCGCCGGTCACGATGACGCCGTGCCGATGCCGATGCATTTCGATACGGCCGATTTCGGGCCCGGTCCGTCGCTGAGCATCTGTCAATTGCCGCCCGCGCCACTGGTTCTGCTCTGGGGGCTGGCGGATAGGGCGCTCGAGCCCTTCACCCGGGCGACCACGCGGCTGCGGAATGCCGGCGCCCGCGCGGCCGCGGTTTTCATGCTGCCGCAATTGGCGATCGTGCAGTTCGCGAACGGCCGCCTGCCCGCCGCGGAGGCGACGCTGGCCGATGCGTTCGAGCTGGCCCGATCTGTCGGCACCGACAATGTGCTCGCGCACTGCTGGAACCTCAATGCGAAAATCGCTGCGCTGCGCGGTGATTCCGATATTGTCGGGGACAGCATCGAGCGCGCGCTGGCGCTCGCTCGCCCGCATCGGGCGCATGCGCTCATCGCCTCGTCCTATTGGCATCTCGGCTTCGATGCCCTGAGCAACGGTGATCCGGAGACGGCCTATCTGCGGCTGCGGGCGCTGGCGCAGCCCGGGCACGATGCCCGGCATCCGACCTATGCCCGGCTCGCCGCCCCCGATATGGTCGAGGCCGCCTGCCGGATCGGCCGGGTCGGCGAAGCGGCGGAGTATTACGAGACGATCCGCGCCTGGGCCATTCGTTCCCGCGCCGACTGGGCGATGTCCGCGGCCTACACCTGCCGGGCGCTGCTGAGCGAGGACGAGCGGGCCGACCACTATTTCCGCCGTGCGCTGGCGGTGCGCCGCACGCGGCACGATCTGAACCACGCCCGCACCCGGCTGCTCTACGGCAAGTGGTTGCGCCGGGCCCGGCGGCGCGGTGATGCCGCCGAGCAATTGCGTACCGCCCTGGAGTCTTTCGAACGCATGGGCGCGGTGCCGTGGATCGTGAGCGCGCAGCAGGAGCTCGATCTCACCGGCCGTGCGCCCACGCTGACACCCGGGACGGGGCCCGGTTCGGTGCTGACGGCGCAGGAGTTGCGCGTCGCCCGCCTGGCCGCTCAGGGCCTGACCAATCGCGAGATCGGCGTCGAACTGTTCGTCAGCCCGCGCACCGTCGGGCATCACCTGTCCCGGACCTTCGGCAAGCTCGGCCTCGGCGGCAGAGCCGAACTCGCCGATATCGACTTCGACAACGGCCTGCGCATCAGCCGGCAGCACTGAGCCGTCAGTCCAGCCGCATCGATTCGCCCCAGTAGCGTGGATCCGAGTTGACGAGGATCATCCCCGCCACGGCTTCCGGCGCAGCTTCCGCACGAGTCCACCCGAATGAGCTTGTCGACATCGATGCCACCGCCGAGCACGGCGCGCGCCGAAAGCCGCACCGCGCGCAGAAACAGGGCGGCGGGCTTCCCACAGCGCACGCATCCGGGCAACTCCCGGCTGTCGTCATTGCGGCCGATCCGCACCTCGGGTGTCACCGGCGCACCCGGCCCCAAATCCTCATCGAGGAGCGGCGAGTACTCGCTCCGCTCATGGTCTTCCACTTCGGCAGGCTGAACCACGCCCGCACACCCCAGCACTCCCTACGGCCGGATGCCGCTCAGATTCTGGTCAGTTCGAACAGCCGGAACTTCCGGTCCCCGGCCAGGCGCTGCTCCATGGCGTAGCCGCGCCAGAACGTGACGGCGCGGTCCCAGGCGTTTTCCCGGTCGGCTCCGGTGAGCCACCGCACCGCCACGGTGAAACGTTCACCGTCGACGTGCAGTTCGGCGTGCTCGGCGGCCTTCAGGTTCGCCGACCACGCGGGGTGTTCCGGCCGTCCCCAATTGGATCCGATGAGCAGGAACCGTTTCCGGTCGTCCGGGTAGGGGACGTACAGCAGGGATACGGTGCGCGGCAGGCCGGTGCGGCGGCCGACCACGGTCAGCTCCAGGGAGGGCAGTCCGGCGATATCGAGAACGCCCTTGCGCCCGCGGGTGATTCGGCGGACGGTCCGGTCGAGCGCGAGGATCGCCGGTGACATGCGCATGACGATCGGGCGTGCGGCAATGGCCCGCCCGAGTGCGGGCAGCGGATTCCAGCGTGCGTGCTCGCCGCCCCGCCGGACCGGCCGTGACCTTCGACGCTGTCGCATGATCACCAGGCCCGCTGCGGGAGATCCCAGTCGTCCAGCCAGTCACTGGGTCCGACCGTGCCCGGTGGCAGCGGTTCGTCATAGGACTCGGACGCACAGGGACGTTGCGCACGTGGGGTTTTCGACTGTGCGGCGCGCATGCCCGCCGCCGCGCCCTGGTGCAGCAGCGAAGCGGCATAGGGATTGTCGGTGAAGGTGCGCCGCAGCTCGGCGGCACTTTCGCTCGCCTGAGCGCATGCGGCCCGCTGCGCCTCCACCACCAGGCGTGCGAGCTCCTGCATCGCCGTGCCCTGCAGCGCATCATCGATGGACAGCCCGGTGAGGGTGCCGTCGGCATCGACCTCGGCGCGCACCTGTCCCTGCGCCGCCGCACCCTGTCCTCTGATCCGGGTCACCTGCTGCCCGATATGCGCGGCGTGCAGCATCAGTTCTGTCAGTGCGATATCGGCATTGCTCGAGATCATGGAACTCCCTAGGGGGTGGGGAATTTCAGTGGGCTGCGAGAGATGTGGGCTGAGAGATGTGGGTTGCGGCTGAACTCAGATGGTGGTGGTCTGGCCGCCCTTGAACCACGGGTCGTTGGTATTGAGGGCATTGAGTAGCAATCGGATCGCCGCCACCCGGGCTTCCTTACCCGGCAGATTGTCAAGTGCGCATTCGGGATCCGCGGGCGGGCCGAGATGGGTGCAGCCGCGTGGGCAGTCCTCGATGGCGTCGGCCAGATCGGAGAAGGCGCCGATGACATCGTCGGGCGTGATGTGCGCCAGCCCGAAGGAGCGGACGCCGGGGGTGTCCACCACCCAGCCGCCCTCCACCAGGGGCAGGGCCACGGACTGGGTGGAGGTGTGCCGCCCCTTGCCCACCCCGGATACCACGCCGACGGCCCGATCTGCGTCGGGGACAAGGCGATTCACCAAAGTCGACTTGCCCACACCGGAGTGTCCGATGAGGGCGGTGAGGCGGCCGTTCAACAGTTCCAGCACCGGTTCGAGCGGATCGTCGACGCCGCCGTACACAATGGTGAGGTCCAAATCCTCGAAGGTGGCGGCGAATTCGGATTCCGCGGCGAGGTCATGTTTGGTCAGGCACAGAATCGGTTGCAGCCCACCGACATACGCGGCTACCATGGCGCGCTCCACGAAACCGGTGCGCGGCGGCGGATCGGCCAGGGCGACCACGATGAACAGCTGCCCGGCATTGGCGACGACGATGCGCTCGAACGGATCGGTGTCATCGGCAGTGCGGCGCAGGACCGTTCGCCGTTCCGCGACCCGCACGATGCGCGCCAGGCTGTCCGGCTTCCCGGACAGATCGCCGACCAGATCCACCTGATCGCCGACCACAATGGGGGTGCGGCCCAATTCGCGGGCGCGCATGGCGACGATCCGGTGTTCCGGATCGTCGTCGAGAACACAACCCCACCGGCCCCGGTCGACCGAGACGACCATGGCGGCTTCCGCATCCAGATGCTGCGGACGGGTTTTGGTGCGGGGACGCGAGGTCTTGCCCGGACGGATCCGGACGTCGGACTCGTCGTACTCGCGGCGCTTCAGTTCCCTGCCTCCGATTCGCTGAGCATGTCTTCCCACAGCCCAACGAAATTCGGGAGCGTCTTGGCGGTGGTGCCGATGTCCTCGATCTCCACGCCGGGCACCACGAGACCGATAATCGCTCCGGCGGTGGCCATTCGGTGATCGGCGTAGGAGTGCCACTGCCCGCCCGACAGCGGCGCCGGCGTGATGATCAGGCCGTCCTCGGTCTCGGTGACATTGCCGCCGAGCCGGTTGATCTCGGCGGCCAGCGCGGCGAGCCGATCGGTTTCGTGCCCGCGCAGGTGTGCGATACCGCGCAGCCGGGACGGCGAATCCGCAAGGGCCGCAAGGGCCGCGACGGTCGGGGTCAGTTCACCCACATCGTGCAGGTCGATATCGATGCCGGCCAGGCGCTGCGGTCCGTGCACGGTGAGCACATTCTCGAAGCTGCGGCATTCCGCGCCCATGCGCACCAGGATCTCGCGGATCACATCGCCCGGCTGCGTGGTGTAGCGCGGCCAGTGCGGAATGGTCACGGTGCCGCCGGTGACGGCCGCCGCCGCCAGGAACGGTGTGGCATTGGACAGATCCGGCTCCACCTCCCAGTCCACGGCGCGGATCGGCCCGGGCGATACCGTCCAGGTCTGCGCCTTGCGCGGATCGGCGGGGGCCTCCACCTGCACATCGGCCTGGCGCAGCATCTGCACGGTCATCTCGATGTGCGGCATCGAAGGCAGCCGCGCCCCATCGTGATTCACGGTGATGCCCTGTTCGAACCGCGCCGCCGACAGCAGCAGCCCGGACACGAACTGTGACGATCCGGAGGCGTCGATGGTGACCGGCCCGCCGCGCAGTTTGCCAGTCCCGTGCACCACGAAAGGCAGTGCGTCACCGTCGATATCGACGCCGAGGCCGCGCAGTGCGTCCAGAATGGTGTTCAGCGGCCGCACCCGCGCCTGTTCGTCGCCGTCGAAGGCGACGTCACCGGTGGCCAGGGCGGCAACCGACGGCAGGAAGCGCATGATGGTGCCCGCGAGCCCGCAGTCCACCATGGCGCTGGTGAACTCCTCGGGCGGGGTGACGGTGAGAGTGTCGGCATCACCCTCGATGCCTACGCCCATGGCCCGCAGCGCGTCGATCATGAGGTTGGTGTCGCGGCTGCGCAGCGCACCGGTGAGGGTGGATGGCCGATCCGCCAGTGCGGCGAGGATCAGCGCCCGGTTGGTAATGGATTTGGACCCGGGCAGGGTCACGGTCGCGTGCACGGGAGTTCGGACATGGGGCGCGGGCCAGAAAGTCACAGGTCCATCTTCCCAAACGATCGACGTCCTGCGGGGCTCCCCGCCCCTTTCGTCCGGTGCGGGCCCGGGATTTCCGCGATTTTCCCGTCGTACCGGTGGTTCCGGACCCTGGATTGCCCGTCAGACTAGCCATATACGTATATGAGTACGTATACTGGTGGGGTGATCGATCCCATCAGCCTCACGCTCGGCGCCGCACTGGTCGGCGGCGGCTGGGTGCTCGGCCGGTTCGGTTCCCGCTCCGGCAAGCAGCCCAAACAACTCGCAGCGGCCACCGCCCTCTGCGGCTGCGGCCACGACCTCGCCGTGCACGATCGCGAGAGCAACCGCTGCCACGGCGAAACCTTCCGCAAGAACGGCCACGGCCTCAAGGAGTGGGCGAACTGCAACTGCCGCCGCTACACCGGCCCCACCCCTCTCGAAGAATTCTTCGTCCCCCCGGCCCTGCCGCCGACTCCTTGAAACGCCGAATGCCGGTTCCCCACAAGGGAAACCAGCATTGGGAAGCCGTTTCGAGCGCGAAGCCGTACTGCGATTCAGGGTTTCAGGGGCGAGGGCACCGAGTGTCGCCGCGCTGCGGTTCGGGGTTTTCAGGGGCGGAGCCCCTGAAACACCTTCCGCCCTCCGGAGTGGGAACTCTCTACTTATTGCGCCCGTGCAGGAACGGCACGATCTTGCGCAGCAGCTTCATGGTGCTGTCGGTCCGCGAGTACGACAGCAATGCCATACCCGGAATCGTGAAGCGCTGCACCGCGATCGAATGCGGCCGCGAGAATTCCAGCAGCCCCGGCGCACCGTGGATGCGCCCGATGCCGGAATCGCCGACGCCGCCGAACGGCAGTCCGGAGATGGCGGCGTAGCTGAGCACCGAATTCACCGAGGTGCAGCCGACATTCAGGCGGCGCGCGATCTCCAGCCCGTGCTTGGCCGAGTACACCGCCGACCCCAGTCCGTACTTGCTCTTATTGGTCAGCTCCACCGCTTCGTCGATGCCGTTGACGGTGCGAATGGTGACCGTCGGCCCGAAGGTCTCCTCGCACACCGCATCCGAGGATTCGTCGGTGTCGACCAGGATGACCGGCTCGATGAACGGACCCTTGATGGATTCGGGCCCGCCGAGCACGGCCTTGCCGCCGTTCTTCAGCGCATCCTCGATATGCCGCCGCACGATATCGATCTGGCTGGGCATGGTCATCGGCCCGTAGGAGGCCTTGTCGCCCGAGCCCGGCTTGATATCGGTGAGGATCCGCTTGACCTCGGCGATGAACGGTTCGGCGATCGACTTGTCGACGTACACCCGCTCCACTCCGGCGCAGGTCTGGCCGGAATTGGAGGTGGCGCCCCACGCGACCGCGTCGGCCGCGGCCTTGATATCGGCATCGGCGGCCACGATCACCGCATCCTTGCCGCCGCACTCCAGCAGTACCGGGGTGAGCGAATCGGCCGCGGAGGCCATGATCTTCTTACCGGTCGCGGTGGACCCGGTGAAGGCCAGCTTGTTCACGCCCGCGCGCACCAGCGCCGCACCGGTGGCGCCGAAGCCGTTGATGGCGACGAAGACCCCGTCCGGCAGGTCCGGATTCGCCTCGGCGAAGGCGGCGGCGACGAAATTGCCGATGCCCGTGGAGAATTCGCTCGGCTTGAACACGACCGTATTACCGGCGGCCAGCGCATAGGCAATGGACCCGTTGGGGGTATAGATCGGGTAGTTCCACGGGCCGATGATGCCGACCACGCCCAGCGGGCGCTGCTCCACATGCGCGGAGAAGTTCGACATGAGCGCGCCCGGTGCGACCTTCTTGGGCTTGAGCACCTTCTCGGCATTGGAGGCCGCCCACTTGATGTGCTCGAGCACCAGCATGAGCTCGAGGTAGGCGTCGTCGAGCGGCTTGCCGTTCTCGGCGTGGATGAGCGCGCAGAGTTCGTCGGATTTGGCGACCAGCGTGCTGTTCCAGCGCAGCAGATGCCGCTTGCGCTCGGCGTAGCTCAGCGCACCCCAGGTGGCGGCGGCGGTACGGGCCTTGGCGACGGCGGCGTGCACCGCGGCCTCGTCATCGATCTTGTAAGTGGCGAGGACCTCGCCGGTGGCGGGGTTGACGGAGGTCAGCACGGCGTCCTGATCGATCGGGGCGGTGTCGGTAACAGACATGATTGGCAGCGATCCCTTTACGAGAGTGTGATGCGACGAACGTCTCATACGTTCCAAGTGAAGTCAATTGCCCTCACTTTACTCGCGACTGTTTCAAAGGTGTGGGAAGACTCGAATCCGTCGGTGTCCGGTGGCAGCATGGTCCACATGTGCGGTAGGTACGCGACAACGACGAATCCCGCCACGCTGGCCGTCGAACTCGACGCTCTCGACGAGACGAGTGCCGGCACCGGCAAGGGCTTCGACCCCAACTACAACGTGGCGCCCACGAATCAGGTGCTCACGGTGGTGGAGCGGCACGGCCGCGACCACCCGCAGGACCCGGCGACCCTGCGTATCCGGGCCATGCGCTGGGGTCTGATCCCGCCCTGGAGCAAGGCCGCCGAACCCGGCATCCCGGCCAAGGGCAAACCGCTGTTCAATGCCCGCGCCGACAAGGCCGCCACCACCGCGTCCTTCCGCGATGCGGTGAAGAAGCGCCGCTGCCTGGTCCCGATGGACGGCTGGTACGAGTGGGTGACCGAACCGGGCGGCTCCGGCAAGGCCGTCAAACAGCCGTTCTTCATGTCCAGGGCTGACGGTGAGCGCCTGTACATGGCCGGCCTCTGGTCGGTCTGGCGCGACCGCAGCCTGGGCGACGAGGCGAAACCGCTGCTGTCCTGCACCATTCTGACCACCGATGCGGTCGGTGATCTGACGAAGGTGCACGACCGCATGCCGCTACCCATGCCCCGCGCGCACTGGGACGCCTGGCTCGACCCGGACCATCCGGCCCCGGAGGAACTGCTGGAAACCCCGCGCCCCGAGGATGTTTCGGACATCCTGATCCGCCCGGTGCCCCTACTGGTCAACAGCGTCCGCAACAACGGCCCGGAGCTTTTGGACACCGTGGACGAACAAGCCGGTCAGATCAGCCTGATCTGACCGGCTCACACGAATCACTCTGTCAGAGATCGCATTTCACCGACGGCAGGGCGATATTCAGCCCGCACTTGAACGCGCCGGTGGCCAGATCGATGATCTTCGTCGTCATGGTGCCGCCGAGTTTGCCGGCCTTCTCGGGCTTCTCGTCCTTCTGCGGCGCCTGCTGCCCAGGCGCCCCGGGCGCCGCCGGATCGGGCCCGAGCGGGTAGTTCGGATTCTGCGGCGCGACGACGATGGGGGCGGCCGTCGCGGTGGCCGCGGTCAGCGGGCCGGATGCCAGCGCTACGAGCAGTACGCCGGAAACGGCTACGACGCTGGTTCGAATTCGCTGATGGGGAGACATAAAACGCATCACATCCTCGGGTCGGGCGAACCTGGCGAGAGGGGGAAACGTACAAACAAGACAAAACCTACTGGAACAAGTAACGCACAGAATGGGCCGCGATCCGGGGATCGCGGCCCACCCTGTGCGTGTCAAGAGCACTGGTCAGATGCCCATATTGCTAGCCGATCGCTGCTGCGGCGGCCTCTTCGATGTTCTCCTGCCGGGCCTGGATACCGCCGGAGGTGCGCAGCGGCACTTCCTTCCAGAACATCACCAGGATCAGCGCGATGAGTGCGACTGCGGCCGCCACCAGGAACACGGTGTCCATGGCATTGGCGAAGCCGACCTTGAGCGGATGCGCCAGCGTCGGATTCACCTTCTGGATGATCGAGCTGTCGTCGAGCACCTTCGCCGCGGCGGCCGAATCGTGATGGGCCAGACCGTTGGCCAGCGCCTGATCGGCCGGATTGCTGCTCTGCATGCCCTCCACGATCGCCTGCTGGTACGACGATGTGGTTGCGGCGGACTGCAATTCGGTGCTGATGTTCGGCCCGATCTGCGAGAACATGATCGACAGGAACACCGCCACACCCAGAGTGCCGCCGATCTGCCGGAAGAAGGTCGCGGCCGCGGTGGACACGCCCATATCCTGCGGCGGCAGCGCGTTCTGAATCGCCAGCGTCAGCGGCTGCATCAGATTGCCCAGGCCCAGGCCGACGATCAGCATGAACAGCATGGCCACGTACAGCGGGGTGTCCGCGCCGATGAAGTGCAGCATGAACAGGCCGAGTACCAGCAGACCCGCGCCCAGCGGCGGGAAGATCTTGTACCGCCCGGTGCGAGAGATGGTCTGACCGGCGAAGATCGAGGCCGCCATCATGCCGACCACCAGCGGCAGCATCTGCATACCGGCGAGCGTCGGACTGGAGCCGCGCACCACCTGCAGGTACTGCGGCAGCATGGTCATACCGCCGAACATGGCCGAGCCCACCACGATCGAGATGGCCACGCCGAGTGCGAAGGTCGAGTTCCTGAACATGCGCAGCGGAATCAGTGCGGCATCACCGAGTTTGGCCTGCACCGCGATGAATCCGATCAGGCCCAGGGCGCCGATCACGTAGCAGATGATGGAGTTCGTGCTGCTCCAGCCCCAGATGCGGCCCTGTTCCGCGACCACCAGCAGCGGCACCAGTCCGATGGCCATGGTGAGCACGCCGAACCAGTCGACGGTGGCCTTGGAGCGCTGCACCTTGGGCAGCTTCAGCACGCGGGACACGACGGCCAGCGCGATGATGCCCAGCGGCACGTTCACCAGGAACACCCAGCGCCAGCCGGTGATCCCCAGGATCTCGTTCTGACCGGAGATGATGCCGCCCAGAACCGGGCCGGCCACGCTGGAGGTACCGAACACGGCCAGGAAGTAACCCTGGTAGCGAGCGCGCTCACGCGGCCCGACCATATCGCCGAGGATGGTCAGCGCCAGCGACATCAGACCGCCCGCGCCCAGACCCTGGAAGGCCCGGAAGGCCGCCAGCTCGTACATCGACGAGGCGAAGGCGCACAGCAGCGAACCGGCCACGAAGATCGAGATGGCCGCCAGATAGAACGGCTTGCGGCCGTACATATCCGAGAGCTTGCCGTACAGGGGAGTGGAGAGGGTCGCGGTGATCAGGTACGCGGTCGTGACCCACGCCTGCATCGAATAACCCTGCAGGTCATCGGCAATGGTGCGGATCGAGGTCGACACGATCGTCTGGTCGAGCGCGCCGAGCAGCATGCCGAGGAGCAGGCCGCTGAGCACGACCATGATTTGTTTGTGTGTGAAACCGGCGGTGGACTGCGGTTCCACTTCTGCTGTAGTGGTCACGAATTACTCTCTGGGGACTCGATTTTCGGAAGAATCTTGGATGCGCCCTTGGGGTAGAGGGCAGCCATCTTGAGACTGCGGGCGTGCTCGTAGCCGTCGACGAACCTGCTCAGCAGGGTGACGAACGATTCCTGCTCGTCAGGGGTCCAGTCGGCCATGATCTCGTGCAGCGTCTCGTTGCGCCGCAGGCGGATCTCGGCGGCTACGTCGTGCCCCGCGGCGGTGACGGCCAGCATGCTGACCCGGCCGTCGGCGGGATCGGCGCGGCGTTCGATGAAACCGCGTTTCACCAGATTCGCGGCCTGCCGGCTGATGGTCGAGGCATCCGAGAAGAGCGCCTCGGCGAGGGCTCCGGAACGCATCGGCCCGTTGTGGATCAGCTTGAACAGGATGGCGAACGCGGCGGGTTCGACCTCGCCGTTGGTGGCGGCGGCGATCTGCGCATTGGCGCGATCCCGCAGTCTGTGCAAACGAATGATCTGGGTGGCGACGGTGTCGGCCAGGTCGTCGGTGACGGGGCAACTTGGTTGCGCCTGGTCATCGGTCACGGGTCCACCTCCTTGCATTCAACAACTGCTTGTAGCAATCAACTAGTTGTACTCAGCAAGTATGTGGAGATGGTTGTTCCTTGGCAAGTTATTTTTTCCGGGTGGTGTCTCAGCTCACTGCGATAGCGGCGGTGACGGCGCTGGTCAGCCGTACCAGCTCGGCCGGCGCGAGCTCGATCTCCAGCCCGCGCTTACCCGCGCTGCACAGCACCCGATCGAACTCCAGTGCGGATTCGTCGAGGACGGTCGGCAGCCGCTTCTTCTGCCCGAGCGGTGAAATCCCGCCCAGCACATAGCCGGTCGTGCGTTCCGCCTTCGCCTTGTCGGCCATCACGGCCTTGCCCTCACCGAGCGCCGCGGCCGCCGCCTTGAGCGAAAGCTTGGCCGGAACCGGCAGCACCGCCACCGCGAGCCCGCCCGAACCGAGCTCGATCACCAGCGTCTTGAAGATCTGCTCCGCACTCACCCCGAGCTCCGCCGCGAGCGCCTCGACGGCCTCCGCGCCGTAGGAGTCACTGCGCGGATCGTGCGGATAGGCGTGCACCCGGTGCTCCACCTTCGCCTGCACCAGTGCCTTGATCGCCGGGGTCGAAGCTGCCATGCGCCCACCCTAAACAGCGCCGCACCTGTCAAGACACCGGTTTTCGCCCGCCCTGGGAACACGGCGACCATTCGGCCTGTTGCACGCCATACGCGTTACGCGAAAGCCGAACAGCCTGCGGTTGCGCGTTGTATCCCATCACGAAGGAGGAGTCGGTGACCGTTCTGGTCGAGGAACGACCGGTGCGCCTGGTGCCGCACCCTGCCGGTTTCCCGGCGCTCACCCCGCTCGCGGTAGATTCAATTGCTACGGCGATCGAAGGGAACAACGTGACGAGCGACGACGACATGGTCGTTCGCCTGCCCGATGACGACTCGGATACTGCCGAGACCATCCAGGCCGGCGACAACGGCACGGACGGCGGCACGGAACGTGCGCGCAGCACGGAGACCCCCCAGGAACTGACCCGCCGATTCGAGCGCGACGCACTGCCGCTGCTCGATCAGCTCTACGGCGCGGCCCTGCGCATGACCCGCAACCCGGCCGATGCCGAGGATCTGGTCCAGGAGACCTTCGCCAAGGCGTACCAGGGCTTCCGCTCCTTCCGCGAGGGCACCAATCTGCGGGCCTGGCTGTACCGCATCCTCACCAATACCTACATCAACTCGTATCGGAAGAAGCAGCGCCAGCCCGCGCAGTATCCGACCGACGAGATCAGCGACTGGCAGCTGGCCGCCACCGCAGAGCACACCTCACAGGGTTTGCGCTCGGCCGAGATGGAGGCGCTCGAGGCCCTGCCCGACGACGACATCAAGCGGGCTCTACAGGAGCTACCGGAGGAATTCCGGATGGCGGTGTATTACGCCGACGTGGAGGGCTTCCCCTACAAGGAAATCGCCGAGATCATGGGAACCCCCATCGGAACCGTCATGTCCCGCCTGCACCGCGGCCGTAAGCAGCTCAAGGGCCTACTCGCCGACGTGGCCCGGGAACGCGGATTCAACCGGGGCAGCGATACGCGTCAGGAGGTCACCCAGTGAGCGACGAGATGGACATGGACTGCACGGCGGTGCTCGCCGACGTGTGGCTGCTCCTGGACAACGAATGCGACGAGACCATCAAGGCCCGTCTCCAAGAGCACATCAACCGCTGCTCGCCCTGCATCGAGGCCTACGGCCTCGAGGAGAAGCTCAAATCCCTGCTCAACCGCAAATGCGGCGGCGAGCGCGCCCCCGACTCCCTGCGCGCCCGGCTGACGATGGAAATCCGGACCACCTTCACGCTCCCCCGCCCGCCCGATACTTCAGCGCCCGACTGAGTGCCGTCGCCGGTCACGCACGCGTGCCGGCGATCAGGCGCCACCCCGATTTCGGGGGTACCCGGGGAGTTACCCGGACCTCACGAAATCAGTCGTCACGTTCCGTAGAAATAGCTTGAGCGGCACACTTCCCTACTGGGAAGTGGTGCCGCTCAGTGCTTTTGGAGCTAGTGCTCTTCAACTCAGGCGTTCGGACGCTTGCCGTGGTTGGCTGCGTTCTTCTTCCGGCTGCGCTTCTTACGGCCACGCTTACCCATGGGTAGTCTCCCTTCTGTTCATGGCATTCTTTCATGTGTGGTTGTCTGTACCTTCATCGGATACGGGTCAACGGAAACAAGGAGCCTCATGGCCGAGGAAGTGCTCGCGGAGATGGTGTCCACCGTCTACCAGATCGTCGCGAATGTGGGCGATCAGGTGAAGGAGGGCGACACCCTGGTGATCCTCGAGTCGATGAAGATGGAGATCCCGGTCGTGGCCGAGGCGGAGGGCACCGTCGCCTCCATCAACGTCAAGCCCGGCGATGTCATCCAGAAGGACGACCTGATCGCCGTCATCAGCTGACTGTATTTTCTGCCTCCGCTTCGCTGCGGCGGGTTCGTGGCCCTGGGAGTCTCGTTCTTCCCTCCCTCCGCTCCTCCGCTTCGCTCCCCCGCTCCACTCGGTCCAGAACGAGACGGGCCACGAACATGGGGGCGTGGGAAGATACCCAGTGTTGTGGGTATCGAGGAGCGAGGGTGAATGTCGACACTGAGCGATCTACTGGCTGAGCACACCGACCTACCGGGTGCCGCCGTCGATCATCTTCAACGCGTGGTGGGGGATTGGCAATTGCTTGCCGACCTGTCCTTCGCGGATTTGCTGCTCTGGGTGGGGACCGGCCCGATAGCCGACGGCGCCGAAGTGGTGTGCGTCGCACAGGCTCGCCCCACCACCGCGCCCACCGTGCACCCGGAGGATCTGGTCGGGTCGCTGGCGACCAAGGAGATGCACCCGCAGATCTTCGAGGCCCTGCAAACGAATGACATCGTGCGGGTGGACACCGATTCGGAGGTCTCCGGCGTCTATCACCCGCAGCCGGTGCACGCGATTCGCGAGGCGATTCCGGTGCGGGTCGGTGACGATGTGATCGCCATTCTCGGTCGCGATACCGATGTGCAGCGCCGAAAGATGCGCTCCAGCTTGGAGATCGCGTACATGGCGGCCTCCGACGATCTGTGCCAGATGGTCAATGACGGCACCTGGCCGACGCTGGAGGATCGCACCGGTTCGCACTCCAGCCCAAGGGCCGGTGACGGTTTCATCCGCCTGGACACCGACGGCATCGTGGTCTACGCCAGCCCGAACGCGCTTTCGGCCTACCACCGCATGGGATTACAGAACGATCTGGTCGGACAGGATCTGGCGCTCACCACCCGATCGCTGATCACCGATCCGTTCGACGCGCAGGAGGTGGTCGGCGATATCCAGGCCGCCCTGGCTGGAAAGGCCGGGCGCCGAATGGAAGTCGAGGCGCGCGGGGCGACGGTCCTGCTGCGCACCCTGGTGCTGCGCCCGAACGGCAACCTCGGCGGGGCGGCGGTGCTGGTCCGCGATGTGACCGAGGTGAAGCGCCGCGATCGCGCACTGCTGTCCAAGGATGCGACGATTCGTGAGATCCACCACCGGGTGAAGAACAACCTGCAGACGGTCGCCGCGCTGCTGCGGTTACAGGCCCGCCGCACCGAGAACGAAGAGGCCAGACTGGCGCTCACCGAATCGGTCCGCCGCGTGACTTCCATTGCGTCGGTTCACGAAATGCTGTCCATGTCGGTCGACGAGGAGGTCGATCTCGACGAGGTGGTCGACCGCCTGCTGCCGATAATGGCCGATGTGGCCACGGTGCACACCGCGCGCATCAAGGTCCGCCGCGCCGGCTCGCTGGGGGTCTTCTCCGCCGAACGCGCCACCCCCCTGGTCATGGTGCTCACCGAATTGGTGCAGAACGCCATCGAGCACGCCTTCGACGCGGGTGAGAACGGTACCGTCACCATCCGTTCCGAGCGCTCCGCGCGCTGGCTGGACGTGATCATCAGCGATGACGGCCGCGGCCTGCCCGACGGTTTCAGTCTGGAAGCCTCGGACCGCCTGGGCCTGCAAATTGTCCGCACCTTGGTCACCGCCGAACTCGGCGGCTCCATCGGCCTGCACCCCGGCGCCGACATCGGCACCGACGCGGTCCTGCGCGTCCCACTCGGCCGCCGCTCCGCCCGCTGAAGATATGTCCTGAATAAAGCCCTAAACCTATTCACCGGGATTGTTCTTGTCACAACACGCAACAACTGATCTCGTGAGTTCCCGGTAACTCCCGGGGTACCCCCAAAATTGGCTATGTACCCAACCGCACTACGCGTACATAACAGATAACGGCTCTCAGCCGTGCGCTAAAGGTTCGGGGAGGCGGTACCGGAGGCGGTACAGACACAGAAGCCCGGCACCATGCGGTGCCGGGCTGAATTGCGCTATGGCCGTAAGGCTGATCGGCCGTAGCGCCAGTCGTCCAGCTGATTAGACGACGGTGCGGGTACGCGTTCGAGCGTTGCGACGCTTCAGTGCACGACGTTCGTCTTCGCTCATCCCACCCCACACGCCAGCGTCCTGTCCGGACTTCAGGGCCCAGGACAGGCAATCGGCGGTGACGGGGCAGCGAGCGCAGACCAGCTTGGCATCAGCAATCTGCGCGAGCGCAGGACCACTGTTACCCACCGGGAAAAACAGCTCAGGGTCCTCGTCGCGACAGATGGCATTGTGGCGCCAGTCCATTCCTCTGCTCCTTTGCTAGGGCGTGCCGCATGGCTCTGCCCCTCGGGTTTGTGGTCCGTTCACTTGTGCGTCTCGAATGTTTCCGCACGGTTGCTTGTGAATGCTTTCACGAACACCGTAGATGTCAATAGATACCTAGTGCACCGTGGGGAAGCTCACGCTGTAAGGCCCCTGCAAGGCGGGCCTGCCGAACCATTTGTACTCGGTCGTGCGGGTTTTCGCAGCGCAACCGCAAGGTTTCTCAGGTGTGTCGAGCCGTCTAGGGCTTCGGCGCGACCACATCGAGGATATCCGTTGCGGCTGTGAAATTCACCATGTTGCGCCGACCAATGAAGTCGCCATCGATTTGCAGCCCGAGGGGTTCGGTGGCCACGACGCGTACCGAGGGCACGTCGTCTTCGCGAAATAATTTGTGGCCCTTGGGGTTTCCATCCGTTGCCAGCAACTGGCGGGCAATCAGCAGGGTGGGCACGATCCCCATGGTGCGCATGGCAAACACCCCGAGACCGGATTCGAAGGTGGTCGCCGGGTTGGTCCGGACCGGAGTGTTGTCCAGATACGTCCACGGGCTGGTGTTGGTCACGAATGCGTAGTGCACATCCGTGACCGGTTCGTGACCCGGAATCTCCAAGCGCACCTGGGGAAGACTGCGCGCGGCCTTGAAGAACTGCCGGACCGTGGTGCGCAGATAACGTGCGGGTGTAGCAGCTTTCCCGTTGGCGCGCTTGGCATCGATGGCCTCGCACACATCGGCGTCCAGGCCCACACCGGCGCTGAAGGTGAACCAGCGGTCGTCGGCGAGGCCGAGGCCGATGCGCCGATCCGTCTCTGCCGCCAGCAGATCGATGAGCTGATTGGTGGCGGTCACCGGATCCTGTTCGATGCCGAGCGAGCGGGCGAACACATTCGCCGAACCACCCGGAATGATGCCCAGTCGCGGGAGCCATTCGCGCTGCGGCGCATCGGGCAGCGGCAGGAAGCCGTTGATGGTCTCGTTCACCGTGCCGTCGCCGCCGTGCACCACGATCAGGTCCATCCGAGTGTCCGCGGCCCAGCTCGCGAGTTCGGCGGCGTGCCCACGCCGTTCGGTGTGCACAACGGTCAGCTGCGTGCGGCTTTCCAGTGCGTGAGCGAGCAGATCGCGAGTCGCCGGAGTGGTCGAGGTGGCATTGGGATTCACGATCAGCAGCGTTCGCACGGTGTCTATCTTGCACTGTGTTTAATTGCCTCCGCTTCGCTGCGGCGGGTTCGTGGCCCTGGGAGTCTCGTTCTTCCCTCCCTCCGCTCCTCCGCTTCGCTCCCCCGCTCCACTCAGTCCAGAACGAGACGGGCCACGAACCATGAGGCGGGCCACGAACCATGAGGCGGGCCACGAACCATGAGGCGGGCCACGAACCATGAGGCGGGCCACGAACCATGAGGCGGGCCACGAACCATGAGGCGGGCCACGAACCATGAGGCGGGCCGCGAACCATGAGGCGGGCCGCGAACCATGAGGCGGGCCGCGAACCATGAGGCGGGCCGCGAACCATGAGGCGGGCCACGAACCATGAGGCGGGCCACGAACCATGAGGCGGGCCACGAACCATGAGGCGGGCCACGAACCATGAGGCGGGCCACGAACCATGAGGCGGGCCGCGAACCATGAGGCGGGCCGCGAACCATGAGGCGGGCCGCGAACCACAGCGGGCCACGAGCCCTGGGGTGTTGGTTCTCGAAATTCATGGGGAGTGCGGGTGGGCTCGAGAACGACGCACGGTCGTAGGCTGGGCGCGTGGCTGAGCAGAACTCCGGCGAGCAGAACGTGGCGCCGACAACCGAGGTGGCGCCGACGACGGTCCGGGCGGCAGGTGTGCTGGTGGCCGTGCAGGGTGCGGCCGCTGTGATCTCGGGGATCGTCTTCGCGGTGATGGGTGTGACCGGGTCGGCGCACAGTGCCAAGAACAGCTATCTCACCGCGGGATACGCGGTGATCGTCGGCGGTGCGGTGCTCGCGGCGGGTCTGGGGCTGTGGCGCGGTCGTCGCTGGGGCCGGGCCATCGCGGTGATCACGCAGCTGCTGCTGCTCGGCGTCTCCTGGTTCATGGTCACCTCGGACCGCTTCGATCTCGCGGTTCCGTTCGCCGCGGTCGCCATCGCCGGGCTGGTGCTGTTGTTCGCGCCCGCGTCCAATCGGTGGATGGCCGCCGGGTACGACCTTCCCCCGGAATAGGACGAGCGTCCGGGAACGGTGCGTGTAGCACCCTGAACGCTCCGTAGCGGCCCTGTGGACGCTCGATCCTGTCCGAGGGTCTCGATCGGGTCAGTCGTCGGCGTGCGCGGCCAGGCGGCTCAGCGCGTTGCCTGCCAGGCGGAACCCGGTCCACTCGTCCTGGGGCACCGCGCCGAGGGCCTTGTAGAAGTCGATGGACGGCGTATTCCAGTCCAGCACCGACCAATCGACCCGGCTGTAGCCCTGTTCGACGGCCTCGCGGGCCAGCGCGGCGAGCAGATCGCGGCCGAGTCCGAGCCCGCGCGTCTCCGGCTTGACGAACAGATCCTCCAGGTAGATGCCGTGCACGCCGGTCCAGGTGCTGTAGTTCAGGAACCAGATGGCGCAGCCGGCCACACCCATCTCGCCCGGGCCCTCGGCGACGTGTGCGAAGACGGCCGGGTTCGGGCCGAACAGGGCGGTCTCGAGCTGCTCGGCGGTGAGGGTGCACTCCTCGCGCAGCTTCTCGTAGTCGGCGAGGTCATAGACGAGCTCCACCAGCGCGGGGATATCGGCGGGGGTGGCGCGGCGAATCATCTCCGAGGTCCTTCCAACTGTGCGGTCAGGTTGTGCGCGAGCACAGTTCGCGCCTGGTAGTCGTAGCCGAGCACGGTGATCGCGGCCGTGGACAGGAAGAACCTGCGGCCCTCGGTCACGTCGAATTCCGCCCAGCGGGCGATCAGCACCCGCGAGAAGTGCCCGTGCCCGACCAGCACCACATCGCGATTCGCGAGCTCCGGCAGCACCGAGGCCAGCACCCGATCCGCGCGTGTGCGCACCTGTCCGGCGTCCTCGCCCTCGGGGGTGACGCCGGTCCAGATGGTCCAGCCGGGCGCCATTTTCTGGATCTCCGGCGTGGTCAGGCCCTCGTATTCGCCGTAGTCCCATTCGGCCAGATCATTGTCGATGTGCACCCCGGTCAAACCGGCCAATTCGGCGGTGCGGGTGGCACGTTGGCGCGGGCTGCTGAATACCAGTGGATCGTGCAGATCCAGACCGGCCAGCAATTTCCCGGCAGCGAGGGCCTGTTCCTCCCCGTTGGGCGTCAGCGGAATATCGGTGCGCCCCGTGTGCTGGCGCGAAGCCGACCACTCGGTTTCGCCATGTCGTAGCAATATCAGCCGAAAATCGTGTGCGGACACGAGTCGATCATGCCTGACAATCCTCGCGACTCCGGCACCGGCGCACGGAAAGGGGCGCGGCGGCGTCTGCGCCGGGAGCAGTCGGGCGGTATGCGGCTATCCGACGCCGAGCGCGTAGAGCTCGGTGCCGCGCTGTTCGAGAATGGTCGGACCGACGGCGGCCAGCGAAATGGGTTCATTGTGATAATCGCTGCGCTGCACCGAGATCCGGTTCGTCTGCGCACCGGTGGTGGGATCCAGCGCGGCCAGGCCGTCCGGAACCGGAACCAGGAGCTGGCCGGAAAGGAGTGTGGGAGTGCCGAGTACGTGCTGCACACCCCACAGCGGATCGAATGTGGTGGCATTCAGCGCGATCAGATTCTCGCCGGTATAGATGAAGAACGCGGAACTCAGATGGCTGACCGAAGCCTTGTCCGACAGCGGCGCGGAAAGCTGGTGCGTGGCAATGGAATTACCCGACACATCGTAGATCGCCAATTGCGGTGCGGTGGCGCCTGTTCCGGGCAGGTAGAGCGCGATTCGGCTGTCGGACACCGCGAGTACGCGCGCACCGTCGACCGCGCCGCCGGGCTCGGTCAGTACGTGT
This sequence comes from Nocardia sp. NBC_01388, assembly GCF_045040085.1. NCBI lineage: Bacteria > Bacillati > Actinomycetota > Actinomycetes > Mycobacteriales > Nocardiaceae > Nocardia > Nocardia sp. NBC_01388. The sequence goes on from NZ_CP109553.1 coordinate 8,016,762, forward strand.
GAGCCGTACTCCTCGGGGGTGGTGGAGTCCTTCGGCGCGGGATTGAGAATGGTGAGCCGGTCCGCACCGTCATTGGGGCAGCGCTCCAGGACCGCGAGGCGGCTCGGCGCCGAGGACGCCGAGAGCAGGGTGCAGCCGGTGCGTGGTTGCGTGCGGGGATTGACCGGGGCGTCGACCCTGCCGTATTCGAGGGTACGCACCAGATCCGAACGCCACATCTCGAGCCGGTCGCTGCCCTGCGCCAGGGCATAGGTGCCGTCCACGGACAACTTGATGGACTCGTCCATATAGCTGGACCGGGCGGCGAGCCGGGCGCCGGTCTCCGCATTGAGCATGGTGGTCTGGCTGCAGCCGCGATCATCCCGATAGGTGGCGATGACCGTGCCGAACTGGGATTCCATGGCGCACAGCGGCATATCGCGGTGGTACTTCCACACCTGCTGCCCGGTCTGCGGATCGCGGCCGATCACATCACCGCCGTCGGCGGTGACCGCGACCCCGCCCACGGCGATCGCGCGGGCGGTCGCCGCATCCGGCGCATGCCAAAGCTCGCGCACGCCCTTGGGGAGCTGCTCGGGAGTGGGTGGTGCGGAGAGGGTCCGGTCTGTGGTCACCGATGTGCTGTGGCGCACATCGCTGCGCCAGCCGACCACCGCTGTCGCGATCGCCACCAGGGCGACGATCGCGACAGCGGTCAGAATATCGGCGCGCTTTCGCCGCTCTGGTGCGAGCACGACAGCGAGACTAGCCGATTCGTGCCGCTACGCCGAGGCGGCGACAGCGGTGTCGGTTGCGGCCCCGGAGGATTCGCCGTTCACCTCGGCCTTGCGCCGCCGCGGCCGCTTGGCAGCGGTCTCACCGTCGCCCGAGCCGTTGCCCGCCGCAGCCGAATCGGCCACCGCGTGCACCGCCTCGACATCCGCCGTGGCGACCGTGCGAGCCGCCCGCTTCCGCGCCGGAGCCTTGGCAGCCTCCGCCTCGGCGGCAGCGTCGGCAGCCTTACCGGCCTTCTTGCGTGCACTCGCCTTGACCGGTTCGGCCTCGACCGCAACTTCGGCAACCGGAGCCGCCTTGCCGCTCTTCTTCCGAGCGCTCGCCTTCGCCGGCTCCGCCGCAACGGCTGCGGTATCGCCCGCGGCCTTTCCGGCCTTCTTGCCACCGGCAGCCTTGGCAGGCGCGGCGGCAACAGCTTCGGTGACGGCGTCAGCCTTGGCGGCCCGCTTGCGTCCGGCACCCCGCACCGCATCGGCAGCCACGGCTTCGGTAGTCGTGTCGCTCGCGACCCCCGCCGCAGCCTTCTTACGTCCGGCAGCCTTCACCGGCTCAGCCGCAACAACCTCGGCGACGGCTTTGCCGGCCTTCTTGCGCGTGGTGGCCTTGGCAGGCTCGACCGCAACGGTTTCGGAAACCTCGGCCGTAGCGGCAGCCTTGGTACGACCAGCCCGCTTCGCGGGTTCGGCCGCAACAGGACTCGGGTCGAGGACAGACTCGGCAGTTGCCTTAGCGCTCTGGCGAGTGCGCTTGGGCGCACCCTCTGAGACAGCGGCAGTCCCGAGCTCGCCGGAACCCTGTGCCGCAGCAGCGGATTCAGCGACCGGAGCCGACGTCGCCCGGCGGCGACCCTTGGCGGGAGCGGATTCACCGGTAGCGACCACCGCGACGGGTTCGACGGAACCGTTTGTCGCAGCGGCTGATCCGTCGACCGCAGCGGCCGGAGCCGAGGTCGCCCGGCGGCGGCCCTTGGCCGGGGCAGCTGCAGCGACTGTGGCGGCGGATTCCACGGAACTGCTTGCGGCAGTGGCGGATCCGTTCACAGCCTCGCTGGGAGCCTGAGCCGGGCGGCTGGCGCGCCGCCGACCCGTGGTCTTGACCGGCTCGCTCACGGCTTCCGTCGTGACGGCCGCATCGGCGGAACCGGGTGCGGCAGCAGCGGTATCGGTAACCACATCGCCGGGGGCGAGTGCCGGGCGACTGGCCCGGCGTCGGCCCGCGCGCTGCACCGGAGCAGCCACTTCAGCGGTCACGTCAGCCGCAGCGGGGGAGCTGACAGCAGGCGCAGCCACTTCAACGGTCACCTCGGCCGCAGCGGGGGAGCTGACAGCAGGCGCAGCCATTTCAGCGGTCACGTCGGCCGCAGCGGGGGAGCTGACAGCAGGCGCAGCCACTTCAGCGGTCACGTCAGCCGCAGCGGAGGAGCTGACAGCGGGCGTGGCCGACGTTGCGGAGACATTTGCCGCGCTGGCGGCAGCCTTGGTGGTACGTCCGCGAGTACGTCCGCTGCTCTGGACTGCTTCGCCTGCGACATCGGCGGTGACTGCCGGTTCGGTGGTCGCGGTGTGTGCTGCGACAGCCTCATCGCTTCCTGCCGGAGTCGCCGTCTTGCCGGCGCCACGGGTGCGCTTCGCCGGTGCGATTGCCTGGGCCGAATCCACTGAGGCCGCAGTCGAATTCACTGTGGTCTCGGTGGTCGGCGAATCGCCTGTGGCGTCGGCCGAGCCGTTGCCGGTTTCGGTCGTCGCCTTGGTGCGCCGGGTGCGAGTGCGCTTCGTGGGTTCCGAAGTGCCCTCGGTTGCGATGGGCGAACCGTTGGTGGCGGGTGCCTCCGGTGCGGCCTCGGCCACAGCGTTGGTGACGGCCGGAACGGCGGTGGTCACCGAGTCGGCGCTCGCGTGGACCGAACCGTTGGTGCTGCCCGTGGTGTTCGCGGTCTCGTCCGAGCCCCGGCGGCGGGTACGGCTGCGAGTGGAGCGGGCGGCGGGCTCGGCGGAGTCGGCGACTGCCGCCTGGCTCTGCTCCGCATCGCTGAAAGCGATTGCCGTGCTGTTGGATTCGGTGACAGCGGCTGCCGGGACCTCGGCGGTGCGGTCCGAAACCGCGCTGCCGGAATCCGCGACGGCATGGTCCGAAACCTCGGCATGGCTGCCCGGGCCGTTACTGCTCGCGCCATTGCTGTCGGCCTGGCCGCGTCCGCGTCCGCGCCGATTGCGCCTGCGGCGGCCCTCGGTCCTCGGTGCGTCGGTGTCCGAAGCCGGAGCGGCATGAGTGACCGACTCGCCGGAATCAGCAACTGCCTCAGCGCCATTGGCGACTGCCTGGGAGGAATCGGCGACTACACGACCGGAATCGGCGACTGCCTGGGCGGCATCGGCCGGGGCCGCACCGTTTCCGGCGACGGTCACGACGTCATTACCGGCCACGGCGGCATTGTCCGCGCCACCGCGTCCGCGACGGCGGCGACGACGGCCCGGCCGCTCCGAGGAACCCTCGGCATTGCCCGAATTGCCTTCGGACGCAGTCGAATCAGCCTCGCTGCTATTGACCTCGAAGCCGGGCTCACCGGCGCGCGCCCCACGGGTGCGCTTGCGATTGCGGTTGCGCGGTGCGCGGCTCTCGCGCTCCACGACCACGGCGTCCTCTTCCCGCACGACCGGGCGCTTGCGCACAATGCCGGTGGTGCCGGCGGGAATGCCGAGTTCCTCGAACAGGTGCTTGGAGCTGGAGTACGTCTCCACCGGCTCGGGCATGCCGAGCTTGAGCGCCTGGTCGATGGAGGCCCAGCGCTTGAGCTCGTCCCAGTCGACGAAGGTGACGGCCACGCCGCTGCGTCCCGCGCGGCCGGTACGGCCGATGCGGTGCACGTAGGTCTTCTCGTCCTCGGGGCACTGGTAGTTGATCACGTGCGTGACATCGTCGATATCGATACCGCGCGCGGCGACATCGGTGGCGACGAGCACGTCGACCTTGCCCTCGCGGAACTTCTTCAGCGCCTTCTCGCGCTGCACCTGCCCGAGGTCGCCGTGTACCGCGCCGACCGAGAAGCCGCGCTCGGCCAGATCGTCGGCCACCTTCTGCGCGGTGCGCTTGGTGCGGGCGAAAATCATGGTGGCGCCGCGGGTTTCGGCCTGCAGGATGCGGGCGACGAGTTCGCTCTTGTCGAGAGCGTGTGCCCGGTAGGCGAACTGCGTGATGCGGTCGGTGATCGTCGCGTCGTGCGGCTCCTCGGCCCGAATGTGGGTGGGCCGGTTCAGGAATGTGCGCGCCAGGGTGATGATCGGCCCCGGCATGGTGGCCGAGAACAGCATGGTCTGCCGCTGGTCCGGAACCATATTGAGAATGCGCTCGATATCGGGCAGGAAGCCCAGGTCGAGCATTTCGTCGGCCTCGTCCAGCACCAGGACCTGGACCTTGCCCAGAATCAGATGCTGCTGTTCGGCCAGATCCAGCAGTCGTCCCGGGGTGCCGACGACCACATCGACGCCGGCGCGCAGCGCGGCGATCTGGGTGTCGTACGGGCGGCCGCCGTAGATGGAGGTCACCCGCAGCGGGGTGCCGTCCGGCGACGTGGCGTACTTGCTGGCGTTCTCCAGATCGGAGGTGACCTGCATGCACAGCTCACGCGTCGGCACGATGATCAGCGCGCGCGGGGTGCCGTCGAGCGGAATGGTGCCCGAGGTCCCGGAGCCGATGCGGTGCAGCAGCGGCACGCCGAAGCCGAAGGTCTTGCCCATGCCGGTACGGGCCTGACCGATGAGGTCCTCACCGGCCAGCGCGAGCGGCAGGGTGAGTTCCTGGATGGCGAAGGTGCGGTCGATGCCCATTTCGCTCAGGGCGCGCACGATCTGCGGGTTGACACCCAGTTCGGCGAAGGTGGGGGCAGTGTGGGTTTCGTCGAGCTCCGCCGTCAGTAGCGTGTCAGCCACGCCCGGCTCCTGCTCTACGGTGATCTTGCTCAGGGTTCGTGCCTTCCTCGTTTTATCGCGTCTCGCGCGCACGAGGTGGGGCGGACCGGTCGGTCCGCGACGACCACTTGATCCGGGTTTCTGTCGCCGCTGCGGGATACCCATCCGGTGTGATTCGGACTGGCATCGACCTGCGCGGCGGACAATGTTGCGGATCGGAGTGCGCGCACATTTTCCGTGGACTACGGCCGCCCGAGCACCGGTTCACGGTGTATCCGGCAAACTCGTTCGAGCGAAAATTTCCGTTGTCTGCGGAGATTGTAGCGTGATACGGTCTTCGCCCCTTTTTCCGCCACCGCAATTGCGCAGCGGTATATCGCTGGTAGGCGCGATTGCGGCATATCGCCGCCGCCCGCGGCGGAACTTCGCACCCGCGTTAAGGATTGCGCCGCACCGCAATTGGCCCGCAAGCCGAGCATACCCCGCCTGGTCGACAGTTGGATTGCTCACATAGGTGTTACAAGCTGTAGCAGCATGTGCGAAGTTGTGCGGGTGAGCCTGGCAGACACCGTGAGCACCGCCGCGCGCAATGCGTGGGCCCTGACCTTCGGCACCGGCATCGGTGACCCCGAACCCACCCCGTCGACGGTGGTATCGGTCGCACCGCATCGCGAGTTGCGCCGCTACGACGGTCTGGACGCGGACGGCCCGGCCGGCGCCGACGATCCTGCCGTACTGCTGGTGCCGCCGCTGGCCGCACCCGCCTTCTGCTTCGATCTGCGCCCCGACCAGAGCATGGCGCGCTTCCTGCGCGATACCGGCCGGGCCACCTACCTGGTCGATTACGGCGATATCACCTTCGAGGACCGCCGCATGGGCTTCGAGGACTGGATCGACGACATCCTGCCCGAGTCCATCCGCCAGGTATCCGCCGATCGCGGCGGGCGCGCGGTCGATCTGGTGGGCTGGTCCATCGGCGGCGTCCTGGCGCTGCTGACCGCCGCCGCGGATCCGACGCTGCCCATCCGTTCCATCACCGCCGTCGGCGCCCCGCTGAGCTACGACCACATGGTCGGCGTGCGGGAACTGCGCGCGCTGGCCCGGCTGGACGGCGGCCGCACCGCCACCGCCGCCATTCGTGCCACCGGCGGCGTCTCCGCGCAGCTGACCCGCATCGCCTACCGCGCCACCGCCTGGGACCGAGAACTCAAGCGCCCCTTCTTCATTGCGAGCAATCTGACCGACACCGCGACGCTGGCGCGGATGGAGACCATCGACCGGTTCCAGAATTCGCTGCCCGGATATCCGGGCCGGTTCTACAACCAGCTGTGGGGCCGGTTCATGTTGAACAACGACATCGGCAAGGGCGTAGTGCATTTCGGTGATCGCACCATCGCCCTCGCCGATGTCACCGTGCCGGTGCTGCTGGTCGGCGGGCCGACCGATGTGATCACCCCGGCCGCGGCGGTGGAGCACGGCCTGACCACGCTGACCGGATCACCGCAGGTACGCTACGAGACCGCACCCGGCTCCCACCTCGGCCTCCTCTCGGCCCGCGACACCACCTGGACCTACCTGGACAAGTTCCTGCGCGACCTCGCTCAGTGAGGTGTGGGTTTCAGGGGCTGAGCCCCTGAAACCCCACTGAGTCGGTTGTCTCAAATCCCGGGAACCGTTGGGAAAGGCCGTCTTTCGGGCCAGGACTGGCGGTTCAATTTGCCGAGCGTGTAGTTGGCGACCAGCACATCGGTGATCTGCCGGGCGATGAGTTCGTACACCGCCTGCGTGGGGTGAGCGAGATCGCTGGTGGTGAGGGCGCGGCGCAGGGCCGCGGGAGTGTCATCGCGCATCCCGAGATAGGGCACCGGCCCGTGCTCCTGTGCCAGCGGGGTGAGTTGGAAGGTGGTCGCACCGTCCGCGACGACCTGCATCCAATCGGACATGCGCACCAGCGAGATATTGCCGGGCGTCGCGCCGGGTCCGTCGTGGGGGCCGGGGCCGGGCGGCGGCCAGTGCGTCGCCAGATAGCCGAGGGCGTCGTTGAATTTGGCGACGTTCTTCACCGCCTTCTCCACCGCGGCATCGCCCTTGTCGGCAGCCTTGTCCTGGAAGCGCACCGACACCAGGGGGCTGGGCAGGTCGATGAGAATGAAGTGCTCGTTGCCGGGATTCGTCGGGAACGAGTTCGGGATGGAATTGACCAACTGGTAGATCTCCTCGATCAGCGGCCCGACGCCGGTGCCGGGTTTGTCCACCCGGCCGGACAGATTGTCCGGAACCGGCCGCTCCGCGGTGATGAGGTCATTGAGCCCGATCCAGATGATGTGGAGCGTCGGCCCGGTGAATTGGTCCTGCGCGGTGCCGGCCATGACCGCCTTGGTGGGGGCCATCAGCGCCCGGCGAGCCTTGATGTATTCGGCGACTTGATCTTTCAGATATCCGAGCGCTCCGGCCTTCGGTTTCCAGTCCGAGGCCGCGATGGCGCCGCCCTCCGCGTAGTTGGCATAGCGCACCGGCGCGAGATTTCCGGTGTGGGTGCCCAGTACCACTGAGCTGTCGCTCAGTGTCCGATGCGGCGCGGTCGCCTCCTCGGTCCTCTTCCTGTCCTCGCGGATGAGCGATTCGCCGCCCATCCATTCGACCAGGAAATCGGCCCAGTTCTTACCGTCGCTATAGCGACCGACCTCATTGGTGCGCATCATGCCCGCCGCGCGGGCGAACATTCCGCTGGGCGCTTCGCGTTTGATGCCGATATCCGAGAGGCTGTCGCCCAGGACGATCAGATTTTGAATTGCGGTTGGCATGGAGTTCTCCCCACCGGAGGGTTTCGTACCGGTAGCCCCGGGCGCCGAGCCGGCACAGGGCCGGTATGATCATGAAATTGCAAGTGGCGCAAGGACTTACGAACATTTTGAGCGTACGCCGCGCAATGTCTCACCGATGGGTGATTGGCGTTCAGGATCGCGGACTAGGGTGGTGGCCATGGGAGCAAACTCGTCTACTGCGCTGGGCGCCGCGTCGGAATCGGCCGACGACCGGGTCGCCGCCAGTCACCCCGGAGTCACCGACCTTTTCGCGGTTCTCGCCTACGGTGAGATCTCCGCCTTCTATCGTCTGGCCGAAGAGGCGAAACTTTCGCCCTCACTGCGCGGCAAGGTCGCCGTCGCCAAGATGGCCGCCAATGAAATGGGCCATTTCGAGACGCTCGAACTGGCGCTCGCCGCCCGCGGCGCCGAGGTATTCGACGCCATGGCCCCGTTCGTCCGCGCGCTGGACGCCTATCACGCCTCCACCGACCCCTCCACCTGGTTGGAGTCGATGGTCAAGTTCTATGTCGGTGACGGTATCGCCGCCGACTTCTATACCGAGATCGCCGGCGCCCTGGCCCCCGAGGTCGCCGATGTGGTGCGTGATGTGCTGGCCGAGACCAGCGATTCGGAATTCGTCATCGAAGAGGTGCGCACCGCGGTCGAGCAGAATCGCTCCGAGCGCGACCGGCTCACGCTGTGGGGTCGCCGCCTGCTCGGTGAGGCGATCACCCAGGCGCAGTACGTCATGGCGCAACGTGACGAGCTGACCGAACTGGTGCTCACCGCGACCGGTGATCTGAACGGTATCGCCGTGCTCTTCGAGCACATGCAGGACAGCCACGCCGAGCGCATGCGCGTCCTGGGCCTGGGTTAAGGCTGACCCGCCTCTCCGCACCTTTTGCCGGCCAGATAGTGCCGGAGGACTAGCGTTGCGGACCGGCGGATGGCAGGCGGCGCACTTTCGCCCGTACCCCCGGAGTTACCCAGAACTTGCGAAACAACTTGCCCCGCTGAGATTCTCAGCGGGGCAATTGTCTTACTGCTCACTCAGACGGCGGCGAAGCCGACCCGGCCGGCAGCCGCAGCACCGATCTCGACATACGCGACCTTGTTGGCCTGGATCAGGAACTTGCGGCCCTTCTCGTCGGTCAGCGCCACGACGCCGCTCTCGCCCTGCAGCGCACCGGAAACCAGTGCCTCCACCTCGGCGGGCGTCTGCGAGCTATTGATGATCAGCTCACGTGGGCTATCCGAAATACCGATCTTGACCTCCACGGCCAACCTCCGAACCTAGAGTCCTGTGCTGTCGACGCCAAGGCTAGTGCAGCCGCACGGGGGCGCGGCAGAGACCGCCCTGCGCTCTGAGCGAACGTGTGCCCTGCGAACTGCTCCGCGTGCCCTGCGAACTACTCGAGGGCCTGCTCAGTCGATCGGGTGCAGCGGGATATGCGAGAGACCACCCCAGCAGAGCGCGACCGTGGTGTCCACGGCCTCGTCCTTGGGGATCGGCCGATCGGCCTCCAGCCAGTAGCGGGCACTGAACTGGCTGGCGCCTACCAGGCCGACCGCGAGTACGCGGGCGCGGTACGGGTCCAGACCGGAGTCGTGGGCGACGAGGTCGAAGACCGCGTCCACACACGCTTCGGTGGCCTGCTCCACCCGCCGCTGCACCTGCGGCTCATTGGTGAGGTCCGATTCGAATACCAGTCGGAAGCCCTGGGTTTCGTGATCGACGAAGTCGAAGTACGCCTGCACGGCCGCGCGGACGCGGAACCGGTTTTCGGTGGTGGAGCGCAGCGCCTGGCGCACGCTCGACACGAGGGCGTCGACATAGTTCTGCAGCACGGCCAGATACAGCTCGAGTTTGCTCGAGAAGTGCTGGTACAGCACGGGTTTGCTGACGCCTGCACACTGCGAGATCTCGTCCATACCGGCGGCGTGGTAGCCGCGGAGGACGAAAACCTCACCCGCAGCGGCCAGCAACTGTGCGCGACGGGCCTCGCGGGGCAGTCGGGTGCCGCGCTTTGTCGGCGCCGTAGCCTCGGATGACGTGCGGTGAGCGGTCATCCGGTCCACGAGGTCAGTCATTTTCCGATCTCCCAGTCGATTACCGGCGGAAAGGATGTCACCGGGTATCCCTCGAACGATACTCGCTCGAGGGGTCCGCGCTGATCCAGGTTCCGAATATTGGTGTGCTGGATGTTGGCGATCCGCACTGGATATTTGTCGATACGCGCGGTGATGACCGTTGTCGCGGCCGCTGCGCGTGCTGGGTTGATTATGCGAGCCCGGTCACAAATGGGAAGCACTTGTCCCGATTTGTGAGATCTGTCGCTGTCTGCGCGACGGCACCCGACCGTGTCCGCACGCTCTGTGAGAGTCTGATGAGCGTGACCGACGATGGGGGCAGATACTCCGGCGGGCGCGATTCACGCCGACCCGTAGCAGCCGGTGCGCCACGCCCAGCGGTTTCCGGTGGCTCGAAGAGTGCATCGAAACGAAAAGGCAGACCGACCGGCCCGATTTACGATCCGCTCGGTCTGTACGACGCGAGCGACGCACCGCAGTCCGCGCCGTCCGGACTCCCGGCGACCATCGGCGACCGCCTGCCGCTCCCGCACGAACCGCTGCGGGCCAGCTGGGATCCGACCTCGACGCCCGATGATGCCCGCACCCGCGAGCGCCCGGACCGCGAGGGCAAGAAGCAGAGCGGCCTGGGCCGCTTCGTCTCCACCTACGGCTGGCGCGCCTACGCGCTGCCGGTGCTGCTGGCGATCACGGTGCTGGTGGCGGTGGACGCCTTCCGCAGCGGCCCGGACAGCGTCGCCGATCTGCCCGGCTTCGGCCGACTGAGCGATCACACCGACAAGCCCGCCGGAATCATCGGCGGTGCGCCCAAGGGCGACGGCAAGTTCGCCGCCGATCTGCCCACCGGCGCGGTGCCCGGCGGCGGCCCGTACACCGATACCGGTACGGGCGCTTGGCATGTGGTGCCCGGCAGCACCGCTCAGGTGGGCACCGGTTCCGAGCACGTCTTCTCCTACACGGTGGAGATCGAGGACGGCGTGGACACCTCGAGCCTCGGCGGCGACGACGCGATCGGCCATATGGTCGATGCCACGCTGTCGAATCCCAAGAGCTGGACCCATGATTCGCGCTTCGGCTTCCGCCGCATCGACAACGGCACTCCGGATTTCCGCATCTCGCTCACCTCGCGCGACACCACGCGCAAGGCCTGCGGATTCGAAATCCCCATCGACTCCTCCTGCTACAACACCGATCTCGGCCGCGTGGTGCTCTCGGAGGTGCGCTGGGTGCGCGGCGCACTGGCCTTCGAGGGTGACGTCGGCTCGTACCGGCAGTACCAGATCAACCACGAGGTCGGCCACGCCATCGGCTACCACGAACATCAGCCCTGCGAGACCGACGGCGGTCTGGCCCCGGTGATGATGCAGCAGACCTTCGGCACCCGCAACAACGACATCGCCACCCTGGACCCGGCGGGCGTCGTGCCCATGGACGGCAAGAAGTGCCGCTTCAACCCCTGGCCCTACCCGCGCGGTTAGGCCGGGGCCGCCGGCGCGGCGGCAGGCTGGGCCGGGCGGATCGGCTCGGGTGGTGCGACCTAGGCTGGGAAGAACGGTCCGGTCCTCGGTGTTGCACGTGTGGCCGCGAGTAGTCGGCGAATTCGATTGAGGAGTCCGCAAGCGTGACAGCATCGCATCAGTCCCTGCCGCCCCTGGTGGAGCCGGCCGCGGAGCTGACCAAGGACGAGGTCGCCCGCTACAGCCGCCACCTGATCATTCCGGATCTCGGGGTGGACGGTCAGAAACGTTTGAAGAATGCCCGGGTGCTGGTCATCGGCGCCGGTGGCCTCGGTTCCCCGGCCCTGCTGTATCTGGCGGCCGCCGGTGTGGGCACGCTCGGCATCGTCGAATTCGACGAGGTGGACGCCTCCAATCTGCAGCGGCAGATCATTCACGGCGAATCCGATATCGGCCGGTCCAAGGCCGACAGCGCGCGGGATTCGATTCTGGAGATCAATTCCGGAATCACCGTGCGGCTGCACAAGATTCGCCTCGAACCCGAGAACGCCATCGAGCTGTTCGAGCAGTACGACCTGATCGTGGACGGCACCGACAACTTCGCCACCCGCTACCTGGTCAACGACGCCGCGGTACTCGCGCACAAGCCCTATGTATGGGGTTCGATCTACCGGTTCGAGGGCCAGGTCTCGGTGTTCTGGGAGGACGCCCCCGACGGTCGCGGTCTCAATTACCGCGATCTGTACCCGGAAGCGCCGCCGCCGGGCATGGTCCCGTCCTGCGCCGAGGGCGGCGTACTGGGCGTGCTGTGCGCGTCCATCGGCTCGATCATGGTGACCGAGGCGATCAAGCTGCTCACCGGTATCGGTGACCCGCTGCTGGGCCGGCTCATGGTGTACGACGCACTCGATATGACCTACCGGACCATCAAGTTGCGCCGCGATCCCGAGCGGCAGCCGATCACCGAACTCATCGACTACGACGCCTTCTGCGGTGTGGTGTCCGAAGAGGGTCAGCTGGCGGCCATCGGTTCCACCATCACCGCCCGCGAGCTCAAGGACATGCTCGACGCGGGCAAGGATGTGGCCATCATCGATGTGCGCGAGCCCGTCGAATGGGACATCGTCCGCATCGAGGGCGCGACCCTGATCCCCAAGGACCGCATCCTCACCGGTGAGGCGCTGGCCGAACTCCCTCAGAACCGCCCGATCGTGCTGCACTGCAAGACCGGTATCCGTTCCGCGGAAGCGCTTGCCGCACTCAAGAACGCGGGCTTCTCCGACGCCACCCACCTGCAGGGCGGCATCATCGCCTGGGCCAACCAGGTGGACCCCTCCCTCCCGGTCTACTGATCATCCGTCCCCGGGCTGCTCGACCCGCAGGTTGCTCCGACCGCCTTCCGGGCTGCCACGTCCTGCCCTTCCGGCATGCTTTCGGCAGGGATCCACGGTGACCAACTCGGCCACCGGGTGATCCTGCCCGGAGTTTGCCGGAATGGCGAAGGGCCATAACGCCGTCCGAAGGTCCCGTGCCGCAGTCAAGCAGACCGAACGGTCGCCCGGCGCGGCATCCGATTCGGCCTCTCTTGCGGCGGTAGCGTACGCCGCGTGACCATGACTGCTGTGGAACCTCCCGAGCACGTGCGCTCAACCTTCGGGTTGCGCGAAGTCGCGCCGGTTCCGCTGGGGAACTGGGACGGCGGCTGGCGTTGCGGCGATGTGGTGCTGAGCCCGGTGACCGATCATGCGCGTGCCGCGTGGTCGGCCAAGGTGCGTGAGACGCTGCGAGTCGACGGGCTGCGCCTGGCGCGGCCCGTGCGCGCCACCGACGGTCGATATGTCGTCTCCGGCTGGCGCGGTGACACCTATCTGGACGGCGTGCCGGAACCGCGGCACGACGAGGTGGTGTCGCTGTCGCTGCGACTACACAAGGTGACCCAGCAGCTGGAGCGCCCGCGCTTCCTGGCGCAGGCGCCGGTCGCGCCGTGGGTGGATGTGGATGTTTTCGCTGCCGCCGACCGCGCCGCCTGGGAGGCGGTGCCGCTGCGCAGCCTCAAGGTCGGCGGCATGCTGCCCGCCACCTCACCCGACGGTGACCGCAGCCTGCACCTGATCACGCAGCTCTCGACCCTGCGCAAGCCGGTGGCGACACCGCCGCAGCTGGTGCACGGCGATCTCTTCGGCACCGTGTTGTTCACCGGCGGCGGGCTCGCGCCCGGCCTCACCGACATCACCCCGTACTGGCGGCCCGCCCCCTGGGCCGCGGCGGTGATCGTGGTCGACGCCCTGTCCTGGGGCGGCGCCGACGACGGACTGCTGGAGCGCTGGGGGAGTCTGCCCGAATGGCCGCAAATGCTGGTGCGCGCGGTCATGTTCCGCCTCGCGGTACACGCCCTGCACCCTCGCTCGACGCCGGAGGCCTTCCCGGGCCTGGGCCGCACCGCCGATCGAATCCGCCTGCTGCTGTAGGCGAATCCGCAAAAACAACTGTTGCGCCGAGCGAATTGCTCGGCGCAACAGTCGTTTTCGAGTGAAGTACTACACGTTGGCGTGTGCCAGCGACGGTGCGCGGCCGGTGGCGAACGATGAGCGCAGGTAGAACCACCAGGTCAGCCCGCCCATGGCGAGATACGCGACAACGTAACCCCAGAAGGCGGGATTCATATTGCCGTAGTGCAGGCCCGAGAGCCGCAGGGCCTGCTGCAGCACCCAGCCGCCCGCGGCCCCGACCGCCCCGATGACGCCGATGGCCGCCCCCGCCTGCCGCTTGGCCGAGATCAGCGCGGCGCCGATGTCCTGTCCGGTCTCCGAGGCCCGGCGGCGCGCCTCCGCAGTGAAGATCATCGGAATCATCCGATAGGTCGAACCATTGCCGACCCCGGAGAGCGCGAACAGCAGCAGGAACGAAATCAGGTACAGCGGAAAGCTTTTCGCCGACAGCGACATCATGATCAGCAGTGTCGCGATCGCCATCCCGCCGAATACGCAGAGGGTGATCCTGGCCCCGCTCAGCTTGTCCGACACCCAGCCGCCGAAGGGCCGGCTCATCGATCCGACGAGTGCGCCCAGGAAGGCGAGATTGCCGAGCGTCCCCATCCAGCCGATCTTGGCGAGCTCCGGGAAGTTGGCCTTCAGCAGGGTCGGGAAGGCGAAGGAGTAGCCGATGAAGGATCCGAAGGTGCCGACATAGAGCACTGCCATCACCCAGGTGTGCGGATTGCCCAGCGCCGATTTGTACGACGTCCCATCGGATTTCGCGCCGGAGAGCGAATCCATATAGCGCAGCGCGCCGAACATGGCGATGAGGATGAACGGAATCCACATGAGCACCGCGAGTGTGATGCCGAAGCGGAAGCCGCCCGGATTCTTGGCCATGATGTGCGTGCCGAGGGTGATGATCAGCGGTACGAACAGCTGGGTCTGCGCGACGCCGAGATTGCCGCCCGCCGCGTTGATGCCCAGGGCCGCACCCTTTTTCCCTTCCGGGAAGAAGAAGTTGATATTGGCCATCGACGAGGAGAAGTTGCCGCCGCCGACACCCGCCAGTGCGGCCAGCACCATGAAGACCCACATCGGCGTCTGCGGCTGGTTGATGAACCAGGCCAGGCCGAGGGTGGGCACCAGCAGCATGCCGGCGCTGAACACGGTGAAGGCTCGCCCGCCGAACCGCGGGATGGCGAAGGTGTACGGAATGCGCAGGGCCGCACCGACCAGGGTGGGGGTGGAGGTGAGCAGCAGCGCGTTGCTGACCGCGCTGGGTCCGGTCATGAAGTGGAATCCGGCCGAGCCCATGGCCGTGACAACGCTTGCCCAGATAACCCAGATGCTGAACCCGAGATTTTCTGCGAATACCGAGAAGATCAGATTCTTGCGGGCGGTTTGCCGCCCGCCGTTCTCCCAGAATTCGTTATTGTCCGGCTCCCAGTGATCGATCCACCGGCCTCGTTGCTGATATCGGAAAGTGAACTCCGGCGCCTCTACCGTTGCCATCTGCAGTGTTCCTCTCGCACTACCGACCGCCCTCATCGCCTGGCGATCCTCACCGGTCTCGTTCAGGTGTTCTCCCGGAATGCGTTCCGGGAGAAGGTCCCTGCGGTCGCGTTCACCGTACGAAGTACTGGTTACGCACAGGGGTTTTCCGGTGACGTCAGAGGTAATTCCGGCTCACCTTCCGGTGATGCACGCGGTGACCTTTCGGTTACCCGGAAGATTTATCGTGCGTCCGGAAATTCGGCGATCAGTGAGCTGAGGAAGCAATTGGCCGCGCGCGCAGCGCCTTCCGGGTCGCCGTCGACGACGGCGCGCACCAGTTCGGCGTGTTCGTCATGGTAGGCCGCCCCCGCCTTTTCGGAGCGGGAGCGGATGACGGCCTCGATGATGGGCAGCAGCGAGTCGTAGAACTCGAGGTATACCGCATTGTGGCTGGCGACCACGATGGCGCGGTGCAGCTGCACATCCGCCTCGATGGCGGCGTCGAAATTGTCGTCCCAGGTGGCCCGGCGATCCTCGAGCAGTCGTTCGAGGTCGGCGATATCGCCGGCGTCGCGGCGCTGGGCGGCGAGGGCGGCGGCGGTGGTGTCCAGGGCCTGCCGCAATTCGAGGATGTCGCGCTGCTGGGCGTCGGCGAAGTATTCGGCGAGGGTGCCGCCCAGCGTTGAGGTGGAGATCACATAGGTCCCGGAACCCTGCCTGCGTTCGAGCATGCCCGCGTGCACGAGCGCCTGGACGGCCTCGCGGACGGTATTGCGGCCGGTGCCGGTGAGTTCGGTCAGCTCCGGCTCGGTGGGGATACGCGAGCCGACCGACCAACGGCCGGAACGGATTTCGGCACGCAGCTGCTCGGTGACCTGGGCGATGAGGCTGGTGCGTCGGACTGGTTGCACGGGAGTCAGCGTACCGTGCCTCACATTCTTTGCATCACATCATCGGGTCATCCTATGATTTTGTGGTGACTGTGACGCTGAGTGCCGAGACGCTGCACGACGAGACGGCCCCCGCCGGGGGCCGTTCTGCTGCCCGACCGCAGGAGGTCGTCGTCGACCGGGTGATCCGCAAGCGCTCCCTCGTCGAGGGGCGACTCCTGGTACTCGCCGCGATCATCATGTCCGCACTCACCCTGCGCATCGCGGTCACCGCATTCACCCCGCTGGCCGACCGGATCGGCACGGATATCGGGTACGGCACCGCGGCTGTCGGCGTCTTCGGCATGATCCCGACCGCCATGTTCGCCGCCGCCGGGCTGCTCACCCCCATTCTTTCCCGGCGGCTGGGCCTCGAGACCACGGCGCTGGTCGCCATGGGCATGACCGCCGCCGGATCCGCGATTCGCGCGGTGGTCCCCGACACCTGGGAACTGCTGGTGTTCTCGGCGCTGGCCCTGACCGGTATGGGCATCGGCAATGTGGTGATCCCGCCACTGGTCAAGCGGTACTTCTCCGATCGCCTGGCACTGCTGAGCTCGGTCTACATCGTCATGGTGCAGCTGGGCACGGTGGTCCCCGCCCTGGTGGCGGTGCCGATCGCGCAGGCGCACGGGTGGCGGATCTCGCTGGGGCTGTGGGCGATTCTGCCGCTCATCGCCATGCTGCCGTGGCTGGGCGTGCTGCGCATCCGCCGTGATCACGCCCGGGCGGACAGCACCGAAATGCCCGCCGACGCGGTCGAATCCACGGGCCGGGTGTGGAAGTCCTCGCTGGCCTGGGGCATGGCCCTGATGTTCGGCATGACCTCGCTGATCACCTACTCCATGTTCACCTGGATGCCGAAGATCTTCTCCGACGCCGGTGCGAGCGCCTCCTTCGGCGGCAGCATGGTCGGCATCTTCGCGCTCATCGGCTTGGTCGCTGCGCTCAGCGCACCGATTGTGGTGGGCCGCATGGCGAATCCGTTCCCGGTGGTCATCGCGTGCGCCGGTTTCTTCTTCGCGGGCTTCGCCGGGCTGCTGATCGCCCCGATGGCCGCGCCGCTGGTGTGGGTGCTGCTGCTGGGCCTGGGCCCGTCGACTTTCCCGATGGCGCTGACCCTGATCAATCTGCGCACCCGCACCTCCGCCGGTTCGGCCGCACTGTCGGGCTTCACCCAGGGCGTCGGCTATGCCGTGGCCTGCCTGGGTCCGGTGCTCTTCGGCGCGCTGCATTCGATGACCGGCGGCTGGCTGGCGCCGTTCGCGCTGCTGGTGGTCGCGGTGCTGGTGCTGCTCGCGGGCGCCTGGCTGGCCTGCAAGCCGCGCATGCTCGAAGACACCTGGCACTGAGCGAATTCGGCGAATTCACTTCCCGAGTTGCCGACCGGTGAGCTATTCGCCATGCTGTGTGGCGACACTCTCACCTCACGGTCGGTATTCGCGGGGTTGGGGTGTTCGTGACGCGCGGAAACTGTTGCGTCATATGCTCGAAACAAAGCTTCGGTTCTCACCGAGTGGTCCCGGGAAACGTGAGCAACCGTTGATCATGCGGTCATTCGGCGCAGCATTGCGGCAATACCGGTTTCCTACCTTGAAGTCATTCAGATTTCAGGAGGGCCGGGAAGATGCTGACGCGCAATCACGACATCGAGCACTGGGACGCCGAGGATGTCGATGCCTGGGAGGCCGGTGGTAAGAACATCGCGCGCCGCAATCTGATCTGGTCGGTCTTCGCCGAGCACGTCGGATTCTCGGTGTGGTCGATCTGGTCGGTCATGGTGCTGTTCATGCCGACCGCCGTCTTCCATATCGATACAGCGGGCAAATTCTTCCTGGGCGCGGTGCCCACCCTGGTCGGCGGCATCATGCGGATTCCGTACACCGTCGCCACCGCGAAGTTCGGCGGTCGCAACTGGACCATTGTCAGCGCGCTGGCACTGCTGGTGCCGGTCCTGCTGACCCTGTACTTCATCAACAAGCCCGGCACCTCGTATACGACGTTCCTGATCATCGCGGCCTTCGCGGGTCTGGGCGGCGGGAATTTCTCCTCGTCGATGTCGAATATCAATGTTTTCTACCCGCAGCGGCTCAAGGGCTGGGCGCTGGGCATGAACGCCGGCGGCGGCAATATCGGTGTGCCGGTCATCCAGGTGGTCGGCCTGGTGGTCATCGCGACCCTCGGCAGTGCGTACGGCAACGCTTCGGCGGTCTGCCTGGTGTACCTGGCGCTCATCGTGGTCGCGGCGCTGGGTGCGGCCCTGAACATGGACAATGTCAAGAACCAGAAGGCCGATCTGTCCTACATGCTCAAGGCGCTGCGGGTACCGCAGTCGTGGGCGATCGCGTTCCTGTACATCGGCACCTTCGGTTCGTTCATCGGCTACAGCTTCGCCTTCGGTCAGGTGCTGCAGATCAGCTTCAAGGCAGGCGGCGCGACCGCCGCTGCCGCCGCGCTGCATGCCGCGCAGATCGCCTTCGTCGGACCGCTGCTCGGTTCGCTGGCACGTCCGTACGGCGGTAAGTGGGCCGACCGTGTCGGCGGCAGCAAGGTCACGCTGTACACCTTCGTCGCCATGACCGCGGCGGCCGCGGTGGTGGCCGTCGCCAGCACCATGGGCGACAGCACCGGCAGCCCGAAGGGTGGTGTGCTGGTGGCGCTGATCATCGGATTCACCACACTGTTCGTCATCTCCGGTTTCGGCAACGGCGCGGTCACCAAGCTCATCCCATCGGTGTTCGAGGCGAAATCCCGTAGCCTGCCCGGTGATTCGGCGGCCCGGGCGGCCTGGGCGCAGAACAGCTCCGGTGCGCTCATCGGTTTCGTCGGCGCCATCGGCGCGCTGGGCGGCGTCGGAATCAACCTGGTGCTGCGCTCCTCCTACGCGTCCACCCAGTCCGCTACCACCGCCTTCTGGGTGTTCATGGCCTTCTATGTGCTCTGCGGGGCGGTCTGCTGGATGGTCTTCATGCGCCGTCCGAGCCTGCGAGCACTGGCTCCCGCGGACCCCGGAGTGGTTGTCGAGGCCGAGGCTCTGGTGCTGAAAGCCGAAGCCGCAGAGACCGATTCCACGTCCACCACGTCTGCCCGGGCCTGACTCGCATCTTTCTCGAAAGGACTGTCATGACGCACACAGTCGGACACAAGACAGCGGTTGTCGTCGGCCACGGCATGGTGGGACACCGTTTCGTGGAGGCCCTGCGCTCGCGCGACGAGGCGAATACCTGGCAGGTCATCGTGCTGAGCGAGGAGCCGCTCGCCGCTTACGACCGCGTCGGTCTCTCGTCTTACGTGGGCCTCTGGGAGACCTCCGCGCTAGCGCTGCCGGGCAATACCTACGAGGGCGACGCGCAGGTGCAGGTGCGCCTGGGCGTGCGCGCCGACAGCGTGGACAAGGCCGCACGCAAGGTCACCACCTCCACAGGCGACGTAATCGGTTACGACGCACTGGTTCTCGCCACCGGTTCGTACGCCTGGGTGCCGCCGGTGCCGGGTCACGACACCCCCGAATGCTTCGTCTACCGCACGCTCGCGGACCTCGACGGCATTCGCGCTACCGCCGAGGCGGCCGGTCCGGGTGCGGTCGGCGTGGTGGTCGGTGGTGGTCTGCTCGGCTTGGAGGCCGCCAACGCACTGCGCCTGCTGGGCATGACCCCGCACGTCGTCGAGTACAACAACTGGCTCATGCCCGCCCAGATCGATGAGGGCGGCGGCGCGATCCTGGCGCAGCTGGTCACCGAACTGGGTCTGCACGTGCACACCGGCGTCGGCACCTCGACCATCGAAACAGTCACGGACGCACCGCTTTCCGAGCGCCTTAACGTCACCCTCTCGGACGGCACCGAATTGCGCACCGCCATGGTGGTTTTCGCCGCCGGTGTGCGCCCGCGGGACGAGATCGCCCGCGAGGCCGGGCTGGAGGTCGGGCCGCGCGGCGGCGTCATCACCGATCTCGGGCTGCGGACCTCTGATCCCAGCATCTACGCCATCGGTGAGGTCGCCGCGGTGGAGGGCGTCTGCTATGGCCTGGTCGCACCGGGTTACAGCACCGCGGAGGTCGTCGCGGACCGATTGCTCGGCGGCGCAGGCGAATTCCCTGGCGCGGATATGTCCACCAAACTGAAGCTGCTCGGTGTGGACGTGGCCAGCTTCGGCGACGCGCACGCCAAGACCGAGGGCGCGCTCTCTGTGGTGCTGCACGATGCCGCCAAGGGCACCTACGCGAAACTTGTTGTCTCCGATGATGCCAAGACGCTGCTCGGCGGCATTCTGGTCGGCGATGCCGCCCAGTACTCGGCACTGCGCCCGCTGGTGGGCCGCCCGCTCCCGGCCGAACCCGCCGCGCTCATCTCCCCGGCCGGTGCGGAATTGGGCGCGGACGCACTGCCCGACGATGCGCAGATCTGCTCCTGCAACAATGTGACCAAGGGCGCCATCTGCGGCGCGATCGCCGAGGGCGCCTGCGATGTGCCGGCCGTCAAGAGCTGCACCAACGCCGGAACCTCCTGCGGCGGTTGTGTTCCCATGCTCAAGAAGCTGCTGGAGCAGTCGGGCGTGGCGCAGTCGAAGGCGCTGTGCGAGCACTTCACGCAGTCTCGGGCCGAGCTGTTCCACATCGTCCAGTCCACCGGCGTGCGCACCTTCTCCGCGCTGATCACCAAGTACGGCACCGGATCCGGCTGCGATATCTGCAAGCCGACCGTCGCCTCCATCCTGGCGTCTACCTCCAGCGATCACATCCTCGACGGCGAGCAGGCCTCGCTGCAGGACACCAATGACCACTTCCTGGCGAATCTGCAGAAGAACGGCACCTATTCGGTGGTGCCGCGCATGCCCGGCGGTGAGGTCACCGCCGATCAGCTCATCACCATCGGTCAGGTCGCCAAGGATTTCGGCCTGTACGTGAAGGTCACCGGCGGTCAGCGCATCGACCTGTTCGGTGCGCGGGTGGAGCAGCTGCCGCTGATCTGGAAGCGCCTGGTCGAGGTGGGCATGGAATCCGGTCACGCGTACGGCAAATCGCTGCGCACGGTGAAGAGCTGCGTCGGCTCCACCTGGTGCCGCTACGGCCAGCAGGATTCGGTCGGCATGGCGGTACTGCTCGAAAAGCGCTACCGCGGCTTGCGCTCGCCGCACAAGCTGAAGCTGGGCGTTTCCGGATGCGCCCGGGAGTGCGCGGAGGCGCGCGGCAAGGATGTCGGCGTCATCGCCACCGAGAACGGCTGGAACCTCTACGTCGGAGGCAATGGCGGTCTCACCCCGAAGCATGCGGTGCTCTTGGCCGGAGCCCTCGACGACGAGACGCTCATCCGCTACATCGACCGCTACCTGATGTTCTACATCCGCACCGCGGATCGCCTGCAGCGCACCGCGCCCTGGCAGGAGGCCCTCGAGGGCGGTATCGACTACGTGAAGCAGGTGGTCTGCGAGGACAGCCTGGGCATTGCCGAGGATCTGGAAGCGGCCATGAAGCGCCATGTCGCGGGCTACCGGGACGAGTGGGCGGCCGTGCTCGACGATGAGGAGAAGCTCTCACGCTTCGTCACTTTCGTGAATGCGCCGGAGGAGTCCGATCCGACCATCGGCTTCGACGACAGCGGCGAGCGCAAGGTGCCCGTATTGCTGGGTGTTCCGGAGCTTCCGGCCCGCCAGGTGCTCTGAATACGGTGCGGTATCGCCACTGTGACCAGACGCTCACCGCTGTGACCGGCGACTTTGCCGCTGCCACGCATGGGAAATGACTGCTTAACCGCACGGAAACAGGACGTCGGTACCAATAGGTGAGGACGTTCGGAGGAGAGTACCGATGACCGTGATCGACACACCCGGCACCGTGACCAGCCTCAGTGGCTGGACCCGAGCTTGCCGACTGGATTACCTGATTCCCGGCCGCGGCGTGGCGGTGCTTCTGAAGGGTGGCCGCCAGGCGGCCCTGTTCCTGACCGACGACGGCACGCTGTATGCCGTAGGCAATATCGATCCGTTCGGCCGGGCCGCGGTGATGTCACGCGGCATCGTCGGCGATCGCGGCGGTGTTCCGGTGGTGGCGTCCCCGCTGCTCAAGCAGAGTTTCTCATTTCTCGACGGTAGCTGCCTGGACGATTCGGGTGTCTCGCTTCCGGTATACGCGGTGCAGGTGGTGGACGGCGTGGTCTCGCTGTCCAACGAGCCCATGCACTTCGCCGACGGTCCTGGATCGTTCGACGGCGGTACGGCATGACAGAGCCCGACGCGGGCACTCCGCTCGCCGGTTTCACCGTTGGTATCACGGCAGCGCGGCGGGCCGACGAGCTCGGCACGCTGCTCACCCGTCGTGGCGCGAATATCGTTATGGCTCCGGCCATTCGGATCATCCCGTTGGCCGATGACAATGAGCTGGAACGGGTGACGCGCCAGCTGGTCGCCGAACCGCCGCAGATCACCGTCGCCACCACCGGTATCGGTTTCCGGGGCTGGATGGAGGCGGCGGAGGGCTGGGGCCTGGCCGAAGACCTGCGCGCCACCCTGGCCGCCACTCGTGTGCTGGCCCGCGGGCCGAAGGCCAAGGGCGCCATTCGCGCCGCCGAGCTGCGCGAGGAATGGTCGCCGGCCTCGGAGTCCTCTGCCGAGGTGCTCGATCATCTACTCGCCCAGGGGGTCGAGGGCGTACGGATCGCCGTGCAGCTGCACGGCGCCACCACCGAGTGGGAGCCCGTACCGGACTTCTGCGAGGTATTGCGCTGTGCCGGAGCCGATGTGGTTCCGGTGCCGGTGTACCGCTGGACTCCGCCGCACGATCGCACCCCGATGGACCGCCTCATCGAGGCCATCGTGACCGCCGGCATCGACTGCGTCACCTTCACCAGCGCTCCCGCTGTGGCGTCACTTCTCATGCGTGCCAAGGAAACCGGTCTGCTCGAGGCGGTACTGCACGCCCTGCGCGGCCGGGTGCTCGCGGCCTGTGTCGGTCCCATCACCGCCGCGCCGCTGGAGGAGCTCGGGGTGGCCACGACCATGCCCGGCCGTGCCCGCCTGGGTGCGCTGGCCCGCCATGTGGCCGAGGAACTTCCCCGCCGCGCCAATCGAATTCAGGCCGCCGGACATATTCTGAGCGTCCGCGGCAGCTGCGTCGTCGTGGACGGCGAGGTGCGTCAGCTGGCCCCCGCCCCCATGGCTCTCATGCGCTGCCTGGCCCGCCAGCCCGGCCGCGTCGTCTCCCGTGAGGATCTGCTCGCCGCCCTCCCCGGCGGTGGCGACGACACCCACGCCGTGGAAACCGCCATCGCCCGCCTCCGCGCAGGCCTCGGCAGCCCCAAGGCCATCCAGACCGTCGTGAAACGCGGCTACCGCCTCGCCCTCGACCCGGCCGAGTGCATCGACAACCCGCGCCCGATCGTCCCGAGCCCCGCTGTCCGCCAGCAGTTCCCGAACCGCACCTCCGGCCTCGGCACCCGCCAGGACATCCCCTCCCGATACCCGGTTACGGTCCGCCCCGCCGAACCGCCCACCGGCGGAACGGCGCGCGCGGCCTTCCCGCCCGCGCCTGCCGGCACACCCCGCCCGACAGAACACGTTCCCGCCTCCAGTGCCGCTGCCCGCCAAGGATTTCCGGCACGCCCGGTGAACGCGCCGCACACCGGCACATCGCCGGCGGCTGGTTCCGGAGTGCCGGTGCGCTCGCCGGAGTCGGCACTCGGATATCAAACTCCCGGCTCGTCCCAACCGGTCGGCTCCGCACCCGATGCCGCTGTCCGCCAGGGTGTTCCGGCGCGGCCGGCGACTGTGCCGCACAGCGGTGCACAGCCGCCGGTGGGTGGTTCCGGGGTGCCGGTGCGGGCCACTCGGCCCGCGCCCGTTGCGGAGGTCTGGTGAGCAGCCCGGCGCTGGTGCTGGTGGCTCATGGCACCAGGAGCACGCGCGGCGTGGAGATGATCGCCGCGCTGGCCGAAGCCGTGGCGCGGGAGCTGGGTTCTGAGTTTGCCGGTGGCACAGCAGAGTTCGTCGCCGCGTCGCTCCCGGAGACAGGTGCCGGTGCCGCGTTCGGGGCCGCATCGGCATCGTCGCGTGCGGACCTCGCACCGGACGTGGTGTCCGGTGCGAGGTCCGTGACCGATTTCGGTACGGCCGCAGCTGCGCCGCGGGTGCGTACGGCATTTGTGGATGTGCTCGGGCCTTCACCTGCCGAGGTGTTGCGGGATCTGGAAGCCGTTCCCGCCGTGGTGATTCCGGCCTTTCTGGCGTCGGGATACCACGTGTATCAGGATGTGCCGCGAGAGGTGGCAGCGAGTGCCCATACGGCGGTCGCGGTCACCCGTGCGATGGGTCCGGATCCGGCGCTGGCGGCGGTCATGCGCATGCGGTTGCGGGCGGCGGGGTGGCGTCCGGGGGATGCGGTGGTGTTCGCTGCCGCCGGATCGTCGGATTCCCGGGCGCGGGAGGATGTGCGGCGGGCGGCCGATCTGCTCGCCGAGCAGATCGCGGCGCCGGTCCGGTTGGCATATATCGCCACCGGTGAGCCCCGGGTTCCGGAGGTGGTGGCCCGGGCGCGTGCGGCGGGTGCGCGGCGCGTATTCATCGCCTCGTACCTGCTGGCGCACGGGTTGTTCCACGAGCGCCTGCATGCGGCGGGTGCGGACGGGGTGGCCGAACCGATCGGCGTGCATCCCGCCGTTGTTCGGTTGCTGGTGGATCGCTATCGCACCGCGGCGGATACTCTTGCGGCCGTTCGCGTCGCCTGACC
Organism: Nocardia sp. NBC_01388; assembly: GCF_045040085.1. NCBI lineage: Bacteria > Bacillati > Actinomycetota > Actinomycetes > Mycobacteriales > Nocardiaceae > Nocardia > Nocardia sp. NBC_01388. The sequence continues at coordinate 8,041,415 of NZ_CP109553.1, forward strand.
GAATCGCCGAAATTACCGGGTGTTTGGTGGTTTCCGCATTGCCGTGGCAATGTGCAAATCAAATTCCATTGCGCTCGGAGGGTTTTCTGTTGAAGAAGCTTGTCGTCACCGCCGGTCTGATTGTCGCCTGTGCCGCAGGGTCTTTCGCCACCGCGTCCACCGCATCGGCCGTCTCCGGTCTGTACGACCCGTGGACCGCGTGCAAGGCTTCCGGCCTCTCGGACGAAGCATGCAGCCAGCAGGTCAACGCCAATGATCCGGCCGCGCCCGGCACCGGGTTCGGCTGGACGGGTTCCGCGGCCGCGCACTGATCTACCCGGTGGGTGACCACTGACCGGAACTGATGGGTGACCGCCGTTCACGGCGAGCCGAGGATGGCGGCATGCTCGATGCCGAACATCCCGCTCGCCGTGCCGGTCTCGCCTCGCAGGCTGCGGTGCGCGGCAGGCGCAAGGCAGAATGGCTGGCCTTGTTCGCGCCGGAGGCCCGGGTGGAGGACCCGATCGGTATCTCTCCGTACGACCCGGTGGGGGACGGCCATGCCGGTCCCGAGGCCATCGCGGCCTTCTGGGATATGGCGATTGCCGACAGCAGCATCGACTTCCGCCTCGCCGATTCCTATGCCTGCGGCGATGAGGTCGCCTTCGTCGGCACCATTCGCAGTGCGCGCGGCGGCCGCCTCGTCGAGGTCGACGGAGTCTTCACCTATCGGGTGAACTCGGCCGGGAAAATCGTGGCATTACGCGCCTTCTGGGAATTGAAACAAGCGCGCACCACATTTGCGCCGAACTGAGTCCACCAGAAAGCCGAACCGAGTCCGCCAGAAATTTGCCCGGCTCGCCGAAATCGGTTCAGGCGCCGGGCGTGTGCAGCGCCGGGAACCAGATATCGGTCAGCACGGTCGCGGCCTGATCGGCGGACACATCGATCGTCCCCTGCATGGCCCAGCGCGTGAAGAACCGCTCCAGCTGCGCCACCAGCAGCTCTATCCGCAGCCGCGCCTCGTCCTGCTGATCGTCCGGCCAGCGCGACAGGTACGAGGTCATCACATTCGGCACCGCGAGAATGCCCTCGCGCGCCACCTCCCGGAACTCCGGTTCCAGCGCCGTCGCCTCGTCCCAGGCGGGCAGCAGATCCTTGTACTCCTGGAACCAGTCGATGGACCGCCGCATCCAGGCTGCGAACTCCTCGCGCGAGCCGGTGTCGAGCACATGATCGAGGTCTTCGTAGAAGTACTGGACGCTCGGCAGCGCCCCCTGTTCGGCGATGGCGCGCAGCACATCCGGTTTGCCGGTGAAATGCAGATAGAAGGTCGCGCGGCTGCAACCGACCGCCGCGGCGATGTCGTCCACCCGTACCGGTGCGTATCCCTGGGTGGTGAACAGCCCCTTGGCCGCCTCGATCAGACGGCTGCGGGTGAGTCGTTTCTGCTCGTCGCGCAGGGAGGTGCGCCGGGTGGTCACTCCCGCGGGCTGGGCGGGATCAATGGCCGGTTCGGTCTGCATGGGTGCTGGCCGCCTTGGTTCGGGTGAGCGAAAGGCGCCCGTACGGCGGCCTTTTCCGATGCTCGAGTCTACGTCTGTCAGGGCTTTCCACCACGATGATAGACGTTTGTTCATTCACTAGACACGGTGTCTAGCGAATGCTAGCGTGTGTGTCACATCACGTCCGGCCGGGCAATGTGACCCACCGCCGAAGCAGGAGAGTGAATTGGAAACCCGTGAGTTGCCCAGGGTGTGCGTCATCGGCGCCGGCCCGTCCGGCATCACCACCGCAAAGCGCCTCGCCGAATACGGCATCCCCTTCGATTGCTACGAAGCCTCCGATCAGGTGGGCGGCAATTGGTACTTCAAGAACCCGAACGGCATGTCGGCCTGCTATCAGAGCCTGCACATCGACACCTCGAAGTTCCGCCTGGCGTTCGAGGACTTCCCGGCCCCCGACGAGTGGCCGGACTTCCCGCACCACACGCAACTGCACCAGTACTTCAAGGACTATGTCGAGCACTTCGGCATCGGCGATCGAATCATCCTGAACACCAAGGTGATCTCGGCCGAGCGCGACGCCCAGGGTCTGTGGGAGATCACCACCGATACCGGTCGCACCGAAACCTATGACGCGCTGCTCGTCTGCAACGGTCACCACTGGGACCCGCGGATGCCGGACTATCCGGGTGAATTCGACGGTGTGCTCATGCATTCGCACGCCTACAACGATCCGTTCGATCCGATCGATATGCGCGGCAAGCGCGTTGTGGTTGTCGGCATGGGCAATTCGGGGCTGGATATCGCCTCCGAACTGTCGCAGAAGTTCATCGCCTCGAAATTCTTCCTCTCCGCCCGCCGCGGCGTGTGGGTGCTGCCGAAGTACGTGAACGGCAAGGTCGGCGACAAGGCCTCCATGCCCTCCTGGATGCCGAAGAAGCTGGGGCTCAAGCTCAAACAGCGCTTCGTGGTCAAGAATCGCGGCTTCATGGAGGATTACGGCCTGCCGAAGCCGGATCACCTGCCGTTCGAGGCGCATCCGTCGGCGAGCGAGGAATTCCTGCACCGAGCCGGTTGCGGTGATGTGGTGTTCAAGCCCGCCATCACCCGTCTCGACGGTAAGAATGTGCACTTCGCCGACGGCAGCGTCGAGGAGGTGGATGTGGTGGTGTGCGCCACCGGCTATCACATCAGCTTCCCGTTCTTCTCCGACCCGGCGCTGCTGCCCGATGCGCGCAATATGCTCCCGCTGTACCGGCAGATGATCAAGCCCGGCGTGCACAATCTGTTCTATATGGGCCTCGCACAGCCCCTGCCGACCCTGGTGAACTTCGCTGAGCAGCAGTCGAAGCTGGTGGCCGCCTACCTGTCCGGCAATTACGCGCTGCCGTCCCCGGCGGAGATGCGCGAGACCATGGCCGCGGCCGAAGCCCTGCGCAGCGGGACGTACTACGACTCGCCCCGGCACACCATCCAGATCGAATTCGAGCCGTACGTCCGCGATCTGCAGCGCGAAATGGCGCGCGGAGCCAAGCGGGCCGCCGATCGCGGGCACGCACTGCCGGTGCCGGCGCGCGCCTCGGCCAGAGTCTGAGAGAGGGGCGGAACGGAATGAGCACTGTGGCTGGATTCTGTGCCGACGAATTCGCTGCGGTCCGTGCGGCTTTCACCGAACAGGTGGAGTCCGGGGCCGAACTCGGCGGCGCACTCTGTGTGACGGTGAACGGCGATCCGGTGGTCGATCTCTGGGGCGGTTACGCCGATCCGGAGCGGACCACGCGCTGGCGTGCGGACACCCTGGTGAACAGCTTCTCCATCACCAAAACCATGACGGCGCTGAGCGCGCTGCTGCTGGTCGATCGCGGTGAGCTGGACGTCTACCAGAAGGTGGCGCACTACTGGCCGGAGTTCGCGGCCAATGGCAAGGCCGATATCGAAGTGCGGCAATTGCTTTCGCACACCTCCGGGGTCTCCGGCTGGGAAGCGCCGATCGAGATTCCCGATATCTACGAGCTCGAATCCTCGACGGCGCGCCTGGCGCAGCAGCCGCCCTGGTGGGAGCCGGGCACGGCGTCGGGATATCACGCGCTCAACTACGGGCATCTGATCGGCGAGCTCATCCGCCGGATCGACGGCCGCACGCTGGGCCGGTTCTTCGCCGAGGAGCTGGCTGGTCCGCTCGGTGCCGATTTCCACATCGGCACCGGCGCAGAGCATTTCGAGCGCATCGCCACCATCGTTCCGCCCGAGTACCCGGAGTTCGATCAGTCGCTGCTGCCGCAGGACAGCGTCATGTTCAAGACGCTGTTCCAGCCGCTGCTGGACTTCGACATGTGCTCCACCCCCGGGTGGCGGCAGGCGGAGCTCGGCGGCATGAACGGCCACGGCAATGCCCGCTCGGTGGCCCGGGTGCAGTCGCTCATCAGCAATGGCGGGGAGTTGAGCGGCCGGAAGTTCCTGTCGGAGAAGACGATCGATCTGATTTTCGATCAGCAGGTCGACGGCGTCGATCTGGCCATCCTGCTACCGCTGCGCTTCGGCATCGGCTACGGTCTGCCGAAGCCGGAGACGGCGCCGCAGGTCCCGGACGGCCGGGTGTGCTGGTGGGGCGGACTGGGCGGATCCATGGTCGTCAACGACCTGGATCACCGGGTCACCTTCGCCTACACCATGAACCGAATGGCGCCCGGCCTGATCGGCTCCGATCGCGCCGACGCCTATCTGAGGGCAGCCTTCGCAGCGGTACGAGATTCGAGGATTTGATTCTTAATGCTTCCCCGGCCTGAAGGCAGGGGATTTCACGCTCAGACCGCATCCGAACCATCCGCCCGAGGGAGGTGATCCGATTGTCTTACGTCGTCGACACGTGTGTGGCCACGCTCTGCCACAGCCAGAATCACTCTGGCAGCGTTCCAATCCCGGTCGGCGGTAAATCCGCAGCGGTGGCATCGGAAGGTTCGTTCTCCGAGTGCAAGTCGCTGCTTGGCTCTCGCGAAACAACTCGAACACGTCATGCTCATATAGGCGGGCTGCACCAACACCACCCTCCGGCCAGCCCGCACACCACGCCCGATCAACTCCCGCTTCGCCGCACCGATCGCCGCATCCGCGGCTTTGCGCGCCATCGTGGACTTCGCCAGAAACGTCGGCTTGAAATCCTCCACCGCGATCAACTCATGGTTGTCGACAACACCTTTCGCCCACACCAGCGAATCGTGTTGGGTTTGTCGGGCCGCTTTCTTGTGAAGCTTCGCCGCAGTACGCGTGGCCCGATTGTCTCCGCGCGACTGTGGGCCGCGTTTGACGTGCCGTCGGGCCACCTTGCGTTGCTCCCGAGCCAGTTCCGCCGCGCAGCGTTTGCGATGCCCCAGATACGGCAGATCGAACGCGGGGTCGGTCGAGGTGGCGGTGACACTCACTCCCCAGTCGATGCCGATACCGTCCACAGCAGTGGCCGCGGGTTCAATCGTGCGGCGGACGACGAACGAGGCGTGCCATCCTCCGAGCGAATCCTGGGTCACCCGAACACTGGTCGGATCAGATGGCAACTCCCGCGACCACACCACCGGGATACTGACACCTTTCGCCAGCACCAGACGCCCGTCTTTGATGCTGAATCCGCGGCGCGTGTACTCCAACGACACCTGGGTCGTCTTGCGCGGCTTGAACTTCGGCCGCCCCCGTCCCTTGACGGTGAACGATCGACCGAGCGCTTGTGCGTAGGTCCGCGGCGTCTGCTGCTGCGCGACCTGCGAACCCTCCCGCAACCATGCGCTGCACGAGCGTGCCTTGGTCAGAAGCTTGCTGAGCTTGCCGAAGGTCGGCTTGTTCCCCGCCTTGTGCTGATTGACAGCCTCGTTCCACAGGTACCGGCAGCGATGCCACTCGGCCAGCAGAACAGACTCCGCTGTGCGGCCGGGCCGCAAGCGAAAGCTGTACCGCACGACCTCATCCACAGCGGAAAACTCTAGCCGCGACCACCGACACAGAACGGAGGACGGCGCTTCCTCTCCTCGCGAACGAGGGTATCCGCGCCAAACATCTGATGACGAAAGCCATTGATCTCCAGGCACTGGCCGCGCAGGTCGCCGCCGGTCTCACCGGTCCAGGCGGGCCATTCGAGATGACGATGGAGGAGGTGCTGGGTGCGCAGATCCCGGTCTTTCACAATCGCCGTCGCTCCCTGCTGGAGCTACTGGAGGCCTCCCGCGCTCTCGGCGACCGCGACTACCTGGTCAGTGCCGATAGGCACATGACCTTCGCCGAGCATTACGAGGCGGCGGGCGCGCTGGCGGCGGCGCTGCAGCAGCGCTACGGCATCGGCAAGGGCGACCGCATCGGCATTCTGGCCGCCAATCGCCCGGAGTGGGTGCTGACCTTCTGGGCGGCGCAGCGGCTGGGCGCGATTCCGGTCGGCTACAACGCCTGGTGGGCGCCGCTGGAGATCGACTACGGTCTCGAGCATACCGAGCCGGTGGTGGTGATCGCCGATGCCAAGCGGGCGCAGGCGCTGGCCGATGCGGGCGCGCGGGTGCCGGTCATCACCATGGAGCAGGATCTGCCCGCCCTGGTCGCGGAATACGCGGGGGAGTACCCGGTAACGACTGTGGCAGAGGATGATCCGGCGTGCATCCTCTACACCAGCGGCACCACCGGCCGTCCCAAGGGCGTGGTGCATTCGCACCGGAACATGGTGGCGGTCGCGGACTATCACCGTTTCACCGATGCGCTGATGGCGGGCTTCCGCGGGCTGCCGTGGGACGGTTCGCCGACCAGCCGCCGCTTCCTCACCACCTCACCGCTGTTCCATATCGCGAGCCTGCACAATCTCGCGGTGCCGCGCCTGAACACCGGTGATGCGGTGATCTTCCCGTCCGGCGGCTTCGACGCCGACAAAATCCTGGGGCTCATCGAATCCGAGCGCATCACCAACTGGGGTGCGGTGCCGACCATGGCCAGCCGCCTGCTCGACGCCGATCTCACCAAGTACGACCTGTCCTCGCTGTCGGGCTTCTCGCTCAATGCCGCGCCGTCCTCGCCCGCACTGCAGCAGCGGTTGCGCGAGCGGCTCCCGGTGGCGCAGGTCGCCTTGACCACCAGCTACGGCTGCACGGAGAGCGGTACCGCCGCCACTATCGCGGCGCCGGCGGATCTGCTGGCCAATCCGGAAGCGGTGGGGCGTCCCATCATTGCGGTCGCCGTCGAAATCCGGGATCCGGAGGGCAATGTCGTGCCCGACGGTGTGGAGGGCGAGATCTGCATCCGCAGTCCGTATGTCATGCTCGGCTACTGGAACGACGAGGCGGCCACCGCCGCGTCGATCGATGCGAACCGCTGGTTGCGCACCGGCGACTTCGGCTTCGTCTCCGCCGGTGTGCTGCAAATGGCCGGTCGCCGTTCGGATCTCATTCTGCGCGGCGGTGAGAACGTGTACCCGACCGAGATCGAGAACGCGCTCGACGCGCATCCGCTGGTCCAGGAATCGGCCATCATCGGCGTTCCGCACGAGGACCTCGGTCAGGAGGTCGCGGCCATTGTTGTTGTCGCGGATCCGGATTCGGTCACCGAGGATGAGCTGCGCGACCATGTGGCGCAGCGGCTGGCCTATTTCAAGGTGCCCGCCCGCTGGCTCATCACCGCTGATGCGTTGCCGCGCAATGCGACCGGCAAGGTGCTGCGCCGCGACCTGTCCCTCGGGGAGTGAAGACCGTGTACGAGACCATCATCAAGGGCGGGCGCTGGTTCGACGGCACCGGAGCGCCGTCGGCCATTCGCAATATCGGCATTCGGGACGGCCGGATCGCGACTGTCACCACCGACGCGCTCGACGAAACCGGCTGTGCGCGAGTGATCGACGCCGCCGGGCAGTGGGTGCTGCCGGGCATGCTCGATATCCACACCCACTACGACGTGGAGGTGCTGCTGGATCCCACGCTGTCGGAATCGCTGCGGCACGGCGTCACCACCATTCTGCTGGGCTCCTGCTCGCTCTCCACCGTGCACGTGGGCGGTACCGATGCGGGCGATCTGTTCGGCCGGGTGGAGGCGATTCCGCGCAAGCATGTGGTGGCGGCGATCGACGGCCTGAAGACGTGGAACAGCGCGCACAGCTATGTGGCCGCACTGGAATCACTGCCGCTGGGCGCGAATCTCGCTGCCTTCATCGGGCATTCGGATATTCGCGCCGCGCAGATGGGGCTGGAGCGCGCCACCCGGCCGGATGTGGTTCCCACCGAGGCTGAGCTGAAGGCCATGGAGCACAAGCTCAGTGAGGCCCTCGACGCGGGCTTCGTCGGCATGTCCTCGCAGCAGCTGCTCTTCGACAAGCTCGACGGTGAGGTGTGCCGTTCGCGCACTCTGCCCTCGACCTATGCCAAGCCCAAGGAGCGTCGCCGGCTCAATCGCATACTGCGCGACCGCAAGCGGACGCTGCAGGGCGGTCCGGATGTGGCCCGGCCACAGAGTCTGGTCGCCATGGCCGCCAGCAGCCTCGGCATCTTCCGGCCGAATCTGAAGGTGAGCCTGCTCTCGGCCGCCGATATCAAGGCGATTCCCGGTGTGGTGCAGATCTTCCCGCTCATCGGCAAGGTGCTCAACCGGCTCGGCGGCGACTTCCGCTGGCAGCATCTGCCGGTGCCGTTCGAGGTGTACTCCGACGGTATCGATCTGCCGGTGTTCGAGGAATTCGGTTCCGGCGCAGCGGCTCTGCACCTGTCGAACCAGCTCGAGCAGCGGCGCGCGCTGCTGGCAGACGAGAGCTACCGGCGCACCTTCCGCAAGGATTACGACAAGAAGTGGGGCCCGCGGGTCTGGCATCGCGACTTCTTCGATGCCGAGATCACCGAATGCCCCGATGCGAGCGTGATCGGCAAGACCTTCGGTCAGGTCGGCGTGGATCGCGGCGGTGTGCATCCGGTGGACGCCTTCCTGGACCTGGTGGTGGAGTACGGGCCGAAGGTGCGCTGGCGCACCACCATCTCCAATCACCGGCCCGAGGTGCTGGACAGACTGGCCGCCGATCCCAGTGTGCAACTGGGCTTCTCGGATGCCGGGGCGCACCTGCGCAATATGGCCTTCTACAACTTCGGGCTGCGGCTGCTGAAGCGCGTGCATCGCGCGCAGCAGGACGGGCGGCCGTTCATGAGCGTGGAGCATGCCGTGCACCGCGTCACCGGTGAACTGGCCGACTGGTACGACCTGGATGCCGGGCACCTGCGCGTGGGTGACCGCGCCGATGTGGTCGTGCTCGATCCGGCGCATCTGGACGAGAGCCTGGATGCCTACGCGGAGAACCCGATTCCGGAGTTCGGCAATCTCTCCCGCATGGTCAATCGCAATGACGACACCATTACCGCCGTCCTGGTGAACGGTGAATACGTATTCGGCCTGGGTGACAAATCCCCGGCACTAGGCAAAGAGCGCACCGGGCAGTTCCTGCGCGCCGGTCGACGCTGAAAGAGGAGTTCATAATGAGCACAGGCAGATTCGGCGGTAAGACCGCCGTGGTGACGGGCGCGGCCTCGGGTATCGCCGCGGCCATCGCCGAGGCGCTGGTCGCCGAGGGTGCGAATGTGGTCGGTCTCGACATCGATGAGGCCGGATTGCGGAAGAAGGCCGCCGAACTCGGCGACGCCTTCGTGCCGGTGGTGGCGGATGTGACGGTGGAGGCTCAGGTCGCCGCCGGAATCGAAGTCGCCGCAACGCGTTTCGGCCGGCTCGAGGTGGCTTTCAATGTGGCGGGCGGCTCCCGCATCGGTGCCGTGACCGATCTCGCGGAGGCCGACTGGGACTTCACCATCGACCTGGTGCAGAAGAGCGTCTTCCTCTGCACCAAACACGAGGCCCGCCTGATGCGCGAGAGCGGCGGCGGCGCCATCGTCAATGTCTCGTCACTGGACGGCCGAGTCCCGATGCCCGGCGGCAGCCCGTACTCCACCGGCAAAGCGGGTGTGGTCATGTTCAGCAAGAACGCCGCCCTCGAGCTGGCGCAGCACCGCATCCGCGTGAACTCGGTCCTGCCCGGCCTGGTGGACACCCCGCTGACCGCCGCCGTCATGGGCTACGAACCGGCCAAGCAGATGTTCCTCGACCGCATCCCGATGGGCGCGGCGGCCACCGCCGCACAGATAGCGGCTCCCTGCCTGTTCCTGGCCAGCGACGACGCGTCCTACATCACCGGCACCGAGCTGGTGGTAGACGGCGGCTGGGAAATAAGCAACTTCCCCAACCTGGCCAAGCTCGCCGGCGGCTGATCGCCGTCACTCTCGCCACGTCAACGCCGGTCATCAGCAGCAGCTGATGGCCGGCGGTCGTTCCGGCGCACGGCCGTTCCGGAGGTCGTGCAGATCGGGCGGGAGGGCTATTCCTCTTTGCTGCCCGCGTCCAGGCCGAGCATCTGCAGGAGGTATTCGCAGTCGGCTACATCCAGGGCGTGACCTGCGACTGTGCGGGTGGCCATGGCGTTCTGCTTGATGGTCGCGGCTTTCTCGGCAGCGCGTGCGGCGCCGAATTCGCTCTGCTCTTCAACAAGGATCGTCTGTCGTGCCGAGGTCATAGAAAACTTCCCGGGGCTGCGTCGGGTTGCCGTATCCGAATGACTCGGGTCAACTCCGCCTATATACCCTCACCCTACGGGGTGCGGATGGTTATAGAAATGAAATGGGGCTGCGGCCGTCGTCAGCGGCGTGGTACGGCGGGCGATTCCCAGGCCTTGGCGAAGCGGCGTTTGTCCGTGGCGTTGGTTTCCTTGCTGCGATAGACGATGTAGGGGCGGACCAAATAGCCGACGGGGGCGCTGAACATGTGGACCAGGCGGGTGTAGGGCCAGACGCCGATCAGGGTCAGCACGATGAGGCCGTGCACCTGGAAGGTCCAGGGCGTGCCGACCATGAGGTCCGGATGCGGGTGCAGGGTGAAGAGGCTGCGGAACCAGGGGGAGACGGTTTCGCGGTAGTTGTAGGTGCCCCACAGCAGATTGCTGCCGAGGGTATTGAGCAGGCCGGTGACGAGCGCGCCGGCGAGCAGTACGTACATGAGCAGATCGTTGCGGGTGGTGGCCATACGGACGGCGGTCACGGTGACCCGCCGGTACAGCAGGATGGCGATGCCCGCGATGACGGCGACGCCAGCGACGGTTCCGGCGGATACGGCGACCACGTGATAGAGGTGCTCGGAGATGCCGACGGCATCGGTCCACGATTCGGGGACGAGCACGCCCAGCACATGACCGCCGATGACGCCGAGCATGCCGAAGTGGAACAGCGGACTGCCCAGGCGCAGCAGCCGCGACTCGTAGATCTGCGAGGACCTGGTGGTCCAGCCGAACTGATCGTTCCGATAGCGCCAGAGATGGCCGAGCAGGAACGAGGTGAAGGCGATATAGGGAAGTGTCATCCACACGGTGGAGGTCATCGGCGGCTGTCCGTTCCGGCGAAGGTGATCGGGTCCATCGCGAAGGGATCCAGGCCGACCTCTTCGTCCGGCGGGCCCTCGGCGGCCAGCTCGGCAATGCGCCGGCGGTCCGCGGTGGTGAGCGGGGGCATGGTGGCGGTGACGGCGGCGAGGATGCCGGAGTAGGGGGAATCATTGTCGGACAACGACAGTCGCAGCAGTTCCAGTACCGGGACGTGCTCGCCGAGCAGGCGTTCGCCGCCGACCGGGTCGACGGTGGCCGCGAATTCCAGCAGCACCGGCAGGTGATCGGGGAGTTCCTCATCGCCGAGTTCTACGCCGCCGTGCCGGTAGGCGTGCTTGAAGCGCAGCAGGGCCATACCGCGTTTGCGAGTGTCACCGTAGGCGTAGAAGGTCAGGTGCAGAGCGGCGCGGCGGCGCATATCGAAGGTCTCGACGTACTCCTGGGCCAGAGCGATGGGGTTGCCGGTACGCAGGTGGGTGAGGATCGGTTCCAGGAACGGCCGAATGGTGTCGGGCAATTCCGCTGCGGCACCGGATAAATCGTCGAGAGTGGCCAGTAGCGCGGCGCTCGGATAGTCCAGCAGCAGGGCGGCCAGCCGCCACACCAGTCGCCGATCCCGGTCCGACAACTGAACGGTGGGCTCGGGGCGTTTGCGGATCTTCAGCAGACTCATCGCACTGCACCGCTCGGCTGGGGAGTCTCCGGCTCGGGGGTATTGCCATTGCCGTTGTGGGCGTCGACATTGCCGTTGTGGGCATTGTCCGCGCGGGCGGGTATCAGCCCGTCGGCGCTCTTCCCATCCCAGTTCAGCAGGTTGATCCGAGCCGACTTCTGCTCCGGCGCAGCGATATTGCTGTCCGTGAGATGGAATTTCTCGGCCACGACATCGAATGCCGTCATACCGGGCCCGCCATCGGTATCGAGCGAACATCCGGTGGCGAGCGAATCCAGTTCGTGGGCACGGGAAGTCGCACCTGACGGAATCACATACCGGTGCTCGTACTTGGCGATGGCGAGCAGCCGGTACATCGCTTCGATCTCCTCCGGTTCCAGCCCCAGCGCATCCGGAATGCTCATATCGGGTTCCTGCCCGAGATTGATCGACCGCATGAACGATCGCATTCCGGCCAGACGTTGCAGTGAGTCCCGCACCGGCCCGACATCACCGGCGGTGAACAGCTCGGCCAGGTACTCCAGGGGAATTCGCAGCGCGTCGATCGCACCGAACAGGTTGGCGTGGTTCTCACCGTCGTGCCCGGTCTCCGAGAGCACATCCACCACCGGCGACAGTGGCGGCACGTACCAGACCATGGGCATGGTCCGGTATTCCGGATGCAGCGGCAGTGCGATCTTGTAATCGACGATCAATTTGTAGCAGGGCGAATCCTGAGCTGCGGCAATCCATTCCGGCGAGATACCGGCCCGCTCGGCTTCGGCGACCACCCGTGGATCGTGGGGATTGAGGAAGACCCCCAGCTGCGCCGGATACAGGTCCTCATCATTCTCGACCGACGCCGCCTCCAGTACCGCGTCGGCGTCGTACAGCATGACCCCGATATAGCGCAGCCGCCCGACACAGGTTTCCGAGCACACGGTCGGGATGCCGACCTCCACGCGCGGGTAGCAGAAGGTGCACTTCTCCGCTTTGCCCGTCTTGTGGTTGAAGTAGATCTTCTTGTACGGACATCCGGTGACGCATTGCCGCCAGCCCCGGCATTTGTCCTGATCCACCAGCACGATGCCGTCTTCGGACCGCTTGTAGATCGCACCCGACGGGCACGCCGCCGCGCAGGAGGGATTCAGACAGTGTTCGCAGATGCGTGGCAGATAGAACATGAAGGTCTGCTCGAATTCGAGCTTCACCTGCTCGGACAGTTTGGCCAGCAGCGGATCCTTACCGACCTGCTCGGGCCCGGAGCCGAGCGAATCGTCCCAGTTCGGTCCCCAGGTGACCTTGGTGTCCTTGCCGGTGATCAGCGATTTTGGCCGCGCGACCGGGCTGGTGTCCATCTGCGGTGCGGACAGCAGGTTTTCGTAGTCGTAGCTCCACGGGTCGTAGTAGTCCGACACGGTGGGCAGGTCCGGATTCGCGAAGATATTGAGCAGCCGCTGCATCCGCGACCCGGACTTGAGCGACAGCTTGCCGCGCCGGTTGCGAACCCAGCCGCCCTTCCACTTCTCCTGGTCCTCGTAGCGGCGCGGATACCCTTGTCCCGGACGGGTTTCCACATTGTTGAACCACATGTACTCGGTTCCGCCGCGATTGGTCCACGCCTGCTTGCAGGTGACGCTGCAGGTGTGGCAGCCGATGCATTTGTCGAGGTTCATGACCATCGACAGTTGCGCCATGACACGCATGTCAGTACTCCACTTCCTGCGAGCGCCTACGAATGGTGGTGACCTCGTCGCGCTGATTTCCGGTGGGCCCGTGGTAGTTCAGGGCGAAGGACTGCTGGGCGTACCCGCCGATGAGATGCGAGGGCTTGATCATGATGCGGGTCAGCGCATTGTGGATGCCACCGCGTTTGCCCCGGCCTTTGAAGTCGTCCGGCTGATCGGCGCCCTTACCGTTCGAGGCCGCCGCCGGCCCCTCGATGCGCGGGACATTCACCGTGCGGTCCTGGGCGTGGTACATGAACACCGTGCCCTCGGGCATGCGGTGCGATACGATCGCCCGCGCCACGACCACACCATTGCGGTTTACGGCCTCGATCCAATCATTGTCGGCCACACCGATTTTGGCGGCATCGACCTCCGACATCCAGATGGCCTGCCCGCCGCGCGAGAGCGTGAGCATGTGCAGGTTGTCCTGGTACGCGGAGTGGATCGACCACTTCGAGTGCGGCGTCAGATATCGTACCGTCACCCCGTTCTCGGTCACCTTGCCGATACCGGGTTCACTGAACAGCGCCGACATATCCAGTGGCGGACGGTAGATCGGCAGCTGCTCGCCGAGCTCGATCATCCAATCGTGATCGAGGTAGAAGTGCTGCCGCCCGGTCAGCGTGTGCCAGGGCTTGAGCCGCTCGGTATTGATGGTGAACGGCGAGTACCGGCGGCCACCGGTTTCACTGCCGGACCATTCCGGCGAGGTGATCACCGGAACGGGACGAGCTTGGGTGTCCGCGAACGTGATTCGCTTCCCCTCGTGCTCGGCCGCCAGATCCGCCAGCTTCGTTCCGGTGCGCTTTTCCAGCGCCTCGAAGCCCTCCACCGCGAGCCGGCCGTTGGTGGTACCCGAAAGTGCCAGAATGGCTTCCGCCGCGTGGGTGTCCTTGGCCAGCGACGGCCGCCCCTGCGCGATACCGGAGACCACCGTCCCGTTCATGCCCTTCAGGTACTCCACCTCGGCATCGGGATAGGTGGTGACACCCTTGGTGGTCAGGCCGAGCTGTTCGACGAGTGGCCCGAGCGCGGCCATCTTCTCCGCGATCTTCGGATAGTCACGTTCGACCACAATGATTTTCGGCATGGTCTTACCGGGGATGGGCTCGCATTCGCCCTTCTTCCAGTCGAGGACCCGCCCGCTCGCCTGGGCCAGCGCATCGGCGGTGTCGTGCTGCAGCGGCACCAGCACAATGTCCTTGCGGACACCGAGATGCTTCTCCGCCAGCCAGGAGAAGCCGCGGGCGATGCGATGGAATGCCTCGAAATCGGTCCGGGTCTCCCACGGCGGCGAAATCGCCGGCGAGAAGGCGTGCACGAACGGATGCATATCGGTGGAGGACAGATCGTGCTTCTCGTACCAGGTGGCGGCGGGCAGCACGATATCGGAGAACATGGTGGTGCTGGTCATCCGGAAGTCCAGCGACAGCAGCAGATCCAGCTTTCCGGTGGCGGCCTGATCGCGCCATTCCAGCTCCTGCGGCCGCACGCCGGCGGCCTCGGCGGTCTGCAGGTTGGAGTCCGCGCCGAGCAGGTGTTTATGGAAGTACTCATTGCCCTTGCCGGAGGAGCCGAGCAGATTGGCCCGCCAGACCGTCAGCACTCGCGGGAAGTTCTCGGGCGCGTCCGGGTCCTCGCAGGCGAATCGCAGCTCGCCGGATTTGAGGCCGTCGACCACATGGTCGGCCGCGCTCTTACCCGATGCCTCGGCCTCATCGGCCAGGTCGAGCGGATTGCGATCGAGCGTCGGATAGGACGGCATCCAGCCCAACCGTGTTGCGAGCGCGATATTGTCGGCCGCCGTCCGGCCCGCGAAGCTGCCCCTGCCCAGCGGGGAGGAGAAGGTCTCCGAGGTGAACGGGTCGTACCGCCACTGATCATTGGTGAGGTACCAGAAGACGGTGCCCTGCATCTGCCGCGGGGAGCGCTGCCAGTCGGCGGCGAAAGCCAGTGTGGACCAGCCGGTTACCGGACGGCACTTCTCCTGGCCCACGTAATGCGCCCAGCCGCCGCCGTTCACGCCCTGACAGCCGGTGAGCAGCGTCAAAGTGAAGAAGGCGCGGTAGATCTGGTCGGAGTGGAACCAGTGGTTGGTGCCCGCGCCCATGAGAATCATGGACCGGCCGTTCGAACGTTCGGCATTGTCGGCGAATTCGCGGCCGATGCGTTCGGCCTGCTTGGCGGGAACGCCGGTGATCGTTTCCTGCCAGGCCGGGGTGTACGGTTCGTTCGGGTCGTCGTATCCCGTCGGCCAGCTGCCGGGCAGGCCGGGACGTGCCACGCCGTATTGGGCGAGTAAAAGATCGAACACCGTCGTAACTCGTTTGCCTGCAACAACAGTCGTGGGGACGCCACGGGTGAGCACATCCGAGGCCGGTCCGTCGAAGCGTGGAAACTGCACGGCCGCAGCATCATCGGTGCGGCCGTGCAGGGTCAGCAGGGGATCGACGTCCCCCAGATCGAGATTCCAGTGCCCCTTGCCCGCCTCGGTGAAGCGATGCCCCAGGGATCCGTTGGGCACGTGCGGTTTTCCGCCGGCATCCAGCAGTACGGGCTGGAACTCCACCGCCTCGCCGGTACGGCCCAGGTCGGCGGCGGTGAGGAACTTGCCGGGTACGCAGACGCCGTTCCTCTCGTCGAGGGTGACGAGGTAGGGCAGATCGGTGTAGCGCTTGATGTAGTTGTCGAAGTACGCGGTCGACCTGTCGACGAAGAATTCCTTGAGCACCACATGCCCCATGGCCATGGCGAGGGCGGCATCGGTGCCGGGGCGGGCGGGCACCCATTCGTCGGCGAACTTGGTGTTGTCGGCGTAGTCGGGGGAGACCACCACGACCTTCTGGCCGCGGTACCGGGCCTCGGTCATGTAGTGCGCGTCCGGGGTTCGGGTGACCGGGACATTGGAGCCCCACATGATGAGGTATCCGGCGTCGAACCAGTCCGCCGATTCCGGCACATCGGTCTGGTCACCGAACACCTGCGGGGAGGCCACCGGCAGGTCGGCGTACCAGTCGTAGAACGACAGCATGGAGCCGCCGATGAGAGAGATGAAGCGCGCGCCGACGGCATGGCTGACCATCGACATCGCGGGAATGGGGGAGAAGCCCGCGACCCGGTCCGGACCGTACTTCTTGATCGTGTGAACGTGTGCGGCAGCGGCCATTTCGGAGGCCTCCCACCACTCGGCCCGGACGAATCCGCCCTTACCGCGCGCGGACTTGTACGTCTCGGCCTTGCCGGGATCCTCGACGATCGATTCCCACGCCAGCACCGGATCCTTCAGCAGCTCTTTGGCTTCCCGGTACATCTCCAGCAGCACGCCGCGCACGTACGGATACCGAATGCGCGCCGGGGAATACGTGTACCAGGAGAACGACGCACCGCGCGGGCAGCCGCGCGGCTCGTACTCCGGCTTGTCCGCGCCCACCGACGGGTAATCGGTCTGCTGCGACTCCCAGGTGATCACACCGTCTTTGACGTAGATCTTCCACGAGCACGATCCGGTGCAGTTCACACCGTGGGTGGAGCGCACCACCTTGTCGTGCGACCACCGATCCCGGTAGAACTCGTCCGCTTCGCGCCCGCCCACCTGATGCAGGGTGCGCAGGTCTGCGGAAACCTCACCGCGATTGAAGTACTTTCCCAATCGAAGCAGTGCATCGCCGGAGGTTGATCCGGTGCGCGTATCAGGCATGACGCCCCCATCGAGAGAGAAGAATCGGGCTGCTGGCTCGACTGTAGGGACGTCCGCGCGGCCAGCAAAACGGTTCTCTCACAGTGCGCTTGGGGCGTTTGTGAGCTGTGAGATCGCGGCAACCTGACGGTCACCGGGTGGTAGCGGCACTATCCTTACTATTCGGGCGTGACCTGCGGTGATTCACTTCAATGCGGTGCGGGGCGCTTAATTCGACGACGTCCCGGCTGCTCTCGGTGATGCTTTGGAAACGGTCGGTTCTCCCGCGCTTTACATTTGTTAACACATTTTTCGGGCGATATGGATTGCCGGGAAATCGCGGAGGAATATCCTGCCCTCTCCAGGATGTCTCGAATAGTGTGCTCGCATGCATCGATTCGAGGGCTCGATCCACGCCGCAGACGGCGGCGGTGCGTATATTCCCGTTCCCGCCGCGATCCTCGACGCGCTCGGCGGCGGCGGCCGCATCCCCGTGCAGGTCACCTTCGACGGTATTCCGTACACCGGGTCGATCATGTCCATGGGTGACGGCCCATGCCTAGGGGTGCTGAAGTCCCTTCGGGCCGACCTGGGGAAGGGCCCCGGCGATACGGTGGCGGTCACCGTGGAGCGCGATACCGCCGAGCGCACGGTGGAGGTGCCCGGCGACCTCGCCGCGGCCCTGGCGGACGCGGAAGTTCGCGGGGCGTTCGACGCGCTGTCCTATTCACGTCGCCGCGAGCACATCAAGGCCGTCAGTGAGGCGAAGCGGCCGGAGACGCGTGCTCGCCGGATCGCGAAGACTGTCGAGGGTGTGCGGCGTGGCCGAGTGTGAGTGACAGTGCGCGCGCGGGATCGGCGGGCGGCTGCGGCGCCCGCCACGCGACTCTCTGATCGGGGCGCACCAGGAGTGCACCCTCGATTGTGAGGTTCACTGTCTCGCAATAAGTCTCGGGGATCTCGTGCACGATCACGCACGGCGCGTCAGCTGCGGCCGCGCGCCGAGCCGCTCCGGAGGGGCCGACGAGGAGCGCGAATTCGGTGCCTATCAGGTCGAGTGTCGATCGGCCGGGCGCGAGATACGCATGCGGTAGCCGGGTTCCCGGCTGGCCTGCGGTATCGAGGCGATCCATACCGTGTGCGCTGTCATCATCGACGAATGCACCTGTGGGATAGCTGGAAGCCGTTCCCGCACCCGATCCGGAGCAGGCGCGCAGTCGTGAATCGGTGGCGGACCCGGCGCCACTCGCACTGGGGGCGTGAGGAATTCCGAACAGGATCGGTGACATATACAAACAGGGATAGTTCGCTGTACCTGCCATTCGGACGATTTGTGCAAGCATCCACCGGAAGGGGGAATACCCGGCGGCGTCCTACTCTCGACGCCGCGCGCCGGGCAAGTCGAAGGAGGACTGCGGTGGTCGCCGATGCGGCATGCGGACGTGATTCCAGGGAGCTCGAGGCACCCACTTTCGGAAATCTGCTGCGCCGTTTACGTGACGGTCGCGGTGTTTCCCGCGAACGACTGGCATTCAATGCGGGCGTGAGTGCCAGCTACATAACGCATTTGGAGAAAGGCGATCGCGGAAACCCGACCCGCGAGGTGGTCGAGGCACTCACCCGCTATCTGGATCGCCTCGACCCGCTGACCGCCGCCGACCGCCGCCAGCTCACGGATCTGGCCGGGGTCGGCACCGCGGAAACCGTTCCGACCGTGGACGAACTGCGCGGCGCCCTTACCCCGGAGCTGCTGCGCGTGCTCACCATGCACCGCCCGAACCTGGCCGCGTATATCGACACGCGCGCCAATGTGCTGGCCTGGAACGACAGTTGGGCGGATGCTTTCCCCGGTCTCATCGAGGACGGCAATATGCTCCGCTGGTTCTTCAGCAATGAGCTGGCAGCCCGGGTCATGGTGAATTGGGATGCCGATGTACGCCAGGCCGTCCGCTGGATGCGCGGATTGATCGGCCGCTCCGGCAATGTCGGTGGATTCACCGATCTCATCCAGGAACTCGGCCAATTCCCGAAATTCCGGCAGGCCTGGTCCGAAGGCGGCGTCGCCTTCGCCCCGCATGTGTGGACGCTGGATCTGCGGAACCCGGTCACCGGGCTGCGCCGCCGGGTCTTCGCGCAAACCGGCCGCCTGGACAGTGGCGCCTATCCCGGCCATCTACTGGCCATTCTCGGACTGGGCGGCTGACAATCCCCGAGTACCGCACCGGTGAACTCGACAGCGCATCGGTGAACTCGACAGCCTGTCTGTGAACCCGTCGCGCATCGGTGAACTACGTAGCGGATTGGCAAGCGCCCCAGTCAATCCAGTCGCCGGAGGAGTAGAGCACTCCGGCAAAGCCTCCGGACAATCCCGTCAGCGAGGGAGCGGGATGAATTCGACAAGCGCGCCGTCGAGAGCATCCGCCGGGACGATGACCAGACCGTCGCGATCGAGCAACCCGGCCAGATGTGCCGTGCGAATATGCGCGTCACCGATCCAGCCGCCCTCCGCACGCATCCGCGCCGGGACGATTCGCGGTGCGGTGCCGGAGATTTCGCCCGCGTTCACCAGCGGCCCCCGCTGCACGCGTGCGGGCGTGCTGCCGGTGAGACCCTCGACGACGGCGGTAACGAGCGCCAGTAGCGTTGCCACGGCCGCGTACGGATTGCCCGGGAGCCCGAGAATCACCGGGCCGGAAGCCAATTGGGCGGCGACCGTGGAACCGCCGGGGCGCAGCCGCAGCCGGTGCAGCAGCATGCGGGCATCGGCCCGGTCCAGCGCGGCGCGCAATTGATCGGCGGCGCCGCCGCCCGTCGCGCCGACGATAATGAGCAGATCGCATGCACCGGCGGCGGCGAACACCTCGTCGAAGGCATTCTCGGTGTCGCGCAGGTGCACTCGATCCATCGTGCCGATACCGTGCCAGGCGAGCAGATCCGGCAGCACCGGGCCGACGGAATCCCTGGTCTGGCCCAGATGCAGCGGGCCCTCGCTACGAATTTCGTCGCCGGTCATGACGATTCGCGCCCGCACCGGTCCGCGCACCGCGGCGGTCGTCACCTCGGCGCTGGCGGCCACCGAGATCAGTGCGGCGGTCACCGGCGTGCCCGCCGGGGCGACCTCGTCGCCGGGATTCCAGTCCTCGCCGCGGTGGCGCACATCATCACGAATCGGAGTGTCCGCCAGGCGATATAGTCGCCCCTCATCCGCCACCCGCACGAATTCGTCCCGCACCACCGAGCCGGTGCCGTCGGGCACGTGCGCACCGGTCGCAATGCGCACCGCCTCGCCGTCCTGCAGACCCGCCGGCCGCTGTCCGCCCGCGAAGCCGATATCGCGGCGCACCTGCCACGGGCCGGGGCCGCGCACCGCGTACCCGTCCATGGCGGATACATCGAAACGCGGCAGTGCCTCGGCCGCGCACAACGGCTCGGCCAGCGCCGCACCCCGGGCCCCGGGCACCGGCACCCGACGCACCTGCATTCGGGAGATATTCCGCCGCAGCGCATCCCGCGCCTCCGCGAGGGACAGCGGCGTGGCGGAGCGACTCGCTGTCGCTCGGGCGTGCTGTACATCGTCGGGTGTATCGCAATCGTCGACCCCGGCCACAGGCACGAGTGCGGTATCGGTAGGTACGAGTGCCTTCATCGGCCGATTGACCGGGGAATCAAGCTGATTCAGCGCCGCGATCAGAGCGGAGCGCCGCCAGACCCCGACCAGATATTGCGGCCGGCCCGAGGCATCCGCGGCGAATACCGCGTCAACGCCGGATTCTCTTGCGTGCATGAGTAGTTCGTCGATGGCAGCAACTGTGATAAATGGCATGTCCGCGGCCAGCACCACAATGCGTTCGGCCGGAAATTCGCCGTCCCGCAGCCTTGCGAGTCCGGCCGCGATCGCGGCCACCGGACCGGCCCCGGCCGGTACCTCCTGTGCCTGAAGGATTTCCGGCGGCAGCTCGGGCCGATGCGGTCCGACGACGACTGTGCGCGCGCACGCGGCGACCGCGGAAATCGCCGCATCCAGCATTGATCGGCCGCCGACCACTATTGCGGGCTTGTCGGCGCCGCCCATCCGGCTGGCCCGTCCACCGGCCAGCACAATCGCGTCGACGGTCGTCACGAGGCGAAGACGGGCGCGATGGTGATCATGGTTGAAGATCGTAGTGGCTGGCTGATTCGAGGCCGCGAACGTGGTCTCCGGCATGCCGAATCCACTGCTTGCTAAGCAATTGCTCATGTATGCGAAGTTGTGCGATGCACCACGACACATAGTAGAAATGATCATGTTTTGAACTTCTGAACAATCGCATATGGCAGTATCCGGAGCCAGAGCTGCGGGCGTTCCAGCGGATTCGTCACAGTTCACGGCAGGCGTTACAGCGGGTCCCGCTCTCCGGAACAGGTGGGTACCGGACTGATGAAGGTTGGTTTGCTGAATGTTTGTGGAGAGGGAACGGCGTGGTGCTGGGCGTGAAAACTGATCGAGACTTCGAAGAGCTGAAACCGCCGACATTCGGTCTCCTGCTGCGCAAGCTCCGCGACGCCAGGGGGGTATCACGCGAAAGACTCGCCTTCAACGCCGGAGTCAGCGCCAGCTACATCAGTCATTTGGAGAAGGGCGACCGCGGCCATCCCACCCGCGAGGTGGTCGACGCACTGGTCCGATATCTGGACCGAATAGACCCGCTGTCGGTGGTGGAACGCCGGCATCTGCTCGATCTGGCCGGTCTCGGTGTCAGCGATTTTCCCACGGTGCAGCAACTGCGCGGCGAAATCACCGATGACATGCGCCGCGCGCTCGAACTGCACGAACCCAATCTCGCCGCGTATGTGGACACCCGCTGGAATGTGCTGGCCTGCAACAGCAGTTACTCGCAAGCCTTCCCGGGGCTCGAGCAGGATGTGAATATTCTGCGCTGGCTGCTGGGCAACGAGCTCTCCCGCGAGGTCATGCTGGAGTGGGAGGAGGAGGTCCGGGTGACCGTGCATTGGCTGCGCGGACTCATCGCCAGCTCCGGTGACACCGGCTGGTCCGCCGGATTTCTCGCCGAACTCGGACGTTTCGGACTTTTTCGCGAATTATGGGACGAGGGCATTGCCGCATATGGCCGTCCGCGCGCCATCATGCATCTGAACGACGTCCCCACCGGCCGCTGCCGCGCAATCGCGGTACAGCTCTTCAGCGTCTTCTGCGCGGCATATCCCAGCCAGATCCAGATCTTCCTCGGTATTCCGACCTGGTGTTCCGATACCGGCGTGCTGCTCGATCCCGGCCATCTGCGCAACGGCACGGAGGATTAGGCCGGGATCGAATTCCGGTCATCGTGCGGCATGAATTCCGGGTGTGGAACGCCCCTGCAACCACGGATGCGCCGGCGCGTGCGTCAGGTTGTTCTCGTGCCGCGCCGTAGCCCGCCGCACCAGTCGAATCAGGAGGGGCGCCACCACTTCCGGATGCGTCCACGCGGCGCCGTGCCCGGCGCCCGGAATGGTCACCACCCCATCGGCATTCGCGAGTCCGGCGGCCAGCGCATCGGATTTCTGCGCGGTGCTGGTGCCGTCGTGACTGCCCCGGATCACCAGTGTCGGCGCGGTGATTTCCGATAGCCGGTGCACTACCGAACGGCGCTCCATCAGGCAGCGCGCGGCCGGGAGGATGGACTGCCGATCGGAGGAGTACCAGCGGCTGGTCCAAGCCCGCCACAGGCGCGGATCGCTGCCGCCGATCAGCTGCGGCGCCAATTCCGCGACCAGCGGCGCCATCGGCTCCGAACTGCACCAGCGTTCGAAAAAGGTGCGGTAGAAGGCGAGTTCGGCCGGGCTGCAGTCCCCTGCCTCGGTATCGATGAGCGCCAATCCGCGCACCCGCTCGGGCGCCAGCAGTGCCAGTCGCAGTGCGGTGAATCCGCCCTGACTCATACCGCCTATGACTGCTTTTCGAATCCCCAATTCATCCATAACCGCCAGTGCGTCGGCCGCCATATCCCAGTAGGTGAACTGTTCGCCATCCGGTGACTGAGTGCGCCCGTGGCATCGCGCATCAATCGTTACGAGATTGATCCCGGCAGCTGCCAGAGGTTCGCGCATCGGTTCGAACATCGATTCGTCCATCAGAAATCCATGGATGAGGAGAAGTGTCGGCCCAGCGATGTCGCTGGTGACGAAATGAACTGTGGCCGCACCTGATTGCACATAAGGCATGGTCAGACCGTAAAGGGCGAAACCCGTATCGGGCTAATGTTTGCCCACGTGGTGCCGGGCACCCTTCGGTGCTGTTCCCGACGGGTACCAACACTGGCCAGTGTCAGTACTGCTAGGGGTTTGCCCCAGATGTCCTTAAAACTGGACAAGTCGACCGTTCGGCCTTTTAAATCAGGCGATGGCGCTTTTGGGACAAGCGCTTATTCGATAGGGAGGAAAATAATGTTCGACGTCACTACTGCCGCTCGCCGCGACTTCCGGACCGATCATGGGGCGGTACTTCGCGATTCGCTCGAGGGTTTGCTGCTGCACGACGGAGTGGGCCTGGATGCTCGTATGCGCCATGCCATTACCGCGGTTGTTCATCTTGCCGTCGACGCACCCCTCGGAGTGCCGGAGGACGCCGAGGAATTCCTGGCCCGGTTGGACGGCACCTGGCTGTTCGCCGCCTGGAACGATTCCGATACCGAATTGTCACTGCTCAATACGCTCTCGCTCGGAGACGCCCCGGCGCTTTCGTGGTGCGAACTCATGTTCACCACGGCCCTCGCGCCCTGGTCGTCGGCGCCGGCCGCGGTGCACGCGCGCCGCATCTTCCTCACCGGTGAGCAGGCCCGCCTGGCCGCGGTCAGCGGCGACTGCTGACCCGTCAGTTTTCGGGTCTTGTGTATTCAGAATCAATCCGTTTATGAAGAGGGTGAACGACGTGAAAATGCTTTTCACCAATTTCGATGCGATGTTCGAAACCATCACGCGCCGCGACGAATCCGAACCGGAGTCCTGGCATCAGCAGGCCCTGTGCACCCAGACCGATCCGGAGGCGTTCTTTCCGGACAAGGGCGGTTCCACTCGCGAGGCCAAACGAGTCTGCTCATCCTGTGAGGTGCGGCGCGAATGCCTGGATTATGCGCTGACGCATGATCAGCGTTTCGGCATCTGGGGCGGAATGTCGCCGCGGGAACGGCGCCGGTACGAACGCGGGGCGGCCTGATACCGCGCAGTGGGTATCAGCGGGGGACCGTAATCAGCCGGATGCTGCTTGCAGCAGACAGAATTCGTTGGTTTCCGGATCCGCCAGCACCACCGCCGGTGCATTGGCCGGGGGAGATTCGGGACTGATCGGAAACGCGCCCGCGGCTTGTAGTCGGGCGGCTTCTTCCACGGGGTCATCGCTGGGGAAAGCGATGAGATCCAGATGAAGGCGACTGCGCTCGCCGAGCGCTTCGGGTGTGCGGAGGAATTCCAGCCACGGACCCTGACCCGTGGCCGAACGGATTCCCGCATAGCGGGCACTGTCGTGCGTGACGGGCCAGCCCGCGGCCTTCGACCAGAACTGTGCCAGGCGCAGGGGATTCTCGGTATCCACCACGATCGCCGCCACCGACCCGGTATCCACATAGTGCTCACGTGGCTCGAGCACGCAGAATTCATTGCCTTCCGGATCGGCCAGTACCGCCCACGGCACCGCGCCCTGCCCGATATCGATCCGGCGCGCGCCCAGGGACAGCGCCCGATCCACCTGTACGCGTTGATGATCCAGCGATCGGCTGGACAGATCGAGGTGGATGCGGTTCTTCGCCGCCTTGGACCGGCGGGCGGGGAGGAAGGTCAGCGCCACATCCAGTCCGTCCGGGTCGGATGCGGCGACATCGACCCCGTCGGGACGATCGAGTGCCACCTCCCAGCCCAGGAGTTCGGCCCAGAAGCGGGAGACGCTCCTGGGCTCGACGGCATCGAACACCACGCAGGCCAGACGGGTGGACATGGTTTCCACGGTAGCCGCCGCCCGGGGTGCCGCGTACCGGGTTTCGCGGAACCGAATCCGCCTGTCGGCCCAGGTCGGCGGTCAGTCCGGCGAGTCGAAATGAAATCGGGCGCGCCGCAGGTCCACCCGATCGCCGAGAACCGGGCAGCCCTCCGCGGCGAGTTGACCCAATTGCCGGTGCGCCAAATGTGGTGCGGGCGTGCCATTTGCACGCAATACCCGATGCCACGGCAGATCCGCGGAATCGGTGCGCATGATCCAGCCGACGGTGCGGGGCGTGGACAGACCCGCGGCGGCGGCGATATCGCCGTAGGTGGCGACCCGGCCGGGCGGAATGGCCGCCACCAGCTCGCGGACTCGCTCGACTTCGGCATCGGAGGTGGGCATGGGCGGGCTCCTCGGGGGTGGCGGTTCAGAGCACGGCGCGGACGAGAGCGGCGGTGTCGGCGGGCAGTTCCTGCGCCACCATGTGATCGCAGTCGAATTCGTGCACGGTCAGACGGTCGCCCAGCTGCGCCGTGAGCGCCGCGCGGAAGGCCGGGGTCACGAAGGGCGGCTGCACCTTCATCGCCTGCACCAGGATCGTGCGCAGTTCCGGCGGCGGCAGCACGAAATCGCGGGCCAGCTGACCCCAGTACGAAATGATCGCGGGCAGGGTCGTGCGCCAGGCCAGCCGGCCGTCCGCGGTGGGCACCAGATGCTCGGCCAGCTCGGCCTCGAGCACCCGCGGGTCCACATCCGCCCAGGCGGTCTCCAGCTTGTCGAACCGGGCGTTCTCCAGGCTCGCGTAATCCGGGTGCGCCAGATTGGAATCCGCGATCCGCAGCATGAGCTCCGGCGCCAGGCCGATCGCCGGATCCAGCAGGACCAGCGCGCGCACCAGTTCGGGATGCCGGTGCGCCAGATGCACGGCGGCCGCCGCGCCGAACGAATGCCCGAGCACCACCACCGGTTCGCCGGTCCGTGCCGCCAGCGCCGCCACCAGGTCCGCGACGATCGTTTCGAAATCCCACGGCGGCACGCCGGTCGACCTCCCGTGCCCCCGCAGATCCGGCGCAATAATCCGCACATCGGGCAGCTGCTGCTCAGCCAGTGCCTGCCAGCGTTTACCGTGCCCGGTCAAGCCGTGCAGCGCCAGCACAACCGGGCCGGTCGAAGGACCGAAATGATGAATATGAAGATCGGACACCCCGACCATTCTGCTGCCTCGCCGGCGCGGGGCTCCACCCACCGGCGGACCGCGCCGCAGCTCCACAGCGGGCGTGCCCGCTGTGACCGGCGGCACGGCCAACACATGGCAAATGGAACGTGTCGGGGCGGTCTGTTGAAATAGCCGACGTGATGCGATCGGATAGCTCGGTGCAATTGGTGCGCCGTGCCGAGGCAGCCTCCCACCTCCGGGAGTGGGATGCCGCCCTCCGGCCGCTGTTCGACGACCCCGGCATCGATCCCGGCTGGCGGCCGTGGCAGGTGCTCGGCGGTCCGGGCGCGGGCAAGACCGCCCTGCTGGTCGATATCGCGGCCGAACGCATTCTGGCCGGGGCTGATCCGGAATCGGTGCTGGTGCTCACCTATTCGAAACGGGCCGCCACCGCGGTGCGCAATGCCATTACTGTCCGAATTGCCGAGGCCGATCCATTGCTGGGTGGGGTACCAGGTGCCACTCGCGGCCCATTGGTGCGCACCCTGCACTCCTATGCCTTCGGTCTCCTGCGCACCGTGTCGGCCACTCACGGCAATCCGCCTCCACGCCTGCTTACCGGCTCCGAGCAGGACATTGTCATTCGGGAAATGTTGCGCGGCGAACTCGCCGACGAGGCGCCGGACTGGCCGGAGCGCTTGCATCCCGCACTGCCCGCCGCTGGATTCGCTGAGCAGTTGCGGGATCTCATGCTGCGCGCCACCGAACGTGGACTCGGGCCCGAGGACCTCATCCGGCTCGGCCATCAGCACGGGCATCCGGAATGGATCGCCGCCGGGCGGTTCCACGAACGCTACGAGCAGATCATGCTGCTGCGCTGGTCGGTCGGCATGGACGTACCGGAGGCCAGTGCGCCCGCCCTCGATGCCGCCGAACTGGTCGGCGCGGCCCTCGACGCCCTGCTGATCGACGCCGAACTGCTGGCCGCCGAGCGCGATCGGCTGCGCACCGTCCTCGTCGACGATGCCCAGCACCTGGATCCCCTTGCGGCCCAACTTGTTCGAGCCATCGGCAGCGGCGCGGCCACCACGGTGATCGCCGCCGACCCCGACCAGTCCGTCTTCACCTTCCGCGGCGCCGACGCCCGCTTCGCCGCGGACCCCGACGCCCCCGCCGACCGCCGAATCATCCTGCGCCACAACCACCGATCCGCCACCGGCATCCAGGAGGTCGTCTCCCGCATCACCTCCCGCCTCCCGGGTACCGGCCGCCACCGCATCCGCCCCGGAGCCCGGGACGCCGCGAATTTCCTGCGCGATGTCGCCCCACCGGATACCGACGCATCGAACGGTCAGGTCGGCGCGACGGTTCAGGCAGACCGGGCGGGTGTGATCGCGCCACTCGGCCGGGACGGCAGGGGCGAGTGGGATGTGCGGTCCGGTGACGAGATCCTCTGGGACGATGCGCCATTCGAGGGTGAGGTGCGCGTGCAGGTGCTCACCACCCCGGCCAAGGAGGCCGCCCTCATCGCCGACCACCTGCGCCGCGCCCACCTCACCCACGGTGTCCCCTGGTCGAATATGGCCGTCATCGTCCGCTCCGTCCCGCTCTCCCTGGCCCCCCTGCGCCGCGCCCTGCTGGCCGCAGGTGTGCCCGTCCGCCAGCCCCCCGCCGACGTCCCCCTCGCCCGCCGCCGGGGCGCCGCCTGGGCCTTGCTCGCCCTGCGCGCCGTCACCGCCGGCGACCCCACCCGCGTCCGCCACCCCCGCCCCATCCCCTTCACCGCCGACGACGCCCTCGACCTCCTCGCCGGCCCCCTCGGCGGCGCCGACCAGATCAGCCTGCGCCGCCTCCGTCGCGGCATTCGCCGCACCGTCCTCGAACTCGGCTACCCCGACCGCGCCCCGGAGGATCGTGACGGCGACGAGCCCACCCGATCCGCCGATTACCTTGCGAGCGAGCGCTATACGACTATGGATTCGAAGGTAGCGGACGCCACCGACAGCGACGGCTCGTTCTCGGTGAGCGCACCGAACGACTCGGTGGCGGCCACCGACTCGCCCGCCGGTGACGGCGGCTCCGGTCGCATCGAACCTGCCGCGGACTCCGGTGCTGCCGTGCCGACGCCGGTCGCCACTACAGCGGGAGACGAGGCGCGCCGCAGTACCGGCCGTTCCGCCGCGGCTCTCGACGGCGATGGTGCGGATGCTGATCGCTTCGCGGATCTGGATCGGTCATCGGCGGAGATTCTGCGGGATCTGTTGGTGGGGGCGGGGAATCGGGTGCTGCTCGAGCGGCTCACCGAGGTGGAGGCCGCGCCGTTGCGGCGGGTGCTGAAGGCGCTGGGGCGGGCGCGGACGGTGCGCGGGGACGGGGGCGGGCTGGAGGACACGCTGTGGGGGTTGTGGACCGGGTCGACCCTGGAGCGGCGCTGGGTCGGGCAGTCCGAGCGCGGGGGAGCGGTCGGTCTGCAGGCCGACCGCGATCTCGATGCGGTCGTCGGGTTGTTCGAGGCTGCCGCGGCGTATGTGGACCGGCTGCCGCATGCCACGATCGAGGGTTTTGTGGAATACCTGGAGCAGCAGGTGATTCCGCAGGACAATGCGCCGCATACCGATCCGGGCGAAGCGGTCACCATCTGCAGTGCGCACGCCGCCGCGGGCCGTGAGTGGGACACCGTCACCGTGGCCGCGGTGCAGGAGGGCATCTGGCCCAATCTGCGCCCGCGCGGCACCCTGCTCGGTGTCGAGGATCTGGTGGATCTGCTTGCCGGAGTGGGTGATACAGGTGAGAAGGTGAGCCGCGC
The DNA here is from genome assembly GCF_045040085.1 of Nocardia sp. NBC_01388. Classification (NCBI taxonomy): domain Bacteria; kingdom Bacillati; phylum Actinomycetota; class Actinomycetes; order Mycobacteriales; family Nocardiaceae; genus Nocardia; species Nocardia sp. NBC_01388. The sequence continues at coordinate 8,070,285 of NZ_CP109553.1, forward strand.
CGCCCCGCTGCTCGCGGAAGAGCGGCGGCTGCTGCTGGTGGCGTGCAGCCGGGCGCGCCGCTCCCTGCTGGTGACGGCGGTCGAATCCGTCACCGGCGACCAGGATCTGGTGCCCTCCCGCTTCCTCGCCGAACTCGACGCCGATGCGGCCGACGGGCAGCCCGGCCGCATCCCGCCGCCGGTCGATCCCGGCCGCGCCCTGGCCATGCATACGCTGATTGCCGAATTGCGCAGTGCCGCATGCGATCCCGAGACGACGCCGGAGCGCCGCTCCCGAGCCGCCCGCCAGCTTGCCCGGCTGGCCCGGGCCGGGGTGCGCGGTGCGCACCCGGACGACTGGTACGGCACCGCCGAACTCTCCTCCGAAAGTCCGCTCTGGAACAGCGAGGACGGTTCGGTCGCGCTCTCGCCCTCCACGGTGGAGCAGCTCAAGACCTGCCCGCTGCGCTGGGCGCTGGAACGCCACGGCGGCAGCGACGGCGAGAATCCGCACGCCCTCAAGGGCAATCTTGTGCACACGCTGGTGCAGGCGCTCGCCGGTCAGGTCACCGAGGCCCAGGTCAAAGTCGCGCTGGTCAAGGCCTGGAAAAAGGTCGATCCCACCGCGCGCGACGGCGAGAACTGGTACTCCCGAGCCGAATTGCGCCGCACCGAAACCATGGTCGATACCTTCCTGGCCTGGCTGCGCAATACTCGCGACGAACTCACCTCCATCGGCGTCGAGGTGCCGGTGGACTGCATCCTGCCCGCCCGTACACCCGGCGAACTCCCGGTGCGGATCAGCGGGCGCATGGATCGCCTCGAACGAGATGCCATGGGCCGCTTCGTCATCGTCGATGTGAAGACCGGCAAGACGCCGATCACCAAGCAGGCGGCCGAGGAACACGCGCAGCTGGCCACCTATCAGGTAGCGGCCGCCGCGGGCGCACTCGGCGACGGCGAACCCGGCGGCGCTCGCCTGGTCTACGTGGCCAAACCCAGCGCCCGGGACGGCGCGGCCACCGAACGCATGCAGCCGGCACTCGACGACGGCGGAATCGAGCTGTGGCGCGGCGTGATCCACGATGCCGCGGCTTCCTCGACCGGTCCCAGCTATCTGGCCATGCGCAATGAGGGCTGCCGCCACTGCAAGGTCGCGGGCAGCTGCCCCGTCCAGGACACCGGACGCCAGGTGACCGACGAGTGAGCATCACTGCTCGTCAACTCGCCGATGCGCTGGGCCTGCCGCCCCCCACCGACGAACAGGCCGCCGTCATCGAGGCCCCGGCCGGACCGACCCTGGTCGTCGCCGGTGCCGGCGCGGGAAAAACCGAGACCATGGCAGCACGTGTGGTGTGGATGGTCGCCAACGGCCTGGTCGAACCCGAACAGGTACTGGGCCTCACCTTCACCCGAAAAGCCGCACAGCAGTTGACAACTCGAATCCGCACGCGGCTGTCCCGATTGGCGGGCGCACCGCTACTGCGCGATATCGACCCCACCGGTCGCCTGCGCGGACTGCTCACCGGCTCCGAACCGGAGATCAGCACCTACCACTCCTACGCCGGCCGCCTGCTCACCGAATACGGCCTGCTGCTGCCCGTCGAACCCACCGCCACCCTGCTCACCCAGACCCAGCTGTGGCAGCTGGCCTACCGCGTCGTCTCCACCTGGGACGGCGACCTGGAGACCGACCGCAGCCCCGTCTCGGTCACCGAAGCGGTGCTGGCCCTCTCCGGTCAACTCGCCGAACACCTGGTGGAACCCCGCCAATTGGCCACCGCCCATGTGGAATTGGAGCGGCTGATCTACACACTCCCCGCTGGCCCACGCCAGAAGGGCGGCCCCAAGAAGACTCTCACCGATCTCGTCGACACCCAGCACGAACGCGTCTCCCTGCTCCCGCTGGTCGAGCGTCTCGCGGAGGAGCTGCGCCGCCGCGGCGCCTTGGACTTCGGCGCCCAAATGTCCCTCGCCGCGCGGCTCGCCGCCCTGCACGCCGAAGTCAGCGTCGCCGAACGCACCCGCTTCCGCCTCGTCCTACTCGACGAATACCAGGACACGGGCCACTCCCAGCGCATCCTGCTGTCCGCCCTCTTCGGCGGCGTGCACACCGCGCCGCCTGCCGACTCCGAGGGCGAGGCAGTACGCGAGCAGCGATCGGCGTCAGCTGGGGACCAAGCGGCGCAGTCGAATCGAGCTGTCTCTGACGAAGACGCAGTTCCCCCGCGCGCGGGAGGAGTGGCGGGTGAGGCATTCGCCGGACAACGCACCGAAGTCCAGCCCGGACCGCTCGCGGTGACGGCCGTCGGCGACCCTATGCAGTCGATCTACGGATGGCGCGGTGCGTCGGCGGCCAATCTGCCGCGCTTCGCTACCGACTTTCCCAGTGCGCCAGGGGTTCCCGCGCCGATCCTGCCGCTCATGACCAGCTGGCGAAATCCACCGGAGGCATTGGATCTGGCGAATCTGGTGGCGGATCCATTGCGAATCGCGGCGGCCGCGGGCGGTGGTGTCACCGTGGACGCGCTGCGGCCGCGACCGGGCGCGACACCGGGGCTGGTGGCCCTGGCGCTCACGGATACCGTTGCGGATGAACGGGTTTGGGTGGCCGAGCGGATCAAGGCCGAATGGGAGGCGGCGGCGGACGCCGGATCGGAACCGCCCACCTCGGCGGTGCTGGTGCGGCGCAATGCCGATGCCGCACCGCTGGCGGAAGCCCTGCGCGAGCAGGGTCTGCCGGTGGAGATCGTCGGCCTGGGCGGGCTGCTGCACACGCCCGAGGTCGCGGATATCGTTGCGACACTGCGCCTGATCGCCGATCCCGCCGCCGGTGGCGCGGCCATGCGTATTCTCACCGGTGCCCGCTGGCGCATCGGCGTCGCCGATATCGCCGCACTGTCCCGCCGCGCCCGCGAACTCTCCATTCGCCGCCCGCCCGGCCAATCGGCGGATATCACCGATACAGCCGGGCTGGACGCGGCTCTGCGGGAAGTCGCCCCGGAGCCCGCCGAACGCGCGGGACTCGGCGATGCCATCGCCGATCCCGGTGCGGCAGAACAGTATTCGGCGACCGGCTATGCGCGCATCGCGGTGCTCGGCCAGGAGCTCGGCGCGCTGCGTGAGCGCGGCGGACAACCCCTCGCCGAACTGGTCGCCGATGTGGAGCGCACCATCGGCGTCGGCGTGGAGACCCAGGCCCGGCGCGCGGTCGCCGCGGCCGGGCGCGAACATCTCGACGCCTTCGCCGATGTGGTCGCCGGATACTCCGCCGACTACCGCTCCTCCCTCAGCGGTCTGCTCGACTTCCTCTCCGCCGCAGAGGAAGTCGAGAACGGTCTGGAGCCCGGCGAAGTCGAGGTGGCGCACGATCGGGTGCAGGTGCTCACCGTGCACGCCGCCAAGGGCCTGGAGTGGGAGGTGGTGGCCGTCCCGCACGTGGTGGACGGCACCTTCCCCTCGGGCACCGGCACCACCACCTGGATGGGCGCACTCGCCGAACTCCCCACCCACCTGCGCGGTGACCGGCAATCGGAGGGCGCGGGCGATGGCGTCCCCGTCCTGAGCCTCGACGATATCTATGATCGCGCCGATCTGGAACGCGCTCTCGAATCGCACAAGAAGGCCCTCGGCCGCCGCCGCCTGGACGAAGACCGCCGCCTCTTCTATGTGGCCCTCACCCGCACGGAGCGCGCGCTCTTCGTCTCCGCCCACCACTGGGCGGAGACGGGCGCAAAACCCAAGGGCCCCTCCGACTTCCTGCTGGAACTGAAGCAGGCCACCGAAATCCCCGGCTCCGCGCTCTCCCGCGGTGTGCGCATCGACCGCTGGGACGATCCGCCCGTGCCCGATACCGCCAACCCCTTCACCGATAACCCGCTCACCGCCTCCTGGCCTCGCGACCCGCTCGGCGCCCGCCGGGAATCGGTGGAAGAGGGTGCGGCACTGGTCAAGACGGCCCTCACCGCGCTGCACGTCGAATCCCGGCCCGAGCAGATCGAATTCGACTTCGGGCTGACCGAATCCGATGAGTTCGACAATGCAGCCGAATTCGACGGCGGCGCAGCAGATCCGGAGGGCGACCCGGACGACCCCGAGGGCTGGGCCTCGGATGTCGACGCCCTGATCGCCGAGCACCTCGCTGCCGATCAGGCGATCCGCGAGGTCGAACTCCCCGGCCAGCTCGCCGCCACCTCCCTGGTGGACCTGCGCTCCGATCCCGCGAAACTCGCTGCCCGCCTGCGCCGTCCGCTGCCGTACCCGCCGAGCCCGTTCACCCGCCGCGGCACCGCCTTCCACGCCTGGCTGCAACGCTGGTTCGGTGCGGGCCGGTTGCTCGGCTTCGACGAACTGCCGGGTGCGGCCGATACCTCCGACAATGACGCCGAACTTGTCCGCCTGCAGGAGGCCTTCCTCGCCTCCCCGTGGGCCGACCGCAATCCGGTCGAGGTCGAGGTCTCCTTCGAAACCTCACTGGCCGGCACCGTGATTCGCGGCCGCGTGGATGCCGTCTTCCGGCAACCCGACGACACCTGGATCGTCGTCGACTGGAAGACCGGCGGTGAACCCACTGCCGCCGAGGAGGATTCGGTCGCCATCCAGCTCGCCGTCTACCGCCTCGCCTGGGCCCGCCTCGAGGCCGCCCGCACCGGCGCCCCGGAATCCGACGTACTCGCCCGCACCACCGCCGCGTTCCACTATGTCCGCACCCTCCGCACCATCGCCCCCGAGCACCTCGCGGGCCCGGAGGAGCTCGCGAATCTCATCACCACCGCGGCCCCGAGGCGCGTTGTCGCCGAACCTGAGCCCGCCCCGAAACCGCGCAGCGCACCCGGCCGCCGCGGCGCCGACTCGGAGGCGCTCCCGCACGTGGACGTCGATTCGCTTCGACGCCAGCCGGATTCGTCGCGGCCCCCCGATCCGGAACCGCCGCCGGAGGAGAACTTCCCGCCGGAATTCCCGTTCGAGGCGACCACCCCCGCACGCCCGGAGGTCGAATCCCCGCCCGACTTCGAGCCCCCGCCGGATCCGGAATCCCTGCCCCCGGACCTGATTCGGTAGTCGCGACGCGCCCGCGACCGACACACCGTTGTGGACGGCAGGCAGGTACGCTCCGGACCTGTGCCGCAGGAAGACGTCCCCGAAATGGCTGGTGATTCGCGTGTTCGGTGATTCTTCGAGGGGTTTGGCGCATCTCACCGACCGCCCGGATTTCGCGCTGGTCGGCATTCTGCGAGTGCCGACCGCGCAGGCCAGCCCCTGGCAGGCGCTGGTGCGGCGACTGGGTATGGCGGTGCTGCTGCTGGCCGTCGCCACCGCGGTGGTGTACTTCGGCCGCGACGGCTATCACGACAATGCCCGCGAGCGCATGTCGCTGCTGGACTCCGCGTACTACGCGACGGTCTCGCTGTCGACCACCGGCTACGGCGACATCACACCGGTCACCCCCACCGCGCGGCTCATCAATATTCTCGTGGTCACCCCGCTGCGGATCCTCTTCCTCATCGTTCTGGTCGGCACCACGCTGGCCGTACTCACCGAACGATCCCGGCAGGCTTTCAAGATTCAGCGATGGAGGCACAGCGTGCGTAATCACACCGTGGTCGTCGGCTACGGCACCAAGGGCCGCACCGCGATCGACGCCATGCTCGGCGACGGCGTGCAGGCCTCCAATATCGTGGTCGTCGATACCGATCCCGTGGTGCTCGAGGCCGCCGCCAATGCCGGACTGGTGACGGTGCTCGGCTCGGCCACCAGATCCGATGTACTGCACCTGGCGGGCGTCGCGCGTGCGTCCGCGGTGGTGGTCGCGGCCAATCGCGACGACACCGCCGTCCTGGTGACTCTCACCGCCCGCGAGATCAACCCGAAGGCGCGCATCTCCGCCGCCGTCCGCGAGGCCGAGAACACCCATCTGCTGCGGCAATCCGGCGCCGACTCGGTGGTGGTCTCCTCCGAGACCGCGGGCCGGCTGCTCGGCATCGCCACCACCACCCCGAGCGTTGTGGAGATGATCGAGGACCTGCTCACCCCCGAAGCCGGTTTCGCCATCTCCGAGCGAGAGGTCGATCCCGAGGAGATCGGCGGTTCACCCCGCCACCTCCGCGATATCGTCCTCGGCGTGGTCCGGGCGGGCGTTCTCATCCGTGTCGGCGATCCGGAAACCGATGCCCTCGAAACCGGCGACAAACTCCTCTACCTGCGCCGCGTCCAATCCTGAGCGCCCCGAACCAGTTCTGGGCACAGCGAAGGGCAAGATAGACACCGTGCCTGAGTTCCAGCTGAATGCGGTCCCGATTCTTTCCCGTACCACTCTCGATCGGGCGGAACACCTTCGCGCCGATGAGCAAGCACTGAAAGAGGGCTGGCCGCAGGCCAAGCTGCTACGGATGAACAAACGCGGCCAGGTTCGCGTCGAGGGCAATACGGTCGTGCTGGAATCGGCCACTACCCTCGCCGCCGAACCGGCCCCCGACGCCGTCTTCCTGGGTGTGGACGGCGACCTGCACCTGTGGGCGGTGCGCGACAACACCATCGAGGGCTCGCTCTCGGACCTGCGCGCCTACGGCGCCACCCTGGAGCTCGACGATTTCGGCACCGGCCTGCTCTCCACCGCCATCGCCCTGCTGAACTGGCACGACAAGGCGCACTTCAGCGCCGGCGACGGCACCCCCACCACGATCACCAATGGCGGCTGGTCGCGCACCAGCGAATCCGGCCACGAAGAGTTCCCGCGGATCGACCCGGCCATCATCTGCCTCATTCACGACGGCGCCGACCGTGTCCTGCTCGGCCGTCAGCACACCTGGCCCGAGGGCCTGTTCTCGCTGCTGGCCGGTTTCGTGGAGGCCGGTGAATCGCTGGAACGCTGTGTCGAGCGCGAACTGCGCGAGGAGGTCGGCGTCGATGTCCGCGATATCACCTATCTGGGCAGCCAGCCGTGGCCGTTCCCCCGCTCGCTCATGCTCGGCTTTTCCGCCGTCGCCGATCCGGAGCAGCCGGTGACCTTCCACGACGGCGAGATCGTCGAGGCGCACTGGTTCACCCGCGCCGAGGTCCGCGAGGCGCTCGCGGCCGGCGCCTGGGGCGGCGCGAAGACCGATGCCCGCCTGCTGCTGCCGGGCTCGATCTCCATTGCCCGCACCATCGTCGAATCCTGGGCTGCCGCAGGCTGATCCGGGACGAGAAGAAGCCGCACACCCCTCGGATGTGCGGCTATTTTCGCTGCGGCTCAGCTGATGCTGGCGAGGGCCTGCTTGACCTGCTTGAGGCTGGGATTGGTGGCGGTCGAACCATCGCTGTACTTGATGGTCGGCACCACGTGGTTCCCATTGTTGACGCTGCCCACGAACTCGGCGGCAGCCGGATTCTCTTCGATATCGATCACCGTATAGGTGATGCCGGCCTCGTCGAGTTGGGTCCGGAGGCGTCGGCAGTAGCCACACCAGGTGGTCGAGTACATGGTCAGGTCCGTTGCAGTCACGGACTGTGCAACACGTCCCCCGGTGATCGTGTTCCCCCGGCCCGAAGATGATCGAGGTCAGGGGTTGACATGGATTTAGTATGCGCGCATACTAAATCCATGAACACGATCGCAACTGCCACCGCCACTTCAACCGCCGCTCCCGCTGTCTTCTTCGAGAAGTGGGGCGATATGGCCACCTGGTCCGAATGGAACCAGGATACCGAATGGGTGCGGCTCGACGGCCCGTTCGTCCAGGGCGCCACCGGCACCCTCAAGCCCAAGGGCGGACCCAAGGTTCCGTTCATCGTCGAGAAGCTCACCGATACCGAATTCGTCGATGTCTCCAAGCTCATCGGCGGCCGCCTCACCTTCGCCCACAAGGTCACCACCGGCGAGCGCACCACCGTTTCGGTCACCGTCAGCATCGACGGCCCGCTGCGCTGGTTCTGGACCAAGATCATGGGCGCCGATCTCGCCAAGTCCGCTCAGCCCGACCTGAACGCGCTGGTCGCCGCGGCCGAGGCGGTGCGGGCATGAGTAAGTACTGGCTCGCCGTCGTCTCCCGCGATCACGTGCGGCGCGGTGTGGAACTCGGTATCGCACAGGCCAATCACGGCAAACGCGCCCCGGTGGAACGTATGCGGCCCGGCGACGGATTCGTCTACTACTCGCCCCGGACCGGTATGCGCGAGGGTGAGGTGCTGAAGGCTTTCACCGCCCTCGGAATCATCGCCGACCAGCCCGTCTGGCAGGCCGAGGATCAGGGTGGTTGCTTCCGCCCCTGGCGGCGCGCGGTCGACTACGACCGCAGCGCCGAGCAGGTGCCTATCGACTCGCTCCGCAGCGAACTCGACCTGACCAGCACACCCAACTGGGGGATCGTGCTGCGCCGCGGCCTGATCGAACTGACCGCCCACGATTTCGCCGCCATCTCCCGCGCTATGGTCGGCGAGTGACGGCGCACGGTGAGAGCAGCGAACCCGAGCAGTTGCTGCACTCAGATTTCGGCGCCGAGGAAAGTCCGGGCTTCTTGCTCTGGCAGGTGACCAACCGCTGGCAGGCCGCGCAGCGGGCGGCACTGGACCCCTTCGATCTGACCCACGTCCAGTTCGTACTGCTGGCCGCACTGACCTGGCTCACCGGCCATGCCGGCGGTGAGCCGGTCATGCAGCGCGATCTGGCCGCCCAGGCCGCGACCGACCCCATGATGACCTCCCAGGTGCTGCGCGTCCTGGAGAACAAGGGACTGATCGAACGCCGCGACCACCCGCACGATCGCCGTGCCAAATCGCTCGTGCCGACGGAAACCGGTGTGGCCCTGGTGAATCGGGCCAATATCGCTGTCGAAAGCTGCGACCGGGAGTTCTTCGCCCCGCTGGGGGAGAACATCCCCGCCTTCGCTGTCGCATTGCGCCGGCTGCGTGATCGACTCTGAATACGTGCAGATCACATGAGAATTCGGACGCGATTCGGTGATCATTCGCGCTACACTTCGAACATACATTCGGGTGCGCGGCGGTAGCTGTCGCGCCGTAGGCCGCGACGGGTGGACATCGGGGAGGTGGCACCATGAAAAGGTTTGAGCCGCAACCAGGTTGTGTAGTGCAGGCTTACCGGTACGCCCTCGACCCGAACGCCGGCCAGGACCACGCGCTGCGCTCGCACTGCGGTGCCGCGCGAGCCGCCGATGCCGGGTTCGGCGAGATCCGACGGCAACTCACCTATAAGGCGGGGTGGGGCGGCAGTACCGTGTTTGTTGCCGACCGCTGGTTTGCGTCCTCGAAGACCTGCTCGGGCTGTGGTGCGGTGAAAGCCAAACTGCCGCTGCATGTCCGAGTGTTCGACTGCGATGATTGTCCGCTGGTACTTGATCGTGACGTCAACGCCGCACACAACCTCGCCGCACACAACCTCGCCGCACTCGCGGCGCGGTGCACGGCAGGTAGCGGAGTGGCCGCAGACCTGGGCGCGTCAGCGCTGAAACCTCGTGGAGCCGACCGTAAGACTCGCGCCACCACTCGTCGCTGTCCGACGGGTGGGCGGGCTGGTGGTGAAACCCCGCGCTCGCGGGATGAAACGAGAGACCGTCATCAGGGCACCGAGCCCTGCGGGTTGCGGTGATACCGGTACGGACCTTCCCGGGCGAAAGGCCGGAAATGCTGAGACTCCCCAAGGATCCGAGCAACGGCACTGTCATGATGGTGCGCGTGACTGCCGCCTCAGCCCAGCAGGCCAAACTCCGGCTCGACGAACTCGATGCCGAGCAGGCGGCCGCGGTGCGCGCACCGCGCGGGCCGGTATGCGTGCTGGCGGGAGCGGGTACGGGCAAGACCCGGACCATCACCCATCGCATCGCGCATCTGGTGTCCGCCGGGCATGTGCGCGCCGATCAGGTGCTGGCGGTGACCTTCACGGCCCGGGCCGCGGGGGAGCTGCGCAATCGGCTGCGGGCGCTCGGGCTGGGCGGTGAGGCCGGACAGGTGCAGGCCCGTACCTTCCACGCTGCGGCGCTGCGGCAGCTGCGCTACTTCTGGCCGCAGGTGGTCGGCGATGTGCCGTGGAAGCTGCTCGACCGCAAGTTCCCGGTGGTGGCCCAGGCCGCGGGCCGGGCCGGGCTGGGCACCGACACCGAAACCCTGCGCGATCTGACCGGTGAAATCGAATGGGCCAAGGGCTCACTCATCGCACCGGAGGATTACGCCGCCGCGGTCGCGCGGCTGCAACGCGACGCCCCCTTCGAGGCATCGAAGGTCGCCGCCGTCTACGCCGGCTACGAATCGGCCAAGGCCACCTCGGACGGCATCCTGCTGGACTTCGACGATCTACTGCTGCACACCGCCGCCGCGCTCGAGGATTACGCCTCGGTCGCCGAGGAGTTCCGCGGCCGCTACCGCAGCTTCGTCGTCGACGAATATCAGGACGTCACACCGCTGCAGCAGCGTGTGCTCGACGCCTGGCTCGGCGATCGCGACGATCTGACCGTGGTCGGCGACGCCAACCAGACCATCTACTCCTTCACCGGCGCCAGCCCGGCCTTCCTGCTGGATTTCTCCCGCCGCTTCCCCGACGCCACCGTCATCCGCCTGGAACGTGACTACCGCTCCACCCCGCAGGTCGTCTCGCTGGCCAATCGGGTGATCGGCGCCGCGCGCGGTCGTATTGCCGGAACCCGGTTGCAATTGATCGGCCAGCGGCCCGAAGGCCCCGAACCGAGCTTCGCCGAATACGACGATGAGCCCGCCGAGGCCGCCGCCGCCGCGAAAGCCATTGCCGCCCTGCTGGAGAAGGGCACCCCGGCTTCCGAGATCGCGATTCTCTACCGCATCAATGCCCAGTCCGAGGCGTACGAGCAGGCGCTCACCGAGGCGGGCATTCCGTATCAGGTGCGTGGCGGCGAAGGCTTCTTCAATCGCCCCGATGTGCGGCAGGCCGTTCAGGAGCTGCGCAAGGCCGGTGCCCGCGACGACCTGCCCGATGCCCGCGGCGCGGAGCTCGTCACCCTCGTGCGTGCGGTTCTGGCCCGCCTCGGCCTCACCAATGAGGAACCCGTCGGTGTCCAGGCCCGCGAACGCTGGTCCGCGCTGGTGGCCCTGGTGGCGCTCACCGAGGAGCTGGCCGGCCACGAACCCGAACTGGATCTGCCCGCCCTGCTGCGCGAGCTCGCCGCCCGCGCCGAGGCTCGCCACCCACCGACCGTGCAGGGCGTCACGCTGGCCTCGCTGCACGCCGCCAAGGGTCTGGAGTGGGACGCCGTCTTCCTGGTCGGCCTCGCCGACGGCACCCTGCCGATCCAGCACGTACTCGGTTCGGACGGAACGGTTTCCGATGAGGCCGCGCTCGAAGAGGAGCGCCGCCTGCTCTACGTCGGCGTCACCCGGGCCCGCGTACATCTCCAATTGTCCTGGGCGCTGGCACGTTCGGAGGGCGGTCGCAAGGTCCGCCGCCGCTCCCGCTTCCTCAACGGCCTGGTCCCCGATGATTCACCGGCCTCCCGCATCGCCCAGCACACCACCGATCGCCGGGGCCCCAAGCGCGTGCACCCGACCTGCCGGGTCTGCGGCCGCCCGCTGCTCAATACCCAGGCGACCATGCTCGGCCGCTGCTCCCGCTGCCCCGCGGATATCGACACCGAGCTGCTGAACGCCCTCAAGGATTGGCGCAAGGAGAAGGCGGATGAGCTCTCACTGCCGCACTTCGTCGTCTTCAGCGATACCACCCTCACCGCCATCGCCGAACAGCGTCCCGCCGATGACGGCGGCCTGGTCGCCATCCCCGGCATCGGCGCCAAGAAGCTGCAGACCTACGGCGCGGACGTCCTGGCCATCATTCGAGCCCGCAGAAACAGCTGAGCGCAAGCCCGCAAAACTGCTGGTCAAAAATAAGTTGTGTGCATCCGTATATGTACCTAATGTGGTTCGCATGCACCCGGGAGGACATCCTCGCGTGCATGCGACATCTATCGGCTACGAGCGCAGGACGGGAGGCAACAAGAACATGAACGGCATCGTGAACATCACCGCTACCGGTAGCACCGGCTATTTGGTGACGACCCCCGTCGTCTCCGTCCTGTCGGCCTCCCGGGGGATCCTCGCTATGCAGGGGATTCGTCTGTCCGGCGGTAATGGCGATCTTGGTCTTCAGGGTTTTGCAACCGAAACCCAAGCGGCACAGACGATCGTCATGAAGCAGGACAAGCCCAGCGGTGGCTGGCACCCGGTAGTCGCAGCAGCGGCTCCCGGCACGCACGCAGTCGAATCGGGAATCAACCCGGCCGATCTGCGGGCAGCCCGCCTCCGCGATATCCACCCAGCGACCGTGATCAGGAGTCGACACCGAAGTCGACTCGGGTAGGGGACCACTCCCCGGACCTTCTGGCCACGGATCGCCTCAGAGCGAAACCGTGGCCATAGTTTTATCGGCACCAGCCACGGCACCGGTTTCGCGAAATACAACGCAACGTCTTCCACAAGACGACCGCTGCACGAGCTGAAGGAGAACGACGTGTCCACCACGGTTATCCGTGACCGCGTGACATGCCGCAACAACGTGGCCTCGACCCCCCGTATCCGTCGGGGCGTCACCATGACCCTGCCTTGTCGAGACGGTAATCCCGATCTCTGGTTCGCCGAGAACCCCGCCCAGCTGGAAGAGGCGAAGGTGCTCTGCGCCAGCTGCCCGATCCGGCAGGGCTGCCTGTCCGCCGCCATCGATCGCGCCGAGCCCTGGGGAGTGTGGGGCGGCGAGATCTTCGACCAGGGTGCGGTCATTGCCCGCAAGCGCCCGCGTGGTCGCCCGCGCAAGGTCGCGGTGGCATGACAGGCCTGACGGCCGGGGGTGAAAAAGAACGCATACGACCCGCTTACTTCTTTGTAAGCGGGTCGTTTTGCGTTCCGGGGGGCACAGCGCGTCTGGGGTCGCGGTAAGCCGCTGTGCAGCGCGGTATTTCAGCTTGCGGTGCGGTATTCCTTGTAGCCGGGGACCCAATCCTGCATGAGCTTCATGAAGGGCAGTTCGGCATCGAGCTGGGCGCAGATGCCGATGGATCCGCCGAGCACCCGGAAGATCATCACGTACTCGGCCGGAAGTTGCAGGGCGCGAGCGGTTTTCATCATGTCTTGATTGGTGAGGTCGGTGGCCTTACCGGCCACGCGCTGCATCCACTTGCGGGTGAAGTGGAAGGTCTCGGTCTTGATGGGGTCGGTGAAGGGCCGCAGGTAATCCTGGATCTCCTGGTGGCTCACCGTCTTTCCCGGAATGACCCAGCCATTGGTGGTCATCAGCTCGGTCAGCTCGTCGAAGCGCTCCTCGACGGCCAGCGCCACCATCTGACCCAGAATGGGCGGGAAACCATTGGGCAGCGGTGCGCAGGCGCCGTAGTCGATGACGGCGAGGCGGCCGTCCGGCATCACCATGAAATTGCCGGGGTGCGGATCGGCGTGCAGCAGCCCCGCGATCGTCGGTGAGGAGAAATGGAATTCACCCATCAGTGCGGCGACGCTATTGCGCTGCTCCAGCGTGCCCGCCGGATCCTCCATACCGTGCGAGATGACCTTGGCGACCGGGGTGGCATTGTCGAGCCACTCGGTGACGATCACCTTGGGGGCGCTGGCCACCACCTTCGGCACCAGGAAGCGCGGATGGCCCTCGAAGGCCTTGGCGAACTGGCGCTGATGCCCGCCCTCGATGCGATAGTCGAGTTCCTCCTCGGTGCGCTCGCTGATCTCGGCCAGGATCGGCTTCACATCGGCGCCGGGAATGATCGCGCCCATCATGCCGGCCATGCGATTGAGCGTCTTGAGGTCGGCGCGCAGGGCCTCGTCGGCGCCCGGGTACTGCACCTTCACCGCCACAATGCGGCCGTCGGACCATTCGGCCTTGTGTACCTGTCCGATACTGGCCGAGGCGGTGGGATTGTCGTCGAATTCCCGGAAGCGTTGCCGCCAGCCGGTTCCGAGCTGCTGGTCGAGTTGCCGGTGGACGGCGGCGGTCGGCATGGGCGGGGCCGCTGACTGCAACTTTGTGAGGGCTTCGCGGTAATGCTCGCCGAACTCTTCGGGCACGGCCGCTTCGAACACGGACAGCGCCTGCCCGAATTTCATCGCCCCACCCTTGAGCTCACCCAGGACCGCGAACAGTTGTTCGGCGGCCTTCTGGTTGAGTTCCGCATTGATTTCCTGCTTATCGCCCCCGGCCAGTTTGCGGCCGAATCCCACGGCTGCCCGCCCTGCGATGCCGAGTGGAATCTTCGCCAACTTGGCATTGCGGGAAGAGCGCTTGCTCACAATCTCTGACACGCTCCCATCATGCCGATGTCCCAGACGGTTCGCCATGGGAATCAGCTGTAATCGCGGGTCCAGGGCGTGAGTGGGATCCGTCACAGCAACTCCTCCCGGCTATTGCCCAGCGCTACGGGATCGGCGTCGGCGGAGGGTATTTCGGTTGCGAGAGGCGTACCGGCAGCCTCCTGGCCATCGTCGGCGGCATCGGTGCAACCGCAGTGCGGATGCACCGACCAGGGCCGGAACTCGAGGTGGTGTGAGTCCAGATCCACTTCCAGCGTCGAGTTCAGGGTGGCGGGCGCCTGATCGTCGCGGCCGTACGCGATGGTCTCGACCTCGCCGAGGGCCAAGGCCGCCGTAGCCGCGATGCCGGCGGGGGAGAGGTGACCCACGCGGTCCAGCAGCTGGGCACACAGGTGCGGCCAGTCCGGATCATGATCACAGCGGTGCAGATCGGCGCAGCGCAGGCAGCTGGTGGCGCCGGGCAGCACCAGCGGGCCGATCACACCGCGACCGTCCCGAATGCGCACCTGCAGATGCGGAATTCGGCGTCGCATGAGCTCGGCGACCAGCGCCGGATCGGGCACCAGCGCATCGGCGAGCACCACCAGATCGGGAGGCGCGGTGCGCTGTGTGGCGGCCACGGTGCGCTGCGTGGCGGGGTGGCCGGGAGCGGAATGACTGGGCCGCAAGCCGATTCGCCGCAGACCGTCGATCAGCGCGTCCGACAGCGGCCCGCGCCCGTGCACCCGCACAGTGCGCAAGCGCGAGCCGGTGCCCTCCCGGGCCAATAGCCCGGCGGCGGCCATCTCGTCCAGCAGCGTCCGGGTGGTCCCGGCGTCGAACCCCAATTCCCCGGCGTGCGAAAGGATCTCGGACCGGGTGCGCACCCCGTCCAGCAGTCGCAGCAGCGCGGGCACGGCCTCCGCGGGGCCCGGCGGCCGCAGCACCACGGCATGCCCGGGATCCCAGCCCAACTGCACCAGCCCATTACACCGCCGCAGCACCGCGATTCGCGGATGCAGCATCGGTCCGTGTGTACGTGGCAGCGTCGTCATAACAGCAGTCTGCGCGCCCCCGAAAACGAAACAACCCGTGAAAACGCTTAACCACCAGCGCTTTCACGGGTTATCCACAAGTAGCCCAAACGGGTTTTGCACTGCGGCGAACCGTGTGGACAACCCGATCGAGGCGTTCAGGAGGCGGGTTTGTCGCCCTCGTCCTCGTCCGGCTTATCGTCCGACTCGGCCCGGTCGCTGTCGGCCTTGTCCATGGACTCCTTGGCCGCGCGCTCGCGTGCCTCGGTCTCGGCCAGCTGCGCCATCGGATCGTCGAAAGCCGTTGTCCCGCCGCCCAGCACGGTGTCGATGAACGCGGCCGGCGCGTCCAGATCGGAGGAGTCCGGCAGCAGATCCGGATGCGCCCAGATCCCGTCGCGCTTCTCGACCCCGGCATCGGTGGTCAGTCGCCGCCACAGGGTGGCCGCCTCGCGCACCTTGCGCGGCCGCAATTCCAGCCCGACCAGGGTTGCGAAGGTCTGCTCCGCCGGACCGCCGGTCGCCCGGCGGCGGCGCAGCGTTTCGGCGAGCGCGCCCGCACCGGGCAAACGGTCGCCGACCGCATCGGTCACCACGGTCTCCACCCAGCCCTCGATGAGCGCGAGCAGGGTCTCCAGGCGATCGAGCGCGGCCTGCTGTTCGGGCGTGGTCTGCGGTTCGAAGGTGCCCTGCGCCAGCAGCTCCTCCAGCTTCGACGGATCCTGCGCCAGCGTCATGGGATCGAGCCCCGCCGCGGCCTGCTCGATGGCCGAGAAGTCCATCTTGATACCGCGTGCATAGTCCTCGACCGCGCCCAGCACCTGCTGCCGCAACCACGGCACATGGGCGAACAGCCGCTGATGCGCGGCCTCGCGCGAGGCGAGATAGACCAGGATCTCGCTCTCCGGCTGCTCCAACCCGGCGCTGAATTCGGCAATGGCCGTGGGCAACAGCGCCGCGGTGCCCGCGGGGCCGAGCGGCAGGCCGATATCGGTGGAGGTCAGCACCTCCTTGGCGAGCTGGCCCAGGGCCGAGCCCAGCTGCGAACCGAAGGCGAGCCCGCCCATCTGGCCGAGCATGCCCATCATGGGCGCCGCGAGTTCCTTGGCCTCCTCGGGCAGGGTCGCGGTCCACATGCCGGAAACCTGTTCGGCCACCGGATCGCAGAGCCGCTTCCAGGTGGGCAGCGTCTCCTCGATCCAGTCGTTGGCCGTCCAGGCGACGGTCTTGGTGGCGCCCGCGGGCAGCGTGGTCACCGGATCGAGCCACAGTTCGGCGAGGTGCGCGGCATCGGCGACGGCGCGCTGGGCGCCGTCGGTGACGGGCGTGACGCTCGAACCGAGCTGCTGCCGGGCCAGTCGTTTGGCGAGGTCGTAATTGACCGGACCGGATTGGCCGCCCGGCTGACTCATACTGGTGAACATCTGACCCAGCTGACTCAGCATCTGCCCCAGTTGCGAGGGATCGAATCCGCCGCCGCCCGGACCACCGAATCCGAACGGGTTGTTCGCACCAGAACCGCTGGACTCGTCACCGGGCTTGCGCTCCGGGTCGTCGTCACGATTCGAGAATCCGAACGGAATGTCACTCATGCCTACTACGGTACTGGAGCCGCGGATGGGGCGAACCGCAGAGCGGAGCGCGGCATTCGAGTGCATCACCAGTACCCTTGGCCGCGTGAACCGTCGGATATTCACCCTGCTCGCTGCCTTGATCCCGATTCTGGCGCTCGGGATCGCAGGCAGCGTTGTCACCGTCCCGTTTGTGGCGCTCGGACCTGGTCCGACCTTCAATACGCTGGGCGAGGTGAATGGAAAAGAGGTGGTAGAGGTGCGTGGCGCACCCCTGGACCCGACCACCGGCAATCTGAATATGACGACGGTCTCCGTTCGCGACCAGCTGAATATCTTCGAGGCGTTCGGCCTCTGGGCGGATGGTCAGCACGGTCTGGTTCCGCGTGCCGAGGTGTATCCGCCCGGGGTGTCGCGTGACGAGATAGACAAAAGCAATCAGCAGGACTTCAAGGACTCCGAAGACAATGCCGAATTGGCCGCATTGCATTTCTTGAAGATGCCGACGGTGGTGCGTTTGCGCGCGGTCACCGAGGACGGTCCCGCCAAGGATGTCCTGCGCAAGGGTGATGAATTGGTGAGTGTCGCCGGTAAGCCGATCGCGAACTCCCAGGATGTGGTGTCGGCGGTATCGGGCGCCAAGCCCGGCAGTGCGATTCCGGTGGTGTTCCGCCGCGATGGGGCCGAGCAGACCGCCGAGATCACCCTCGGTGCGCGTCCGGACGATTCCAGCAAGGGCTACCTCGGCATCACGCCGGGCGAGTACGCCGCCGGCACGCTCGAAGCCGACTTCAACCTGGCCGAGATCGGCGGTCCGTCGGCGGGACTCATGTTCACCCTCGCCCTCATCGACAAGCTCACGCCCGGCGAGTTGAGCGGCGGCAAGTTCATCGCGGGCACCGGCACCATCGACCCCGACGGCAAGGTCGGCCCGATCGGCGGCATCCAGTACAAGATGATCGCCGCCCGCGAGGCCGGCGCGCAGACCTTCCTGGTCCCCGCCGCCAACTGCGGCGAGGCCGCCCAGCGCACCCCCGACGGCCTGCGCCTGGTCAAGGTCGAAAACCTCGCCGCCGCAGTGCAATCCCTGGACGACCTCAATGCCGGCAAGGACGTCCCGAGCTGTAGCTAGACGTCCCGGCCGCAGCGAGATACAGCTGCGGCCGGACACAGCTGTCCGGAAACAAGAGTCGCGCCCGCTGCCTGATGGCAGCGGGCGCGATGTCGTTCCGCGTGTGCCGTCAGTCGTCCGGCTCGTTGTCGAGCGTCTGCCGCACGGCCTCGACCAGGTTCGGCGCGAGGTTCGGCGCAGTGCGCAGCTCGAGGTCGCCGAAGGGGTCTTCCTCGTGTTCGGCGGGCCGTACCTGCAGCAGCGACAGCGAGGTGCCGTCGCGGAGCACGCCGACGAACAGACGCGCGTCGCGGCGCTCCGGGTGTGTCACCGCGGCCTGGCGCCCGGCCGAGTCGGCGGCGTCGGGATCGGCGAGCAGTGGCGCGATGGCGTCGTCGAGGGTCTGCTCGGCATCCGGCGGCAGCACCACGATCTGCTGCACCAGAACACAGCCTTCGACGGCCGACGGCCAGCTTGTGGTGGCGAGAAATTCGTCGAGCGCGCGCGGATGGTCACCGTTGATGTCCTCCGGGAACGGCTCCTGCGCAATGGGAGTCAGGGCGTCCTCGGAGTCGACCTGATCCAGCAGCGAAGGTTCGGCGGCTACCAGGTCGACGGTCGGTACCAGCGCGAACATCTGCGGCGGACGGTCCCAGCCTTCGCCGTCGGCGTACTCGGCGACTTCACGGATGCACCGGTACAGGGCGGATGCGGCCCACTGCTCAGGGTTCACCCGACAATCCTCGCATCGGCTTCCGAAAGTCTCGAGTGCGGGTGTTGGGCGGGAACGGGGGCGATTTACGTAGAGTGGGGCGCGAACGGTCCCCCGGGACCAACTCGCATCATCGGACTGCGGTGTACCGACCGGTATTTCCGGCGCGGGCCTGCCAGACCCTGGGAGAGTGGCATCGTGGGCATGCGCCCCCCGACAGGCTTACCTTCGCTGTCACGCCGCAGCCGAATACTGCTGGTGACAGCGCTGGTATTGGCTGCCTTGTTATTGGTCGGGCCTCGGCTCACCGACGCCTATACGAACTGGTTGTGGTTCGGAGAGGTCGGTTTCCGTGGTGTTTTCACTCGGGTGCTGTTGACCCGAGTTGTTCTTTTCCTGGTGGTCGCCCTCGTGGTCGGCGTGATCATCTGGGTGTCGCTACTACTGGCGTACCGGTCGCGTCCGGTGTTCGTGCCGGTGTCCGGACCCGGCGATCCGATCGCGCGCTATCGCACCACCGTGATGGGTCGGCTCCGCCTGTTCGGCATCGGGATTCCGCTGGTGATCGGTGTGCTGTCGGGTCTGGTGGCGCAGTCGAGCTGGGCAACGGTGCAGCTGTTCCTGCACGGCGGCAAGTTCGGCGTGCAGGACCCGCAGTTCCATCTGGACATCGGCTTCTACACCTTCGATCTGCCGTTCTATCGCATGGTGTTGAACTGGCTGTTCGTCGCCGTGGTGATCGCGTTCTTCGCGAATCTGGTGACGCACTACGTGTTCGGCGGTCTGCGCCTGGCCGGTCGCGAAGGCACGTTGAGTACGGCGGCGCGCGTCCAGCTGGCGGTACTGGCGGGACTGTTCGTGCTGCTCAAGGCGATTGCGTACTGGTTCGATCGGTACGCCCTGCTGTCGAGCACCCGTAAGGAGCCGACCTTCAGTGGTGGTTCCTACACCGATATCAATGCGGTGCTGCCCGCCAAACTGATTCTGCTCTCCATCGCGGTGATCTGCGCGCTCGCGTTCTTCGCCGGAGTGGTGTTGCGCGACTTGCGGATTCCGGCCATGGCGGCGGCGCTGCTGGTGCTGTCCTCGGTGCTGGTCGGCGCGGTCTGGCCGCTGCTGGTGGAGCAGTTCTCGGTGCGCCCGAACGCGGCCACCAAGGAGAGCGCGTATATCCAGCGCAATATCGCGGCCACCCGTGATGCGTACGGACTCACACCGGACAAGGTGGAGTACCAGGACTACAAGGGTGAGGCCACCACCGACCCGGTGACCAAGCAGCCGCTCATGGTCCCCGCCGATCAGGCGACGATCAAGAATATCCGGCTGCTGGATCCGAACCTGTTGACGCAGACCTTCATCCAGCGCAATCAGCAGCTGCAGAACTTCTACGGCTTCCCGGATCCGCTCGATATCGACCGCTACACCATCAATGGTCAGATGGGCGATTACATTGTGGCGGCCCGAGAGCTGCAGCCGCAGAACCTGTCCGGCAACCAGACCGACTGGATCAACAAGCACACCGTCTACACGCACGGCAATGGTTTCGTGGCCTCTCCGGCGAACCAGGTGAATGTGGCTCCGCCCAAGGACACCGCGGCGGCGCAGGCGGCGGCCGGCAGTGATTCCGGTGGCGGCTACGGCTATCCGACCTTCAATCTGGGTGATCTGTCCACGGTGAGCGACCTGTTCACGCCGAAGGACAAGGAAGCCATCAAGCTCGACCAGCCGCGTATCTACTACGGCGAGTTGATCTCCAAGACCGACGCGGACTACGCCATCGTCGGTGGCAACAACCAGGCGCCGCGGGAGTACGACACTCCCACCGGTCAGTACACCTATTCCGGTGCGGGCGGTGTGCCGATCGGCAACTGGTTCAACCGATTCGCGTTCGCGGCCAAGTACGCCGAGCGGAACATTCTGTTCTCGGGTGCGATCGGCTCGGATTCGAAGATCATCTTCAATCGCAATCCGCGTGATCGCGTCCAGCAGGTGGCGCCGTGGCTGACCACCGACGGCGATGCGTACCCGGCGGTGGTCAACGGCCGCATGCTCTGGATCGTGGACGGTTACACCACGCTGGACAACTACCCGTACGCGCAGCGCACCTCGCTGGACGGCGTGGTGGAGGACAGCATCGACCAGACCACCGGCCGGCTGCTGCCGCGTAAGGAGGTCTCCTACATCCGTAATTCGGTGAAGGCGACCGTCGATGCCTACGACGGCACCGTCACGCTGTACCAGTTCGACAAGACCGATCCGGTGCTGAAGGCGTGGAGCGGTGTGTTCCCGAATACCGTGAAGCCGGAGAGTGCCATCAGTCCCGAACTGCGGGCGCACTTCCGCTATCCGGAGGATCTGTTCAAGGTGCAGCGCGAGATGCTCGCGACGTATCACGTGGACGATCCGCGAGAGTTCTTCACCAACAACGCCTTCTGGTCGGTGCCCAATGATCCGACGCAGGAGGGCGCGGCCAGCGGTGCGCATCAACCGCCGTACTACGTGCTGGTGGGTGACCCCAAGACGGGTAAACCCGAGTTCAGTCTGACCAGTGTCATGGTGGGCTATAAGCGGAACTTCCTGTCCGCCTATATCCAGGCGCATTCTGATCCGGACAACTACGGCAAGTTGACGGTGCTGAAATTACCCCCGGATTCACAGACGCCCGGCCCGGGTCAGACCCAGACGTCGATGACGACCAATGATCAAGTCTCACGCGACCGGAACCTGCTGACCGGTGGCAATGTCAACAAGATCAAATACGGCAATCTGCTGACCCTGCCGATCGGTGACGGCGGCATCCTCTATGTGGAGCCGTGGTATCTGGAACGAAATACCGGCGGCCCCAACGCCCCGTCCTTCCCGCAGCTGGTGAAGGTGCTGGCGAGTTATCGCGACAAGGTCGGTTACGGCTCGACGGTCAAGGAGGCGCTGGATCAGGTCTTGCCCGGCACCGGCAGTGCGGCCACCGATCTGCCGAATCAGACTGTGACACCGCCCAATCAGACGGTCGCTCCGCCGAACCAGGGCACAGTCGCGCCGCCGACTGGTTCGACGGGTTCGGCGAGTAAGGATGCCGCGGTCAAGCAGCTCAACGATGCGCTCAAGGCGGTGCAGGACGCCCAGAAGTCGGGCGACCTGGGCTCCCTGGGCAAGGCATTGGAGAATCTGCAGACGGCCGTGAACGCCTACCAGACGGCGGGACCGTAATCATCCGGGCTTGAAAAGCCCTGCTGCCCAATGAAAGGCGCTGCCGTCCACCGGACGGCAGCGCCTTTTGCCGTCGCGACCCTGTGCTATCGCGCCGGCCGGGATCGCAACAGCGGCGGCTGCGATGTGGATTTCACCGTCGCCAGGACCGGGGTCGTCTCCAGCGTGCGGATCGCGTCGAAGGCGCCCAGCTTCTTCGTGAGATAGGTGTGCAGACTCGCCGGGTCGGGGCAGAGTGTCTCGGCGATGAGGTTGGTGCTGCCGGTGGTCGCGGCCAGGAACGCCAGTTCCTCATGCCGCGCAAGGGCTTCGGCGACCCCGTCGAGCTTGCCGGGCGCGACCGAGGCCCACAGCATGGCCCGGGTGGTGACACCGAAGAACCGGTCGTCGACATCGACATCGAAGTAGAGTGCGCCTTCGGACCGCAGCCCCGAAATATGCCGCGCCACAGTGGATTGCGACAATCCGGTGGCCTCGGCCGGCTGTGCCGGCCCGGCGCGCCCGTCGGTGCGCAGGGCCGCGAAAAGCAGGTCATCCGTGGCTGATTCGGCGCGCCGGGTGGTGCTCTCCTCGTGCGGCCGCAGCTTTCGCTGCTGGGCCCCGAAATCCCGGTGCACGACGGCAATGTCGCCGCCGCCGCGACCCGCGCCGGCGTCCGCCACCTGGTGAAGCTCTCCTCCGGGCGCGCCGGTGACGATGCCGCGACGGACCCGATTCCGGCCTGGCACCGCGCCGGTGAGCAGGCGGTGCACGCGAGCTGTATCGACTGGACCATGGTGCACCCGTTGGGATTCATGTCCAATGCGCTGCACTGGGCCCCGGGCATCCGGGCCGTCGATACCGTCCGCGCCCCCGTACGGGCAGGGCCGCATCGCCGTGGTCGATCCCGAGGACATTGCCGCCGTCGCCGTGGCGGCGCTGACCGAAACCGGCCATGCCGGAAAGGTTTACACGCTCAGCGGCCCGCGGGCGCTGGCGCCGGGGGAGCAGACCGGCATCCTCGCGCAGGTGCTCGGCCGTCCGCTGCGCTATGAGGAGATCTCGGCCGCCGAGGCGCATACGGCGCTGCTCGGCTTCGGGGTGTCGCCCGATCTGGCCGACGCCATAATGTCCTTGTGCGCAACGGCTTTGGAGTCGTTCACCTCGGTGGTGCATCCCTCGGTCGAAGCGGTCACCGGTCGTCCGCCGCGCAGCTTCGCGGACTGGGCGACCGCGCACCGGGTCGAGTTCATCAGCGGATAGCCGAAACACTGTGCTGCACAGTGGTAGTCGGCGTATCATGCCAACGGGTTGTGCCTACAGAGAAATGCGCTGCCGTCATCGTTGACGGCAGCGCATATCGCTACTTCCGAGATGGGGAAGAAGTCGGGACTTCAGCGGCCCCAGGACTCGATCAGCGCGGAGTTCTGATCCAGGACCTGGTTGAACTGGTCCTGAACGCCGAACTGCTGAGCGAGGCCACCGGCGACGCTCTTGGCCTGATCGATCGCGGCCTGGCGGTCGTTGGGGAGCGGAGCGGGGGCGGGAGCGATAGCCTCCGGGGCGGCCTCGGGCTCGGGCTCGGAGTAGCCGCTGCGCAGGTACTTGCCGCAGACCGGCCAGGCGCCGGCGCCCTGGGTGGCGAGCACGTTCTCGGCCACTCGGACCTGCTCTGCCTTGCTGGCACTGCTGGGGGAGCCGGTGCCGCCATTGGCGGCCCAGGTGCTCTGCGTGAACTGCAGCCCGCCGTAGTAGCCGTTGCCGGTGGCGATTCCCCAGTTGCCGCCGCTCTCGCACTGGGCAACGCCGTCCCAGTCGTGACCGGCCGCGGAGGCGGTTGCGGAGAAGCCGAACGGGACGGCAACAATTGCGCCTGTGACGGCCAGCAGGCCGATGGTGCGGGAGTTGATCTTCCGGTTCTGTTTCATCGTTTGTCCCTCCCTGCGCCTACCGACCCGGCGAGTTGCTGTGCCGTGTCCCTGTCCCCAGGGGCTCTGGGTACCTAACCGCGGGACAGGGTCTCCGGCGTGCGGCGGTTCGGTTCGGTGCCCATCTCAGGTTTGATCCGGGCCGAGTACGACGGTAACGAGGAAATCTCGGCAGATCACGTCTTGGTAACTCTTGATAACTTCGGAATTGCATGAAGCGAATAACCGGTAAAACGCCATTCATGCAGGTTGGCTATGCTGCATTTCGATATCCCGATCGGTCTGTTATATGCCCGTGATGTGATTCAAGTCACGCGCAAATTGTGGGGCCGGTCACGTTTTCGGGCCCCGAAACCGGGGGACGCGCGGAGAAACGGTTGTGAGGCGGAGGATTTTCACCCCCAAACCTCCGCTTCCGCACCGTCCGGACGGTCAGCGCCTCCGCCGCGACCTGCTCCATGATCGACTTCGTAACCCGCCGAACCGCTTCTGACCAGCCGATTTGGCACTCACGCGGAGCCGTGTGTAATGTTGTTTTCACCGACGCGGGGTGGAGCAGCTCGGTAGCTCGCTGGGCTCATAACCCAGAGGTCGCAGGTTCAAATCCTGTCCCCGCTACTAACAGCGATGGCCCTCGAAGAACTTCTTCGAGGGCCATCGCTGTATCTGTGGCCGCCCGATTACCGTTGGCAGTGCGATATGCAGGCTCGGTTGGTGTGACCAGGGATGGAGCAGCCATGTGGGATCCGCAGCAGTATCTGGCCTTCGATGATCATCGGGCGCGGCCGTTCTTCGATCTGGTGACCCGGGTGCGGGCCGAGAAGCCGCGCCGCGTGGTGGATCTGGGCTGCGGGCCCGGCAATCTCACCGTGTCGCTCGCGGAGCGCTGGCCGGAGGCCGCCCTGGAGGCCTCGGATTCGTCCCCGGAGATGGTGGCGGCCGCGCGGGCTCGGGGGATCGATGCCGTGCTCGGCGATGTGCGCGACTGGCGGCCCGGCGCGGATGCCGATGTGGTGGTGTCGAATGCGGTGTTGCAGTGGGTGCCCGGCCATCAGGAGTTGCTGTCGGCCTGGGCGCGCGACCTGCCCGCTGGGGCGTGGCTGGCCTTCCAGGTGCCCGGAAACTTCGACGCGCCTTCCCATCTCGCCATCCGCACCCTCGCGGCGCGGCCGCGGTGGCGCGAAAAGCTGGCTCCGGCAAACCTTCTGGAGCCGCGCGCCGTCCTCGATCCGGAGGGCTATGCACGGGTGCTGGCCGCGGCGGGCTGCACGGTCGATGCCTGGGAGACCACCTACCTGCAGCGACTCACCGGCGCGGACCCGGTTCTGGAATGGGTCACCGGGACCGCGCTGACCCCCGTGCGTGACGTCCTCGACGATGCGGCGTGGCAGGAATTCCGCACCGAGCTGGCCCCGCTGTTGCGCACCGCCT
The DNA here is from genome assembly GCF_045040085.1 of Nocardia sp. NBC_01388. Classification (NCBI taxonomy): domain Bacteria; kingdom Bacillati; phylum Actinomycetota; class Actinomycetes; order Mycobacteriales; family Nocardiaceae; genus Nocardia; species Nocardia sp. NBC_01388. The sequence goes on from NZ_CP109553.1 coordinate 8,095,484, forward strand.
ACCCGGAGCAGGCCGACGGCAGCACCTGGCTGCCGTTCCGCCGCATCTTCGTGGTCGCCCAGACCGCGATCTGATCGTTATCGACGCAGGTAAACACAGCAATCGCACAGGTGATTCAGGAGTAGTACACGGGTTTCGGCCGTTGAATGGAGGAGTGCTGGTTGGCAGCACCCCCTTAGGCCGAGTCCCAGGAGGTCGGGCCATGTACACCGCAGCCCTCGAGATCGGATCCGCCGCAGTGCCCGCCCATCCTGACGAAGAGGTTCGATTCGTCACCGTCGCGGGAGCGGCGGTGAGCCGGATCGGCCTACGTAATATCAACGCGGACGCGGTTGCCACCGTTACCGATCGCCAGACCGGGCGGGCCGCGTTTGTCGTGGCGGACGGGGTCGGTGACCATCTCGCGGCCGCTCGGGCGGCGCGGATCGTCGCGCGGGTGGCGGCCCGGGTGGCGGTGACACAGGGTGCACGCGCCGGAATCCTTGCGGCGCAGGCGGAATTGCTGCGCGAACTGCCGGATGCGGCCGCCGACAGCGTGCTCGTCGTCGCGGTGCTGCCTGCCGACGGACAGCCGGACGGGCCGTGCGATATCGCCTGGGTGGGTGATTGTCGCGCCTACCGCTGGAACGGCCGGGTACTGCATCTGCTCACCACCGATCACACTGTGGCCGAATACTTCCGGGCCCGCGGACATGTGCCGATGCCCGGAATGGGCCATCTGGTCACCACTTCCGCGCGGACCGTGCGGCCGGAGGATATCGGCCACGCGGTCACCGGCACCAGCTCGGGGCGACTGCTGCTCTGCTCCGACGGCGTGGGCAAGCGCCTCGAAATGGCGGACATCAAATCCTTTCTCGCCGAGGAGGGCTCGGCGAGCCAGGCCGCGACGGCACTGGTGCAGACCGCGCTCGACGGCGGTGGCCGCGACAACACCACGGCATTGGTCGTGGATGCCCGCCCGCTGCCCGGCGTGCCGCCGGTGATTCAGCGGCTGATGTAGGTCTCGGAGCCCAGCACCTGCAGGGCCGCCTCGGTCGCGGTCGCGGCGTCCGGGCTGAGGGTGACCAGTCGTTGCCGCAGATCGCCGGGCAGTTCCAGATTCTCGTAGTTGAGCGTCAGCACGCCGACGGCCGGATGCCGGAAGTTCTTCGCGCCGTACGTGCGCACGGCGACATCACCGTCGGCCCACAGTTGGTCGAATACTGTGCTGCCGGTAGATAATTCGTCGATCAGTGCGGTCAACTCCGCGTCTTCGGGGTGGTTGCCCGCCGCCAATCGCAAGGCGGCGACGGTGGCGGCGGCCACGTCCTCCCATTCCACATAGAACTCGCGGGCGGCCGGCTCGAGAAATAACGCTCGGGCCAGATTTCCGTTGTCGTGCAAGATATTCGAGATCGGTTCGAACAATCGCCGGGCCAGCAGATTGGCCGCGAGCACATCGAAACGATCGGTAATGATCACCGCCGGCACCTTGTCGACGAGGTCGAGCATCCGCCGCAGTTGCGGCCGCACCGCGGTGGGCGCGCTGCGCCGCTCCCGAGCCCGCGGCGGGTTCGCGAGCCTGCGCAGATAACCGCGCTCGGTGTCGTCGAGGCGCAGCACCTCGGCAATCGAGTCCAGCACCTCGTCGGAAGGGTGATTGGCCCGGCCCTGTTCGAGCCGCTGGTAGTACTCGACGCTGATCCCCGCCAACTGAGCGAGCTCCTCACGCCGCAGCCCAGCGACCCGCCGCCGCGTCCGTCCGGACGCCCCGGCCCGCAGTCCGACCTGCTCGGGACTGATGCGAGCCCGGCGCGACTGAAGAAATTCCCCCAGCGGATTGCGTTCTGCCATGCCGTCCAGTCTGCCCGAGCACCGCGAGCCTGGCCCTGGGAGTACCTGGAACAACGGAGGTCTGGGTAGCCCGTTGTGCGACAGGCAATCTCATACCCATGAACGAACGGTACGACACAGGAGCGGCCCGGCTGGCCGAGCTCGGCGGACCGACCACTGCCCGGCAGCGGGTGTACGACTCCCTGGCCGACATAGCGCCCGACCTGCACAGATTCGCCGTCGAATTCGCCTACGGCGATATCAATGCCCGTCCCGGACTCGATGCCGGACGCCGGGAACTGGTCATTCTCGGCGTCCTCATCGGCCTCGGCGCCACCGAACCGCAAGTGGAAGCCCACCTCATCACCGCCCTCAATATCGGACTGACCTCCACCGAACTCGTCGAGGCCGTCATCCAGGCGCTTCCGTACGCCGGATTCCCTCGCGTACTAGCCGCCATGGGCGTCGCCCGCCGAGTCTTCGCCGACCACAACCTGCTTCCCGTCAGCTAACCCGAATCACAGGAGAACACAATGACTTCCGCACAGGATCGCGCCGACGTGATCGACACCGCCACCGCCATGATGTGGTACATCGACATTCGCGACTGGGAGACCTTCCCCTCCGTCTTCGCGGACTCGGTCCGCCTCGACTACACCGCCGTCTGGGGCGGCGACCCGTCCCATGCCACCCCCGGTCAGATCCAGGCCGACTGGTCCCGCCTGCTCGGCGCCCTCGACGCCACCCAGCACCTGCTCGGCAACCACCTGGTGACCGTAGACGGCGACACCGCCGTCCTCACCGCCGTCTTCCAGGCTGTCCACATCCTGGCCAACCCCCTCGGCAACCCCCGCTGGACCCTCGGCGGCACCTACCGCTTCGGCCTGACCCGCATCGCCGGCACCTGGCGCATCAACGACATAGTCATGACCCCCACCTGGGCCGACGGCAATAAAGACATCCTCACCCTGGCCTCCGGAGGCATCCGCCCCCAAGCCGCCTGACCCCCTCCCCGCCCCGCGTTTTGGAGTTTCCCCCTACCCCGAGGTAACGTCATCCTCACACCGACGCGGGGTGGAGCAGCTCGGTAGCTCGCTGGGCTCATAACCCAGAGGTCGCAGGTTCAAATCCTGTCCCCGCTACTAGGGAAAACGGCCCCGAAACCACTGGTTTCGGGGCCGTTTTTCGTTGGATTGGCAACGGATTTGGCAACGTTAGCCAAACTAAGTGTCACCTGTCGCGTGACGTCCCACGGTGTTCGTGGTGTCCGCCCAGCAGGTGGGTGGCGGCGCGGGCGGCAGCGTCTTCGTCCTGGCCGGGCAGCACGTGCTGGTAGGTCTTCATGGTGAAGGCGACGTCGGCGTGACCGACGCGCTGGCTCACCACTTTCGGGCTGACTCCTGCGATCAGTGCTCCGGTGACGTAGGTGTGGCGCAGGTCGTAGAAGCGGATCTCGGGCAGCCCGGCGCGGGCGGCCAGGCGCTTGAAGCGTTCCCGGATCGTGTCCGGGTGCACGGCGCTGCCGTTCTCCCAAGTGAAGACGAGCCCGGTCTTCTTATAGTCGTTTCCGTACAACGGGCGTTCGGCGTTCTGGACCGCTTTCCATTGCTTGAGGGCCTCCACTGTGTCGGTGTCGAGTGCGATCATGCGGGCGGAGTCGTCGGTCTTGACCTGAGCATCTTGAGCGTGGCCTGCCACGACGACGCGGCTCTCGTGCACCGACAGCACTCCGGTATCGAGATCTAGTGAGGGCCAGCGGATTCCGCAGATCTCTGCACGTCGCAGCCCGGTCGACAGCTCCAGTAGGTACAGGGCATAGAAGCGGTCGTAGCGGATGCTGTTCATGAACGCGGCTGCCTGTTCGGGCGTCCACACGGGCCGCCTGCTGCGCGGCACGCGCGGGGGCTTGGCCTTCTCAGCGGGATTGCCCACCACATACTTCCAAGCGACCGCGTCTGTTAGGGCGCGGTGAAGCATGATGTGGGTGTTGCGCACGGTCTTCGGTGCCAGCCCTGCTGGCTTCGGAGTTGGGATGCGCCCGTCCTTGAAACGACGCACCGCTGAGCGTGCCGCGTGAATGGTTACTCCACAGGCAGTGACGACTTGAGCGGGTGTGGGTTCGCGTCCACGGCTCGTCGCTTTCACCCAGAACTCGTACATGCGCATGTTGTTGTCGGGCTTGATGCGTCCGTCGATCAGCAGTTGCGTGTAGAACTTCACCAGCATCGGAGTGGTCAGCTTCTGCAGTTCGGTGGGCCCCAGCCGGGGAATGGCGTACGCCTTCGCCAGCGCCTGCCAGTTGTCGTAGGTGGTGGCATCCACGATCATCTCGATCGCGGGCAGCCACTCCAGCAAGAAGGACTCCACGGTCGTTTTCGCCTTCTTGACGTGCTTGCCGCCCTCCACAGCCGCCATGGCGATGCGGCACGCCTCCCACGCCGCCTTCTCAGTCGGGAAGCCGCCCTTGGTTTCGGTCGGCTCGCTCCCGTCCAGGCCCTTCTCCGGCAGACGGAACTGGTAGTACCAGGTCTTGCCCCGCTTGCGGACATGCCCCTTCATTACGCCGCCTTCCCGAGATCGGCGGGCTCGGATTCGAGCAGCGCCCGCAGCCGAGCGGTGACCACATACACGCGTCCACCCATCCTCTTCGTCGGCAGTTCGCTCGACGCGACCAGCCGGTAAGCGGCAGATCGGCTGATCCCTAGCAGCGTCGCCGCGCGAGGGATCGGGAGCAGTAGCGGTAACACCTCCCACACATCACTGGCGGTGGTCTTCAGTTCGATTTCGTCCATTACGGGGCTCCTTGACTAATGCGAATCGGATTGCCCGACACGAACGGATATGGACCCTCCATTGCGTTCGTTGGGTCAAGCGCCTTGTGCGAGAACGAATCTCGACAATCGCGCAGAGTTTGGCGCTATGGTGTGCGCGATTCGGAGCGTGACGGCGCACAAGCGGTCCGGTTGGGCAGGGTCTGGCTGCGGAGCTTCGAACAACGCTCGAGAAGGCTCGTCAGACGGCCCATTGCAGCTCGCCTTGACTACTTCAGTCGCCGTTGTGCGGTATCGGAATCGGCCAGCGGCAGGGCATGGCGCGACATGGGCCGTTCGGCGCGCACGATGCCGGACGCGGGCCAATAGGCGCGGCGGGTGCGTGCCGTCGGCGTCGTGGTGTAGTCATCGGTCACTCCCGACGGGCGGTGGGTGATCACAGAGGATCCTGGCACCTGTGCACTGCATCCCGACCCCCGCTTTGCGACATTGGACTGACAGATTTCGCCTGCCTGTTCGTCGAAGTCGACGGTGAGATTCCTGCCTGCGGGTGTTGAGTTGGAGAATCTTGACCCCAATCGGGGGCGGGCTGTCAATGATGTGTACGACGGTCGGTTCGGTGCGTTTTCCGTCCGGACCAGATCCCGTGAGCTTCACCAATCCGTCCAGTGACGCGGCTGGACGGAAGTCGGTTCGGTGCCAGTGAAATACACAACCGGAGCATTGGGGAACGCACATGAACAACGACAACTCGTGCCCGATCTGCGAACGAGTCGACTCAGTACAGAGCATGCCCGCGATCGCTGCGACCGGCACAGCGACGGTGAGCGGGACGAGCACGTATACCGGTCTAGGGATCGGCCTGTCAGGCGGCGTTGTTCCCGTTATCGGCTCGGCAAGGTCAACGAGCGCTCAAACCAGCATGCTCGCCGCGGCAACCAGACCTGCGCCTGCTCCCCGTTCGGTGACAGGCCCGGCAACCTGCGGGATCCTCTTACTGATCGCCGCGCTAATCATGTTTGGCATTGCAGTAGCCGCTGCGACCCATCTCCAACCCTCGACCGCGCAGGCGACGTCACCGATGAGAACCCTGCTTGTGCTCGGTAGCTTTTTGACGCTGCCCTTCGCGCTCCCGGCGTTGGCTTCGTTTCTCGTGCTGAGGCATCGATCGCGTGAGAACGCGCGCATCGCGCGCGGCCTGCCCGCCGCACAGGCACTGTGGAGTTCGGCCTTCTACTGTCATCGCTGCGGCGTCTGCTACTGGCCACGCCCGCTTGAACGTGGCATCGACGCTCGACGGCCGTTCTCGCCGGATGAATTCCAGCAGATCGTCTGGAGTGCAGGGGGTTTCGGCGTCAGCTGATCGAGCGGATTTGAAAGGTAAGAGTGACGCTTGAGGCTTGGCCACTGCCACCCAGGGTTCTTCAGTCCTATTCCGGCGCGACGGACGGGACAACACGTACGTGCGTGGATTCGCCGAGCGGAACCCGAAGGGGCACAGCACCGTCCAAGGACGTATGGACGACGGTATCGATCGTGAGGCTCTGGAGGATGCTGGCTTGGATCCGGAAGATCCGGAGGTATGGAAGCAGCAGTATCGGATAAGCGACATGCTCCGTTGCTACGAAATCTGGCTCCAGAGCTGAACAGTGCACAGTTTCGCGGATCGCTACCCGGCGGGCAGCTGGTGGCTGAGTAGTGGTGCACCCATATGCCGGCCAGCGGGAGTCATCAAGGCGTTGAGCCGCTTCTTCAGGCCGGGCAAAGACTAGTAGGTTCACTCCCATGGCCGACGACGAAGTTGAACGTCTACGCGCTCAGGCCGCAGATGAGAGGCTGTCCGCGCTAAGGCGGGACCTGGCGGAGATCCTGGAAGACCTCGATGCGGCGACAACCGTCGAAGAATCCGCATTCGCGGAATCCCAGCTCGAGGGCGTAGACCGAGAGATCGCCGCTGAGCTGGACCGGCGGGGTTGCCACTCGATGGAACAACGGAAGTCCTCACGGGCTGTGGATAGTTCATCCCTAGGGCGGCAGGGCCGGTTGCTCTAACGGACGAACCCCCCCCAGCAGCGCATAGCTTCCTGCTGAAGGGCGCAGCTTCGCTAGTGATCGCCATCAAGTAGCCAAAGGTATCTAAGGGTGGCGATAACTGCGAAAACTCGCGTAGTGGGTGGGCGTAAATCAAGTGGTCAGTTGATCTGTTGCTGCACTTCGCAATGCATCGTGAGGCAAAACGGACAGAGTCCGCTGTTTTCGCGTGCTGATGATTCGCTAGTACCTATTCTGCTGATGTGATGTCACCTACACCATGGACGATGACGTGGCAGGGCGCGACGGTGGGCGGGATGGAGTGCGGCGATCGGGACGGCTTTCCGGTGCTGGCATTTCATGGGGCACCGGGTTCTCATGTCGAGGGGGTAGCTTTCGCTGATGTCCCCGCGGCCGAGGTTGGCGTGCGCTTGATTGCGATCGACCGGCCAGGAATGGGCATGTCGGAACTGGCATCGCGGGAGCGGGTCGTCGACTTCGCTGACACCGTGGCCGCGATCGCTGACAGGTTCCAGTTCGATCGTTTTGGGGTGCTGGGTGCCAGTGGCGGAGTTCCCTACGCACTGGCGAGTGCCTGCCAGATGCCCCAACGGGTCAGTAAAGCGATCGCGGTTAGCTCGATGGTTCCGTTCGATGCCGGGCCTGCAGCCGAAGACTCCGGTGGGGTGAAACCCGCTGCGGGACTGATGATCTTGCGGCGCTTTCCCTGGTTGGCGCGCCCAGTGTCGGCTCGGCTTTCGAAGGCGGTGCGTACTCAGCGCGGAGTGGACGCGATGATCAAGAAGATGTCACCGGCCGATCGCGCCCGGGTCGACAAAGACGACCGGCTGCGGAGTCAGCTCGGCGAGAACATCAGAACTGCATTCACTACAGGCAGCCGGGGCGTGGCACTCGACTTCCAGCTGCTGTTTTCTCGACCGTGGGGATTTGATCTCACCGATATCACTGTGCCCGTGGAGATTTGGCACGGGGATGCGGACGGCAACATGCCGGTTCAAAACGGCCGCAGGCTGGCCGACATGATCCCTGACAGCAAGTACCACGAGGTACCGGGCGCGGGGCATCTGCTGTTCGTCGATCACGCCCGCACGATCTTGCATTCGTTCTGCGATTAGTCGTGCCGTCTACTGAGGTCGGTTGTCCTTCAGGCAAATCCGCCGCAGTGTCGAGTCGCGATGCGGCACAGCCATTTCTAGCATGAGGTGAGTGCGTCAGCGTTGCCGATGGGTCAGGCTGAGTTGGCCGATAGTGCGGAGTGCCGCCTAGCCCTCCTCGACCACCTGAAGTTGCAGGACCTCGGCGGCATCGTGGAGCGTTTTCAGACCGTCCCGATCCGCCAACTCCGGCCTGAGCGGCTCGTAGGGTAGCTGCCCACCGTGTTCCTCGCGGAGCCGCGCATACGAACGCAGACGTTCGTCGTCAGGATTGTTAGCGAGCTTTTCATCGAGAAGCGCACCCAGCCTGTCGGACTCCTCGGGTTCGATGCTGAACCCGAACGACTGGACCAGCCAGTATCCATCCGGCGTTGCAATACCGCTCCACTGCAGAGGTACCGACGGTGACTTGGCGGCGAGGTCATCACGTGCACGAATTAACAGGCGTTTGGCCAGCTTCTCTCCCCGCCTCGATGGAGTGGTGTAAAGCGCAGCGTCTTTCACTCGCAGCGGTCCGTCCTTGCTGATCTGGAGCACGGCGAACACTGACAAGGCGTTGCCTTGTTCGTCCACGGCGACCCAGGCGAGCTTCTGCTGCCACCCCACAGGGGCCAGCACGCACTGCCGAATTTCCTCGAACTCAGGCTTCTTCATCAGTTCAGTTCCGCATCTTGTCAGGGGTGGGTGATGTCGTAGCAGACGTCGCAGCCTTTGATCGGCGGGGGCGGGTTGGGGTTGGGGGTGATGTCGAGGATGGCTTGGGGGCGGCCGTCCGCGGATGGGATGCGGGTCCAGGCTCCAGTGACCTCGGTCCAGTCATCGGTTGCAGTGAATCGGACTCGGGCGGTGATGAGAGCGCGGTCGCGGGTGCCGCTGGCGAGTTCTTGGCAGGTGAGCGCTACGCGGTTGCGGCCGTCGAGGTCATAGAGGGGGTGATGGTGTCGCCACCCGGCCAGCGGGCTGTGTTCCTCGGCAAGCCATTCGTGCACGAAAGCGCTTTTGAGATCCACCAACGCTAGGGCGTGGCCTGGGAAGATCGGGACAGCGCGCAGCGCGGCTACTGCTATGTCGGTGTCGTGGCTGGTGCTGGTGGCGCTGATGTCACAGACCACCGCCCGTACACGCCGCTTGTCTCCGGCACCGACCGCGCGGGCCGTGATGTGGAATTGGTGTTGTGTGCCGTCCTCGTAGCGTTTGGCGGCGGTGCCGACCCACTGACTGGCGGGTGTCCCGACGAAGTTGAACATGTCGAGGAACTCCGCGCGTGGCTCCCAACGGTCGAAGCTCGCCAACAATTCGGGAATGGTTCGCCCACCCGGCAGCTCGTTGGGAGGGCGAAGCAGGTACTCGGCGGCTGGATTGGTGATGAGCAGCCCCGACGGTGTCCATTCGACGGTGCCGACTACCGGGGGTTTGGGCAGTGGCTCGAGCGGGCCTGCTGAGAACAGCGAGACAGCGAAGATGTCGTCGGAGGCAGGCCCTCGTACGGGGATGGCCGAGATACGGAACATGCGGTCCTGGTTGTCGATGGAGCCCTTGTAGTTGTTGCCGCCGTTATCGAGGCATTCCCTGACGAGGACCTCAACGAGGTTGCGGGGGAGGCTGGCTCGCGCCAGCTTCGAGAACGCCCGGGGCCCTTCGTGGTTGAGGACGAGGGTGGCTTCGTCGCGGTTACCGGTGAGGGTTTCGATCACCACCCAGCCCCGTGTCGCGGCGTTCTGTTTGGGTGAGCGTGTCACCCCGGAACGAGGCAGTTCTGTGCGGCCTGCTTTGTTCTCGGATCTCGCGGCCGGCATCGAAGACGGCCGCGCCGGGGAAAGATGGCGGGGGAGGCGTTTGTTATTGCTGGAATCACTAGGAGAACGTTGTGGACTGGCCATGGTCAATCGACTCCTTCTCCGCACCGACCTCCCCTGTCACCGGGGGAACTCACGGCCCCCGGTGTTCGGTACTGCGGCGCGGTTCGTATCGAACCGTTAAGAGCCCATGGCCATCGGACTGCAATCTTCAAGTTTAGTCCGCAAATCATCAGCTTCGGGCAAATCAGGCAACACAGAACGTGTGACCAGGAAATTCTCTTCAGGCCCCGGCGAGTGGACCATATTTTCCCGTAAATACCGGAATGGCGGTTGATCGGCTTCGATACAGTCAGAGCTCCCGGAGTTGGCCATTGATGACTGGTGACAACAACGGCCCCTGGATTGCATCTTTTGCCAGGTCAGAAGCCAATCTTGGGCTCGAATGTTGCACAGGTCACAGTCGGGGGATATCGTGGAGAGACTTCAGGTGAGGAGCAATTTTCGAGTTACATCCACCAGGGTGGCTCGTAGGCTCGGAGGCTGAAGGCAACAATCAGATCGTCTTTCCTAAGCTTGTTTGAGGTGAAGGCGACGTTTCCACAGTCTGCGGTGGCAGCTGTGATGAGCGCATCGGTCATGCGTCCCATTCCTTACGGGGAGGGCGAGCCGGGCGCGATTCGTATTAATGCAGTAATTACCCAGTTCCCGTGCTGTGCGCATGAACCATGCCCGGCATGCGTCGATGACGCTTGCCCAGTGGTCGACTCCTGCGCTGATGATGTCGCGCGGGCTCAATCCGGAGGTGTGCAATGAGCTGGTCAATGCGTAAGCGTTCGATGTCAGTACAGGCGCAAGCATTGGTGGCCGCGACCCGCGAGGCTGCTGATTCCGTTGCAGCGGTGGGCATTTGGGTGGTGTGGATGTACGAGGGGCACATCCTCGAGTGCGAGTGGACCACCCATCTGGACTCCGAAATCGCTGAGCGTGTGCGATCGGGAGCTGACACTGCGGTCATTATCGCGGTCGCCCCGTCTCGGATGGAGGCACCCGTCGATGGACGAGTCGAGGTGCTTTGTGAATACCTGGACGCCAAGGGAATTCGCGTCCATGCAATACATGTTCGGGCGCTGCGGGAAGGCGCGTTGTGGACCGCATTGCGGGGGCGCGCGCTGGCCGGTGTAGTGCCTGCGGTGACACGGCCGGGGCCAACACGGCCCCATCGTGCCCGGGTACCGCATCGGCGCGCACAGGCCGTCGGTGCCCGGCCGCGCCTATTGATCGCGGTCTGCGCGCTGGCGGCCACGTTGCTGTGCGGCCCGTACGCGACGGGAGCGCCTCCGACCGGACAGCCCGGACTGATCTCCAATCCACCCTCGGCCGGACAGCCCGGCCTGAGTGCCGCGCCGCCTCCGGCCACGCCGGCCACCTCGAACGGCAAAGCACCCTCAGCGAACACGACACCCTCACCCAACGTTGAGGTCATCGCTCAGCCTTCGGTATCGAATCCGCCTTCTTATGAGCCGCTATCGAGCCACTCGCAGTCGTTACCGGTCCACGGACCTTCGGCCCCAGCACAGGCCGAGCACGCACCTGCGCCGACCATGCAGGGACCCCAGAGTCCTCGCTACACCGAGATCGCAGCGCCGCCTGCTGAAGTGGTGCGGGTCGGTGCGGTGAGCGTCGCGCGCCCGGAGTGGATGCCCGAGCCTATTGCTGCTCACGAACAGCAGTGGAACGACTACCTCACCGACCAAGCCGCGACCGTCCTCGGTGAGAGCGGCCTGCAGATCCCGGACGTCGACCAGCTCCTGGGCACCGAGGGCGGTGATGCCGTGCCGCAGCCAGCTGAACTCGGGTGGGTGCAGGAGGTCGCGCTCGATCCGCAAGCGTTGATGCCGGTCGCCGCCGATGTGGCCGACACGCTGATCGACACCGTCGCCGCGCAAGTAGACCCCGATCCGTGGCAGATGCTGGCGCAGTTGCCGGTGTGGGGCGAGGACGGCCTGTCATGAGCGACGAAATCGACCATCCCGACGTGCCGGAGATCCTCCTCGACACCGAACCGACCTCGGCTGCACCAGGTTTGGCTCACTGGTTCGCCGTCGATGCCGCAACCTCCCACGACGGTCGCCATGCTGGGGAACCGATGCAGAACTGGCCGCCCTTCGTCGCCAGTGGTCGCCCTTCCCGCCTCATGGCATTGGCCAGCGCGGGCGCAGTCGTTGCAGTGTCGATCATGGGGATCGCCGCACTCGCGGACAACGGCCACGCTCACGAGTCTGGTTCTGGCGATGGGTCTTCGGCGTCGGCGGTGGTGTGGCAGTCGTCGTCGGTCTCTGGTTTGGTGAACAGCGGCAACGCTGCCGGATGTGTCTCGGCTGCCCGCGAGCGTCAGCTCGCCGCGGTGGTCGCCGGGGCACGGGGAGTACATGCCGAGGGCGGGTCTGCGGCGATCGAAGTGTTCGAGGCCGCCTATTACCTCGCTCGCGACGCACGCCGGGCGCGGGAGGTGGTGGCCGCCTCCGCCGCGATTCCGCAGGCACCTCAGATTCAGGCCGGGATCGACTCGATCCCGGCGGCGACGACCTACTGTGCGCACATCACCACACTCGACCACGGCCTCTACGCGGTCGAGGTAGCCGAAACGCGCACAGACGGCACGAAGAACCTGTGGCGGCAACGCATCTCGACCGACGATGCCGACCACAGCACGCTGATCACCGCCATCACGCACCTGTGATAGCCGCGATCGTCCGAACCTGTTGTCCAGCAAAGAATCTAGAAGCAATCCTGTAGGTAGGAAAGTGGTGGTGAGGATGTTGATCGCAGTCGCAGGACTCGCACCGGGATCGGGAGCGAGCACAGCCGCCCTGGCGATCGCCGCACTGTGGCCCGGCCCCGAACGGGTGATCGTGCTGGAAGCCGATCCACGCGGAGGCTGCCTCGCCGAGCGTTGTGGCGGAGATCCTGAGCGGGGACTCGCCAGCCTCACCGCGGCGGCCGACGAGACCGGCACCCTCACCGCCACCGACCTCGAAGCGCATTTGCAACGCCACCCCAGCGGCATCGCGTACCTGGCCGCTCCCACCGCTCCGGAAGCAGTCGCCGAGGCGCTGACCACCCCGATCTCCTGTGACCGCGTCCTGGCGCGGGAGTCGGTCGTGATCGCCGACTGTGGTCTGGTCCAGGCCGACTCGGCGGCGGCGCCGCTGCTTACCCACGCCGCCCTGCTGGTGCTGGTGGCTCGTACCGGCGATCTGGCCGCGCTGCGCGGCGTCGGTGAACTGACGGCCCGCTACCCGCGCGCGGTCGTTGTGTTGGTGGGTGACCCGCGCCCGGCACCCCTTGGTGTCGCTGCCGAAGTGTTCGGCTGGCTCCCCTACGACGAATCGGCCGCCGCATCCCTGCTCTACGGCCTGATCCCGCTGGGGCGCAGCAGTATTGCCGCAGTCCGTCCTCTAGCCATCAACGTGCGTGCCCGCATTGCGGCTCCGGTCGCTCGGGTGTGGAGTCCCTGGCGGCGCGCAAGCCGACTCCGCTTCGCCCGCGACCAGGTACCCCGCGTCTACCCGGTCAACCACGCCGCTGTCGGCCGTGCCGAGTCTCGACCGGTTACCCATCGGCCGCATCCGCCGGTGTCAGCGTCGATTGCCGCGCCGCTGCCCACCACTGTCGAGTCGCTCAGGTGCTCTGAAACCCTTGGTACGCAGTCGAATGCGGTTCTCGCGCCCTGCGCCACGCTGACGCGAGAAACGGGCGATCCGGCCTCTATGGTCACGGTGTCGCTGTTCGGGCCGCTGCGTGTGACATGGCGGGCCTCCTGCGCCGCTTCTGACCGACAAGGTTCGGGAGCGGAGGTCACCGTCCGGTTGCAGAGGCGCAGTCGCGAGCTACTTGCCCTGCTGGCCCTGCACCCAGCTGGGCTGACCCGCGCGCAGCTGATCGACACCCTGTGGAGCCACCAATGCCCCCATAGGCCGACCAACGCACTCCACACAGCACTCGGCCGCATCCGTGCCGCCTTCGCCGCCGCCAGCGCAGGCACCGCAGACCAGATCGTGCTCTACGATTCGGGCCGTTATCACCTCGACCCCACGCGCGTCACCACCGACTACACCGCCTTCACCGGTGCTCTGACCAGCCACCGCCGCGCGGTGACCGAAGCCGACCGCCGTACCGCCTGTGAGCGCATCATCGGCCTGGCCGCGGCGGGGACACTGGCCGCAGACCTCGAGGCCGACTGGCTCGAACCGATCCGACAGCACGCCCGCCGAGAGGCACTAGCCGCCGTGGGGGCGCTCGCGCAGATCCTGGTCACTGACGATCCACACGCCACACTGCATCTGCTCAGCACCGGCGTGGGCATCGACCCTCACAACGAGCACCTCTACCGCGACATGATGCGTCTGCACGCCCGCCTCGGCGAACACCATGCCATCGCCGACACCTTGGCCCTGCTCACCCGACGACTCGCCAGCATCGGCGAAAAGCCCAGCCGAGATACCCGCGACCTTGCACACCAGCTACACCCACCCCACACCCGAATGCGCGCCGTCAAAAATCGGCGAGACGAAATTCGCTCAACCAAGGCGAAATAAATACGACACGGTCGGGTGTGAAGTCATGTTTTGCAATGATGGCCGGAGCTATCAATGGCGTTCGGAGTTCGCCCTGGATCGATACGGATACGGCCTGATGTAAATTGCGTCCAGTGCGTTCTTTGGGTCGATTAGCGTTTGACTCGAAGTTAATAACATTTCAAATACAGCCGGTGTGTCGTCCGGGTCTGCAATTCGGTAGCGCTGGAATTAAATTGCGCACCGGGAATGGTGCTATCGGTGAGAGATGCGGTATTTCGGTTCGCAACCTGCGGTCTTGTGTCGAGGAGCGCAGTGCTCGACGCATGTGGCTCTCGAGGTATGGGTAAAGATGGAATCTTCGACGGCGTGAGGCTCTGGTGGCTGGTGAACTCGACTAGCGGTCTGTTCGGGGTGTTGTTCGGGGTGTTGTTGGGTGTCCTGGTCGGGGTGTCAGTCAAGTCGCCACCCCTGCGCCGTCGTACAGTCCCTGGTCAGTGGCCTCTTTCTCGTCACCGTCTCGCCCAGGGTCCCTACCCCCGGTAGGAGCATGAAGACATCGGGTGGGCGGCTGCGGTCGTTTCGTTCTATCGCTCGGGCGTCTATCGGGCCTATCCATATTGTTGATAGGCCGAACCCTGTCGACTATCGTGCCGCGTCTATTTGCTTAGTGCTTACCTCTCGCCTCGTTGCATCCTCGACCCTCGGCCGGCCGCGAGGCGCATTCCATTCCTTGCTTGCTTGTTTGGGGCCCTGACCTGCGAAGATTGGGTGAAAAAAGTTGCCGAGATCGCTTGTGTTTCGCGGTCGCGCAGAGCTAGCTTCGAATGGCACCCGGGGAAATCGAACCCCATCGAAATCGAATTCCGCACTCCGCCCGATATGTGTGGCGACCCGAATTCGATCATTCTGAAAAGGAGTCCCGAAATGACTACCAACACCACCCCGCGATTGGGCAACGGCGAACTGCGGCGCATGGTCGCACAGGTGCTGGCCAACAATTCCGGCACCGAATACGGCCCCCGCGAAATCGCGAACATCACCGGCCGGTCCAGCGGCGCGATCGGCAACGCCCTCGAGGTGTTGGTGCGCAACGGCAACGCCGAACAGACCCAGGCCGCGCCCCGCCGCTACCGCGCCACCGCCACCACCGCGCACGCCGCCACGGCCGCCACCACGGCCACCGCGCCGCGCCGCCGCACCAAGCCCACCGCGCCCGCCCCGGCGACCGTTGCGGCCCGGCGCGCAACCACCGCGCCCTGCCGCCCGGTCACCCCGCGCCGCCGCATGACCGTCACGCGGCACGCCCTCACCCCCGCCTTCGCCGCCGCGAAGCTGACCGTGGCGCACACCGCCTTCGCCCTGGTGCTCACCGCCGCCGCCCTGGTGCTGATCACCGCCGCCACCGTGCGCGCCGCCATCCGCGCCTTCGGCATTGCCAAGGCCGCTCTGACGCGCACCGCCGCCCCGGCCGTGTCCGCCCACCCCGCACCGCCCGCCCCGGCCGTGTCCGCCCTCCCCGCGTGGCTCGCAACGGCCGCGCCCGCCTCGATCGAACCGGCACCCCGTGTGATCCCTACCCCCACTCCGGCCGCCGCCGCTGACACCGCGCCGGAACCGGTGAACCCCGCCCCGGCGACCGCGCCCGAACCGGCCCCCGCGCGGACCGATGCCCCCATCCCGGCCCCCGCGCCCGCCACCGTCAAGCCGAAGGCCGCCGCCCGCAAGAAGGCAGCCCCCGCGACAGCCGCCCCGGCCCCCTCCCGCGCCGCCACCGTGAAGGCCACCGCCGACACGGCCAAGCCCGCCACGAACGCCACGGGCACGGCCAAGACCGCCAAGGCCACCAGCACGGGCAAGACCGCCAAGGCGGCCAGCCCGGCGAAGACCGGCGGCGCGGCCAAGGCCCCGGTGACCGGCAAGGCGAAGCCCGCCGCCAAGAACACCAAGGCGGCTGACGCGCCCGACGCCATCACCCCCGCGCGGGTGCGCCGCACCCGCACCACGAACGCCGCCGCCTGATCAACCCCTGGGAGGGGCGCGCGCCGACCAGTGCGCGCCCCGCGCAGACCCGAAATCCATACCGGCACAGACGAATCGAGGAAGCCGACATGACCAGCCACCCGGCACCACAGCACCACGCCACCGAACCGGCACCCGCCGCGACCCCTTCCGCGTCCGATACCGCTATCGCGGCGCGGGTGTTCAAAATGGCGGCGTCGGCACCGCCGTGCGATTGGCACGACTGCGACAGCGGCGGGCGGATCGTGGTGAACACCCCCGACCTCCGGTACGTGGTGATCGTTCCGGCCGGGCGCGACGAGACCGGCCAACCCCGGCCCGCCTACATCCAGCACGCCATCCTGCCCACCCCGGGCGGGCAGGTCGCCCCGTTCCCGCGCGTGCCCGCCGACACGCACACCACCGCCGCCCTGCGCGCCGCCGCCCTGCGCGCACGGGATCTGCCCGACCCGATTGTCGCCGCGATCGTCGCCAAAGACCGCGCCGCGAAGCCGTAGCCCGCTGATCAGGTGGGGGTGCCCGGTAGACGGGCACCCCCACCTGGCGTGTAGCGGGCGAACCAGCACCGCCGTACAGCCCGGCCGGACCGGGCAGCGAATGCCGAACAGCGGCGCGGGGTAGGGAGATTCGAATCTCCCTACCCCGCGCCGCTGTCGATGCGATCAGGCCCCCGTTTGGTCGGCGGCCGGTGTTCGGTGATGCGGTGCCGGGCGCGCACCGGCGGCGGGCCGGGCCGCCGTGGCGCGGATGATCACCGGCCGCACCGCGCGCACCGGCGGGCGGCCCCGCCCCGGTCTACCGAACTGGCCCACGGGCGGTATTCCGTGTCGTCAAAGGCGTCAGCACCTCGCTGGTCAGCTAGACCGACTTGCGGCGATGGTTCGGGGATGCTCCCCATCGCCTCCGCCACTTCTGGTGTCACACAGCTGATCTGGGCATAGTATCGAGTCTGAAATGGGAAGTTCGTAGTCGGAAGGCACTCCTTCTGACTCGGCAGACTTGTGGGGTGGAAGCTGTGGATTCAGTACAGTTGATAGTGGCAGCATTGGCCGCTGGAGTCTTGAAAGGTGCCGGCGAGACCGCCTCGGCTGCAGTGGCCGACGCGTACCAGCTGTTGAAGAATGCGCTCGCAGGTCGGATTGCAGGCAACCCTGCGGCTGAACTCGTTGTGGCCAAGCATGCGGACGATCCGGAGACCTGGGAAGCGCCCTTGACTGCGGTGCTGCGCGAGACGGGAGTCGGCGGCGACGACGACGTCGTTTTAGCGGCCAGAAAGTTGTTGGACTTGGCAGATTCTAGCGACGCTCAGCCCAAGCAGATTGTGGTCGACGCGAAGGGGTCAAACATCGGTGCTATCGGTGACCACGCGCAACAGCACAACAACTTCGGTGCGCCACCTGCCGGAAACTGACTCAGGATTGCGATCTATTTTCCGGTGGTTACGGCAGGGTGATCTGTATGAACGGGCCAGACCATATGGACGGTGACAGTGATTCGTCGGCATCCGACCCGCGACCGGCTGATCGGTCCGAGCTGCAGGCTAGCGGGGCAAATATCGGAGCGATTGGTAACCACAATACGCAAATAAATAACTTTCAGAATTCGCAAATAGAGGCACAAACTGCATTTGTGAGCGAAAAGCCCAGAACGCGCAGCTGGAGATTTCGGTGTCCAGAGTGCGCGTTAGAACAGCGGGCTTTTATGGCGACCATCTCGCCCAAGGGGGAGATGCTTTATATCCGTAACGAAACGGCGCTTATCTATGCGCCAGATCTGCCAGATGGCGAGACTCTCGACTTCAAGATGGAAGAAGTAATTCCATTATCGCATGTCCGCACGGTATTCGCAGCTGAGATGGTTGATCGGAACGCGCATCTCCACCTGGCGCTTTGTCCTAGGTGTCAGCATTTCCCTTCGAACACCACCGGCGGATGTTGTGTCAGCGAATCAACTGGCGGCGGCATGCCTGGCAGAATTAGACTGCCAGCGAGCGCGGCACTCTTCGACTCTCTACATGATGCGGCCGTTCTGGCGGGGCTTGAAATGCCGAGTCCGGCTCAATTTACTCGCTTGCCAGTTGATAGCTTGGAAGGTTTCTTCTTGGTAGATCGGCCTATCCTCGCCTGCACGCTCATCAAGAAGAAACAGGCAAAGGGGCGCTGAAGGTCTCGACGCCGCGTCATTGAAGCAATAAGTTGCGGGGTAGGAAACCTAGGTTGCCTACCCCGCGATGTGTTCGGTGCTCAGCACTACTTGGTGTGGTCGATCTGGGTGGTGAGCCAATCGAGCACGGTGGGCAGGTAGGTGTCGTAGCCGGTCTGGTGGACACCGGAGGTGTAGAAGCGGGCCGCGTCGGTGCCCTGGCGTGCCAGATCCGAGAGCACGCCGCTGGTGTCCGGGTTGCTGGTCAGCGCCGAGGCCAGCGACGAACCCGAGCCGCTGGTGCCGGTCAGGGCCTGTGCGGCGGTGGCGGCGAGGTCGGCGGCGACGGGCACCATGCCGACCAGCTCGAGACCCGCGCCAAGGACGTCACCCCCGGCGAGCTTTTCGGTTGCGCGCCACGCGATCTCCTGCGCGGAGCCGATATCGGTCGCGACGCGGGAAAGGTCGGTGCGTGCCATAATGGCGACTATCTGTGCCGCGATCGCGGTGGTGCCGGACGAGTCCATCGGTGCGGCCAGCTCCAAGGCGCGGGCGACCAGGCCGAGGTCGGCTTGGTCGGCGAGCCCCACGAGCGGGCTGAACGCGGTGTTGATCTCGCCGGAGAGCCGGTGTGCCTCAGGGATATTGCCCGCCAGCACTGCTCCGGGTAGCGCGGCGAGGTCACCAAGCAGAGTCGGGACGCCGGAGGCGAACGACGCGAGGCCGCTGGCCACGACGACGACCTGTTGGGCCACGGTCGCCGCGTCGAGATCACCGCCGGAGGATGTGCTCGCCGCGGGCGTGCTGTCCTGGCCTTCGCCGGTGAAGGCGCGCCCGAGTGCGCTCCATGCCGGCGACGATTGATCCGAGGTCGCGCAATAGAGGTCACCGGAGGCGCATACGGTGCGGACTCGATCGGCGAGCGAGCCGAATCCTTTTGTGCGAGGGCCGGATACGCCTTGCCCGTCGGTGCTGGTGCCCAGCTGCGGAGTGGCCGAGTCGCGGCGGGGGTCGGCGATCAGCGCGACTGCCGCGACCCGTGAGGCCGTGATCGTGGAGGAGCCGGTGCCGATGGCGGAGGCGACGTCGCCTGCGACGTCGGCGCCCTGGGAGTACCCGGCGAGCACGACTCGGGTATCGGAGCACAATCCACCCAGCAGGCCCGAAAGTGACTGCACGCCCGCGGATTGCGAGCTGGCGTAGGGGGCTGCGGCGGCGGGGTAGGGCAGATAGCGGAGGTCGACGTCGCCGCCGTAGCGGGCGGCCAGGCCGTTGCCCAGGGTGGCCAGTAGCCCTACGGGTTGGGCGGGGTTGGCGGTGGTGTTGGTTTCGCCGGTGCCGGGGACCATGATCGCGGTGACCGGCGCGCATGCCGGGGCGGCGGTGGCGGTGCCGGTCGCGATCGCGGCGGCGGTGGCGGTGCCCGCCAGCAGGGCCGTGACGGTGGCGGCGGCGGTGATACGGGCCGGTGTCCGCCCGCGACGGCGGGACGGCGCAGCGGGGCGGCGGGAGCGGGAGCGGTGGGTACGCATGAGGTGTGCCTCCGGAGAAGTCGAACCGTGCGCGGGGCCGGATGGCCCTCGCGCACGGCAACTGCTTCTGCGGGAGTGTTTTTCGACATCGAGAGCAGAGATTCTTTCGCGGCACCCTCCCCGTGTCGGCCAGGGCGGACGCGCGGGTGCCCGGTGGCACGGACACGGGGTCCGGGCCACCGGGCATCAGGGGCGCGGCGGGGTTAGTTCGCCGGGGCGGTCGTCTGCTCGGCCTCCTGGGCGGCCTTCTGGTCGGGGTGGAGCGTGAACTTGTGGGGGCGCTCGCAGGTCTCGAACGCGATGCCCTTACCGACCAAGGCGAACAGGGCGTTGACGATCGCGCCGGAGGAGCGGTTGATCTCCTTGGAGATCTGGCCGGGGGTGGCCTCCTGGTCGGGGTGCTCACGCAGCCAGTCCTCGACCATCCCGCGCAGCGCGCCGGGCTGCGTGCCCTGGGACTTCTTCACCTTCTGCCCGCAGGTCGGGCACACCCCGGGCGTGGGCGCGGGGGTGTCTTCGGTCGGAGCCGAGGCCGCCTCGCTGGCAGGCTGCGCACCGGCCTGCGCGGGGGCGGCCGGTGCGGGCGAGGTCGCCGAGCCGGGGTTCGGCGCTTCCTGCACGGTGTCAGCGGCGGCGGCCGGGACGGGGGTAGCGGTGGCGGCCGGGGGATTGGCGTCGGTGGCGGCCGGTGCCGGGTCGGCCTCGGACGGGGCCGCCGCTTCGGTGGCCGGTGCGGGTTCGGTGCTCGAGTCCACCGGCGCAGCACTCTCGGCCGTCACGGTCTCGGTTGCCGCGGAGTCGGTTTCGGCCTCCGTGTCGGCATCGGTCGCGGCGATCGTCCACCGGTGCGCGGAGTCGGTGCCGGTGTCGTCGCGGGTGACGAGTCCGTCTTCGGCCCACGCGGCGAGGAGCTTGCGGGCGCTGGTTTTGGCGACAGAGCTGAATTGGGCCAGCTCGTGGGTGGTGGAGCCGGGGTGGGCATCCAGCGCGGCCCACAGGGCGTCTTCGGACGGGGTGCGGGTGGTGGCGGTCGCGGGCGTGGTGGTGGTGGACATGACGGTCCCCTTTCGGAAATCGGTGCGAAAACGGGAAAAGCGGATGTCATGTCCCGGCCGGGACGTATCGGCCCCGCCCGGTGCGCTGCCGGGGTTCGCGGGGTGACACGACCATGGACGCTCCGTACATGCGGTGATGTCAAGCGGAATTCGAAACAAGACGGATGTACGGAATTGCAGCGCAGCGTATTCGGCATATTCGGTTCCGGCGACTACCGGCCGGACAGCGTTCACGAATCGGCCCCGGTGTCCGATTTCGCGCGGATCGAATTCCGGTCCGGTACGGCGACACGAGCGGTCGGCTGGCAATTGCCATGACGTTGTGTTATTCGCTGCGGTGGCGGCGTTCCCACGGAAGTCGTTCGCAGAAAAGGTGATCGGCTCGCCATTGATCGACGCACTCGGCACAGAGGGTGTCTTCGTGAGTGCATGAGGTGGGAGTGGTGAGAGGAATTTCGACTTGTTCGATGCAGGGGCTGAACATTCGAGCTCCCGGCGTGAGATAGCTGTAGTCCGCGAGCGCGCTCAGGGTCTTGCGATTGCTTTTCGGCATCGGCCGCGACCTTTCGAAGAGTATTGGCCTGGAGAGGAATTCACTGTGCGGGATCACCGGAGGCCGCATTGGGTACGGTGAGTGGCGAAGTCGCGCCGAAATAGTCATCGCCCGAATAATGCAAATCCTGCACTTGGACAGGAACGTCGAAGGTCGGAGCATTGACGATCTTCCCGCCTCCGAGATACAAGCCGACATGGTGAATATTGTCGGCCGTGCCATAGAAGACGAGATCACCTGCACGCAAAGCACTTTCAGGGATGACCGGCCCGGCATGGTACTGATCGGCGGCGGTCCGTGGCAGGCTGAGCCCGACGGCGGCGTAGGCGGCCTTGGTCAACCCGGAACAGTCCCAGCCGCCGTTGACCTGGGGGCCGTCACCGCCCCACACATAGGGTTGCCCGAGCTGCGAACAGGCGAAGGCCAGTACGAGCGAGGCACGATCGGTGCCGCGTACGCTGCCGCAATCGCCTGTGCCGGTGGGGGCTTGGCTGCGGTAGGCGGTGGCCTGGTCGAGGACTTCTTTCACGTACCAGTCGGCGTGGTTGTAGCTGAAGATCGCCGAGTACACATCGCCGGGGGCACCGGAGTCGCAGAGGTAGTAGGCGGCGGCGTAGACCGCGTCGGCAGGGTTGTAGCGCGACGGCGGACTCGCGCCATCGGCCGGCATCGGGTGACGCGAGGCCACCGAATCGAAAGTCGGAGCGAGGAACTGCATCGGCCCGGCGGCTCCGGCGAAGTTCTCCCCGGAACTGACTCCCGGCAAGGTGGAGCGTCCGTGGTCGGTCTCGACTTCCCCGATACCGGCCAGCACACTCCAGTCCAGACCCGGGCACGCGGTCGCTGCCCGCTGATAGAGCACCAGCATGGTCGGCGGGATATCCGAGACCGCTTCCTGACTCGGCGCGCTGCCCGAACCTGCACTCGGCGCGGCGGTCGGGGTGTGGCTGGCCACCGTGACGGTGGTGACCACGGCCGCGATCACGACCGAGGTGAACACCACGCTCACCCCGCCCACGGCGAGCATCCGCGCGAGCATCACCGATCACCCGTCTGCGCCGGGGGTAGCGGTGGCGGCGGAACCAGCACGGCGTGACGGGTCGCCGGTGGGGTCGGCACGGTCGCGGGTGCCGAGGTGACACGCGGCCAGCTCGAAGCGAGCTGGTCCAAGCGCACACGTTCACCACCGGTGGCCGTCAGCGGTAGCCAGACCCGCTGCGCGGGACTGGGATGCGCCGGGGCGAGGAGATCTGCGGCGGCGGTCGCGACCGGTACCGCGTCGGGGTCGGCGAGCCCGGTCCAGATGTCGTGCAACGCCTTTCGTGCACTGACCTCCCGTGCGGCGGTGGGCACCCAGAACAGAACGGGGGTGATGACGGCGCTGGTGCGGGCGAGTTCGGCGTAGCAGTGCAGCTTGGCGGCGACCGTGGCCAAAGCCATGCTGCCGAGGTCGAATTCGAGGAAGAAGTCCAGTGCGGTCTCGCCGCGGGCGTAGCGACCGTACCCGTCGGGTCGGGTCAGATCACCCCAGAGCGCGCGGCAGCGGTGCTCCGACCACCACGCCAGCAGGGCCGCGTTGTCGGCGCCGGAGGTGGTGGCGAGGGCGGTGAACCATTCGACGACGCCGAGCGTGTGGGCCAGGTGCAGGCTGTGGGCGATCGCGAGCGCACGGTCGGGCCGGTATCCGAGATCGTGGACCTCCACCCCGGCCTCGGCGGCGAGCACGGCGGCTCCAGCGGGGCCCAGGACCCAGTGGGCGGGGGCGCTGCCGCTGGTGCGCAGCGGCCGGAACTTTTCGAGCGCGCCGTAGTTATGCAGCTGGGCCAGGCGGCGGCGGGCGAAGTTGACCGAGGAGAACGCCAGCGCGGTGAACTGGCCGGTGGTCAGCACGCGATGCTCGTGGCACATGCGCAGCATCCAGCGGTCGCGTTCGGTGAGGCGTTCGGCGAGCTGGGCGTGGGCCATCGCGCGCGACGGATGCCGCAGTGCCGGTTGACGAGTCGGGTCGGGGATCATCACAGAACTCCTGAGGTGTCAGCGAATGAGGTTGCGGCGCAGTCGGTTCGAGCGCGCGCGTGCGGCGCGGTCAGGACAGGCGGGGGTCGGCGTCCGGAGACGGTGCGGAGTCGGTCGGCTCAGACACCGGATCTGTTGCGGGGGAGGGCTTCTCGCGCACCGTGTTGGCGGCTAGGCGGATCTCGCGGGCGCGTCCGGGGACAGGGTCGGGCAGGGCGCGGGTGGTGAAGGTGAACGGTGGGCTCTGTTGCCCGGCCACGAGCAGTCGGGCGGCGGCGTGATGGACGTCGAGGTGGGTCAGGTCGTGTTCACCGAGCGCGGGGCTGGTGTGCCGGGCGAGGTCGCGGGCGTCTTCGGGGGAGGCGGAGAAGATGATTTTGTTTCTCGCGTTGGCCGAGATGCCTTCGCGCAGTTCGCGTGGGAGCTGGCCGAGGTTCTGGTGTGCCAGCACGAGCGACAGGTGTAGGCCGCGGGCTTCGGCGAGCATGTCCTCGATCGAGGTGGCCATGTGCAGGAAGTTGTGTGCCTCGTCCAAGACCAGTGAGGCGTCCGGGCGGGCCGAGGGCGCGGTGCTGGCGCGGGCGGTGGTGGTCTGCCAGGTGCGGGCCACCAGCAGCGACCCGACCAGGCGCGTAGTTTCTTCGCCGAGAACACCTTTGGGTAGCCGTGCCAGGCAGATGCCGCCGTGGTCGAGCACGTCGGCGAGGTCGAGGGTGGATTCGCCGGCCGCGATCGCCTCGCGTACGAACGGCCGCAACAGGAAGGCGCGGAGTTTGTTGAGCAATGGGGCGACGATCTGCGCGCGCCCGGCGTCGGACAGGCTGCTGTAGGAGGCCCAGAAGCCGCGCAGCACCGGGTCGGTGACTTCGCGGGCGATCCGATCGACGTTGGATTCCCCCGTCAGCAGCTTCACCAGGTCCACCAGCGTGGCCGTGCCGGGCCGTGCGCACAGCGTGCGCAGCGACGCGCGTAGCACGTCGTCGGTGCGCGGACCCCACCAGCGCGAATAGATGCGGGAGAAGATCGCGGCCAGGTTCTCCACTGCCAAATCGAGGCCCTCGGCGGTGGTGTCGAGTGGATTGATGCACGGTGGTCGACGTGTGGAGTCGGCGTCGAAGAGCACGACCTTGTCCGCGAGTCGCCGCGGTAGTCGGGTCAGGACGTCGGTGATGAGGTCGCCTTTGGGGTCGATCACTACCTGTCCGCGCCCGGCGTCGGCGTCATCGAGGATCAGATGGGCGAGCAGGGTGGATTTGCCGACACCGGTCGCGCCGATGACCTGCAGGTGGTGGCGGGCGTCGGCGACCGGTAGCGCGACTGGCCGACCGGTGGCAGTGTCGGCGACACCGAGCGGCTTGGCGTGCGCGCCGCCGACCGGGATCGCCACCGACGGGGCTACGGCGGCGGCACCCGCGCGCGCCAGGCCCGGCACCGACGGGTCGAATGGAAGGTGTGCGATTCCCGCCAGTTCCGTCACCGACAAGAGGTCCCCGCGTCCGAGCCACCGCCCGAACAGGGCGGGAGTCAGGCGCAGGTGGTAGCGGCGGCGATAGAAGTTGTGATCGGCACACGCTCCGAACACCGCCGCCACCGCATGCGCGCGGCCCCGCGCGATCGCCGTTGCCGCCGCGAAGGTGTCGGAGTTCGCGTGCGCGGGCACGGGCACGGTCACGGCGGCGGCGTAGCGGATGAGCGTCTCGTACTGTCCGCCACGGACTTTGGTGATCGTCGCCCGCGCCTGGGTGGTGTCCTCCATGCGAGCCTGCCGATCGGCGGACACCGCACTCTGGTAGCGGGACCGGCGTGTTCCCACGCCGGGCGTGAGGAAGTCGAGCACCTCGCGCAACACTCCACGCACCACCCGCGCCGCGAAGGCGGTGGCCCCGCTCCGGCCGCCGGTCAGCGCGCGTCGCACCCGGGCGCCGGTGACCGGCCGCGCCAGGATCTGCACGCACACCGATTGGCCGGGGTCGAGATCGGCTGCGGCGGTGAGCAACTCCCGCGCGATATCCCCGCCGTCGTAGTCGCTGCGGATAGGCAGGCCCTCGGGTCGCCCCAGCCGCAACTTGCCTCCCGCCAGAACTTGCACGAACCCGGTAGCGGGGATCGGCACAGGCAGGTCGGCGACCTCGCGGGTATCGGTGCGCGCGCCCGGCCACGCCGACGCGACGGCGCGCTCGATCAGCCCGGGTGGGATCGTGGCGGGCACCCACAGGCTGAGCGTGACCCCTTCGCCGCCGGTGACCTGGTATTCGAAGCTCAGATGGGGCTGCCCAAACAGCAGCTGCTTCCAGCGCGGGCGCAACAGGCCGATCAGGTGCGCCCACAACACCCCGGCCGCCTCCGGGGACACCGACGGCGGGCACAGGATCCGCACCTGCCGTGCCCCGGTGGCGAGCCGAGCCCGCCGAATCCGCCGTACCCCCATGCCCGCGGCGAGCACGCCGGTGGCGATCACAGCCGCCACGATCGGGTGCGCACCCGTGAGCGCCCACGCGGCCAGCTCAGTTACCCGCGCCCCGAACCGGCCGGGTTCGGTGAACAGGTGCCCGAGCCAGCCGAGGTCGGGGAGCGACGGATTCGACGGCGCGGACATCAGGCAGCGGCTTCCGGTGCATCGAGGACGATGACGCTGTCCTCCTCGGCGAGTAGTGCCTCGTCACTGTCGAAGCCGTCGAGGTCGGCCGGCATCGGGGCCTCGGTCTTCTCAACGGAGAGCACGACATCGGTATCTGAGTCCTCGCCCAGGGTGGTCAGCTGCGGCGTCGTCGTGATCAGCGAATCCTCGAAATCCGAAGCCAGCGAAGCGAACACCGTGCGATCGACACCGACCGCCAACAGGCCCTGCCCGCGATCGGCGGCGAGCAGGAACTGCTTTTCGCCCTCCGAGAGCGCGAACGCGGCCGCGACCTCGTCGATGGCTTGCGGGGCCTGGCGCAGCAGGATCTGCGTGGCGGCGTTGGCGATGATCGCGCGCCCCAACTCGCTGCCCAGGACATCGGCGCAATCCTGGGTCGCCACGGTCAGGCCGGTCCAGTACTTGCGGAATGCCTTGGCTGCACGGAACAGGAACTCGCCGCCCGCATCCTGGCGGATCATCCACCACGCCTCGTCCACCACGACCAAGCGCGGACGCCGCGTGCCCGGGTTGGACACCCGCCGCCAGGTGACATCCAAAGCCAGCAGTGTGCCCAGGGATTTCAACTCGTCGGGCAGCTCCCGCAGCGAGAACACCACCAGCCCGCCTTCGGGCGCGGTCGTGGTGTCCCCGTCGATCAGTCCGGCGAACGCGCCACCGGACACGAACGGTGAGAGTGCTTGTGCCAGTTCGACACCGACACTGCTGCCGCACACGCGCAGCTGTTCGGCCAGCACACCCAGCGTCGGAGCGGGGCGTGTCCAGGTGGTGGCGTCCTCGGTGATCCCGACAGCGGCATACGTGGCCGTCAGCGCGGTGTCGAGCACCGCACGCTGCGCGGGCGTCTGCTCACCGATCAGCACTCGGATCACGGTGTGCAGGAACAGCTTGCGTCGCGTCAGCGCGTCGGCGGGGGCGCTGCGGCGGCCGTCTGCTCGCACGTGCAGTTCGAGATCGAACGGGTTGAGCCGTACCCCGGGCACGCCCAATCCGAGGATGGTGCCGGAGACTGCTTCGGCCAGGCGCCGATATTCGTCCTCGGGGTCGATGACGATGACCTCGATGCCGCGCTGCAACGAGCGCAGCAACTCCGACTTCACCAGATAGGACTTGCCCGCACCGGAGCGGCCGAGGATCACCGCATTGTGGTTGTGGATGTCCTCGGAGAACCGATCCCAGAACACCAACCCCGACGCCGCGTCGCGACCGTAGAGCACACCGTCGGGACGATGCGCCGAGACCGGGTCGGCGACCGGCAACTGTGGGGAGGTGAACGGGAACGCCGCCGCGAGCGCATCGGTGTCGAAGGTGCGGCCCACCTTCACCGGGTCCAAGCCCACCGGCAGCGTCGCTGTCCATGCGGGGATTGCCCGGTAGGTGAGGTGGCTGGTGTCGATGAGCAGGCTGGCCGCCAACGCGCGGACCGCGGCAACTTCTTCTGCCAGTTCGGTTTCGGAGTTCGCATGCACGCTCAGATAGAGACTGACCCGAAACAGTCGGCCCTCGCCGCGGGCCACGCGCGCCGACAGATCGGCGGCGTCTTCGGCGGCGACATCGAGCACCTCATCGGCCAACAGTCCATAACTGGCGTTGTGTCGGCGTGAGGACTCCAGCCGCGCTTGCTGGCGGCGCAGCCGGTTCGCGGCGGTCGTCGGGTCGATCGGCTCGATATGCAGGGCGAGATCCACCCGGCCGGGATGAGCGAGCAACGGAGCAAGCCACCCGCCGACCACCTCACGCGGATAACCGGTGACCGCGAGCGTGCTCACCCAATCCGAACCGACCTCGACATGACGTGACCCTCGGGTCAACGACTGCGGGGTGAACGGTGAACGCGATCCGAAACGGATGCGCCGCAACAGATTCCGTTGCGCCTGTACGTCGGCGACCATCCTGGTCTCCTCGTGACCGAGGTCGGTGACGGTATCGCTCGACGCGCTGGACTCGCTGGTGATGACCGCGTCGGGTGCGGCGATATCGGCCGAATGCGGGACCAGGCTGCCCGGGTTGGTGGCCGAGACCAGGATCGCGGTGGCCTGCGCGTCGTCGAGGGCGGTGACGCTGATCCCGAGCGGGGCCAGCATGTCGGTGGCTTCACCGAGGCGACGCAGCAGTCTGGTCTCGGCGGCCCGGCGCGCGGCGGCCGAGACTTCGCGCGCCGCGCGGCGGCGGCTCGGCAGCAGGGAACCGGCGATTGTGCGCGCCGACGGTCCGGCCAGCCCTGGTGCGGCGGCACCGGCACCGGACAGCGGTTCGCGCCAGACCAGCAGCACCTGCCGGTGCAGCAGATCCTCACCGGTGGCCAGCGTGCTCAAGAACGCCGCGTGGTCGCGGGTGACCTCGGCCAACTCCGGCGACATCTCCCTCGCGGAGTCGCGCAGGGCGGTGATGCGCCCGGTCAGGTCCAGACGGGTGGCACGGATAAGGATCTGCACCGGCTGGCGCAGAGTGTGCAACCAGCCGCCGAGCTGGGCCACCAGTGCGGCCTGCTCGGACTGGGTACGCAGCGCCAGGTTCACCGTTCCCGCCAAGGCGACCGCAGCCACCCCGTCAGATCCGAGGTCCACGATCCCGACCTCACCGCTGGCGCTGACGGCCTGCGGCAGATTCGCCGTGGTGGGCGTGATGGGTTGCTGCGCAGCCGATTTCGGCCTGCTGGAGGCGCGGGCAGTGAGCCAGCCGGGAGCCGAGGGCAGTCCGTGTGGAGCGGCGACGAGGCGGTGCGGGCGCAGCCGGTGACGGATCGCGGCGACCAGCAATTGATCACCGGAGAAGCCGTCGCGGGTGGTGAGTACCAGGCCGGTGACCAGCGCGCCGACCGGAACCGAAGCGGCGACGAAGACCGGCGGAGCGATGACGGTGCGGGTCAGCAGCCAGCCCACATACAGCGTCAGGGCGGTGGCGGCGAGGATCGCGAGTTGGCGGGCGGTGAACGGGCCGATCAGCTTGTCGCGGCGATCGACATCAGCGGGAATGCGTGCGGTGACAGTCATTTCGAGCTCCTGGGAGTGCGGCGATTACGGCGGCGGACGGGCAAATCAGGAAGGGGCAGATGCAGTTGCCGTCCGTCAGGAGGGACAGCAGCCGAGCGGAGGAAAGGCGGCCTGGGCGGGCCATAGACCTGCGGGGGAGGGGCCGGAGGCGGTGACGACTTGCGCGGCGGCGGAGGCGTGGCGGTACGGGGTTGAGGATCGGGCCGCACGCGACGGACCTCGATCGGTAGCGGGTACTGGCCGCTGCGTGTGGGTCGGTTCCCGTCATAGGGATCCCGCGTGGTCGGCACGGTGTAGTCGAAGGACAACTGCTTGGGCTGCGGGCTTCGCGTGCCGGGCAGCGGCCTCGGAACCGGCGCAGTTGCCGGTGGCGCAGCCGGTTTGGGGACACGCTGGACGGGGATGGGCAGCTGGTATTGGCCGTTTCGGCCCAGTTGCGGAGTGGGGCCGAGGTTGACCCCGCCGTGGAATTGCGGCAGCGGCAACATCAGCTGAGTCCCTTGCGGTGCGGCGAGGGGGACCGATGCGGCGTGCGGGATCGGGGTCGGAGGCGCGGCCTTGGGCGGCACACGCTTGACCCCGGTCAGCGGCAGCATTAGCTGCCCGCTCCTGGTAGCGCGGACGTTCGCGTACGGGTTGGGCGGGGGCGTCGGAGAGCCGGACGGTTTGCCCTTCTTCGACCGAGGGGCCGCGGCGGCGGTCTTGCCCCCACCTTTGAGCACACCCATGGTCTTGTAGGCGATAAACCCGCGCACGATCGACGACACCATCCCGTGTCCGGGGCTGATCTTGAGCGCGGACATCAGCCAGAACGGGGTCTTCATCAGGACCCACCCCAAGGCGAGCGCGACGATCACGTTCGTCAGGCCGGTCTTGGTGGGGCCGAAAAACCACCAACCACCCGGGGAGAGAAAGACTTTCAGCCCGGTGATCAACACCATTGATTGCACGACCTGGATAGCCAGGCAGGCAGAGAACGCACGCCACCACCAACGGGCGACGCCTTCGGTGGCGGGCAGCGCGTAACACATCATCGCCAGAGGTGCGGAGACGATGAGCACGACGGTGACCGCGACTCGAATGACGTAGGTGATGAACAAGATCACCAACACGATGGCCAGCGCCTGGAGCAAGAAGACGGTGAACAGGGGAATAGAGGTGGTGGGTCCGCCGACTTGCAGCATCGACTTGAACGCCGAAGAGGCAGTGTTGGTGGACACCTCATCTCCGGCAATCGCCGTGGCGAGGCCGTTGGCGAAGCGGATTGCCTCCGTGGCGAGGACCATGCTCATCGCACCCGCGATGAACCCGCCGACAAGGCGAGGCAAGATCTCGCGCCAGCCCCAGCGGGTTTGCAGGGTCTCGTGGAGCATGAGCAGGATGCCGGCCGCGATCACCACGAGCCCGTACATGGCGAGCACCAACTGCCACGAGGAGTTCCACAGCACCCCGATCTGAGGCAGAGAACTTGGATCGGGAGTGGTCAGCAGGGTTGTGGAGAGTAGGTCCATCAGCGGGTTCAGTGCGGAGTCGACCAGGGTTCGAAAGAAGCTGTCGATCGCGTTGTTCACGCACGCGGTGAGATCGCTTATCCCGCAGTCGTCGCTGCTGGTGCTACCCGAGCCGCTAGATCCCCCAGGGTTGCCGGGCTGCGGGGCGGGTTGCCGTGTGGGCGCGGGTACCCCGGACGTCGTCGGGGCCGATGTCGGCGGCGCGGTGGGCACGGGTAGCGGTGGTGCGGGCGTGGTGGGTTCGGCTGCGCCAATCCCACCGCCCCACACCATGATCGCGGCCAACCCCACCAGCACGAGGACTAGTACGCGAGGGGTCCGTGGTGGACCGGAGCGGATCGCGGCGGCCATCTCAGCCGCCCACGATCTGCTTCAAGACCGCCACCACCAGCGGAGCCAGCATCGCGAGCGCATATCCGATGCAGGCGGCCTTGAGTGCGACCTTGGCGCGTTCGACCTCGCCGGGGTCTCCGGAGCAGATCAGATAGCGGGTGCCGCCGATGGTCAGACAGACCGTGGCGATCGTGGCGAGGATCCCGATCAGCCAGTTGCGCAGGTTATCGAGAACTTCCTGGAACGATCCGGCCACTGCGAGCACCGAAACCGGCTCTGCGCCAGCGGATCCGGACGCGTACGTCAGCGCGCATCCCAGCGCGACGGCGCACACCAACGTGCGGGCGATGCCCTTGCTGGGCCGGGTTGGATGTGTCCGGCCACGGGGCTGGGAGAAGGGGAGAACAGGGGTTACGCGCATCGGCGGTTCACCTCCACAGGAGTGGGAAGTGCGGGGATCGGGGTGGTCCTCGCGCGCCGTGTAGTTGCCAGCGGCACCCCCGTTTGCGACACCGCACCGAGAGGACGGTGCGCGCCACCGGCGCGGGTGCGGGCCGCTGTGTCCATGGCGTGCTGCTCGACTGCGCTGCCGTGATCACTGTGCTGATCAGCGAGCCGCTGACGCAGCCACTGCGCCAGCCGGGCTTCGGCGCGTGATCGGCGCTTCTCGAGCCGCTTATAGGGCACACCGATCTCGGCGGCCACCGCGGTCAGGGATTGGGCCTGCAATCGAGTGGCCGCGATCAACCCCGCAGAATCCGCATCGAGTACGCCTTCAGCGACCGCCTGCACCAACAGCAGCTCCGGATGTCCGGGTTGGGCGTTAGCGACCTGCCCTGCGGACTGGCGAGGTTCGCCCACTGTGGTCAGGCCCAGAGTCGGTGACGCCGTGGCCACCTCGTGTCGTAGCCACGCACGACCACCGACGAACGCAGCCCACCGCAATCGAGGCCACACCCCAGGTCGCTCGAGATCCACTCGGCCCAGCGCCGACAGGAACGCGGCCAGCACGTGCGACTCGGCGTCGTGCGCAACCCGGAAGGTCCGGCCACCGACACGGCGCGCCATTGCTGTGAGCATCGGCAGCGCGACGCCCGCACACTGCAGCGCGCCCGCGTCCTGCCGGGCACGGCGCACCAGCCATATCCAGATAGTGTCGACTGCCGTCAGCGACAATCCGGGATCGCACAACGTCTCCCGCAATCGGCTCCAACTGGCAACCGGGCCGCCTAACGCGATCACACATTCCGGCGGCAATCCGACCGGATCGGCGGCTGTCGCGTCGAAGGCCGATCGCACCACCGCCAACGGTGAGGAAGTTACGTATCCCCGCGAGTTGTGCATTTCATCCCGTGTATTCAT
Source organism: Nocardia sp. NBC_01388 (assembly GCF_045040085.1). Taxonomy (NCBI): domain Bacteria; kingdom Bacillati; phylum Actinomycetota; class Actinomycetes; order Mycobacteriales; family Nocardiaceae; genus Nocardia; species Nocardia sp. NBC_01388. Next base: position 8,127,806 of record NZ_CP109553.1, read on the forward strand.
AACCACTCGTCTCCTGGGTGAGATCGAACAAATCCGACTCAGCGAGGACACAAGACGACCGCCACCAAAAGGCCACCAAACAACCCCCGGAACATCACCGAATGACCTCCGTCAGGCGGGCAAATCCGCTGTTGAAGCGAGGGTGTCGGCAGAAGGCTCGGAGACTGAGGGATGTGCTCTACCAGGCGTTGTGTGCGTATGGCGGCACTAACCGGGCGCTAACCAACTGCGGTCTACAAGGCTGATCAAAGCGGCACCGAAAGATTCGAGAGAAAGTTTTCCGAGTCTGTTCATTAGCCGATTCGGATGTCTACTCGGATCAGTTCATTTCGAAAGCTCGCTCGGGTGCATGAACGAAACTTGCCTACGCTGCTTGTCGCAAAGCGGGGGGTCCTTGGCAACTGCGGTCACGAAAACGCAATTTCTGCACGCCTCGAAGGAGCGTCTCTCATGACCGAATCCCAGCCTCGCCGCCGTCGCTCGACCGCGCTGTCGGCACCCATTCCCACCAGCATCTGGAATGCCGGACTCGCGCCTTTGACCGTCACCGGATACGGGCCGCTGCCGGTGCTCGCACGCGCAATCCGCGAATTCATGAAACCCAAGGGGTACTTCCTCCTCGCCGCACTGACACCGCAGCAGGAAGCTCTCGCTCCCCGGGTGGTTGAACCCCTGGTCACCGAACTACGCCGTCACCTTTCCCCGAACGCAGCCAGAACCGCGGCGAGCCTGCTTGCCACTCCCCAGGCCGAGGATCCCGCCGATCTGATCGTGGCGAGCCTGCTTCCCCCGATACCCGGCCCCGTCGACACCGATACTCTCGCCCGCCTGACCTTCGGGGCGGCCGAGAAACTCTGCGCAGGCGGAGTCCTGGCGGTGATTTCCCGCCACAACCACGACTCCCGAGGCCGCCTGATCGACCCCACAGGTTCCATCGTGGCCGCAGCCCAAGCCGCCGACCTGCTCTACCTGTCGCACGTCGTTTCCGTTCCGCTCGACGGCGACACCGTCACCACCACCGAAGGTCCCGCCGAGTCCGCCGGCCGTCATCTCAACGGACACCTCGATATTTCGGTCTTCCTCAACCCCGAAGCCAGGCACTCCGCCAGCACCCTCGACCACGCCGCCTGACCCGCCCACTTTCAGCCCACCGACCTCAGCGAGGAATCCCCATGACCACTCACGCCGCACCGAACCCCGCATCCGGGCCGGTTCCCGCCCCGTCCACGGTGTGGGCGACCGCGCAGCAGGCCCCCGCCGCGCAACGCAAAGGCCGCTACCACCCCGACAGCACCGCCCACCCAGCGAAAATGCTGCCCGCAATCGCCGCCCACGCCATCACCCACTACACCCAGCCCGGCGACCTCGTCTTCGACCCCATGTGCGGGATCGGTACCACTCTTGTCGAAGCCCTCCACCTCGGCCGCCGAGCCCTCGGCAACGAATACGAAGCGCGATGGGCCGAGATCGCCCGCGCCAACATCGAACTCGCCCGCAGCGCGGGATGCGACCAGGACGCCACTGTCTACACCGGCGACGCCCGCAAACTCTCCACGACGCTGCCCGCTCACCACGTCGGCACCGTCGACCTGATCATCACCTCACCGCCGTACGGCGCCGCCACTCACGGCCAAGTAAAGGTCATCCCCGGTCAAGGCGTCCACAAGACGGACTACCGCTACGGCTCCGCGCTCGATCGCGGCAACCTCGCCAACGTCGGACTCGGACGGCTGCTGTCCGGCTTCACTCGCATCCTCACCGCCTGCGCCACCTACCTGCGCCCCGGCGGCCATATCGTCATTACCGCCCGCCCCTGGCGCGAACACACCGAACTGGTCGACCTACCGTCGCACCTACTCACCTGTGCGGCGTTGGCCGGACTCGAACCGGTCGAACGCTGCGTGGCGTTGCTCGGGAGGGTTGGTGAAGGCGAGCTCATCGCTCACAGCAGCTTCTTCCAGCGTGACCTGATCACCAAGAAGCGCGCGGCCGGTCTTCCTGTTCAGTTGATTGCGCACGAGGATGTACTCGTTCTGGAAAAGGTTGCAGGACACCGCAATACGGGGCCAATTCCGTACGACTGGGCTGCCTGAGTCTGCGGTGAGCTAAGCCGTTGCCCGAAGCGCGACTGAGTACCGGGCAACGGTTGGCTGCTCTCGCGGTGCGCGAATTGCTCTGCATACATATGGTCGCGCAGTTCGTCATCGGTCATCGACGTACGGTGACCACCTGAACGCATCGCCTGCCCGCGAGAATCATGCACTGGTCAGCCGGGAAGTGGTCCGCGCTGGGGACCACCACGATCTCGACCCCTGTGTCCGCCCTGGCACGACGGGTCAATGCGGCAACGGCCTCCTCATCGGATGACTGAGCGAGATACGTTCCACCCCAGGCGTATCCGAACTCGGAGGCCCACGCACGCAGGGGCCAGCCAATCGCCTCCACTGTCACACCATCGGGGATTCGGTGACTGTTGATATAGCCGACGGCGATCGGCAACGTCGGGGTCAAAGGCTTACGTTGCGGCAACATACTGTGACCGATCTTTCGAGCGGGAATATTCGTTGGTTCCGGCGGATCGGCTTGGTAGTCAAGGCAAGTGGAGTTCAGTTGCCGTCACGACCAAGCAAGCGTCGTGAGGATGGTCGTCGTGCAGGGCGTGCAAGATCTCTGCGCGAGTGGGAGTTAAGCCCAATAGCTCTACGTGACACAGGAACTCGGCCAGCGGACCGTCTGCGTGGACAAACATGTGGGAGGACGTGGGTGTGGGAGCTGACATAGCAAGTTCCGTCTTCGAGATACAGGGAAGGGACTACAGCGCGGCCCGCGGCCGACCTCCGGAATGTCGCCGCCCAGCAGCCACCACTGCGTGCGAGGACGCGGTGCTGAGACCCTCGCGTTCGAGCCGGGCCAGGATGCGCTGAACCGGCACCGAATCCTCCGGCAGCGTCGACGACACGGGGTTCAGCGCCGTGTACGACACCAGCGCCCACACCAGACACCCGCCGACACCCACCCCGGTTAGGAACATCACGAGCGTAGCCATCACAAGCCTCCTCTTCGTGGATCTACCTCGGAAAACAGAGCGGACCGGCTCCGATCGGGGCCGGTCCGCGTGGTCTGCGATATCGATGTGCGGTCCGTCTCGCTGAGCGGTTCGGAATCGGTGCACGTCCGGCCGGGGTCGTCCCAGAGCCACGAGTAGGGCAGTTTCGGCATCCCCGGCTCGACGCGGTCGTCAACGGTCACGGTCACCGCCAGGCCGGTAGCGGAGAGCTCAGTGGCGACTTCCGCGACCTGCTCCGCGCCCCCTCGAAAATCGGCGACGAGCGGGCCGAACTCCAGGTGTAGATGCAGCATTGGGTGCGGTGTCATCGATTGCCGCCCATGCCGGGGAGAAACGCGGTCGTGATTCCCGGCGTGGAGTGACGAGGCCATCGCCCCGGCGGGTCGAGGGTCCACACGTCGACGTGGTGTCGCACGACGTCCATCCAGCCGGTCATATGTAGGACGGACGGCACCAGCAGCGCGGTTATCCCGGACAGTTCGAAGCTGGCGAACAGCGGGGCAAAGTCAGCATCGGAGTTGGCGGCGTGGACTCCGCGCAACTCGAATCCGAGGCGCTCGGCAAGATCGCCGATGCGCCGAGATTCGACGGACTCAATTCGTTCGGACTTGTCGGTGCGAAGCAGCGCGTAGGCCCACGGTCGTCGCTCGGTTGTCGCTCCAGTCATTACATGCCCCTGACCTGTGCCTGGTCCGTGAGTACCGGCACCGTCCAGGCATCGACCAGACGGACTTCGAGCATCGCTTTGCCGATGGCTTCGCACGGCGGGAGTCCCAACATTCGGGCCAGGGCCATCAATCCGCCGACGGCTTCGGCCAGCTGCATCGCCGCCACTGCCTGTTCTGCGGTGATGGTTCGGCCAGGCAGCCACGACACCACCCATCCGCCTTGCCCGACCGATCGCGCTGAATGGTTCGTTTGGTCGCTGGTTATCAGCGCCCCGGCTACCTGTATCGCCATCACTACAGCTCCCCTTCGGCAACGCTTTCGCGAGTCAGAACGCAAATAGTGATACAGATCATACGACGTCATTTTAGTAAAATAAATAGTCCGATATGGAATCATGATCGTGCGCACGTTTGTAGTAGGGTGTGGCGAGAAGTTCCCCCTTAAGGAAGGGAGTGCTCGTGGCCTCGACATCGCCGGTCGTAGCGGATTGGGAGTTGCGCCTTCGCATCCGCGAGCAGGTTGAACGCCACGGCCTGAAGGGCGGGGCGATCGCCAAAGCGCTTGGCATCACGCCGCAGTACTGGTCGAGTGTGACTGTCGGCAAGTTCCTGTTCCCGCGCGAACTGCTTGAGAAGACCCTCGACTTGCTGGAGTTCGATGACGACGATCGACGCGAGCTGCTGACCCTGCGGGACATGGCGAAAGAGCGCGCACCCTTCGCTGCGTACAGCGCGCTGTTCGGCGAATCGCTGATGCGGTTGTACGGGCTCGAAGCGGGAGCTCACGCCATCAGGACCTTCGAAAACAGTGTGGTGCCCGGCCTTCTGCAGATCGAGGACTACACGCGGGCCCTCATGCGATCGACGGCAGCGACCAGGCCCACGGAAGCCGAGCAGCGAGTGCGGGCGCGGCTGGACCGTCAACGTCGTCTCGATCCGCCGGATCCTTTGCAACTGTCCGTGGTTATCGGTCAGGCTGTGCTGATGTGCCAGGTAGGAGGTCCGCAGGTGCACAAACAGCAGCTGCTGTACTTGCGAAACCTCGCCGCGGATCGTTCCAACACTATCGACCTGCGGGTGATCCCATTCGAGGCCGGCGACGCGCTCGCCGGACTGAATGCGGCGACGTTCCATCTCCTGGACTTCCAAAGCGCACGGCTCCCGACCGTAGGCTGGTTGGAGACTGCCATCTACGGAGAACTCACCGAAGACGCCCGCAAAGTGGACGCATTGCAGTACCTGTATGAGCAGGCCAGGGCGATCGCCCTGAGTGGGGACGACTCCCTGCAGCTCATCGATCGCATCGCAAGTCAGATAGGGCAAACGTGAGCACCGAATTCTTCAAATCCACCTACAGCGGAGCGAACCAAAGCTGCGTCGAGATCGCTCATCACGAGGACATCGTCCTGATCCGAGACAGCAAGTACGTTGGGCCAGCCGAGATTCAGCCCTTGGTGACGATCCCGGCCGCGCACTGGACCCAGTTTCTTGAGCTTGCCCTCGGTGGCAATTCCGGGCAGCTGGGTGAGCTGGCCGTGACAGTGCACAAGGACGGGGGAGCATCGATCGCGGGCCCCGACGAAGTTTTGGACTACACTTCAGACGAATGGGATGCGTTCCTGAAGGGCGTCTGCGACCGGCAGTTCGACCGACCGGCGTAAGCAGTCCCACGTGGTGGTCCAGTGCCGAAATACCCTGGGCCGCCGAGCCTCACGTCTCGCCGGGGGATCCAAGAGCGATTTGCATTGTTGGATACTCCAGAACGGTGACCAGGCCCACGCGATGTAGTTGTTCTACGAATTCGGTTGTCCCTGAGATGGGATTTCCGATGGTTCGCGACACAAGGTCTGTGATCTGCTCCGAGGTGCGGGTGCCGTCGCACAACGCCCACACTCGGTAGGCGACGTCATCGACGACTGCGACGGTTCCATTTTCGCCATCGGGTACCAGCACCCAAGTGTCACCGGTGCAACTGTATTGTGCTGCAACCGCTTTCGGGTATGTGTCCGGGTCTTTCTTGCTGGCCGTGACTGGTTGTTGTGTCATCGCAGTGCACCTCCTATATGCGTGAGCCACGAGTCGACGGCTACTGTTGCCCACAGTGCTGGTCCGTGTGCCGAGGTTCGTCCCGCCACGTAGTCGTCGACCGCCATCAGTAACCCTGCCGTGTTTATCACCCCCGAATCGGCCAGCGGCCCACCGTCGGCGACCGCGCGGATGGTGTCGGCCGCACGTTCCAGCCCGGCGCGCATCAGTACCCGCGCGTCTGCTTTGTCGCGACGCGCCGCCACTGTCGCAGGCAGCTCTGGCAGTGCGTCACGCAGTACAACCTTCTCGATTCCTCTGTCGCGGAACAATTCCGGTGGCAGTGCCCATGTCCACGCTGCGAGATCGGGATCCAGGAATGGGTAGGTGACGGTTACGCCTGCGCGCCGTGCGGTGTCTTCCCACCAGCCGCCGCAGTGCACGCGGCCGGCGGCGCCCGCCTCACCCACCAGTGTTCGCGAATACGCTTCGGTGAAGCGGCCCGGCTCGGTCAGGTTCGGGTAGTTGTCGGCGAGTCGGTCGATCAGGCCGCATTGTTCTCGGTATTCCGCCGTCAGCCAGGGCGGAATGTCTCGGAGGGCACGTTGCACCCGACTCCCGCGTCGCTCGTAGACACCGTCCAGAAGTGCCTGCACGACCGCGCCCGCGCCCGCTGGGTCGGGGAAGGTTCCAATTTCGGTCTCTGCGGCTTCCGTGTCACCGAGTGCTCGCCGGTCCGCGACAGCGAACACCTGCCCCAGCAGGAGTTCGTCGCCGCCCTCCCCGGCGAAGATCGAGCCCACCGGTTCCGTGTTGCAGGCAATAAGCCGGAGCATTGCCCAGTTCCGTGCGGCGTATGTCCATGCCTCCGGCTCATCGCTGAACGGGTGCTCGGCGCATAGCGGCAGCAGATCGTCGGCCGGTAGCCGCACTACGCGCATGCCGGTCGCTACCTCCACGGCGTCGACGTAGCGGCGTTCGTCGCAGGCTTCGAAGGTGGGTGTGCTGTAGGTGAGCGCGAACCCGCGAGGCATGGATTGCAGGCCAACGGTTGCGGCTGCTGCTAAGGAGGCGGAGTCGATGCCGCCCGACAGCAGGACAGCATCGTGACCGGTCCCGCAGCGCCTCAACGCCGTCAGCAAGCGCGTGCGGAATTCCTCGACCAGCTCAGCGCGAGGCAGCCGGTGTGTATCGGCGGTCTCGACGGATCCGACCTCCCGAGTCGATATCGCTCCGCCCGCGTGCACGATGAGGGCGTGGCCTGGCGGCAGACGCCGCACTCCTGCCCACGCCGACCCTGTCCGATCACACAGGGGAGGCACCAGATATGCCGCCAGCCCCACCCGATCGACTGAGGTCTTTGGGTCGGCTGCTCTCAATCCGCGGATGGTCGACGACACTCGCACGAGACCGCCGCCGTGACTGTAGAACAAGGGTCGGGTCGCCATCGGTGACCGATAGACGACCAGTCCGCCGTTGGGCATCATCGCGACACAGTGCGCGTCGCCCGTGATCACGCCGAGCGCGCTGGCCATGAGGTCCGGACGTTGGGTGACAGTAGGGTCGAGGCCATTGAGCGTGCCTGCAACCTTTGCCGCAACCCACGGCGACGCAGACACAGCGACCACCGTGCCGTTCGGCAAGATATGGAGGTTGCCGGAGCCGGTGTCAACGCAATCCGCGCCGACCGCCACGGCGGCGGACGAATTGTGCTCGATTTGCCAGAGAGGCGATCGGTCGAGCATCGCACGTGTCATGGGTTCGATATCGGCACGGGGATCACGGCCGTTCTTGGTCTGTACCAGGGCTATCGACGGCACTCGGTCTCCTCGGATTCCGTGAAAGCTGTTGCGGGCTTGTGCCGGTCACCGGCGCGTACGTGAACCACGCCCGCTTGGGCGACCAATTGCATCGCCAGTGGCGCTAAGGTGGCACGCAGCTCGACGACCGCACCCGGATCGTCGGTGATGGCGCGGCACAGCGCGCACATCGACCCATTGAGAAGATTCGCCGAAATCCGGTGTCGCGCAGGCCCGCTCAACATGTCGAACATTCGGCGTGGCCCGCGCACATACAACGCGTTGATGATCGGATCGCGTGACGCAACCGCCAGAGCACCGCCGACATCGGCCCGGTCGAGCGAAAGCCGCAGTGGGGAATCCTCGGATGCACCACGCGCAGGACCGCAGCATGTGTACAAGTCACCCTCTGGAGTGAGGACGGGCCGCCCGACCACACCGCACGCCGTCTCAGGAACGTCATCCACCGTCGCACCGCGTCGGCGTGCCAGCTGTATTCCGCGTCCGAATGGCAGTACCTCGGCTGCCTCGAATCGTGCGCCGAATCGGCGCGCAGATTTCACGGCTATGTCGTAGGCGTCATGATCCTGGGGACCGCAGTACTGCACCACCATCTCCAGATCGGTGCCGCTGGCGGCCGACAACAGATGGTGCAAGGTGCTCTCACCGACGTAGGGGGCAGTCGGCTGGACCAAGTGGTATTGGTCGAAACTCACTGCCAGCTTGTCCAGGCCCGCCGCCGTGAGTCGCCTGACGATCTCGGTTGTCTTGTAGTCGTCGCGTGCCCAGTAGCCGGATGTCACCATCGAGGACCGCAGGCCCAGCGAACGAGTGAGCTCGATGCTCGCCATCGCCAGCTCGGGCAGCAGCATCGGCTCCCCGCCGGTGACGCATACCCCGTCCACGTACGGGGCCGCTGACCGTACCGCCGCCTCCACCTGCTCCCACGACAGGTCCCCCCGAGCACGGGGGGACGAGTCGGTGATGCAGTGGGCGCAGGTCAGCGGGCACCTGTTCGTTATGTGCAAGCCCAGCGTGTTATACCGCATACCTGACCCTCCGTGTCCCGGTCAGCTGCCCTGCGATGAGTGGATGTGGGGGTCGATGTCCGGAACATCCTTCACGAGTTCGGCTTTCGCGAAAGTGGCCAGCAGCGTCGGCCGCACCATACGTGGAACGGCTCTGAAAGCACTGTCGCCGGTTAGCGAGGCGGGGGTGGTTGTTGTCATGTCATGTTCTCCCTTCCGGTCGTGTCACCGTGCCCCGGCAGCGTCGCGTTCCGAACCAGACGACCTTGCCCAGGTGTTCTCCGCATTCCCGGTGATTGCCTCGGCGAGGGCTAAACTCATTGCCAATCAACGAATTTCGTCGCGGTCGTGCATTCGTTGAGTTGGCGGCGCGGTTGAGCTTCTGGTTCGAAACAACTGCCCGGCACGTTGTGCACTGTGGGCTTCCAGCGTGTACCGAGGTGATGCTCCCGCGGAAGCCCAGCGATGCGGACAAAGAATCTGTCCGCATCCAACAGTTCACGGCCGTATGAGATGCTGGTCGATGACGGAAAGGGGCTTATGGACACCGACTTCCAGTCCAAACTGGCAGCTCGCGTCGCGCAGGAACAGAGCGCCAACCATTTGCCCAGCCTGACTGTCGCCGCAGGAGTCGGCGGAGTACTGCTCGCAGAAGCATCAGCGGGGTTCGCCGATCTGAAGAACCTCGTGCCGGCCAGTATCGACAGCCGCTATCGGATCGGCTCGATCACCAAGACCTTCACCGCCGCCATCACGGTATTGCTGTGCCGACGGGGCACCCTGGATCTCGACGCTCCGGTCGGGCGGTACCTGCCCGGAACTCCGTTCGATCACCTGCCACTACGGATGCTGCTCTCGCACAGCAGCGGACTGCAACGTGAAGTCCCTGTCGACATGTGGGAGAGCATGCAGGGGCCGTCGAAAAGCGAACTTCTCGATGCCTTCGGTCGCGTCGAACTCGTCGCCGAACCAGGACAACGATGGCACTACTCCAATCTCGGGTACGCGGTCATCGGGCAGATCATCGAGCAGGTCACCGACCAGCCGTACGAGACAACGATCGAGCGAACCTTCCTCGAACCCCTCGACCTGACCCGCACCGGCTGGACACCCTCAACCGATGCGGTTCTCGGATACCGTCTTGATCCATACACCGACAGCGCCCCCAGAGAGCCGGTCATGGACCAGGCCACCGCCGGGGCCGGTGGTCAAATGTGGTCCACCCCAGCAGATTTGCTGAAGTGGGGATTCGCGTTGTGCGGGGGAGAACCGACCGTCGTGCCGCCCGCCGTCATCGACGCCATGCATACCTTGCAAATCATGGTCGATACCCAGACCTGGAAGCGGGGATGGGGACTCGGGCTCATCCTCGACCGGCACGGAGATCATGTACTCGGTGGGCACACCGGGGCGATGCCGGGATTCCAGTCGGCCTTGAGTGTCGACCGGCGCAGCCGCACTGTGGTCGCTGCGCTCACCAACGTCACCCGCGGCATTTCGCTCAGCGACCTGGCCGCGGAGGTAGCGCTCGATGCGATCGCTGGCCGAGGCGAGCCGCCGACATCGGTGTGGCGGCCCGCACCTGCGTGCCCGGAAGACGTACGAGATCTGCTCGGCATCTGGTGGTCCGAATCAGACGAGATAGTCCTGCGGTGGTGCCGCGACGGCTTGCACGCTCACCTGGCGTCCAATCCCACTGCCACCGATACACACTTCATGGCTGAGGGTCCAGGGCGCTTCCGTGCTGCCGCAGGACGTCTACAAGGTGAGTTGCTCGTCGTGACGCGAACCTCGACGCAAGTCGAATTACGTTGGGCGACTTATCCGCTCACCCGCACGCCACGATGAGGCCATGGAGCCGCTCACGCGTGTCGCCGAGACTGGCGTCGGCGTGGACTGTCGTTCGGAGCTTCCGATCGACTGACCGGAAGACGCGGGCCACGCGCGGGGTGATCGGCCCGTGCTCCGCGTAATCGAGCGTTCGTTCGATCCCGACAACGGCATCGTCGATCTTGCCAAGACGTAGGTTGGCCTCGGCGCGCTCGAGCTGCCAAATGATGTTGTTCCTGACAAATCCAGTCGGCCCAGCTCCCGCCTGCTCTTCGAGGGCCGCTACCGCCTGTCGAGGCTCCCCAAGATCTAGCAGACACGACCCGCGATGTCCCGCCAGTGCCCCCGCATCGAAGACCGCGAGCCAGTCGGGATCCGACTCCTCTGCTCGATGACACGCAAGCTCGGATTCGGCTGTGGACAGCATTCGCCGACAGAGGTCGGCCTCGCCCATCCTGGCATGTGCCCGCGCGGCGATGGTCGCGACGAACGCCACCAGACGCCGATTGCCACTGCGAGACGCCCACGCCAGCGCACCATAAGCCTGCTCCGCGCCCTGAGGCGGATTACCAGTCCACGTGCTCATGAATGCCGCGTTGGGTCCACCGATATACGCGACGAGATCGAGGGCTCCCGCGCGTTCCGCCGATGTACGCGCGTCAGTGAACAGGGACTCGGCCCTTCTACGTTGGCCGCGATCGAACATCATCCACCCCGCTAGTTGCTGAGCTTCGGCCACTGTGCGCAGCAGCGTTGCCCGTTGGCCGACTGCGACTTTCGGTGCGAAGGTTTCGGCGGCTCGGGCATAGCCGACCACCTCGTCCAGCCGATCCGCTGCCATGGTGTGGTCCGCGCTCCGGACCTGACCGATCAGATTCCGTAACCGTTCAGCGGCTACATCCGGCGTAAATGAGTCCAGCTCCGGAGGCTGTGAACCGTCAGAGATATCGATGAAATCCGCAGCGAGGCGTACCAATTCGCCTTGCGCACCAAGTACCTCATCGAGCCGCCGCACGAGATCCGGATGCGGTCGGCGCTGCGCCTTCTCGATCTTTCCGATCAAGTCACCGCTGACAAGTACAGCCTTGCCGAGCCCGCTCAAGGACTGATGGGATCTGGTCCTTCGATCACGCAGCTCGGCACCGAACGCGGCAGCAGCCGACGATCGAGGATCGAGTTCACGAAGCGCCTGCCCCACGAGGGGATTATGCGCGGGTCACGGCACCTCTGCAGCAGATATGCCACCCTGAATCGCCCCACCGAAGTCGGCTTACTCGGTGCGCCGACACTCCGCTAACTTGCGGCGTTGGGAAATCGCCGCGTCAGCTACAGCCGCTTGATATCAGTTGGGTGTGAGCAGCATTCGTGCGCGGTCCGAGCCCAGCGAGAGCAGGAGAGTCGGCAGCCGCGGACCGGTATCACGAGAAACCAGCAGCTGATAGAGCGCCTTGAAAAAAGTACGCTGCTGTTTCTTCAATTCCGGCGTCGGTTCGGCATCGGCAGGCAACCCGACCATTAGCTTCGGTACCGCGTACACCATGGTCGTGAGGTCGGACAGCGTCCAGTTCTCGCCCATCCGGTCCACGAGAAGCGCGACACCATCACGAGTGGCGGTGTCGAGCCCACTCCAAGCGTCGGCATTGAAGTTCGTTCGGACGATAGTTCGCTCGCCCTCGGGCAAGGACTCGGTGTATCGGATCGCGTTGCCCAAGCGCGGCTCCAGCTCGGCCAGAAGCGCTCCGTCGGTTTCGGGCAGGTCTTGATCGGTGCCTTCGGCGGTGAGTTGTTCGCGGAGCAGTCGGGCGATCTGAGCAGTGTTCCCGGCGGTGATATCGACGAGGGCGGACAACAGTCGGAACGATACCGGTCGAGCTGACTGCTCGACCGCGCCGACGTGAGTCCGTACGCACAACTCGTGCAGATGCGTCTCCACCGGAGATGCCTGTCCCGCAGCAACTTTCGCGCTGTAGCGGTCCCATTCGTCGTAGAGCCGGACGATGGCCGAAGGGGACAAGTCGATGGTGAATCCGTTTGAGGGGAGGCGGCGAGCGTACAGCCACCGCACCATCGGCGGTTCGAGAATCTCCAGGATCGTGTCGGGCGTCGCTGCTCCGCCTGCGCTGCTCGACAGCTTGCCGCCGCCACCGGCGGGCCGAACGAACGAGTACACCGCCGTCGATGGGGCTTCGGCGTCATAGAGCGCCTGGATGATGATTCGGCCGGACGCGAACGAGCTGGTCGGAGCGTGGTGGTCCTCACCTGCAGGCTCGAACTGAACGCCTTCGAACGCCCAGCGCATCGGCCAGTCCACCTTCCAGACCAGCTTCCCGGAAGGGTGACTGCCGTCAGAGAGGCTGTGGCCGCCGCCGTGGCCGCACCGGCACGTGTACGTGACGGTGGTGCCGTCCCAACCGGTCACGTCCGTCGAATCTTTGCCGCAGACTTCGCAATACGGCTTGTACGGGTAGTAGGCGGCGCGGCGCTCCTCGACGGGAGTCTCATGGCGGCCTTCAGTTTGGAACGTCTCCAGAATGTCGAAAATCTCGCCGCGGCGGTCCAACGCCACGCGAACCTGGGAGTTGTAGCTGCCAGCGGGGTATGCGGCGGACTGCCGCACCTCCCGCATACGGACACCCAGACGTTCCAGCGCATCGGTGAACCTCGTCATGTGCCGCAACGCATACGACTCGAACTCCCCAGCCGGATCCGGGACCGAGGCCAGGGGCTTGCCGACATGCTCGGCCCACTGCTTCGGCACTCCAGCTGGCACCTTCCGGAACCGGTCGTAGTCATCCCACGAGTGGTGGTGAATCGCGTCCAGACCTCGGGAGAGGAGCTCCTCGGCGACCAGGTGCGCGGTCATCGCCTCGCGTAGGTTGCCGAGGTGGATGTCGCCGGAAGGGCTGATACCGGACGCGCACACCAGCTTGGTCGCGCCGGTCTGTTTCGCGTGCTCGATCACGGCATCGGCGGTACGCGCGATCCACGACGCCTCACTGCTGGCGTCGCGAGTATCTGAGGTAGCGGGGCTGGAGAGCACCGCTACACGCTACCAGCGGTGACCAGCCGATATTCGACAGTCTCCTACCTGCCGTGCGCGGCAAAGTGTTGCAGGAGATAACCAGCTCAGCATGGACTGAAGCCATCTCCCCCGGGGGCTAGGGCCTGTCCGGTAGATGTTGTGCGGGTATGGGTATCCGCCCAAACATGATTCGGCGTCATGAACTGACCGATGAGCAGTGGGCGTTGCTGGAGCCGTTGATACCGCCGCAGCCGCGGCAGGGGCATCGGTGGGCCGATCACCGCACGGTGGTCAATGGGATCTTGTTCCGGGTGCGGACCTCGGTGCCGTGGCGTGACCTGCCCGAACTCTACGGCAACTGGAAGACCGTCTACGAGCGGCGTCGCCGCTGGGCCGCCGATGGCACCTGGCGGGATATCGCGGCAGCTCTGCGCATCGACGCTGACACCAGCGAGGGCCCCGCACTCACGGTCGCGGTGGACGCCACGATCGTGCGAGCTCACCAGCACGCCGCCGGAACACGTCGGAAACCACCGGCCGGTCACGACCCAAAAGTCGGCCGATGACCCGCGAGGACCCCGATGGCCGTGAGGCTCTGGGCAAGTCAGGGGGCGGGTGGACGACCAAGATCCATCTGGCCGCCGACCTGCGTTGCCGCCCGCTGGCTCGGGCGACAAGTCCCAGGCAACGTCACGAATCCAGAATGTTCGAGTAGGTCATGGACGATATCGCGATCAGACACAGCGGCGGTGGGCGACCACGATCCAGGCCACGAGTTCTGTTGGCGGACAAGGCGTATTTCCAATCCCGTGATCCGCAGGTGGGCGAGGCGGCACCATGTCGGGGCGATCATTCCGGAACAACGTGACGCGCTACGCCGACGCAAAGCCAAAGGCCGCTACGGCGGGCGGCCCTTGGCCTTCGACGCCTTCGGCTACCGGCAACGCAACGTGGTGGAGCGTTGCGCCAACAAGCTCAAGGCATTTCGCGCCGTCGCTACCAGATACGACAAGCGTGACTACGTCTACCTCGCCACCATCGACGCAGCCACGGTCATCATCTAGCTACACGACCTGACCCAGCACGATCTACCGGACAGGCCCTAGTCTCCGGACATGCCGTGGGATTCAAATCGACGTCCCTCAGCGTCTGATTGCAACGATTTCGACCGTGGCGCCCATTCCTTGGAGCGCGGTGGCCGCTTGGAGGAGTGAGACCTGGGCGAAGGCGAAAAGGGAGTCGACAGTGATAGGCCTCCCGCCCTTGAGGAGGATCGCGAAGACAACGGTCGGTGCGCTGAGTGCATCCACGACCGTGCCGCTGTGTGAGTGCGTCTCTGTGAGTAGGTCCAGGAACTTCTCGCGTACTTGTGCGTCGTAGCGGAGCGTCTCGACGGAGACACGGCCCTGAGCGAAGAGGTGATTGAGGTCGGCGGTGCTTTTGTCCGCCTTCTTAACGTGGATAAGCTGGCCGCCTGGGCCGAGGAGGTCGCAGATCTCTAGCCCGCCGCCCCTGAACTTTTTGGTTCGTACGGTCTTCTTGTCGAGCAGCGTGTATCCGGGCTGCTTCGCGGCCTGCTCGTTGTACCAGCCCTCGTCCTTACCCTTGGGCCACGGCGGCAGGACGACTTTGGTGGGGCGATCGAGGAGTTCTTGGATACCGTCCTCGATGGCGTTGAGGTACTCTTCGCCGACCTCATACCAGACGCCCTGCCAGTAGAAGTAGTGGGCTGGAGCTTCGACGACTTCGGCTGTCAACCAGCGGTGCGCTGCGACCTTGCGGCTGATCGGCTCTTCGGCAGCTAGGTCACTGAACATTTGAATTCGTGTGTCCTTGAGCGACTTCAGGCGACTTCCGGCAGGCAGGTCACGAACGAGGGCTATGAGGTGATCCAGTTCGAGCTCTTCGAAGGCTAGTGTTGTCGCGCCCTTGGAGATGGTGAAGGTATCGGCGAAACCGAAATGATCCAGGCATTCACTCGGCGCGCTCAGGGCCATACGCGGCGCGTCCGAATCGCCAAGCATCTCGTCAAGCTTGGCGTCGAGGTGCTGTACGAGTTCGGTCTTGCCCCTGCCACTGAGGGGTCGGACGCGGGCGACGAGGTCGAAACCGGGTAGCGGTTCCGGCCGGTCGCAAACGTTCTCGATGGCGTGAAGGTCGCTCAGGAGCTCTGCGGGGGTGCGCGCAAGGGGGAGTTTGACGGAGTTGTCGCTACCTGTGATTCGTGCGGAGCGGCTGCCGTCCTGGGTGTAGGTGAGGGCGATGTCAGAGACGGATCCGGTGATCTTGCTGACGATGTCACCGAACCGTTCGATGCCGAAGCCTCGGATGTGTTCGCCGCGGGTCGCGGTGTTTTCGTCGGTGCGGCCACGAGCGTCCATGAGGTGGTGGCGTACAAGAGTAATGCTGTTCTCGTCGAGGCAGCGGATAGCGAACGCCAGGCCGAAGCCAGAATCCAATCGGGCCGATTCGATCATGAGATGGCCCATGCCGTATGTGAGGGCATAGACGAATCGCTGGGTGCGGACAATCAATAGACCAGCAGCCGTGCGGTTCTCCTCATGAGTGTCGAGGCCGGTGAGGGATGCGGCGACCTCGCACCAGTTGGTACGGCCTCTGGCGATGGTGCCCGTGACCAATAGGCCCTGAAGACCGTCGTGGTCGAAGGGGACGGCCGTGAATCCGTCGCGGGTCAGATAGTGCTCGGCGACGACGCCATGTAGATCAAGGGCAGGCCCTTCCGGGGTCCTCACGCGGTACAAGGATGCCTTGTGGGTGGTGGGAGGCTTCTTTCGGCGGGCCATGGGTCACCTTTCATAGACACAAGTCGATGAGGGAACGGGGTCGGGCGGAGAGAACGAAGTTCGTCGAGGGCCAGACTCGTGCGAGTGGCTTCGCGGAAGGCCGACCGGTGGAGCGGTCAGGGCGATGGGCATTAGGTAGAGCGAGCGCTCACTGCGGTGACCGCAAGATCGTGACAGAAACGCGTTAGCACTGTCAACAGGTTCACAAGAGTTTGAAGTGGTCGATCCGTGTACTCTTGCTTTCATGTCTGACGAGGGAACGGCTCCAGCGCCCGTGGTTACGGCCGCGCAGATCGCGCGACTCGCAGGCGTGACCAGGGCTGCCGTCGCAAACTGGCGCCGCCGCCACGACGATTTCCCTGCACCGGTGGGCGGAACGGCCGCCGGTCCGCTGTTTTCGCTTTCCGCTGTCGAGACATGGCTTGCGGGCCAGCTCAAGGGACGGGGTGTCTCACCAGAAGTCGCCCTCTGGCAGTCCATGCGCTCGGCTCACGGGGACGATTTGGCCGCCGCACTCGTCCGGATCGGCTCCACGCTGAGCGAAGGTGAGATCCAGTCCGGGGCCCTGCCTGATGAGATGTCAAACATTATTGACCGGCTCGTTTCCGAGCGATCCGCACCACAGCTCTTCGAGGACCTGATTAGCCGGTACGTCGCCTCGGTCGGTCGAAGCGGCGCCCAGGCCGTTTCCTCACCCCGGCTCATCCGCGTGTTCGTCCACTTCGCTGGCCTGGTAGACGGTTCGGTGTACGACCCCTCCTGCGGCATCGGCTCCGTTCTGCTCGCCGTGCAAGGTCCTCGTACAACCCTGCTCGCTGGCCAAGACATCAACCCCGATCAGATGCGTCTGGCACGGTTGCGTGCTGGCTTCACCGACGGTCTCAAGACCCGATTGGAGACCGGGAACTCGCTCCGCAATGACCGGCTCCCGGACCTGCGAGCTCAACTCGTTGTTTGTGACCCGCCCTCGGGCCAGCCCGACTGGGGGCGCGAGGATTTGTTGCTCGACCCGCGCTGGGAACTCGGCGTCCCGCCGCGCGCAGAGAGTGACCTTGCCTGGCTCCAACACTGCTACTTCCACACCGCGCCTGGCGGCCGCACTCTCATCGCGTTGCCGCCGTCCGCCGCCTACCGCAGAAGCGGCCGCCGCATTCGCTCCGAACTGGTACGCCGAGGCATCCTTGTTTCGGTTACCGCTCTCCCCGCCGGCATGGCGGCTAGCCACAATCTGCCGCTACTTCTATGGGAACTCCGCCGCCCTGCCATGCCAGGCGACGAAGTCCGTTCCGTGCGTATGGTTGACCTCACGGCAAACGACCCCGATGGCAGTCTCGACTCAGCTCCGGACCAATCCGCCGACGTGCCGCTGATAAATCTGCTTGGCGAAGACGTCGACCTCAGCCCCACGACATATGTCACCGCCGCCCCGCCCGACTATCCCTCGGAGTACGCAGTGCTGCGCACGGCGCTCGAACGGCAATTACGCGAACTTGCCGCACTGCTCCCGACCCTGCCTCCCGGTCCTGGTCTCGGGAAGACGGACGAGCTGCCCGTCGTAGACGTCAGCGATCTCGTCCAGGCGGGGCTGGTAGGTACGGAGGGCCCAGAGGCTATATCGACCAGCGACCAACTAGACACCGACTATCTGCGCGGATTCCTCCGCAGCGCGAACAACACCCGCCGCACTACTTCCAGCACAGGAACCTACCGCGCCGATTTGCGCGGCGCTCAGTTGCCGCAGATGGACATCGAACAACAGCGTCGGTACGGGGGGGTCTTCCGCGAGTTGGGGGAGTTTGAGCGAAGGATTCAGGAAGTTGCCAAGATGAGCGACAAGGCCGCCCGACTGGCCTACGACGGACTGACCAACGGCGCTCTCGCGCCGGACGCGATACGAGAGGGTGGCAAGTGAGCAACACCAATCAGGAACTGGCCGACTTCATCTGGTCGGTGGCCGACCTGTTGCGTGGGGACTACAAACGATCCGAATACGCCAAGGTCATCCTGCCGCTCACCGTGCTACGCCGACTCGACTGCGTATTGGAGGAGAAGGGCACGCGCCAGGCGGTTCGGGACCGTGCTGCCTCGTATACAGGGGATGACCCACATGCGCTGCTCCGGGCCGTGGCCGACCTGCCGTTCTACAACGTCTCAAAACAGGACTTCAAGACCATCGGCGGCGACGACAAGAACGTCTATATGAATCTCAAGGACTTCATCCGGGGTTTCTCCCCAGAAGCCACCGAGATCATCGACCGCTATGACTTCCACGTCCAGATCGAGCGACTGAACGACGCCAGTCTGCTGTATGAGGTGGTGCAGAGGTTCTCGGAGATCGACCTCAGTCCGCAGCGGGTCAGCAACCACGACATGGGATACGTCTTCGAAGAGCTGATCCGCAAGTTTGCGGACGCCTCGAACGAGACCGCCGGTGAACATTTCACCCCGCGTGAAGTCGTCAAGCTGATGGTCGAACTGCTGCTGGGGCCCGACGACGAGGTGTTTGTCCGCCCTGGACAGGTCATCGACATCCTCGACCCGGCCTGTGGCACCGGTGGCATGCTCGCGGCGGCCGAGGAACACATCAAGGACCTCAACCCTGACACGAGGGTCAACCTGTATGGGCAGGAGATCAACGCGGAGTCGTACGCCATCTGCCGCTCGGACATGCTCCTCAAGGGGCATGCGGCGGACAACATCCGCTTCGGGAACTCTTTCACCGGCGACTGGTTCGAAGGCGCAAAGTTTACCTACATGCTCGCCAACCCGCCCTTCGGAGTTGAGTGGACGAAGTCGGAAAAGGCGGTGAAGGCGGAATACGAGGGGAGGGGTCACGACGGCCGCTTCGGGGCTGGACTGCCTCGCATCAACGACGGCTCCTTCCTGTTCCTCCAGCACATGCTCCACAAGATGAAGCCGCTGACGAGGAATGAGAAGGGTGAGCTGGTCGGCGGCTCGCGCGTCGCGATTGTTTTCAACAGCTCACCGATGTTCACCGGCGGCGCAGGCTCGGGGGAGTCTGAGATCAGGCGCTGGATTCTCGAACAGGACTACCTGGAGGCAGTCGTTGGCCTGCCTGACCAGCTATTTTACAACACAGGCATCTCTACTTACATCTGGATCCTCTCTAATCGCAAGCCTAAACACCGGAAGGGCAAGGTTGTTCTTCTGGACGCGCGAGTTGAGTGGGTCAAGCGCCGGAAATCGCTCGGCGCAAAGCGTAAGGAAATCTCAGAGGAGCAAATCCGCCACATCTGCGCCATGTACCGCGACGCCGAGCAGATCGCCGCGGACCAAAACCACCCCGACAATCCCAAGATAAAGATCCTCCGCAACGAGCAGTACGGCTACAAGCGCATCACCATTGACCGCCCTCTCAAGCTCCGGTTCGAGGTCACCGAGGACACACTGGGTGAGCTGGCCGAGTCCGCTGCTCTCGGGAAGGTTCTCGGCGATACGACGACCGACCCCAAGGAACTGGCGAAGCGCCAGCGGGAGTTCGCAGACGCGCTCAAACCGGTAATCGGCGAAGTATGGCTTACGAAGGCCAAAGCGTGGGACGCCCTGCATCAGGCCGTCAGCGCGGCGGGCTTGTTTTGGCCGTCTGCGGCCCCTTTTCAGAAGGTGCTGCGAGAGGCAGTTGGCGTACGGGACCCTCACGGGGAGGTGCAGTACTTGAAGGGTAAGCAGCCAGAACATGATTCTGAGCTTCGCGACTCTGAGAACGTGCCCCTGGAGCAGGATATCGACGAGTACCTGGAGGCAGAGGTGAAGCCACATGCCAGGGATGCATGGATCGCTGAACTAAAAAATCCGAAGACCAAGACGACCGAGCGCTACAAGATTGGCTACGAGATTCCCTTCACGCGTCACTTTTACGTGTACCAGCCACCACGCCCGCTTGTAGAGATTGATGCGGAATTGAAGTCGCTTGCGGCGGAGATCCAGACGCTACTTGGTGAGGTGACTGAATGACCATCATGGACGGAGTTCGCTACCAGCAGTTTCCTCTGCGTCGCTTTATCTTAGAAATGACGGACGGTCCGTTTGGTAGCTCATTGACTAGTAGTCATTATTCCGATGAAGGTGCCAGGGTAATCCGTTTGGGGAATATTGGATCTGCCCGATTCAAGGACATGGATGCTGCTTATATCCCTTTGGAGTACTTCAAGAAGCTCCAGCGGCACCAGGTTCTTTCTGGCGATCTGATTATCGCTGGACTCGGGGACGGTAACCATCCTGTCGGACGTGCCTGTGTGGCACCTGACCATCTGGGTCCCGCGATCGTAAAGGCAGATTGTTTCCGGGTTCGGCTCGATGAGGAACGTCTTACTAATCGATATGCGGCATGGGCACTGAGCTCGTCTTTCGTGTCGGATCAAGTGGCTTCACTTACTCGTGGATCGACGCGTGCTCGGGTAAATCTTGAGGGGGCGCGAGATATTCAGTTGCCAGTCCCACTGGTGCGAGAGCAGCATCGGATTGCGGACTTCCTAGACATCGAGACGGCCTACATTGACCGTCTAGTGGACACGCAACGGGAATTTCTGTCAAGGCTAGAGGAGCGCGACTCTGCGCTGCTGGATATCGTCATCGATGAGTTAATTCAGAGCGTTGGGAATCAACCCTTCCGTCGATTCATTGTCGGAATGGATCAAGGGTCCAGTCCGCAGTGTGATGCAGCTCCGGCAGAAGATGGCGAATGGGGAGTATTGAAGGTAAGCTGTCTAAGGCCGGGGAAATTCTTTCCCGACCAGAATAAGCGGCTACCGGAAGGTGAAGCGCCTAATATTCGCAGTGAAGTACGCGAAGGGGATCTTTTGATCACTCGCGCCAATACTCCCGAACTGGTTGGATCAACCGCCGTTGTCCCAGCGGTGCGTCGAAAGCTTTTGCTCTCTGATAAGATCTTTCGGATTCGGGTTGATTCAGCTCTCGATCCGCGCTATGTTGCATTGATTGCTCGCGGCAGTCGCGTGCGCGCTATATCTTCTGCAGCATCAAATGGCGCCTCGCAATCAATGGCGAATATTCGATTCGAAGAAGTGAAGGAATGGCCCATTCCGCTCGCTAGTCTCGCAACTCAAAAAGAGGTCGTGGCTCGCGTGGATCAAACTCTGCGTCAAGTCGATCATCTACGTTCCAAGATTAACCACCAGCTAAACCTTCTTCATGAACGCCGACAGGCACTCGTTACCGCAGCCGTGACCGGTCAGCTGAAGGTTTGACCACCACTCGCCTCGCAACCACCGCGTGACGCTGTCCAACCCGCCCTACTTCGCTCTAGTCCCCGCCCGTCGCCCGAAGGAGGAACCCTACTGTGACCCCGACTCGGCGCTCGCGCCGTGTAGACGACGAGACAGCCTTTGAAATCGCCGTCGAGGAAGGCCTCGTCGCAAATGGATGGGAGCGTGGGCGGGCCAAAGCTTACAACCACGCATTTGGCATCGAAACCGCTGAGCTCGAAGCCTTTCTCAAGAAGACTCAGAACGACGCTTGGTTGCAGCTCAAAGCGGAGTACGGCGTCGGTGAGGAACACCCGATCCTGCGATTCGCCAAGCGGATTGCGCAGCAGATCGACTCTCGCGGTGTCCTCGATGTGCTCCGCCGCGGCGTTGTTGATCAGCGGATCAAGTTCAAGCTGGCATTCTTCAGGCCCGCGCATACCCTGGCTGTCGGGGCGCTCGACGCCTACAACGCCAACAGACTCATCATTGTGAGGCAGTTCCACTTCTCCGCGAAGCCATCCACCAAGTCTGTCGACGTGGCCTTTTTTCTGAACGGTCTGCCGCTGGCCTCCGCCGAGCTAAAGAACCACACCACCGGGCACCCACAAACTGCGGAGGACGCGATTCGCCAGTACCGCAGCCGCGATCCGAAGGAGCTCTTTTTCGCCAAGCGAACCCTGGTGCACTTTGCCATAGATCCGACACTGGCGTTTCTGACGACCAGGCTGGAGGGAGCGAAGACACGTTTCCTGCCATTCAATATGGGTTCCGGCGGGCCTGGAAAAATTGGAGGCGCGGGGAACCCTGGCCGTACCGAAACCGACGAGACGTACCCGGTTTCCTACCTGTGGGAGCAGGTCTGGGCGCGAGACAACTGGCTGGAACTACTTGAGCGCTACCTTCACATCGAAGACACACAGGCGAAGGCTGGAAAGTCACCCTCACATCGTCCGGGCAGCGCTCACACCCAGCCCCTGATTTTCCCTCGGTTCCACCAGTGGGACGCGGTGCGGCAGCTCACCGCACACGCAGCTCAGCACGGTGCCGGGGAGAACTACCTGATCCAGCACTCAGCGGGTTCCGGCAAGTCCAACACCATCGCCTGGCTCGCGCACCGGCTGTCGTCGCTCCATACCCCGGAGGATCCGGCGCATCTGGGGGAGCCTGTCCGCGCCAAGGGTCTGAGTACCAACGAGCCTGTTTTCGACAAGGTGATTGTCATTACCGATCGCCGCGTTCTGGACAAGCAACTCCAGGACACTATCTACCAGTTCACCCATACTCCTGGCGTGGTGCGGCGGATCGACGAGGATTCCGCCCAGCTCGCCGAGGCTCTTACCGGGTCCACGGCTCGGATCGTAATCACCACGCTCCAGAAGTTCCCGTACATCTTGAGGAAGGTTGGTGGTCTTGGTGCCCTGCGCTATGCCGTGATCATCGATGAGGCTCACTCCTCCCAGGGTGGCGATGGCTCGGCGGCGGTGAAGAAGGCATTGGGCGCACACACCGTCGATGAAGACGGCGACCCGCTCACCGCCGAGGCTCTGGCACGCGGTCAGCAGCCGAATATGTCGTTCTTTGCGTTCACTGCCACGCCCAAGCCTAAGACGCTCCATCTCTTCGGTATCCCAATTCCTGACAGTGATGAGTACGGACCGTTTCACGTGTACTCGATGCACCAGGCCATCGAGGAGGGCTTCATTCTGGATGTCCTGGGCACGTACGCCACCTGGGCTACCTATTTCAAGCTGCAGCGAGCGGCGGCCGAGGAGGCTGAGCGGCAGGTGGACCCGCGCAAGGCCCGCGCCAAGCTTGTTCGTGCAGCCCTGCTGTCAGACGCCTCGATGGCCTCGCGCGCGAAGGTCATCGTGGACCATTTCCGATCCCACAGCGCGGCCAAGCTCGGCGGGCGAGCCCGAGCCATGGTGGTCACCCCTAGTCGTGAGCATGCCGTGCGTCTCTACCAGGCCATCCGCAGTCATATTGAGGAGCGAGGTCTGACTGACTACGGCACTCTCGTCGCCTTCTCAGGCACGGTAAAGATCGGCGACATCGAATACACCGAGCCCAAGCTCAATGGCTTTGCGGAAAAGGAGTTGTCCGACCGGTTCGGCTATGTACGCGCAGACGATCCGAGCGCTCCGACCGTACCTAAACGGGAGTTCCGCATCCTGGTTGTGGCCGAGAAGTACCAGACTGGCTTCGACCAGCCGCTGTTGACGACGATGTATGTCGATAAGCCCTTGGCCGGTGTAGCCGCCGTGCAGACGCTCTCCCGACTGAACCGCACCCATCCGCTCAAGTCTCAGGAGGACCTGTTCGTTCTGGACTTCGCCAACAAGTCCGACGTGATCCTCGATGCCTTCAAGAAGTACTACGGGGCCTCGCTGACCCCGATCACCGATCCCAACCTGCTCTTCGACCGACAGGACGAGGTCATGGCCTACCAGCTGCTCGTCGAGTCCGAAATGGACGCCCTCGTCAAGGCGTACTTCGAGGCTCTCGACGATGGCCGGGCCAGCGAGGAACAGGTCAGGACGGCGCACGCCAAGCTGTATCACTACACCGCCCCGGCCGTGGATCGCTTCAACACGCTGGTCGCTCAGGAACCGAACAAGGCCGAGGAGTTCCGGCGGGCGCTTGATTCGTACGTCAAGGCGTATGGCTGGCTGTCCCATGTCATTGGCTTCGACAGCCCTGAGCTCGAACGGCTCTTCCAGTATGGGCGATTCCTGCTGAGGCGGCTGCCCCGGCGAGCCGGAACAGCCGCCGCCGACATAGGGGAGACCGTGCCCAGCCACCTGCGGGTGCAGCAAACGGGCACCCCAGAATTGAAGCTGGGAGCTCCCGGCGCGCAGGTATTGCCTGGACTGGTGGCGGAGGCTGCCGGCGCCGCGCAGGAGGTCCAGGAACGACCTCTCATGGAAATCATCGACGAGTTGAACGAGGAGCACGGGGCGGGGCTCACCACTGCAGACCAGATTCTGCTCGGACAGCTCGTCGTGACCATCGCCGAGGATCCAGACATGCAGCAGCTGGCTTTGGCCCAAGATTCGGAGACTTACGGTCGCGAACTTGCCAAGGACATGGACAGCTTTGTCATCAGGCAGGCACAGTCCAACGACGCCTTGATGGTCCGCTATTTCGACGACGACGATATCAATCGTCTGTTCAAGAAGGTTGCGACGGCGCAGTCGTACAACCTCATCCGTCGCCCGGCGCGGCGGGAGGCGGACCGGCAGACGACTGCCGAGCGCGTTGCCCAGCTCAAGAGCGGCGTCCATCGGCGTGTAGAGCCTCCGACGCCGTAGTCTTGACACGCGATCAGCGCATCGCTCGCACTGAGAGGGAAGCCGATGGGGGACGTGACGCCAGCGCAGAGCGGGGCAGAACCGGCGAGAGTGCTCGCCGGCCGTTACCGGTTCAAAGAGCCGATTGGCTCCGGAGGCATGGGTGATGTCTGGCAGGCGTACGACGAACGACTAGACCGGCGCGTCGCAGTCAAGCTGATGCGGGTCGAGCAGCCGACGGTTCCGCGAGTTGGACAGGAGGAGGCGCTGGAGATCCGGCGCCAGCGTTTCCTCCGCGAAGTCCGTACCACCGCTGATCTTCATGACCATCCCGGGATCCCAGCTGTCTATGACGCGGGCGTCGATGACGAGACCGGTCAGCTATATGTCGTCATGCAGTTGCTCGTGGGACGCGAGATCTCGACGTTGATCTCGGACACTGACTACGACTACGAGCCACTGCCCGTCGCTTGGGCGGCAGCAATCGGCACGCAGATCGCCTCCGTCCTGGACGAGGTCCACCGCCGGGATATTGTGCACCGCGACATCAAACCGGCGAATCTGATGCTTACCCCTGGCGGGGTGGTCAAAGTGCTTGACTTCGGAGTCGCCGCGCTCCTCGGCTCAGGAACCAACCCCCATCTCACGCAAGAGGGCATGACGGTGGGCACCCCCGCGTACATCTCGCCCGAGCAGTGTCTTGCCAACACAGTCGGCCCTGCCGCGGACGTCTACGCCCTTGCCTGTGTGCTTTACGAGCTGCTCACCGGGCGCACGCCCTTCACCGCTTCAGATGATCGTTCCCACCTATGGCACCATGTGGCCACCGATCCGCCGTCTGTCAGGGCGCTGCGCCGTGATGTGCCCAAAGCGATCGAGCGACTACTTCTGGCCATGTTGGCAAAGGAGTCTGAGCGGCGGCCCGCGGCGGCGGCCGTCTACGAGGCACTGCTCCCCTTTGCGCTCGAAGGTACCCCGACGGGGAATTCGCCGCTGCTGGCATCGGATGGTCGGGATCTGGACCCTTGCCGACCGATTACTCGCCCCTTCGGGGGTTGGACCCACCGCGCCCGGGCAGACACCCGCGCCTCCGCGCAGCCTCGTGTCACGGGCAGGCCGCTGACCAATGATGAATTCAATGAGGTGGTCGACCGGGCGGCGAAGCTCACCGGCGAGGGACAGTTCGCGCAGGCCGCAGACCTACTGAGCGAATCTCTGGCGCGCGCGGGCGATGACGTTGCGGTCGAGGAACTGAGCCTAGCGCTCGCCCATGTGTACTTTCTGGGTGGATCCTTCCGCGACGCGGCTGCGCTCTTCGAGCGGGTCGGGGCGGCACGGGAGGGTCGGTACGACGCTGCCGACGCGACGATTCAGGAGTGCCGGTACTACGAGGCCCAGTGTCGCATGGAGATTGGTGAGTCCACGGCGGCCCTCGCCGCGTTCGATGACCACGTGCGGTGGGAGCCGGACGCGTATGACCAGGGAGCTGTCGATCGGCATCTCGACGCCCTCGCCCAGATCATGCGGTTGGAAGCTGGGGCTGAACGGTTCCATCAGGCACAAGCCGCTGCAGTCGTCCTCCGTAATGCGATGAGACGCTACCGAGGGCCTGAAGCTCCCGAGCTCGCCGAAATCGATGGGTTCCTCGCCAGACTCCGTCGGCTCACAGATTGATCGCAGACGACCTTGCCGGGTGGCGCTGGTGTTGTAGCGGCCTTAGCCGACATGGCCTCAGTCACGTTGTTCACGGCTTGGCAGTCCGCTTCGCTGACCGGCACAGATCATTTCCTGTAGATCAGGCATTGACCGTGGTGATGAGGCAGAGCGTTCATGCCCGCCCAAACGGCTGTATCCAGCCGCCGCCCGCCCGCTCCGTATGCGCTTGGCGGCCCGGCCGGTTCCTGTAGTGCGGATCGGCTGCACAGTCCCGAATTCCGCGCACTACAACGGAGCCGCGCAGTTAGAGCCGCACACCGGCATCGCGCTGCTGAAGGCGATTTAGGATCGGTCGCGGTAGCTACCGTTGTCAGTGTGGCTTCATCCAGGCGTACGAAGGAACGCGTCCAGCTTCGCCCCCCGAATCCGCCGAATTGGCAACGGATTTGGCAACCGGATACGGCGAAATCCAGCGGGCCGGGTGATACGACGCGGACAGCACGGACGAACGAAACCCCGCTGACCAGCACAGAATGGATTCCCTTGAACGCGGGGGGACCGTGTGGGACGGGTACTTGTTGGCTCATAACCCAGAGGTCGCAGGTTCAAATCCTGTCCCCGCTACTACACGGAACGGCCTCGGAACCAATGGTTCCGGGGCCGTTGTCGTTGGCTTTGGTGAGCGACTCGGGGCGACCGGGACTTCGGTCGTACATTGCCGAGTGCCGCCTCGATCTTGTTGCCGGACACCGGTTCTCCTGGCGAGCCCCGTGTGCTGTCGGGATTCATGCAATGCCCGTGACGTTGTGATCCACCTCCTATGCGGAGCGGACCCTCCGCTTGAGATGCTATTTTTTTGCCGTATCCGGAGTCTGCCCTCCGGTTCGGCGAGGAGTTGAATATGGAAACCGCCCGTCGAGCGCACTATCGGGTGACGTTCGGAGTTCTTGCGCTCGGTGTGGGTGCTTATGCGCTGTTGCAGTCGCTGGTGATGCCGGTGCTGCCGACCATTCAGGAGTCGCTGGGTACCAGTCAGACCAATGTCACGTGGGTGCTGACGGCCTATTTGTTGTCTGCGTCGATCTTCACGCCGATCATGGGCCGCCTCGGGGACATGCACGGTAAGAAGCGGCTGTTCGTGATCGCGCTTGTCGCGCTGGGGGCGGGCTCGCTGCTCGCCGCGCTGGCCACGAGCCTGTCCGTCATGATCGTGGCGCGGGTGATCCAGGGTGTCGGTGGTGGTGTGCTGCCCTTGGCATTCGGCATCATTCGGGACGAATTCCCCAGGGACAAGGTGCCCGGCGCGGTCGGCATCATTGCCGCCCTGACCGCGGTGGGCGCGGGACTCGGGATCGTGTTCGCCGGTCCGATCGTCGATGTGCTCAGCTACCACTGGCTGTTCTGGATCCCGCTGATCATGATCACCATCGGTGCGGTGGCCGCCTACTTCCTGGTCCCGGAATCGCGGATTCGCAATGAGGGCAAGGTGAATTGGGCGACCGCGCTATTGCTTTCCGGGTGGCTGGTCGCGCTGCTGCTGTCCGTGAGTCAGGCGCCGAGCTGGGGCTGGGGCTCGTTCAAGGTGCTCGGGCTGCTGGCGGCCGCGGTGGTCATCCTGGTCATCTGGGTGATCGCGGAGGCTCGCTCGTCCAATCCGCTCATCGATATGAGGATGATGCGGATTCGCACGGTGTGGGCGGCGAACCTGGTGGCGCTGCTGATGGGTGTCGGCATGTACGCGAACTTCGGCTTCCTGCCCCAGTTCCTGCAGACGCCGACCTCGGCCGGCTACGGTTTCGGCGCCTCGGTGACCCAGTCGGGACTGATGCTGCTGCCCATGACCATCGGAATGTTCCTGCTCGGTCTGGCCTCCGGGCCGATGGCCGCGCGCTTCGGTTCCAAGAACGTGCTGTTCGTGGGATCGCTGATCGGTGCGGTGGGGTACTTCATGCTGGCGTTCCTGCACCAGTACGAGATCGACATCTATATCGCGATGGCCATCGTCGGCGTCGGATTCGGTCTGGCCTTCTCGGCCATGTCCAATGTTGTTGTCGCCGCGGTATCTCCGGCGCAGACCGGTGTCGCCAGCGGGATGAACGCCAATATTCGGACCATCGGCGGTTCGCTCGGCGCCGCCTTCATGGCCAGTGTGGTGAGCAGTGGGGCCGCGCCTTCGGGCCTGCCGAAGGAGTCCGGATACACCAACGGGTTCGTCATGCTCGGCATCGCAGTTGTCCTGGGCGCCTTCGCCGCACTGTTCATTCCCGCGATCAAGCGGAACCAGCAGTCGCAGCTCGAGGAGCCGGCTGAGCTCGCACACGGTGAGTTGGCGCTGATCGCGGGCGGTACCGTAGTCGGCGATGAATCCGAATGAGCCCAAGGTGCTGCGCCGGGATGCCGCGCAGAATCGGCAGCGGCTCCTGGACGCGGCCGAGCGGGTCTTCACCGAATCCGGGATGGATGCGAGTGTCGATGAGATCGCGCGGGTAGCCGGTGTCGGGATGGGCACCCTCTACCGCCGGTTTCCCACGAAGGAAGCGCTGATCAGTGCGCTGGTCCGCAAGCTGATGGACGATCTGGTGGCCATCGCGAAGACGGCCCGCGACCGTACCGACGGTCGCGGGCTGGAGCAGTTGCTCTACGGGACAGGCGAAGTCATCGCCTCGCAGCGCGGTTGTCTGCCGCGCCTGTGGAGTGATGAGGAGACCAAGGCGCTCAAGGCCGAGTACTGGCGCATCATGACCGAATTGCTGATCGCGGCCAAAGCGGCGGGCCGCATTCGCGCGGATCTCACCGACACCGATATCGAGGTGCAGTTCTGGGCCATGCGCGGCGTGATCGAAACAACCCGCGGCGTCACCGATACCGCGTGGAAGCGGCATCTGGCGCTGTGTATCGCCGGAATGCGGCCCGGCGCAGAGGAACTCGTCGAGGCGCCGCTCGCGGAACGGCTCGCCAGGCGGGTCAGCAGCCGCTAAATTCCGCCGGATATCCGGGTATCCGGGTATCCGCCACCGCGATGAGGTGTCTTCATTGCGGCACAAAACTTTCCACTTCTCCTGAAGGCTGAAAGTGGCCAGGAAATTGCAACAGATAAGCGCTCGATTCAATGAAACTTCTTGAACTCTAGGCACATTGCCAGCCACGCGCACCGGCGTGCCGAGCGGTTATAGCGATCGAATGGCAAGTTGGAGTGATCGCGAATAATGCCTGTTCCCCGGCAATTCTCAATGAATTCTGGGGTGGGTCACAGCAATTGCGCTCTATGGACCGCGTGTTATTCCGCTATTCATATGCCGCCGATCGCTGGTATCCGGCCGCCATTGCCATTGATCACATCCTCGTGCGTGACGCCCTCACGCACGAGGTGCACACGGTCGAGCTGCCCGGCTCCGATCACCGCGGCATCCGGGCCGCACTCACTGTCTGACTCGAAGACCGTCGCAATTCACCGAGCTGGACTCTCCTTCGATGGCACGCACCGCCTGACAGCCGAGATTTCCGGCGGCGTCATAGGCTCTACTCGGCCTATCCGTCGAGACCAGGAGGAAGCACGGCATGAGTGACTGGAATGCCGATATCGTTGCCGAGTTCCGAGCCAATGAGGGCCGGGTGGGCGGTCCGTTCGAGGGTGCGCCGATGGTGCTGGTGCATCATGTCGGCCGCAAGTCCGGCCGCAAAACTGTCAGCCCGATGATGTACATGCAGGACGAGCAGGATTCGGCCACCATCTACGTGTTCGCCTCCAAGGCCGGCGCTCCGACCAACCCCGACTGGTACTACAACCTCACCACCGCCGGGAAGGCCGAGGTCGAGGTGGGCACCGAGCAGTACCTGGTCACTGTCGCGGAAGTGACCGGCCCCGAACGGAATACGATCTACGCCGAGCAGGCGCGCCGCTACCCGGGTTTCGCCGAATACGCCGTCAAGACCGAGGGCATCCGTACGATCCCGGTCCTCGCCCTGCGCCGGGCCTGAGCCTCCGCGACCGCCCTTGCGACGGGGAATGCCGTCGCAAGGGCGGACAGTGCCACCACTGAGCAGGGCCGTCTATGCGGTGCTGCCGCGCCGCGAGAGCAGCGATTGCAGCAGCACGAGCGCGCCGAGGACGAGCACGGTCACCCCGACCACCCGCAGTCCGGCGTCCGCCGCCGTTATGAAGGCGGTGATGATGTCGCGGCTGCGTCCGGGCGCGGTGGCCAGGGCCTGGGCGACGGTGTGCGGATTGTGGCCGGCGCGGACGTCCTGCGGTAGCGCGGCGGCAAATCGCGCGGTGAGCACCGTGCCGATGACGGCTACGCCGAGGGCGCTGCCGAATTCCCGGGTGGTGGTCTGCAATCCCGCGCCGACCCCGGCCTGTGCGGGCGGCAGCGATCCGGCGATGGCGCCCGAGAGAGTCGGAAGTGCCGGTGTCACACCGACTCCGGTGACAATGAGCCAGGCGGCGTAGACCGGATACCGGGTCTGCGCGCTGCTGGTGGACAGGCCGAGCAATCCGCAGCCGACAAATCCGAAGGCGAGCGCGATGGTGGCGTCGATCCCGATGCGCTGTGACATCGCCGAACAGGAAGGGCTCCTGCGGCAGATCGGCGCGCACGGTGACAGCCTCTCGGCGGCCAGCGTCAGCTGCTCGCGCTGGCGCGTGCGCCATTGGTGGAACCCGGACATCCTCATTCTCGACAAGGCCACCGCCTCACTGGATCTGGCGACCGACGCCCGCGTCCGCGCCTCCGTGGATCTGCTGACCGCAGGACGCACCACCATTGTCGTGGCGCACCGCCTGGCCACCGCCGCGGACGCCGACATGATCGTCGTTGTCGGCGAGGGCCGCCTGTTGCAGACCGGCCGCCACGCCGACCTGCTCACAACGGAGGGCCCGTACCGCCGACTCTGGGGGGGCGTACGTCGGCGACGAGGCCGCGGCCAGTCTCGGCGGGCGGTGATGGCGGCTCCCGGAGTTGTTCTCCGGGAGCTGTTTTCACGCTTCAGGTGAGCTCCCCCGCAGAGTCCGGATCGCGCGGACCCAACCATCCTGCTCTGAATCCGTCAGCGGTGCGTGGGGCCCGGTGCGCTGATCGTCGCCGGGCACTGCTGCATTTCCGCTGTGGCCGAGGCTGTTTCGGCAGCTGTGTCAGTCGGCGATGGCGGCGACCGCCGCCTCGACCGGGGTATCCCCACTGATCAATTCGAGAACCCGGCCGGCCGCGTTTCCGGTGATCAGCAACTCGGCGAGGACCGCCGCCACATCGGCGCGCGGCACGCTGCCGGCGGCAACACTTTCCGCGAGCAGCACCTTTCCCGTCGCGGACTCGTTGGTGAGCCGTCCCGGCCGCAGAATGGTCCACTCGAGGTCCCGAGCTCGAAGGTCGTTCTCCGCCTGCGTCTTCGCATCGATATAGGCAACCCACTGCTCATCGCCCCCGGCAGCAGGCCTCCCCGCGCCCATGGTGGAGATCTGCAAGAACCGCCGCACCCCGGCCTTTTCCGCAGCCTCGGCCAGCCGCACCGACCCGTCCCGATCAACGGTGTACTTGCGCTCCACACCACTGCCCGGCCCAGCCCCCGCCGCGAACACCACCGCGTCCACACCACTCAGCGCCGCGGCGAGTTCATCCGCCCCCGGCCCCTCGAGATCCAGCACAACGGGCTGCCCGCCCACTGCCTCCACATCCCCCGCGTGCGCCGGGTTCCGAATGACGGCCTGCACCACATTCCCGCGCTCACTGAGCAAGCGCGTGAGCTGCAAGGCGATCTGACCATGCCCTCCGATAATGGCGATTCGCATGATGCCGAGTCTACGGCGGCCCAGGCCGGTGCTGCCGTTGCACAGGGACGGCCCCGGAGAGAATTTCTCCGGGGCCGCCCTATTGCCGGTGCTGGTTAGAGCGTGCGGCCGATGATCAGCTTCATGATCTCGTTGGTGCCGCCGTAGATCTTCTGGATGCGGGCGTCGGCGTACATCCGGGAGATCGGGTATTCGGCCATATAGCCGTAGCCGCCGAAGAGCTGCAGACATTCGTCGGCGACCTTGCACTGCTGTTCGGTGAGCCACCATTTGGCCTTGGCGGCCGTGGGGACGTCGAGTTCACCGCGCAGGTGCTTATTGACGCAGTCGTCGGTGAAGCTCCAGGCGATGGTCTTGATGGTGTCGCATTCGGCCAGCGTGAACTGGGTGTTCTGGAAGGCGAAGATCGGCTTGCCGAAGGCTTCGCGCTCCTTGGTGTAGGCGAGGGTGACCTCGACGGTCTTCTCGATGGCGGCCGCGGCGATCACGGCCAGAATGAGGCGCTCCTGCGGCAGCTGCTGCATGAGCTGGATGAATCCGATGCCCTCGGCGGTGCCGAGCAGATTCGACTGCGGCACACGGACATTGTCGAAGAACAGCTCACAGGTGTCCTGCCCGTGCTGGCCGATCTTCTCCAGATTGCGGCCGCGGCGGAAACCCTCGCGCTCGGTCTCCACCAGCACCAGCGAGACGGTGTCGGCGCCCTTGCCCTCGGAGGTCTTGCAGGCCACGATCACCAGGTCGGCGAGATAGCCGTTGGTGATGAAGGTCTTGGCGCCATTGAGGACGTAGTCGTCGCCGTCCTTGACCGCCTTGGTCTTGATGCCCTGCAGGTCGGAGCCGGTGCCGGGTTCGGTCATGGCGATCGCGCCGACCAGTTCGCCGGACGCCATCTTCGGCAGGTAGTGCTGCTTCTGCGCCTCGGTGCCGTACGCGTTCACATAGTGCGCGACGATCCCGCTGTGCACGGGATTGCCGAGGCTGGGGGACAGGCCGCGAACCTGTTCGGTCAGCACGACGGCCTCATGCGCGAAGGTGCCGCCACCACCGCCGTACTCCTCGGGAATGCTGAGGCACAGCAGGCCCAATTCGCCTGCGCGGTTCCAGAGTTCGCGGTCGACATGGTGCTGGCGCGCCCACCGGTCCTCATTGGGGGCGCATTCCTTCTCGAAGAACTTGCGCGCCAGATCGGACAGCGCGTCCAGGTCCTCATCCATCCACGGCGAGCGGTGCAGGGCCACGAGTGAACTCCTCTGTTCTAATCGGCTCTGCCGTGACGGTATGGCGATTTGTCCGGTACGCCTATGACCGGCTCGCTCGACTTCTTGACCGGAATGCTCGAGCGTCAGCGTTGGTAGGAGCCCGGTGCGCTCCCGGTCCAGCGCCGGAAGGCCCGGGAGAAGGCGCTCGGCTCCGAGAAGCCGAGTCGTCGTGACAGCGCGGACACGGTCTCGTCGCCGCGCACCAGACTGGCGATGGCGGCGTCCCGCAGAATGTGTTCCCGGATCTCGCGGGGCGAGGTGTGTTCCTCACGCAGCTTGCGCCGCAGCGTTTGCGGGCTCATGGACAGTGCGGCGGCAATATCCTCGATGCTCGGCCACGCGCCGGTGAGTCCCTGTTCGAGAATGCGCCGGACCCGCGAGGCGAGCGATACCGAATAGTCGCGCGGGCCGAGAACACCGGCCGGGGCATTGCGCAGGAAGACGAGCAGCTCGTCCTCGGTGCGCGTGGTCGGCCGATCCAAGAGCGCGGCATCGAAGACCAGCATCGGCGCCGGCGCCGAAAAGACCACGGGCGCACCGAAAATCAACTCGTAATCATCGACCTCCGGGTCCCGGGGATACGGCACCTCGACCCGGCGCAGCCGCAGCCGCCCGCCGATCGCCCAGGCGATGAACCGATGCGTAATCGTCAGCATGGTGTCGATGACAATGCCGACCGGCTGGCTGACCTCGCTGATATCGAAGATCACCCGCGCTTCACCGTCGTGCTCGATCAGGGTGATGGGAGGTAAACCCGGCAGCGACCGGCGGAAACTCTCGAACCGGCGAATCGCCCCGCCCAGTGTCGAGGCCCCGACCAGCCCGAAGCACACCAGCCGCAGCGTGCCGCGCGGCATCGGATGCAGCCCCAGCCCGAGCAATTCGTCATCGGTGACCCGCCACAGCCGCTGCACCATCTCCACGACCTGCTCGAGGGTGACCCGAGATCGCCCCTCCGCCAACAGCTCCGGAGCAATCCCGGCATCGTCCAGCATGCCCGTCACATCCCAGCCGCGCCGCTGCGCCAACTCGACAATCGCCCGCACCCGCTGAATGGGCAGCGTGCTTCGGGAATCGGTAGGGGACATATCGCCCTGACGCTATCAATCCCTCCGCCACCCAGCCGTGGCGGCACACCGAACCACCGAGGTCCGCAGCCGTTTTGGTGTATCCGCCACCTCCGTGTACTGTTCTGTTTACCCGACGCGGGGTGGAGCAGCTCGGTAGCTCGCTGGGCTCATAACCCAGAGGTCGCAGGTTCAAATCCTGTCCCCGCTACTAGGCAGAACGGCCCGGAACCTATGGTTCCGGGCCGTTTTCGCGTTGATTTGGCATCACGTTCGGCATCGTTAGCCAAACTCAGTGTCATGGGTGCGGTGCCGTCGCAGGGGTTTCGCGGCGTCCCAGCATGTAATTGGCGGCAGATCGTGCCCGCCAATTACGACGAAGCGACCAAGGCCAAGGTGATCTGGCTGGTCGCCGATCACCGTGACGATTCGACCGCGATTGGGCCGCGATCACTGCGGTCTCGGCCCGGCTCGGACCGCAAGTTTGGTGACGGGCACGTTCGTCTACATGGCGTTCGTGATCGACCCCTATGCCGGGACGGGCGAACCGGCCAGCCGGAACGAAAAGGCCTACCGCACAATCTAACTAAGTGCGGGTGGCTAGAAATGCGGACTGTTCTGCACCCAGTGAAAGGTTGTGCTTCGCTGCGGGAAGCTGTTTGGGTCGATCCGGTCGAGTGCAAGTGTCACCTGGTGGCCATCCAGTTCGCCGGTCAGCACGGCTTTGTCGGGAGCGGGTTGCTGGAAGATGAGTGCGGCCAACGGATTCTGAGTGCGGCCGGGTGTGGCCGCCGATCCGGATTGCTGCGTCCCCGCAATCATCCGGATTCTATGGGCGGCGGCGTCTACGTCGGCGGGAACGGTCACCAGGGTGTCGTCCATCAGCTGGTAGGTAACCATATTCGGATAATCGAACACCACCGTTTTCCAACGGGTTTCGTCGGTGGTCAGCGGCGGCACCGACTGGCCGTCGCGGGTGTATTGCGACACCGACCAGATGCCGTACAGCGGAGGTTTGGGGCGATCGGGCCCACCACCACGCCAGGCATGCCAGCCGCCGAGCACCAGCGCCACCGCAATCCAGATGCCGAGCGCGACCTGCGCCAGCGCCGCTATACGGCGAGATCTCGTGGTGTGGAACGGATGCGGCACGGCGGAAGGGCCGGTGGTGCGGTTGAGCAGCAATACTCGCGCCAGCCGTCGTGCGTCGGGCGCGAGCAGCACCAACGACATCAACAGAAGGTGCGTGGACGAAATCTTCTCCGGCACATCGAAGGTCATGTTCAGCACGCCGATCTGCAGCGTGT
Source organism: Nocardia sp. NBC_01388 (assembly GCF_045040085.1). Taxonomy (NCBI): domain Bacteria; kingdom Bacillati; phylum Actinomycetota; class Actinomycetes; order Mycobacteriales; family Nocardiaceae; genus Nocardia; species Nocardia sp. NBC_01388. The sequence goes on from NZ_CP109553.1 coordinate 8,163,644, forward strand.
CGATCAGGGTCAGCAGCGCGCCGAGCAGCGCGGTCCGCGGAATGAACAGCAAGATCGCCGCAGTGATTTCCGCGGCGCCGAGCAACATCTCGTACGGTCTCGACATACCTACCTGCGCCCACAGCACGGCCATCGGTGTGAGGTCGCCGTACTTGGTCAGCAGCGTGGTCAGCGACGGTTGGGGCATCTGCGTCGGAATCGCCTTGGCGAAGCCGAAGCTCAACATCTGGCCGGCCAGTAACAGCCGGATGGCGAGGAGATACCAGCCTGCGAGTGTTCGATATTGGGTGCGGTGCCGGTCCAGCACCGACCACACCGCTGTCCCGGCCACCGCCACGACCAGAATGCAGAACAACAGTACCCAGAAGATGGTCTGGTCACCGGCGCCGTTCGAATACAGCTGTGCGGTAGTACCGAATAGGTGGTGGCCCACCCAATTCAGGGCGGGCTGCGATTTCCGGATATGCCAGTACTGCGCGCCGGAGCCCAGCCGGCGGCCGAACCATCCGGTCAGCACCCAGACGATCGGCGGAGTGAGTAAGCAGTACAAGCCGAAGTACAGGAAGCAGAATCGGAACGCGATGCGGGCGGGCGGTTTCCACCGCACCGGCTCGGGACCGGCTCGACCGGCAGCGCCGGTCACTTCGGCATCCTCGGATCGTGTGCGGATCGCAGCCGTGACGGTGACCAGGCCGCCGCCGGTCGGCCTGTGAGTCCTGGAGGACCTTGTTCGTATCGCGGTTGTGTGACGCATGGTGTCAGTCAAGGCAGTGTGGTGTTGTCGGCGCGTATGCGGTTTTTGGTATGCCGACGATATGCGCGGGCTCGTAGCATCCAGAGCATGCGCGTGTTGGTGGTCGAGGACGAGCCGTTCATGGCAGAGGCCATCCGCGATGGTCTGCGTCTGGAAGCGATCGCGGCCGATATCGCCGGTGACGGCGACACCGCTCTGGAACTGCTGAGCATCAACGCTTACGACATCGCCGTCCTCGACCGCGACATTCCCGGCCCCTCCGGTGACGAGATCGCCAAACGCGTTGTCGCTTCCGGTAGCGGCATGCCGATCCTGATGCTTACCGCCGCTGACCGGCTCGACGACAAAGCCACCGGGTTCGAACTCGGCGCCGATGACTACCTCACCAAGCCGTTCGAACTTCGAGAACTCGTGCTCCGCCTCAGAGCGCTCGACCGCAGGCGCGTCCGTAATAGGCCGCCCGTGCGGGAGATCGCCGGTCTGCGTCTGGACCCGTTCCGCCGCGAGGTTCACCGCGACGGCCGCTACGTCGCGCTCACCCGGAAACAGTTCGCCGTGCTCGAAGTCCTCATCACTGCCGAAGGCGGTGTCATCAGCGCCGAGGAGCTCCTCGAGCGGGCGTGGGATGAGAACGCCGACCCGTTCACCAACGCCGTGCGCATCACCGTCTCGGCGCTGCGCAAACGCCTCGGCGAACCCTGGATCATCGCGACCGTGGCCGGCGTCGGCTATTGCATCGACACCGCGTGAGAAGGAGCGGCTCATGGATAGGGCGCCTGGATTGAGCGTTCGCCTCAAACTCACCCTCAGCTACGCCGGATTCCTCATACTCGCAGGTACTCTGCTGCTCGCTGCTGTGTGGGCGTTCCTGCTGCGAGGCGGGCCCGCCAGTAATTTCGCTCCCAGCCTCTCCAATCTCCCGCGCGTCTTCAACTCACACAACTTCGGCCCGGTCATCTTCGGTACAGCGACAGCCGCGGTGCTGGCGTTCCTGCTGGTGTTCGGTCTCCTGGGCGGGTGGATTCTCGCCGGACGCATGCTAGCCCCGCTGAATCGCATCACAGAGGCCACACGGCTGGCCACGAACGGATCGCTGTCCCACCGAATCCGGCTGCTAGGCCGCAGCGACGAGTTCCGCGAACTCGCCGACAGCTTCGACGTCATGCTCGAACGGCTGGAAGCACATGTCGCCGAACAACAGCGGTTCGCAGCCAACGCTTCACACGAACTACGCACCCCACTGGCGATCACCCAGACCCTTCTCGACGTCGCCCGCAAGGATCCGGACCGCGGCAACGACGAGCTCACCGAACGTCTCCGCGCCGTCAACGCCCGAGCGATCGAACTCACCGAGGCATTGCTCCTACTCAGCCGTGCCGACCAGCGGTCCTTCACCTGGGAACACGTCGACTTGTCCCTTGTAGCGGAAGAAGCCACCGAAACACTCCTCCCCCTCGCGGAGAAGCACGGGGTCACCATCGATAACTCTGGGGAAATCAGCCCCACCATCGGCTCATCCGCTCTCTTGCTGCAGATGGCCACGAATCTCCTGCACAACGCCATCGTCCACAACCTCCCCGAACACGGCAGCGTGCAGGTCGACACCTCCATCAGTCCAGCGTCCGTCACGCTCACTGTCGAGAACACCGGCGACAAACTCACTCCACAGCTCGTCTCGACACTCTCCGAACCGTTCCGGCGCGGCACCGAACGCATCCGCAGTGATCACGCAGGCCTCGGCCTCGGCCTGGCCATTGTCAAGAGCATCGCCCAAGCACACGACGGAACCCTCACCCTTACCCCCCGGGCCGCGGGGGGCCTCTGCGTCACGGTGCGACTACCCGTCCCGCCACCGAACACTGGCAGATGACGATCAGCGGGACTACCGCCCGGCTCGGACCCAACCTAGATCGGCCGGTGCGTGGTCCGGTCGGTGGGCGCGCTGCGCGGGTGACTTGCCTGTGGTCGAAGTGGACATGGAAGTCGTCCCGGCCGAAGCACCCATTTGTCTTGTGTGGGTGGGTGATTCCCGCTAGCAGGTCTGGTGACGTCGATCCGTCGATCCTGGTCATCACCGAATTCGGCTCGGTCACAGCATGATCCAAGACCAATGGGCAGGGCAGCGGGAACGGTCGGTTGTCGGTCGCGTTTGCTTGAATAGCGGCAGTTGGCGAGTCGGCGGTCGTCACTGCCCGACGATCGATGTGATCGCCTGGGTGACTGTCGTGATCGCGGGTGTGGCGGCGCCGGGGAGCCGGGCCACGAGAACCCGGCGGATTTCCGGTGGTGCCCCCTGGACTCGTAAACCGATGACACCGGGTGGAAAAGCCGGCGACATACTTTCCGGAACGGTGGTCACACCGAATCCACCGGCGACCAAATGCAATTTCGTCAGCCAGTCGCGAGCACTGTGCACGATGCGCGCTCGCCCTGGCAAACCGGGCCAGACGCCGAGCAGTGGTTCCGCGCTCGACGAAGCGGCGGCGATCCAGGATGCGTCTTCCAGTTCGTCGACATGCACCCACGTGCGGCCCGCGAACGTGCCGGTGGCCGACGCCGCTACGAGAAGTTCGGTGTCCTGGACTGTGGTGATGTGCAGGCGTGGTGACTCGCTGTCCGGTGGCCGGTGCGGTGGACGCGAGGACAGTACGGCGATGTCGATCGAGCCGATGCGCAATGCCCGAGTCAAGCTGGGAGTGGTGCCTTCGCGGGTGGTGACCCGGACCTGTGGCGCGACCGCGGCAAGCCGGGCGAGCGCGATGGGCAGGATCACCGCTCCGGCGCTCAGGAACAACCCCAGTCGCACCACCTTCGCGGGGGGAGCATCGCCGTTCAGGTCACGTGCTGCCGCGTCGACCGACGCCAGAATCGTTCGGGCATAACGCAACAGTGTCAGTCCGGGCCGAGTGAGCTGTACCCCGTCGGGCCGTCGTTCGAACAGGGTGACGCCGGCGCTGCGCTCGAGGGCGATCGCCTGGCGGGAGACCGCCGACTGTGTGTAGCCCAGCCGTTCGGCGGCGGCGGTGAAGCTGCCTGATTCGGCGATCTGGCAGAGCACCCAAGATTCGCGCTCGACACGTCCATGCCTATTACGCATACCAGAGATGCCGAATCCTCGCTTCCCGCATGCCCTTGTCCTGCCTAGCGTGGTGGAAAGCGAACAGAAAGGCTCCCCATGCGCGCAGCGACATTGACCGAGTTCGGTTCACCGCTCACGGTGCACGACGTGCCCGATCCGGAAACCGGCGGCGGTGAGGTACTGGTCGAGGTCTTGGCGACCTGTGTGCCTCCGTACGCGGCGGAGGTGTTCAGCGGCGAACGGCGCTATCCACTCGAACCGCCCGTCGTACCCGGGGTCGGCGGCATCGGCCGAATAGCCCGCGTGGGTCCGGATGCGACCAAGCTGCACGTGGGGGACCTGGTCTGGTGCGACTCGACGGTACGAGCCCGCGACGATGCCCTGACACCGGACATCACATTGCAGGGGTGGAGTTCTCGTGGTCCCGGCGGTGCACAACTGGCCCGGTACCTGCACGACGGACCTTTCGCCGAGCTCATGCGGGTGCCCACAGAGAATGTGTATCCGCTACCCGCACAGGCCGCAGCCGATCCGGCACGGTGGTCGGCTCTCGGCGTGTACACCATTCCCTTACCCGCACAGGCCGCAGCCGATCCGGCACGGTGGTCGGCTCTCGGCGTGTACACCATTCCCTATGGCGGCTTGCTGGCCGGTGGACTCGAGGCCGGCGAGACGGTGTTGATCAGTGGGGCGACCGGCAATCTCGGCAGCAGCGCGGTAGCGGTAGCGCTCGCCATGGGTGCCGGGCACGTGGTGGCCCCGGGACGTAACCGGGCCGTGCTCGACCTGCTCGCCGATCGGTTCGGCCCGCGGGTGAGCCCGGTCGAGCTCACTGGACACGACGATACCGACCGCGCTGCGATGAGCGCCGCCGCCGACGGCCCGATCGACCTCGTCCTCGATCTCCTGCCGCCGCAAGCGCCCAGCGCGATTACCCAGGCGGCAGCCATGACGGTGCGTGAGTACGGGCGGGTCGTGTTGATGGGCGGCGTCGGCATGCTCGGCGGCGCGGACCTCGCTCTGCCCTACCCGTGGATCATGCGCAACTCGCTGACCATCCGCGGGCAGTGGATGTATCCACGCACCGCGAACGTGGGCATGATCCGCCTCATCGCCTCGGGTGCGCTGGACCTCACCCCCGAACACGTCACCCGGTTCGACCTCGACCAGGTCAACGACGCGGTCGCGCACGCCGCAACCCATGGTGGCCCCTTCGACCGCACTGTCCTCACACCGAGTGCCTGAAGCCCTGCCCGTGGTGCGCGGCTAACGGATCAATCAGGTTGCCCGAACGAATGGCGGCCAACCGCTGATCGGTTAGCCACCAACGTCTCTCGAACATCCGAAATCGGCCAGCCGTGCGGTCCGGGGCTCGACACCGCGGCGCTCCAGGGCGGCGGCCGGGTTTGTGAGAGAGCGGCGAGTTTGATCAGTTCGTGTTCCAGCAGGGGCGGATTGGCCGTGAAGACACGATCTCAATCTAGCTCCACTGCTGCTCAGGGGCCCGGAACCAATAGGTTCCGGGCCGTTTCGCGTTGGCGGGCAGCATATTCCGCGGCAGCCGGTGATGCAATTGAACTCCGGGGCACGGAACTACGATGACTTGCGAATCAGGCGCACCCGCATTCGGCGGCGGCGGCCCGGAACCGGAACCGGGGGCGGGCGGCGTCGCTCGCGGCCGTAGCGGAGCAGCTCCATCAGCAGATCCTGGGCTGCGCCGTACCGCTGGCTGCCGACCCAGAGTCGCCATACGATCTCGGGATCGCTGGGCTCCAGCTTGGTCGTCGCGCGCACCGGGAGGACGTAGCCCGCGATTCCCGCGTCGGTCAGGGCGAAAAGCACTCTGTAGACCTGTGATTCGCTCAAGTCGGCCAGGATTCCCCAGGCGTGGGCATTGAGCCCGTTGGACAGGCCGCGGGAGGGAACCCACTGGCGGGTGGCGCTGAAGGCGGAGGAGGGGTCGGGAACCTCACGCGCCGAAGTCATTGCGACCTGCCGTTCACGGGACGCCTGTCACGTGGCGATCGGGTGCCGAAAAGCTGTTCGCACATCTGGGCCGTGGTCTGCCCGCAGTGCTCTCGATAGGCCTCGCGGAATCTGCGGGTGCCGGGGAAGCGAGAAGGTCTCTTTCCCGTATTCCGCATCGATCACACCGCCCTTTTCGCGCACCACGGCAAGCCTACAAGCAGACGGCGGGCATGTCCGGCGGGCAGAAAACGACCGCGAACGGGCAGGAAAAAGGTAGAGCCGCTGCAGCGATGGAACCTACTGTGCGAGACAGGCTTTCGAACGCCGGGCGAATGAGCCCCCGCGCAGAGTTATCGAAAACACGTTTCTCGGTCGGAACGGAGGAGGGGAAGACCGGGCAACGGTCGACAGCAGCCGGGGTTCCGCATGATTTCGCCCGGTCGGCGACGCCATCCGGTGGGGGTCCCTGCTGTCGGACCCCCACCCGTGCCCGGTGCCGCGGTCTGCCTCCGGACGAGCACTGTCAGCAAAGCGCAACCTGACAGTCAGCGACTTCTCAGGTCCGCGGGGTTTCCTGGAAACATGAGCGCGCAGCGACCAGATGACCCGCAGCAGTGGCCCCGGTACGGGCAACCCCTCCCGCCGCAACCACCGCGATCGCCGCATCGCGGCCGGACGGCGGTGCTCGCGCTCGCTGCTGCGGCAGCGGTCGGTGTGGGCGCGGTCGGGCTCGGCACCATGGGTTTCGGGCTTGGTGCCCAGCACGCGCAGCCGGCCGCTGGGAAGGCCGGATGGCCCGCTCCGCTCGTGCAGCCGGTCGGCAACTCGAAAACCGCTGCCACCCAACCCAATGCGGCTGCGATGGATACCGCGGTGCAGGGTGTGATCCCCGGATTGGTGAATGTGAACTCGGAGTTGGGGATGCAGGGCGCCGAAACCGCCGGCACCGGCATCGTGCTCACCTCGGACGGCGAGATACTCACCAACAATCACGTGGTGACGGGCGCGACCGATATCTCGGTCACCGATCTCGGCAATGGGCAGACCTACCCCGCGACCGTGGTGGGATACGACCGCTCCCAGGATGTGGCCGTGCTCAAGCTCTCGGGAGCCTCCGGCCTGCAGACCGCGCCGATCGGCAATTCGGACTCCGCCACGGTGGGCGAGCAGATCGCGGGCGTGGGCAATGCGGGCGGCACCGGACAGCCGAGCGTGGCGGCGGGCCGGGTCACCGCGCTGGGACAGACGATCACCGCCAGTGACGAGTCGAGCGGCAGCTCCGAGCAGCTGCAGGGGCTCATCCAGATCGCGGCGAACATTCAGCCCGGCGACTCCGGTGGCCCGCTGATCGACAGCTCCGGTCAGGTCATCGGCATGGATACCGCCGCATCGACCAACTACCGCTTCCGCATGCAGCGCGGTGGTGCGCAGAGTGGCGGCGGGCAGGGCTTCGCCATCCCGATCAATCAGGCGCTCTCGATCGCTCACGATATCGATTCGGGCAATAGGTCGGCCACCGTGCACATCGGTGCCACACCGTTCCTCGGCGTCTCCGTCAGTACCTCCGATGGCGTGGGAGCCGTTGTGCAGCAGGTGGTCAGCGGCGGCCCGGCTGCGCAGCTGGGTCTGGCGGCCGGTGACGTGATCACCGCTGCCGACGGCAACCGCATCGATTCCGCCACGGCGCTGACCAACAGCATGGATTCGTACAAGCCCGGCGACCGGGTCACTTTCAAGTGGACCGATCCGCAATCGGGAGCACAGCAGGGACAGGTGGCGCTGGGAACCGGTCCGGTCGGCTGATACTCGCTCAGAGCCGCTTCAACCGCGAAATCGCTTCGTGCAGCGTCGCATCCTGTTTGCAATAGGCGAAGCGCACCAGCGTGTTCCAGTCCGATCGGTCGGCCAGCGCCGACACCGGAATCGCCGCGACTCCCACGCGAGCCGGTAGCTCCCGGCAGAACGCCGTACCGTCCGAACCGATATCCGCGCAGACGAAATAGCCACCCGCACTGCGCTTCACGTCGAAACCGAGATCGTCCAGCGCGCTCGAGAGCAGCTGATACTTGCGCTGGAGCTCGATCCGACTGGCCGCCACCCACTCCCGCTCATATTCGAGCGCATACGCGATAGCGGGCTGGAACGGCGCCGCGGCGACAAAGGCCAGATACTGCTTGGCCGCGTGGACCGCCTCGATCAATTCCGCCGGCCCGAGCGCCCAGCCGATCCGCCAACCGGTGACATTGAAGGTCTTTGCCGCACTGGACACCACAATCGTCCGCTCCCGCATTCCCGGCAGCGAGGCGATCGATACATGCGGATGCGGATCGAAGGCCAGATGCTCGTAGACCTCGTCGGCCACCACCAGAAAATCTCGCGCACAAGCCAATTCGGCAATGGTGTGCAAATCCTGCACGGTCAATAGCGAACCTGTCGGATTGTGCGGCGAATTCACCACCAGTAACCTGGTCCGCGGTGTGATCGCCCGCCGCAATTCATCGAGATCGAGCGTGAATCCGTCACCGTCGGGAACCATTGCCACCGTGCGCCGAGTCGCTCCCACCATTGCCACCGCGGCCGCGTAGGAGTCGTAGAACGGTTCGATGAGGACCACTTCATCGCTCGGTTCCACCAGCCCGAGGATGGCGGCGGTCAGGGCCTCGGTGGCGCCCGAGGTGACCAGCACTTCGGTCTCCACGTCGTAATCGCTGCCGACGCGCTCCGCGTGCTCGGTCACGATGGCTTCCCGCAATCCGGGTTGCCCATTCGACGGCGGATACTGGTTCATCCCGTCGGCGATGGCCGCCCGGGCAATATCCAGCATCGCCTGCGGACCCCCGTAATCGGGGAAACCCTGCCCGAGGTCGATTGCCCCGTGCACCACCGCCAGCTGTGAAATCTCCCCGAAAACCGAGGAGTGAAAAGGCCGCAGCCGTTCGACAAGCATTTCGACCATCGCCCTTACACCGTTGTTGCGAACATCCTTGCCGATATGGCCGCACAGCGCAGTACGCCCGCCCGAATACGTACCGCGCTGTCCCGCCTACCGGATACCGAAATTCAGCGGTCCCGGAGTCCACCGGGCCGAACGCTGCACGGTGACGGTGTCGAGCCGTGCCGGGGACGCGCTCGGATCGAACGGGACGAGCCGTTCGATTTCGCCCCAATCGCGTTTCCAATCATCCGCCAGATAGGACGGCAGCACATCGGCACGGGACACCAGGCCGATGTAACCGAGAGGCCCGCCGGAGGTGTGACTTTCCCAATTGCTGGTCATGGTCGCGCCGGAAAGGTCGGGCAGAATGCGGTACCCGGGGGTATCGGCGACCCCGTAGCGGTGCAGCATCGGCTGCTGGCACGGGAACTGCAGGCCGACAAGCCAATCCAGCAGGACCGGGGTGGTGTGGCCGACCAGGTCGTCGAGGGTGCGCAACTGCGGAACCCGTGGCGGGGTCACCGCCACCCACTGCTGTGGATCGGAGCTGTCGACGGTGGCGACAATCCGCACGGCCGTCGCCTGAGACGGCAACTGCTGCAGGGGAACTCGCAGGTTCCGCCAGGACGGCTGGAGCACACTCACGTCATCGGGTGTGACGCGTCCGAGCGGCTGCACGTCAGTGCCGGTGGTCGCGCCGTATTCGACCTGGACGCTCTGACCGGGCACCGGCAGATTGTCGATATCGGTCGAGGCGATGCGCCCGGCGGCGGCGATGGCGATGATCCGGCCCCGATCGCCGTGCGCGTCCGGGGCGGGCAGGCGGTACCAGCCGGAGGTGAGTGTTTTCGTGGCGCCCGGGCTGCCGTAGCTGCCGAGTACCGGTGTGGTGGCCGGATTCAATCCGAAGGGCAGCGGAACCGTGCTGCCGTGCGCCCCCGCGCCCCCATGCTCAGCGCTGTTGTCCTTGGTCCCGGCCTTGGTGGTGGTGCCCGCACTGCCGAGGGATTGGCCGACGGAAGCGGAGGCCGCGTCCGAGGCGTCCGGAGTCAGGTCGGTGAGATTGACGCCATTGGGAGTGAAGCCGCTGGCCGCCGTGCCCAGGGTGGTTGCGGGATCTCCCGAAACAGGTTGCAGCATCCCCGCATTCGGATCAGGCTCGACCAGCACATCGTTCGCCAGCCCACACGGTTTGCCGGCCAGCGCGGCCAGATTCGACTTCGCCAGCGAATACGCCGGATACTGCTCGACTCCGGCTTTGACGAAGGAGGCCAACTCGAAGGTCACCACCAGCGCCGCGGCAATCGTCAGAATCGGAATGCGCCGTCGCGGCCGATACTCGGTGCGGCGGAAGGGTTCCCGAATGTGCAGCCACCCCGCAACTCCGACCAGCAGCACCGCGACAGCCAGCAGAACCGTGCCCGCCGCGATGCCGTGCACCGATATCGGCTTGTCCCACCAGGGAATTCGATAACTGGCCACATACCACCAGCCGTTCGAACTCGAGAACGACACTGCCAGCACGGCGAACACGGCGGCCGCGAAGAGCGCCCGATTGCGCGGCGACCGCATGACTCTCGGCCCCGCCGCAACAGCCGCCACAACCGCGACCACACCGGCGAGCCCCGCGAATACCCCCAGATGATGGGTGAACTTTGTCGGTGAGAGCACCATCAGCGGCAGCGCGGCCAGCGTGGTCCCCACAATGCGCCGAGTGGGTCCGGCCGCGAGACCGGGAATCCGCCCGCTGCCGCGCAGCAGCGCCAGCACCGACAATGCCAAGGCCAGGAACATGATCAGCATGGCGAACCGGCGCGCCATCGAGCCGTCCGGGGTGGCCTGGAAGAGATCCTGATAGACCAGCGACTCGTCGTACCACGGCATATCCGGGCCGACCACATTGTGCGCCTGGCTCATAGCGCTGACTTCGGCGATCGGCTGGCCCGCGAAGACGATCGCGAGAATCGCCAGTCCGGTGGCGGCAGCCGGGGCGATCAATGCCGTGTATCCGACCTTGCGTGCCCGCTCGACGATGATCTGCACCAGCGGTCGAGCCCCGGCCAGCAGCGCCGCGAAGCAGATCAGGCCCGCCGGGTTCGTGACCACCGCCAGCGCCGCCGGAATCAAAGCGAGTGCAGCGGGAGCGAGGCGACGGGTCGCGAGCGCGCGTTCCATCGAGACCCACACCAGCAATACGCCCAGCGCGACCGCGGGTTCGGGCCGCATACCATTGTTGTAGGGCAGCCAGAAAGCCAGGAACACCAGCCCACCGGCCCAGATCGCGGCCCGCTCCCGCCGTGCGCCGACACCGAGCCGCGGCACCACCTCACGGCTGATCAGCAGCCAGCACACAATGCCGAAGACCAATTCCGGTAGTCGCACCACAATGCTCGCCGGCGAAATCCGCGACAGCAGCTCGAAAACATTGTCGTAGGGAATCCCGATCGGTGTCTCGGGCACACCGAAGTAGGCGAAGTAGTTCGCCAGATACCCTGCGTGCCCGGCTGTTCGTGCCATACCGAAGATGTATCCGTCGTCGGCGGTCCCGACCCCGATGAAGTACCAGAGGACCAGGATCGCGATAACCACGCTGTCCACCGCCCGCGGCCGCCACCAGCCGTGCGGCAGCACTCGGCGATTACGGCGACCGTCCAGGCCGTCGAGCCTGTGCAATGCGAACAGCGCCAATGCTGTCGCGGCCAGAGCGCCGATGATCGCAGCCAGCTTCAGGGCTGTGGGGGAGGTGGTGAAGCGGGAGTCGATCACCACGTCGGCCCGCATTCCCGCGGGTGCGCTGCCGGTGAGGCCGGTGAATACGCCTACCAATTGGGGCCGGTGGTCGCCATCCTGCACGACCGGAGCGGCGCCGCTGACATTCACGGTGGTGCGGGCACTGTCGGAGGCGATCGATACCTGACAGCCCTGGGGCAGGTCGGCAACGGCGGTATCGACGAGCACTTTGTCGCGCAGCACCACCTGGAGTCGGTTACCGGCGTCAGCGGGAGCGACAAGCACATTCAGGCCGTAATGCCATGCCTGTCCGGATGCGGGCGGGACGGTCGAGAGTAGGTTCCCGCCACGAGGTCCCAGCGCGGAAATTGCGGCACAGGGGACGTCGATATTCGTGCTGACCGGTGAATATGACACCAATGGCGACGTCGCGCCTGTTGCCTGTCCGCCTTGCGGCCAAGAGAACGACGCTTGCTGCTGCTGAACTGGGAGCAGTGGCACTGCCACCGCCAGTAGCGCACCGAAAATACCCGCAACGATCGCGACAATTCGCCATAATCGGGCAGAATTTTGTTGCTCGACTTGGGAATCCAGTGGTTGATCGTCGGGCGGCTGTCTTCGGCTGAGCACCAAGGTCACGCTTTCGGATACTAGCAACGGTGTTGGTTCGGTGGTGGCATGCAAGACCGGGAAGAGGTGTGAGAAGCCTGGGAGTCGTACCCGGCTTACGCTGCCGCCGGCCTGGGAGGCGGGGCCAGGCTTCCGGCGGGAAGGCTGGCTGTGGTCCCGTTCTAGAGAAACAAGAGAGCGAGGTACAAGAGATAAAGATGCCTGGACGAGAAGGAGAGAAAACGGCAAAAGAACAAGACGGAAAAGAGCAAGAGGTGCGAAAGAGGCTGGTCGGTCCGTCGGTCTGAATATTCTTATATCACAACATGATTCGCCTTTCCTGGCCTATGGTGCGGCGGTAGGATAGGGGTATGAATTCAGGGGGAGAATCCGCGAATACCGGCAGTGCCCGTGCACTGTCGGTGGCGGTCGATCACCTCCTGAACGCTTGCCTGGTTCCGTTGCAGGATGATGAATTCATCGCGGTGATGCGGGAAGTGGAAACGTGTAAACGCAAGCTCGAAGCCGTGCAGACCCGGTTCGTGGTGGAGACCACCAGCCGTGGGTTGGCTCAGCGTGGTGGTGTTGCGTCTGCGAAGGTGTTCCTGCGTCAAACCTTGGGTATCTCCCGCGCTGATGCTGCGTCCCGGGTGGGTCTCGCGGTGGAGACCGGTCCGCGCATCGTCTCGGGTGTGGAACTCGAACCGACCCTTGCGCATGTGGCTGCCGCGCATCGTGAGGGGGTGATCGGTGTGGATCATGTGCGTCGGATCATGACGGTGATGAACCGTTTGCCCGGCAGCCTCGACGCCGATGTGCGTGAGGCCACGGAGTTGCAGTTGACCGAGTTCGCGCCCACCGGTTACCCGGAAGGGTTGCCCGTCATGGGGGAAGTGCTGCTCGCGGGTTTGGATCCGGATGGTTCGTTGAGTTCGGAGGCGGATCGGGACCGGATGCGCGGGCTGACCCTCGGGGCCGAGCGTGCTGATGGGATGTCGCCGTGGAACGGGGAGATCAACCGCAAGCTGCGGTCGGTCCTCGAGCCGATGTTCGCCAAGCTCGCCCGCCCCGGTATGTGCAACCCGAAGGACCCGCAGAGTCCGTGGGTGTCGGACCACAAGCTCAGCGCACAGGAGTTGGCGGCGTGTGTCGAGCGTGATACGCGTTCTCCGGCGCAGCGTAATCATGATGCGTTGCTGGCGTTTTTGCGTCCGGAGTTCGGTGGCCCGGCCAAGCTGGGTAAGCATCGGGGGTTGCCGGTGTCGGTGATCGTGACGATGAGCGTGTCCGATCTGGAAGCCGAAGCCGGTGTGGCCACGACCGCCTCGGGTGGGATCGTGTCGATCCCGGAAGCCTTGGAGTTGGCGGTGCAGTCGAACAAGTATCTGGCGGTGTTGAATCCGGTGGGGTTGCCCCTGTATCTGGGTCGGGGTGAGCGGTCGGCGGATCTGGAGCACCTCCGCAGTTCCTCGGGTATCGAGAGCGGCATCGAGGGTGAGTCCCGCTCGGTCACCTCAGACCGCGACTCCCACTCCTCGGGTACCGAGCGGTGCACCGAGCGTAAGTCTGGGTCGGTGAGCCTCGGCGCAGGCACTCGGCCCGCGTGTTTGGTGTTCGGTCCGCGAACCTTCGGTGCCGACCGGATTCCCCGGCTGGCCGGCCCCGCTCAACGACTGGCGCTCATCGCCTCCGAAAAAGGCTGTACCCGGCCCGGGTGTGACGCCCCGGCGACGATGTGCGCGGTGCACCACATCACCGAATGGGCCCAGGGTGGGCCCACCGATATCGACAACCTCACCCTCGCATGCGATCACTGCCATGCCCAAGTGCACGACGGGCCCGGAGGATGGAAAACCGTGGTCATGGGACCGGACTCGCAGTTCGCGGGGCGGACCGGATGGATCGGGCCCCCGCACATCAACCCGACCGGGGAACCACAGGTCAACCACCTGCATCATCCGTTGGAGCTGAAAGCTGCTGCGCTGGCACGGATCCGGGCCCGCAACGAACGAGAATGGCAGCACTACCGGCAATAGGCCGTCACCTACCCGCCAAACACCTGTTCCACCGCCGGGCTTTTGCCTGTCGGTGCTACAGGTCGTTGTGCGGGAGGGTATTTCGGGTTCTCGGTCTTCGGGTTCTTGGTCTTTCGGGTTTTGTCTTTTCGGGTTTCGTCTCTGAAACCGGACCACAGCCGGTCGACTCTGCTGGTACCGCAGGGTCTCCCGGTAACCGCGGAAGGTAAACCGGGTACCTCTCCCGACGCCACCAGCACGGCCATCCCGGGCCCTGCCCGCACCCCGGTGACCCACCACCGCCTCTCGACGCACGCAACCCAGGTGCACCGGCCTCATCTCGGCCTCGAATCCCCCTCAAGCCGGGCACCGCCCAGCCCTTCCCGACCGCACAGCAGGTGTCCGCGCGGCACAGACCCCATAACCGCTGTGCCGCAGAGACACCCGCTGTTCCATTCCCAGCAGCCGACGGCTTCTATGCCGAAACGGTCGGTGCACCTGGGTTTCTTGCATCCCGGGCAGGGTTGATCAGCGAGAGGGTGCGGGCAAAGCCCGAGATGGCCGTGCTGGGCGCGTTGGGAGGGGTACCCGGGCTACCTTCCGCAGTTGGGAGGGCTGGCTGCGGTGCCAGCTCGGTCGACCGGCTGTGGTTGCGTTCTCGAGACAGAACATAACGACGAAGACGGCTGGTGCTCGAGCGCTGAACGTCCCCCGCTACTGTCTGTCAATGCCCGCCTCCCGGCGGTCTTTGTGATGGCCGATTGGGAGTTAGGAGGTTGCGGGACTTACTTTTTCGCTGAGGAACTTGTGTAAGCGGGTGGCGAGGGTGGTGGGGATTTCCAGGGGGGAGAGGTGGCCTGTTTCGGGGAGTGTTTCGAGTTCGGCGGTGGGGAGGTGGGGGAGGAGGTGTTCGAGAAGTGTTGCGGGTGGGTCTACCTGGTCGTGTTCGCCTGCGAGGATCAGGACGGGCGCTGTTATGGAGGCCACGGTTGTGGTGATGTCTTGGGCGATCGAATGTAGGGGCCAGGCGGAGCGGGCGGGTGGGGTGGTGGCGAGGCTGTCGGTCACTACCTGGGCTTGCAGGTCAGGGGGGAGTGGGTGGTGGGTGAGTACGTGGGTGACGGCTGCTGTGATGGTGTCTTCGCTGTCGTAGGCGTGTGAGAGTCCCTGCTGCTCCGGCTCGCTGATGGCCGGGTGCGCGGGAGCCGGGGCGATCAATATGACGCCGATCAATCCTGCGGGCCTGCGGGCGGCGAAGAGCTGCACGACTTTTCCGCCCATCGAGTGGCCGATCAGGACGTACTGGCGCGCACCGAGTTCGGTGACTATGCGCTCCAGATCGTCTGTCAGCTGGTCTATTTCGTAGGGGCCGGGAAGGTCCCGGGATCGGCCCCAGCCGCGATGGTCATAAGTTACCACCGGGCCTGCCCAATTCAGTTCCCCGATCAGCGGGCGCCAGGTGCGGTGGGAGCCGCCCCAGTAGTGCAGGAAGATCAGTGTCGGTACCTCGGGATCACCGGGTTGCAGCTGGATTTCCAGTGAACCACCCTGTACCGCAATAGTTTCAGTCTTGATGGTCATGGTGTCGACCTCTCTTTCGCTCTATGTCGACGCTATTCGGAAAGCGCGATCCCGACGAGGTACATTCATGACTGATGACGGTCAAAAATGGACACGACCGGCAGATCCTGCCGATGCGGTATGAGTCCGGTGCGCTATCTGCCCTGGGCCTCGAGATACTGACCTTCGACGAGCTGCGCACCATGCGCGCGGGCACCGAGTCCTCCCCGGTGATCAGGGCTGACTTCCATGTACTGGCGAGCTGTACCGACGGCAACGGCCGATTGCGGGTCGACTTCGCGGCACACCCCTTCGGTGCGGGCGACCTGGCGTGGATACGCCCGGGCTGGACCCATCGCTGGGACGACATCACCGACGTCCAGGGCAGCCTCGTCCTGCTCCGCCCGGAATTCGTCTCCACGGCGATCATCGGCGCCGATCCACCGGGGATGCTGGTCTCCCCGATGTCGAAGACCACACCCCTCATCACCGAGGCAATCGAGCACCTCCGAAGCGAATACGCCGCGGTCGAGGTCGACCCCCTCCCCGACTCGGCCAGGATCCTCCGCAACCTACTGGAGGTGATCCTCCTGCGAACGCGAGCCGGACAGCATTTCCGCGCCACCGGCGAAGTCTTCGACGCCTTCGCCCGCGCCGTTGAGGACCATCACCACGAATCCCGCGAACTCTCCTGGTATGCAAGCGAACTCGGCTACTCCGCCCGCACCCTGAGCCGAGCGTCCCACGCCGCCGCCGGCATGAGCGCCAAACAGTTCATAGACGATCGCGTAATCCTCGAAGCCAAACGCCTACTGGTCCACGGCGACCTGACCGCCACCGAATGTGCCCGCCGCCTCGGCTTCGACGACACCGCGAACTTCGCCAGATTCTTCCGCACCCGAACCGCCACTTCCCCCTGCCGCTTCAAAGCCGCTGCTTGACGCTGCTGCCGCTTGACGCTGCTGCCGCCACCTGACGTTGCGACCGCCCCTGCAACCTCAGTCGGTGGCGGCGTCTATCCGGCCGGATTTGATTGCGGCCTGGAGGGTGTCGTAGTCGGTGAGGGTTTGATTGGCGTACGCGAGGGCGAATTCGCCCATGGCACGGTCGAATACGTCATTGGTGCCCAGGTAGGCGGATATGGCGACGCGATCGCCGGAGCGGGCGTGGCCGCGGGCCAGGGTCTGGCCGCAGAGGGTAGCGTATTGGCGGAGTTCAGCGAAAGACATATCGTCGATTGTCAACGAGCCCTTCATATCTCGGAGCTGACGCCAGTAGTAGAAGTTGCCGTCGGGGCCGGTGGCCCAGCCCAGGAAGATACCGCTGGCGGCCTGGGTGAGGCGCTGGCCGTGCACTACGCGGTGGCCCTGATGCCGGAAGACACTGGAGCGCAGGTATTGCGCGAGCACCGATTCTTCGGCCTGCTTCACTTGCAGAAACAGCGGATCGCCGGTGGCGCGGCCGGTGAGCAGAGCGATGAAGCAGCGGGTGCCGACACTGCCCACTCCGACGACCTTCATAGCGATATCCCGCAATTGGTAGCGATTCAGCAGAACGCGCCGCTCCTCCGGCAATGTATTGCCATAGTCGATCAGCACCGAATCCAGGTCCGCCAGTTCGGTATTGGGAACAGTCATGACCAGCGGCGGATCCTGTTTGATGCGCGGCGTGCCATCAGGTCCGGGCTCGGTGAGTTTGTCGAGCGCCTGCAGACTGGTGCGCGACTTCGCCTTGCTGATCACCTTTTCGGTGCGCTTGCGGTCCTTCGGGCTCAGCAGCTCGGCGACCTGCTCGGCATCGACTCGCTCGTACCAGACCTCGGTATCGCCGATCCCGGCCAGCCGGTTCATGGTCTCGCGGTAGGCGGTGGCCGCGGCGGCACCGGCCTCGCTCGCCTCGTCGTCGTCGCAGCCATTGGCGCGCGCCGCGACGGCGACACTCGCTACCAACCGTTTCACATCCCATTCGAACGGCCCGGGGAGGGTTTCGTCGAAGTCGTTGATATCGAAGATGAGTGAGCGCTCGGGCGAGGCGAACAACCCGAAGTTCGACAGATGCGCGTCACCGCACAGCTGGACGGTGAGCCCGGTATTCGGCCCGGCCGCGAGATCGGCGGCCAAGATCGCGGGTGCGCCCCGGTAGAACGGGAATTGCCCGGCGGCCATGCGCGCGTATCGAATTCGCACCAGCTCCGGCACCCGGGTGGCCGCCTGCCGCTCCAGCACCTCGATCGGATCGATCCGATCGGCCGCTGGTTCCCACTGGCCCAAGCTCGTCCGCGGCACTTGCTTGCGGACCGCTCGGCCCTCCTCGGCGGTGTCGGCGCCGGCAGTGCTCACCGCGGTATCCGATGTCGTCATGCTCGGACTCTAGTGCCTCGCCTGTGGCGAACCCGCAGCTGACGGCCCCGGGTGTGTGCACTGCATGCGCTTGTCAGGGCCGGTCGGTACCGTCCGCGCTGTGACTGATCGTGAAACCTTCGCACCCCTGGTCTTTTTCGAGTACGACCACAACCCCGGCAACTACTGCCTCATGCTCTCGGACAACCACATGGTCGAGTTGGAGGAGAACTTCACCGAGGCCGGGTACGAGGGCAATGGTTACGGCTGGGCCGGTGTCGCCCAGTCCGCTGTGAGCCTGCGCGCCCCCGAACTCGCCGAGCGCATCAATTTCGACCCGGAGGCGGGCACGTTCGTCGCCTACGGGACCGATGCGGAGGCGCTGCGGCAACTGGGTCTCCTACTGCAGGAGGCATTCCAGGATCAGACGGTGCTCACCGGATTCATCGCGGCCGGCGATCCGGAATGGTTCGACTGACCCCGCGGGATGGATGCGGGTAGCGGCGGCGTTCCCGTGTCGGAGTGTTCGCATACGCTCCGGGGCGATCGGAAGGAGTGCCGTCATGAGCCGGCGTGGTTGGGCATTGTTCCTGGGTATGGGCGTCATCTGGGGCGTCCCGTACGCCATGATCCGGGTCGCGGTCGGCGACTTCGATCCGGTGGTGGTGGCCTTCGGCCGCACCGCCCTCGGCGCGCTCGTGCTGCTGCCTATTGCCCTGTACACCAAGGTCTTCCTGCCCGTCCTGCGGCAGTGGCGCTGGCTGCTGGTCTACACCCTCGTCGAGATCACCGGGCCCTGGCTGCTCATCGGTCAGGCCGAGAAGGCGCTGACCAGTTCCACGGTCGGCCTGCTGATCGCGGCGGTCCCGCTGATCGCCATTGTCCTGGTGACCGCGGGCGGCCACGAGCGCCTCGACACCCGCCGCATCATCGGCCTGCTGATCGGCTTCGCCGGTGTGGCCACGCTGGTCGGCCTTGATATCGATGTCTCGAATATGGGTGCGCTCGGCGCGATCGCCATCAGCGTGGTCGGCTACGCGCTCGGCCCGATCATCATCTCCCGCAAGCTCACCGGTCTCCCACCCATCGGCGTGGTAACCGCCACGCTGGTGTTCGCCGCCGTCATCTACCTGCCGTTCGCGATGCTGCGCCTGCCCGCGCACTATCCGGCCGCTGCCAGCTGGTCGGTGGTCGGGCTGGGCCTGCTCTGCACCGCACTGGCTTTCGTGGTGTTCTTCGCGCTCATCGGCGAGGTCGGCCCGGCCCGCGCCACCGTCATCACCTACATCAATCCGGCCGTGGCCCTGCTCATCGGCGTGAGCCTGCTGCACGAGCCGCTGACCACGGGAATGGCCATCGGCTTCCCGCTGGTGATCCTGGGGTCGATCCTGGGCACCGCGCGGTCCCGCACCGAAATCCCGGAGCCCGCACCCGCCTAACGTTTCTTGCGCGCCTTGCCGCCGGCGCGTTCGATCCGCGGATCCTCATTGACCTCATAGCGCTTCACGTACTCGCTCAGGAACGCCTGCAGCGTGGCGGTCGCCGGAATGGCCAGCAGCGCGCCCACAGCCCCCAGCAGCGCCCCGCCCACAATGACCGACAGCAGCGCCACCGCCGGGTTCACATCGACCGTTCGGGCGGTGATGCGCGGCTGCAGCACATAATCCTGGAGCCACTGGTAGACCACCACGAAGATGACGATCCACACGGCATCGATCGGTTTGATGGTGAGCGCCACCAGAATCGGCAGAATGCCCGCGATGTACGTGCCGATGGTCGGGACAAAGGAGGCAATGACGCCGAACCAGATCCCGAGCGCAAAGGCGTTCGGAATCCCCAGGATCCAGAGAAACGCGCCGTGCGTGAGCGCGGAGATGACGGCGAGCAATGCCCGTGAGTAGAGATATCCGCCGGTCTTGTCGATCGCCAGATCCCAGGCGTGCAGCACCGCGCCCTGCTTCGCCGGCGGCAGCAGTGAGCACAGTGAGCGGCGCAGCTTGGGTCCGTCCGCGGTCATGTAGACGCTGAACAGCGCGATGGTGACGATCCGGGCGAAGCCGCCGAGCACGGTATTCGACAGTCCCCATACGTTATTGGCCGCCCGCTCGGCATACGAGCTGATCACGTCGGAGTCCTTGAACAGCCGATCGCGCAGCTGGTCCACGGTGAAATTCTGATGGAACGTGTGGTTGACCCAGCTGACCAATTCCTCCAGCAGGCGCGGCAACTCGTCGAGCACATTCCCGACCGTCTCCACCATCAGGATGCCGAGCGTGACGAGGAATCCGATGGTGCAGGCGAACACGATGATGAAGACGATCGCGGTCGCGAGTCCCCGATTGACGCCGCGCGCGGCCATCCCGTCCACGGCCGGTTCCATGGCCAGCGAGATGAAGAACGCGACCGTCATCATGATGGCGATGCCGATCAGTTCGTGTGCAGCCCAATTGGCGAGCTCGAACAGCCCGAGCAGGGCCAGCGCCATCACCATGGCGCGGGGCAGCCATACCGGCATCCGGCTCTCGGGCGGCGGCGCGTCCCCGGATCGCGCGGTGCTGCCTGAGTGGGTGCCGTCGGAGGCGGTGCTCTCGACCGTCTCGTCGTTCTGCTCGGAAGCAGCGGGATGGGCGGCCATCGGTCCAGTGTCGGGTAAGGCGCGCGGTTTTTCTCTCCCGACGCACCGGGTCGAACCGCCGTCTATAGCATCCCGGCGAACGAACATCCGGTGAATCGAATTCGACGTCTGGACATCACCGCGTCATCAATACGACTGGTCGGTTGGTTATTTTTCGATGACGTGGCCGAGACGCATTCGGAGGGAATGCTTTTGCCGCGATATTGTGCAGTTGTGTGGGCGGGCGGACAAGATATGCGAGTGCGAACGAAATTCTCCATCGAGCTCATGGCGCTGACCGACGAGTTGGCGCATATGGCGCGGTTGGCGCATGAGTCGGCCGAGCGTGCCTCGGTGGCGCTGGTGGGCAGTGACCTCACTGCGGCCTACGAGGTGTTCGCGCTCGAGGAGCAGGTGCAGATCGAGCACGCCAAATGCGAGGACCGATCGGTCATCCTGCTGGCTCTCGAAGCGCCCGTGGCGCGTGATTTGCGCCACGTGGTGACCGCCATCCAGATCGCCGACGATCTCCTGGGCGTCGCGGCCGCGCTGAGCCGGGTGGCCGATGTGGTGGTCCGCCGCTATCCGGAACCGGTTGCCCTGCAACCCCTCAGCGAGATGCTCGCGGAAATCTCCGGCGCCGTAGCCGATATGGCGGGGACCGTGGTGAGAGTCATTGCCGCCCAGAACCCGCCACGGGATCGGATACTGGTGCCGCGTGACGAGACGCTGGACCGATTGCGGGCGCAGGTCGCCGACGCCGCCTCCGATGCCGGCTGGCCGCACGGCAGCGCCATGGCCATCGATATCGCCATGCTCGCGCACCACTTCGGGCGCTGCGCCGACCACAGTGTGCGCATCGGTCAGCTCATTCGCTTCTTCCACACCGGAATTCCGCTGTACGCACAAGTGGAGGGGTAACCGCCTCATATCGGGGGTGTGTCGTAAGGGTCCGTATCGCCAGGAGTACGCTGCCCGAATTGCTTCATGGCGAGGTCTTTTCGAGTAGCACCGCACCTATACGGACACCCGAAATCCGACAAGGGCCCCAAACATGACGAATACCATGACCAAGCCGCGGGTTATCCCGCCGGCTCTGGATTCCGATGCGAGAGCGGAACTCTCACATCGGCAGATTATGACCATTTTGTCCGGTCTCCTACTGGGCGTATTCCTGGCCGCCCTGGACCAGAACATTGTGAGCGTGGCGATCGTTCGAATCGCCAATAGCCTGCACGGCTTCGACCAGCAGGCCTGGGCCACCACGGCCTACCTCATCACCGCCACCATCAGCACCCCGCTGTACGGCAAGCTCGCCGATATCTACGGCCGAAAACCCTGCTATCTCATCGCCATCGGGGTCTTCGTGCTCGGCTCGGTGGCCTGCACCTTCGCCACCAGCATGTATCAGCTCGCGGGATTTCGTGCGGCGCAGGGCATCGGCGCGGGCGGGCTCATGTCGCTGGCCTTCACGATTATCGGCGATATCGTGCCGCCCCGCGAAAGGGTGCGCTACCAGGGCTATTTCATGATGTGCTTCGGTATCGCCACCGTGCTCGGCCCGGTCCTGGGCGGCTGGCTCTCCAATGCCGACCACCTGCTCGGGCTGGAGGGCTGGCGGTGGGTGTTCCTGGTGAACGTGCCCATCGGCGTGCTCGCCATGCTGGTGGTCGCCAAGGTGCTGAATGTGCCGTTCCCGCGGCGCGACTATCGCACCGACTGGCTGGGCGCGATCACCCTGACCATTGCCACCGTGCCACTGCTCATCATCGCCCAGCAGGGCCGGGATTGGGGCTGGAGCTCCCATCGCGCACTGGCCTGCTACGGCATCGCGGCGGCCGGGCTGGTGCTGTTCGTCATTGTGGAACTGCTCATGAAGGATGCCGCGCTGATTCCGCTGCGGCTCTTCACCAGCGGCACCTTCAGTATTGCCATTATCGGCGGTTTCATTGTGGGCGTTGCCATGTTCGGCGCGATCGTCCTGGTGCCGCTGTATTTCCAAGTAGTGCGCGGATACTCGCCGACTCGGGCCGGATTGTTCATGCTGCCGCTGGTGGTGGGCATCATGGTCGGCGCGCAATTGGCCGGGCTGATCACCAAGTTCACCGGGCGCTACAAGATGCTGCCGGTGGCGGGTTCGATGGTCATCGCGATCGGTTCGGTGCTCTTCGCCCGCGTGCACTACGACAGCGCGATGTGGCAGCCGCTGCTGTACTGCGGCATCATCGGTTTCGGCCTGGGCGGCTGTATGCAGACGCTCGTCATCGCGGCCCAGAATGCCGGTCCGCGTTCGGATATGGGCGTCTCGACCGCCTCGGCAACCTTCTTCCGCCAGATGGGCGGCACGCTGGGGGTGGCGGTCTTCCTGACCATCCTGTTCAATCTGCTGCCGCACCGGATTCTGCACGCCTTCGGCGGCCGCCTGCCGGACGGCTTCGATGCCGCGCAGCTGGGCCGAATCCAGAGCAATACCACCGGGATCGCCGCGCTCCCCGATGAGCTGCGGGTGCCCATTCTGATCGGCTTCACCGATGCCATGAGCGGCGTGTTCTATGTCGCCGCGGCTGTTGCGGTGGTGGCCGCCGTGGTGCTCATGTTCATGAAAGAGATTCCGCTGCAGGACAGTCCGGCCCCCGTGGTGGTCGAGGCGCTGCCGGAACCCGAGCCTGAGCCGGAACCGGAACCGGAGCCGCAGCCCGAACCTGAACCCGAGCCGGAGCCGGAGCCGGAGCCGGAACTGCGGATCATCGAGCCGGCCGGTCTGGCTATCTCCGGATGTGTGCACCGCGAGGACGGCCACTCGATTCCCGATGCCGTGCTGACGCTGATCAATCAGCGGGGACACCAGGTTTCGCGTGCCATCGGCACCGCCGACGGCGGCTATCAGATCGGGGTGCCGCGTGCGGGCGGGTACGTGCTGATCGTCTCGGCGAGCGGATACCAGCCCTCCGCGGTCACCATCACCGTCGGCCGCCGCCCGCAGCAGCTGGATATCGCGCTCATCGGTTCGGGCGAGGTCTCGGGCGTGGTGCGTTCGGCGGGCCGGGGTGCGCCGCTGGCCGATGCCACGGTCACCCTTACCGATGCCTTCGGCGATGTCATCGGCTGTGCCGTCACCACCGCCGACGGCGGGTACGTCTGCCGCGGCGTGCTGGCGGGCACCTACACCCTGGTGGTGGTGGCCGAGCATATGCGGCCCGCCGCATCGACGCTGACCGTGCCCGATACCGGAATGCTGCGCCACGATGTGGAATTGCTGCCACGCGCGGTGCTGGCCGGCTCGGCGAGCACCGAGGCCGGATACGCGGTTCCGGACGCGCAGATCACGGTGCTCGACGAGGGCGGTGATCTGATCGCCGTCACTCGCACCGACGACACCGGTCACTATGTGGTGCCTGATCTGGCCGACGGCCGCTACACGGTGATGGCGCGCGGATATCCGCCGGTCTTCAGCCGCGTCACGGTGGTCGACGGTGAAGTGGCGCACGATGTGCTGCTCGGCTACGAGCGGGTGGAATCGGTGGATCGGGTGTAGCGCGGATTTCCGGCCCGAGGGGAATTTCCGATTTCGCCGGGCAAAAGCCCTGAGCTGCTGTTAGGTTCGCCACTGGACGCTGGTCCAGTTCGAATCCACAGGGTCGGGGCCCGGGGAGAGACAACGATGAAGTTCTCGCGCGCATTACTGACGGCCGCCGCGATGGCGGCGGTACTACCGGCCGGATCGGCGTATGCGGCCGATGATGACGCTCCCGGGCCGGGCGTCGCCGAGTATGTGGCACTGGGTGATTCGTGGGCCGCCGATGCCACGCTGAGTCAGATCACCACCGCCTTCACGCCGGCGAACTGTGTGCAGAGTGCGCACAACTACGCCAAGCAGGTCGCGGCGGCACTCGCGGTCCCGGTGTTCCGCGATGCCACCTGTGGCGGGGCCGTCACCGCGAATATGACCGCCGAGCAGAGCGGCCCGCTGGGTACCAATCCGCCGCAGTTCGACCGCCTCACCGCCGCCACCGATCTGGTGACCCTCGAAATCGGCGGCAATGACGCGGATTTGGCCGCGACCGTGCAGACCTGCGTGACCCCGGATCCGGCGGCGACACCCTGTCTGGACAAGATGGTCGTCGGCGGTGTGGACCAGATGTCGCTGAATATCGCCCGCGCCCGAACACGCGTGGTCGATACGGTCCGGGGCATCCAGGCCCGTTCCCCGCACGCCCGCATTCTGCTGCTCGACTACTTCGAGGGCATCGGCCTCACCGGCGGCTGCTTCCCCACCATTCCGATCTCGGATCCGGACGCCATCTGGCTGGGCAGCAAGCTGCTCGAACTGCACACCATGCTCGGGCAGGTCGCGTCCACCACCGGAGTCGAATTCGTCGACACCTACGACGGCAGTGCGGGTCACGATGCCTGCCGGCCCGTCGGCACGCGCTGGGTCGAGGGCTTGGTGCCGTTCTCCGGCAATCCCGTCGGCTTGGCCGTACCCTTCCATCCGAACCAGCTGGGTGCGGACTATCAGGCCCGCCGGGTGCTGGAGGTGCTGGGCGCGAGCTGAGGGCGACACGCCTGGCGTGATATCAAGACACGCCCTTCAACTGCGGTAATCTCTGCGCGCGGCTAATTAGCGGCAACGGTGTGTTGCGGGGGGCGGCTGGGACGCTTCACAGCTGAGATATTGCACAGAAGTGCGCGGTGGAAAGGGAGATTCATGATCGCCCCCTACCTGAGGCTCGTCGGTGTCATCTGCGGATGTGCGGCTCTGCTTTCGGGCTGCGGCCGTTCGAGCGAACCGAAGGCAGCGGTCGATACCGCCGATAGAGCGGATTTGCAGCACACCACCGCCGAGATGCAGCGCAGCGCATTCGTCACCGGCTGTGAGGGCACCCTGTCCGGTTGGGAGGCCACCGCGGTGGTGAGCAACCGGGATCAGATCGAACACCGGTATCTGGTGGTGATCAGTTTCATGACGCCGGAATCGGCAGTGCTGGAACGCACCAGCACCGAGATACTGGTGGCGCCGGGAGGTACCCAGGACTTCACCACCGAGACCGTGCTCGATCCGGTCACCCGGCCGCAGTCGGTCCGCTGCGTGCTGCGCGGTGTCGAACAACTGTGAGCGCCCGGAAAGTTGCGCACAGCAGGGGTACAGCGCCTACGATCGGACCCGCCGGCCATGCTCGGTGGGCCGCACCTGTCGGAAGCTGAACGTTCGCTGACCAGTGCGTCGGTGGCGGTGCGAATTCTTCGGATGTGGATTTGTCGGTGCCATGGGGCATGCTCTGTGCACGCTGATGTCCCACCGTCCGCCCGGAGAGTCCCATGTCGTCCCGTAGCACCAAGCCACAGCCCTTGTCAGAGACCGAGATTCGGCACATTGCCGAGCAGATCGATGCAGGCCGTCCGCCGGCGGTGTGGTTCACGGCGGCAGCGGTCGGAGTACCGGAAGGCCGTTCCGGCAAGGTGATCTCCCTCGGTGATCCATCCGAGGGTGATTTCCTGCAGGTGAAGCCCACCGGTTCCAAAGATGTGCTTTCGTTCGGTCCCACCGAGGTGACCCTGACCAAACCGGCCCGGCCGCAAGCCGCGGCCGGCGCAAAGCAGAAAACGGCAACCAGGAAGGACTCCACCGTGACGATGCCGTCGCCCGCAGCCGTACCGGCCGCCCCGCCGATCACTCCGCCTGCTCCCATTGTGAAAACCGATACACCGGTGAAAACCGATACGCCGCAGGCTTCCACCGATTCCGCCGCGGCCGCGTCGGAGGCCGGTAAGCCCGGTGCGCCGAAGCCCGCCGCCACCTCGCGCCCCGCGCGCAATGCGGCTGCCAATGCCTCCGCCGCCAAGAAGCCCAAAACGGTCGAGGTCACGGTGACGCTCAACGGCACCACCGATGGCGAGTGGACGCTCGATGTCGTCAATGGCAAGAAGCGCACCATTCGTGGTCTCGCAGTACCGGGTTCGGCAGTCTCGCAGGCAGCCAAGCTGCTGCACCCCGAGGTCGCCGAGGTCGTCGACTCGATCCTGGAGGCCGTGCGACTGACGCAGCGTGCCAAGGTCGAGCAGTTGCAGGCCGAATTGGAGAATGCCCGCAAGCTGCTCGACGAGCTGGCCGGTTAATCTGCGGCCGTAGGAGAGAGTCTGCGGCCGTAGGAGTTTCGACCCTCAGCTCTTCCACCCTCAGCTGCAGGAGACTCCGGTTCCGCCGGGGTCCAGCAGCGAATCGTAGCCGGGTAGACCGCGTAGATGCGGGGTCTGCCCGGCTTCTGGGCATCCGGGCAGGCTCGGCACCGCGCCCGGCCGAAAACCCAGGGCGCGCATGAGATTTTCGATGCCCGCCGCCAGGTTCGGCCCGAAGGTGCCGAGCTTGTTCCCGAAATTCGATGAGCTCGAGGTCGGGTTGCCCGATCCGGTTCCCGGAGGACCGCCTGCGGCGGAATCCGATTGGAGCGAGCTCGAACCGGAGGCCAGCCCGGAGGCCGACCCCGGATTGGCCGACAGCGAGGACGAACCCGTGCCCAGTGCGATGGCCGTGCCGGGTGGTGCGCCGTCGGAGTCGGCGGGTGCGGTGAAGGAGAGGCCGGGCGAGGCGCCGAGCTCGGGCGGAGCCGCACCGGCGACTCCCGCAGCGCCGAGCGCGACTATGGCCGCGCCCGTCGCAATGGTGGTGCTCAGCTGGTACCGGAGTGCGCAGAACTGCATGATGGACCCGAATATCCGTGCGGTGACAGCGAATACGATGTCAGACCGCAGACTCCCGGTGCCAAGTGCGCGGCCCGGACTCCGGGTGTCCGTGCCTGAGATCAGCATGAAAAACGTACCCCAGCGAGTATTCCTTCGCGTGGTACATGGCCGAATCCGCTTCGCGCAGAAGCTCGTACACGGTGATATCGGCGCTGCGCGGTCCGCTGCAGGCAATGCCGATACTGGCGGCGATGCGCACCTCCGCGGCGCTGAGCTCGAACGGTTCACCGAGTGAGGCCAGCAGTCGTTCCGCCAGCAGCAGCGCCTGCTGGCGGCTCAGCGGCGCGAGCACCACGAATTCGTCGCCGCCGTAGCGGGCGGCCGCGTCATCGCGGCGGATCATGCGCCGAATGCGGGCTGCCGCATTGGCGATCAGCTCATCGCCGACCGCGTGCCCGTAGTTGTCATTGACCCGTTTGAAGCCGTCCAGATCGATGAACAGCAGGGCGAGGGGCTGATCGCCCCACCGGTCCCGATTACGATGCAGCGCCCGCAGCAGGGCGGCGCGGTTCAGCAGTCCGGTGAGCATGTCGTGGTCTGCCTGATACTGCGCGCGCCGCTCGCTGCGGGCGCTGCGTTCGATGGCGCGTTCGCTGCGTAGCAGGACCCCGGCTAGTAGTAGCGCGAAGAGCGAGGAGACGACCACCCGATCCATCATGTCCAGGCTGGAGCCGACCACCGGCACCAGCGCGGCCACGATCATGACTATGGCGATGATGCTGGCGCGCTGGCGCGAGCGGTGCGCGTGGATATCGCGCGGGCTGCCGAGCACCACCATGGTCGGATGCATGGCCGCCGCACCGATCAGCGTGTACGCGAGTTGCAGTGGCATGAGCTGGATTTGGCGTCCCAGCTCGGCCGTCCCGGCCGTTTCCAGATTGCAGGCGAGGTCCCCGGCGAGGATTACCAGCATGGCCAGATACACCAGCCGCAGCGAGGTCTCCGAGCGCGCCGAGGTCACCACCGAATGCGCGACCACGGTCAGCAGCAGGGCATCCACCACCGGATAGATGACCGCGATGAGCGTGCTGAAGTTGAAGGTGTGCGCCCGGTGCAGGATCGGCGAGATGAGAAAGGTCCAGGACAGCAGGGCCGCGCCCAGTCCGATGAGGCCGGAGTCCAGCAGCAGATCGTGATCGGTGCTGTTCTGCCGCGGGCGCAGCCAGAGTACGGCCGCGGCGCCGATGCAGCAGTAGCCGCCGAGGGTGAACAGATCGTCGAAGGGGTGGCGGTGCCAATCGGTGGTCTGCCGCAGTGCGGTGCCGATGGTGAATTGCACGGCGGACGCGGACAGTAGATACCAGGGCAGCGGCCGGCGGGGCTGATACTGGCGGACACCCACTCCGATCATGACCACGCTGATGGTGACCGAGGCGATCAGGGTGGCGAGGGCGAGCCGCCGAGAATCGACGACCAGGGGCAGTGCGAGAATCAATACGCCACAACTGAACAGCGTCGAACGCCAACAGACTCGGAACCGTCGACCGGACTGACCGGCCGGTTTTTCGTCTGTTTCCACCAGCCCCCCTCGTCCGCTCCGTCCCCAGTGCGCATGCTGTGCTTCGAATCATGACCGCCACGCATCGAGCGGAGAGATAGCCCCACGCGAGAGGCATTCGTGGGTCACGAATGCAGCGATCATGAACCGAGTGTTGCTGTTAGAGCATAGGTCCCAGCCGGCGGCGGCAGTATCCACGGGGGAGAGGCGCTGCCATCGAAATCTGGGCAACCGAGTCGATCATGGCACGAAATGTCGCATCGCGTACATGAGTCCGGCGAACCCGCAGGATCGCGGACCGCGCGACTCTATATGCTCGCTGCTGATCGAACCGAACGACCTGCACGACTCCGGACGGGAGCTGAGGTGCCTGGATCTTTCTCGGAATCGAGGGTGGGCCGCTGGTTCGCGCCCGGCCGGGTCAATCTGATCGGCGAGCACACCGACTACAACGACGGTTTTGTGCTGCCGCTGGCCCTGCCGCTCGGTACCATCTGCACCGCCGCGGTGCGCCCGGCCGGCACGGTGCGGCTGCGATCGCTGCAGGCTCCCCTCGACGAAGTGGCCGTCACCATGGCCGATCTGGGCGCTACCGGCTGGTCGGAACTGCCCACCTGGGCGCACTATCCACTCGGTGTGATCCGGGAATTCGAACGCCGCGGGCACGAGGTGCGCGGCGTCGAGCTCGAACTGGACAGCACCGTTCCCCTCGGCGCGGGCCTGTCTTCCTCGGCGGCGCTGTCGTGTTCGGTGGCCATCGCACTGCGTGATCTGTTCGCGCCGAGCGTTCCCGCCGCCGAGATCATCGATATCGCGCGTACCGCGGAGAACGTCTACGTCGGCGTGCCGACGGGCGTACTGGACCAGTCCGCGTCCATGCTCTGCACCGCCGGGCACGTGCTCTTCCTGGATGTGCGCACCCGCGAATACCAGCAGATCCCCTTCGACCTGGACCGTTTCGATCTGCAGCTGCTGGTGTTCGACACCGGCAGCCCGCATCATCTGATGGACGGGGAGTACGCGCAGCGCCGGACCGAATGTGCCGCGGCCGCTGCGGAACTGGGTGTGCCGTTCCTGCGGGACGTCACCGGTCTCGCCGATATCAAGCGCCTCGCCGATCCGGTGCTGCGCAGGCGCGCGCGACACGTGATCACCGAAAACGCCCGGGTGCTTCGGGTTGCCGAAGAATTGCGCGGCGGCGCCGATCCGCGCGCGATCGGTCCGGTGCTCAGCGCCGGACATGCTTCCCTCCGTGACGATTTCGAGGTCTCGGCGCCGCAACTCGATACCGCGGTGGCCGCCGCGCTGGTGGCCGGCGCCTACGGGGCCCGCATGGTGGGCGGCGGCTTCGGCGGCAGTGTGATCGCGCTGGTCGATCGCGCTCGGGCCGCGGCCACCGCCGCGGCAGTGCGAGATGCTTTCGCCCGCAGGAGTTTTGATACCCCCCGCACCTTCGCGGTGACACCCGCGGCGGGCGCGCGCCGTATTGAATAGCGTAGATCCGACAGCGATTGCGCAAATCCGACATTGAATAGCGCAAATCCGACGTCGTAAAGCGCACGCTCGCCGCCGTCCGGGTTTAGCCTGTTATCGGAACGATCCACTCGCACACCAGGAACGAGCGAGCCATGGAAAGTCTGTACGAGTTCGCCGGCGGCGACGAGGCCCTACATGCACTGGAAGAGATCTTCTACGAGAAGGCGCTGGCAGATCCGATTCTGCGGGAGCTGTTTCCGGTGCGCCAGCCCACCCATGTCGACCATCTGACCTGGTTCACCGCCGAATCATTCGGCGGCCCAGGACGTTTCACGCGTGAGCTGGGTTTCGAATACATCATCAACGTGCACCGCGGCCTGCACATCACCGATGCGCAGCGGCAGCGTTTTGTCGAGGTCTACCTGGAGGCCCTGGACGTCGCCGGGCTCCCGCAGGACGAGAAGTTCCGCGAGGCGGTCCGTCAGCACGTCGAGTTCGGCTCGCACGTCGCGCAGCAGAACTCACAAGCGGAAACTGATGAGCAACTTCATCCGCTTCGCGAAGTACCACACTGGACCTGGTGATTCACGGACACGTATCACAATTCAACCGCGCCTACTGGTCGTGAGCGAACGCCCGGCTAGTATTGCGCGCTATCAGTCGTGCCCGCGTCATCTCGTGATCTTCTCGACAGGAGAGCCGTATGCCGTTCGACGCCAGCCTGCCCGAGGCCGCAGTGCCTTCGGAGCAGCTCGCTGCCGGGGCATCGAGGCAGCTCGCTACGGGGGCATCGAGGCAGCTCGCTGCCGTGGCATCGGGGCAACTGCGACTGGGTGCCGACCCGATCGACTATGCCCTGGTAGCACTGTATTTCGTCTTTGTACTGGGCATCGGACTGCTGGCCCGCCGGCGGGTCTCCACCAGCCTCGACTTCTTCCTGTCCGGACGCTCGCTACCCGCGTGGGTGACCGGGCTGGCTTTCATCTCCGCGAATCTGGGCGCGGTCGAGATCATGGGCATGTCCGCCAATGGCGCCGAGTACGGCATGCCGACCATGCACTACTTCTGGATCGGCGCTGTTCCGGCCATGCTTTTCCTGGGCATTGTGATGATGCCGTTCTACTACGGCTCCAAGGTGCGCAGCGTTCCGGAGTTCATGCTGCGGCGCTTCGGCCCGGGCGCGCACCTGGTCAATGCCCTGAGTTTCGCTGTGGCGCAGGTGCTCATCGCCGGGGTGAACCTCTACCTGCTCGGTTCCATTGTGAATGTGCTGCTGGGCTGGCCGCTGTGGATATCGGTGCTGGCTGCGGCGGCCATCGTGCTGTCCTACATCACCCTGGGCGGATTGTCGGCCGCCATCTACAACGAGGTGCTGCAGTTCTTCGTCATCGTGGCGGCGCTGCTGCCGCTGACCATTGTGGGCCTGCACAAGGTCGGCGGCTGGGACGGGTTGCGCGAGAAGGTGACCGCGGGTCCGGGCGGCGCGGAGCAACTGCACGCCTGGCCGGGCAATGAACTCACCGGGTTCGGCAACAATGTCGCCTCGGTGATCGGCATCGTGTTCGGACTCGGGTTCGTGCTCTCCTTCGGCTACTGGACCACCAACTTCGTCGAGGTGCAGCGCGCACTGGCCACGCACTCCATCTCCGCCGCGCAGCGCACGCCGATCATCGGCGCGTACCCGAAGATGTTCATCCCGTTCATCGTGGTGATTCCGGGCATGATCAGCGCGGTCCTGGTGCCCCAGATGACCGAGCTCAAAACGAATCCGGACTACAAAGGTGATGCCACCTACAACCAGGCCCTGCTCTACCTCATGAAGGATGTGCTGCCCAACGGTCTCCTCGGCGTGGGGCTGGCCGGCCTGCTGGCGGCGTTCATGGCGGGCATGGCCGCCAATGTCTCGGCGTTCAATACCGTCTTCAGCTACGACCTGTGGCAGCGGTATGTGAAGCGCGATCGCCCGGATCACTACTACCTCACGGTGGGGCGGCTGGCGACGGTTGGCGCGACGCTGGGCGCGATCGGAACCGCCTTCATCGCAGGCAATTTCTCCAACATGATGGATTACCTGCAGACGCTGTTCAGCTTCTTCAACGCGCCGCTCTTCGCTACCTTCATTCTCGGCATGTTCTGGAAGCGCATGACGCCCGCGGCGGGCTGGATCGGCCTGGTGACCGGTACCGCCGCCGCGATCGTGGTCTTCGTGATGAGCAAGGCGCACGTCTTCGAACTGTCCGGTCAGGGCGTGAGTTTTGTCGCCGCGGCCGTGGCATTTGTACTGGATGTTGTTGTGAGCGTTGCGGTCACGCAGGTATCGCAGCCCAAACCGGCCGCCGAGCTCGTCGGCCTGGTCTACTCCGAAACTCCCAAGGCCATGCGCACCGACGCGGACGCCGACTCCCTGCCCTGGTACCAGCGCCCCGGCCTGCTGGCCGGTATCGCGCTGGTCCTTGTCATTCTCCTCAATGTGTTCGTCGGATAGGAAGGCGTCAAATGCTTTTCGATATTCGCACCATCGTCGGCGGCCTGCTCGCCTGCTACGGGGTGATCCTCATAGTGGTCGGCTTGGCCTATTCCACCGATTTCCAGCGCGCGAAAACCGGTGGGATAGACGTGAACCTGTGGGCCGGAGTCGGCATGACCGTCGTCGGCATCCTGTTCTTCGCCTGGGTCCGGCTGCGCCCGGTGGTGGAGTTGATCGCCGCTGAGGACGACGATGAGTAGTCCGGCTCCCGCCGAGTAGTACTGCCGCGCGGGTGTGACCACCCTGGTGTTCGACAAACGAACGATCGGCTACTCCACCATCCACCGGGACTTCTCGCTACTGGCTGACGACGCGCTTGCCGGGGTGGCGCTGCTGCGCGCCCGCACGGATGTGGATCCAGCAGCGGTCGGCCTGTGGGGCTTCAGCGAAGGCGGCTGGGTAGCGCCGCTGGCCGCCGCCCGCTCGCCCGAGATCGCCTTCGTGGTGACCATCGGCGGTTCCGGCCGCACCCCACTGCGGACGCAGACCTGGTCACTGCGAAATCGACTGGCACACCAGGGAATTACCGGCTCCCTACCCGCCACGGTCGCCGGTCCCGGAGCCCAGTTCATCAATGGCACCGGCCTGTTCCCGGAGGCGAATTTCGATCCGGCGCCGGTCCTGGCGCGGGTCCGTGCGCCGGTACTCGCACTCTGGGCGAACATGATGTGAAGGTGCCCGCCGCAGAGAGCGCCGAAATCTTCCAGCGCGAACTGGCCCGCGCCGGAAACCACTCCGTCACCACCCGTTTCGTGCCAGGGGCCGGCCACAACGGCCACCGCACCACCGATGGATTCGACAGCATCGGCGGCGCCGTATTCGACGGCAAGCCGCTGGGGGAGCTCGGCCCCGGCTACGCCGACGTGATCACCGACTGGATCCACGCGGTTGCCGATGGCCATCCACCGGCCTGGAGCGCCGCCCCCGCCCCGCCGTAAACCTCTCTCAGCCGTGCCCCCGAAGGCCGCCCCGCCTGCGAATACGCCGCCCTGGTGTTCCTGCTGATCGGCTTCGCCGCCTACCCGCTCTCCGATGCTGTGCGAATGCTATTGCGGCGCAGTGATACTCGACGACCATCCAGTGTGTGCTGGGCCGCCCGCTCGGTGTCGGCGCTCGGGCCGGCAACAGTGCTCGGCGGCGTGGCATGCGTGGAGTGGGTTCTCGCTACCGGGGCCCAGCGCCCTCCCTCAGTCATTGTTGTCGGTCAGCCCCTGCAATGGCTGGTGGTCCACATACTCTCGGCCACAGTACTTTTCGCGGTCGCCGTCCTCGCGCTGACGTGGTGGCGCAATCGCAATCGCATCGACGCGATATCCCGCGCCCAGCTGGCCATCCTCCTGCTCACCGGCTGCGCCCTCCTGCCCTGGGCGCTGCACTGGCAATTGCTCGGATAGTCGATTGCGGAGTCGGCTGTGCCGGTCAGGTCAGTGCGACCAATTCATGCAGTGTCGTGCCGGTGCGGCGCTGCGGGCCGTTGTCGGTGTGCACGGTCAACTCGACAGCGGATTCGAAGCGGAAATACGCCGGGTGGCCGAGCAGGCGATGCACCAGGGGTTTGATCAATCGGGTTCGCGCGATGGGGAAGTCGTCGATGAAATCGTGGGCGTGAATGACGGACTCTACGGTCAGGCGCAGCTCGAGCTGACCGGGGACATGCAGTTCCAGCCATTGCGGATATTCGCGCCCGGCAGTCGAGTCGAACAGCGCCGGGCCCTCGGTCAGCACGGTTTCGCCGGTCGAGAGAATGATGTCGGCGTCCTGTGCGAGCATCAGCGGGGCGATGTCATGGGAACCGTGCTGTGGCTGGGTCAGCACGCTCGCGAACAGCAGTGAGTACTCCTCCACATACAGCCGCCCCCAGTGCCAGCGTTCGATGACCTTCTTCATATCGCCGACGCCCCAATTGTGGTCGGCATAGCCACGACCGGTGACCGTGAGTGTCTTGCCGTCGAGTTGGATGGTCCCGGTCACGCGGGCGCGCGGCGCGGCGACCACCCAGCCGAAACTGTCGGTCGCACCGAAGCGGGTTTCGCCCTTCCCCGGCATCCAGCTGGGTGTCTCATTGTGGAAGTGCAGATCGAACACCAGATCGCCCTCGGCGAGGTGCACATGGTGCACCGGCAGACCGGTGTCGGGGAATTCGGTGCGGGCGGTATTCGCGCCGATGCGAACGTCGAAAGCATCGGTGGAGAACGATGCCGCGGCCTTCGGATACCGCTTGCTCACCTGTCGCCGCGTGCCGTCGGGGTGGTAGACGATCATCTCGACCCAGGGGCGCGCGCCGGGCAGATCCTCCGGCCGGCGCTTGGTGAGGAATCCGACCACAACGTGACCGCTGTCGAGGTGAGCGTCGAAATACCAGTGCTCGAACGCGAGTTTGCTCGACGCGGGATGAAAACCGTTGTGGTGCGGTTCCACAGTTGTCAGGTGCCCGTCCCGGCGACCGGGACCATTCCATACTTCGACTATGTCGGTGGTAGTCATAGCGCTCTTCCAGTTCTCGGGGACGGTCAGCGTCGCAGTGCGCCGCTGGCATCGAATTCGGCTTCACGGCCCTGCATTTGGGCTCGATACCAGTTCTCGCGATGGCGAACCATGAGTTCCTCGTGGACGCGGGCGAACGGCGGGAACAGTCGTCGAGCCACCTCCATCGCGGTGATCAGCGGGAACCGTGCGAGGGGGATGAGAAGCCAGGGGAATGCGGGCGGCATGTTGTAGCGGCTGCGGGTGCGCGGCGCCATGTACATGGCGGCATAGACGGAATTGATGCGGAAGTTGTAGACCTCCCGCAGGCGGACCAGCCCGCGGTGGCCGTCGCGGGGAGCGAAGGCGCGCGGGTAGGACTCGATGAGTTCGGCGCCGTGCCGGCCCGCGTCGTAGGACCGCGAGATGATCGTCATGGCCAGCACCCGGAGGGAGTCGATCACCGATTCCGGATACCACTGCATCCGGACGCCGAGGAGATAGCCGAGGTACTTCTGAAAGTGCAGCAGCGCACGGATTTCCGAGGGCGTGGTCTGATATCCCAAGGCCCACAGTCCCAGCCCGGGAGTGACACTGCCACCCAGCAGCGTGAGCATCTGATAGGTCTGGCTGATGGGCAGTCCCCAGGTGCCGGTATCCCATTCGGGATGCCCGGCGACGCGCGCCCGGATCGACACATGCATGACTCGGACCTTCAATGCTGTTGCGCGCCCGCTCGATCCGGGCGTGAACAGTGCCCCGGGGCGCGATACGTCGATCCAGAATCGGCAGGTTTCCAGGAATCGGCGCAGCGCACTGTCGCCGGCATAACCACCGGCCAGTGAGAGGGGGGTCGCTACTGCGGCTTCGGTGTACATCTCCAGGGTTTCAGCGCCGGCGAAGCTGAAAAGCATGGTGCCCCAACGCCGCCAGATCGCCGCGCCCTGTTCGACGAGTTCGGGCCGAACCCACTCCGGGACGGTTTCGAACTCCGCGAACAGAGCCCGCATCGATTCCGGCGCCTCCGGAATCGAGTCGATCCCCTCCGTCAATGCCGCCTCGAGCAATTGCCGGCCCCGCTGTGCGCCGATCTCGCCGTGTATGACCTCGTCGACGAACCGCTCGGCGACCGGATCACCCGAGAAGAGGTCTTCGCACAATGCCCGCGCCTGGCTGTCGGTCGGGAAAAGCTCACCGCCGGTGAGGGTTTTGACGATCCGCCGCGCCCGCCGAACATTCGGTGAGCGCAGCATTTCCCAGTATCGGAACGCGGTCGGGGTCCGCACCGGTGACCCGTCGTCACCAGGCGCCTGCGGTGATGCTTGCACTGACATGGTCGGACTCTCCTTCAATTTTCGATCGGCATCAGGCGCGCACCAGCCGATACCGCAGCATCATGTCGTGATCTTCGTGATCGAGTAGATGGCAGTGCCACACATAGCCCTGTAGGTCGGTGTGCGGCATCGATCCGTGTGCGGCCTGCATCCCGTCCTGCCCGGAGTGGCTGGGGGACAGGGACATTCCTGGTCGAGGGAAGGTCGCGTCCGGGTCGAAACCGAGTTCCTCGGCGGTCGGGAAGTACACGATGATGCGAGTCACCGTGCCCCCGTCGACGCGCACGATGTCTTTTCGCCCGGCTTCCCACGGTGCCGGTGGTCGCTCGGGTCCGGCGAGAAAGCTCTCGGCCGAGGGCGTCCATTTCACGCCGAGCGCCGGTTGTGGGTTCGCCAGTTGGTAGTCCACGGTGCGCAGGGGTGCACGGCCGAGAATTCGGAAGGTCACCAGGTGGATATGAATCGGGTGGGGATCCGGGGTGATGTTGACGATGTTCCACTGCTCGACGGTGCCCTGGCGCGGCATCTCGATATCGGGACTGGCGTAGGTGAGGTTGTTCAGCGACATGATCGCGGGCGGTAGCCGCAGCTCGTACGGCTGGCTGACGGTCACCGTGCGAATTGTGCTGGGCGTCAGCAGGTCCGGAAGTGCGTCCGGCTGACCCGGCCCGCCGCGCAGCCGCTCCGGCACCGGTCCGGTGAACCCGGCGCTCTGCAGGGCGCGGAATCGGCAGAACACCGGCATCGCCACTTCGCCGAGGACTGCAGCCTGGAATGGCGGCTGCTCGTCATTGCACAGTTCGACGGTTTCGTCCGGGGCGAGCCCGGAGAAATCGACCAGCAGATCGACCCGCTCGCCCGGTGCGAGCCGCAGACTTCGCACCGGCACCGGCGAATCCAGCAACCCGTGCTCGGTGCCGATCACCCAGAATCGCATTCCATTGCTGAAGTGCAGATTCCACACGCTGTACGAAGCGGCATTCAGGGTCCGGAACCGGTAGAGCCCGCGGTCCACCGCCAGCCGCGGCCAGATCTTCCCGTTGACGACGCCGATGTCGCCGACGCCACCGCCCTCCCAACTACCCTGGGGCACCACGGCGGTGGATCGGATGCTCTGGTGACCGTCCGCGGCGAACAGCTTCTCCTGCAGCACCAGCGGGATCTCGTACTCTCCGGCCGGCAGTCCGGCGGGATTGTCGTGTTCACCGGTGTCGAAGTCGTCGCGCAACAGCAGCACCCCGGCCAGCCCGGCGTAGACGTTCGCACGGGTGATGCCCATCGCGTGATCGTGGTACCACAGCTGTCCGGCATCCTGGCGCAGCGGATATCGGTGCACGAGGTCTTGCCCGGGAAACACCAATTGTTCTGGGTTGCCGTCACTTTCGGGTGGGGTGACGCCGCCGTGCAGATGCAGTGAACTCGGCGGATCGGTGCGGTAGCTCTCCTGTGCGCCATGCACCGACATGTCGATATCGGCGGCAAGCGGGTGTGCGCCAAGGCGATTGGAGAAGGTGACCGTCAATGGCGCACCGGTCCGATGCTCGATGACGGGGCCGAGGTAGGACAGGTCGTTGTAGCCGAACGCCGGCGACTCGGGAAGGTCGCGGTGGAATCGATGCGAGGTCGTCGAGGCGACCAGGTCGAGTTCGCTGCCGCGCAGGACCGGTAGCCGCGGTAGCTCGTCGACGAACGGTTCGACCGGGGGTGAGTGGAACAGCAGCGGGTTGTCGGCCCCCGACGGGAGTGGCGGATCGGCGACGGCCGGGGCGATCCGCCACATCGCGGCGCCCAGTGCACCCACGCCGGCACCGCGCAAGAGCAGCCGCCGAGCGATCTGCCGATCCATATTCGCGTCCATTTCCGGTGGCCTCATCGCACACCCACCGGGGGACCATACCAAAAAGTATGGAGAACGGTACCTAGAAGAATGTAAATCGACGGCGGCGCACTCGGAAGACCCGCGCGCGGCTTACCATCAGTGTGTGACGCTCACCGACGACCCTGGCAGCCGCGACCGGCAGCGGTCGAAGAAGGCGCAAAGCCAGCGAGTGATTCGAGGGCGCGCACCGCGACTGTCCTACGACGACTGGGTCGACGGCGCGCTGGCAATGCTCGCTCGTGAAGGTGTCG
Source organism: Nocardia sp. NBC_01388 (assembly GCF_045040085.1). Classification (NCBI taxonomy): domain Bacteria; kingdom Bacillati; phylum Actinomycetota; class Actinomycetes; order Mycobacteriales; family Nocardiaceae; genus Nocardia; species Nocardia sp. NBC_01388. Next base: position 8,202,416 of record NZ_CP109553.1, read on the forward strand.
GCGCCCTCCGAATCCCGCGGCTCTGCGAGGAACTCGGCGTTACCAAGGGCAGCTTCTACTGGCACTTCGACGATATCGACCAACTTCGCGAAGCCATGGCCGATCGCTGGAGCGCCGTGCAGAGTGAGACCATCCGCGCACTCGGCGCCGTCGATTCGATTCCGGTCGAAAGCCGAATAGAGAATATGACGGCCATCCTGGTCGATGCCCGAACCTGGGCCGTCGAAGCGTCCGTCCGGGAATGGGCCCGCAGCGACGCCAAGGTGGCCGCCGCAGTCACCGCCCTCGAACGCCGAATCCTGGAGATCGTCAACAAAACCATGATCGATCTCGGCTTCGACGCCACCCAGGCCCGCATCCGCGCCGGCGCAATGGTCTACCTCGGCATCGGCCTCATCCACGGCCGCGACACCCTGCCCACCCCCACCCCGGAGGAAGCCAAAGCCGTCATCGAACTACTCACCAGGCCCTGACGGCAATCCGACTGGGGCAGTAGAGCATCCAACACGGGGAGTTCCCGCCCGGGGTGACCGGGCGGGAACGTTGTATTGCCGGTGCCTACTTGGCGGCGGCCGGGTTGAACGGCTGATTGATCGTCGTGAAGTACTGTGCGGCAGCGAGAATCGCCACCGGGGCGGTGATCAGGAGCTGGCCGGCGAGGGTGCCGAGGAAGCCGACGACGCTCATGCCGACGATGCAGCCGACTGCCGCGCCGCCCAGGGCGCCGAACATGGCGGTGAGGATCCCGGTGATGGTGGCGAGTGTGATCGCGCCGATGACGCAGCCGATCGCCGCGCCGCCGATGCCGCCTACCAGGGTGCCTATGGTGGCGCCGGTACCCGTGGTGCTGGTCATGCGGTTCCAGGCGGCCTGTTCACGTTCGTACTCGTTCTTCCAGGGGGCCTTGTCCTCGAAGGGGAGGGCGACCGGCTGGTAGACGGCGTGGGCGGGATCGAACCGGGGGGTGAGCGTCGCTACGCGGTCGTGGATCTCGGCGGCGATCGGGTAGACGAATTCGTCTACGCGGAAGTGCAATTCGGTGCCGGCGACGGTGGCGCCGTTGGCCGCTTTGATTTTGAATACGTCGTCTTCCACGACCAGGGAGCCGGTGTCGGTCCGGATGACGGTGTTCGTCTCGGAAGTGGTTGCGGCGTAGTTGATCGCAGTGGTGCCGGCGGCGGGGGCCGCCTGTGCGGTTCCAGCGGTGATGCCAAGCACGCTTGACATGAAGACGACGGAAGCAGCGACCTTGTTGATCTTCATCAGGGGGTGAATCCTTGTGTCAGTGCAGGTCAGGTTCTGCACGAGTGAGCCGATCCCGACCGCCGGGACCGGCAAGAGGGTTTGAAGAACTGGCGGCACGGCCAGAAGGCCGTGTCGCGCAGTGGAATTCGACTCTTTTAGGCGGTCGCGCGGCGGCGGGCTGCCAGCCCCGCCAGCACATCCACGAACAGGAATCCGAGCAGCGGAATCCCGATCATGGGCGCGAACCAGCCCACTGTCGCGGCTGCCACCGCGAATGGAACCAGGACGATCAGCGGCGTCTGCCGCAGTGCACCGCGGCGCGGGGCGCGGCCCAGCGTCACCTTGCCCGCCTCCTTGGTCGGGCGGCGCCGCCACCACATGAGATAGCCGCGCACCACCACGGTGAGCAGACCGACCATGATCGCCAGCAGCAGTAGCTGATTGAGCAGTCCGAACATCAGACCCATATGGAACTGGATGCCCCAGTTGGTCAGCTTCGCCATGAGCGGCCAGTCCGAATACCGCAGCGTGTCGGTGACCACGCCCGTACTACCGTTCACCGCAATCGAATCCGTGGTCAGTACACCCGGGCGGCGCAATTCCTTCGCGACGAAGGCGGTGCCGTCCGCGGCCGGAACGCTGATCTCCAGCGGACCTTCCAGACCATTGGCGCGAGCCACCGCGAAGACGGTGTCGACCAGCGCGGCCTTATTTTCCGTCGGTGCGGCGGCGGGCATGCCGCCACCCATGTGATCGGCATGCTCGCCGCCCATGGGCATGGCGGGACCGGTGGACCCGGGCAGCGTCGCGCTGACCGCGGGCGTCGTCCAGCTCATTTCCGAGCGCAGCTTGTCGACGTGGTCACCGGCGTACTTCGACCAGGTCATACCGGTCACCGACAGCAGGAGCAGCACCGGCAGGATCCACATGCCCACGACCGCATGCCAATTCAGCGTGCGGGCGCGGGGCCGCGAACGATCCGGCCGCACCAGCCAGCCCGCGGAACGGCGTTCCCGCCGGGCCCGCACCCGCCGGAACCACAGCACCAGACCGGCCAGCGCGATCAGCCACAACCACGATGCGGCGATCTCGCTGTAGTAGCGTCCGAAATCCCCGAGATGCAGATCCCGGTGCAGCTCATCGATCCAGGTGCGGGTGGGCAGCGCGCCCGAACTGCCGTACACGACACTGTCGCCGAGCGGCTGCGCTGTGACCGGATCGATGAATACGGCGCGACGCTGTGAATCACCCAGCGTCGGATCGCTGAAGATGATCCGGGTGGTCTCGCCGGTGCCCTGTGCCGGAGCGACCGCGATCAGCGGCAGATCCTGGCCCAGCGCGGCCGTACCCGCGGCGATCTGCTGCGACAGCGGTTTCGCCGGACCGGTCGAATCGGTGTGCAGCAGATGGCTGTCGGTGAACGACTCCAGGGTGGGAGCCACCGCATAGAGCGCACCGGTCACCGCGGCAATGAGGATGAACGGTGCGACGAATACACCGGCATAGAAATGCAGTCGCAGCAGCAAGGCCTGAAAGGCATTGGCGGCATTGCGTTTAGTTGTCGACTCCTTTGTCGGGGGCGATTCCGAATTCCGGGCAGGATTAATAGGCGGTGCCGCGTCTGCGGCACCGCTCTCAGTGATAGTCACCGGCGGTCTTTCTGATGTTCGAGGAAAACCCGGGTACGCCGAATACGGCGAACTCACACAGACGCGCATGTCCGTGCTGGGTAAGGGAAGAAATCAGACTCGAACGAAAGCGGGCGGACCGCGGGTCCGGAAGGCGTCGGCCGCGAGAATGCGCAGCACGACCCGATCGCGATGGGCGATCGGCAGTGCCGGTGGTCCGGAGAGCACCGGAAGTGTGATGAGAACGGGCGTGGCCCAGGCCAATACGGTGCCGGCGATGCGATATGCGGCTTCCGCGCCCAGAATGACCACCGCGGCCACACAGGCCGCGGTGAAGTGCGCGGCCAGCATCGCCGGACTCCACATCGACGCATGGTGATGGTGGTGGCCGGCGCTACCGGGCGAACCCCACATCATGCTGAAGTGCCCTAGCAACTGACCGCCGATCAGGGCGACCACCAGCCCGAGCCAGGTGGTGCGCAGCGCGCCGATACCGGCGACCAGCGCACCCACGGCGGCGGAGGCCGCGACCAGCAGCGTCAAGGCGCTGGACTCCAGCGGCGCGGCCCCGGAAACCCAGCCGTGCACCGCGACCGCGAGCGCCCCGGAAAGCGAACCGGCCGATCCACCGCGCAATAACGCAGCGTCGCTGCGTATATGCGCCGTGGACCGGCCGGACTCGAAACTCACGTGCTGATAATAACCGAGAATGCGCCGCCGATTTTCCGGCCTCGTACTCGCGTAACGATGCGGTGGAATTACTCGGTGGGAACAGCCATTTCGATGAGCGGCTTGCGCAGCAGCTTGCCCGTGGCATTGCGCGGCAGCTCATCGAGGAAGATGACTTCGCGCGGCACCTTGTAGCGCGCCAGGTTCTCCTTCACGTAGTCCTTGATCTCCTGCACATCCCGCTTGGAGTCCGGGCCCGGAACGACGATGGCGCGCAGGCGCTTTCCGAAGTCGCGGTCCTCGACGCCGACCACGGCGGCCTCCAGCACGTCGTGCCGGTTGGAGAGCAGGTTCTCGACCTCCTGCGGGAAGACGTTCTCGCCGCCGGAGATGATCATGTCGTCATCGCGGCCGTCGATGAACAGCAGTCCGTCGGTGTCGAAGTGGCCGACATCGCCGCTGGACATCAGGCCGTCCACGTACTCCTTGGTGCGGCCGTCGGTGTACTGCTTGAACGAGTGGCTGTTCTCGATGAAGATCGTGCCGGTCACGTTCGGCGCGGTAATGCGCTTGCGGTTCTCGTCGTAGAGCGCGATGCGAATGCCGACCGGGGCCTTGCCCGCGGTGGTCGGCGCCTTGCGCAGCTCCGAGGGGATGGCGACGGTCATGATCGCGCACTCGGTCGAGCCGTAGACGTTGTAGAGGCTGTCGCCGAAGTAGTCGAGGGTGCGGGTCACCACGTCCGGCGGAATGGCGCTGCCGGCGGCGAAGATCACCCGCAGGGTCTCGCTCGGCTGGTACTTGGCGAGGGTCTCCGCGGGCAGATCGAGCAGGCGCTGCAGCATGGTGGGTACCACGACCAGGCCCTGCGCCCGGTACTTCTGGATGTTCGCGAGGGTCTGCTCCGGATCGAAGCGGCGCTGCTGGAACACAACTCGGTTGCCCAGCGCGATCGACAGTGTGAACTGGGACAGGCCGGTGGCGTGGAAGATCGGCGCGGCCATGACCACGGTGCTGTTGCGCGGCAACGGGATTCGATCCAGGAACTGCGCGGTGATGAAGGGGCTGACCTTATCGCGGGGCGCGCCCTTCGGGGTGCCGGTGGTACCGCTGGTCAGAATCACCATGCCGCCCGGCTTCTCCGGCGGAGTCAGGGATGCGGTGGACTGCCCGGCCGAGACCGATTCGATGGTCGGGATCGACGGGTCGGCATCGTCCTTCTCGTCCACCCAGGTGAGGATGCGCGGGATCTCGGCCGGAATGGCGCTCATGAGGTCGAAGAACTCGCTGTCGTGCAGCACCGCCTTGACCTTCTCGCGCGCCGCCACATCGGTGAACTGCGGCTTGGCGAAACCGGTGTTCATCAGCACCGCGCGCACGCCGAGCTTGCCTGCGGCCACGAGGGAGAGCACCATGCCGCGGTGGTCGCGGGCCAGTACGCCGATCACATCGCCCGGGCCCAGGCCCTGCGCCGCGAGACCGCGCGCGAAGGCGGAGGACTGCTGATCGAGCTGCTCGAAGGTCATCTCGCCGCGCTCATCGACAATGGCGGAGGACTTCGGATTGGTATTGGCCGCATGGACGACCGCGCCCGCGAACGGGCCGAACTTCAGCACATTGATCGCTGAGCGCACCGCTTGGTCGGGTCGCAGCGGATTGAAAAGTCCCCCTCGCAACATGGCGTTGACGCTGAGCGCCGTATCACCAGCCTTGCGAAAAACCGTGCCTGCCGACGGAAGGGCTAATGACATGGGTACAACCTTCCGCGATCCCCTGCCGTGACGAGCGGCGATCGGACCGCAACCTCGAGATCCAGTGCAAACCCAACCCTACCAAGCAGTAACACGCGTGTGTGGCCGAGGTCTCTGGTACCGCTGGTATCACATAGGCCGCCCCGGTCGTGGCGGGGACAACACGATTGCCCTCGTGTCGCCGCGGGACTGTCCGCGAACCGGAACCCCCCGCTCCGCACAGGCGGAAGGAGGGCGAGAGGTTGGGGTTGAGGGCTGGAGTTCGCCGTCCGGACGCGGTGAGTGTGGTCAGGGGTGGGCGGGCGCTTCGTACTCCACGAGGACGCGGCGGAGGAGTTTGCCGGTGGCGTTGCGGGGGAGGTCGTCGAGGAAGATGACGTCGCGGGGGACCTTGTAGCGGGCGAGATTGTTTTTGACGTATGCCTTGATGTCGTCCGGATCGGGCTTCTCGCCGGGTTCGGGAACGACGAAGGCGCGCAGGCGTTTTCCGAACTCGACATCCGGGACGCCGACCACCGCCGCGTCGAAGATGTCGGGACGCTCCAGCAAGAGGTTCTCGACCTCCTGCGGGAAGACGTTCTCACCGCCGGAGACGATCATGTCGTCATCACGGCCGTCGACGAAAAGCAGTCCGCGATCATCGAAGTGGCCGACATCGCCGCTGGACATATAGCCGTCGATGATCTGCTTGTGCCGCCCGTCGGTGTAACCCTTGAACGGCGATCCGGAGCGGATGAAGATGCGCCCGGTGACGTTCTTGGCGCGGATCCGCATGCCGTCCTCGTCGAAAAGCACCACCTCGCACGTGGTGGGGGAGCGGCCCGCGGTGCCCGGCGCGATGGCCAGATCCTCCGGCCGCGCCACCGTCGCGACCGCGCATTCGGTGGAGCCGTACAGGTTGTAGAGGACGGGGCCGAACACTTCGGCGGTGCGCACGCTCAGCTCGGGTGAGAGCGCCGACCCCGCGACCACGATCGCCTTCAGCGAGGAGATCTCGTACTTGTCGCGAACGGCCGGATCCAGTTCGACCATGCGGTGCAGCATGGTCGGCACCGCCACCAGCATGTCGGCCTGATGGTCGGCGATCAGGCGCAGCGTCCGCTCGGCGTCGAAGCGCCGCGCGAGCACCACCTTGTTGCCGAGTCCGGTGCCCACCAGCCAGGTCGCGAGACCCGTGCTGTGGAAGATCGGCGAGACGATGACCATCGTGCCCTGGCTCGGGAAGTCGATGCGGTCGACCACCTGCACGGTGGCCAGCGGTGAGGTCTTGTCGCGCGGCGCGCCCTTGGGCAGGCCGGTGGTTCCACTGGTGAGAATGACAACGCCGCCCGGCTTCTTCGGCGTCGGCAGCGGCGCCTTCGCATTGGCGGCGATCAGCGCGTCGAGAGTTGTTGCGCCGTCCGGCAATTGCGTGCCCTCGTCCACCCAGCTGAGCACGCGGGGCAGATCGGCGGGCAGCGCGTCGAGCAGTCCGAGGAATTCGCTGTCGTGCAGCACGACCTTCACGTTCTCGCGCTCACACACCTGCGCGAACTGCGGTTTGGCGAAGCCGGTATTCATCAGCGCCACGCGGGCGCCGAGCTTGCCGGCCGCCACCATGGACAGCAGCAGGCCGCGATGATCGCGGGCGAGCAGGCCGATCACGGTGCCCGGGCTGACGCCCAGCCGCTGCAGGCCGCGGGCCACCGCATTGGAGGCCTCGTCGAGCTCCCGATAGGTCATCTCACCGCGCTCATCCGCCAGTGCCGGGCGCTCGGGCCAGACCCGCGCGGCATGGCGGACGGCGGTGGCGGGCGGTCCGAACACCTGTGATTCGCGGGCGGTGCGCAGCGTCTCCATCGGTTTGCGGGGATCGGTGATGCCCTTGTCCCGCAATGATTTCAGAGCCCTGACGGCCTCGAGGGTGTGTGCTACACGCTGCTGCGCCGAATAGAGAACCGAGGCCATGCCAGCCACCTCCGAAAGAACGTGCGGCCCACCACCCGAACTGGGGCGGGTAGGCGTCACGGTAGCAGCGGGGTGTGATGGCTGTTACACAAATTCGGTCAGAACGGTCAGTTGCCGGTTGTATGCAGTCTTTACATCCGGGTCATATGCCGTACATCCGGATCGATGAGGCTGCGGTGTCTGCATTTCCAACCGTGATGAGGTGTCCCGTGTCCTTGCTCGCTGTTCTTCCCCAGTTGCTCCTGTCTTTCACGCACCTGCTCAGCGCCAGCGCCTGAATTGCGGGCCGGCCCCAGCTCTTCACCCGCGGATCATGTGCTCTACACCCCGGTAGATGAGGCTGCGGTGTCCCACTTTCCAGCCTGATGAGGTATCCCCGTGGAGTTGCTCGCCGTCGTCGCCCAGATCTTCAGCACTTTCCTGTCCGCGCTCAGCGGTAGCGCGGCCTGAGCCGATCTGGACAGAAACGGCCCGCCGGTAGTCATCGGCGGGCCGTTGTCGCTCAATTCGCGGCGGTGTCCACGCCGGTGCTGAGACCGAGGTGCGCGGTGGCATCCAGATCCGCGGCGACCGCGGCAAGTTTGCCGCGAATCGCCGCCACCGCATCCGGGCCCAGTGCCAGCCGCAGGGGCGGATTCGCCTGGCCGACGGTCGCTATGACCGCGGCGGCCGCCTTGGCCGGATCTCCCTCCTGCTGCTGATCGGAGGCGGGCAGACCGTCCCGAACCGCACCGACGGTTTCGGCGTAGTCCGCGAGACCGGTGCTCACACGCAGCGCGGCAGGCTTGGCGAAACTTGTTCGGAAGGAACCGGGTTCGACGATCAGCACCTGAATTCCGAGCGGCGCCACCTCGGCGGCCAGAGCCTCGCTGGCCAATTCCAGCGCACCCTTGGCGGCGCTGTACATGCCGACGCCCGGGAAGGACAGGAATCCGCCCATGCTGGTGACCTGGACGATCGCGCCGGCCCGGCGCTCGCGCAGCTGCGGCAGCACCAGCTGGGTCAGGCGCAGCGGGCCGTAGAACATGACCTCCATGGCATCACGCAGTTCGGCCTCGCTGACCTCCTCGATGGCGCCGACAATTCCGTATCCGGCATTGTTGATCAGCACATCGATCCGTCCGGCCTCCTTCACCGCGCGTTCGGCGGCGGCCGCATCACGCACGTCCAGCGTGAGAACCTGCACCCGATCCGGATGCGCGGCAACAACTTCCGCCATGGACTCCGGCCGTCGCACGGCGGCGATCACCTCGTCACCGGCATCGAGCACGGCCCGCGTGAAGGCCGCACCGAAACCGCTGTTGGCTCCGGTGATCAGCCAGCGGCGCGGGGCGTTCTCTGCACTCATGGTCGAACCTTCTTCTGCTGTGCCCGGGCGGTGTGCCCGGGGCCGATAACAAGAATGCCGGGTGCGCATCCGACCCGGTATTCCCCAAAGGTGGAATAGTTGGAGCTGTGACAGACGCACTGACCAACCCGCGGCGCAGCCCACGTGCGCTGCCAGAGGGAGAAGCGCTGTCGGCGGAGGACCACCGGCGTCTCATCGGCGTCCTGGAGTCGGTGGATCACGCGGTCGATCTGCCCGAGTTCCGAGAGCGGCTGCTGCACGCACTGCAGAACTGGTTCGGATTCACCGGAGTCGCAGTGCTGCACGGTAATACGCTCGCCGCGGCCATGCTCGAAGGCTGCGGGGTGCAGAGTGGGTATACGCCGGAGTTCATGGCGGAGTACAACGCGCGCTGGATGGACCGGGATCCGCTGCGCAGTCCGCGGGCCGCGGAGATCATCCTGGCCCGGGGTGTGGCGCGACTCGACGATATCGAACCCGATTCCCCGTTCGTCTCGGAGTTCCTGCGGCCCACCGGTATCAATGACAAGGCTGTCATGGTGGTGGACGGTGGTTCCGCCGGGCTGCTGTTCGTCGGCATGGCGGTGGTCGACGCTGCCCGGGTCTCCGATCGTGATCTGGCCGTCCTGCACGCGCTGCGCAGACATCTCGCGCCGCTGGTGATCGAGCAGCTCGAACGCGATCGCGACCGGCGTGCCGCACATGCGAATTGGCAACTGACACCACGGGAATGGGAAGTCGCCGACCTCGCCGCGCAAGGTCTCACCAATCGTCAGATCGCCGAGCGACTCTTCATCGGCGTCGACACCGTCAAGAAGCATCTGACCCGGGTGCTGGCGGAAACCTCGTGCGCCAGCCGTACTCAGCTCGCGGTCCGGTTCGCCGCGGCCTGATCGGTTCTGCCGCCTGATCGGTTCTGCGGCACCGGCTGCTCGATCGCGGGGGTTGCGACGGGCATGCGGCGGGGGAGCAGCAGTGGCGTGGCCAGCATCAGTACTCCGGCGAGCAGGACGGTCTCGCGCGGGCCGATGACGGCCGCGAGCACCCCGCACAAGGCGGTCAGCGCCGCGATGGTCGCGCTGCTGGTGATCGACCACGCCGCGAGGGTGCGCGCCATCCTGTCGCTCTCGGTCTGTTCCATGCGGTAGGCCACGTACACCGGATTGAACACGCCCATGCAGGCGACCAGGCCGAACTGGATCGCCATGACGAGCACGAGTCCGGTTGTGCCCGAATGGACAAAAGCCAATCCGACGGACCAGCACGCACGCAGGGTGCCGCCGACGAGCAGGACCCGGCGCTGCCCGAAACGGGTGACGAACCGCCGCGCCAGCCGCGCGCCGAGCAGACCGCCGAGGCAGGGTGCGCCGAAGGCGAGTCCGTATTGGAACGGCGTGAAGCCGAGCTGCCCGAGCATGAGCACGGCCATGAGCGGTGCGGTCGCCATGATCAGGCCGCCGACCAGAATCGAATTGAAGAAGAGCGGCCGCAGGGTGGGGTGGGCCAGGATATAGCGCCAGCCCTCGGCCAGATCGGTGAGGCGCAGCCGCGGGGCGGTGCCACCGGACGGATGCGCCCCGGAACCGCCGATCGCGCGAATGCCCAAGGCGGACAACACAAAACTGACCCCATTGGTCAGCACGGTCGTCATCGGCCCGAACATGCCGATCGCCAGTCCGCCCAGCGGCGGCGCGAGCATGGTGACGGTCCACGTCGTCGCCTCGAATCGACTGCTGGCGATGAGCAGATCTTCCTGCGGCACCAGCGATTTCAGATATGCGCCGGACGCCGCCTTGAAAGCGATATCGGACGCGGCGACCGCGATCGCCACCACCAGCAGCTGCGCATAGGTCAACCAGCCGAGCGCGAAGGCCACCGGAATGCTCAGCACCGCCGCGAACCGCACCAGATCCATCGCGATCATCACCGGCCGCTTCCGCCGAAACTCCACCCACGGCCCCAGCGGTATCGCCACCAGCGCGCCCACCGCCAGCCCGGCGGCAGCCAGCACGGACACCTCGGTCGGTCCGGTATGCAGCACGATGATCGCGATCAAGGAGAACGCGTCGAAGGCGAACCAGGTCCCCAGCGTGCTGACCGCATAAGCGCCCCACAGCAATTCGAACTGCCGCCCCAGCGACCGTGTGCCCGCCATGCCCTACCTCTCGCCTGACAACCCCGCATTGGCCCTAGCGATCAAAGCGCGCCGGGAGCTGGGAATCAAACAACAGTTCGGGCGGGGTGCACAACGCCGCGTTGTATCGCTAGTGTCGAGCGCCGTGGACCTCGAGGCTGTGCGCACCTTTGTCGCCGTCGTCGATACCGGCCGCTTCCAGGAGGCGGCCGTCGATATGTCGATCACCCAGCAGGGTGTGTCCAGGCGCGTCGCCGCATTGGAGAAAGACCTCGGCGTGCGGCTGTTCGATCGGACCCCGCGTGGCGCTGAGCTCACCATCGACGGGCGGGTGTTCCTGCCGCACGCGCGCGAACTGCTCCGGGTCGAAGAGCGTGCGGCGGCCTCGGTGCGCCCCGGCCGCCGCGCTCTCCGTGTCGATGTGGTCGGCCGCCGCCTCGCACCGGCGGGGTTATTGCGCGAATTCCACAGTGCGCACCCCGAGCTCGAACTCGATGTCGTGCGGTACTTCGACGCGGCTGCCGCCATCGATGCCATCCGCTCTGGTGCGATCGATGCCTCGTTCCGGGCCGTGAGTACATCCCTGCTGCCCGCGGATATCAGCGCCACACCCATCTATGACGAACCCATTCAGCTGCTCACCGGCCCGGGACACGCGCTGGCGGGTGCCCGCGCGGTCACACCGGCGGACCTCATCGGCCATCGAATCTGGATGCCCGCCTTGGTCCCCGGCACCGAATGGGCGCTGTTCTATGCCGATCTCGCCACCGAGTTCGGCATCATTGTTGATGCCATCGGCCCCAACTTCGGCATCGAACCCCTCCTCGACGTCCTCGCGGACTCCGCGGAACTGGCAACCTTCGTCGGCGAGCAAACCCGCCTGGTTTGGCCCACCTCCCACGACCTGCGACGCATCGACATCCACACCCCGACCCCCGTCTACCCGCACTCACTCCTCAGCCGCGGTGACAACCCGCACCCCGCCCTCGCCGAACTCCGCGCCCACCTCGGTCTTGCTCGCCCCGTGCCCGGAACCTGGCGGCCCGCCTGGGCGTCGGCCCCACCGGACGACCTCTGAGACTCGTCGACTGATCAGCTCGCCCGCTTCTGGTCGGATCGAACATCGCGTCTCTCAGCGGCGCAGGCTTTGTCAGTGATGTGTGGTGTGGAGTGGGGCTGTTCGGCCCAGTTCGGGGCAGGGTGTCAGCGGGGGGTGATCTGTACGCGGTTGTCGTGGAAGACGGCGCCGCCGCCGAAGTCGGAATCGCGTTCGGGGATGGTGGCATTGACGGTGGCGCCGCCGGAGAGTTTGGCCCAGCGACCCTTGGGGGTGGCAGCTACGCCGGGGCGGACGCGGTCGGAGAGTTCGGCTATGCCTTCGAAGGAGCCGCGGGTGTTGGAGACGGTGACGGGGGTGCCGTCGGTGATGGCGCGGGTGGCGGCGTCGTCGGGGTGCAGGGTGACGGTGGGATCTCCTGCGCGGCGGAGCAATTCGGGGTTGTTGGCGAAGGTGGTGTTGAGGAAGTAGTGGGAGGCGGCGGAGATCAGGACCAGTCCGTCGCCGGGGTCGGCGGGTGGGGTGTAGGCGGGGAGTGGGTCGTGGCCTGCCATTTCGGCTCGAGGGGAGACGAATTGCAGTTTGCCGGTGGGGACGGGGCGGGGGGCGACCTTCAGGAATCCTTCGGTGCGCAGGCGGTCGAGGTCGTGGCCCTTCAGCAGCTGGCGCGCCAATTCCTCATCGGAGTCGTAGAGTGCGGGTTCGGTCAGGCCCAGCTGCTGCGCCAGGCGGCGGAAAGTCTCTGTGGTGGAGAGACATTCGCCCGGCGGCGGGACCGCCGGTTCGTTCCAGACCAGGTAGAGGTTGCCGTAGGCGGCGAGTACATCGAGGTGTTCGGGCTGCATGGTGGCGGGCAGGACGATATCCGCGTAGCCGACGGTATCGGTCGGGAAGTGTTCCAGGACAACGGTGAACAGATCCTCGCGTTCCAGTCCTCGAATCACCTTGCGCTGCTCCGGATTGGACCCGACCGGATTGGCGGCGATCACGAAAAGCGCCTTGACCGGCGGGTCGTCGACCTCCAGCAAGGCCTCGCCGAGCCGGGTCATGGACAGCGTGCGCACCGGATGGGGGAGCAGGTCGAATCGCATCAACTCGGGCAGATTCAGATCGAAGTGCCCGCTCGTCGAATAGTGCAGTCCGCCACCGGGAATCGCCCAATCTCCGGTGATCCCGGGCAGGCAGGCCAGCGCGCGCAGGGCCATACCGCCGCCCGCGTGCCGCTGCATGCCCTGCGAGGCGCGGATGGCAGTGGGCCGGGTGCGGGCGATGCGCTCGCCCAGCGCCATGATGCGCTCCACCGGCAGGCCGGTGATCCCGGCGACCCGCTCCGGCGTGAATTCCGCTATGCGATCACGGAATTCGTCCCAGCCCTCGGTATGCTCGGTGATGAACTCGTCATCCTGCGCGCCCATCGACACGATGATGTGCATGAGTCCGAGCGCCAGCGCCGCATCCGTGCCGGGCAGGGGTGCGAGATGCTCATCGCATCGCTCGGCGGTACGCGTCCGCACCGGATCGATGGCGACGGTGTACGCATCACTGTCCTGGATGAACTTCCACCCGTGATGACCCGAGGTCAGCGGATTCGTTCCCCACAGCAGAATCAATTTCGACTCGGTGAAGTCCTCCGGGTCCATCCCGCCCGAGGTGCCCAGCGTGTACTTCAGCCCCACGGTGCCCGCTATCGAGCAGATCGTCGGATCATGCAGCGACGCCCCGAGCGCATTGAAGAACCGCCGCCCGGAGAACCCCTCCAGCCCCTGGATGTACCCCAGACTCCCGGTCCCGTGGAACGGCCAGATCGCCTCGCCGCCGAACTCCTCGGTGATCCCCGTCAACCGTGCGGCGATCTCGGTGAGCGCCTCGTCCCAGCTGATCCGCTCGAACCGCCCCTCGCCCTTCTTACCGACCCGCCGCATCGGATGCATGATCCGCTCATCGGATTTCAGCTGCTCGAGGTACCGATTCACCTTCACGCACAGCGCCCCGCGCGTAATCGGATGCGCCTTGTTCCCCCGCAACCCCACCGCGACGCCGTCCTCGACGTCCACCACCCAGGAGCAGCCGTCCGGGCAATCCAGCGGGCACGCACCGAGCACCTTCATGCCTTGATCGTAAGCCGCGCCCTGGCCCGGCAGCAGCGCCGAGCGGCACATGGTGTGGCCGGGCCCACTCGGTGCGCGCCGCGGCCGGATGCTGTTGCCGAACTCTCGGATCAACCGCGCGGGCTCGGGTCAACCGCGCGGGCTCGGATCAACCGCGCGGGCTCGGGTCAACCGCGCAGGCTCGGGTCAACCGCGCAGGCTGCCCGAGTGTGCCGGGCCTCTCGGGTCAGTCGAGGCGACGGCCCGGGAGATCGGGCCTCTCGGATCAGCCGCGCAGGCTGCCCAAGCGCGCGCCGAGCCTCTCTGGTCAGCCGTGCAGACCGCCCAGGAGATCTGACCCCTCGGATCAGCCGAGCAGGCCGCCGAGCAGACCCGGACTCTGGCCGGCTTCCTGGCCGCCGCCGCTGCCGCCGATGAAGCCGCCGGGCGGCTGCTCCGAGGGCTGCACGATGACGAAGCCGCGGCCGGAGAAGGACAGGGTCAGGCCCTCGCCGGTGCTGCGGCCGATGAGGCGGCTGAAGCCGAAGGAGTCATTGCGTTTGATACCGGTCTGCAGGCTGGAGGACCAGGCCACGGCGGCCTGCGGATCGGCGTAGGTGGGCTGGTCGACATTCAGGACGACGGGTGAGCCGTGCGTGGTGATGGCAATGCGGCCGCGGCCGGTGAAAACGCAGTTGAAGAGTCCGGCATTGCTGGCGAAACCGGCTGCGCCCTGGACCATTTTGATGTTGTAGGTCAGCGACGGGTCGAAGGCGAGCACATTCGCGCCATTGATGGTGAGACCGTCGGTGCCGTCCAGATCGACGGTGTGCACATCGGCCGCGCCATTGGCCAGGAACAGATCTCCGCGCCCGGTGACCTTCATCAGCGGCACGCCCTCACCGGTCAGCCGCTGCTGTATGGCCCGCCCGATGCCGCCCGAACCGAGCGCCTTGAACTGCAGATCACCCTGGTAGGCGACCATCGACCCGGCCCGCGCCAGCACCTCGCCATTGACGGCGACCTTGATCATCTTGCCGCCCTGCTTCTGAATCCCGGCGCCATTGACCTCGGCATGAACAGGATCGAACAGTTCACTCTGCATGGGCTGGACTCCTTGCGGGAATGCGGGGGCGGCCGGCGCGGAGTACGCGGGCGGCGAATACGAGGGGGGCTGCGAATACTGCTGCTGCGCTGCGGGATTGACCTGTCCGGGCGCTCCGGGCGGCGGCGCGAATTGGCCGGGCGGCGGGACGGACCCCGGCGGCGGGGCGTACTGCCCAGGGGGAGGGGCATATTGGCCCGGCTGCCCGGGTTGCGGCGGAGGGGGTGCGTATCGGCCGGGCTGCGGTGGAGCTTGGCCAGGAGGTGGCGCGTATCGGCCTGGTGCGGCAGCCTGCCCGGGCGGCGGCGCGAACGCCGGAGCCGAATTCGGGGCGAGCGGTGGCGGCACGCTCGCGGCCGGTTCCTCGGGTTCATCGTCGATATTGACGCCGAACGCGGAGGCGATTCCGGCCAGCCCGTCGTCGTAGCCCTGGCCGACGGCGCGGACCTTCCAGCCGTCGCCGCGCCGGTAGATCTCCACGCACACCACGGCGGTCTCGGTACTCAACCCGCTCATGGGGAAAGTCAGTGCGCCCGAATCGGATCCGATGGTCGCCGTCAGCGTGCCGACCCCGGCGAAGGTGGGCGGACCGCTGCCGTCGAGGCTCGCGGTCACGACCACCTTGTCCACATCGCGGGGCAGCGCGCCGGTCTGGACATCGACCACATCGCCCGCGCCGCGCCTGTGCACATAGGTGACTCCGGGCGCGACGGGCTGATTGAAGAAGACGAAGTCGGCGTCCGAGCGCACCCGCCCGTCGGCCCCCAGCAGCAGCGCCGAGACATCCACCGACGCCGAGCTGGTGACCGTCACCGTCAATCGTTGCGCGGGCGCCGGCCGATTCTCGCCCCGGGCAAGCGTACTCACGACAGCCCGCCCCCCACTGACATCAGATTCACGTCCTCGAGTCTGCCGCGCCGGCGGCGGCGGCGCTAGACCGGGCTTGCCTCGGATTCACTCGACAGCTCCGGTTCCGGCTCCTCGGGCGGTGTGGGTGCGGACTTCGGCACGAAGGACCAGGCGAGACAGACCGCACCGAAGAGCAGGTACCCCAGCGCGACCTTCGGTGCGGCCGCCCAGCCCACCTCTGGGGCGTGGATGAGGCCGATGAAGGCGAGCGCCGCACCTGCGGCGGACGCCACGGCCGCTGCGCGGAAACGCTTTTCGAGAATGAAAGTCACCATGGTGCCGAGGACGAGACCCGCCAGCACCGCGCCGTCGCCGAAGGTGCGCAGACCGCTGTACACGACACCGGCCTGGTCGAGCGCGCCCATGCCGACCTTGTCGGCGGTGGTGCCCGCCGCGCTCAGCGCATTGTCGATCTGGCCGACGGCCCACTGCGCCAGATTCGGCAGAATCGCCGCGACCACGGCGACCGCGTGCAGGCGTGGCACCGCCTGGAAGGCCTGCGCGCCGATGAGCAATCCGATGTACAGCAGGATCGGCACAATGGCCGGGATGGGCAGAATCGTGGCGAGCACCCCGAAAAGACCAAGCAGACACATCAATCCGATGACCGCACCACTGGCCAGCGAGTAACCGGTGCGCCCGCCGGCATCCTTCCAGCCGGGGTGGCCGATGTAGACGGCCGGCGGGAACGGCGAGCCGAATCCGGAGCCGATGATCGCGCCGAAACCGTCCGCCAGCAGCACGCTCCGCAGATTGTAATTGTCACCCGCCGCGGCGGCGCTCTCCACATTGCTCATGGCTTCGGTGAAGTTGTAGACGCCCAGCGGTATTGCGGTGGCGAGCAGCGGGCCGAGATGGCTGAGTCCGTCGAACAGCAGGTGCAGGCGCAGATCCGGCAGTCCCAGCGCGATATCGTGCACGGCCTTGGACACATCCGGCACCGACATATAGCCGCCGATCCAGCCGATCGCGGTGCCCATCAGCAGTGCCACCAGGCCGATCGGCACATTGCCCGGCAGTTTCACATCGGTGAAGAAGCCGATCAGGATAATGGCGAGCACCGGCAGCCCGATCCACGCGGCCTCCCACATCTGCCCGGCCGGGCGCATGGCGATGAAGGTGATGGAGATACCCGCGAGGGTGCCGAGCATGGCGGCGCGCGGTGTGATCTTCCGAATGAACGGGCCCACGAACGCGCCGATCATGACGATGACGCCGATCATGAACGCCCAGGCCAGCCCTGCTGACCAGGCGCGCATCGGATCATTGGTCTTCAGATAGATCGGCAGCATGACCACGAACACCACGATGAACATGTGCGGCACACTGGGCCCGTACGGCAGCGCCGTCACCGTGTTCCGGCCTTCGCGGCGCGCCAGGCGCCGGGCCAGCAGCATGTAGTACAGATTGCCCAGCACCAGGGCGACGCCGAGCGCGGGCAGGACGGTGCCGAGCACATCACTGCTCGGGATCTTGACAACCGCGATGGACAGTGTGGTGAGGGTCAGGACGTTGACGAGGATATTGAACGCGAGGCCGAAGAAGGCATTGGTATCGCCGCGCGTCCACCACGGCAGCGAAAGTGGTGTGGCGGAACTGGTTTCGTCGGGGAGCTTGGTATCGACGGACATCGGATTTCCTGTTCGCTAAACCGGGGTGTGCGCGGGAGCGCGGGTGATCGGGGGAGCGGCCGCCAGTGCGTCGATGACCGCCGGGGAATCGGTGACCCAGCCGAAGATGCCGCCCTGGGCCGCGATCATCTCCAGTCCGACGCGCTGAAATTCCGCGAAATAGGAACCGACACAATCGGATACGACGAGGCATTCGTAGCCGCGGTCATTGGCTTCGCGCACCGTCGTGTGCACGCACACCTCGGTGGTGACGCCCGTGACCAGCAGTGAGGCGATCGATTTCTGCGCCAGTACCTGGGCCAGCTCGGTGGCGTAGAACGCGCCCTTGCCGGGTTTGTCGATCACCACCTCACCGGGCAGTGGTGTGAGTTCGTCGATGATGCCGTGCCCGTATTCGCCGCGCACCAGCAGGCGCCCGTACTTGCCGGGATCGCCGATGCGCTGAGAAGGGCTGCCCCGCAGCAGCTTTGCTGGTGGGCAGTCGGAGAGGTCGGGCAGGTGTCCTTCACGGGTGTGGATGACCGGCAGCCCGGCCGCGCGGGCCGCGGCCATGAGATGTGCCAGGGGTTCGATCACCTTGCGCAGCTGTGCGACGTCATTGCCGAGGCTTTCGCCGAAGCCGCCCGGTAGTAGGAAGTCTCGCTGCATATCGATGACGACCAGTGCGGTGGTGCCCGGGCCGAAGGAGAATTCTGTCGGTTGCGCCGGAATATGTTGAACTGCCGTCATCTTCGATCCTTCTGTGCGAGCCGGATATCCGAATGCGCCACCAGCTGGCGCGGCTCGTCGAGGATTCGGGCGGCCGCCGCCAGTACCGTGTCATCGGCCAGCGCGGGTCCGAAGACCATGGCCGAGAGCGGGCGTCCATCCGAGGTGGTGCCCACGGGCACCGCAATCGCGGTGAGGTCCAGCAGGTTTCCGAAGTGGGTGTAGTGGCCCAGCACGGTGTTCGTCCGAATGGGATCGGCCTGCACCTGCGCGACCGTGAACGTGGTGCCTATGGTCGGAACCACCATCACGTCGAAATCGGCCCACATGCGCGCCACCACGGCCTTGAGCTCCTGCAGTCGCTGCTGCGCGCGGAATACATCGACCGCGGTGAATCGGAAACCGCCGGTGAGGATCTCCCGGATCACCGGCAGTATGGAATCGGGATGCTCGGCCAGGAAGGTTTCGAACTCCACCAGGCGTTCGGCGACCCAGGGGCCCTGGTACAGCAGCTCGCCGGCATCCAGGAACGGCCGGAGTGTGGTTGGCGCACAGTCGAATCCGAGTCGGGCCAGGCGGTCCCGCACGCCCAGGTGTGCGGCTTGGAAGATCTCGTCGCCGAAGAAGTCCAGCTCGGACTCGGCGGGCAGGCCGACCCGCAGGCGGCCGCCCGCGAAGTGGGAACCGCGCGCCCGGCTCCAGGGATCGCCGGGATCCACGCCCGCGATCACCTCGAATACCCGGTCGAGATCCTCGACCGTGGTGGCCATCAGCGTCAGACAGTCCAGCGATTTGCACGCCGGCACCAGGCCGACCGTGCTGATCAACCCGCGCGAGGGCTTCCAGCCGACAATTCCGTTGAGCGCGGCCGGAACTCGGCCCGAGCCGGCGGTATCGGTGGCGACGCAGAACGGCACCTCGCCGAGCGCCACCGCCTTCGCCGAGCCGGAACTGGATCCGCCGGAGATCAAGTCGCCGCCGAACACGCTTCGCGGTACCGGGTACGGGGTGCGGGTCCCGTTCAGCCCGGTCGCGAACTGATCGAGGTTCGTCTTGCCGGCGAACAGCGCGCCCGCGTCCAGCAGGCGCTGTACCGCCGGCGCGGTTTCCGTTGCGACATGGGCGAAGTCCGGGCAGGCGAGGGTGGTCGGCCACCCCGCCACATCGATACTGTCCTTCACCCCGAACGGGACGCCGTACAGCGGCAGTGTGCGCGCTCCGGGTCGCCGCTCGATCTCCGCCGCTGCCGCCAGCAGTTGTTCGCGTGGCACCGGTGTGATCCAGGTGCCGTCGTCGCCGCGCGCCGCTATGGCATCCGCGACCCGCGCCGCAGTGTGCGTCGGTGAGCCGCTACCACTTTCGTGTGATGCGAGAATCTCCGCGACCGTGGGCCCTGGGTTCAGCATCTGTCGATTGTCGACAGAATGTGTGAACCCGAGAGTGCCGCAATGTATCCAGTGTGTTAGCGGGTGTCGAGATCCAGATAGGTCAGCTCGCCGTGCCGCCGGAGCGCATCCTGGGCGAGCTCCGCGTCATTGCGCTCCAGTGCCTCGAGGAGTTCGGCATGACGCCTGATGCCGTTGTGCCGCTGCGCTATCTGCGCCTCCGCACGGAGATTGCGGGCCATCGGCAGCTGTAGTTTCAGCAGGATCGGCTCGTAGGCCACATCCAACTGCCGGTTTCCGGCCAGCGCCACGATCTCGGCGTGGAAGCGCCGATGGGCATTGTCGCGCTCGAACAGATCGTCCGCGGCATCGGCCACCCGCATCTCCTCGAGTGCCGTGCGCACCGCCCGCAGCGGATCGCATTCCATCACCAGCGGGAACGCGCTCTCGATCGCGTGCCGCTCCAGCACCCGGCGCAATTCGAACAGTTGCAGGATGTCGGTATCCGACCACACCGCGACCCGAAATCCCCTGCGCGGCAGGTGCTCGATCAGCCCCTCCTGCGCCAGTAGCCGCAGTGCCTCCCGCACCGGCGCCCGGCTCGTGCCCAGCCGGGCGCACAGCGCCTCCTCGCCGATTCGGCCCCCGGGTTCGAACCCGCCACTCAACACCTCGGCCCGTACATGCCGCGTAGCCATCTCCACCAGGCTCAGCGGCAGCACCGCCCCATCCATCCGCGACACCATGAGACGAGTGTACGAATTCGATGATCAGCCGCGCCTGAGGTGGCAGGAGCGGTGCCGTCCCGAGCTGGCCGGGAACAGGGAGTTCGCGCGGATAGATATGGCCCGAGCGGCTTTCATCGCCGGACTTGCTCCCAGAGGCGAAGATAGACCTCCGCGCCGTGGAATACGTCGTTCATGATTTCCGGGCCGCCGAGGACGCGGACCGCTTCGAGCCAGTCGGCGTAGGTGCCGTAGGTCGCGGTGCCGTCGGTATTGATACCGAAGGTGCGCTGGCCCCAGGATTCCCGGTCGAAGATGACCGCACCGTCGTGGGAGGTGAAGGGGTAGTGCACGACCCCGGGGCCCACCGGGGCTCCCTGGCCGGCCAATCCGTTCATGTCCGAGCCGAAGCCGAAGCCGAAATCGGTTGTGGGGCGTTGCATTACGCGGGCATCACGCCAGGCTTGCACGAATTCCGACGGCGCGCCCGCGTAGGGGTTGACGAAACCGCCTGCGGCATAGACCCGTTGGGTGGTGCGGCCCGAGTCCCAGCCGTGCGAGGACACTACGCCGGGGTAGTGGCGCCGCTCGATGATGGACATGACTCCGTCGGCGGTGGTCTCGCTCACCCGCGACCTGGGGCGCTTCCGTCGCCCCGACTTTCTCGTGAAGAATTCGACCCAGACCGTTAGATGCCCATGGCTGGAAACGGTAGCGGCTGTCCGGTAGGCATGAGAACCGGCCTGAACGGTCAAAGTTCGAGGTGAGACTGCAATTTTTGCAGTGCCAGGCCGATTTTTGACCGTCTAGGCCGACGGCATACGACCTGTCGGGAGCTCCGAAGTCGACGGAGCCGGTGGAATTAGGCATAGACCGTGGCCCCGGACGGCCGATTCCGAGATGTGTGGTGCAGTAAGCACGGCCGTTGACATGAACAGGTCGGCGCACTTCCCAAACGAAAAAACCGGCGTGACCCAGAAATGGACCGACACCGGTTTCTCGTTGTGCTGCCTACTACTTCAGCTTGTCGCTGCTCAGGTTCAGGACCCGGCGGGCCACGATGAGCTGCTGGATCTGCTGGGTGCCTTCGAAGATGTCGAGGATCTTGGAGTCGCGGCTCCACTTTTCCAGGAGGGTGCGCTGGGAGTAGCCCGTGGCGCCTGCCAGTTCGACGGCCTTCAGGGTGACGTCGGTGCCCATGCGGCCGGCTTTGGCCTTGGACATCGATGCTTCGAGGGAGTTGGGCTTCTTGTTGTCGGCCATCCAGGCTGCGCGGAGGGAGAGGAGGTAGGCGGATTCGTAATCCGCTTCCATGCGCAGGAATTCGGCCGCGGCGGCGGACTGGTTGTTGGCGGGCTTGTCGTAGTCGATTTCGATGCCGGTTTCGGAGAGGACCTTGCGGAGCTCTTCGAGGGCGGCGCGGCCGACGCCGACGGCCATGGCGGCAACCAGGGGGCGGGTGTTGTCGAACGTCTGCATGACGCCCGCGAAACCCTTCTCCACGTTGACTTCCGGGCTGCCGAGGATGTTGTCGGCGGGGATGCGGCAGTCTTCGAAACGGATCTCGGCGGTATCGGACGCCTTGATGCCGAGCTTGTGCTCGAGGCGGGACACGGTGAGGCCCTTGGCATCCCGCGGCACCACGAACGACTTGATGGCGGCGCGGCCCGCGGTCTTGTCGACCGTCGCCCACACCACGATGTGGGTGGCGCGCGAACCGGCGGTGACGAAGATCTTGGTGCCGTTGAGCACCCACTCGTCACCGTCACGGGTAGCGGTGGTGGTGACCGCGGCCGAGTCGGAGCCGAAGGACGGTTCGGTGATGGCCATGGCGGCCCACACCTTGCCGAAGCGCTGCAGCTGCTCATCGGTGGAGACGGCGGCGATGGCGGCATTGCCGAGACCCTGATACGGGATCGACAGCATCAGGCCGGCGTCGCCCCAGCAGGTCTCCAGGGCGTTCAGCAGCGCGGACATATTGCCGCCGTTGGTGTTTCCGAGCAGCTCGGTGGCGTGCACATCGTCTTCGCCCTCGGCCTTGCGGCCGCCGGTGGCGCCGGAGACATCGCCGCCCGAGGCGGACAGGCCCTCGATCATGGCGGCCATGGTGTCCAGCTCGACCGGGTACTCGTGCTCGGCGAGGTCGTACTTGCGGGACACCGGGCGGAAGATCTCCGCGGCGACCTGGTGGGCCTGGTTGGCGCTGGCCCGGAGCTTCTTGGGGAGTTCGAGATTGATCATGAGTTGTCTCTCCGTTGAGAAGTGCGGGTCAGATGAGGACGACGCCCTCGGCAATGCCGATGGCACGAAGATCGCGGTACCAGCGCTCCACCGGGTGCTCCTTGGTGAAGCCGTGGCCGCCGAGCAGCTGCACACCGTCCAGGCCGATCTGCATGCCCTTGTCGGTGGCCAGCTTGCGAGCCAGCGCGGCCTCGCGAGCGAACGACAGACCCTGCTCCGCGCGTGACGCACCCCGCAGGGTCACGAGCCGCAGGCCGTCGAGCTCGATGGCCATATTGGCGACCATGAAGGCCACCGCCTGACGGTGCGCGATCGGCTCGCCGAACGCCTCGCGCTCCTTCACATACGGAATCACGTAGTCCAGCACGGCCTGACCGGTACCGGTCGCCAGCGACGCCCAGCCCAGGCGGGCCAGCCGCACGGCATCCGCGTAATCCTCGGAGCGCTGCGCTGTTTCGGCATCACCCAGGATCGCGTTGGTCGATACGGCCACATTGTCGAGGATCAGGCGACCCAGACCCGCGGCGCGCAGACCCATGCTCGGATCGGCCTCGACGATCAGGCCCTGGGTGTCGGACTCGACGATGAAGAAGGCCGGGCGGCCGTCCAGCTCGGCGGCGACGATGAACAGTTCGGCATCACCGGCGGCCGGAACCAGGCTCTTCACACCGTTGAGACGGTAACCGCTGGGCGAGCGGGTGGCCTTGGTCTTCAGCGCGAACGGATCGAACAGCGGCTGCGGCTCGGAAATGACGACCGACGCCTGCGGCACACTCTCACCCGCGAAGGACGCGAGGTAGGTCTTCTGCTGCGCGTCCGTACCCCACTGGGACAGGGCGACGGCCACACCGCTCGGAGCCAGCAGCGGCAGCGCCAGACCCATATCGCCGTGCGCGAGCGCCTCGGCCACAAGGGAATTGGTGACCGCGCCGCGCTCGGAGGCAGCGCCCTCCAGCTCCTCGGGCACATTGATCAGCGTGATGCCGAGCTCGGACGCGCGCTCGAGCAGATCGCGCGGGGCCTTGGCGGCATTGTCGGCGTCATAGGCGGCCGGCCGGAGGATCTCGGCGGCGAACTCGCGGACCGTCTCGACGATCATCTGCTGTTCGTCGGTCGGCGTCAGATCGAAGTAGTCCTTCTTACGGGACTCATTGGCGGGCAGCCGCTTCGGGGCGCCGCCTCCAGCAACCTTTTCGAAGACGCGGGTCGCGGCACCGAGGGTGCGGAAACCGGTCTTGGTGCCCTCGTACGTAATACGCTCGATGGGCTTGCGCAGGTTGTACTTCTCCGCGAGTTCCGACCCCGTGATGGTCGTCATGACCCGCATGGCTGCGCCCATCCAGTCGCGCTTGACCGGGTTCAGGCCAACGGCGGAGGTATCCGGACGTCGCGTCTTTGCGGTGTCTCGAGTGCTCATAATCACCAGTTTTCTTGAGTGTGGAGGGTGATCCTGCCCAGCAATCTTACTCCAGAGTAAGACTATCTTACTTCAGAGTAAGAACTGCCGTCGAGGCTTGTCGAATCGGCTGGTCAGAGCGGTGGTTCCCGACGTCTCCAATGCGCCATGGCGAATAGTGAAACAAACCCCATTCAAACGGCTTGCAGGTGGGCTACGGTGTCGGCGCAACACTCGCACCAAAATGGAGGTCTATTACATGAAAACGCTGGTGGGTACTACCGGCGCGATCGCTATCGCGCTTTTCCTCGCCGCTCCCGCCGCGAGCGCCGCGGGCATCTCGCTCGAGCCGGCGCAGCCGGAGGTCGTCGCGCCGATCACTTCTGTGTACCAGGCGGGCTCCACCGACGGCACCACCGCGGTGCAGAGCGGTTCGGCTCAGCCGCAGACCGATATCGGCACGGGCTCCGGCCTGGGCAAGACGCAGATCGGTTTCGGCCTCTCGGCCTAGAGATCGGACCGTGCACCATCTGGCGTCGGGGACCGCAGCCCCCGCGCCGGAAGGCAGCAGATCACACCCGATGTTCACCGCGGTTCGGCAGAGTGGCGGAATGTACTGGGTAGCCAGCATTTTCGCGGCAGTCCTGGCCGGATACTCGAATAGGTACGGCTACCACCGCGACGAGATGTACTTCCTGGCCGCGGGGCGGCGACTGGACTGGGGATACCCGGATCAACCACCGCTGGTACCGCTGATCGCCCGGGGAATGGCGGCGATCGACGCCAATTCCTTGATACTGCTCCGGATTCCGGCAATCGCCGCCGCTGTTGCCGTTGCGCTGTGTGCCGGGTGGACCGCGCGCGAGCTAGGTGCAGGACGGGCCGGGCAGACACTGGCAGCCGCGGCGGTCGCCGCCTCGGCGCTGCTCATGGGAACCGGGCATCTGCTCGGGACAACCGTTTTCGATCTGGCCGTGTGGTCGGCCGTCACGGTGCTGATACTGCGACTGCTGCGCGAGGAATCCGATCCGCGGTGGTGGCTGCCGGTCGGCGTGCTGGTGGGGATCGGCCTGCAGAACAAGGCGCTCGCGGCGATTCCGGTGCTGGTGCTCGCGGGTGCGCTCGCCGCGGCCGGGCCGCGAAAAATATTTGCCACCAGCTACTTTCCGATCGCCACAGGAATTTCCGGGCTGATCGTACTGCCGTATCTGTGGTGGCAGGCGCGTTATGGGTGGCCGCAGTGGGAAATGAGCGGGGCCATTGCCGGCGGATCATCGGGCACGTCGAATTCGCCGATCGCTTTTGTGCTGCTGCAGTTCGAGATGATCGGACCACTGCTGGTGCCGCTGTGGGGTTTCGGCCTGTACTGGTTGTGGCGGCGCCCCCGTTACCGGGCGTTCGTGATCACCTATGTTGTGCTTTTCGCGGGGTATCTGGTCGCCGGTGGAAAGGCCTACTATCTGGGCGGAATGTATCCACTGCTGCTCGCGGCCGGGGCGACCGGACTGGAAGCGAAGCTTGCGAACCATCGAATCCGCAGTGCTGCTGCGGGTTTCACGGTCCTGCTGTCCGCTGCGGTCTCGGCTGTGCTGTTCCTGCCGGTGCTCCCGGTCTCCGTGATTCGCGATTCCCCTGTTCTCGCCATAAATTTCGACGCGGGGGAGACCATCGGCTGGCCGGCGTTCGTGCACCAGATCGCCACTGCCCGTGCCCGTTCCGCACCCGACGCCGAGATTCTCACGGCGAACTACGGCGAGGCCGCGGCCATCGAGCGATTCGGCGGCGCGTACCGGCTGCCGACGCCGCACAGTGGCCACAATGCCTATGGGTGGTGGGGGCCACCCGTCGAGGGGCGTCCGGTGCTGACGGTGGGCATCGCCGAAGATCAGTTGCGGCGACTGTGCTCTGATCCGGAACTGCTGGGGCACATCGACAACGGTCTCGGTATCCACAATGCGGAACAGGGCAAACCCATCTACCTGTGCCGTGTGCTCCGAATTTCCTGGGCCGAGGCCTGGCCTGCGGTCCGTCACCTCGGATAGTTCGGTTACCCAGCGTAATTCCGTATAGACATGTGAAAACTGCTTGCCTGCACAGTGATCCGAAACCTGAACACCCCCGCCCTGCAGGGCGGGGGTGTTCTTTCGTTCGAAGGGCTCAGGCCGCGAGCGCGGCCAGGACCTGGTCCTGCAGATGGGAATTGGTGGCCACCGCACTACCGCCGTGCGGGCCCGGATTGCCGTCCAGCGAGGTGAAGGTGCCGCCCGCCTCCCGGATCAGAATGTCGAGCGCGGCCATATCCCACAGCGAGAGCTCGGGTTCGGTGACGATATCCACCGCGCCCTCGGCCAGCAGGGTGTAGCCGAAGAAATCGCCGTACCCGCGAACTCGCCACACCTCATCGGTGAGCGCGATCAGCTTCGCGCGCCGGCCGATGGCCCGCCAGCCGGACAGGCTCGACATGGCCAGACTGGCCGCACCCAGTTCGGCGACCGCCGACACCGAAATGGCCTTCGGCTCGGACTTCTCGAAGCTGGTCCACGCGCCCGCCCCGGCCGCCGCCCACCAGCGCCGCGACAGTGCGGGGGCGCTCACCACGCCGACCACCGGCACGCCGTCCTCCAGCAGCGAGATGAGCGAGGCCCACACCGGTACGCCGCGCACGAAATTCTTGGTGCCGTCGATGGGATCGATCACCCACTGCCGGCCGTTGAACTCGACATCACCGCCGAATTCCTCACCGAGCACCAGATCGCCCGGGCGCTCGGTGCTCAATACGTCCCGAATCATGCGCTCCACGGCCAGATCGGCATCCGAGACCGGCGTCAGATCCGGCTTCGAATCGATCTTCAGATCGAGCGCACCGAACCGCTCACGAGTAATGGCGTCGGCCGCGTCGGCCAGCCGCAAGGCGAGTTCGAGATCACTGGAGTAGGTGGTCACCCGGGAAACGTTAGCCGTTGCCCGCAGCCCTCGCGCGTCGGTGGCAAACTTCCCGCACCCTCGGGGGTCGGTGTTGAGCGAGTTATGCGGAAACCGGAAGTTCGCGGGCGGCGGTAAGAGCGCTTGCCCACCAGAACAATTGGTCGAGCATGGCGGCGGCCGCACGCTCGAATTCGGCGGGCTCGACGAGCTGCCCGTCCGGGCCGAACAGCAGGAAGTAGCGGGGGAACGACACATACTCGCGGACCGTGTGCGCATTGAGTTCATTGAGCACCGTGCGCAGGTGCTCGATCGCCATCAGACCGCCGCTCTTACCGCTGTAGCCGACGAAGCCGACGGTCTTGCGGTTCCACTGCGTGAAGTGCCAGTCGATGGCAGCTTTCAGCGCTGCCGGATAACTGCGGTTGATATCCGGGGTGACGATGACAATGGCATCGGCCGCGCCCAGGCGCTCGGTCAGATCGATCATGCCGTCCGGTCGCACCGGATTCGGCTCCATCAGCGGCGAGACGGCGGGCAGCGCCAGCGGCAGCTCCATCTCCGCCAGATCGATGACATCGACCTCGAAAGCGCCGTGCTCGCGTGCCTGTCCGGCGAACCAGTTCGCGACCACGGGACCGAAACGTCCCTCCCGGACGCTGCCGATGATCACCGCGAGGCGCAGAGGCGTGCTGGTCATGAGGGTCTCCTTCACGAATTGCGGCGACCGGATCGGCCGCTGTCCATCACGGTGCCGCGCCTCGATACCGGTAGGGAGACCGCGCTGAGAGTGGTAGTGGCAGGGCCACTTTCCCGCTGGCCACCCTTGGTACCTTCGAGAGGTGAGCGATAACGAGCTGGGCCTGTTCCTGCGCATTCGGCGCGAAGCGGTCCCGCCCGCACAGGTTGGCCTGCCCGCCGGTGCGCGTCGCCGCACGCCCGGCCTGCGCCGATCCGAGCTCGCGACGCTGGCCGGAGTGAGTGTCGAATACATCACCCGGCTGGAACAGGGGCGCGACCGGCATCCCTCCTCGGCGGTGCTCGCGGCGCTCTCGGACGCGCTGGGAATGACCTCGACCGAACGCGTGTACCTGCACCGGCTGGCCAAGGCGGAGTCGCCCGGCTTCACCTGCAACGGCAGCATGCAGCCCACCCGCGCGGTGCGTCCCGCGGTGCTGGCCATCCTCAACCAGCTCGAGCCCGCCCCCGCGGCCGTGATCAACCGGGCCAGCGAGATCGTGGCGTGCACGGCGGGCTACCGGCGGCTCCTGGGCCCGATCGGACTCTTCGACGATGGTGAGCCGGCCAATTTCGCCCGGTACATCTTCACCGATCCCCGCGCCCGCGAGGCCCATCCGGACTGGGAGCACACCGCCGACAAGGTGGTCGCGAACCTGAAAGTCGGCCCCTTCCGCTCGGACCCCGTCGTCTCCGCGCTCGTCGACGAGCTGACGCTCACCGCGGGACCGGAATTCAGCGGGCGGCTCAGCCGCATCTCCGGTCTGCCGGAGGCCAGCCGCGTGGATCGCCTGATCCACCCCGAGGTGGGCCTGCTCCGCCTGGCCTTCGAATCCCTCGAACTCTCCGCCGACGACGACCAGCGACTGATCGTCCAGCTCCCCGCCGACGATGCCACCGCCGAGGCCCTCGACCGCCTCATCGGCCGCAACCCGGGCAGCCTCCGCGCCGTAGCGGGCTGAATTACCCCTGGCAGCATGCCGTTTCACCTATTCGATCTTTGTCTTTCTTCCCGATCGGGACGGGACAACCGATTTCGTAACGGTCGGGGTAACTCCCGGGGTACCCCCAAAATCGTTGTGGCTCCCAACCGCACCACGCGTGCCAACGGTCAACGGCTCCCAACCTGTGCGCTAAAGGTTCGGGGAGGCGGGGTAGTAGCCTTGGCAACCGTGCATCCTGACGTATCCGCTGACCTGGCCGAACTCGACTCGACTCTGAAGACTGTGGAGTCGGTGCTCGATATCGACGAGCTGATTCGGCGGATCGACGAGCTGGAACACCAGGCTGCGGACCCGGACCTGTGGAATGACCAGGACCATGCCCAGGCCGTCACCAGTGAACTCTCGCACGCCCAGAGCGAACTGCGGCGGGTCCAGGAGCTGCGGCAGCGGCTCGAAGATCTGCCCGTGCTCTACGAATTGGCCGAGGACGAGGAGGGTGACGCGCGCGCGTCCGCCCTCGCCGACGCCGACGCCGAACGATCGGCCCTGCACGGTGATGTGGAGGCGCTCGAGGTTCGGACGCTGCTGTCTGGGCAATACGATAAGCGTGAAGCGCTGGTCAATATTCGCTCGGGCGCCGGTGGCGTCGACGCCGCCGACTGGGCTCAGATGCTGATGCGCATGTACGTGCGCTGGGCCGAGCGGCACAAGTACCAGGTCGAAATCTACGACACCTCCTATGCGGAGGAAGCGGGCATCAAGTCCGCCACCTTCGCCGTCAAGTCGCCTTACGCCTACGGCACGCTGTCGGTGGAGATGGGCACGCACCGGCTGGTGCGCATCAGCCCGTTCGACAACCAGGGCCGCCGCCAGACCTCCTTCGCCGAGGTCGAGGTGCTGCCCGTGGTCGAGACCACCGACCACATCGAGATTCCGGACGGTGAGATCCGCGTCGACGTGTATCGCTCCTCGGGTCCCGGTGGTCAGTCCGTCAACACCACCGACTCGGCGGTGCGCCTGACGCACATTCCGACCGGCATCGTCGTCACCTGCCAGAACGAGAAATCGCAGCTGCAGAACAAGATTTCGGCCATGCGCGTGCTGCAGGCCAAACTGCTCGAGCGCAAGCGGCAGGAGGAGCGCGCCACCATGGACGCGCTCAAGACCAACGAGGGCGCGTCCTGGGGCAACCAGATGCGCTCCTACGTGCTGCACCCGTACCAGATGGTCAAGGATCTGCGGACCAACTACGAGGTCAACAATCCCTCCGCTGTGCTCGACGGTGACATCGACGCCTTCATCGAATCCGGCATCCGCTGGCGTATGCGGGAGCAGTCGACTACCCAGGGGTAAATATGAGTTCGATTCTCGCCGCAGGCGCCGGAGCCGATTTCGGAAACTGGTTCCGGTCCAGCGGTCTCGAGATCGTGCTGCTGATCGTCGGCGCGATGTTGTTTTCTCGCGCAGCGACTTTCGTGCGCGACCGGATCACCCGCAGGATCGACACCTCCTTCCGCAGCAGCGATTCGCTGGTGCGGTCGGAGGCGGCCAAGCATCGACATGCGCTGGCGCAGGTCATCACCTGGGTCGTGCTGTCCATCGTGTACTTCCTGGTGGCTTTGGAAGTATTGCGGCGCTTGGGTTTCCAGCTCGGCGGATTGGTCGCGCCGGCAGCGGTTCTCGGCGCCGCGATCGGTTTCGGCGCCCAGCGCATCGTGCAGGATCTGCTCGCCGGATTCTTCCTGATCACCGAAAGGCAGTACGGCTTCGGCGATGTGGTGAGGATCGCAGTCAATGGATCGAGCGGTGACGCCGAGGG
Source organism: Nocardia sp. NBC_01388 (assembly GCF_045040085.1). NCBI lineage: Bacteria > Bacillati > Actinomycetota > Actinomycetes > Mycobacteriales > Nocardiaceae > Nocardia > Nocardia sp. NBC_01388. The sequence goes on from NZ_CP109553.1 coordinate 8,232,805, forward strand.
TACCGTCGAGGACGTCACGTTGCGCGTCACCACACTGCGCAGCGTCGACGGTGAAGTCATCACGGTGCCGAACGGTCAGATCGTGAAAGTGACCAACCTGTCGAAGGATTGGGCGCGCGCCGCCATCGACGTGCCCGTACCCGCAACCGCCGACATCAACAAGGTCAATGAAATCCTGCGGGAGGTGGGCGCGAAGGCGTTCGCCGATCGCAAGCTCAAAGCGCTGCTGCTCGACGAGCCCAGCGTGATGGGCGTGGAAGATCTCACCGTCAACCAGATGAATATCAAGATGGTGGCCCGGACTTTGCCGGGCAAACAGTTCGAAGTCGGGCGTGAGCTGCGGGTGCGAGTTGCCGCGGCGCTACGTCGGGAGGGTCTGAGTGAAAACACGTAAGTCCACGGCGATCCTGATCACTGTCTGGCTCGCCACGTTCGTGCTGTACACGTTCGTCAAACCGGAAACACACGCCGCGACGAACTATCCGACCTTTGTGAATTCGGTGCTGAGCAACCCCACCTCTGGCACAACTGAGCCACCACACCGCTAACGGCTGATCTGCGCGGCGTGGCCGGGTCACGTTCGCGTCTCGCTACACTGGCAACCCGTGATAGTGCTCCGGAACGTCACCAAGTCCTATAAGACTTCGACGCGACCCGCCCTCGACAACGTCTCCGTCGACATCGGAAAAGGCGAGTTCGTCTTTGTGATCGGACCGTCAGGTTCCGGTAAGTCGACTTTCATGCGCCTGCTGCTCAAGGACGAGAAGCCCACCACGGGCGAGGTCTGGGTGGCGGATTTCCGGGTAGACAGGCTATCCGCGCGCAAAGTTCCGAAGCTACGGCAGCGGATGGGCTGTGTCTTCCAGGATTTCCGGTTGCTGCAGCAGAAGTCCGTCTACCAGAACGTCGCCTTCGCGCTGGAGGTGATCGGCAAATCGCGCTCCTTCATTCATCGGGCGGTGCCCGAGGCGCTCGATATGGTCGGGCTCTCCGGCAAATCAGACCGGCTGCCCAGCGAACTCTCCGGTGGTGAACAGCAGCGGGTGGCCCTGGCCCGGGCGTTCGTGAACCGGCCGCTGGTCCTGCTCGCCGACGAGCCCACCGGCAACCTCGATCCGGAAACCAGCGCGGACATCATGACGCTGCTCGAACGCATCAACCGGACCGGAACCACGGTGGTCATGGCCACGCACGACAACACCATCGTGGACGCCATGCGGCGGCGCGTGGTGGAACTGGATCGCGGCCGTGTGGTGCGCGACGACGAGATGGGCGTCTACGGGGTGGGCCGGTAATGCGTCTCGGATTCCTTTTCGGTGAGGTCTTCACCGGCTTGCGCCGCAATATCACCATGACCATCGCCATGATCCTGACCACCGCGGTCTCGCTGAGCATGCTTGGCGGCGGACTGCTGGCGGTCCGCATGTCGAACAAGATCGAGGACTACTACGTCCAGCGGGTCGAGATCCGGCTGTACCTCGATGATCAGGTCTCGAAGACGGATCTCGATTGCACGCAGGATCCGTGCAAATCGCTCATGGCTGATCTCAAGGACCACGCGGATGTGGCGAGCGTGCAGTTCGTCAACAGCCAGGACGCGGTCAAAGAGGTCAAGGAGACCACCTTCAAGGATCAGCCCGGACTCGCCGATGAGGTGAGCAAGGACGGACTGCCGGCTTCCTTCCGGGTGAAGCTGACCGATGTGACCCAGTACCGGTCCATCTACGACGATTTCGCCAAGCGGCCGGGCGTCATGACGGTGCTCAATGACATGGACATCGTGGACCGGCTGGTGAGTTTCTTTGTCGGACTGCGCAATGCGGCCTTCGGCCTGGCCGCGCTGCAGGCGCTGGCGGCACTGCTGTTGATCGCCAATATGGTTCAGGTCGCCGCGCTGGCCCGCAAGACCGAGGTCGGCATCATGCGACTGGTCGGTGCGACGCGGTGGTACACGCAGTTGCCCTTCCTGCTGGAGGCGGTGCTGGCGGCGCTGGTCGGTTCGGTGCTGGCCGTCGGCGGGCTGTTCGTGGCGCAACCGCTGGTGATCAATCGGGCGCTGGGCAGTCTGTTCAATGATCAGGTGCTGCCGCGTATCAGCGGTGACGACATCGCGACGGTGGCCTTGATCGTCACGCCGATCGGGATCGGTTTCGCGGCGCTCACCGCGTACGCCGCGCTGCGGTACTACGTCCGAGAGTGAAACACCTCACCCCTGCCCGTCTTTCGTGACCAGGTGTTTGCCTGTGCGGGGGAGCGGGTGGGGGTGCGAAGTTGCGTGAGGTGTGCAGAAGGGGAAACGGGTGTCGGGCGCGGTACGTAGGATTGCCCGCGTGAGCGCACCGGAGGTCGAGACCGTCATAGGCAGTACGTCCGTGGAGGACGCCGGAAGTGATGCGGCGCACCGGATTCTGCGAAAGACCTTCGGTTACGACAGTTTTCGCGGGCCGCAGCGGGAGATCGTCGAACAGGTGATCTCCGGCGGCGACGCACTGGTGCTCATGCCGACCGGTGGCGGCAAATCGCTGTGCTATCAGATCCCCGCGCTGGTGCGGCCGGGTGTGGGTGTGGTGGTGTCGCCGCTCATCGCGCTCATGCAGGACCAGGTCGACGCGTTGAATGCCGTGGGGGTGCGGGCGGGCTTCCTCAACTCCACGCAGTTCCCGGATGAGCGGCGGGCCGTAGAGGCGCAGTTCGTGTCGGGGGAGCTGGATCTGCTCTATCTCGCACCCGAGCGGTTGCGGCTCGAATCCACGGCGCAGCTGCTCGACCGCGGGAAGATCTCGGTGTTCGCGATCGATGAGGCGCACTGTGTTTCGCAGTGGGGCCACGACTTCCGGCCGGACTATCTCGCGCTGTCGATGCTGCACGAGCGCTGGCCGGAGGTGCCGCGCATCGCGCTCACCGCCACCGCCACCGGGGCCACCCGCAAGGAGATCGCCGAGCGGCTGGATCTGACGGGTGCCAAGCATTTCGTCGCCAGCTTCGATCGGCCCAATATCCAGTACCGCATCGAGGGCAAGAACCGGCCGGAGCAGCAGCTGCTGGCATTCATCCAGAATGAGCATGCCGGTGATGCGGGCATCGTCTACTGCCTCTCGCGCAATTCGGTGGAGAAGACGGCCGCATTTCTGAGCGCCAACGGGGTGCAGGCCGTGCCGTATCACGCGGGTCTGGACAATCGGATTCGCGCGACGAACCAGTCGCGGTTCCTGCGTGAGGACGGCCTGGTCGTGGTCGCCACCATTGCCTTCGGCATGGGTATCGACAAACCGGATGTCCGATTCGTGGCGCACCTGGATCTGCCGAAATCGGTGGAGGGGTACTACCAGGAGACCGGTCGCGCCGGACGTGACGGGCAGTCGTCCACGGCGTGGATGGTCTACGGCCTGAGTGACGTTGTGCAGCAGCGCAAGATGATCGATTCCTCCGAGGGCGATGCCGCGCACCGCCGTCAGCTGCAACTGCACCTGGATGCCATGCTCGCGCTCTGCGAGACGGTGGAATGCCGGCGCACCCAGCTGCTGGGCTACTTCGGTCAGCCTGGTGAGGCCTGCGGCAATTGCGACACCTGCCTCAATCCGCCCGAATCGTGGGATGGCACCGTTCCCGCGCAGAAGGTGCTCTCCACCATCCTGCGGCTGAAACGTGAACGCGGACAGAGCTTCGGCGCGGGTCATATCGTCGATATCCTCATCGGCAAGCGCAATCCCAAGGTGGAGCAGCACGCCCACCACGAGCTCAAGGTCTTCGGCATCGGCACCGAACTGCGCGATATCGAATGGCGCGGTGTGATCCGCCAGCTGCTGGCGAAGGGTTTTCTCGCCGTGCACGGTGACTACGGCGTGCTCACCCTCACCGATTCCTCCAACGAGGTGCTGTTCGACGGCCGTGAGGTCAAACTCCGCCGCGAACCCGAACGCACCAAGCCCGTGCGAGCACCCAAGGCCGCCAAGGGTTCCCGCCCGGCCGCCGACCTGGCGCCCGGTGATGCCGACCTGTTCGAGCGGCTGCGCGCCTGGCGTGCTGCCACCGCCAAGGAAACCGGCGTCCCCGCCTACGTCGTCTTCCACGACGCCACCCTGCGCGATATCGCCGCCCGCAAACCGGCTTCACTCGCTGACCTCGGCACCATCTCCGGCATCGGTGAAGCCAAGCGCGCCAAATACGGTGACGGCGTCCTGGAGGTTGTCGCCGGCGGCGCCGGACAGGCCGCCACAACGCCGGCCCCCGCAAATGGTGAAGCGCCGGAACGTCATCCGGTCGCAGCCCCGCCGCCCGCCCGAACCCCGGCGGCGACCAAACGCGACACACCTGCTCGAACCAGCAGCGCACCCACCCGGAAACCGGCTGCCCCCGCGGTCGATGACGTTCCCTGGCCTGACGAGGAGCCGTACCCGGACGACTTGCCGCCCGATTACCAATGAGCAAGGTCGAATTGTGAAGACCCTGGATCAGCTACTCGAGCGCAGACCTGAGCGATGGGGTCTGCGCGGTGACCCACGGCTCTGGGACGCGCTGGTGGAGCACTTGCGAGGTCGGCCGATCCCAGCCGGCGAATTCGACCTCCGGCAGTTGCTGGAAAAAGCCATCGCCGAGATCACCGGCGTCGAGCTCCCGGTATCGGTGCGCAGTGAGTCCGAGCAGCACTCGGTCGAGTCGTTCCGGGTGGGCTCGGGGATGAGCGACGGACGCGTATCGCTGCACTGGTGGCGGCACACCGGCATTCCGATCCTGACCGATCGGGCGGCGGGCGCGCGCAACGCGGGTAGCGCAGATGTCGCGGGGCCGTAGACAGCGGATTTGGCGGCTGGGCGCGGGCACGATAAGCTTTCGGAGCTGCCGCGGTCCTCGATCGCAGTGAGCATCCTGGTCCCGTCGTCTAGCGGCCTAGGACGCCGCCCTCTCAAGGCGGTAGCGCGGGTTCAAATCCCGTCGGGACTACTTCGAAAAAGCCCCTCAGCCATTGGTCGAGGGGCTTTTCGCATCGCCCATGATGATGCCGTAGCGCGTTTCGCGCCCACGCAGCCCTTGGACGCGCTGCCCTTGGACGCGCTGCCCTTGGACGCGCTGCCCTTGGACGCGCTGCCCTTGGACGCGCTGCCCGATACGGATGCGTGCTGTGTGGTGGCAGGCATGTGTTGTGTGGTGCGGCGATTGCGGGAAAATCGTTCGCGCGCAGGGGGATGCGCTCGTTACGTTGAGTCCAGGTGAACGACCAGGGGCCGCGACTCGCGTGGTCCGGAATATTCGGGGGCCCGCGGCAATTACTCTGGGGCGCGGAAAGACACAGGCGGATCGACCGGATCCCTCACGGGAGCCCGGGAAACAGCTCGGGGCGGAACCAGTTTCCGCGCCGGGCGACGCGACGATAGAGGGAGCATGAAGGAGAAGGGGCGCAAGGCCATCGCGACCAACCGCAAGGCGCGGCACAACTACTCGATTCTCGACGTCTACGAGGCGGGGATCGCGCTGGTCGGTACCGAGGTCAAGAGCCTGCGCGAGGGTAAGGCGTCGATGGTGGACGCGTATGCCACCATCGATGACGGTGAGGTGTGGTTGCGCGGTCTGCACGTGCCCGAGTTCTCGCACGGGACGTGGACCAACCACTCCCCACGGCGCACCCGCAAGCTACTGCTGCACCGCAAGGAGATCGACAAGCTGACCGGCAAGATCAAGGAGTCCAGCCTGACGCTGGTTCCGCTGTCGATGTACTTCGCCGACGGCAAGGTCAAGGTGGAGCTGGCGCTCGCCAAGGGTAAGCAGGACTACGACAAGCGGCAGGATCTGGCCAAGCGGGATGCCGAGCGTGAGGTCGTGCGCGAGGTCGGGCGGCGGATCAAGGGCATGCGCGGCTGAGTCGTAGCTGGTCGAAGGACCCGGTCCCAGCCGGTCGAAGGACCCGCCGCGTGACGCGCGGATAATGGGATGATCCGCTGTTTCAGCGGTGTTAGTATGAGAAGCCCGGTGCGAGCCGGGAGTTCACTCGAATCGGTGAACACAGACGGGGCTGAACGGTTTCGACTGCGTACGTTGATTCAGGGGAAGCGTGTCAGTGCAGGCAGGAGACCACTGTATAAGCGTCGCTGCAACCCTATAAGCGCCGATTCCAATCAGCGCGACTACGCTCTTGCTGCCTAAGTAGCCGAGCGTGTCTGTCAGCCCGGGTTCGCCCTCGACCCGGTCACTGGCATCAGCTAGAGGGCTTTACTGTTCGGCTCGGTCGCGGAGTCGGATGGGACATCAAACAGCGACTGGGATCGTCATCTCAGCTTGTTCGCGAGACCGAGAGATCCGAGTAGAGGCGTAGCGAACTGCACACGGAGAAGCCCTGGAAATGCGGCGGAGGACCCGGGTTCGATTCCCGGCAGCTCCACTCGAGGCTCCTGACCTGAAGCATCAGGTCAGGAGCTTTTCATTTGCTCGAGGTGCTGCTCGCAAGCCAGTGGGTGGTGGGATCACTACAGCCCGAGGTGCAGCCTTATGGCGCGCTCCAAATGCTCCATATCGTCCTGGGTCAGGTACCCAACCATGTCCCCGACGTACTTGGTATCCAGGGAACGAATCTGGTCCACCAGCAAAAGTGTTGAGCTACCTTGCAGTTCGATCCGTGGACGAAACCGTGAATTCTGAGCTGAGGTGGAGGTGGGCACTACCGTCACCATGGACCAGTCGATTTCGGAGAGGACTACTCCGTAGCGTTTGCCGCGCTGTACTGCATCAACACCAGATCCGAGAAGGCGAACGCGCCGGTGACCACGAGCAGGATGAGAGCAGCCGCGGTGATGATGCGACCGGTATGCGCGGTCCCGATGCGGACCGTCTCGGAGCTGGAGGCGCCCTTCGCGCCATGAAGCTCCTCGGCGACGACTGCTGGTGGGCGCCGAAGTGGATGAAGAAGATCTAGCAGAGGATCGGCCTGGGCGAACCCATCCTCGACGATGAACGGCCCGGCGGACCGGACATCACCGACCTCGCCGAGGCCATCCGGGCCACCGACTCGGCGACCATGCAACTGCGGTAGTCACCGAATCGCTCCTGCGGTGTTGTCGATCCGGCGGAGCGGCGTTCGTCGGAACTAGCGAGCCGGTCCTTCGGCTCGGCCGACAACCCCGCGACCTCAGGAGTTCGACAGATGAGCACCCAGAACAAGCCGCTCGCACGATTCGTGGTCATGTACGACCTGCCTGTCGATGTGGAGGCATTCGAACGCCACTACTGGGACGTGCACATCCCACTCGCCAAACAGCTGCCCGGGTTGCGCCGCTACACGGTCAGCAAGGATGCGAGACCGGTCATGGGTGAGCCGTATTACCTTGTCGGCATGCTCGATTGGGACGATATGGCCGCGCTCGGTGTGGCCTTCGAATCCGAGATCGGGCGACAGTGTGCCGCCGATGTGGCGATCCTCGCCGGCTACGCGACCATTCGCAGCATGGTTGTCCAGCTCGACGAGGCATGACACCAAGCCTCGTTCGGGCTCACGGAGTGGGTGGTGGACGGTTGGAGACGAGGAGGGTGGCGATGGCGGCGCCGATCGGGATGGCGTTGTTCTGGTCGGCGGCTGCGGTGGGGCCGAGGGTGGCGTAGACGACGACGGCCAGGTGGGGGACGCCGAAGGCGAAGTATTTCGCGGTGGTGAGGGGGCCGAGGCCGGCGGTGGAGGGGGCCATCGTCTGCTGGAATTGGCTGGGGGAGAGCAGTTCTCCCTTGCCGAGGGCGCGGACCCAGCGGCCGACGTCGGTGAGGGTGGAGTTCATATTGCCGCTGTGCAGGAATGCGGTGGGGTTCCAGAATGTGGCGTCTTCGAAGATCTTTCGCTCGTCGGTAAAGCCGTGCAGGATCGGGGCGTCGATCTGGGCGTCGAGCACCACCTTGGACCGCTTCATGCCGAGCGGATTCAGGATGTACTGGGAGATCAAGTCGCCCAATGACTTTCCGCTGGCCTTCTGCAGTACCTCGCCGAGGACGACCAGATCGCTGTGGGCGTAGGCGAAGCTGGTTCCGGGGTCGAACAGCGGTGGGCGGGCATTGGCCAGGTCGATCGGTTCCTGGGCGGTCCAGGTGTGGAATGGATTGTCGCCGAAGCGTTTCAGGAAATCTGGGTTGGTGACGTAGTCGGAGATTCCGGAGGTGCTGTCGGCGAGCTTGCGCGGGGTCATGCGGTCGGCGCGGGGAAGTTCGGCAGCTATCGGGCGATGGGCTCGTCCATTTTCAGCACACCGGCTTCGTCCAGGTGAAACAGCACGGCGGAGAGCATCGGCTCCATCGGCTGGCCCACTCGCAGTTGCATATCGGGGGTGGCGGGGACGCCGAGTGGTGAATCGCCCACCGCGCCGATGACGACCGGGTCCTTATCGCGCCACACCCCGAAAACCGCTGCGCTGAGATCGAGTTAGGCCAGTTTGGCGCGCACGATATCGGTGATCTGAGCGGCTTGGGGTGCGGGGGCGGATTCGTGCGAATTCGAGTCCCGATCCGGTCCGCAGGCACTGATGATCATGGTGAGCGCGATCAGCGCCGCACCCGCTCGGCAGCGATTTCACATAGCCATTGCCGCAAGCCCTTCGTCGATGAAACGGCCTGAGCAGCGTCTATCGGAATCTACGCCGGTAGCGGTCGCGAAAAAAGGCCCGGTCCGGCCGGACCGGGCCTTCGTCGTTACTACTAGCCCCCGGCGCGGCGGCGGAAGGTGCGCTTACCGCCCGCCTGGGCGTGGGTGCCGCGTACCTTTGCGGCGTTCTGAGCGGCTCCGCCAACTGAGGCGTGGCCGTTCTTCCGTTCGAGAGCTTCGCGGAATTTCCGCTTGGTCGCCGCTTCCGGCGATTCGGTCGCTTCGTCCCCTAGCTGTTCGGCTGGGACTTCTTGTTCATCGGCCATGGGCCCAGCCTGCCACTTCCGGCGGCCGGACAGTAGCTGGTCCCCGCCGATCGGGGCCGATTCAGGCGCCGGGTTCGCCGTACGCTGCGGCGATCTCCTTGGAACCGCCCCAGCGGCTGTAGGTGGGGGACTGCGGCCAGCCCTCGGGGGAGTCCTGCCAGACCTCCTGGCGGCCGTACGGGAGCAGGTCGATCAAGGGGAAGGTGTGGCTGAGCTGTTCGGTGCCGCGGCCGTTGGTATGCCAGGTGCGGTAGACGGTGTCGCCGTCGCGGAGGAAGACATTGACGCCGAATCCGCCGCCGGGCGGTGCGTCGATATCGCTGCCGAAGGAGCTGTTCGCCGTGGAGTACCAGGTCATCTTGTTCCCGACCCGCCGCTTGTACGCGAGTGCCTCGTCGATGGGCCCCTGGGTGACGATGACGAACCGGGCATCGTAATTGTCCAGGAACTCCAATCGGGTGTATTGCGAGGTCAATCCGGTGCAGCCGGGGCACTGCCACTCCTCGCCCGGAAACCACATGTGGTTGTAGACGATCAACTGCGGCTTGTCGCCGAAGATGTCCACCAGCCGGACCGGTCCCTCCTCGCCCTCGAGGGTGTAATCGGGCATCTCGACCATCGGCAGTCGGCGTCGCTGCGCGGCGATCGCGTCGAGCTCCCGGGTCGCGGCCTTCTCCCGGACGCGCAGCGCGTCGAGTTCACGCCGCCAGGTATCGGCGTCGACCACAGGTGGCAGTGCTTTGGTGCTCATAGGGTCCTCCCAGACCGTGCTCACACATTGCGGGCTCGTAGATACAGACACCGCCCACTCACCGAATTAATCGGTCCCCGCCCACCGAATCGGAGACATCCCCGAACGCCTGGTGCAACCGGCGAATTGTGGGTATCACCCAACTATGTTCGCCATCGTCGCCGCAGTACTTTTCGCCATCGCCCTGTTGATCGAACTCGTGAAGTGGGCCACGACTATTGGAGTGGTGGCTCTCGTCATCGCCGGATTGCTGGCCCTGTCCCTGCACCACGGGGGATTCAGCTCCCGCATCCAGTCGCAGGGCGGCGGATTGCGGTCGCGGAAGTGGGGCCGCCGCCGGCTGTAACCACCGAGATGGCAGGATTCAGCGCGAAAATCTAATGGTTTCAGCGCTTTTGGAGGTCCAGCCGTGCGTGTTCTCGTCACCGGAGCCAACCGTGGGATCGGGGCCGCGATCGCGGCTCACCTTGTCAGCGAGGGGCATATGGTGTGGGGGACGCATCGCGGCGCCGCTGTGCCCGAAGGGGTGCGCGGGGTGGAATGCGATGTCACCGATGATGATTCGGTGGATGCCGCGTTCACGCACATCGAGACCGAGGACGGGCCGGTGCAGGCCGTGGTCGCCAATGCGGGGATCACCGATGACACCCTGATCATGCGGATGAGCAGTGCGCAGTTCGGCCGGGTGATCGATACCAATCTCACCGGGGTGTTCCGGGTGGTGAAGCGCGCCACCCGGAATATGGTCAAGCACCGGGCCGGGCGCATTGTCATCATCGGGTCGGCGTCGGGGTTGTCGGGGATGCCGGGGCAGGTCAACTACACCGCGGCCAAGGCCGGGGTGGTGGGCATCGCGCGGTCGCTGGCTCGCGAATTGGGTTCGCGCGGAATCACCTCCAATGTCATCGCGCCCGGCTTCACGGAGACGGATATGGCTGCCGGGATGAGCGCGAAGATGGTCGAGACCGCACTGGCCGCCATCCCGCTCGGGCGATTCGGGAAGCCCGAGGAGGTTGCGGCCACCACCGCATTCCTGCTGTCACCCGGCGCCGCCTACATCACCGGGACCGTGATCAATGTGGATGGTGGGATCGGCATGGGGCACTGACGGCCGTTCCGCTGGAGCGCCCGTCGCGACCTGCGACACCACCGGGTGGTGGTTGACCGGATTCGGGATGGGGCGCATTGTGGGCCGATGGGTGATGGGGTGCGGGACGGGCTGAAGTTGAGCAGTCTGGACAGTCCGCTGTTCGATGGGGCGGGGGCTACCAAGGGGGAGCTCATCGATTATTTGGAGGCGGTGGGGGAGCGGCTGGTTCGGGGGGTGCGGGGGCGGCCGTTGTCGGTGGTGCGGGTGCGGCCGGGGCAGGAGCCGTTCATGCAGAAGAATGTGCCGAAGTACACGCCTGAGTGGGTGCATCGGGTGACGGTGTGGGCGGGGAGCTCGAAACGTGAAGTGTCGTATGCGCTTTGTGATGATGTGCGGACGCTGCTGTGGTTCGGCAATCAGCGGGCCGTCGAGTATCACGTGACACTGCTGCTTGCCGAGAATCTGGTTGATTACTCCGGTGGGCCAACGCATCTCGTGCTCGATATCGATCCCGCGCCTGATCGGCCGTTCGAGCAAGTGGTGGCCGCCGCAGAGCTGATTCGCCAGGCGTTGACCGCGGATGGGCTGGCGGGTGCGGTGAAGACCAGCGGCTCCAAGGGCGTGCATATCTTTGTGCCCGTTGAAAAGCTGGGCATCGAGGATGCGGCGGCCGCGACCCGCGCGATCGCGGCCCGCGCCGAACGGCTGGATCCGGCGCTGGCGACAACGGCCTTCATTCGAGAAGACCGCGGCGGCAGGGTCTTTCTCGACTCCACCCGGGCGGGCGGTGCGACGGTGGCCGCCGCCTACAGTCCGCGGATCCGGCCCGGTGCGACGGTGTCGTTCCCGGTGCGCTGGGCCGATCTCCCCGATATCCATCCGCGCGACTTCACGATCCGCACTGCCGCAAAGGAACTCGGCGATCGCGACCCGTGGGTGGAGCTCATGCCGCCGCCACAGACCCTGCCCGCCGACCTGATCGCGGAGGGCCACACCATTCCGGTGGCCCGGGTGCAGGCCATGCACGAGGGCAAGCGCCGCGCCCGCGCCCGCCGCGACTCCTGAACCGGTTCTAGCCGGCGGGCAGTCCGGTGAGTTCGGCCGAGATATCCCAGAGTTGTTCGCCGACAGCGGGATCGGTGACCTGCCTGTGCGTGGGTTCCTGGCGGCGGTGCTTGTTGAAATAGGCGCCGTTGATCGACTCCGGGTCGGCGACCGTGGCCAGCTCGATCAACGGGGCCGCACCCTTCTCGGCGCTCGGAAGGAAATAGCGGCCGACGCGCATGAGGGGCCCGAGGAGGGAGTCCTCGCGCATGACCTCGGTGGCCGTGCCGCCGGGGTGGAAGGCGGTGGCGGTGAGCTTCTCCTCCCGGCGCGCCAGCTCGCGGGTGAACAGCAGCACCGCGAGTTTGGCTGCGCCGTAGGCGCGTTGGCCGCCGAGCCCGTCCAGATTGTTCAGGTCCAGGGTGGCGAACCGGTAGGCGATGCTGCCGGTATTGATCACCTGCGCCTCGGACAGGGACGGCAGCAGCAGATTGGTCAGCAGGAACGGCGCGAGATAGTTGACCTGGAAGGTCATTTCGTGGCCGTCGGGGGTGAGGCGGCGGCCGGAGAAGACGCCGCCGGCATTGTTGGCCAGCACGTCGATCCGCCGATCGCGGAGCTTCTCGGCCAGTGCACGGACGTCGTCGAGCCGGCTGAAGTCGGCGGTGTGGTACTCGGCCTTGATCGAATCGGCTACGGCGCGGGTCTTTTCCGGCGAGCGGCCGACCACTACGACGCGCGCGCCGAGTTCGGCGAAGCGGGCGACGGCGGCGGCGCCGATGCCTGAGCTCGCTCCGGTGACGACAACCGTGCGGCCCTGCAGATCTGACATATCGCTACTCCTAGTGTCCTGTCGGGCCACTGTATGCCAGCGGTACAATAATTGCAGTTTCTGAAAAATTGCAGTTTATGCTAAATTTTCGCCATGTCCCCGGTAGAACATGGCGAGGCGCCGATCGGTCTGCGGGAGCAGAAGAAGCGGCGGACACGGCTCGAGCTGTGCCTGGCCGCACGGCGATTGGCGGTCGAGCGGGGGCTAGATGCCATGACAGTGGAGGATGTAGCGCACGCGGTGGGGGTTTCGCCGCGCACCTTCTTCAACTACTACGAGACGAAGATGGATGCGGTGGTGGGACCGGTCAGTGATATCGGCACGCTTCGATCGCAGGAGGAGTTTGTCGCCGGTGGGCCCAGCGGTGTGCTGATCGATGATCTGACGGTGCTGTACGCCTCCGCGTACGAGCCGGAAGACGAAGCGCGCGAGGGGATTTCGCTGGTCACCCGGCTCATCACCATCGAACCCAGGGTGCTGGCGGGCTTCATCGCCGCCGGCGCCCGGCACGAGGCGGCGCTCGGTGAGCTGCTGTCCGCGCGGATGGGTGGTGCGGTGCCGCCCGAATTCGCTTCGCTCGCAGCGGGACTCATGTCGACTCTCACCACGAGAGCCGCCATGTCGATGGCCTCCGATCCGACCAGATCGCTGGCCGATGCTTTACACGATCAATCCGTTATGGCTGCTCGGCTGTTCCAACGGCCCGAAGACAGGAGAACGAGATGACCGCGACGGCTGCTGCGCCGCCGACCCCGATTGTCCTTACCCAGAAACGGATCTGGCTCATCTTCTCGGCGCTCATCGCGGGAATGTTCCTGGCCAGCCTGGACCAGACGATCGTGGGCACCGCCATGCCCACCATCGTCGGTGATCTCGGCGGCATCTCCCAGATGGCTTGGACCACAACGGCATATCTGCTGGCGACCACCATCGTCATGCCGATCTACGGAAAGTTCGGCGACCTGTTCGGCAGGCGCTGGCTGTTCCTGTTCGCGATCGCGGTCTTCACCGCCGCCTCCATCGGCGCGGCGGCGGCCACCGGCTTCTGGGAGTTCGTGACCTTCCGCGGGCTGCAGGGTGTCGGCGGCGGTGGTCTGATGATCTTGGCGCAGGCCATTATCGCGGATGTGGTCCCGGCCAAGGATCGCGGCAAGTACATGGCCCCCATGGGCGCGATCTTCGGCATCACCTCGGTGGCCGGCCCGCTGCTCGGCGGCTTCTTCGCCGACGATCTCAGCTGGCGCTGGTGCTTCTGGCTGAATGTGCCGATCGGGCTCGCGGCGCTGGTCATCGCCTTCCGCTATCTGTCGATCCCCAGCCACCGCCCCACGACCCGGCCCGATTACCTCGGTGTGGTGCTGATGTCGTCGTCGACCGCGCTGCTGATCCTGATCACCGATTGGGGCGGCAAGCAGTACGCCTGGGGTTCCACGGTGATCATCTCGATGATCGTGGCGCTGGTGCTCGCGGTCGCGGCATTCATCATGGTGGAGGCGCGGGCCGAGGAGCCGATGCTGCCGCTGTGGCTCTTCCGCAACCGCACCTTCGTGCTGACCTCGGCGATCGGCCTGATTCTCGGCCTGGTGATGTTCGCGGCGCTCGGTTTCCTGCCGACCTACCTGCAGATGGCCACCGGCACCACCGCCGCGGTCTCGGGTCTGCTGCTGATCCCGATGATGGTCGGCATGATGGCGACCCTGATCGCCTCGATGGCAGTGATCACCAAAACCGGTCGCTACCGGGTGTATCCGCCCGTGGGCGCGCTGATCATCCTGGCCAGCCTGCTGTGGCTGACCGGGCTGAACGCGCACACCTCGATGTGGGTCATCGGGGGCATGCTCTTCACCATGGGCGCGGGTCTGGGCCTGATCATGCAGATCATCGTGCTGGTGGTGCAGAACGCGGTGGCGCCGGATCAGATCGGCACCGCGACCAGTGCCAACAACTATTTCCGCGAGATGGGCGGTGCGATCGGTGTTGCGGTCTTCGGCTCGATCTTCACGCACCGCCTGACCGAGGGGCTCACCGACGCCTTCCGGTCACATGGCGCGGAGGTGATCGGCTCGAACCTGGATCCGAGCAGTCTGGTGCCGACGGTGGTCAAGCATCTGCCCACCGGTCTGCACGATGCCATCGTCGATGCCTATGTGCAGGCGCTGGTCCCGGGGTTCTGGTATCTGATTCCGGGCGCGATCATCGCCTTTGTGCTCGCCCTGTTCATTCCGCAGCTGACGCTGTCGGATCAGGCGGGCATGGTGGCCCGTGGCGAGGCGGTCATGGAAGAGGACGCGCCACAGGCTATTTCGACGCCGAGCTGAGCTGGTCGATCTCGTCTCCGCTCAGCGTTAGCTCGGCGGAGGCGAGCAGCGCCCGCGGGCTCGCGACGTCACTCGGGCAGCGGCTGCAGCCGCCCGCGCGAGCGCATGATGGGGAGATTGTGCTGCAGCAGCCAGTTCTCCATGACCATGGTGTAGCGGCCGCCGCGCACCGCCAGCAGTGATTCGGAGACGATCGGGCGCGCATAGCTCACCTGCTGCTCGTCCCACTTCTGCCGGAAGTCGGCGAACTGCCACAGCCTGCGATGCGATTCCTGGGCCCAGGTGGTCTGGCCGTAGCGGCCGATAATGCCGCGGTGCCAGGCCACGCCCTGATCCACCTGGTCGTCCCAATTGAGCATGAGCTGTTTGGCCTCGTCGGAGAAGGACCATTCGAGCATGTAGATGCCGGGCTCATGGGTCGGAAAGGTGTCGTAGTAGGCGCGATTGGCGGCGATCAGACGGCGCTGCGGAGTGTAGAAGGACAGCAGGTCGGAGGCGGCCTCATCCATCTCGGTGAGCATCATCGAGGTCACCGCGCTGTGGAACTGCTCCATGGGCGGCAGGTCCAGCGTCTCGTTCATACCGGGCAGCGCCGGATAGGGCGCGGCATGCCCGGCCAGATCGCAGACGTATCGCCATTCGTCGTCGCTGGCGTGGTACGTCTCGGTCAGCAGCCGCAGGATCTCGACGGAGACCTGCCCGACCTCGTCCCGCTCGACCTTGGTCAGGTAGCTGGCGGTGATATGGGCTTCGTTGGCCGCCCGCTCCCGGCTGAATTTCTTCGTCGGGGGCAGGGCGCCCGTCTCGTGCCGCTGCCGTTCCTCGCGCTGCCGCAGGAAGCTGAGATAGTGCCCCAGCGTGGAGTTTTCGGGGTCGCGCATCGTGCTCGAGATGTCCTGTTCTGCTATCGGCCGTCCGGACTGACTGCGCCCGCCGCCAGTATCGTATGCACTGCCGGTGCATATTGTGGCGGGGGTGGTTCGGGCCGGGCGACGGCAGAATTCCGCTGCTAGTGTCCACGGTCATGGGATACGAGACTGTGTCTGCCGCAGGTGGATTGGCGACCGAGCCATTCGAGCTGACCGCCGATTTCTATCAGGAACCGCATGCGGCGTACGACCGGTTGCGCGCCCGGGGCCCGGTGAACTACGTCCGGTTCCCCGACTCCAGCACCGGCTGGCTGATCACCGATTACGACGCGGCCAGGGCGGCGTTCATGGAACCGGCGATCAGCAAGGTCCTGAAGTCTCCCGGAGCGCGAACAGCGCTGGCTGCCAATGGCGGTGGCAACAATCTGGCCAACAGCATGTTCAAGGACATGCTGGTGTTCTACGATCCGCCGGAGCACACCCGGCTGCGGGTGGTGGTCAACCGGGCCTTCAGCAGCCGGGCGATCGGCGTGCTCGAGCCCCGCATCACGGAGGTCGCCGATACCCTGCTCGCCGGGCTGGCGACCGGCGCTGCCGACCTGGATCTGCTGGAGGACTACGCGATTCCGCTCGCGGTGACGGTGATCTGCGAGCTGCTGGGCGTGCCCGACGAGGACCGCGGCAATTTCCGGACCTGGTCGACCATGCTGGTGTCCAGCGACCATCCCAATGATGTGCGCATGGCGGCGGTGCAGGAGTTCGTCGTCTATATCGACCAGCTCGTCAATGCGAAAACTGCCGCGCCCGAAGCAGATCTGCTGTCCGAGCTACTCACCTCGGGCGAGGGCGAGGACCGGCTCACCCATCGCGAACTGATCAGCATGGTGTTCCTGCTGCTGGTCGCCGGATTCGAGACGACCGCCCACCTCATCGGGAATGCGATCGCAACGCTGTTGACCGACAACAAGTCTCGCGGGGCGCTGCGCGAGGATTCCGGCCGGATCCCAGACTTCATCGAGGAGGTGCTGCGGTACCGGTCGCCGACCAGCGAGACGACCTTCCGCTATACGACGGCTCCGATCACCTTGGCGGGCATCGATATTCCCGCCGGTGAGCTCATTGTGATCTCGGTGGCGGCAGCCGGCCGCGACCCGCGACGATTCGCCGATGCGCATCAGGTCGACATCGACCGGACCGATAATCAGCACCTCGCTTTCGGCCACGGCATCCACCGCTGCGTCGGTGCGCCGCTGGCGCGGATGGGCGGCGCCATCGGCGTTGCCCGGCTGCTCGAGCGGTACCCGGATCTCGAGCTCGCGCCCGGCGCCGAACCCGAATGGCGCCGCAGCTATGTGATCCGCGGCCTCACCACTCTCCCGGTGCGCCTGCGTAACTGACCACCGGCACGACTCGTCAAGGACGTGCGCATAACGAAGGGGGTTATGCGCGCGTCCTTGACGAGTCGACGCTATGTGGAGGTCTGGCCGTCCAGCGCTTCGCGGAGAATATCCGCGGGCCCGGCATGCTGGGCGGTCTCGGCGATGACATGCATCAGTACCCGGCGAATGCTGCGTACCGCGCCTGCAACTGGCCACCACCACCGGCGCCGGCATCGAGGAGGCGGCGGCTCGCGCGCTGCACACCGTACGGCAGGTCATGCCCGCGCGGCTGCGGCACCGCATCGACGCGCTGCACATCACCGCGGTCGCGCGGCCTGCGGCGCGGCCGAACCCGCAGGCGGACAGCGGCGTACTGCTCGCGCTCGGTGCCGCGATCCACGCCTGCGAGTTGCTTCGTCTCGACTATGCCCCAGCGGAATTCGATGCGCCGCCGCGTCGGGTACAGCCTCATCACCTCGTCATCTGGGGTGAGCGCTGGTATCTCGTCGCCTGGGATCTCGATCGAGAAGATTGGCGCACTTTTCGCGCCGATCGCATCACCCCGCGTACTCCCACCGGTCCCCGTTTCACGCCGCGCGAATTACCCGGCGGAGACGTTGCGGCGTTTGTCGCCAACAGGTTTCAGGGTTCTGACGGTGCCGGTGGCTGGCCGTGCCGAGGCGAGGTAATCCTCGATGCTCCCGCCGCCGCGGTCCGGCAGTACACCCGCGACGGCATTGTCGAAGAACTCGGCCCGAACCGCTGCCGGCTCATTATGGGCTCGTGGTCATGGCCCGGATTGGCCGCTGCCATAGGCAGTTTCGACGCCGATATCGATATCGTCGGCCCGGCCGAACTCGCGACCGTGTTCGCGCAGCTGGCTCGTCGCTACGACGCTGCCGCTCGAAGCGCTACGGGAGCAACCAGGCCTACATTCTGATCAGATTGGGGGCCTTGGGTTTTCGGGATTCACAGCGCGCGGTCGAAGAGCGCGAGCATTTCCTCCCAGTGCCGGGCGTCGCCCGCCTCGTCGTATCGGCTGGTATCGGCCTGGGTGTAGCCGTGACCCGCACCGGGATAGACCTCGGCGCGGTAGGTCACTCCGGCGGCGGTCAGCGCCTCGTTCAGGCGCTCGATCTGCTCAGGCGGCAGCGACGGATCCTGGTCCGCGTGACCGAAATACAGTTCGGCGGTGATCCGGTCGGCGAGCAGGTGCGGACTGTCGGGCTGATCGGTGGCCAGCCGCCCCGCGTGGAACGCGGCCGCCGCGGCAACCCGGTCGGGGAAGTGCTCCGCCGTGAGCAGGGCCGTCCGCCCGCCCATGCAGTAGCCGGTGACGCCTACCCGGTCACCGCTGGTCAGCGGTGAGGCCGACAACCAGTCCAGGTAGCTGCCCACGTCCCGCATGGCCAGATCCGGTGTCAGCGCCGCCATCATCGGGCCGATCTCCGAGAAGATCGACGCCTTGCTCATATCGATGAATTCCGGCAGCTCGATCAGCGGTGCGTGCCCGTGCCGATAGAACAGATTCGGCAGCAGAACGGTATACCCGTGCGAGGCGATCCGGCGTGCCATGCCTTCGAGCTGCGGACGAATTCCGATGGCGTCCATGAACATCAGGACACCCGGGTAGGCGGCCCCATCCGCCGGGCTCGCCAGATAGGCGTCCGCGACACCATCCGCGGTCGGCACATCCACCTTCACGCCGTTCACCGAACTCACGTCGTATACCTCCTCATCGATGCGATACCGAGCAGCGGCCTGACACTTGCGCTCCCCTTCGTGCCGGAGCGACATGTCCCCACCCCGGAGGTGTGGCAAGGCTACCGATAGCTCACCGGGTCGATCTCCGGCAACCTCGAGCGGTACCTCATAGATCGCTGAGAATCCCGGGGTTTACCTGGTACGTAATCGACTTCGCCGGTGGGAGCGGGAAATCCGTAGCGGTCCAGGAACGGCGGAGGCCCGGTCCGGCCGGACCGGGCTTTCCTCGTGGCGAAGCACGCACGAAAGTGCTTATGCCTCAGCGGCTTCGCGCTGGATCTGGGCCATGGCTTCCTGCTGGATCTGCTCGAACTGGGCGCCCATGGCCTCGGCGAGGGCGGTGGCGCCGGAGAGCGGGCGGACCATGACCGTGAAATCGACGATCTTGCCCTCATCGTCGAATGTCAGGAAGTCGCAGCCGGACAGCTTCTTGCCGGCGACGGTGGCCTCGAAGACGAGAGCATGGTCGCGGCCATTGCTGTCGGCGATCTCGCGGACGTAGTGGAAGTCCTCGAAGACCCGCATGACCGCGCGCAGGATGGCGGCGGTGATCGCCTTGCCGGGGTACGGCTTGAAGGCCACCGGGCTGGTGAACACCACATTCTCGGCCAGCAGCGCTTCGATGGCCTGCTGATCGCGGGCCTCCACGGCCTGTCGGAAGGAATTCATCGACACCTCGTATGCAACTCGTTGAATAGGTCCTTCGGACGGTACATGAACATCCGGTGTACGTGAACCGCTGGTCCTCAGCGGCCGGCGAGCAGCAGTGCGGCCACATGGGTGACCGTTTCGACTCCCTCGTCGTACCCGCCCGCGCCGCCGAGGGAGTTCATGATCGCCAGCGTGTAGCGCTGGCCGGGCCCGGCGAAACCGACGGAGTTGATCACCCAGCCGGTGTCCTCCTCGGACCAGCCGTCCTTATTGCCCGGTTCCTCGGCCGCGCCCGCGCCCCAGACGCCCCACTGCTGGACCGGGTCGACATTCTGCATCTGCTCGACGAGATACGCGGTGTCCGCCTCGGGCAATGCGGCCAGCGCGTGCACGATGAGCCGATCCAGGTCATCGGCGGTGCATTTCTGCAGACCCCAGTACGGCACGTCGGTCTGCGGGCGCAGGTCGGTCATCCCGTATTGCGCGAAGTCGGTGTTGTACACGGTCTGGTCGGCGCCCGAATAGCGCTGCCACAGTGCGTCGGCGGCGTCATTGTCCGAGCTGTGCAGCATGCGCTGGATGCGGTCGCGATCGGCGGCGGAGAGGTTGATCGAACCCGCGTCGGCGCGGGTGAAGAGATCGACGACCATGGCGAGTTTCATGGTCGAGGCCGCCCAGATGCGTGTGCCCGCATTGTTATTGCGGAACGTTCCGCCGCCCACGCGATCGCGGATGACATATCCGACGGTGCCGGGCCGCGAGGCCAGATACTCGTTTACCGCCGAAATGCGTTCTCGCATATCGCAATCCAGTGGCGGGCAAGGTGCAGGTACCGGGATTTTCGTTGTCGGGGCCCACATCGTCGATGGCGGCGGCGTGCTGGACGTCGGCGCTGCCACGTGCCCGGCGTCGCCGATCGAGCATCCGGTGAGCAGAACCGCCGCACCGAGAGCGACGCCGACAATGCCCCGCCTCATCGCCCGAACGTAGCCGATCCGCCCGGCGCAGGTGAGTAGGCGCGACGCCGATATTGACACCATCTCACTGAGACTATAGGTTAGTACCATTGCAACGGTATCGATGAGACTATTGGAGTAGAGATGACCACCGTGACCGCGCACCCCGAACTCGCCGACATCCTGGCGGGCCTGCCCGACCGGCCGGATTCCTTCGCAGATATCGCGGCGACCAGGCGGAATTTCCAGGCCGCGATGGATCAGCTGCCCCTGGATACCTCCCGCGTGACGATCGACAATCTGGAGATCGACGGCCCGGACGGCAATCGGATTCCGATCAGCGTCTACCGGCCGAAGGGCGTGACCGGCCCGCTGCCGGGTGTGCTGCACATCCACGGCGGCAGCTTCGCCTTCGGCGCATCCGCGCCGGGGGCCGACCGCACCGCCATCGATATTGCGGAAGAGGTTGGTGCGGTCGCGATTTCGGTCGACTACCGACTGTCTCCCGAGCATCCCTATCCGGCGGGTCTGGAGGACTGCTACGCGACCCTGGAGTGGATGGCGAAGTCCGCGAACGAACTCGGGATCGACGACACCCGCATCGCGGTGACCGGCAAATCGGCCGGCGGCGGGTTGAGCGCCTCGCTGACCTTGCTCTCGCGCGATCGCGGCGGCCCGGCCATTGCCTATCAGTCGCTGTACATTCCGACCGTCGATGATCGGCACGACACCGAATCGGCCCGGCGCATCACCGATCCCCGGATCGTGAACGGCGCCGCGATACAGCGGACGTACCGGTACTACCTGCCCGGCGTGACCGCCGTTCCCGTCTATGCCAGTCCGGCCCGCGCCACCGATCTGTCCGGACTGCCACCGGCTTTCGTGCTGGTGTGCGATATGGATCCGCTGCGTGACGAGGGGCTGGACTACGCCCGGCGGTTGATGGACGCCGGTGTCCCGGTCACCGTCCACAACGTTCCGGGCGCCTGGCACCTGTTCGAACTCTATGCCTCGAACACCCGCCTGGCACGCAATACCCAGCAGCGCTGGCTCACCGATCTGCGCCTGGCACTGCAGGATTGAGCAAGGCCGGTCCGTGCGAACCGGGCCTTCGGATGCTACTGATCGGCCAGCCAGCTGCCGTGGAAGCCGTAAGGCACACGGCGCGGCAGGTGCACGCTGGCCACCGGCGGCGCGGACAGATCGGTGGCGCCGAGGATGACGAGGTCGCTGCGATCGGTGGCGGCGTCGTACACGTAGGTCATGAGATAGCCGCTGCCGCCGGGCTTTTCGTCGGCGGGAGCGAAGGCGGCTTCGGCCGGAACACGGCCCGCGCCGAATTCGTGCGTGGTGCTCGCGCCGGTCCGCAGGTCGAAGCGGACGAGTGCGCCGCCCTCGCCTGATTCTCGGGCACTACCGGAGATGGTGGCGTGCGCGCCCGGCATGCCGGATGATGTGAGTGTTCGCCACACCGGCGGTCAGATCGCGGGTGCCGTCGCCGCGGTAGGGGCTGGCGCCGTCGGTGAAGCTGGTGGTGCGCACCCAGCGATTGCGGTAGGAGACAGCGCGACCGGCCTCCAAGCGGACGCCGTGCACCATGCCGTCGCCGACGAACCAGTGGCTGGAGGCGGCCTCGTGCGGGTTGGGGCCGTTGCGCAGATACCAGCCGGACAGTTCCGGGGGAATGCGGCCCGTGACCGAAAGTTCCTGTGCGGTCAGCTCTTCGGTGACCGGGGCATAGTTTCCGGTCAGATACGGCGGGGACATGCTCATGACGGATTCACCACCTGCTGTGCCTTGGCCTGCACGCGGGCCACATAGGTGAGGGTGAAGACGACCGGGATCGCGAAGGCCGCGACCTGCACGGTGGTGCGCAACCCCGAGGAGGAATGCGCGAGCGCGGTGAGCGCCACGCAGCCGATGACGAAACTGGCGGTCCACACCCAGGTGATGACGTAATTGGTCCGGAGAAACCCCGGATGCTCCCACAATTCGCGCGGAGTGCTCTGCTTGGCGATGGCCAGGGTGAACGGATTGCGCAGTGCGAGTGTGGTTCCCGCGATCAGTGCGAGTACACCCGAGGACAGCGCCGGTGTGTAGGGGTGCAGCGCGGTGTCCGGATCGGCGAAGGCCAGCACGGTCAGTGCCGCGAAGAAGACCGCGGAGCCGATATCGATGATCAGTGCGTCAAACTTCTGGCCGGCACGGGTCTGGCGGATGATTCCGGCGATCGAGATGCCGAAGGCGATGAGGGCGGCCCACTTCCAGTACTGGGCGGGGACCACCGCGTAGACGATCCAGGGGGCGAAGGTGCGCAGGTAGGACATCGTCGAAAGCTCCTCGGCGTGACATTCCTATTGTGACATGTCGAAGGTAGAGCGTCTGTGGTCGACATGTCAATAGTGGAATGTAGGATGATCGCCATGAGCCTGAGGTATGCCCTGCTCGGCCTGCTGGCCGACCATCCAGCGAGCGGATACGACCTGCTGCGGCGGTTCAAGAGCTCATTGGCGACGGTGTGGCCGGCCACCCAGAGCCAGATCTACACCGAGCTCACCAAACTTGCCGACAGTTCGCTGATCTCGGTATCGGACGAGGGTGCGCGCGGCCGCAAGGAGTACACCCTCACCGACGAAGGCCTGGCCGAACTGCGGCACTGGCTGACCGAGACCGCGCCGAAACGGGTGGCGCGCAATGAAATGCTGATGCGCGTGTTCTTCCTCGGCATCGTCAGCCGGGCGCAGGCGCGCACCTATCTGGCCGAGATCGGCGCCGGAACCGCACGGGCGCAGGACGACCTGCACAGCCTCGAGGCCGGCATCGACTGGGACGAAAGCAATCTGTCCGTCTACGGCCGCATTGCCATGGAGTGGGGCGAGCGCTACTACGCCATGAACCAGGAATGGGCGAAGTGGGCACTCGAGCAGATCCCGGAGCGCAACCCGTAGCGCGGTTGTTATTTGTAAACGCAGGTGGACCCCTCCGGCCGGAACATTTCCGGTCCGGATCGGCGGTCGCCGATATCACGTCACGACCTCGGCGCCGGCCTCCGGCCACGGCTGGGGAGCCGGGCTGCCGCCGACTCCGGGATCCGCCCGCTGACAGTTCCTCCGCGATGTCGATGGCCCGGTCCCGGTGGACCGGGCCATCGGCGTGTCAGCACCTCGCGGCGGGCCTTCGCGAGGGTAGGTTCGCGGCATTTGCTAATTATTCGCTGTGCCAAGGTGTTTGCCGGGTCGTCTCTGGGAGGGCTGAAGTGACCACCGTTATCGATGACGCACCCTTCACCGGATTCCACCGGCGGCTGTCGATCGCCTGCTCCGGTGGTCCGCTGCTGGACGGCTACATCCTCAGCATTATCGGCACCGCGCTGATCGGTATGACCGCCGAGCTGAATCTCAGCACCGGCGATACCCAATTGATCGGTGCGGCATCGCTGGTCGGCATGTTCATCGGCGGTGCGCTGTTCGGAATCCTCACCGACAGGTTCGGGCGAGAGATCATGTACACCGCCGATCTCGTTGTCATGGGGCTGTGCTCGATCCTGTCGTTCTGGGCCGAATCCACCTGGCTCATAGTCATTCTGCGATTTGTGCTCGGTATGGCGGTGGCCGCCGACTATCCGATCGCCACCTCGCTACTGGGGGAGTGGCTGCCGATCAAACAGCGCGGCAAACTGCTCGGCTTCCAGATCATCGCCTGGTACATGGGTTCGGTGCTGGCCTATGTGGTCGGCTATCTGCTGCTGACCTTCGGCGGAAACGGCAGCTGGCGCTGGCAGGTGGCGAGCGCCGCGGTGCTGTGCGCGTTCTTCCTGATCGTCCGGCAGAGCACCGCCCCGGAATCGCCGCGCTGGCTGGCCGAGCACGGTAAGGCCGACAAGGCCGCGGCCCTGGTGGAGAAGTACCTGCAGGTGCGGGTCGATCCGGACGATCTTGTCGAAAAGCACTCCGAGCAGAAGGGTTCGCTCCGGGAGCTGTTCGGCCCGAAATACCGCAAGCGCATTGTGTTCTGCTGCGGATTCTTCGTCTGCCAGGTCGCGGTGCTGTTCGCCATGCTGACCTTCGGCCCGCAGATCCTGGAATCCTTCGGCATGCCCTCGGGCACCTGGATGGACACCCTGGGCGTCGGACTGATCAGCCTGGTCTTCCTGATCGGCTGTCTGCCCGCCATGCGGCTCATCGATACCGTCGGCCGCCGCCCGACCATTATCTGGTGCTTCGGCCTGATGATCATCCCGGTGCTGTTCATCGGCATCTGGCCGAGCATGCCCGCCATGCTGGCCTTCGTCATGCTGTGCCTGTACGCGTTCTTCTGCGGCGGCCCGAACGTCCTGGACTGGACCTATCCGAACGAGTTGTTCCCCACCCACATTCGCGCCACCGCCGTGGGCATCGCCACCTCGGTCAGCCGCATCGGCGCGGCCCTGGGCACCTATCTGCTGCCCTGGTCGCTGCATCACCTGGGCATGGGTCCGACCTTCCTGTACGCCGCGGGACTGACGGCGGTCGGCTTCGGAATCTGTGTCTGGGGCGCCCCGGAGACCAAGGGCGCCACCCTCCAATCGGCGGCCGAGTAGCCGCCGACCGGAGGGTCGCGGTCAGCGGGTGGCGCGGGGTGCGCCCATACCGGGGTCGATGGCGACCGGCCCGCCCGCCGTGGGCGTGATCGAGAAATCGAAGATGGCGGTCGGGATATACACGGTGGCACAGGAATTCGGGATGTCCACGACGCCGGAGAAGCGGCCCTCGATGGGTGCGGCGCCCAGCAGCAGGTACGCCTGCTCGGGGCTGTAGCCGAACTTGGTGAGGTAGTCGATGGCGTGCAGGCAGGCGCGTTCGAAGGACAGTTGTGAGTCCAGGTAGCGCTGTTCGCCGCCGAGGGTGACCGAGGTGCCCGAGAAGGCCAGGAACTCGGTGTAATTCGGGCCCTCGTTGCCCGGCATGAAGATGGCGTTCTCGCTGACGCCGTACAGCTCCATACCGTTCTTGATCAGATCGACGCGCAGGTCGATGAAGCCGCCCATCTCGATGGCGCCGCAGAAGGTGATCTCACCGTCGCCCTGCGAGAAGTGCAGATCGCCGACCGAGAGCTTGGCACCGTCCACGAAGACCGGGTAAAAGACGCGGCTGCCCCGGGTGAAATTCTTGATGTCCTGGTTGCCGCCGTTCTCCCGGGGCGGTGCGGTGCGCGCGGCTTCGGCTGCGGCACGGTCGAATTCGGTTCCGCGGAGCGAACCGAGAATCGCGTCTCGGGGTTCCGGCGGCAGGGCGAGCGGCGGCACGCGCATCGGGTCGGTGGCGATCAGCGCGCCCTCGCGGGCATTCCACTTGGACAGCAGGGCGGCGGAGGGCGCGGTGCCCATGAGCCCCGGATGCATGATGCCGGTGAACTTCACGCCGGGCACGTGCCGCGAGGTCGCGGTGTGGCCGCTGAAATCCCAGATCGCCTTGTAGGCGTCGGGGAAGTGCTCGGTGAGGAAACCGCCGCCGTTGTCGGTGGGGAAGATGCCGGTGTAGCCCCAGCCCTGACCGGCCAGCGGGCCCGAATCCTCCTGCGGGATAGGGCCGATATCGAGGATGTCGACAATGAGGAGATCGCCGGGCTGCGCGCCCTCCACCGCGAACGGACCGGACAGGCAGTGCACGGTGCTCAGCGGCGCGTTCAGCACATCCTCGGCGCTGTCGTCATTGTGGATCGCGCCGTCGAACCATTCGCGCACATGCACCCGGAACTCGTCACCGGGTTTCACGGTCACCGGTGCGGGAATGTCCGGATGCCAGCGGTTGTGGCCGACGAACTGCTGCTCGGTGAACTTCTTGCGGGAATCGAGGGGGAAGAGCAACTCGGGCATGACAGCACTCCTATTCAGGGACGGGGAAGCTTGCGGTGCAACGGATTCCGGGTGACGGGCGCGCCACCGCGGCCGGCCGGGGCGGCGACCACCGCGGGCTCGCTCGCGGTACGGGTGGTCGCGTCGATCAGCCGGGCGGCCGCGGAGCCGGGACGCACGAAGGCTCCGCCCATATGCCGCCTGCTTTCGCCCGCGCAGTCGGGGCAGTCCGCTGCGGCCGGTACCTCGGCCATCGAGTAGCTGCGGTCGAAGCTGCCGCAGTCGCGGCAGTGGAACTCGTAGAGGGGCACGCTCACCTCATTTAGTTTCAAACGAATGTATTCCGTACGGAGACGATACAAAGGCTCGGATGTCTCCGCAGCGGAACCGGCGCGTGAACTTCGTATTACGGCGATCGAGCCCGGTATCGCGTGAGTTAACTTTTATTCGGATTATAGTCATCTGAAAATATTCCACCTAGCGTCTGTTTTCGCCGCGACCCCCAGCCTTGCCGCGGCGTTCTAGCTAGGAGACCCCCGATGAGCAGCACCGCCCCGTCTGCGCCGGTAGATCCCACCGCGCCGCCCCCGACCCGCTGGACCCGCTTCCAGAACTGGGCAGCCAAGGACAATATCGAGGACTACTCACTGCGATACGCGCCCAAGTCCTTTCGCCGCTGGAGCCCGATGGCCTGCTCCATCGCGGCCCTCGGCGGCATCGCCTACCTGGCGGACTATTCGATCGGCGCCTCGATCGCCGTCACCCACGGCGCCGCCAGCGCGGTGATCGCCATCCTGGTGGCGGCCGTGACCATCTTCCTGACCGGCATCCCGATCGCGTACTACGCCGCCAAATACAACCTGGACATGGATCTGCTCACCCGCGGTGCGGGTTTCGGCTACTTCGGCTCGACCCTGACCAGCGTGATCTATGCCAGCTTCTGCTTCATCTTCTTCGCGCTGGAGGGCGCGATCATGGCGCAGGCCATGCATCTGGCCTTCCATCTACCGCTGGTCTTCGGCTATCTGATCGGCTCGCTGATCATTATTCCGCTGGTGCTGTACGGCATGTCGGCGCTGGCGAAATTCCAGGTCTGGACGCAGCCGCTGTGGCTCATTCTGTTCGCCGCGCCACTGGTCATGATCGCCATCAGCGATCCGCACGGCTTCGAGGGCTTCCTGTCGTGGACGGGTAACGGCGGCAGCGATCGCATCAGCGCGATTGCGGTGGGATCCGGTGCGGGCGTGGCGCTTTCGCTCATCGCGCAGATCGGTGAGCAGGTCGACTACCTGCGCTTCATGCCGGAGAAATCCGAGACGCCGCCGCTGCGCTGGTGGGCGGCGGTGCTGTCGGCCGGGCCCGGCTGGGTGATTCTCGGCGCGGCCAAGCAGCTGTGCGGCGCCTTCCTCGCGTTCTATATCGCCGGACAGGTGGGCTTCACGCGGGCCACCGAGCCGGTCGAAATGTTCCTGGGCAGCTACGGGTCGATGATCCACAACCATGCCGCGGCGCTGTCCGTCGCGACCGTCATGGTGCTGCTCTCGCAGATCAAAATCAATGTCACCAACGCATATTCGGGATCGCTGTCCTGGTCCAACTTCTTCAGCCGGGTGCTGCACATCCATCCTGGACGCGTGGTGTGGCTGGTGCTGCACATCGGCATCGCGCTGACGCTCATGCTCGCCAATATGTTCACGGTGCTGAATACGATCCTCGGGTTCTACTCGAATGTGGCGATCGCCTGGATCGGCGCGATCGTCGCGGATCTGGTGATCAACAAGGGGTTGTTGAAGATCAGCCCGCCCTATATCGAGTTCAAGCGGGCGTATCTGTATCCGATCAACCCGGTGGGTTTCGGCTCGATGCTGGTGGGTTCGGCGGTATCGATCGCCGCCTACTTCGGCGCCTTCGGCGCATTCCTCGAAGCGTGGTCGCCGTATCTCGCACTGACCATCGCACTGGTGCTCACACCGCTGATCGCACTGGCCACGGGCGGGAAATACTATCTGGCCCGGCCCAATCCGCTCCGCGAGGAAATCGAGAAGGAACCGCTGTGGGCGGGCCAGACCCTGCTGGACGTGGTGGACGGCAAGCGCTATGAACTGCCGGATATGGTGCACGACTGTCCCTTCCACGGCGGGCCGATCTCCTCTCTGACCTGCACGCTCACCAAGAACTGCCATGAGCAGTGCCAATCCGCCGCGTATCGGGACACCACCGATGCCGAGCGCCTCGGGCTGCAGCAGCCGTCCGTGGTCGGCTGATATCGCGACCGTGTCCCCATGGCCCCCATGGGGACACGGTCTCAGGTGTCGAGCTCGGCCAGGACGCTGAATTGCAGGGCGTCGGCGTCGGCGAGGAATACCGGTTGCGTGGTGTGCGCACCACGCACCCGGACCTCACCGCGCGGGCCGCCGTAACTGACCTGTGCGGCATGTCTTTCGATGGTGCGCAGATCCAGGCTGCGGGCGGCCTCGGCGAGGGAGGCGAACAGCAGCATGCCCTCGTAGCAGGATTCACCGATATTGTTCAGCGCGGGCGCGCAGGTGCCGAAGCGGCGTACGTAGCGGCTGCCGAAATCCATGCCCTCGGGCGAGACCACGCTTTCGAAATAGCCTGAGGCGGTGTGCAATCCGCGGGTGCTGTCCGGTCCGCCGGCGTAGAGGACGTCTTCGCCGATCATCATGCTCAGCCGCAGTCTGCCGTCGTCCAGTCCGGCGCGTGCGAAGGCCCGATTGAAGGCCGCGCAGTCCGCGCCGACCATGAACAGCAGGACGCCCTGCGCCGGGGAGTTGCGAATCAGTTCGAGGGCGCGGCCGAAACGCCTGCTGCCCAGCGGGACGTATTCTTCGCCGACCACATCGATATCGGTGCCAGCCGTGAATTCCTTTGTCGCCCGGGCTGTTTCGCGTGGCCACACGTAATCGTTGCCGATCACGCACCAGCGCCGGATGCCGAATTCGCTGCGCAGCCAGCGCAATGCCGGGAACAGCTGCTGATCGGGGGTCTCGCCGACCATGTAGACGCCGTCGGAATTCTCGCCGCCCTCGTAGAAAGTGGTGTAGACGTAGGGAATTCGCCCCGCGGTCTGCGGTGTGATGACCTTGCGGGCATTGGACAGATGCCAGCCGACCACGCCGTCTATCTCACCGCCGTCGACCATCCGGCCGATCTGCGCGGACAATTGCGGCAGGGGCGCACCGGAATCGATCGGATGCAGCCGCACCGGGCGATCCAGAATGCCGCCCATCGCATTGATGTCCTCGACAGCGAGTGCGGCGCACGCCTCCGAGGACGGCCCGAACATGCCCGCAGGGCCGCTCAGTGGAACGACCAGCGCGATATCCACCGTTGTGCGCGCGGTGCGAGAAACCAAGGGTGCCATGGAAATCACCACCGTATATTTCCATTTGAATCTTTACCATACGGCGTTGTATATAGTGCTGTGGTGGACGATAGCACTGCGCCCGCCGCGCTGGAGGAGTTGGCGCGACTGGTGCGCCTGGCATCACAGGAATTGGATCGCGCGATCGCGGCCTGCATCGGGGAAACCTCCGTCGGTCGTTGGCATGTGCTGGGCGCCGTCGCTGCGGGAGGTGGGCGCTCCATGTCGCAGATCGCGGAGGCGACCCTGCTCACCGGCGCCAGCCTCACGCGCCTGATCGACGCGATGATCTCCGACAATCTGGTGCACCGCAAGGTGGACGATGCCGACCGCCGCCGGGTGCTCGTCTTCCCGACCCGTCGCGGCCTGATCACCTACCAGGTGATGAGCAAGGCCATCGCCGAGAGCGGCCTGGATCTGCTCGGCGCCGACAGCCGCCTGCCCCGGGCGCTGACCACCCTGATCGATCGAGTGCATACGACCGAGTCCGCGCCCGTCTGACGTTCGCTGCCCGGCATGACAGTTGTCATGGCGAGGAGGTGATGGTTGGCAGATCTGGTGGAGCCCGTTCGTCCGTAGCGTCATTTCTGGTAGCGCACAGTCGAACTAACAGGGGAGTCGCCGAAATGGCCGCCATCGAAACCACCGGGACCGCAGCGCACGGGCAGTCCGCCGCGTCGCCGGAGCCGGCCCGCCCGGGTATCGGTCGCATGCTCGCTCCGATCCTGCGGGACGTCGCGATTCCGACGCTCGCCTACTTCGTCCTGCACTGGCTCGGATACTCCGATTTCATCGCCCTGCTGGCCGGTGCGATCGTCTCGGCGGTCATGGTGGGCATTCCGGCAATCCGGGCGCGGAAGCTCGACGCCATGGCCGCGCTGGTGCTCGCGGTCTTCGTCATCGGCCTCGTCGGCTCGCTGATCAGCGGCGATCCCCGCATCATGATCATCAAAGATTCGTTCGGGACCTCCGTCATCGGGCTCGCCTTCCTGATCAGCGCCCTGCTGGGTAAGCCGCTGACCTATGCGGCGGCGCGCAAGGCGATGGCCACCTCGGCTCCGCATCGGCTGCCCATTCTGGACTCGACCTACGAGAACGATCCGAATGCGCGGCGCAGCTACCGGAACCTGGCGATGCTCTGGGGCGGCGGCCTGCTCGCCGAGGCGATTCTGCGCGTGGTGCTCGCCTACCAGCTGCCGGTGCACACCATGGCCTGGCTGGGCAGCGTGCTGATCGTGGTCACCATCACCACGCTGATGATGATCAGTGCGCGCACGATCAAGCGATTGCGCAAGAACGCGGAATAGCGCGAATCACAGTAGGAAGGCCCGGTCCGGATGGACCGGGCCTTTGTCGTATGGTCCGATCCTCACTCGGTGGTATTACGTTCCGAGAGAGGATATTTCGGCGTGCGATTAGGCTCGCGACGATGAATCACCACACCTTCTTCGGGCGGCTGCGCCGCATCGACAATGTGCTGCGGTGGTGGAATCTGATGCTGCTGCTGGGGGTTTCGATCGTGCCGTTCCCGACCGCGGTGGTCGCGGACGATGTGGTGCACGGCATGCGCCGCGATTCCGCGACCGCGGTGACGCTGTACGGGATCGTGGGGGTGCTGATGACGATCTTCGTGGGCTCCCATGTGGTGGCGGCCGGCGAAGCGGCCGGAGATGTTCCGCCCCGGATTCGATGCGGCCTTCGCGCGCCACGAAGGGTGGCGGGCCTGGCCGGGGATCGTGGTCTACGCGGTGTGCACGGCGATCGGGTTCGTGCAGCCGGTGGTGGCGCTGGTGCTGTTTCTGCTGGTGGCGATCTTCTACGGGGTCGGTAATCAGGGTTGGACGGCCTTGGGCGACGTGGGTGGCGATGAGTGATGCGGCTGCAAATTTAAGCGTTTGTGATTAACTGCCGGTGATGGGTGGCGCGCGGCCGGTAACGGGCGGCGGCCACGGGAACGTCGAACGGAGCAGTGATGAGCGTGGCGAAGGGGCCCGTCACCCAGATCGCCTGGGTGGTCGCCGATGTGGGGCAGACCGAGAAGTTCCTGGGCGCGGCGCTCGGGGCGCAGCGCTGGACCCGAATGCCGGATATCCACTTCGGGCCCGAAACCTGGACCTACCGTGGGGAACCCGCGGATTTCACGGCGCACATCTCGCTGTCCTACAGTGGAGACACCCAGCTGGAGCTGATCCAGCCGGTGCGCGGCGCCTCGATCTACACCGAATTCCTGGAGCAGAGCGGGCCGGGGCTGCACCACATCTGCACCGAACCGAACGATTTCGATGCCGCGCTGCGGGAAGCGGCCGCACAGGGCATCCCCGTGGTGCAGCAGGGCACTATGGGTGGGCAGATGCGGTTCGCCTACCTGGACGGCGGTGACGCCGGGGTGCCGTTCCTCGAACTCGCGGAGGTCGGTATCAATATGCGGACGTTCTTCGAACAGATCAAGAGGGAAGCGCAGTGAGCACACAGATTCCGGAAATCCTTGCGGCGGAGTCGATTACCGAGTGGACCGCCGAAGTCGACGTGCTGGTGGCGGGCTTCGGCATCGCGGGCGGCTGCGCGGCGGTGGAGGCCGCGGCACAGGGTGCGCGGGTGCTGGTGCTGGAGCGCGCGGCGGTCGCCGGCGGCACCACGGCGCTGGCCGGCGGGCATTTCTACCTCGGTGGCGGCACCGCGGTACAGCAGGCGACCGGGCACGCCGATTCGGCCGACGAGATGTACAAGTACCTGATGGCGGTGGCCCGCGAACCCGAGCCGGAGAAGATTCGCGCCTACTGCGACGGCAGCACCGCGCATTTCGAATGGCTGGAGGGGCTCGGCTTCGAATTCGAGCGCAGCTACTACCCGGAGAAGGCGGTGATCCAGCCCGGAACACAGGGGCTGATGTACACCGGCAACGAGAAGGTCTGGCCGTATCGCGAGCAGGCCGTGCCGGCCCCGCGCGGGCACAAGGTGCCGGTGCCCGGTGATACCCAGGGCGCGGCGCTGGTGATCGAACTGCTGGTCAAGCGGGCCGCCCAGCTCGGCGTCGAGGTGCAGTACGAGACCGGCGTGACCAATCTGATCGCCGATGCCGACGGCGCCATCATCGGCGTGAAGTGGCGGCGGCCGGGCGAAACCGGTGCGGTGCGGGCGACATCGGTGGTGCTCGCCGCCGGCGGGTTCGTCATGAATGCGGAGATGGTCGCCGAGCATGTGCCGCAGCTCGCCGAGAAGCCGTTCGTCCTGGGCACCACCTATGACGACGGACTCGGCATCCGGCTCGGCATCTCGGCCGGCGCCGCGACGCGGAATATGGATCAGGCATTCGTGACCGCGCCGGTGTATCCGCCGTCCAAGCTGCTCACCGGCATTGTGGTCAATCGTGAGGGGAAGCGGTTCGTCTCCGAGGACTCCTACCACTCCCGTACCTCGGCGTTCGCGCTCGAACAGCCCGGCGCGGCAGCGTATCTCATTGTCGACTCGGAGCATATGGAGCGGCCGAACTTCCCGCTCGCCCCGTTCATCGACGGCTGGGAGACCGTCGAGGAGATGGCTGCTGGACTCGGAATTCCGTATGAGGCACTGCAATCCACACTCGACCGGTACAACACGCATGCCGCGAAGGGTGAGGACCCGGACTTCCACAAGGGCGTCGAATGGCTGCAGCCGCAGGACCACGGTCCGTGGGGCGCATTCGATCTGACCCTGGGCAAGGCGCTCTACGCCGGCTTCACCCTCGGTGGGCTGTGGACCTCGGTGAACGGAGAGGTACTGCGCGACAACGGTTCACCGGTCCCCGGCCTCTACGCCGCAGGCGCGAACGGATCCACCCTGGCCCAGGACGGCAAGGGCTACGCCAGCGGCACCCAGCTCGGCTCCGGATCATTCTTCGGCCGCCGCACCGGCCGTCACGCCGCCAGCCGCTCCAACTGACGCAGCAGCTCCGAGGCGGTCACGGCATCCAACACGCCGAACTCCCCGCCTCGGAGCCGCACCGCCACAATGCGCTGCTCCTCGACCTCATACCGGTAACCACCCTGAATCCCCGGCGTCAGCGTGACCATCACTTCGCGCCTCGGAGTGAACCGCCGGAACAGGGCAGTATGCGACAACTCCCAACCTTGCTGCTGCACACCATAGATCCGCTTGGTCGGCACCCGCCGATCCACGAAGCGAGCCAGCTCATCAGCGGCCGCTTCCTCGGGCGTGAACCGATACACGCCGCGATTCAACTGGTCGAACGGCTGGCGCAATTCGTCGCGGGCGAAGAGTCCGCGCCA
The DNA here is from genome assembly GCF_045040085.1 of Nocardia sp. NBC_01388. Lineage (NCBI taxonomy): Bacteria > Bacillati > Actinomycetota > Actinomycetes > Mycobacteriales > Nocardiaceae > Nocardia > Nocardia sp. NBC_01388. The sequence continues at coordinate 8,266,819 of NZ_CP109553.1, forward strand.
CTGCTCGAGCGTGCCTTCCAGGTGCAGCGGATGGGCTACGCCGATCAACGCATCGGCGGGTAGCTCCTGAGAAGCGCCGTCGACGTCGGCCAGGCCGAGGTCCTTCGTGATCCGGAACGATCCGATCGCCGCCTCCTCGGCGTCGAACATCGCCCAGACCAGCTGCCGCGCAACCGGTCCCAACACCGGATGGTCGACCACGAGCGCGCGAAAGGCATCGGCCCGCCATCGCCGACCGTCGACCATGGCGGACTCCAGCCGCCGCGTCTGTTCGGTTGTCATACCGGTCGCCCCACCGCCTTTCCCTCCGTCCGCTGGATAGCTCCGACAATCTTGCCGTGCGGCACCGACAGATTCGCGGACATCGCAGCACGGTGAGTTCAATAGTTCGCGTCGCCGAGTCCCATCCGTATGTGGAGCGCACATTCGGCCAGCCGAGTCAGAAGGACGCACGGATCCATGCCGAGCACCCGAAGCTCGTCCATGGGAATGGCGCTCGGGTCGCGTATCAGTGCGAGCAGGACGTGCTCGGTGCCGATCGGGAAAGACTGACTGGCAGAAGCTATTTCATCGGCAGCGCCCAGTAGCTGCGCAAGATTCGGGGTGCAGGTGACGGTCATGCTCAGTGGCTGAGTCATTCTCCAATGTCCCTTCCCGACGCGTCCGCTGAAGTGATCACGCGGGCGAATATCTGCTCAGGTGACACAGTGACGACATCTGCGACGGAGATCAGATCGGCAGGCACCTCGCAGGCATTGAAATGTGCGACGCTCGGCGTCACGATCGCATCGACACCGAGTCTGTCGACAACCACCCGTAACCGATGCAAAGGTCGCTCCGTAGTCGCACTGAAGACAACCGTTTTGCGCAGGTCGTACCCCAATCGCGCAGCGGTACTGCGAATCTGGATCTCGTCCCACTTTTGGTGAACGCCCGAAACATCGCTGCGCAGATATCCGACAGCCGACGGCAGAGGCATCGTCACCACCCCCGCGCTGGAACGAAAGTGCGCTGACGCTCCGCCGTGATTCGGGTGCGAATTTCCTCGACCGACAGGCCGCTACGGTGGCGGGCAGCATCCGCCTTCGCTGAATGTAGCGCCGCGACAAAGATGGCGGCAGCAACAAATACAGTCGCGAGAATAGCGTCCATGTCCGGTGTCCTCCGGTCTTGGGTCATTGGATACACCCGGTGCTCGGGATTCGGGTGGGACCGTCCTGCCCCGACCCGCATCAGGTGGTGTGGCCAGATTGCTACGGCCGGGACCTGCGAACTCCTACAATTTGTGGCACTCTCGGGACGAGGGGACGAGTTGAATTGAGGCCGTGATGATCGATGAATCGACCGGCGTCGGCGAGCGAGTTGCCCAGGCCCGCAAGCTGAAAGGCTGGACACAGGCGAGGCTGTCCATGGAGACGGCGCTCTCGACATCCCTGATCAGTGCTGTCGAGCAGGGTCGGCGCGCTGCGACGCCGGCCTATATCTCGGCGTGCGCAAAGGCCTTGCGCACCAGCACGGCCGAATTGCTCGGGCAGCCATTCCCGCCCACAACCGCCGAAGATCGAGAGCTGCACGGAGCAATTGCGTTGCTGCGCAATGAACTTGCCGCATACGACCTGGCTGACGACGATATCGAAGTGCGGCCGCTGGCCAGGCTCTCGAAGGACGTTGTACAGGCTCGCCAGTATCGACGGGATGCCGCAGCGCCCAAACTCGCCGACATACTTCCCCCTCTGGTCACCGAGGCCCGTGCCCTGGTCCACCGGAGCGCCGGATACGACCGCGACCAAGCTTTCGTCCTCCTGGCCGAGTTGTACTACAACGTTCGCAGCCTCGCGCACAAGATGGGCTACATCGATCTGGCAGCGAGCTCGGTCGACCGAATGACCTGGGCTGCCAATGAAAGTGGCGATCCGCTGTGGATAGCCGCGAGCCAATTTCATCGCGCAACCCTGCTGACGAACGGCGGGGATTGGAAAACCGCGCTGACATACCTGGAGCTTTGTCGTGCTCATCTCGAGCCGGTGCTCGGCGCGGGCGATGAGCGCGATCTGATCGCCTGGGGTGGTCTACATCTGCAATCAGCCTTGGCCGCCGCACGTGCTGGATCTCGTGATCGAGCGGACTCCCATCTCGCTGAGGCCGTCGATACCGCCAACCGGATCGGTCATGACCGCGACGAAGTCCTCGTATTCGGCCCGACGAACACAAGCATCTGGTCGGTATCTCTGGCCGTCGAGATGATGGACGGTGGAGAGGCACTCAAACGTGCCGATGGCATGTTCATCCCTGCCGGAACACCGCGCTCGCGATCCGGGCACCACTACATCGACCTCGCCCGCGCCTACCTGTTGCACGGCGACCGCACACTCGTCCTCGACGCCCTCCAGACCGCAAAGGCCACCGCGCCGTCACTGACCCGCTTCCACCCCATGGTCCACGAAACCATTCGCGTCCTCGCCCGCGAAGACTCCCGCCGCAACGACACCGTCCGGGGCTTTGCTGCCTGGTGCGGCATCACCCCCAGCCTCTGAGGCGCCTGAAGCGATTCCGGGCGTGATTATCCGCGTTCGGCGACCTGTCCCACGGCGGGTGTCAGTCGCTGACTATGAGCGAAACCGCAATGGGGACAAGCATGTCGACGAGTTCGCTGACCGGAGGGCGGGGGTCCGACAGCAGCCACTCGTGGGCCAGGCCGTTGACGGCGCCGATCAGGGCGCTGCCTGCCATATCGGAATTGCCGCGGATGCGGGCGCCGGGGCCGGCGAGGGGTTCCAGGGCGGCGCGGATGGTGGCGATCCAGACGTGGCGGCGGGCGCGGCGGTGTTCTTCCATGGCTTGGCTGACGCCTACTACCTCGACGAAGGCGACTTTGGCGCGGTAGGGGTCGGCGCCGACCGATTCGAGGAAGGCGGACAGGACCAGGGTGACCGTCTCGCGGGGATCGGGGTCGGGGCCCAGTTCGGCGAGGGCGGCGGCGAGGGCGGCGGCCGCCTCGTTCTGGATTTGGTCGTAGGCGGCGACGAGGACGTCTTCGCGGGTGGCGAACTCCTCGTAGAACTGGCGCTTGGACAGGCCGGCGGCGGCGCACACATCGGCCAATGAGCAGTTGGCGTAGCCGCGGTCGCCGAAGATCTGGATGGCGGCGTCGAGAAAACGCTGCCGGCGTTCGGCTTTCCGCTCGGTGACGGCTCGGCCGCCGTACTGCCTGCCCTCGATGGTCACTGCCTGCCCTCGGGTTTCACTGCCTGCCTTCGGTGTATCGCGCTCTACTTATGGTCCGCACCAAAGGTAACGGGGGAGTGCCGGGAATTCAGCGACGGGGACGCAAACCGTCCAACATGTGGGTCACGGTTTCCTCGAACAGCCCGTCCGCATCCTCGGCGGTCACGAAGCCCGAGCCGACGAAGGTCGCCAGCCCCTGCAGGGCCGCCATGGCGGACAGGCAGATTCGCCGCGGGTCACCGGCCACCACCTCGCCGAGTTCCTGGCCGTCGGTGATCATGGCGAACGGCGTGGCGAGCGCCTTGCCCACCGCGGCCTCGATGGCCGGGGTCTGGCGGCTCTTGCGCGCGAACATGACCGCCAGCAATTCCGGATTGTCGATGGCGAAGCGCATATAGGCGCGCGCCACGGCGGTGACCCGCTCCAGCAGGGTTCCGGAGGCCGCGATGATTTCGAAGGAGGCGCCGAGTCGTTCGAAACCCGCGACCGCGAGTGCGTCCAGCAGCGCCTGCTTATCGCGGAAGTGCCGGCTCGGGGCGGCGTGCGAGACGCCGGTATCGCGGGCGAGCTGCCGCAGCGAGAGCCCGTCGATCCCGCCGCGGCGCAGCAGTGCTTCGGCGCGGCGCAGCAGTTCGGCTCGGAGGTCGCCGTGGTGGTACGAGCGCTGGGCGACGGCGGTGTCATGACGAGACATGGTCAGTGCAGGATATCGGACACACTCCGAGATGTTGGCATTGACTACTTTGTTGTCAGTGCCTACATTTGCGAGTGTTATGACGAAAAACAGTGTGCCGCTGCGCGGCTGGATCGGACCGGTCCTGGTGGTCACCCTGCTGGCTGCGCTGATGGGGACGATGTACCTGGGATACACCTCCGATCCCGAGAAAAACCTGCACGATTTCCCCATCGCGCTGGTGAATCAGGACAATGGCGACGTCCTGGACGGCAAGCCGATGAATATCGGCAACCAGATCACCGACGCGCTGACCTCGAAGATTCCGGCCGACAAGATCGACCTGCGGGTGATCGGCATCAGCGAATCCCAGCGACTGCTGTCCGACGGCCGCCTCTACGGCGAAATCGTCATCCCGAGCGACTTCACCAAACGGCTCACCATTCTGGCCACGGCCTCGGTGGTGCCCGGTGATATCGAGCGGCCCGTCATCACCGTGCACACCAATCCGCGCGCGAGCACCTACTCCGCGTCGATCGTGCAGCGCATTACCGATCAGGCCATGGCCCAGATCAACGACACAGTCGGCGCGCAGCTCACCGCCCAGGTCAAGGCGAAACTGCAACCCGCCCCGGGCGCGGCGCCCACCGAACTCAGCGGCGCGGCCCGATTGCAGCTGGCCAAGCCGATCGACGTCAGCGTCAGCGCCTTCCACCCGCTGCCCGAGGGCACCGGCCAGGGCCTGTCGGCCTTCTTCTACACCCTCATCCTGCTGTTCATCGGATTCAGCGGGGCCATGATCATTCACTCCATGGTCGACAATGTGCTCGGCTACGTGCCCGCCGAATACGGCCCCTGGTACAGGCACCTACCGCCGGTGGCCATCTCGCGCTGGCGCACCCTGCTGGTGAAGTGGGCCATGGCGGTGGTGATCGCGCCGATTTCCTCGGGCGTGTTCCTCGGCATCGCGACGCTGCTCGATATGCCGATCGAACATGTGCTGCCGCTGTTCCTCTACGGCACCCTCGCCATCATCGCGGTCTGCGTGACGGGCCTGTCGGTGCTGGCCGCCTTCGGCACCGCCGGTCTGCTGATCAATATGATCGTGTTCGTGGTGCTGGGCCTGCCGTCCTCCTCGGGCACCATCCCCATCGAGGCGACCCCGCGCTATATCGCGTTCCTCGCGAATTTCGAACCCATGCACCAGATCTACCTGGCCGTGCGCTCGCTGCTCTACTTCGACGGACATCTCGAAGCCGGTTTGAGCACCGGTCTGTGGATGACGCTGTTCGGGCTTACCGCCGGTCTGCTGCTCGGTGCGATCGCCACCCACAGTTACGATCTGCGCGGCCTGTCGCGACTCGGCGTGTCGCACAAGCCCGAGGAAGACGTGCTGGTGGAGTAGTCCTGTGCAGATCAGGGTTACCGAGAACGGCCCGTATCGCGTCACCGGCGCGGTCCCGCTCGCGACGCAGACCATCGGCACCGATGACGCGGGCACCTCGCGGGAGTGGCTGGCGGGTGCCCCCGTCGAAACACCGGGCGACAATTACAGCCTGTGCCGATGCGGCCATTCGAACAAGAAACCGTTCTGCGACGGCACGCACGCCAAGATCGGATTCGACGGCGCCGAAGTCGCCACGCGCGCACCGTATCTCGCGCAGGCCACCGAACAGGACGGCCCCGAGGTCACCCTGACCGACGCGCAGCAGCTGTGCGCGTTCGCCCGCTTCTGCGATGCCGACGGCCAGGTCTGGAATCTGGTGGAACAGCCGGGCGCACAGGCCGCGGCCGCCACCAGGCAGCAATCGCAGGACTGTCCGTCCGGTCGCCTGGTCGCCTGGAATCTGGCCGAGCGCACCGCATTGGAGCCGGAACTTCCGAAATCCATTGCACTGGTCGAGGATCCGGCCCAGGGTGTCAGCGGACCGCTGTGGGTGCGCGGCGGCATCCAGGTCACCGCCGCAGACGGGGACGACTACGAGGTGCGGAACCGGGTGACGCTGTGCCGCTGCGGCGCATCGCGCAACAAGCCGTTCTGCGATGGCAGTCACGCCGCCGTCGGCTTCACCGACGCTCCGGGCTGAGCGATTGGGGCCGAACGACTTTTCGGCCCCGCACCACTCAGTGCGCGGACGCGGCCGTGAAACCGCGCGGCACCAGCACCACCGTCAGCACCGCCACCGCGCCCACCATGGCGGCGGAGATCCACGAGGTGGTGGTGAGGGCGGAATCGTAGGCGTGCTGGGCGATTTCGAGAATGTGCGCTCCGGCCGGTCCACCGACCTGATCCGCCACATAGGCCGCACCGCCGACCGAACCGCGGGCGGTATCGAGCTGCTCGCCCTGCAGCGGCAGATCCGTCATATGCGAGACGAACAGGCGGCCGTGGATACTGCCCAGCAGCGCCACACCCAGGCCGATGCCCAATTCGTAGTTGGTCTCCTCCACCGCGCCCGCCATTCCGGCCCGCTCCGGCGGCACCGCGGACACCAGAACCGCTGCGGCAGTGGTGATTGCGAGCCCGTCACCGAGGCCGAGGGTGAACAGCACCAGGGCCACCACCGGATAGGTGGTGTCCGGCACGGCCGCCAGCACCGCGAAACCCACGGCGACCGCACCCAGTGCGAAGCCCATCAGGGCGCGCACCCCGATCCGCTGCAGCAGCCACGGCGTCGACAGCGATCCGAGCAGCATGGCGACCGCCGCGGGCAGGGTGCGCAGCCCTGCCTCCGACGGCGTGAAGCCGTGAATGTACTGCAGCCACAACGAGATAAGGAACAGCGCCGCGCCGATGGCGAGCATGGCCAGCAGTGTCGCCAGCGCCGCCGCGGTGAAGGCGCGATTGCGAAACAGCCGCACATCCAGCAGCGGATCGGGAGACTTCAGCTGGCGGTAGGTGAACAGCCCCAGCAGCAGGAGCGCGGCGACCAGGATCACGAGATCGACCGGCGCCGGATTGCCCTTCGCCACATGCTTGATGCCCCAGGCGAGTGCGACGATGCCGAGGACCGACAGTAACGCGCTGAACCAATCCAGCCTGCCGTGTTGAGGCGCACGGTATTCCGGCAGCAGCCACAGTCCGGCCACCACGGTGAACACCACCACCGGCACATTCAGCCAGAAGGCCGCGGACCAGCCGAAGGACTGCACCAGATGCCCGCCGACCAGTGGCCCGATGGCCGCGCCCGCGCCCGCCACCGAGGCCCAGATGCCGATGGCCTGGGTGCGCTCGTGATCGTCGGTGAAGATAGTGCGAATGATCGAGAGCGTGGACGGCATCACCATGGCGCCGCCGACGCCGAGCAGGGCGCGCCCGGCGATCAACTGCATGGGCGTATGCGAGGTGGCGGCGACCACCGAGGCCAGGCCGAACAGCAGGAAGCCGGCGATGAACAGGCGCTTGCGGCCGAATCGGTCACCGATCGCACCGCAGGTGATGAGCAGACCGCCCAGCACCAGGCCGTAGAGATCGACGATCCACAGCTGCTGCATGGGGCTGGGATCCATATGGTCGATCAGCGACGGCAGCGCCACATTCAGGATCGTGGCGTCCATGGCGACCAGCAGCAGGCTCGCGCACAGCACCGCGAGCATCGCCCAGCGGCCGGGTAGCGGGGCACGGCCGCTGTCGGGTAGGTCCTGCGCCAACTGCCGGGGTGGGATGCGACCCACGTTCCCGCCTCCTCGAATAGGTACTCACGACGTGCCAGCAACGCCTTGGCTAGCACCCTATCGCTGTTCCCGGGAGGCGGCGGAAGTCGCTGTTACCGGTTGTCGAGCTGTTCGGTCTTCGCGGCCCGCTGCGTGGCGAGCAGATCGCGGATCTCGGCGAGCAGCTCCAGCTCGGTGGGATCGGCCTTGACGGTCGGCTTGACGAGCCGCGACTTGAGATGCGTCATCGGCAGGATCAGCACGAAGTAGAGCACCGCCGCGACCGTCACGAAATTGATGCCGGCGCTGATGATCGGGCCGAGCGCCACGAAGGTCGAGGGCTTGTCCGCCAGGATCTGGAAGCCCAGGCCGAATTCGCTATTGCCCCCCGCCGTTGCCAACAGCGGCTCTACCAGCCCCTTTGTCACCGAAGTGACGATGGCGGTGAAGGCGGTACCCATGACCACCGCGACCGCCAGGTCGATGACATTGCCCCTCATCAGAAAATTCTTGAAGCCCTTGAACATGACGCAGGAAATCCAATCCGTGACGAATCCGTAATCTTCTGCGCCGAAGTCTAGGGGGCGCCGTTACCGCCGCTGGTACATGGCACGCCCCGATTGGTCACCGTCACATTCTGGTCAGTTTGTGATCAGTCCGGGTGTGCCGGACTCTGCTCGGCCCGGAAGGTGCGGACCAGTGCCCAGCACATGGCCAACATAACCACGCTGAACGGCAGCGCGATGAGGATCGCCACGGTCTGCAGTGTCGTGAGTGCCGCAATGCCCGTACCGCTGGCAAGTAGCAACGCAATAGCTACCGCACCTTGTGCCAAGGTCCAGAACACCCGGCTCCAGACCGGCGGGTTCGGATTGCCGCCCGAGGACAGCATGTTCACCACCAGCGCGCCGGAGTCTGCCGAGGTGACGAAGAACAGCACGATCACCAAAATGGCCAGTCCCGCGGTGATGCTGCCGCCCGGCAGCGTATTCAGCATGGCGAACAGCGCGCTGTCGCGGTCCGGCCCGTCCGGACCGACAAGTCCGCCGCCGCCGAACATTTCCCGATGCAGGCCCGCGCCGCCGAAGACCGCGAACCAGACGAAGGTCAGCAGCGTCGGCACCAGCAGTACCCCGGCCACGAATTCGCGCACGGTGCGGCCGCGCGAGATGCGCGCGATGAAGACGCCGACAAACGGCGCCCAGGAGATCCACCAGCCCCAGTAGAAAACCGTCCACTGCTGCGTCCAGGCGGTACCGCTCGGACCCTCGGTCGCGCCGGTATAGAGGCTGATCTTGGGCAGTGACTGGATGTAGGAGCCGAAATTCTGCACCAGGTCATTGACGATGAACAGCGTCGGCCCGGCCACCAGTACGTACAGCAGCAGCAATCCGGCCACACTCATATTCGCCTGGGACAGGAGCTTGATGCCCTTGTCCACACCCGTCACCACCGAAATGGTCGCCAGCGCCGTGACCACGATGATCAGCACCACCTGCAGGCCCTTACCCGGCTCATGTAGCCACTCTTGGTAATTCAGGCCCGCCGAGATCTGCAGAATGCCCAGCCCCAGTGAGGTCGCCACGCCGAAGACAGTGCCGATGACCGCCACGATATCGATGACATCGCCGGACCAGCCGCGAATCCGGTCGCCCAGCAGGGACTCCAGCGACCAGCGGATGGATACCGGATGCCCCTTGCGATGCATCGAATACGCGAGCGCAAGGCCGACCACCACATAGATCGCCCACGGGTGAATTCCCCAGTGCAGGAAGGTCTGCACCATGGCGGAGTCGGCGCGCTGCGCGGGCGAGGACCCCACACCGGGCCGCGGATCGTCGTAGTGGAACAGCGGTTCGGCCACGCCCCAGAACACCAGGCCGATACCCATTCCCGCGGCGAAGAGCATGGAAAGCCAAGCGCCGATCGAGTATTCGGCCCGCTCGCCGTCCGGGCCGAGCGGGATGTCACCGAAGCGGCCCACACCCAGCCAGATCGCGAAGACCACGAACAGCGAGACGATGACGATGTAGTACCAGCCGAAGCCGCCGATCACATTGTCCTGCAGCGCTTTCGCCTGCCGGGCGGCGGTATCGCGAAAGACGATGGCATACACCGTGAATGCCGTGACTACGATGGCCGACGGCCAGAACACCCTGGGCGCCACCGCTGCTCGCGAATGGACGGGAGTCGAGCCGGATGATTTGCTCGGTGCGCTCACGTGGAGTGTCCTCTGTCGAGTGCGGGAGATCGGACTCCGATACGGAACAACCCCCATCCCGGCCGCAGCCCGGGATCGGGGTTGTCTCGATTACTTGCCGCTTACCTTGTCCTTCATGGCGGTCACGATCTCGTTGACCGCCGCCATGACGTCCTGCGCCGCATGCTCGAGGTTGGCGCGCACCTGTTCGAGGGTGCCCTGCATATCCTCGGTATTGAGCTTGTCGGCGAACGCCTTCGCCATATCGGCGAGGTCGGCCGCCGCGGAGCTGGCCCGGTCGGCGAGCTCGGCGGCCGCGCCGCTGGCCCGTTCGGCGAGTTGCCCGGCGGCGACTCCGGCCTTATCGGCCAGACCCTCCGCGGAATCGCCGAGTTCGTCAGGAGTCGGCATGGCGGCCCGCTACTTCGAGCCGCCGAGCTTTTCCTTCATCTTGTCGACGAAGCCGCCGACCTTCTCCTTGACGTCCTCGCCCGCGTGCTCGAGGCGGTCCTTCATCTGATCGCCCATGCTCTCGGCCTTGTCCGCAGCATCTTTCGCCGCATCCCTAGCCTGATCGGTCGCATCGTTGATCTTGTCGTTGAAATCAGACATCGAAACCTCCTACGTGTGGTCACACCCGGGTCGGGCGTACATCCAGGACAGTTCGACGAGCAGAATCGCCAGGCTCAGCGATCTTTCAGCAACCGATCATAACTCAGCCGATGGGGCCCAGCACGCGCTCGATGTAGGCATTCGTGAATCGGCCCTGCGGGTCGAAGCGCTTGCGGACATCGGCGAACTTCTCCCACTCCGGATAGCGCCGGCTCAGCGTCTCGGCGGTCTGGAAGTGCCGCTTACCCCAGTGCGGGCGGCCGTTGTATCGATCGAAAACGCGCTCGCAGGCGCGGAAATACGGTTCGTAGTCCATGCCCTGGTACTGATGCACCGCGATATAGCAGGTCTCGCGGCCACCGGCGGGGGACAGGAAGGCGTCATCGGGCGCGACCCACCGCACCTCGATCGGCATGACGGTGTCGAAATGCTTGGCGAGATCCTTGATCTCGCGAATCGCGTCCACGGAGTGCTCGCGCGGGATGGCGTACTCCATCTCGGTGAAGCGGAAGAGCCTGGTGGTGGCGAAGACCCGGTAGGAACGCTCCACCTGACGGCGGTAACTGCCCGCGAAGGCCGCGGCGCGTTGCACATAGGGGATGAGGCTCGAACTGCGCCGGGTGAGCTTGCACAGCGCGTCGAAGGTGTAGTTGGAGAGCAGGATGTCGGAGAACCAGTCCACGGCCTTGCCGCGCGGTTGCTCCGGCAACTGGACCCGATTGTTGCGCTTGGTCATTGCCAGCGGACTGTGCGCGAACATGTAGAACTCGAAGTGCTCATTGCCATCGACATAGGTGTCGAGGTCCTCGAGGACCTCCTCGACGGGCAGCGGTCTCTCCACTCCTTCGAGCACGAACGACGGCGCCATCTGCAGGGTGAGGGCGGTGACCACGCCGAGCGCGCCCACATTCACCCGCGCCGCGCGCCAGCCGTCCGGATCGGTCTGCTCGTTGAGCTCGACCCGGCTGCCGTCCGCGAGCATGAGCTCCACCGATTGCAGTGCGGCGGAGAGGTTCTGCAGCTTCGCCCCGGTGCCGTGCGTGCCGGTGGCCGTCGCGCCCGCGACGGACTGCACATCGATATCGCCGAGATTGGGAAACGCCAGCCCCATCGGATGCAGCGCATTGCTGACCGCGTTCAGCGTGGCGCCGGCCTCGACACGAACCAGCCCGGCAGCCCGATCCACGGACAGGATCTTGTCGAGCTTGTTCAGGCGCATGAGCGTCCCGTCGGTCAGCACGGTATCGGTGAAGGAATGTCCCGATCCGGCGACGCGCACGGTATGCCCGGCTGCCTCGGCGCGTGCCAGCACCGCGGCGACTTCCTCGGGCGTGCCCGGGTCGGCGATGGCCGCCGGAGAACAGCCCTGATCCCCGGCCCAGTTCGCCCAAGAGTTGGTCATGCGACCAACTTTAAACCGAGAGGTGTGAGAAGCGCTACCGTTTCCGGCTGGTGCACATCGCTTCTTTGGCGCGTTCGACCTCGCTGTCGGTCAGTGCGCGCTGGGTGAGGGGCAGGCGTGGGACGCCGTCGCCGCGGACGCCGTTGAGGACGATGGTCATATAGCGCTGCCAGACATCGGTATTGACCGGGCGGGCGAAGCCGGCCACGCCGTCGACCATGTTCACCATGGCGAAGAAATCGCCCGCCTCGACGCTCGGATGCAGTGCACCCGCCTCCTTGGCGCGGCGGATGACGGCCTGCATGCCGGGCTGCACGCGCTCCTTCATGCAGACGAAACGGTCCATGCTGTCGTGCATTTCCAGCACGACCTCGCCGAAGCCGCGGTTCAGGGCCATATGACGGCAGGAGTATTCGAACAGTTCCACCAGGCCCTGCCATGGGTCGGGATGGTGCAGGGCGAGCTCGACCGCGGCGGCCAGCTCGGTGACCATGGCGTCGAACACTTCCAGGATGAGTTCCTGCTTGTTCGCGAACCGGCGGTAGACGGTGCCGACGCCGACGCCCGCTCTTTCGGCCACATCGTCCAGGGTGACCTCGAGCCCGCGATCGGCGAAGAGCTCGCGTGCTGCCGCGATGATGCGTTGCTGATTGCGCGCGGCGTCCGCGCGCAAACGGCGCGGTGGGGGCGCGGTGGTGACGTGATTCACACCGTAATCCTAACAGGGGCCGGGATTATCCGGAGGGTATATCTCCGTTTAGATGATAGCTTTAACCGGTAAACGGAGACGGCCTCTCCGCTAATCCTAGGGGACAAGGAAAACGACCATGACGACAGCTCTCGAGAAAGAGAAGGCAGTGGCCGCGCCGACGACCGGAGACGGTCGCCGTGGCTCGCACGCCCTGCGCTGGTGGGTGCTCGCCGTACTCGGCGTGGCGCAGCTGATGGTGGTGCTCGACGCGACCGTCGTGAACATCGCACTGCCGGCCGCACAGGCCGACCTGCACTTCTCCAACGGTGACCGGCAATGGGTGGTCACCGGCTATGCCCTCGCCTTCGGCAGCCTGCTGCTGCTCGGCGGACGGCTCTCCGATCTTTTCGGCCGCCGGACCACCTTCATCGTGGGTCTGATCGGCTTCGCCGGCGCTTCGGCCATCGGCGGTGCCGCCGGTAGCTTCGAGGTGCTGGTCGGCGCTCGTGTGGCGCAGGGCGTCTTCGGCGCACTGCTTGCCCCCGCTGCACTGTCACTGCTGACCGTGACCTTCACCGAACCCAAGGAACGCGCCAAGGCGTTCGGCATCTTCGGCGCCATCGCGGGCGCCGGCGGCGCTCTCGGACTGCTGCTCGGCGGCGCGCTGACCGAATGGGCCTCGTGGCGCTGGGTCATGTACGTGAACCTGGTCTTCGCCGCCATCGCGCTGGTCGGTGCGGTCATGCTGCTCGCCAAGCACACCGCCACCCAGCGGCCCAAGCTCGATCTGCCCGGCACGCTCTCGGTGAGCGCCGCCCTGTTCGCCATCGTGTACGGCTTCTCCAAGGCCGAGACCGACGGCTGGGCCAACTCGACGACGCTGTCCTTCCTCATCGGCGGCGTGGTGCTGCTGGCGGTCTTCGTCTGGCTGGAAACCCGGGTCGCGCATCCGCTGCTGCCGCTGCGCGTGATCCTCGATCGCACCCGGGCCGCGTCCTACCTGACCGTGTTCTCCATCGGCATCGGCATGTTCGCGATGTTCCTGTTCCTGACCTACTACATGCAGCAGTCGCTGGGCTTCTCGCCGATCATGACCGGCGTGGCCTTCCTGCCGATGGTCGCGGGCATGGTGGTGTCCTCCACGACCGTGCCGTCGCTGCTGGTGCCGAGGGTCGGTCCGCGGGTGACCGTGGTGACCGGATTCCTGCTCGCCGCACTGGGTATGGCGCTGCTGACCCGGATCGGCGTGGACACCGCGTACGCCAGCCACATCCTGCCCAGCCTCATCCTGATGGGTGTCGGCCTCGGTACCGCGATGTCGACCGCCTTCATCGGCGCCACCTCCGGGGTGGAGCACGAAGACGCCGGTGTGGCCTCGGCCATGGTCAACACCAGCCAGCAGGTCGGCGGTTCCATCGGTACCGCGCTGCTGAGCACCCTGGCCGCCACGGCCCTCGGAAACTATGTGTCCGACCATGGCGCGTCACCGGCGGCGCTGGCCGAGGCCGCGGTGCAGAGCTACACCACCGCGTTCTGGTGGGCCGCCGCGATCTTCGTGGTGGGTGCGGTCGTCACCGGACTCATCATGCCGAACAAGGTTCCGGTCCCCTCCGAGGGCGAACCCGTTCTGGCACACTGAGATTCGCCTGGAAAATCTGCACCCCATCCGCTCGCGCGGGTGGGGTGCGGTGCATTCCGGGCCAAGGACCACCGCGGCCCCACTCTTCGAAATGAGTGGGGCCGCGGTGTTTACAGCTGAGCCGGTGCCGAATCGTCAGCGGCAGTTGGACGGTGGCGGCACACCCGCGAACCGATCCGAAAGATAGCTGACGGCCTTGACCGCGCCGGGGAAGATCGCCGTACCGTGATCGGCGCCCGGAATGATGTCGAACTGCACCGGAGTGCCTGCCGCGCAATAGCGTCCCGCCGTATTGAGCGCGAGATCCAGCGGCACCTGGTCATTGCCGCCGTGCCATTCGTACATGGGGACACGGGGGACGCCCGGGTAGATCTCGAGGGCATTGTCGTGGAAGGCGCCGATGAGGGTCGGATCGTTCTCGATGCCGCGGTGGAACATCTCACCGATGGTGTGCCCGGCCCCGGCCGAGATGATGTCGTCCACACAGGAATTGGCGATCCGGTCCCGCATCGCGAAACCCGCCGGGGTCAAAGCATTGTCGAGCGGAAGCGCGTCGGGATACTCGCGCTCCATGCCGACCGCGACCGCGAAGCCGAGCCCGAACAGCGGATGCGGGACATCGCCGACGTCGATGGCGATCTTGCCCGGATTCACCGGTACGCCACCGTCCGCGAAACCGACGATGGGCAGTTCGGGCGCATAGGTGGGCGCCAGCGCGGCGGCGAATCCGGTGGCCATGGCGCCGCCGGAGTAGCCGACCATGCCGACCGGTGAATTACCCAGTCCCGCAGGGGCGAAGCGTTCGGCGGCGCGAATGCCGTCGAGGGTGATCTGGCCACCCAGCCGGGCCGCGCCGTAGGCACTGGTCGGGCCCAGGTGGTCGGGGACGGCAACCGCCCAGCCACGCGCCAGCAGCAATTCGAGCGCACCCGATTCCTTGAGTCCGCCGTCGAACAGCGCATGCGACGGCGCGCACTGCATGCCCAGCGAATTCACGAACGGCTGGTACGAGACCAGGGGGTGCGGGCCGGGGCCGGGCACGATGAGGGTGGTGACGGCGGCAATGGGCCCGCCGGATGAGTTCGTGGAGTGGAAGAGCAACTGCCACACCGTCGCACCGGGCCAGGGGTTGGCCGGCATCAGGCGGGAGCGCAAGACGTCCCCGGGGGCGCTGTCCCCGAGATTACCTGGGGCATAGTAGAACCCGTCGGGTTCCGCGATCGGGTACACCGCACCCGCGTGAGCCGCCGGAGCGGTCGCCATCACGGCGATCGCCGCTGCGGCAATGCCGCAGCTCCGGACCAGCATGCTTCTGATCAACTGCCGCACCGCCAACTTGGCTCTCCTCTGAGGCCGATGGGACAACACCGGGCAAGCGGCACTATCCTCGCAGTTCCCGGGTGCTGTTCGGTCTCAGCAACACGCCGATTGGCAACGATTTGGCAAACTGAAGAGGAGGCTGGTGGGTCCCAGCGCCGGCGGTGCCGAGCGGGGCAGGCGCGCGACCCTCTCCACGTCGGCGGCGGAAGTTCGTACACTGCTTGGATCGGGCCGGAAATGGGCACACCGTGAAGCGGGCGCGATTGCGCTCGGCAACTTCGGGGATACGGCGACGATTCGACGATTGGGGGCAGGCGATGAATGAGACGGAAGGACGCCGGCAACCGTCGGATCGCGCGGTGGGCAGTCGATTCGATAGTGTCTTCCCACTGGGCACCCGGATGCTGACTCCGTTCAGTACCTTCGGCTGCACAACGGTTCGACGGGTACAGGAGGGCGTTGACAGCTATGCGGTGGCGAACGTCGTGATCGCTTCGCCGAGGCAGCACACCCACGCCTCTGCGCGGCAGGACACCTACGCCTCTCCGGGGCAGCAGGTGTGGTCGTGATGCTGATGACCAGCCGGGCACAGGCGATACGGAAGGGAGCCGCGAGCATGGCGCACGATCGAGCCGGGCGACCGGCGCGTGCCGCAGACCTCGAGGACATCGCGCATCTGGTGACGGCGTACTACAGCCGGATTCCGGATCCGGAGGATCCCTCGCAGCTGGTGGCCTTCGGAACTTCCGGGCACCGCGGTTCCAGCCTCGACTGCGCGTTCAACGAGTCGCATATCCTCGCCATTACGCAGGCCATCGTGGAGTATCGCGCCACCCGCGGCATCACCGGTCCGGTGTATCTGGCCCGCGATACGCACGCGCTGTCCGAGCCCGCGTGGACCACCGCGCTCGAGGTGCTCGCCGCCAATGACGTCACAGCCATGATCGACGCGCGTGACAGGTACACGCCCACACCGGCTTTGAGTCATGCCGTGCTGCGCCACAATCGCGGCGGCACGCGGCATCAGGCCGATGGCATCGTGGTCACGCCCTCGCACAATCCGCCGCGTGACGGCGGCTTCAAATACAATCCGCCGCACGGCGGACCGGCCGATACGGTCGCCACCGATGCCATTGCCGCGCGCGCCAACGAGCTGCTGCGCGGTGGGCTCGCCGAGGTGCGGCGCACCAGTCTGGCGCATGCGCTGGTCACCAAGGTCGAACGCTACGACTATCTCGATCGCTATGTCGGCGACCTGCCGAATGTGCTGAACCTGGATGCCATTCGCGGCGCGGGGATTCGGCTGGGCGCCGATCCCATGGGCGGCGCGAGTGTCGACTACTGGGAGGAGATCGGGCAGCGATACGACCTCGAACTCGAGGTGGTCAATCCGTTCGTCGATCCGACCTGGCGCTTCATGACGCTCGATGCCGACGGCCGGATTCGGATGGATCCGTCCTCGCGATACGCCATGGCCTCACTGGTCGCGATTCGCGACGATTACGACATTTCCACGGCCAATGATGCCGATGCCGACCGGCACGGGATCGTGACTCCCGATGCGGGCCTGATGAATCCGAACCACTATCTGGCTGTGGCGATCGAGTATCTGATCGCCAATCGGATGGGCTGGGATGCGCTGACCAAGATCGGCAAGACGGTGGTGACCTCGTCCATGATCGATCGCGTGGTCAGCGTGCTGGGGCGCGATGTCTACGAGGTGCCGGTCGGGTTCAAATGGTTCGTGCCCGGATTGTTCAGCGGCAGCCTGGCATTCGGCGGTGAGGAGAGCGCGGGCGCCTCGTTCCTGCGCCAGGACGGCACCGTGTGGACCACCGACAAGGACGGCATTCTGCTCTCGCTGCTGGCCGCGGAGATCACCGCCGTCACCGGGCAGAGTCCGTCCACCCGCTACTCCGAACTCGAGAAGCGCTACGGCAGTCCGGCTTACAACCGGGTCGACGCCACCGCCACCGTGGAACAGAAGGCGCGGCTGGCGGCGTTGACGCCGGACATGATCACTGCGACCGAGATCGCCGGCGAGCCCATCACCGGAATCCAGACCCGTGCGCGCGGCAATGGCGCGGCGCTGGGCGGGGTGAAGGTCACCACCGAGAACGCCTGGTTCGCGGCCCGGCCCTCCGGCACCGAGGACAAGTACAAGATCTACGCGGAATCATTCCAAGGGCCGGAGCATCTCGCGCAGGTGCAGGCGGCCGCGGAAGAGATGGTGGGACAGGCACTATCCGGTGCGTAGATCCAAGCCTCTGCCGGTAGAGATCTGGGTACTGGTGGGGGCCGCCTTCACCATTGCCATCGGATTCGGGCTCGTCGCTCCCGCGCTGCCGCAGTTCGCCCGGAGCTTCGGGGTCGGGGTCGCGGCCGCCTCCTTCATCGTCAGCGCCTTCGCCCTGATGCGGTTGCTGTTCGCGCCGCTGGGCGGGCGGCTGGTGCAGCGGCTGGGCGAGCGGCCGGTGTATTTGACCGGTCTGATCATCGTGGCCATCTCCACCGGTGCGTGCGCCTTCGCCCAGACCTATTGGCAGCTGCTGATATTGCGGTCGCTCGGCGGTATCGGGTCCACCATGTTCACGGTGTCCTCGCTGGCGCTGGTGATCCGCATCTCGCCGCCGCTGGAGCGCGGGCGGGTGTCGGGGGTGTACTCGACCAGCTTTCTGATCGGTTCGATCAGTGGGCCGCTGGTGGGTGGCGCGCTGTCTTTCCTGGGGTTGCGGGCGCCGTTCATCATCTATTGCTGTGCGCTGCTGGTGGCGAGTTTCATCGTGTTTGCGGCGCTGCGGAATTCGCATCTGGCGGTGCCGGAGGCCGCGAGCGGTACGGCGGTCATGACCTTCCGGGAGGGGCTGGCCAAGTCGCAGTATCGAGCGGCACTGTGGTCGAACTTCGGTAATGGCGCGGCCGTGTTCGGTGTGCGAATGGCCTTGGTGCCGCTCATCGTGGTGGAGGTGCTGAAGGAGGATGCGGGGCTGGCGGGTATCGCCCTGACCGTTTTCGCGGCGGGCAATGCGTCGGTGCTGTTCCTGTCCGGGCGCTGGTCGGATCGGCTGGGCCGCAGGCCTTTCCTGATCGCGGGCACGCTGATCTGTGCGATCGGTACCGCGGGACTGGGTCTCGCGCCGACGTTCCCGTGGTTGCTGGTCGCGTCCTGTATCGCGGGGATCGGTTCCGGCATGTTCTCCCCGGCCCTGCAGGCAGCGGTGGCCGATATCGTCGGCCCCGGTGTGCGCGGTGGGCCGGTGCTCGCGGGGTATCAGATGTCCGCGGATCTGGGCACCTTCCTCGGGCCGTATCTGATCGGTACTCTCGCCGACCAGGTTTCCTACGGGGTGGCGCTCGGGGTGACCGGCATTATTCTCGCCACCGCCTCGGCCGCCTGGATGGTGGTGCCGGAAACGTTGCGCCGCAAGGAACCGGCCCCGGCGTAGCGAATGCCACAGTCCGCCCGCGCCGGATATGAGTTGCGGGGGTGGGTGGGCGCGTTCGGCGGCGGTGCGGCAGAGTGTTGCGCGTGAGCGCACCGTCTTCGAAACACACCCCGCAGCCGGTATCGAGCAAGACCACGTACGCCCTAGCCGGCGTGGCGCTGGCGGTGGTCGCCCTGGTCATCTTCGCGCTGTATCAGTGGAACGACAGTGGCAGCGTTGCGGTACGCGACGACGGATACGGCCCGGTGCACAATCCCGGCGTGACGGTGGCCATGGACTCCGACGGCGCGATCGTGCTGGGCCAATCCCAGACCACCAAAACCATTGACGTCTACGAGGATCCACTGTGCCCCGCCTGCGGGCAGCTGGAGAAGACCTACGGCCAGGAGATCGCCAAGCAGGTCGACGAGGGCAAGCTCGCGGTGCGCTACCGCCTCGTCAACTTCCTGGACTCGCGCTCGCGCAGCAAGGACTACTCCACTCGCGCCGTAGCCGCCAACGAATGCGTGGCCCAGGCCGGTGACGGCCCCGTCTACTCCAAATTCCACACCCTCCTGTTCACCACCAAGCAGCCCGAGGAGGGCGGCCCCGACCACAGCAATCAGGACCTCGCCACCATCGCCAAAGACGCAGGCGCCACCGACGACACCCTGAAATGCATCACCACCGCCGACCGCCTCGACTCCGCCCGCAACCACGCCGAAGCCGCCATGAAGGCCCTGACCTCCGCCTCCGGCGACCGCGTAGCCACCCCCTCGGTCTTCGTCAACGACAAGAAGATCGACGTCAACAAATCCGACTGGGTCATCAACGCCACCAAGTAATCCGAAACACGCCCCACCCGCTGCCCATCGGCCAGCTCCGACCAGTGCCACAGCCCGTGTCTGAACCACGCGGCCCCCACCTGGGGGTGTGCGACTTGGACACGGGCTGTTCGGTCAATACGGGCGCCCACCACGCCGATCACCCATCGATGACTGCGCGGCGCAGCCGGCTGGTGTAGTCACCGGCCCGCCGGAGAGCATCAGCGGCGGCATCCAACTCGATGAGCGCCTCATCGAAAACCTCTGCCGCCCCGGCGATGCAATAGCGGGGCGTCGTGAGCGCGCCTATCCCCGGCGTATCGATGAGCAGTCCGGCATCGGGTAGCGCCCGATAGGCCGCCGCCAGCTCCGAAACATCCCTACGGAATCCGTCCAGCCGCTCCCGCAGCAGCGCCCGCCGCTCCTCCAGCAGCAATGGGTCGGTGCCTTCGCCGGCAGCAGTATTCGCGTTGTGATCCATCTCCCCAGCATGTAGGCCAGCCGGGACGCCCGCATCTGAGTGGTCTCGTGCCGCACATGGAATCCGGGCCTGAGCGGGCTCGCGTCGCAGGTGGAATCGCACGGTGGCAAGGAAATTGGGTGGGGTGCGGCCTGTCGGGGGTGCTGGGTTGGCCGCACCCCGGGCGGGAGCCGCGTGCCAGTCACGGCTCCCTGGATCGGGTGTGCAGGAATTGGTGGGGTGCGGCCCATCGGGGCCTCAGGAGAGCCGCACCCCGGGCGGGGAACCGAGCTGGCAGCACGGGTCCGTGGTCAGGGGTGGGAAGGGCTGGGGCTCATCGAGGTGCGGGTCGCGTAGGGCCGCGCTCGCGTCGCGATCTTCCTGGGTCGGGCTGGCCATGCCTCCGACCTCGTGGAATGGAAACTGCGGTGCATCGGTCGGATCGACGTGAGATCCGGTGCACGGAGCAGCCTGGAGCTGGCTTCCTGGGTCGGCCCAGGTGTGGCTGCTGAGGCCGAATTGGACCGGTCGACCGGTTCGGCTCGGGGTCGAACGCCCGAATTGGTTCGAGATGGGTCGGCCGGATCGGCTCGGAATCAAGGGAGGTCGGCCGGGGCGTGGTGGTGTTGCGGTGTTGCGGTGTGGGATTGGGGGCCGGGGTGTGCCGGCCCGGGGTGGTCGTGGGATTCACCGGGGGGAGGGGCGGGCGGGGAGGGTGGGGATGTCGTTTTCGGGGGTGGAGCGGGAGAGCTGGGGGTGGAGTAGGACGTGGGTTTCGAGGGGGTAGGCGATGTCGGTGGTTGCGGGGGTGGGGAGGGGGGTTGGTTCTTCGGGGAGGCGGTAGGGGCGGTGGGGTGGTTTGGCGGGGGCGTCGATATCGGTGTGGGGGAAGAGGTATCGGGCACCCTCGCGGATGGTTTCGTGGGATTCGCCGGAAGGGTCGATCCAGCGCATGCGGTCGGTGTCGGCGAGGTAGACGCGCCAGGGTTGTTTTCCGCTGTCGGCCAGGGCTTTCAGGCGGTGGTGGTGAGAGCAGAGCACGGCGCGGGGGGCCGCGCTGGCCTGGGGTGCGCGGCGCATCCGCAGCGAATCGAACTGGGAGAGCAGGGTTTCGGCGGCCGGCATGGTGCAGCCGGGGAAGCGGCACAGCCCGTCGAACGCGCGCACCTCACGCGGGGGAGCGGCCGAGAACGGCGGCGATACCTCAACCTTCGCCGCTGCGGAATTGCGCTTCGACCCCGCCGGATGTGCGCCCGGCGCACCGGAACCCGCGGCCTGGCGTGCCGCCGCGCGAAGCGCCTCGGGCGCAACCGAATCTGCGGGCACCTCGTACAGCCCGGCCGAACGTTCCCACGGCGCCATCGGAGCAGTCGGATTCCGCCGCGCCCCCGACGAGCGCGGCCCCCCGATCCGCGTCACCGTCGATGGACTCGGGTCGCTGTCGGCGGTCGCTGCCGAAGGATTCGTGTCCGCGTTGGCGCGTGCCGCCGATGGGAGCAGGTCGGGTATCGCGGTCGTCGCGGAAGGAGTCTGGTCGCCGCCAGGGGTGTCCATCGATGGACTCGGGTCCGTGTCGGCGGGTGTCACCGACGACTTCAGGTCAGGGGTGGGTCTTGTGGAGGCATTGCGGTCGCGGGTGGGGGGTGTTGCCGATGGGCGCGGGTCGGGTGCGGCGGATGGGCTCGGGTCGCCGGCGGTGGATGCGATCGATTGGTTCGCGTCGCTGGTGGGGGCGAAGTATTCGGGGATTACCTGGAAGCGGGCGTGTTCGGCGAGGGTGCGGGCGAGGGCGGCGTCGACGGGGCCGAAGCCGGAGAGGAAGGCGGGGTCGTCGCGGAGGCCGAGGAGGGTTTCGGCGGACATGCCGACCTGGATGAGTGGACGGCGGGGGGAGGTGGGGGCGCCTGCCTGGGGGCAGTTTTTACCGTGGGTGCAGCCGCAGCGGAGGCGGCCGGTGCCGTCGGCGAGTGCGACCAGTGCGTCGGCGCGGCGCTGCGGCATGGTGCGCGGATCGTCTTCGCACACTTGCAGACTCATCTCGCGCAGCCGCATGGCGACGGTTTGGGCGCCGGCGGCGGGTAGCAGGCCGTCGAAGACCGCCATACCGTCGTGCACCGCGCGAATTCGCACATCGCGGTCGGACTCGCGCGCCTCGCGCCGGCGCTGTTCACCGTCGGGATCCAGGCGAATCACCCAGCGCCGCGCCGTCTGCCGCAGCCTGCTCGGATCGGAGCGGGTGGCAGCCTCGATGAGCTTGGGCTCCAAGGCTTCTCGCACCTCACGCGCGAGTCCGCGCATGGCCTCGGTAATGACCTGCACCCGCGACAGATCTATCCGCCCCGCCGCGAAGGCCAGCCGCGTCTGCGGTAGTGAATCCAGCGCCAGCCCGATATCGATGAGCGCCGCCGCCACCGCCTCGGAAACCTGCACCGCGACCGCCACTTCGGCCGCGGCGAACTCGCCGGCCCGGATCCCGCCCGGCCCGGGTTCGGCATTTCCGGCGCGATGCCGGCGATACACCTCCCGAATGGCCGTGATCTCCGCCGCCTGCGCGAACGCCGCCGCACCGTGTGCCCGTCGCAGCGCTTCGATCAGCTCCGCATCGCCCATCGCCTCCGCCTCTCCGCTATCGAACATGTGTTCGACCCTACGCCGCGAAGATCGTCGCCGCCAGCATTTGTGCAGGCGATTTGGTTTGTTCTATGCAGGTCGTGTAACTTCTTTCAAGCAAGCGGGGCACGCCTCGCGAACAAGAACTGAACATGGGGCTATGGCGCAGCTGGTAGCGCACCACACTGGCAGTGTGGGGGTCAGGGGTTCGAATCCCCTTAGCTCCACTCGAATGTTTTCGTCACCGAAACCGTCCCCTCGGGGCGGTTTTCGTGTTTTCGGGCCGCATCTCCCGCCGGGCTCGAAAGTGTCCGCGGTCACAGGATCGCGTACCGCTTGGTTCGTGAGTGGTACCAGCGCACCAGTATGTGATCGAGTACTCGGGTGGGAGACGAACTTGGCGCCTTCGCCGAACACCGCGATATCAGGCCGGCGGACGAACGGCCCTTCAGTCCCGGTGGTCGCATCGACGACTACGGCACCTACCGATTCGTCTGCCCTGTCCCCGATTGCCGATGGTTCCATGACGAGAAGACCACCCAGGACAATCCGGGCTGGCGACAGCTGGTCGAGGCGGCCGTAGCCGCGCATCTCGCCGCCGACCACGACTCCCGGACGACCACCGAAGGCTGAAGAGTCCTGCGCTCCAAGGTGTTCGGAACTACAAGCGGCTCGCGCGGCCGGAATGCGCACTGAGCGGACCGTGTTTCGGTCGCGACATCGCGACAGCGGCGCGGTTACGCTACCGCCATGCCGTACGTCAGCACCGGTGGTGCCCGCGTGTTCTACACCGACTCCGGTCGCCGAGGCCTGCCGACCGTAGTACTGGGCCACGGATTCTTCATGGATCTGTCGATGTTCGCGCCGCAGGTGGAGTTCCTGGAATCCAGGGGTTTCCGGGTGCTGTGCTGGGACGCGCGCGGCCACGGCGGCACCACCGCCGATCCGGACGCTCCCTTCACCTATTGGGATTCGGCTCGCGACCTGCTCGCGGTCCTGGACGCCGCCGAGGTCGAGCACGCGATCCTGGCCGGCATGTCGCAGGGTGGCTACGTGGCACTGCGCGCGGCACTGCTGGCGCCGGAGCGCACGGACGCACTGCTGCTGCTCGATACCGAAGCCGGCGCGGCGACCCCGTCCGAGCAGGCGGCTTATCGCGACCTGTTCGATGCGTGGACCAATCCGGAGGTGCCGCTGAACGAGTTGGCGCCCGGGCTGGCAGCCCAGTTGATCGGCGGCACACTCGCCGATCAGGCGCCGTGGCGGGCCAAGTGGGCGGCCAGTGACCGGCCCGCGATCCGGCAGGCGGCGGCCTGCCTGATCGAACGGGAGTCGCTGGTGGATCGCCTCGGCGAAATCACCTGCCCGGTAATGGTTCTGCGCGGTGAGTTCGACGGTTCGAGCACCGCGCAGAAGTCCGAGGCGCTGGCTTCCGGCTTGCCCGCGGCCGGTGCGGTGGTGACGATTCCCGGCGCGGGCCATGCGCCGAACTGGACTGCTCCGGACTTGGTCAATGCCGCGCTCGACGAATTCCTCACGCGCTGAGCGCGCTCGCCGAACCGGTGCCGGGCGCACTGCTGCCGGGCCCCGAAATGCGCAGCGCGGCAACAAGTTCACGATAGAGCTCGTCCCCGGCGAGCAGCTCCTCATGGGTCCCGTCGGCACGCAGCGCACCATCCTCCATCAACCAGATGGTGTCGGCGTCGATCACCGTGGAGAGCCGGTGCGCGATGGTGACCACGGCGCTGTCGCGAGCAATGCCCCGGATAATGTCTTGAACCGCCGCCTCGGTGCGCCCGTCCAGCTGCGCGGTTGCCTCGTCCCCGAGCGCGGCCATCGCCCGCGCCCGCGAGGACGGTCATGGGAGAATGCGCGAAATCATCACCCGCGCACAGCAAGCCGGAGTGCTGCGCGCCGACTGGGTACTCGAGGACATCGCCTTCATCACCTGGGCGCACACCCGGATTGTCGAGGCGACGGGAACGCTGGCCCCGGACGCCTGGCGCCGCCATCTCGCCTTCGTCTTCGACGGCCTGCGCGCCTCGGCCGCACATCCGCTGCCGGTCCCGCCGATCACCGAGCAGCAGCTCATGAATGCGCTCGGCGCAGGCTCGGAGCCATCCTGACCACCACGGGGCTATGGTGAACGGGTGGGTGTCATCGGTGAACTATTCCCGGGCAAGAAGCTGGACGACGAGGGCAGTGGCGACAGCGACGGTCAGGGCCATCGCCCGCGCATGGACGTCGACCTGGATGCCGGCGTGATCCGGCTGGCCCCGTCGAAGCCCAGTAAACCCACCGGCGAATCGGATGCGGCAGCCGAATCGGAGGCAGCGGCCGAATGATTCGTACCCAGCATCGACGCGATGTCGGTGCTGGTGGTCGGTGCGGCATCGCGATACCAGTGGCCGGCGGTCGGCGATTGCGCCGGCGCATTGAGACAGACGATCTTGTCCGCGTAGGGTGACAGACCGCTCAGCGCCTGCCGCCCCGCGACCGGGACGGCGACGGCGACGCGAATGGCTCCGTGCATGCGCGCCATCCGGCAGGCGTCCCGCACCGTGCCCGGCTCGGTGAGGCAGTCGTCCACTATGACAACGGTGCGATTCTCCAGGCTCACCCGCGGATAGTCACCCCGGTAGCTGAAAGCGCTGTGGCGCAGGATCTTCGATTGCGTCAGCTCGGTGTCTTCGCGTTCCGGATCGCCGAGCCGCCCGCGCGCCACGGCGGCGGTATCGATCAGCAGCGTGTGCTCTTCGCCGAGCAGCCCGTAGACGAGATCGGGGCAGCGGGCCACGGCGAGCGGCTGCACCAGGACCACATCCAGGAGTACATGCAGCCTGGCCGCGATTTCGTGAGCGACGCGGACCCCGCCGCCGGGTAGGGCGAGGACGACCACATCATGGCCGCGAAAGGCCGCCAGCAGTCCGGCCAACTGCCGGCCCGCGTCATTGCGGTCCATGAACGGCGGCATTCGTTTCCCCGACTGTGAATGTCAGCCCGTTGTCGACGGCGAGCGCAGCAGGGGTATTCGATGACTGTGCCCGCCAGGGTTATTCGGCCGGAGGCGCGCCGTGGAGGGGAGCTGCCGGAAGGGGGCCGTCTGCTCAGGAACCGTCGTCATCAGATGCCCTCTCCAGTGAGCTGCCACGGTTCGTGAGCTGGGTGAACAGACTCATAGCAGGCAGAGTTCCAGTGTACGCCCGATCGACGACCCGGCCTGGGCATTCACCGCGGGATCGGCCGGCGTCCCTGCAGGGGGCGCCGGCCGAATCCGGTTGCCGCGCAGCGGCAGAGTCGGATCAGTTCACGGTTTCAGGAACGTGGCGGCGATTCCCCAGAACCGGTCGCGGTCCACCGAATGGAAATCCCACGTCTCGGCGATTTGATGGGTCGCGCTGACGATGCCGGATACGTCGAAATCGTCGCGCGTTGCAGTGCCCTTGTCCTCGAGGGCGGCGATGACGTATGCGGTGGCGGTCTCCACGCTGTGGGGCAACACGCAAGGCTCCAATCGGTCGTCGGAATGAGGTTGCGGTGTAAGGGACTACGGCTTCGGATCGGAGAGAATGTCCTCGTATCGGTACTCGGTGGGTATGGGTGTTCCCGTCGCGTGTGCCTGCTCCTCGCGGTGGCGCAGGTCGACGCGGCGGATCTTGCCGGAGATGGTTTTCGGTAGCTCGGCGAACTCCACGCGGCGCACTCGCAGATAGGGTGCGAGGTGGTCGCGGGCGTATTCGAGGATGGCGCGGGCGGTTTCGCGATCGGGTTCCCAACCGGCGGCGAGCGAAACATACGCCTTGGGCACTGCCAGGCGAGTGTCGTCGGGCTGCGGGACGACCGCTGCTTCGACCACGGCTGGGTGCTCGATGAGCACGCTTTCCAGCTCGAACGGCGACACCTTGTAGTCGGAGGACTTGAAGACGTCGTCGGTGCGGCCGATATAGGTGATATATCCGTCGTCGTCGCGTGAGGCGACATCACCGGAGTGGTAGAAGCCCCCCGCCGTGACAGCGGCATTGCGTTCCGGATCGCCCAAATATCCGGTCATCAGGTTGACCGGAGTGTAGCCCAGGTCGAGGCAGATTTCGCCCTCATCAGCGAGTTCTCCGGTCAGGGGGTCCACCAGTATGACCGGCACTCCAGGGGCCGGTCGGCCCATGGAACCGGGCTTGACCTGCTGTCCCGGCATATTGCCCACCTGCAGTGTGGTCTCGGTCTGTCCGAAGCCGTCACGAATGGTCAGTCCCCAGGCCTTCTCGACCTGGGCGATCACATCCGGATTGAGAGGCTCACCGGCGCCGAGGATTTCGCGCAGACCGGCTGGTCGCTCGCCGAGATCGGACTGAATCAGCATGCGCCACACCGTCGGTGGCGCGCAGAACGTGTTCACCTCCGCCCGGCGCAGTTGCTCCAGCAGCGCCGCGGCGTCGAATCGGCCGTAGTTGTAGACGAATACGGTCGCCTCGGCCAGCCACGGCGCGAAGAAGCAGCTCCAGGCATGCTTGGCCCAGCCGGGTGCGCTGATGGCCAGGTGGACATCGCCGGGGCGCACGCCGATCCAGTACATGGTGGTCAGATGGCCGACCGGATAGCTGATCTGCGAGTGCTGCACCATTTTCGGCCTGCTGGTGGTGCCGGAGGTGAAGTACACCAGCAGCGGATCGTCCACCGCGGTGACGGCGGTGAACGGACCGCTCGACTCCACGGTTTCGGCATCTGAGTAGGAGTGCCAGCCGGATACCTTCTCTCCCACCGCGATTCGAAGGTAGTCACCGGGCACCTCGGCGAACTTGGGGGTTTCGGCCGCATTGACGAGAACGAATCCCGCACCGCCCCGGCCGATCCGGTCGGCGAGATCCTCCGGGCCGAGCGCGGCGGTGGTCGGCATGATGACCGCGCCGAGCTTGGCCACCGCCAGCATGGCCTCCCACAGTTCGGCCTGATTGCCGAGCATGAGCACGACCCGGTCGCCCTTGCCGACGCCGAGCCCGGCCAGCCAGGTGGCCACCCGATCCGAGCGCGTGGCCATCTCGTCGAAGCTGATGCGCTGCTCATCGCCGTTCTGCTCGACGATCCACAGCGCGGTGCGGTCGTTGCCGCGGGCGATGACGTCGAACCAGTCGGTGGCCCAGTTGAATACGCCGGTCAGCTGCGGCCATTCGAAGGTGTCCACTGCCGTGCGGTAATCGGTCGCGGCCGCGACGAGCTGGTCGCGGGCGGTCCGGTAGGCGCGGGTATTGGCGCTGTGCGACTCGGTCATGCCTGCTCCTCGGTGGACTGCTCGAGCAGCCGGACGGCGACCTCGCGCATTTCGATCTTGCGGATCTTGCCGGTCACGGTCATCGGGAATTCGTCCACGACGTGCACGTACCGGGGAATCTTGTAGTGGGCCAGCTGTCCGGCGCAGAATTCGCGCAGTGTTTCGGGGGTGAGCGGGGTCGTGTTCTCGCGCATGCGAATCCACACCATCAGCTCTTCGCCGTATTTGGCATCGGGCACCCCGATCACCTGGGCATCGAGTATGTCGGGATGGCTGTAGAGGAATTCCTCGATCTCGCGCGGATAGATGTTCTCGCCGCCGCGAATGACCATGTCCTTGATGCGCCCGGTGACCGCGATATACCCGTCGGCGTCCATGGCGCCGAGGTCGCCGGTGTGCATCCAGCGGGCTGAATCGATGGCCTCCGCGGTCTTCCCGGGATCGTTCCAGTAGCCGAGCATGACGGAGTAGCCGCGGGTGCACAGCTCACCGGTGACGCCGCGCGGTACGGTCTGCCCAGTGACCGGGTCGACGATCTTGATCTCCAGATGCGGCCCGGCCCGGCCGACGGTGGCGGTGCGCTGCTCGACGGTGTCACCGGCCCGGGTCTGGGTGCTGACCGGCGAGGTTTCGGTCATGCCGTAGCAGATGCTCACCTCGCGCATGCCCATGCGATCGATGACCTGCTTCATCACCTCGGTCGGGCAGGGTGATCCGGCCATGATCCCGGTGCGCAGCGAGGACAGATCGTAGGAGTCGAATTCCGGATCGGCGAGCTCGGCGATGAACATGGTCGGCACGCCGTACAGCGACGTACAGCGTTCGGCGGCAACGGCTTCCAGGGTGGCGCGCGGTTCGAAGGAGGGCGCCGGAATGATCATGGCCGCACCGTGACTGGTCGCGGCCAGATTCCCCATCACCATGCCGAAGCAATGATAGAAGGGAACCGGAATGCAGATGCGGTCCTGTTCGGTATAACCGCACAGCTCGCCGACGAAGTAGCCGTTGTTCAGAATATTGTGATGGCTCAGGGTGGCGCCCTTGGGGAATCCCGTTGTGCCCGAGGTGTACTGGATATTGATCGGATCGTCGGCCGACAGCGCCGACTGCGCGAGCGTCAGCTGCTCCGGATCCCCCGCTCGCCCGGTATCGAACAGCCGCCGCCACTGCGGGCTGTCGAGCAGCACCACCCGTTCCAGTTCCGGGCAGTCCGGCCGCACCTCGTCGATCATGGCGCTGTAGTCGGAGGTCTTGAAGGCGGGTGCGGCGATCAGCGTGTGAACTCCGGCCTGTTCCAGCACATAGCGCAGCTCGTGTGCGCGATACGCGGGATTGATGTTCACCAGGATCGCGCCGATCTTGGCCGCGGCGTACTGCGTCAGTGTCCACTGCGGGCAGCTCGGCGCCCAGATGCCGACCCGGTCGCCCTTGCCCAGCCCGGTGGCCAGCAGCCCGAGCGCCAGCGCGTTCACCTGCGCGGCGAACTCGCGATAGGTCCACCGGATGCCGGTGGCGTAGTCGATCAGGGCCTCGCGATCCGGGAACCGGGCGACCGTGCGGTCGAGGTTCGTGCCGATGGTATCGCCGAGCAGCGGCGCGTCCCAGATCCCGAAGGAATAGCTCACCGGCGGGAGCCGGTCCATGCTCATGCTCACTTGGCTAGGATTCACGTCACACTCCGGCACCGACTACCCCCGGAAAGGGGTACCTGATGAGCCAGACCCCCGAGGGGCTGCTGCGTCCGCGTGACAGCGACGTACTGCGGTCCGAGCTGCGGCAGCTCGCCGCGCTGTCCAAGGCGCCGGTGGTCTTCGGCGGTGCGGTGCATGCGGGCACGCTGGTGCTCAGCGAGTTCGTGGGAACGCGAACGAACCGCATGCGGGGCCTGGCGGTCGCGCCGAGCTCCGGATTGGGCGGGAGCGCGGTGGCCACGGGCAAGCCGCGCTCGGTGGCGGACTATCGATCGGCCTCGACGATCACGCATCACTACGACGGCGCGGTGCTCGGTGAGGGTCTGCGCGCGGTGGTCGCGGTGCCCGTGGTGGTGAGCGGTGAGGCGCGCGCGGTGCTGTATGTCGCGAATCGGGAGTCCGGTCCGATCGGGGACCGGATCGCCGATGAAATGGTGCAGGCCGGACGCCGGTTGAGCGTGGAACTCGCGATCCGCGATGAGGTGGACCGGCGGGTCCGGCTGCGCCTGGCGCACGAGGCGGCGCAGGCCCAGCTGCTGTCCGGTGCGGATGCGATGGTCACCGAACAGCTCCGGGATCTGCACGCGGAATTGCGCGGTATCACCCCCGCCGTCTCGGATGCGCAGGCGCGCAACAAATTACGGGACGTCACGGAGCGATTGGCGCGCTTGGTGTCCGGTGTGACGGACCCCGATCGGGAGGTGACGCTGGCGCCCCGGGAGCTCGACGTGCTCGCCCAGATCGCCCTGGGCTGCACGAATATCGAAGCGGCGCTGCGGCTTTCCTTGCGCGCCGAGACGGTCAAGAGCTACTTGCGCAGTGCCATGACCAAACTCGGCGCGCATACCCGGCACGAAGCGGTGGTACGAGCCCGCCGCCTGGGCTTATTGCCCTGAGTTCTGCAGCCCTGCCCTAAATTTCAGCGGGCTGCATATGGCGGATGGTGTCCCCGCCCTTGGTGTGGTGTAGCCGGCCGAATCGGCTGTCCAGCAGGTGGGCCATGCTTTCGGCGGCGCCG
The DNA here is from genome assembly GCF_045040085.1 of Nocardia sp. NBC_01388. Lineage (NCBI taxonomy): Bacteria > Bacillati > Actinomycetota > Actinomycetes > Mycobacteriales > Nocardiaceae > Nocardia > Nocardia sp. NBC_01388. Next base: position 8,297,526 of record NZ_CP109553.1, read on the forward strand.
ATATACGCCTCTTCGACGGTCGCGGCGCGGTGGCGGACCGCCACCGGAGGCTGCCCCTTGGGCCGAGCCTCGAGATTGCACTGTTTGTCTTCCGACCCGCCCTTGTGGCCGTTCACATCCGTGAGGTGGGCCTCGACGCGGGTGAGATGGTCCGCGTAATAGGTCAGGATCGATCCGATGGTGTCCTGCGCCTGCTCGATGAGGGGCGCGCTGCCGCCGATGTGCTTGTCGGCGAAGACCTGGATTTGCATGGCATCTCCAAACTCTGGAATAGCCGAGTACTTGCTGACGTCTCCGACACTACCCGCTCTCGGGCCGATCGGTTGGTTGTGAACATCACTGTTTGAGCGACGCGCCGGAAGGTATTGCCCCCGACGGGTTTTGCCGATTGACAACCGGACTTATCTCCCACCCGGTATCGGCTAGCTGGTGTCCGTCGGCGCAGCAGAGTACCGCGCGCACGGGTGCGCCGCAGTCGGCGTGCAGGACCGACAGCGGCGGTCCGCCGGGTCCGGCGAGATGTTTGTCCCCCCACTGCATGAGTGCGGTGATGACCGGTTGTAGTTCCCGGCCCACTTCGGTGAGGCGGTACTCCTGCCGGGTGCGGGAGCCGGGTTCCCGATAGTCGTGCAGTTCCAGCACGCCGGCCTCGACGAGGGTGCGCAACCTGCGGACGAGTACGGCGCGCGGCGCACCGGTGGCCTCCTGGATGGCGTCGAATCGGCGTACGCCCATAAATACTTCGCGCAGGGCGAGCAGCGCCCATTGCTCGCCGATCACCTGTAGTGCGGCCGCCACCGAACAGTTCCGTGCCATGCGCAGAGTATATCTGCATTCACATTATGAACTCAGGGTGTTAGGGTCGGCCTCATGACGATCTCGACCGTACCGGCCACCGCCCCCGCCTCCTGGGGTGAACCGCGCAGCAAGACCGTGTACTGGCACGACCCGAAGGTCTCGCTCGAGGCCGCCCCCGGTCGTACCGGGCTGGAGTACCTCACCGCCATGGTGAACGGCGAAATCCCGGGCGCACCCATCGGCGGACTGCTGGGCATGCGCGCGGTGAGCGCGAGCTTCGGTGAGGTCGTCTTCGCCTGTACCCCGGACGAATCGATGTACAACCCGATCGGCATGGTGCACGGCGGCGTCGCCTGCACCCTGCTCGATTCCGCGGCGGGCTGCGCCGTGCACACGACGCTGGCCGCGAACGTCGGCTACACCTCGATCGAGATCAAGGTGACCTACCTGCGCCCCATCCACGCTCACACCGGTGAACTACTCGTGCGCGGGTGGGTCACCAAGCCGGGCAGACGAGTTGCCTTCGCCGAGGCGGATGTTCGCGACGCCGAAGGCACCCTGCTCGCCACCGCCACAAGCAGCTGCCTGATCCTCGGAGGCTGATCGATTCGGCGGGCGGCCCGTCGAATTCCCCTCAGCGGCAGTCGGTTCAGCACCCGAAGCTGGAGTCGACCACGGTCGGGCGCGCCGAATCCGCTGCCGTGCGACTGACTGTTCATCGTCAGCGGATCCGCCGAGCTGGGACTGTCAGCGTGCTGGGACTGCGTGAAGCTGAGCGGGTTGTGTCAGCGGGTGGCGAGGTCGAGCACGGCCAGCGCGAGTTGCTCCGCTGCGTCGGGATGGCCCATGGCGCGGGCGGCGGCGGAAACCGCGGTGCGCGAATCGGTTTCGGTGAGCAGCTCGAACAGCGCGGTGCGCAGTCCGGGGGCGGTGGCCTCGTCGCCGATGAGCGCCCGGGCCGCACCCTGCTCGGCGAGAATGCGGGCATTGCGGATCTGCTCACCGCCGACGGAATGCGGATAGGGGATCAGGACCGCGGGCTTGCCGAGGGTGGTCAGTTCGGCGAGAGTGCCTGCGCCGGAGCGTGATACGACCACATCGGCCAGTGCGAGCACATCGGGGAGTTCGGCGCCGAGGAAATCGCGGACCAGATAGCGGTCGCGCAGTTCGGCCGGCAGCGCGGCGGTGCGCTCGCGCGCCTGATCGTAGGAGCGCCGTCCGCACTGGTGGATCACATTGGCGACGGTCAGCAGCTCCGGCAGGATCTCCGCGATGAGGTCGTTGATCTGCACTGCGCCCTGTGCGCCACCGGTGACGTAGACGGTCGGCAGCTCGGGGGAGTAGCCGGTCCATTCCAGTGCGGGCGCAGCGGCTTTGGCATCGCCGGTAGCGAGTTCGGGCCGAATGGGATTGCCGGTGACCAGCGCTCGGGCGCGAGCCTTCGCGGGCAGCAGCGCCACGGAGGCTTCGGAGCTGAGTGCAATGCGATCCGCCGCGCGGGCCAGTAGCTGATTGGCCTTTCCGATGCCGGTGGTCTGCTCGTGGATCACCAGCGGCCGTCGCCGCAGCGCCGCGGCCATGCCGATGGGCGCGCAGACATAACCGCCGGTGCACAGCACCGCGTCGGGGCGAAATCGCCGCACGACCGACTGGGCCGTGAGCACGCTCAACGGCACGCGCACCGCGTCCTTGGCATTGGCGGCATTGAGCATGCGCAGCGGATTGCGATCCCGTCGCAGCTTCCCGGCCTTGATGCCGGTGAACTGGATCTCGTTCTCGGCGGCCACCCGCTGCTCGAGACTGTCCGGTGTACCGACCCACAGCACCGTCGCCGTCGCGCCCGCCTCCGCGACGAGATCGCGCAGCGCGCGCACGGCCGCCACCGCCGGATAGGTGTGCCCGCCTGTGCCGCCCCCGGCGACAATCACGCGAACGGCGCGGTGCGCGCCGACACGCCGCAAAATCGCGGCGCGGTCGAGTGCGGAATCGGACATGTGTCGAGCCTCCTGAATGTCGGTTGCTGTGCAATACACCCGGAAGGGTGTGCGGCGCAACGATGTGCCGCCGGAGCGGTGGCTTCCGCCGTTGCGGGGCCGGTGCCACGTCCGGTTCAGGCTATCTCGATGCGCTCTCCGGTGGTCGCTCGTGCAGGTACTGGTCGGTCTGGGGAGATTGCGAGGTGTTGGCTAACAGCCAATGGGCCTTTACCATGAATGTGATTCCGATCATGGTGGTGCAGTAAGCAGTGCAATCCGTCCAGTGGGAGGGCCCGAGCATGAAGGCCTGCACGTGGTCCCCGCTGGTTGCCCCGCACCCCGAGCGATCCCCTCGCCCTTCTCCCCAGGAATCCCCGACTCGTTGACCACGAGATTCATTCGGCGACAACGTTTTCCAAGAGTAACCGGAGGTGGCCATGACTTCGTCGGCAGCGGCGGATCCCGCATTCGACACCGGAACGCCCTGGGAAGGGGGCGACGGGGCGGCGCAGATCCTCACTCGCGCACACCAATTGACGAAACCGCTGCTGCGGGCGGCGGTGGATACGCTGCCCGCGGAGCTACGGCTTCCGATCGGGTATCACCTGGGCTGGTGGAATGCCGCCGGTGTCGCGGCGGTCGCCGAATCGGGTAAGGGGCTGCGGCCCGCGCTGGTGCTGGCCTCCGCGCGGGCCGCCGGTAAGCGGGTGGATTCGGAGTGGTCGACAGGGGCCGTGCATGCCGCGGCCGCCATCGAACTGGTGCACAACTTCACGCTCATCCACGACGACGTGATGGACGGCGATGAGATGCGGCGCGGCCGGCCCACGGTGTGGCGGGTCTGGGGCATCGACGATGCGGTGCTCGCCGGTGATGCCATGCACGGCTTGGCGATCTGGACCCTCGCGGGCGCTCCGGTCGCGGCGCTGAGCGGTATCGCCCGGCTGGAGGAGGCCGTCATCGAACTGTGCCTGGGTCAGCATTCCGACTGTGCCGCAGAGACGAAAACCGAAGTGACACTGGACGAATGCCTGGAGACCCTGCAGCACAAGACCGGTGCGCTGCTCGGCTGCGCCTGTGCCATGGGTGCGCTCTGCGCCGGCGCCCGGCCGGACGAGGTCGAGGCCATGGATCACTTCGGCCGCGAACTGGGCGTGGCATTCCAGCTGGTGGACGATCTCATGGGCATCTGGGGCGATCCGGCGCGTACCGGTAAGCCGGTCGGCAATGATCTGCTGCGGCACAAGCGAAGTCTGCCGGTGGTGGTGGCGCTCGAATCGGGCACCGCCGCCGGCCGCGAATTCGCCGAGCTGTACTGCTCGGGCGAGCCGCTGGACGGTCAGTCCGCGGTGCGCGCAGCCGATCTCATCGCGCGGGCCGGTGGCAGGCGCTGGGCGCAGGCCGAATCGATCCGCCATGTGCGGGCGGCCAAATCGCGTATCTCCGGATACGGCGGGCGTGCGAAGGATCTTTTGCAACTCGCGGATTGTGTGGTCGAGCGCGACCACTGAGCGATAGCGCCTGAAGCGCGCTATCTCATTTGTTCGACACTGTCCTATTTGTTCCATTTACCGCCCGGTCGATAATTCGACCGGGCGGTATTTGTTGCTGGACAAGGCTTTTCCGCAAACTTTGCCGTAACCCCGGTTGACGCTCCCGCCATGGGACTTTGGTAACCAATTCACCGGATTCCGTTGCTCCAAAACTGCTGGACTGTCAGGATATCCAGCACGCGGTAACTCAGCACGATATGGGTCACCGTCTTAATGCATACCAGGCGTGCGCTTTTCGCTATTCGTGCTGAATTTTCTCAGGAGTTCCACCATGACAACGGGGCCTCTCGTCGAGTCCGGGGCATTGCCGGCGCTCGGTAGGGAATCCACCCGAGAATTGGTGCGGGAATTGCTGAATGCCGCGACATCCGGACATACCGGACTATTGCGTGTGTCCGGTGAACCGGGCGGAGATCTGCATTTCCGGCTGGGCCACATTGTCACGGTCGATTCGCCCGGTGCACCCGGTGTGCGCGAACTACTTTCCCGGCCCGGGCGCAGCTGTGCCGGGGCGGCCGATATGCGGGTGGTCGTCCTGATGGCGGCGCTCGACGGCGCCTTCGCCATTACCGCCGGTTGGGTCGCCGGGTGCAGCTGGCACGACCTGCCCGAACCGGCCGGGCAGCCGGACACCTGCGAACCCGGCGTCGAACCGGCCCGATTGCTGTTGGAGACCGATAGGCGGCTGACCGCGCTGGCGCACGGCCGGGTATCTCCGCATCGCAATCACCTGGTGCTCACCGACAGCGGCCGCGCGGTGCTCAGCGGCCCCGGCAGTGAGCTCGAGGCCCCCGGCAGCGCGCAGCGGCAGGAGATCCTGCTCTGGGTGAACGGCCGCCGCAGTTGCCGGGATATCGCAATGCTGCTGTGCCGCAGCCTGTATGCGGTGACCGTGGAGGTCGTCCGCATGCTCGACGCCGACCTCATCGGCATTGCCGCCCCGGAGCGCGCGCAGCCCCCGGCCGCCGAGACCGCGCACTCCGGTGCGGCCAGATCGATGCTGCCGCGCCGCCACCGCGGGGCCAGCGGCATCAATGACACGCTGCCGCCGCGCCCGCCGCAGCCCGCCACCCGTGGTTATCAACGGACCGCCATCGTGCGGAAATCAGAAAGGACACCATGAATACCTCGAACGCGACAGGTCCCGGAAGTCTGTCCGACCGCATCGGAGTTCTGGTCAAGACCCTGCGCTCGGAAGTCCCGGAGTGCCTGGCCGCCGGTGCGATCGATATGACCACCGGAATGCTGCTGGCAGTCGAGACCGTCGACAATCATCCACAGGAGGTGCTCGATCTGCTCGCCGCGGCCACCCTGGATCTGTTCCAGGGCCGCAATGTGGTGATGATCGAGGACATTTGGAAGGAGCGCCGCGGCGTCCGCTTGGACCGGCACTATTTCCAGGAGATTCTGGTCAACAGCGATAACCTGACCCACCTGTTCGTACGCACCGAGAGTCGCGAAGATGTGGTCATCGTGGTCGTCTGCCGCAAGACCGTGAATGTCGGCATGCTGTTCGCACAGGCCCGGCGGGTACTGAAGGACGTCGGCAGGCTCTGAGTCAGGAGGCGGGCGCTGAGTCAGGAGGCGGGCGCTGAGTCAGGAGGCGGGCGCTGAGTCAGGAGGCGGGCGCTGAGTCAGGAGGCGGGCGCTGAGTCAGGAGGCGGGCGCTGAGCCATGAGGCGGGCGCTGAGCCATGAGACGGGCGCTGAGCCATGAGACGGGCGCTGAGCTAAGAGATGTGCGCTGAGCCATGAGACGGGCGCTGAGCTAAGAGATGTGCGCGACGCCGCCGAGCATGGAGACGGCCTCCGCGCGCGGATGTGGCCGCCACTCGTCCGGCCGCCACGCCGTCACCGAGGTGATGCCCGGCGCGACCATGTCGAATCCGGAGAAGAATTTCGCGAACTCGGCGCTCGAGCGGAGCTGGAAGGGAACTCCGCTGCGCTGATTGGCCTCGCGCGTGCGGGCCACATCCTCATCGTCGAGGTAGTCGTTGGTGGCATGCGACATGACCAGGTGGCTGCCCGGCGGCAGTGCGTCGCAGAGTGTGCGCACCAGTTCGTAGGGGCGGGTCTCATCGGTGAAGAAGTGCATGATGGCGACCAGCATCAGCGCCACCGGCTTGTTCAGATCCAGGGTGGCCAGCAGATCCGGATGGGACAGGATGTGCGCCGGATCGCGCAGGTCCGCGTCCAGATAGGCGGTCGCGCCCTCGGGGGCGCTGTCGAGCAGGGTGCGCGCGTGCACCAGCACGATGGGGTCGTTGTCCACGTAGACAATGCGCGATTCGGGGGCGATGCCCTGGGCGATCTCGTGCACATTGCCCGCGGTGGGCAGGCCCGCGCCGATATCCAGGAACTGGCGGATACCCGTTTCGGCGGTCAGGTACGCGGTCACCCGGCGCAGGAAGTTGCGGTTCTCCACCGCGGCCAGCCGGACGGTCGGGAAGGCCTCGGCCACCGCGTCGGCGGACTCGCGGTCGGCGGCGTAATTGTCCTTACCACCCAGCCAATAGTCGTAACGCCGGGCCGGATGCGGTTTGGTGGTGTCGATGCGCTCCGCTGCCGATTCCGAGTTCACTACGCTCCCAATCCAATTCGATTAGTGTTTGCTCATGTCGCGCTACAGCCCATACGACTTCGAAATTCACGCCGATCCGTATCCCCACTATGCCAGGCTGCGTACCGAGGCTCCCGTCTACCGGAACGATACCGACGACTTCTGGGCGCTCTCCAGGCATGCCGACGTGCAGGCCGCGCTCCGGGATTCGGAGCGTTTCTCCAGCGTGAACGGGCTGCGGATGGAGCCCGCCTTCTGGGGGCCGCAGGCGGAACGCTTCTTCTCCTTCGTCGCCATGGATCCGCCCAAGCACACGCGGCTGCGCGGTCTGGTGACCCGTGCCTTCACCGCCCATCGGGTGCAGTCGCTGGCCCCGCGACTACAGGAGATCGCGCGCGGCGTACTGGACCCGCTGCTCGAACGCCGCAGCTTCGATCTCATGACCGATTTCGCCGGGCCGTTCCCGACCGATGTGATCTCCGAACTGGTCGGCGTGCCCCAGGCCGATCGCGAAATGATTCGCAAGCTCGGCATGGAGATCATGTACACCGATGAGGAGTCTGCCGATCTGCGGCCCGAGGCCATGCAGGCCATCGGCGCGCTGGTCGGCTACTACACCGAGCTCACCATCGAACGCAGTAAGGAGCGCCGCGACGATCTGCTCTCCGGGCTGCTCGATGCCGCCGACGGTGATGACCGGCTCACGCCGGAGGAGATTGTCGGCGTCCTCATCCTGCTGGTCGGCGCCGGTATCGAGACCGCCATGCTGACCTTCGGCAATGCCTGGCATGCGGCCTGGCTTCACCCCGATCAGCGCCGTCTCGCCCTGGACGGGCGCACCGAGGACTGGATCGACGAGGCCATGCGCTGGGATCCGTCGACGCAGAGCGCGCTGCGCACCACCACCGAGGATATTTCGCTGCACGGCACGGATATCCCGGCCGGCGCCCGCATGCTGCTGCTCACCGGTTCGGCCAATCGTGATCCGGAGGTGTTCGCCGATCCGGACGCCTTCGATCTGGATCGCGATACCAGCGACTCCCTGGTCTTCGGCAGCGGCCGCCACCACTGCCTCGGCTCGAATCTGGCACTGCTGGAACTGCGTATCGCCCTGCAGGAGATTGCCGCCGCCGTCTCCGACTTCGAGATCGACGAATCCGGCCTGCGCCGCATCCACTCCTCGAACAACCGCGGGTTCGCAAGCCTGCCGACCACCGTCACCCTGCGCTGATCAAGGCTCCCGGGCACCGCGAGCATCGACCTGCGCAAGAATTTCGCAAAATCCGAATGCGATGGACATGCCCGGTGCCCGGGATCGAGGTCGTGCCGGCCGACGGTGCGCACATTCTTCTCTCGGGCAGTGGCTCGTCCCTGAAATCGCAGCAGATTCTGTGCACCACAGACGAAATCGTGCGCGGCGATCGTGTCGGCAGGGGCGCGGGTCCGCGCGGCGGTCCGGTGCGTGACGATATCGCGGTGACGGTCCCTCGCTAAACGTTCATCTGCTAGTGGTCTGTGTCTCTTTTCTGACCGCCCAGAATAGCCTCGGCTTTGCTACGGTGGCCGGACTGTCGTCCTGCAGTGCTGCCGGATTTATGGGGCGGCGGTGATCTGCATGCGTGGCAGCTGAGAGGACGGCGTCGATGTCCCCACCGGTTGCTGCCCGGACGAGCCCGGTGGTGCGTCGTAAACCCGCTGACGTCGCTGAATTCCTGCAAATCATCGCAGAGCCGAAGCCTTTGCGGCACATGCGACGCGCACCGAGAATCCCGCTGGCTCCGGCGCAGGAACGTATGTGGCATGCGGCCGCCGCAGGCTACTCAGCTGACTGGAATGTTGCTCGCGCGTTTCGCATTCGTGGACAGGCGGTAAATATCGGTGCGCTGATCGCCGCCATCGACGATGTGATGCGGCGGCACGCACCGCTGCGCACCTGCTATCCGGCCACCGCGCACGGACCCATCCAGGTGGTGATGGACGCCGATGTGGCGCGGATCGAGGTGGCCGTCGTGGACAGTTTCGCGGGCGAGCTCACCGAGCGGCTCGCCGAATTCAGCGGCGACGCCTTCGATCTCGCCACCGAGGTGCCGATCCGGGCCCGCGTCTACCGGCTCGGCGCGCGGGATATGGTGCTGGCTCTGGTGGTGCACCACATCTCCCTGGACGGCGCCTCGATCGGGCCGCTGCTGCGGGATCTGGTCACCGCGTACGGCGCCCGGACCGCGCGGCAGGCGCCCGCCTGGCCGCCGCTGCCGGTCGACTACATCGACTACACGCTGTGGAAGCACGAGTACCTGGGCGCGTACGAGGATCCGTGCAGCCGCGCCAGCACTCAGCTGCGGTACTGGGCCAATAATCTGGTCGGCCGGCCGATGCCGCTCGAATTGCCCTATGACAGAACGTCTTCGGTCCGACGCGAGGCCGCCGGGGATCTCGTCCAGGTGCAGTTCGACGCCGATGTGCATCGTGATCTGCTGTGCCGCGCCCGGCGGGTGGGTTCGAGTGTCTTCATGATGCTCCAGACCGCCTTCGCGGTGAGTGTCGCGGCCTTCGCGAAATCCTCGGATGTCACGGTGGCGACCGCCGTCTCCGGCCGTGATGATCCCCTGCTCGCGGATATCGTCGGCAATCTGGCCGACGACGTCCTCATGCGCATCCGCCTGGACCGCGCCGCCGATATGACCGAACTGCTCGAGCAGGTGCGCCGGGTTGCGCTGGCCGCCTTCGCGAATCCGGACACCTCCAATCCCCGGCTGCTGCGCTGCCTCCCGCAGGACCCGAGCCATCCGCTCTTCCAGGCCACCCTCATCCTGCAGCGCGCCGAGGCCGATCCGCCCGGAGCGGTGACCGGTCGCGGCCTGACGGTGACCGAGGTCCCGACCGGCGTTGTGCGCGCCAAACACGACCTGGAATTCGGCCTGACCGAGCACTACGACCACACCGGCGCCCCCACCGGCATCAACGGCCCCTTCCTCTACCCGACCGCTCTCTTCGACCGCGATACCGCCGAGCGGTTCGTCGAAAAGTTCCACGCCACAGTCCGATTGATCGCCACCGGGTACGACGGCCCGCTGTCACCGTTGCTCGACAGCGCACCCCGCCGCCGCAGCCGCCGCGCCGGCCGCCCCCGCCCCGCCGGCTGTTGAGCGGCATCCCCGCATACGTGATACCGCCCCGCCGTTCTGGCGCGTCACCGCCGTCATCGGGGCGTGAGGTCACCGTCGTCGTCCCGGCGTGAGGTCACCGTCGTTCCTGCGTGAGGTCACTCTCGTCGTCCCGGCGTGAGGTCACCGTCGTTCCTGCGTGAGGTCACTCTCGTCGTCCCGGCGTGAGGTCACCGTCGTTCCTGCGTGAGGTCACTCTCGTCGTCCCGGCGTGAGGTCACCGTCGTTCCTGCGTGAGGTCACTCTCGTCGTCCCGGCGCGATATCACCCTCGTCATCCTGGCGCGCTTTGGCCGGGATTCACACAGGCCACGTTCCAACAGGTTTCGGTGGATTCCGGCCGCAAGCATGCCGGAATGACAGTGCGGCAGTGCTGCGGGCCTGAGCCGCGCTAGCGTCCGAACGGGTTGCGCCGCGCCTTTTTCGGGCGATCGAGTGGTTGTAGTCGCGGGGGATGGGCCGCGGTGGGGTCCAGGCTCACCAGGTTGGCGATGCGGCGGGGTAGGTCGAGGTGGGTGCGCAGATGGGGCCATCCGCCGGAGAGCATGGCGGCCAGCGCGTCCGGAGCCGGTTCGAGTGCGCAGATCGCGCGCAGCAGTGTCAGCGGTTCGAGATCGCGCTGCTGGGCGCAGGCGGTGATGAGGGCGGGTAGTTGTTCGCGTGAGGTGCAGCCGAGGATCTGGTGCAGCACCACCTCGCCCTCGGCGGTGGCGGAGCGCCCCGCCATGCAGACCGCGACGAATTCCATATCGGAATCGATTGCCGCGCGCAGGATCTCGAAGTTCTCCTCGATCACCAGGGGGTCGTCGGCGGCGGCGTGGATGATGCCGGACACCTCGGTCTTCGTCCAGTGGCCTCGGTTCCGGCTGCGCTGGAACATGCTGTGGCGCAGCCGGGAACGTGCGGGCTCCGGCTGCTCGGCCTCGAGCACCGTCAGGCTCTCCACCGCTTCCGGCAGGCCGAGGGTGCGCCGCAGCGACGCCCACGCCGGCTGCAGCGCTTCGACCAGTTCGGCAGGCTCCGACCGCACGATGGTGACGGCCTTCATGAGTTCGAAGGCGTCCACACCCGCATAGCGCATGCACTCGGTGATCAACGGCGCCAGGCGATCCGCGGGTGCGCACGCCATGAGCTGGTCGAGCAGGTAGCGGTCCCGGCTGGTGCAGGACGCGTTCACCATGAGCTGCGCGACGATCGGCAGATGGGTGTACATGGCGCTGCGCAGCAGCTGACTGCTGCCGGTGTGCACGGCCGGATCATTGATCTCGGCGCGCACTGTTTCGTACACCAGGGCGCGATCACGGGATCCGATGGTGAACTCGCGCAGGGCGCGATGCTGGTGCAGCCGTTCGACGACCAGACTCCGATCGGCGGTCTCGCCGGTGCTCCAGTCGTGCTGTAGTTGCGGCCATACGGTTTTCGCATCGCTCGCGGTGAGCGTGCCGGTCTCGAGTCGCTGAAAGGCCGAGGCGGTCACGACCGCGCTGATATCGAAGCCGAGCTGATGGGCGACCTGTGTCGCGCGGTTGCGGCGGCGATTGTCGTTCATGACACATTCGATCAGCGTCTGTTCGAAGGCGGTGCGCACGCTCGGCAGATGATCCAGCTGCACCAATGCCGTTGTGACAGCGGTCTTGTCGAGAGCCAGACGAATCGCGCGCCGGGCGACCGTCGTATTGTCGAACCACTCCGGCGCCAGCCCCGGATCGGTGATCACCTGCACCAGTTGGGCATCGTCGAGCAGTGCGGGATCGACGGTGCGCAGATGCTGTTGATAACACCACTGCCGGATGTCGTGCACCGTCGCGAGTTCGGCGGGCAGCACCACGCCGGCGCGGCGGTGTTCGACAATGGTCCGGCCGAGATTCGGGTAGGTGTCCGCGGATTCTTCGGTGGAGCTGTCCGGGTTGATGGTGACGCGATCGGGTGCCGGGGTGTCCCGGCCGATCACGGTCACGATCGACGGGGCTTCGGACGGCTGTCCGGGGCCGGTGGAGAATGTCAACTCCCGCAAGGTATCTCGCGGAAGTATCCCGTACAGCGCCTGCAGCATGGTGACCGCGTCCCGGGGGCCGGCGACGTGCAGGGTGACGCCCGGCCCCTGCCCGGCGAGATGTGCGAGCACCGCGCCGACGAGCGCCGGTAGCCACGGGTCCGCGAGCGCGGCCAGCGTCTCCGCGGCGAAGATCCGCTCATCGGTTTCCGGCGCCGGATCGGCGAGCGGCCAGTGCTCGGTCGGCGATACCGACCCGTTCAAGGAGGTCAGCAATTCGCCGGACTCGTGCAGCCGTAGCGCCGTAATCCCGTCCAGCGCACCACGTTCACCCGCGATCAGATGCGTGACGCAGGTGCCCGGCCGAACCTCCGACGGCGTCTTCAGACCCGCGACAGCCAGCCCCCGGGCAATCCGGAATTCCAGTACGAACGATTCGGGCGTCGCCGAATACTCGCCGTCGGGCAGCGTCACCAGCGATCCGAGCTCGCGCACCGTCGAACCCAGTGCGGCAGGCCAGTTTCCGGACCGCGCTACGACACCGACTCCGGCCCCCGAGGATTCGAGATTGACCAGTGCCCACCCACACAGCAGTTGCGGAAATCCTGTCATCGGTAGGCCCGTAGCTCCTCGATCATGTCCAGCATGTAGACCACCGGATCGGCCGCACCGTAGGGTTTGAACACCGGATACGTGCCATTGCCGCGCTTTCCGCAACCCACCGCCGACACCGGGAAGTACATATTCCAGGGGAAGCGGATGGACAGCGCCGAATCGACGGCCGGGAACAGCCGCCGCACCAGATTTCTGGTGATCTCACTGCGCTGCACGATCTGCACCGGATCGTAGGAGTTGCCCGCACCATTGCTGCTCACCGGGCTGTCCGACCAATTCGCTGGTGGCGCAACTATATTCAGTTCCGGCAGATCGATGAGCGACAGCAGATCGGTCTTGGCGACAATGGTCGAGACATGTACCCGTGGCGGTTCGATCGGCAGTTGGATCGGGTAGCTGTTGGCCGCCCGCCAGAGCTTGGCGATCTGATCGATCATGAGCGTGGTGCGCCCGACGGTCTGCGAGTGTTCGACGGTATTGGCCAGGCTCTCCTGATTATCGGGATCGGCCTGCTCCCGCATGAGCGCCAGATACTGCTTGTTCAGCGTGGACGGCACCACGAACCACAGGAAATCGGCCACCGCCAGATGCGGACTCACCCGCGCGGCGACCGCACCGTCGGCGATATCCTCACCCGCCACATCGACGAACGCGAGATTGACGGCGCTCGCGGTGTGCACCGAATACACCGTCACCAGAATGGGTTTGCGCTGCTCCAGCCCGGCCCAGGTATGACCCTGCGTCTGCCGCTGTGTCGAAGTGGAGATGCCGTCGAGGTGACGGGTCGGCTCCAGGGCCATACGCCGAGGCCCGGTGGCGTCGAGCGCACGCCGGTCCAGCAGGCGGGCCTCCAGGGCGGTCCAGAGGCTCGCCGATTTGGGCGAGACGATGAAGGAGAACCGCGCGGCCAGCTTCGGATCGTTCATCATCGAATGGATCATGGATACGATCAGATGGCTCTTGGAGGACGCCGATTCGCCGACGAATCCGATCACCTTCGTCGGATGGTCGAGAATGACCGGATCGATCTCACATCCGTTCGGGCAGCGCAGATTCAGCTTGTCGAAATAGGTTTCGATCTGCTTGGCGTGACCGCCGTTGCGCTGGCGGATCACGGTGTACCAGCGATTGCGCTCGCGGTCGTAGGTGAATTCGTTGAGGCAGTTCAGGCAGACGGTTCTCACGCCGGGTACCTCACGTGAGCACCGCCAGGGTGAATATCGCGATCGTGCCCGCGAAGAACACCACGCCCACCCGGAAGGCCGTCCAAAGCCAGTGCGACGCACGCGATCCCGGATACACGTACCGCTGCCATGCCATCCCCGCCTGTCGATTTCTCACTACCTCACCTCACACGAACTTCCCGACCTGCACGAGCAGCCAGGCGAGCAGTAGGAAAACCAGTCCGCCGAGCGCGATTCCGGCCGTCGCGGCGACCCCGAACAGGGCGGCGACATAGCGGTAATCGTCCCTGGCCAATCCGGCGAGCAGCCGCTGCCGGGAGGCCAGCGCGGGAATCAGGAAGAAATTCCAGGTCGACGAATACAGCAGCGGGTCAGCGGTTTCCAGCCCCGGCTCACGGAGCGCGCCGGGAGTCAGCACCGAGGTCTGGGACTGTCGCAGCTGGTCCGGGACCGTTCCGGGCCGGGTGGTCCGGGTGGCGTTCGATACGCGTTCGAGCGCCTCGCAGAAATAGTGCTGGAATTCCGCCGCCGATCGGTGCCGCTGCGCCGGATCCGGGGAAAGTGACCGATCCAGTACAACTTTGAGGTCATCCGGAATTCCGGCGGGGCCGTAGGCGCGGGGGAGTATCTCGGCGCAGACCACGGCGAAGGAGTACACGTCGCTGAGGTGGGTGATCTGCCCGTGGTGCAGATACTCCGGAGCCGAATAGTGCTGGGTGCCCAGTGCGCGCTGGGCCTGGGTGAGGCGCTGGATGTGCTCGCGCATCTCGATCGCGATACCGAAATCGGCGAGTTTCGCCGTGCCGTCCGGGCCGATCATAATGTTCTCGGGCTTGATATCCCGGTGCACCACCTGCTTGGAGTGCGCGTATACGAGGCCGCTGAGAGCATCGGTGAGAATTCTGAGCAGGCTCGGTAGCGACCAGTTCTCCGGATGACGGAGATGCTGGCGTAGGTTCTCGCCCGGAATGAACTCCATCACCAAGAACGGGTAGCGCCTGCGGTTTTCGACGAAAACGCCGGCATCGTGCACCGTGACGATATTCGCGCAGTTCATCTGCGCGGCAATATGCGCCTCGCGCTCGAACCGTTCCTGCTGAATCCGTTCATCCTGTTCCAGCGGTAGCAGACTCCCGGAATCGAGCACCTTGACCGCGACCCGGCGACGCAACTGTCTGTCCCACGCGTCCCAGACCTCGGCCATTCCCCCTCTGCCGACGAGTTCCCGTAGCTCGTAACGGCCATTGATCAGCCTCAAGCGCGTGCGATCCCTCCAAGCCCGGCGGACTCCAAATCACCGCCGAGTGTACGCGCGCCACGCGCGAGCGCCTCCCCATATTTCCTTGCCCTACTGGGGATTCAGTGAACAGGGAGTCGGTTCGTTACCAACTTGCCACCGGATCTGCACAACTCCCGCACACAACACAACCGCAGCCGCCAGCAACACCCCGCCGACCACATCGGTGAACCAGTGCACGCCCAGATACAACCGCGTCGCACACATGGCAACCACCAGCACCGCGGCCAGTACCGCTGCGCCCCAAGCCCGCCCCCGCGTCGGCCGCGATCCGAGATACACCAGCAGCGTCACCCCGACCAATGCCGTCGTAGCAGTCGCATGCCCCGACGGATACGACGGATGCATCGCCCCCACCAACCGCATCGCCACCGGCGGCCGCTCCCTCCCGACCAAATATTTGGTGAGAGTGCTCAATCCCGTAGCAATCAGCACGGTTGCCACAACCAGCAGAGCCACCCCGAAACTCCGCCTCCGCCACCAGGCAACCCCCGCGACCACGATCGCAATCAGGCTGGCCCGCCCCGGATCCCCGAAAAACGTGTACTCCCGAACCAAGGTCGTCCACCCCGCCGACCGATGCCCCACAAACCAATCCCACACCCCCACATCCCCATCAACCGCCCACCCCGCCCCCCAAACCTGCCAGGTAAGCAGGAGAAACAGCCCACCCATCACAACCGCCCCCCACCCCAAAACCCCCGCACGCTCCCGCAGCACCCGACCCATGCCGCCATCCTCACCGAAACCGCCACCCCAAAGGCCCTGCCACCCAGGCGTGTCGCCCACCCACCCGATTTGCAGTTCCCGCCCCTCCCTCGGTAACTTCATCCAGTCGCTCGCCTAACGAGCACGGGGCTATGGCGCAGCTGGTAGCGCACCACACTGGCAGTGTGGGGGTCAGGGGTTCGAATCCCCTTAGCTCCACAAGACAGTAAAGCCGCAGGTCAATGACCTGCGGCTTTGCTGTTTTTCTTGCAATGCGCGAACCATGTAGGTGCCCTACGCGGTACCCTACGTTCATGAAGGCCAAGACGAGCGTGTACCTCGATCCCGAGCAGGCCGGCCGTCTGAAAGAGGCAGCCGAAACGACCGGGCGATCGGAGGCCGACCTCATTCGAGAGGGAATCGACCTCGTACTGTTGCGGGCGCACAGCGTCCGCCGCACCCGCCCATGGCCGTCGTTCGATTCCGGCGATCCTGGGTTCGCTGCCAACACTGAGGACGCGCTCGGCGAGGCATACGGCGAGTGAGCTTCTTTATCGCCGATACCTCGGCCATCATCGCCGCTTACGACCGCGCTGCGGAACTGCACGAGAAAGCGCGGGAATACCTCGCCACCTCCGTCGCTGTCGTCTCGCCACTCGTCCTCGACGAAATCGATCATCTGCTCATCGCGCGATTCGGAAAAGATCGCCGCACAGCCGATCTCGTACTCAACGACCTGCTCACCTCGGCAGAGGAGGGTGCGGTGCTCGTCCCAGTCGTCGACCGCGACGACCTTCGGATCGCCCAGAAGATCATCGAACAGTATCGCGGCCTCCGGCTCGACCTGGCCGACGCGGTCAATGTCGTGCTCGCCGAGCGCTACCTCACCAACGACATGCTGACGTTGGACGAGAAGGACTTTCGCGCCGTTCGGCCATTGACGCCCACTCATCGGTCGTTCCGACTCCTGCTCCAGGGCGACTGAACCGCCGGCAACCATCGGCGATGCAAGGCTGGGCCCACCAGTGGTCTTCGGGTTGCGCGGTCGTGGAACATTCTGGGTCATCGGGTTCCACCGTCCGCGAACTGTAGAGCAGGCCCGTGAATACCGCGCCGCCCTCTGTCGCGGTCGTCTCGCCACTGGTGCTGGACGGTAGCGGGGCACCAGGCGATCACGTCCTCAGTGGTCGTCATTCCGATTCGTCGAATGCGGTCTCTATCAAGGCGTCTGCCTCGTCCGCAACCTCGTACACGACGTTCCGAAGTTGGCACTCGATCGTGAACTCGCGGGCCCGAGTATGTAGCTCGGCCTCGCTAACGGTGCCAAGGCGAACCGTATGGATCAGCTCCATGGCGTCCTCGACGAACGGGTCGTAGCCGTGTTCCCGGATCCAATCAAGAGTCCATTTGATGGAAGCTTCCATATCCACGTGCCCATGTTCCGCGATTCGGATCGCCAGGACTGAGGAATGGCATTCAGAGGGAGCACCGAGGTGGCGACTCTCGGGCACCGAGCTCCTGCCGACCCATACGCGCCGCCGCGGACGTGCTGTCCCTGTGGCCGTCATCGGGTATCACCGCCGACCTGTGGCCGGGTGCCGACCGCGCGAACCGTGATGTCCGGCCCGTCGACCGGCACCGCCTGGTTCGTATGCTGGTCCGTCAGGTCCACAGAATCGCAGAGCCGCAGGTGATCAACCTGCGGCTCTGTTGTATCTCCGGCAATGCGCGAACCTGACGGGTGCCTTGCGCTGCCCGTGGGGTGACTGAACCGCCGACATCCGCAGCCGAGTGTGATTGCGGCGTTGCTGGATTCGGTCGCAGCGCGATAGGCACGAGTCCATCCCGCATCAGTCGAATGGGTTGAGTACGGATATGCCTGTGCCGGCCACGTCCGCGACATTGCGGGTGACGAAAGTCCACTCGTGCACCTTGGCGGTAGCGGCGAGCAGTCCGTCCAGTATCGGGACGGTCTTGGGGACGTTCATTCGAGCCCATTCCTCGGCGACGTCCGCGTCGACGGAGACAATACGATCGCGATAAGTGGTGCGCAGGGTGCCGAGCCACGATTCGAGGATCTCGGCCTGCGGCGCGTCCCGGACGCGCAGACGCTCGATACCCAACCGGATTTCGCCGAGGGTGATGGCACTGAGATGGAGTTGATGGGAGTGCACTCCCTCGTACCAGGCCAGCACCTTGGGGTTGGGGTTCTTCTTGCGTAGTTCGGACACGATGTTGGTGTCGAGTAGAAAGCCCAAGTCAGGCCGTCCAATCAATCTCGCGCGGTGTTTCGCGGCTGCGGGTCAGATCGAGATCCTCGAGACTCGGACCAGCGCGTAGGAAGTCCTTGAAATCGGCGACTTCGCCACGGAGCCTTCGGTATTCGGCAATATCGATCACCACTGCGATCGCCTCGCCGTGCCGGGTCACCACCTGTGGGCCGTCAGTGGTGACGCTCCGGAGCAGCTCGCTGAAGCGCTGCTTGGCTTCCTGAATCTGCCAGCTCATCGGTTCGGCTCCCTTTCGTTCTAGTCTGTCTAGACAGACTAGATTGTACGCCAACCGGCCGTCGCGATCCCGTTGTTTGCCGGGTATTCACGGGCCGGATGACCACGTCTGGCCCCTCGACCGGCACCGCACGGTTCGTATGCTGGTCCGTCAGCTCCACAAAACGGCAAAGCCGCAGGTCAATTGCCTGCGGCTCTCGCTTTTTCGTGACAGTGCGCGAACCGGAGACGGAGGATTCGCGTCGGTCGAACTGTGCGCGGGGGCGGTCCGGGAAATGATCGAACTTGGCGTTGTTCGAGGCGATCATGGTCGTGCGTTCCACAGGGCGCTGACCGGCAGGGCACGGAATTTCGGTCCGAACGGGAGGGTTTCGGTGCCGGTGTAGAGCACGTATCCGGCGAGGAGGTTGTCGCCCAGACGTTCTGCGAGGTGGCGGAGACCGCGGAAATCCTCGCTCTTGACCGTGGCGGCGGCTTTCACCTCGATGGCGATCACCTCTCGTCGGTTGTTCTCGAGAATGATGTCGACTTCGACGTTGTCGCGGGTGCGGTAGTGGAACATGCGGGCTTCCTGATCGGACCAGGTGAGCTGGCGAGCGAGTTCGGCGGCTACGAAACCCTCCAGCAGTGGGCCGAGCGGGCCGTTCACGGCCCGCAGCGCGCGTGCGTCGGCACCGCACAAATATGTGGCGATACCAGAATCGACCATGAATACCTTGGAGGTTGCGACGGCCCGGGTGGTCAGGTTCCGCGACCAAGCAGGGATGCGCTTGATCAGGAAAACTTCCTCCAGGAGGCGGAGGTAACGGGCGACGGTGTCCTTAGGAAGACCGAGTTCGTTGCCGAGGGTGCCGGGTACCAGGAGTTGACCGGATCTGGCTGCGACGAGGTTGGTCAGGGTGAACATCTCCGCGGTTCGTCCGATTTCGGACAGTTGCATGACGTCTCGGTTGATCAGATCGGCGACGTAGGAGGAGAAGAATCGGGATCGCCGTTTGCCTTCTCGTGCAACGGCTTCGGGGAAGCCCCCGCGTGCGATCCGTTCGATGTAGTCATCGCGGTTCTCGGTCCCATCGTGCCGTAGCTGTGGTCCGCGTTCGAAGGCGCAATCGACGAATCTGTCTGGTGCGCCGTCGATTTCGCCTTGGGAGAGTGGCCAGAGTTCGATCGTCTCCATGCGTCCGGGAAGGGCGTCCGGAACGCTCCGGAGCGCCATGACGTGAGCCGAACCGGTGAGCAGGAACCGGCCGGGTCGTCCATCAGCGTCGACAGTCTCCTTGATCGCCAACAGCAGCTCCGGTACTCGCTGGACCTCGTCGATGATCAGAAGGGAATCGTCGAGGACGAACTGAGTGGGGTCGTAGCCGGCTGCCTGCCGGGTCTCCGGCTTGTCGAGGCTCCGCCAGGTCGCGCCGATCTCCCTGCCTATCCGGGCGACCAGTGTGCTCTTTCCGCATTGGCGAGCCCCGTTGACCAGGACGACACGAGTATCTACAAGCGCTTCATGCACCGCTGAGTGGGCATGGCGGGGAAGAATCCGACCAATCGGCGATGACGAGAAGGATGAGGTCATCGCAGCATTATTGCATATGCTGTGCGCGTTCTGCCGCACAGTTCATGCGCGTTCTGCCGCAAGCGATGTGCGCGGTCTGCCGCAAGCATTGTGCGCGTTCTGCCGTTACAATCGTGCGCTTCTTGCCGACACTGGAACAGCTGCCTTGCTGGAGCGTTGTCGATGAGTTGGCGATTTGCTCCGCGGGTGATTCGTTGTGGTCGGGCACATGGAGTGATCGCGATCATCGGACGCCGCCGACCGAGCCCGGTCAGGTACCCACCGCACGGATCATGATGTCCGGCCCGTCCACTAGCACCGCGCGTTCGTATGCTGGTCCGTCAGCTCCACCGAAGGTGGCATGGCACGAGATCAAGCGAGGCCGCTGATCGCGGCCCCCAGCGATCGGGCGCCCAGGACCAGGAACAGGACCGCCATGATCGCGGAATTGTTCCGGTCGGTCCAGCGCCGCCATGCACGCAGGGTCGCGGACGCACGGCTGTCGTCGGCGAGGTGCAGGGTCAGCGGAATCAAGACACATAGCGATGCGATGGCCACGAACACCGCTGCTGCGACTGCTCTCTCGCCGTGGCCGGGGGTGACTCCGGCGACGGTGACGGATGCCGAGATGATCTGGGTGACGTTCTTCGGATTCGCCAGAGCGATCGTCGCACCGAGGAGCAGACACGCCTGCGGAGTGAGGCCGTTGACGTCTCTCAGTCTGGCGGGCAACACAACTCGTGGTGATCGTCCGAGGCTGAGCCGGAACTGGCGGGCCGCGAGCAGTAGCAGCGCGATTCCGAGCGCGCCCTTGACCCAGAACACCCATGGATTGACCGTGCCGTCCCGGTGGGCCGCCGCGTAGCCGTTGAAAACGATGAGCGCCGCGACCGTGACGCCGATGGCCGTGCTCCAGCCGAGTGCGAATGCGAGACCGTTCGGCCTGCCGCGCCGGCTCGTCAGGATAACGATCATCGCCACCAGGGCCGCCGGGCTGATCGCGATTCCGACTCCGTGGTCGATGACCTGTCCGATTGCGTTACCCACGACGACTCGCTCGGATCAGCATGGCCTGACTGTCGCTGATCGTGCGGACGGTGTCCTCACACGCGGAGGGTGATTTCCAGGATCACTCAATCGGGCAGTCTGCTCATTTCCAGCAGCGTGAGTCCCAGATTGTCGATGCGGCTCAGCATGCCGCGCAATACGGTCGAATCGTCGACGGGGCCGAACAGCACGGTGGTGCCGGGCAGTCGGCGGGTAGTGGCGAGTTCGGGGAACGCGGACAGCGCCCGGTCCGACAGCTCGCCTTCGATAATGAACTGGTATCGCATCGGGAGCATTCTCACCACCTCGCTGCCTGTCGAAACTCGGTCGTCTGCCCAGGTGTCAGCACTGTCATCTGTAACGAGTATTTCGCGATGCCCCGCGACGGACCTCATCCGCTGGGGGTGAAAAGCGCAGATCAGACGGGTTCAGATCAGTCCGGTGAAGCGGGCGCGGCCCACGGCGTCGCCACGGGTATTGGTTCCCAACTTCGCGTAAATGCCCCGTAGATGCGTCTTCACAGTATTGATCGAGACGCCCAGGTCATCGGCGATCTGCTGCACGGTTCGACCCGAGGGCAATAGTCGAAGCACCGTCACCTCGGTGGTGGTCAGCGTGTGATGCGCGGTGTCGCGCCGCGCCTTGGGATGCCGGCGCACGATCTCGGCGAACACATCGTGACGGCCGAGTTGCCCGGCAAACGAATCCAGGAGGTGCAGGACCTGCGGAATATCCAGGAAGGGCCGGATCAGCCGGTCTCGTGCGGCGAGCCGCAGCGCGTTCTCCAGCCCCTCGCGCGCCTTCATCGGCGCATCGATGTGCGATACCGCGTGCAGCAGCCATGCGGTGATGGTGCTGATCGGGCGGTCGGCATTGTCGGACCGGATGAGCGGCAGCACCATCGATCGCGTGGCGATGGGACTGTTCGCGGTGAGCGCGAGGGCGGCGCGGGCCACGACGATGTCGTCGGTATCGCCCAACACCTGCCGTGCCCGCTCGACGAGCAGTGTGGCCGTGCGAGGTTCGTGCGCCCGCAGCAGCGCCCACACCGCGTGCGGGACGAGCCCTCCGCTCATCAGCGGTACGGCCTGACGTTCGAGCAATTCCAGGAGGCTGTGCCGCAGTGCGTCGACAGCGCCGGATATGTCGGCCGACTGCTCGAGTTGCAGTAGATGGCCCAGTACGAATGCGTGCCAGCCCGCGACCGGGCCGGAGGAGCCGTCCTGCCGGGGATGCACCGCCAGCGCCGCCGCCACCTGCGCGGGCGCGGGATCCTCGCCCTGCAGGTAGGACGCCAGCGCGGACATGGTCAGTGCGAGCGTGATATCGGGGTTGCCGGGCACGGCGTTCTCGGTCGCGATGGCCACGGCTCTTTCCGAGCACTCCTGCATCGAGGTGATATCGCCGCGGATTCCGGCGGCCGTCGCCAGCCGGGTCACCGCCTGCACGATGAGCCGAGCCCCGCCGGGGCCGTGCTCGGCCAGTACCAGCGCCGAGTGCAGCAGCTCCTCGCCGTCCGCCACATCACCCTGGGCGAGTTTCACGAAAGCGAACTGAATCATTGTGTAGCAATCGATTCCGGCCTCGCCGGTGAGCGGGAGCGGATTCGGAATCACGACGCGCTCGGGCGCCGAGCCGGTCATGACCGCGGTGTAGGCGGCGGTCGCCGCGCTCAGCGCCTCGATCCAGGAATCCGGTACGAACGACGTCCGGTTCGTGCGCCGGACAGCCGCCATATCGAGAATCGTCAACGCGTCGGTCGCGTCGCCGTAGAGCAGTGCGTCGGCTCCGCGCAGCAGCCAGATGAACGGATCGTCCGCGATCTCAGGCCGCAGACGATGCAGCGTGGCGAACAGATCACCGCCGCGCCCCCGCAGCACGAGGTCCAGTGCGGAGTCGGCGAGGAAACATCGCAGATGGCTTTCACCCGGTCCGTCGAGCAGATGCGGCAGGGCCGTGAGCGGCTGATCAGCCGACCGCAACCACTCCGCGGTGCGCAGATGCAGGTCGGACAGCATCCGATTGCCGAGCCGATTGGCCTCGGCGCGCAGATAGGACCGCAGCATCGGGTGGTAGCTGAACCACAGGTCGTCACCGCGCAACTCGTGCGTGCAGGGGAAATTGATCCGGTCGAGTTCGTACAGCCGGTGTACTGCTCCGCCGCCGACCAGTTCGTCGGCCAGCTGTTCGGTGAAAGATTCGGGAATGCTGGTGTAGGTCAAGAAGAGTCGCAGCTGCGGACTCAGGGTGTCGATGAGTTCGCCGACGATGAAATCGGAGACCGCCTGTGCCGGCCGGGCCAGCGCGGTGAGCGCGGTCGCGCGGTCTCTATTGCTCGCAGCGAGGTAGATGGCGGTGATCCGGACCAGGGCCGCCCAGCCGCGGGTCAGGTCAGTGACTGTGCGCAGTTCCTCGGGGGTGAGGTTGGGCAGGTGCTGTCGGCAGACCTGCGCGACCTGCTCCTGCGTCATCGCGAGTTCCGCGGCCGGCACACGTTCGAGCTGTCCGGTGAGTTCGAGGCTGTGCCAGCGAATGGGCGGATCGAAGCGGGCCGCGATGATCGTGGTGACCGTAGTCGGGGCGTTGAGCAGGAAGTGCTCGAGACCGGCCAGCGCGATCGGATCGGTGAGCAGATGCGCGTCGTCGATCACCAGGACGACGGGCGCGGCGCGGTCGGTGAGTGTGTCGACCAGTTCCACCGCATCGGCGAGCGGCGCGAGGAGCCCGGGACGCGGGGCATCGGGAACGGCGAGGCGTGCACGCAGGGCGTTCCAGAGCCGGTGGCCCTGGTCCATGTCCTCGGTAATCGTCAGCCAGCACACCTCGGCGCCCGGTTGTGCCGAGCCCGCGCGGCTCACCCAGTCCGCGAGTAGGACCGTTTTGCCGCTACCGGCAGCTCCGCAAATCATCAGCACACGAGTCTGGGGCATGGCGATCGCGAGGTCGATGCGGTCGAGCAGAACGGGTCGATCGATCGGCCGGAACGACAGGGAGGGAAGCCCGGCAGATCGCTTGTCAGTGCTGTTGGACACCACTTTCGACGCGAACTCCTGCGGCGTGATCACCATGCCTCCTGTGCTGTCCCGACCGAAATTCCGACGCTCGAGCCGGAAGTTATCGTAGGGAATCAATGGCCCGCTCACACGGTCGGCCGTTGTCCCGTATACGAGCCTAGACGGCGGCAGCAACACTTTGAGAAACTCCGCGCAGGTGAGATTCGGCTGATACTTGCCGGTCGGATCACACCATGGTGACGTTTCACCCGCGATGGGTGAGGCGCGAACTGGACGCTCGATCCAGACTTTGAATCGCATTCCGCGGGTTGTTGTCCTTCGCACCCGCTGTCATATATGACCACCAGCAGCGAGGTATCTCATGAATTTCCCCATTATCGATCTCGGTTCCGCGGTCATCAATCTTGCCGATGTAGTGACCTCGACCTTGGCCAATATCACCTATCTGCTCCAGTCCTGGGGCTCGATGTAATAACGCATCAGCCGTTACCGCAGTGCGTCCCCATCCGAAAAGATGGGGGCGCACTGCGTTTCGGCAGGGAGGGGATGTCTCAGAGTCCGCCGATCCCCTTGCCGAGAACGACCGCGCCCATGACGAGCATCACTATTGCCATCACCATATGGTTGTTCGCCTGAAGCCAGTTCTTCAGCGATTCCAAGCTGCCGCGCACCCGGTCGGCGGCGAGCCGGTATCCGATGGCCGGAACGAGCACGGTTGTCGCCGCGAGCGCTGTGTAGATCAGCACTGCCCCCACCTCGGCCGGCCCCGACAGGCCACCGGTACCGATGGCGACGCCCGCGGAGACGCAGAGCAGCAGATTCTTCGGATTCACCGCAGACAGCGCGAAGCCCAGCCCGGCCGCCTTGACGAAGGTGACGCTGTCCAGCGCCTGCATCCATCCCGGTGCCGAGGTGTCCGTGCGGCTGCGCCACTGTTTGACCGCCAGCGCCAGCAGCAGCACACCGAGTGCGATCCGAACCCACGACACCGCGGGTTTCGGATCCGAACTGTGCGAGTTATCGATCGATCCCGACAGCAGCAGGAAGACGCCCGTAGCGATGAGGAGCCCCACCACCCAGCCGGTGGCGAAACCCGTACCCGCGCCGGAAGCATTGCGCGAGAGCAACATCAGGATGACGGCCACGATCGGGATGGGCGATATGGCCACACCGACGGCCAGTGGGAGTAGATCTCCGATGACTGAACCCATCTGATTCACTGCTCTCCCTGGTCGATCAGCTCTTGTCCCCGTCGCAGGGCGATATCGAGGGGGCCCAGCAGCTCCGATGTCGCCGGGATGATGTTGTCCCGGCCGAGAAGGTCGGTGATGCCGGTGCGATTCATGGCCTGCATTTGAGCCGGGCGCACGCCCGCCAGGATGAGTTGTCCACCTTGGCTTTTCAGGGTGTCGGCATAGCGCCGGAACAGTTTCAGGATTGCCGAGGACGGGATGTCGGGCATGGTGCGCAGGACCAGGACCAGGACCGGATTGCGGGCCCCCGTCGAATCCGGCATGGCGGCCTCGAGGCGGGGTAGTTCGGCGAAGAAGCTCGATCCGTCGTAGTTGACGACGGTCACCGTGTTCGAGGGCAGCGTCGCGGGAACATCGGCGATGGTCCACGCGCCGTCCTCGTCGCGTTCGAGGGAGGTCAGCTCGGTGCCGTGCGTGGCTTGCACGCAGAACAGCAGCAGCGACAGCAGCGCGCCGATGACGATCGCCTGCTGCAACGGCAATTGGGTGGTCGCGGCGAAGGTGGCGATCATGGCCGCGGCCGACAGTTTCGAGGTGTTCCAGACCAGGGCGATGTCCTTGAATTTCCCGAAGATCAGCTCGCCACCGACGACCAGGATGAGCCCGCCGATCACCGGAACCGGAATGCGCTCGGCCAGACTCGCGCACGTCAGCACCACGAGAGCGAGGAAGACACCTGAAATCACGCCGGCCCAGCGGGTTTTCGCGCCCACGCTGCTCGCGACGCCCGTCCGCGAGAGCGAGCCGCCCGCCGGGAGGGCTTGGAACAGCCCGCCGCCGATATTGGCGACTCCCTGAGAGACGAAGTCGGAGTTCATATTCGAGCGGCTGCCGTCGGGATTGGGCATGGACGGCGCGACACCGGCGGCCTGCGCCAGCGCCACCATCGCGACGGCCAGTGCGCCCGGCAGCAGGTGCGGAACGGCATCCAGGTTGGGGATCGAGAGGCTCGGCAGCGCGCCCGGAATGTGCGAGATATCGCCCACGAACTCGACATCGAGACTCATGACGGCGACCGCGATACTGACCACGACCATGGCGACCAGCAGCGCCAGTGAGCTCAGTTTCGGTATGGCGCGGGCGATGGCCCACACCGCGATGGTCGCGATGGCCACCCAGGTGGTGGTGGCCTGCCAGTGCGAGATGCCCGCCAGCCAGTTCCACAGCTGCACCAGCTTGTTGTGGCCGCCGGGCTTGTACCCGGTGGCGTCCTTGAAAACACCGGTGACGATCTGCAGGGCGATGCCCGTGGAGAAACCGATCATCACCGCGTTGGAGACGAAGCTGAGCACCACGCCCAGTCGCAGCAGTCCCATGATCAGCATGATCGCGCCGACCATGATCCCGAGCGCGGCGATATTGCCGCCGTCCTGCGGGTCGAGCCCGGCGTCCGACAGCGCGGATTGGCCGGTCAGCGCTATCGCGCTGGTGAGAGTGGTGACCATCAGTACGGTCGAAGAGGTGAGCGAGCCCAGAATGGGCGGCACGACACCGGCGTACAGGCCCATGACCGGGTTGAAGCCCGCGATCGACGCATAGGCCATGCCCTCGGGAATGCTGAAAAGGCCGGTCGCCATTCCGGCGGTGACATCCGATTTACTCGGGCGGCCGAGCTTCGTCCGCGCCCGCTTCAGCAGGTCGGGCGTATCAGCTGTCATTGTTCGCTCCGCAATCTGTTGTTTCACGGCCAGGATCTGTTGTTTTGCGGGCAGAGAAGTCGTCGAATCACATTCCCTTGCCGAGTCGCTTTCGTCCTCACACGTCAGGGGTGAACTGCATCGATCGCGGGGTCTCGTGCTGTTCGGACAGTAGGCCGACGTGAACGCCGAGTGATGAATCCGGAATGGAAATCATCCGTGTCGGGTGAGGCGGCGGCGCTCTGCTGCGAGAACGATCGGGGTAAATCAGGACGAAACGAAGAGGGAGCGGACATGTCGCTGGATTACAAGGACCGGACCGACTTCGACGATGCCGAGCGCGGGTTCATCGCCGCACTGTCACCGGCCGTCATCACCATGGCGGACGGGAAAGTCATCTGGGACGGCGACGCGTACAGCTTCCTGGACGGCGAATGCCCTCCGACCGCGAACCCGAGTCTGTGGCGCCAGGGCCAGCTCAGCAATAAGCAGGGCCTGTTCGAGGTGACCGACGGCATCTACCAGGTGCGCAACCTCGATCTGTCGAATATGACGATTATCGAGGGCGACACCGGCGTCATCGTCATCGATCCGCTGATCTCGGCCGAGACGGCCGCCGCCGCGCTGGCGCTGTACCGCGAGCATCGCGGGGACCGTCCCGTGACGGGGCTGATCTACACCCACTCGCACGGTGATCACTTCGGTGGCGCGCGCGGTGTCCTCCCGCACGGACATGCCGAGGTCCCGGTGATCGCTCCGTCGGGTTTCCTCGAGCATGCGGTGAGTGAGAACGTCTATGCCGGAACGGCAATGACCCGTCGCGCCGCGTACATGTACGGAGCGAATCTGCCGAAGGGACCGGACTCCCAGATCGGTTGCGGCCTGGGCATGACCACCTCGACCGGCACCATCACGCTGATCCCGCCGACCGTGGATGTCACCCGTACCGGTCAGGAGGAAACGGTCGACGGTGTGCGGATTGTCTTCCAGCTCACCCCGGGCACCGAGGCGCCCTCGGAGATGAACTTCCTGTTCCCGGACAAGCGCGCAATGTGTATGGCCGAGAACGTGACTCACAATATGCACAACATCCTCACCCTGCGCGGCGCCGTGGTTCGCGATTCGCGCATCTGGGCGCGCTACCTCGACGAAGCCATCGCCATGTTCGCCGACAAGATCGACGTCTCCTTCGCCTCGCATCACTGGCCGGTATGGGGCAGGGAGCGCTTCGTCGACCTGCTGGCCGGCCAGCGTGACATGTACGCGTACCTGCACGATCAGACGCTGCGCATGCTCAACAGCGGACTCACCGGCCCCGAGATCGCCGAGTCCTTCGAACTGCCCGAGGCACTGGACAGCAGGTGGGCCAACCGTGGCTATTACGGTTCGATCAGCCACAATGTCAAGGCGATCTACCAGCGCTACATGGGCTGGTTCGACGGCAACCCCGCACACCTGTGGGAGCACCCGCCCGTCGAGCAGGCCAAGCGCTACGTCGTGGACTACGGCGGCGTGGACGCGGTGATCACCAAGGCGAAGAGCTATATCGACAGCGGTGACTTGCGTTTCGCCGCAACACTTCTCAACCACGCCATCTTCGCCGAGCCCGGCAATGGCGAGGCGAAGGAGACCCTCGCCGCGGTCTACGACAAGCTGGGTCAGGGCGCGGAGAACGGGCCGTGGCGCAATTTCTACCTCTCCGGCGCGATGGAACTGCGAAAGGGTGTGGTGCACACCGCGATCGACACCGCGAACCCGGAAATGGCGATGGCATTGACCGTCGAGATGCTCATCGATTCCATGGCCGTGCGGGTGAACGGCCCGAAGGCCGCGAAGACCGGTTTCATCATGGACTGGAAGGTCACCGACGACGCCGAGACGGTGCGCCTGACCATGTCGAACGGTGCGCTGACCCATCGAACCGCAACGAAGGACGCACCTCATCACGGTGCCGCGGACCTCACGCTGACCCTCACCAAGCCGCAGTTGCTGGGTGTGCTGGCGGGCAAGGGACTCGACGGCGTGGGTGTCGAAGGGGATCCGAAGGTGCTCGCCACCCTCGCAGGTCTGCTCGATACCGCGGATGTGGACTTCCCCATCGTCACCCCCTGAGGCGCGACAGCCAGGGCAGTCGGTGAAATACTCTGCCCCTGAAACACTTTCATAGTTCCGGCCCGGCGGGTATCCGTTCGGGCCGGTTTCGCGCGGACCCCTGCAGGCCCTGCGCAGCGCCTCAGGCGCTGACACGCCCGCGGTGTGGCAGCCGTCACCTGGACGCTGTTCCAGAAGGTAGCCAGGCGTACGCTGCAATCCATGGTCGACCTCAACGTCGCCCGTGTGGCACCAGATCCGACACCATGGGGCTCGCGGCTGCTGGGAACGACGGCAGAGCAGTCCGGCGTCCGGCGCATCCGAATCCAACTGCTGCTGACCAGCTCGATCGTGGTCACAAACTGTTTCGGCATTGCGATGGTCGTTGTTCTGGTCGGGTTCGTGCTGCCGGGGCCCGCGCTGTTCACCAGGGAATTGCTGACCCTGAATTTTGTGGTGTTCCCGCTGTACGCCGCCCTGGCAGTCGTGATCGGTATCGTCTGGGGCACCCGCTGGTGCCTGCGAACACTGCAGTGGGCGATCGATCCCGATCGGGTACCCGACGAGTTCGAACAAGCCGCGACGACGGCGGTACCGATGCACCTGGTCATCGTGGAGGCGGCCCTGTGGCTCGGATGCCTGGTCGTGATGACGCCCCTGTACGGGCACACCGACCGGGAACTGATCGCGAAGGTGATGCTCGGCATCGGTTTCACCGCAATCGTCGTGTGCGCGAACAGTTTCCTGGCCGCCGAGTTCGCATTGCGACCGGTGACCGCACGGGTGCTGGACGCAGCGGTGTCCCGGCGGCACCAGGGGATCGGCGTCTTCGGACGCTCGGTGCTGGCCTGGATACTCGGAACCGGAGCGCCGGTGACGCTGTCGATGACCGTGGCGGTACTGGCCCTGCTCGAACGGTCGGTGACCACCACCCGCCTCGCCACCTGCGTCCTGACCCTCGGGGCAGCGACACTCGTCTTCGGCATGCTGTTGATGACCCAGGCACTGTCGGCCGCGCTGGCACCGATCCGGGGCGTACGTCGAGCACTGCACCAGGTCGAGGACGGCGACCTCGAAGCACAAGTCACCGTGTACGACGGAACCGAGCTGGGTGAGCTTCAGAACGGCTTCAATCGGATGGTGCGGCAGGTGCGAGATCGCGATCGAATTCAGGATCTGTTCGGCAGGCACGTCGGACACGATGTCGCCGAGGCGGCCATCACCCAGGACTCGGAGCTCGGCGGTGAAGAGTGCTTGGCGGCCGCACTTTTCATAGACATCATCGGTTCGACCACCATGACCGCGACTCGGCCGGCCACCGAGGTCGTCGAGATCCTGAACCGCTTTTTCGACCTCGTCGTCGACGAAGTCGAACAGCACGGCGGACTGCTCAACAAATTCGAAGGCGATGCGGCCCTTGCGATCTTCGGTGCACCCGTGCAGCTCCGCTGCGCCGAAAGCGCAGCGCTGGCCTGCGCTCGCTCGATCCAGCACCGCTCGAGCACTTCCGGCTCGGACATCACCGCAGGTATCGGCGTCGCCGCAGGGCGCGTCGTAGCGGGCAATATCGGTGCCCGGCGCCGCTACGAGTTCACAGTGATCGGCGACGCGGTCAACGAGGCCGCACGCTTGTGTGAACTCGCCAAAAACGATACGAGCCGACTGCTGGCCTCCGCCGCGACCGTCACCGATGCGGATGCGGAGGAGGCAGCACACTGGCAACTCGGCGAATCGGTGACGCTACGCGGACGGGTCGAGCCCACCGTCCTCGCCCGCCCGCGCAGCGCATGATCTCTGCGGCCGTCCTCCTCGCGGCAGCCGTAGCCGTCGGGGTGAATTCGGTGCCGTGGAAGATTAACGGCCGCCGCCACGGAGGTGGACGGCAGGCCTACATGGGCGTGATCGCTCGCACGACGAGCATGCGCTGCGGGCTCGGGCAGATCAGGTTGTCCCAGGGCAGCCATAGCGATTCGGTGTTGTCGGGCGGGTAGACGCGCAGGGTGCTGGTGCGCAGGGCGGCGCAATCGTTGATCTGCTTGGGGTAGCTGATGAACTCGAATCGGGCTGCCCCGCCCGGTGCGAGGGTGACGGGGGCGGCGCTGGGCGCCTGCGGGCTCTGGTCTCGTTCGGCGGGCTCGCCGACCGGGTCACCGCTGGGCCCGTTGGTCTGCGAGACACCCGGGAATCCTTGCAGTACACAGGTTCGCGAGCTGTTGTTGATGAACTTCAGGAACCAGTCACCTCCGACCGGGCCGCCGATTCCCTTGTCCAGGTTGAGCTGTGCGGTCACGCACTTGGGAGTTGCGGTGTCGGCGGCAGTCGTCGGGTCGGCGACGGGACCTCCGGTCACGGGCGCGGCGCCGGCTTCGGAGGTGCTGCCGCCGGGCTGGGTCGCCTGCCCCGGCTGGGTGGGTTGCCCCGGTTGAGCGGGCTGCCCGGGTTGGCCTGGAGCCCGCGAGGTTTGGGCCGCCGGAGTGGTGGTCGACATCGACCCCGGTGTGGAGTTCGGATCGCAGCCGCTGGCGGCCCAGGCGATGCCCGCCGCGACGCAGGCGACAATCAGTGATTCGGTCCGCATGAGAGCCCCTCGAGTTCGGCACTGCGACCGTTCGTACGCAAGCCGCACATCGACCCGTATCAGCCCTCGTTGCGTAGCGGCATCCGTACCGATCCGCGTAATCACCTGCGGTCCAACATGCTTCGACGCATCACCGCCCGAAACCCCTGCTCGGGCACCTTTGAGCAAAACGTTAACACCGACCGGTGCCCCAGAAAGCGGGGGCCGGGTCCTTCTTCTCCACCCGCAGAGTATCGTTCGCCGGCCGGAGCCGACGCGACTCATTTATCGGTCCGGCCGGAGGGGTGGTGGTGGCTCCGTCGGCACGGCAGTTTGTCGGTGGGTCGCCGTAAGGTTGCCCTTATGAGCATTTCGATCCACCGGCGGGCGGGCCCGGCCGAATTCAGTTGCGCGGCCGGTGGTTCGGATAGCACTGTGTGTGTCGTACGTGATTCACCAGAAGGGTCATGGGGAGTGACCCTCGGGGGGAAGGAATGAATGCTATGAGCTGCAATATGATTCGCGGAGAGCGTCGCGGGCCGAAGTTCGCCAAGAGCAGCTTCAGTTACGGCGGCGGCGATTGTGTCGAGGTCGCGTACCACGAAGGTCAGATCGCACTGCGTGATTCCAAGGATCGGCACAGCCCGACGCTGTGGTTCACGAGATCCGAGTGGAAAGCGTTCGTATCAGGTGTGCGGGCCGGCGAATTCAATTTCGATTTCGTCGACTGATGTGTTGGTGGTGTCGCAGCGAATTCGCTGCGACACCACCACCCCCACATGCGGCCGACCCCTCGACGGCCGCTGGAATCTGGTCAATGGGTTGTGATGTGGTGAATTTCGTCCCGGAGTTCCGCGAGAAATTCTCGGGAATCGGTGTCGAACAAAGCCATTCGAGTCAAAGCCACCCAGCGTCGGCGATGGGCATCGACAAGTTCGGGGCCGCGCGTGACCATGCTTCCCGGAATAGGTTCCGCGGAGGCCAGCGCGTGGTCCTCGTTCTCGTAGATGACAAATCCGTGCGGGATCGTGGTGCTCGCCTCGATGTCCTGCGGAATCACCCCGATGACGACCGTATCGAGGGTCTCGATCGAGATGATGCGGTCCAGCTGGGCGAGCAGTATGCGATGCGGTCCGGGCCGAAAGCGCAGGGCCGCTTCGGTAATCAGGAATTCGAAGCGTTTCGCGGGGTCGTACAGCACACGCTGGCGATGCAGGCGCGCGGCGAGCGCGGCCGTCAGAGCGTCCGGCGAATACGGCGGATCGAAAGTGGCGAACACCCGGCGGGCGTAGTCGGCGGTCTGCAGCAGTCCGGGCACCAGCGTGGGCTGGAAGTTCCGCACCACGTGCGCGTCCTCTTCGAATGCCCGCACATCGTCCTGTAGATGCGGGCGCTCCGCGAGCGAGGCCGCCCAGTCATGCACCTCGGGTGAGTGTGCCGCTTCAGTGAGAGCGTGTAACGACTGCTGACAATCCGCGTCCGCCCCAACCGCTTTGGCCCATTCGAGCACCTGCGGTAGCGGTGGAACAACGGTGCCCGCTTCGATCCGAGACAACGTCGACTGACTGATTCCGACTCGTTTGGCGAGCTCCCTTCCTGAAATTCCGGCCAGGTCCCGCAGCCGACGCAGCTCCGCGGCCAACTGCTGGCGCGGACGCGACTGGTACGCAACCGAATTCGCGGCAGGTGCTGCCGCCTCGGTCGCGCCCTGTGTCGGCTGATTTACTGGAACCATGATGATTCAGATCGAACCATCTTGATTCAGGCAAGTCAAGACTCGCCCGCTCACGACCTGAATCAAGGCTTGTGTAGAAGCGTTGTGGCAGTGCATGATCCCTTGCGTCAAGATCGTTTTTGCCGCCCACCGGCGGCACGGGGAGGAACCATGAACACCAAGAGCGCACTCGTCCGCACGGCCCTGGGCACGGCCGCCATCGCCGCCGCCCTCGTGAGCACCGCGGGCACCGCAGGCGCCGACGTGCAACTGCAGCCGATCGACAACACTCAGCAGAACTCCGAGATCAGCGATTTCGGCTCGGGCAGCGCCGCCGGCTCCGGCCACGCCATCGGCTCCATGCTCGGAAAGCTGCTGTTCCAGAACAACAACTAAACCGTGTGCCTCGTCCGGCAGCCGGCGCCGAGACGAGGCACACGGGTATTTTTCCTGTGCGAGAGAATCTTTCCGGCGCGCATCCGGCCTGAGCGGTCAAAGACCCCTTCACGGCGTCAAAATTTGCCGTCCAGGTGCGATCTTCGACCGCTCAGGCCGAGTCACATATATGCCCGAGGCAGCAGGACGGGCGGGCACGATTCTCGACGACCGGTGACCGGTCATCGGCGACCGTGGCCGCCTTTTGTCCGACGATCCCAGACCCCTCGCGCCCGCGGCTGCGACCAGGCCTCGATCCCTCATCGGAGGGCCCGGTCGGTGCGGGTGTGACCCCCGCCGAGGACGCCGATAAAGTAGTCGCGGATGACGAGTTCTACCGCTGTTGATGTGCCGAAGTCGCTGGACCGCCGTTTAGGGCGAGTGATGTGGCTGGTTCCGGCGTTTTGTGTGGGCTTGACCGCCCTGTGTCTCATGCTGCCGGTGTGGCCGTTCAAGAAGATCACAGGTGGGTTCATAGACCTGCAGGTGTATCGGCTGGGCGTGCAGGCGCTGTGGCACGGCGGGGATATGTACGGGCAGTTGCCGCAGACCACCATCGGGATCGGGCTGCCGTTCATCTATCCGCCGTTCGCCGCGCTGGTGCTCGCGCCGTTCGCGCTGATGCCCTGGGATGCGGCTCGTATCGCATTCTTTGTGACCTCCGTGGCCGCGCTGGCGGTCTCCTTCTATCTGGTGGCGCGGCGGGTGTGGCCGGGGGAGAGCCGCCGGCGCCTCGGGCTGTGGGTGGCCGCCTGTGCCACGCCGCTGGGCCTACTGCTGGAGCCGACGCACTCGACGCTGGATTTCGGCCAGGTCAATCTGCTGCTGATGGTGCTGGTGGTGGCCGACTGTCTGGCGGAGAAGCCGACGTGGCGGCGCGGCATGCTGATCGGTATCGCCGCTGCGGTGAAACTGACCCCCGCCGCGTTCATCCTCTTCTTCCTGATCCGCCGTGACTACAAGGCCGCTGTCACCGCCGCTATCACCGGCGCCGTGGCAACCGCCCTCACCTTTGCCGTCCTGCCGCACGCGTCGATGAAGTACTGGTTCGGCGGATTGGGCAATGTGTCCGGCCTCAGCGGTTCGGCATTCCACACCAACCAGTCGATTCAAGCCGTGCTGGCTCGACTCGAAATCCACAAGCCACTGCTCACGATCCTGTGGCTGGTACTGAGCGCCGCCCTGCTCGCACTGGTGCTGCCCGCCATGCGCCGCGCCGCGGACTTCCCGCCCCTGGCCCTGGCGATCAACGCCGTCTTCACACTCCTGGTCTCCCCGATCTCGTGGTCACACCACTGGATCTGGATTGCCCCCGCCCTCCTGGCAATGGTCGGCTACGCCACCCGACTACCCTGGCGCCGAGCCGCAGGCTGGTACCTGGTCATCGCGATCACCGCCGCGATCTTCGTGATCGGCCCGCAGAATTGGCTCCCCGACGGTGAACACCGTGCATCCCACTGGACCCCTTGGCAGCACATCATCGGCAACACCTACGTCTGGTTCAGCGTCCTACTGGTAGCCCTGTTCCTGTTCGGCACCCGGCGCACCCGGCTCGACGCCCCACCGGATGCCTCGAGCCATGAGAAGTCGCGGGATGCCTAACCCGGGATCTGCGCGCCGAGAGCTGCTCCGGCGCCGGCCCCGAGACTGGCGCCGATAGCGCCGCCCGCCACGCCGCCGATACCGATACCGATGATCGTGGTGGCGGGGCAGACGGGTACTACGACGACGCATCCGATGGCGCCGCCCACGACTGCGCCCGCACCGACGCCGATGACCGTCCCGACCACCGTGCCGACCTGCTCGCCGGCGAGTGACTGTGTCATTCCCGCGGCGACCGGCTGCACGGCAACGGGTTCGGCCGCAGGTGTTTCGGCCTGCGCGATGCCCGCGCCGGCTCCGAGGAGTGTGGTGGTGATGGCCGCCGCCGCTGCGATCTTGCGAATCATGGTGTCCTCCTGGGAATTTCCTGGAACATCACGATTGTCGTCCGAGAATGGGCCGCGGATAGAGGAATTCGGATTAGTACTGGGGGTTGGCCGCGACAAGCAGCCCGGCGCGATCGGTGACAATGATCCGCCCGCGCCGCAGCGCCACGATGCCGCGCTGCGCCAGATCGCGGAGCACTCGGTTGGCGGTGACCCGGGCGGTGCCGGCCATCGAGGCCAAATCGTCCTGGGTGAGCCGGATTTCGGCGATCGGCGCGGGTCCGCCGTAGATGCGGGCGAGGTTGGCGAGTCGGCGCACCACCCGCGCCTCGACCGGAAGAGACAGTGCCTCCCGCACATTCGCGGAGAGCCGCCGCACCTGTTCGACCAGGGTGGCGGTGAGCATGCGGTCGATGCCGGGATTCGCGGCGCGCAGGACTTCGAGCTGAGCCCGGCTCGAGGTGAGCGTCTCGGCATTTTCTGCTGCGTCCACGCTCGCCGTCCGTTTGGCATCCGGCCGGCGTTCGGTCTGAGACCGATACTGGCCCCGTTCGGAGAAGAGTTCTGCCACCGCGACAACACCCACTGCGTATCCGCGGTTACACAACGGGGCGACCGGCCGCGGGCATCCAGAGCCATCGATAATGACCGGTATGGAGACTGTGGGGTTGGTGGCTGAATTGGTTGCTGCGTATGCCTTCGGGGGGCGATAGCAGTGCGGCTTTAGCGTGACCCAGCCGCTCTTCGACGCGGCCGGACCGACTGGTAAATCGCCACTACTCAAGGTTGGCGCAGTACTTTCGTAGGTGTGAAGGTCAAAAACATGATGTGTCACAGTGCGGTTGTTGCTCTGTTCACTCTGGTTTTGTCCACGCCGGCGGTCGGTTCGGCGGGTGGGGAGGCTGTGCCGGAGGTGGGTTTGCCTGCGGCGCTGGGTGCGGCGGTCGGGCGTGATTTGGGACTGTCGCCGGGGGAGTATGTGCGGCGGGCTGAGGTGGCTCAGCGGCTGGGGTTGTTCGCGGCGGAGCAGAACAGGCGGTCTGCCGGGGCGTTGGGGGGAGTCTGGCTCGATTCTGGTGGTGGGGGAGTGGTCTCGGTGGAGCCCGGCCACGATGACGTTCGCATTGCGGCTCGGCAGAACGGGTTTCACTTGGCGGATGCCGCTGCGGCGCAGTGGGATCCACGTGCGGATCGGATCGACCAGCGGATTTCCGGGCTTTCGGACGCTGCTGACCTCGGCGAGAGTGCGGGCGGTGATGGATATATCGCTGTCGCGCGACCAGAGGGGGTGCCGCTGAGTTCGAATCTGAAGGGGAGTCTGTGCTCCTGGGCGTTCAATGCGGCGGCTGGTGATGGCACATCGGTGGCGCTCACGGCGGGGCACTGTAATTTGCTGGCGCTCGCGGACGAGCCGAATATCAGCGATCAGAAGGCATATCAGCTCTTGCCTGACCGCAAGCTCGGCGAGCGTCTCGGTTCCTTCGGCAAGTCGGTCGTCGACGGGACCCGTGACTATTCGATTGTTCGTTTGGACGACGCTGCGCGGGACTCGTTCGACAACAATCTGGTTCGAGGGCCGGTCGGCGCCTCCGCGATCGCGGTGACCGGCGTCGGGATTCCGGTTGTCGGCGCTCCGGTGTGTAAGTCGGGTGTCACCACCGGATACACCTGCGGTGTGATCACCGCCGTGGATCAGCCCGATCCGCTGCGGCCACCGATCCGATTCCAGCACACCGCACTTGCCCTGCCCGGCGACAGCGGCGGCGCGCTCATCTCCGGAACTCTGGCCATGGGCCTCGTCAGCGAGGGCGGCGTGAGCAGCGAACCGGGATTCTCCGATGACAAGCCGGGAGTGCTCGGCACCCCGGGCTCGCCCGCACC
Source organism: Nocardia sp. NBC_01388 (assembly GCF_045040085.1). Taxonomy (NCBI): domain Bacteria; kingdom Bacillati; phylum Actinomycetota; class Actinomycetes; order Mycobacteriales; family Nocardiaceae; genus Nocardia; species Nocardia sp. NBC_01388. The sequence goes on from NZ_CP109553.1 coordinate 8,334,988, forward strand.
TCCGATCGATCTCGGGCGCATTCTGCGGCAGATCGGCCCGCAACGCCTCGAGCAGGTCGCCCCCTTCATCACACAGCTGCTACCGCTGGTGCCGCAGGTCACCATGACCGCCCAAGCGGTCGCCGATATCGTCGCGGAGAATCCGGGACTGCGGATCCGCACCAGTTGAGAGACCGTCATACCCGGCACCCCGAGTTTCGGGGTCATGACCCAGCGAGTTCTTTACGTAAGGTAAAGACCCGTGTGGAGAGTGGGGTTGCGGGAGTTCAGATGTTCGGTGTCAACGGTTTTCGTGCTGTCGGTGAGTGCGGTGGTGGCGTTGGTGCTGGTGTTCGCCACGGTTGATCCGTGGTTGAACGAGTCGGGTGGGATTCTCGCCGGCGGGTTGGACGCGCACGTGTACCGGGATGGCGGGGACCGGGTACTGGAGGGGCGGCCGCTGTATACGGAGTCGACCTTCTTCGGGCTGCTGTATACCTATACGCCGTTCTCGGCACTGGTTTTTCTGCCGATTGTCGTGGTGCCCTGGACCTGGCTCACCTACTCCTCACTGCTGCTGAACGTGGCGGTGCTCTACGGCTGTGTGCTGCTGTGCTGGCGCACCCTCGGATACCGCATCACCGGCCGACTGGCGGGAATCAGTGCGCTGCTTGCGATTACCTGCCTCTTCCTCGAGCCGGTGCGCACCACGCTGTTCTACGGCCAGATCAATCTGGTGCTCATGCTGCTGGTGCTCTGGGACTTCTCGCGCCCCGACAACGGCCGACTGCGCGGCATCGGCGTCGGTGTGGCAGCGGGGGTCAAACTCGTCCCGGCCTACTTCATCGCGCAGTATCTCGCTCTGCGCCAATGGCGTTCGGCCTGCATTGCCGCAGCGGTACTGCTCGGCTCCATCGCGCTGGCCTGGATCGTCCTGCCCGAAGATTCGCACCAGTACTGGTTCTCGACGTTCTTCCAGTCCGATCGCATTGCGCCCGATACCAATCCGGCCAATCAATCGATTCGCGGTCTCCTCGCACACCTGACCGACGGCGCGTCTCCGCTGTGGCTGTGGGTCGTGCTGACCGGCCTGGTCGCGATCGCGAGCCTGGCCCTCACCGCCGCACTGCACCGCCGCGGTGAGCGGCTGCTGGCCGTGACCATCGCGGGTATGACCGCCTGCGCGGTATCCCCGTTCTCCTGGGGCCACCACTGGGTGTGGTTCGTCCCCCTGCTGGTGCACCTCGTGCACCGGGCTCAGTCGAACCCGCGCTGGTGGATCGCGGCCGCCCTGCTGTTCGTCTCGACCGGCGCCTGGGCCTACCACTGGGGCGAAAACTATGTGTCCGTAGGCATTTTCCTGCTCCCCAAGCCCTGGCACAGCGAGCCGATCCTGGAGAACTCTCACGTCCTGGTGTTCCTCGCCGTGCTGGCCTACGGCTTCCTGATCGCGCGGCGTCCGCTGGCCGGGACCGCTACTTCACGCCTGCCCGCGGAGTGCGTTACGTCCTGTGGATGAATCCGATCGGACCGCTCGGCCCCGCCGATGAAGGCTTCAATCATCAGATCGCCGATACCGTCGCCACGGTGGCCACCAGTGACCTGGCCTGGACCGAGAAGGTGTGCGCCATGGCGTGCGCGCCGGACGGTTCGCGGCAGCTCGGTTTCGGCCTGGGGCAGTACAAGAATCGCAATGTGCTCGACGCGTGTGCGGGTATCTCGCAGGGCGTCGAGCAGATCACCGTGCGTGGCAGCCGCACGCTGGCGCCCGACCCGGAACTGACCTCGATCGGGCCGATCCACTACGAGATCATCGAGCCGCTGCGCAAGATTCGGTTCCGCCTCGACGAAAACGACTGCCAGCCCATAGCTTTCGACTGGCTGTTCGAGGCCGCCCTGCCCGCGCAGCTGGAGGACCGCACCCATATGCGGCGCGGCTACCGCGTGATGTCGGATCTGGTGCGCTACCACCAGATCGGCACCGCCTCCGGCTGGGTGAGCGTCGACGGTGTGCGCACCTCGTTCGACGACTGGATCTCGACTTCGGCCTCGACGGCCGGCACCACGGATCCTGGCGCGGCCCCCAGCAGCACATCGACGGCGAACGCATCCCCGACTGCTCCACCTACGAGGCCGCCCGCCGGCTCCACCAGATCCGCGACACCGTCATTCGCGTCACCGATTCCTCCGGCGCGATCGGCTACGGCAACTGCCAGCCGATCATCACCGGCGGCGACGAATCCCTCGGTCTCACAAAGGAATCGTCCTTCATGTAGCAGACGGCGGCCACCGGCTGGCCGCGGACGAATCATCCATCGTGGCGTCGACCGAGTTCCGGCGCTGTCCTACCGGGCGCTGCCGGTAGACCGCTGCGAGGTGTCCGGGGTCCTCGACGTTTCGAGATCCGCGGCGCAGGCGCGCAGGATTCGGCCGAAGACGTGGCTGATGACCGGTCGGCTGATCCAGTGGGTGGCGAAGGCGGTGCCGACAGGTATCGCCATTTCGACGGTGGTCGACCAGACCACCTTGGTGCCGGTCGGGACCGTCGTGAAGGTCATGGTTCCGATCTTGTGCCGGGCCGGGGGGAAGCTGCGGTCGACGACGTAGTCGAAGGAGCGGGGCGGGTCGTAGCGGGTGACCCGCTCGTCGAAGCGCCCGATCAGCCAGGTGTGCACGCGGATCGCGCCGACGCCGTACGGCGCGTCCTGGCCGGGGTGGGTCAGGGTGCAGCGCAGCACCCAGCGGGTGCGCTCATAGTTCGTTGTTGTTGCGCACCAATCGAAGACCTGCTCGATCGGGGCGGCGATGACACGTTCGACGGTGATTGTTTCCATACCCCTGAGACACCGCCCGCTTCCCGACCGTGACATTCGATCACCTGTGGTCTCCGTCACGCCGCAGGGTGCGCACGGTATCGGTCGAATGCAGTTTGTCGGGGTTGCGGACCGCATACAGCGTCGTGATGCGGTCATTGGTCAACTCGACCATGAGGACGGAATCGAGCCGCCCGTCGGCGGATCGCAACAGGACCGCGGGCAGTGCATTGAAGATGCCGAATTCGGCGCGCATATCCGCCATGCTGGTCCGGGCCAGGCGGATGAGGAAATTGGCCACCTGCGCGGCGCCGCTGATCGGGCGGAGCGCGGCATGGACCTTTCCGCCGCCGTCGGAGATCTGCACGACGTCCGGCGCCAGCACATCCATCAGGGTCTGCACATCACCGGTATCGGCGGCCCGCACGAACTGGCTGATTACCGCCCGGCTGGTATCGCTGTCGGGTTGAAAGCGCTTGCGGCGGGCCCGAACATGTTCCCGGGCCCGGTGCGCTATCTGGCGCACGGTGGTATCGGATTTGCCGATCATGCCGGCGACCTCGACCAGGCTGTGGCCGAATACTTCCGACAGCACGAAGACCGCCCGCTCGGTCGGACCGAGTGTCTCCAGTACCAGCAGCATGGCCATGGACACCGATTCGGCAAGCAGCACATCATGACTGGCGTCGTGCTCCATGCGGATCGGTTCGGGCAGCCACGCGCCCATATAGTCCTCGCGCCGACGCCGCAGCGACCGTAATCGGTTGAGCGACTGCCGCGTAACGATCTGCGTCAGATAGCCGCGCGTATTCTCCACGGTTTCCGGATCGGTCTCGCGCCAGCGAAGATAGCTGTCCTGCAACACATCTTCGGCATCGGCCGCGCTGCCGAGCATCTCGTAGGCGATGGTGAACAGCAGCGGCCGCAGCTCGTCGAACGCCTCCGCATCGTCCCCCCGGCGAACCTCGCCGACTACCCGTCGATCTTCCACGAATACCAACGTATCCGCGCCAGGCGTTCCAGGCGTTGCGGACCGGTCGGCGTTTCGCCGGGCCGAGGGCTACCCGCCCGGCTGAATATCCGCCGCCGTCCGGCTCAGTCCGCGAATGAAGGTGCGCGCGGTGAACCGGACCAGCTGATCCCAGGTGTACGGGTGCAGCGTCTGCCGCACGGAGGTGAAGTGATCGGCCAGGCCGGTAATGGTGGACCAGGCCAGCGGCAGCACCAGCCCGAGTTCGTCCTCGGGCACGTCGAGCTGTTCGCGGGCCAGCCTGCCCACCGTGGTGCCGAGCGTGCCCAGTAGTCGTCCCGCCGAACCCGCCAGCGCGATCGCGGCCTCCGGGTCCAGACCGGATTCGCCCGCGATGAGCACCCAGATATTGAGTTCGCGCCCGAACACCTGATACACGGGCAGATACGCGGTGGCGACGGTCGCGAACAGCTCCTCCATATCGTTGACCGATTCGCAGGCCGGTCCGATCTCGGCGGAGAGCTCGTCGAGGCGTTCGGCGTAGAGCATGGCGAACAGCGCTTCCTTGTTCGCGAAATAGGTGTAGAGCGTGGCCGTGCTGATACCGGCGACCCGGGCGACATCCCGCATTTGCAGTGCCGCATAACCGGCTTCGGTCAGCCGCTGCCGGCCCGCGGCCACAATGTCCCGGCGGCGGCTGTCCCGGTCACCCCATTTGGTCGCCATCGCCCGCCTTTCGAAATGCCGCTCATCACTGGACGGTTCAGAATGCTGGCGTGCCGCGGAGCTTGTCAAACCGCCGCGGCACCCAGGTCATCGGAGTTGATTCCGCAGGATCTTGCCGCTGGCATTGCGGGGGATCTCGGCAACGAATTCGAACTCCTTGGGCACCTTGTAGCGCTCCAGACGTTGGCGGACATGGGTTTTCAGATCTTCGACGCTGGGCTGCGGCGTGTTCTCGTGCAGCACCAGGAAGGCCTTGAGAATCTGCCCGTACTCGGGATCGGGCATGCCGATCACCACCACATCGGTGAACGCGGGATGGGCGGCGAGCGCGTTCTCGACTTCACCGGGGAACACGTTCTCCCCGCCGGAGACGATCATGTCATCGCTGCGGCCGTCGATATAGAGCCGGCCGTGCCTGTCGAAATGGCCCTTGTCGCCGGTGTCGACATGGTCGTGCACAACGATTTTCGCTGGCACCGCCGTCTGCGGGTCGGGGGAGTAACCGCTGTAGACGAACCCGCTGCGGATGAAGATCGACCCGATTTCGCCGACCGCCGCATCGGTATGGTCGGGGCGCAGCACCCGGGCGGAGACGCCGATCGCGGGCCTGCCGAGCGTGCCCGGCGCCTCGATCAGATCGGCCGGGGTGGCGATGGAGACGATCCCGGCCTCCGTCGAGCCGTACCCGTTGATCAGGATCGGGCCGAAGGCCGTGGTGAATTCGGAGATGGTGGCCGGACTGATCGGCGACGCCCCGGTCATCACGACCCGCAGCGATGACATGTCCTGCCGCTGTTCGAGGGGTACGCGCAGTAATCGCTGCAACATCACCGGTACCGCGATGAGAGCATCGGCGCGATGGGTGCGGATATCGTCGAGCATCTGCTGCACCTGGAATCGGCGTCGGCACACCACGGTTGCGCCGAGGCTGATACCGCCGAACATGGCCACCAGGCCGAAGCCGTGGAAGAAGGGCGGCCCTACCCAGATCGTATCCCCGGACCGCAAGCGGGTGATACCCATTGCGCTGGCGCCCATTTCGAGGATGGATCGCAGATTCACCGAGCGGGGAACACCTTTGGCCAGTCCCGTGGTTCCGGAGGTGAGCAGTGTGACGCCCACGCTGCTGCGCACCCGCGGTGGGCGCGGATGCCGCTCGGCGGCAAGGGAATCCAGACTCGGACACGACGTTGCGGGTTGCCCGTCGCGCCAGGCGTGAATATGCGATCCGGCGAAATCCGATGCCGCGATCGCATCGTCGTACTCGTCATCGGCAATGAGGATGTCCGGACCGTGCCGCCGCAGCACGGCGCTGAGCTGGGCCGCGGGCAGCTCGGTATTGACGAAGATCAGTTCACAGCCCAATTGTGCTGCGGCAGCGGTGGCTTCGATGAAGCCCCGGTGATTGCGGCACAGGATGCCCACCGACCGGGGTTCGTGCGCAACGGCATGCAGTCCGGCGGCAATCGCTTCGGCTCTGGCCTGCAATTCGGCATAGGTGATCGTCCCGGCATCGTCGATGACCGCGATCCGGGCCGGATATCGGGCGGCGGAGGTGGCGAGCAGGGAGGCCGGTGTCGGCCCGAATCGCCACAGCCCGCGCACAATTCGGGTCGCCTGGGCGGGCGTGGGCGGTCCGAGCAGACCGGAGTTGAGCAGTGCCGATATCGCGGCCCGCCACGGCTGCGCAGCACCACGGTCACTGAACATGGCTGCTGACCTCCCCGGCATCGGGAGCGCTGGTGTGCACCCGCGCGAGCGATTCCCTGGTATCGCCGAGGTGGCTGTAGACGAAGCCGATCAGCACCTCGAGCGGGGTGCGCGCGACCGCGGACAGGATGGCCGACGGGTGCCCGTAGATCGGTGTCAGGGTGCGTGGTTTCCGCACCGCCGCACGGGCGATCACGCGCGCGGCGTCCTCGGGCGTCTGGCCCGGCAGGGTTCGCATCCATCGACTGGGCGCGCTCATCCGGGTATGCATCAATCCGCCGTACACGGTGGTGAGGGTGACCCCGTCGACGCGGGCCTCCATGCCGACCGCTCGCATCCAGCAGTCGAACGCCAGCTTCGAGGACAGATAGAAGCCCCATTTCGGCACAATCGGAAACATCACGCCGACCGTGGACATGTTCACGATGTGCCCGCTGCCGCGCTCGCGCATACCGGGCAGCAGCGCGAGCGTCAGGCGCATCGGGCCGAGGTAGTTCGCGCCGGTGGTCGCCGCGAGATCCTTGGGGCGGTCGTAGGACAGGTGGATGGAACGGCGTAATGACTTGCCCGCATTGTGAATCAGGTGGTCGACGTGGCCGTGGTCGGACAGGACCGATGCCGCGAACTCGGTCACCGACTGCTCGCTGGTCAGATCCAGCGGGTAGACCCGCGCGATACCGCCGGCCCTGTCGATCTCCGCGGCCAGCTCGCGCAGCGCGTCCATACTGCGCGCGCCGAGCACCACGGTCGCGCCCGCCGCCGCGAACAGTCGTGCGGTCGCCGCGCCGACACCGAAGGAGGCGCCGGTGATGACAACGACCTTCCCGGCAACCTCCGACCGCAGCCGGCTGTCGCCGCGCAGACCGCGCGGACCGACGAGGTGGGCGAGCCCCCGCGCGATCGGGTGATGAACCAGTGGATGTTGCGTGGGCGGTGACGGGAGAGACGTCATCGTTGACCCTCATTCATTCGTTGACAGCCATGGAGCGCGGTTCATTTTGAACAAGGTTCAGAATGGTCAGATGCTGCACGCGTGTCAACCCCCGGTGTGACGGGCCGATGAACGGTCAATATGAACACCGTTCGGCCATGAGTCGCCAAGGCCGGTCGGTGCGGAAGTGCCGGGATCGGGCGGTTCAGGCAGATGGCGATCGGAGTGTGCAACGATCGACGTGTTCACCTTGAGGAGGCGTCTTGCGCAGAATTGCTCGGGTACTGCTCGTTATGCTGGCTGTGATGTGCGGGATGGCATCGATCCTGCCCGCCGCGCTGGCCACACCGAACACGACGAATATCGATGACTTCACCTCGCGGAAGATCGACGAGCTGCTGGCGGCGCGCACCAGCGGTGCGAGCAAGGGCGACCTGGTCGAGCTGCTGTCCCGGCAGTTCCTGGGCACGCCCTACACCGCGGATATGCTCATCGGCTCGGCGAGCCAGCCCGAACAGCTGGTCATCGACTTCCGGGGGGTGGATTGCTTCACCTATCTCGACTATGTGGAGGCGCTCAGCCGATCTGCCGATCGGGATCAGTTCGTGGCGAACCTGATTCAGACGCGGTACCGGGACGGGCAGGTCGACTTCCTGCACCGCAAACACTTCTTCAGCGATTGGGCCTATGCCCCGCGCATCGCCGCGGCCGATATCACCGGGTCCCTGAGTCCCGCCGCGGTGACGGTGGACAAGAACCTCAATGAGAAGTCCGACGGCAGCAACTACCTGCCGGGGCTGCCGGTGGTGGCCCGGGGAATCACCTACATTCCCAGCTCTGCCGTGGACGGCAATGTCATCGGACAGCTCCGCACCGGTGATTACATCGGCGCGTACGCGGACCAGCCCGGCCTGGATGTCACGCACGTGGGGATCTTCGTCTCGACTCCCGCCGGCCCGGTCTTCCGCAATGCGTCCTCGCTGTCGGCGAACAACAAGGTGGTCGACTCGTCGTTCAGCGACTACGTGCGGACGACTCCTGGAATCGTTGTGTACCGCGCGCAGTGATCTTGGCGCTCATACGGAATGCCGGCTCACACGGACTGCCGCAGCCGCCTCGGCATCGCGACCTGCCACGATTGCGCTGATCGGCCGATGCGTCGCAGTAGGCGCAGCAGCGGGATGCTGAAGATCCCGGCCAGCCGGGTGTAGGGCCAAATGGCCAGCAGCAGCATGACTATCAGGCCGCGCGCCTGGTAGATGGCGGGTGCGTGCGCCATGACCCCGGGGTTGGGATGCAGTGCCACCAGCGAGCGGCACCAGGTGAAAAGCGTTTCCGCGGTGCGATATCGGTCGTTGGTGGAGTAGGGGTCGAAGGTGATCAGGACCGAGGAGAGCAGGGCGGCGACGACCACCGGAATGGTGATGCGGTCGATCGGAGTGATCCGGGGGCGGGCCTCGGCGGAGATCAACGGCGGGATCAGGATGACACCGGCGCCGATCACCGCGAGCGGGACGGCGATGATCTGCAGTGCCGAGAGGAGCAGGTGGGCATTGCCGGTGGTGCGTGAATGTGGTCCGGCCAGCAGCACTTCGGCGATTCGAGCCGCGAACATCCCCGCGGCCCCGAGCCGGAAGGCCACGCTCCCGAACTGCTGTCCCCGATCGGCGCGCGGACAGTAAAGGTAGCCGAGGAACCTATCGGTCCGGTAGCGCCAGACATGCCCCGCGATACACGAGGCGAGCGCGGCGCCGGGTAGGAAGACCCATAGCACGTACATCATGGTTCGACTTCCCGGTTCTATCCGATCCCGCTGTAGTGCACCACTGTTGCACGGACACGGGCGCTGGGATAGAGGCGAACAGTAGCCAATTCTCTGTCCGATAGCTGGCCCGGATTCGAGGTCGATCGGTCGCCTGTGCGCCACTGGTTTGCCGCTGGGCGTGGTCTTGGTCATCAGGGGAGTGTGAGGACTTGCCCCGGCAATCCGGGGCATTCGCCGAGGAGTCGAATCTGATACGGATTCGATTGTGTAGTACCGTTTTTCGGTTTTTCATGGTTGCCATAGAGTGGGCGACCATGACTCGTAAATTTCTGTGGGCCGCTATTGCCGCTGTGGGCGTGACCCTGGCCGGCAATGGTGTGGCCGCCGCCGATTCCGGGGTTATCGAAGCGAACAATGCCGACTTCATGGTCGGCGACACCCTGTATTTCTCGGGCTGGCTGGGCGTGAACAACTGCGCGATCACCGCCGACGGCAATGTGGGCTGCGATCTCGCTCCCGGCAACAAGCTGTGGGGCATCGTGCCGATCAGCGATATCGTCATCGACGGATCGTTCCTGCCCGCACATCCGACCTTCGGGCTCGGCGGTCAGCACGGGCAGCCGGGCAGCCGCTGGCTGACCGATGTGCCCCGGCCCGACGGGAATGTCTATGCCGGAACCCGATTCGACTACGCGGGCGCGAGCTGCCTCGGCGGTCAGCCGCGCGGCGCCGGGCTGACCTGTTCCTCGCACGGCCACACCTTCACCCTGGGCACCTCCACGACCATCAGCTGACGCCGCTATTGCTCTGCGCCGGTCGGTGGTATCGCGTAGATTCCGGCGCGTGAGTTTTCTGGGTGGGGTTTTCGGTTCGAATCGTAAGCAGTTCGGTGCGCGGGCGTTGGCTGTGGTGCGCGGTCAGAGCACCGTGGTGGCAGCGGATTTCGATGCCGCGGCCTTCGAAATCAGTTATCGGACCCATGACGGTGAGCGCGGCCGGATCAATCTGACCACCGTGTTCAAACGCTGTCGTGGGGCCTCCGCCGAGGACACCGAGCGCATGCTGTCGGATTTCCTCACGATGACCCCGTCGCTCGGCGCCGCCGAATTGCCCGACGGCTGGGCGGCGGCCGCCCCGTGCCTGCGCCCGCTGATCCGCCAGGCGGGCCAACTCGATCAGCGGATGGAGGGCATGCGGATCGCGGACCACACGCTGTGGCGGCCGATTCTGCCGTGCCTGATCGAGACGGTGGTCATCGATCAGCCGACCGCCATGAAGCGGGTCGGGCCGAGCGATCTCGAGGAGTGGGGTGTCGACGCCGACACCGTATTCGCCACCGCGCGTGGCAATCTCGCCGGTGCGGCGCTCGACACCGTTGCCGGTTACGACCCCGGTTCGAAGGCCGGGATACTGCATATCCCGGACAACGACGGCGATATGTATGCCGGATCGCTGCCCCTGGTGGACGGCTGGCTGGCCGGTATCGGCGCGAAAGCCGGTGCGCGGCCGATAGTTTTCATCGCGCAGAACGTCGGTGTGCTGATCGGCGCCGAATTCTCGGAGCAGCACGTGGTGCGCCTGGTGCAGCTGGCGCGGCAGCTGTTCGACGATGCGGTCCGGGAGGTGTCGCCGGTGCCGTACACCGTGGACGACGACGGGCGGCTGATCCCGTATCGGGTGTCGCGTGATCACCAGGCCTGGCGCGAGATCCGTTCCGCGGAATCGACATTGGCCGCCTCGGTGTACGGGCAGCAGTACGAGCACCTGCGCGCCGACCTGGATGCGGACCTGACCGAGGACCGGGCCGCGAAGCTCATGCACGCGCGTCAGCAGGACGGCACCGAGATGACTTTCACCCCGTGGACGGATGCGGTTCCGACCCTGCTGCCCCGGGCGCACAATGTCACGCTCACCAATGTCGAGACCGGCGAGACCTTCGGCGTCTCCTGGGAAATACTCGCTGCCGCAGTTGATTTGCGGCCTGTCGAGGGTATTCACCCGGAGCGCTATCGCGTCGAATACCATCCCGAGCCGGAGGTCATGCAGCGCCTGCGCGCCTCGTCCGGTATGCACTGACGGCCTCGTCCGGCATGCACTGACGACGTTCTCGGTCCGGCGCGTCACGAGCAGTGACCGCCGGTGAGCTCGCCGGCATTCTCGGCGAGCACCACCGCCATCTTGGACGGTGCCGTCGCGGCATCGTCGAACGTCCCCGAATCCGGTTGTGCGGCAAGAGCTACCGCGAGAGTTCCGGTACGGGTGGGAATCAGGCCGAACTGGCGCACGGTATATGCCAGCAATCGGTGCGCCGGGCCTGCCGAACGGAGCCGGGCCTATCTCCACGGGTGTTCGGATCGACTTGTCAGGTGCTGTCGGCCGGTTCGAGGTTCGAACGTGGCATGTCTCCAGTGAGCGCACTCTCCCTCGCTCGACGAGGCCACGGTGGGGCGGCACCGCCGGCTTCTGATGCGGCGCGGTGATTCGGGCGGGGAAATCCGGCTGGTTGGCGGGGGTTGAAGGCACAATGTCGCCATGCGGACATTTGCCCGATTGTTGCAGGTCAGCGTTGCGGGGGCGCTGGTAATGGCGGTCAGTCATGGCGTCACGGCTGCGCCGGTAGCGAGCGCTCAATTGCCCTGGCCGACTGCCGAGCCGGATGGGGTGCAGGCGCCGGGGGCGGCTTTGGCCGACGGGGTCGTCGGGACGGTGCTGTGGTCGCGACAGGCGACTACGCCGGTGCCGATCGCCAGTATCGCGAAGGTGATGACGGCGTTGGTGGTGATCAATGCGGGCGACCTCGAACGGACGATCACGGTGCCGCCGGAGAGTGCTGCCTACTGCGCCAGGTATGACGGGAGCACTGCGGGGCTGGCGCCCGGTGAGGTGCTCACCACGCGACAGTTGCTCTTCGCGATGGTGCTGCCGTCGGGCTGCGATGCCGCCTATACGCTGGCCGAGGGGTATGGGCCGGGCCAGGACGGGTTCATTGCCAAGATGAACGGCACGGCGCGGGAAATGGGCATGATGGCAACCAATTTCGCCGATCCCAGCGGACTGCCGAACCCGGACGACTACTCCACCTACTCCACGCCCGCGGACCTGCTGGCCCTCGGTCTGCGCGCGATGAACCTGCCGATGTTCCGTGAGGTCGCGGGAACGCGGGACTATCATCTGCCCGCCGGCCCGGGCAATCGCGATCACGTCTGGCGGACCACGAACCTGCTGCTGCGCGAATACCCGGGCACCATCGGCATCAAGACCGGCTCCACCGACGCCGCGGGAGCCTGCCTGCTGTTCGAGACGGTGCGGGCCGGAATACCGCTGATCGGCGTGGTCCTGCACAGCTCACCGGGCAGCGGCGTAGCCGCGAAGGAAGACGCCGAGCGCATGCTGAACTGGGCCTACGACCCGGTCCTGAGCGCGCTGCCGATCGGCTAGCACTCGTCCAGCGCCCGCACTGGACGGGAACAGCGGGTCCCTTTCCATCTCGAATGTTGGTCGGTGGCTGTCGCTACGGTTCTCGTATGAGCGAACTCGGGAATCGTAGATCGATCTCTCCGGCGCGTGGCTGACGAAGTCGGACTTCTCCGATGCGGACCTGCGCGGCAGCGATATCTCGGCGCTGGATCCGTACAACGCGGAGGTGGCGCGCGCGGTGATCGATCCGGATCAGGCGATCACCCTCGCCTTCACCCTCGGCCTGAAAGTCCTACCGGGATAAAGGCCCTGAAAGTCCTACTGGGATAGGGCATCGAGTCGCCGAACCGGCTCGGGCCCGGCAGCTGCCGGGCCCGAGCCGGTCGCTGGGCTGGATTACTCCGCGGTGAGGCGTACGGGGAGTTCGCGATGCCCGTTGGAGATGAAGCCGATGACAGGAGCTACGTCTGCGGGATCACCGGCCAGTCGCAGCTCCGGGAAGCGGGCGAACAGCGCAGGGAGAGCAATGCTCGCCTCGAGCCGGGCCAGGGGAGCGCCGATGCAGTGGTGCACACCGTGTCCGAAGGCCACGTGATCCTTGTCCACCCGGGTGATATCGAAGGAGTCGGCGGTGTCGCCGTGGATCTTCGGATCACGCCCGGCAGCGGCATACGAGGCGAGGATGGCCTCGCCCTTGGGGATTCGAATACCGTCGATCTCGATGTCCTCCACGGCATAGCGCAGCGGCAGATGAGCGACGGGCGATTCGTACCGCAGGGTCTCCTCGATCACGTCGTCCCAGCTGACCTCGCCCGCGCGCACGGCGGCGAGCTGCTCGGGATGGGTGAGCAGCGCGAAGATCGCCTGATCGAGCAGATTGACCGTGGTCTCGTGACCGGCGTTGATGACCAGCATGAGCGTATCGACCATCTCCTTCTCGGTCAGCCGTTCGCCGTCCTCATCGCGGGTATTGATCAGCACGCTGGTCATATCCTCGCCGGGGTTGTCGCGGCGGAAGGCCACGAGTTCCTCGATGAGCCCGAACATTTCGAGGTAGTTGGCCCCGGCGGCCTCCGGCGAGATCTCGGTATCGAAGAACCGGGCCACACAGGTGCGCAGCGCGGGCTCGCGATCGTCCGGCACGCCCATCAGCTCGGTGAGCACCTGGATCGGCACCGGATAGGCGAAACCCTCACGCAGGTCCACGGTTTCGCCCGCGGGGGTCGCGGCCAGCCGGTCCAGCAGGTCGGTCACCAACTCCTCGATGCGCGGGCGCAGCGCCAGGGTCCGGCGATTGGTGAAGGCCGGCGACACCAGCTTGCGCAGGCGCCGGTGGTCCGCGCCGTAGGCGGTGAACATATTGGTCGCCGCCACCCACGGGAACAGCGGCCACTCGGGGGTGACCTCGCCATTGCCGAAGGCCGCCCAGTGCTGCGCCGGATCCTTGGACACCCGCGGATCGGCCAGCAGCCGCTTGAGTACGTCGGCATCGGTCACCGACCACGCCGGCACGCCCATGAGCTCGATCAGGGTCACCGGTCCGCGCGCGCGGATACGGGCATTCTCGCCTTGAATGTCGACGCCGGTGAGGTCCAGCGCCAGGGGTTCGATCGTCACTGCTGTTCTCCTACTTCACATTCAACGGCGGGCACGCGGGGAAGACCACCGGCAGCGCTGCCAGCGCGCGGTGGAAAGGCCCTGGACGCCAAGATAATTCATCAACCGGAACGGCGAGACGCAGCTCGGGCAAAGCGTCGAGCAGTTGGTCGATCGCCTCCTGCGCCACCAGCGAGGCCACCGACTTGGCCGGGCAGGCATGCGGTCCGAGGCTCCAGGCCAGGTGGGAGCGGTTGCCGATGCGTTCACCGCCGCCGATCGCGGGGTCGTTATTGCAGGCGGCGAGGCTGATGAGTACCGGCTGGTGCGCCGGCAGCCAGGTGTCGCCGATCAGCATCGGCTGCCGCGGGAAGGAGGTGGAGAAGTTCGCCACCGGCGGGTCGTTGAACAGCACCTCGTCCAAAGCGTCACGCGTGGAAAGGCTTCCGCCCAGCACGTCGCCGGCGAACCGATCGTCGGTGAGGATCAGCCGCAGCGTATTGATGATGAGATTCTGCTGCGGCTCCAGCCCGGCGCCGTACAGACTGATGATGTTGGCGAGCATCTCGGTGTCGTCGAGTCCGGCGTCGTGCTGCAGCAGCCGGGTCACCATATCGTCGCCGGGTTCGCGTTTCTTGAGCTCGATCAGCTCCAGCAGTGCACCGCTGAGCATCACCATGCCCTGTTCGGCCTTCTCGTCGACCGAATCGAACAGGGCGGCCATACCCTGGGCCACCCGCTGCCCGATGGCCGGTGGGCAGCCGAGCATTTCATTGAGACCGGCGAAGACGAGCGGGAACGCGTACTGACTGATCAGCTCGACCTCGCCGCTCTCGCAGAACGAATTGATCAGCGGAATGGCTTCGCGCCCCACGATGGCGTGCAGACCGTGCAGGTCCACCCCGTCGATGGCGCTGACATTCGCCTGCCGGTACCGCCAGTGCGCCGCACCCGCATTGCGCAGCACATTCGGGTACCACTCCATCATGGGCCGCACCGGGCAGTCCGCGGGAATCGTCTCCTGCCAGATGCGCGGATCGGCCGGGAAATGATCCGGATCGTTCAGGATCCGCACCGCATCGTGATAGCCGATCACGAGCGTGGCTGCCACTCCGGGCGCCAGCTCCACCGGTGCCAGCGAGCCGTAGCGGCGGCGCAATTCGCGATAGCAGCCGTGCGGGTCGGCCGCGAATTCGGCGGAGTACAGCGGGAAGCGCGTCCCCTCGACAAGGGTCGACGGTCCGGTCGAAGTGGTCAAAGCTGTGACTCCTGACGAGATTGAAACAAGAACTCGACGAGTGTGATGAGCGACTGCACGCACGTACGCCGATCGCGTGCGTCCAGGGCGGTCAGGGGCGTGCCCTCGGCGAGGTCGAGGGCGTCGCGGATCTCGGCGAGCGGATACCGCTTCGCGCCCTCGAATTCGTTGACCGCCACCGCATACGGCACCGCGCGCTGTTCGAGCACCGACAGCACCTCGTCGGATTGTTCGATCCGGCGGGTATCGACGAGCACCAGCGCGCCGAGCGCTCCGATGGCCAGCTCCTCCCACAGCGGAATGAAGCGCCGCTGGCCTGGAGTGCCGAAAAGGTACAGGGCCAGTTGGGGGTTGAGGGTGATGCGGCCGAAGTCCATGGCGACCGTGGTGGTCGTCTTCTCCCGCAGGCCCGCCAGATCGTCGACGCCGACACTGGCCTCGGTGATCGTCTCCTCGGTGCGCAGCGGCTTGATCTCCGAGACGCTGCCGACGAAGGTGGTCTTGCCGACGCCGAAACTCCCCGCCACCAAGAGTTTTACCGATTTGGTCACGGTGGGCGGCAGATATTCGACACCCGGGGGCTGTAATTGCGGTCGATCCGACTCAGACCGCAAGGGCGCGAAGCCCATTCAGTACCTCTTCCAGCAAGCTGACGTCCGGCATGGTGTGCGCAGGCGTCCGGGTTATCAGGTGACCGCTGTCGAGCAGGTCGGCGACGACGATCTTCACCACCGAGGGCGGCAGATCGAGATGCGCCGCGACCTCGGCGAGTGACAGCGCACTGCGGCACAGCGCGAGGATGCGGCGTCCGTCGGGAGTCCCGCCCTGTAGCGGGACATCGGCGGCGACGATCACGGTGACGAGGTCCAAAAGGCGTGTCGGACGCGAACGTCCGCCGGTGCGTACGTACGCCCGGACCAGATCGGGATCACGTCGCGGCCCGGTCATGTCAGAGCGCCGCCGCGCGGCACAGCGCCGAGCTCGTGCCCGACCCGCGCGGCGAGCTCGTTGAGCCGGTGCGCGACCAGCGCCACATCGACCTCGACGGTCGCCGACACACCGATGACCGCACCGTCGCCGGCGGCGGTAATGAAGATCATGCCGTCGTCGTACTCGGTGACGTTCTGGCGCACATTGTCGTGCGGGCCGCCGCAGAATTCACCGAGCGCCTTACCCAGCGAGCGCAGCCCGGACGCGGCCGCGGCGAAGCGCTCGGCATTGTCCCGGGTGATATTGCCCGAATGCGCGATTCGCAGGCCGTCCTCGGACAGCAGTACGGCGAACCGCACCCCCGGGATATCTAGGTCCGAAAGCATCCAGCCGAGCCGGTTGGAGCTGTCGGCCGGGCTCGCGGACGGCGCCGCATTGTGCGGGCCGGTCGCTGTCGGTGAGTTCACGAGTTCATCCCTTCGGTCTGGTCGGCTTCGGCGGCGGCGACGCGGCCGCTGACCGAACCGCTGCGCCACGCCACTGCGATATCGGGTCGAGCGAGTTGGAGAGTCGGTGCGGGGGTGGAGGATTGCTGCACCCCCGGCTGAACCACGGTGCGCCGCCGCCGTTTCGCCAGTCCGCTCGCGGTGAGCGCCGCGGCGATCTCGGCATTGTCGGCTGCGGGTTCTTCCACGGGGAACACTGCTGTCGTCGTCGCCGCGGGCTCCTCCTTGACTTCTTGCGGTGCCATGAGCAGGGATTCGGGGATGTACACCATCGCCCGCACACCGCCGTACATATTCGGGCCGTCGATGTAGACGCTGAATCCGTAGCGGCGCACCAGCGCCGCGATACTGGGGAAGCCGATCTTCGGCGCCGGGCCGAGCTCGAGAATATCGATCGAGCGCTCGCCCGCGAGGACCTGGCGGGCATCCTCCAACTGCTCCGGGCTCATGCGCACACCGGCATCGTCGATGAGGATTGTCACGCCGTGGTGACCTTCCTGGAAACTGATATCGACGAACGAGGTCGGCGGCGAATAGCGCAGCGCATTGTCCAGCAGCGTCGCCACGGTGTGCACCAGCGGCTCCACCACGCGGCTGGCCACCACCCGATCGGCCTGGGTGGAACGCACCCGCAGGTAGTCGCGCACGCGCCCGGTGGCGCCGCCGACCACATCGGTCACCGACTGCTGCGGCCACCGGCGTCCGGGCAGGCCGCCGCTGACGATCACATAGGACTGCGCCTGCCGGATCATCTGCTGCACACTGTGGTCGATGCGGATGAGGGTTTCGTACACCGCGTCGTCCCGATGCTCGCGCAGGGCGGCGCTGACCACCTTGCCGACGTCGGCGCCGAGGCTGACCACCGAGGTGCCGAACGAGCGCACGGCGGCGCCGGTCACATCGCGCGAGGCGCCCTGCGCGGCGTCGCGCACGGTCTGCATCTCGGCGCGAACGGCCTGCTCCGCGTTGGCGATTGCGAGCCGGGCCTCCGCCTCGATCTGCCGTTTGCCCTGATCCGCGGCTTCCGCGCAGAGCAGTCGGAGATCGTCCGCATGGTATTCCACGCCCTGCCACACCAGCGGGGGCAGCGCCGAATCTTCCAGGCTCGGTGGCACTTCCAGAGCGGTCAGCGGCAATCCGGGGCGGCGGATCGACTCGGCGACCGACGGCAGCGTCTTGCGGACAAGCTGTTCGAGCAATTGCTCCCAGCCCCGCACCCGCGCGGTCAGATCATTGGCGCGGGTCCGCTCCGCGCGCAAACGCACCGCGGTATAGGCATTCGCGGCGACGGCGAGCACAAGTAGGGGAACTAGTATCCAGAGAAACATCACGGCCATAGGGGTTTCGTCAATCCTGTCGGCTACACCAAGGTCAGGCGCACTTACGCAAATACGACCGACCGTAGCCCACAACATACCTATTCCGTTATCCCAGCGATACTTTCACGTGAGATCTCCGCAAACTGAGGGCTCGCGCGGGTTGCTGCTCAGCTGCTGAGTTCGTCCACCCAGGCGGTGAGGCCCGCGAGGAAGGCCGCGCGCTCCTCCGTGGTCAGGCGGGCCATGGCGCGCATCAGGGGTTCGGACCTGCGGCCGACGAATTCCGCGACATCCGCGCGGTGCTCCTCCGGAACCGACAGCAGGGTCCGGCGATGGTCGGCCGGATCGCTGTCGCGGCGCAGCCAGCCCGCGCGGGACAGGTCGCCGGTGAGCTGGCTGGCATTGGTCAGCCCGATGCCCAGCCGGCGCGCCAGATCGCCGACGCCGACCGGGCCGGCGGACAGGGCGTAGACCAGCGCGGCGCCGTGCCGGGGGCCGAGCCCATTGGCCTCGAAGGCATCGCGCAGCGCGGGGGGCATATCGCCGTGTGCGCGCCGCAGATAGCTGGAGATCATCGGCACGACCGCCTGCAATCGGCTGCGGTCCTCGGCGCTGACCGGTTGTGGCTCGGCCACCCGTCCTCCCCTGTGCTCTCGAAAATCCGTCCTTGACAGGGTCACTCTACAACTTCAAACTTCTGAATAGTTCTTAAATATGAACTATCTGGATCCCGGTGTGCGCCGGGGCGTCGGGAGGATGGCCATGACAGGTCCACAGCAGCCGGAAGCCGGGGAGTACTTCGAATCCGTCTATCGTTCGCAACCACCGACCGGGGCCGTCATCTCGGCCGCCGGCTGGGATATCGGTCAGCCGCAGCCGCTGGTGGTCGAACTGGCCGATACCGGCCGGATCCGCGGCCGGGTGCTGGACGCCGGCTGCGGTACCGGCGAGAACGCGCTGTATCTCGCGGGCCGCGGATATGACGTCACCGGACTGGATTTCGCGGCTACCGCCATTGCGAATGCCCGGGCGAAGGCGACGCGACTGGGCATCCGGGCCGAGTTCGACTCCGCCGATGCCCGTGAATTCACCAGCTACGAGGACAGTTTCGACACCGTTCTCGACTCCGGTCTGTTCCACACCTTCACCGGACCGGATCGAGTTCGCTATGTCGCAGCCCTGCGCCGGGTGACGAATTCCGCTGGAGCAGTGCATATCCTGGCGGTCAGCGATGCGGCACCGCCTGGACCGGGACCGCGCCGCATTACCGAAGCCGAACTGCGCGAAGCGTTCGCCACCGGCTGGGCTATCGAGGTGCTGCGCCGCGGCGAGATGCTGGGATCGCTGCCCGGACGCGGCCCCGCCTCGATCCCGTCATGGCTGCTCACCGCTCGGAAGAGCGCGTGATGAACCGGACGCTGCACTGGATGCTGCGCGGGCTGACGCTGCTCGCCGGGGTGGACGGACTGACGCAGGCCATGTTCGCGGGGCGCTTCATGTCCGGCAGTTACCGTGCGCTGGACGCGCATTCGCTCAACGGGCTCATTCTCGGGGGCATCTCACTACTGGAGACCATTGCGTTCGCGGTGGCCTGGCGGCGCGGGGCGCTCTCGTGGACCTTCTGGACGAGTCTGGGACTCACCCTGGCCTGCGGTATCGAGATCATGCTGGGGCACAAGGCGATTCTGGCGATACATGTCCCGCTCGGTGTGCTCATTATCGCCGGGTTGCTGGCACTGCTCGTGCAGGCGTGGCGTACTCCGGTGCTGGTCGGCGCTGATGCGCTGGGGGACAGATGAATGCGATGAGCCGCCGGGACGTCTTCCGGCTGGCCGGGGCGCTCGGTGTGGTGGGCGCGGCGGGTGTGGCCGCGGGCTTCAGGTTCGCCGGTGACAGCGCGACCGTCGGCGCGCAGCTCACCTCGGAAGTGGCACTGCCCGAACCGTTCACGCGGTCGCTTGTGGTGCCCGCGGTGCTGGCGCCGGAGCGCCGGGACGCGGATACGGACTACTACCGCATTACCCAGCGCCGGGCGATGGCGCAGATCCTGCCCGGTTATGCCACACCGATTTTGAGCTACAACGGGACTTTTCCCGGTCCGACGCTCGTCTCGGCGCGCGGCAGGCGCACGGTTGTCACTCATCGCAATGAGCTGCCCGTCCCGACCGTCGTCCATCTGCACGGCGGCCATGTGCCGCACGATTCCGACGGCTATCCCACTGATCTGCTGTATCCGGCCGGCTCGGATTCAATGGCCGATATGGCTGGTATGCAGCGTGATTCGCTGGCGCGGACCATGACCGGCGAACGTGATTACGAATATCCGGCGCGGCAGCCGGCGGCCACGCTGTGGTACCACGACCATCGGATGGATTTCACCGGCGCATCGGTATGGCACGGGCTGGCCGGATTCCATCTCATCGTGGACGAGGCGGAGAACCGGTTGCGGCTGCCCTCCGGGGAGCGTGATCTGCCGCTGATGATCACCGATCGGGCGTTCCGTGCGGACGGGTCGCTCATGTATCCGGCGCTGGACCCGGCGATGATGGAAAAGCCCGGTGTGACAGGGAAGTACGTGCAGGGTGTGCTCGGCGATGTCGTTCTCGTCAATGGCGTGCCGTGGCCGGTGCATCGGATTGCGGGTGCGCGCTACCGGCTGCGGTTGCTCAATGCGTCCAATGCCCGAGTCTATCGGCTGCGTATCGATTCACCCGGTGGCCGGGCCGGCGGGTTCGTGCAGATCGGATCCGACGGTGGTCTGCTGGAACGCGCACAACATCTTTCGGCGTTGGATATCGCGCCTGGTGAGCGCTTCGATGTGGTCGTGGACTTCTCCGGTTGCGCACCGGGCGATCAGGTGACCGTTCACAATGATCTCGGCTCCGGAAAGACCGCGCAGGTCATGCGCTTTGTGGTGGGGGAGCGCGCCGATGATCCCTCGATGGTCCCGGACGCGCTCGTTCCGATCGATCGGCTGGACCGGGCGGCCGCGGTGCGCACCCGCCTGTTCGACTTTCGCCGCGGCGATGTCGGCGGCATGGTCGGCTGGACGATCAACGGCCGTGCGTACGCCGTCGACGAGGTCATCGCCGAGCCGAAGCTGGGGGAGGTGGAGATCTGGCGGTTCAGCACCGATCTCAATCATCCGATCCATGTGCACCTCAATCAGTTCCAGGTGCTCTCCCGCAATGGCAATTTGCCGCATGCGACCGATGTGGGCTGGAAGGACACCCTCAATCTGGCGGCTACCGAGGTGGCCGAAGTCGCTATTCGGTTCACCGACTATGCGGGGCGGTTCGTTCTGCACTGCCACAATCTGGAGCACGAGGATATGGCCATGATGGCGACCTTCACCACCGTGCAATAGATCGAATCCGTTGTGCCGCAGCTGGATCAAGGGTCGTTCAATTTTCCTCCGGCATGAACAGACCGATCTACTCGTTGTTCTCGGCGTAGGATGACGGCGAAGATTTCGGATCGAAAGGCTATGGAGCGATATGGATAACTTGATTCAGATGTTTGCCAACAGCTTGGTCAATGGTCTCGGTTGGGGTCTCGGCAACGGTGCCGCCAACGCGATCCTCGGTGCATTCGGCAGCGCCTAGTAGCTCGATGAAGTGCCCGGACTGCAACGGGGCGGGTCACCGCACACTCTCGGGACCATGCGGTGAGTGTGATGGACGGGGCTGGAGCGAGTACGCCACCCAAGAAGGTTTCGAAACCTCCGCCCAGTGGGTGACCCGCCCGGTCCGTTGCGGCGCCTGCTTCGGAAACGGCTACATCTACAAACCCCTGGGCCACTGCCAAACCTGCAACGCCACCGGCCAGGTCCGCCGTGTCGAGGGCATCGTCCCCTGTGACCTCTGTTCCGGATGGGGCTATGTCCACTCGGACACAGAGCGCTACCCCAGTGGAATGCCGAAGCGTCTGGTATGCCCGAATTGCAACGGCCAGAAGCGAATCCCGGGCTACCACTACCTCCCCGGCTACTCCTGACCGAATAGTCCTGCCACTACTCGCGGCCTTCGTAGCTATCGCCCGCTTCGCGATCTGAGACTCGCGGCTTCAGAGGGCCATTTTGCCGTTGTCGACGGTGTAGACGGCGCCGTGGACGGCGGAGGCTTCGGGGGAGCAGAGGAAGGTGATGACGTTGGCTACCTGGGTGGGGTCCATGAGGCCGCGGGCGGCGGCGGTTTTCATGATGAGGGTGTAGTCGGGGTCTTCGGGGAAGGTGAAGTTCTGTAGGAGGGGGGTGGTCATGCCGCCGGGGCAGACGACGTTGATGCGGATGCCGCGGCTGTCGAATTCCAGGGCCATGGCGCGGGTGAGGCCGATGAGGCCGTGTTTGGCGGCGCAGTAGGCGGCCGAGTAGGCCTGGCCTTCGAGGCCCGCGATGGAGGCGACATTGACTATGTTGCCCTGTCGTTCGAGCAGGTGGGGGAGGGCGGCACGGGAGAGGAAGAAGGGGGCGTTGAGGTTGATGGCGAGGTCGTGGTGCCAGTCGGCGTCGGTGGTCTGCGCGGTGTGACGCATGGTGTGGGCACCCGCGGCATTGATCAGGATGTCGATTCCGCCGAAACGCTCGACGCAGGCTTCGATCACCGCGGCGCTCGCGGCGGGATCGGTGAGATCGGCTGCCAGCCAGGCGGTTTCGGGGCCGTCGAGAGTGGCGCCCAGGCGTTCCCTATCGCGTCCGACGCCGAACACCTTCGCCCCGTCCGCCTGCAGGGACTGCGCTACTGCCTGTCCCAGGCCGGACGAGGCTCCGGTCACCACTGCGACCCGGCCATCGAAACGCCCTGTCATATCCGTCTCCGTTCATTCACCGGTCGGCGAAACCGCCGTACGCGCAGACGATTCAACGACACCGCACCCCGAATCCGCGACCCCCGGTATTCGCGAACCTTCTACCTGCGCTAACACAATCGGCAACCGCCGCGATCTCTATCACGTGGCGCGCACTCGAAGCATCTTCAGCACAGTCCGGCCGGCGGCGATCGGTGTCCTCGCGGCGGCCGTCACGATGATCGCGACGGGTTGCTCACCAACCTCCACGACCTCGCAGCCGGCCAGCGCCGTGGCCCCCGTCGCGCAGCAGCGCAGCGCCCCGAACGGCAGCGCCAACGGACTGTGCTTCGACCCGAATTCCGCCCTCGCGCAATCCGCCCTGGCCAAGCTCCCCGCCGCACCCATCGGCACCTGGTCCGTCGGGCAGACCAGCAACGATCCGATCAGCTCCGGCTGCGACGGCCTGCTGTCCTGGATGATGGCCGACACCAACACCAATCACCCCTACACGCAGGTCCTGCTGTTCACCGGCGGCACCTACCTCGGCACCACCACCTCCGACCCGTACATGTTCACCATGCTGACCGCCCACACCCGCACCAGCATCTCGCTCACCTACCACTGGACGGTCGGCAGCGATCCGATGTGCTGCCCCCAGGGTGGCCCCGGCGTCGTCACCTTCACCCTCAACGGCACCACCATCACCGCCAACGGCCAGTTCCCGCCCCACCCCTGACCCTTGCCCGAATGCGCTGTTCCGACAGCTGCGCCGGTGGACGTCGATGGAGGTTGCGCCCGGGCGGTTTCGACTCGATCGTGGCGGGGCAAATCCATCCCACACCCCTGTTTCGGAGTGCCTCACCGAAAGAGCCGATATGTCAGCCGATCTCGCCTCGCCCCAAAACCCCCGCCCGCACAGAGGCCGGGTCAAAATCCGAGCTGAGATCGCCGCGTTCATCGCCGAACTCGCCCACGCGGGGATCCGGCCGGCGGAGCATTTTCAGCCCGGAATGCCTGGCCGGGCGCAATCGATCACGCTGGTCGGCTGGAGTTTGGAAGGATGTCGCGGGCAGCGCCGCGGCTGCGGCCCCGAATGCGTCACGGTGGTGACCACCAACGGGAGGATCGCAGTCATGAGTCGGCAGCCCGGCCACACCCGCTGGCGTCGTGCCCGCCCGGCCTACCTCGATCTGCCGGATGGTCAGAACCTGCAGCCGCTACTGGCGACCGGGCGCGCGATACTGCTGCCCCGGCAAGAGTCGGCGTAGTCCGTACGCGGCTATCCGGCCCAGAAGCCGATGAGATCCTTGTCGGCCCTCGAAGATCGTCCGCAGCGTTCGCGGATACTGCGATTCGTCGCAGAGATCGCATTCCTCCCAGTCCGGCTCGGCCGCACTGACACTCAGGCCGACGAGCTCGGTCGGATGCAACTTGCTGTTGACAAGATTCATTCCACTGTGGAGTATTGTAGGGGCGGTCGGTGATCCGCCCCCCTTCTATCGAAAGAGTGGCCCATGCCCACGATTCCGTGGATGACAGTCGGCACGCCCAGCGCACCCGAGGTGCAATGCATGGCCTCTCGCCTCGAGGTCAAGTCCCCGCTCAACGCACCCGCCTTCCTGATCGCTTCACTGGCGCTGTGGCGGCAGGCGCGACGTTCCCCGGGAGCACTGGGTGTCGCCTTGAAGGCGGAGATCCTGAAGGGCACCTTCTGGACCTATTCGGCGTGGACCGACAAGGCGGCCATCTACGCCTACGCGGGCGCCGAGCCGCACAGGTCGACGGTCGAGCGCAAGCGAAAGGTCATGAAGGAAGCCACCTTCGTCTACTTCACCGCGCCGGCCGGCGAACTACCCATGTCGTGGGATGAGATCCGCCGCCGGATCGCCGAGCAACGCAGCTCGGTACAGCCGGGAAACTAGCCTTCGCTGTGGCGGACCGGACCTTATAGGCGAACTCGGCCCATTCGAACACGGTTGCCGACGGATTGTCTTCGGTCAGTTGGTATTCGGCGCGCCGCAGGGCCACTTCGGCCCACGTGGGTTGCGGCGGTGCAGTTCAGGCGGTCCTGCTGTGTGCGGTTCGCCGGAGGGGCGCGGTCTCAGTGTCGGTCCGTGGCCGATCCCGACTCGGTGTGTGCAGTGTGCCGGCGCTGTTCGATTTCGATGAAGCCGTCGATCAGCGTTGTGTACACCTGCTCGACGAGGAGCGGTTCGACGGCGTGCTCGACTGCAAGCTCGCGCAGGCGAACCATCATTTGCGCGCGCCGCGCCGGTGCGCGGACCTCGTCCTCATTGCGCTTGAACACGGCGGCACGCAAAACCAATTGCTGTCGCGCACCGAGCAATTCAACGATCCGGGCATCGATCGCGTCGATCTGCCCGCGGACTTCCTGTAAAGACATGAACCTCAAACCCTTTCGATTCGAGGCCACCTCCGCACTTCGGCCGAAGGAACCATGACGTATCGGCCGTTATACGCGGCGGCCGACACAAACGCAGGTCAGGGCCGCTGGAACTCCGGCCACCACGACTGCGTCATCAACATCACCCCGTCATCAAACCACACCCCTCGGCTCACTGAGTCCATTGAACCGGGTGCGCCGTTCAGTGCTCTCGCGCGTCCGAGATCAACTGAGCCCGTTGGTCTTCGGGTGTGGGGTCCGGCGGTGATGCCCGGTGCGTCTCGAGCCGTGAGAGCATCGTGGGCGTGACCGAACAACTGCGAGCCATTGCCGCCGACAACGAGCGGATCATCGCAGCCGGTGGTTACCGGACGGCCGGTGGCCACTATGTGTCGTTGACATCGAAGGTGCACGCCGCCGTTCAGGGCACCCGGATGTACGGTCCCGACCCGGTCCCGGTCATCACCCGCAGCGAGGCCACCACCGTCATCACGGTGACCGCGGAGAGCAGCCTCGCCGCGGCGCGCCGAATGCTCGACACCGATCCGGAGCCGGTCGCCGTCCTGAATTTCGCATCCGCTCGCAATCCCGGCGGCCACTACCTCGCCGGCGCTCGCACTCAAGAAGAGGCCCTGTGCCGCGCCTCGGCGCTGTACAACACCCTGTTGGCAGTGCCGCAGTACTACGAGTATCACCGCAGCACACCGGACCCGTTCTACAGCGACCGCGTGATCCTGTCTCCCGCCGTGCCCGTCTTCCGCGACGACACGGGCATCCTGCTCGACAGTCCCTACGAGGTCGGCTTCCTCACCTGCCCGGCGCCCCGGACCAACGTGATCGTGCAGGAGCAGCCGAGCGAGGCGTATCGAATTCCCGCGGTGCTGGCCGCCCGCGCCGAGCGCATTCTCGAAACAGCCGCCGGCTACCGGCGTGTGGTGCTGGGCGCCTGGGGCTGCGGCGCGTACGGCAACGACCCGGGGTTGGTGGCCGGTGTCTTCCTCGCACTGCTGGCCGACGGTGGGCGGTTCGACGGGCACTTCGGCGAGATCACTTTCGCAATACTGGACCGAACCCCAGAAGCGGCCACCCTCAACGCCTTCCGGACGGCACTACCCGGGTCATGACCTCAAAGGATCACCCGGGAGCCTCGCGGCGAGGAGTGTCGTTCAGCGGAGTTCCTCGACCAGTCCGATCATGACGCCGTCGGGGCCGCGCACGTAGCAGTACCGGTAGATGTCTTCGTATCGAGCAACCGTGCCCACGAGTGCGGCGCCGTGGCGGCGCAGGCGGTCGATCACGGGCGCCTGAAGGGATTTCAGCCCACGCCGCGGGTCAGTCGGATGCCGGCCGGAGATTGTTCGTGAGTAGGCCGAGGGTGAAGTCGAAGCGGTCTTGTCCGGTGCCGGAGATCAGGTCGGCGGCGTGGCGTCGGGTTTGGGGGAATTTCTCGGCGGGCAGGGCGGTGAAGCGGTCCAGTAGCTCCTCGTGGCTGAGCACCCATTCCTGGTCCTGGTGTTGGCGCCGTTGCTGGACCAGTGACTGCTCCAGCGCATAGGCGCTGACGTAGAGGGATAGCGCGTCTCGGGCCCAGCCGGCCGTCTTCGGTTCGATGCCGCCCGCGAGCAGGATCGCCAGGATTCCTTCGCCGACGCGTAGCGTTTCCAGGTTGGTCGACACCATGGCCAGAGCGGCGCGCGAGATTCCCGGATATCTCAGGTAGAGGTCGCGGATCTGCGTGTATACCTCGAGTAGCTGCTCGCGCCAGACGGTCGAGTCCGGTTCGGGGAGAACGACTTCGGAGTAGAGCCTGCCGATCAGCAGATCATCGATATCGTCCTTGTTGACGATATGCGCGTACAGCGACGACGGACCGGTGCCGAGCACGGCGGCGACCCGGCGGATGGTCAGCGCGTCATACCCCTCGGTGGCGACGACTTCCAGGGCGGCATCGGTGATCCGCTGGACGGTGATCGGCTTCTTGCGTGGCGCCGGTGCGGCGGCGTCCGTCGCGGGTTGGGCGTGGCGAGCTGCGCGGCGTTGGCGGGGATCGGCGGGCATGGCGACAACTATAGCTTGACACGAACTTAGTTCGTTCGATAGAACTTAGTTCATCAATAACGAACTAAGTTCGTCGCGATGTCCCGGAGGTGTGTGATGCGAGTTTCCGTTATCGGAGCCGGCCTGGGTGGTCTGGCTCTCGCGCAGGGTCTGCGTGGAGCCGGATTCGAGGCCGAGGTTTTCGAACGCGACCCGGGGATCGTCGCCCGGTTCCAGGGCTACCGGCTCGTGCTGAACCAGATCGGTTTCCAGGCGGTGCGCGACTGCCTGCCGACGCGCTGGCACCCGCTGCTGGACGAGATCGTCATGGAAGCCTCCGCCGAGCAGCTGATCCTGGACCCGCAGCTGAACGAGATCGGCAAACTCGGCGCGGGCCGGACCGGCATCGTCGTCGATCGGCAGGTGCTGCGACACCTGCTGCTGACCGGCCTCACCGTGCACACCGATGCCGCGCTGACCGGCTACGACCTGCTGGCCGACGGCAAGGTTGAAGCCCGGTTCGCCCACCGCGACCCGGCCATCGCGGACCTGCTCGTCGGTGCGGACGGCGTCACCTCCGCGGTCCGCGGCGTGCTGTCGCCGCAGACCATCCCGACCGACACCGGCGTCCGGTTCGTCATCGGCCGCACCCCGCTGACCGACGAGTTCGCGAGCCTGTCCAAGGCCTACGGCTCGAAGATCGCAGGCGACGGCGTCAGCCTGCTGCTCGGCGCGATGCGCTTCCGCACCCCGCCGAAGCAGGCCGCCGAACAGCTGGCCCCCGAAGTCACGCTGCCCGATATCGGTGACTACGTGCGCTGGGCGATGATCCTGCCGCCGAACGGCTCGCTGGAGGATCTGACCGCGCAGGACGCCGTGCTGTCCAGGATGGAAGGTTGGCATCCGGAGCTACGCGCGCTGATCGAGCAGGCCGATCTCGACAACAGCGCACTGCTGTCCATCCGGGTGGTCAAGCCCGGTGCGCGCTGGGCGTCCGGCCCGGTCACACTGCTCGGCGATGCGATCCACGCCACTTCCCCAACCGGCGGCAACGGTGCGAACACCGCATTGCGCGATGCAGACCTGTTGCGCCGCTGCCTGATTCAGGCCGGCGAAGGCCGCCAGGATCTGCTCAGCGCGGTCGAGGACTACGAGCGGCAGATGTTCGAGTACGGCGCCGAGGCCGTGCGCAGCAGTCTCGAGAAGCTGCCGGCGTTCGCACCCGAAGCGAAACTGTCCTGACACCGGATTCGCGTTCAGGCCGGCGAAGGCCGCCAGGATCTGCTCAGCGCGGTCGACGACTACGAGCGGCAGATGTTCGAGTACGGCGCCGAGGCCGTGCGCAGCAGTCTCGAGAAGCTGCCGGCGTTCGCACCCGAGGCGAAACTGTCCTGACACCGGATTCGCGAGCGGCTGGAGGGGTGAAGCGGTACGGAATCTGTTTCGAGGAGGCCGGATGGCTACTGCCCGTTGATCTTCCGACTACCGTTCCGGGCCGCGCGGGAGGCCCTGTTCCGGTGCCTGGAAGCCGCCGATCCTCTGCTCGAGCAGTTCGGCCAGACGCAGCGGGGTGCGGTCCTCGAACATCGGTCCGATGAGTTGCACTCCCACCGGCAGGCCCTCGGGGGACCGGCCCGCCGGTATGGCGGTGGCGGGCAGGCCGGGCATGGTCGCCACACCGGCCCACACCAGCTGGTCGAAGTACGGGTACTCGACACCGTCGATGTCGATCCGGCGTTCCAGCGGATTGGCGTTGTGGTCGTGCGGGAACGCGGGAGTCGGCGTGATCGGGCACACCACGGCATCGAACTCGGCGAACAGTTGCCGCCAGCCGTGGCGGTGGAGTTCGCGACGGTTGTTCGCCTCGAGCCAGTCGCGGAGGCTGAACACCATGGCGCGCAACCGAGTCGCATCGAGACTCTGATCGTCTGCGCTCAGTCCGGCGGCGCGGGTCTGTAGCTGCTCGTACGATTCGACGGGAAAACGCGCAATGGAGCTCGCGAACATCAATTGCGTGTAGAGCGTCGCGGCCTCGGTCAGATCGGGCAGCAGCGGACTGTGCCGTTCGACGCGGGCGCCGCCGTCGACAAGCGCGTCGGCCACCCGGTTGACGCCCGCCCGCACGGCGGACCCGGTGGGAATGAGCGGATGATCCTCGAGGACAAGGATATTGAAGTCGGAAAGCCGCTCGTGGCGCGCGGGCGGCAGCGCCAGATCGAAGGCGACGCCGTAGGTCAGCGGGTCCGGTCCGGCCATCACGTCGAGCAGCAGAGTGAGGTCGCGGGCGGTGCGCGCCATCGGACCGACGACGGCGAGGTCGAGTTCGACCGGTAATGCCGGTGCCGGCGGCGCGACCATACCGCGGTTCGCCACCAGCCCGAGTGTCGGCTTGTGCGCGTAGATGCCACAGAAATGCGCGGGGGTGCGCAGCGATCCGGCGATGTCGGAGCCGATGGACAGCGCGCCGAATCCGGAC
The DNA here is from genome assembly GCF_045040085.1 of Nocardia sp. NBC_01388. Taxonomy (NCBI): domain Bacteria; kingdom Bacillati; phylum Actinomycetota; class Actinomycetes; order Mycobacteriales; family Nocardiaceae; genus Nocardia; species Nocardia sp. NBC_01388. The sequence goes on from NZ_CP109553.1 coordinate 8,364,613, forward strand.
GCCAGGGCCGCCGCCGAACCGCCGGAGGACCCACCCGACGTGCGATCGTGATCCCACGGATTATTGGTGGTGCCGTAGATCTCGTTGAAGCTCTGAATATCCTGCAGCCCCAACGGCACATTGGTCTTCCCGAGCAGCACCGCCCCGGCATCCTTCAGTCGCGACACCTGTACCGCATCCTCGGTCGGGACAAAGTCTCGCTGCAGCGGCATGCCCCAGGTCGTGGGCAGTCCGGCGATGTTGTAGCACTCCTTGACCGTCACCGGAATACCGAGCAGCGGCCGCTCCTCGCCGCGGGCGAGCGCCTCGTCGGCGCGGCGCGCGGCGGCCCGTGCACGATCGAAGTCCGGCACGCAGATCGCGTTGATCACCTGGTCGTCGCGCTCGATACGGGCGATCGCCTCCTCGGTCAGTTCCACCGAGGTCACTTCGCCGGCCCGCAACGCGGCCGAAAGTTCTTCTACCGCAAGATAGCTCCATTCCATGAATCCGAAGCTATCGGCCTGCCTCTGAAGACATAAAATGTTCTCTCGCACAACGGTAAAGTCGAATGATCCACCTTGGGCGCCCACCGTCGAACCGGGCACATTCTGTGGTTGCTCGATTGGTCCGGCCTGAGCGGTCGCAAACCTTCTCAGGGCGGCAATAAATGCATTCTGAGTGCGAACTTTGACCGCTCAGGCCGGATCTTGTGTGGCGTCAGACTGTGGCTAGGGCGGGGGTTGTTCGGGTTGCCTTGTGCTGGACGGTGAATGTGGCGATCACGCAGAGAATTGCTACTGCGAAGCAGGCCAGGGTGTACCAGAGGTTGCCTATGGGGTCGCCGTTGGAGGTTTTGCCGTCGACTGCGTTGAAGAAGTCGGGTAGGGCTGTGGCCCAGAGCAATGCGAAGACGGCCAGGTAGGCCGCGCTGTAGTAGCGGATGAGGTTGTTTGTGTAGTGGGCGGTGTCTGCGGGGGCTTGGCGCAGGCGTTGCCATTGGCGGAACAGGACTGTGGCGGCTACGACGCTGAGGATGATCAGTTCCGCAGCGTAGAGGAAGCCGCCGGCTGTGGTGCTGAATGAGCCCGCGATGGTGGCGGGGACGGGCAGGATGAAGGTGCCCAGGGAGGCCAGTAGGCCGATTACTATTGTGCGCCAGACTAATTGGAGGCCGGTGAAGCTGCGGCCTCGGTCTGCGTGGCGGCCGGCGAACCAGTAGACGCAGAAGGCCAGGGACATCGGCCACAGGGCGGCGAATACCACCACGCTCGGGAGGGGGACCGAATCGAAGAAGGGCTGGTTCAGGGAGTTCTCGGTGGACCATTCCCACCAGCGGAGTTGGGGGCCGAGATGGTCGAAGATCTCGTAGAAGGCGTGGTGGACGAAGCCGACGCAGACTGCGCCGACGAAGGCGCCGTATTGCTTGAAAACGCCTAGCATTCGGACGATTTCGTATGCCACCGTGGCCATGAACGGGTAGATCGCCACGATGTACAGCGGCAGGCGGCCCCAGAGGAAGTCCACCGTGAACACATTGTGCGCGAACATGGTGTCGACGTGACCGCTGATGCCGAACGCCGCGGGGAAGTACAGCGGCGGCTCGATGATGAAAAGGTATGCGGTGGCGCCGAACCAGAGCACCAGGTTGGTGGGATCACCGCGGCGCAGGCGCACGATGGCGAGCACGAGCGCCAGGATCGCGCCGAGTATGACGGTGCATTCGAGCACCGGCAGGGTCCAGTTCTCCAGCCCGAACGGATTTCGGAACTCGACGAGTCCACCGGCCTGCTGACAGGAGAACCCGAGCGACTTCGCCAGCTGGTCGAAGGTGGGTGCGCAATGGTCGGACATCACTGCACCTTCGCATCCGCGGTGTACCAGCGCGAGACGTCGTATCCGGCGTCGTAGCGCTTGAACCACACATCCGCCAGGGCCGGCAGTTTCTCGTGTGCGGGATTGTGTTTCGGCAATTGGCTGCGAATGATGCCGCGCAGTGCGATGAGCTGCTCGCCGAGGGGGAGAGCGTCGAACGCGCGCAGCATCGGGCCGGTGTTCTGCGGTGTCAGGCCGGGCAGCCATCTGCGCAGGTGCTGCTTGTTCCGGTACTTGGCGAACATGGCCTCCGCGTCGACCTTCCGATCTTCCAGCGGCACATGCTTATTGAAGCCCGCACAGGCGATCGCGACGACCTTCAGCACATGCTTGAAGATCGATGGAGCCATGCGCATCCGGTAGAGATCGCTGCCGACAACGGAATCGAAGATGATGAGCGCGGAACTGCGATGCTCGACCTCCTCGACGAAGTGCCAGATGAACAGGGAGGCGACGCGATCGTCGCCGGGCCGGAAAAGGGCTGCCTCATTGTCGAGCATCAGCTTGAACACCGAGGTGAACGTCGCCTCCAGATCGGCGGTGTAGGCCAGCCGATAGTTCGGCGACGTATTCGCGGTGAGCCGGTCGAATTCGCCGATGACCTCATCCAGCGTTTCCTGCAGCCCCGGATGGCTTCGGATCAGCCCGCGCACATGCTGGCGGTGGGCGGTGGAGTGCTGCCCCTCCTGCCGCATGAAGGCATCGGCTTCCTCGGCGACTTCGGGATCGGTGATCACGGGCTTCAGCTGCGTGATCAGCTGCACGATCATCTTCTCGAAGCCGATGGCCAGGAACGAGACGGCATTGGCCATGCTCGAAAAGGCCGGATTCTCCTCGTTCCAGAGGAAGGGGACGTCGTAGTCCTCGAAGGCGAAATTCATCTTCCGCACAACCAGATCAGTCATCAGGTCAACATACAAACATACAGCGCAACGTACAAGTGTATGATTGCCTCGATCGGCGAGGCATACGACGAAGTGGTGACAACCCCCTGGTAGCGTCGGCGCAGTGGCAAGAAGGCGCGGGTGGGGCGGCAGTCCGCCGGAGACCGATGACGAGGCATCGCGTCGAATCGTCGCTGCCGCAGTCGAATTGATCGGCCGCACCGGCTCGGAAATCAGCATTGCCGATGTCGCCGAATCCCTGGGCGTCATCCGTCAGACGGTGTACCGGTACTTCCCGAGCGCGGATGCGCTCATGCGCGCCTCGGCGATCGCCTCGGTCGACGGCTACCTGGATCGGCTGACGCAGCAGGTGAAGGGGATGGAAGATCCGGTCGAAGCCATGACCGAAGCCGTGGTCTACACCCTGACGCAGGTGCACCGGACCCCGCACCTGGGCATTCTGCTCTCGGCCACCTACTCCAGCGTCCATCCCGAAGGCATCACCTCGGAAGAGGCGCAGGCCTTCGGCATGACCATGATCCGGCGCTTCGACGTCGATTGGGAGCACTACGGCTACGACGATGAATCGCTGCACGAACTCGTCGAATACCTGCTGCGAACCATGCAGTCGTTCTTCATCGCCCCGGGCAATCCGCCGCGCAGCGATGCCGATCTCCGCCGATATCTCCGCCGCTGGATGGGCTCCGCCATCATCGCTCAGGCGCAGGCGGGACGTATTGTGGAGGCTGGGCGGCAGTAGCTACTCGAGGAGGCGGTCGTGAGCTGTCGGGCAGGGCTCGGGGGAACGGCGGCACTGCGAGTCGCCATCGAATTCTCCGCTGCGGCACCGCGATCACTCGTTGTCAGCTGGTCGCCGGATACGGTCTCGGGTGCGCACTGCAAGAAGCTCGAGTACGCACGAATCTTCCTGGTGGCCTTGGGAACTGAGCCGCAGCGGATCTATCTCGACATAGTGGACCGGCACCCTGCGACATCGCTCCAACTGTCAGAGGCGCTGACCGCCGGTGAGTATGCCATCGAGATCGATGCCTACGGCAGTGCGAGCTGGGGTGACGGGCGGCTCGACGCACGCGGGCGTAGTACCTCCTTCACCGTCGTATAGAGGTCAATGCAGATTATCTGCAACAAAACTATGATGGCGGCATGACCGCATTGGCGCCCGCGCGTACCGAACCGGACCTGTCGTATCTGCTCGACCACACCAGTCATGTGCTGCGCACCCGGATGGCGGCGGCGCTCGCGGAGGTCGGACTGACGGCGCGGATGCACTGTGTGCTGGTGCACGCGCTCGAGGATGAGCGCACGCAGGCGCAGCTCGCTGAGCTGGGGGATATGGACAAGACCACCATGGTGGTGACCGTGGACGCGCTGGAGAAGGCGGGGCTGGCCGAGCGCCGGCCGTCCAGCACGGACCGGCGCGCGCGGATTGTCGCGGTCACTCCGAAGGGCGCGGAACTCGCCGGACGCAGCGCGAAAATCGTCGACGGCGTCCACCGGGAGGCGCTCGAAGCACTGCCCGTGCGGGAGCGCGAGATTCTGCTGAAGGCGCTGAATCGCCTGGTGGACGGTCATCTTTCGACTGCGGCGGAGGCGTCTACGGCACGGCGGGCGCGGCAATAGTCCGTTGGCGATTATCTGCAACAAAACTATCTAGTACGGTCTCTCTTGTGGGTTCGAACAGGAGAAGACCATGACCGTGTCCAAACGTATTGCCCTCGCGGTGCTCTCGGCCGCCGCGCTGATGACGATTCTGCGACGGCAGTATCGTGACCGTGGCGATGCCCGCGATCCAGCGTGATCTGGGGTTCACGCCCGCCGGGTTGAGCTGGACCGTCAATGCCTATCTGATCGCGTTCGGCGGTCTACTGCTGCCGGCCGGGCGGTTCGGTGACCTGATCGGGCGCAAGAAAATGTTCGTGACCGGGAATGCGGTCTTCACCGCCGCGTCGCGCACCGGAAATCAGCTGGCCGCAGGCGCTTCCGAGGTGGCGGCACTGACCGGCGGTTACCGGCTGGCCTTCGCGGTGGCCGCCGGACTGCTGGCCACCGCGCTGGTCGTCGCCGTCACCGTGCTGCGGCGTCCCACTGTCGCAACGGATTCCGCTCCGGATCAGCTCGTCGTGGCGGCCTAGCCACCGCACCGAGTCGCCTATGCCTCGTGCACGATTCCGAGTCCCGCGCATGATTCACCAGCGGCTTCCTTTGCGGGAGAGCGGCTTTCATGCACGAGAGATCGGCTGGTGTGACCGATCAGCTCGAGCGGAGAGGGCGGTTGGGTAGGTGGATGTGCAGGCCGGGTCAGCGCCGTTCGTAGAAGCCGTCGATTCGGGCTTGTGCATTGGCTTCGGCGGTGGCGAGGACGTCGCGGGGCTTGGCGGACTCCGGGGACTTGCCGGCGACCTCCGTGATCGGGGTGGTCAGGGCGAAGAGCTGGAAGGTGTAGCGGTGTGGGCCATGCCCTTTGATCGGTGCTGGACCCTGATAGCCGCGACCCATTCCGGAGCGGAGCACCCGCACACCGGGTGTCGTGGTGTCGGCGTGCAGCGAGCCCTGCGGCAGTGCGGTGAGCGCCAGGTCCAGCAGTGCGACGCAGTGCACGAAGGGCAGACCGGTCGGCGCATCGGGATCTTCGATGACCAGCAGCAGCTGGGCCGCGTCACCGGGAAGTCCGGACCAGGCCAGCGCGGGGGAGAGGTCCTGGCCGCCGACCCGCTTCGACGCGTGGATCTTGTCGAGCACGCTCTCGTGCGCGAAGTCGGGACTGGTGAGCTCGAAGGTCTTGCCTCCGGCCAGACCAGGCAGATTCGATGCCAATCCGTCCTCGCCCGCGCGCCGGTTCTTGAGCAGCTTTCCGATGATGGCCAAGAGAAACTCCCTGGGATAGAGCGGTTTTCACAGTTTTCGTGCGTCTGCGGGAGCGAGCAGGGGCCGCGCGAAGCGGTAGATCTTCACGGCGGCGTCGAACTCCCGGGTGTTGTCCGCGTCCGGGCTGTTCACCCACTCCGGCGGCACCGACGTGCTCGGCCAGGTGTGGCCGTGTGCGGCGAAACTGGTCCACTCGTGCATGATTCGCCCGGCGACCCCCGGCTGATTGCCGTGCAGCACCAGCACCAGCGGTGCGTCCGGATCGCGCGGCGGTCGCATGCTGAAGGTGCGACTCTGCCCGGCTACCGTTAGTTCACAGGCGATCAGTTCGTCCGTCATGGGCGCCTCCGCCCGAACAGAAGTACAGTTAAACTGTGCAGTTTGACTGTACTTCATACGAGGGGCGACTGCCGAATCAGCTGACGGTGAAGGGGAACGTCGGCGCCGTGCTCGCACCCTTCGTGGCGTCGTAGGCCACCACGTAGGTGCCGGGGCCCGGGGCGGGGACCACAAAATCGACGAAATCCTTGGCATTGTCGATGGTTTGGCTCCGTGCGAGCAACTCATTGATCGGCGAGCGATCATCGGCCGTGAGGGACTGGCCGTCCGGTGTTTTGACGCTGAAATATTCGGTGAAGATATTCAGCCCGCCATCCGAAATCCCGGTCCCGCCAATGATCTTGATATGCAGCGCGAGATCCATCTTGCCGTGCTCGTTCTTGGTGTAACTGGGAGATAGTGTGCCGCCGGTGATTTGGATGGTGGTCTGATCCTGAACCAGCGTGCCATTCACGTCGAGGGTCTTCGGCGCAATGCTGTCCACCTTGCCGTCGGCCTGCAGCGGAATGGTGGTCTGGTTGTCCGCGGCCTGACCGTATACCACCGAAATGGTATCGAGCAGGTGCTGGGCATCGCCCAATTTCTGCACCGAGGTGGTGATATCACCTGCGGCCGAACCCTTTCCGGGCACGGTCGGATTATCGAAGCTCGCCCCCGCATCGACCTCCTTGCCGACCTGCAGGTACGGGTTTTCGCTCAGCGTCTTGTTGTCGGTGGTGTTGTTCTTGTAGGTGAGGTCGATCCGCACCTTGGCCCCGCCGTACTGGTCCGGCACGATGGTCGCCTTGTCCACCGTGATGTCGAAGCCGTCGTACCAGCCGGTCTTGCCGACGGTGCGAACCGTGGCCTGACCATTGGCGGCGGCGGTGGTTTCCCCCGGCTGGCCGGTGCCCATCGGCGCCGCGGCCTCCGAGGTCGGGCCCGCCTTGGTGTCCTTGTCATTGCACGCGGTAAGTAATAGTGCGGATGTGCCGATGAGCATCGCTGCGCCGATGCTGGTGCAAATACGGCGCTTTCGCCCCACCTCAACCGACGGTTTCATGATCGATCGCACGCTGCCTCCCAGAAGATCAATAATCTCAGTGCGCGTCGCCCGGAGCTTCCGGACGGATTATTCGCAATGAAATCTTCCTGGAGTGCCCCACTGTTAACCGGGTGATTGTCGTCACATGATGATCACGACTTCGGCTACACGGTGGCAACCGTTGAAAAAGCAACGGGCACAAAGGATGTAGGGCAGCGGAACGGTCCAGGCCATTCCCGTGGATGATCAGCGCGGTTAGCCTGTTTGCGTGGCACTATCGGCCCGCGCGGGCGCACAGGGAAAGTCCGTCTCGGCACGGGAATTGTTCGCACAGCGGTTGTCGGAACTGTTCGAGGCGGCGGGAAATCCGACGCTGGACCAGGTGGTGCGGATGACCAAGGTCCGCATGCGCCGCACGCAGGGAACGCCGACGATCCAGCGGCTCAGTGACTGGCGGTCCGGGAAGAATGTGCCGGCCAAGTTCTCCTCACTGGAACCGGTGCTGGCGACGCTGATCTATCTCACGCAGCAGAAGCGCGATCAGGTCGCCGGGGTGCAGTTGAATGTTGTTGCCTGGCAACGGCTCTGGGAGGATGCCCTGGTGGAGGCCGGCGCCGGATCGGTGGCCGCGCCGGTCCCGCAGCAGGCGATCCCGCCGCGCCTCACCCTGACCGACACCCTCCCGCGTGATGTGGGCACACTGATCGGCCGCGAGGACGAACTGCAGCGCATTCTCGCGGTCGCCGGGGCCGAGCGGGTGGTGTCCATCCACACCATCGACGGTATGCCCGGAATCGGCAAGACCGCCTTGGCAACTCGGGCCGCGCACCGGCTCGCGGACCAGTTTCCGGACGGCCGCTTCTTCGTCAATCTGCATGCGCACACCCCGGGGCATGTCACCGCGAAACCCGCCGATGTCCTGGCCGGGCTGCTCACCGATCTGGGCACGGACCCCCGCAGCATTCCCGACAGCCTCGACAATCGCCGCAGCATGTGGCGAGATCGACTGGCGGGCAAGCGAATTCTGCTGGTGCTGGACGACGCCCTGGATCACGCACAGGTGGAGCCGCTGCTGCCCAACGGTCCCGGCTGCCTGACGCTGATCACCAGCCGGCGGCGACTGGTGGCACTGGACGGTTCCCAGCCCTTCGCACTGGACACCCTGGATCCGGCGAAGGCCGGCGAATTGTTCTGCACGCTCGCGCGCCGCACACCCGGTCCGGCGGAACGCCCGGCGGTCGCCGAAATCGTCCGGCTGTGCGGATATCTGCCGCTGGCCATCGTGCTGCTCGCCAGTCGCCTGGCGCATCACGCCTCCTGGACCATTACCGGTATGGCCGCGGATGTCGCGACGGCACAGGATCGACTCAGCGAGCTCGAGGCGGGGGAGCGGGCCGTCTACGCGGCCTTCACCATGTCCTATCGTGATCTGCCGCCGGAGCGGCAGCGCCTGTTCCGCCGCCTGAGCCTGCATCCGGGTCCCGATATCGATACGCACGCCACCGCGGTGCTGGACAGTATTCCGGTGAGCGCCGCGCGGCGAGAGCTGGACGCGCTCTTCACCGATCACCTGCTGGACGAACCGGCGGGCGGGCGCTATCGGATGCACGATCTGCTGCGGGAGTACGCGGTCGCGCTCGTCGCGGCCGATCCGGTGGAGGACCGGCGCGAGGTCGTGGAGCGGCTGCTGGATCACTACCAGCACCTCGGTGAGGGTGCGGACCGCTATCTGGCCGGGCAATTGCGCCCGGCGGCCGATACCGGCGCACCGCATTTCTCCGATCGGGCGCAGGCGCTGGCGTGGCTGCGGGCCGAGCGGGGCAATCTGCTCGGCTGTCTGGAATACGCTGCCTCCCAGCATCAGTCGGCCCGGGTGGTCGGGCTGACCAGCGTGCTGTCCGGGCTGCTGCGGCTGGACGGGCCCTGGCCGCTGGCCATCAAACTGCATCGGCGCGCGGCCACCATTGCCGAACACAGCGGTGATCTGGTCGGCGCGGCCGATGCGCTGAGCGATCTGGGCATGGTCCGATACGCGACCGGTGACTATCCGGGGACCGCGGATCTGGTGCGGCAGGCACTGGCGATCTATCAGGAGATCGGGGACCGGATCGGACAGGCCCGCGCGCTGAGCAGCCTGGGACGCCTGGGATATGCGACCGGTGACTATCCGGGGACGGCGGATCTGGTGCGGCAGGCGCTGGCGATCTATCAGGAAAGCGGCGATCGGCGCGGGCAGGCGTACGCCCTCATCGGGCTCGGCGTGGTGCGCTACTCGACGGGTGACTATCCGGGGACGGCGGAACTGCTGCGGCAGGCTCTGGGCTTCTTCCGGGAGATCGGTGATCGCTTCGGCGAGGCCCATGCGCTCAATGAGCTGGGCGTGCTGCGGTATTCGACCGGCGACTACCCGGGCGCGGTGCAGCTGGTGGAGGAGGCGCTGGCCATCTACCGGGATATCGGCGATCGCTTCACCGAGGCGAACGCGCTCGAGGATCTGGTCTCGGTGCGCTTCGCGACCGGTGACTATCCCGATGCGGCCGAGCTGGTGCGGCAGGCGCTGGCGATCTATCGGGATGTCGGTGATCGGCTGGGGGCGGCGTACGCCCTCTGCAGTCTCGGCCGGCTGCGGCATGCCACCGGCGATCTGCCCGGCGCGGCCGGGCGCATGGAGCCCGCACTGGCCATCTTCGCCGAAATCGGCGATCGGGTCGGGCAGGCGTACACCGTCAATGACCTGAGCCTGGTGCAGTATTCGACCGGCGACTACGCGGGCGCGGCCGATCGGATGGAGCAGGGACTGGCCATCTTCACCGAGATCGGCGATCGGGTCGGGCAGGCTTACACGCTGATCGTGCTGGGGCTGGTGCGCTATGCCGGTGGTGAATACGACCGTGCGGGCGATCGCATGCGGCGGGCGCTGGTGATCTTCCGGGAGATCGGTGATCGGGTCGGTGAGGCGTACGCGCTGTGCAGTCTCGGGCGACTGGAATACGCGGCGGGTGATCTGCCCGGTGCGGTGCAGCGAGTGCAGTTGGCCTTGGACATCTTTCGCGGGATCGGTGATCGGGTCGGTGAGGCCTACGCCCTGAGCAGTCTGGGCCGATTGCGCTTCGCCACCGGCGATGCGGCGGGAACCGATGAGCTGGTGCAGGAGGCGCTGACCATCTATCAGGAGATCGGTGACCGCTTCGGACATGCCTTCGGACTGGGCGGCCTGAGCATTCTGCGGAATTCGACCGGTGACTTCGCCGCCGCGACCCAGCTCGCCGAACAGGCGGTGGAGATCTTCCGCGATATCAATGATCGTGTCAGCCAGGCGTATTCGTTCATCGGCCTGGGTTTGCTGCGCTATCAGGCGGGTGATCTCGCCGGTGCCGCGGAACTGGTGGAACAGGCGCCCGCACTGTTCCGCGAGATCGGCGACCGCCTCGGCGAGGTGTACGCCTTCATGGGGCTGGGGCTGGTCCGGTACAAGGCCGGCGACTATGCCGGGGCCGCCGATCTGGTGCAGCAATTGCTGGCCACCTTCCGGGAGATCGGCGAACGTCCCGGCCAGGCCGAACTGCTCGACAAGCTCGGCGCGCTCTGGGAATTCAGCGCGCCGCAGGATGCGGTGGTGTCGTATGTCGATGCGACCCGGCTGGTGCGCGAGATCCAGGTGCGCTGGAAGAAGCGCCGTGTCTGGCGGGATCTGCCGGTGCCCGATACCGCTAGGTAGTGGTCTCGGTCTGGCGGCGGATCTTCCAATCCCGGTGCTGCAGACCCAATTCGGTGATCGGGTCCGCACCGTTGATCCACTCGCGGGCGATGTGGTGCCAGTTCGCGGTGGCGCGCAGCTGGCCCAGCGTGGCGCAGGTCCAGAAGTCGACGCGGCGCGAGAACAGATGCTCCGGCGGCAGGTTCTGCCGCCGCATCCCGTCGAATTCGGTGATGCGCGGGTCGATGGCGTGCAGGAAGGCGCCGGAGGCCAGTTCGGGGGTGATCGGGAGTTCCTCGTCGACCAGACACCATTCGGCCGCCGAGAGCACGTAGTTGTAGCACTCCTCGGCGGTCACGGCGGAGTGCTCGTCGATGACGCCGCGCTCGATCATGAGACGGAACAGCTCGTCGTACTGATCCTCCGCTGCGGCGCGCAGGCAGGTGGCCTCGAAAGCTATGTGCTCCGGGGCCATGCGCTTGTACAGGCCGAAATCGAGGAAGACCACGCGGCCGTCGGCGCGCAGCAGCACATTGCCCGGATGCGGATCACCGCAGAACTCGGCGAGCTCGAACAGGGAACCCACATAGAACCGGTAGATGATCTCGCCGATGCGATCGCGTTCGGCACCGGGGAGCTGTCGCATGGCGTCGAAGTCGATGCCGGGGGAGTATTCGGTGACCAGGACGCGGCGGCTGCTCAGCTCTGGAAAGGCTTGCGGCACAGTGATGAACGGGTGGCCGGCGTACATGGTCGCCACATGGTGCTGGGTATTCGCCTCGACGGTGTAGTCCAGCTCCTTCTCGAAATTGGTGCGCAGCTCGTCGAGCACCGCGAGCGTGAAGCCCGGCAGTGCGACCTGCTGCAGCATGACGCGCAGCAGCCCCAGGTTCCGCAGATCCGCGCGCACCGCCAGATCGATGCCGGGGTACTGGACCTTCACCGCGACCTCGGTGCCGTCGAAAAGTGTTGCGCGATAGACCTGTCCGATCGAGGCGGCGGCAATCGGCTCCGGATCGAAATCGGCGAACAATTGCCGCAGGGGTGCGCCGAGGTCCTCCTCGATGACCTCGCGCATGGCATCGAATTCGACGCTGGGCGCATGGTCGAACAGCACCGCCAGGCGGCGCTGGAATTCCTCGCGCTGCCGGGGCGGCACCAGCTCCAGATCGAGCAGCGACAGCAGCTGCCCGAGTTTCATTGCCAGGCCCTTCATCTCACCGAACACGCCTACCAGCTGTTCGGCCAGGCGCAGCACCGATTCATCGGCCATCCGCGCCCGGACCTCGGCGGAACGGCCGATCATGGACAGCTTGGTGCGGCGTTTGCGCACCGCCTGCACGGCAACCACGGCGCCCAGCTTGGAACCCCGCGCCAGGCGGGAGGTCGATACCGGCTTCGATCCGGTCATTGCCGATCACCCCACTCCAGTGTGCCCAGAAAATCCCGTAGGACCCCGGCGAATTCACCGCGACGCAGACCGCGTTCGCGGACTTCCGGCAGACCCGCCTGGCCCCAGATGAGTCTGGCGGCCAGATCGTCCTCGACTACGAAAATGTCCCACGGCTCGAAGGATTCGGTGCGCGGACCTACGAAGAACGGCCAGTACCGCGCGCCGTCCGCCGCGATCTGCTCATCGGAGCGATCGTCGTCGGCGAAGAGGGCCGCGGTGACGATATGTGCCACCTCGGGCGCGGGCAGCGCCATCAATGCCGGACTGCGGCGGGCGCTATCGCACAGCAGTATGCGTTCGGCCGCGGCCGCCACAGCTCTGATCGCGGTGTTCGGCTGATACCGACCGATCTTCTCACCGCCACACCACCACCGAATTCGACCGAACATCCAGTGTCCCAGCCCCGGTCCTAGTCCCGCGGAGCCGCCGGGCAGGCGATCGAGCTCGTACTCGATCGCGAAGCGGCCATGATCTCCGACCAGCATCATCGCACCCCCTGGAGATCTTTGTCGAAGATCACCACCAACCCGCTCCGAACCGCCACCGCGCCACAGCTCGGCTCCAGCCCGGCACCCCGCGTGGCCGGGCTGGAACCAGGCCACCGCCGCATCGTATGAAGTCCGGAATGTCCGCGCCGTCCCACTCCGGTGGGTAGCAGGGCGAAAGACGCTGCTGGGGAGTGTTTTCCGGTCCGGAGAATCGGTATCCGTTGCGGACGGCCGATCGCACCCTCGGCAGCTTCGAAATGGCATGTTCAGGGTTGGTGATCATCGACCATAATTCGACGATGCAGTTTCCGCGCTCGACGGCCGAGACAGACCACGCCGAAGTTCGTACCCGGTGGACGCCCGCGCGAGTGGAGACATTCAGCGATGGTGTGATGGCCATTGCGATCACGCTGCTGGTGCTCGAGATTCGGCTGCCGGAGGACGGTCATGAGAATCTGCTGCATCAGTTGCTGTCGCTGTGGCCGAGTTACTTCGCGTATGTGGCCTCGTTCGCGACGGTCGGGGTCATCTGGGTGTGCCATCACAATTTCTTCGCCCGTATCCAGCATGTGGATTCGCTGCTGCAGTGGGGCAATATGCTGCTGCTGCTCTGTGTGGGCTTCCTGCCGTTTCCGACCACGGCACTGGCGCACCATATCGATGGCGACCCCTGGAACGCACGCGTCGCGACCGCCTTCTACGGTGTGGTCGCCGCGGTGCAGGCAATGGCCTGGCTGATCATGTGGGTGGCGCTGCGGCGTGATACGACGCTGTTCAAGCCGGGACACGATGCCGAATTCGTGCGTGTGCACAGCCGTTTGGCGTGGATCGGATTCATCGCGTTCGACGTGATCGCGCTCATCGGGCTGGTGCAGCCGATCGTGGCGCTCGTGCTCTATATGGTGGCGCTGGCCGTGTACGCGGCCACCAGCGGCGGCTGGCCCGGGGCGCAGCGCCCGCAACCGGCCGAGTGAGTCGGCTGCGGGCGAGGAGGGTCGCCGGGTACTGGGTACCGTTGCGGTCATGAACTCGCTGCTGCACCGGATCCTGGATATCGCCCCGGTGTGGGTGTACCTCATCGTCACGGCGCTGGTATTCGTCGAGGACGCGATATTCGTCGGATTCGTGGTGCCCGGGGAGACCGCCGCGGTGCTCGGCGGGGTCGCTGCCAGTCAGGGGCACGTGTACCTGTGGGCGATGATCCTGCTCGTGGTGGTCGCGGCGATCCTCGGCGACAGTGTCGGGTACGAGATCGGCAAGCGGGTGGGCCCGCGCCTACTGCAGGTCTCCATCCTGGATCGGCACCGCGGCCGGCTGGACCAGGCCCAGGACTTCCTGGCCCGCCGCGGCGGCTGGGCCGTCTTCCTGGGCCGCTTCGTGGCCTTCTTCCGCGCCATGATGCCCGCACTCGCCGGCACCTCCAAGATGCCCTACCGCCGTTTCCTCGCCTTCAACGCACTCGGCGGCATTGTCTGGGGCACGGCATTCGTGGTGCTCGGATTTGTTGCCGGACAGTCCTATGAGAAGGTCGCGAAGACCGTGGGGCGCGACGCCGCCATCGCGGCCGTCGTCATCGTGGTGGTGGCGCTCATCGTATGGAAGGTGCGCGAACGCCGCCGCGAGCGCTCGTTCGAGAGCGAGTACGAGTCCGCGCACGACGCCGACTGAGCCGCACCGACCGACCGAGTACTGCCGCGGTCAGGTCGAAAGCGCTTGCCGCAGTGTGGCGTACAGGTCGCGTCGCTGCTGGGCGTCGAGATTCTCCAGCGCCGGAACCTTGTGACACCGGTGCAGGCCAAGGCCGTACGCCAACTGGCCGAACCGATCACCGTCAAGGGTGGGCCTGGTGCGGGCTCATGCGCGCAGCCGCGCTCTGGGGGCTTGGGCCGGGCTCGGCGGCTTCGCGGCGACGCTCGGTGTGGTGCTCTCCGGGTTGCTCACCGAGTACGCGTCGTGGCGCTGGTGCTTTCTGATCAATGTTCCGGTGGCGATCGCCGCACTGGTCGTCGTACCGCAGCTCATCCCGGACCGGCGACCCCACGGGAATGCCCCGGCTCGGATCGACGGTCTGGGAGCAGCCTTGATCACAGCCGCGATCGCGGTGCTCGACCTCGGATTGATCGACAGCGGAAGGACTTCCGGCGTCACCACTGCCCTCCGCATGGCGGCGGGTGTGGCGCTGCTGGTCGCGTTCGTGGTCCTCCAGCAACGGTCCCGGGAGGACATTACGGGTCTCGCCTCCGGACTGGTCGCCACCACGCAGCAACTCGGTGGCGCGCTCGGGCTCGGGGTGTTCGGCGCGCTGGCGATCCGCCACAGTTCCGCACTCATGGCGGCGGGCATGCGGCCCGAAACCGCACTGACACAGGGTTTCCGGCTGGCCTTCCTGGTCAGCGCCACGGTGCTGGCGATCAGCACCGTGGTGGTCGGCTTCGGTATCAGCCGCGGCGCCGGAACCAGCCGCTCACCAGAGGGTGGCCGGTTGGCTGAAATCGTCGCGGGGTAGGGGGCCGTCGATGAAGGCCTTGACCCAGAGGCCGTTGACGGTGATGTCGCCGCCGTGATTGCCGAGGAAGGCGATATCGGAAGCGTCTCTGCCGGTGGCGATTCGGACCATGCTGGTGCGCGGGGCCAGGCCGGTGGGATCGAAGACCTGCCAGGCGCCGCGCACATAGGCCTCCGGGACCGAATGGAAATCCATGGGGAAGCAGCCGGGCGGGTAGACCGATGCGACGCGGGCGGGCACGCCGATGGCGCGCAGCAGGGCCACCACCAGATGGGAGAAGTCCCGGCACACACCGGTTCCCGACAGCAGCGTCTCCACCGCGCCATCGCTGGGAAGGCTGCTGCCGGGCGCGTAGCAGATGCGCCGGGCCACCCAGGCCGAGACTCGGGCCGGCATCTCCGGATCGTCTATGCCGCAGCCGAATTCGGCTGCGGCAAAGCCGAGCATCTTATCCGAGTCGATGAATCGGCTCGGGCGCAGGTAGATCGAGCGGTCGTAGTCGGTGACGGGTTCCGGCGCCGCCGCGCCGAACACTGTCGCGCTGTAGTACGCGTGCAGATTCCCTGCGTCACTGTGTATTACGTGTATCCGGGTGCCGTGCGGGCCCAGGACCTCCTGCGGCTGCAGCGTGGCGCCGTCGAGTTCGAACACCAGTGATTCGTTCAGCTCGATTCCCGGCTGCCGGGCGACGGCAATCTGGAATTCGAGGACGGTCGAGGCATGGACTTTGACGTCGAGATGTACGGAGACGTCGCGCTTCACACCTCAATCGTGCCACCGTTCTACTGGTTGATGAACGTGGCGGCGATATTCCAGAAGATCGTCGGGTCGACGCTGTCGAAATCCCAGGTGTCGGTGACGCTGTAGGTGGTTGTGACAATGGCCGGAATATCGAAATCATTGCGGGTGGCGGCGCCGGTGGCCTCGAGTGCGGTGATGACATAGACGGTGGCGGATGCTGCGCTGTGGGGCATGGGAGAGCTCCAATCGAAGTACCGGGCCGAAAACGTTTCCATTCAGTTTCATTCGGGGCATGGGTACGGGGGAGGACCGAAAGCGCCAACTCGGTCGGCAACACGCCAAACTTTGCTGTGAGGGTGCTGGAATGCGCTCTCGCAGGGGAGTTTTCAGCTCCGGCCGGGCTCCTGCCAGCGCTGAATGGCACGGCGGAGACTGGCGGCGTCGGAGTAGCCGAGGATCTCCGCCTGCGCGGCGCGCGGGACCGGCCCGGCGCGATCCAGGCGCCGGCGGCGGGCTCGATCGAGCTCGCGACGCCAACTCGTTCCGGACTCGGCCAGCCGGCGCTGCAGTGAGCGCGGCGAGGTATGAAGTTCGCGCGCAATGGCTTCGAGGGTGGCCGTGCCCTGCGCCAGGGCCGCGTCGAGTGCTTCCGCCAAGCGGTCGGCCCACGTCGGGGGAAACGGCGGCGTCGTGGGCAGGGTGGCCGCATAGCCGTGCAGGACGGCGGACAGATCGGGATCGGCGGTCCGCAGCGGCAGTGCCAGGTCGGCCGCACCCAGGGTGAAGCTGTCGCTCATCGCCCCGAAATCGACTGCCGCAGTGCCGAACAACTCGTCGAATGCGAGCCGCGAATCGGGTGCGCGCTGCCGGAATGTCACCCGTACCGGATCCACGCGGCAGCCGGTGGCCGTACGAGCCCGGCCCAGCAGCAAGGCGAAGGCCGCATGCACGGTCAACTCGCGGCCGCGGCCCTCCTCCACCAGCAACTGCAGCTCATAGGTGACCTCCCGATCGCTGCGGTCGGTGATGCGCATGCCGTAGCTGGTGGTGAGCGATCCGGACAGGCGCAGGCAATCATCCAGCGCCGCACCGAGAGTCGGTGCGGCGAGGAACAGATACTCCAGCAGACCGAGCTCACCGTCCGTGCCGGTGGCGGAGCGCAGCGCGATATCCGGATCGTTCGACTCCTGTTCCAGCAACTCCCACAGCCGCAGGCAGTGCCGGCTGGAGACCCGGTCCCGCTCACCGCCGCCGGACCAGCCGGGCACTCCGGCTCGCTGCGCCAGGCGGTCGGGATCGAGTCCCGCCCGCGCGGCTCGCCGCAGGACGAACCTCGCCATGAGAATGCTGTCGGCTCGATCCGAGCGGGTACTCACCGGCGGAACTCACCGGATAGTGGCGGTCTCAATGCTGTTCGGCGTCGGCGTGCGGATCGTCGGTGACGCCGAGCATCTCCGACTGCCGCTTGCGCGCCCGGTCCACTTCCAGCCGCCAGGTCGTCCCCGAATCGGCCAGGCGTCGTTGCAAGGTGCGCGGACTGGTGAAGAGCCTGCGCGCCACCTGATCCAGCGACGGCTCGCCGTGACGCAGCTCCCGCCGCAGCTCGGTGGCCACCCGGTCCGGCCATTCGGTGGCGTGCGGGGGCGGCGGCGGTGCACTCGCCGCGTACCGGCGCAGCACCGCGGCCAGCATGGGATCGGCGGTGACCTGCGGCAGTTCGAAGTCGGTGAGCCGGTAGGTCATGCTGTCGACCGGCGCACCGAAATCCAGCCGGGTGGTACCGAAGTGCTCGACGAAAGCGCTGTGCTCCTGCGGCGCCCGCTGCCGGAACGTCATGCGCACCGGGTTGACGGGCAGTCCGGTCACCTGGCGGATGCGCGATACCAGAATGCCGAGTGAGGACTGCACGGCCAGCTCCCGGCCGCGTCCTTCGGCATTGATCATATGCAGATCGAAGGTCGCCTCGGTCTCGGTCTGCTCGCCCGGGTCCATCCGGAAATTCGTGCTCACCGCGCCGACGTAGGGGCCCACCACCGCCAGGCCCTCACCGAGGGTATCGGCGGTGGAGATCAGATAGTCGAACAGGCCCAGCTCCCCGACGCGGTAGGTGCCGACCATTCGCAGCGTCGTATTCGGGTCGCCCACTTCACGTTCGAGTAGTTCCCACAGCCGCGGGTAATAGTCGCTGGGGGTTCGGGACTTGTTGTCGGCCAGTAGCCAGGTCGGCATCCCCGCCTCGCGCGCCAGCCGGTTCGGGTCGATACCCGCCGCTGCCGCGCGCGAGAGGATGAATCGCGGCATGAGAACGGTGTCGGAGGTGTGCATCGTGCAATGGTGCGGCGAAATCACCGGCGAATAGCCGGAATCGGCCGAACTGTGTTTCAGCCCGCTGTTTCCAGAACTTCCAGCGCCGCGGCGATCTGTGGCAGTACCGGCGGGCCGAAACCCGCGACCAGATCCGCGAGCGCCCGCGCCACATGTGGTCCGACCGCGGCCGCGGTCAGCACGTCCTCGGCGAGCACGATGCCGTTGACCACGTGCGCGGCACGGATGCGCTGATCGCCGGTGACCTCGTAGCGCCAGCTACCCAGCTGCAGGCGTTCGGGTTCGGAGCGGAACATCCCGCGCCGCGCCGGTGTGCGGACCGCGCCCGGCACCCCGGCGAACACCGTGAAGACCAGGCCGACACCGCCGGGACCGTGCAGCGCGGAACCGATGACACCGGCGGCGCGCTCCGGATCGAATCCGGGAAGGGTCATCGGCTAGCCGTCCATGGGGAGCACGAATTGCGGGGTGATGGTCTCGCCGCTGCCGATGCGGCGCACCGCGGTTCCCGCCGTGTAGAACTCCACCGTGTGCGCGCCCCAGGCGTAGTTCTCGATCCGGAACTCCACCCCGGTCACACCGGCCCCGCCGTCACGCTCCGCCTCGGCCTGCATGCGCGACATGGCCAGTTCGCGAGCTTGATAGCTGCCCTGGGTCCACTGCGGCATCTCGACATTGTTGCCGATCTGGCGCAGCGACTGCATGAAACCCTGTACGGCGATGTGGAATACGCAATTGCCCATCACGAACGCCACCGGCGCGAAGCCGGAACGCAGCAGCGTGACCATGTCCTGACCGGAGAGATGACTGGTGAAGGCCTGGCCGTTGGGGCGGCGGAACTTACCCGGCTCGCCGGTGAAGCGGACCGCGGTGCCGACGGCGATGAACTCCAGATGACTGGCTTCGGCGCCAACATGACGCCACTGCAACCGCACCCCGACAATGCCGTCCGCGTGCAGTGCGTCGGCCTCGGCCTGCATGCGCGACATGGCATTCCAGCGCGCCCGATAGGTGGCCTCGGTGAGCACCGTCAGCTCCTGCTGCTGGCGGATACCGGTGAACTGGAAACCGACGTGATAGACCGAAACGCCCATGACCAGGTCGATCGGCTCGAAGCCCGCACCGTGCAGCAGCGCGAACTCATTGACCGACAGGTCCGAGGTGAAGATCCGCCCCGCATGGGACAGGCGTTCACTCGCGGTCGGTTCCAGCGGTGATCCGGTATTCGGTTGCACGGTTCCTGCCCTTCCGATGACGACCATCGCCACTGTACGACGCCGAATCCGGGAATGCCCGGTGATCGGAATTCGGGCCGCGGCGCAGGCGGGGCAGCGGCCGTATGCTGGCGTTCGGGTGAGTGCGATGCGGCCGGGGAGCGGGATATGCGGGCAGATGTCAGGGGCAGTACCCTCCCGGTGCTGGAGATCCAGCTGGAGCCCGGGGAGGCCGTGATCACCCCGCACGGCGAATTGTCCTGGATGACAACGAATATCGCCATGTCGCAGACCGCGAGCACCGGTAGCGGCGGGCTGCTGAAAGCCGTGAAGCGGGCCGCGGGCGGCGGCGGACTGCTGGTGACCAGGTATCAGGCGAACGACGGGACAGGGCTGGTGGCCTTCGCGGCCAAACTGCCCGGTCACATCATTCCGGTCGATATCGCGCCGCAGCGCAGCGTTCTGGTGCATCGGCACGGGTGGCTGGCCAGTCAGCCCGGCGTGCATGTGAGTCTCGCACTGCAGCAGCGGTTCAGCGGCGGGCTGTTCGGCGGCACCGGTTTCCAGCTACAGCGCTTGGAAGGCGAGGGCCGGTCCTGGATCGAGCTCTCCGGCGAGCTGACCCGCTACACGCTCGAAAAAGGTCAGACCATGCTGGTGCATCCCGGGCATGTCGGAATGTTCGACCAGAGCGTGCAATTCAAGATGACCACGGTGCCCGGCATTCGGAACAAGCTCTTCGGCGGTGACGGCTTCCTGCTCGTGGCACTCACCGGACCCGGGGAAATCTGCCTCCAGAGCATGCCCCTCCCCAACCTCGCACACGCCCTCGCGCCCTACCTGCAGCCCTACTTCGACGAACGCCGCGCCTCGCAGTAACCCCCCCGCCATCCCAGCATGCTTTTGGCCAGGATCCGCTGAAACCGCTGGAGCGCAGCCCGTATGGATCCCGGCCAACAACGCGCCGGGATGACGGGCTGGTGTCGACCTGACGAGCTGGTGCCGGGATGGCGGGTGGTATGCGCAAACGCGAACCGGCCGCCCCTGTTGAGGGGCGGCCGGTTTCAGTACCGCGGGTCGGGCGCTGGTGTCAGCGGCGACCGGTGCGCGGGGAGGCGGACTGATCGCGGGACGCGGCCGCCTGGGGGCGGGAGGCGCGGCGGCGAGCAGGTGCGGCATGGGCGCGGTCGGCGCCGCGAGTGGCGGTGCCGGCAGCGCTGGCGCCGCGAGGTGCGTTTCCGGTGGAACCGGCATTGCGAGCGGAGGTTCCACTGCTCGCGCGGTCATCGCCCGTGCTGGTGGAGTAGGTACTCGGGGCGCTCGCGCCACGGTCGTAGCCGGAGCCGCGGCCCCCGCTGACACCACGGCGCTCAGCGCCATTGGCGCTGCGTGCGGCGGCGGTACCACCACTGCGGCCGTTTCCGGCGCCCGTGCCACGTACCGCGCCGTTGCCGGTGCCACGCGACGCTCCGGCACCCGGGGTGCGGGCCCGCTGCGGGCGGGCGCCCTGACCACCGGACGCGCCACGACGGCTGTCCGCGCGGCGCGGGTTGTCGATGCGGTCATCGGAAAGGGATGCGGCGGAGGGTGTTACGAGGGCGGCGACGGGGCCGACCAGCTCCGCCACGGAGGGGGAGTGCGCGGTCACGCGCTGCGGCTCGACATTGATGCCGGCCTTGCGCAGCAGGATGGCGACATCCTTGCGCTGCTCGGGCAGGACCACCGTGACCACATCGCCGGAGCTGCCGGCGCGGGCGGTACGGCCCGAACGGTGCAGGTAAGCCTTGTGTTCCGCGGGCGGATCCACGTGCACGACCAGCTGGACGTCATCGACGTGCACACCGCGGGCGGCGACGTCGGTGGCGACCAGGACCCGGGCGGTGCCCGCGGAGAAGGCTGCCAGGTTGCGATCGCGGGCCGCCTGCGAGAGGTTGCCGTGCAGATCGGTCGCCGGAATGCCCGCGGCGGTCAGCTGCTTGGCGAGCCGGCGCGCGTGATGCTTGGTGCGCATGAACAGGATTCGGCGACCCGCCCCGGAAGCCAGGGCATAGACCAGATCGCGCTTGGCATCGGCGCCATTGGTCTCGAAGACGTGGTGGGTCATATCCGGGACATGCGAATCGGCCGAATCGACGCTGTGCGTCAGCGGGTTCCGCATGAACCGCTTGACCAGCTTGTCCACGCCATTGTCGAGCGTGGCCGAGAACAGCAGACGCTGCCCGTCGGCGGGGGTCGCCGCGAGAATCCGGGTGACGCCGGGGAGGAAGCCGAGGTCGGCCATGTGGTCGGCCTCGTCGAGCACGGCGATCCGCACCCCGTCCAGCGATACCAGACGCTGCTTCATCAGGTCTTCGAGGCGACCGGGGCAGGCGACGACAATGTCGACACCGGCCTTGAGGGCCTTGGCCTGGCGGTTCTGCGGGACGCCGCCGAAAATGGTGGTCACCGTCAGCCCGGTGGCCTTGGCCATCGGCTCGATGGCGGTGGCGATCTGAGTCGCCAGCTCACGGGTCGGGGCAAGAATCAGACCGACCGGGCGGCCCGGGCGGCGAGCGCCTCCGGTGCCGCCGGCGAGCCGCTCGACCAGCGGAATGGAGAAGGCCAGCGTCTTACCGCTACCGGTGCGGCCGCGGCCCAGCACATCGTGGCCGGCGAGTACGTCGACCAGCGTGGCGGCCTGAATCGGCATCGGTGCGGTAATACCGCCCTTGGCCAGCGCGGCGACGATTTCTTTGCGTACGCCGAGAGCGGCGAAAGACGTGGTGGGGCTGGATGAGGGAGTCGTCATAAAGGTTCCTGGTGCCTTTCGAGCATCGGGGTGAATCGCAGGGGCGTGCCGGACTGTCGTCCGCACTTGCTGACCTCGCTGCGTGGCCGACGCGAAGAAAAGACATCCACGACGGAGTGGAGTATGCAAGATCGCTACTCGACGGCTACAACCATAGCTCAAGCCCGCTGATTCCCCGCCATCCGCCGAATGTGATGTCGCTTGCCTCCGGTTTCAGAGTGACCCAGGCCTCAGTTCCGCGGTGCGCTGATAGCCGGCGGACCGCCACGCGTGTGCGAGGAATCAGGGGCGTGTCGCTCGACACTCAGGTCTGGCGCAGCCGCCGCCGATGTCATTGGGCCATAGCCATCGCGCTGCGCGTTGCTCGACCTCAGGTCTTCGACCGCAGAACGGCACACTGACGGCCTCCGGCCGATACGCAGGAACGCCGCAGGCTCTCGGCCTGCGGCGCTGTGCTTTTCGGTTATCGGTCACTGCCCTCAGGCTCCGGTATCGACCGGCAGCGAGATGACGAGGTCCTGTTCGTTCTGGGGGAGGTAGTGCACCTGCACCACCCGGCCGATCTGGACGAGGCCGACCTGGGCCGGGGGCAGGAACTTTTCGGTGCGGGCCTCGAAGTTGCTGCCGTCCGGGCGGGTGACGATCAGGGTCAGGTCCAGGCGGGGGTGGCCGTCGCGGATTTCACCGGGGACCGAGAGCGCGCGCACGACGGCCTGGGCGAGGATGCCGTTGCGGGCGATGTTCAGCTTGGCCTCGGTGGTGATGCCCTTGCGAATCATGGCCTGGTTCATGGCATCCTGCGCTGCGGCGCTGTTGCCGGAGAGGTCGATCTCCACGCGGCCGGGGCGGTCGGGCAGGTAGCGGACGGGCAGTACCACGCCGGTGCGCAGCAGGGCCAGTTCGGTGAACGGCACGATCATCTTGGCGTAGGCGGGGAAGGTTTTGCCGTCGACGCCCTCGACGCGGAAGTCGATGCGCACCTGCGGCTGCTCATTGAGGGAGACGCCGGTATTGCGCACCGATTCGACGGTGCCGAGGCCGATCAGGCCGTGCCGGAACTCTGAGCTGTTGTTGCCGGTCAGGGCCGACATGATGCTGTCACCGGTGAAGGCGAGAACGATGGGGACGATGGTGAGGGCGGCGATCGGGAGTCCCATCTGCCAGCCGACCCAGGGGAGAAAGTCATCGGAGGTGAGGCCGTGCCACAGGTAGTAGGCGACCGACAGCACCAGGAACGCGGCGGCGGCAATACGGATCGGAGTCTTCATGATTTCCTCGAAATCAATTGCTGGGCAGGAAGTATGAGTCCCGCTCATGCCCGGAGCGGCATGAGCGGGGCGGGTGCAATCGCCGTTGCGCGGGATCAGCCGCCGACGATGCTGGAGCAGGCGAAGGTGATGTCGAACTTCGAGTTCTTGACTCCGGCAGTCGGATTGGTGAGGTCGGGGGCGCCGACACCCTCACCGGTGACGTGATAGGTATCGCCGCTCTTGGTGACCGTGGCGGAGCCGCCGGGAGCGCCGTTGCCGTAGCCGACCGCGTACGGCATACCGTTCTGGCCGCCCTTGGAGCCGGCGATGCCGACCGCCTGCACGGTGTTGTCGCCGGCGATGGCGGCGCTCACGCTGAGCTGGCCGTAGGTGGAATTGCCGGTATCGGTCAGTGCCAGGGCCAGGGTGCCGCCCTGCTTGGCGCAGGTGGTGGTGAAGTCGGCGGTCAGGGCATTGCCGTCGACGGAGGCGCTGGACTTTCCGGCGGGAGCGGCGGTGCCGGGTGCGGCCGAGGTGGCTGCGGAGGCCGACGTGGTGGGGGCCGCCGAGGAGGAGGGTGAGCTGCTGGAGTTGCTACTGCAACCGGTGACCAGCATCGCGGTCGCGGCGGTCGCGGCGAGGGCGGCGGTGGTCAGGCGAATCGACTTGGTGTTCATGGTGGTTCCTTGTTCTCTGGTTCGGTTCGCTGTCGGAGCCGATGAGAGAACCGTAGGAAGCACCCCACGCCCTACCGATACCAACTTTCAGCGCGCGAGAGTAGGGGAAACTCCGCTAACCTGCCCGAATGCGACAGCCGCGGGCAATGGTGCTTGATGAGGTCTGGCGCCGGCTGGCCGGTGTCGAAGCCTTGAGCGGGCCGAATGGCGGTCCGCTGCGCCGCACCGTGAAGTTGATTCTGGATCCGCTGGTCATTCGCCCGGTGCAGCATCCGCTGTGTGCGGGCACGATCCTGACCGCCGACGGGGCGGTACTGCTGGCAACCCGCGTCCACGCCGCCGCCGATGTCCTGCGGGCCACCGCCGCCTGGTTCAACCTGCTCAAGCAGACCCGGCGGGCGCTGCGCATCACCGAGGGCAATGCGCAGGATCTGTACTTCCAGCGCTGCTTCGAGCTGGCGACCGTCTCGGGCATGCCGAACGCCGCGCGGGACGGGGCCGCGGCCGAGGCCGCCCTGCGGGAGATCCACGATCTGACCGCCGGGCGCACCACCCAGGCACTGAAGGAGTATCTGACCGATCCGGCGCGGGCGCGCGAGGTGAGCGAGCTGATCGGGACGGCCTGGCGGCGGCGGCCGCTCACGGCCACCCCCGACCACGGGCAGGCGCTGGCCGAACTGCTCGATGGCTGCGCGGCGGCGCGGCTCGGTGACGGCGGTAAGGACGTCGATATCGACGATCTGGTGGCGGCGTCCATGGGAACGCACAGCGGGATTCGGCTGTGGCGGGAGGAAAATGGCGGTGCGGCAGCGGAATTGGGGCTGACCACGCATCCGCTGCCGCAGCCGCCGCGGGTGGGGGAATCGGCCTCGAAGGCGAGCCTGGGCCTGCCGTTCGACCGCACCATTCACGAGCGGGTCTTCACCGTGCTACAGGCCGCCAGCGAACGCGCCGACCTGCCGCCGATTCCGGAGCTGGTGGACGCCGAGATCGCCCGGGCCTGCGCGCCGTGGGCGCTGCTGGACGAATCGCTGCGGGTCACCGCCGCCGCGGGCACCGTACTCGCCATTCAGCTGCGGCCCATCGACGAGGCCCGGGCCGTCGCGACGGCGGGCGCCGTGCGGGTGATCAATGGGCGTTGGCAGCGGGAAGCTTACGTCCTGCAGGCTCGTAGGATGGTGGTGCGTCCGGATGCGCCGGCGGGACCGCTGGCGGGTATCGCGGCCGATCTCCAGGTGCCCTGGCGGCCGTATCTGCGCCGGCTGTGGCCACGGCTGCACGGGCGCGATGTGCGGGAAATGCCGGTGTACGCGCCGGATGAGCTGTGGGATCTGCTCGATGGCGTGGCGCGCTCGGTGATTCTCGATCACCGTATGCGGGTGAAGCGGGCCTTGGCGGCGACAGCGGTCGCGGCCGAACTCGATGACCTGGAATCGAGGGTGGGATGAGCGGCTCGGCATTGCAGATCCGGCGCTACGGGGGCGGGCTGAGCGGCATTGTGCCCGACGGCGCCGCGACGGTGCTCGATGCGGCGGCCGAGGTGGACACCATGGTGCTCGAGGTCGCGGGTGGCTATCTGAGCTGGAGTGTGCTTGCCGGGCAATCGGTTCCGGCGGCGGTGATCGACGATCTGGAGCTTGCGCAGGAGTGGGTGTGGGCCATGTACGGCGCGCCGATCGCGCTCGCTCTCGATCGGGACCAGGCCGGCGAGGCGACTGCCGCGCCCGCGCTACCGGCGCTGGCGGTGAGCGCCTGGCGACTCGCGTACGCGCACTGGGCGGCTCGATGGTGGCCCGCCTCGACGCTGGATGGGATCGCGCCGCTCGATGCGGGACTGCTGGAGCGCGATATCGCGGCGCTCACGCTGGAGTGCGAATCGCTGGTGGATGGCGCGGACGCTCTGGTTCCGGTGGTGGCCGAGATGGTCGAAACTCGTTTGCGGGCTGCGGATTACGCATTGGCTGCGGGTGAGAAGACACCCGATGG
The DNA here is from genome assembly GCF_045040085.1 of Nocardia sp. NBC_01388. NCBI lineage: Bacteria > Bacillati > Actinomycetota > Actinomycetes > Mycobacteriales > Nocardiaceae > Nocardia > Nocardia sp. NBC_01388. Next base: position 8,390,725 of record NZ_CP109553.1, read on the forward strand.
GCTGGTGCTGGCGCGCGGGGTCGGCGGCTGGGATTGGCGGCGGTGCCCGCCCGGGCTGGTGGATGCGTCCGAGCGGGCGGTGTCCTGGCAGGCGGTTCGGGAGGCGGGTTCGACGATCGTGGCGGTCAGCGCGGTGGCGGCCCCGGGAGTTCCCGCCGGCGTGCCCGCGCATCTGCGGCCGTGGGCGCGTATCGATACCGGTGCGGGCGTGGGGGAGATCGCACTACGCGCCGAGGGCGGCGCCTGGGTCGGCGAACTCGCCGTGGCCGGCGCGGATCCGAATGTGCACGTGGATATTCACGTTCCCGGGTTCGGAGTGAACCCCGGCTCCGATTCCGCCGAAATGCGGCAGCGGATTCGTGCGTTCGCGGTGGAGCGCCTGCGGCGCACCGCCGTTCCGGGCTCGGTCGACGGGGCGCCCGATGCCCCGCTGCTCGCCGAGATCGCCGCCGCCGCCGACGATTCGGACTTCTGAGTTGGTGAGCACAACCGGCCGGGGGGCCGCCGACGAATCCGCGGTACTGCGCGCCGGGGCCGAGGCGATGGCGCGCGGTGAACTGGGGGAGGCGCTGCGGATCTTCGAGGATGCCGTGCGCACCGAGACCGGGGATATCCAGGTGTGCGCCATGGTCAATGCCGCTTGTGTGGCAGATCAATTGGGTGATCACGCCGGTGCGGTGGTGCGCTTCCGGGACGCGCTGGGACTGATGGGTCCGGAGGCGCCGCGGATGCGGCCGGCCGCGCTGATCAATCTGTCCCAGGCCCTGCAGCGCCTGGGTGATCTGGACGGTGCGCAGGAGGCGCTGGAGCAGGCGCGCGAATTGCTGAGCGCCGATACCGCGCCCGGTGAGCTGCGGTACGCCTGTCTGGTGTCCTTGACCGCGGTGGCGCTGCATCGGCAGCAGTGGGCGCGCGGGATCGAGCTGGCCAATGAATCACTCGATGCCGCAATTCATTTCGCGCCCGGGCAGGTCGGGCATTCGCTGATGAATCTGGCGACCGCGCATTTCGAGACGGGGCGCTGGGAGCTGGCCGAGGATTTCGCGGGTCAGGCGCTGGTCGCCTTCGAGGCCGCGGCCGATCACGACGGTGTCGCCGAGACCCGGCAGAACCTCGCCGTGATGTACACGCGCTCCAGCCGTTTCGATGATGCGGAGCGACTGCTGATCACCGCGCAGGAGTATTTCGAGGCGGCCGGATATGCGCATCGCGCCGGAATCGGCTGGAAGGTCATGGGTTTCATTGCCGAGGACCGGGACCAGCCTGAGCTGGCGGTCACCCGATACCGGCAGGCGCTGCAGCGTTTCGACGAATCCGGTGCGGTGGTGGATGCCGCCGATGTGCGGACCCGGCTGGCGACCGTCGCCTTCGCCACCGGACGGCTGGAGGAGGGCGAAGCCGAATTGGCCGCCGCCCGCAGCACCTATGCCGAACACGGCCTGGGTCTGCTGTGCGCCCAATTGGATTACTGGCACGCGGGATTGGCGGAACCGCTCATCGATTCGCTGCCCGGCCTGCTCGCCCAAGCCGTGGACCTGGCCATCCCCGCGGCCCTCGCCCTCGACGCGGTCCGCTACGAACTCCCCGACGGCGCACAGCGCGAAACCTGGAACCGCCGCATGGCCGATCCGGCCCTGCGCCTGGCCTTCCGCTACGCCTACCTCTCCGGTGACGCCCAGCTGGTCGCCGACCTCATCGAAACCGCCTGCGCGGGAACCACCCTCGATATCGGCAGGCTCTCCGCCGCCCCGCCCCGCCTCCCCCTCGACACCCTGGACCCGCTCGCCCCGCCACCCGCCAGCTCCGCCCCGGTGAACGACGCCCTCCAACTCGGCACCGCCCTCGCCTCGGTCGCCGCCGGCGCCGGGCTCCCGGTCACCCCGCCCCCACAGGTCGCGGTCGCCCCCGACGGCCACATAGCCCTCGCCGGCTGGATAGCCGCCGCCGAAGAGCGCTACGGCCGCCGCATCCGCGACGATCGGGTCGTCCAGGCATGACGCGGGCCGGAACATTCGTCGCGGAACGGCCGGATCGCGCGCGCGGCCGGGGTATGCGAGCAGCGCTACGGCCGCCGCATCCGCGACGATCGGGTCGTCCAGGCATGACGCGGGCCGGAACATTTGTCGCGGAACGGCCGGATCGCGCGCGCGGCCGGGGTATGCGAGCAGCGCTACGGCCGCAATCGTCGCGAAGAGTGCGTCGCTGGTGCGTGACAGGGGGCGGACATCCATCGGGATGGATGGCGGCAGGCCGTCAGCGGTATGAGCGGTTCGAAGCGACGGTATCCGCTGTCGGACGAGAGGTTCGGGCATGACAGGGGTGCAGCCGACCGCGTATGTGCGGATGGCGGACGCGGGGGATTTGTATCTGACGTGGCGGTGGGTCGATCACGATGCGCCCGGGGGTGTGGGGGTGGTTCCCGAGGCGCAGGTGGAGAAGGCGGTGCTGCGGTTCGCCGGGGCGCTGCCGGCGCCGGGGGTGGGGGGTGGGCTCGAAGCAGCGCTCACCAGTGGGGAATTGGCGTCCTACGAGGCGGAAAACATCTTGGCGCAGGTGCTTTCGGCGACATTTCTGCCGTATCAGCTGGCGGTGGCGCTGTACGAGCTGCATGTGCGGGGCGTGCGGCCGCGATTGCGGATTCAGCCTTCGCCGCGGGTGGCGCAGATTCCGTGGGAGTTGCTGGCGCCGGATCCGGGGCTGCGGCTGGTGGAGATCGCCGAGGTGAGTCTGCTTGCGCCGCCGGGCATTGTGCATGCGCCGGCGCGGGTGGCGCGGTCCTGGGCGCAGACCCGGGAGCAGCCGGTGGTCGCCGTGCTCGATCCCCGGGTGCCGGGATTCCGGGCCGATTCCGCGCTGGGCTCGGTACTCGGGCGGATAGCTGCGGACGCGCCGCTGGCGGCCCTGGTCGCCGCTCTCGCGGCGCGGGATCGATTGGTGCCGAAGGTGAGTGATCCGGTCACCGCGTTCCGGCGCACCGATGTGGATCGGGTGTGGCTCGGCGAGGTACTGCGTGCCGGTGCGGCGCGACTGCTGTACGTGGGGCATGTGACGGCGGCGCCTCCGTCCTCCGGGCAGAGCGAGTCCGCCACCATGCATCTGGCGTGCACGGCCGACACCGTGGGATTCGCACCCGCGCAGCGTGATCACCGGCCGCTCTCGGCGCGGGATCTGCTGCTGGGCACCTATACGCTGTCCGCCGAACCGCGCAGCGGCCCGCAATTGTGGCCGATTCCGAGCCGGGTGGCACTGATCGCCTGTGAAAGCGGCGGCGATCTGCGGTTCGGTGAGGCGCTCGGCCTGGTCGCCGCAATGCTCACCGGCGGTGCGGAACTCGTCACGGCGGGACGCTGGGCACTGCCCACAGATCTGGCTTTCCAGCGGATGGGCGGTGCGGGGCCGGAATGCCGTCCGCTACAGGAGGCGGTGTGCGCCATCGATGCCGCCCACGAGCAGACAGATCCTGTTGCGGCGCTCAATGATTGGCAGCGGACCCGCTTGGCGGCCTGGCGTGCCACCGGCGGTATCGAGCACTCACCGCTCGTCTGGGCCGCCTTCGCGACAGTCGATGCCCGCTGACAGCATCGATGCCCGCTGACAGCTCAGCGGGCATTGATGCGGGGCGCGAGCCGTCAGAACGTCGTGCTGGAAGGCACATTCACCCAGCTGGGTGCGGCGGGGTCGAGAACCAGGTGCTGTGGCCGGAGCTGTGATTCCAGCAGCAGGGCGGGAATCATCATGCCCTTGGGGAAATTGGCGGCGTAGATATCGACGCGCAGCCGGTGACCCGGTTGCAGCACCGCATCGGTCGGCTCCAGTCCCACCTCGAGTGTGGTGGGCTCGCCGGGCACGATGGCCTGCCGATCCTCCAGTGTGAGGGTCGGGAAGGGGGCGGTGTAATCGCCATTGGGCGACTTCTTGCTCTTGTCCTCGTCGAGCTTGCGCAGTGACGCGGTGAGCTGTCCGGTGGTCAGTACGGTCGACTGCCCGTCGGGCGCAACATCATTGAGCGTGGCCGACCAGTATCCGTCGGTCGCGTCCAGGACGGTGTTCAAGTGCACGTTCACCGATCCGGAGATGGCGGTGGGCGCGCCGACGGGTTGTCCGGTGAACGTGAGCGCCGCGACCTCGGCGAGCCGGGAATCCTTGCCGCAGGCATCGATGATGCCCAGGACCCCCGCGGTGCCCTGTGCTCCGTCCCGAGAGCACACGGTGGACAGGCCGGGCGAGACGGTCAGCGTCGTCGGCTCCGAAGGGGCTGTCGCACTGAGTGATCCATCGTGCACGACCGTGCCCGCGGTACCGCTCGAATCGGCCGACAGGTACTGGCGTGCGTACGTCATTCCGGCACGCGGGTACCGGTCGCTGCTGGTCCACCCGCCACCCTGCTGGAACAGGGTCGTCGGGCTGTACGCATCGATACCGTTGTCGATTCCCTTGAGCCACTTGTCGAACCAGGCATGCTGCAGAACGTCCAGGCGCGGCGGCGCACCGGCGACACCCAGTCCGGAACCGAGCGTGACGTGGTACCAATCGCCCATCAGCAGCTTCTTCTGATCGGCCGGCAGCGGAATCGCGTTGTAGGCAGTCGATTCCGAGTTATTGAAGATATCGTGCCAGCCGCCGACGATGAAGGTCGGCGCGGTGATCCGATCGGGATGTCCGGTGATCCCGGACCGGAACGGGCCGTGGGGATCCAGAAGCTGTTTCATATCAGCGGGTATCGCGTCGACCGACGGCACGACGAGGGCGCGCAGCAGGGTGTCGATGAATGTGATGGGGCTGGAAACCCGGTCGGCGAGCCACTTCCAATCGAAGTTGCCGGTGGCGATCGAGGACAGATCCGGCAACCACTTGGCCGTATTGACGGCGAGCAGCCAGAACGGGACGAACCCGATATCGAATCCACCACCGGGCGCGACGGTATCGCGGAGCAGATCGCTGCCGGGAACGACGGAGAACACCGCCTTCACCGATTCGGGCTGCTGTTCGGCGCCCTGCAGTGCGCTGATGCCGCCATTGGAGACGCCCGCCAGTCCGATCTTGCCGTCGGACCACGGCTGATTCGCTGCCCACTGCGCGATTTCGGCGGTGTCCTGCTGTTCGCGTTCACCGAAGACCGGCCAGACGCCCTCGGAGAATCCGGTGCCGCGGACATCGGCGACTATCTCGGTGTACCCGCTCTGGATCAGATGGCGGTCGGCCGCGACCACGCGTCCCCCGCCTCCGGACAGGACCTTGATCTGATCGCCGAGGCTGGACAGCGGTGTGCCATTGAGGTTGAACAGATCGAATCGGTTGATCAGGTCGGTGACGCCGTCGAACAGGCCGGGGATCGAGACGGCCGAATCCAGCAGCATGTACGCGAGTTTCGTGTACGGGGTCATATTGACGATGGTCGGCAGCGGGGTGTCCACAATGTGACCGGCCGCATCCATCGGCCGATACACATTGGACTTCAGGACGGTTCCGTCGCTCATGGTGATCGGGACATCCCAGTCGACATGCACGCCCGGATACTGCGGCGGCCCGTCCTGTGCGGCCGTCCACGCGGCGGCGGGGTCATTGTCCGGCGGATCGGCATGGGCCGCCGGAACCGTCAGTGTGGTCAGCGCCAGTGTGGCGACGACCGCGGCAGCGCTTGCTGCCCCTAATCGTGCGAACAACCTCATCGAAACCCGACCAGCCCTTCGTTGGACACCCGCTATAGAGGTGAATAAAAACAGTGCTGTACCTCACCATCTATCGGGTACCGTAACGTTCCCCACTATCGAGAGCAAGGAAAACGACTGGGCCGGTTCTCATTACGGGTGGCGTGGCATGACAATCGCGCAGTTCACGGTTGCTATCGTGTCGAGGTGAAGGTGTCAGTTCCCGACGACCGGTTGCCTCGCGGCCCGCACCGGTTGACGCGCGCAGAGGTAGCCGAATCGCAGCGCGGGCGCCTGTTCATCGCCATGCTCGACGCGGTGGCCGAATCCGGCTATCACCCGGTTACTGTCGCGGATCTGGTGGCGCGGGCCAAGATCTCCCGCCGCACCTTCTACGAGTTGTTCGACTCGAAGGAGGAATGCTTCGCCGCGGCCTTCGAAACGGTCGTCGAAGTGGCGAACGGGCGGCTCACCGCCGCGATCAAGGCTGCGGGCCAACTGGATTGGCGCCAGCTCGTCTGCACCTCGCTCACCGCGTACTTCGACATTCTCGCGGAGGAGCCGGCCATAGCGCGGGCGCTGCATGTGGAGGCGCTCATCGCGGGTCCGCCGCTGGCCGGATACCGCAGGCGTCTGATGACGGTGTTCGCCGATCGCATGCGCGCGGCGCGGGAACTCGCCGTGCAGCAGGGCGAGCTCAGCGGGCAGCTGCCGGAGGTGGTCTACGACTTCCTCATCGGCGGTATCGACGACCGCATTCGGGAATGCATGCAGACAGTCGGACCGGCCGCGCTGCCCGGCCTCGCACCGCCGCTGTGCTCGATCGCGCTGACGCTCCTGGACTGCGACGCCCCCTGAGCTCCCGGAGGCGAATTCACCCGCTTCGGGTGAGGCCGCTCCTGACCGATCATGCCAGCGTGGAGTGTCGGCTCACTGCCCCAGCATGCTGCTGGCAAACTGTCGACGCTCGTGATCGTGTCGCGCCAGTCGCACTGAGGCAAGGAGTCTGATGACTATTCGCAGCATGGGTTCTCGACAGGCATGGGCGGGAGCAACAGCGGTCACGCTTTCCGTGGTCCTGGCCGCAGTGGGATTGAGCGCCTGCGGTACGGATTCGTCATCGAGCGATAGTTCGGCAACCTCGACCGCCGCGGCCTCGGACGATCCGAAAGACATTGCGGCCGATGCCTTCACCTTCGGCTATCCGCTGGTCCTGATGGACGCCACCCGCGCCTCGGCGGCGGCGGCCAATCACTTCGATCACGCCGACAGCCTGCCGACCCCCGCCGACCGGCAGGTGGTCCGGTTGAATCTGGACACCTTCTACTCGCAGGCCTGGCTGGATGTGAAGAACGAGCCTGTGATCCTCCAGGTGCCCGAGATGGACCCGAACCGGTACTGGCTCATGCAGTTCCTGGATGCCTGGTCCAATACGAAGCAGGACCCCGGCAGCGTCGACCCGCAGCTGCGCTCGGGCGCGAAGACCGGTCCCTTCACCTACGCGATCACCGGACCGGGCTGGACGGGCACGCTGCCGGACGACGTCACCCCGCTGGCCATGCCGACCGATACCGCATGGCTGCTGGGCCGCGTACAGGTCAATGGGCCCGGCGATGTCGAGAATGTGAAAGCTGTTCAGAGCCAGATGAAGCTGGTGCCGCTGAGCCAGTGGCAGAGCGGAAATCATGACAATCCGCCGCCGGCGGCCCCGAGTGACAAGTCGGTCAATCCGTCCCAGCAGGTCGCGCAGCTGGACGGCCCGGCCTTCTTCGCCAAGTTGAACGAACTCATGGTCGCCGATCCGCCCGCCGCGGCAGACGCCCCGGCCATGGAGCGATTCGCCAAGATCGGCGTGGCTCCCGGCGGCACGGCGGACAAGGTCTCCGCCGATGTGCTGAACGCCGGTGAAGCCGCGGCCAAGACGACCATCGCCAATTACCGGAATCCGCAGATGAAGGATGAGAACGGCTGGGATTTCGCCACCAATGTCGGCGCCTACGACACCGATTACCTGCTGCGCGCCAATATCGCCCTGCAGGGCCTGGGCGCGAACCTGGCCAAGGATGCCGTCTACCCGACCGTCTTCAGCACCGCCGACGACAATGGCACGCCGATTCGCTACACCCTGCACTTCCCGGACGGTCAGCTGCCGCCGGCCCGTGCCTTCTGGTCGATCACCGCATACGACGCCGACAGTTTCCTCATCGACAATCCGGCCGGCATCTACGCGATCGGCCATCAGACTCCGGTGGTGAAGAACGCCGACGGTTCGGTGGATATCACTGTGCAGAACGCGGATCCGGGCACCGCCGTACCACCCGGCAACTGGCTGCCCATCCCGGCCTCGGGCCGGTTCTCGCTCACCCTGCGGCTCTACGCACCCGACCAGAAGGTCATCGACGGCACCTGGAAGCCGCCGGCGCTGCAGAAGCTCGCCTGAGAAAACGGCGTCCCGGCCAGCCGGATTCCCAGGGTCTTGCCAGGCTTCTCGGATGGGTCCTCGAGGAATACCTCGTTCGATAGGTGAATGAATCGTATTGCTGCGATTCATCGCTAGAGAGAAAGGAATTCCGATGCTCTCCAACCTGATGAGGACGTCCGGGACCCGAAAGATCGCTGTCCGCGTTGCGTTCGCGGGTGTCCTCGCCGCGGTGCCGCTTACGGCGCTGGCCATTCCGGCCTCGGCCGATGCCACCGTGCCCAGCGCCACCGATGTCGATTGGCACCACCACGATTGGCACCACCACGATTGGGATCATCATGGCGATCACCATGACTGGGATCACCACGACCACGACTGGAACAACCCGGGCGACTGGAACCAGGGCATCCCGTTCCCGGTTCCGTTCAACACCGGCTCCGCCGGGTAACGAGCGCTACCTGAAAGGCCCCGTCCGGTCCCAGAGGACCGGACGGGGCATTCTCATGCGGGCCCGAAGTTACTGCGACTGACCGCAGTTCGAGCAGAAGGCCGTGCCCACCTGGAGTTGGTGCCCGCAGCCCGTGCAGTGCGCGCGCATATCGAGACCGGTGCCGCAGGTGCCGCAGAAGCGACCACCCGTGGTGGTGGTTCCGCAGGTCGGGCAGGTGACCCGGGCCGGTGTGGACAGATCCTGGTTCTGCGTCCAATTCTGCTGGTGCGCGGCATCGCGGATCTGCGAACCGCGCGCCTCGGCCTGCGCCTGCGCGATCTGATTGGCGACCAGAGGCGAACAGCGGGTGCACTGGCTGACATGGTCGTTCCAGCAGATGCGGGCGCACACCCAGGACCCGCAGCCGCTGCACAGCCGGAAGTCGTCCTTGACGTGAGCGACCGCGTTGTTGAACGCCTTGTCCTTGGTGGCCGAGGCCGAGCCGCCACCCCAGGTATTGGAGAAGTCCTCGGCGGCGTTGGACACCTTGGTGATCGAACTGAAGTGGTCGCCGAGCAGATCTCGCACCACGCGCAGCGCGCCGCGCCCGCGCGAGAGGTAGTTCTGTTCGAAGGGTGATTTGTAGGCGGTGCTGCAGCGATCGCAGCGGAACTCCCACTGGAACCCATTGTCATTGGACTCGTCGTAATAGGAGCTGGTGAAGACGACCGGTGCGGCCATGGTCGGGCGATTCCTTTGCGGCTGAGCGGACTACGTACGCACGCGCCCGAAACCCCCGGACCACGTATCGTCAGCTTCATATCGTATGCCCGGGCGGGTGCGCAACACGGGGAACCGGTGGGAGGCCGCTGTTTACCGCCGCGGCGATAGCGGGAGTGTCGCTGTAGTGCGCCCCTGGAAGTTCCGCCCCGATAATTCGGGGGTCACGGAAAGATAACGAACCGCTCTACCTGCCGATGTCTCGAATGGGACTTCGGGAGAGGTGGTTTGGTGTGATTCGGACTTGGACGGTCGGTATTGTGACGGTCGTCGCCGCCGCAATGCTGCTGGTCGGTGCGCCCGGCGTGCGGGCCGATCCGGCGGAGCCGCAGCAGTGTGCGGTCAGCTCCGGCCGAACGCCGGAGACCGCGGCACCCGAAGCGGTGGGGCTGGATTCGCAGCGTTTGCAGCAGGCGATGGGGTTCGTGGCCGATCCTTCGCGGTTCACGGTCTCGGTGTATCGGAACAACTGCCTGGTGGCGAGCGGGCCGAACAATCAACGCGCGGGCGGGATGCCGTGGAATCTGTGGAGCAGCACCAAGAGTGTGGTGTCCATGGTGGCGGGGCTGGCGGTGGATGCGGGGCGATTGCGCATCGATGATCCGATCGACAGGTATCTGCCTGCGGGGCTGGGGGATTCGGCGCATCGCGCGATCACCGTGCGCAGCCTGCTGACCGAGACCTCCGGTATGGAGGTGGCGGTGGCCTCGGAGGGGGTCACCGGGCTGGTGCAGCTCGATCCGAATGTGGTGGCGCAGGCGCTGGCCATGCCCATCGTGCACCCGCAGGGCACCCAGTGGCAGTACAGCCAGCGGGCCGTCGACCTGCTGGCCTATGTGGTGCAGCAGGCGGTGGCGGAGGACTTTCAGGCGTTCGCGCAGCGAAAACTCTTCGAGCCCTTGGGGATCGAGCGCACCGATTATCACTGGGCGCGGGATCGCAGCAACAACACCTATGGTTACGCGCATCTGGTGCTGCCGCCCGATGACTTCGTCAAGCTCGGACTCCTGGTTGCCAACCATGGGAATTGGCATGGCACACAGGTGATTTCCGCCGACTATCTGACCCAGGCCACCACGCCGATCGCCGCCAACGACTGCTACGGCTTCCTGTTCGTGGTCAACGGCCCGGACTGCGGGTCGATCTTCCCCGGCATGCCCGCCGACGCCGTGCAGATGTCGGGAATGATGCGGCAGGACAACACCATTGTGCCGAGCCTGGGCCTGCTGATCAGCTGGACCGGGGTGACGGTGCCCGGTGGTTCGGTGAGCTTCCCGCATGAGGCGATGCGCGCGCTGACCGCCGCCTTCCGGGATCCGGTGCTGCCCGATCCGGGGCCCTATGTGGCAGGGCCGGATATCAGCCTGTCCGATCCCATGATCTCCAATCCGGACGCGACTCTCGCCGCGCTGGGTCTGGGGCCCATGGCCTATCCCGGCTGCGGGTTGCTGACCTGCCTCGACAAACCGCTGGCGCCCCCGGTGTCGGATTGGCCGCCCGGCTGCTACATCGTCGGCTGCTTCGGAACCGATCCCGCGACGCCGGGCATTCGATAGGACGTATCCCGGTTACCGCGTGGCTCGCCCGCCACATCCACTGGCCACATACCCCCAGAGGGTATATGGTCAGGGAATGGACCAGAAGAACGGGCATAGTGGTCACGCCGAGATGGATCACTCCGCCATGGATCACGCCGCGATGGCCGACACCACGCATGCGGACATGGGCCATGCCGCCATGGGTCACGCCGCCATGGGTCACGCCGGGCACGGCGGCATGTCCATGGACGAGATGGCCAAGGACATGCGCAATAGATTCCTGGTCGCGCTGGTCTTCTCGCTGCTGGTGATGTTCTGGTCGCCGATGGCGAAGGATATGTTCGGGCTGGATCTGCAGACCCCGTTCGGGCTGCGGCAGGACATCTGGGCGCTGATTCTGAGCCTGCCGGTGATCTTCTACTCCTCGGCCATCTTCTTCACCGGTGCGGTGGCCGCGCTGAAGGCGCGCACGCTCGACATGATGGTGCTGGTCGCGGTCGGCATCGGCGCGGGCTGGCTGTACTCCCTCGCCATCACCCTGACCGGCGGCGGTGAGGTGTTCTACGAGGCCTCCACCATGCTGGCCACCTTCGTCCTGCTCGGGCACTGGTTCGAGATGCGGGCGCGCGGCGGGGCCAACGACGCCATTCGCGCGCTGCTCGATCTCGCACCGCCGCACGCCGTGGTGATCCGGGACGGGCAGGAGGTCGAAATCCCCACGGCCGACGTGATTGTCGGCGATGTGCTGCTGGTGCGCCCGGGGTCCAAGATCGCCGTCGACGGTGAGGTGCTCGAGGGCGAGAGTGAAGTCGACGAATCCATGGTTACCGGCGAAAGCCTGCCGGTGCACAAGGATCCGGGCGCGACGGTCATCGGCGCGACGCTCAACGAGAACGGCGTACTGCGGGTGCGGGCCACCAAGGTCGGCGCCGATACCGCCCTGGCGCAGATCGTGAATCTGGTTCGGGAGGCTCAGAGTTCGAAGGCGCCGGGCCAGAAACTGGCCGACCGCGCGGCCTTCTGGCTGGTGCTGGTCGCATTGATCGGTGGCGCACTGACTCTCGTGGTGTGGCTGCTGGCCGGGGCCACCTTCGCCAAGGCCATGCTGTTCGCCATTACCGTCGTGGTCATCACCTGCCCCGACGCGCTGGGACTGGCCACTCCGACCGCGATCATGGTCGGCACCGGGCTGGGCGCGAAACGTGGTGTGCTGTTCAAGAATGCGATGGCGCTGGAGAGTGCGGCGCGAATCCAGACCGTGGTCATGGACAAGACCGGCACCCTCACCAAGGGTGAGCCGGAGGTCACCGAAATCGTCACCGACGGGGTGGTCACCACCGCCGAGCTGATTCCCCTGCTGGCGGCGGTGGAACGCGAATCCGAGCATCCGCTGGCCGCGGCGGTCGTGCGCTATGCCGAGGGGCACGGCGCGAATGGTCAACGGGCACAGGACTTCGAGAACATTCCCGGGCACGGTGCGATTGCCACCGTGAACGGCCGCCGCGTGGTGGTCGGCAATCGCCGGCTGCTCGAGCGTGAGGGAATCGCGCTGGGCGACTTGGCTACTGCGCGTGATCGGGTAGCGGCCGGAGGTCAGACCGCAGTCCTCGCGGCGGTGGACGGTAAGGCGGCCGCGGTCATCGGCATTGCGGACGCGGTCCGCGAGACTTCGGCGAAGGCGGTGCAGGATCTGCACGATATGGGCGTCGAGGTCGTCATGCTCACCGGTGACAACCGGGCCACCGCCGAGCGCATTGCCGCCGAACTCGGTATCGATACCGTGATTGCCGAGGTGCTGCCCGGCGACAAGGCCGATAAAATCGCCGAATTGCAGTCCGGCGGAAAGAAAGTCGCCATGGTCGGCGACGGTGTCAATGACGCTCCCGCCCTGGCCCGCGCCGACCTCGGCATTGCCATCGGCGCCGGTACCGATGTCGCCATCGAGACCGCCGACCTGGTCCTCATGCGTTCGGACCCCCTGGACGTGCCCACCGCCCTCCGCATCGGCCGCGGCACCCTCCGCAAAATGCATCAGAACCTGGCCTGGGCAGTCGGTTACAACACCATCGCCCTGCCCATCGCCGCCGGCGTCTTCGAACCGTTCCTGGGCTGGACCCTCCGCCCGGAGATCGCCGCCCTCTCCATGTCCGGCTCCAGCGTCATAGTCGCCTTGAATGCCCTGTCTCTCAAGCGATTACACCTCCCCAACCGCGACTGAGTGCGGGGTGCGTCAGCTGACGGTGTCGAGGGCCGGGGGTTGCCAGTCGCCGTCGAGGGCCTGCTTCTTCGGGGCGTAGAGGCGCATGCTCAGGGAGAATTTGCCGGTTGAGGGGATGGGGAGCCAATTGCCCTGGGGGACAGTGGTACCCGGGTCTTCGCTCTGGACGGCGATATCGACCGAGCCGTCGGGATTGGAAACCGGGGGGATCTGGTGGCCGACGGCGTAGACGTCGGCGGTATTCGGTACCAGGTAGCTGTCGCCGTCGTAGGCGGTGATGGACCAGAAGGCGGCTACCGGCGGGAGTTGGCCGGCGGGGAAGTGCAGGCGGAAGCGCTGGGGTTGCCCGTTCTTGTCGGCGGTGCCGAAGAGGCTGGGGTACACCGCGTCTTCGGCCAGGTTCGCGCCGAGGGCTTGAACGGCGGTGATGGCCCGCAGGGCGTAGTTGGTGCCGTAGGCGCCGAGATCGGTGGAGAACTTCCAGCCGTTCTCGTTCTTCGACTGCGGGTCATTGAACTGGGTGACCTGCGATTTCGCCTGGGTGACACCGGCATTCAGTAGGTCGGCGGAAAGGTTGTCCACGGTCGCGCCGGGTTTGATGCCGATCTTGGCGAAACGCTCGAGTGCCGGAGCATCTTCCGGCGCGGGCGGCTCGGCGGCCATGAGTGCGCACATCTTGTCGAAGAAGGCCGGCCCGTCCATGGCCGCCACCTGCTTGGGCGGCGGGGGTGCGGACTGGTCCACCGCGTACACCCGGCCGGGGGAGTCGGTCTCACCGCGCAGCCAGGCGCTCAGCGGTACCAGCTTCAGCTCATCCTGCAGGGCGCGCACCCGGTCGACATCCGCTTCGCCATTGACCTGGATACGTCCGATCACCCAGGAGATGTTCGTCGGCACGGGCAGCTGTGTCATGCCGTTCGGCACCGGCCCGTGCCAGTCCGGTCCGGTCACCAGGTAGGTGAACGGCGGCGTCTCGGTACCTGCGGCGACCTTCGGGCTGACGCTGCTCGGATTGTGGCGGGTATTGGTCCAGGCGTCGAGCACCTGCATGAGCCAGTACCGGTCGGCTTCCATGCCGGGCACCTGCAGCACCAGCGGTTCGGCGGCCAGATCCAGCCAGGCCTGCGAGTAGAGGGTGTCCAGATTCAGTCGCACCACCTGCTTGTCGTCCGGTGTGGGCAGGTGGACGGCATTCGCGAACTGGTTGACGGCGCCGCCCGACGCGCGGGTGGCATCCATGAGCACCAGCGGATACCCGAACGTATAGGCATCGGCGGCAACGGCTTTGGGATCACTCGACGCCGTGGTGGAGGCCGTCGTGGACTTGTCGTCGTTCGAGCTGCAGGCGGTGAGGGCCAGTCCCGCCACGGCGGCGGTCCCCATGCCCAGCACCCAGCGGCGCGAGAAACGGGGAGTGGTGGGGAGTCGATCCTGCACGTCGCGCTCCTTCATCTGTCCGGATGGCAATGCCACCGGAGCTTAGCCATGGATTCGCTGAGCGAGCGAACCATCGCTCCTCGGTCGAGGCGTGTGTCCTGGCTCACGGAAATCGGAAGTAGCGAACCGGGCCATATCGGTATTGCCCAACGGCGCCGAGCTTATTACAGTCAGACTGCAATAGTAACTCGATGAGAAAGCAGGACCTCATGAACTTCCCGATTATCAATCTCGGCTCGGCCACCCTCGACCTCGCGAGCACGATCACCTCGACGCTCGCCAATATGACCTACCTGCTGCAGTCTTGGGGCTCGATGTAATCGCTTTTGCTGATCATTAGCTCTTCACCCTCAGGACTAGGAGTGATAGTGGAGTCCATCGATCATTCGGTCCACATCGGCCAGCGCTCGGGCGCCGCCGAGATGTGGGGCAAGTTCCGTGCCCTCGGCGGTCTCGGGCACCTCGTCGACGGTGCCGCGCCGGCGGTCGGCTTCCTGATCGGCTACGCCGCGGTCGATGCCAAGATCGGCGTGCTCATCGCACTGGTGGTGGCCTGCGCGGTCGCAGGCTACCGGCTGCTGCGTGGCGATTCGGTCAAGGTGGTGGCCATTTCGGTCGCCGTCGTGGTGGTGTTCTCGCTCTTCGTCGGGCTTACCGGTGAGGGGCGCGGGTTCTATCTGCCGGACCTGATCATCTGCGCCGCGGGCACGCTCGCCTTCGGCCTCACCTTGCTCGGCGGTCGCCCGCTGTCGCACTGGATCAGCCGGAAGGTGGGGCTCGAACCTGCCGCGCATGCCGACCCGCGGCAGCGAATTCGCCTGCACCGCAGGGTGACTCTGGCCTGGTTCGTATTCTGGGCATTGCACCTGGTGGTCATGGTGCCGTTGTATGTCGGGAACCAGGTGGTGCTACTCGGTTCCGTCGCACTGATTCTCGGTAAGCCGGCGCTGGTGGTCATGCTCGCGGCCAGCTGGCTCTGGGTGCGGCGCTCCCTCGATCAGCACCCGGGTTCGCATGCGGCGGTGGCAGGCTCAAGCGCGTAGCAGCGCGGCCTGCACCTGTTGCAAGCGCTCCACATCGCCCCGGAATCCCGCGACGGCATCGTTGTAGAGGAACGCTTCCCAGAGCCGGACCAGGGCGTAGGCCAGGGTATTTCGCTCGATCGGCGGCCGGTAGCCCTGCTCCTGCGCCTGCTCGATCAGCTGCTCGACAATCGCCACCGCCGCCTGATGCACAACCCCGTCGCTACGGGTGATCAAGCGCAGCGCGGCGGTGGACTCATTGTCGAAATACGTTCGCAGCGAATCGTCTTCGACCAGCCAGTGAATGGTGTGGTCGAGCACGTCGTTGAGCCGCCGCCCCCCGCTGCTGCGGCAGCGCCGATCGGCCGCGCCGACCATGCGCTCCAGCTGACCGGCGATGGCCGCGCCGAGCAGTCCGTCGCGGGAGCCGAACCAGCGGTAGATACTGGCCCGGCCGACACCGAGCTGTGCCGCAATGGCATTCACGTCGACCCGCTTGCCGGCCAGGAACATGGTGATGGCGGCCTTCAGTACATCGTCGCGACTGGCCGATGCCGGTCGCCCCGGTGTCCTGGTTCCCTCCACGCGCGTCACGCCGAAAGCATAGGGGCCAGGTACGCCGACAGCGTTCGCGCGGTCACCACCCGGCCCAGCGCCAGCGCCTCCCGCAGTATCAGCGGATCGCGGTCGACCCGGCCGATATCGGGTGCGTTGTGCGGCGGGCGGATCTGCAGCACGGCCGGATCGGTGGCGAAGTCCTCCTCGTCCCGCACGTGCTGTTGCCTCCGGGTCCGCCACGGTTCCACGGTGCCCGGCGCGTGCCGGGCCAGGAAGCGCGCCACCACCCGGTTCTCCAAGGACGAAGGCGTGCGCATGGGTTCGTCCGCGCGCCGGGTCCGCAGCACCAGCACGCGGGTCGCCCCCTGCGCCAAAGCGGTACGGATGGGCACGGATTCGGAGAGTCCGGCATCGACGAAGCGTCGTGCGCCGAGATGCACCGGCCGCCCGGCCAGGATCGGCAGGCAGGTCGAGGCGCGCAGCGCGGCCTGTACCGCGGTGCCATCGCTGAGTTCGGAATGCAGATCGACCGCTTCGCCGGTATCGGCATCGGTCGCGATGGGATGGAAGGTGACCGGATTGGCCAGGATGGCGGGGAAATCCATCGGCACGATCCGCTCGTACACCGTGTGCACCAGATAACGGGTATCGACCACCGGGCCGCCGCGCAGGGCGCGCACGGGGGAGATGACCCGATTGATCACCTCGGGATGCCAAGCGCGCTCGGATTCCATGGCCCGCCCGCACAGCAGCCACGCACCGTTGAGGGCGCCGGCCGATGCGCCGTACACGGCGTCGAAGCACGAGAGCACGCCGAGTTCCTCTATGGCCATTGCCATTCCGTGCGAGAACGCGCCGCGGGAGGATCCGCCCTCGATGACCAGTGCGAGCCGGTGACCGTCGGTGCGCTGCTTCGGCGCGCTGCCCTCGCGATGTCGGTGGGCGATCAATTCGCCGACGCCGATGGTCGTGAGGTCACCGATGTAGTTCTGGTCCGGCATGGGGCACCTTCCTGTAGCCATCGAGTCTACGGCGGCTATTTGAGACATCAGAGTCTCTGTGTATCATATTCCGCGACGAACACTGCACTGGAGGTCAACGCATGAAATTGGCGCTCACCGAGGACGAGCTCGCGTTTCGTGACGAGCTGCGCGCGTTCTACCGGAGCGAAATCCCGGCCGGCATCCGGAACCGGGCCCGGCACGGACAGGAGCTGAGCAGGGACGATTTCGTCACCACGCAGCGCATCCTGAACGCGCACCGGCTGGCGGTCCCGAACTGGCCGGTGGAATGGGGCGGGCGGGACTGGACGCCCATCCAGCGGCACATCTGGCACGACGAGATGCAGCTCGCCTCGGTCCCCGAACCGCTCACCTTCAATGCGAACATGATCGGCCCGGTCATCGCGCACTTCGGAACGCAGGCCATGAAGGAACGCTTCCTGCCGCCCACCGCGAATCTCGATATCTGGTGGTGCCAGGGCTTTTCCGAGCCGGAAGCCGGTTCCGATCTGGCCTCGCTGCGCACCACCGCGGTCCGCGACGGCGACAGCTATGTGGTGAACGGGCAGAAGACCTGGACCACCGCCGCCCAGTCCGCCGACTGGATGTTCTGCCTGGTGCGCACCGATCCGGACGCGCCCAAGAAGCAGGCCGGCATCTCCATGCTGCTGTTCCCGCTCGAGACGCCGGGCGTCACCGTGCGGCCCATCGAGCTCATCGACGGCGGCTACGAGGTCAACGAGGTCTTCCTGGACAACGTCCGGGTGCCCGCGGAAAACCTTGTCGGCCAGGAGAATCAGGGCTGGACCTACGCCAAATTCCTGCTCGGCAACGAACGCACCGGCATAACCGCCGTCGGCCAGAGGAAGGTCCGGCTGTGGCTGGCCAAGGAACATGCCAGGCAGGTCCGGCTGGGGGATCGGACACTGCTGGAGGATCAGGTCTTCGCCACCCGCGTCGCCGAACTCGAAAACGAGCTGCTGGCACTGGAATTGGTGCAGCTGCGGGTCGCCGCCGCCCCGGCGGACGGTAAGCCGAACCCGGTCTCCTCGATTCTCAAACTGCGCGGCACCGAACTGCAGCAGGCCGTCACCGAACTTCTGGTGGATATCGCCGGGCCGGATTCGCTGCCCGTCGAAGACCCCGCGCAGCCGGATTGGGCACGCCGCAGCACCGCCACCTATCTGAACTATCGCAAGACATCGATCTACGGAGGATCGAACGAGGTGCAGCGCAGCATCATCGCCTCGACGATCCTCGGATTGTGAGGCCCGCCATGGATTTCGAGCTGACCACCGAACAGGAGATGCTGCGCGATACGGTGCGCGCCGTGCTGGCCCGCAGCTACACCCCGGAGCGCCGTCGCGAGGTCACCGGCACCGAACTCGGCTGGGATCCACAGCTGTGGAGCACTTTTGCCGAGGTCGGGCTGCTGGGTCTGACCTTCGCCGAGGAAGACGGCGGTATGGGCGCCGGACCCATCGAGGCCATGCTGGTGCTCACCGAGCTGGGCCGCCGCCTCGCGCCGGAGCCGCTCCTGGACTGCGCGCTGCTGCCGGGCGGGCTCATTGCCCGGCTCGGCGCGGATGCCCAGCGAAAGGAGCTGCTGCCCAAGGTGGCCGAGGGCGATCTACGGCTGGCCCTCGCACATGCCGAACCAGGTGTGCGCTGGCCGTCCAACGAGGTCGGCGCCCAGGTGATCCAGCGCGGCGACGGCTGGACGCTGGCCGGCCGAAAACATGCGGTGCCGCACGGTGATTGCGCCGATCTGCTCATTGTCAGTGCGGCATTGCCCGGCGAATTCGGTGCGGAACGCGGCATCGGCCTGTTCCTGGTCGACCCGGCCCACCCCGGCGTGCGGCGCACGACCTACGCCACCCATGACGGACTGCGCGGCGCGGATATCGAATTCGGGGGTGTGCGAGCCGAACCGCTGGGCGAGGTGTGCGATGCCACCGATGTGATCGAGGCCGCGCTGGCGGCAGCGCAGGCCGCGCTGTGCGCCGAAGCGGTCGGGGCCATGGAGGAGGCGCTGCGCCTGACGTCGGAATACCTGAAGAGCCGCAAGCAATTCGGCGTTCCGCTGCGTTCCTTCCAGACGCTGACCCAGCGCGCCGCCGATATGTACGTCTCGCTGGAACTGGCACGCGGTATGAGCATGTACGCGTCCATGTCCCTCGCCGACGGCATTACCGATCCGGTGGTCGCCTCCCGCGCCAAACTGCGAATCGGGCGCTCCGCCAGGCATATCGGGCAGGAAGCCATCCAGCTGCACGGCGGTATCGGCATGACCGCCGAATACCCGGTCGGCCACTACACCGCGCGGCTGACCGCCATCGAGCACACGCTCGGCGACTCCAGTGCTCATCTGCGCCGCCTGGGCAATGCTGTCGGCGATCACCAGATGGTCGAGATCTGATGCGCATCACCGGCGCGGTGCTCGAGGAGATCGGACGCTCCCGCCCCTTCGCGGAATCCCGGCCGATCACCGTGTGCGAGTTGGAGCTCGGTGATCCCGGGCCGACCGAGGTGCTCGTCGCCATCGAGGCGGCCGGAGTGTGTCACTCGGATCTGAGTGTGGTGGACGGCAATCGGCAGCGGCCGGTGCCCATGCTGCTCGGGCACGAGGCGGCGGGGCGGGTGGTCTCCGTCGGCGAGCGGGTCTCGGATCTCCTTGCGGGACAGCGGGTTGTCATGTCCTTCCTGCCACGCTGCGAGGACTGCGAGGCCTGCGATCGGGACGGGCAACTGCCCTGTTCGGCGGGTACGCGCACCAATAATGCCGGTGAACTGCTGCATCATGCGGGGCATCTGTCCCGCGGCGGCAGCCGGGTGCACCACCATCTGGGTGTTTCCGGCTTCGCCAGCCATGCGATCGTGGATCGGGCGTCGGTGGTGCCGGTCGGCCTCGATGTGCCGCCCGAGGTCGCCGCGCTCTTCGGCTGTGCGGTGCTGACCGGCGGCGGGGCGGTGCTGAATGTGGCGCGACCCCGCCCGCAGGACAGCCTTATGGTCGTCGGACTGGGCGGGGTCGGTATGGCCGCTCTGATCACCGCGAAAGCCATCGGTGTGGAACGCATTATCGGTGTGGACCGGATGCCGGAGAAGCTCGCCACGGCGCGGGAATTGGGCGCGACCGAGACCTATACCCCGGAGCAGGTCCGCGCCGAAGGAGCCCGGGTGCGCTATGTCATCGAATGCGCCGGTCATCCCGCCGCCCTCGAAACCGCCTATGCGGCTACGGCTCCCGGTGGCACCACCGTCACCGTCGGGCTGCCCGCGCCGTCCGCGACCATCACCCTGCCGCCGTTGAGCCTGACCGCCGAGGCTCGCACCATTGTCGGCAGCTATCTGGGCTCGGCGGTCCCGGCCCGCGATATTCCGCGCTACGAACAGCTGTGGCGAGCGGGCAGGCTACCTGTCGAGCGGCTCATTTCGGCGCGCATCGAACTGGCCGAAATCAATGAGGCGATGGATTTGCTGGCCGATGGCCATTCTGTGCGTCAGGTCATAGTCTTTCAGTCCGTATCTCATGCTTCGCCGCAAAACAAGGGGATCAACCAGGGAATTTATTGACTGAACAGTGTGTCCTGAAAGGCTTGCTGTCCGATTGCTCCTGTTTCTACGGTGTAGGTGCAATGTGATCGAACGAAAGCGAGGATCCCGCAATGAATTTCCCGATCATCAATCTGGGTTCGGCCACCCTCGACCTGGCGAACACCATTACCTCGACGCTCGCGCAGATCACCTACCTGCTGCAGGCGTGGGGCTCGATGTAGGTCGCCATCGTCAACCGCCGGTCCTGATGGATCGGCGGTCTCGGTGTGTCCGGGATGGCTAGGCGGTGCCGGAGTCCTTACCGGCCAGCAGGGCTCGCAGTGCTCGTGCGACCGCCCGGGAGGCCGCCTGCTGGGTGAGGCCGCGCCGATCGACCAGCTGGTGCCGATACGCCCAGCCCACCGTGGCCTCGATCAGATCCAGCAATTCGGTATCCGTGCTGCCGGCGCGATTCAACTCGGTGGCGAAGGTGCGGGCCAGGCCGTCGCGGGTGCGTCCGTCGGTTGTTCGCATGCGCTCGTCGAGCACCGGAATCGATTGGGATTCCAGTAGGCCGAGCAGTCGTGGATTGCGTTGTGCCGCAAAGATCGCCTCGCTCTGCGCGAGGACGGCGTCGATGCGTGTGTCCAGGGGGAGCTGCGGATCCGGTGCGGCGATAAGGGTTTCCACGTACTCCGACTGTGCCTCGACCGCGGCGATGCGCAGATCGTCGCGGCCCGGGAAATGGACGAAGATGCTGCGCTCGGAAACGCCCGCGCGTTCGGCGATGTCCTTTGCGGTCGGCAGGAATTTGCCGTCCTTGATAGCCGCCAGCAGGGCGTCGATGATCACCCTGCGGGTCTGCTCCGGATTGCGCCGGCGCCGGCGCGCCGCAGGGGCATCACCCGAAGGTGCTGTGGGGGCGTCACTCACGGGTTGTGCGGTGCCGTCACTCATGTCTGCATCCGATCACAGCGCCTCCCGGCGGTCTATGGGGCCCGAGAGATTTCCAACCCTGCTATTGCAGTCTAACTGCAATAGTGATTAGAGTGTCCATGGACGGCAAACATCGGTTGCGCATCGGAATGCGTCATCAGGGCCGCGAATGAATCTTTATCAATACATGGGCGAACCTGTGGCTAACGTCTGCTTGACTAGCTTGCGGGGCGTTCGGTCGGAAGAGGCAGGAGATCGACGTGGTCGACGGCAATCGGAATGACGGTGGGCAGCAGCCGGAGAATCCCGGACCCAGGGTGTCCCGGCGCGGCATGCTCGGCGTCGGCGCGGCGGCGCTGGCGGCGGTCGGCGCCGGCGGCGCACTGACCGCCTGCGGCACCTCGGACGAGGTGAACCCGTCCACCACACAGACCGATCCTGCCGATGCCATCACCGCGGCGAACAAAAAGGTCACCGAGACCATGCCGTTCTCCGACACCACCGACTTCGCCGATGCCGACCGCGGTTTCATCGAGGCGCTGCAGCCGGGGGTCATCAAGGATGACAAGGGCAAGGTGGTCTGGGACACCGACTCCTACAACTTCCTGCAGGGCACCTGCCCGTCCTCGGCCAATCCCAGCCTGTGGCGGCAATCGCAGCTCACCGTCAAGCAGGGCCTGTACGAAATCGCGCCCGGTTTCTATCAGATCCGCGGTCTCGACCTGTCGAATATGACGCTCATCGAGGGGCAGACCGGTGTCATCGTCATCGACCCGCTCATCTCCAATGAGACCGCCGCCGCCGGGCTCGCGCTGTACCGCGCGCATCGCGGCAACAAGCCGGTCACCGGATTGATCTACACCCACGCGCATGTCGATCACTTCGGCGGTTCGCTGGGTGTGACTACTCGCGAGGATGTCGACGCGGGCCGGTGTCCAGTGGTCGCGCCCTCCGGATTCCTCGAACACGCGGTCGCCGAGAACATCTACGCCGGCACCGCCATGGCGCGCCGCGCCGCCTATATGTACGGCGCCGCATTGCCGCGCGGGCCGAAGGGGCAGATCGGCGCGGGCCTGGGCCAGACCACCTCGGTCGGCACCACCACCCTCATCGACCCGACCCTCAGCATCAACACCACGGGTGAGGAGCACGTCATCGACGGCGTGCGCATGGTGTTCCAGCTGACCCCGGGCACCGAGGCGCCGTCGGAGATGAACTTCTACTTCCCCGATCGCCGTATTCTCTGCATGGCCGAGAACGCCACGCACACCCTGCACAATCTGCTCACGCTGCGCGGTGCGCTGGTGCGCGATCCGCATGTGTGGTCGAAGTACCTGACCGAATCCATCAATCTCTATGCACGCCAGTCCGATGTGGTGTTCTCCTCGCACCACTGGCCGCTCTGGGGCACCGACAAGATCGTCGAATACCTTTCCGCACAACGGGATCTGTACGGCTACCTCAATGACCAGACGCTGCGCATGCTCAATACCGGCATGGTGGGCAGCGAGATCGCCGAGGCCATGCAGATGCCGCCGGAGATCGAAAAGGCTTGGTACTCACACGGTTACTACGGCAGCGTCAGCCACAATGTGAAGGCCATCTACCAGCGCTACATGGGCTGGTTCGACGGCAATCCGGCGCACCTGTGGGAGCATCCGCCGGTCGACAATGCCAAGCGGCACGTCGATGCCATGGGCGGCGCGAGCGAGGTGCTGAAGAAGGCGAAGAAGGCCTACGACGACGCCGATTACCGCTGGGCCGTGCAGCTGCTCAACTACGCGATCTTCGCCGACGACGGCAACAAGAAGGCAAAAGACCTGCAGGCCAGCGCTTTCGAGCAGCTTGGCTATGGCTCCGAGAACGCCACCTGGCGCAATTTCTACCTCTCCGGCGCGTACGAGCTGCGCAACGGCTCCTTCGGCACACCCACCTCGGCCAATTCCAAGGGCCTGCTCGCCGCGCTCACCGTGGATCAGGCGTTCGACGCCATCTCACTGTTCGTCGACGGGCCCAAGGCCTGGGATGTGCACGTGGTCACCGACTGGAAGTTCAGTGACCAGAACGACAAGGTGCACCGCTCCGAACTGCGCAACGGCGTGCTGGTGCACTACGACCGCTGGCCCAATGACGGTTTGGCCGCGCCCGATGCGACCGTCACGCTCACTCGCGGCGGATTCATTCAGAACATGATCGGCGGCGGAGATATGAAGGCCGCGGTCGCCAAGGGCGATATCAAGATCGACGGCAATGCCGCCGTGCTCGCCCAGATGAAGGGGCTCTTCGGCAAGCCGGACCCGAACTTCGCCATCGTCACACCGTAAAGACCAGTAGCACAACGTAATTCGCGGCGCGTCTCGCGCCTGCGCGGCGAATTGCGAATGCGGGGCCCTGCCGCCGACCGTCCGGCAGGGCCCCGTTTCGTCTGTGCGACCGGCGGCGGTGCGCCGGTCGGCTAGGCGCGCAGCGCCGGTTCCGGTCGGTGCCGCACCGCCGCGCTGAAGAGCTGATACTCCGCGGGCGGCACGCACACCTCCCGGTACGGATGTCGTGGTGCGACCCGGCGCTGCGGGCCGGGAATGACCACGCCGTGCCGCACTGCCACACCCGTGGCCTCCTGTGCGCGGACCCAGCTCTGCATGGCCTGTGAATCCAGACTGGGCAGATATTCCACCGCCCGCTCCCATTCGAGACCCTCCACCTGCATCGGGTCGCTGACCGCGGTGACGACGACGGCATATGCCGTACCGACGCTCGTGTCCGCCATTCGGATCTACCCCCTGGTCCCTGGTTTTTCCGGCGTTGCGCGGGGAATGTTCAGCTTAACTTGAAACATATTGCACTACTGTGTGTTTCGTTGTTGTCGCAGGTTGGTTGCGTGTGATCATAGCCATGGGGTGGGCTGGGTCACCCCGGCGGAATAGGGTCGCGGGGGTCCGTGTTCATTAGGTTGACATATCCACCAAAATGGGTGTGAGCCCAGGAGGTCCCCGTGCAGTTCGGAATTTTCAGCGTCGGCGACGTCACCGCCGACCCGACAACCGGCCGGTCACCGACCGAGGCCGAGCGCATCAAGGCCATGGTCGCCATCGCCCGCAAGGCCGAAGAGGTCGGCCTCGACGTCTTCGCCACCGGTGAGCACCACAATCCGCCGTTCGTGCCCTCCTCGCCGACCACCATGCTCGGCTATATCGCCGCGAGCACCGAGCGCCTCATCCTGTCCACCGCGACCACGCTCATCACCACCAACGATCCGGTGAAGATCGCCGAGGACTTCGCCATGCTGCAGCACCTGGCCGACGGCCGGGTCGATCTCATGCTGGGCCGCGGCAATACCGGACCCGTCTATCCGTGGTTCGGCAAGGACATTCGCGACGGGATTCCGCTGGCCGTCGAGAACTACGCGCTGTTGCACCGGCTCTGGCGCGAGGACGTGGTGGACTGGCAGGGCAATTTCCGCACCCCGCTGCAGGGCTTCACCGCCACCCCGCGCCCGCTCGACGGCGTCGCGCCGTTCGTCTGGCACGGGTCCATCCGCAGTCCGGAGATCGCCGAGCAGGCCGCCTACTACGGTGACGGCTTCTTCGCCAACAACATCTTCTGGCCGACCGGGCACTTCCAGCGGCTCATCGAGCTCTACCGCCGCCGCTACGAGCACTACGGCCACGGCTCCGCCGACCAGGCCGTCGTCGGGCTGGGCGGGCAGGTCTTCATGCGCAAGAACTCGCAGGACGCCATTCGCGAATTCCGGCCCTTCTTCGACAATGCCCCCGTCTACGGGCACGGGCCGTCGCTGGAGGACTTCATGGACCAGACGCCGCTGACCGTCGGCAGCCCGCAGCAGGTCATCGACAAGACGCTGACCTTCCGCGAGCACTTCGGCGACTACCAGCGCCAGCTGTTCCTGATGGATCACGCCGGACTGCCGCTGCAGACCGTGCTCGAGCAGTTGGATCTGCTCGGCGAGGAAGTAGTTCCCGTGCTGCGCAAGGAATTCGACGCCCTGCGTCCGGCGCATGTGCCGGACGGTCCCACCCACGCCGCGCTGCTGGCCGCGCGGAATGCCGATGCCACAGCCGACACCTCGGAGGTGCAGGCATGACCCGTATCGCGGTGGTCTCCGCAGGGCTCTCGCAGCCCTCGTCGACCCGGTTGCTGGCCGATCGCCTGATCGCTGCCACCGAGGCGGCACTGACCGGCACGGAGCTCGAATTCGACATTGTCGAGCTGCGCGATCACGCCCACGGCCTCGCCGACAACCTGGTCACCGGATTCGCGGCCGGCGCCCTGCGGGAGGCGGTCGACAAGGTGGTGACCGCGGACGGGATCATCGCGGTCACCCCCATCTTCAATGCCTCCTACAGCGGTCTGTTCAAGACCTTCTTCGATGTGCTGGAACCGGATTCGCTCATCGGGAAGCCGGTGCTCATCGCGGCCACCGGTGGCACCGCACGGCATTCACTTGCGCTCGAGCACGCGGTCCGGCCGCTCTTCGCCTATCTGCGTGCGGTGGTGGCGCCGACGTCGGTGTATGCCGCATCCGAGGATTGGGGGTCCGGAAGTTCCGGCGCGGACACCGGACTGAGTGACAGAATTCTGCGTGCGGCAGGAGAATTCGCCGATCTGGTGGCACTGCGCCCGGGGCGCGTGACCGCCGATCCGTACGACGATCCGGTGCCCTTCGCGCAGCTGCTCGGCGGGGACCGGGTACGGGGCGATCGGCGTACGGATGTTATAGCTAATCAGTAGCTGAGTAGGCTTTGCGGCGGCTGCCACATACCGGCCGCCCGCACTGCCGGCCTCGAACACGAACGTCTCGACGAAAGTGGGTAGGGACATGGGCGAGTCCGCGGGAACCAGCACGCTGGGCCCGGCGACGGGGGAGGCGCTGCCCGCGCTGCCGCTCGACGCGTGGCGGCCGACCAAAGAGACGCTGCACCGGTTCGTGCAGATCGTCGGCAAGGTGGCCCTGGCCAAAGGCATCCGCCGCAATCACTGGTGGCATATGACCTACCGCGTCACCGCGCGCGGATGGTCCACCGTGCCGCTGGGCACCGCTACCGACGGTCCCGTGTTCACCTGCGACTTCGATTTCTTCGATCACGTGCTGCGGATCTCCAGCGATCGCGGCACGCAGGAGGAGATCCCGCTCGGCGGCCAGTCGGTGGCGAGCTTCTACGGCGAGGTCATGCGGGCTCTGGACAATCTGGGCATCGAGGTCACGATCGCGCATCCCACGCCCTACGATCTGCCCGACCACGGCCGCCCCTTTGCCGAGGACGAGGAGCACCACCACTACGACCCGGTCGCCGCGCAGCGCGCGTTCCACGTCACCAGCCAGGTGGCCCGCATTCTCGAAGAGTTCAGCGCCACCTATTCGGGCAAGATCAGCCCGGTCCAACTCTTCTGGCACACCTTCGATCTGGCGGTGCAGCGTTTCTCCGATCGCAAGATCGAGCTGCCCGCCAGCGTGGATCCGGTGACGCGCGAAGCGTATTCGCGCGAGGAGATCAGCGCCGGATTCTGGTTCGGCGACAGCAAGGTGCCCGAACCCACCTTCTACTCCTACACCGCACCGGAACCCGAAGGGCTGACCGAACTTCCATTGCAACCGCCGGAGGCTCGCTGGGTGCCGTCCGGTTCCGCGCACGCCGCCTACTACGCCTACGACGCGGCCCGGCGCAGCGCCGATCCGGTGGGCGCGACCCTGGATTTCCTGCACTCCGCCTACGCCGCGGGATCGCGTCTCGCTGGTTGGGACGCACCCGCTCTGGCCTGCCCCGGAGGCATTACCGACCCCGTACTCGAGAGCCCGTGGCGGGGATGGCCGGAATAACCGCGTGCTTCGAATCGTCTCTCCCGCATAGTGTGTTGAGAGGGACCGAGGAGGATCACCATGGGGAGACGACTGGTGAGCGGGCCGCATAGCAAGCAAAGGAAGCGGCATGTCTGATGAGAATATGGCGGTGCGGACCTCCGGCCTGACCGCTTATCGAGAGACCGTTTTCACCGCCGGACCGGGCACCCGCGTCCCGCTCATAGGTGCATTGGTGCTGGCCAGCCTGGTGCTGACCTGGGCGGCCGAACGCGCGTCCAGTGAGGGCAACGACCACGGCTGGTTCGTGGCGGTCTCCATTGCCGGACTGTTCGTGGCGCGCGGGCTGTACCTGCGGCGTCCCCTCACGCTCCCGCATCTCACCGCGGCCGCCGTCGTGCTGGTGATCGCGAACTTCAGCTACCGCACCGACCACGCCGGTGTGGGCTTCGTCTTCCTCGCCGCGACCGGGCTGATCCTGATGGCTCCGCAGAACAGCAAGCCGCAACCCGAGCAGCTGCCGCGCGTGACCGAACTGGTGCGGCGCAGCACGGACGATCCGGTCGCGCCCTTCGCGCTGCACTCGTCCAAGAGCTACTTCTTCAATGCCGACTCCTCCGCGGCCGTCGCCTACCGGACCCGGCTGGGCATTGCCGTCGTCGCGGGCGATCCCATCGGTGACAAGGGCAGATTCCGCGAATTGGTCACCGAATTCTCGGAATTCGCCAGTGATCACGGCTGGCGCATCGCGGTACTGGGCGCGAGCCCGGAACTCACCGAGATCTGGCAGCACCGCGCCCTCGGGCACCGCGGCCTGCGCGCCGTCCCGATCGGACGCGACGTGGTGATCGAGGTCGACAAATTCGACATGGTGGGACGGCACTTCCGCAATCTGCGCCAGGCGGTCAGCCGCACGCGCAACTTCGGTGTCACCACCGAGGTGATTCCGGAGGCCGCGCTCACCGAACCGCAGCGGGAAACGCTGCTCGCCATTGTCGACGAATGGGGACACGGGCGGCAGACCCGCGGTTTCTCCATGATCCTCGACCACCTGCTCGACGGACGGCATCCGGGAATGCTGGTGGTCATGGCCCGCGACGCCGACGGCCAGGTCGCCGGATTCCAGCGCTACGGCGTCTCCGGCGACGGCCGCGAGTTCAGCCTGGACGTCCCGTGGCGGCGCAAGGACGCACCCAACGGGCTCGACGAACGCATGATCGTCGACCTCGTCGAGTACGCCCGCGCGCGCGGCATCACCCGAATCTCGCTGGCCTTCGCGGCTTTTCCGGAACTCTTCGCGGAGAAGGGGCGCTCGCGGCTCGGGCAGGCGGCGTATATGGCTGTGCGACTCGGTGATCCGCTCATCCGCCTGGAATCGCTGTACCGGTTCCTGCGTAAATTCAACGCCTTCGCCGATCAGCGCTTCGTCCTGATCCGCTGGCGTGAGGTGCTGATCGCGGCGGTCGCGCTGCTCACGCTGGAGTTCGTGCCCCACCGCCGCCAGTACTGACCGCCGCGTCCAGAGCTGTTGCGGCTCAGCGCAGGAACTCCACCAGGGCCGCCGCGAAACCGGGATCGGCGGTGGCCACCAGGTGATCGCCGGGCACCGTCACCAGGTGCGCGTCCGGGAACGCGGCCGCCAGCCGCTGCGGTTCGGCCGCGAACGGATCGGCGTCACCGGCGACCACCAGGGTGGGGATCGTGATATCGGCGACGGTCTTGATCGGCGCCTCGTTCAGGCCCGCCGCCAGTGCGGCGATCGCCTCGCGATCGGTGCCCAGCACGTCCGCCAGCATCCGGAACATCTGCGCCTGCGGTGCGGCCGTGGACCCGTCGCCCGTCATGGCGGCGGCGATATCGGCGGCTTCGATGACGCGCCAATCGATTCCGCCGCAGTCCACCACGCCGGACCCGATGCCGCCCACCGCCAGCCGCTTGACCCGATCATCGGCCTGCGCCACCAGGATCGAGATGATCCCGCCCATCGAATATCCGACCAGCGCAACCTCATCCAGCCCTAGCTCGTCGAAGAGCGACCGCATATCCGCGGTCATGGCCTGCCAGGAGTAGCGCGCCGGATCGTGCGGCTTCTCCGAGCGCCCGTGCCCGCGCGCATCGAGCGAGATGATGTGATGCCCGGCGGCCTGCAGCGCCGCCACGATGCCCACGCTCATCCAATTCGCATTGGTGTCGGCGACCACGCCGTGCTGCAGCACAACGGGCCTGCCCTCGCCCTCCCACACGCGGTAGTTGAGCTGTAAGCCGTCCCAGGTGGTGAACTTCGCCATCGGGCCGATGCTAGCGGTGCGGCCGCCGCACCCGGATGGTATTTCAGGCCATTCGCGTCCTTGTCCCGCGGGCGGCAGTCACGCGGTACGGCCTAGCTCGGTGACTATCCGCGCCAGATCCGACCACATCACCGGACGATCATGCTGTTCGTCTTGGGCCAGGTCGCGTTCGATCAACGAGCGGATGTAGGCGCTCTGGCTCATCCCGAGCCGCAACGCGCGAGCCTTGCATCGGGTGTCGAGCTCGCCAGGCAGTTTGATGGATCGCGGGACGAGGTCAGCCCCGGTATCCTGGCCGGTCTGGACCGGCACGTCCACCGGTTGGTCGTCGCGGTAGTTCAGTCGATCCATGATGGCGTTCATATCGTCGGCGTTGGTGGGGTACGGGTCAGTCATTGCGGGTCGCCTCCCATTTCTCGAATTCGGTGACCTGTTCGGGGCGTAGGTAGTTTGCGCCGCAGATGTAGAGATCCGGGCCCATGACGCGAGCCAGGACCGCGAGCGGACGACGCTCTCCGGTGCGTGCCCACAGCACCACGTACCGGATACCTGTAGCGCGGTCGTCCGCGGGCCGCAGCCAAACCGGGCGTTCGCCGGCCAGCCAGGCATTCACCAGATCGAGAACGTCGTCGATGTCGATCCCGGCGCGGGTCAGTACCTGAGCCAGCGCAAAGTACCACTCGATTGCCACGCTTCAGACTACCATGAGACTACCGCTGCTCGGAGGCTGTTTTCGGTTGGAGCGTGTGCAATGAATTGACAATTGTCACTAAGACGAGCCGGTGCTCAATGGATTGGGATCCGGTCGCCAGGCGCCGCAGTTATCGGTGCGGAATGCGACATCGGTAGCTTTGATAACGATATGCAGGGGATGCTGGCGGGTGAAGTCGCTGGCGATGACGTAGTAGTTCGGATCGTTGTAATCGGTATCGGTCTGCACATGCCACAGCCGCCGCCAGAAACAGGCGTCCGCATTGCCGGTGCCGTCGGAGACGTAGTTACCCGGCTGGATATCGACATTCACCAGGTAGAGGCCATCGCCCGGGATCTGGTTCGCCGGGGTGGCGGCGGCCGTTCCGGACATGGACATTAACAGTGCGGAAGTTATGGCCCCCGCGGTCACGAGCGCGCGTGCACGCACAGTGTTCCCTCCTCGAACTCACTGAATCGGCGCGGCCTCGCGAACGCGCACGGTCTGGGCGATCCCCGCTATCTCCCGGGAGGGGTCTATCAGAAATCGGGCGTCCGTTTCGGGCGTTCCGCGTAATTGATTGCGTACAAACCGGTTTCGATTGTGCGATTTGTCGCTGGAAATCGGTCTCGAACTTCGATGCTCTTCTTGCCCCCGCCGACGATATTCAGATATGAGAAGTCTTCGCCCGCTCGCGGACGGCGCCGGTACCGGCCCGCTCACCTGCGCCACCGACTGCGCCCGGCTCTGTACCGACTCCGGTCTTTCCGACGTCCTCACCTCTGACAAGGCGCTGCTGCACTGGCGGGCCCTGCGCCGGCTCGGCGATACCGGACTCGCCGAACACGCGGTTCAGGAGACTCTGCTGCGGGCCTGGAAGGCCTGCGCCAGCTACGACCCGGCCCGCGGCAGCGTCCGCACCTGGCTGCTCACCATCGAGCGCAATATCCTCACCGATATCTCCCGGGTGCGCACGGCCCGGCCCGGCGACGCCAACTGGGACGAAATCACCGATATCGCCGAGGGCCGCTGCGCCGGACCCGACTTCACCGACCGGCTCGCCGACGGTCTCCTGGTCTCCGAACTCCTCGCCCACCTGCCCGGACCGCAGCGCGACGCCGTTGTCCAGGTCATCCTGCGCGACCGCGCCTACCAGGACGTGGCCGCCGATCTGGGCATCCCCGTCGGCACGGTCAAGACCCGCGTGCACTACGCCCTGCGCTCGCTGCGCCGCCTGCCCCTCAGCGCCTAGTGAACCTCCGGCGTGGCTGCCACGTCACACAAGGTGTGTGGACGGCACTCGTCCGCCTCGATCGAGGAGTGAGCCCATGACCGAACAGCATGTGGCGCCCGGCGACTTCCGGCTGGATCGCCGGACAGCGCTGGTCGTGACCGGAGTGGCCGCCACCGCGCTGACCGCGGTGGCCTGTAGCAGTAACAGCGTCAGTGACAAGGCATCAGCGGCTCCGAACGGAGTGCGGAACAAGCCGAACGGACTTGCGGACCAGAAGCAGGACGGCAGCGCGGAGCTGGCCAAGACCGCCGAGGTGCCGGTCGGCGGCGGAGTCATCAAGGGTGACACGGTGATCACCCAGGCGAGCGCCGGCGCCTTCGCCGGGTTCTCCTCCACCTGCACCCACCTCGGCTGCAAGGTCAGCGAGGTCACCGACGGGCTGATCAAATGCCCGTGCCACGGCAGCACCTTCCATCTCGACGGCAGTGTCGCCGGCGGGCCCGCACCGCGTGCGCTCGATGCCCGGGCCGTGCATGTCGAGGGCGACGCGGTCGTGTCGGGCTAGCGCGACCCGGATTCGAACGGTCGTCTCCGTGCGGCCGGACCAGCTCTGATCGCAGATCCCCCGGTCCACGCACGGTGGCGAAGCTCTGTCATTGCCCAGGGTGTCGAAAACAGGTTCGACACATGCATATTGGGCGTCTGACCACAAGTAACAGTTTGATGACCATGCTTGCCAGATGATAGCTGTGGGGCCACAGTGAACTGCTGGGTTTGGTGTTACTAGTGGGAAGGGAGGGGCGCCCCGTGCCCAGGGAGCGCCGCCGCGTATGAAGCCGAACATGGTCAAGGCCGGTATCTTCACCGCCGTAACGGCCGCGGCATTTTCGACAGTGGCCGGGTTGATCCCGGCGACAACTCTCGCATCGCCCGTTTTGCCGGACCTGCCACAACGGCTGGCCGGGAAAACTGTCTTCCTGGACCCGGGTCATCAGGGCCCCAACCACAATCAGGATGTCGCCAAGCAGGTGAACGACGGCCGCGGCGGCACCAAGGCATGCCAGACCACCGGCATGACCAGCCTGCACGGAATCGCCGAACACACCATCAACTGGGATGTCTCGCAATTGGTGCGCACCTCGCTGGAGGGACTCGGGGCTCACGTCGTCATGAGCCGCCCCGACGACATCGGCTGGGGCGGATGCGTCGATGAACGTGCCCGTGCCGCAAACCAATCCGGCGCCGACATCGCTGTCAGCATTCACGCCGACAGCGCCGCCGCCGATGCGCGCGGCTTCCACCTGATCGTCCCGCAGCTTCCGATCGCCGACTCCAAGGCCAATGAGGTCCAGTCCGGCGCGGGCCTGGCGGCCAGCAAGGCCATGCGGGATGCCTACGCGCAGGCCGGATTCCCGGTCGCCACCTACAACGGTGCGGTCGACGGACTGCAGACGCGCGCCGATATCGCCGGACCGGCACTGACCACCGTGCCGGATGTCTTCCTCGAAATGGGCAACGGCGCCAATGCCGAGGATGCGGCCCTGCTGGAATCGCAGGAGGGTCAGCTGCGGCACGCGGTCACCATCACCACCGGTGTGGTGTCGTATCTGCTCGGCGTCGCGATCCCGCCGAACAGTGCCGAACAGGCAGTCGCGCCGGCCGCACCGGTGCCCGCACAGCCCGCGCAATTGCAGATGCCGTCGGCGAACGATGTCCGTCCGCAGGCGCTGCCGCAGGGCGGGGCGCAGGCCGCGCCGCAGAGCCCGGAGCCGACCGTGGTTCCGACCACACAGCCGCCGGTGCCGCAGGGCGCCGTGGCTCCGGTCGCGCCGCAGCCGGTCCCGTCGGGATCTCCGGCGCCGACCACATCGCCGGATCCGGCTCCGCCGCAAGCGGCTCCGGCACCGGCGCCGACTGTCGCTCCGACAACCACGCCGGAGGGTCCGGTGCAGCCGCAGGTGGCCCTGCCGGGTCAGTCCGCGCAGCCGGGCGCGCAGCCCGCGGTACCGCCGGTTCCGGGTGCGCCGTTCAAGGTCAGCAATGCGTCCGCCGGTCTTCCGGGTGGGGTGCGGCCCATTGCCGCCCCGATCGAACCCAAGGGGCCGGGCTATTCGGCACCGCAACTGCCGCAGTCCAATCCGGGCGCGATTCCCAATCCAGGGATCACGAGTCCGGGTGCTCAGACGGCTCCGGGTGCGCAAGCTGCTCCGGGTGCGCAAGCTCCGTCCACCACCGATAAGAATTCCAAGTCGACCGATGCCTTGGATGTCGAATCGATGAGCGGTCTGGTGCAGTCCGTTGTGAAGATGTTCGGCCCGCTGGCCAAGATGCTCATGGGGCAGAACGGTGTCACCTCGGATCTGGTCAACCTGGCCTACACCGTGGTGTCCGCGCTGAGTACCTCGCTGCTGCCGACCGCCGCCAAGTAGTCCGGGCGGCACAGTTCCACCGAATCGCCCCCGCTCCGGATCATCCGGTGCGGGGGCGATTTTCGTCTCTCCCGATCACTTCCGTCCGACCGGTATCTCCGGCCTCGTGTCTCGCGAAGTACCGAAGTCGGGCAAACACTTCGCGATCGATGTGGCCGGCTGGGTGTCCGCGGTCCCCGGCCTGGCAGGCGTGGTTGTGCGCGGCGGGAGGTGCACGTGCGGACAACCTCGTGTCCGGTGGTTGGCAAGCATTCGGCGCAGGAGTTGCATGAATCCCGGGTCGGGTCACGACGGCTGACGACAGTGCGGCCGCGCGGATCGACTGGTCGATCGAGGTGGATGTGATGGCGTTCGGTGTGGGTTTGAGTATCGGCACGGTGAATACGGTGTGCGTGACGGCCGCCGATCGGTCGGCTCGCCGCGGTGCCCAATCAGCGGCTCGCCGCGGTGCCCAATCAGCGGCTCGCCGCGGTGCCCCTCCGCCCACAACCTGGCGCACCACCCTCACCTTCGACAGTTCCGGTACTGCCCGGGTAGGCCGCATTCCGCGGCACGGGCGGGTCATTACCGAATTCGCCGACCTGACCCAGCGCGGGGCGCCGGTCGCGCGGGTCGGTCACCGAGCGCTGTCGGCTGCGGATCTTGTTGCCACCGTGGCCAACAGCGTGATCGAGGAGGTGCTGGGGAAGGCTCCGGCCGGGCAGGACACTAAGGCGGACACCGCTATTACGGTGACCTATCCGGCCGGGTACTCCGAGATCCTGGTGAACGACCTGCGCACCGCGCTCGACGGTGTCGGGCTGCCGAGTGTGCGGCTGCTGTCCGAACCGGTGGCCGCGGCCGCTTGGCTGGCGGCGCAGCGCGATCCGCTCATGCCGGGGCTGGCGCTCGTCTACGACCTCGGCGGTTCCGGTCTCGATGTGACGCTGGTGCGGGTGGGCGCGGGCGCGCCCAGCAATCCGATCGTGGGATTGCCGTTGCACTCCGCCGACTTCGGTGGCCGGGCCTTCGGCGGCATGGTCGCCAAATGCTTGCGCAATGCCTCGGATGCGCCGGTGATCTCCCGGGTGAGCTCCGATTCCGATACGGGGGCGCTGCGCACCGAACATGTGCGCAGTTCGCTGCGGCTGGTCTACAAATGCCTGCGCATTGCCGATGTCACCATGGCCGATGTCGATCGGGTGCTGGTGGTCGGCGGTGCGGCCCGCCCGCCGGAGGTGGCGGATGTGCTGGCCGAAGAGCTGGCCCGCCCGGTGAGCGTGGCGCCCGATCCGGAGCGCACGATCGCCGACGGTGCGGCCATTGTGGCCCGGCAGGCGGCGCGGTCACAGGATTCCGTGGCGCATCGCCATCATGTGCTAGCTGATCTGTTCCGGCGCGTCACCCGGGTGGCGGCCCTGTAATCCGGCCGGTTACCGGCCGGTTTGCCCTCGATCATAGATCGGGGCGGCGCAACACGTGCAAGCATCTTGCTAGCACTGGTTGACGCTTCTCCAGTTTGGTGTAACCATTAGATACAGATAACGCCAATGCTGGAAGAGGAGAGGTGACGACGATGTCTCCGACCGCGACCCACGTCGATGACCCCGTAGTTGCCGAAGCTCTCGAATACGCGCAGAAGCTGCTGCTGCTTTCCGAGGGATCGGTCAACAAGAGCTTCGATCCGTACGAGGACATCGACTGGGAGAACCCGGACTTCGATCCGAACGCGAAGCCCGAGCGCTGGATTCTGCCCGCTTCCGCCGACACCATCGGCCGCCACCCCTGGTATCTCGCCCTCTCCGAGGAGCAGAAGATCGAGGTCGGCAAGTACCGCCAGGCCAATGTGGCCAAGGTCGGCCTGCAGTTCGAGTCGATTCTGATCAGCGGCATGGTGAACCACACCTTCGGTCTCGCGAACGGTGATCCGGAATTCCGGTACTGCACGCACGAGATGTCCGAAGAGCTCAACCACACCCTGATGTTCCAGGAGATGGTGAACCGCATCGGCGCCGACGTGCCCGGTATGGGTCCGCTGGTGCGGCAGTTCCGTCAGGTCGCCGTACCCGTCGCGGTGCTGTTCCCGAACCTGTTCTTCATGGCCGTGCTCGCCGGCGAGGAGCCGATCGACCACATCCAGAAGCAGATCCTGCGTTCGGGCGAGGAGGTGCACCCGATCATGCGCGGCGTCATGGCGATTCACGTCGCGGAGGAGGCGCGCCACATCTCGTTCGCGCACGAATTCCTCAAGCGCCATGTGCCGGAGAAGAATCTGCCCAGCCGGGTGGTGCTGTCGATCGCCATGCCGATCGTCATGTTCATCCTGGGCCGTTCCATCGTCACGCCGCCGAAGGCGTTCTTCGATGAGTTCGATGTGCCGGAGCAGGTGCGCAAGGAGCTGTTCTACGGCTCCAAGGATGCCAAGCAGGCCTTCAGCGATTACTTCATCGACGTGCGCGCGCTGGCGAGCGAGATCGGCCTGATGAACCCGATCTCCAAGCGGGTGTGGAAGATGCTCGGCATTGCCGGCACCGCCTCGCGTTACCGCTCGGAGCCGATCCGCTCCGGCAAAGCCGCCTAGGACAGGGGACGTACAGTGCCGTACGTAGTCACCCAATCGTGTTGCAGTGACGCGTCTTGCGTCTACGCATGCCCGGTCAACTGCATCCATCCCACGCCCGATGAGCCGGATTTCCGGACGGCGGAGATGCTGTTCGTGGACCCGCAGGCCTGCGTGGACTGCGGCGCGTGCGCGACCGCCTGCCCGGTGGACGCCATCACCTCGACGAAGAAGCTGACCGATGCGCAGCTGCCCTTCATCGAGATCAATGCCGACTTCTACCGCGAGGAGCGGCCGCGACCGCTGCTGGCGCAGCCGATTCCGGCGGCGGAGGTCAAGCCCGGGCGCGAGCCGCTGCGGGTGGCGATCGTCGGATCCGGTCCGTCGGCCATGTACGCGGCCGATGAACTGCTGACGCAGCACGGGGTTTCGGTGACCGTCTTCGATCGGCTGGCCACGCCGTACGGTCTGGCCCGCTTCGGTGTCGCACCGGATCACACCAGCACGCGGCAGGTCGGCGAGCTGTTCGAGGTGATCTCCGCGCAGCACGGTTTCGGGTCGTATCTGAATGTGAATGTCGGGGAACATATTTCGCACGACGAGCTGCTGGCGCATCACCACGCGGTGATCTACGCCGTCGGTGCGTCGAGTGATCGCAAGCTCGGCATCGCGGGGGAGGGGTTGCCCGGCAGTGTCTCCGCCACCGAGTTCGTGGCCTGGTACAACGGGCATCCCGATCATGCCGGTCGGTACTTCGATCTGTCGCAGCAGCGGGTGGTGATTGTCGGCAACGGCAATGTGGCCCTGGACGTGGCGCGCATTCTCACCACCGACCCAGAACTGCTGGCCGGTACGGATATTTCGCCGCGCGCGCTGACTGCTCTGCGCCGCAGCAAGATCGAGGAAGTGGTCGTGCTCGGCCGGCGCGGTCCGGCCGAATCCGCCTTCACCGTGCCGGAATTCGTCGGTCTGCTCGGGGCGGATGTGGACATCGTGGTCGAGGGCGAGATCCCGGAGACCGAGGCGAGTATGCCGCTCAAGGTCGAGCAGAAGCTGAAGCTGTTGCGCGGGTTGGCCGATCGGCCGGTCGGAGCGCGTAAGCGGATCGTCTTCCGATACCTGTCCTCGCCCACCGCCTTCCTCGGCGTGGACCATGTGACCGGTGTCGAGGTGGTGCGCAATGAGCTGGTCACCGGCGCCGACGGTGTGGTGCGGGCCGAGGCCACCACCGGCACCGAGGTTTTGGAGACCGGGCTCGTGCTGACCTCCGTCGGGTATCGCGGTGTGCCGCTCGCGGGTCTGCCGTTCGATGAGAAGACCAGTGTGATCCCGAATCTCGACGGGCGGGTGCTGGAGGTCTCCGGTGGCGCCGTGGTGCCGGGTGCGTATGTGACCGGCTGGATCAAGCGCGGGCCGACCGGTTTCATCGGGACCAATAAGTCCTGTGCGCAAGAGACGGTGCGGCAGCTGGTCGACGACTTCAATGCGGGCCGGTTGGGCGAACCGGGTCGTGGCGCACACGAATTCGACCGACTGGTCGGTGAGCGTCAGCCGCACGCGATTCGCGGCGGTGCGGTGACCAAGCCGCGACGGCGACTGCCGCTGCTGGTGCGCGGCCGCTAGCCCGCAGTAAACCTACCGACCGCCCCGTATGACCTCAGGTCATACGGGGCGGTTTTTTCTTTGTGTGCGGATTGTGTTGTGCGAGTTGTAATGCTGCGTTTGTCCAGTACGACATGTCTGGTAGTGGGAACGATTTGAGTCTGAATCGCGGTCGATGAGGCGCTGCGGGTGGGGAACTCGGCAGCAGCAACCGACCAGTGATCGGCAATCCAGGCATTCGAACTGACGTTGCGGTTTTCTTTTCCGGACACTAGTCAGCGACCGGTTGGTATGAATTAGTCGTTCGCTGCACTGTAGCTACGGCATCCCTGTTTTTGAACTCTCTTGGCGTCCAGTCCGATTCGATCTTGATACATAACTTGCCTGACCAGTAGATTCGCCAACTTCGCTACTGGACGCGAAATCTTTTCTCCGGATTCGATATTCACATCCGGCATGTGCCAGTTAACCTGAACCAGCTGTTTGGTAAACGACCGCGTCCACATGGTTGGTACGCCTGTGAGGCCGTGGTCTCGGTGCGTTGACGGGATAGCGATGACTGTTGGATTTGGCATGAGCATCGGCACAGTGAACTCCGTATGGGCAACTGCTGCCGGTGGTTCGAACCGGCCGGCCGTTCGGGTTCGCCGGACCGCGGTGACGTTCGACAGCGCGGGCGGAGCTCGCATCGGAGGCATTCCTCGCTTCGCGCCCGTGGTCACCGATTTCGCCGATCTCACCGCCGATCCGGACCCGGTGGTTATCGGCGGGCGTATCTGGTCACCGGCCGATCTGATCGCGGCGGTGGTGAACGGGTTCATCGAAACCAATGCCCCCGAAGCGCCGGCGGTGACGACCTATCCCGCCTGCTACACCGAGAAGCATGTGACGCGGCTGCGCCGGGCGCTGGACTGGTCGGGCGCGGCGGACGTCATGCTCATGCCGGAATCCGTTGCGGCGGTGGAATGGCTGGACAACGAGTACGGCATCTCCAGTTCCGGCATCACCCTCGTCTACGACCTGGGGGGCAACTGCCTCGACGTCGCGGTGGTGCGCACCGAGGCCGATCGCGAGGAACGCGGCATTCTCGGCTACGCCGAACGCTCCTATGACTACGGCGGGCGGCCGCTCGGTGCGCTGCTGGCGCGATACGCCCGCAGTATCGCGCCCGATGCGGCGCAGCCGGTGTCGTCGGTGGTCTCGGCCGCCGATACGAATCGATTGCGCAGCTGGCATATTCGCAATTCGCTACGGGTGGTGCGGGCCTGCGTGCATCAGACCGGGCTGGCCATGGAGGACATCGACCGGGTGCTGCTCATCGGCGGCGCGTCCCGGCCGATCGAGGTGGCGCGGGTGCTCGCCGATCTGGGGCGGCCCGTCATCATGTCGCCCGATCCCGCGCATACCATCGCGGTCGGCGCGGCCATCGCGGCCTTCCGCAGCGTCGACAGCGGCTCCGCCATCGGCAGGTATGCGCCCCGGGCGGCGGTATTCTCCGGCGCCGCAGTCGCTTCCGCGCTCGCCATGTCTGCGGCCACCGTGCTCGGCGGGCCCGTGGCGGGACCGCCCACCTTGCAGTCGGCTCCCGGCGCCGATGCGGGCGGGCCGGCGCTCGGCTCGGGCGATGTCCTGGTGCTCGAAGACGCTACCGCCGCGCCCGCCGGAATGGTCCGCGTGCATCGGGTGGTCACCGCGGCCGTAGTCACCAGCTACGGCCCGATGCCTGCCACCGTGACTCAGAACTG
This sequence comes from Nocardia sp. NBC_01388, assembly GCF_045040085.1. Lineage (NCBI taxonomy): Bacteria > Bacillati > Actinomycetota > Actinomycetes > Mycobacteriales > Nocardiaceae > Nocardia > Nocardia sp. NBC_01388. Next base: position 8,430,595 of record NZ_CP109553.1, read on the forward strand.
GACTGCTGGTCACCCCGTGGACGCCGGTCCGGGCGGGCATTGCGAAACCCGTGTGGTAGAGGATATTCCGACTTACGCCAACCCCGCGCAGTTCATCAATCCGCTGCCCTTCGCCTCGCCCTTCGCCCTGGGCGCCTACCCGGGGCAGATCCCGTCGGTCAGCCTGCCCCGGACCCTCCCCGGACCACCCGCGCAGCCCGGCAACAGCGCACCGCAGCCCGGACAGTCCAACCCGGGCGCACCGGGGACCGCGCCCGGTGGTGCACCCGGAACCGCACCCGGCGGAACGGATTCCGGCGGAACCGCCCCGGCAAGTCCCGGCACAACGACAGGCGGCACGACCACCGGCGGTGGCACCACGGACGGTGGGACCAAGCCCGGTGACGGCACGGGCGGCGGAACGACAGCACCCGGCGGCACCGCCGCGGGTGGCACCGGTGGTGAAACCTCTTCCGGCGGAACAACTCCCGGCGATGGCGGGATCGTCGGTGGTGGAACGACTACCGGCGGTGGCGCGACCACGGGTGGCACGACCACAGGTGGCGCGACCACTGGCGGAACGACTTCCGGGGCATCTACCGGCGGCGGGACCACCGGCGGCTCCGCGACCGGCGGCGGAACCACTGGCGGCGGAACAACTTCCGGCGGTGGTACCACAACAGGGGGTGGCACCACCGGAGGAGGATCCACGACGGGAGGCGGAACCAGCGGCGGTTCGACATCCGGCGGTTCAACGGCTGGCGGCGGAAACACCGGTGGTGGAGCGACTTCCGGTGGTGGAGCAACGTCCGGTGGCGGCGCGACCGGTGGCGGCGCGACCGGTGGCGGAGCGACCTCGGGTGGCGGCGCGTCCGGTGGTGGAGCGACCTCGGGTGGCGGCGCGTCCGGTGGTGGAGCGACGTCGGGTGGCGGCGCGTCCGGTGGCGGAACCGCTGGCGGCGGAGCAACTTCCGGTGGAGGCGCGAGTTCCGGCGGCGGTGGCACGTCAGGCGGTGGCGGTGCGACCGGTGGTGGTGCTGCGCACGGTGGAGCAGCTTCCGGTGGTGGTGCAGGAGGAGGCGCTGGCGGTGGTGCCGGAGGCGGCGGAGGCGGCGGTGCGGGCCACGGCGCCGGTGGTGGCGGAGGCCACGGCGGCGGTGGCGGCCATCGCTAGCCGGGCGAGCCATGTGCAATCCTGCGGTGGCGGTGGCGGCGCCCTTCGCGGCGGAGACCATGCGGTCGGAGGCGGTGATGGTCATCGCTAGCGGGCCGACACATGAGCGGTCGGGTGGCGGGGGCGGCTCGTGGTCGGAACTCGCGGCCAAACGAGTGGACCCGAACGACTATGCGACCCGCCGCCGACTACAACTCCTGTGCATCAGAGGCCAGCGACCCGCGCCGAGTACACGCTCCGGCCGGGCCGAGTCATGACGGCCGCCGACCTCACTTACCCAGTGCCCCGGCAACCTACGCAGCTTTCCCGATAGAAGACGGCGACGCGGGTGGGTGTGGAATCCCCTCGAACCCCCACCCCGACGTCGAACGGACCGGCCCACCCCGCGCTCAGTGCCCAGGCGCAGGGTGGGCCAGGTCCTTTCCGTAACACCCCGGCGATAGCCGGAATCCGCTGCGGCACATCACCGCGCCGCGCGTACTTCAAGATCACCAGGAAATGGTGGCGGCATTGCGCGGGTAGCCCCCGCCGCCAGTTCCTGGTCGCGGGGCAGCGGGTGGCGTAGCCGCGGGCGGTGGCCGGCGAAAGTCAGACCGGGGCGATCAGATCGGCGAGGGCGTCCAGGCTGTCGACCACGATGCTGTAGGCGCTCTGCGGCAACTCCGCGTGCAGGTAGCCCCAGGGGCCGCGGCGAATCAGTACCGGAATCATGCCGGCGCCACTGGCGGGCAGCACATCATTGTCGACTCGGTCGCCGACGTAGCAGATCTCGCCGGCGGGGACGCCCGCCACCTCGGCGACCTTCAGGAAGAACTTGGGATCGGGCTTCTCCAGATCCCATTCCGCGGAGGTGTAGATCGCGTCCACGGGGAGATTCATCTTCTCCAGCGCCGTTTTGGCCTGCGGCGGTTGATTACCCGCGATGATCACCTTGAGCCCACGCTCCCGCAGCCCGGCCAGGGCGCGCCGCACATCCGGGTACAGGTCGTCGGCGTCGAAATTGTTGCGCAGGCTTTCGGGCTCGTCCATGGCCCAGCTGACCTGCTCCCTGTCCAGATCCACTCCGGGCAGCAGTAGTTCGAAGGCGTCGGTCAGCGGCCGCCCGGTAGCCGCCATGCCGCCGATCACTCCGAGTAGCGCGAAGCCGGGAATTCCGAGCCGGTCGGCCCATCGGCTCCAGATCCGCGTCTCGTCGATCAGCGTCTCGCCCACATCGAACACCACAGCCTTGATCATCGGCCCAGCCTATCGGGCGGCGCGGCGCCGGATGGCCGGGATCTCGGTGCTGCGCATTGATCGATGACCTTCGGCCACGGCGCGACCCGGCATATACGGTCACGGACCCCGCTGGCACGGCAAAACCGCCGCCCCGAATCGATTCATGAACGCTCAGGCCGGCGGTTGAGGCGCCGATCGGCCCGGCAGTGGCGGCCGATCGATGGGTAGTCCCGCGTCAGGCCGAGAGCTTCAGCGGTAGTGCCGAAGCTGCGATGTAGCGGTCCAGGATGACATCGGTCAGGAGGGGGTGGGCGCCGATGGTGGGAGCGTGCACGAGGCTGGGTGCGGCTGCTTCGAGGCGGTCGGTGAGTAGGCCGGGGGCCAGGAACCAGGGTGCGACCAGGATGTGGTCCGCACCGCGTGCGCGGAGTGCGGAAACCGCTTCGGGCAGGCTGGGTGCGGTGGTGGCGAAGCAGATCTCGGCGGGCAGGCCGGTGATGGCCGCGAGTTGTCGCGCGATCTGTGCGGTGCGCGCATTGGCCGTCGCGGAGGAGGAACCTACCGCGGCCATGGCGATGCCCAGTCGTGAACGAGCCGGGAAGACCTGGCCCAACGAGGAGACGGCCAGGGACTCCCGCACTCGATCACGCAGGGCCGCGATCACTCGCGTATCGGCCCCGAGTACATCGGCCTGCGTCAGCTGCATCCGGGGATGCCGGGCGCGGGCGGCTGCCAGCATGCCGGGCAGGTCCACGCGGGCGTGAAAGGCGCTGCCCAGTAGCAGTGGAACCACCACCGCGTGCGAATGCCCTTCGGCGGCAACCGCATCCACGACCTGATCCACCGACGGCGCATTCAAATCCAGGAATGCCAGCCGCACATCCAGATCCGGCCGCGCGGCAGCCAATTGCTCCACCACGGCGTACATGGTCGCCGCCGACCGCGGATCCCGGCTGCCGTGCGCCACCGCGATGAGTGCCGGCCGCGGGCCGCCAATCCGGCTCGTAGCAGGTGCAGGCGGTGCTGCACGGCCGGCGGAAAACGCTGCCGCAGTGCCGGAGCCGTCTGCGGACCGGTTCGCCGCGGCAGCACATCCACTTGCGGCCTGGGTGATGGCGAACGTATCGCTCGCGATGTCTCGGCCGGGGTCGACCACAGCCGTCCGGCGGGCGGCGAGAAGTATGTTCGCCGATTGCTCCGCGAAGCCGTTTGCCTGGGCGCCGACGCTCGGGCGGTCGCTCGGCCGCGCGGCCACGGCATTCGCGACCACGCCGGCCGGAAGGTTCGCCTGTGGCGGCGCGACCGGCGGCGGGGCCGCTGGAACAGCGCCGCGGACAGGCGAATTCATCTCAGGCCCCGACTTCGACCTTGGTCAGTGCGTCGCCGACCAGGCCGGCGGCCAGGGTGTTGCCGCCCGCGGGGTCGATCAGCAGGAAGCTGCCGGTGTAGCGGTTGACGCTGTAATCGTCGGCGGCAATGGGTTCGGCGACGCGGATGGCGATGCGCCCGATGTCATTGAGCGCCAGCGATTCCGGGTTCGGGTCGGCGGCCAGGCGCTGTTCGTCGAAGCGTTCGATCAGAGCGCCGACAATGGCCTGCGTGGTGCGGGCGCCGTGCTTGAGCAGCAGGCGGGCGCCGGGGCGCAGCGGCTTGTCGCCCAGCCAGCACACGGTGGCGTCGAACGCGTCGATCGGCTCGGGCGCGTCCTCGGCGGCCACGATGGTGTCGCCTCGGGAGACGTCCACATTGTCGGCCAGGATCAGCGTCACGCTGCGGCCCGGCTGTGCGTACGCCAGTTCACCATTGGGGGTGTCGATGCGCTCGATGGTGGTGCGGGTACCGGACGGCAGGACGACGACCGCGTCGCCCTTGCGCACGGTGCCCGCCGCGACCTGACCGGCATAACCGCGGTAGTCCGGGTATTCGGCGGTGCGCGGCCGGATCACGTACTGCACCGGGAAGCGCAGGCCGACCTCGTGGCGGGTGCTGTCGGCATCCGCGGGCACCGACTCCAGGTGCTCGATCAGCGACGGACCGGTGTAGTACGGCGTATTCGCCGAGCGCGAGGCGACATTGTCACCGTGCAGCGCGGAGACCGGAATCTCCACCACATCCTCCGGCGCCCAGCCGAGTTTGGCTGTCAGCTCCGAGAATTCGGCGACGATGCGCGCGAACACCCCGGCCGGATCATCGACCAGGTCGATCTTGTTCACGGCGAGCACCAGCTTCGGCACGCCCAGCAGCGCCATCACGGCGGCATGGCGGCGAGTCTGCTCGATGACACCCTTGCGGGCATCCACGAGCAGGATCACCAGCTGCGCGGTCGATGCGCCCGACACCGTGTTCCGGGTGTACTGCACATGCCCCGGGGTATCGGCGAGCACGAAAGACCGTGCGGGCGTGGCGAAGTAGCGGTACGCCACATCGATGGTGATGCCCTGCTCGCGCTCGGCGCGCAGGCCGTCGACGAGCAGCGACAGGTCCGGAGTGGACAGCCCCTTGTCGACCGAGGCGCGGGTGACCGCGTCGATCTGGTCGGCCAGCACCGATTTCGTGTCGTACAGCAGACGTCCGACCAGGGTGGACTTGCCGTCGTCGACACTGCCGGCGGTGGCCAGTCTGAGTAGGTCGGACATCAGAAGTAGCCCTCTCGCTTGCGATCTTCCATGGCGGCCTCGGAGACTCGATCGTCTCCACGGGTCGCGCCGCGTTCGGTGAGCCGGGAGGCCGCCACCTCGGCGAGAATCGCCTCGTTGTCGGCCGCATCGGAAATGATTGCGCCGGTGGTGGATCCGTCGCCGACGGTGCGGTAGCGCACCGACTTGACCGACAGCTCCTCGCCCTCGGCCGGGCCGCCCCACACGCCGGGCGTCATCCACATGCCGTCGCGCTGGTACACCGGGCGCTGGTGCGCGTAGTAGATGCTGGCCAGCTCGATGTCCTCGCGGGCGATGTAGCGCCAGATATCCAGCTCGGTCCAGTTGGAGAGCGGGAACACGCGCACATGCTCACCCGGAGCGTGCTTGCCGTTGTACAGGTTCCACAGTTCCGGCCGCTGCCGCTTGGGATCCCAGCGTCCGAACCCGTCGCGCAGCGAGAAGATGCGCTCCTTGGCGCGCGAACGCTCCTCATCGCGGCGGGCGCCGCCGAAGACCGCGTCGAAGCGGTGCTCGGCAATGCCGTCCAGCAGCGGCACGGTCTGCAGCGGATTGCGAATGCCGTCCGGCCGCTCGGTCAGCCGTCCGTCGGCGAGGTACTCCTCGACGGAGGCGACGTGCAGCCGCAGGCCGTACTTCTGCACCACATGATCGCGGAAGGCGAGCACCTCGTCGAGATTGTGCCCGGTGTCCACATGCAGCAGCGAAAAGGGCAGCGGCGCAGGCCAGAACGCCTTCAGCGCCAGGTGCAGCAGCACCGTGGAGTCCTTGCCGCCGGAGAACAGGATCACCGGTCGCTCGAACTCGCCCGCGACCTCGCGGAAGATGTGGATGGATTCGCTCTCCAGCGCCGCGAGAGTGTCGAACTCTTCGAGCGAGGCCAGGACGTCGGAGTCGGTCTCTGCGATTGTCATGAGGCGTGCAACCCGCATTCGGTCTTGGCGAGGCCGGCCCAGCGGCCGCTTCGCGGATCGGATCCCGGTTCCGGCTTCCGTGTGCACGGAGCGCAACCGATGGACGGATATCCCTCCTCCACAAGGGGATTGACGAGAGTGCCATTGGCCTCGATGTACGCGGCCATCTCATCGTCGGACCAGGCGGCGATCGGATTGATCTTCACCAGCCCGAAGCCCTCGTCATAGGAGATCAGGGGCGCATTGGCGCGGGTGGGGGCCTCCACGCGGCGGATGCCGGTGACCCAGGCGTTGTACGGCTGCAACGACCTACCCAGCGGCACCACCTTGCGCAGGCGGCAGCATTCGGCGGCATCGCGGGCGAACAGATCCTTGCCCAGCAGCTGATCCTGCTGCGTCACAGTGTTTTCCGGCTGCACATTCACGATGTTCACGCCGTACACCATTTCGACCGCGTCCCGCGTGCCGATGGTCTCGGCGAAGTGGTAGCCGGTATCCAGGAACAGCACATCCACACCCGGATGCACCTGCGCGGCCAGCTGCACCAGCACCGCGTCCTGCATATTCGAGGCGACAATGTAATTGGCGCCGAAGTTCTCCTCGGTCCACTGCAGCAGCTGCTGCGCGGTGGCGTCCGGCCCGAGTTCGGCCGCGCCCCGCTCCGCGAGTGCGCGCAGGTCTGCTTCAGCGAGTTTGGTTGTGGTCATTGCTGTCTCCTCCAACTACCGCAGGTCTGCTTCATCGGCGCGGACAGCCCACACCGCGAAACGCTCACTCTCGTCACGGTTCTTGACGAAGTTGCGCACGACGCGCTCGATGTAATCGCCGAGCTCGGTGCTTGTCACCTTGTGCTGACGCAGCTTGCGGCCGAAGCCGCTGTCGAGTCCGAGGCTGCCACCGAGGTGAACCTGGAACCCCTCGATCTGATTCCCCTCGCCATCGTCGACGAGCATGCCCTTGAAGCCGATATCCGCGATCTGCGAACGGCCGCAGGAGTTCGGGCAGCCATTGATATTGATGGTGATGGGAACATCGAGCTGGGCATTGATATCGGCCAGCCGCTGCTCGAGCTCCGGCGCCAGCACCTGGGACCGTTTGCGGGTCTCGGTGAAGGACAGCTTGCAGAACTCGATACCGCTGCACGCCAGCAGATTCCGCCGCCACTGCGACGGACGCCCGTGCAGGCCCAGCGGTTTCAGCTCCTCGATGAGCCATTCGACCTTGTCGTCGGGCACGTCGAGCACGATGAGCTTCTGATACGGGGTGAACCGAATCCGGTCGGAGCCGATCGATTCCACAATGTCGGCGACCTTGCTCAGGATGGTGCCCGAGACGCGGCCGGCGATGGGGGAGAAGCCGACGGCATTGAGACCGTTGCGCAGCTTCTGCACACCGATGTGGTCGATGGGACGCTCCGGCTTCTCCGGTGCGGGACCGTCGATCAGCTTGCGCTTCAGGTACTCGGTCTCGAGCACCTCGCGGAACTTCTCGATGCCCCAATCCTTGACCAGGAACTTCAACCGCGCCTTGGTGCGCAGGCGGCGGTACCCGTAATCGCGGAAGAGCGAGACCACGGCCTCCCACACATCCGGCACCTCGTCGAGCGGCACCCACGCGCCGACCCGTTGCGCCAGCATCGGATTGGTGGACAGACCGCCGCCGACCCACAGGTCCAGGCCGGGCCCGTGCTCGGGATGCTCGACACCGACGAAGGCGATGTCATTGATCTCGTGCACCACATCCTGCTGACCGGAGATGGCGGTCTTGAACTTGCGCGGCAGGTTGGAGTACTCCTTCTTGCCGATATAGCGCTCGACGATCTGGTCGATGGCCGGAGTCGGATCGAGCACCTCGCCGAGGGATTCACCGGCGAGCGGCGAGCCGAGCACCACGCGCGGGCAGTCGCCGCAGGCCTCGGTGGTCTGCAGGCCGACCGCTTCGAGCCGCCGCCAGATCTCCGGCACGTTCTCGATCTCGATCCAGTGGAACTGCACATTCTCGCGGTCCGACAGATCTGCGGTATCGCGGCCGAACTCGGTGGAGATCTGCCCGAGCGTGCGCAACTGCTGTGCGCTCAGCGCGCCGGCGTCGCAGCGCACCCGCATCATGAAGTACCGGGCCTCGAGAATATCGATGTTCTCATCGCCGGTGAAGGTGCCGTCGTAGCCCTGTTCACGCTGGGTGTACAGACCCCACCAGCGCATGCGGCCACGCAGATCGCCCTTGTCGATCGAGTCGAAACCCTGCTTCGAGTAGATGTTCTCGATGCGCGCGCGCACATTGAGCGGGTTGTCGTCCTTCTTGCTCTGCTCGTTCGCATTGAGCGGCTCGCGGTAGCCGAGCGCCCACTGCCCTTCCGAACGGCGCTGCACCGGCTTTCCGGTGCGCTCGCGGGGCGCGGCGGGCGCGTCCGAACGGGGGCGATCCGGACGCACGCGTCGTTCCGCTTCAGGCCGTTGCGGCCGGGCGGGACGAGCTGATCCGGAACTGTCGGCGTCGGTGCTCGACGTCATAGGGGTCGCTCCTGAAGGTCTTGCGGGCAGGCGAGAGGGGCTGACTCACGCCTCCGATATCAGCGAACCGGCGAGTTCGGCGTCGAAGAAGGACGTCGATCCGGGAAGAAGGGGGAGCTGATCTACCGGAGGCTTCCGGGCAGACAGCTCGCGCTGCAGACACGCTTGAAGTCGACGTGGCGCCGCGCCACGAGTCGCACTCCGAGTCCTGTCATGGAGCCTATTGTGCCACCTCAGACAGGCTGTTCCGACCGTCCGCCGATATTTTCCGGACTTTCAAGGGAAATCCCCTGGATACCACGCCCGATTTGTGACAGGTCTCATAGATCACGACCGATTCGATCTTGGACATTTGACCTCGAGCCCTCGCGGGGTCTTCCACCGCCCCCTCGGACCCTCGCGTGGCCGATAGATGGCTTGCCCCTGAGTCTCGTGACGGCAGTCGGCACACACGTCCGGCGCGACCGACCTTCGTTCACCGCCGAGGCGCCGAATTCGTGCCGATCCACGAAGTTCGACGGCCCGACCCCCTTCGTTCCGGTCGTATCGCCCTATGCGCTGGTGGTTTCCAAGGCGCGCATCCAGTCCGGATTCTCGATGAAACCCCTTGGGATGTACTCGGATTCGACGTCGATACTGTTCGCCGACAACCTGCTTGTTCTTCTTCAGATCCTGCACGCGAGCGCGCACCATAACGTATTCGATCTTGTCCATGCCGGTGAGCTGAAGCCGACTGCCGAGCATTGCTCATCATTTCCGCTGGCAGCGATTTGAGCAGAGTGCCGAACTGGCCGCAGAACTTGTCCGAGACGTCGTTCGGGTTCTTCGCGGCCATCACCGCACGCAGATTCGACTCCATTTGGCCCTGGTCCGGGCTCTCGGCGATGCCGCCACCGCTGTCGCCGCCACCGCATCCGGCGAGTGCGCCCACCGCCGCGATCGTGAGTGCGATTGCGCCGATCTCCCGCACCTTGCTTGGACGTGTTTGTACGACAAGCAGATTCATACGATCTCTCCCCATGAGGATTCCCCTTCGGGAGAGAGGGCTAGAGCACCGGACATCGATCTGCCATGTCGTGCAGTGCGTTTCGAGTATGAAGCTTTGTGATCTCCCGCACGCGTGCGGTTCTCGTGGCGTGGAGTTCTCGTGATCAGCGTGTTTCCGGGGAGATCTCCGGGGGCGGTGGACAACGTCGTACGGATCGGCCGGGACCGAGCGCAGACGCCGCACGGTCGAGGCGCATGCGGTGTGATGGGCGCGACTCGTCACACTGGAGGGATGGAAATGATCGCCGACCCCGCCACCGCGGACCAGCTGACGCCGGTGCTGCGCGACTTCGGGGGCGGGGCGTTCGGGATCTACATCCACGTGCCGTTCTGTGCCACCCGGTGCGGGTACTGCGACTTCAACACCTATACGGCGGGGGAGCTGGGTACCTCGGCGTCGCCGCAGTCCTGGTTCGAGGCGCTGCGCGGTGAATTGGCGACGGCCGCCGCGCAGTTCGAGGCGTTTCCGACTGCTACGCCGCCGGTGCAGACCATTTTTGTGGGTGGGGGTACGCCGTCACTGCTCGGCGGGGACGGGCTGGCGAATGTCATGAGTGCGGTGCGGGACAACTTCACGGTGGCCGCTGATGCCGAGGTGACGACCGAGTCGAATCCGGAGTCGACGTCGCCGGAGTTCTTCGAGCGGCTGCTCGAGGGTGGGTTCACGCGGGTGTCGCTGGGGATGCAGTCGGCGGCGGCGCATGTGCTGAAGGTGCTCGATCGCACGCATACGCCGGGGCGGGCGGTCGCGGCGGCGCAGGAGGCGCGGGCGGCGGGGTTCGAGCATGTGAATCTGGATCTGATCTATGGGACTCCGGGGGAGCGGGACGGGGATCTGGATGCCAGTTTGGATGCGGTGCTGGCGGCGGGGGTCGATCACGTCTCCGCGTATTCGCTGATCGTCGAGGACGGCACCGCGCTGGCGCGGCGGGTGCGGCGCGGTGAGCTGCCCGCTCCGGATGATGATGTGCTGGCCGCGCGCTACGAGCGCATCGATGCGCGGCTGGAGGCGGCGGGGCTGGGCTGGTACGAGGTCTCGAACTGGGCCGCGAACGACAGTGCGCGCTGCCGGCACAACCTCGGGTACTGGGACGGCGGCGACTGGCTCGGGGCCGGGCCGGGTGCGCACAGTCATATCGGCGGGGTGCGCTGGTGGAACGTGAAACACCCTGCGCGCTATGCGGATCGGGTTGCGGACGGCGGATTGCCGGCGGCGGGGTGGGAGGAGCTCACCGATGCGGAACGCTATACCGAGCGCGTCATGCTCACCGCTCGGTTGCGGACCGGATTGCCCCTCGGCGACTTGGATGCCGATGGCCGCGTGGCCGCGGGGCGCGTGGTCGCCGACGGTTTGGCGCTGCGACAGGACGAGCGCCTGATCCTGACCGATCGCGGGCGACTGCTGGCCGACGCGGTGGTGCGCACCCTGCTCACCTGAGCGCGTTCGGTAATCCCCCACGGGTGCCGGAGTGCGGGGTTACGCTGCTGTCCATCGCTATGTTCGACGAGGATATTGTTCCATTTCGGGTCGAGATCTCGCAGGATCGACTGCGGGATCTCCGCCGACGGTTGAGTGAAACACGCTGGCCCGCACAGGTTTCCGGTGTCGGCTGGGCGCGCGGGGTACCGGTAGAATATCTGCGGGACCTGGCGCACTATTGGGCGCAGCGCTTCGACTGGCTCGCCTGGGAGAAACGGCTCAATTCCTATCCCCAGTACACGACGGTGATCGACGGCACCCGAATTCATTTCCTGCACATCAGATCTCACCGCTCTGGCGCCACCCCGCTGCTCATGCTGCACGGCTGGCCGAGTTCGGTGCTGGAGTTCCTCGAGGTGATCGAACCGCTCACCGATCCCGAGGACGGCGGTCCCGCTTTCGATCTCATCATTCCCTCGCATCCGAACTTCGGATTCTCCGGTCCCGCACCGGATCCGGGCTGGGACAGCCCGCGCATCGCGCTCGCCTACGCGGAACTCATGCGCCGCCTGGGCTATCCGCGCTACGGCGTGCAGGGCGGCGACTTCGGCGCGTTCATCGGCCCCGATCTGGGCCGCCTCGATGCCGACCGCGTGATCGGCGTGCACGTCAATGCCGCCACCTGGGGCTTCATCCCGCACGGCCAGCTGCCCGCGGACGCCGCCGCCACCCTCACCGAGCCGGAACGCGAAAAGCTCACGCTCATAGGCGAATTCCTCTCCGAGGGCGGCGGCTACTACCAGATTCAGGGCACCCGTCCGCATACCCTCGCCTTCGCCCTCAACGATTCCCCGGCCGGGCAGCTGGCTTGGATAGTGGAGAAGTTCCACGCCTGGACCGGCGCCGCGGGCACGCTCGAGGATCGGCTGGATCGGGATCACATGCTGGCCGGAATCTCGATCTACTGGTTCACCGAGACCGGCGGCTCGTCCGCGCAGCTGTACTACGAATCACTACACTCCCCGAATCAGCCGACCCACTCGCGGGTTCCGACCGCGGTCGCCAATTTCGCCGGCGATATGGCCATCCGCCGCTTCGCCGAACAGCTCAATACCATCGTGCGCTGGACCGAGTTCGACACCGGCGGCCACTTCGCCGCCATGCAGACCCCCGATCTGCTGACCGCCGATATCCGCTCCTTCTTCACCGATCTGCTCGCCTGACGCCCGCCCTCGGCCCGCAGCTGAGCGGCGGCGTACAGGCAATGTGCGAACGGCCAACTAAACTGGCGGGAACATCCGGGAATTCCTGCGAATATGCCCCACAGGCCTGCGCGGTGGAACCCGACGGCGAGCGAGGAGGTGGGGCCGATGGCGACCACGGAGCAGCGACGGCTCGAGGTCCTGCGGGCGATCGTCGCGGACTACATATCGACCAAGGAGCCGATAGGGTCCAAAACCCTGGTGGAGCGGCACAATCTGGGCGTGTCCAGCGCGACTGTGCGCAATGACATGGCGGTGCTCGAGGCCGAGGGCTATATCGCCCAGCCGCACACCAGTTCCGGTCGCATCCCCACCGATAAGGGCTACCGGCAGTTCGTCGATCACATCTCCGAGGTCAAGCCGCTCTCGAATGCCGAGCGGCGGGCGATCATGGAGTTCCTGGAGAGCGGCGTCGATCTCGACGATGTGCTGCGCCGGGGTGTGCGCTTGCTCGCACAGCTGACCCGGCAGGTCGCCATGGTGCAGTACCCGACGGTCTCGGCCTCCACGGTCCGGCACATCGAGGTGGTCGCGCTCAATCCCGCACGCCTGCTGCTGGTCGTCATCACCGACAGCGGCCGGGTCGATCAGCGCCTGGTCGATCTCGGCAATGTGATCGGCGAAGAGGATCTGGCCGCCCTGCGCGGCATGCTCGGCAAGGCCATGGAGGGTAAGCGTCTGTCCGCCGCCTCCGCCTCGGTGGCCGAACTACCGGAGCATTCGCCCGCCCGGCTGCGTGACGTCCTCGTGCGGGTCTCCACACTGCTCGTGGAGACGCTCGTCGAACACCCCGAGGAACGACTGGTGCTCGGCGGCACCTCGAACCTCACACGCAATGCCGGCGACTTCGCCGGGAACGGATTTCCGGGCTCGCTACGCGTGGTGCTGGAGGCCCTCGAAGAGCAGGTGATCGTGCTGAAGTTGCTGGCAGCGGCCCAGCAGCCGGGTACGGTCACCGTGCAGATCGGGGAGGAGACCAAGGTCGAACAGATGCGCGGAACGGCGGTGGTGTCCACCGGATACGGGATGCCCGGTACCGTTCTTGGAGGTATGGGGGTGCTGGGCCCGACCCGCATGGACTATCCGGGGACCATCGCCTCGGTGGCGGCCGTGGCCCGGTATATCGGTGAGGTGCTCGCCGAACGGTGAGCAAGCGGAGAGACGAAACGGACTAGAGAGCACAAGTGGCACGGGACTATTACGCACTGCTCGGCGTCGCACGCAACGCGACCGACCAGGAGATCAAGCGCGCCTATCGAAAGCTGGCGCGTGAACTGCATCCCGACGTCAACCCGGAACCGGAGGCGCAGGAGCGATTCCGCGAGGTGTCGACGGCCTACGAGGTGCTGACCGATGCGGAGAAGCGGCGCATCGTCGACCTCGGCGGTGACCCCATGGAGTCCGGCGGCGGTGGCGGCGGATTCTCCGGCGCCGGTTTCGGCGGTCTGGGCGACGTGTTCGAGGCCTTCTTCGGCGGGATGAACACCTCCAACCCGCGCAAACCACGCGGCCGGGTGCAGCCGGGAGCGGATTCGCTGCTGCGCACCCGCCTCTCGCTGCAGGAGTGCGCGGTCGGTGTCACCAAGCACCTGACCGTGGACACCGCCATCATCTGCGATGTGTGCGTGGGCGCGGGCACCAATGGCAACTCCAAGCCCGTCCGCTGTGAAACCTGCGGCGGCGCGGGTGAAGTGCAGACGGTGCAGCGCTCGTTCCTCGGGCAGGTCATGACCTCGCGGCCGTGCCCCACCTGCCGCGGCGCGGGCGAGACCATTCCGGATCCCTGCCGCAAGTGCGGCGGCGACGGCCGCGTGCGCGCCCGCCGCGAGATCGCCGCGCCGATTCCGGCCGGTGTCGCGAGCGGTATGCGGGTGCGCCTGGCCGCACAGGGTGAGGTCGGCCCCGGCGGCGGTCCCGCCGGCGACCTCTACGTGGAGATCGTGGAGCAGCCGCACGACACCTTCGTGCGCGACAGTGATGATCTGCACTGCACCATCCGGGTTCCCGTGGTGGATGCGGCGCTGGGCACCACGGTCGTCATCGACACCATCCTCGACGGCCCGGTCGAGCTCACCATTCCGGCCGGCACCCAGCCGGGCGAGGTCTCGGTGCTGCGCGGCCACGGTATGCCCAAGCTGCGCGCCAATTCGCGCGGAGATCTGATCTCGCACCTCGATATCGTGGTGCCGACCAAGATGGACTCCAAGCAGTCCGATCTCATGCGCAAGTACAAGGCCATGCGCCCGAACGAGCGTACCGAGGTGCTCTCGACCCAGTCCGAGCACAACAGCGGGTTGTTCGCGCGGCTGCGAGCATCCTTCAGCGGACGCTGATCCGTTGGCCGCCACCGTCTTCTACCTCGACGAGATCCCCGAACCGGGTGCCACCGCCGTCCTCGACGGCCCGGAGGGTCGCCATGCGGCGACCGTCCGGCGCATCCGGGTCGGCGAGCCGATCACGCTCTCGGACGGGCACGGGATTCTCGCCGATTCGGAAGTGATTGCGGCCCAGAAGGATCGCCTCGAACTGAAGGTCCTCGATCGCCGGGTCGCAGCCCCGGCGACCCCGCAGGTGACCGTGGTGCAGGCGCTGCCGAAGTCCGACCGCTCCGAACTCGCGGTCGAACTCATGACCGAGGCCGGGGCCGACGCCATCGTTCCGTGGCAGGCTTCGCGCTGTGTCTCCAACTGGGAGAACAAGGCGCACAAGGCCGTCGAGAAATGGCGTGCCACCGCGAAGGCGGCTGCCCGGCAGTCCCGTCGCGCGTATATCCCCGATGTGGCGGATCTGCACAGCACCCGTGATCTGGTGGCGCTGGTACGAGAAGCCAAGTCCGGCGGCGCAATTGTCGCCGCCCTGCACGAATCCGGAGCGGGACGCTTCACCGAGCTGTCCTTCGAGGACGTGGCCGAGGTTGTGCTCATTGTCGGCCCCGAAGGTGGCCTCGACGATTCCGAACTGAAGGCACTGGCCGAGGCGGGCGCGGATATCGTGCTGCTCGGCCCGACCGTCCTGCGCACCTCCACCGCGGCGGCCGTCGCGCTCGGCGCGCTCGGTGCCCTGACCCCGCGCTGGTAGGGCTTGGCTCTGTGCTGGTCGGCCTTGACGCCGCGCTGGTAGGGCTTGGCCCCGCGCTGGTTGCCCCGGTTCGCGGAACTTGTTCAGTCGCGCGCTCTTTCGGCGGCGCTGGTCGCGCGGGATCGGGTGACCAGCACTCCCACAAGCGTGGCCGCGAGTACGAGCAGGACCGCGACGTAGAGGCTGAGTCCGGTCCAGCCGTAGTGGCCGTAAGCGATCCCGCCCGCCCCTCCGGCAATCGAGCTCCCGAGGTAGTAGGCGAACAGGTACAGCGCCGAGGCGGCGGCGCGATTGCCGGTGGCCGCGCTGCCGACCCAGCCGCTGGCCACCGCGTGAATGGCGAAGAAGCCTGCGGTGCAGAGCAATACGCCGAGCAGGATGATCGGCAGGGAATCGGGCAGCGTGAGCGCTACGCCGACGCCCATCACGGCGAGAGCCACCCCGAACACCCGGGACCGCCCGTATCGGTCGGTCATCCGGCCCGCCGCGGCGGAGGTGACGGTACCCGCCAGGTAGAGCACGAACACCAATCCCACGGTGGCGGCGGACAATCCGAATGGATCACGGGTCAGCCGGTAGCCGAGGAAGTTGTAGATCGAGACGAAGCCGCCCATCATGACGAACGCCAGCGCGAACAGCGGCAGCAGCGTGCGATCCCGCAGGTGCCCCGCGAAATCGGCGGTGAGCGTGCGGATATCGAGCGGCCGGGCGCTGAATCGGCGCGACGGCGGCAGCATTCGCACGAATATCCCCGCGCAGAGCGCCGCCGCCACCGCGACGGTGGCCTGACCCCAGCGCCACGACCCCACTTCGAGGGTGAAGGCCGGGATGAGCCGCCCGGCCAGCCCGCCCACCGTGGTGCCCGCGACGTAGACGCCCATGGCCGCGCCCAGCCCGGCCGCGCCGATCTCCTCGGCCAGATATGCCATCGCCACCGCGGGCACCCCGGCCAGCGCGACTCCCTGCACCGCCCGCCCGGCCAGCAGCACTCCCAGCGAGGGACTGAAGGGCAGCAGCAGCCCGATCGCACTTGCGGCCATCGCCGAGCCGATCATCATCCGAGTCCGGCCGAATCGATTCGACAGCACGCTCATCGGCAAGATCGTGACCGCCAGCAGTCCGGTGGTCAGCGATACCGCCAGGGCCGCGCGCGCCGGTGTCGCACCGAATGCCGCCGACAGACTCGGCAGTAGCGCCTGTGCGCTGTACATCGAGGCGAAGGTGGTCAGCCCGGCGGCGAAGAGCGCGACCGTGATCCGGCGTTCGTGCGCAGCGGTGTCGGCAGGGGCGAGAGCGGCCGCGGTGGTCATATCCCGAGCATGAGCGCGCAGTGCTTCGAAAGGAAATGCATAATGATTGCAGAACTGATGCGTTGGCGGTATTAGTGGAGGTATCAGCGCGGGGCCGACCGCGGCGAGTGACGATCAACATGGTCAAGCCCGGGTCGGCCAACGAGGTGCGGACGGTTTCGGGGTTATCGGAGGGGGGCGCCGCGGTGGCGAGTGATGATCTGCACTGGTTCCTCACGCTCGCCGAGCTCGAACGCGTCGGAGCCGCCGCCGAGCGCCTGCATCTGACGCAGCCGACGCTCTCTCGCATGCTGGCCCGCCTGGAACGCCGCCTCGGCGTCCTGCTCTTCGACCGGCACGGAAAACGCCTGACCCTCAACGAGTTCGGCCGTGTCTACTATGAGCACGCCCGCCGCGCCCAGGCTGAACTCGATGCCGCCGCAGGCGAACTCGCCGATCTGTCCAATCCCGCCAGGGGTGTGGTTCGCCTGGCCTTCCAGCATTCCCTGGGTGCGCGGGTGGTGCCCGAACTCATCGCGGGCTTTCGCCGCCTCTCCGGACGCATCACCTTCACGCTGAACCAGGACGCCGCCGATGTGGTGACCGCCGCGGTCCTGGACGGCACCGCCGATCTCGGGCTGGTGTCTCCGAGACCGTCCGCTGCCGGGGTGGGCTGGCGGCCGCTGCTGCGGCAGCGGCTGGCGCTCGCCGTACCGCCCGACCATCGCCTCGCAACCCGGCGGCAGGTACGCCTCGCGGAGGTCGCGGACGCCGAATTCATCGCCATGCACCCGGGATTCGGTATGCGCCGCGTTCTCGACGAGCTTTGTGCCGCAGCCGATTTCCGCCCCCGCATCGGTTTCGAATGCAGCAATCTGGACACCATCGCGGGCCTGGTCGCAGTGGGTCTCGGAGTGTCGATTCTGCCGCTGGAGTACCCGCCGATGGGCGGCCCGCAACCGGATCCCGCGCTGATCCCGCTCGCCGATCCGGAGCCGATGCGCGAGGTCGGCCTGGTCTGGTCGACCTCCGCGACGCCGTCCGAGGCGGTGCGCCGGTTCCGGGATTTCACCTTCGACTGGGCCCGGGTACGGCCCGGAATCGAATAACGCCCAGGCCGCGAGGGCGCGACGGTCTCGTGTCACCGCAGCTGGTAGCGATCTATTCACTGGGCGGTGTCGGTGGTCGGCGGTAAACTTCCCTCAAAGAGGTAGTGCTCGAGACCGGGAAGCAGGCCATAGCGACTTTTGAGAACACCAGGCGAAATCGGCGACCAGAGTGCCCCTACTGCCGGCATCGGTGTCGGCGACAATGGGTCCGGACCGGCGGGCCGGACCGTTCGTTCCAGCATCGAATTGGAACCGGAGTCGGTATTCGGCTTCCTGGGTTCGGCCGATGAGAACCTGCGTGAACTCGAGCGGCTGCTCGACGCCGACATCCATGTGCGCGGCAACTCCGTCACACTCACCGGCAGACCTGCCGATATCGCCCTCGCGGAACGTGTCATCGCCCAGTTGGTGGCGCTGACGGCCCGCAACAAGGTGGTCACGCCGGAAGCCGTGCGGCACACGTATTCCATGCTCACCGAGGGTTCCTCGGACTCCCCGGCGGAGGTGCTGAGCCTCGACATCCTGTCCCGGCGCGGTAAGACCATTCGCCCGAAGACGTTGAACCAGAAGCACTATGTCGATGCCATCGACAAGCACACCATCGTGTTCGGCGTCGGCCCGGCCGGTACCGGTAAGACGTACCTCGCGATGGCCAAGGCCGTGCAGGCATTGCAGGCCAAACAGGTCAGCCGCATCATTCTGACGCGGCCGGCGGTCGAGGCGGGTGAGCGGCTGGGCTTCCTGCCCGGCACGCTGAACGACAAGATCGACCCGTATCTGCGCCCGCTCTACGACGCCCTGCACGACATGATGGATCCCGAGGCCATTCCGAAGCTGATGGCCGCGGGTGTCATCGAGGTCGCGCCGCTGGCGTACATGCGCGGTCGTTCGCTCAATGACGCGTTCATCATTCTCGACGAGGCGCAGAACACCACCGCCGAGCAGATGAAGATGTTCCTCACCCGCTTGGGCTTCGGCTCCAAAATGGTGGTGACCGGCGATGTCAGTCAGGTGGACCTACCCACCGGTGCCCGCTCCGGGCTCCGGGCGGCCACCGAGATCCTCACCGATGTCGACGATATTGCGATCTCCTATCTGACCAGCAGTGATGTGGTTCGTCACCGACTGGTCGGGGAGATCGTCGACGCCTACGACCGCTACGAGAACGACACCCGCCCGCAGGTCGCCCACTATCCGGGCAACCGGGCGCAGCGGCGTGCAGCGAGCCGGGAGGGGCGCCACTGAGCTCGGCCGATAGGCTGAGCGGGTGAGTATCGAGATCGCCAACGAATCGGGTATCGAAGTATCCGAAGAGGAACTGATCAGCGTCGCGCGGTTCGCGATCGGTCAGATGGATGTGCATTCGGCCGCCGAGCTGTCGATGGTGCTGGTCGATCTCGACACCATGGCAGACCTGCACATGCGCTGGATGGACCTGCCGGGTCCGACCGATGTCATGTCCTTCCCCATGGACGAGCTGGAGCCCGGCGGGCGTCCCGACGCCGCCGAGCCCGGCCCGTCCATGCTCGGGGATATCGTGCTGTGCCCCGAATTCGCGGCGCAGCAGGCCGAGAAGGCAGGCCATGCCATGGGCCACGAACTCGCCCTGCTGACCGTGCACGGCGTCCTCCACCTGCTCGGCTACGACCATGCCGAGCCGGAGGAGGAGAAGGAAATGTTCGCGCTGCAGGCCTCGCTGCTCGAAGGCTGGTACGAGAGCCTGCGCGAGGCGCAGCACCGCGCCGAGCTCGCCGAACGTGATGCACAGCGTGATGCGCAACTGCTGGGGAAGACCGGATTCACCGCACCCGGTGATCCACTGGATCCCGCGTGAATTCGTTCGTCCTCTTACTGCTGGCGATAATTTTGGTGCCCGCCGGCGGTTCGTTCGCCGCGCTGGATTCGGCGTTGAATACGATTTCCCCTGCGCGGGTGGACGATCTGGTCCGGGCCGATCGGACGGGTGCGGCGCGCTTGGCCCGCATCATCGCCGATCGGCCGCGCTATGTGAATCTCATGGTGCTGCTGCGCGTGCTGTGCGAGATCACCTCGACGGTGCTGCTGGCGGCGGTGCTCATGGATTGGCTGCCCGAGGTGACGGCGCTGGTGGTGACCGCGGCCGTCATGGTGCTGGTGGACTATCTGGTCATCGGTGTCGGGCCGCGCACGCTGGGCCGCCAGCACGCGTATTCGCTGGCGCTGGGCGCCTCACTGCCGCTGCAGGCCATCGGCACGCTGCTCGGCCCGATCAGCCGCCTGTTGATTCTGGTCGGTAATGCGATCACTCCCGGTAGGGGATTTCGCAACGGCCCCTTCGCTTCCGAGATCGAGCTGCGTGAGGTCGTTGATCTCGCCGGTGAACGCGGCGTGGTGGATGCCGAGGAACGCCGCATGATCCAGTCGGTGTTCGAACTCGGCGAGACGGCCGCCCGCGCGGTCATGGTGCCGCGCACCGAGATGGTGTGGATCGAGTCGGACAAGACTGCGGCGCAGGCGATGTCGCTGGCGGTGCGTTCCGGTCATTCGCGAATTCCGGTGGTGGGGGAGAACGTCGACGACATTCTCGGTGTCGTGTATCTGAAAGACCTTGTCCCGTATGCGGATCGGGCCAAGAAGGTACATGTGCGCGAGGTCATGCGACCGGCGATCTTCGTACCGGACTCCAAGCCGCTGGATGCGCTGCTCGACGAAATGCAGCGCGTCCGCAACCACATGGCGGTGCTGGTGGACGAGTACGGCGGCATTGCCGGGCTGGTCACCATCGAGGATGTGCTGGAGGAGATCGTCGGCGAGATCGCCGATGAGTACGACACCGATGAGACCGCGCCGGTCGAGGAGATCGGGCACGGGAAATACCGTGTCTCGGCGCGACTTCCGGTCGAGGACCTCGGTGATCTGTTCGGCCTGGAGATCGACGACGAAGATGTCGATACCGTCGGCGGCCTGCTCGCGCACGCGCTGGGCCGCGTGCCGCTGCCGGGTTCCAAGGCCGTGATCCACGGATTGCAATTGCGCGGTGAGGGCGGCTCGGACGCGCGCGGCCGGGTGCGGGTGCACACGGTCGTGGTGCGGCGGGCCCCGGAGAAGACCAAAAACGAAGCGGCCGAAGGTAAGCCGGACGGCGCACTGGAAGATGGAGAGACCGATGACTGATCTGGATGCCGAGGACAACAAGCTGTTGGTCCTCGCGCGCGGCGCGATGGGCCGCACCGGCGGCAGCGCGGGCGCGGCGGTGCGCGATACCGATGGGCGCACCTACGCCGCCGGTGAGGTGGGTCTGGCGAGTCTGAGGCTGACCGCCCTGCAGGCGGCGGTGGCGGCCGCGATCTCCAGTGGCGCAGAGGGTTTCGAGGCCGCGGTGGTGGTGGCGGGCCGGTTCTCCGATCCCGGTGTCCCCGCGGTGCGCGAGGTGTCGGCGGCGGCGCGGATCGTTTTCACCGATGCCAAGGGCGCGGTATTCGAGGTAGTGGAGGGGCCGGTCGAGGGCGATCCGGCAACGCGGCCCGGAATCCCCGAGGGCTTCGATCTGGAATCCGAGTCGGAGGTATTCGAGTGAGCAGCAGTAAAGACGTATTCCGTTCGGGCTTCGTATGTTTCGTGGGACGGCCGAATACCGGCAAGTCCACGCTGACCAATGCCATGGTGGGGCAGAAGATCGCCATCACCTCCTCGCGCCCGCAGACCACCCGGCACACCATTCGCGGCATTGTGCACCGCGAGCACGCGCAGCTCATTCTGGTGGACACCCCCGGTCTGCACCGGCCGCGCACGCTGCTCGGGCAGCGGCTCAACGATCTGGTGCGCGATACGTACACCGAGGTCGATGTGATCGCGCTGTGCATTCCGGCGGACGAGAAGATCGGCCCCGGCGACCGCTGGATCGTGGAGCAGATCCGCCTGATGGCGCCCAAGACCAAGCTCATGGGCGTGCTCACCAAGATCGACAAGGTGAGCCGGGATCAGCTCGCGGCCAAGCTCATCGCGCTCTCCGAACTGCTCGGCCCGGCCTCGGAAATCGTGCCGGTCTCGGCGGTCAAGGGTGAGCAGGTCGAGGTTCTGGTCGACGTCATCGCCTCGCAGATGGCCGAGGGCCCGGCCTTCTACCCCGACGGCGACCTCACCGACGAGCCCGAGGAAACCCTCATGGCCGAGCTCATTCGCGAAGCCGCGCTCGAGGGCCTGGACAACGAACTCCCGCACTCCCTCGCGGTCGTGATCGAGGACGTGCTCGAGCGCGAGGAGAACGAGGACACCGACACCGACGGCACCCGCACCCACGAGGGCATGCTCGACGTGCACGCCCTGCTCTACGTGGAACGCCCCAGCCAGAAGGCCATCATCATCGGCCGCGGCGGCGCCCGCCTCAAGGAGATCGGCACCAACGCCCGCCTGCAGATCGAAAAGATCCTCGGCACCCGCATCTTCCTGCACCTGCACGTCAAGGTAGCCAAGGACTGGCAGCGCGACCCCAAACAGCTCGGCAAGCTCGGCTTCTAGCTCCGCGGGAGGTCCGGAACCCCTCCGGAACCTCCGTCACCCCCGGGGAGTCCCCGTCATCCCGGCATGCTTTCGGCCGGGATCCACCCAACTCGGCTGAGCCACATCGGGTCTGGATCCCGGCCAAAAGCGCGCCGGGATGACGGGGTGACTCATACGACGGGGTGACCCATGCGCTGGGTGGGTCATGCGACGGGGTGACCCACGCGCTGGGGTGGGTCATGCGCTGGGTGGGTCATGCGTGCGCTGGGTGGGTCATGCGTGCGCTGGGTGGGTCAAGCGACGGGGTGACTCAGGCGACGGGGTGACTCAGGCGACGGGGTGACCCATGCGCTGGGGTGACTCATGCGCTGGGGTGGGTCATGCGCTGGGGTGGGTCATGCGCTGGGGTGGGTCATGCGACGGGGTGACTCAGGCGACGGGGTGACTCATGCGCTGGGGTGGGTCATGCGCTGGGGTGGCTTATGCGCTGGGGTGGGTCAGGCGGCGGGGGTCCACCAGGGCGTCGGGCGGTGCTTGTGCCACTCGAGTTCGGCTTCGAGTTGGGCTGCGACGGAGACGAGTAGGGGTTCGGAGTTGGCGGGGCCCATGAGTTGGGCTCCGACCGGGAGGCCGGTGGCGGTGAAGCCCGCGGGGACGTTGATCGAGGGCCAGCCGAGGACGTTCCAGGGCCAGGTGTAGGGGCAGGCGGTGGTGATGAGCTGATCCGTGGCCCAGGAGCTGATGTTGTCGATGTCGTGGACGCCGGGCGGCGGGGTGGCGGTGGTGGGGGCCAGGACTACGTCGTAGTCGTTGAAGAAGCGGCCGATTCGCTTGCGCAGCAAGGGTTCTGCCCGGCGGGCGGCGAAGAGCGCGGGGGAGAGGATACGGCCGGTGAGCGCATTGTGTGTGGTGCGCGGGTCGACCTCGGCTCCGGGCATGCGGTTCAGGACCTCGCGGATGCCGACCATGGAGCGGGGCAGGAAGGTCGCACCGAGCAGTACGCCGTAGTGCAGATCGGCGATGGTGACCTCGTGGCCGAGGCGGCGAAGGGCATCGGCGGTCGCGTGCACCCGCGCCTGTACCTCGCGATCGAGCTCGGTCTTGATGGCGGTGAACGGAGTTCGCAGCGAGAGCGCGATGCGCAGCCGTCCCGGATCACGGCCGATCGCCTCGGAGACGCGCACGGCGGGCGGCGTATGCAGATCGCCCTGATGCGGTCCGGCGGCGGCGTCCAGCAGCAGCGCGGCATCGGCGACGGTGCGCGCCAGCGGCCCGTTCACGGTGAGGCCGTAGAACGCCTCGGGCAGCGGCCAGGTGGAAATGCGCCCGCGCTGCGGCTTGATGCCCACCAGATTGTTCCAGGCCGCGGGGATGCGCACGGAGCCCGCACCGTCGGAACCCAGTGCGGCAGGCACCAATCCGGCCGCGACGGCCGCCGCGGAACCACCGGACGAGCCGCCCGGCGTGTGCTCGGCGCTCCACGGATTCCTGGTGTGCCCGAAGGCCTCCGCACTGGTGAACGGCAGCTGCCCCAGCTCGCAGGTATTGGTCTTGCCGACGATCACCGCACCTGCGGCGCGCAGTCGCCGAACCGATTCGGCGTCTTCGGTTTTCACCGGGAAGTCGCCGCCGCATCCGAAAGCCGTTGGGCTACCGGCGATATCGGTATCGTCCTTGATGGCCAGCGGCACTCCGAGCAGCGGCGCGCGCTCCCCGGCGGCGAGCCGGCGGTCGGCGTCGGCGGCTTCGATCAGCGCCTGTTCGCGCCGCACTATCCGAAATGCGTTGAGCCCGGCCTGACTTGCGTCGATCGCATCGAGCGCGGCGGTCGTCGCCGCTACCGAGGTGATCTTCCCCTGTGTCAATGCTGCCGCGAGTTGCGCCAGCCCGAGTTCGTTTACCGCCGCCGTCGTCATGCTGAGTCCCGTCTCCCTGCCGTTCGCTGGGAAACGTAGCGCGATTCTGGTCACACGTCCAGTGAGGTGCTATCGGAAGGCGCCGCGCATTCACACGGGCAGCAGTACCTGCTCGAGTTCGAGCAGGCGCTGCTTGTGTTCCGGTCCGCCGGAGTAGCCGGTGAGCGCCCCGCCCGGGTATGACCAGCGGTATTCGGACATGTCGCTGACCTCACGAACAACGGTTTCGGCGACGCGAGCGATGCGTGCGCAATCGGTCGGGAGGGCGTGCGAGACTGTTGCGGTGCAGTTGTACAGAGACCATGCGGTAGTGGTTCGCCAGCACAAGCTGGGCGAGGCCGACCGTATTGTCACGCTGCTCACCCGCCAGCACGGTTTGGTGCGCGCGGTCGCCAAGGGGGTGCGCCGGACCAGATCCAAATTCGGTGCGCGGCTGGAACCCTTCGCCTATATCGATGTGCAGCTACACCCCGGCCGCAATCTCGACGTTGTCACCCAGGTGCACACCGTGGAGGCCTTCGCCTCCGATATCGTCGCCGATTACGGCCGCTACACCACCGCCTGCGCGGTGCTGGAAACCGCCGAACGCCTCGCCGGTGAGGAGCGCGCCCCCGCGCCCCGCCTGCACACCCTCACCGCGGGCGCGCTGCGCGCCATCGCCCTCGGCCATCGCCCGCACGAGCTGATCCTGGACGCATTTCTCTTGCGCGCCATGGGTTTCTCCGGCTGGCCCCCCTCGCTCGACGAATGCGCCCGCTGCGCCACCCCCGGCCCGCACCGCGCCTTCCATGTAGCCGCAGGCGGCGCGGTCTGCGTCCACTGCCGTCCCCCCGGCTCCGCCACCCCCATGGTCGGCGTCCTGGAACATATGAGCGCCCTCAACCGCGGCGATTGGTCCGGCGTACAGGCGATTCCGGACAATATGCGCCGCCAGGCCAGCGGTCTCATCGCCGCCCACCTGCAGTGGCACCTGGAACGCCAACTCCGCACCCTGCCGTTGATCGAACGCACCCGCCCCCATGAGGCAGTGGAATCCGCCGCGGTCAGCTGAATCCGGTACAGGCTTGTGCTCGAGATTTCTTCCAGGCTTGTGCGTGAGTTGGCCGCTTTTTCGTTTTCGCCCTGAGAGTCTCGTTGAGTGATACTCGCCGGTACTTCAGGATCAGTGAGATTCGATACAGCGACTGCGAACATTAGCGAGCCTAAAGTTCAATGCGTGTTGGTCTCCCGTGTTCGACAGTCCTCGCGCGGCGCGCTTCGCCGCCTGCCGGTTCCACTCGCCGTCTGCGCTCTCGCCGCCGTTGTCGCCGCTGTTCCCGCGGCGGCCGATCCGGTGCTGCCGAGCCTGCCGTTCGGCGGGCCGGCCTACACGGTCAAGGTGCAGCAGCCCGGGATCGCCGACGGCTACATCTACTACACCAGCGGTGTGAGCGCGGCGGCGCTGGTGCCCGGACTGGGGACCATCGCGCAGGCGCTGCCGGGCGGGCAGCCGGCGAATGTGATCGCCGATCGCTCGGGCAGGGAGATCAAGCGCTTCACTCCGCCTGCGGGACAGGATGTTTCGAACTTCCGCAGCCAGATCTATCAGGGCCGCAAGGTGCTCACCTGGTGGCAGGGCAGCACCGTGGCCGGGCACGGGTCGGGTGTAGGCGTGATCGCGGACGAGAACTTCAATGTCATCACCACGGTGGATCCGGGTGGAGCGGGCGCGGATGTGCACGAATTCCGGCTGACCCCGGACGGTCGCGCCCTGCTGACGTCCTATCCGCAGGTGAATGCCGATCTCACAGCTATCGGCGGCCCGCAGGACGGCAAGATGTTCGACACCGTCGCCGTGGTGATGGACGTCGCGACGGGTAAGGAGATCTCGCACTGGAGTGCGGCCGAGCATGTGCCGCTGGCCGATTCCGAGACGCCCGGCAAACTGGGCGGCGATGTGTACGACCCATACCACATGAATTCCATCAGCCTCGATCCATCGGGCAATCTGGTTGTCTCACTGCGTAATACGGCGGCGGTCTACGATATCGACCCGCACACCGGCACGATCCTCTGGCAGCTCGGCGGCAAGAATCCGACCCTCACCGCGAGCCCGGATATCGAATTCGCCTTCCAGCACGACGCCGAGTTCAGCGACGCCTCCACCCTGCGGCTGTTCAACAACAATTCCGACGGCCTGGAGTCGCGCGGTCCCTCCAGCGTCGAGTGGATCCACATCGATCCGGTTGCCAAGCAGGCCACCTTGGTCCGCAATCAGCAGCATCCGGAAAAGCTGACGACCTTCGCCATGGGCAATGCCCAAGCCCTCCCGAACGGCAATACACTGGTCAGCTGGGGCATGGTCCCGCGCATCTCGGAATTCACCCCCTCGGGCGACCTCGTCTACGACGCCTCCCTGCCCTTCGGCTCCTACCGCGCCTACCTCGACACCTGGCCGGTCTCCTGACCCGAGCGATCACGCAGAGTCCTTCGCTACCGAACAGCGCCGATGACGGTTTGTTCGGTAGTGACACGGGCTGTGCGGTCGGCCCCAACCGGGGTGATTTGTGGAGATGCTGCGCGAATTCCGTGGGCGTGGTCGAGCGGTGCGGAGCGTCGGGCAGGATGGGGGGCGTGATCGGTACTCGCAAGCCTTCCGCAGCCCAGCGCACGGTGCGTCCGCCCTCGCCGCATCCCTCCGGCGCCACGCCGCCGGAGATTCCCCTGGAGTTCGTACCCAGGCATGTGGCCCTGGTGATGGACGGCAACGGCCGCTGGGCGCAGGAGCAGGGTCTGCCGCGCACCGCGGGGCACGAGCGCGGCGAGGCGGTCCTCATGGACACCGTCGAGGGTTGTATCGAAATCGGCGTGAAGTGGCTGTCGGCGTACGCCTTCTCCACCGAGAATTGGCGGCGCAGCCCGGATGAGGTCAAGTTCCTCATGGGATTCAATCGCGATGTGATCCGCCGCCGTCGCGACGAGATGCACGAGATGGGTGTGCGGGTGCGCTGGGCGGGGCGGCGACCGCGCCTGTGGCGCAGCGTGATCAAGGAGCTCGAGGTCGCGGAGGAACTCACCCAGGACAATACGGTGATGACCCTGACCATGTGTGTCAACTACGGTGGTCGCGCCGAGATCGCCGATGCCGCAAGGGAAATCGCGCGCCGGGTGGCCCGGGGTGAGATCGATCCGGAGAAGGTCAACGAGGCGACGGTCGCCCGCTACCTGGACGAGCCGGATATGCCGGATGTGGATCTGTTCCTGCGCCCGTCGGGTGAGTTTCGCACCTCGAACTTCCTGATGTGGCAGTCGGCATACGCCGAATTCGTTTTCCAGACAACGTTGTTTCCCGATTTCGACCGCCGCAATCTCTGGGCCGCCTGCCTCGAGTACGCCAAGCGCGACCGCCGTTTCGGTGGCGCGAAGTGAGCGACGAACTGTCCCCGGCGGAGGACCTGCAGGCGCGTGCCGGCGCCGCACTGGCCCGCTACGAGGTGAACGTCCGCGTCGAGGAGGGCGGCGGCCTCGGTTTCGAATTCGACGGTTCGCTGTGCTCCCTGCGCGGCGTGAACCTGGCCCCCGGCCTGGACGTGCTGACCCTGACCTGCGTGCTGGCCTGGGACCGACCGCTGAAACCGCAGTTGCACAAGCGGGTTGCCGAGCGCAATGCCGCACTGCAGTTCGGCTCGATCACCATTGTCGGCCACGACAAGCTGGCCGACATCATCCTGCGCTACACCTTCCCGGCCGCCGGGTTGGAGGATGAGGCGCTCGCCACCATGCTGCTGCTGGTGCTCTCGGGCGCGGGCCGTGCCCGGCAGGGTTTGGTACTGCCCTGACGAATCTCGCCCAGCCGAATCCTGTTCAGTTGGGCGAGATTTCGGGGACCACGCTGATCGGCCCGTAGGCGGGCAGCAGCTGTGCCACACCGCGGCTGAAGGATTCCGGATCGGTATCGCCCAGGATCAGGTGCTGCAGTATGAAACCGGGAAGCAGCCCGAGGAAGGCCTTGCCCACCGCCTCGGTATCGGCATCGATCGGCAGCCAGCCGATATCGCGCATGCGAATGGCATAGTCGATCCACAGGCGCCGGATACCGCTGATGCTGGTGCGGACGTAGTCGCCGATATTGGCGTCGGTCAGGGCCAGTGCCCAGGCCTGCGGAATGACGCGCACCGGCCCGCTGGCGCCACTGAGGCGGACGATCGTTTCGGTAATGGAGCGCACCAGTTCCGCCGGTGTGGGCAGCGGATCGCTGTAGACGGCTTCACTCAGGGCGGCGCGCAGATCGACGGTCGCCTCGCTGGTGAGGGCCGCGATGAGATCGTCCTTGGATTTGAAGTAGCGGTACACCGCACCCGCGGAGAGGCCGGATTCGGCGAACACATCCTGCATGGTGGTGGTGTGAATTCCCTTGCGGGCGAAGCACATTTGCGCGGCGTCGAGAATTTGTAGTCTGCGTCGTTCGAGGTGTTCTTCGCTGACTCTGGGCATGGCCCAAAACTAAAACGAATATCCGTTCGCAACAAGATGACAGCTCGATGTCCGGGTTGTCCCGAACCTTGGACATCGGGCTGTTTTCGGGCGTCAGCCGTTGCGGCTGGAGCAGTTTCGGCAGGTGCCGAAAATCTCCATGGTGTGGCTGATATCGGTGAACCCGTGCTCGGCGGCGACGGAGTCGGCCCAGGCTTCGACGGTCGGCCCCTCGACCTCCACGGTGCTTCCGCAGTTGCGGCAGACCAGGTGGTGGTGATGTCCGGTGGAGCACTGCCGGTACACCGATTCGCCTGAGTCGGTACGCAATACGTCGACCAGACCGGCCTCGGCCAGCGATTGCAGCGTGCGGTAGACGGTGGTCAGTCCGATGCCCTCGCCGCGACGGCGCAGCTCATCGTGCAGTTCCTGGGCGGAGCGGAATTCGTCGATATCGGTGAGCAGGGCGGCGATGGCGCTGCGCTGGCGGGTGCTGCGGACGCCGACCGTCTTCTCGGTTGTTCCCACGATCACCCTTCCTCGGCATGTGCGACGGCATCGATGACGATGTGCGCCAGATGCTCGTCGACCAGTTCGTAGATCACTTCGCGCCCGGTGCGTTCACCGCGCACCACGCCCGCGGACTTGAGGATCCGCAGATGCTGGCTGATCAGCGGCTGGGTCACGCCGAGCGTATCGACCAGCTCGTGCACGCAGCGCGGCGACTCCCGCAGCTGCAGCACGATGGCGATGCGCACCGGTGCGGCCAGTGCGCGCAGCAGCTCGCCCGCCGAGTCCAGAATGGTGCGCGAGGGCACGATCGGCGGCATGGGCGACCGGTACGGGTACGGGTCGTGCGGAATCGCGGCTGGTGCCTCGGTCGCGACGCGGGAGCGCCGCAGGGGGGCACCGCTGTCCGTGGTCATCGAACCAACTCCTTATTGGAAACCGATGCCATTCTTATATGCAAGCATATGCATGTCAAATGGGCGCGCGGTGGAGTCGGGCGCGGCGCGTCAGCAATCGTGTTCGGTGGGCAGCGGAATGGTCGGGTCGAAGTACTGTTCGGTCGGTCGCACAGCCGGCCCCACGCCGGCTTCACCCAGTGAGGGCGCCAGGAACCCCTTCCGGAACCAGGCGCAATCCCCGGCATAGGTGAAGGCGTTGATCTCGCCGAACCACATGCCCTGCGATGCGGCGTCATAGCCGGAATCGTCGATGAGGGTGTACTCGGTCTCCTGCCGCGCCACCACGATGATGTCCATCGGATCATGCACCGCGCTCGGATCCGGGGCCGAGAAGGCATAGGCCACAATGTAATTGGTCTTGATCGTCAGCTCGCCGTCCTTGTCGAGAGCGGGCGACATGTCACCGTTGATGCGCGGCGCGGCCGGCAGCAGCCGGAATCCGGGCGCGATCTTCGCGGTGACCCACCAGTTCTGGCTCTCATTGCCCGGCGTCAGTTTCGGCCGCAGCTCGGCGACCTGCCCGGGCGCCAGCAGTGCCAGCACCGGCTCGGCGTCACCGGTCTCCAGCACATGCGGATCCAGTCGCTCGAGCACGATGAGCTGTTGCGCGCGGGTCATGGCCGACTCCACCTGCGCGGCCGAGTACCGGCCGATCGGTGCGGCGGCGGGCAGCACGATGCCCGCGGCGCCGGAGGCCCAGTTCGCGGCGGGCGTGTTGTCGAAGGGCCGGGCCTGGTCCACCTGGAAGGCCGGCGGCGCGGCGGACGTCAGGGGGATGTTCACGTTCAGGGTGTTCGAGTGCGGGTGATGCAGCAGGGCGGCGGTGATCAGCACCGCCAGCACCGCGGGTATGCCCATCCAGGGGAGAAGCCTGCGCCACCGCAGGCGCCGGAGCTCGCGTCGCTCGACACGCTTCGCCCAGTTGTCGTCCGATAGATCGGTCGGAAACCCGTGCATGGCAGCGACCCCCGCGGTCCAGCTCGTCTACGCCGCGACAGCCCGTCGACATCGGCGTATCCGACCGGTCGCAATTCCACTATCTCGCGGTGGGGGTGCCGGGTGGATCCCCGAATAGTGGGGGCAGCGGCAGGCCCTGCTCCCGGCGTAAAACGGCTCGCTCCGTACCGATAGGCTTGAGGACGTCCCTTGTAGTTTTCCGGACCGGATGGAGATTTCTTCAGTGGCACCCAAGTCGAAGGTGGACACCGTCGCCAACCTCGCCAAGCGCCGGGGTCTCGTGTACCCGAGCGGTGAGATCTACGGCGGCACCAAATCGGCGTGGGATTACGGCCCGCTGGGAGTCGAGCTCAAGGAGAACATCAAGCGGCAGTGGTGGCGTTCGATGGTCACCAGCCGTGAGGATGTGGTCGGCCTCGACTCGTCGATCATCCTGCCGCGTCAGGTGTGGGTGGCTTCGGGTCATGTCGCGGTGTTCAACGATCCGCTGGTGGAATGCCTGAACTGCCATAAGCGGCATCGTCAGGATCACCTGCAGGAGGCGTACGCCGAGAAGCACAAGGGCATCGAGGACCCGGATGCGGTGTCCATGGAGCTCATCGTGTGCCCCGACTGCGGCACCGTCGGCAAGTGGACCGAGCCGCGTGACTTCAACATGATGCTCAAGACCTACCTGGGCCCGGTCGAGACCGAAGACGGCATGCACTACCTGCGCCCGGAGACCGCGCAGGGCATCTTCGTCAATTACAAGAACGTCGAGACCACCGCGCGCAAGAAGCCGCCGTTCGGTATCGCCCAGATGGGCAAGAGCTTCCGCAACGAGATCTCCCCCGGCAACTTCATTTTCCGCACGCGCGAGTTCGAGCAGATGGAGATGGAGTTCTTCGTCAAGCCGGGCGAGGACGAGCAGTGGCACCAGTACTGGATCGACACGCGCCTGGCCTGGTACACGGATCTGGGCATCGATCCGGAGAACCTGCGGCTGTACGAGCACCCGAAGGAGAAGCTCTCGCACTACTCCACCCGCACGGTGGATATCGAGTACCGCTTCCGCTTCCAGGGGAGTGAGTGGGGCGAGCTCGAGGGTGTCGCCAACCGCACCGACTTCGACCTGAAGACCCACTCCGAGCATTCGGGCCAGGATCTGAGCTACTTCGATCAGACCACCGGCGAGCGCTACACGCCGTACGTGATCGAGCCGGCGGCCGGTCTGACCCGTTCTCTGATGGCCTTCCTGGTGGACGCGTATCACGTGGAGCAGGTTCCGACCGCCAAGGGCGGGCTGGAGGATCGCACCACGCTGCGCCTGGATCGCCGTCTGGCTCCGGTCAAGGCCGCGGTGCTGCCGCTCTCGCGCAATGCGGATCTTTCGCCCAAGGCGAAGGATCTCGCCACTCAGTTGCGTAAGAATTGGAATGTCGAGTTCGACGATGCCGGCGCCATCGGCCGCCGTTATCGCCGTCAGGACGAGGTCGGTACGCCGTTCTGTATCACGGTGGACTTCGACACTCTCGAGGATCATGCGGTCACCGTGCGTGAGCGCGACTCCATGGCTCAGGAGCGCATTGCTCTCGATCAAGTAGAGGGTTACCTGGCAGCACGCCTCATCGGCGCCTGACCCCAGACACTCCGAGAGGACCGGTCAATGCCTGACCGGTCTTTTCTTTATTCGGTTGCCCCTGAAAATCCGGGCGTTGATTAATAATTCAGGTATCGCACTACTCGTGTTAACGGCTCCCGATCGGTGCATATTTATATGTATTGGGCAACGGCGACTGCCGCTGTGCTCGATCTGCCGAGGTGAGTCATGAGCGAGCGTTTTATCGGCCCCCGCTCGGGGCTGCAATGGATCTCATTGGGGGATTCCGGATCATCCTGTCCTGTCGCCGAGTCTACGACGGTGGCCTTCCGATCCTGGGCGGAATCCTTCCTGACCCAGCCCTGTGATGAGCTGGGAAGAGACGGGCCCGTGTGCCCGTATGTACGACCGTCGATGCGGCGGGATCTGCTGTGGATCGCGCAGGTTCCGTCCGCACGGCCGCGGCCCGAGTGGCTGTGCGCAATTATCGAGGACGCACTTGAGGTTTATTCCGAATTGCCTACGGGGAACGGCAGTTCCACATCGGTCTTGCGCGCGTTGATAACCGTGTTCCCGAATCTGGCCGACTTGTCGCTGATCGATGAGATGCACCTGGAATTCAAGACCAGATTCGTGGAACGCGGTGCGATGCTCGGACAATTCTACCCGGGCTGCGATCAGCCGGGCCTGTGGAACAAGGACTTTCGGCCTTTGGATGCGCCGATGCCGATGCTGGTCGTTCGATCCATGATGACAACTGATTTCCCATTCCTATTGAACCGACCGGAATGGATGAATGCTTATGTGCGCAAGTTCGCACCTGGGCTGCCCGCACATGTACGCGCAGTCATGGTGGGGCGGTTGACAGCTCGCCCCGATAACTGGGTTCCGGCCTATCACGAACAGCCGGAGGACGCCCGTTCTCCTTTCTGACCGTGTTCGACTCGATGAGGCGTTATGACGCGCGAATCAGCGGCGGAACAGACCGCCACGGTTTTTCCGCTCTCTCCGGCGCAACTCGGCATGTGGTATGCGCAGCAACTGGATCCGAGCGTGCCGCTCTCGGAGGCGCAATACATCGAGATGCGCGGGCCACTGGATCTCGCCGCGCTGCGGAGCGCCGCACTGGTCGCCGGGCGCGAATTCGGTTCCGGCGTACTGCGACTGGCGGAGATCGACGATCAGCCGTATCAGGTGGTCGATCCGGGTCTGGTGCCCGCGGTGGGATTCCTGGACTTCCGGGACAAACCGGAACCCATTGCGGCCGCACTGGAGTGGATGCGCGCCGATGTCGCCGCGCCGATCGATCTGCTCGGCGCCCACGCCGGAATCTCCACGGTGATCCGGGTCGGCGACGACCACCACCTGTGGTTCACCCGCGGCCACCACATCCTCATCGACGGGTTCGGCTCGGTGACCATGCTGTACCGCGTCGCCGAGCTCTACAACGCCGCCGTCCGCCACGAGCCCGCCCCCGCTGGAACCGCCGCATCACTGCTCGTGGTGCACGAGGCCGAAATGACGTACCGCGAGTCGAGCCGCTTCGCGACCGACGAGCGGTACTGGCGCGAAGTGACCACCGGCATGCCCCCGCGCTGCAGCCTTGTGTCCGCCACCGCCCCCGCATGCGCACTGGGAAGGGAAGCTCGCGCCCAGCTGGACGCGGGCGCCGCCACGCGCCTGGAGAACGCGGCCCACCGCTTCGACGCCAGTTCGGCCACGGTCGTGATGGCGGCAGTCGCGCTGTACTACGCCCGCCTCACCACCACCGAGGACGTGGTCCTGAGCCTGCCGGTCTCCGGCCGAACCACCGCACTGCTCCGCCGCTCCGGCGGCATGATCGCGAATGTGGTGCCGCTGCGGGTACGGGTGCCGCGCACCGGCACGGTCGGCGAAGTCCTGGACGCGGTCCGCGTCGCTGCCTCTGGAGCCTTGCGGCACCAGCGATTCCGCGCCGAGGACATGCACTGGGGCGCTGCGGAGCAGAGCCTTGTCGAGGCCGAGGCCGAGGATGCGGGTCGGGGTGCTGCGGAGCCGGGTGCTGTCGGACGCAGCGCTGCCGCGTCGGAGACGGTTGAGCAAGGGCCTGCGGGCGATTGCGCGGCCGAGCCGGGTGCTGTCGAGCAGGGGGCGGCTGTGCGGAACACTGCCGAATCAGACGGGGTTGGGCAAGGGCCTTCGGGGGATTGCGCGGCGGAGCCGGGTGCCGGCGAGTCTCGGGTGAGTGAGCACGGGATGGCCGGTGGGCCGGAGTTCGTTGCCGCTGAGCAGGGGGCGGGTGCCGAGGGGCAGCCGAAGGTCGGGCGGGGGTTTGTCGGGCCGGTTATCAATATCATGCTGTTTCCGGTGGGCATCGACTTCGCGGGGGTGCGGTCGAGTCTGCATGTGCTGACGTCCGGGCCGATCGAGGATTTGTTCGTCAACTTCTATCAGCACGGCGCTGGTGCGCCGATTCATGTCGACTTCGCGGCGAATCCTCGTCTGTATGAAGAGGATTCGCTCGGGCGACATCATCGGCGGTTCCTGGCGCTGCTGGATTCGTTGTTCGGGGCCGAGGTCGATACGCCGCTGGCGGAGTTGGCGTACTGCACTGCGGACGAGCGGGGGGTTCTTGCGGGTTCCCATGGTGCGCGGGCGCCGGAACCGCAAGTGCTGCCGGAAATTCTGCAGGCGGGACTGCGGCGTGCGGGCCGGGATGCGATGGCAGTTGTCGGGACTGGTGGGTCGCTGAGCTATGGCGAATTGGATGAACTGTCGAATCGGCTGGCGCGCAGGCTGCTGCGGAGTGCTGGGTCCTCGGCTCGAATAGGTCCGGAATCGACTGTGCTGCTGGTACTTCCGCGATCCGTTGAAGCGGTGGTTGCGCTCTGGGCGGTGGCCAAGATCGGCGCGGCCTTCGTGCCGCTCGGCACCGGAATGCCTGGTGATCGGGTGGCGCGCATAGCCGCTGAATGTGAAGCCCGGCTGGGGTTGACCGCTGGCGCCGTCGCTGATCTTCCGGATGCGGTGCGGTGGATCGCCCTTGATGACCTGCTGTCCGATACAGCCTGGGCCGCGCTGTCGTCCGAGCCGTTGGACGCTACCGACCTGCCAGGCCGTCCGCGGCTGTCGAATCCGGCCTACGTCGTATTCACCTCCGGTTCCACGGGTGTGCCCAAGGGTGTTGTGGTGACCCATGCCGGTCTCTCGGGTCTGGCTGCGGCAATAGTGGATTCGTATCGAGTCGCTCCCGGCTCACGGGTGCTGCAGTGCCTGAACCCGAGTTTCGATGCCGCCGTCCTGGAATGGCTGATGGCCTTCGCCTCGGGCGCCACACTCGTGGTGGCCGAGGCGGATCCGATCCTCGGCGCCGAGCTGGCAACGCTGGTGCGCGAGCACGGGATCACCCAGGTCTGCTCCACCCCGGCGGTGCTGTCCACCCTGGAACCGGATGCGCTGGACGGGGTGCGCGCGGTGTCCTCGGGCGGTGAACCCACGCCTCCGGATATCGTGGCGCGCTTCGGGATCGGTCGCGATCTCCTGAACTCGTATGGCCCCAGCGAGACGACAGTGGCCGTCACCTATACGAAAGCCCTTGTCCCCGGAAAGAATTCGGGGCTGGGCGATCCCGTACCCGGTGCGGGCCTGCTGGTGCTGGATCGCTGGCTGCGCCCGGTGCCGATCGGCGTCGTCGGCGAACTGTATGTGACCGGTCCGGGAGTCGCCCGAGGCTATGCCGGCCGCGCTGGATTGACGGCGGAACGCTTCGTCCCCGCCCCCGCGGGCGTCCCCGGCAGCCGCATGTACCGCACCGGCGATCTGGTGCGCTGGACCGCTGCGGTGCACGGGAAGGTGAGTGCCGGTGGGGAGTCCGGTCCAGCCGTCAACGGCGAGCCGCTGAATGGTGGCCTCATCGGTGGCGAGGTGATGGCCACCAATGGCGGCGGGCAGGTGATTCTGGAGTACGCCGGCCGCGCCGATTTCCAGGTCAAGCTGCGCGGCATGCGTATCGAGCTCGGCGAGATCGACGCCGCGCTGGATTCACATGCGGCAGTGGAGATCGCGGTCACCGTCGCGCGTCCCGCACCTAGCGGCGGCACCATGCTGGCGGCCTATGTCGTACCGCATGCCGGCGCGACGGTCAGCGAAGCCGACCTGCTCGATCATGTCTCGCGTCGCCTGCCGCCGTATATGGTGCCGGCCACCGTCACAGTGCTGGGCGCACTCCCACTCACCGCCAATGGCAAAGTAGACCGCCGAGCCCTCCCCGAACCCGTTGTCGCACAGCCGATCCTGCGCGAACCGGCAACCGATACCGAGCGCATCCTCTGCACCCTCTTCGCGGAGATCCTCGGCACCTCCGAAATCGGCCCGCACACCTCCTTCTTCGCACTCGGCGGCGATTCCATCATGGCCATCACCCTGGTCTCGCGCGCCCGCGCCGCCGGCCTTGTCTTCTCGGCCCGAGAGGTCTTCGAGCACCGCACCCCGGCCGCCCTGGCCGCCATAGTCTCCCGAGTCGCGGACCGCACCGCACAACTCCCGGAACTCCCGGGCGGTGGCCTCGGCCGCCTGCCGCTCACCCCGGTCGCCGCGTGGCTGCTGGCCCGCCCCGGCTGGGAGCATTTCGCCCAGTCCATGGTGGTCCGACTCCCCAGCGGCATCGAACCCGAAGC
Source organism: Nocardia sp. NBC_01388 (assembly GCF_045040085.1). Taxonomy (NCBI): domain Bacteria; kingdom Bacillati; phylum Actinomycetota; class Actinomycetes; order Mycobacteriales; family Nocardiaceae; genus Nocardia; species Nocardia sp. NBC_01388. Next base: position 8,467,261 of record NZ_CP109553.1, read on the forward strand.
CCTCACCCACACCCTTCAAGCCCTCCTCGACCGCCACGACATGCTCCGCGCCCGCGTCGTTGACACCGCCTCCGGCCTCGAACTCGAGGTCCCCCCACCCCACCGCGTCGACGCCGCAGACCTCCTGACAACAATCGCCACCTCCACCACCGACCTCGACCGCGAACTCGAAGCAGCAGTAGCCCGGCTGAACCCCCGCGCCGGCATCATGACCGCCTTCACCCGCCTGAACCCCGGCCCCACCACCCCCGGCCTACTCCTCATAGCGATCCACCACCTCGCCTGCGACATGGTCTCCTGGCGCATCCTGCTCCCCGATCTCATATCCGCCTGGGCCCAAGCCGCAGCCGGAACCACCCCCGCCCTTCAGGAAACCGGCACATCCATGCGCACCTGGGCCCACGCCCTCCGCGCCCTGCCCGAACAAGCGGATACACCCACCTCGGTGGGCCGGGCCGGCAGTGGAGACGAACTGGGGTTCAGCGGAACCTCTACGCCGGAAGACGCGGCCCACGCGCCTGGTGACCAGTCGGGCAGGGCAGTGCGGGTGTTGTCAGGTCGGCTCGGGACACCTCATTCGCCGGACTCGACGGGCGCGGACTCCGCGGAAGGCGTGGCCGGTGCGGCGGCAGTCCACGCGGTCGCGGAGCAGCCGACCCCGGTGGGGTGGCCCGCGCGCGAATTCGACTATTGGCGTGCGGTATTGGCGCCTGATCCGCTGCTGGGCACGCGGCGACTGGACCCGGCGCTCGATACCTACGGGTGTGCAGAGCGGGTCGAGATCGAGGTGCCCGAGCTTGCGTCGGCGGCATTGGTCGGGCGGATCGCATCGACGTATCGCTGCGGTGTGGAGGATGCACTACTGGCGGCGCTGGCTTTGGCTCTGTCTCGATGGCGCTCTGCCCGTGGCGAATTCGGTGCGAGTGCGGCGGCGACGGTGGTGGGTATCGAGCGGCACGGCCGTGACGAGGCCGCGATTGCCGGAGCTGACCTGTCGCGCACGGTCGGCTGGTTCACCGCGCAGGTTCCGGTGCGGCTGGGGCCGGTGGGGGCGGCGGGCTTTTCGTCGCCTGCCTGTGCTGGAACGAGCTATACGGAGCCGAACCTCATCGGGACGGCGCTGCAAGTTTCCCCGGGTTGCTTCGCCGGTACGGGATCGGACTCCGCAGGGGTGCAATCCCGGGAGGCCACGCTGCGCGGCGAGTCGATGCGGATCGGTGCTGCGGAGGCGGCTTTGAAGGTGGTGAAGGAGCAGTTGCGGGCGGTTCCCAGGGGTGGGTTCGGGTTCGGGGTGCTGCGGTATCTGGATGCGGAGACCGCGGGGGAGTTGGGGGTGTTGGGGGAGCCGCAGGTGGGGTTCAACTATCTGGGGCAGGTGCCGGAGATGGAGATGGAGGGGGATTGGCTGCCGGTGGGGATGGCGGCGCGGCTGGGTGGGCATGCGGCTGCGGATATGCCGCTGGCGGCGGTGCTTTCGGTGGATGCGGTGACGCTCGAGTCGGAGAAGGGGTCGCGGATTCGGGCGGTGTGGCAGTTCGCGCCGGGTGCTCTCGGCGGTGCGGAGGTGGAAGTGCTGGCGCGGGAGTGGGTTTCGGCGGTGGTGCAGATCGCTGAGCTGGTGAGTGCGCCGGAGGCGGGTGGATTCACGCCGAGCGATCTGCCGCTGTTGCGTGCTGATCAGGGCGAAATCGAGCTGTGGGAGCGGGATTACGGGCTGCTCGATGATGTGCTGCCCCTGACTCCGCTGCAGCGTGGATTGCTGTTTCAAGCGCAGTTGGCCGAGGGCGGACCGGATGGTTACTCGGTGCAGGCGGTGATCGATGTGGAGGCCGATCTCGAACTCGGCCGTCTGACTGCCGCGGCCGAGGCGCTGGTCCGGCGGCACGAGGTGCTGCGCGCCGGATTCGTGCAAGCCGGTGATCGTGCGGTGCAGGTGATTGCCGCGCAGGTGGCAGTGTCATGTGTCTACCGCGAGGCTTATGGCGCGACGGCGGCCGAACTCGACGAGATGGCAGCGGCGGAACTGCGAACACCTTTCGCGGTGGATGCGCCTCCGCTCATTCGCTTCCGGTGTATTGCTCTGGGGCAGCACCATTTCCGGATAGTCATCACCAACCATCACCTGATTCTCGACGGCTGGTCCATGCCATTGCTCCTGGCCGAACTCGTCGGACTGTACGAAACTGCCGGTGACGACAGTGGATTCGCGCCACCCGTGCCCTTCCGGAGCTACCTCGAATGGCTGTCCGATCGCGATTTCGACAGTGCGCGTGCGGCCTGGGCGCAATCGCTGGCAGATCTGGACGGCCCCACCCTGGTCGCCCCGACTGCTCCCCACACCGATGCTCCCACCGCGCCTGTCGCACAAGAGATTCCGCTGCCGAGCGACCTCCCGGAGAGGCTCCGCACCACCGCCGCGAACTGCCAGGTCACCGTCAACACCATCGTGCAGGTCGCCTGGGCGCTGCTGCTGTCCGAGCTCACCGGTTCCGCCGATATCGTCTTCGGCGCCACCGTCTCCGGTCGCCCGCCGGAACTGCCCGGCGCGGAGCGCATGGTCGGCATGCTGGTCAATACCGTCCCGGTCCGCATCGCCCTGGACCCGGCCGAACACCTCTCCGACCTGCTGTCCCGCATCCAGTGCGAGCAGGCGGCCCTCTCCGAACACCAATTCCTCGGCCTCGACGAAATCCACGCGCGCACCGGCCTCGGCCCACTCTTCGACACCGCCACCGTCTTCGAGTCCTACCCCGTAGACGCGGCCGCCCTCACCGCCGCTACCCGCCAGGCACAACTAGCGGTCACCGGCATCCGCACCCACGACGGCACCCACTACCCCCTGTCACTGGCCGCATACGCGAACGACGGCCTCCGCCTGGAACTCACCCGCTCACCCCGGTATTTCGATGTGGAGCAGGCGAATTCGATCGCCACGGGATTGGCGCGACTGCTCGCAACCCTCGCGGAGGATCCGCACCGCCGCACCGCCTCGGCGCGAAGCACCGATCCCGTAGAGTCGCCCGCCATCCGCCACGGCGCCCCCGCCGCCCATACCCAACTGCTCCCAGATCTTCTCGCAAGCAACGGAATCCACAGCACCGTCGCAGTCGTCGACGCGCCTGCGCCGGCACGTACCGTGCCCGCCGATCGCCGGGATGCAGGCGGCGGATTCCACTCCGGCGTCGTTCGCGATATGGCGGCCGATCGCGATCTCGGCAGCGCGTCGCACCCAAGCGCTGACCTGCTGCGCTCCGGTGGTGATCTCGGCGACTTGCCGGCCGTTCGCGACGTCCGGAGCGAGGTCGGCGCGCTGTACCCTCGCGCATTCGCCATGGCTGGCGAGCTGACGTATGGCGAGCTGAATGTGATGTCGAATCGGTTGGCGCGCATATTGATCGGGGCGGGTGCGGGGCCTGAGCGGGCGGTGCTGGTGGCGCTGCCGCGTTCGGTGCAGGCCATGGTGGCGTTGTGGGCGGTGGCCAAGACCGGTGCGGCCTTCGTGCCCGTCGATATCTCGCAGCCTGCTGCTCGCACCGCCGTCATCGCGGCCGAATGTGCAGCAGTACTGGGTGTTACAGCCGCTTCAGTCGCTGAGGATCTGCCACACGAGGTGTCCTGGGTGGTGCTGGGTGATCCGGATACCGCTGCCCGAATCGCGGCATCGCCGCCGGACCCGGTGACCGATACGGACCGGCTTCGTCCCCTGCACCCCGAACATCCGGCGTACGTGGTCTTCACCTCGGGATCCACCGGCACTCCGAAGGGTGTGGTCGTCACCCACACCGGCCTGGCCGAGATGGCTGCGGCTGCGGTGGATCAGTGCTCGATCGATCGCGAATCCCGTGTGCTGCACTGCCTGAATCCTGCGTTCGACGCGGCAATTCTGGTGTGGCTCTCCACTTTCGCGACAGGCGGCACGCTGATTGTCGCTCCGCCGGACGCCAATGCCGGCGCCGAATTGGCGGCGGCACTCACCGAAGGCGCTGCCACCCATCTGCTCTGCACGCCGACGGTCCTGGCCACTCTGAATGTCGAAGACCTGCGCGGAGTCCGGGTGATCGCCACCGGCGGTGAGACCTGCCCGCCCGCCCTCATCACCCGCATGAGCCCCGGCCGCCTCCTGGTGAACTCCTACGGCCCCGCCGAAACCACCATCGCCGCCGCCTACAACGCGAATACGACACCACAGACCGCCGCCGTCATCGGCACCCCTATCCCCGGCACCAGCCTTCTGGTGCTGGACCGCTGGTTGCGCCCGGTACCTCCGGGAGCCACCGGCGAGCTCTACATTCGCGGCCCTGGCGTAGCCCGCGGATATGCCGGCCGCCCAGCGCTTTCCGCCTCCCGTTTCATTGCCGACCCCTACAGTGCGGGCGGCCGCCTGTATCGCACCGGTGACCTGATGCGCTGCACCGCAGCCGGATTCGAATACGCGGGCCGCAGCGACTTCCAGGTGAAGGTCCGCGGCATTCGCGTAGAACCCGGCGAGGTGGACGCAGTCCTCTCGACCCACCCCCAGGTCGAAACATCGATCACCGTCGCCCGCCGCACCCGCACCGCCACCACAGCCCTGCACTCCTACGTCACCCTCGTCGTTCCCGCGACCGCCCCGCCCCGGGAACGCGCAATGCCCAGCCGCGGTCCGGAGATCGAGTCCGGCCGCCCTGCCCCCTCGGCCCAAGCCGATCCGGCGGCAGGTCCCGGACGGTTGAATTGGCACGCCGCCGCGAACTCCGACCTGCTCGATCCCGCCGATGCCGCTGGTCAACTCGGATTGACCGGCGAGGCTGCTGGTCCGGTTGGATCAACCGGCCGCGCTGCCGGCGCCGTGCGATCGGCCGGCGGGTCTGCTGACGCGCCGCGAACTGCGGGTGCAACCGGTGGTGGGTTGCGAGCTGTGGGTGCGGCTGCTGGTGAGGATTCTCCGTCATCGGGTGCTGTTGCGCCCACCGCCGCAGTGCTGATGGCGTGGGTGGTGGTGCGGCTGCCGCGGTATCTGGTGCCGTCGAGTATTCAGGTGCTGGCGGAGTTGCCGCGTACTCGGACCGGGAAGATCGATGTGCGGGCGCTGCCGGAACCTGAGGGGGCGCAGGCTGAATATGTGGCGCCGGTCGGTGGGGAGGTGCTCGTTGCCGAGACCTATGCCGAGGTGCTGGGGCATGAGCGCGTTGGTTCGCGGGACGACTTCTTTGCGCTGGGCGGGGATTCGCTCATCGCCACCAGGGTGGCGGCTCGGCTGAGTGCGGCGCTCGGGACTTCGGTTCCGGTGCGGTTGCTGTTCGAAGCGCCTGTGGTGGCCGAGCTGGCGCGGGTATTGGTTGTGGACGGATCGGAGGCGCCGGGCCCGGAGCTGGTTCGAGGGCCCCGGCCGGAACCGATGCCATTGTCCCCGGCGCAGCAGCGCATGTGGTTCGTCAATCGCTACGACCCGGCGTCTCCGGCGTACAACGTGCCTGTCGCACTGCGACTTTCCGGGTGTGTGGATCTTGCCGCACTGCGAACGGCGCTCTACGACGTGATCGAGCGGCACGAGACGCTGCGAACCGTATACCCCGATATCGACGGTCTCGGTGGGCAGCGCATCCTGTCGGCGGCAGAGGTGCCGCTGGATCTCGAACCTGTGCCGATGACTCTCGACGAGCTGCCCGCGGCCGTGATGCGCACAGTTACTGAAGGTTTCGACGTCACGGCAGCAGTTCCATTGCTTTTCAAGCTCTTCCGTATCGCACCCGGCGAACATGTGATCGTGCTGGTGGCGCATCACATTGCGACCGACGGCTTCTCGATGGCCCCGCTGACCCGGGATGTGGCAGCGGCCTATGCGACCCGTGCCGCGGGTCAGCGGCCCGCATGGGAGCCGCTGGCGGTGCAGTACGCCGACTACACGCTGTGGCAGCATGCCCGGCTCGGCGCCGAAGACGATCCGAAATCCCTGCTGGCACAGCAGCTCGACTACTGGTCCCGCACCCTGGAGGAGCTGCCGGATCATCTGGAATTGCCCACCGACCGCCCACGGCCGGCGCATGCCTCGCATCGAGCCGCCGAATGCACCGCCCGCGTGGACAGCGATGTGAGCGCCGCGATCGAACATTGCGCCCGGACCCACCGGGCCACCCCGTTCATGGTGGTGCACGCCGCCCTGGCGGTGCTGCTGTCCCGGTTGAGCGGCAGCGCGGACATAGTGGTCGGGACCCCGGTCGCCGGTCGTGGCCATCGTGATCTCGACGATCTTGTCGGCATGTTCGTGAATACACTGGTGTTGCGCACCGGCATTCACGCCGGCGAGACGTTCGGCGCACTGCTGGACCGGGTCCGCGATACCGACCTCGCCGCTCTCGAACATGCCGACGTCCCCTTCGAGCGACTGGTCGAGGTGCTGTCCCCGGCCCGCTCCGAGGCTCGCCATCCGCTGGCGCAGGTCATGCTCGTCTTCCAGAATCTGGCGATGCCGGAGTTGGAGCTGCCCGAAACAACGGTCATCCCCATGGAATTGCCGCAGACGAACAGCCGATTCGATCTGAGTCTCACCGTTGTCGCCGATCCGGACGGCCTGCAACTGCGCTGCTGCTACGCCACCGACCTGTTCGACGAGGCCACGGTCGCTGCTTTCGCCGACCGTCTCGTACGACTGCTCACCGTTGTCACCGCTGAAAGTTCCCCTGCGGTAGGGGATATCGACCTTCTCACCGACATCGAGCGGGAACAGACCCGTATCGAACCCGAACCGGTCACCGCACCGCGCCCGCTGGCGGAACTCATGGCCGCCGCCGTCGCCGCCAACCCGACCGGTGTGGCGGTGGTATGCGGCGACCAGCAGCTGTCCTATCGCGAACTCGACGAGCGTGCGAGCCTGCTCGCCGAGCGGCTGATACAGGCCGGTGCGGGACCGGAAACGCGGGTGGCGGTGGGTATTCCGCGCTCCGTCGAAACGGTGCTGGCCGTCTGGGCGATCACCCGCACCGGAGCGGCATTCGTCCCGATCGATCCGGCATACCCACTCGGCCGCATAAGGCGGATCATCGAGGTCTCCGGCGTGGGAATCGGCCTGACCGTTCTGGCCCAGTGCGACCGGCTACCGGACACCGTCGACTGGTGGTGCGTGGACGCCCCGTGGTCATCAGAAGTCTCTGCGGCACAGTCGAAGAAGTCTTCATCCCGCGAGTGCCGCCCCGAGAACCCGGCGTACGTCATCTTCACCTCAGGATCCACCGGCGCTCCCAAGGGTGTTGTGGTGACGCACACGGGCCTGGCGAATCTCGCCATGGCGCAGTGCGATCGCGACCGCATCACCTCCGATTCGCGAGTACTGCACGTCGCCTCCCCGAGTTTCGATGCTTCGGTAGTGGAACTCGTCATGGCGGTCGGCGCGGCAGCCACCCTGGTCATCGCGCCCCCTGCCGTTTTCGCCGGTCCCGATCTCACCGAACTTCTGGCACGCGAGCATGTTTCGCACATCGCCCTCACTCCCTCGGCGCTCGCCACCGTGGAACCCGCCGGGCTGCACGACCTCCGCACAATCGTCACCGGCGGTGAAACCTGCCCGCCCGAACTGGTGGCGGTCTGGGCCGCACCGAACCGGCTGCACTTCAACGACTACGGCCCCACGGAGGCGACCGTCTGGGCGACCGGCAGCGCACCATTGCGGCCGGGCGCGACGATCACCATAGGCACACCCGCTCCCGGAGTGCAGGCACTCGTCCTGGACAACCGCCTGCGCCCCGTGCCGGACGGTGTGGTGGGCGAGCTCTATCTCGCGGGCATCGCGCTGGCACGAGGCTATTTCGGCCGTGTGGACCTGACCGCCGCCCGCTTTGTCGCCCACCCGTATGCACCGGGCCGCCGCATGTACCGCACGGGTGATCTGGTGCGCAGGCGTGCCGGCGATCTGGAGTACCTGGGCCGCAGCGACACTCAGGTGAAGCTGCGCGGCCTGCGCATCGAACTCGGAGAGGTGGAGGCCGCGCTCACCGCCGACCCGGCGGTGGCCCGTGCGGTCGCGCTGGTGCGTGAGGACGCGCACGGCGGAATGCTCGTCGCCTACGTGGTCCCGGAACGCGGCGCGGAGATCTCGCTGCGGGGCCTGAAGAGCGCAGTCGCACAGCGAGTCCCGTCGTATATGGTCCCCGCCGCCCTCATGACGCTGGACGATCTGCCGCGCACACCCAACGGCAAGCTGGATCGCGCCGCACTGCCCGCGCCGCAGCTCACCACAGGCGCCCGGGAGCCTGCTATCGGCCCGCAGGAGGAGGCGGTGGCTGCCGTTTTCGCCGAAGTCCTTGGTATCGAACAGATCTGGCGTGACGACGATTTCTTCGCCCTGGGCGGAAACTCGCTCATCGCCACCCGAGTGGCCGCCCGACTGGGTACCGCGCTGCAGACGACCGTCCCCGTGCGGGCGCTCTTCGATGCGCCGGTGGTGGCCGAATTGGCGGCATTGGTTGCCGCCGAATCCCTGACCGATCGACCCCGGCCCGGACCTCGTCCCCGTCCGCAGCGCATTCCGCTCTCCGCCGCACAGCAGCGTATGTGGTTCCTCAACCGCTACGATCCCGGTTCGCCGGTATACAACATCCCCGGTGCCTTCGATATCGAAGGGAGCCTGGATATTACGGCGCTGCGCACCGCCATCGACGATGTGGCGGACCGTCACGAAACGCTCCGCACCAGCTATCCTGCCGGCCCCGACGGGATGCCGTACCAGAACATCCTGCCCGCCCGGGCGGGCTCCACACCGATCGTTGAAATCGACACGACTCCAGCGGAAGTCGCGCAGCAGCTGATCGCCCAGCTGTCTCGCGGTTTCGACATCACCAGGGAAGTACCGCTACGAGTCTGCGTACTGCACACCGCCCCGCAGCATGCGGTATTGGCGCTCGCAGTTCACCATATAGCCGCCGACGGCTGGTCGATGGCGCCGCTCGCGCGAGATGTGTTGTCCGCGTATGTGGCTCGCGCCGGGGGAGATCGGCCGCAATGGACCGAACTACCGCTGCAGTACGCCGATTACGCACTCTGGCAGCGGGAACTGCTCGGCGCCGATACCGACCACAGCAGCCTCGCCCACCACCAGCTGGAATTTTGGCGCACCCGTCTCGACGGATTGCCCGAAGTCCATCGGCTGCCCACCGATCGTCCCCGCCCCGAGCTTCCGTCCGGGATCGGTGACCGTATCGAATTCACCATCCCCGCACTGGTTCACGACCGAATGCAGGTCTTGGCACGAGCCCACGGTGCGACCCCGTTCATGGTGGTGCACGCGGCCCTGGCGGTATTGCTGGCCCGGCTGTCCGGTACCCCGGATATCGTCCTCGGCTCGGTTGTCGCGGGCCGCGGAGACGGCGTATTCGACGATCTCGTAGGCATGTTCGTGAATACGGTCGTCCTGCGTTCGCATCTGGATCCGGCTGCCGATTTCGCCACGACCCTCGACGCCGTCCGCCGCGATGATCTGGCCGTCTACGGCAATACGGATCTGCCCTTCGAACGCCTGGTGGAGGCGCTCGCCCCGGTCCGCTCCACCGCTCACCACCCGCTCTTCCAGGTGCTGCTCGCCTTCCAGAATGTCCAGCCCGCGCGAACCACGCTGCCCGGTCTCGAGATTCGCCCGGTCGAAGCGGCTGCTCCCGGCTCGAAGTTCGACCTGGAATGGATGGTCGCCGAACAGTTCGGGCCCGCAGGCGAACCGGCGGGCATCACCACCTCGCTGACCTTCGCCACCGATCTGTTCGATCGCGCCACCGCCCAGTCCATGGCCGGCGGCTTCCTCGAACTGCTCACCGCGCTCACCGAAACTCCCGATGCCGCAATCGGTGTGATCGAGGTGCCCGGCGGGCTGCCCGAGCTCGCTGGGGAGATTCACGACGACGCTGCACCCGCGGTGCAGGTTCGCCCGGAGCGCCGCGCCTACCGGGCCCCGCGCACCGACGCCGAGCGTGCGCTCACCGCAGCCTTCGAAGCCGTCCTGGAATCCGATCGAATCGGAGTGGACGACAATTTCTTCGAGGTAGGCGGCAATTCCATGGCCGCCGTGCGCCTGGTCTCCCTGATTCGCGAGCGCACCGGCATCCCGCTACCGCTGCAGTGGATGTTCCTCGACCCCACACCTGCCGCATTGGCCCTGCGCCTGTCCGAGGCCGCCGAACAGCCGGAGGTCGATCCGTCCATGCGGGTCATGCTGCCCATGCGCCCGGCCGGGACCGGACCCGCCCTGTTCTGCGTTCATCCGGCTGTCGGATTGGCTTGGTGCTACGGCGGTTTGGTGCAGTACATCGACCGTGCGCACCCGGTCTACGGTCTCCAGTCGCCGGGTGTGATGGACGGCGGTACGGCCGATCGCACCATTCACGATCTCGCCGTGCGCTATGCCGACGAGATCCGGCGTGTGCAACCGGACGGCCCGTACCACCTGCTCGGCTATTCGGCGGGCGGCGTCCTCGCGCATGCCATGGCGGTCGAGCTGCGCCGGCGCGGTGCGGAGGTGCCCTCGCTGATCATGATGGACGGGCGTGCCGAGGTGGAGATCGTCGACGACGGCAATATTCCGCCGCTGGCACTGCTGCTCGCCGAATTCGGCGGTATCGAGGTGCCGCCCGGTACCGGGGGAATCACCGCTGCGCAGGCCGCCGAGCTGCTGGCGGCGTCCGGAATCTCCTTCACCGCCACCGAAATCGAGCACTTCTATAGTGATATGCAACACCTGCTGCGGCAGATCTCGGACCACCGCCCCAGCATCTTCGACGGTGATCTGCTGTTCTTCAGCGCGGCGGGTAATCCGGCCCCGCTGCCGAATGTCGCCACGTGGCGGCCCTATATCACCGGGCCGATCACCGATCACCTCATCGATTTCGGTCACAATCAACTCGTCACCGCCGCGGCGCTGACATTCATCGGCCCGATCATCAGCGCTTATCTGGAGCGGTAAGCCGGGAAAACTTCTGGGACACAGTGCGCTGGGGAAGAATGGGCGCAGACAACCCGCTCGGCGAGGAGAGGTTCGTACTGTGTCGGTCAACGGTAAGCGACGGCTACTGGGTGCGGCGGCGGTGGGGCTCGGTGCGCTCGGCGCCGGAGAGCTGATCGCCGCGACCCGCGGCGGCTCGGTCATCGACGGGGTCGGGCGGTTGCTGGCCGATACCGCGCCGATTCCGGTGGTCGAGACGACCGTGGCCATGGCCGGCCGATACGACAAGGAGACCACGCGGGCGGGCGTGGTGCTCGGGACCGTCGCCGCTACCGCCGGTATGGCGGTATTGCCGCAGCGGCTCCGGGCGCCTGCCGCAGCGGCATTCGGCGCCGGAGCCGCCGCCTTGGCGCTGCGGGGCGCGAACCAGTCGGTGCCCGCGGCGTTCGGTGGCCTCGCGGCCGCGGGCGTGCTGCGCGCCGGACTGCGCCGGCTGCCGACCACGGCGGGCGGCGAATTGCTCTGGGCCACAGCCGGTGCCGGGTTGCTCGCCGCTGCCGAAACGCTCATTCGCCGTGCGGATCGGCGGCATACCGAGCGGGTTCGGCAGCTCGGGCCGATGGGTTCGCATCCGTCCATGGCGGAGGACGGTTTCGGCACCGAGCCGGGTCTGACGCCCTTGATCACCAAGGCGGGCAGATTCTATGTGGCAGACGTGAATTCGCGCGCGCCGCGCATCGATCCGGGTCAGTGGCGGGTTGCCATCACCGGCAAGGTCGCGCATCCGCTGCGGTTCTCGCTCGCCGATCTGGCCGAGCAGGCGGTGGAATTCGATGCCGTCATGGTGTGCGTGCACAACACCCCCGGTGCGGGCCGCGCGGGCAATGCGCGCTGGTTCGGCGTCCCGCTGACCGCCCTGCTGGAGCACGCCATGCCCGATGCGACCGCCACCCGCCTGGTGACCCGCGCTGTCGACGGCTACACCATCTCGCTGCCGCTGGAACCGCTGCGCACCGGCGAATGGCCCGGCTACCTGGTCATCGGCATGAACGGCGAAGCCCTGCCGCCCGAACACGGCTTCCCCGCCCGAGTCTTCGTCCCCGGCCTCTACGGCCAGTACACCGGCGTGAAATGGCTTGCCGAACTGGAACTTTCCGATGACACCCAGGTCGACTACTGGTGGAAGCGCGGCTGGCCCAGGGACGCCCTGTGGGTGCGCCCCCAGGCCCGCATCGACGTGGCCGCCGCCGGCAGCGACGGACCGGGCAAAACCACCGTGGCAGGCGTGGCCTGGGCCCCGCCCCGGGGTGTGGCCGGTGTCGAGATCAGAGTCGACGAAACCGACTGGCTCTCAGTCGAACTCGGCGCGGAAACAGCCCCCGCCGCCTGGCGCCGCTGGCGTACGGTCGTGGATCTCCCGCCCGGTACCCACACCATCCAGGCCCGCGTCACCGGCCGCTCCGGCGAAGTCCAGGACGGTGCCGTCCGCGCCCCGTTCCCACAGGGGCCCGGAGGATTCCACTCCGTAACCGTCACCATCTGACGAGGTCCGTGTCATCCCGGCGGGGATCGACGATATCGCCGATCGCCCGGTGGGCAAATGCTCGGGCGGGCAGCAGCAGCGCTTGCGATTCGCGCTGGCCCTGCTGCCGGATCCGGACCTGATCATTCTCGACGAGCCGACCACCGGCATGGATGTGGAGGGCCGGCGGGACTTCTGGAACGCCATTCGGCAGGATTCGCAGCGCGGCCGGACGGTACTGTTCGCGACCCACTACCTCGACGAGGCGGATGCCTACGCCGACCGCATCGTGCTGATGCGTGCGGGCCGGGTGGTGGCCGATGGCAGTGCCGCCCAGGTCAAGAACATGGCCTCGGGGCGCACGATCAGCGCGACCCTGCCCGCGGCCGATGCGACGGTGCTGCTGCGGATTCCCGGCGTGGAGCACGTCGAACAGCGCGGCGATCGAATCACGGTGCGCGCCACGGATTCCGATCTGGTGGCCCGCTATCTGCTCACCGCCACCACGGCCACCGATCTCGAGATTTCGGCGCACAACCTCGAGGATGCCTTCCTCGCTCTGACGGGAGACCACTGAAATGACTGTCCTCGAGGCCCGAACCGGGCTGCGCCGCAGCGGAATACGCCCGGCCTTCGTGGCTCTGGAGATGCGCCGCATGCTGCGCAACAAGCGGGCGCTGATCTTCTCACTGATCATGCCGCCGGTGTTCTTCCTGTCCTTCGGCCTGCAATCGGGCTACAAGACCCAGATGATCGGCTCCGGCAACACCACCGGCTACGCCGCCATAGTGCTCGCGGTGGTCAATGTGCTCGCCTGGGCGACAGTCTTCACCCTCGGGTCGGCATTCCTCTTCCGCCGCGATACGGCACGCTGAGTCCATGAAGCGCATGCGATCGATCGGCGATACCTCAGGTATGGACGACGCCGCGGCGATCCGGACGCTGCGTCGGCTCGCAGCGCCCGGACCTGCGGTAGCGTCCGGCGATATGACCTATGAAGATCAGCAGATCGGCCGGCGACGGCGGGTCGGGTGGATCTTCGTGGTCGTGTGGACGGTGTATCTGATCGACCCCCTGAAAAACGCCTGGGCGCTCGATCAGCCGGTGGCGCGCATCTACACGATCGCGGTGCTCATCGCCTTCGTCATCTGCTATCTCGGTTCGTACTGGGTGCTGTTCCGGCTGCCGATGCACGGACCCACCTGGCCGAGTCCGAGCCCGTGGCTGGTGGGCAGGTTGCTGGCCGTCCTCGTCGCCCTGCTGCTGGCGGCGACGGTCACCCTGCATACCGGTGCGAACGGACTCGCCACCTATATCGGCACCTTCGTCGCCTTCGCGCTGCCGATACGGCGTGCGGTGCCGCTGGTGGTCGTATTGCTACTGGCGACCGCGGTGGTGCCGCAGTTGATCGCCGGCGAAGCGCCGGACTGGTCGATCATGCAGGGCATGGCACTGTCCGCCATCGCGGTCGGTGGTGTGCGCCTGATCATTATCAATAATCAGGCGCTGGATCTGGCCCGAAAACAGTTGACCGAGCTCGCGGTGGCCGAGGAGCGTTTGCGGGTCGGGCGGGACGTGCACGATATCCTCGGCCATTCGCTGACCGTCATCACCGTGAAAACCGAACTGGCGCAACGACTTCTCGATATCGATCCGGAGCGCACCCGAACCGAGCTGGTCGATATCGAGCGACTCGCGCGGGAATCGCTGGCCGGTGTTCGCTCCACGGTCGGCGGTCTGCGCGAGGTATCGCTGGCCGGTGAGCTGGTCAATGCGCGAACCGCCCTGCGCGCCGCGGGAATCGACGCCGATCTGCCCGACGGTGACGATCTGCCGATCCGGCACAGCATCGTCTTCGGCTGGGTGCTGCGCGAGGCGATCACCAATGTCGTGCGGCACAGCGGAGCCGCGCATGCCGCCGTGCGGGTCACGCCGACCAGTATCGAGGTCAGTGACGACGGCGGCGGTATGGGTGACGGCGCGCGCGCCGGATCCGGATTGTCGGGGCTGCGGGAGCGGGTGCGGGCGGCGGGTGGCACGCTCACCCTGTCGAATCGGCCGGAGGGCGGGTTGCGGGTGCTGGCAAGCTTTCCGGCGGGAACGATAGGGGCGTCGCCATGATCAAACTGCTACTCGCCGATGATCAGGCGCTGGTGCGCGGTGCGCTCGCCGCACTGCTGAGCCTGGAACCGGACCTCGAGGTGGTGTGCGAGGTCGGTCGCGGTGACGAGGTGCTCGCGGCCGTCGAACGCACCGCACCCGATGTGGCGCTGCTGGATGTGGAAATGCCCGGAATGGACGGCATCACCGCCGCCGCGCAGCTGCATCTCGCGCATCCGCAGGTGCGCATCCTCATGGTCACCACCTTCGGCCGCCCGGGCTACCTGCGCCGCGCCATCGACGCCGGAGCCAGCGGCTTCGTCGTGAAGGACACTCCCGCAAGGGAACTCGCCGACGCGGTCCGCCGCGTCCACATGGGCCTGCGCGTAGTGGACCCGGCCCTGGCCACCGAAACCCTCACCACCGGAACCTCGCCCCTCACCACCCGCGAACGCGAAGTCCTCGCCGCCGCCTCCGACGGCGCCACGGCGGGCGCCATCGCACAATCCCTCCACCTCTCCGAAGGCACCGTCCGCAACCACCTCTCCGCCGCCATCGGCAAAACGGGCACCCGCACCCGCGCCGAAGCCGTCCGCGCCGCAGAACGCCTGGGCTGGCTCTGACCCACCCCGTCGGCCAGGCATGAATTCACCCCGTCATCCCGGCATGCTTTTGGCCGGGATCCACAGCACTGCATGAGCCGCCCTGGATCCCGGCCGAAAACGCGCCGGGACGACGGGGACTCACCGCGGACCCGTCCCGCCGGGGTGGTGCCGCAGCTGATTCCTGCGGGTGGGAGCCGTAGCTGAGCCCGCGGCAGCCGATCGGCGGCGCTAGAACCGCCCGCCGCGGCTGATGCGGCGGGAGCCGTCGGAGCCGCCGAAGGAGCCGGGGCCGTAGCTGCCGCCGCCTCGGGAGCCGCCGAAACCGCCTCCGCCGCTGCGGTATCCGCCGCCCATGCCGCGCAGCATGCCATCGATGAGGATGCCGCTGAGGACCGCGCCGGTCTGGGAGTTCGAGCGCGGCTGGCTCGCTTGCCAATCGCGGACCGCGGCCTGGGCGGTTTGCAGGGCTCGGGTGCCGAGTTCCACGGCGCGCTGGGCGTGCGGGAGGGCTTGGGCGGGGTCGGTCGCGGCGAGCTGTTGCGCCTGGTCCAGGCTGCGCTGGGCCTCGGCGAGGCGGGTGCGCGGTTCGGCGTCGACACCACCGCGCCGGGTGCTGATGAAGTCGGTGGCGGCATTGATCTGGCTGTGTGCGGCGGTCAGGGCCTGGTCGAGCCGGCGGGCGACCTCCTCAGCGGCGGCCTTGTGATCGGTGGCATCGGCAATCGCCTTGTCCAGCACCGTATCCGCGGCTACGGCCCGCTGGAACGCGCCGAGCGGATCGGCCGCGCCCTCGGTACTCGCCCGGTCGAGAGCGGTGCGCGCGGCGGTGGCTGCCGTGAGGAGTTCGGGCCCGCCGTGCTGGGTAAGGGTGGCCGCCGTGCCGAGATCGCGGCGCAACTCCTCGATGATGCCGGGGAGTCCGGCGCGAGCCTGCTCGATATCGGTGGCGGCGGTATCCACCGCATCCAGCAGCGTGCGCGCGGTATTGATGGCCGACTCCGCACTGCGAATCGCCGCGACCGCCGCACCTTGCTGCCCGACGGGTTTGGCCGCCGCCGTGCGCCCGTCCTCGATTCCACGCTCCGCGAACGCGATTCGCTCCCGCGCCATGGTCACGTTCTCGTGAATCGGCGCGAGCACCGAGGCGGACTGCGTGGCCACCAACTGGGCCAGCGTGGCTTCGGAATTCGGCGCCCGAGTCGTCAGATCGACCACATCGCGGGTCAGCGCATCCAGCCGCTCACCGGCATTGATGAGCAGATTGCGCATCGCATCGAATTCGGTGACCTTGGCATCGAGTTCGTGATTGGCGCGCCCGCACGTGCTGATGAGCTCCACCAGCATGGTCCGCTGCTGATCAGGCGTCTCCGGAATATCGTCGTCGAGTTCCTGCCGGATGGCGAACGCCTTGCCGAGCGCGTTCTTCGCGCCGTTCAGAGCCGCGCTGAACGGTGCGGTGGCGGTCGCCCCGAATTCATCGGTGGCCAACCGCAATTCCTCACCGCTGGTGCGCAGCGCGTCATCGGTATCGGTGAGCAGTTCCTTGGAACGCGCGTCCAGCGCCGCCAGCGGCAGCGCGGCCAGCGCCTGGGTATCGGCCGGATCGACCTTGCGGGCGGCAGTCACGTCCGCCCGCGCCCGCCGCTCCTTGCGACCACGCGACCACAGCCACAGCGCGCCCACCGCCAGGGCCACCACCAGCACGAGCAGCAGCACCACCCAGAGGCTCACGCCACCGCCGGACCCGTTCATCGCCGCCGACAGTCCGTTCGCGGTCGCCACCCCGGCCCCGGCCCAGTCTCCCGCGCGCAACTTCGGCTCGACCTGGTCGATGAGCAGGTCATCGAGCTGCTTATCGGTCACCGAGCTGGGCGCGCTGCCGGTGAAGGCATACGCCCGATCGTCGACCGCGACGGACAGCAGCACGTCCCGATCGCCGAACCCCGAGGCCTGCGCGGTCTGCTCACCCCAGGCCTGCGAATTCAGCCCGCCGAAATTGTGCACATACACAACCCACAGCCGCTCATGGTCTTTCGAATACAGCGCATCGATGGCGGCCTGCAGTTCCGCGCTCTGCCCGCCGCGCAACGCGCCCGCCACATCGGTGACATAGCCGGGCAGTCGCTGCGGCGGTTCCGCACCCGCCGGAACGCTCCCGCCGCCCAGGAGCACCGCCAGGGCCAGCACGAAGCCCGAGACGAGCACGGACCAGCGCGGGGAGGCGGGGCGGTGCTTCGGTTGCCGCATCACATGAATCTATCCGCCCGAATGCGGCACACACTTTCTTCCGGTCACCCGTGTCGGCGACGATGACTACGATCGAAGACGTGATCACGATCGATTCCCCGTACACGGGTCATGTCGCTCCCGGTTCCAACCCGCAGCAGCGGGCCGTCGCGGGCGCGCGCATCGTGAAGATGTCGGTCGGCGCCATGGACAACAACGTGTACCTGGTCCAGTGTGCGAATACCGGCGCGACCCTGCTCATCGATGCCGCCAACGAGGCGGAACGCATTCTCGAACTGCTCACCCAGGAGGCCCCCGACGGGGTCGAGTTGCTGGTCACCACGCACCGGCATCCGGACCACTGGTGGGCTCTGCGGGATGTGCTGGCCGCCACCGGGATTCCCAGCGCCGCCCACGAACTCGATGCCGAGGGCCTACCCGTGCCGCCGACCCGCCTGCTCACCGATGGTGACAAGGTGCGCATCGGCGACCTCGAGTTCGAGGTCATCCACCTGAGCGGCCATACCCCCGGTTCGGTGGCCCTCGCCTTCACCGACGGTGACGGTCGCACCCACCTGTTCACCGGTGATTCGCTGTTTCCCGGTGGTGTCGGGAAAACTGGTACGCCGGAGGAATTCGCCTCCCTCCTCGGCGATGTCGAGACCAAATTGTTCGCACGCTACCCGGACGACACCGTCGTGTACCCGGGCCATGGCGCTGATACCACCCTCGGCGAGGAGCGCCCGCAAGTGCCCGAGTGGCGGCGGCGCGGTTGGTAAAACTCCGCAACCGCGACCCCGAGCCCGCGTGGGCGCCCGCACCGGCCGATAAGCCCCGGGGCGGCTTCGCCGCGGGCGCGGCACGCTGGGCACGCAGGCTGCTGATCGGCGGTCTGCTCATGGCGCTGCTGGTGGTCGCCGGCACGGCGGTGCGGGTGTGGCAGGTCGCCCGCATCGACGATTACACGCGCGCGGACGCCATTGTGGTGCTCGGCGCGGCCCAGTACGACGGCACCCCGTCCTCGGTCTTCCAGGCTCGACTCGATCAGGCGCGCAAGCTCTTTCAGAAGGGCGTCGCGCCCATGATCGTCACCGTCGGCGGAAAACAGCTGGGCGACAACTACACCGAGGCCGCCTCCGGCAAGATCTATCTGAAGGATCTGGGCGTCCCGGCCGAGCACATCCTGGCCGTGGAGACCGGCTCGGACACCCTGCAGAGTGTGGAAGCGGTCTCCAAAGCGCTACTGGCCCGGGGCAAATCCTCGGTGGTGCTGGTGAGCGACCCCTGGCATTCGCTGCGCACCCGCACCATGGCCCGCGACGCCGGACTCTCGGCGTGGACCGCGCCGGTGCGCACCGGGCCCGCGGTCTACACGCGGGAATCGCAGGCGCACGGCATTTTCCGCGAGACCTTCGCGCTGCTGTGGTACCAGCTCACCCACTATTCGGCCGATTTCACCTACACGGCGGAGCAGTGACATGAGTTCGCGCATCGATTACGACCAGGTCTACAGCGATCACGACCGGGAACGCCTGGTTCCCGAGACCGACCGGACCGCCGGACTGAGCTGGTCACCTTCCCCCGCCCGGCGCAGTGAATTCGCGCGCGACCGGGCGCGGGTGCTGCATTCGGCCGCATTGCGCCGGCTGGCGGACAAGACCCAGGTCATGGGTCCGCGCGATGGTGATACGCCGCGCACCAGGCTCACCCATTCCCTGGAGGTCGCGCAGATCGGCCGCAGTATCGCCGACGGACTGGGCTGCGATCCGGATCTGGTCGATCTGGCCGGACTCGCGCACGATATCGGGCATCCGCCGTACGGGCACAATGGCGAGACGGCGCTGGACCAATTCGCCGATGCGCACGGCGGTTTCGAGGGCAATGCGCAGAATCTGCGCATTCTCACCCGGCTGGAGCCGAAGGTCTTCGACGAGCACGGCAATAGCCACGGGCTCAATCCGACCCGGGCCGCGCTCGATGCCGTCATCAAATACCCCTGGGGCAGAACAGGTCCCGGCACCAAATTCGGCGCGTACGACGTCGATATGGATCGCATGGCATGGGTCCGCAAGGGTGCGCCCGATCGCCACCAATGCCTGGAATCGCAGGTCATGGACTGGGCCGACGATGTCGCGTATTCGGTGCACGATGTCGAGGACGGCATCATTGTCGGCCGCATCGACCTGCGCGCCCTGGCCGATCCCATCGAACAGGCCGCCCTCGCGGAAATCGGTGCCCGCCAGCACAAGTCGCCGACGGCCGACGAATTGATCGCCGCCGCCGGGCGTCTCTCCGAACTGCCGGTGGTCAAAGCGGCAGCCGCCTACGACGGCTCGCTGATCGCGTCGGTCGCCCTGAAACGTCTCACCAGCGACCTGGTCGGCCGCTTCGCCACCGCCGCCGTGGAGGCTACCCGCGCAGCCTGGGGCGGACGCCAATTGCGCCGCTACACAGCAGATCTCGAAGTTCCGCGGATAGTGGCCGCCGAGGTCGCCATCCTCAAGACCATGGCCCTGCGCTACGTCCTGTCCGACCCCATTCACCAGGTCCGCCAGGCCGGCCAGCGCGAACGCATCCACCTGGTCGCCAACCACCTCCTCCGTACCGCCCCCCGCGGCCTGGATCGCCTGCTGCTGCCATGGTGGGAAGAAGCGGCCGACGACACCGCCCGCGTCCGCGTCATCGTCGACCAGATCGCCTCCTACACCGAAAGCCGCCTCGAGCGGGTCGCCGCCATCATCCCCTGAGCCAGAACATGGCTGCTCAGCTACGCCACGAGTCCGTGTCGCGCCGTCAGCGGGGAACAGCTACGGTGGGCGGGCGAATTCGGCAGGGCGGGCCGCTGTCGGTCCGTGGAGGGGGAGTTGTGGAATCGAATCCGACACCGGGACAACCGATAACGCCGGAGCAATCAGCCGTGGTCGAGCAGCCGGTCGCGTCTGAGGCGCCGGCCCTGCCAGAGCCGCCAGCCGCGTCGGAGCGGCCGGTCGTGCCGGGGCAGTGGGGTGTGCCGCAGCCGCCGATCACGCAGTCCTCGGGTATGCCGCCGGCCGGGCAGCCGATGTGGACCGCGCCGCCGGGCGGGATCGCGCCGTATCCCTACGCGTACCCTGCTGCGCCCCCGCCACCTCCGCAGGGCACCAACGGGCTGGCGATCGCGGCCTTCGTTACCGGGCTGCTCGGGATGTGCCTGCTGGCACTACCGTTCGGCGTAATTTCGCTGACTCAGGTCAAAGACCGTAATCAGCAGGGGAAAGGGCTGGCGATCGCCGGTCTGGTCTTATCGGGTGTGTGGGCACTGGTCGCGGTGGCGGTGGCCGCGGTGGCGGTGCAGCACGCCCAATCTCAGGGCGCCACTGATGTCGATTACGCGGCACCGCCGCCGTCGTTTGCGGCGCCGACCACTGCCAGCGGGTACACCTTGCTGCGCAATCTGAAGGACGGCGACTGTGTGAACGGCGTCCGCGAGGGTGCGACGATCGGTGGCGCGGTGGTCACGGCCTGTACCGCACCGCACGATGGCGAGGTGTTTCTGGTCTTCCCGCTGCCCACCTGGGGGAGCGAGCAACAGGCCAAGGACTACGCGGAGACCAAGTGCGAGGAGCCATTCGACAAGATGCAGGCTCAGAATCCGAATCTCACTTTTCTGATCTACCACCCCGGTGACGAGCTGGGGTGGCGCAAGAATCCGTCGGTGCAGTGCGTCGCGATCGACGACAATGCCGGAAAGTTGACCACCAAACTGCCTCGCTGACAGGCGATCCGCCCGCCTATCAGAGTCGGCAGCGGTCCACGTAGCGAGGGATGGTCTGGGCGGGCGGGCCGTCCTCGACCAAGCGGCCCTCGTCGAAGACGAGCACGCGATCGAAGTCGGCGAGCAGATCCAGGTCGTGCGAGATCACCACGATCTGCTGCGGAAGTTCGTGCAGCAGTTGGGAAATGCGGCGTTTATTGCGCAGATCCAGCAGGGTCGTGGGCTCGTCGAAGATGACGTAGCGCGGCCGGACCGACAGCACCGCGGCAATGGCGAGCAGCTGCTTCTGGCCGCCGCTGAGCAGATGGGCCGGGTGATCGCGGAATTCGCTGAGACCGTATTCGGCGAGGACCTCCGAAACCCGTTCGGGGATTTCGGTTTTGGTGAGGCCGTGGTGTTTGAGCCCGAAAGCCACATCCTCGGCGACGGTGGGCATGACGATCTGGACGTCGGGGTCCTGGAAGACGAATCCCACCTGGCGGCGAACGGCCCTGCCCTGCTTGCGGGTATCGAGTCCGTCGACCCGCACCTTGCCCTCGGTCGGCACCTGCAAACCGTTCAGCAAGCGCGCGAACGTGGACTTGCCCGAGCCGTTCGAGCCGACGACGGCAATGCGGTGCTCGGTCAGCGTCAGATCGAGGCGCTGCAGTACCTCGCGCTCGCCGAAGCGATGGGAGACGCCCTCCAGCTCGATCACGCGCGCGCCGGAATCATCGGATAGGCCCGGCGCACGGCAATGGCAGCCAGTGATCCGATGACAGTCTTGACCACATCGCCCGGCAGGAACGCCACCGAGGTGACGATCGCCTTGTGCAGCGGCAGATCCGCTGCCACCGCCATCCACGGCACGCCGATCATATAGAGCACCAGTGCCCCGCCCACAAAGTTGATCACCACGGCAATGGGCAGGTTGTAGTGCTTCCACAGCCTTTCGGTGAGAAAACCGATCACCAGCGCACCGATCGGATACGCAATGATGAATCCCCCTGTGGGACCCATGATCACCGACAACCCGCCGCGCCCACCCGGCAGCACCGGCAGCCCCGCCAACACGAGCACATCGAACAGCAGCATCGCCAGCGCACCGCGCCGAGCTCCCAGAATCGAGCCCGCGAGTATCACGCCGAGCGTTTGCGAGGTGAACGGCGCGAACGCCCCCGGCAACTGGATGAGCGGGAAGAACCCGAGCACCACCATAATTGCCGCGAACAGCGCTATCTGCGCCAAATCCCTACTACGCACTCGGGGGATTCTAGGGGGACGGGGGTTCGGGCAAATCCGGCGCATCCGGCAGGGCCATCGGCCTCAGCGGTCAAAGATCGGCTCGGGGCGGCAAAAATTACCGCTTAGCAACGATCTTTGACCGCTGAGGCCGGTTGATCTTGATGAGCCGTCGCATCAATCCAAGCCGCGAGCATCGAGCGCCTCGCCGACTTGATCCGCCATCCGCAGCGTGCGAATCAGCAGCGGGATGAGGAACACCGTGCTGCGCTCGATCCCACGCGCCCGCTGCGCGGCACGCACCATCTCGGCCTGCTCACGAATGACCGGAATGAAGCGGATGGTCATGGCCACCAGCAGACCGACCCGGTCCGGCCGCACCCCCAGCGGATGCAAAGGGCGCAGCGCTTTTTCGATGGTCTCCACCATGGCAGAGGTGCGAGTGGTCAAGGTCACCAGATTCGCCAGCAAGACCAGAGTGAGCACCCGTTCACCCACCAGCACGCCACTCTGCCAACCGGTGAAGAGAACTTGCGCCAGCATGATCAGCCCAAGGAACGGCGCAATCCCGAACACCGCCCGCCCGGTCACCCGCCACGGAATGCACGCCACCCGATACAGCCCGAGCACCACCACAAGCGCCCCAGCCAGCCACACCATCGACGACACAAAGAACAGCGCCGTCCCCGTCACAGCCAGCACCAGCACCTTCACCCCGGCAGGCGCGCCGTGCACCGGCGTCCGGGCATCGTGAAACAGGCTGAGCACCGCTAGATCCTGGCAGACCAGAGCGCCGCAGCACGAAGCGCTCCAGTTCTTCGAAACGCAACGCCTGATTTCGCAAGCTCGGGGTGACTCCCCGGGCACCCCCAAAATCGTCTCGCCCCCCAACCGCTCCCACGCGTCCCCAACAGTCCACGGCTCCCAAGCCGTGCGCCAAAGTTCCGGGGAGGCGGTCTAGACTCGCGTCCGTGGCCGGCCGACTTCCAGACCGCGATATAGCGGCGATTCGTGAACGTGCTCGGATCGAGGATGTGGTCGGCGAGTACGTGACGTTGAAGCGTGCCGGTGCCGACTCCATGAAGGGGCTCTGTCCCTTCCACGACGAGAAATCTCCGTCGTTCCATGTGCGTCCGAATCACGGTCATTTCCACTGCTTCGGCTGCGGTGAGGGCGGCGATGTTTTCGCCTTCCTGCAGAAGATCGAGCATGTGGGCTTTGTCGAAGCGGTCGAGCAGGTGGCCGACCGCATCGGCTTCAAGATCAATTACGAGGGCGGCGGCACCTCGGTGCAGCGCGATCACGGCACCCGCTCGCGCCTGGTCGCCGCCAATGCCGCCGCGCACGAGTTCTATATGGCACGGCTGGCCGAGCCCGACGCCGAGGCGGCCCGCAACTACCTCACCGAGCGCAATTTCGATGCCAATGCCGCCCGCCAGTTCGGCTGCGGCTTCGCCCCCGCAGGGTGGGACACGCTGACAAAGCACCTGCTGCGCAAGGGTTTCGACTTCAAGGAGCTGGAGGCCGCGGGCCTGTCCAGACAGGGCCAGCGCGGCCCGATGGACCGCTTCCACCGCCGGCTGCTGTGGCCCATCCGCAATCTCGGCGGTGATGTGATCGGCTTCGGCGCGCGCCGGTTGTTCGATGACGACACCATGACCGCCAAGTACGTCAATACGCCGGAAACGGTGCTGTACAAGAAGTCTCAGGTGCTGTTCGGCCTGGATCTGGCCAAGCGCGATATCGCCAAGGGGCATCAGGCGGTGGTCGTCGAGGGCTACACCGATGTGATGGCCATGCACCTGTCCGGCGTGAAAACCGCTGTGGCGTCCTGTGGTACGGCCTTCGGTGACGAACACCTCGCCATGCTGCGGCGACTGCTCATGGACGACAATTTCTGGCGCGGCGAGATCATCTACACCTTCGACGGTGATGCGGCCGGCCAGGCGGCGGCCCTGAAGGCGTTCTCCGGTGACCAGAAGCTGGCCGGGCAGACCTATATCGCCGTCGCCCCCGACGGCCTGGACCCGTGCGAACTGCGCCAGCGCAGCGGCGACGGCTCGGTGCGCGATCTGGTTGCGCGCCGGGTTCCGCTGTACGAGTTCGTGATTCGCGGCCAGCTCGCCGAACACAATCTCGACACCCCCGAGGGTCAGGTGGACGCGCTGCGGCGCGGCGTGCCGGTGGTGGCGCAGATCAAGGACAATGCGCTGCGCAAGGCGTACGCGACCAAGCTCGCCGGTTGGGTCGGCTGGGACGATATTCAGATGGTGGTCCGGCGGGTCGGCGACGAGGCGCGCAAGAACGCCCGCGGGCCGGCCGCCACTCCCGCGCGCCGGGGCGCCGGTGCGGAACGGGAAGCGGCACAACCGGTTACCGCACCACCGGCGGCGCTGCCCAGCCCGCGCGATCCGGCGCTCATCGTGCAGCGCCAGACGCTCACCGCCGCACTGCAGTACCCGGCATTCGCCGGACCGGTCTTCGATTCGCTGGAGCCCGAAGCCTTTACGCATCCCGCCTACAAGGCGATGCTCGCCGCCATCGCCGCGGCGGGCGGTACCGGCAAGGGTCTGGGCGGCGCGGAATGGGTGGCCGCGGTGGCCGACAATACCGACGACCTCACCATGCGCTCCCTGGTCTCGGAACTGGCCGCAGAGCAGCTGCCGGTGAAAACCGAGGCCGATATCCCCCGTCTGATCACCGGGGTGCTGGCCCGCGTGCAGGAGGCATGGGTCGGCCGCCAGATCGCCGAACTGAAGTCCAAGCTGCAGCGCATCTCCTCGACCGAACAGTCCGAGGCGTACTTCGCGCTGTTCGGCGATCTGGTGGCGCTGGAGCAGTACCGCAAGAGCCTGCTCACGCAGGCCATGGGCAATTCATCCGACTTCAACAGCGGCCGCTAGCGCGGCCGCACTCCCTACCGTCGCAGCTGGTCGTGCGGCACCAGAATGGTGGTGCGCTCGTCCAGTGGAACCATGGGCTCGAGCTTGGGCTCCGTACTCAGCTTGTCCGACAGCTTCTGCCGTCCGACCTGTACCAACTTCCGAGTGACGGGGCTCTCACCGATCGCACGGGTGGTCTTGCTGATCTGTTCGTACCGAACCCGCCCGGCCTTCGCGCCGAGCACATACCCGGCCGCGACACCGATGATCAACCGCAGCATCTCGAGAAGCTCCTCCCATAGGCCTGTCCGCGCCTCTATCCTGCCCGACACCCCACCCCCCTGTCGATCCGCCTCTCCGTACGTTCTCATCAACATGTGCCCAGGTAGAGACACGATTTGGGAAGTGAACAACCGATACGCTAAAGTTTTCTCCGGTCGCCCGAGAGGGTAACCACCGCCAATCCCCTATAGCTCAATTGGCAGAGCAGCCGACTGTTAATCGGCAGGTTGTTGGTTCGAGTCCATCTGGGGGAGCAGTAACCAGGGCGAACTTCACGGTTCGCGCCTGGTTTTTCTGTTTTGTGCCCGTGAACGACACGGAAACGACACGCTTTCAGCCCGCGAGGCGGTTCAGCGTGGTCGTGAAATCGGGCGCCGCGGTCGGCTGGTCGATGTAGTGCCGCTTGGTCACGGAGTCGTTCGCATGGCCCAGTTGCTGTGCGGCGGCCTGCGGTCCGAATTCGCCGGCGATGATCGACGCGACCGTCTTGCGGAAAGTCTTGGGCGTGACCCATGCGAACTTGGTCCCGCGGGCCTGTCGCCACGCCCTGTTGAAGTTGTGCGGGTCCCAGATGCCGCCGTCGCGGTTCGGGAAGACCAGATCGAGTTCGTTGTCGACCGCTTCGGCCTTGACGCGCTTCAGCGTCTCGGCGGCGAACTGGGGGATGACGACTGTCCGATAGCCGGAGTCGGTCTTCGTCCACTCCTGGCGTATCAACCCCTTGCCATCCTCCTTCTTTCCCTTCAGCCGAATAATGGTGCCGCAGAACGTCAGTCGCGGCGGTATGGAATCCAGCTCCACATCGCACCAGCGGAGCGCCAGGGCCTCGCCCGGCCGAGGGCCGGTGCCGAGTTCCACGTCGGCCACGTCGAGCACGAGCGGGTTGCGCTTCGGTCCATGGGTTCGGGCGCGGACGTCGTCGACCTCTTTGCCTTCCACCCACGCCTTCAGTTGGGCTCGCAGCTCGGTGAGCGTCTCCAGGTCCGCGGCGCGCGGCTTCTGGCGTTTGCGGGGCAGGTCTGCGACCTCGCGGACGGGGTTCTGGTCGATGGCGTCGTGGCGTACCGCCATTCCCATCATCCCGGACAGGATCACCCGCTGTTGGCGGGCCTTTTCGCGGTGGCCGTTCAGCACGATCCGCTTGAGATGGGCGTCGACGCGTGAGGTGGTCGCCTCCCACACGCGCAGACCGCCCAGTGCCGATTTGATCTTGATGGTGTCTTTGTTGGCTCGGCTGTCGGTGGACACCTCGATCTCCGTCCTGTACAGGTCGAGCGACTGCTGAGTGACTCCCTCCTGCAGCGCCTTCTCGGCAAGCCACAGGTCGGCCAGCTCCGACAACTTGGTGTCCCGATTGATCAGTCGTCCGCGCGCACAGGTGCGCTGCGTCAGAGCTTTTCGGAGGTTGTCTTCGGCCGCGCCTTTGGTAGCACCGAATTTATGCGCGGAGTGGCCAGCATCACGTCACCATCAAATGTGCTGGTCGTCCGCCGATTTCAACCTGTTCAGCCAGGTCGGAACTTTCCCTGGAAGCGGCCTCGCTGCAGGTTCGTCCGAATGCCATGTCACCGAAAGTGTGACTCATGCAAGGGAATTCGCTGTGCTGCAACGGCTTACGTCGACGGGTCGCACCCTCGAAAGGCTGACGAGACCGGCTGTGCGGGTTGAGATTCCTCCTAGGATCGCGACCCATTGCCCCGTGTTACGTTGTCGATCAAGAAGTCTCACTCCAGGGGGAACCAATGACTTCGCCCGACGACGGTGCTCGTGGGCTGAACCAGCCCGCTGTGCCTGGCCACTCCCCG
Organism: Nocardia sp. NBC_01388; assembly: GCF_045040085.1. NCBI lineage: Bacteria > Bacillati > Actinomycetota > Actinomycetes > Mycobacteriales > Nocardiaceae > Nocardia > Nocardia sp. NBC_01388. The sequence continues at coordinate 8,494,558 of NZ_CP109553.1, forward strand.
GACCCACCCCACATGGCTCCGCCGCCCTTCCCGCAGCCACAACACGTTCAGCAATGGGGATACGGGGCCGTCGCACCGAGCCCGCACTGGCCACCGGCCCCTCCGCCGCGACCACCTCGCCAGATCAGCATGCGCTGGTTCTTCCTGGCGGTCTTCCTGATCTTCGCCCTTGTCGCGACCGGGATGGTGATGTACGAGCCGCGCTCACACGGCAGTTCACCGTCCGGGATGCTGAATTCAGCGGCAGACCAGCTCGGAAAAGCCTCGGCATTGCATCTCGCTGTTGGATTCTCCGGGACCGAGGGTCGGGTGATCGGCGCCGATGTCACTGTCACGGCCGATCTCCACGGCGCAGGTACTGTGACGGACGCCGGCGGGGGCAAGGCCGACCTCGTCGCGACCTCTGATCACACTGCGGTCCGGGGGGATTCGGACTTCTGGGCTCGGCGCGCGCCACTGCAGATTGGCAAACTGACAAATCAGTGGATACAGCCGAAATCTGGTTCCGCCTTCCCGATAGATGTATCCAGCGCGATGAATCCGAGCGCTGTGGCCGAGCTGATCCGGTCGCTTTCCGGGAACGCGACCAGCGAAACGGTCGAGACCCTCAACGGCAAAAATGTCATCGACGTCGAATCCGGCAGTTGGACAGCGCTGTTCAGTGCGGACGGATCCCATGATCTGGTGTGGATGGGCGGTCCCATTCGCGAGGACAGCGCACGGATACAAACCGCTTCGTTCGATCCGATGCGAGCGACGGTCCCGGCCGCGCGGCCGGCCCTGACCCGTATTCTGCCGGCGCAGACCGATGATGCCGCGGCGGCGCCGCCCTATATCTCGATTGCTCCGACACCCGCCGGTGCGGCCGATACGCGCACCTCGGTGGCCAAAGTCCTGCCCGAAGCGGCAGCGCCACAGGCTCTTCCGCCCGAGCAATCCTCGGATGCCGTGGCGGTCGCGGACTTCCAGGGCCAGATCAATGCCTCCGAATGCGCGAGCGCGACGTGCAGTTGGACGATCACCGTCACCAATTCCGGTCGTGGCGCGGGCGCAGCCACCGTCCATGCCACCGTGACACCGGGCATGGCCATGGCCAGCTTCGACCTCGGAACCATTCCCGCCGGCGGCACCGCGACCACGCCTGCCATGAGTTTCGCGAACCCGGCACCCGCACCCTCACCGGGGCAGACGACCAGAGTCTCGGTCAGCTATCAGGCGTGGATCACCGGTACCAGCGAATACGCCGCCCAGGTCGCCGATCTCGGCCAGGTTCTGCAAGGTCGCGGCATCAACCCGCAGACGTCGCAGCTGCAGGTCGATCCCGGGTGGTTGCCGACCGTCCTGGGTGCGGCCAAGCTGATGACCGACCACGCTCCTAACGATCCCGCCGCCACTGCCGAGGCGCTGGAAGCGGTCGATAATGCGAAGAGCGAGCAACTTTTGCCGGAGCTCAAGGCCATCGTCGACTCTGGTCGGTTACTGAACCCCGAGGATCTCGCCAAGAAGCTCGGCCAGCCTCGAGGTACCGCACCGCAGGGCGGATCGCAGGACACGATCGGATTCAGGCGGGAAATCGAGCAGGCCGCGGCGATTCTGCGTAATGATCCCTCCGCGCGGATCAAGCTCGACGGGGAGGAGAACGGCTACCATGCCGACATACTCGACACCACGAACAAGCGTGCGTACCAGATCAAAACAGTCAGCGGCAAAGGGCTTTCGAGGAACCTGCGCGGCGCTGTGAGGCAGCTCAACGGGCTGGGCGGGGCCGACCCCAATACCGGCAGAGCTGAACAAGCGCCGCCGGGTTACCAAAAAATCGCGTTGGTCTACATCGAGGAAGCCAGCCAGTTCCATCAGTACGACAGGGCTGGAATCGAACGTAAGATCAAGAATGACAATAGAAGTATCGAGTTGTGTGACTCGTCCGGTACACCGATGATCGATGTACTCCGGGTCGTGACCGCCCGCGGCACATTTGAATGGTCGAGAGATCAGTTCGGGAGTTTCGGTGCGCCTTGCCAATAACTGGAACAGTTATGAGGTACTCGAGTATCGGTCCTGGTCGGTCGGGTTTCCCCTCGGGGTGACCACCGCCTCGCTGTTGGCGTGGCAAGACCTCGTCCTCGCAGCAGGTGAGCGGCATCAGATCCTGCGGGTGGACGAGGCGGAGTGCTTCGGATATTCGCGGCTGCGCGACGGCCCCTTCAGCGAGTTCGTGCACGCCCATCCCGAACGCCTGGAACCCCCGAATGATGTTGTTCCCGTCGGCTTCGTGCTCAATCGGATCGATGGCGTGTACAACGGGATTCGAACATCCACATTGCTCGACTTCGTCGATGCCGATGGGGAGCTCGCGCAGGACTGGATAAGCTGCATGTCCGAGCTGGGGCGTCGCGTCGGGCTCGGCGAGTCCTACCCCAACGAACCGTTCAGCATCGCCGCGGACTCCGACCCGGAAGCAGCGCCGCCAGTTCCTGCGACGTGGGCTGAGTTCAGTGTCACTACGGATATCTTCTTCCCGTGGGTCCAGCCGCCGCTGTTTCACCGTCCGCGAAATGAGCTGCGGGACAACATGATTCTGGCTCGATTGAACGGGTCTCGGTTGAATGGATTCCTTCGAGACGTGTGCCAGGCCGCTCTCGAGATCGGTGGTGTGTGGGAACACCCCCCGGCAGACGACCTGGAGGGCCGAGTCTTCGACACTGACGGCTTCGTGATCGTCGATGCCCATTCGCAGGGATAACGACGGACGGTTCAGCCACGTTTCCAGGAATCCGGCAATGTTGGGGATTAGGGCTGTGATCGGCGGTCTTCGGTGGGTCGAACCGCGTTCGGCTCTGCAGCATCGGACCATGAGCGCCGTTCAGGTCAGCTCACGTCACTGATCAACGAGACGCCGGAGCCCTGCTGCGATTCTGGCAGCACCCACAGGAACCTGCACGCTTCTCGTCAATATTGCGGCGGGCGGGATGCGCCTCACCGCAGCCAGCCGCGGGATGGACCCGTGTGACGTACTGATCTCCTTCACGAAGGAGATCGCACCACTACTGCCCGCAGAATGAAATGGGACGATCTCTGACGCTACGGTTCCGATAGAAGCTAGTCCAAATAGGCACTGCTGCAACCGGATTGCGAAAGTAGCTGAGCCCTCACCGTGATGCCGTGGTCTTGCTGGCCCGTCTCGGGTCGGGTTGGCGTGATAGCTTGCACCGCGGATCGGATCGAGGGGGAAGACGATGGCATCGCGGGGCTACGCGTGGCCGCCGGTGGGTGAGTTGCCGGAGCCGGTGCGCAAGGTATTGCATGCCAGCGCGGTCGTGGCCGCACCGCCGGGTGTGCTCGCGGCCGTGTTGTGGGGGCTGCGTGCCGGCGGTGTGTTCGATCCTGCTGTCGTGGAGCGGGATTGGCGGTTGTATGCGCTGAAGTCTGGTTGGTACGCCGGGATGTTGGCCGGGCTGAGCGCTGCGGTTCTGGTGGCGGGCCTGTCGGCTGCGGTTGTCCTGGTCCGAGTGCAATCGGCCCGGGCGCGACTGTGGAAGGGCCTCGATGTCTGCTGGCGTTCGGCTGTGATCGGTGCGTCGGTCGGTATGACCGTGGCGTTCGTAGTCGACCGCAGTCCGGGCGCATTCCTGTCCGGGCTTGCCGTGCTGGCCGCCTCGCTGTGGGCTGTCGATGTCACCACCGGGAGTCGTTCACGCCGAACGGCTTTCACAACCGCGTACGCGGGCCGGATCCTGGGCTGGGAATGCTCGACCAGCAAACAGACTGCGTTCGTGGAATCGGCGATCCGGCAAGCGGCTGCGCTGCGGGCCCGTGAAGGTCATCCGCTGATCGATACGATTCATCATTCCGATGCGGGAAGCCAGTATACGTCGGTGCAATTCGTTGAGACACTGATGCTTTCGGGACTCAGGCCGTCGATCGGGTCGGTTGGTGACGCATTCGACAATGCCCTCGCCGAGACCACGATCGGGCTCTATAAGACCGAAGCAGTCCGGGACGATTCCCCGTTCCGACGCGGTCCGCTGCACCGCCTGGCTGATGTCGAGCAACTCACCCATGAGTGGGTCAGCTGGTTCAACGAGTCCCGGCTGATGCATCGGCTCGGCCGCAAACCGCCGATCGAGTACGAAGCCGACTACTATGCCGCTCTGACCGAACAACCGGTCGGAGACAGATAACCGGGTGCGCACGAAACCCGGGGGGATTCACCTTTCGCGTGGCCTCGCGTTCGGTGTTGCCGGTGCGTTTGGGTTTGCGGTAGGTGCCGAGGTTGTTGCGGCACAGCAGTCGGGCCTCGTATCGGCCGTCGGCAAGCTGCCGGATGTGGGTTTGCCCGGCGGTTCCGGGTTTCAGTGCGGTGTTCGTCATGCGGGCTGCGTAACACCCGGCGCGGCTGTGCTGCAACGCTCGCCGCCGGCTACCTCAACTCCGTGCGGAGAGTGCGTCGGCCGCGAGCGACTTCAATCTACGTAGATTACGTCCATATTGCCTGTACCCCGTGTGTGCCGAGAAGATCATCTCGATTGTTGATGTGAGGGCCTGCCGTGGGCGTGGGCGTGGATGCGGTACGTGGCCTCAGTGCTGTGTGCGGTTGTCGGCCCGGCCGCATTATCTGTATAAGTGTACTTATTAGAAGTATGGTTATATCCATGGAAGCCTTAGTTAAGCCGGACCGCGTCTTCGACCGTGACCGTGAATGGGCTGGGTTGGTGCGATTCGCGACATCATCGAGTCCGGATGTGCGGTTGGGGATCGTCAGTGGGCGGCGACGTCAGGGTAAGACCTTCTTGCTGGACGCGTTGGCTGACGTCGTGGGGGGTTTCTTCTTCACCGCGACTGATGCGACGGAGGTTGAGTCGCTGGCGAGTTTCGGTGCCGCTGTCGCGGCGTATGCGGGCGGCGGACGGTATGCGTTCCGGGACTGGGACGAGGCGCTCGAGCGACTGTTCGCGGTGGTCGGGGGCGGACTGGTCGTCATCGACGAGTTTCCTTATCTGACCAAGGCCAGCCCGTCCTTGCCGTCGGTGTTGCAGCGTGCGCTCGATCCGCGCGGTTACGCGCGGCGGGCAGGGACGCGAGTGTTGCTGTGTGGGTCGGCGATGTCGGTGATGGGTCGGTTGCTGTCCGGCAGTGCGCCCTTGCGTGGCCGCGCGAGTTTGGAGTTGGTCGTCAAGCCACTCGGTTATCGGGAGGCGGCCCGATTTTGGGGGATCGAGGATCCGCGGTTGGCGGTGCTGACGCATGCGATCGTGGGTGGGACGCCTGCTTATCGGCGGGAATTTGTCGCAGGTGATGCGCCCGTGTCGGTCGAAGACTTCGATTCCTGGGTATTGCGGACGATGCTCAACCCGCAGGTGCCGCTGTTCCGGGAGGCGCGTTATCTATTGGCGGAGGAGACCGAAATCCGTGATGTGGCGTTGTATCACGCGGTGCTGGGAGCGATCTCCGGGGGGCATACGACGCGCGGCGGTATCGCGAATACCATCGGCCGCAGCTCCACCGACCTTGGGCACCCGCTGTCTGTACTCGAAGGCTCGCAACTGATCATCAGGGAAGCGGATCCGTTCAATCGAGGCAAGTCGGTGTATCGGGTGGCTGAGCCGCTGATCGTGTTCTACGAGGCGATCATGCGCAGGGAGTGGACTCGTTTGGAGCGGGGAAATCCCGAAGCGGCGTGGCGCAACTCGAGCGCGACATTTCTGTCGCAGGTGGTTGGTCCGCACTTCGAGGGAATCTGCAGGGATTGGGCGATGTCGGTGGGGCCGGAGGTGTTCGGTGATCTGCCGGGGCACGTAGCGGCGGCGGCGATCAGCGACCCGCGCGAGAAGCGGCAGATCCAGATCGATGTCGCTGTACTGGCACCGGAGGAGACCGGGCGGCCGCGGCGAATCTTATCCTTGGGGGAGGTCAAATGGGACCGCACCATGACTGCCGGGCATGTGGACCGTTTGCGCCGTGCTCGAGAATTGTTGTCGGCCAAGGGGTATGACACCAGACAAACGATCTTGACCTGTTACAGCGGTGCGGGGTTCGACGAGAACCTCCGGGCTGTCGGCACTGGTCCGGGACCGAGGCCGAAGGAATCCGACAGCCCGATGTTGGTCGATCTGAATGCTCTTTACTCCGAGATGTGGTGAGGACTGAATCCGGTGGGCTGAGGGTGCTTCCGATTGTTCGGCTGGTTCTCGAAACCAGCTGCGCCGTTATCGAATCGCCTTTATGCAGCATCGGCCGCCCGTGCGAGTGCGGCTGGTCAGTTCAGAACCTTTCGTGGGTCGGGGAATCCGAGGGAGGTGTATCCGGGTGCGCGTTTCGGTAGCGAGGATGCGATGACCGGGGTCAGTATGTCGTGGTAGTCGTGAACGGTGGCGGTGGTCTTGCCGGGGTGGGGTCGGGTGATCCGTCCGACGTATTGGACCAGGCGGCCTTTGAAGGACACCGGGGCTGCGAGGAACAGGGTGTCGAGGGCGGGGCAGTCGAAGCCTTCGCCGATGAACGAGCCGGTGCCCACCAGCAAGAGGGGCGGCTGGTCGTCGGTGCGGGTCGACATCTTTTCCGCGAGTGCTTGGCGGTCGCGGGCTTTCATACCACCGTGCAGCACCGTGATGTCGCCGCAGCCGGTGGCGGCGAGGCGGTCGGTGAGTGTTTCGAGGTGTTTAACCCAGGTGGTACAGCCCGATGTGATGTTTCCCGCGCAAATGGGCGGCGACGACATCGTCGGTCAGCGGCAGGTAAGGCGCCTCGGATCGGAGCGCACCCTCCCCGGACTGCTGGCATCCAGCCTGAGCGGCCATCCTGTCGGTGTTCCCAGCGGATCGCGTAAACGTCCTGGCGGCACTGGAACAAATCGAGGTAGAACCGCACCTTGTCTTCCGGGCTGGAGCGCATGTCGACCGGTGTCCCCGCCGCGGTCTGATCCGGATCGGCGGCGCGCGCGTGCTGCTCGGTGAGGTCCAGGAGCCTGCGCAGCCGGGCGTTGTCCGCGCGCAGAGTCTCCAGTTCGCCGGGGTAGCCTTCCACGGCCAACCAGTGTGCCTGGAAATTACTGTGTAGTCGACGGCAATGCTCGGGCTCGTCCTGATCGACGGGTTCGAAAGGCTGTGATGAGGTGCTATTTCGCATCCGCAGGAGCTCCCCCATCTGCGGCATGATGCCGCTCCAGAGAAGGCCGGACCTCGCGTAGCTCCCGAGGAGGACTTGCGCGGGCCCGGCTGCCTGCCCTGATCTCGGATCCGCCTAGACCGCGAATCCATGTATCCGAACACCGTGAATCCAGGTATTCTCTTGGCCCGATGGCTAGGATCAGCGCCGCCCGCCGCCCGCCGAAAGGCATGCTCGGACGCTGGCGAATTGTCGCGATGGACGGCTGGGACCGCGACGCCATCGACCTCGTAGGCCCCGGATACATCGAGTTCCGCCGAAATGGGACTGGGGAATTCGCGATCATCGCGGTTCAAGGCGAGATGTATTGCCGCCCAGAGCAACACGGCGGCACCGACGGTGTGGGATTCACCTGGGAGGGCGATGACGACGGTCACCCGGTGAGCGGTCGGGGCTGGGCGGTGACGGCTGCGGGCGACGAATTGAACGGGCGGCTCTACTTCCATCACGGTGACGAGTCCGGTTTTCGCGCAATACCATTCACCAAGGCTCCCCAGGAAGGACGCCCGTGAGCGAGTACCAGTACTACGAGTTCGTCGCCGTGGACCGCCCGCTCACCGATCGACAACTCGCGCAGGTGCGGGAGCTGTCCACCCGCGCCCGGATCACCGCGACCCGCTTCGTGAATGAGTATCACTGGGGAAACTTCCGCGGGGACCCCGCGCGCATGATCGAGCGCTACTACGACGCGCACCTGTACGTGACCAATTGGGGCACGCATCGATTCATGATCAAGCTGCCGTCCCGGATGCTCGCTCCGGACGTCGCCGAGCAGTACTGCCTCGACGACCAAGTGACCGCCTCGATCTCGGGCGAACACCTGATCCTGGATATGACCAGCGACCACTACGACGGCGACTGGGAGGAAGGCGCGGAGGATTCGCTGGCGGCCCTGATCGGCGTCCGCGCGGAGCTGGCGGGCGGCGACCTGCGGCCGCTCTATCTGGCCTGGCTCGCCGGATATGGAACATGGGAGCGCGAGGAGGACGTCTTCGACCGTGACCACGATGACGAACCCGAGCCTCCGGTACCGGCGGGACTGCGCACACTCACCGCTCCGCAGCGAGCCCTGGCCGAATTTCTGCGACTGGACCCGGATCTGCTCCACGTCGCAGCCGCGGCCAGCCCGGACCTGTGCCGAGCATCCGATGATCCGGCGGCGTTGGCCGCATGGATCTCCAGCCTGAACACGGCAGAGAAGAACAAGCTGCTGCTCCGGGTCGCGCGCGGCGAAACAGCCACCATTCACCTGGAATTGCTGCACCGATTCCGCACCCGCACCGCCGCCGCAGCCGCACCGCCGTCGGCCGGAACACGCACGGTCGCCGATCTGCTCGACGGCGCAGCACGACACCGGGCCGAACGCGAACGCGCCGCGGCCACTACCCGCGAACTCGAACGAGCCCGGCGAGATGAGGCGCTCGCGCGCGCTCGTGTGCGGCGGCTGAAGCACCTTGCCGCAGACGGTGAGCAGGCATGGGAACGCGTGGAAGCGCTGATCGCGACCGGCAAACCTCGCGACTACGACGCCGCCGCCGAACTACTGACCGACCTGCGGACGCTTGCCGAAAACGACAGCTGCGTCCACGAATTCGACGATCGCATCGCGGACATGCGCGCCCGCCACGTCCGCCGCCCCGCCTTCCTCAGGCGCTTGACGACGGCTGGAATCGCCAGCCGTTGACCGTGACTCGGAGTCGCGCGCACCTTGTCCGATCGGTGGCGGTGGGTTGACCATCCTCAGCCGAGAATCGCTCGGCCGCAGCTTTTCTTTTGCGGGTTGACCCACACCAACACGGCGCATTGCGGGGGGTGGGGCCAGCTGATTGCCTTGCCTGTTCGCGACACGCCGAAGCAGATGGCGACACCCTCTCGACCAACGACGCGGAAACGACACGCTGTCAGTGGGATTCAGCCGGTTTCGATGAGATTCGTTGGGAACCTTGAACTCGGCGTCCATGCAGCCCACGGGCACCATCGGGAACTCTCGAGAACTCCGGAAGCCAGCTGAATATAGACCGGCAGGTTGTTGGTTCGAGTCCATCTGGGGGAGCTCGAAACGGCCCCTGACCAGCGTGAGAAATCACCTGGTCAGGGGCCGGACTCGTTTCCGGGGCCACAGGCTGTCACCTTCACAGCGCAGCCGCCCGGAAATGCACCCGATCGCGCTGCGGTGAGAGCCTGGTGTTCATTGCGCCGAGGCCGAACTGGACGCTTTCCTGCGGATCGACGGCACCAATAGGGTGATCGTGTCCACTTTTTGTCAGAGCTGAGGCGAAGCCGGATTCCAAGCGATCCGGAACCGCCTGAGCCCGCACCGATTACGTGATGCGGGGTGACGGGATTCGGGGACAGGTATGCGAGTCAGGAATTGGTCGCGATGTGACGGTCTTCGGTGGGGTAGTCGAAGGAATCGGTGAAGAAGGCCTGGTCGACACCCGGAAGATGCCAAGTGCCGTCCTGGTCCGCGACTGCGGTAGCGGCAAGCCGGTCGATCTGCCGGGCGACTGTGGCGGCGTAGTCGCCGACCGGGCGATACCCGAGGTCTGTGGCGGCGGTGGTGTCGAGCACGATCGGCGGTCGCGCATCCCAGGGGTGTCTGCCCAGCCCGGGGCCGGTCTGATCGTCGAGCAGAATTTCGGTCCAGGTGTGACCGAGTTGGCCGGCGATGGTCGCGGCGATCTGCCTGCCCGTCGGCGCGTCCGGATCCGCGCTGTTGAGCACCCGGCAACCGGGCTGGGCCGCAACTGTTTCCACGAGCGCGGCGAGATTGACCGCAGCGGTGGGGTGGTCGATCCCGGCACCGTGTCCCGCCAGCAGCACCGCCGGTCGCCGGTCGAGCACCCGCTTCACGAAGTGCCACTCGCGGGGGCGTCGGGCGCCGACCCCGTGTATCTTCGATGCGCGCAGCACCGTCACCGGCGCACCGCTGTCGAGCAATACCTGTTCGGCAGCAACCTTGTTCGGGCCGTACCCTTCCCTGGTGGTGTAGTCGCCGTCGCCGGGAGCCAGCGTCGTGCCGGTTTCCCGGATCGGGACCGAAAAGTCCGGTGCGGCAGTGGAATTGACGTGATGCCCGCTGTCGTCGACGTACACGGCCTTACTGGAGATCATTACGGTCGACACCGCGTCTCGTGCGAAGGGCAGCAGCTGTCGGGCGTGCTCGGCGGTGAAGCACAGGCAGTCGACCAGGAGATCAGCCCCGTCGCCGTAGACATTGCCCAACTGGGTTCGATCATGACGGTCCGCCACCATGAATCGTGCTCCGGCGGCAGCGAGTTCAGCCGGCATCCGCGCGGGAGCCTGCCCGACCAAATCCACCGTCCACCCGGCGGCGAGGAGCCGCCAGGCAACCGCGGAACCGATTACGCCCGTCCCGCCGAGCACAAGCACACGAGCCACGCCAACCACACTAACGATCATCCGAAGGCCGCCCGCTTGCCTACTGTGATCGGTTCACGAACACACGCTGCCCCGGCTCAGTGTCATCGTGTGAAGCTTCCACCGTGTCGCGGTCGCAGCTGCCGCGGCCGCTCGGCCGTCATCGTGGCTCGCTCATCGCGGTGTGGTTCGAGCTGGTGATTCAGCGGCACTGCAATGTCGTGCACGGATCGATCACCGAGAGATCGTCCCACGGGCGCACATAAACCTTGTGCGACACCGAGTCCGCAGCAATGCCCTCGGCCGAACTTCCCATGTCTATGGTGCCCTTGATGCTGAGGGTTGCAGTATCGATCACGGTGAGCTGGTTGCCCCGGGTATCCGGTGCGTAGACATTGCCGAGCTCGGGATCTATCGCCATCCAGTACACGCTGTGCCCCATGTCGATGGTCCGAACGTAGGTTCCCTTCCCGAGATCGAGAACCACGACGCCGGTTCCCGAGGGGATGTATGCGGTGTTCGTCCGCGGGTCCATAACCATCAATTCCTGCATGGCGGCGGCCGGATAATCGATCTGTCCCACAACCGATTTCGTGTTCGGATCGATGACCCTCACACTGCCGCTGACGCCTCCGTTGAGGTAGACGAGACCGGTGTCGGGGTTGATGGCAAGGCTCACGCCGTGGCCCGGCAGGACGATTCGACTGGTTTGCAGGGTGGTGGGGTCCACGATCGTGGCCACGACGGTGCCACCGCTGGCCTCATCCACGACGTCACCGTTGACCTGACTGATGTACACCTCGTGGGTGCGAGGATGAACGGCGATATCGCTCGTATTGGCAGGCACGGTCACAGTGCCCGCGATCTTGTTGGTCAGCGTGTCGACCTTCAGCAGCGGCCTGCTCCTACTGCTCTTGTCGCTGCTCGAACTGAGTATCCAGAGCGTGTGGTTCTGTGGATCGACCGCCATACCGCCGAGACTGCTGCCGGTACCGAGAGGGATCGTCGCGACGGTCTTCTCCGCGACGGTATCGACGACGGACACGGTGTAATCGAGAGTGTCCGAGGTGTACACGCGATGATTGATCGGATCGGCGATCGTGATGCCGACGCCCTGCGAGCGGCCGACGGCAATCGTCTTGTACTGCGGCGCATTCGACGACTGGGCCGATGAATCCTGTGACTTCAGCACGGCAACGCCGGCGATCGCGGTTCCGCCCAGCAGCACTACCAGCGCGGCGATGATCAGCGCGAGCCGGGGAGAGAGCGTGGATGACGGTGCGCTGATCGGTGGAGCGCTCGGCGGCGGCTCGAATTGTGGTGCGGTGGATATCATTCGGTGTGGCTGCGGAAGCAGTTGAAGTCGTTCGGGCGGGCATCCGGCTTCGGCTGCCGCGGCCACCAACAGCTGCGTCTGCGCCACCGTCCACCACGCCGGATGGGCCAGTGTCAGCCCCGAAGGGGGCCACCCGGATTCAGCCTGCGCCCGTGCGACGGCGTCGCGAATCATCGCCGTGACCATCGATGCTGATTCGGCTGCCCCGACATCCACACGCAACCAGGCAGTTTGGCCATTCATCAACGGTGCCCCTCCCCAAGACAGCAAACGGCGCCAGCATAGCCGGGCGGTCGCGGCTCCCGAAACCACAGTGTCGGCAAAGTGGGGGATTGGGACCGCCGTCGGTCGGAGTCGTACCCCTCGGGGCAATGCCGGGTAGAGACTGGGCTGGGATAGGCGCGGAGGCGCGGTTACGCTGTCGCGGCACGCTTTTCATTTACAGGGGGTTACGCGGTGGCGCGGTGGGGCTTTTGGTTGATGGTGCTGGGGTTCGGGTCGTTGCTTTTGCGGCGGGAGAATCGGGAGTTTCTTGTTCTGGCGTGGGCGGATCCGATACAGCCGGTTTTCGGTGTGGTGCTCGGTCTCATTGGGGTCGGGGTGTTGCTGGCAGGGGCGTTGTGGGACGCCCAGTTGAATGTGGCGGCGGAGCGGAACAAGGCAATTGTGGCCGCTGCCGGGCAGTGGCGGGTTCAGGCCGCGGCTGCGCGGGCGCGGGGCGAAAAGGTGTAGCCCTTGCGCGAAATTCGCGGTGCCTCGCGACCGCTACGCAGGGCGGCCCGCCGTCACTCGGTTCGCACCGGTGCGCGCTTCAATTCCCTTAAGGCCGTGCGCAGTCCGCGGCGCTTGCCGGTTTCGGGATCGACGCCGAAGTGCGTCTGGAGACCGTCGCGGATGGCGAAGCGCAGTTCCGAAGCTGTTTCCGGTGCGTCGTCGGAGGTTGCTTCGAGTAGGGCGTTCGGCAGGGCTAGCTTGGCGATCGTCCGAAACGATTGCAGGTATTGGCCGCCGAGTGAACCGGTTGTATAGGGGAGGTCGTATTTGTCGCACAGCTCCCGCACGCGTACGCCGATTTCCTCATAGCGATTGCTCGGCAGGTCGGGGTACAGGTGGTGTTCGATCTGGTGGCTGAGATTGCCGCTCATGAAGCGCATCAGCGGTCCCGCCCGGAAGTTGGCCGACCCCAGCATCTGTCGCAGATACCAGCGCGGCTGATCCTCGGTCTCGAACTCCGCCACGGTGAATTTCTCGGCGCCGTCGGGGAAGTGGCCGCAGAAGATCACCATGTAGGTCCAATAGTTGCGGACGAAATTGGCGGTGGCATCGGCGGTCAGGGTCGTCTTCCAATTCTTGCCGGCCAGCGCCGGGAAGATCAGATAATCCTTGGCCGCCTGCTTGCCGACCTTGGTTCCGATGATGCGCAGGTCTTTGAACGCCTGCCGCCAGGTCTTCTCGCCGCTGCGGAGTTTCTCCACCTCGAGGTGGTGCAGGGCCACGCCCCACTCGAAAAACGTTCCGAGAACGAGGTTGTACACCGGATTGCCGACGTTCCACCACTCCCACCGCTGGTCCCGCGTCACGCGCAGAATGCCGTACCCGACATCGTCGTCCATTCCGACGATATTGGTGTACTTGTGATGGACGAAGTTGTGCGAATGCTTCCACTGCACGCTGGGGCAGGTGGTGTCCCACTCCCATGAGGACGAGTGGATCTCCGGATCGTTCATCCAGTCCCATTGCCCGTGCATCACATTGTGGCCGAGTTCCATGTTCTCGATGATCTTGGCCAGCGAGAGCATCACCGTGCCCGCGAGCCATGCGGGCTTGCGGTTGCTGAACATCAGGGCGACGCGGCCACCGGCCGCCAGGGCGCGGTGCAGCGTGATGGCACGCCGGATGTAGCGAGCGTCATCGTCGCCACGTGACTCCTCTATATCGCGGCGGATGGCATCGAGTTCGGCGCCGAGAGCGTCGATATCGTCGGCGGTCAGATGTGCGTAGGTGTCGATGTCTGTGATGGCCATCGGGCTCCTAAATATCGAGAGTGCATTCACCAGAGACACTGCTGATGCACGTTTGGATTCGTTCTCCTTCGCGACGCTCCTCACCGGTGCGCAGGTCGCGGACGTATCCGCCCGCCAGTGGCAGGACGCAGGTTTTGCAGATGCCCATCCTGCAACCGAACGGCATATTGATGCCCAACTTCTCGCCCGCTTCGAGAAGTGTTGTCGCGCCGTCGATCTCGGCTTCCCTGCCCGAGACGGCGAACCGCACCGTACCGCCCTCGCCACCGTGATCGGTACGAGCGATCGCGAACCGCTCGACGTGCAGACGATCCCGCAGGCCACCACCGTCGTAGTGCGACTCCATCGCGTCCAGCAGGGCCGGAGGTCCGCACGCCCAGCACTCGCGCTCACGCCAGTCGGGTACCCACTCATCGAGCCGGGACGCGGTGAACTTGCCCATTTTCCGGGTGAGCTGGAGTTGCAGATCGTAGCCGGGAGTCTTCTCGGCGCGGGCTTCCATCTCGTCGAGGAAGATGACTTCGTCGCGGGTCGGCGCGGAATGGATGTGGCGGATATCGGGCCGCTGCCCGTGCGATTCGAGCGACCGCAGCATGGCGATCACCGGGGTGATGCCACTGCCCGCGGTGACGAACAGGATCTTGCCCGGAACAGGCTCCGGCAGTTGGAAATCCCCGCGCGGCGCGGCCAGCCGGATGATCGTGGAGGGCGCGACACCATCGACCAGATGGCTCGACAGGAAGCCGTCGGGGTTGGCCTTGACGGTGATCGCAATGGTCTTCTCCGCGGCCGACCCGACGATCGAGGTGAGCGAATAGGAGCGCCACCGCCAGCGGCCATCCAACTGCACCCCGATGCCGACATACTGGCCGGGTTTGTACGCTGCCGGGAACCCCCAACCGGTGCGGATCGTCACCGTCGCGGTGTCTTCGGTCTCCTTGACGACCCCGACAACCCTCCCGCGGTGTTCACGGGCCGTCCACAGCGGGTTGAGCAGATGTAGGTAGTCATCGGGAAGCAGCGGTGTCGTGGCTCTGGCCAATAGACCGCGCAGGATGTTGACCTGAGGTTTCTTTGCACCAACGCCCGCGGTCGGACGAGTACTCCAATTCAGAAGGCCCACAAGCAGCTCCATCGGTTTCTGTGTACAACTGTACACTGAAACCGTACCGGCCCGACCGGAACAAGACCAGCGGCAGACATTGCCGCCGGAGGTCAGGTCGGGTTGCCGGGACCCAGTTGCCGTGGAAGCCTGGCCGACCTTGCCCGCGAGCAGGTCGGCCTCCCAGCGGTCGAGGGAGGGTGCGCCGTCGTCGGGGCCGAATCGGTTGGTGTCGAACATCTTCGGGTATCGGACCACGTCGAGCACGATGGTGTCGCCATCGTCGTAGGCGTTCATGGGGGGCGGAGAAGAATTCGCTGCCCGGTGCGACCAATGCCAGCATCCAGTCGTTCTGCCCGGGCCGTACGGTCTCCCACGGCGAAGAGCCCATCGACGGCGCACTGCAGGAACTGATCGACGCCGCGCTCCGGCGCGCGCCCCTCACCACCAGCTGCCCTGAGCAGGCCGCGGCAGGCCCGACGTAGGCTCGGGACCACTATGGATGCCTTCTACCTACCGGATCCCGAGAGCCCCGATCGGTTCCACTCCACCGACCTCACCCGCGGTCCCTGGTCGCCGGACGCACAGCACGCCGGACCGCCGTCGGCGCTGCTCGGACACGTTATCGAGCGCTGTGAGCCGCGGGACGGGTTCCGCATCGGCCGCGTCGCCGTGGAAATCCTCGGTCCGATTCCGATCGCCCCGCTCACGGCCCGGGCGCGGGTGGCCCGGCCCGGTCGCAGTGTCGAATTGATCGAGGCCACGCTGAGCTCCGATCAGGGCCCGGTCATGAAGGCCAATGCCTGGCGATTGCGCAGCGCCGATCCGGAGCTGGACCTTCCCGCCGAAGTCCTTCCCACCGGCACCCGCCCCGGCCCGGACACCGCCTCGGGCAGCGCGCGCTTCCCGTCGGCCCAGCCGGTCGGCTTCCACACCGCCATCGAATACCGTTTCATCACAGGCAGTTTCACCGATCCCGGCCCCGCCGTCTGCTGGATTCGCCTGCGCCACCCCATCGTTGCCGGCACCACCCCCAGCCCCCTGGAACGCACCCTCGCCGCCGCCGACTCCGGCAATGGCGTCAGCGCCGTACTGGACTGGGACCGCTACGTTTTCATCAACACCGACCTCACCGTGACCCTGCACCGCGAGCCCGTCGGTGAATGGGTCTGCCTCGACGCCGCCACCTACCCGGAACGCACCGGCGTAGGCCTGGCCGAATCCCGCCTCTTCGACGAAAAGGGCCCGATCGGCCGCAGCACCCAGACCCTGTTCCTCAGCACCCGCTGAGGGGACCAGCTTCTGGTCACAACAGCGTGAGCAGGCGCGCGGTGATCGCTTCGAAACTCGGCATCGTGGCCATCTCGGCGGCCACCTCCCGCGCCGCAGTGGCCAACCGGGGATCGGTGATCAGGCGTGTGATGTGGTCCGCGTCGATGCGGCGCGGCGGGACCGAGATCCCCGCGCCGCGGCGGTCGATGAGGGCGGCGTTCCAGCCGCGGTCGCCGGTATCGGGGGTGAGGATCTGGGGCAGGCCGGCGTGCAGCGCGGCGTAGACCGAGCCCGCGCCACCGTGATTGATCATGGCGGTGCAGGTGCGCAGCGCATCGCTCAGATCCGTCCAGCCGACGGTGCGAATATTGGCGGGCAGGTCACGGCGTCGGCCGGTATCGCTGTCGGGGCGGACAATGACGAATTCGGCATCGACATCCGGGGCGGCGCGCAGCACCGACTTCAGGAAGGTGGGCCGGCCGTCGCCGAGCATGGTGCTGCGGGTGACGAGAATGCGGGGGCGGGACGGCGGTTCCGCCAGCCATTCGGGCAGCGGCGGACCGGGTGTGGAGAACGGCATATAACGCATCGGCCAGCCGGGAACCCGCACGATGCTGGGCGGTGCGACGCTCAGATCGGCGGTATCGGAGATATGCGGCATGCCGAGTCTCCCGAGTAGGCGGGCGTTCACCTCGTGCCCGTAGTCGAGCCCGATATTGTGCAGCACCGCAGGCACATTCAACCGGTCGGCGGCAATCGCGGCGGCCGCTGCGAAGGGTTCGTGCACGATCAGCTCCGGCGCGAATCGCTGCGCCGCCGTCACGACCTGCGCCGCCATGCGCTCGTTCACCGAGATGAATACCCGCGCCGCCACCTCCGGATCAGCCGAGCCGCGTAGGGCGTTCCTGGCGGCGACGGGATGTAAGGCCAAGGCCTGGATGGGAACTCGCACACTCATGGGGTCGGCCACGGTGACCACCGGCAGCAGGTCGCGCAGTGCCGTCACCACCTCGTCGCCCGAGCCGAGCAGCACCTCGTGGCCGGCCTGGTGCAGATGCAGTGCCAGGGGCAGCATCGGGAAGGTGTGGCCGATCAGCGGGCCGCCGACGAATAGCACTCGCACCGCTGTAATCCCCTTCTCTCCATTATCGATTCACCGGCCCAGCGCCGCTGCCAGGACCGGCCACTCGGCGCTCAATTGATCCCGCCAGTACGGCCAGCTGTGCGTTCCCGCCGGAGCGAGGTCGTAGGTCGCCGGGATGCCGAGTTCTCCCAGCCGGCGCTGTAGCGCCTCGGTGCAGAGCCGAGCGCCGAATTCGATTGCGCCGCCCTCGAGGACGGCGTCCGGCAGATTCGGGGTCGCGGAATTCTCGTGAACGCCCGGGAAACCCGTAGCGGCATAGATGTACAGCGATTTGCCGGTCAATTGTGAGGCGTGTGCGAGCACATCGTGTGCGAGCCAGTCGGGATCGGTGGCCGGCCCCCACATATTGTCCGGGTCGGAGCCGTCTGTCGCGATGATGTAGCGCAGTTCTGCCTTTCCGAGCGTATCACCGGAATCGAAGCATCCGCTCAGTGCCGATACGGCCCGGTAGAGGTCGCCGGAGCGTTCGGCGAGCATCATGGCCGCCTGTGCGCCCATGGAGATGCCGACGATCGCATCGACGCCATTGCCGTGGAAACGGGTATCCAGCAGAGGCGGCAGCTCCCTGGTCAGCAGGGTCTCCCACTGCTGGCGCCCGCGCAGCGGATCCGGGCGCTGCCAGTCGGTGTAGAAGCTGCCCGCTCCGCCGACCGGCAGCACCACATTGACGTCCTTGTCCGCGAAGAAGTCGACCGCGCCGCCCTGCGCTGTCCAGTCGTTCTGGTCCGGGCGTGCGGAATCGATGCCTTCGAGCAGATAGACGGTAGGATGCGGGGAAGTGGTGTCGGCCGGCAGGAGCAGATCGATGTGAACGATCCCGGCCATGGCAGGCGAGCGGACATAGACCTGCAGCCAGCGGCTCGTGACCGCAACGACGTGGTCGATGGTCGCCGTCTCCGTGGGCTGCGCGGCCACGTGCGGAGCGAATACGGTCCCCGAAATCAGCAGTGCCAGCAGAGCGAGCCATCTCATGAGCTACTCGCTCCGGAGGCTCGGAATCGCCAGAGGAGCTCGCCGCCGCGCCTGGCGTGGGCGCGTTCCAGGAGCGCTCGCAGTTGCGGCTCGCCTCCCAAAGCTGAAGTCTGAGTGCGATATTCGGCGAGCGCCTCGAACTTCGCGGTTTCGTGCCTGGTGGTGAGCGGCAGCGCCGACATGCTCCACTCTTCGGCCCGGACCGGTAGATCGCACAGTGCCGTCGGGTCCGGGCCTCGGGTGAGCAGCGAGATCGCGGTCATCTCGACCGCCGTGCGCGGGCTCGCCCATCCGGGAGCGTCCCGAAAAGGGAAGGGGCGCAACCGGGAAACCGGATGTAGCCGGCGGTTTCGCTCCGACATCGCATTGAAGTCCTCGAAGAACAGTACTCGCGCCTGCGCATCCCGATCGCGGATCGCGCGCAATGCGCCGACGGTCACGATCACGTGATCGACGTGATTCCCGATTCCCAACGGGGCCAATATGATTGCGTTGCCATTGTTCAGTGCTTCGGCGATTGCCCGCTGGACCGCACTGGTTTCGGCGCTCCGCGCGATCTCGAGTGAGGTGCGAAACAGTCCGAACGGACCACGCGGCGGCGGATCTCGGAACAGTCGCTCGTACAGGCCGAGTCGTCGTGCCCGCGCACCGAGCGCGGCCAGGGCCCGATCGTCCTCGGCCACACGCAGCGCGTAGTCCGTGAATGCCTGATGCCGGCCGCCCCGCGTCGCGATGGCGCGCGCGCTCGAGAAGACTGTCAGGACCTCGACCGGCTGCCGCGCTTCGACCCGTGCGGCGATCAGCCCCCCGGCTGACAGCACCGCATCATCGAAATGCGGTGAGACGACCACAATCCGATCGGCGGCATCGAGTACCCGTGTCACCGCGAGAGCATCGGCTGCGGTACCTGTCATCTGCACTACTCCTCTCGCTGGGAGAGGCGCCGTATCCGCGGCCCTCCGCACGGTGAGCGGTTCCACCGTACCGCGTAATCATCCGAAAATGCCGGTACGCCATAGGAGTTGGAAGGTAGGTGAGCGGATCAGCTCACCCGGTGCTCCGGGCTGACGCCCAGGGGCGGTACGGCGGTGGGCCGTCGGCGGGTGCGGGTGAAGTGTGTGATCAGGGCGTCGGCGGAGAAGGCGCCCGCCCCTAGCGCAGCGATCAGGAAGAAGGACCAGCAGAACATGGCCGCGGGTTCGCCGCCGTTGACTACGGGGAGGATGCCGTGTTTGAGGTGGACGGTGAGGAAGGCGTAGGCCATCGAGCCGGAGCAGAGCAGGGCGGCGATTCGGGTGCCGAGGCCCAGGGCCACGGCGGTACCGGCTACCAGTTCGATGATGCCTGCCCACCAGTGCGGCCAGCTGCCGAAGGCGGGGAGTTGGGCACCGTAGGGGTGTACGGGTTTTCCGAAGAGTTCGGAGTAGCCGTGCAGGGCGAACGAGGCGCCGATCAGGATGCGGAACAGGCCGAGCACGACGGCGCCGAGCGTGGATGGTGCCGGTCCGGCCTTTGTTTCGGTGGTCAGAAGGCGCATGGCACATCTCCGAGTTCTGCGGATCTCGGGTGAGCGGAAGCCTCACCCGTCCTCTTACTACGAGGTAGCGCGGTAAATCGTTCGCTCCCGAAATTTTACGGAAATAGTCGCTTCTTCTGAACGTAACAAATACTCCACCCAACGGATTTGCGAATTAATTCGGAATTAGTACTATCCGAATGGTTCGCTGCGGCGGCGAGACAACGGGCTGCCGGGCTCTGTCTCGCTCAGCCGGTTCGTTGTGAGGGAGAGTCATGGCTTTCGTTGTACGGGTCGCTGCCGCGGTAGCCACGATGGGAATTTCGACTCTGTTCGCTGTGCCGGTGTCGTTCGCGCATCCGGCTCCGGTGCCACTACCGCCGTCGCATGCGAAACCCGCTGCCACGGCGACCGTATCGTCGGTCGCGCTGGCCGAGCGCATGCTGGCCGCGATCCAGGAGGTATCGCCGGGCGCCGAGGCCGGTATCGAGGTCATGGACACCCAGAACGGGATGATGCTCGCCGCCACCAATCAGGATCAGCAGTTCTACACCGCCTCGGTGGTGAAGTTGCTCATCGCCCTGGATGTGCTCGATGATCCTGCGGCACAGTCGGATTCGTCCACCACCGATGCCGTGCGGCGCATGCTGTCGGCCAGTGACGACGGTATCGCCGACCAGCTGTGGGAGTCGCACGGCGGTGCGGCGATCGTGACGCGCATGGCCGACCGCATCGGCCTGTCCGGCACCACGCCCCCGTCCGATTCCGGTCAGTGGGGCGAAACACTCACCACCGCAAGGGATGTGGTGTCCGCTTACCGCTACCTCACCTCGGGCGCCCCGGCTCCGGTGCGCGATGTGGTGCTGGACGCGCTGGGCCAAGCCTCCCGGACCGCGGCTGACGGTGTCGATCAGTACTTCGGCATTCCCAACGCACTGTCCGATTCCCCGTGGGCGGTCAAGCAGGGCTGGATGTGGATGTCCTCCTCACTGATTCTCAACACAACCGGACTGGTTGGTTCTGACCTGCGCTACGCCGTGGTCGTCCTGAGTTCACAGCCCACCATGAGCCTGCAGACCGCCGGCTCCGCCCTCACCGCCGGCGTCCAGGTGCTGCGCGACACGCTGCCGCCGCAGGCCCGGTAGCCGCCGCGCGAACGATCTTGCTGCTGGTGCGGCCAAAGCAACACGGGCAGTGCGGGTTTGCCATCGCGTTTCGGCGCGGTGGCGGCGCGGTACGGTGGGAGGGTGACTACCGATGAGGGGGGACCTCGGGTTCGGTCGGCATCCACGCGCAGAGCGGGGGTGGCGGCCCGGCTGCGGGGTGCGGTATCCGCGGCGCACGAGGATGCGGTGCGGGCGATGACCGCGGCGCAGGGGTCCGGGCTGGCGGTGAATCGGGATCTGGTCGAGCTGATCGAGTTGCAGCGCCGGATCATTCGGATTGCCGACCAGCTCGACGACGGCTCCGCCGGGGTCGAGGAGAGCGGCGCTCCGGAAACCGAAGCTGCCGGTGACTGGCCGTGGACCGCCTTCCCCTGGGATGCCGCGCAGGCGACCGGCGTACGCCTGCTCCGCGGCGGCAATGTCTCGCTCTCGCACCGCGCGCCGAATCTCACAGCGGTGGCGGTCGGACTGGGCTGGGATGTACGCGCCACTGTCGGTGACGATTTCGATCTGGACGCCAGCGCGCTGGCGGTGGGCGGGGATCAACGAGTACCGACCGACCGGCATTTCGTCTTCTACAACAATCTGCGCTCACCGGACGGCGCCATAGAACACACCGGTGATCACCTGACCGGTTCCGGTGCCGGTGACGACGAGGTGATCACCGTCGACCTGGTCGACCTGCCGCCCACCGTCACCAATGTCGTTTTCTCCGTATCGATTCACGATGCCGAGGTCCGCGGCCAGACCTTCGGCCAGGTCCGCAATGCCTATATCCGGGTGGTCGACCGCGCCACCCGGACCGAACTGGCCCGCTACGACCTCACCGAGGACGCCGCCGAGGAGACGGCCGTGGTGTGCGGCGAGCTCTATCGTCAAGGCCCGGAATGGAAGTTCCGCGCGATCGGCCGCGGCTACGCCTCCGGACTGGCGGGAATCGCCCGCGACTACGGCATCGACGTCTGAGTGGTGATTTATCCCTCCTGAGTCATGATTGTGGTGGCGGACGGCACCCTGCTGCCCGCCATCGTCATCACACCCGACGGCCGGTGCTTGACATTCCGGCGGCGCGAGCGCACCGTGAATTGATTAGCTTGGCTAAATGTGTCGGATTGCGCTCGGGTACTGGGCGACACCGTACGCCCAGGGGTGTGATCACGGTCGGGGATACGCAGGAGGGTCAACGTGGGTAATGACACGCCGGAGGCCGTGCGCTCGCAGCGCATCGCCGAATTGCTCGCCGATCAACAGATCAGTGCCGCTGTGCAGCGCCCCGAGGTGAGCGCGGCCATGCAGCAGCCCGGACAGAGCCTGGCGGAGATCATCACGACGGCTCTGGACGGATACGCCGATCGCCCCGCGCTCGGGCAGCGGGCCTTTGAACTCGTCACCGATGACACGGGTCGGCGGACCCGGAAATTGCTACCGGGATTCACGACGACCACCTACCGGGAGCTGTCGGCGCGTATCGGCGCCGTTGCCGCCGCCTGGCAGCACGATTCGCGAAATCCCCTGCGCACCGGCGATTTCGTCTGCATTCTCGGCTTCACCAGCGCCGACTACATCGCGCTGGATCTGGCCTGCCAGATCTCGGGTCTGGTCTGTGTGCCCCTGCAGTCGAGTAGTTCGGTGGCGCAGTGGAATTCGATTATCGCCGAGACCGGGCCGCGACTGCTCGCCACCAGTTCGGAGCTGCTCGAGGGCGCGGTCGACGCGGCGCTGGCCGCGCCCGCGCCGCTGCAGCTGCTGGTCTTCGACCATCACAGCGATGACGACTATCACTGTGCGGCACTGGAATCCGCACGTACACGGCTTGCGGAGGCCGGCAGTGCGGTAACTGTCGAGACCTTGGAGGAGTTGCTCGAGCGCGGGCGCGCATTGCCGCCCGCACAGCCTTTTGTTCCTGGCCCGGACGAGGATCCGCTCGCGCTGCTCATCTACACCTCCGGTAGCACCGGTGCGCCGAAGGGTGCGATGTACCCGCAGCGCCTGGTGGCGTCCATGTGGATCGGCGGACCGGCGCGATCGCCCTGGCCCGCAATCAATTTCAACTACATGCCGATGAGCCATGTGGCCGGTCGCATGGCGCTGATCGGGGCGATCGCCCGCGGCGGCACCGCCCACTTCGCGGCCGCCAGCGATCTGTCGACGCTGTTCGAAGATATCGCGCTGGTGCGGCCGACGGAGTTCTTCTTCGTCCCCCGCGTCTGCGACATGATCTTCCAGCGCTACCAGGGTGAGGTCGCCCGCCGGCTCGCCACCGGTGCGGACCCGGAAACGACTGTCCGGCAGGTGAAATCCGAACTGCGCGATCAGATGCTGGGCGGCCGGTTGTTCGGCGCGATCGTCGGCAGTGCGCCGATCTCCGCCGAGATGAAGACCTTCATGGAGTCCGTGCTCGGGTTCGAACTGCACGACGGTTACGGCTCGACCGAGGCCGGTGGCGGCATTCTCATGGACAATCGGATCAATCGTCCGCCGGTCATCGATTACAAGCTGGTCGATGTGCCCGACCTCGGGTACTTCCGCACCGATAAGCCGTACCCGCGCGGTGAGCTGCTGCTCAAGTCCACGGTCATGATTCCCGGGTACTACCGCCGGCCGGAGGTCACCGCCGAGATATTCGATGAGGACGGCTTCTATCGGACCGGCGATATCGTCGCCGAACTCGGGCCGGACGAGCTGGTCTACGTCGACCGCCGCAATAACGTTCTGAAGCTGTCACAGGGTGAGTTCGTGACCGTCGCCAAGCTGGAGGCGGTGTACTCGACCAGCCCGCTGATCAAGCAGATCTACGTCTACGGCAGCAGTGAACGCGCGTATTTGCTCGCGGTGATCGTGCCCACCGCGGAGGCGCTGCGCGGTGCGGCCGGCGACTCGCTGCACACGGCGCTGAGTGAATCGCTGCAGCGGCTGGCGAAGGATGCCGAACTCGAATCCTATGAGGTTCCGCGTAACTTCCTCGTCGAGCCCGAGCCGTTCACCATGGAGAACGGCATGCTGTCCGGGATCGGAAAAGCCCTGCGGCCCAAGCTCAAAGAGCGCTACGGGGAGCGACTCGAGCAGTTGTACACCGATCTGGCCACCCAGCAGGCCGATGAACTGGCGGCACTGCGGTCCGAGGCCGCGCAGCGCCCGGTGCTCGAGAGTGTCGGCCGCGCCGCACGGGCGCTGCTCAGCTGTGCCGAAACCGATCTGCGGCCCGATGCGCACTTCGCCGATCTGGGCGGAGATTCGCTGTCGGCGCTGTCGTTCTCGACGCTGCTGCGGGAGATCTTCGGGGTCGAGGTGCCGGTGGGCGTCATCGTCAGCC
This sequence comes from Nocardia sp. NBC_01388, assembly GCF_045040085.1. Taxonomy (NCBI): domain Bacteria; kingdom Bacillati; phylum Actinomycetota; class Actinomycetes; order Mycobacteriales; family Nocardiaceae; genus Nocardia; species Nocardia sp. NBC_01388. Next base: position 8,518,948 of record NZ_CP109553.1, read on the forward strand.
CGGCCAACGATCTCGCGGGATTGGCGAAATATATCGAGCAGGAGCGGAATTCGGTGGTCCGCCGACCCACGCCCGCCTCGGTGCACGGTGCGGGTCCGCAGATCCGGGCTGCCGATCTGACCCTGGACAAGTTCATCGCTGCCGCGACACTCGCCGCTGCCACGGAGATTCCGGGTGTTGTCGAGCAACCCCGCACGGTGCTGCTGACCGGAGCCAATGGTTACCTCGGCCGCTTCCTGTGCCTGGAATGGCTGCGGCGCATGGACGAGGTGGACGGCACCCTCATCTGCGTCGTCCGCGGGAGCACCGCCGCGGCGGCGCGGGCGCGGCTGGATGCGGCCTTCGACACGGGTGACCCGGAACTGCTGCGCACCTATCGGGACCTGGCCGACCGGCGACTACAGGTGCTCGCGGGTGATATCGGTGATGCGAATCTCGGCCTGAGCGAGGCGGATTGGCGGCATCTCGCCGAAACGGCCGACCTGATCGTGCATCCGGCCGCGCTGGTCAATCACGTGCTGCCCTACGACCAATTGTTCGGCCCCAATGTGGTCGGCACCGCCGAGGTCATCCGGCTGGCGATCACCACTCGACTGAAGCCGGTCACCTACCTGTCCACCGTCGGGGTGGCCGATCAGGTCGATCCGGAGTTCTTCGACGAGGACGGCGATATTCGCGAGGTCAGCGCGGAACGTATTGTCGGCGACGGGTACGCGAATGGTTACGGCAATAGCAAGTGGGCGGGCGAGGTCCTACTGCGCGAGGCCAACGATCTGTGCGGACTGCCGGTCGCGGTATTCCGTTCGGATATGATCCTGGCGCACAGCACCTTCGCGGGCCAGTTCAATCTGACCGATATGTTCAGCCGCCTGCTGCTGAGCCTGCTCGCCACCGGTATTGCCCCGAAGTCGTTCTATCGCACCGACAGTGCCGGAAATCGGCGGCGTGCCCACTACGACGGCCTGCCCGCCGATTTCACCGCCGAGGCGATCACCACGCTCGGGGCCCGGGCCACCGAGGGGTTCCGCACCTTCGATGTCTTCAATCCGCACGATGACGGGATTTCGCTCGACGAATTCGTGGACTGGCTGATCGAGGACGGTCATCCCATCGAACGGTTCGACGATTACGACGCCTGGTTCGCGCGCTTCGAGACGGCACTGCGGGCGCTGCCCGAGCAGCAGCGGCAGAATTCGGTGCTGCCACTGCTGCACGCGTACCGGTATCCGGGCGTTCCGATTCCGGGATCGGTATTGCCCGCCAAGCGATTCCAGGCCGCCGTGCAGGAGGCCGAGATCGGCGCCGACCACGATATCCCGCACCTGGGACCGGAACTGATTCGCAAGTACGTGACGGATCTCCGATTGCGCGGGCTGCTGTAGACGGCGAACGTAGGTGCGAGTCGAGATACGCAGTCGCTGAACCGAATCAGGAATGGCAGAGGAACGGTATATGGAACTGGGTCAACCTAGCCGCACCGCACTGGCAACGGCATACCAGCGTGCCTACCATCAGATCGCCGATGAGCCACGGATATTCACCGATCCGCTGGCCATGCGCATTCTCGGCGTGGACGAGGCCGAGCTGATCGAGCGGAATACCGCGACACTCGAATCCGGTGACCCCAGGTGGCCGCGCCGGCGGCGGATGTTCCTGGCGGGCCGGGCGCGCTTCGCCGAGGACACGGTGCGCGCCGCCGCCGCGGCCGGTACGCGGCAGGTTGTGATCCTCGGCGCGGGCCTGGACACTTTCGCCTACCGCGATCCGTTCCCCGAGCTGCGGGTGTACGAGGTGGATCATCCCGATACCCAGGAGTGGAAGCGTCATCGGCTGGCGGAATCGGGTATCGATGTGCCCGATTCCCTCGCCTTCGTCCCCATCGACTTCGAAACGCGCACGCTGGCAGAAGGTTTGGCCGAGGCCGGATTCCCGCGTGACGAGCCTGCCGTCTTCGTCTGGCTCGGCGTGGTCATGTACCTGACCCGGGACGCCATTTCGGGCACGCTGAAGTACATCTCGCAGCAGGCGCTGCCGACCCAGGTGGTGCTCGACTACCTGGTTCCCGCAACAACTTCCGAGGAAGCGGCCGACCTCGAGGCCCGCGCCGATCGAGTGGGCGCGGTCGGCGAACCGTTCCTGAGCTACTTCACCGCGGACGATATGGCGGCGGCACTGGCCGACGCCGGATTCACCGAGGTCGAAGATCGGACCGCGACCGAGGTGATCGCCGGATATACCGGGACGTCACCGCAGCCGAGCGCGGGCAACACGCCCCGAATTCTGCGCGCGACGAACTAACGCGCCGCCATGCGGCAGTCCCACTGCCGCATGGCGATTGCGAGGTCGCGTATCAGACGCGGGCGCGCACGAACTTGTAGATGACCAGCAGAACGACCGCGCCGACGATCGCACCCAGGAACGTGTGCTGCACCGGTGCGTGAACGCTGAACTTGTGCGGCGCGAAGACCAGACTCCCCAGGGTCCCGCCCACATAGCCACCGACGATGCCCAGCAGGATGGTCCCGATCCACCCGAAATTTTCCTTACCCGGGACGAGGAGGCGGGCGATGGCACCGGCGATGAGACCGATAACGATCATGACGATAATGCCCATGTCGTGCTCCTTGCCTAGCTGATGTCGCTTATTCGACGGTAGCAGGACAAGACGGACATCAGTGCGTGTCGCATTACATCAGCGTGCCCGGGAGACGAACATCCGGCCTGCCCTTCACTACTGGGCGGTGCGGACCTTTTGCACGGCGTCGGTGAAGAGCTTTTCGAAGGCGGCTTGGTCGGGGGTACCGGCCAGGGCGGCGGCGCGGACGCCGACGGTCATGCCGCGCAGGGTGGCCCACGCCTGGTAGGAGGTGCGGGTTTGGGGTTTGGTGTCCGAAACCGTGCTGGTGCTGGTGGCGCGGTAGGCGAGGGTCTGGACGCCGGAGAGGGCGTCGGGGGAGGGGAGGCGCTCCATTTTGACGACGGTGTCGATGTGCTGGCCGTTCACCGTGCTGGCGGAGGTGAGGGCGGCGCATTTCTCATTGGTGGCGGCCATGGTTCCGGTGTCGGCCAGCTTGTTCGCGACGAATTCCACGTAGACGGTCATATCCTCGGTGGTGGCCGCGGCCACGGCCGAATTGCCGATCAGATCATTGCTGAGTGCGGCCAGATCCACCTGCGGCTGTTTGCAGTCCGCGGGGGTGACCGTCGAATTCGCCATGGCGTCACCGAGATCGGAGACGCTGGAGCGCAGCTTGTCCGGCGGCAGGGTCAGCGGGGTGGTGTCGGCGGGGAATTCCGCGGCGCCCAGCACCAGTTGATCGCGCGGTGTGCTCGGCGCCGGGCCGGCGGCGGTAGCTTTCGTATCGCTGGTGCTCCCACCGCATCCGGCGCTCAGCAGTACCGCGCACACGGCGGTCGAGATCCATGCTCCTTTGTTCATCACGCGGCACAGCATGCCAGCAAGTCGCTGTCATCTCGGGGAGATGCGGGCCCTGTCGCCGTGGTGGCTCGAGAATTCGAGCCACCACGGCGCTCGGCATCAGATGTGGACGGGCAGCGCGGCCACATCGTTCTGGGTGAGCACCGGCAGATTGCCGATTTCCTGCTCCGGCACAGCGAGTTTCAGACCGGGGAAGCGGTCGAACAGGGCGGGCAGGCCGATCGAGGCCTCCAGCCGGGCCAGCGCCGCGCCCGGGCAGATGTGCGGGCCGTAGCCGAAGGAGATATTGCGGCCGGCGGTCGGGCGGGTGACGTCGAATTCGTCGGCATCCTCACCGTGAATGGCGGTGTCGCGGCCGATCGCACGGTAGGACATGACCACACCCTCACCCCGCTCGATCACGGTGTCGCCCACGGTGATGTCCTCGGTGGCGAAGCGCATGAGCAGATGGGTGACCGGACCGTCGTAGCGCAGGGTCTCCTCGATGGCCTGCTTCCACTCCGCATCGCCGCTGCGCACCGTCTCCAGCTGCTCGGGGCGAGAGAGCAAGGCGCGCACCGCATTCACAATGAGGCTCACGGTGGTCTCGTGCCCGGCGGCGACCAGCGCCTTGAGGTTGCCGACCACCTCCTCCTCGGTGAGCGGATCGCCGCCCTCGTCGGCCAGGATGAGCGCACTGGTGAGATCGTCGCCCGGCGCCGCGGTCTTGCGGCGCACCATCTCGGTGAAATAGACGTCCAGCTCATCGATCACGCGCAGTCGCTCGTCCTGCGGCGTCATCATCGAGAAGAACTTCTTGTACCAGTCCAGCAGCTTGGCCTGATCGGCCGGCGGCACCCCCATGAGCTCACTGATCACGCGCATGGGCAGCGGGTAGGCGAAAACCTGCTTGAGATCGACGACTGCGCCCTCCTGCGCCGCAGCCTCCAGATCGTCGAGCAGTTCGGCGGTGAGCGCTTCGATGAAGGGCCGCAACGCCTCCAGCCGGCGCGCGGTCAGCGCCTGCGTGGTCTTGATGCGCAGGCGGCGGTGCTCGGACCCGTCCACGGTGAACATGGAGCGCCCGGCATCGATCATGCCGATCAGCGGCCACTGCCGGGTCACCACGCCGGAGGTCCACAGCCCCCAGGCATTGATGTCCTTGACGAGCCGGGTATCGGTGAGCAGCTGGCGGGCCAGCGAATGGTCGGTGACGGTCCACGCGGGGGCGCCGAGCAGTTCGATACGGGTGAGCGGCCCGGCGGCGCGCAGGGTGGCGGTCTCGCCGGCCAGATCACCGACCATGGGATCGATCGCCATGGCGTGGGGACATGCTGAACTCACTGGAAACCTCCGACTGCGCGAACTGGTGTGAAAACAACTGGAAGAGCGGACATTCCATGCATGAACGGCGAAGGACGGCGCGTCAGCTGCTGCGCGGGCACCGCGAGATCCAGATCGGGCAGCCGGTCCAGCAGCACCTCGATACCGGTCCGGGCGATGATCTCGGCAATATGCTGCGCCGGGAACGGGCAGCGGTATTCCCCGTGGCTGAAGGCGAAGTGCGCATTGTTGCCGGTATGCACCGCATCCGAGACGTGCTGGCGCACATGCGGATCGGTATTGGCGGCCGCCAGGCCCAGTAGTAGCAGGTCCCCGGCGCGAATCACCTTGTCGCCCAGCCGGGTGTCGCGGGCGGCCCAGCGCCCGGCGAGAATGGAGGTCGGGCCCTCCTCCCACAGCACCTCGTTCATGGCCTGGCTGATACTGCGCCGGCCGCCGCCCAGCGCGGCGGCGAAGCGATCGTCGGTGAGCATGAGCCGCACCGAGTTTCCGACCCAGTCGGAGGTCGTCAGATGACCGGCGGCGGTGATCGCCATCAGGTCGTTGACGTACTCCTCATCGGTGAACGGTGTGGGATAGGCGAGCATGCGCGAGACCAGATCATCGCCCGGCGCGGCCTTCTTCATGGCCACCAGCCGCTGCATATGCCCCATGAACTGCAGGTGCGCGCCCTGGGCATCGGCGCCGCCGTCGGCCATCACCTTCATGCTCCAGGCCAGATGCGGCCCTTCCTCTTTCGGAAGTCCCAGCAGTGCGCCCAGCGCCAGCACCGGTAGCGGTTCGGCGAATTCGGCCATCAGTTCGGCGGTACCGCGACCACAGAAGCCGTCGATCAGCCGATCCGCCAAATCCTCACAGACGCGGCGCAATTCGAACGGATCCACCGATTCGAGCGCGGGTTCGACCATGGCCAGATGCCTGCGGTGCTCGGCCCCGGCGGTGAAATAGATGGACGGCATGGGCTGGCCGACCATGGGTAGCAGCGGCCAGTCCTCCGGAATATTGCCCCACTGATTCCACAGGCTCACATCACGCGGGAACAGTTCGGGACTGTTGGTGACCTGATGCATTTCGCGATAGCCGATGACCAGCCAGGCGGGTACGCCGCCGGGGAGTTCGACGGCGACCACCGAACCGTGTTCGCGCCGCATATCGTTGTAGAGGTGATGCGGGTCGGCCTGGAACCGGGGGCCGCCCAGCAGCACCGCGCCCGGCTGGACGGGGCAGTACCCTCGATCGGTCGGCGTCATCGCACGTTCTCCGGGGTGTAGAGATACTCGACCAGCGTGATCAGCACCTGTTTGCACGAATCACGGTGGCGGGCATCACAATCGATGAGCGGCACGTGCGGATCGAGATCCAGCGCCTCGCGAACTTCCGCGGGGCGGTAGGACTCACCGAAGTTGTTGCACGCCACGATGAACGGGGTGCGCTGATGCTCCAGCCGGTCGATGGCGTACCAGGAGTCGGCGATTCGGCGCTGATCCACCAGCACGATGGCGCCCAGCGCCCCGGTGAACAGCCGGTCCCACAGGAACCAGAAGCGCTCCTGTCCGGGCGCTCCGAACAGGTACAGCACATGCTCGGCGTCGATGGTGATGCGGCCGAAGTCGAAGGCCACGGTGGTGGTGGATTTGCCCGGCGCGCCCGCCAGATCGTCGACGCCCACACTGACCTGGGTCATGGTGGCCTCGGTATCCAGGGGCCGAATCTCGCTGACAGCGCGCACCATTGTCGTCTTGCCGACGCCGAAACCGCCGACGATGACGATCTTGAGGCCTTGGCTGGCCGAGGCGTGCAGGGGTGCGTCGGCGCGGGCCGGCCGGGGGTCAAAGGTTGCGGAGTCCAACGAGCACCTTCTCCAGGGTGGTGGTGTCGGGCAGCGAATGCCATTGCGTGGCGGGGTTGTGCCGCGGATGCCGCACGGTGATCCGGCCCGCGTGCAACAGGTCCGACAGCAGGATCGTGACTATGCCGACCGGGAGCCGCAGCTCCGCCGCGATCTCCACGACGGCGGTGGGCGCCCGGCAGATCTCGAGGATGGCCGCATGCTCCGATTGCATGCCCGGCGCCGGATCGCTCTCGCTGACAACAAGAGTCACGAGATCGAAGGCGTCGGAATCCGGGCTGCTGCGGCCGCCGGTCAGCGTGTAGAGCCGGTCCGGATCCTCGTCTGGCCTGGTCACGACACGCCCGCTCCTCGTGGCGCCACGGTATCGCGCGCCTGCGCGCCGGAGGTGTCGCGGGTGCGCGGTGCGGCGGCGAGGTGTTCGCCCAGCTGCTCCACCAGCTCGCGCATATTGTGGCCGACCAGTCCGGCATCGGCGTCCTCCGCGGCGACCACCGCGATATGCGCGCCCACCCCGGCCTCGACGATGAACAGAATGCCGCCGTAGAACTCGGTCATGGACTGGCGCACACCCCCGCGGCCGTCACCGAACTCCACGGAGGCGCCGTGCGAAAGGCTTTGAATACCAGCGGCGATCGCGGCCAGCTGATCGGCGCTGTCGTTCCCCAGTTCCGGGGTGTGACAGATCTTCAGGCCGTCACCCGACAGCAGCAGGGCATGCCTGGCGCGCGGGGTACGGGTGAGCAGTTGCTCCAGCAGCCAGCCCAGCTGAGTTGCGGACAGTGTCATTTATCGGTCTCCAAGGCGGACGGGGAAGGGGTTGCGGCACTGGCATTCTCGCGCCCGTTCACCGCGCGCTGGAAAGCGCCCAGCGCGGACGGGGATACCGGTCGGGAATGGGCGGGGCCCGCCGGATCGTGCAGCGCGGCCAACCCCTCGGGATGCACGGCCGCGAGCGTCTGACCGCGCCGGCGCTTCGGGAGCCCGGACGCGGTGGAGGCCGGAGAATTCTCGTCCACCACGGCCGCCTCGATCGGCCGGTCGCCCAAAACCGAAGTGCTGCCCGAGAACCCGGCCGCCCCCTCCGGAAACGCCAGGGCATTGACGGCACTCGCGCTGTTCACGCCGAAGAGCGCGGAATCGGCCTCGGCGAGAAAGGCATCGATGCGCCGCATGCCGGGACTCGTGCGCGGTCCGGCCGAATCGCCGCCGGTGAATTCGGCCGCCGCGCCGCGTCGACCAGGTTCGCGGCTGGTGAAGGCGGGCGGGAGGTACGGGGTCTCCGTATGTGCGGGGTGGGAGGGGCCGGAATTCGTGAACATCGGCGGCGAACTGGGCCGGGCCGAATCCGTGGTGTTGAGGCTCGGCCCGGTGCCCGCGTCTCCACTGGCAAGGGCCGGTGCCGAGCCGGTACGGGCCGCCTCTCCGCCGGGCAGGGCGGTCCCCGCGCCGGAACGGGTGGCAACCGCGCTGGGATGTGCGGTGGCCGGGCCGCCGGGTTCCAGGCTGGTCAGCGCGGCGGGGCGAGCCGGTTCGGCGCTGGTGAGGGCGGAGCGGCCGGTGGCCGCACCGGGATTCCGGGCGGGCAGGGGGATGGCGGCGAGGGAGCCGGGGGTGCGGTCCAGGCGGGTGGTGAGTTCGCGGGGGACGACCACGACCACGGCGGTGCCGCCGATGGCGGAGGGGCGGTAGGAGACGGTGAGATCGTGTTTGCGGGCCAGATAGCCGACAACCGCCAGGCCCAGGCGGGTACCGGACAGTGAGGAGAGGTCGGAGCCGGCTCCGCTGTAGCGCGAGCGGCCGCCGCGCCCGGTGGGTTCGGCGCCGGTGGCTCCGGGTTCGCCCCGGCCGGAAACGGTGAGTTCGGCTCGGCGCAGGGCGGATTCGCTCATCACCAGGCCGCTGTCCTCGATGGTGATCACCACGCCCGCGGGGACTTCCGCCGCGTAGACGTGCACCTCGGTGGTGGGCGGAGAGAAATTGCAGGCATTGTCGAGCAGTTCGGCCAGCGCGTGCATGATGCCCTCGGCCGCATGTCCGGCAATGGCGATCTCGGCGACGGCCCGCATTCGCACCCGCTGATACCCCGCCACCCGGCCCATGGCGCCGCGCAGAATCGATTCCATGGCAATGGGTTTGGCCCAGCGCCGACCGGAGCGCGAACCACTGAGCACCGCGATGCTGTCGGCCAGCCGGCCCGCCTGCGCGGTGCGGTGATCCAGTTCCAGCAGATCGGCGAGGACCTTGGGATCGGCGTGCCGATGCTCCATTTCGCGCAGTTCGGCCAGCATGCTGGTGCTCATGGCCTGGATCCGCCCGGCCGCACCGGCGAAGGCCGCCATGGCCGCCGACAGCCGGTTATCGCTGTCCTTGGTCTCGCGCGCCTGTTCCGCGCCGGCCTCGGTAATGGCCTGAATCCGACGGTGGCCGTCCGCCAGTCGCGCCTCGGCCTCGGCGATGACCGCCGCGGTGCGGGCTTCGGCCTGCTCCACCCGCAGGGCGGCGAGCTGTCGCTCCCGCCCGATCTGGGCGCGGAAGTACACCGCCGCGGTGGTTGCCGCGCACAGCAGTACGGCGACAATGCTCGCGCTGATCGCCACCGCGATCCGGATATCGCCGGGCGCGGTGAAGACCGCGACGCATACCGCCGCGACGGCCGCCGCGGCACCGGCCGACAGCGTCCCGAACGGCAGCCGCGCACCCCGAACGGTATTCGGCTCGCCGCCTGGGGGATTCGATGACTCCGACAAGCTCTGCACTTCCGCACTCACGTTCACCACGGCAGGCACCGCGGTGGGATCGAGCACGCCAGCGGCTCCGCACACGTGAAAAGTGGGGACCGGCAAGCGGATTCGGATCTAGCGGACGAGCATAGGCGGCTCGGAAGGTTGGCGCTACCTGAGGGAAACCGGCCTGGCAAAGGTCGGTCCCGATAGTTGGGACGAACTTCCGGTATCGGCAATCCGCTGTACAGCAGGGGTTCTCGGTGATCTGGGATCCAGGCTGCTACAGCACCGGATGCCGTCTCACTCTTGGTCCGCTACTTCTCGGTAGTAGTGGCGTGGCGGGTGCGAGCAGCTGCTATCAGCGACCCTATCGCGAAGGCGTAGACCGGGAGACTGCCCAGGACGGCCCAGGAGTCGCCGAGGTGAACATCGGGCAGCAGCAGGACAACTCCCCGGACGATGCCGACGGTCACGCCGAGCAGCCCGCCCAGCATGAATACCGCCATGGGCAGGCGCAGCCGGGACGGCAGGGCGCGATAGGTAATGCAGGCCGCCGCGAATATCGCCGCGCTGCCGAGGGTTACGGCTCCGGCGATGATCCACTTCTGCGCGGTGAGCACCCATTCGGGCGCGTCGAACGGGTCGTAGGTCGCGAGAAGTACGACTTCGACGGCGGCCAGTGCCGAGTACGCCGCCCTGATCAATCCGGAACGCCCCCATGCCTGGGCGACGGCTATGGCGAGCAGCACCCCGGCCGCCACGAGGGAGACATCGGCGATCAGCCCGGGCAGTCGCTCCAATTGTGTTGCCGACGTGGTGAGATCGTCGCCCCAGCGGTTGACCGCGGGCGCGCGCAGCAGTGCCCACACCGCCAGTAGCGCCACACCGAGCGTCAATGGCCGGGATACGGGATTCCGCCAGCGCGGTGCGCGCACCGCCGCGGCGGTGGCGGCCAGCAGCGCGGCCAGCAGCGGAACGGCGTTGTTCACTGGAACAGCCTGGCGCCGGCCTCGCCGCGGGAGGGTTTGCGACGCGGCGAGTCGTTCTCCTCTTTATCCCGGCGCAGTAACTCGGTGAGCAATTGCCGGGTGCTCGCCTGCCGGATCGCGCTGCCGGACCCGGCGCGCTGTGCCTCGGCTTCGGTGATGATGCCGGCTACCACCTGCACCTCGACCGGATTGGCGCTGTAGGCGCGGGCGATCTCGATCAGGGTCTCCACCGGGGGCGTCGCCATTGTCAGATGCCGGGCGAGGGTGGCCTGCGGGATACCTGTCACCACGGCCATCGCCCGGGTGCTGTCGCCCCCCGTCAGCTCCTCGACCCACTGTTTCAACGGCTCATGCACGGTGTCATTGTCGCATGCGGCTGCCTCGAGTTCGGGACACGTGACCGGGGTCCCGAGTCGCGGCCGACCGGCCGGCTAACGACTGCCGGTGCGCACGCCGTCGCGGATTTGGTAGACGCGGGAGGTGGTGATGTCGCCGGCGGCCTTGGCGATGAGGAAGACGCGCGCGCCCGCGACCGTCGCCTCCTTGATCTTGTTGCGCCAGAGGTCGTCTGCCGTCTGCGCCGCCTGTTTGGCGGCCTCTCGGGCATCGGTGGCCGCGCGGACCTGTTCGAGGTACTGCTGCGTGGTCATCTCGGATTCCTTCCGCGGGTGCCGGGGTTCGAGGCAAACCGTAGGCGAATTGCTGAGTCGTAGTCAAGGATGTTTGACTCGAAAATGACTCACCTTCACTGCCGGGCTCGGTAGAGCCCAAGGTCAGTGGCTTGGCAAACATCGTTGTTGTGCTGAGCACACCGGACCCGCCGTCCGGGCGTATGTGGTTCGCCATGCGTCAGATGTAGTTCGGCGGAGGTTCGCTCTGCGCGTAATGCCGACGCCGCGACTTGACCTCAACCTTTGTCGAGGTCGGAGGCTGGTGTCCGAGCGAAACAACCAGAGAGGCAGAACAATGCGAGTTGTCGAAGCGAAGACTTTCGGTGGACCCGAGGTGCTGACGGTGAACGAGGCGCCCGATCCGGTGGCCGGTCCGGGCCGGGTGGTGGTCGCCGTCGCCGCGGCGGACGTGATGTTCCTCGATACCCTGCTGCGCAGCGGATGGGCCAAGGACTTCTTCCCGGTCGAACCGCCGTTCGTGCCCGGCGGCGCGATCTCCGGCGTGGTGGAGTCGGTCGGGCCGGAGGTCGATCCGGCATGGATCGGCAAGCGGGTGGCCACGCCGACCGCCGCCAGCGGGATCGGTGGCGGCACCCCGACCGGTGGTTACGCCGAGAAGGCCCTCGCCAAGGTCGGCACCCTCGCGGTCGTGCCCGAGGAATTGAGCCTGGAACAGGCTGTGGCCCTTGCCCATGACGGCCGCACCGTGATGGCGGTCACCGATCGGGCCGCCATTCAGCCGGGCGAGTGGGTGCTGATCACCGCTGCCGCAGGCGGTTTGGGCACACTGCTGATCCAGCTCGCCCGATCGGCGGGTGCGCGGGTCATCGCGGCGGCGCGCGGTGCGGCCAAACTCGCACTGGCGCAACGACTCGGTGCGCATGAGGTGGTCGACTACTCGCAGCCCGACTGGGTGGATCAGGTGCGGGTGCGTACCGGCGGTGTGCAGGTGGTGCTCGACGGTGCGGGCGGTGCGATCGGCGCGGCCGCCTCGGCGGTCACCGTCCCGGGCGGCCGGATCATCGGATACGGCAATGCCGCCGGGGGATTCGCGCAGATCGATGCCGAAGCGGCTGCGGCGCAGGACATCATGGTGGTCTCGCTGTTCGAACTCACCGGCAGCGATGTCGATTGGCCGGCGCTGCACGAGCGGGCGCACGCGGAGGTGGCGGCCGGGCGGCTCGAAGTGGTCATCGGCCAGAGCTTCCCGCTGGCCGAGGCGTCCGCCGCGCATGCCGCCATCGAGGCCCGCACCGCCTCCGGTCGCACCATCCTCACGGTCTGACAGTCGGCGCGGCGCTCGGCGTGTCGAGGCTGTTCTCCCAGCTCCCGCTCTAATCGGCGGGCAAGCTGGGAGCCGGGTGGGGCTCGACCCGGAGGTAGCTGTGCGCTATTGGACAGGGCTGCGCGATTGGACTGGGCCGCGCGAATGGACAGGGCTGATCGGCGCCTTCGCGGCGGGTGTGTGCCTCTGCGTCGGGCCCACCGCGGCGGCCGAGCCGAGCGTGCCGGTGCCGGCGCCGGGGCAGGTTCCCGCCCGCACCGCGATCTCCGTGCGCTCGGTGGTGCCCGGATTGGCCTGGGGCACGGCCAATGAGTCCGAGAGCGTCAGCGCGCTATCGCTCGCCAAGCTGTATTTGATCGACTTCGCGCTGCGCCACGGCGACGCGTCCGCGGGCGATAAAGACTTGGGGGAGCGCATGATTCGCTACTCCGACAATGCCGCCGCGGACGCTATCGACACGAAATATCCGCATGCCATCGATGAGATCGCCGCCGAGTACGGGCTCACCGCCACGCACAGCGCCGCCGAGTGGGGCAACTCCTCGACGAGCACCGCCGATGTGTCCGAATTCCTGGTGGCCAAACTGCGCTCGGATCCGGACAGCCCCATCCTCACCTGGATGCGCGAGCCCGGCGAGGTCGCCGCGGACGGCACCAGGCAGGACTGGGGCACCGCACGCCTGCCCCGGGTGCAGGGCACCAAGTGGGGTTGGTCGGATACCGGGGTGCCGGAGGTGTCGTCCGCCTCGTTCGGCCCGGGCTTCGCGATCACCGCCCACACCTACGGCACGCCCGAGCAACAGACCGAGGATGTGCTCGGAGCGGTGAACACCATGCTCGACGAGACGGTGCCGGCGCCGGGGCGTGAGCTGTTGCACGTTATCCCGGGCTTGCGGCTGGATAGTTTTAGTTTCACAATCGTTGTGTGATTACAACTGTCGGGGAACTCAGCAAGCAGCGTAAGACGCTGATCTTGGTCACCTGCTGTCTCAGCCTGCTGATCTCGTCGATGGACGCGACCATCGTGAATGTCGCCATCCCCACCATTCGGGACGATCTCGGCGCCGGGCTCAACCGGCTGCAGTGGATCGTGGACATCTACACCCTGACCCTGGCCAGCCTGCTCATGCTCTCGGGCGCGGCCGCCGACCGCTTCGGCCGCAAGCGGATCTTCCGCGTCGGCCTGCTCACCTTCGCGGTGGGCTCACTGCTGTGCAGCCTGGCGCCCAGTATCGACTTCCTCATCGGCGCCCGGTTTCTGCAGGCCGTCGGCGGTTCCATGCTGAACCCGGTCGCCATGTCGATCATCACCACCGTCTTCACCGGGCGCATGGAACGTGCTCGCGCCGTGGGTGTCTGGGGCGCCGTGGTCGGCATTTCGACGGCCATGGGCCCGCTGGTCGGCGGGGTGCTCATCGATTCGCTGGGCTGGCAGTCGGTGTTCTGGGTCAATCTGCCGATCGTCGCGATCGCGCTGGTGCTGACCACACTCTTCGTGCCGGAATCCAAGTCGGCCAAATACCGCGGAATGGATTGGGCCGGACAGGCTTTGGCCATCACCATTATGTTCACGCTGGTATTCGGCCTGATCGAGAAGAAGCCGGTCATGTTCGCCGTGACGGCCGTGGCGCTCGTCGGCTTCCTCTGGCACGAGTCGCGCCACCCCTCGCCCTTCATCGATCTGCGCTTCTTCCGCAGCTTCCCGTTCACCTCCGCCACCGTCATCGCGGTCGCCGCCTTCGCCGCGCTGGGCGCGTTCCTCTTCGACGTCTCGCTGTATCTGCAAGGGGTGCGGGGCTTCTCGGCCGTGCACACCGGTCTGCTGTACCTGCCGATGGCGCTGGGCATGCTCATCTTCTCGCCGCTGTCGGGCCGGCTGGTCGGCCGGTACGGCACCCGGCCCTCGCTGCTGGCGGCCGGCGCCTTCATGACCGTCGCCGCGATCGGCCTGACCCGGCTCGCGCCGGACACCCCGGTGTGGCAGCTGATCATTATGTTCGCGCTGTTCGGCATTGGTTTCGGCATGGTCAACGCACCCATCACCACGGCCGCGGTGAGCGGTATGCCGCTCGATCGCGCCGGGGCCGCTGCCGCGGTGGCCTCGACCAGTCGTCAGGTCGGGGTGAGTCTCGGTGTGGCACTGTGTGGTGCGCTCACCGGTTCGGGGCTGTGGTGGACGATCGCCATGTTCGCCGTCACCATCCCCATGCTGGGAGTCGCCGCGAACACCTCGTGGGCATACCGGACCCGCGATCGCGTCGCCCCGCTGCTCGAACAGAAGGTCCCCGCTCATGCCGGATGACACACCCACACCGGACCAGGTGTGGCGACAGCTCACCCATCTGGTGATGGACAGCCGCGACGCCTACCGGCGGGCGGTGATAGAGCGAACAGGACTGCCGTTCAGTCGAATTCGAGTGCTGCGGCGCCTGGCCGCCGGGCCGATGTCGGTGAAGCAGGTCGCCTATGCCGCCACCCTGGACGCGCCCGCGGCCACGGTCGCGGTGAACGATCTGGAGGAACGCGGTCTGGTCGTGCGCGAAATCGATCCGACCAATCGGCGCTGCAAACTGGTGTCGCTGACCCGGGCCGGGCAGGAGGCGGTCGCCGAAGTGCTCGCCACGCCCGATCCGGCGCCGCCGCCCGTCGCCGCCCTCACCCCGGCGGAACTGCGCACACTCGCGGATCTGCTGCGCAAGCTCGAAGAGTGACCCACCGGTGGGCCATTCGGCCCGTAGGGTGGGCCGGGTGCGCAACCGACACTGGAAATCGACGGCGGCCATCTGCGGTGCACTACTGATCGCGGCGGGGGGAACGGGGTCCGCGGCCGTGCCGACCCCCGTGCAGCACCGTCCGGCCATGGATTGGCCCGCGCTGCCGGTCTTTCCGATCGCCGGCCGGATCGTGGTCCTCGATCCCGGCCACAATGGCGGCGGCGGTGCGCATCCCGATGAGATCAACGCGCAGGTTCCGGACGGGCGCGGCGGGATGAAGCCCTGCAACACCACCGGCACCAATGCCAATGACGGGTACAGCGAGCACGAATTCAACTGGGTGCTGGCGCAGCAGGTGCGGGATCTGCTGACCGCACGCGGCATCCAGGTGGTCATGAGCCGCGATAACGACACCGGCTGGGGGCCGTGTGTGGACGAGCGCGGCACGCTCGGCAATCGGGTCGGTGCGGCGGCGGTCGTATCCATTCACGCCGATGGCGCTCCCGAGGGTGACCACGGGTTCCACGTCGCCTACTCCTCGCCCGCGGTCAATGACGCGCAGGGCGATCCGTCGATCCGGCTGGCTACCGCGCTGCGAGACGGTCTGGACGGCAAGGGTTTCACCGAATCCAACTATGTCGGCTCCCATGGCCTGGACCCGCGCGCGGACCTCGCCGGGCTGAATTTCGCCACGGTCCCGGCCGCGCTGGTCGAGTGCGGCAATATGCGCGATTCGGGTGATATCGCCATGCTCGAATCCCCGGACGGGCGTGCCCGATTGGCGGCTTCCCTCGCGGACGCGATCACGGCGTACATCGGCTAGCACAACGGTCTGCGCGACTCACGGCGCGGGGTGTAAATCTGTCGTTTATGTCGTGAGTACATTGACCAGGTCATTGCAGACTCCGGGAAACCGGACACATGGGTTCCGGGGAGGACTCTGTTGACCACGACCGACGTACAGCCACGCTCGCGATTCGCGGCTTGGCTGCTCGAGGACGCGGGGGAGCGGCACTCCCAGCTACCCGGGCCCATGACCAAACGCCCGCCCAAGGAACATCAGCATTCCTGGTGGAAGGTGATGTGCCTGACCGGTGTCGACTACTTCTCGACGCTCGGATATCAGCCCGGTATCGCGGCGCTGGCCGCAGGCGTGCTTTCGCCGCTGGCGACTCTGGTGCTGGTGGCGCTCACACTGCTGGGCGCGCTGCCGGTCTACCGGCGCGTGGCCAAGGAGAGTCCGCACGGCGGCGGCTCGATCGCCATGCTCGCCAACTTCCTGCCCAACTGGTGGGGCAAGATCCTGATTCTGGTGCTGCTGGGTTTCGCGGCCACCGACTTCACCATCACCATGACGCTGTCGGCGGCCGACGGCGCGGCGCATATTGTCGAGAACCCGAATGTTCCGGGCTTCCTGCACGACCAGAACATGATCATCACGCTGGTGCTGCTCGCGCTGCTGGCGGCGGTGTTCCTCAAGGGCTTCAGTGAGGCCATCAGCATCGCGGTCGTCCTGGTCGGGGTGTATCTGGCGCTGAACGTGGTGGTGTCGGTGGTCGGCATCGTCAAGGTGGCCGAGCACGGGTCCATGGTCACGGACTGGACGCATGCGCTGACCGCGCAGCACGGCAGTCCGATAGCCATGATCGGCGTCGCGCTGCTGGTGTTTCCGAAACTGGCACTTGGTCTTTCGGGATTCGAGACCGGTGTGGCGGTCATGCCGCAGATCAAGGGCTGCCCGGAGGACACCGAGGAATTCCCGCGCATGCGCATTGTCGGCGCGCGCAAACTGCTGACCACGGCCGCGTTCATCATGAGCGGCTTCCTCATCATCACCAGTTTCATCACCACCATCCTGATTCCGGAGGATGCGTTCAAGGACGGCGGACCGGCCAACGGCCGCGCGCTCGCGTATCTGGCGCATCAGTATCTGGGCAATGGTTTCGGCACCGTCTACGACATCAGCACCATCGCCATCCTGTGGTTCGCCGGCGCCTCCGCCATGGCGGGCCTGCTGAATCTGGTGCCGCGCTATCTGCCGCGCTTCGGCATGGCGCCGGAGTGGGCACGCCAGATCCGGCCGCTGGTGCTGGTTTTCGCGGCGGTCTCGTTCGGTATCACCTGGTATTTCAACGCCAGTGTCGATGCGCAGGGCGCGGCGTACGCGACCGGTGTGCTGGTGCTCATCACCTCGGCGGCGGTCGCGGTGACGCTCTCGGCGGCGCGTAAGAAGCAGCGGTCGCGGGTGTTCGCGTTCGGTGTGGTGTCGGCGATCTTCGTCTACACCACCATCGACAATGTGATCGAGAAGCCGGAGGGCGCGCAGCTGGCGCTGCTGTTCATTCTGGCGATCCTGGTGGTGTCCTTCGCTTCCCGCTTCCGCCGGGCCTTCGAACTGCGGGCCGTGCACGTGACCTTCGACGAGAAGGCCGGGCAGATGATCGACGATCTGGCCGCGCGCGGCGAGGTCCGCATCGTCACGCACGATATCGACAATCGGGAGCCCGAGGAGTACGCGGAGAAGGAAGCCGATCAGCGGCGCGAGAGCCATATTCCGGCGGAGGAGCCGATCCTCTTCCTCGAGGTCATCGTGCGCGACCCCTCGGAGTTCAGCACCGAATTGCTGGTGACCGAGGTGGATGTGGACCAGTACCACATTCTTTCGGTCGAGGCCGCGGCCGTGCCGAACTGCATTGCCGCCATCCTGCTGGCTATTCGCGATCGCACCGGCGCTCCGCCGCACGTGTATTTCGAATGGACCGAGGGCAATCCGCTGACCAACCTCATGCGGTTCATGTTCTTCGGCGAGGGTGAGGTCGCTCCGGTGACGCGGGAGATCCTGCGCCGGGCCGTGCCCCGCCGGTCGCAGCGACCGCACGTGCACGTCGACAGCTGACCTCCCAGAACCCGCCCGGCCCCGCTGACGCACTGTGCAGCGGGGCCGTTCTCAACTTGTTCGCATTTTAGCTGTAACCGTGGGTTTCATGTACGCGTAGAATATTGCTACGCTCACGAAGCAACAGGCGACTGTGGGTCTGCTCACCCGGGTCACCGACAACGCTGTCAAGAACTCGACATCAGGAGTATCGATGAAGCTACTTCCGAAACTGGGCCGCCGGCCGGTGACCGAACCCGGTGAGGTAGCCCTGCACGCCCGGAACGTGCACTTCGACTGGTCCAATACCGCCCCGGTGTGGATGACCGCCGAACCGATCGCCTCCCATGTGCTGAACGCGCTGAGCATGATGCTGCCCGAGGGCGAGCGCATGTTCCTGGTGACCTACGGGGAAGCTCTCGAACTCGTCCGGGACGAGAAGCTGCGCGAGGCCATGATCGGCTTCATCGGCCAGGAATCCATGCACGCCGAGAGCCATAACGGCGCGCTCGAAGAGGTCCTCGCCACGCACGGGATCGATGTGGAACCGTTTGTGCGACAGGCGGAATACCTGTTCCGCAAGACCCTCGGCCACCGTGAGATGGGTTCCGCGGCCGCCCAGCAGCAGGTGCTGGTGGAACGGCTCGGCGTCATCGCCACGCTCGAACACTTCTTCGCCTTCCTCGGCGACTGGGTGCTCAATGCCGATCTGGAGAAGTTCGACGCCGACCCGCAGATGCTGGATCTGTTCCGCTGGCACGGGGCCGAAGAGGTCGAACACCGCATGGTCGCGCACGATGTGGCCGAGTACTTCGGGGTCGGATATCTGCGGCGCGGTGCGCTCATGCTGATCGTCTTCCCGATCTTCATCGCACTACTGCTGCGCGGCACCAAGTATCTGGTGCATCAGGATCCGTCGCTGCCCAATCACCGGTATCCGGTACTGGTCGCCCGGATCTTCGCGTCCATGTGGCGGGGTGCGGTACCGGGCATTCCGTCGCTGCTGATCAGTGCGCTGTCCACCTTCAAGCCCGGATACACCCCCGAGCCCGTGGGTTCGAGCGCGCAGGCCATCGCCTACCTCGCGCAGTCGCCGGCTGCCCGAGCCATGGCCTCGTGAGCGGGAGCCGGCCGGTTCCCGCGCAGCCGCCGCTCGATCTGTACGGGAAGGGGCGTTCCGACCGTGCCACCCGCGTGCTCGATGCCATCGCGGAGACCCGGCTGCGCTGGACCACCCTGGTGAACCGGCACGAACCGCCCGCCCGCGTCGATGATCGGCGGCTGCCGCTGGTGCTGGTGCAGCGCCGGGTGGAAGCGCACGACACCGATGTCATCAGCCTGATGTTCACCGCGGCCGACGGGCGGGCGCTGCCCGAATGGCGGCCGGGTGCGCACCTGGATCTCGAACTGCCGTCGGGGCGGGTGCGGCAGTACTCGCTGTGCGGTGATCCGGCGGATCGGCACGCCTATCGAATCGCGGTGCGCCGCATACCGAACGGCGGCGGCGGATCGCTCGAGGTGCACGATTCGCTGACCGTGGGAACACCGGTGACGGTGCGCGGGCCGCGCAATGCGTTCCCCTTCGTGCTGCCGGGTTACGGATCCTCCGCCGCGCGAGTGCATTTCGTCGCGGGCGGTATCGGCATCACCCCGATCCTGCCGATGGTGCGGATGGCGCACCGGCTCGGCGTGGAGTGGACCATGGTGTACGCCGGGCGCAGTCGCGACACCATTCCGTTCCTGTCGGAGGTCGAATCCTTCGGGCATCGCGTCACCATCCGCACCGATGACGAGCACGGCATACCCACCGCCGCCGAGTTGCTGGCCGGCGTCGGGACCGATACCTCCGTCTACTGCTGCGGACCCGTGGTCATGACGCAGGCCATTGCCGACTCGGTGCGCGAGATGCCGGGCGTGGAACTGTATTCCGAGCGCTTCTCACCGCCGCCGGTGGTGAACGGCGCCGCCTTCCAGGTGCAGCTCGCGCGCACCGGCGAGGTCATCGACATTCCCGCCGACAAGTCGGTGCTCGAGGAAGTGCTCAAGGTTCGCCCCGACAGCCCGTATTCGTGCCGCCAGGGCTTCTGCCGTACCTGCAAGGTCAATACGCTCGCCGGTGCGGTCGACCACCGCGACACCGTGCTCACCGACGGTGAACGGGCCGCCGGCGACATGCTCATCTGTGTATCCCGTTGCGCCGGCGACCGTTTGGTCCTGGACCTGTGACACCCGCTCAGGAGAACCTCGTGACCGATCAACCGACCGTCATTGCCGCCGCCGAGCGCATCGTGCGCAGTGGCGAATTCGATATCGCCGTCTACGAATACGGTGAGCCCTCTGCCGAAACTGTTGTGCTGGTGCACGGTTGGCCCGATGACAATCACCTCTGGGATCGGGTGGTGCCGCTGCTGGCCGACCGCTTCCACGTGGTCACCTATGACACCCGCGGGCACGGTCGCTCCACGCGTACCGATCGCACCGAGGACTACCGGCTCGAACATTTCGCCGCCGATTTCTTCGCCGTCGCCGAGGCGGTGAGCCCCGATGAGCCGGTGCACATCCTGGCGCACGACTGGGGTTCGGTGGAGATGTGGGAGGCGGTGTGCGAGCCCGAAGCCGCCACGCGCGTAGCGTCTTTCACGTCGGTGTCCGGGCCGAACCTGGACCACATGGGCGCCTGGGTGCGCGCCGATCTCTCGCGCGGCAAGGTGTGGGGTCCCTTCACCCAGCTGCTGTCCTCGGCCTACACCGGCCTGTTCATGACGCCCGGGCTGCCGAAGGTGGTGCTGCGCCCGCTGGGCACCGAGAAGGTGTGGTCGCGGTTTGTCGGGCTGATGAACGACACCTCGCCGGAGAACATCAAATTCGGGCCCGAGTTCCGGCGCGACTTCTTCGACGGTATGCGCATCTACCGGGCGAATATCGTGCAGCGCATGGCCGGTCCGCGGGATCGCCGCACCGAGGTTCCGGTGCAGCTCATCATCGCTCGCCGCGATGTTGCGGTGCGGCCGGCCGGATACGCCGACACCAAGGAGTACGCGCCCAACCTGTACCGGCGTGAGGTCGGCGGCGGGCACTGGCTGCCGTTCTCGCATCCCGAGCTGCTGGCCACCTCCACCGCCGAACTCATCGATTCGCTGCGCACCGGGGATGCTCCGCGCACGCTGCGCCGGGCCGAAGTCGGCAGGGAGCAGCGGAAATTCGAGGACCAGCTGCTGGTCATCACCGGCGGTGGCAGTGGCATCGGCCGTGAGACCGCGCTCGCATTCGCGCGGGGCGGTGCGGAGGTGGTGCTGTCGGATATCAACCTCGACTCCGCCAAGGAGACGGTGGAACTCATTGCACGCGAAGGCGGTACGGCGCACGCGTACCAGCTGGACGTATCCTCCGCGGAGGCCGTCGATGAGCACGCCGCCACGGTGATCGCCGCGCACGGTGTGCCGGACATCCTCATCAACAATGCGGGGATCGGGCAGGCGGGGGACTTCTTCGACACTCCCGCAGCCGAATTCGATCGGGTGCTGAATATCAATCTGTACGGCGTGGTCAATGGCTGCCGGGCGTTCGGTAAGGCCATGGCCGAGCGTGGGCTCGGCGGTCATATCGTGAATCTCTCCAGCATGGCCGCGTACACCCCGCAGCGTGGTTTCTCGGCGTACTCCACCAGCAAGTCGGCGGTGTTCATGTTCTCCGATTGCCTGCGCGCCGAACTGGCGGGCAAGAACATCGGCGTGCACACCATCTGCCCCGGCATCGTGCACACGAATATTGTTGCCACCACTCGATTCTCGGGTGTTTCCGCCGAGGAGGAGGCAGCCAAGCAGGAGCGCTTCGACAAGCTCTACGCGGCGCGCCGCTACGGGCCGGAGAAGGTCGCGGCGCAGATCGTCAAGGCCGTCGAACAGGGACGTGACATCGTGCCGGTGACACCCGAGGCGTGGTTGCAGTATAGGTTCAACCGCTTCGCGCCGACCGTCGCTCGCTTCTTCGCGGCGCGGGTGAAGCTGACGTAGCCGCGTGCCTTCGGAATAAGCATGTGCCCCCTGCGAATATCCGCAGGGGGCACACTTGTCTCAGTCCTGGCCCGCGGATGTGCGCGGGGGTGATCCCGGCTACGGGTGTCGCCGCCGTGGTTGCGTGGTCGTCGCTGTGGTGGCGCGGGCGTTTTGTACCCAGCGGATATGTGGTTCACACCAGGAGGACTTCCCCGAATTGAGGGGGCTGTCGAAGTAATCGGGGGGCCAGTAGCTTTCGGCTATAGCGCGAAGCTGCCGGCGGCAGCGGCGAGGAGGCAGTCCGATGATTGTTGTGACGGTCGTGCTCGGGATCATCTTCTTTGGCGCCATGCTGTTCGTCGGGCTCGGCGGCGGCACGAGTAGTCGCAGCTCCAGTGGAAACCGTTGGAGCCATGGGATTTCCGGCGGCAGCTATTCGGGTTCGTGTGGCGGCGGTGGTGGGACCGGCGGTGGCCACAGCGGCTGCGGCGGGGGGAGCAGCGGGTGCGGGGGAGGGAGCGGCTGTGGCGGGGGCGGTTGCGGGGGCGGCGGTTGCGGTGGGGGCGGCGGATGTGGCGGAGGCGGCGGCTGAGTCTCCGGCGGAGGGGAGCGGCCGAGGTTCAGGCCTCGGCCGCCAACGCCTGCTCGATAGCCGTGACCCGCTCATGCGGAATGCCCCACGGGGTGTCCACTCCTACTACCGAATCCAGATTCCACAGCACACACTGCTCACCCGGCCGCGCCACGAGCGACCATGCCACTACGGTGCGTCCCAATTGATTGGCCATGGGATCGGCCGCGGCGGCTGCTCCGCGTACGCCCTCACCGTCCGGGAAGTGGTGCAGGAACCGCCCGTACGCGCTGTCGCAGAACATCGCGTACCTCCTGGTGCAGAGGATGAGGCCGTGCCAGGCCTCATCCACCGCGTGCGAGGGCATCCCGATGATCCGGTCCTCCCGCATGGCGGCTCCGCAGCAGCGAAGCCATTGCCGCAGACCGGTTTCCACCAGTTCGCGCGGCTGCCAGGGGCAGGTCTTGAAGACGGCCTCGGGGAGTTCCAGGGCGTCCACGACTCGGTTCAGCTCATCGAGTCGTGGACGCCGGAAGCGTCGCAGCACCATGATTCACGGTACGACAGTGGGCTCCTCGCCCGCATGCCGCTGTTCTCCGCGGGTTGCGCGCAGGCTGGTCAAGGTGACCGTCGCCAGCACCACCACGATGAACACCAGCGAAGCGGCGGTGGGAATCTGGGGCACGCCGCTCCAGATGCCGTGCGCCCAGTGCAGCACCAGCTTCACGCCGATGAAGGCGAGAATGGCGGCCAGGCCGTAGGCCAGGTGCACCAGTCGTGACAGCGCGGCGTGCAGCACGAAATACAGTGCGCGCAAACCGAGTAGCGCGAAGGCGTTGGTGGCGAACACCAGGAACGGGTCACCGGTGACGCCGTATACCGCGGGGACGGAGTCGACGGCGAAGACCAGGTCGGTGGCCATAACCGCGGCCACCACCAGGGCGAGCGGGGTGAGTGCGCGGCGACCGGCCTGCCGGACGGTCATGCGGGTGCCCTGGTAATCGTCGGTGACCGGCATGAACCGGCGCATCAGCTTGACCGACTTCATCGACGAAACGTCGACCTCCTGCTCATGCCCGCCCGCCGCATCGGCCAGCAGCTTCACGGCGGTGACCAGCAGGATCAGGCCGAACAGCAGGAACGCCCAGTCCAGTGTGGCCAGGGCCGCGGCGCCCAGTGCGATGAAGATGCCGCGCAGCACCAGCGCTCCGGCGATGCCGTACAGCAGGACTCGCTGCGCCAGCGCGGCCGGGACCGCGAAAGCCGACAGCAGCAGCATGAAGACGAAGAGGTTGTCGACCGACAGCGACTTCTCCAGCAGATATCCGGTGAAGAATTCCATGCCGGTGGTCGAGCCGTGGCCGGCCCACAGGAAGATGCCGAACGCGATCGGCAGGGCGATATAGAAGACGGTCCAGCCGATGGCCTCGCGCATGGACACTTCGTGCGGGCGGCGGGTGATCGCGAAGTCCATGACCAGCAGGACCAGGACGACGGCGATGGTGCCGCCCCACAACCACGGTGTGCCGATGGTGTGGATTACCGCGGGACTTGCGAATAGTGCGAAGTCGGGACTCATTCAGGACCTCCTCGGGCAGGAAAAACCGCCTGAGGTCTCCTTCACCCGTGTCCTCGGGCAACCACCCGGGGATCGCGATGGCGCAATCCGTACTGACCGGAATGATTCTTGGGAAGTACTCCCCTCGCCGCAGAGGATAGCCGACCCTTAACTCACCTGTCCAACAAGCCGCGCCGTGTGCGTGGTCACCCGGCGCGGCCATCCGGGGCTAACGCGGGCTGAGTACGACCACCGCGATCGGCCGGGACGTCTTCTTCTGATACTCCGCGTACCGGCCGCCGTTGACCTTGTCGACCAGCGCGAATCGCCGCGCGTAGTCCGGACCGTCCGGATAGGTGGGGTGCGCGGTCACCTGGATCTTGGTGGTGCCGACCTGGATCTCGACCTCCGGCGCGGCCTTCACATTCGCCAGCCAGCCCGGCGGCTTCGAGGAGCCGCCATTGGATGCGGTCACCAGGTAGTCCTTACCGTCCTTGGCATAGGTCAGCGCCGAGGTGCGCGGCTGCCCGGTCTTGCGGCCGACCGTCCGCAGCAGCAGCGTCGGATTGCCGAAGAGCAGCCGGTGCCCGACCAGCCCGCCGGTGTTCTCGTAGAGCCATTGGTGGCCTCGAAGCACGTTCACGAACAGATTCGCCATGGTTCCTCCTGTTGCGCGGTCAACGCCAGCCTATGCGGTTCACGATCTGATCATGAAGCCGCCGATACGGTGGGCTTGCTCGCGCTGCCGGAGTCTCCAATTCCGTTCGACAACAACAGGATCGAAGAAATGAACACTGCCCTCGTGGCCTCCCCGATCAAGAACCGCAATGCCGTACTGGTGTGGCTCGTCTGGCCGCTCATCACGCTCGGCATCTACTTCCTGGTCTGGTACTACAAGATCCACGAGGAGATGGCGGAACTGCGCCGCGACCCGGATGCGCCCGTCGCCGGCCCGCTCCTGGTGATGATCTTCCTGTCCTGGACCGGTATCGCCGCCCTCATCAGCTTCTGGCGCACCGGCACCCGCATCAAGGAATCCCAGGAGGCCGCCGGCCTCGAAGGCACCTGCAACCCGGTCCTCGGCTTCCTCCTGAACTTCGTCTTCGGCCTCGGCATCCTCTACTACCAGCTCGAACTCAACAAGATCGCCGACCGCTTCACCGCATGACCGAAACCCGCCCTGCCCCGCCCGATTCGGGCCGAGCCACCGCAACCGAAAGCCCCCCGGCGCCATCCCCGCCGGGGGTCTTCCGCACCCCAACCTACGACACCGTGGAAACCCGGGGGTCCACTAGGCATCCCCCCAACCCTCGCGGTAGCATCGCGAGGCCCGCAGCGCACCGCCGCGGTCAGGGGCGGTAGCTCAGTCGGTTAGAGCCGTGGACTCATAATCCATTGGTCGCGGGTTCGAGCCCCGCCCGCCCCACTTACAGCCTCTGCTCAGCCCCGGACCGCTACCGCGAGTCTTCTTCTCGCACGCGGTTTTTGGGAATACGAATGGATTGTGCGCGTCGTCGACGCGGGTGGTCCGGTATTTCGGGATCAGGTCAGTGTCAGGAGGTTCAGCAGCTCCACCCCGCGGGCGGCCAGGGTGGTGCGGCCGCTGCGGCCTCGGTCTATGACGCAGAGGGCGTGGGTGATGGTGGCGCCCAGGGGGCGGAGGTCGGCTGCGGAGGGGGCGATTTGGCCGCCGGTGTTTACGACGGCGTCGACGATCAGGACGTGTTTGCCGGTGATGTCGGTGCCCTCGGCCAGTCGGCAGGTTCCGTGGATCTTGGCCTTCTTGAGGATGAAGGCGATGGGCTGCAACGGAATTCGCGGCACGACGATGCGGTCGCGGAGTACCCGCGACCGCGGTGGTCATGGCGTGCCGGGTGTGACGATCAGAAAGAGCCGGTGCTGGGCTTGGGGGGCGTCGTGGTGGTGGTCGTGACGTCGGCCACGGTGACCGCCTGGGTCGTGGTGGAGCCGGCGACGCCGGTGCGGCCGGAGAAGGTGGCGGTGATGTTGTAGGTGCCCGCGGCGCCTGGAGTCCAGCCGATCGAGGCGGTGCCGTTCGCGGCGACGGGGATGCTGCCGAGAACCTGGTCACCCGCCTTGAACTCGATGGTACCGCCCGCTGCCGCAGGAGAGACGCTCGCCCGCAGGGTGGTGGCGGTGTTGACCTGGAGGCCGCTCACGGGGGCGAGCGTGGTGGTCGAGACGGCGTCGCTGGACACGGTGATAGCCGGGCCCTTATCGGTGTAGTTGCCGGCGCCGAGGGAGCCGTTGTAGCTCATGGAGGTCGGCAGCGGGGTGTCGCGGGCGCAGTTGACGCCCACCGTGTACTGCACCGAGAAGGTCTGGGACTTCGGTGAGATATTCGGGTACACAGGGTATTTGATGACGCTGAAGGAGGCGCTGGCCGTGCCCGCGGCCGAGGTGTCGAGCGAGACCTGATCGCCGCCCATCGTGGCCGAGCCCGCGACCGGAGTCAGGCAGGTGGGGTGCGCGTCCGCGATCGAGTAGATGTACTCCACCGGAATGCCGGTCCGCTCGAACATCGTCGTGACGGTGATGGTCTCGCCGGCAATCGGGGTGGTGTCCGAGACCGTTCGGGTGAACTTGCTGCTCCCGTCGGTCCAGGTGACCGTTCCCGATGCGGCCACGGCCGTGCCGGGGATCAGCGTCACCGCGAGACCGCCCGCTACCGCGATCGCGGCCACCACACCGGCTGCCCGCCGCATATTGCTGTCCATCATTCGCATCTCCCACAAACCTCTGATGTCCCTTGACACGGTCGTCGAAGGGTTTCCGCACCCGAGTTCGGCGTGATTACATCACGGTGAACTGGTCGGCGGACCAGAATCTGAAATGATTGCAATTCAGTTTCTGTGAGTGCCGCTGCCCGCCCCCGAAGTCAGCTGGTTGATCTTGTTGTGCCGGGGGCGGCGAAGGACTGACGGTCGCCGGTCCAGGACTCGGGGGAGACGAGCTTTTCCAGGTCTTCGAGGTCGGCTGGGGACAACGCGACGTCGGCGGCGGCTGCGTTTTCGAGGATTCGGGTGGGGCGGCGGGTGCCGGGGATGGGGACTACGTCGGGGCCCTGTGCCAGGAGCCAGGCCAGGGCCAGTTGGCCGGCGGTGATGTCGAGGCGGGTGGCCAGGTCGCGGAGGGCGGCTACCTGGGTGAGGTTGTTTTCCAGGTGGTCGCCTCGGAAGCGGGGGTCGTTGCGGCGGAAGTCGCTGGTGGCCACGGTGGTTGGGTCCAGGGTGGCGGTGAGCAGACCGCGGCCGAGGGGGCTGTAGGGGACGAGGCCGATGCCGAGTTTCCGGGCGGTGGGGACGATATCGTGTTCGGGCTCTCGCCAGAGCATCGACCATTCGAATTGGACTGCGGCGATGGGGTGGACGGCGGCGGCCTCGGCCAGCTGTGCCGGGGTTGCTTCGGAGACGCCCAGGTGGCGGACTTTGCCCGCGGCTACCAATTCGGCCATGGCGCCGATGGTTTCGGCGACCGGTACCTCGGGGTCGATGCGGTGCAGGTAGTAGAGGTCGATGACGTCGCGGTCGAGTCGCTGCAGTGATGCGTCGCAGTATTCGCGGACGCGGGCGGGGTTGCCGTCCAGGCGGACACCGGAATCGGTGCGGACGATGCCGAATTTTGTTGCTACTCGGACCTGTTCGCCCGCATCTCGCAGGGCGCGGGCCAGGAGCCGCTCATTGTGGCCGCTGCCGTAGCTCATGGCGGTGTCGAAAAGGGTTACGCCGGCGTCGATCGCCGTGTGGATCGCGGTGACAGACTCGTCGTCATCGGTCGCGCCGTAGCCCTGGGAGAAACCCATGCATCCCAAACCGATTGCGGAACTGGTCAATTCGCTGCCGAGCTGATGCTGCTGCATGCCCCCATCGTGCTGACGGCGTGGAGATCGCACAAATAGGAATTCCGATGGGTGCCATCGGCGCGTCGATGGGTTACCTGGTGGCGGCGAGGTGTTCGCCGTAGAAGAGCATGAGGCCGACACCGGCCGCAATGCCGCCCAGCAGCCAGAAGCGAATGATGACCGCGGTTTCCGGCCACGTGCTCAGTTCGAAATGGTGGTGGAAGGGGGCCATCTTGAACAGGCGGGTGCGGTTGGCCTTGAAGACCGCGATCTGGAGAGCGACGGAGAGGATTTCCGCGACGAACAGAGCGCCGATGACCGTCATGAGAAGTTCGGTGCGGGTGGTGATGGAAATGCCGGCGATGAGGCCGCCCAGGGCGAGGGAACCGGTATCGCCCATGAAGATCTTGGCGGGGGCCGCATTCCACCACAGGAAGCCGATACAGGCCGCGGCGCCGGAGGCGCACACCAGGGACAGGTCGAGTGGATCGCGGACCGTGTAGCAGCCGACGCCGGGCTTGATCGAGCAGGCATTGGTGTACTGCCAGATGGTGACGATGACGTACGCGCCCAGCGCCAGCGCCATCGATCCGGCAGCCAGGCCGTCGAGGCCGTCGGTGATATTGACCGCGTTCGACCAGGCGATCACGAGGAAGACCACGAGCACCAGGAACACGATGATGCCGAAGGACAGGAACGGATAGTCGCGGACGTACGACAGGTGCCGGCTCGCCGGGGTCAGGCCCGAATTGCTGGGAAAACGCAGCGCCAGGACGCCGAAGACGATGGCGGCGGTGAGCTGTCCGAGGTACTTGCCCTTGGCGGTCAGGCCCAGATTGCGGTGTTTGTACAGCTTGATGAAGTCGTCGAGGAAGCCGACCACGCCGAGCGCCGTCGCCAAGCCGAGGACGAGCAGCCCGGAGGCGGTCAAACCCTCTGAGTCATAACGAATTCCGATCAGATGCGAGCCCAGATAACCGGCCCACATGCCGATGATGATGGCAATGCCGCCCATCGTCGGCGTACCGCGCTTGGCCTGATGACTGGCCGGACCATCCGACCGGATCTCCTGCCCGACATTCCTTTTCGCGAACAGCTTGATCAACAGCGGTGTCAGTGTGATCGACACCGCCAATGCGATCAGGACCGCGAAAAAGATCTGCCTCATCTACCCACCTCGTGCCGCGAACAATTGCTCTGACGCTATCCGCAGCCCCCGAGGCGGTTCACAGGCGGGTTCGGCTCACCGAGATGCGGGCCTCAGAGCACGGCCTGCGTCTGCGTGACCTTGGCGACCAGTTTGCCCGCATCATCCCGAATCTCGGTCTCGATGACAATGAAACTGCGCCCGGCGTGCAGCGGCCGCGCGGTGGCGGTGGCGTACCCCGAGCGCACACCGCGCAGGAAATTGGTCTTGGACTCGACGGTGGTGGTGCCCTGTTTGCCCTCCGGCAGATTCAGGAAGGCACAGACCGCGCCGGTGGAATCCGCGAGCGCCATCAGCGCGCCGCCGTGCATGCCGCCGCCGAGGGTGCACAGGGATTCGTCCCAGGCCAGGCGGCTGCGGACCTGCTCGGGTCCGTGCTCGAGCACCTCGATGCCGAGACGATCGGCGAACGGCATGGTGCTGAAGAGTTCGGTTCCGATCGGATCCAATGCTGTTTCGGTCATGGGTTCGACTCTGCCGCATGAGGTGCCGCGCCGCGATTACCCCGGGGGTAATGCCGGGGCGGAGACCGGCGGCAGCGGGTAGGAGGCCGCACCGCACAGAGGTCCGACGCGGCGAGTATCGGAGTGGTCGGCGATTCTGCGAGACTCGCCGGGTGCGGGTAGATGTGCTGGGGCCGGTTCAGGCGTCGACGGATACGGGGGCGCCGATCGAGATCGGCGGGGTCAGGGTGCGCATGCTGCTGGCCCGGCTCGCGCTCGAGGCGGGCGGGCGGGACGGTGTCGGCGGCGGCGGCGCTGATCGACGGGCTGTGGGGCGAGGAGCCGCCCGGTGACGCGCCCGGTGCGCTGCAGGCCCTGGTATCGCGGTTGCGGCGCGCCCTGCGCGAGGCGGGGACGGTGGAGCTCACGGCCGGTGGGTATCGGCTGCCCGGGGTCGAGGTGGATTCCGAGCGGTTCGAGGAGCTGGTCAAGCGGGGGCGGCGGGAGTCGGCGGCCGGGCGGGCGGAATCTGCGGCCGGGCTGCTCGGCGAGGCGCTGGAATTGTGGCGGGGGCCGGTGCTCGGGGATGTGCAGGATGCGCCGTTCGTGCAGGTTGTCGCGGCTCGGCTGGACGATTTGCGGGCGGCGGCCGTGGAGGACCGGTTCGCGGCCGAACTCCAATTGGGGCGCTACGCAGACATTCTCGCGGATCTGGAGGTCGCCGGGGCCGAACATCCGCTGAGTGAGCGGCTGGCGGCGCTGCGCATGCGGGCGCTGGCCGCGGCTGGGCGGCAATCCGATGCGCTGGCGGTGTACGAGGGCATGCGGGAGCGGCTGGGCGATGAGCTCGGCATCGACCCGTCGGCGGAATTGCGGGACACCCATCTCGCGCTCTTGCGTGGCGAGCTGCATGAGCACGGTGGCGGTGAAGCTCTTGCTGATCGAGCCGATGGTGAAGAGCGTGTCCGGGTCGACGGGCAGCGGGTTCTCGATGCTGGTCACGCCGTGCGAGGCGAAGATCTCGCGGCCGTCCACCCAGATGCCGACGGTGACGCCCGGGATTCCGAATTCGGTGGCGGTGGCTTCGACGATCTCCGACAGCGCGATATCCGACGAAGCTTCGATATCCGACGAAGCTTCGATGTTCGACAGTGCGATGTTCGACATTGCAGTACCTCTCCTGTGTTCGGTGTGCGGCTCTCGTTTTCGGCCGCTCATCCGGTCTGAAACCAGATTGCCGAGCGCCGCTGACAGCAGGCCGACAGTGCGCCGACAGCGCTGACAGGCCCGCTGACAGCACCGATCAGCGGGGTATCGGCACTGGTCGGAGGCTTCTCTCAGCCCCTCTTCAGGAGAGAGCTAGCAAATGCTCAGTGAACTAGGGCAGTGTGAAAATCTGCCGATCAGAATTAGTCATCTACTGAGGAGATATCCGGCGTGCGATTGTCGAAGACCTGGGGCGGCGTGGTTCTCGCGTTGACCGCAACCGTCCTGCTACCAGTCGCCGCGGGTACTGCCTCCGCAGCATCCGGGGTTGCCCTGCGCGCCGGCGGCATCTCGACGGACGGTTCGCACATCGCCTCCAGCGAGTCGACCGACGCCCGCACGGTGAAGCTGCAGGTCTACTCGGCCGCCATGGACAAGAACATCGAGGTCGATGTGCAGCGTCCGGCCGGCACCTCCGCGCCGAGCCCGGTGCTCTATCTGCTCAATGGCGCGGGCGGCGGCGAGGACTCCGCCACCTGGCAGCGGCAGACCGATGCGCTGAACTTCCTCTCGGACAAGAACGTCACTGTGGTGCAGCCGGTCGGCGGCGGATTCAGCTACTACACCGACTGGCGCGACGCGGATCCCACACTGGGCGTGAACAAGTGGAAGACCTTCCTCACCCAGGAGTTGCCCCCGCTCGTCGACAAGGCGCTGAACACCAACGGCCGCAATGCGATTGCCGGACTGTCCATGGCGGGCACCTCGGTGCTGCAGTTGGGGATCGCCGCGCCGGGGCTCTACCAGTCGGTGGCCTCCTACAGCGGGTGCGCGCAGATCAGTGATCCGGTGGGCTACAACGCCGTGAATCTGGTGGTCGCGGCCGGCGGGGGCAATTCCGCGAATATGTATGGGCCCAAAGGTGATCCGATGTGGGCGGCCAATGATCCCTATGTGCACGCCGACCAGCTGCGCGGCATGAATCTCTACATCTCCAGCGGCTCCGGCCTGCCCGGGCCGTGGGACACGCTGAACGGTCCGCACACCCTGCCGGGTGTCGGCGGAGTGGTGAATCAGACCACCCTCGGCGGCGCGCTGGAGGCCGCCACCAACTACTGCTCGCACAATCTGCAGGCCAAGCTGGGTCAGCTGGGCATTCCCGCCACCTTCAACTTCACGCCGACCGGCACCCACTCCTGGGGCTACTGGCAGGATGATCTGAAGAATTCGTGGCCGGTGCTCGCGGCCGGACTGGGGTTGCCCGCCAACTGAATTCGGGGTTCAGCGGTGCGGCCACGGTCGGTGGGGATGCCGACCGCGGCCGCGCCTTTCGCTATGCGGTGAGTTCGAAACTCGGGTAGCCGTTATCGCGTTCCTCGTCGCAGAAGCGGCGGTAATTGCCGAAACCGCCGATGTAGGGCATGAATACGCGCTTCTTGCCCTCGATGTTCGCGCCCATGTACCAGGAGTTCGCCTTGACGAACAGGGTGCCCTCGGCGACCTCCATGAGGTGATCGGTCCACTTGGCCGCGGCCTCCTCCCGGGCCTCGACCTGCCGAATGCCCTGTGCGCGGCAGTGTTCGATGAGGTCGATCACCCAATCGAGCTGCTGCTCGGAATGCAGGACCATATTCGCCATCACCGACGGGGTTCCGACGCTGTTGATACTGAACATGTTCGGGAAACCGTGGACGCCGAAGCCCAGGTAGGTGACCGGACCGTCGGCCCAGGTATCGCGCAGCCGCGATTCGCGCGCACCCTGGATATCGATGCGCAGCAGCGCACCGGTCATGGCGTCGAATCCGGTTGCGTAGACCAGGGTGTCGATCTCGATGAACTTGTCCGCGGTGCGGATGCCGGTGGGGGTGATCTCCTCGATGGGCTCACGGCGCAGGTTCACCAGCGTGACATTCGGCCGGTTGAACATCTCGTAGTAGCCGGAGTCGGTGCAGATGCGCTTGGTGCCGATCGGATGATCGGTGGCGATCAGATCATCGGCCACCACCGGATCGTCGATCTTGGCGCGGATCTTCGCCACGGCGAAATCACGCACCAGGTCATTGGCGGCCATATCACTGTTCTGATCGGGGAAGACCTTGTTGAACAGCACGCCGCCGCCGTTCCAGCGGTCCTCCATGGCTTCCTCGCGCTCCTGCGCGCTCAACTCCAGCGCCTTGGTCTGCAGGCTGGGGTGCGGGGTGGCGGCGGGAGCGTAGTAGGACTTGGCGCGCCGCTGCGGGTAGGTGGCGCGAATCTGCTCCTGCTCCTCGGCGGTCCACGGCCGGTTCGGCACGGGCACACTGAAATTGGCGGAGCGCTGGAAGACGGTCAGCGCCTCGGCCTGCCGGGCGATGATCGGCGAGACCTGGATGCCGGAGGAGCCGGTGCCGATGACACCGACCCGCTTACCGGCCAGGGACGCGCCCTCCTCGGGCCAGCGGGCGGTGAAAAGCTCCTCGCCCGCAAAGGTTTCCACGCCCGGAATATTCGGCTTGATCGGCGCGGACAGGCAGCCGGTGGCGAAAACCACGAAGCGGGAGCGGAATTCGTCACCGGCGGCGGAATGCACAGTCCAGGTCGAGGATTCGTCATCGAAGTGCGCTGCCGTCACCGACTGGTTGAAGCGGTAACGCGGCCGCAGTGCGAATCGGTCCGCGACGTGATTGATGTACGCGAGGATCTCCGGCTGCGCCGCGAAACGCTCGGTCCACGTCCAGCTCTGCTGCAGCTCCTCGTCGAACGAGTACGAGTAGTCCACGCTCTCCACATCGCAGCGTGCGCCCGGATAGCGGTTCCAGAACCAGGTGCCGCCGACATCCTCGCCCGCCTCCAGGCCGAGCACGTTCAGACCGGCCCGGGCCGCCTGATGGACGCCGTAGAGTCCGGCGAATCCGGCGCCGATGATGATCACATCGTATTGACTGGCCTGCTCGGCGCTGGCAAACATGCGTGCCCTCTCGACTCGTCCACAACTATTTCGAATAGGCATATCGTCGGGCCGACAGCGGCTGGTCGCGACCCCTCGTCCCACTGACCAGGAGCCACGGTCCGGCGATCAAGGCCGCAGCGAGCGGACGCTGCCGACGAA
This sequence comes from Nocardia sp. NBC_01388, assembly GCF_045040085.1. Lineage (NCBI taxonomy): Bacteria > Bacillati > Actinomycetota > Actinomycetes > Mycobacteriales > Nocardiaceae > Nocardia > Nocardia sp. NBC_01388. Next base: position 8,552,748 of record NZ_CP109553.1, read on the forward strand.
CGGCTGCTCGGACAGGCGGTTATTCGCCAGACAGATCGGACAGTGTCGGCTTGATCGCCCTATTCGTGGGTGGGTTCGCCGGTGACGATGTGATCGGCGTGGTTGAGGCCCTCGCGGATCAGGCGGGAGAGGTGGCCGTCGCGGATGCTGTAGATGATGCGGCGGCCGTCGCGGCGGGTGACGACCAGGCCGGTGAAGCGGAGTTTGGCCAGGTGCTGGCTGACCGCCGTGCGGGAGGCGCCGCAGGCCTCGGTGAGGGCGGTGACGTCGGCTTCGGCATTCGCGAGGATCCAGAGGATATGCAGGCGGGTGGGATCCGACAGCATGCGGAAGGTCGCGGTGGCGGCATCGAGGCGCGCCGGATCCGGTTCTACGGGGTGGGCGAGGCTGGAACGCGCGGCGGGCAATGCCTGTGCGTCGCGCTTGCTCGCCATCGCTCACCTTTCCGCCGCTACCGCCTCACTGTCCGCGGGCGCGGACACGGGCCACATGCGTACAGCCGTCGTAGCAGCCAGTGTAGCGATCACCGCCAGCGCCACCGCCGTGATCGGCAGGCCCGCCAGCGCGCCGAGGGTGCCCGCGACGGGATAGGTCAGGAGGTAGCAGGCGTGCGAGAGCGAGAACTGCGCGGTGAAAACGGCTGTGCGGGAATCGGAATCCGACTGGGCGCGCAGGAGCCGGGCCGAGGGTGTATTGATCATGGAGGTGCCCGCGCCCAGCACCGCCCAGGTCACCGCCAGTAGGCCGGCGCCGGCGACCGGGCCGAGCAGAGGAATCACCGCCGCGGCGACCAACCCGGCGGGGAGAATGCGGCATCCGGTCATCATGACCTGGCGATCCGGGATATTCGCGAGCACGCGGGGCAGTGCCAGAGCCACCACCATGGAACCGAATCCGAAGCAGCCCAGGGCGAGTGCCACCCCGGTATTCGAGCCGTCGAGCCGATCGCGCACGTACACAACGGTATTCACGACGACCATCGAAGTCGCGGCGGCCACTGCGAGATTCATGGCGAGCAGGCCGCGCAGGACGGGGCGATCCAGCATGATCCGGGCGCCGCCGGTGATCCGCTCCCACAGCGGCTCGGGCCGGTCCGAGGTGAGCCGGGGGAGTCGCGTGGTGAGCACCAGCACGGCCGAGGCCACGAAACCCGCGGCGGTGCCGACGAACAGCAGGTGATAGCTGATCACTGTCAGCGCGGCGGCCGCCAGAATCGGGCTCAGCAGCGATTCCAGATCGTAGGCCAGGCGGGACAGGGACAGGGCGCGGGTGTACTGCTCCTCCTCCGGCAGCACCGAGGGGATCACCGATTGGAAGGCCGGGGTGAATGTCGCCGACGCCGATTGCAGCAGCGCGATGAGGACATAGATTTGCCAGGTCTGTGTCACCCACGGCAGTACGAGCGCGATCGCTACCCGCGTCACATCCGCGGACACCAGCAGCGTGGTGCGCGGCACTCGCTCGGTGAGCGCCGAAATCACCGGCGCCACAGCCACATACGCCACCATCTTGACCGCCAGTGCGGTACCGAGCACCGCGCCCGCATGGGCTCCGGCCAAGTCATATGCCAGCAGGCCCAGTGCCACCGTGAGCAGGCCGGTGCCGATCAGTGCGACGACCTGGGCGGTGAACAATCGCCGGAACCGGGTATGGCGTAGGACGGCGAGCACGACCCCACTATATGACAATAGGTGCGCAGTTGTGCACATGTTGTCGGTTATCCGCCAGTGGGCGACTATTCTCGCCCCATGGTGAGGAATTTCGCGGTCTGCTCCGTGGCCGCGGTTTCGACACTGCTCATTTCCGGCTGCTCATCGCACCCGGCCGACGTGCCCGCATCCACGGCCGAGACGACCGCATCTGTGCCGGAGACCTCATCCGCCCCGCCGGCGGAAGCGCCGCCCGAACCCGCCTCGGAACTGCCGCCCTGCGGCGATATCGGTACCGCCGCAATGCCTGCCGACTGCCAGCTGCAATCCCGTGATCCCGCCGGCGTCACCTTCGAAATCCGGCACACCGGCAGTCCGGCGCACCTCGTCACCACTGTCACCCTGCTCGACTCCGGCGGTGCGTTCGTGCAGACCCTGGTCGAACCCGAAGCCGATGCCCCGGGCGCGGTACCGAAATTACGTGATCTCGACGGAAACGGCCGCGACGAACTCGTCATCCCGATCTTCCTGGCCACCGCCAATGTGCGCTACGCCGTCTACCACGCCAACGGGGACTCCCTCGAGTACCACCGCGCCGGTGAACTCGCCGGAATCGGCATAGACACCTCGGCCACTGGCTACGTCGTAGTCTCGGCCCGCGCCGAATATGCCAGCTGGGACGTGGAATTCTGGAAATTCGCCGCCGACGACCTCACCCCCATCGTCACCGCCCAGGTCCGCCCGATCGACGACGGCAATGGCAAAGTAGCCGGAACCACCTGCGCCGTAATAGATTCCGGCGGCCTGGCCACCACCGGCCTGACTCCCACCCAAGCAGACACCCAGTTCTGCGCCGAACCCGCAGTAGTCCGAGTCAGCCGCAACTGATCGCTGCCGCGCAACCGGCCACCGCACCGGAATCGGTTGTCGCGGATGGTGATCCGCACCCTGGTTCGGGAATCCGGGGATTCTCCGGGGGATTCCGGATACCGCCGGCGCTCCCGCGCGCCGAAGATTGAGTCAGGTCGCCTATCCGGCCCGCTGCACCACAGCACTCCGGATCGGCTCCACCTCGCCATCGGCGTCGAGGCGGAGCGCAGTGTCGCGCACCGCCCGAAACGTGCCGTCAGATGCGAGCGCCCTTGGCGCGATTGCAGGCGCGGCAGAGGATTTGGAGGTTGGGGGCGCTGGTGGCGCCGCCGCGGCTGAGCGGGATGATGTGGTCGAATTCCAGGTAGTGGCTGTCGCCGCATTCCACGCATCTGCCGCCGTCGCGCTGCCACACCTGCGCTTTGATGTCCTGGCCGATGGTGCGGGTGTCGCGGCGGCCGGGCGTGAGTGCGAGGCGTTTGGCTACCCGTAGTGCGCCCTCCATGGTGGCGGCCACGTGATCGGGATCGGCGACCTCGAAGATCGCGCCGCCGCGTGCCGAGGTGGCGGCGACCTCTACGCGGCCGCTCTCCGCGATCACCGAAACAACACGCGTCCAAGGCATTTCGGTGCCGGTGTCCGGGCCGGTGAAGCGGAGCTTCTTATTGCTGCAGATCAGGCGGCCCTCGGTGAGCTTCGGGCCGCGCGAGAGCTGGCGGATATGGATGGCGGCGACATTCAGGTGCAGCTGTTCGGCGGGATCCAAATGCAGGCCCGCCGCGCCGAGCACCGGCAGTTCGCCCGCGCGCAGGCGCGTGAGCATGCGGCCGCGCTGCATACGGCGGCGCAGATCCTCGATGAGCGGGCCGTCCAGCGTCAGCGCCGTGACGGCCGCGTCGAAGGCGTCCATCTCCTGCTCGTCGATGCTGCCGTCCGCGAAAGCGAAGGCCACCAGGCGCTCCACGTGATCGTGCGCGACCGGCCGCAACGCCGCCCGCGCCGGGTTCGCATCGATCCGCTGATAGCGCAGCCCGGCCCACAGCGCCTCCCAGTCAGCACCCTTCGGCCCGGTGGAACGCAGCACCCGCTCGGCCCGGCCGCGCCAGGACGACAGATACTGCTCGACCTGATCCGTGCAATCCCGGCAGAGCGCCGCTCCGCCGAATACCCGCCACCGCCGCGCCCGCCCACAACGCGGGCAATGGCGCGCATCGGCGATCAGCTGTGAGCGCGTGGCCGCGGTCCACTCCGTACCGTCCCACCAGCGCAGCACCCCCGCACCCTCCGGGTCCGGATGCCAGTCCGCCCGTTCCGGATCCGGCGGCAATCGCGGGGGCTCAGGCTGGACCTCACGCTCGATCGAGAACCCGCGCCGCGCCGGCCGCGACCGGCCCGCACCCGGTGTCTGCGTTGCCGCATCCGAGATGAGCCCGCTCGTACCGTGTGTCTGCCCGCCCAGGTTCTGCCTGGCCGCACCCGAACTCGGCCCGCTCCCCGAGTGCGTCCGCCCGGCAGCTCCCAGCGCCTGCGTGCTTGCGCCCGGAGAGCGCGCGGCCTGCGCGCCTGCGCCGAGTGTCTGCCCGCTCGCGTCGTGCGCCTGTCCGTTCGTACCGGGTGGTTGCCGATCCGGGCTGGTTGCCGGTGCGGGCTCGCCGGGGTCGTCGACACGTACGCCGAATTCGGTGACGATGCCGCCCAATCCGCTCGTCCAGCCCTGGCCGACGGCACGGAACTGCCAGTGCCCGTGGCTGCGGTAGAACTCTCCGAACATCATGGCCCGCACCGGTTCGGCGGCGATCTCGAACCAGGCGACCGGGCGGTTGTGGTCGAACACCGTGAGGATGAGCCCCGGGACCTCCGCGAAGGAGCTCGCCACCGAGCCGGTGATCACAATGCGCTCGACCTCGGATTCGGTGCGCGGCAGCGAGACCGAGAGGCGCGCGGTGCCGGGTGCGGGCTCCGGATCCACCGTCACGGCCTGGGAGACGTGCCGGGGATTGTTGAAGAAGACGAAATCCCGGTCCGATCTGACCCGCCCGGCGTTCGACAGCAGCAAGGCGTGCGCATCGACCTCGTGATCGGATTGCCACGAAAGGACAACCGTCAGAAGCGATGTCGGAACCGGCGCATGGCCACCCTCGGTGAGTTTCATTGTGATCGAACTATGCCACGCGGCTACGACACCCTCCGCGGCCCGCAAGACCACCCGGTCCGACACCTGATCCACGTGGTACCGAACCTGCGGCCGCGGTACTGAACCTGCGGCACAGTGGAATCATGACCACACCCAAGGACCCCGGCCGCCAACCACCGCGCGGCAAACCCCAGCCCCCGCGAGTCCCCACCGTCGGTGACGTACTCGCCGCCGCCCAGGCCGCCGTCGATGCCGCTCAGGCCGCCGCCGGCCAAGCCCTCGACTCCGCACAACTCACCGCCACCCAGGCCTTCGACACCGCCGTCCGCCTCCCGCCGGCTTCCATCCAACTGGCCGCTCAGCTACCCGACCTCATCGAAAACCTCACCACCGCAGTCGAACGCCTCAATTCCACCATCGACCGCCTCGACCGCACCCTGGCCCTCGCCGAACCCGCCTTCGTCGCCTACGACCGCCTCCTCACGCGCCTCGAATCGCTCACCGCCCTGGGCGAAGAAGCCCTCTCCCGCCTCGACAAACTCCCCGGTATCTCGCTCCTGACCCGCCTGGCAGGCACCCGCGACACCCCCGAACCACCCCGACCCAAACCCCGCCGCGGCGGCAAGTAGCAGGGCCTCGGCCGCTTTCGGCCCCTCCACTCGGCGCTGCTGTCCGAGAGCAGTCGTCACACCGCGAGCCTGATCCGAACCTGCTGACCGGCACCGGGCGTGCTCGTCGGGGAAGCCGCTCGAGCCTGCCGCGCCCGCAAAGACCGCACCGGGGGCGGAGGTAGGCGGTCACCAGGAAATGGTGGCGGCATTCGCCGAGAGGAGACCTGCGTCAGTTCCTGGTGATCATGAAACCGAGGCGTGGGTCAGGCGGAGGGGAGTGGGGTTGGGGGTGTGATGCCCAGGCCGGGGAGGGCGCGGAGGGCGGTGGCGGCTTTCCAGAGCATTTCCTGGTATTCGTCCTCGGGGTCGGAGTCCAGGACTATGGCGCCGCCGGCGCCGATGCGCCAGCGGTTGTTGTGGCGGACCGCGGTGCGGATGACGATGTTGAGGTCGGCGGTGCCGCCGAGGCCGAGGAAGCCGATGGTGCCGGAGTAGATGCCGCGGGCCTCGGTTTCCAAGTCGTCGATGATCTCCATGGTGCGGAGTTTGGGTGCGCCGGTCATGGAACCGCCGGGAAAGCAGGCGCGCAGGCAGTCGATAATGCCGAGCCCGGGCCGCAGCGTGCCGCGGACCGTCGAAACCAGTTGGTGCAGTGTCGTATACGTCTCGACGGCCATGAGCTTGGGCACATGCACCGAGCCGACCTCGCAGACGCGGCCGAGATCATTGCGGAGCAGGTCGACGATCATCAGGTTTTCGGCGCGGGTCTTGGGATTGCGCGCGAGTTCGGCGGCGAGCTGCTCGTCCTCGGCGGGCGTATCGCCGCGTGGAGCGGTGCCCTTGATCGGCTTGCTCTCCACGGTGCGTGCGCGATCGAGTTTGAGGAAGCGCTCCGGCGAGGCGGACGCCACCTCCAGATCGGCGAAGCGCAGGAAAGCCGCGTACGGCGCGGGATTACAGCGGCGCAGCGTGCGGTAGACGCTCAGACCGTCGCTGTCGGCGGGCAGATACGCGCTGTCGGTAATGCAGATTTCGTAGGACTCGCCCGCGTGCAACTGGTCCTGGCAGGCGCGCACATCGGCGAGATAGCGCTCCCGGCCCCGCGTCAGCAGCGGGGCCACCGTGCGTTCCTCGGCGCGCAATTCGAGATCCGGCGGATTTTCCCAGTTCGGAAGGGTTTCCACGAGGGTGCGCGTGGTCGCCAGCCAATCCTGCGCGGCGGCAAGGGAATCCGGCTCGGCCAGGTTCAGCAGGTGGGTGCGGCCCGCCTCGTGATCGACCACGATCAGCCGATCGACGAAGAGCCACTGCGCATCCGGGGTGGCTGCGTGGTGCGCGGCGCTCGCCCCGCATTCGGACTTCATCTCGTAGCCGAGGTATCCGACATAGCCGCCGACGAAATCGAAAGGCACATTCGGGAATTCGATCCGCCGCCGCCGTAGCTCATCGGATAGATAGTCCAGTACTCCGCCCGGCACGATCCGCCGCCCGGCCGCCGACTCGACCTCCACCTGCCCGGATCCGACCCGGTATCGCACCGTTTCGGCCAGCGGCCCCGACGCGTCTCCGAGGAAGGAGAACCGATCGAGCCCGGGCTCCACATGCTCACTGTCGAGCCAGAACGCCGTCGGCGAATCCCGGTGCAGCCGCAGGAATATCGCCTCGGCATCCACGGCCCGCTCCACGACCGTCTGCTCGACCGTGTAATCGACCGGGGGAGTGCGGGTTTCATTCGGCGAAGGTCGAACAGTCACCGTCTCCCCGCGCAACCGCCGCGACCCACCGTGAGCGGCGGTGAGCGCCTTGAAGTTTCGCAGCAGCGTCGCCCCGTGCGAACTCGCGATGGATTCGGGATGGAACTGCACACCCCACTGCGGCCGGGTCCGGTGCCGCACACCCATGATGACGCCGTCGGAGGTGGTCGCCGTGACCTCGAGCTCCTGCGGCAGCGGCCGCGCCGCGCACAGCGAGTGATAGCGGACGGCCGTGAAGTCTTGCGGCACATCGGCGAACAGGTCGCGGCCGTCGTGTGTAATACGGTCCGGGAAGCCGTGCCGGGCCTGCGGCGCCGGAGTGACCAGGCCACCGGCGGCGATCACAATGCCCTGATGCCCGAGGCACACTCCGAGCAACGGCAGATTCGAGTGTGCGATCACCGCGGCGGAGATGCCGAAATCGCGAGGGATATCGGGCCGCCCGGGACCGGGGGAGATGACGATATTGTCGAAGGATTCGAGATCCAGCGCCGACAGCTCGGCCGCCTCGTCATTGCGCACGACCACGGGTTCCACCCCGTTCACCTCACTGATCAGCTGATACAGGTTGTAGGTGAACGAGTCGTAGTTGTCGATCAGCAGCGTGCGCATTTGGCAGGCACATTACGCCACCGCCGCGCGTGCTCCGCGCACCACCGCGCTCGAATAGTCATGCCTGACCTGCGTGAACGAGGCGCGCGCCACTTGTGCTGGCATATGCCTTCAGTTGCACTGGACGGTTACGGCACAATGTGGGGCATGTCTGAAGTGCAGCCGGTCGATGTTGATCGCGACCTCGTCGATTTCGCAGTCGTCGGGAAGTGGATGGATGAGCAGGGCTTGCCCAGCGGGGAATTCGAGGGGGTGAAACCGCTCGGCGGCGGCACCCAGAACGTCATGTTGCAGTTCCGCCGAGGCGGGCAGGACTACGTCCTGCGGCGCGGACCCAAGCATCTGCGCACCGCCAGCAACAATGTCATCCGCCGCGAATCCCGCATACTCGGCGCCCTCGACGGCACCGGCGTGCGCGCGCCCAAGGTCATCGCCGCCGCCGAGGATGAATCCCTCATCGGCGCATCGTTCTACCTCATGGAGCCGATCATCGGCTTCAATCCGCAGACCGAACTGCCGGACCTGCACGCGGGCGATCCGGAGATCCGGCGGCAGATGGGCCTGTCCGCGGTGGAGGCCATCGCCCGGCTCGGCTCGCTCGATCACGAGGCGCTCGGCCTGGCCGACTACGGCAAGCCCGAGGGCTTCCTGGAACGGCAGGTGCCGCGCTGGACCAGGGAACTCGAGTCCTACAGCGTCAACGAGGGCTACCCCGGGCCCGAGATTCCGGGCGTCGACCGCGTCGGCGCCTGGCTGGACCGCAATCGGCCCGCCGCATGGAAAGCCGGCATCCTGCACGGCGACTGCCATCTGGCCAATATCATGTTCTCCTACGACGGCCCGCAGGTCGCGGCCCTCGTCGACTGGGAGATGTCCACCATCGGCGACCCGCTGCTGGACCTCGGCTGGCAGATCGCGACCCGGCCGCGCCCCGGCACCACCGGTTCGGCGCTCATCGGCACCCTCGGCGCGGTCGGCGGGCTGCCCACGCCGGAGGAGATGATCGCGCACTACGGCAAGTTCTCCGACCGCGATCTGAGCAATGTCACCTGGTACACGGTGCTGGCCTGCTTCAAGCTCGGCATCGTGCTGGAGGGCACGCATGCGCGCGCGTGTGCGGGCAAGGCGCCCAAGCAGGTCGGCGATTTCCTGCACGCGATCACGCTGGAGCTGTTCGATCTGGCGCATCAGTTGATGGAGTGAGCTTGTGCGGGTGCGCCCCATTCGCATCGCGCGGGCGGGGCGTCGTCCTGCACCAGATGGCTGTCTGGTGCTACGCGTAACGATCCGGAGTCAACTGCGGTGGGGTGTTCCGCGCGGCACCGCTGCGCAGGTCTGGCGCATTTGTCGCTAATTTGGCGACGGGTGGCTGAATGTTGGTGGACGGTAAGTTATTGCCACATTAGGTTCATGGGCATGCCGATCGCTCCCGATGCCAAGGACTGGACCTGGGTGCTCGAACGCACCTGCGCCGAATGCGGATTCGACCCGGACACCATCACGTACGAGTCGATCCCGGGGCGGGTGCGTGCGAGCGCCGCCGCACTGGCCGCCGCCCTCGATCGTCCGAATGCCGCAGTGCGGCCGGATGATTCGACCTGGTCGCCGCTCGAGTACGCCGCACATGTCCGCGATGTGTGCCGCATCTTCGAGCATCGCCTCGACATCACCCGCACCGGTTCGGCGCGCCCCGGACCGCCGATCGGCGGATACGACACCTCGGTCGTCGTCGACGATTCCGGCATTCCCGTGTTCGCCGACTGGGATCAGGACGTCACCGCGCTCGCGGAGAACTACGGCGCGCAGCACCCGGCACAGGTCGCCGCCGAACTGCGCGCCGCCGGTGAAACCACTTCTCGCGCATTCGAATCCGTTGCCGCCGGCGAGCGCGAGCGGCCCGCCAAACGCAGCAACGGTTCGCTGTTCACCGTGGAATCACTGGCGCGCTATTTCACCCACGATGTGGTGCACCACGCCCACGACGTCGAGAAGCGCAGCGCCGCAACGACCTAACGCACCGCAGGTTCCTGCTGGGTGGTGCAGTGGATGCCGCCACCGCCGGCCGCGATGGCATCGATCTCGATCTGCACCACCTCGCGATCCGGATACAGCCGTTCGAGCGTGGCCTGGGCGGCGGCATCGGCGGGTTCGTCACCGAACTGCGGTGCGATGACCCCGCCATTGCAGAGATAGAAATTGATGTAGCCCGCCGCGAAATCCTCGTCCACCCACTCCGGCCGCACGGTATTCGGGCCCTCGATCACCTCGACGTGCAGCGGCCGGCCGTACAGATCCTTGGACTCCCGCAGTATGTCGAGGTGGATGCGGGTGATCTCGTAGTCGTACGCGTCCGGATTGTTCTCCAGCCCCGCCACCACCACACCGGGCCCGGCGAAGCGCGCGTAGAAATCGGTGTGCCCGTCGGTGATATCGCGTCCCGCGATGCCCGGCAGCCACAGAATCCGCTCGATGCCCAGCAGTCGCTGCAGCTCCCGCTCCACCTCCGGCTTGGTCCAGTCCGGATTCCGATTGTCCTTCAGCACAGAACTTTCGGTGAGGATCGCCATGCCCGCACCGTCGACCTCGATGCCGCCGCCCTCCAGCACCAGTTCGGTGTGCAGGGCGTCTGCACCGGCGTGCGCGGTGACAAGGCTGGCTGCGAGCGCATCCTCGCTGTGCTCCTGTTTGCCGCCCCAGCCGTTGAAATTGAAGTCGACGCCGGCTTTGGCTCCGGGCACGTCCGGATCGACGACGAAGGTCGGGCCGGAATCGCGCAACCACAGATCGTCCAGCGGAGCCTCGAACAGTTCGATACCGGGGCCCAGCAGGTTTCGCGCCAGCTCCAGCTCCGCCGGGCGCACCAGCATGGCCACCGGCTCGAAGCGGGAGATGGTGCGCGCGATATTCGCCAGGGTCTGCTGCGTCAGCGGTAGCAGGTCGGCGGTCCAGACCCGTTCGCTCGCACCGAATGCCATCCAGGTGCGCCGGTGCGGCCTGCCTTCGTCGGGCATCTCCCAGGGCATCGAAATCGCTCCTCACATCAGGTGGTCGCGCTCCCGGCCGGGAGCGGTCAGAGACAGCGGCGCAGAGCTTGACGGAGATTGCGGGCCCGGACATCGTCGAGGACGGCCATGCCGAGCCGGTTCATGGTGTAGCCGAAGCCGAGACCCGTTGCCGGATCGGCGAATCCGAACGAGCCGCCGTAACCGGTGGTGCCGTACGCACGCGCGTCGGCGCCGAAACGGAAACTGCCGCAGGACTTCCGGAAGCCCAGGTGATACCGGCTCCGGGTGAGCAGGACCAGATCATCGGCCGGGACGTCCTGCGCGGTCTCGGCGGCGGCCAAGCGCTGCAACAGGTCCGAGTCGATCGGCAGTTCTCCGGTATCGCCCGCCGCCGCGCCGTAGACCCGGGCCAGGGAGCGCGCGGTACCCACACCGCCCGCGGCCGGGGATTCGACCTCCAGGAATTCGCGGCGCGTGGCCCGCGCGGGCGCACCGACCTGCGGGCTGTTCAAGGCACGGAAGGACAGCCCGCGTTTGGCGTACAGCTGAGCGCCGATGCGCAGCGGCAGATCCCGCTCGTACTTGAGAATGTCCAGGCCCTGAGTCGCCGAGAGCGTGGCCACCCGATCCAGCGAGATCTCTTCCGGCAGGCCGATATAGAAGTCCAGGCCCAGCGGCGCGGCGAAATCCTCCGCGAACACCCGGCCCAGCGTGCGATGCGCCGGATCGACCCGGCGAATCAGCTCACCCTGGTAAAGCCCCGCGGTGATCGGGTGATAGCCCTGCCGAGTTCCCGGCTGCCACAGCGGTTTCTGATCCGCCAGCAGCACCGCCAGGCCGTCCAGATCGGCCATCTCCCGCAGGCGCACCGGCCGGTCCAGCGCCGCCAGTCCGGCTTGATGATCCAGCAGCTGCCGGACGGTGATCGACTCCTTGCCGTGGGCCGCGAACTCCGGCCAGTACTTCGCCACCGGCGCCTCGTAATCGAGCAGCCCCCGCGAAACCGCCGATGCCACTACAAAAGCCGTCATCCCCTTGGTCGAGGACCACACCGGGGCCATGGTGTCGCGCTCCCACCCCAGCCTGCGCTTGCGATCACGAGACCCCGCCCACAGATCCACCACCGGCCGATCCCCGGCATAAACGGCGACCGCAGCCCCGATCTCCCCGTGCTGCTCGAAATTGCGCCGAAATGCATCCGCTACCGGGCCGAACCCGCTGTCCACCTGACCGTGGACCGTGACCTGCTCACTCATGGTGCATCCGATGCTAGCCGGGCGAGACCCGCTGCCGTGCGGACGGCACACCGGGCTCACGCCCGCGAATCCGTTGCTGACCGTGACAACACCGCAGGTGCGTGCCCGGCGCACAGGTTCATGAAGTCGAGTCTGCCGCTGACTGTGACAACACCGGAGGTGCGTGCCCGGCGCACAGGTTCATGAAGTCGAGTCTGCCGCTGACTGTGACAACACCGGAGGTGCGTGCCCGGCGCACAGGTTCATGAAGTCGAGTCCGCCGCTGACTGTGACAACACCGGAGGTGCGTGCCCGGCGCACAGGTTCATGAAGTCGAGTCCGCCGCCGACCGTGACAACACGGGCCGTGCCTGCCGGCGCGCAGGTTCGCGAAGGCGAGTCTGCTGCTGCCCGCGACGAAACTGGCAGTGCCTGCCCGGCACACCTGTTTGCGAAGGCGAGTCTGCTGTGGCCCGCGACGAAACTGGCCGTGGCTGCCTGGCGCACGTGTTCGCGAAGGCGAGCTGACCGCCGACGGTGAGTGCTTGCCCGTGCTCACGCTTCCTGGCGGGCGAGGAATTCGGTGATCGCCGTGTGCCAGAGCTCGGGGTGTTCGACCATGACGACGTGGCCGCCGGGCAGTTCGAGATACTCCGCGGCGGGGATGCCCGCGGCCTGTCGGCGGGCATTGGCGGGATCGACCAGGAGATCGCCGGTGAGGCCGATAACGAGGGTGGGTACGGCGATATGCGCCAGATCCGCGGTGACATCGGCAGTGGCGACCAAGGCTGCCTGGGCGGCGGTGCCGCCGGGAACAGTGGCGGCGATCTCTCCGAGAACTGCCGAAACCTGTTCGGGGGAGAGGGCATTCACGAACTCCGCGCTGAAACCGGTCAGCAGCACGATGCGGGCGAAGCCTTCGCGGTCATCGGCTGCCAGAGTTCGCTGCCAGTGATCGGCGATCACCTGCGTCCGACTGTCGGCGCGCCCGAACCCGGCAGTGAGCACCAGGCCGCGCACTCGCTCAGGGTGCCGGACCGCGGCACGCACCGCGACGGCCGCGCCGAGAGAGAATCCGATAATGCTGAACTCCGCGGCTCCCGCCCCGACCGCCTCGGCGACCAGTGCATCGGCGAGCGCATCGAGGTCCAGCACAGTGCCGTCGGCGGGATAGTCGGAGCCGATCACAGTGTGGTGCTCGGCCAGCACCGGGATCAGCGACCCGAAATTGGCCGCTACACCGCCGCCCGCACCATGCGCGAGCACGATCGCGGGGCCGGAGCCGGTACTTGTGGTCGAGAGTGAAATGTTCGTCATAGCAGCGACGTTAAGGATTCACATGAGTGTGAAGGTCAATTCGATGTGCAGGGGATCACAGTGCTGATCGGCGAACTGTCGCGCGCCACCGGCGTACCCGCCCGCCTGCTGCGCTACTACGAGGAGCAGGAACTGCTTGTCCCCCAACGTGATTCGAACGGCTACCGAACCTACGACCACACCGCCACCTCACGAGTGCACCGAATCCGCGAACTCCTCGACGCCGGACTCCCCACCCGCGCCATCCGCGAACTGCTCCCCTGCGCCACCGCTGCCGGCTACCTGCACTGCGACCACTCCCGAAAGGTCGCACAGGACGGACTGACTCGCCTCGACAACCAGATCGCCGAACTCCGGCACCAACGTGAACTATTGACCCGACATTTTCCGGTCCGGGGTGGGGAGGACAGATGACAAAAGATGCCTGGAGAAGAAGGAAGAAAACGAGAAGAGACAGGACGATGGGCGGCGAATGGTAAAGATTGGATAGTCTGAATAGCCTTATATCACAACGGAATTCGCCTTTCCGGGTCTGTTTTCCGGGAGTAGAATAGAGGCATGGAATCAGGGGGAGAAACCGCAATCGCGACCGGTGCGCAAGCGCTGGCCGCTGCGGTCGAATCCCTCACCACTCTGCCTTTGATTCCTGTGCCGGACAACGAGATCGTGGCGTTGATGCAGCAGATCGAGACCTGCACTCGCCGGTTGGCGTCGGTGCAACGGGATCTGATCGTGCAAGCCTGCGCCCGGTCTTTGCCCGCTCTCAACGGGTCCGGTAGCCCGGCGTTGTATTTGCAAGCGGTGCTGCATATCTCGCACGGGGATGCGATCAACCGGTGGCGTAGCGCGGAGGATCTCGCGGTGTGGCATCGCGTCGGTGACGAGCCCGACCCGGCCCCGGTGCTGCCGTGTTCGGCCCAAGCCCTGGACGAGGGGGCGATTTCGCTCGATCATGTGCGGGTCATCCGGCAGGTGATGAACCGGTTGCCCGGCAAGGTCGCTCCCGAAGCCCGCGCCTACGCCGAGAAGCAACTCGCCTTCCAGGCGCGTGCCCTGGATCCGACGCATCTGCCGAGGATCGGGGAGATGATCCTGGGTTTCCTGGACCCGGACGGCAAGCTGACCGAGGACGCGGATCGGCAGAACCAGCGCAGTGCGGTTCTGAGCCCGCAACGCTATGACCTGATGTCCACCCTGACTGTCGAGCTCACCCCGGATGCTCGTGCGGCGTTCGATGCGGTGATGGCGAAGCTGGCGCGTCCGGGGATGTGCAACCCGGCGGACAAGGAAAGCCCGTGGGCCGAGGATGAGGACAACCCGGTGCCCCGGGATGTGCTGGAGGCGTGCGCGGCCCGTGATGAGCGCAGCAAGGCCCAACGCCAGCATGATGCGTTGCTGGCGGTGTTGCACCCGGACTTCAACCCCGCCAAGCTGGGATCGCACCGTGGGTTGCCGGTCTCCACGATCATGACGATGAGCATCGAGGATGTCGAACGCGCTGCGGGGGTGGCCACCACCGCCACCGGTGGGCAGGTCCCGGTCGAGAACGCCCTCCGGTTGATGGCCCGCCACTGCAAGACGTTCGTGCTCGTGAAGAACAAGAACGGGATGCCGTTGCATATCGGGGAAATCCGGTTGGCGAACCCGGCACAACGGCTGGCGTTGATCGCCACCGAACGCGGGTGCACCCGCCCGGGTTGCAGCGCTCCGGCGAGTATGGCCGCGGCCCATCATGTGACTGAGTTCAGCAAGGGCGGCCCGACCGATATCGAGAACCTGACCTTGGCGTGTGATCACTGCCATGCCTTGGTCAAGGACGGGCCACGCGGGTGGAAGACCATCAAACTCGGTGATGATTCGGATTTTCCGGGCCGGACGGCGTGGATCGCTCCGGCGCATGTGGATCCGTCCCGGACGCCGCGGGTCAATCACCTGCACCACCCTGGTGAGTTGTTGACCGAGGTTCCGCCGTCGCTGCGGCCTCGCAGGGTGTGTCGTGCCTCGGGATTGTCACCGGTGCGGTACCGGGTGCTCGGCCGGGTCGTCACATCCCCACCGCGACAATAGGTTCCCCCGCCTCTGGTGTCACCGGCAGGTTGTTCCTGTCGGTGCTGGAGGTCGTTGCCGTATCGGCTTTCAGGCCGGTTCGCTCGCCGAACAAGGACAACCCGACCGCGACAACAGGTTTCCCCGCCCCGGACGGGTACCCGCAGGGCGGCAACACCACCGAGGGCCAGCACCGACTCTGCCCGCCCACCGGACCACACCACCACACCACCACACCACCACGCCAGACCGCGAGTCATCCCTGCCCCTGCCCGCTGCCCCTGCCCGCTGCCCCTGCCCGCTGCCGCTGCCCGCTGCCCCTGCCCGCTGCCGCTGCCCGCTGCCGCTGCCCGCTGCCGCTGCCCGCTGCCGCTGCCCGCTGCCGCTGCCCGCTGCCGCTGCCCGCTGCCGCTGCCCGCTGCCGCTGCCCGCTGCCGCTGCCCGCTGCCGCTGCCCCTGCCGGTGCCGTTGCCGGTGCCGTTGCCGGTGCCGTTGCCGGTGCCGTTGCCGGTGCCGTTGCCGGTGCCGTTGCCGGTGCCGTTGCCGGTGCCGTTGCCGGTGCCGTTGCCGGTGCCGTTGCCGTTGCCGTTGTCGTTGCCGCTGCCCCCCCTGTCGGCCTGATTCCCGCTCCTGCTGCACGCCGTTGCCCGACGTGGCCTTCTGGGTTCTTGTTCTTCGATTCCTTGTTTCCAGGCGTCCTTGTCTTTCGGCTCTTGTCTTTTCGTGTGGTGTCTGTGAAACCGGACCACAGCCGGTCGACCCGGCTGGTACCGCAGGTATCTCCTCGGCCCGGAAGGTCAACCGGGTACCCCTACCCGAGGTCACCAGCACGGCCATCTCGGGCCCTGCCCGCACCCAGAAACCCACCACCGCCCCTCGGCGCAAGCAACCCAGGTGCACCGGCTTATCTCGGCCTCGAATCCCTCCGAAGCGGGCAGCGCACAGGACTTCTCCCGGACCGCACAGCAGGTGTCCGCGCGGCACCGACCCCATAACCCTTTGTGCCGCTGAGAGACCCGCTGTTCCATCCCCGGCAGCGGACGGTTTCTATGCCGAAACGGTCGGTGCACCTGGGTTTCTTGCCTCCCCCGGCAGGGTTGGTCAGCAGGGGGTGCGGGCAAAGCCCGAGATGGCCGTGCTGGGCACGTCGGGAGAGGTACCCGATTGACCTTCCGGGCCAAGGAGATACCTGCGGTACCGGCGGGGTCGACCGGCTGTGGTCCTGTTCTCGAGATTGAGAACGACGGGACGGGCATTCGGCTCGATCTTCTGTGGCGGGTCTTGCTGTCTCGGGTGTAGCGGCTGTTTGCGGTGCTCGGTGTGAGTGTGGGTGGGAATGCCGAATGGTTGCGCGACGCTACTGGGGCGTGGGTGCTGCTTTCGAAATTCGGTGCATTGACCGGGTAGCGTGCCGGAACGTGCCACGACTACCTCGAATCGCCACATCGTTGCTGCGGACCAAGCCGGTGGAACAGCTCACGTCGGAGGGGGAGCACACCGCGCTGCGTCGCAGTATGGGGCTCATTGCGCTGATTTCGCTGTCGGTCGGTGCGACGCTGGGCACCGGCATCTTCGTGGTGCTCGGTGAGGCCGCGCCCTTGGCCGGGCCCGCTGTGGTCATCTCGTTCGCGGTCGCGGCGTTGGCGGCCTTGTTCTCGGCGCTGTCGTACGCAGAATTGGCGGGGGCCGTGCCGGTCTCGGGGTCTGCCTACTCGTACACCTATGCCACGCTCGGGGAGATTGTCGCCTGGGTGTGCGGATGGTGCCTGCTGCTGGAGTACGGGGTGTCGGTCGCGGCTGTCGCGGTCGGGTGGGGTGCGTATTTGAACGAATTCCTGGGATCGACCGTCGGATGGCGGATTCCGGATGCGCTGTCCTCCGCGCCCAGTGCGGGCGGGGTTGTCAATCTGCCCGCGGCGGTGGTGGTGCTCTTCGCGACCGTGGTGCTGCTGGGCGGAGTTCGGGAGAGTGCGCGCGTCACCACCGTCACCACCATGATCAAGATCGCGGTATTGGTCTTCTTCGTGGTCGTGGCGGTCACCGCGTTCGATTCCGGGAATCTGCATCCCTTCGCCCCGGCCGGCGTGGCGGGCATCAGTGCGGCGTCGTCGATGGTGTTCTTCTCCTTCATCGGTTTCGACGCCGCCTCCACCGCGGGTGAGGAGGCCAAGAATCCGCAGCGGGATCTGCCGCGCGCCATCATCATTTCGCTCGGCATCGTCACCCTCATGTACGTGCTGGTCGCACTCACCGCGGTCGCCGCAGTCGGCGTCGGCGATGTGAGCAGTTCCGGAGCCTCGCTGGCCACCGTCCTCGAGCAGGTGACCGGAAGGGGCTGGCCCGCAACGATTCTGGCCGCAGGCGCGGTGATCGCCATCGCCTCCGTTGTGCTGACCGTGCTGTACGGGCAGACCCGCATTCTGGTCGCCATGTCCCGTGACGGGCTCATGCCCACGGTGCTGTCCAAGGTCGGCGCCAAGCGGGTGCCGACGACCAATACCCTCATTGTCGGCGGCCTGGTCGCGGTGCTGTCCGCGCTGGTTCCGCTGGGCGAACTGGTGAACGCCACCAATATCGGCACGCTGGTCTCCTTCGGCCTGGTGAATATCGGCGTGCTGGTGCTGCGCCGCACCAAACCCGATCTGCCGCGCACCTTCCGGACGCTGGTGCCGGTGGTGCCGCTGCTCGGCGTGGGCATGTGCGTCTGGCTGCTCGCACATCTGCCCGGCGTGACCTGGCTGGCGTTCACGCTGTGGTCGGCGGTCGGCCTGGTCGTCTACTTCACCTACGGCCGCCGCCGGTCCGTGCTGAATCGGCCCCGGCCGGCCGCGGTGCATGCCGACTCGTAGGCTCGTTCCTGTGCGAGCGCTGGAGCAGATTCGAGAGTGGCCGGTCCGGAATGCCGCGGCGGGTGTTGTGGTCCGCGGCAAGGGCGTGCTGGATACCGCGGGCGACCTCGATCGGGTGTTCCGGCTCGCCTCGGTGACCAAACCGCTTGTCGCATACGCCGTCCTGGTGGCCGTGGAGGAGGGCGCGATCGAGCTGGACCAGCCCGCGGGCCCGCCCGGCGCCACCGTGCGGCATTTGCTCGCGCATACCTCCGGACTGGCCTTCGATACCAGCGAGGTGCTCGCCGAACCGGGCGTGCGGCGCATCTACTCCAGCGCCGGGTTCGAGGTCCTGGCGGACTTCGTGGCCCAGCAGACCGGAATCCCGTTCGACCGCTACCTGCACGAGGGCGTATTCGAGCCGCTCGGCATGGCATCGTCGGTGCTCGCCGGCCCGGCGGGTCATGCGGCGAACTCCTCGGTCGCAGATCTCGTAAGATTCGCCGAAGAATTGCTGAACCCCGCTATTCTGAGTGCGGAATTGCTCGCCGAGGCAAGCACAGTGCAGTTCCCGGGACGCAATGGTGTACTTCCCGGTTACGGGTCGCAGCGGCCCAACGATTGGGGTCTGGGCTTCGAAATTCGTGACCATAAAGTCCCGCACTGGACCGGTGGCGCGAATTCCGGCAGGACCTACGGGCACTTCGGGCAATCCGGCACTTTTCTGTGGATCGATCCGGAAGTCGGCATGGCGTGTCTCGCGCTGACGGACGAAAATTTCGGAGACTGGGCGCGCGTGGCGTGGCCGAAGTTCAGTGACGCTGTGATCGCGGAGTTTGCTTGAAATCCGACACGGACAATAAGTAACACACGCAACACCGGGCACTCCAGTACACTCGGGCAACGCTGGCTCGAAGGGTCGTTGGGGAAGACGCACCCGTCGAAGCCGGAGGTGTTAGTAGTGCGCGGATCTAGTCAGTTCGCCGACGCGACGTCTGGTGTTGTCTACATTCATTCGTCGCCTGCCGCGCTGTGCCCACATATCGAATGGACGCTCACCTCGACTCTCAAGGCCCCGGCCAAACTGCGCTGGACCGCGCAGCCGGCGGCCCCCGGGAATTTGCGGGCCACCACCGATTGGTACGGCCCGGTCGGTACCGGCGGTCGGTTAGCTGGAGCATTGCGTGACTGGCCCGTGCTCGCCTTCGAAGTCACCGAGGAACCCAGCGAAGGCGTCGACGGCGAGCGCTACAGCTTTGTGCCCGGCCTGGGCCTGTGGCACGGCGCGACCAGCGCCAGCGGTGACGTCATGGTCGGAGAGATGCGACTGCGCGCCATCGTCGCCGAGGCCCGCGGCCGCGGCCAGGGCAGCGCCACCGACATTGCCGCCGAAATCGACCGCGCCCTCGGCACCGCCTGGGACGATGCACTCGAACCCCTCCGACTCGGCGACGAAGGCGGCGCGGAGGTCACCTGGCTGCGCCGCGACGTCGGCTGACACACCCCGCACGGCAGGCCCACCTCCCTTCGATCAAGGAGCTCCCATGCGGCGCACCGTCGCCACCTTCGCCCTAGTCGGCGCCGTGGCCCTCAGTCTCGCGGCCTGCAACGGCGCACCTGCGACCAAAGAGGCCATCCAGGGACCCTCTCCGTCCAGTGCCGCGCCGAGCGACAATGCCTATCCGACGGTCACCTCCGATGGTGCGGTCGACTGCGGTCCCGGCGTGAACGGTCTCTCGGTTGTCGCGCTCACCACCAAGGGCACCGACTTCTGCGCGACTGCCCTCGCGGTCACCAATGCTTACGGCGACGCGCGCAAAGCCCAGCCCAAGGGCGACATCCCCGTCACCGTCAACAACATTCGCTGGGTGTGCGGTGAGCGGCAGGGCAGCCCGAACTCCTACCAGGAGTGCGCCAGCCAGAACGAATCCGCCGAAAAGGTCCGCCTCTACTCGTGAATCGGCGCTAGCCGCTGTTGCGCGGTATTCCGGTGCAGTCGATCGGCTGGGCGTTCTCCGGATCGAGCGCATTCAGAATATATTGGCCCGCAATCGGATCGGCGGCCAGGAAGAGATGCTCGCTGAAGTCGTTCGGGCATGCGTCCTGCAGGACGATATTGGTGATGTTCGGGCCGGGCGGAGCAATCCCGCTGGTGTAGGGAACAACGGCTTCGTCGTAGCGGGTCACGATATCGGTGTATTCGATGCTCGCGGGAAACGGGTCGTTCGCGTTGACCGCGTTCATGAAGTCCGAGCCCCTGAAGAAGTCGAGCACCGAGTGGCTGAAAACCCCTGCCACCGTGCTGAGCAGCGGAGCGAGCCCCGCTGCTTTCATCGCATCGAGCAATGCGGACAGTCCGTACAGGGTAGTGCCGTCCCACAGCGGAGCCAGATTCACCGATTTGGCGACCTTCTCTGCGCCGCCGAGGAATTGGATGTACCAGCGCGGCATGATGGTGCCCTGCGAATGTCCGATCAGATCGACCTTGGCGGCGCCGGTAGCGGCGAGTACTCGATCGATGAAAGGGGCGAACTCGCCCGCGGCGACCGCACGCATATCGGCATTGCCGGGTAGGGCGAGACCGCCGAGCATGCCGGTTACGGTGTTCGGGTCGATGCCATAGGTCAGTGTGAAGACGCAGTAGCCGTTATTGGCCAGCAGGGGCGCGATGTAGCGATAGTTCTGCGAGGGCCCGGCGCTGGTGCCCGAGACCAGGACCACCGGTTCCGGGTGTGCCGCAGTGGGTTTGCAACTCCAGTCGTTCGTTCCGGGCGGTGTGCCGCGGAAGTCGACGACATTCGGCAGGATCGCGGCCAGGTTCTCGACTGGCCCCCAGGGGACATGGAACGGTGGCGGCTCGGCGGCGGCGCGGCCCGGTCCGTAACCGAGCACCGCGAGGACCGCGAGGAGCGGCGTGAGCCACAAATTTAGAGAACGCATGCTTCCTAAGTTATGCGACGCGCGTCACTGCGCCTATGGGCGTGCGGCACAAAGAGATTAGTCAGACTGACAAGGCGATACCGCTCTCGAGGTCAGTTGGGTCGAGGAGCGCTGTGATGGGCGCGGCCACCGCCGGTCCGAAATCCGCTGCCACCGCCAGGAACAGGTCGCGATAGGCATCGACGAGTGCGAGTGTGCGCAAGGCGGTTTCGGCGGACCTTCGGTCCCGGCCGGGCTTGCCGAGTGTGGTGGCGATGAGATCCGCTGCGGCCCAGTCGATATGGCGATCGAACCAGGCCTGAGCCGACTCGTGGTAGTTCCTGCCGTTCAGCCAGTTGGCCATCCACCGGGTCATGGCCGATCCGGTGATCGGCATCATGGCGGCGGGGACGAAGGACCGTCTGGTCTGCGCGATGGCGAGGACGAAATCGATTGCCTCCGTGCCGAAACGGGCCAGCAGCCGGCACAGCGGCTGAATCGGGACCACGGGGCTGACCGACGGCGGCCGGCGAAGATAGGGCAGGGCGATATCGCCGGGCGCCAATGCCAGGATGTAGGACAGCCGCATACCGCTCGGGGTGGGGTACTTCAGCTCGCTGTCGATGGACTTCTGCCAATCACCCGGCATCCGCCAGTTCCGATTGTCGAGATCGATCGCGGCCCACACGGCTTGTTCGCCGTCCTCCCAGGCGAGCGAGAGGGGCTGCGGCTCATGGAATCCCGTCACCACGACCGGCTTACGCCGCACGGCAGTGCCTTCGGTGTCCTGAATAGCCTTCGGTGTCCTGCATACGAAGCAAGATAGCCGCAGGGACCGGCAACTGTGGGCGGCCTCCGGGGAGACCGCCCACAGTTGTTGCCGCATAAGGACTTACAGCGGAATGTTCTTCAGGTGACTCGGCCGTGACGGGGCCGCGGCCAGTGCGGCGGCGACGATGGAGCGGGTCTTGGCCGGATCGATGATCTCGTCCACGACGCCGATGGCGACAGCGCGCTCGACGCCGCCCGCGATCTGCTCGTGCTCGGCGGTGAGACGCTCGATGAGGGCCTCGCGCTCCTCCTCCGGGGCGGCCGCGATGGCCTTCTTGTGGAGGATGCCGACCGCGGCCTTGGCGCCCATGACGGCGACCTCGGACTCGGGCCAGGCGTACACGGCCGTGGCGCCCAGCGAGCGCGCGTTCATGGCGATGTAGGCGCCGCCGTAGATCTTCCGGGTCACCAGGGTGACACGCGGGACGCGGGCTTCGGCGAAGGCGTGCAGCAGCTTCGCGCCGCGGCGCACCACACCCTCCCACTCCATGCTGACGCCGGGCAGGTAGCCGGGAACGTCGGTGATGACCACGAGGGGAATACCGAAGGAGTTGCACAGGCGCACGAAACGCGCTGCCTTCTCGGCACTTTCGGAGTTCAGGCAGCCACCCATGCGGATCGGGTTGTTGGCCAGCACACCGACGGTGCGGCCGCCGAGACGGCCCAGACCGGTGACGATGCTGCGGGCGTATCCGCCCTGCATCTCCTCGAAAGTGCTTTCGCCGTCGACATTGTCGAGCAGCTCGTTGACGATCGGCTTCACGTCGTAGGCGCGCTTGGCCGAAGCCGGCAGCATGGCCTTCAGATCCACATCGCCGTGCGCGGCAGCGACGAGATCGAACTCGCCCTGCTCGGCGAACATGGACACCAGGCGACGGCCGCGGTGCAGCGCATCGGCCTCGTCATTGGCGACGATGTGGCAGACACCGGACTTCTTGCCGTGGGTGACCGGCCCGCCCAGGGTCGCCATATCCACGTTCTCACCGGTGACGCTGCGGACCACGTCGGGGCCGGTGACGAAGATACGGCCCTCGGGGGCCATGATCACGATATCGGTCAGGGCAGGACCGTACGCGGCGCCACCGGCGGCGAAGCCGAGCACCACGGAGATCTGCGGGACCAGGCCGGACGCGCGGACCATGGCCTCGAAGACCAGGCCGACAGCGTGCAATGCTTCGACACCTTCGGCGAGCCGGGCGCCGCCCGAATGCCAGATGCCGACAACAGGAGTCTTGGAGTCGATCGCGGTATCGATCGCATCGACGATGTGCTTGCAGCCGTCGACACCCATGGCGCCGCCCATGACGGTCGCGTCGGAGCAGTAGGCGACGGTGCGAACGCCGTCGACCTCACCGATCGCGGCGAGCACGCCGGACTTGTCGCGGGGGTGCAGCGGTAGAACGGTTCCGGGATCGAAGAAACGCTGCAACCGACCCAGCGGGTCACGGGGATCGGTCACGGTATCCGCGTGCGCGGGAGCCATGATGGTCATCGCAAACTCTCCTTGGATTAAGGAAGTGCGGTCGCTAGAGAGCGGCTGCCAATGTCGAAGTCCCGGCGGGGATTCTGCTGGAGAACCCAGAGGGGTGCGGGTTCTCGATCCGAGTCCCCGCCGGGACCACCTGTCTTACAAACCGGCGCTGATGGTGAACCTGTTAGTTCATCAGTGCGTCAGTACCGGCCGAAGGCGAGCGCGACATTGTGCCCACCGAAACCGAACGAGTTGTTGATCGCGTACTGGATGTCCTGACGGCGAGCCTCGCCGTGCACGACATCAAGGTCGATCTCCGGATCCTGGTTCTCCAGATTCAGCGTCGGGGGGACGATGCCGTCCCGAATCGCCAGAACCGTGAGTACCGACTCGAGCGCGCCGACGGCGCCGATCGAGTGGCCCAGGGCGGACTTCGGTGCGTAGATCGAGGCGTGGTTGCCCACGGCCTTGATGATCGCGTTCGCTTCCGCGGCGTCACCGATAGGGGTGGCAGTCGCATGGGCGTTGATGTGGGTGATGTCCTGCTTGGTCAGACCGGCAGTCTGCATCGCCCGTGTCATCGCACGCGCCGCACCGTCACCCGTGGGATCGGGAGCGACCAGGTGGAAACCATCGGAAGTGATGCCCGCGCCCAGCAATCGAGCGTGGATCGTGGCGCCACGAGCCTTGGCGTGCTCCTCGGTCTCGATGACCATGAGCGCGCCCGCTTCGCCGAAGACGAAGCCGTCACGATCCTTGTCGAAGGGACGCGAGGCGCCCTTCGGATCGTCGTTGCGGGTGCTCATCGCGCGCATCATCGAGAATGCCGCGATCGGCACCGCATCGATGAAGCCCTCGACGCCACCGGTGACAACGATATCCGCGTCACCCATGACGATCATGCGCCACGCATTGGCGATTGCCTCGGAACCCGACGAACACGCCGAGACCGGAGTGATCACTCCTGCCCGGGCCTTGAGCTCGAGACCGACAACCGCCGACGGACCGTTCGGCATGACCATCTGAACAGCCAGCGGCGAAATCTTGCGATAGCCACCGTTCTTCAGCTTGTCGACCGAATCGATGAGCGCGTCGCCGCCGCCGAGACCGGTGCCGATAGCGACACCCAGACGCAGCGGGTCGACCTCCGGAGAACCGGCGTTCTTCCACACCTCGCGACCGAGAACGGTCGCGAGCTGCTCGACGTAAGCCATCCGCCGGCACTCGACCCGAGTGAGCAGCGTGTCCGGCGCGACCTTCAGGTGTCCGCCGATGCGAACCGGAAGGTCGTACTCCGCGATGAAATCGTCTTCGAGAACGTCGATGCCGCTCTCGCCGTTGAGGAGGCCCTTCCACGTCGCATCGACGTCACCAGCGATCGACGTGGTCGCCGCCATGCTGGTGACGACGACGTTGGGGAAGTTCCCATTCAAGGTGGAAGGAGTGGTCACAGGTCGGTCCTACTCGTTTCCGAACTTGGACTTCATGGCTTCGGCGGCCTCGGCGTTCTCGGCCTCGAGCTTCTGGATGTACGACACCGCGTCGCCGACGGTCTTCAGGCTCGCCAGATCCTCGTCCGGGATCTTGACGCCGTACTTGTCCTCGGTCTGAACGGCGATCTCGACCATCGACAGCGAGTCGATGTCCAGGTCGTCGACGAAGGACTTCTCGATGGTCACCTCGGAGGGCTCGATACCGGTCACCTCTTCGATGATCTTGCCGAGCTCTTCGACGATCTGTTCCTGGGTCAGAGCGGCCACTGTGGTGGCTCCCTTCTTAATTCATGTCGATGGTTGGGATTTTTCTGGTGCTTGCGGTCCGGTCACTGGAAAGTCACCGTGCCCGTCGCCGTTGACGAAGCAAGACCGCGAGTCAAGCTAGTCCGTGGTGGTGAGTTCGGCCAGCGCGGGGAGGTCCGACGGGGTCTTCAGCGCCAGATTCGGGGTGCCCTTGAGCTCCCGCTTGGCAATGCCGACCAAGGTTCCCGCCGGTGGCAACTCTGCCACTGCGGAAACTCCCGCCGTACGAATGGATTCGGTGCACAGGTCCCAGCGCACGGGCCGGGTGACCTGGGCAGCAAGCTTGTCTACCGCATCCTGGCCGGAGGTGACCGGCTTACCGTCGAAATTCGACAGCAATACCCGGATCGGCTCGCTGGGAGCGATCCTGGCGATAGCCTCCGCCACCGCGTCCTGGGCAGGTGCCATGAACGCGGTATGGAAGGCGCCGGCGACCGGAAGGGCTCGGACACGAGCCTTTTCGGGCGGGTTGCTCGCGAGTTCCGCGAGCGCGTCCAGCCTACCCGCCGCCACGATCTGGCCGACCGCGTTGCGGTTGGCCGGGATCAGGCCGAGTTCCTCGAGCCGGGCGAGCACGGCGGCTTCGTCACCGCCGAGCACCGCCGACATACCGGTCGGCTCGAGTGCGCATGCCTTGGCCATCTCCGCGCCACGGAGTGCAGCCAGGGCCACCGCGTCATCAGGGGAGATGACTCCGGCGATGGCAGCGGCGGCGAGTTCACCGACCGAGTGTCCGGCGACGATCGTATCCGCGGGAAGTGCATCCGGGGGGATTTCCGCGAACGCCAGCAGTGCGGCCGCCACGACCAGAGGCTGGGTCACCGACGTATCGGTGATCTCCTCGGCCGTAGCGGTGGTACCCAACCTCAGCAGGTCCAGTCCCGAGGCCTTCGACCACAACGCGATTCGATCAGCCGCGCCGGGCAGTTCGAGCCAAGGGGTGAGCATGCCGGGTGTCTGAGACCCCTGTCCTGGGGCAAGCAACGCGATCACGTCTCTAAGACAACACTGTGAGGGCGCTCTCACGAGATGTCGGCGCGAATGAAGCTTTGGGGGGTCTTTTGTGAGGTGTCCACAAAAGGGCAAGTGAGTCGAGCCGATCGTCCGGTTCGCGAATTGCGTTACAGCCCGTCCTTGGGATCTGTGACGGACGCAACATCTGGGGCTGAAGTGTGCGATTCGTTACGTGTTCGAGTCAGCCTTCCTATAGTGGAGGCGATTCGTAACACGTAGGCATCGCGCGGATTCATCGGATCCCGGCCCGTGATGTCGGCGATGCGCTTCAACCGATACCGGACGGTGTTTGGATGAACGTACAGTTGCCGCGCACAGGTCTCGACGGCCCCGCCGCAGTCCAGGTAAGCCTCCAAAGTATTGGACAGCTCGCCCGCAGCAGCGGCCAACGGTAGCACAAGCAATTCGTTGAGGGCGGTTACCGCGGCACGATCTCCGAGCAGTGCTCGTTCGGGCAGCAATTCCGTCGCGTGCACCGGGCGCGGCGCGCTGCGCCAGCCCACCACCGCCTCCATTCCGGCCATCGCCTCCACCGAACTGATGTGTGCGACACCGAGGGTGCGGGTGGTCGGGCCGATCACCACGGGACCGTCGGAGAAGGCCTCGCTGAGCAGATCGGCCAGGAACGGTGAGGGATACAGAGTGTCGCCCAGATGGCCGCTGACAACCATCACCAGGCGGGAACCCTGCACCACGGCAAGTGCGTTGCGGCCGTGTCGGGCTGCCACCGAGTGCACCGAACCGACCACTGCCACTTGATCTTTCGGGGGAGTGCCGATCAGTACGGTGGCGGGCGCGCTGGCATCCCAATTGAGAGTCGCGGCGCGCGAAAGCATTTCGGGACCGGTATCGCCGCGCACCACGGCGTCGACGACCAGGGCCTCCAGCCGGGTATCCCAGGCGCCGCGCGATTCGGCGGCGCTGGCGTACACCGAGGCGGCCGCGAAACCGAGCTCACGCCCGTATCGCAGCACCGCCTCGGTGAGCGCCACCAGCTGCCGGTCGTTGCGCGCCAGCGCCGGCAGCCACTGTTCGAAGAACTCCATGGCCACCCGGACCATGTCGACGGTCTGGCGCAGCGTCAGGCGCCGCGCCAGATCGTCCGGAATCACTTGGAACGCATCGAGACTGAACCTGATGTCGCTCTCCGGATCCTGCAACCACTCCAGGAAGTTCACCACCGCCGTCTGCACCAGCATCTGGACACCGGCCCGTTGGGCGGCATCCAGATTGGCGAAGAACGGCAACCGCTCCTGCATCGAGGAGACCGCCTCGGTGGACAGGCGACCCGAGAACTGCTTCACCCGCTTGAGGAGGGTGTCCGGTAGTGGGTCGCGTGTCTGCCGATTCGGCGAGAGCGCGCCGGTGGGAAGGTAGACCTCGTGTTCTGAGGAGCCTTCGTTGATCCGGCGCGGCCTCGGCGGTTTACGTTCCACAGTGCTTATGGTGCGTTATGCGTCGCCACCTTCGGTACCGGGTGCCGCCTTCGGCGCGGCGTTGACGTCGTCGATGCGGTAGCGGGCAGCGGCCTCGACCAGCTTGGCCTGGTCGATCGTTCCGGCTTCGGCCAGACCGGCGAGTGCCGCGACCACGATGGACGCCGCATCGACATTGAAAACGCGGCGCGCCGCCGGACGCGTGTCGGAGAATCCGAAACCGTCGGTGCCGAGCGAGATGAACGTGCCCGGAACCCACTGGCGGATCTGATCCGGCACCGCACGCATCCAGTCCGAGGCGGCCACGAACGGGCCCGAGGCCGGTCCCGCCGTGCCGAGTGCCTTGGTGACGTACGGCAGGCCCGGATCGACATCCGGGTGGTGCAGCTTGGCGATCTCCTTGGCGAGAGCGTCCTTTCGGAGCTCACCCCATGAGGTCACCGACCACACGTCCGCCTGCACACCCCACTCGTCGGCCAGCATCTGCTGTGCGAGCAGACCGTCGGGCATCGTCACGCCCGCCACCAGGATCTGCGCGCGCACCTGGCCCTCGCCACCGCGCTTGTAGAGGTAGATGCCCTTGAGCAGGCCCTCCACATCGAGGTTCTCCGGCTCGGTCGGCTGCTGCTGGGGCTCGTTGTAGAGGGTGATGTAGTAGAAGATGTCCTCGCCGCCGAACTCGTGGTGCACCGAATGCGCCTCGGGATCGGTGCCCGGCAGGGCCTCCTGATAACCGGTGGTGCCGACGCCGCCGCCGTACATCCGGCGCAGGCCGTCCCGCACGATGTGGGCGATTTCGAAGGCGAACGCCGGATCGTAGGGGACACACGCCGGATTGGTGGACGCCAGCAGCAGCGAGTGACCGTCGTTGTGCTGCAGGCCCTCACCGGTCAGTGTGGTTCGCCCGGCGGTAGCTCCGAGTACGAATCCGCGTGCCATCTGATCCGCGGCGGCCCAGAGACCGTCACCGGTGCGCTGGAATCCGAACATCGAATAGAAGATGTAGAGCGGGATCATCGGCTCGCCGTGCGTGGAGTACGAGGTGCCCACCGCGGTGAAGGATGCGGTGGAACCGGCCTCGTTGATGCCCTCGTGCAGGATCTGTCCGGTGGCCGACTCTTTGTAGGCAAGCATCAACTCGGCGTCGACGGATGTGTACAACTGACCGTTACGGTTGTAGATCTTCAACGAAGGGAACCACGAGTCCATACCGAAGGTACGGGCCTCGTCCGGGATGATCGGCACGATGCGCTTGCCGATTTCCTTGTCCCGCAACAGGTCCTTCATGAGGCGCACGAAGGCCATCGTGGTCGCGATGCTCTGCTTGCCCGAGCCCTTGCGGACGCTGCGGTAGGCCTCGTCGCCCGGAAGTTGCAGAGGCTTTGCTGCAGTACGTCGTTCGGGGACGAAACCGCCCAGGTTCGCGCGCCGGCCCATCATGTACTGGATCTCCGGCGCGTCCATGCCCGGGTGGTAGTACGGGGGCAGGTAGGGATTCTTCTCGAGATCGGCATCGCTGATCGGAATGCGCTGCACATCGCGGAAGGCCTTGAGGTCGTCCAGGGTCATCTTCTTCATCTGGTGCGTGGCATTGCGGGCTTCGAAGTGCTTGCCCAGGCCGTAGCCCTTGATGGTCTTGGCGATGATGACCGTCGGCTGTCCCTTGTGCGCCATGGCCGCCGCGTAGGCCGCGTAGATCTTGCGGTAGTCGTGGCCGCCGCGCTTGAGGTTCCAGATGTCGTTGTCCGACAAGCCCTTCACGAGCTCCTTGGTCCGCGGGTCGCGGCCGAAGAAGTGCTCGCGCACGTATGCACCGTCATTGGCCTTGTACGTCTGGTAGTCGCCGTCGGGTGTGGAGTTCATCAGGTTGACCAGAGCGCCGTCGCGATCGGCCTGCAGCAGCGAGTCCCACTCGCGGCCCCAGACCACCTTGATGACGTTCCAGCCGGCGCCGCGGAAGAACGACTCCAGTTCCTGGATGATCTTGCCGTTGCCGCGCACCGGGCCGTCCAGGCGCTGCAGATTGGCATTGATGACGAAGGTCAGATTGTCCAGGCCCTCGTTCGCGGCGACCTGGATCAGGCCGCGCGATTCCGGCTCGTCCATCTCGCCGTCGCCGAGGAACGCCCACACATGCTGATCGGAGGTGTCCTTGATGCCGCGATCATTCAGGTAGTGGTTGAAGCGCGCCTGGTAGATGGCGTTCATCGGGCCCAAACCCATGGAGACCGTGGGGAATTCCCAGAAGTCCGGCATGAGCCGCGGGTGCGGGTAGGACGAGAGACCCTTGCCGGGGCCGCCGTGGGAGTACTCCTGGCGGAACCCGTCCATCTGGTCTTCGGTCAGGCGGCCTTCGAGATACGCGCGGGCGTAGATGCCGGGGGAGGCGTGACCCTGGATGTAGACCTGGTCGCCACCGCCCACATGATCCTTACCGCGGAAGAAGTGGTTGAAACCCACCTCGTACAGGGCGGATGACGACGCGTAGGTCGAAATATGGCCACCCACACCGACTCCGGGCCGCTGCGCGCGGTGCACCATGACCGCGGCATTCCAGCGGATGTAGGCGCGGTAGCGGCGCTCGGTCTCCTCATCGCCCGGGAACCAGGGTTCGTTCTCGGTGGGGATGGTGTTGACGTAGTCGGTGGAGGTGAGCGCCGGAATCGCGACGTGGCGTTCGCCGGCGCGTTCCAGCATGCGCAGCATCAGGTAGCGCGCGCGGCCGGGGCCTTCGCGTTCGAGCATTTCGTCGAAGGAGTCGAGCCACTCGCTGGTTTCTTCCGGATCGATGTCCGGCAGGTATGACGCCACCCCCTCGCGAATCACTCGAACCCGGCCCCCTGCCGGGAGGTTGCGTGCCGGGCCGTTTGTGGGACTCGGCGAAGAAATCGGGTGCATCAGGTCGGTCAAGACGTTTGCTCCTCGTACACAGGGATGAGACATCTGATAAGTGCCATTACCCCGGGTTGTCGCTGGTAGGCGGCATACCCGTAACGATTGGTTTGCGGCGCACCTCACATCCTTGTGCATGGTGCGTCATGGGTCATCATGTCAGCCGCTGATCCAGTACGGTTCTTCAGGGAACCGGCCGAGGCAGGAACGGGGAGGACGATGAAACTGAACCCACGTGGGTTCGGATTGGCGGGCGCGGCCGCGGCGGTGGGGCTGGGCCTGGTTATCGCAGGTTGCGCCAGCACTGTCGAGGGTACGCCGACGGTGAATCAGGCCGACGCGACTTCGTATCGCGCGGAAGCGGCCACCTCTTCCGCCGCAGCCGCCGCCGCGAAAGCGGCCGCCGCGCAGACGAAGGCGATTGCCGACAATTGCGACCCGTTCCGCGCGACCACGGGCACGGCGGTGGATCGCTACAACGATTTCGTCGACGCGCACGACGGCAATACCGGCGACCAGACCGCCAAGCGGGACGCCGCCGCGGGCGCTCTGGAGGACGCGGCGAAGACCGTCGAGACCCGAGTGGGCGCTTCCGGCCCCGACTTGCCGACAGACCTCGCACAAAAATTCACGGATTATGTGACGGCCGCCCGGGGGCTCTCGGCGGAGGTCCAGAAGATGGCGAGCACCTCGCCCGTCGGACCGCTGAATGATGCGAGTCACAAGGTCAACGACGCTTTGAACGCGGTTCGCGGGGCGTGCCCGGCGAAGTGAGCCGGGGTCGCGGGGGGCCTCGCGCCGAGCCGGCGGCGCGTCGCACATACGACATTTAGCTTGCGAATTCGTTCGATCAGCTTGCGCTGAGAGCAAGAACCATGTTCGCTTGCATCTACCTATTGTCTGGAGTTGAGGAGGACGCCACCGTGGTCGCCGCGGCGGACGCGCAGAACTACGCTCAGAAGCTTGGCATTACTCACGGACTGGTGATTCAGGAGCTGGGCTGGGACGAGGATACCGACGACGGCTTGCGAGCCGCCGTGGAAGAAGCCATCGGCTCGGAGATGCTCGATGAGGACACTGATGAGGTGGTCGATGTCGTGCTGCTCTGGTGGCGTGACGGAGACGGCGACCTTGTCGACGAGCTCCTCAACGTCATTACTCCGTTGTCGGATGAAGGCATTGTCTGGGTTTTGACACCCAAGACCGGCCAGAGCGGGCATGTTGATCCGGCGGAAATCGCCGAATCCGCAACCCCGGCCGGTTTGACCCAGACCTCGTCGATCAGCCTCGGTGACTGGTCCGGCTCCCGCCTGGTGCAACCCAAGACGCCCTCGAAGCAGCGCTAACCCGCGTCTTCGCTAAGGTTTTCGATATGGACGGCGCATCACGCTGTGATGCGCCGTCCACGAATGCCCTGACAGGATTGAGGTTTGCATGCCCCTAGAGGTCGGCACGGTCGCACCGGACTTCACACTGAAGGACCAGAACAATCAGGACGTCTCCCTCTCCAGCTACCGCGGTGAGAAGAACGTTCTGGTTGTCTTCTACCCCTTGGCCTTCACCGGTATCTGCCAAGGCGAGCTCTGCAAGGTCCGCGATGAACTTCCCAAGTTCCAGAACGACAGTGCAGAGATCCTTGCCATCTCGGTAGGTCCCCCGCCCACCCACAAGATCTGGGCGGCCGAACAGGGCTACACCTTCCCCCTGCTCTCCGATTTCTGGCCGCACGGCGAGGTAGCCACCTCGTACGGCGTCTTCAACGAAAAATCCGGCTACCCCAACCGCGGCACCTTCGTCATAGACAAGGACGGAATCATCCGTTTCGCCGAAATGAACGGCCCCGGAGAAGCCCGTGACCAGCAGGCTTGGGAGAAAGCCTTGGCCGCGCTAGATTCATAACCCGTTGCCCCCGGACTGCGGTCCCGGCGGCAACATCCGGATCCCGGCCTCCCGCCGGAATCTCGGGCACATAGCTCAGTGGTAGAGCTCTGGTTTTACACACCAGCGGTCGTAGGTTCGATCCCTACTGCGCCCACCATGTTCAAGCCCAGGTCAGAGGCTATTTCTGATCATCTGGCAGTGTTCCTGCCAGCGGCCTGAAACGGGCCAGGGTTCCAACAGTGTTCCAACAGACGGTCGAGCTAAGCGCCGGTCGCCTCGGTGTCCCCGCCGAACAGGGCCGTGCCGGTCGCTTCGAGAATCTCGGGCCGCACATGGGCGTAGACCCGTGCGAGTACCGCCGGATCATGGCCGAGCCACTTCGCCACGGCGATGATCGATGCACCCGAATCAATCAGGATGGTCGCGGCAGTGTGCCGGGTGTCGTGCAGCCGGATCACCGGCAGCCCGGCCGCTTTCGCCTGGCGCTGGAACTCGTCGGTGTACCACTCCGGCCGAATCTCCTCGCCATCCTCGTGCACGGCGAGGAGACGTTCGTCGGTCCACTGCTGCCCCAAGGCCAGCGCTTCGGCCTTCTGCGCAATCTTCAACCGGCCGAGAGCCTTCACCACGTCGGCTGGGAGCGGCAGGCTGCGGCGGGACCGCCGCGACTTCGGGTCGTCCTCTTCTACGTCCTTGCCGACGGCTACCCGGCCCCGGCGGATGTGCAAAGTGTTGCCCCCAATACGAGACCACCGCAGCCCCATGATTTCCGAGCGCCGCAGCCCACACAGCGACAGCAGGAACAGCGCGTAGAGGCGATGCTCACGGACGTGCTCCCGGAAGGCGCGGCTCTGCTCCCGCGTCCAGAACTGCATCTCGGTGTCAGCGACATCGGGCCGCTTCACCAGTCGGGCGACGTTGCGGGTCACCAGGCCCTGATTCATCGCGTCATCGAGCGCGGCCGAGAGTTGGATCAGCATGGTGGTGACGGTGCGGGCGGACACGCCCTGCGATGCGCGCGGCGCTGTGGTGTCGGGGGCGAGTGCGTAGATGCCGCGCTTCGGCCGAACCACCATGCCTGAGTTGCGCAACCGGTCCAGGTACCGCCCGGCCTTCTCGCCGAACTTCTCGGTCACCTGCGCGTAGCGCACGCCGTCAGGGTGCGCGGCGACGAACGCCAGCACCGCCGTCACAGCGTCGTTGGTCGGAGCCTTGCCGCCACGCCCCTCTGTGAGGCGCCACGTCACGAGGTCGTCCACGTGCTTCTTGGTGAGCTGCTGGAGCGGCAGCTCACCAAGCCTGTCCACCACGGGCTTGAGAGCGTGCCGGTAGCCCTCAACGGTCACCCGGCGGACATCGCGCCGACCATCCAGCCAGGCCTTGATGTGCGCGCCCACGGTGGTCTTGGTCGGCGCGACGTAGCGGCCTTCGGCGACCTCGGTGGTGATGCGCCGATATTCCCGCCGCGCTTCGGTTTTGGTGTCGTAGGTGAACCGGCGACGGTCGCGGGTGCCGTCCGCCTTGAGCCCGACATCGACCAAGAAGTGATAGGACTTCACGCCGTTCTTGGATGTGCGCACGTCGATGGGCTCGGAACGGCGCGAGGGCTGCGCCTTGTCGGTGTTGGGGCTCATCTGTTCAACTCCGTTTCGATCTGGTCGAGGGTGAGCCCGTAGCCGGATGGCCTGGTGCTCGCGGTTACAACAAGGACACGCGGGGGATGGACACTTCCCGTTTTTGGATTCAGATCAATGCAGCTGTGCCGGTACGAGACCGGTGGTCATGACGCCACTGCCGACGAAGCGATGGCCGCCAGTTGTCCAGACGCAGGGTCTGCGCTATGTGGTAAACGAGCGCGGCGGCGGACTGCGGAACGCTGCGCCGGCCAGTCGCGGAAGCTCTACCGTGCGCCAATGTCCGGTTCGTCATCGACCCGCAGTGCCTCGCGAATCCATTTGGACGGAATGCGCACTCGGTGGCCGACCCGAATAGCGGGCAGCTCACCGGATTTGACTGCGGCATAGACGGTGGAACGTCCGATCCCGAGGAGCCTGGCCGCATCAGGGATCGATATCGTCGGCTCGACCAGCAGGCGTCGCAACGCTTCTCCCGCACCCGTGTCGGTGGCATCGCGTGGAATACGAGGATGTTCGGACATGAAAGCTCCTGACAGGCTTGTTGCCCGGTCAGTCCCTCGCGACCTTCAGGATACCGCCCTATTCTGTCAGTGACGTTTGACCTGACCTGCTGCAGACGGGGAAAGGTTGTCGCTCGGCGGAATTCACGAAGCCGCCCGCGCTGTCACGCGGTGATCACACCAGTCCCGTTCGCGGCGCTGGCCCTACGTAAGAGAAGCTTCAGCGGAAACACCGATAGTCCTCCGGCAGCACCGACACCTCCATCCCCGGCCCGCGCTGCGGCACCAGCACCACCCCGATCGGTGACCCACTCCCGGACTCGAACTCAGGTTCCTGCGAATCCACACTGGTCTCCTCTGACACCGCAACCTCGCCGAGATCACTTGTCGCACCGAGGATCTCGATAGTCGTTTCCCTCGTGACCTTCAACCGCGACAACAGTCGCTCCTGCGCCGACGGCTGCTCGGTCAGCTCCGCGATCCGCTCACGAAAACCCTCGGCCCATTCCCGCACACCAGCTTCCCGCCGCTGCAACTCCTCTAGCCACGAGCCCATCGCCGCCTCCGAACCCCCGCGCCGACGATAAGCCACCACCGACCACCGCAACAGCCCCAAACCCGTTCCCGCAGCTCAGGCGCTCCCGACGGACGAGCTACACCCAACCGGCTTCCCAGTCACAAATTGCCCAACCCACCACAGGGGGCTGCTGAGGCGGGAGTGCTGCGGCTGGTGCGGCCCGAAAGCATGCTCTTTGCGGAGTTGAATTGCACTCGGAGACAGAAGCACTAAGGCCGTGTTGTTCCTTGAATACTGTCCGCACCTGCCGCCGGAGTCCGCCACACATGTTGATCAAATTGTGTCCATGTGGCGGACTGGCGAACTTCGGTGGACATGCGGCTCTCGGATGACGCGATCGAGAGTTTGCTGCCGACACAGATAGTCGATTGCCACTATGCCTCGCATTCGAATTTTGTGATGCGAGACACAATCTCCTATTGCGCGTATGAGCTGCTAATACCGGGGCGACTCGATCGGCCAGGTGTGGGGCTGCCTGAATGCCTGGCAAACGCGGATATCGCGGGTATCGGCGAGTTCGGAGATGTCGATACTGATGGAGTACGGCTCGCCTGTGGCCGGGTCGCGCAGGTGAGCGAGCTCGTTGGGCTGGCGTGCGTAGGCGACGTTCAGGCCGCTGTTCCAGATGCGCCGGAAGTCGCGATCACGTTTGAGGTGGTCGAACAGCTCTCTCGCCCGGGGGCTGGTCCGGTAGAGACCGAAGGCGCCGCGGAGGATCGCCACATGGAATCGCGCCTCCTTCTCCCACTCGAGTGTCACGCTCGTGGCCGGGCGCGAGTTCTTGAGGGCCTGGAAGAACCACATGGCGACGTTATCGTTCGCCTCGGCCAGCCCGGGCAGCGCGCGGTAGAAGGACTCGTTGGCGGACAACACATTCCACAGCGGATCGGTGTAGACGCAGATCATGCCGATCCGGTCCATCCGTACAAGCGCTTCGTTGCGGCTCGCAGTGTTGACCTGCTCGCGTAGTTCGCTGAGCGAGGGCAGGACAGCAGGCGGCTCCCACAGTTCTTGAGTGTGACGCGCCTCCTTTGGTCCCATGCCGTAGGCAGCGATGAGTCGTTCGATCATGTCCCGGGCCGGGACGTAGCCGTTCTCGATCTTGATGATGTACGCGTAACTGATATCGGTGCGTGCCGCTGCCTGCGGCCGGGTGAGGCGACGGTCTTCGCGGAACTGTCGAAGCCAGGAGCCCAGATTGGGCATCTGGATATCATCTGCCGCACCGTTGTTGCCTGGTGCCGGTCGCCGGCGAGCACTTTCCTCAGGAGTCGGACCCATGTCCTCTCCCCCCTCTTCTGCGGTTGCGTTCGATCGCATGGCTAACTGTGCTGAACGGCTCAACTCCCCTTTGAGAACACCCATTCCGGACCGTTCCTACCAGGGCGTGATCATCCCGGCAACGGGGATTCGCCACACCGATTGCGGGATGGTTGCGATTGTTGCAGCACCGAGCACCGCCGTCGAACTGAACTCGGC
The DNA here is from genome assembly GCF_045040085.1 of Nocardia sp. NBC_01388. NCBI lineage: Bacteria > Bacillati > Actinomycetota > Actinomycetes > Mycobacteriales > Nocardiaceae > Nocardia > Nocardia sp. NBC_01388. The sequence goes on from NZ_CP109553.1 coordinate 8,589,244, forward strand.
CGATCCCATGGACGCGGAAAATAATTCAATTAGCAGTTGGGGCAAGTACTGGCTGCGTATCCGCTGTTTCGGGAGTAGTAATAATTTTAGCTGCTAAATCCCTTAGCACCGAAAGGTCTAGCGCATAACGCTTTTCGTGGTTTTGATGGGTGATGCAAGTCAACCGCTACGAAAGGGAAAACCCCGTGGATCCGTTGGATATCTTGTCCTACTTGAACGCCGGTTCGGCGATCGCATCGAACGGCCTGAACATCGTGACCCAGCTCCTGTCGCTCGCGGGCCAGTTCCTGTAACTCCCGATCTGTGTCCGTAGGCGCTCCTGGCTGCGCCGTCGCAGCCAGGAGCCCTACGCAATTCGAGTCCTGAATGCTCGTTGAATACGAGCGGGACAGCGTCTATTTCTGATGAAGGGTCTATTCGGCGTGCAAATTCCCAGAAATAAGTCGGCCTGCGATATGCGGCCAACAGTGCGTTCAATTCACCCCGGTCACCGGCAGGCACCTTTGTGGTCTGCGTGGTCGGCGCGGCCGATGATCGCTCGCTGTGGGAGCGCTGTTATCGCGAGCATGGTGCCGATTTCGATAATGCTGTCGGGGCCGGGCATCGCCGCCGGTGCGGGCCTCGACCCGATAGCCGATCAGCCGGGCGTCACCAGTCCAGCGCAACCAGGAACCACCGCCCCGGCTGCGCCTCCCGCGCCGCCGAGCCAGGGGCAAGCCCCACCCGATCAGAGCGCTCAGCAGTACCCGGAGCAACCACCGCAGGTGCGCAATGGGGCTATACCGCGCCCACAGCCGTCCTCGGACCCGGCGCCACAAGTGGAACTACAAGACCTGCACCTACCCGAACCGGTCCCGCCGGTCGCACCTATTGCGCCGCCGGACAACACAATCCGCGTCGGCGAATGGCAGGCCCCGTCACCGGACTGGATGCCCACCCAGGTGCGTGACTGGATCAACAACACCTCTGCCGGTGCGGAAGCGCAAGTGGCCACAGCACTGGACTCGGTCGGCGTGCCGGCAGGCCGCTCGGATCGGGTCAGCGGTGCCACCTTGGCCGGCGCGGGCGTCGGCGGGGCAGCGGGCGCAGTGATCGCGGGCGGCCCCGTCGCCGCGATCGGCGCTGTCATAGGTGGTCTCGTCGGCGGCACTGTGGGCGGAATCGCCGGTGCGGCACTGGGAACCATTGTGCCTGTTCCGATCCTGGGAACGGTCACCTCCGGGGTGTTCGGCACCGCGATCGGCGCCGCAGCGGGTGCCGCGGTCGGTGCGGCCGTGGCAGGGATTCCCGTGGCGATCGTGGGCGCGGTCGCCGGTGGCACCGTCGGCGCAGGATTCGGGGCCGGAGTCGGGGTGGGACAACCATGAACACCCCGGTATTGCGGATCGCCAGAGCCGTGGTCATGACCGTCGTTTGCAGTGCCGGACTGGTCGGCGGGTCAGAATCGGCGGCAGCACAACAAGTTCCGATCGGACCCGGGTGCCCTGCCCTCTACCTCCTCGGTGTCCAGGGGACCGGGCAGTCGTCACCGACAGCCAATCCGACTGCCGACACCGGAGTAATCGGCGCACTGCTGGGCCCGGTGCTCGCGGCCGTACCGACGCTCGTACAACGCAGCTATATCGCCTACGACGCCGGTTTCGGTGGCGCGGTACCCGGCGGCGGTGCGGACCCCTACGCGACGTCGGTGGCCTCCGCGCGCACCGGCCTAGACGCGGCCGCGACCCAGGTGGTCGCCGCATGCCCCGGCACAATGCTTGCCGCCGTCGGCTATTCCCAAGGCGCACAAGCTGTTGCGGAATTCGCTCGGTCCGTCGGCTCCGGCAACGGGCCGGTGCCGCCGGACCGGATTGCAGGAATTGCCTTGTATTCCGATCCGACCCGATCCTCGGGTGCACCGGTATTTCCCGGGCGGCCGGGGCAGGTGGTGCCAGATCCCGCACCAGGCAGTAACGGCACCGCTGTCGCGGGAGTCCAACTCGCCAGTTCGGCTTCCGCCGGCGGCGGGATCGCTGATGAGGACGCGGGATACGGCGCGTTGACCGGCCGTGTGGCCGACATCTGTGTGGACGGGGACCTGGCGTGCTCGGCACCCGATCACGCGGCCGTACTGCGGGTGGGTGCCGAACTCGCCGCCCAGGCAGACCTTCGTGACCCGATCGCAGCGATCGGATCGATCCAGTCCCTGCTCTCGGCTGCGCTCGGCAATGCCTGGACAACCGTCGTGCTCAACGACTTCCACGTCCAAGGCAGCGACGTCGACTACACCCCCGCCCGGACTCTGGCGCAGCGGTTGACCGATGCCGCGGACCCGCGCATCCCGAGCCCGACAACAGAGGACGTCAGCGCAGCAGCGACACAGTGGAACGCGATCACCGCAGCCACCGCGTCGAATCCGGCCGGGGTGCTGCCGAAGCTGGCCGGGCAACTGTCGGCCGCCTGGGGGCAGCTTGTGGCTGACAACAGTGACCTCGTCAACCCGGCGGTGTTGATTCGTTTCGCCGACACCGTCGCTCGGCACAACGGCTACGCCATCAGCGGCCAGATGAACTCCGGTATCGCGTGGTTCATCGCGCTCGCCCACGACATCGCCGGGAGCCGACCATGACCGAGTTCTACGCACCGCTGCTCGTGGGCAGCGATCGCCGCCCTGGCGAGCTCCTACGCACTCAAAGTGTCACCGTACGAAATTTGGGCAATGCGGTGCGAGCGTGGCGAATCGTCTACGTATCCAGCGACTCTCGCGGTGAACTGATCCCGGCATCGGGGACGGTGATCTCCGCGAATTCGGTCACCGACTCGGAACCGAAGCCGATCGTGGTGTACAGCCCCAGCTTCCACGGCCTCGGCGGTGAATGCGCACCCTCGCAACAATTGGTGACCGGGGCCGAACCCCTCGACCACATCCAGGCAGCCCTGGACCGCGGGTGGACAGTCACCGTCCCGGACGGTGAGAACCTCGGCATCACCGACCTGGGCCCACACACCTTCCTCGCTGCCCGGGCGGCCGGTCACGTGGTCCTCGATCTCGCTCGCGCGACCCACGCACTGCCCGAGCTGCCGACTCCGGATACCGGCTCCGCGCCGATTGTGCTGTGGGGGTACGCCGACGGCGGCCGCGCGGCGGTATCGGCCGCGGAACTGCACCGCGAGTACGCGCCGGAACTGGACCTGCGGGGGATAGCCGCAGGTGCGGTCGTGACCGACCCGGGCGCACTGGTGCTGTTCCACCACCGCGGCCCCTGGTCTGCCCTGGCCCTGGCCGGGCTGATCGGGCTCTCCCGCGCCTACCACCATCTGCCCTTGCGACATGTCCTCACAGAAGACGGTCTGCGCGTCGTCCGCCACGCCGAAACCCTCAGCGCCGCAGTACTCCTGGAACAATATCGCCAACCCTTGGAGCACTGGTGTGAGCGCCCGGACCCGTGGAACGACCCCATCTGGCGCTACGTCTTGACGCGCGAGAGCCGAAGCGGCGCACAAGCTCCCGCAGTCCCGGTGCATCTGTATCACGGCAGCAACGACCTCGTGGTCCCGATCGAGTCCGGTAACAGTTTGTTCACCGAGTACCAACAGCGCGGGGTGCAGGTCAGCTGGTGCGAATACGACGCCAACCACTTCCGCACTGCCATCGACAGCGCACCAGAAGTCGCTGAGGAACTCGCCGGCTTCCTGGGCCGCTCACACCTCGGCCCCACTCAACAGCCGAGCCCATAGACAGCCCTGACCGGGCCCACCGAGGTGAAACGGGCCCCCGCGGTCCCACTGATTGTCAGGAAATCGAGGTGAATCCCTGTGTCACACAATGAAAGAGAGCGTTCCGCGCTGAAGCACAGCGGGGTCGCGCGCGTAATGGCTCCCCTGATCGCGGCATTGTGCGCCTGTGGCGGCGTCGCCGCCCTGTCGACGGCAGATGTGCCGATCGAGGGTACTTGCCCCGCGTTGTACGTGTTCGGTGTCCAAGGGACCGATGAGGGACCGTCGGACGCTGCGGCGACCACCGACACCGGTGCGCTCGGTCAATTCTTCACCCCACTGCTGGCCCAAGCCGGAAAAACTGTGCAGCGCAGCTACATTCGATACGGCTACGCCGACAACGGAACGGAAGTCCCGTACCAGCAAGCGGTGACCGACGCGACACAACTACTCGGCACGAACGCCTCGGAGGTCGTTCAACGATGCCCCGACACACGCATCGCCGCCGCCGGATACGGACAAGGCGCCGCAGTAGTCTCCGCGTTCGCGCACACGGTCGGCACCGGCACCGGCCCGGTGGACGCGGACAAGGTGGCGGGGATCGCCCTGTTCGCCAACCCCACCCGCGCCGACACCTCCATACTTCCCGGCCGCCCCGGCCAGAGGACACCGACCGCCGCGCCCGGTACCTCCGGCACCGCAACCGCAGCGATCAAACTGACCGACACCAGCACCGGCGGATCAGGCATCGCCAGCAACACCACCGTCGAATACGGCTCGCTCGCCGGACGGGTCGCCGACTTCTGTACCCCGGGCGACCTGACATGCGACTCCTCCAGTGATACACCACTGACGAAGACAGTGAAAAACATTGCCGCGCAGTCGGATACCAAAGACCCGATAACAGCAATCTCCACGATCGCGCAAGCACTCGCGGCCACCGTGTGGAAAACCACGGTCGGGGTGGTCACCGACGACCTGTCGGGCACCAGTCTCGATCAGCTGTCCTACGAGCCGACGAAAACCTTGGGACAGCGGCTGGCCGAAGCCTCTGATCCCAGCACACCGATGCCCGGGATCAGTGACGCACTCTCGGTTCTGTTCCGGCTGGGCAGCATCGGACTCAACACCGTGGTGTCGATCGCGCAGAAGGTATTCACCACGAGCACTATCACCGAACTCGCCACCGTGGGCATGGCTGATCCGGTCGCCGCTCTGGCAGCCCTGGGCACGAAAATTGTTGGCGCGGTGGCGGAGCTGATTCCGCCGCAGACCGCGTTGGGGTGGGTCGATCAAGCGTTCGCCGCGATCACCTCCACCGTCACCAACGGCGGCGACCTGTACAACCTGGCGACCTATACCCAATACAGCGACACGGCCGGGCGGCACGACTCCTACACCAGCGCCTCCGCCGATTCCTCCGGGACAGCCCCGCTCGCAGCCGCCGCAGCGTGGTTCGCCGCCTCGGCCCAGGACATCGCCGCGACGAATCCTGCTACCGCGCTTGCACAATCGACGACCTCCGCGCCGAGCACCGCTTCGAGTGCAGCGACGACTTCGCCCCCGCTGTCGTCGCCGAACTCCTCGACTTCTGCGACCACGCAACCCACACCGACCGGCACCAGCACGCCGGCCCCCTAGACCCCTTCGGGGCAGACGGTGGTCTCAGCGCCGAGATAACCAGACCAGTCCCTCGCGGGCCGTCTCCCCGAAGGGCCCCAACCACACCACCCCCAGGAGGTGAACCTCGATGCCCCACAACAACTCCACCGACACCAGCACTCGCACCACCAGGGAGTGGGGCTGGCTCGACGACACACCACCGACAACGCTGCCTGCACCGGTAGGGACGACCGGTCTTGACGGTGATGCTGAATGGCGTTGGCTCGAAAGCAATTCGGACTATTCGCCGGAGGTCGAGCCATCGACCCCTGCGACCGAGCGGCCCGCACGGATCCCCGCGGTGCGCCGGTGGATCGCACCGATCCTGACCACAGTCGCCGCGACCGCCGTGATCATTGTCGCTGTTTCCGTGATGCGTTCCACGAACGCGTCCACGGTGTCGGTGTCGACAGCTGCCGCCCCGCCGCAGTCGGCGGTGCTCACGGGCGCGTGTACGGGATTGTCGGCGGCGGCCGTGACCGCGGGACCCGGTGACACTTCCAGTGTCGCGGGGGTGGTCGCGGCCTTCGAATACGCGTACTACGAGCAGCGTTCTGCCGACGCGGCGCTGCGTCTGCTGGCACCGGACGCCGGGATCACTGTCGAACCACTCGCCGCAGGTATCGCATCTATCCCTGCTGGGACCACGCACTGCGTAGCGGTCACACCGATCGCGGACACCACCGCCGACGTGCACCTGGTCGAGTTGCATCCCGACCACACCCGCACCGACTACCTGCAGGTGATCAACCTCCGCCGCACCGAGACGGGACTGCTGATCAACAACATCCAGAAGCAGGGATAACCCGATGCACACCAACGTCATTCACCTACACGACCCAGGGCAGCCCGAAGCTGCCCGCCTGGATCCGGAGACGATCACCCCGCCGACTCCCGAGCGTCAGGCACCTGTCCGCCAAACACCGCTGCCGACGACCGGGCCCTACCCACCGCTGTTCGCCGTACTCGGCGCGCACGGAGGCGCCGGTACATCCACGCTGGCGCGTTGGTGGGCACACTCCGCCGACACCGGCCTGGCCTGGCCCTCCTCGGTGCGCACCACCCAGCGCGTGATCGTCGCGGCCCGCGACTGCATCCCCGGACTCACCGCCGCCGCCGATCGGCTGCGCGAATGGCATGGCGGACTCGCCCCGTCCGGGATCGAGGTCCTCGGTCTGGTGGTAACCCCTGCCCGCCCCGGCAAGGTCCCCTCAGCAGTCCGCCGCTATCGCCACATCGTCGCTGATCTGGTGGAGGGGGCGATCTGGTCGATCCAGTGGCACGACGAACTCATCGTCTGCGAACTCAACGAGCTCGCGCAGTACACACCCAACGATCCGGTACCGCCCCGGCGGCGGACGAACCTGACCGCGGCGGTGCCTATCGACGTGCACCGAGCCGGCGCCGCTATCACCGCGCGGATTGCCGCCACCCGCGCTCACACCGACGACGGGGATGGAGGGAACCCGCGATGAGCGCCGCGCAACTTTTCCTCGACGCTGTGAGCGTGCTGGCTCAACAGGTCAACATCACCCCCGAAGCACCACCGGGATCGCAAGGGATCCTCAAAATCGTCAACTGGCTCTCGTGGTTCGTCATGCTCGCCGGAATCGCGGCCCTCATCTACGCCGGCGGAAAGTTCGCGTGGGAACGCTGGCACGGCGGCGCTGTCGAAGCCCCCAAGATCGTCCTCGGCGCCCTGGTCGGCGGAATCATCGCCACCAGCGCCGGAACCATCATGACCCAAATCACCACGGCCAAATGACCACACGTCGTCAAAACGGCTGGTGGCCAACATGTCTCGACTTCTATTCGCGAGGACCTCATTGCTATGACTGCGCTCGAGCGTTGCGTACTGACCATTCCGACATCCGACGACGTCGCACTCGCCGCCACCCGACTCGGCGCGACGACGGCACCAGCGACTGTGGTCTACGTCCATGGGCTGCTGTGCGATGGCCACTACTGGGCACCGGTGACCCAATGCCTGCACAACCGTCTCGGCGGAGACATCACCCAGATCGTCTACGACCAACGCGGCCACGGCCTCTCGGGCCGACCCGACCACCGCACCGCCACCACCCTGCGCCACCTGGTCGACGACCTCGACGCCGTCCTCGCGCACGCCACCGGCCAAGTCGTCCTCGTCACCCACTCAGCCGGGTCCCTGCTCGCGGCCGCTTACGCCCAATTCCACCCCACACATGCCGCCGCCTTGTCAGCAATGGTTCTGTTCGGAGGCGCAGGCGAATTCCCCGAATTCCCCAGCCTGCCAAAGCATTACCGCGAACTGATCAAGAAGCTTCCACAGCTGCGACACACCCGCCTCGACACCGTCGCCGCAGCCGCAGCTGCGCTGGCCGAACGGCGCTTCCGCGACGTCAGCCGACGACTGGGCTCCAAAGCGCACCTGGTCTGCGGCGCTCACCGCGGAGACGCACGGGTCATGACCGACGTGATGGGCGCCTACAGCAATTTCGCTCTCAGCCCCGAGGTTGCCGCGACCCTCCGGCAGCTCCCCACATTCGTGATCGCGGGGGAACGCGACCGGATCGTGCCACCGGCCCAGTCCGTTCGCTTGGCCGACAAGATCTGGGCCGACTACGAACTCGTACCAGGCGCCGGGCACTCCCTGCCGCATACGCAACCCGATCGCGCCGCCGACACCATCCTGCAAGCCCTCGAAATCGCTTACCGCAGCGAGATCGCCCGCCTCGTCACCAGCGCCGAGGACACCACAGCCGACGGGTTCGAGGACTTGCTGTGAGCGCCAAATCCCTTCCCCCACAAGTCACCCAGTACCTCTACCCGCTGCTGGGATATCTGGCCTGGATGGTGCTGCTGCTGTGCATCGCCCGCACGATCTACCTCGCCGGCCTGCTGGCCATCCGGATCTACCGCGAGGAAGCAATCGAAGGATTCGCCGGAGCCCTACTCGCCGCCGTACTCATCGGCTCGGCCAGCGGCATCGCCACCGCACTGTTCCCCACCCACTGACCACACCGCAAGGAGGCACCGATGAACCACCTCTCAAGACTCTTCCTCAGAGCCGTCTTCGGTGCCGGGGTCATCGGGTGGGCGCTCCTGTGCGCGGGGTGCACTCGACACACCACCAACGCTGAACCCGGTGGGACGGACACCCCCCACCTCGACGCGCCGCCGACCAACGTGAAAGCGATTCTATTTCAGGGTATTTCGCTTCCCGTCGCCGACCAAGGTCCGCACGATCAGGCGGGAGCCGTGGTGAGCGGATTCGACCGCAATCCCATCGGCGCGGCCCTGGCCGCCATCCACGCCACCGTGCGCATGTCGGTAGCCACCGACAGCCAATGGGCGATCATCGGCCAGCAAATGCTCGCCCCCGGGGCCGGACGGGACGCCTGGGCGGTAGCGCGCGCCCAGATCTCCATCACCGACCCCATCGCCACGAATCCGCCGACGATCGCCGGCTACCGGGTTGTGAACTACACACCGTCCGACGCTGATGTCGACATCTACACCGTCCAGCCGGACCGATCGATAACCCGCAACAACGCACACGTCATCTGGCAAAACAGCGACTGGAAGTTGCTGCTGCCCAACCAATCTCGATCGTCGTCGGTGACCGCTGTGGTTTCCCTGCCGGTCGATCTGATCCGACTGTCACTCCCATGAACGCCCAGGACGTGTTTGCCGTGAAGGGTTCCCGCTCGAGGTTCCTAGTGCTGATCAGTACCACCGTGGTTGTCGTCACGCTCACCGCTCTCGGAGTCACTCACCATCGTGGCCATTCCAGTGAAAGCTCCCCGGCCCCGGTAACTGCCACCACCTCAGCCAGTCCCACCGACCCGACGGATCTTCCCGGACTGCCGACGACCGACATCTTCGGAAATCGGCTCGAACTGCCGTCCGACCCTGCCGGAGAACCACTTCCCCAAGATCCAACGTCACGATCAGATCCAAGCCAACCGAACTACCTGACCGCCGCTCCCGCCCATTTGCAGTGGCAACGCGGTTGGGGAGGTGCAGCGTTACCGGTCTCCGGCAGCGACGGGCCGACCTCGATCGAGGCAGGGATGGCGTCAGGCTTCGCCGACACGCCACAAGGCGCGGCACTGGCGGCCTGCGACGCACTCGCTCGGGCATTCGCCGCGCCGGAAGATGTCTGGCGCAACGTCGTTCGAGATCGATACATCGGCGGTGGTGAGCCGCTGGTAGACCGAATCGCCCAAAGCCGCGCTGAAACACCCAACGCCGCAACCTATCTCGTCGTCCCTGAGGGGATCCGAATACTCCCAGACTATCGACCCGACTTCGCGGTCGTGCAGATCGCAGTCCGGGCCGACAGTGGATGGGCCTACGGCAACTGGCCCATGGTGTGGCACGAGGGTGACTGGCGAGTGCGCGTCCCCGACGACATCGAATCGCTCTGGGAGCCCGCTGTTCCCCTCAGCAGCTTGATCGATTTCGGGTCCTGGAAAGGAACCGCGTCATGAACACCGACCTTATGAAACTCGCCGCGCCAGGTGCCGATCCCAATCAGGTACATACCCAGTTTTCACCCGGCAAGATCCTGTGCAACCTGCCGAACGTCGTCGGTGCTGTATGCCAGCTGAAGGACTTTGGGGAGAAGGCGGCAGGAACGGCGGTCAATTCTGCCCTCGATGGGTTCGTCGACAGTCTTGGCCATGGCCTCGCGAAGATCGTTCGAATGTCGATGACCTGGTGGGTCAACTTGCCCTCACCGCAACTGGCATCCAGCACCGGTGAGCCAGGGCCCGTTCTGGCATCAATTCGCGAGTACACCAACGGACTTCAGGTCCTGCTGATGATCGCGGGCATTCTGTTCGCGGCTGCGCGATTGGCCATGGCCAAACGGGGAGGCGTCGCCGGCGAAGCCCAGGAGAGCTTCCTCATTTTCGCACGGGCGGTATTCGCCTCGATGCTGTTCTCAGCCCTGATCACCACCGGGACCAAAGCCGGTGATGCCTTCAGCAACTGGGTGATCTTCGACGCCACTCGAGGCGATCTGGACGGGGCCGTATCGAAACTGGTCGATTTCGACCTACGAAATGACAGCGGCCTGGGAACCGGTGTCTTGCTGCTGCTTTGGCTGCTGGGACTCATCAGCATGCTGGTGCAGTTGGTGATGCTTGTAATTCGGCAGGCGGTCCTGATCCTGGTCGTGGCCGCGATTCCGCTGGCGGCCGCAGCGGGCGGAACCGGACCTGGATCGCAGGCATATAAACGGATGTTGTCGTGGGCGTTGGCGTTCGTGCTGTGGAAGCCGGTCGGTGCGCTCGTCTACGCCATCGCATTCACCGCAGCTGGCAGCAGCAACGGCGGCCAGCAAGACCCGCAACTAGCTCTGCTGGGTCTGCTCTTGCTGCTGTCGGTAGCGATCGTGCTGCCCGCGCTGATGCGATTGATCGCACCAGCGGTCTCGACCCTGGGAGGCGGGGGAGGAGCGGCTGCGGCGCTGGCGGGTGGCGCGTTCGGTGTGGCCATGGGGTCGATCGGCGGGGGGTCAGGCGGGCGCAAGGTCAGCGAAGGGGAGAACGGCGCTGGTGGCGGACGACCGCCGGATGACAATCCGCCGCCTCCACCTCCTTCAGGCGGTGGTGGGCGTCCGATGTCCGGTGGCGGTGGTTCCAGCTCCGGTGGTGGCGGGGGATCCCCGGGCGCACCCAGCGGCGGAGGCGGAGGTGGAGGCGGTGGAGGCGGTGGTGGTGCTCAGGCTGCGGCGGGCGGGCAAGCCGGTGGTGCGGCCGCATCCGGTGGTGCCGCCGCCGCGGCAGGACCTGCCGGCGTGGCGGTGATGGCTGCTCAAGGTGTGAAACAGGCTGCACAGAAAGTCGCGTCGGCGGTGGAGGGCGGTGTCCGCGAGGCCACGGAGGCCGGGTGGGAAGCGGATACGCCCGGGCCGCTGGAGATGCGGCGATGACCTCCACCCGCATGTACGGACGCTGGGAAAAGCCCCGCTCCGCAGGATTCTTCGGCCTCACATGGGGCGTGAGCATGCTCGGCCTCGCCCTGGTCATAGCGGTCATGGTGACCTTCATGCTCACCCGGTCACTGTCCCTTACCGGGGTGGTAATCGGTTGCAGTGCACTAGTGTTCATTCCACTTGCAGTGACGATCAACGGCCGCACCGGGTGGGAGATCGTCGTCCTGCGGGCGCAGTTCGCCCGGGCGCGAGCCCGCGGTGAGCTCGAATACCGAGCGGGCCGATTCTCGAGGATCCCCGGGTTGGCGAGATTGCCTGGCCTGCTGGCAGATTCACGCCTCTCGGAATACGAGACCCCTGGTGGTCGCCGGTTCGCGCTGATCCACATTCGCCGGACCGATCACTACGCCGTGGTGCTGCGGGTGCTTCCGCGCGGCAAAGAACTGGTCGATCAATCCCAGATCGACGCCTGGGTCGAGGACTACGGGCAGTTCCTGGCCGCGCAATCGCGCGGCGGGGAAGTCGTGGCGGTGACCTCGGTGCTGGACAACGTCGTCGAGACCCGATTGAAGCAACGCCGCGAGGTCGCGCGCCTGGTGCGCCCCGAAGCCCCGGAATTCGCGCAAGCAGTCATGCGCGAAGCCGCCACCGACATCGGCGGGGTCGGGGTGCGGATCGAGGCCAGGATCGCGATCACCTACCGGGCCATCGGCAAAGGCCGCACCCGCCGCGACACCCCCGAACAAGCCCGCGAGATCGGACAACGCCTGCAAGGAGTGCTCTCCCAACTGGCCCGCGCCGGCCTGCCCGCAACACCCCTAGAGGCGTGGGAAGTGTTGGCGCTGGTGCGTTCTCGCTACGACGTCGCCTCCCAACGTGATGTCGAGCGGGCCGGGCGCGAGATCCTGCGCACCCAGTCCTGGGACAGCGTCGGTCCCGTCGCGCATGCGGATCGGTGGGACCACTACGTGCACGACGGTGCACGGTCGATCACCTGGGAAATGGACGCACCCCCGCGTGGCGCGGTCCTGGAAACCGGTCTCGAAGAGTTGCTGCGGCCGCGCGTGGACGTGCCACGCAAACGCGTCGCCGTCATCTACCGGCTGCACTCGGCCGCCGAGGCCACCGACATCGTCGACACCGACTACAAAGACGCACTCGCCGCCGAACAAACCGAACGTGGAATCGCCTCGGCGTCGGCTTCGATCCGGGTGGACAACACCCGCGCCGCCCGCCAAGAACAGGCCCGCGGCGCCGGCCTGACCCGATTCGGAGTGTTGATCACCGTCACCGATTCCCTCGACGGTGACCTGCCTGGGATCGAAGCTTCGGTGCGGGCGATGTCGGCGGCGGCGCGGCTGCGGGTTCGCCGCTGCTATGCCTCCCAGGCGGCTACCTTCGCCGCGAGTCTGGGAATCGGGCTGGTCCTGCCTGAGCACGGGTCGATCTCCAAGCGGGTGTCGGCATGAGCCCGCGCCGCCGCACCGGGACCGAGCCCGCTGCCGCCCGCGCACCGAAAACGATGACGGTCGGCGGGATCCGCATCCTGACACCGGAGGCCAGGCTCCAGGCCGAAGCCGCGGCGGGCAGGCCCGGCGTGCGGGGGTTGCCGGGACGGTGGGCGCTCTCGTCGGACGATCACCGCCGCGCGAACGCCGAACGCCGCGCCGACGACGAGGCCCACAACGACTACCACCGGCCGTTGGCGACCCTGACCGACCGCGGCTACGCCGGGCCCGGAGGTGGGCGAGCGAGTGTGGTCCCGGCGATGCCGGAATGGCGCTCCACCACCGTCCAGGTCGCGGGATTGTGGCCGTTCTCGGTCGGTGCCGCCGCGCCAACGGTCGGGACACCGGTCGGCACGCACTACATCACCGGTGCCCCCGTGCATTTCGACCCGATGAGCTGGTTCCTGCGCGGATACATCACCGCCCCCATCGCATTCATTCTGGCGCTCAACGGATTCGGCAAAAGCTCCCTGATCCGCCGACTGGTCACCGGATCGGTCGCGACCGGGGAGACGGTGCTGTGCATGGGCGACACCAAGCCCGACTACCGCGACCTCGTGGAAGAACTGGGCGGCCAGATCATCGAGCTGGGCTACGGGTACGGCAGCATCAACCCCCTCGCCGTCGGCGCCCTCGGATCAGTGATCGAGCAACTGCCCGAGGGCGACTCGCGCCGTCGCGTCGCCGCCCGGGTCGCGGCCGGGCAGATCACCATCGTCGCCGGACTCATCGAGCTCGTGCGTGGTTCTCGCATCGCGGACTACGAGGAAACCCTTCTCGCCGCTGGATTGCGCGAACTCTACAGCCCCGCAAGGGGATTCACCGCCGCCAGTCCGCCGCTGCTGTCGGACCTGCTAGCGGTCATCTCCGACGGCGCCGATCGACTGCGGCAGTTCGCCGAAGAGGACGACAACCCCTCCTACCGGGCCAGCACGAAGATGCTCCGGCGCTCGTTGCGTGCGTTGATCGAGGGCCCGTGGGGAGAGATCTTCGACCGTCACACCAGCACACCCTTGGATTTGAACAGCCCCGCGATCTGCGTGGACGTGTCGCGAATTCCGGAAGGGGACACCAAACTCCTTGCCGCCGTGCTGATGACGTGCTGGTCCGAGGGCTTCGGCGCGATCGCTGGTGCCCACGCTCTCGCCGATGCTGGGCTGGCGCCGGCGCGGACGTTCGGCGTCGTGATGGACGAGATCTGGCGGGTGCTGGGGGTCGGTGAGTTCATGGTCGACCGAGTCGACGCCCTGACCCGGCTCAACAGGGCGTTGGCGTGCTGGCTGATCATGTGCAGCCACACCATCAAAGACCTCGCGAGCCTGAAAGCACTCGGGTTCTTCGAACGCGCCCGCGCCAAGATCATCGGCCCAGTCGGCCCGGACGAGATCGAACGCATCCGCTCCACCGTGTCGATCACCGAGACCGAGAAACTCCTGGTCACCTCCTGGGCCGCGCCGCGCCCACCCACCGACGACGGTCTCGACGGGCCCGTGGTCCACGAAACCCCGCCGGGCACAGGCTGTTTCCTGCTCAAGACCGGCGAGGCCGCAGAGCCCGGGATCGCGTTTCGGATGACCTTCACCCCGACCGAGCGGCAATCCGACATTCACAACACCAATCGGCGCTTCGACCACCTACGGGCTGGTGAGGATACCCATGGTCTCTGACGCAGCAGCAGCCATTCCCAGCTATATGTCGCTGACCTGTCGCCTCCGGCTACTCGGCGGGGATCCGGTTCCGTCTCGGCGTCCCTCAGTGTGTGGTGCGCCGTGCCGCCTGACTGAAGGCTCGTGGGCCGAGCTCCGCTTCCACGGTCGACCAGTTGGTCAGCTCTGCGCGGATGCGAGCCCGCCGACGCCGGGATCCGTGATGAGCCTCTCTCGTCAGGGTGAAGACGACCGCCGAGGCATGGGACCAGGCACCTCGCCAGTCTTCGGCGGCCATCAACTGCTCGTGCCGACGGGAATCGGCGCGGAGCATCGACCACATCCACGGCCTTGTGAAGTTCGCGAGCAGGCCACCGGCCGCACATCCGATGAGCAGGAACACGACGCAAACGCCAACGGTCGTCATGGCCTCCAGTATGCCTCTCGCTCTCATACCGGAGCACGTCAACGGCAGGAGTCCGACCGGACGGTGGGACGAAACCAACGACAAATCACCGGGAAAGCCATGGCACGCGCACCAATTGACCAGCAAGGACGACAACTGTCACCGGAAGCTACGGCTAGGGCGCAGGGAGAGGGCACGCGGCCTGAAATGGGCGGTGGCCACCAGGTCATAGCTACCGGTGCACCACAGACACGGGAGGCGGGTCGGTGAGCGGTGCTTGCATCGAAAACGGTAGTCGCACTGGCAGTGTCGCTGCCGGCGCTCTTGGTCCTGCTGCTGATCGTGCTGGTCGGGGCCGATCCGTCCTCTTCGTGTGCGACTACGGTGTCGGGCAGCGGGTTGCAGGGCGCGACCGGCGCATCGATCGATGGGCTGAGCGAAGGCCAGCTGCAGCTGGCACGCAACGGTGTCGCGATCGGCAAACAACGCGGGGAATCGGACTCGGTGATCCTCGCGGAACTGGCGGCGCAAGCGGCCGAGTCCACGCTGCGGAACCTCGCGAACCCGTCGGTGCCGGATTCCTTGCGATACAGCAACGACGGGCTCGGCCACGACGGCGACTCGGTCGGACCACACCAGCTGCGGGTCAGCGTCTGGGGATCGGTCGGCATCGACACCTTGATGAACCCGATCTATCAGATCAACTGGTTCTACGACCACGCCGACAAAATCCCCGACCGCGACCGCATGGCACCGGCCGACCTGGCCCAAGCAGTCGAGGCGGCCAAGGTCAATGCGTATGCGGGACAACTGAATCTCGCACAGCAGCTCTATGCGCAATTCGCGAACATCGCCCCTGCCTCGATGCCCGCGGCCCAAGCCGGCCAACCCGCGACAGGATGCGGGACGAACGGATCGGGTGCGCCGTTGCCTGCGGGGGCCAGTGCGTTCGGTGCCGCGGTCATCGCGGCCGCCGAGAAGTGGATCGGGACACCGTATGTGTGGGGCGGCGGGGATCAGACCGGGCCGACCGGCGGCGGGTTCGACTGCTCGGGACTGACCCTGTACGCGATCTATCAAGCCTCCGGCGGCCGGCTGCGGCTGGCTCACTTCACCCAATCCCAGCAAGACGACCCCGCCGCGCAGGTCGTGCCGTTCGGGCAACGACAACCCGGCGACCTGATCTTCTTCACCTCCCCTGGCGAGAGCAGCTCCCACCACGTCGTCATCTACTACGGGCGCAACGACCAGGGCCAGGACCTCGTCCTGCACGCACCCGAGACCGGGCAAACCGTCACCATCGCCCCGCTCTGGAAGGGCGATCGCCTGGACGTACGCCGCTTCAGCACCCCCGCCAACCCCGAAACCGAGGAAGGAAAACGACTGTGACAGAAGACAACACACCCCTATCCGACCAACCTGGCCGCGACGGAGCCGACCGATCTCACGGCGGATCTGCCGACGGGCCCGACAGCATCCAGGCCCTCGCTGAGGGAAAGCTGACCACCCCTGAACAGCGGATGGCGGCCCTGGCTGCACGCGGCCCGTATCTGGTGCTCTGGACCGCGGCCACGCTGCGGACCTTCACGGTGGCCCGACCGGACAGAATGGTCATCTGGCATTCCCGATTCCACGCCGACGTCGTGATCGACAGCACCGACGTCGCAGCGAAAGCCGGAGCGCTCCAAGCGATCTGGCTCGCTGCACGCGCCCGCGACGAGTGGGGTGCCGACGTCGCGACACTGCGGTTGACCGTGGCCCACTCCGGCGTCGATCGTACGGCGGTCGAGGTCGCGGCGATCAGCAGTGGTCTGATCCTGGATCTGGTCGTCGACGCGACCGCCAATCCTGCTCTCGATCACCAGATCGCACGCTGGATCGACTGGTGGACAAGTGATCTCGGCACTCTCATCCACAACCCGCAGGGGCTGCTGTGAGACCGGCACGTACGTGGCCCGGTCCGCGCGGGACGGCGCTGACCGTCAGTGCCTGCGTGCTGTTCGGTGCTGCGACTGCCTGTGGTCGAGGTGCGACCTCGGGCGGTACCGGAGACCGAATCGTCTGTCGTGCTGTGGTATTCGATGATCCCTTCGGCGGTGTCGATCCGTGCTCGGCGGTTGAGGTGATGGTCGCGGCGCTGCAGACGGTGTTCAGCTACCGGCCCAGCGAGCAGGCCGACCAGAGCAGCTCATTCCGGGTGGCGGCACCGCTGATGACGCCCGACTTCGCCGCCCGCTGGGACACCGCCGGGTCGGTCCTGGCGCCGATCACCAGCATGCAATGGCAGCAGTGGAGCACCCGTGGTGTCGTCCTGACCGCGACCGCCCGCCTCGGCGAGGACGACCACCCGCCCGATACCGACACCACCTTCGCGCGCGTCGCCGCGGTGGCCCTGCGCCCCGCGGACGGCACCCCGTCACTGTCGCTGGCGGTCTATGCCCGCGCAATCCGCCCGAGTGCTGGTGCGGGGTGGCGTATTTCAGCGTTGGAGGTGAGGGCGTGAGTGGCGGCGACCCGGTCGAGGAAGGTGGGCAGGCAGTCCGGGCGGGGTTCGTACAAGCGATGCAGACCGCAGCGATGACGATGAACCTGCTGCAGCGTCGCGGTGCCGAATCGCGGTCGCGGGCCGAGTTCGAGCGCCGCACCGACGATTCCGAGCTGCGGGCACAACAAAACACCGAGGTCCACGAGCTGAAAGTGGCCGGCTACCAGACCCGCCAAGACAACGAGAGTGAACTGCACCAGCTCGACACCCATTTCAAGAACCGCCAGATCGACCGCGCCGAAGAGCTCCACGGCCTGGAACGGCAGATCAAACGACGCGTCCTCGAGCGCGGCGACGCCGACCTCGACCGCCGTGCCGCCGACAGTGCCGCCGAACGCGCGAACAAGGACGAGATCCACCAGGTGCAACGGCAGAACCTGCTCAACCGCGGGAGCTGGGAGAAGGAGCGCCACGACCTGGACGTGGAATACAAGCAACTGCTCATCGAGATCCGCCGCCGCGCTGCCGGTTTCACCGAAACCCTCAATGGGCAGGACCGCGACCAGAGTGCGGGAATGCACGCCGCCGCAGCCTATGCGGCCGCCCACAGTACCGCAGACTTGTCCGAGCAGCACCAATCGAATGCCGACGCCTTCACTGAACGCCTCACCGAGGACACCGACCTCACTGTCGACGACCTACTCGACACCGACGCCGCACCGTCGCTCCCCGGATCTGACATGACCCCAGCGGTATCGCGTGCGGTCACTGGGCTGGCCGAGGAACTGAACTTCTACATCGTGGTGAACCACCACGCCCAGCAGAACACCAGCACCCCGGAATCGCCGAGCATCGACGGAACCATGATCGAGGCCGCGATCGCCGCGGCCGACATCATCGACGTCGAGATCATCGATGGCTACGGCGACGACACCGACCTCGGCAGCCCCGATCCTGACAGCCCCCGCCCCGAAGTGGCGCCCCCACCACTCTCCCCGCCCGAGACGGGGATCGAACCATGACCGGCCACATCGGGCCGGCGGCGGAATCAGGCTCGCGCACAGACGAACCGGCGCTCAGGTGCCTGCGATGAGTAAACCGAACCGGATACAAATGAGAGTCCTCAAAGCGGTACACGTCCACGCCGCGACGGTTCGAGTGATGCAGGACCGGGCCAAAGCCAAGCAGCGATCGAGCGGGCAGGCGCCGCCCGCGTCCTGGTATGAGGATCTGCACGGGCGAGCTGCGCTGTGGCAAGAGTTGGAGAACGCCGCCGCCGCAGGTGGTGTCCCGGCGGCCTGGGTCACCCAAACTCGCGAACGAGCCACCTTGGGTATGGCGTGGCGTGCTGATTTGCACTGGCGCGACACGGAATTCGTCAACCGTGGCCAACTCCTCAACGACCTTCAGCAAAAAGTTCGCCACGTGCAGGACATGGCCGCGGTCGCGGCCGTGTACGGGGAGCGCGGCGCGCAATCGGAGGTCGGGACCGCGCAAATGTTCGACCGCAAACTGCGGATTCTGACGCAACGGATCAACGCCGTCGCTGCCGTCCTGGAGGTGTCGGCACCCGAAGCCGAACGGCTGTGGGGCGAGCGCAGTTGGTCTGCGGCAGCCGAGAGCGTCCGTGACCACAGCCGCCTCACCCTGGACGGCCGGTGGCGTGCTCACGCCCGCACCAACACCACCGATCTCGCCCTGCAAGCGATGGTGCTCAACGACGCCGGCATTGCGGCAGGTACTCACGCGCTGCCGGATCTGGGCGCGATGGCGCAGCTGATCCGGACGCACCTGTCCGTGACTGTCCCACCAGGACCGGGCACTGCGGTCGTCGAGCCGGGCGCGCAGATCACCGAGGCGATCGACGCCGCCGGGATCACCAGCGCCACCAGTACCGAGTTCGCCAGCACCGACATCTCCGAACACCCACTGTTCACCCCACCTGTTCCCGGGATCGAACCGTGAGCAGGCCCGCGGTGCACCCCCTGATTCGCGACCCAGATGTGAAACCTGTTCCAGAGCAACATGACTCGACTAGCGAGGAAGTGACATGACCGAACCTCATCCACCTCTACCGCCGGCACCTGTGCCGACGTGGCCTGCGCGCCTGCTGGATCGCATCCAAAACATGTCGGTGGATTTTGCCCGGGTGCTGCGGCAGGGATATCAGCCGAGCGGGGGCGGGAGCGATGCGTCGGTGCTGGCGTGGCGCACTCAGCTGCAATTGATGGCCGTTTCCCGGGAGGAGGTGATCACCCAGGCGTTGGCGGTCGGCCTGTCCCCGGTCGATGTCGAGGATGCGCGGATGCTGGGGAATCAGGGATTTCGTGCCCCGATCGATGGTGTGGAACCTGGGGATCGGGTTCGTGAGGCGATGGTCGACGGGGTCGTCAACGACACCTGGCAACTACAGCATATGGCCGCGATCCACCGAGTGCGTGAACAGCACCTTCTCTCCGATGCGGACCCTTTCCAGGACCCGCAGGTTTCGGCGCAGTACGAGCGGAATATGGCGGCGTTGTGGATGCGGGCCAGCGCGGTTTCCCGGGCGATCGCTTTGACCGCGGAGGAATACGAAGGGATGTGGCCCACCGATGTCGCCGGGTGGCAGCGGATTCTCCGGGTGGTCGGTATCTACGATGACCAGGGGCTGGAAGAACGCTGGCGCACCTATGCCTGGCCGGGGATCGCCGAGGGCGTGCACCGGGACCTGACCGCCCTGCGGATAGACCCCAGTCAGGCGTTCGTAAATGAACCAATTCCCTCCCCGCACACCATGCTCGACGAGGTCGCCCACGCACAGAGCGCCCCGTGGTCGGCACCGGAAGCGCTCACCATCGACCGCGCCGTGCAGGCCGCGCTCTCGCACGAGAGCGGGCTGGACTGGTCCAGTTCCCTCGCACCGGACAGCGGTACTGCGCCTCCGGTAATCGACACCTCGCTCGGGACCGAGCTATGACCGGACCGGCGAACAACAGCCCGAATCCCCGCCGCGATATCCCGGCCGAACACGTCGAGCTGATGGCGCAGATCCAGCGGCTGGCCCTGCGCAGCGGTCAGCAGTTGCAGCGCATGTACGAATCGGGTGGCGAGGCGTTGACGGCCACCGAAGCCATCACGCGGATCAACGCCCTGGACCGGGAACGGGACCTGACCGAGATCAAGGCCCGCGCCGCCGGGGTCCCGGCCGAATGGATCGACCGAGTCCGCACCCTGGGACAACGCGGGATCGACTGGCACGAGGATCAACCGTTGCCCGATCCCGCCCCGACACAGCGCCGCCGCACCGTGCAACGCGTCGCCGACGATGTCGAGCGGCTCAAAGACATGGCCGCCGTCCACACCGCCTACCAGCACACCCGATCACCCGGCGACACCGCCACCGACATGGAAACCGTGGTGGCCGCACAGTTCCGCCGCAACATGGAGGCGCTGTGGATGCGCGCCGGGCGCACCGCCCACGCCATCGGGATGGACGCAGCCGAACGCGGTGCGCTGTGGTCGGTGACGGGCGCGGAATGGCAGCGCCGGGTGAGCCACTACCTCGGCGGGCGCGACATCGCCGCACTGCACACCCAGTGGCGCAAATACGGAGACGCCACCCTCGCCACCGAAGCGCGCCGATCGCTCGCCAAACTGCGCCGCGCCGGACAGCACGGCCCCGACGTCCCACTACCGCAGATGCCCATGGCGCCGGTCCGGATGCTCGTCGAGGCCGGGGCGGCGATCGATGCCCGGCCTGCACCGCGCGAGGGCGAGCCGATCACCACCGCCATTGACGCCGCGTTACCGGACAGCACCGCCACGACGTGGCCCGAGGACCTCACACACCCACCCGGAACGCAACCCCACGGCGCTGTTCCCGGTCTCGACAGCGAAGCAGATCCATGACCGTCGTCACCGAATACGACTGTCCTGCAACACCTGTGAACGCAGAAGGTGAAAGCCAATGACTGATCCGGGCTATCTGCCAGACAAGGCGTCGGTCCCGCAGTGGAAAAACGATCTGCTGCGCCGCGTCCATGACCTCGCCGCAGACTTCGTGCGCATCGAAAGCCTGGGTGCCGACGGCTACGACGGCACCGACTCCGACGCGACATCGGACTGGCTCGATCATCTCGACGCCCTGACCGCCGTGCGTGAATCCACCGAGCGGATCGCGCTCTCGGTCGGAATTCCGCAGCCATGGATCGAACGAGCCCGCGACGTCGGTGCCGGCCGCACCGCCACACCCGGACACCTCGCAGTCCCGGAGGCGCCGAGCGAGGCCAAACAGTTCTATCTGGACATGCTCAGCGTGGACCTGTGGAACCTGCAACGCATGGCCGTCGTCGCCGCAGCCCGCGCCATACGCCTCACCGAGGGATACGAGTTCGGGCGCGATCCGCTGGCGGGGCGTGACTACCAACGCAATATGGATCTGCTGCACGCGCGGATCTCCGCCCTGGCCGACGCCGCAGGTGCCACGGTCGGTGACGCTGAAAACCTGTGGGGCACTGCCGGTACCGAGAACTTGAGGCGGGCGACCGCGGCGACGGTCAACGGCTGGGACGACCTCACGGTCGAGTTCGCGTGGCGGCAATTTGCCAGACCGAGTCCCGACGCCGCACTCCCGCCCTACATTCCGGTCGAGGACCCGGCCGCAGAGCCTGTGCACCGCATCGGGGTCCGGCCGCCCACTCCGGAACAGCTTGTTGCCCAGGCCACCGGCGCACTCCGCGCCACCCGGGCAGAACCGAACACCATGGGACACCAGGACATCGAGACCGCTATCGATGTCGTGCTGCCCGCGGAAGCGACGTGGGGCTGGGGGTTCGAACTGCCCGAGAGCGCTCCGGTGACCACCGAGCCACCGCACGGCATAGGCCCGGAACCTTGATCCCCGCCGTACCGCTCTTGCTCACGGGTGAGGCCACTCCGTAGCTAGGACCCGCTGATCATCTATTCGCCGTGGCGCTGGCGCTACCACCGCGACAACTATAACCACCGCGAGGGACATCCCCACTGCCGCGACGACTTAACAGTCCCGCGGACCGCTTCGCACGATGAAGGCGGAAAGCGATGTCCGACAACACCTCTGACGACCCGCCCGGCGGCGCGAACGCGACCGGCCCGGCACGTAACCCCTCGACCGACCGGCAGGACCAGGTCCGCCGACTGTATGCGTCGAAATTCGATGTGCCACAAGAACTCCGGGGCGGCGCACTCGCGCACCAGTTCGGCATCGACGACCTCGACACTGTGCACGCCTCAAAGCTCAAAGCCGTGCAGAACGCGGCGTTTCTGCGCGCGGCGTGGATGTCGCACGCTGTGGAGAACGATCTCGATATCGGTGACCGCAAACACCGGTGGGCGATGTTCGTCAACGGCGTCGGTGAGGACCTGCACCTGGCCCGCACCGAAGCTACACACGCGGGAATCGAACTCTCCGATATCGAGCAAGCCGAATACCTCGGCGGCAGCGGAGTGTCCTGGGCACAGCAACCCGCGCACAGACAGCTGGGCCGCCTCGAACACCTCAGCGAGCAACTGTTCCACGCCGACACGCGCTCCGCCGGACACCTCGAACAGATCCATGATCTGCGCCAGCAACTCGAGACCGCACACGCCGCGATCGACGAACTCGGCAATCACCTCACCCACAACGACACCACGATCCGCGTGCTGCTGGAACAGACCGTCGATGCCGACTGGCAAGGGCCCGGTACCGGCCGACAGATGGGGTCCGGCCTCGAGTCTCTGAACACACTCCGCGAAGCCAACGAGATCCTCGCTACGGAGAACGCCGGCGACTCCTGCCACACCGCAGCGCACAACGATCAGCACCTCGTCGCCGGTCGGGGCATCAGTGCCGCCGTCGACGTGGCGCTGGCAGACCCCGACCCGTCAACCGAGCACGGCGAAGATCCTTTTCTCGGTCTCGCGACACCGGGGCAGCCGGGCGCTGAACCCGATCCGCAGGTCGAGCCATGACCTGGGTCGGCGAACCGATCGGCTATGCGAACCCCGCCTACTATCGCGACGCCGCCACCAGCACCGAACGACAACTACGCGCGGACTTCGCCAAGTACTACCAGCTCCGCGAAATCGCCCCTTTCGGCCTCACACCCGCCGACACCGCCGAGTTCAACGCGCACGCCGAGACTCTCGACGCCCGGTGGGGACGGCATGAATCAGCGCAGTGGCGACGTACCTGGGGGACACTGCAGTCCGCGGTCATGGGGTGGGAAGCACGCCCGACCCTGGCCCGACGCAACTTCGACCAACTCGCCCGCGCCCGCGCCGCGGGCGAGCTCACCATCGACGAGGACCTGTGGCGCAGCCTGCACCAAGCCCGCGCCATCACCGGCCACGGCCTCGACGCACCCGCCGACCCGATCCCGGACCCCGAGCGCCGATTCCCGAACCTGCACCTGCCCGGCCCGTCCGCGACCCCGCCACTACCGGCGCCGCAAGGCCCGGACCTGCGCACCTCGGTGGAACGCACACTCGGCGCGCCCCGCGACCAGCGCACCACCTCCACTGAGGTCTCCCTCGAACACATCGACCAGGTCATCGCGGCCACCGAGGACGCCCTCGATGCCGAGGAACGCCGCGGCGACCTAGACACCGGCCGTGACGCGCGTACCACGTTGTTGCCCCGCACTATTCGCGACGCACCGATCAGCTATGACTACGGCGAGTCCGCGGCCTGGGAACTGCGGCAGGCGGCACTACTGCGGGAAATCCAAGACCTGTCCTGCGAGCACACCCACGTCGCCGACGGGTTCGACGGCCACGACGACCAAGCCCGCATCACGCGATTGGAAGCCCTGCGCGACGGTCTTTCCGCCGCCCGCCGTGACGCACTCCGCGCAGGAGTCCACGGCGTCGACATCGACCGCGCCTACGTCCTCGGCCGCGACGGAATCTACTGGAGCACTGAGCCTTCCGACCCGCGCCTGGGCCGGATCGCGCAACTGACCCAGGAACGCGACTGGGGCCTTTCCCTAGCGGCTCGGCACATCATCGCCAGCAGCGGCGTTCAGCAGGATCCCGACGCTCACCGTGAACTCGCACCGGCACCTGAAACCGGGAGTGCGAGAACTCATCCTCTCAGCTCCGAAACCGATCCGTACGCCGCTGCCGGTGCCCGGATCGTGGCAGCCATCGACGTCGCACTCGCCGAAGTCGACGCCAGCAGCTGGACGACATCAGCAGACCCTCCACCGGTCGGCACACCAGTACCCGCTGAACGCGACACGAGCCCCGACCCGTGACACCTACTGCGCGACAACACAAGTCGCAGACCTACACAGATTTGCCCCCGCTGGTTGAAGGAGATGGTCGCAGTGCCCGCACGAGAAACTCGTCGCCGAAACACCGGGGGAGTCGGTGAGGAAACGTGGCTGCTGCTGCTGTTTCTCGCCGCTGTCCTGGTGGGCCTGGCCGGGTGGGTGGCATTGAGCCTGGGCAGCTGGTGGGCCGGACTGCAGGTCACCGCAAACCCGGTCGCCGCCTACCTTCAATTGGCTCTAGGGCGACGGGTCTGGCCCTGGCAATCCACTTGTGTGACCGTATGTTTCGTCGCGGCATCGGCCGTAGCGGCAGCGAGGATCGGTCCCCGCCTTCGGCAGCGTGGTGGTATCGATTCGGCCGCACGGACCATGGCACCGCCACGCACCATCACCATCGCCCGTCTCCGGGACAATATGTCCGCGGCGACCCGATTGCTCAAGGACGCCCCCGACGAGGTCAGGCAACTGCCGGGGCCCCCGCTGGGCCGGACCGTGCTCAAGGATGTCGAGTTGTTCGTCCCCGCCGAATTGGGGGTGTTCATCGCCGCGGGCCAGCGGACCGGCAAGACGATGGCATGGGCGATCCCCGCGGTGCTCTCCGCGTGGGGGCCGGCGCTGGCAACGAGCAACAAACCGGACCTGTACCGGCACACCAGATACGGTCGCGCACAACAAGGCCGGGTCTGGCTGTGTGACCTGCAAGCGGTCTGTGGGCACGCCGAGTGCGACTTCTGGGTGAACCTGCTCGCGCAAGTCACCAGCCTGCCCGCGGCACGCAAGCTCGCGGCGTTCTTCGTCAGTGGCTCCTCCGGATCGGCCGCCCAGCAAGCCAATGCCAAGGTCGATTCCTACTTCGACGGCGGCGCGCAGGAACTGTTGAGCCTGTACGCATTCGCCGCCGCCTGCGTCGGCGGAGACCTCCTGCATGTCGCCGAATGGTTGTCCGGTGATCAGGACCAGACGCCCGCACTGATCCTGCGCCACTACGGGCACCATCGTCCCGCGCAACGGATCCTGGACGCCCAAAGCCTCTACGCGCGGCAACGAGATGGGTTGTACGACATGGGAAGACGATTCCTCAATGTCTTGTCCGACGAACACTACGCCCGCATGGTCACACCCCCGACCCGCAAACGCTTCAGCGTCTACGAAGGCGAAAACAAGATCATCATCGACGTCACGCACGAACCCACCCGCCACCGCCTACCCGAATTCAAGCCCGCCGATTTCGTCGCCAGCACCGACACCCTGTATGCCTTGTCGATGACCGGCCCCGACTCCGCCGGACCACTGACCGCCGCGCTCGTCGGCCAAATCCTCGAAGCCGCCCTCGCTCTCGCGCGCGCCCGCCTGGACGGCCGCCTCGCGGTGCCGCTCCTGGCGGTGCTCGACGAAGCGGCCAACTGCGCCCGCATCGGCGAGCTACCCAGCTACTACACCTACTGCGGTGGGTGCGGAATCATCCTGATGACGATCATCCAGGTCCTCGAACAAGGCGAAGACCTGTGGGGTGTCAACGGCGTGAAGATCATGCGCGCCCAATCGATCGAGATCTACGGCGGCAACATCGCTTCCGTCGGCTACCTCGACGAATGGTCGAAATTGATCGACGAGCACGATGTCGCCGACCGCTCCCGCTCCCTCGGCCCCGGAGGAGTCAACCGCACCGTCTCCTGGCGCGCCGAGCCCGTCCTCAACGTCGCCAAACTCGGTGCGCTCCCCAAAGACCGCGCCCTGGTCCGCCTGCCGAACCACGAGCCGATACTCGTGCGCAAAATCTTCTGGTGGAACCATCCGGTCTTCGCGCCGCTCGTCACCGCGTCACTGAACCAGTTCGAACACACGGTTTCGTTGCACAAGCCTCCCCGCGCGACCCCAGCCGCCGGGCAGGACGAAGGCACACAGCAATGACCACGCCCTCCGCCGGCGCCGCACCACAACCAGGTGGTGCCGGGAAGAATCCACCCAAGCCCCCCGCCTACCCGGACTTCGTGACCTTCGCCGAGAAGTGGCTGTTCCCGTTCGTCACTGTCCGTCTCGCCGAGGCGAACCGGGAGCAGACCTACACCTGGTGCCCGCAGTGGTGGCGGCACCGACCGGTCGCCGTCCGTATCGCGCATCTGCACGGCGCGTTCGAAGCCTCCCGCCGCAGCCGCTCCGGCGGCGCGATATCCACTCTGCTGCTCAGCCACATCGACGCACACATGCGGATCATCCTCGACGCCGCCAACGGACCACTGCACCGCTGCACGAGAGCCAAACATGTCGCGTTGCAGTCCCTTTCCGCCGATCCCGTACCGCCGGGATGGTTCGGCGACATGGCGCGGCCGGTGAACACCGGCGATGATCGCAAACGGAAACCTCCGCGGTTCGCGCACTACACCGAGTTCGTCGATCAATGGCTTCTGCCGGTGACCGCGGTGCGCATCGCGGCCAATCACCGTGAAGGGCAATACACATGGTGCCGGCAATGGTGGGCACACCACGGAGTGGCGGTGCGGTTCGCTGCCTTGCGTGCCGTGTTCGAAGCGGCGCGTCTGGCCGAGGACGGGACCGCGATGAGCACCCTGTTCGTCTCACACATCGACCCCCACATGCGAGTCGTCCTCGACGCCGCACAGGGCCCGCTGCATCGCTGTACCCCCGATCGGCATGTTCCGCAGCCTGGTCTTCCCTTCGGCACGGTGCCAACGGGCTGGTTCGGCTCCGTCAGTGGTCCGCTGGCGGTCGACGAACTGGGATTCGGGCCGGACTTTCGGCTTCTTCGAACGGGCAGCACTCTCTGAATATCGCGCGAGCGGGCACCCTGTCTGAGTCCGGGACCGCCTGCCCAAGAATGAGAGTGCGCGCAGATAGGCGGGTCGTCGGGACGCGCAGCGGCGAGGACCTGTACCGGCTCCGTGAACTGCATGTGTTGTTCGCCGATATCTTCGTTCGGCATGAACCTCTGGACCGCGAAACCGTCGACCGTACAGCCGATTTCAGCACGATCCCTGTTTCGGCTCACCAACGCTGGCAGCTCGCCGTCGTTTTACATTCTGGGCCAGGCGTACCTGCGCTTTCGGGCCGCGGAGTCCCCCGACACCTACACCGGACCCGCTACGCTGACCGAGCTCCTGGCCCTCGAGTACCCGCCACGCCATCTGCACATCGAATTTGGGCAGAGCAGAGGGTATTCGACTCCCGCATCGGCGTTGCGCCGTGCGGTGGGTCTTGGCGAGGGTCGGGTGTTTACACCAGCTCGGCAACCCACGATGCGAATTTTGCGGGTCGTTCCAGCGGGCCGAGATGACCGAACTCGGGCATCGCGAACGTGTGCGCATGCGGCATGGCCGCGGCGAATTTAGTCAACCATGTGTGATCGGCGACCGTCGATTTCGTGCCGTATCCGAACTCCACAGGACAACGCACGTGGGGGAGACTTTCCGGCCACTTGGCGGTTCGGGCAGTCAGATAGATCTGCTCTTCGGTGTGAGGCGGGCACCGCAGTCGAACGCCACCAGATGGATCGGCGGCAAGGCCGCCCTCGACGTAGTCGCGGAGTACGCGACTCTCGAGCCGAGCGAACGGCCCGCGGGTAGAAAAGCGGCGTAGGGCTTCGTCCGGACTAGCGAAGTCGTTTTTGCGGCGCGCCGCTGCGGTGGCGAATGTTGGGTCGTCGTCGCTGGCCAAGATCGGTTCGTAGCACAGCAACCGCTCGAACATCCCGGGCGCTGCAGCCTCGGCGAGTAGCAGTGCTGTGCCACCGAGCGAATGTCCGACACCGACGAATCGTTGACCTCCCAGCTGCTCGACGGCGTCGGCGATATCGTCACGGAATCTGTCCCAGGTGGCGTCGGTTGGGAGCGGGGGCGATTGACCATGACCGTGGAAGTCCAGCGCGAAGCGCGCGTTCGAGCTCGGAAGGCATCGGCTGACTTGATTCCAGACACGAGCGTGGAAACCCGCTGCGTGGCAGAACAGAATCGATGGCAGGTCGGTTCCGCTGCCGGGTAGCTCGTAGACGGACAACCTCATCGACTCTCACCGCCGCCCGGTGGAGTCTGCATGCCTGGCCGCGAAGTCATCTTTGCCGGACGTCCAGTGTCTGTGAACCGCGCAGGAGTTCGGCGGGCAGACCGAGGGCAGCGCATTCGGTGATGAACGCTTCGGTCTGGGCCAGGCTGTAACTGCGTGTCGGGTCGGAGACGCCGAACATGTACGACAGCCAAGGTTCCAGGCCCATGGCGTAGACGTACACCTGCCGGGGCCCGAGTGCGTGGACCAGCTCCATGCCGCCGGCGGCGTCGGATCCTTTCGTGCGCCGTGCTTGCGACATTTGCTCGGTGTACTGCCCGGTAGGCAGGTAGGGGCCGGAAGCCATGGTCATCGGTGAGCCTTCGCACTCCATACCGATGAACAGGGAATCGATCGGGCCGAGCTGTTCGCGGGCCACCTCATAGACCCGTTGTTCCAGACACCGGGAGTCCGCGACCAGCACGCTGGTCGAATTGTTCAGCGTGACCGCATAACCCGCTTTCCCGCGCACGGTCAGGTCCGAATGCTCACCGAGGAACGGCAGCGCGGTGATCGACCCGTCCGGCAGCGAGAGTGTGGTGTAGTCGTCCAGTTCGACCACATCCTCGAACCCGATAGCCGACAGGACAAGGGCCAGGCTCGGGTCGAGTAGATCACCGGCGTTCGTCCGGGGCACCACGACCCGATCCACCAAATGCCTGATCTGCAGCAGGGTTTCGATATCGAGGTGATCGAGGTGGGCGTGGGTGATTGCGAGACAGGTGATTTGATCAGGAAGGTCAGCGAAGGACATGCGATCGGTTGCGCCATCACGGCGGTAGGCGACGAGCGGGTCGATCAGCACGCTGCTGCGCGGTGATTCGAACAGCACACACGCATGATTGAGAAACACCGCCCCGTCGCGTGCTCGGGTGGTGAGTGGATGGGGGTGGGGCGGCTCGGTGGTCAGAAAGGGCGCCAACTCCTCGACATCGACCCCGAGACCATCGGCGAGCTCGCTGGCCCGTACCGGTGCGCGGCGAGCTTGTCCGATCAGATTCCAGATCCCGGAGTCGAACCGAGCGGGCCGGATCATCCTGCCCGCCTTCGGCATTCGAGGTACCGCGAGTCCCTCGTCGGGTTCGTCGGGGTCGACGCGTTCCAGGCGCACCGCCTGCAACCCGGGATCGTAATAGGGGCCGCGGTAGAGGATGGCTTCGAGGAAGCGCACGCCGGGCTGGTTGTAGCGGTTGTACACCAGTTCCACCCGACCCCTCAACGGCTCCGGGACCTGCGCGTACAGCGGTTCCAGGTCCTGGCCGCCGGTCTGCGAGAGCATGAGCGTGTCCAGTTGTGTGATGGCTGCACCGAGCTCGATCAGGTGCGGGCTCTGGCCGATGACAGCGTCGAGCCACTCGCGGGCGTCGCCCGCGCCGGAGGCGTCGGCGCGGGCTTGTGCATCGTGCAGCACCTCGCGCATTCGCGGCACGTGCCTGGCGACCAGGTTGCGTGCGTAGGTGTGCGGTGCGAGCAGATGTGCCCAGGCCCGAAACCCGTTCACGAGAGGTTCGGTGCGCACATCCGGACGGAGAAACACCATCTCGTCATGAACCATCATGTGTCCTTACCAAGGAGGGAGAGCAGGGGGTTGTGTGGACATTGCACAAAGCGCGGCTGTCGACTCACGGCCCCGGCGGTGCGCCGAAGCGTGTTCTGCTGCATATCAATTCCCTCGCAACAAGGTTTGGTCATAGGGCTGCCATGAGCCGGTGGTCTGCATACGGCGTGCGGCGGCCCGCAGGATGGTGCGCCGCAGCTTCCCGGTGTCGGTGCGCGGCACCTCGGCCACGAGGACCACGGCGTGCGGGATCTTGAATCCGGCGATACGAGGTCGCAAATCGTGTTGGACGCGCGTGGTGAGTTCGGCCGGGTCTATGTGTGGTGTGGTCGGAACGACGTAGGCGACCAGCCGCGATATGCCGGACACGTCTTCGACGGCGCAGACGGCTACGTCGGAAATCGTCGGGTATTCCAGCAGCATTTGCTCTATTTCGGTGGGGTGCACGTTGATTCCACCGACGATCTCGATATCGTCGAGGCGGCCGATCACCGTCAGGTAGCCGTCCGGATCCACGATCGCCGCGTCGCCAGTCCGCTGCCACAGGTTCCGGTGCGGTGGCTCCGCGACGTCGGCCATTGTGCGACCTTGCACCACCGTCGGGCCTACGACCTCCAGAGAACCCTCGACCCCCGCCGGCAGCCGATTCCCGGCCGAGTCTACGACCTGGATCCGGTAGGGAGCGAGGGCTCGACCGACGGTGCCGAACCGTTGTGCGCGTAAGGAATTGGCCGCGAAGGCTTGTCCCACCTCCGTGGAGCCGATGCTGTTGAGCACCACCGGGCCGTGCAATGCCATGATTCCTCGCTCGATGGCGGGCGGCAGCACTTCACCGGCGCTGACGGCGATCCGCAGCCGGGCCAGCGCGCCGCGGTCGGGGTGGGCGAGCAGCTTGGCGTAGAAGCTGGGCACTGCGAAAAGGATGTCCACCTCATGCGCCGCGACCGTGTCGAGGACCTGCTCCGCGGTGGGATGGGCTGCCTCCAAAACCGCAGTCGCGCCGTTGAGCAGCGGGTACCAGACCGAATTGCCCAGCCCGTACGCGAAGTTCAGCTTCGAAACCGAATGAACCGTGTCGCCGGGGCTCAACTCGAGCACTGGTCTGCCGAACGCCTGGTTGTGGACCAGCGGGTCAGCGTGGGAATGCATACACAGTTTCGGGTCACCGGTCGTTCCCGAGGTGAACAGACCATATCCGGGTCGGCCGTCGACGAGCGTTTCGGCGGCAGGTGCCGTATGCCCGGTGCTGGCCAGGTGTTCTGGTCGTAGCGCCCAGACGCCGTGCAATGCGTCCGCCGTTTCCTTCGTGCAGACCACGGCGGTGGGTTCGGCACGATGGACCAAGGTGGTCAGTTCCGGTCGGGGCGAGCGCGGGTTGCCCAGCACCGGGACCGCTCCCAGCCACATCGCACCCAGTAGTGTTGCGACGCAGTCGAATCCGTCGGGCAGCAGGATCAGGATGCGGTCCCCGGACCGCACGTTGGCGGCGTGGAGTCCGGCCGCGTATGCCTGGGTCGCAGCGAACAGTTCGGCGTAGGTTCGGGTGTTCCCGGCCGTGATGATCGCGGGGCGGTCCAGCCAGCCACGTTCGGTGGCGAGTGTTGCCAGGGCAACAGCGAGATTGGCGTGGTGTTGCAGCATCATTTCCCCCGAAAGTGTTTCAGCACAACGGGAACCGCTCTTCCACCAGAGAGATCGGGCGGCCACCGGATATCAGCCGGTAGCTGCGCACTATCGCGTCGCGGTCGTGTGGGTGCGTGTCGGTGGCCGGCAGCGGGTCGAACGATCCGCGTCCGAACCACAGCAATTCGCGCCGATATTCCAGCGCCAGGCGCGAGAGCGCGGCACCTAATCCCTTGTCGGCCAAGGCGATCGTCGCGCCGAAGGCGGCAGGCAGCCGCTCCGGGAGCAGGATCGATTGCGCCTGGACCAGCAGGTGGCCGGTATCGCGTTCGCGGATGAGCACTCGGCGCCGGATGCCGCTGTGCCCGGCAAGCGCGGCCATCAGGCGTGCTTGTGAGCGATCCAGGCGCACCGGCTCCTGTGACTGCACCTCGACGACGACCGGGGTGAGCGAGCGCGCTTCGAGTGCGCTGGTCAGCGTGCCGTCATGGCAGATCAGCATGCGCATGTCGGGTGACACCGAGGCCAGATCGATATCGGTGAGTCGTGCGGGTCGTTCGGATGGTGCGAGGAACTCATCTGCCACCATCCGAACGGCCTGGCCGCGACCGTCATCCCTAATCCAGGTCAGGGCAATCCCCCCTTGTTCTCATGTGTTTATCCGGTAGGTCCGTCGGAGGGCAGCACGACATCGAGGTCGATCTGCGGGTAGAGCGGGTAGCGGTCCAGCAGATCAGCGATCCGCTTCTTGGCCGCCTCGCGCACAGGCCCGGGCAGATCGAATTTGGCCTTGCTGGGTACCGAGGTGCCGTCGCCGCGGACACTGGACACGACGGTCACCGAGCTCAGTACCGACACGATGACGTCCGCGATCTCGGTCATCTCGTCGGTGCTCATACCCAGGGTGGTCACCGCGGGTGTTCCCAGGCGCAGGCCGCTGGTGTACCAGGGCCCGTTGGCGTCGAACGGCAGAGAGTTGCGGTTGAGCGTCAGGCCACATTCGCGCAGTGCCGACTCGGCTTGGCGGCCGGTGAGGCCGTAGGAGGCCGTGACGTCGACGAGCACGATGTGGTTGTCGGTGCCGCCGGTCACCACGACGGCACCGCGCCGCTGCAGTGCCTCGGCCAGAGCGCGGGAGTTGTCGACGATCGCGGCCGCGTAGTCGCGGAAGCTCGGGCTCAGTGCTTCGCGCAGGGCGACAGCCTTGGCAGCCATCACATGCGGCAACGGCCCGCCCAGCACCATGGGGCAGCCCTTGTCGACGGCGTCGGCGAATTCGCTGGTGGCCAGCACGATGCCGCCACGGGGGCCGCGCAGGGTCTTGTGGGTGGTGCTCGTCACGATGTGGGCGTGCGCTACCGGGTCGAAGTCGCCGGTGAACACCTTGCCCGCGACCAGGCCGGCGAAGTGCGCCATGTCCACCATGAACGTGGCACCGATCTCGTCGGCCAGTTCGCGGAACTTCGCGAAATTGATCTTGCGGGTGTAGGCGCTGTAGCCCGCGAGAAGAATCCGCGGTCGCAGCTCGCGCGCCTGGGTGGCGATGGCGTCGAAGTCGAGCAAGTGGGTTTCGCGGTCGACGGTGTAGTTGTGGGCGTCGAAGAGGCGGCTGGAAACGTTGTGGCGGTAGCCGTGGGTCAGGTGCCCACCGGAGTAGTAGTCCATCCCGAGCAGACTCTGGCCGACGAACGCTTGCCGCAGCTGCTCCCAGTCGCTGTCGCCGAGCTTGGCGGGATTGGACTCGCCCAAGCCCTGCAGTTTGGGGACCTCGACGGTGTGAGCCAAGATCGCGAGGAAGGCGACCAGGTTGGCGTCCGCGCCCGAGTGCGGTTGTACGTACACGTGGTCTGAGCCGAAGAGTTGCCGTCCGAGATCGGCGGCTTCCATTTCGATATTGTCGACATTGTCACAGCCGGAGTAAAAGCGATGCCCGGCGATTCCTTCGGCGTATTTATCGGTAAGAAGATTACCCATTGCCTGTTGCACCGCGAGCGAGCTGAAATTCTCGCTGGCGATAAGTTTGACGTTCGATCGCTGGTCGATCAATTCCTGCACGATGGACGCCGCCACGGTGGGGGACACCGAACTGACGGTCTCCAGCCCGGCGATGAAAGACACCGCGCTGGGATCGATGCGATCGGCGGGCACGGCCGCGAGGTATCGCGCGAGCGCGCCGGCGAACACGGGCGGGTTCGTTGTGGTCTGCGTTGCGGGACCGGAGTCGGTAGTTGGCATTGGCACAGCGTATCTCCTGTTTTCTTATGCCGAACCGATGGGGAGCACCCGCTCGAACGCGGTGAGCGTCTCGCTGAGATCACGCTCGTCCCAGCGCAGATCCAGAGCGATCACCACGGTGGAGGCGAGCTCCTCGCGCGCCTCGACGACGAGGTCCGGGGGTGCGGGGGAGAGTCCGCATTGAGTGAGCAGCGGTCCCCAGTCGCCGGCGAAATGTCTATTCATACCGACCGGTCCGAGTAAATTGCCCGCATTCACTCCTTCGGTACGTAACCCGCTCACGATCTGTGCGGCGGAGCCCGGATCGGGGGCCCGGAATACCAGCGTGGTCCCGATGTCCCCGGACGGATCCGGAATTGGCCGCAAGGTGAGTCCGGCAACGCGCTCGATATGTTCCAGAAGGAATCGCTTCATCACCCGGAGCCGATCGATCCACTCCGGAAGCCGGGCCAGCTGGGTGCGTCCGAGCGCACCCTCGAGCTCGGACATCCGCAGGTTGGACGGCGCTACCCGAAGGCGCGGAACCCGGGCGAACGCGTCCGGGTCGACCCACGGTGATGCCGCGTCGTGCAGGCATTGGGCACGATCCATGACAGCGTCGTTCGGGCTACTCACCATGCCGCCCTCGCCGGTGCTGAGAAGTTTGAAGTGCTGAAAGCTGAATGCGGCGGCGGTGCCGTGCGTACCGAGCGGGCGACCGGCGAAGGTGCCCCCGCATGCCTGCGCCACATCCTCCACCACATGCAGGTCTGCGGCGGATGCCAATTCACCGACTGCGGCGAGGTCGCATGCGGCGCCCATCATGTGAACGGCCAGTACCGCCCGGGTGCGGTCGGTGATCGCTGCCCGTGCCGCGACCACATCGATGCCGAGTGAGGCATCGACCGCGACGAATCGCGGTACTCCTCCGGCGGCGGCGACCGCGGTCGCCGCGGAAGCGAAACCCAGAACGGGCACCAACACCTCGAACCCGGGCTCCTCGTCCAACGCCGCGAACGCGACCTGCAGCGCGGAACTGCCCGAGTTGACCGCCAGCGCACGCTGTCCCGCGAGCACATCAGCGGCGAAGGCGTCCTCGAACTCGGTCACCTCCGATCCGTGATAGCGGTAGAACACCTGATGGCTCAAGACGGCCTCGATCGCGGCGCGCTCACGATCGCCGGTCTGAGCCGAACCCAGGCGCATCACCCGGTCGGTGTCCGGGCGAGAACGGGCCGGGCCGGGATTGGCGATGGACGGTGGAATGATCAACGGTCGCTCCGTTCGATGCGGGTGAAATACTCCAGCGCGGCAAGCCAGCGCACGGCTTCAGGTGTCAATGCGCCGCTGGGGTCTGC
The DNA here is from genome assembly GCF_045040085.1 of Nocardia sp. NBC_01388. Lineage (NCBI taxonomy): Bacteria > Bacillati > Actinomycetota > Actinomycetes > Mycobacteriales > Nocardiaceae > Nocardia > Nocardia sp. NBC_01388. The sequence continues at coordinate 8,624,659 of NZ_CP109553.1, forward strand.
CACCGGTATCGGGATCTGCAGGACGTAGAGAGGGTCTGTACCTTGTACGTCGGTTCCCGCCGTCGCCATCGGCCACACGAGCGCGTGATGGGCTGGGAGTGAGCCGAGCGGCGCGGCCGGGCCGATACGGGTGCAACCCTGGTCCAGCTCGTAGGTTCCGGTCGCCGGTAGCGTTGTCACCCGCCCATTCGTGTGGGCGTACATCACGAGCTGCCCGTAGGCGGGTGACGGCAGGTGGATCGGTGCCAATGCGAACGGCTGGGTGGTGGTGAATGCCAGCGCCTGCAGCGCGGGCGCGGGCAGCATCCCCGCGGCGAGGTCGGCGGCGTTGCGCAGCGACGTTACGCTCTGCACCCGGGGATTGATTTCCAGCACGACCACGCCGCTGCCGGTGGCTAGCATGTCCAGACCGAACATGCCGCGAAACCCGCTCTCGCGCAGCACCTCTCCGATTCGCCGGCAGGCCTCGTAAGAGGCGGCGGCGACACTCTGGGGGAGCGCGGACTCGGGCAGCAGCTGGTTGCCGCAGTGCGCACCCCACACCGGCGTCAGGCGAGGGTGACCGACGAGTTGGTAGGAGATTCCCGAGACCGCCACCGTGTGCGACAGAACGACTCCGCTGACGGTCAGCGGTGTCCCGTCCACGTATTCGGCCAGTTTCACGTCTCGGCCGGCCCACTCGCGCAGGCAGGCAACGAGTTCGGCGACGCCGGTGATCAGCCGGGTACCAGTGCCGGTCAGGTCGTTCTCAGCAAGCTGCGCGACCGCCGCAGGCGCGCCCAATTCGCGCCACAGCGCGTCTGCGGCACGCTCATCGACCTGCCGCGCGATCACTGCCCGGGGCACCGCGACGCTGGCGGTGGCGGCCAGGGCGGGCAGCTGTGTCTTGTCACCTGCGTGGCGGGTGAGTTCGGCCGCAGGCATGGCGAGGGTGGCGTTGTTGCGTTGCGCCCATTGGTGCATCGCGGGGCCGGCGCGGAACCCGAGCACGACCGGTGGTGCGCCGGCGGTGGGCAGATCGTCGGCATTTTCGGGCTGGAACCGCAGTCCGGGAAGGACGTCGCAGCCCGCGCACAGGAACATCGAGCGGGCGAACCAGCAGATATGCGGGGTGTGCTCGCGCAGCAGGGCGAGGCCGCGGTCCAACGGCAGTCCGGCCGGCCCGACCCGGGTCACGATCGTGGTCATCGCTGGTTGCCTACGCTGTCAACGGATTTCGCGGGCATGCGCGACCACTCGATCACCGCGCCCACGATGTCGGCTACCTCGGTCAGCCGGGTGCCGGGCACGGTCGGTTCACTGCGGAGTGCGGCGATGAACTCGGCATAAGGTCCGACGGGACCCGATGCGTCCGGTTCGAATTCGATGGTGCGGTCGGCCCGGTCGGTGCGCACCCGCACAGCGGGTATGGCCGGGTGGAAGGGCACAAGATCGAACTGCAACTCCCCGCCCGTGCCGGACACGGTCACCGTAAACCGTGGACCCGGTGCGTCCCAGCCGATTTCGAGCGTGCCGAGACACTCACCCACCGCGATCGTTGCGCGTGCCCGCACCGGGGTCGTGCCGTCCGTGTTCAGCAGGACGGTGTCCACCGGTGCGCCGACGTCCCCGCCGAGCAGGTATTTGGCCACTGCGAGTGTGTGCGGCCCGAGGTCGGTGATCACCCCGCCGGGGGCAGTGCGGTACCAGGTGGCGCGCGGCGCCCACGCCTCGGGGCCATTGTGCTCGAACACGATGTTCCAGCCGAGGATCTCGCCGATCGCACCGGTTGTCAGCAGGTCCCGGGCGCAGCGGACCACGACGTGGTACTGCCAGGGCAAATTCACCATGACCGTCTGCTCGGGATGATCGGCGACGGCCGCGAGCAGGTCGGCCAGTTCCTGCCTGGTGATGGCGGCTGGCTTCTCGACCAACACGCTCACACCACGTCGGAGGGCTGAAAAGACCAGCGCCGCATGCGAATGTGGCGGCGTGCACACCACCACACCCTCCACCGGCACGGTATCCAACAGGGTGGCGGCATCGAGTAGTGCGTGCGGCACGCTGTACCAGCGAGCCGCGGCAAGCAAGCTGCTCACCTCTGGGTCGGCGATTCCGGCGACCCGGACGCCGTCTACACGCCCGAAGTTCAAGAAAGGCGCGGGATCTGGTGCCTCGCACGTGGGCGCCGTGTATGCCGGGAGCGCGCCGCGCACTGCGGCCTGCCCGCAGCCCAGTACGCCCACACGCACATCCGGGAGGGCCGGGGTGCCGGTGCTGGCGAAGAACGAGGTGTCCTGGTCGGGCGGCTCGTGTGGGCTGGCCTGGCGCACCACTGGTCTCGTGAGGTCCCGATAGTCCTTGCGCAGCGCCCGCCACGCCAGATCCTCGTTCGTGTGTATCGGGCCCCGCGCGAAAACATCCGACCAGCGCGCCCGCATGACTCGCATGTGCCTGTGCCACACCGGGAGCTTGTCGAAGCCGAGGTGGTTGAACGTCGTGCCTTCGTAGTGCCGCAGCGAGGCGTGGCCGATATAGCCGATACGCTCACCGGCTGCGCGGATGCGGCAGCACAGATCGACGTCCTCGCACAAGGCGACGGGGTCCAATGCCGTGTCGAATCCGCCCACGCGCTCGAAAGAGCTGCGCCGCACCATCAACGCCGCAGTCGGCGCCCACGTCTGCTCCCTGCTGGTGTGGTGGCTCGGGCTGGGTACCTCGCCGCGACCAAGCAGTCCGATTCGGCCCTGCGCTGTCGAACCGCCTCCGGCGCATTGCACGAGCGGCTGCTCGCCGGGGAACAACAGCAGCGGCGACACCGCGCCGAGGGTCTGGTCGGCGGCGAGAGCACTCACGAGCGCGGTCACCAATGTCGGGTCGTCGGCGATGACGTCGTTGTCGACGAAGAACAGATACTGCCCGCGAGCGGCTGACGCACCGATGTTACGGCGTTCGCTGCCACCGGGGTCGTCGGCGAACCGCAGCACCTGGACGGCGCGAGGGGAACCGGCGTGCCAGTCGCACAGGAATTCGGCGGTGTCGGAGGAGGAGCCGTTGTCGACGATCACGAATTCTGTTGCCGTGTAGTCGACTTCAGTCAGCGAGTTCAGGGCTTGTCGGGTGTGGTCGAGTCGATCACGCACCAGCATGATCACCGAGACCAGACCCGGGGTCGGCGTATTCACATGTTGTCCTTGGTGATTCGGTGCTGTTCCAGGTACAGCACGTCGATTCCGGTGCCGAGGAAGCACCGCAGCGCATCCTGAGGGGTTTCCACGATCGGTTCCTGGTCGTTGAACGAGGTGTTGAGCAGGACCGGCACCCCGGTCAGGCTCGCGAAATGACCGATCACGGTGTGCAGGAACGGTTCCTGCGCAGCGTTGACCGTCTGCACCCGTGCGGAGCCGTCGACATGCGTGATCGCCGGAACCAGATCGGGCCGCAGGACGTCGGCGGCCAGCAGCATGTACGGGCTGGGAACCCTCAGGTCGAAGAACTCGGAGTAGTCCTGCTGGCGGACCATCGGCGCGAACGGCCGGAACGCCTCACGATGCTTGACCCGGCGGTTGACCGCGTCCTTCATCCCCGCCTGCCGCGGGTCGCACAGGATGCTGCGGTGTCCCAGCGCACGCGGCCCGAACTCGGCGCCGTGGCGAAACAGCGCAACGATCTTGCCTTCGGCGATATCGGCGGCCACCTCGCGCGCGAGATCGTCGGCGATGCGCGCATGGACCTTGCCGTGAACCTCCGACAGGGCCTGCTCGATTTCCGCCGGCTGGTAAGACTGTCCCAGGTACGGCGAGTCGAATCTCCAGGGTTGCCGATCACCGTCGAGGCGGTGTGCACCCAGCAGCGCGTTGCCCAGTGCGGTGCCGTCGTCCCCGGCTGCGGGCTGCACGAACAGGTCGAGGAAGGGTGTCTCGCGCAGGATCCGGGCGTTGGCGACGCAGTTGAGTGCCACACCACCGGCCAGGCACAGTCGCTGTTCCCCGGTCAGCCGGTGCACGATGCGCGCCAGCTGCACGATCGCTTCCTCCAACGCCCATTGCGCGGACGCCGCGATGTGCCGGTCGAGCGCTTCATCAGGAGTGGGGTGCGGGCGCGGTTCACCGAATGCGGAGATCAGATCAGGGTGAAAGGCGCCGTCCGCGGTGAACTGGAAGATGCCCGAGACACTGTGGGTGCCGTCGGCCCGAACGTCGATCGCGTCCACGAATTCCTTGAGTGGCCTCCACGTGTCCGCCGGTGGATCCATGTCGCGGTACCCGGCCAAACCCATCATCTTGCCCTCTTCGCCGGCGCGGAACCCCAGGTACATCGTGATCGCCTGGTAGAAGTCGCCGAGCGAGTTGCCGTATGCGGGTGGCCCGCCGACGGAGCGGACCAGGTGCGTGAGATCCCCGTCGCGGTAGTGCAGCAGTGTGGTTCGTTCGAACTCGGCCGCGACACCGTCCACGAAGCCTGTGATACTGCCGCCGCCGTCCACGACGATGACCGCGGCGCTGGGAAATCCTGAGCACGGGGCGGCGCTCGCGGCGTGCGAGAGGTGGTGGGGCGCAATGTGGATCGGGTGGTCGGACAGTGGGGGACACCCTCGTTGCACGTCTGCTGCGGTGAGGGTGCGCCGTTGCCCGGTCACGGAGTCCAGCACGTATGTGGTGCTGGCGACCACCAGGTCGATATCGCTGTATTGCAGGCCCCGGGCCTGCAGGCAATAGGACACGGCCCGCTGCGGGAAGGTGTTGTAGCGTTCCTGCCGGTCGTTGAGTGGGATGTCGTGTTTGCGTCGGGACAACCGCTCTTCGGCGATCGCCACGACCGGCCGTCCGTCGACGGCGATACACGCCGATCGGTCGTGTCCGAGGTTGATGCCCAGCACGATTTTGACCACAGCGCTTCCCCTTTCGAGGCTGGTCGAAGGATCGGATTCACACCACGGTGAGGGGAAGCATCGGCCGGCGAGCGCCCAGCCAATGCGAGGGGTACTCATCGACCGAGCCCGATTCGTTGAAGCCACAGCAGTTGCGGCATTCGGGCCAGCGGTCGCCATCGACCAGGCTTCGGCGCAGGTCTGTGTATTGGTCGCCGTGCCAGATCTGTTCGAGGCTGTGCTCGCGGATGTTGCCGAGCGTGCGGTCCATGTACGGGCAGGACATGATCTCACCGTCCGGCCGCACGTAGGCTGTGGACCACGCCTCGGTGCAGCGTTGCCCCTGCGTGGTCGGCAGCGAGGTGTGCTGATCGGAGTTCGTGCGCATCTCGGCCGTCTGGAACGGCGGCGGCAAGCTCGCGCGCACACCGAGCGCGGCCGCGTGCGCGGCGGCCGCGCGCAGGAGTTCGTTGCTGCGTTGTGGCTGGTGCCAGAGCGATTCTTGGGCCAACACGTCGTCGTTGATCATCAGGTAGATGCCCTGGATCTCTTCGACGCCCAGTTGCGCGGCGATCGTGGCCAGCTGCTCGGTCTCACCGACGGTCGAATTCATCAACACCATCGACAGGCACAGGTGCAGATCGTCGCGATTCATCTCCGCGCGCCGGCGCACCAGGGTCTCAATCCCGTTGAGCACGACGGGAAATCCTTTGCCGACGAACTTCTCGTAGGTGGGGGTCGTCGCGGCGTTCAGGGACACCGTGATGTTCTTGATCGGGTATTCCAGGAGCCGATCTGCGTTGCGCGCCAAGGTGACTCCGGAGGTGTTCATCTTGTAGACGACGCCGGGCAGCCGGGCTTGGAGCAGATCGAGGATCTCCCAGAATCGTGGATGGGTCATCGCCTCACCGGCGCCGGTCAGCGCGATGACCTGCACCTTGCCGGCCAATTCGTCGCACAGGCTGTTGACCTGGTCGATCGAGAGCAGATCGAAATCGAACGTGCGCGACACACAGAACTTGCACGACCGGTTACAGCGCTGGGTCAGACCGAGATAGATCTGCCGGGGCATCGGCACGTCCGCGACCGTGCCGCGAGCACGGTAGTCCGCTCCTGCGGTGTAAGCGCCCACGTCGGCCTGCGGAGAGCGGGACCTGTAGAACAGCGACAGCGGTTTTGAGCCCACGTTGTGGATTACCAGACCGGCCACGTCGGAAAGAATTCCGAACCGGTCGGTCGAGGAATTGGAAATCATATTGGCGGCATGTACGGAATCAGGGCTGTGATTCTCGGGAACGTACAAGAGGTCGGCACCGTCCGGCTTGGCCGGCCGCATCAAATCTGTTGCTGCAGTGACTATCTGATACTCGGCACCCGCCGATTCTAGGGTGTGGATCGCGCGTGATGACAGCACGGTCGACGGTGTGAAGATTCGAAATGAGTTACCCATGAGGGTCAACTTTCTTCGATGGTTGACGGCGCAACGCCGCAAGCTTGCTGCCGGGGCTCACCGATAGGAATGCATTGGAATCTACCGGAAGATATTGTGGGAGTTGGGGTTAGGCACGCATGATGCGGATCATCGCGGCGTGGTCACACCAGCTGTTGGGGCGCGGACTGTGGAGGTAGCGGCAATCGCGGACGACTCGCTGTGGTGATCGGCCGCCCGTCGTTGAACGATGAGCCATCTCATTGACCTCCGATCGTTTCCATTGCCGGTATCTGCCAAAACCAGTGTGAGGCAATGAAATACGCACTGTCAATATGAAATATATAGCGCACCAACATAATACATTGAATACGTGCCGAAATCGCGGTGTCATTGCAAGCAATATCACCGCCATCCATCGTCTGAAATCGACTATCAGTCCTGGTTCGCCATCCCTTGCTCTCGATGTCATGACAATTTGGCGCTGTCGGGATGTGGACCCGACCTGATTTCGGCCAGAGTGTGTGTTCTTCGCCGAACGGCTATTGCAGTGGGCGTGCCTGCGTCGGCTAATCGGAGTTCATTCGGTGCACCCTCCTTCGTTGATGCCGAATGAGAAGACAGTCATACCAATGGAATTCGCGGTGATGTGGGCTGGCGCGGTCCGTGGATTCATGAGCGCCTTCCACCTGTCGAGCTGGCGAGTGGCCTTGCGGAGGTGGGCTTCGGCGGGGGATACGGTCGATGAGGTCCGATCGCTGACAGCGGCCGACCGGTTGCCGGGTGCCCTCACCGGCCAACGCCAGATCCCGCAGACTCGACTCGGGCAGTGCCCAATCACTCATGGCGTGCTCCTATGACCGCATCGACGACCTCGACGTATGTCGGCAGGCAGTCTTCTGTCGGTAGGCCGTTCAGCCACTGCCGCCGATCGTTACCCGGGGTCGGTAAAGCCAGCTCCGTACCTGGACCCACAGCCGTGACGGCCAGCTTGAAGAGATCCGTATTGCACCGGGCGACATGGTCGTCCGGTGACGGCGGCGCGGTGAGGAACACTCGAATGGCGTCGTTTCCGACACTGAAGATCGGTAACTGTCGCTGACCCAGCGCCGCGTGCGCCGCAACACCGAGCGAGACGGGCAACATCAACGCGCGGATTCGATACGTGCGCACGGTCAGAGCGCGGGTGGTGCGGTCGTATCGGGTGTTTCCGTAGAGCTGTTCGTAGAGGTGTCGAGACTGGGTGTAGGACTCGCCGACGCCGAGCGCGGCGGCGATGGAGGTACCCAGCGCGGCGCCCGAATCGCTGGTGGTGTCGAGCGATGGAAGGGCGGCGGTACTGGTCATGAGGCTCCTCAGCCGGAGTTCTTGGAAACGGAAGGTGTGCAGTCGAATTGGGCGATGGCGCGTACGCACGGCCGGAGATGGACCGGAGCGCCAGGTGCCCGTTCATTACCGGGCTGGGCAACTGGCCCAGGTCAGCGACCGGGGTAGCCAGCCGCATGTCTGGGAAGCGCTCGAACAGTGCCGGCAGTGCCACGCGCGCTGCCAGCCGCGCTAATGGCGCACCCAAGCAGTTATGTATGCCGTATCTGAAGAGTAAGTGCCCCTTGATGTCTCGGGTCGGTTCGAACTCGTAGGCGGTATCGCCGTAGACGGCCCGGTCACGGTTGGAGCCAACGAATGAGGCCACGATTGCCTCACATCCGCTCTGCTGTGGCGACATGACGCTCAGCACACTGCCCGCACGCTGGTGGCCTGGGGTCCCTTCCGGCCCTCGACGACGTTGTAACCGACGCGCTGACGCTCGACCAGGGAACGATGTCCTGCACCGGCTATCCCGGTGTAATGGACGAACAGATCGGGTGTGCCGTCTTCCGGCGCAATGAAGCCGAATCCCTTCTGATCGTCGAACCATTTCACTGTGCCGTACGGCATTGCCTAACCCCTCTGATTTCCGTTGGGTGGTTAGCGACGGCGGAATGCCGTCGCGGGTGTCCGGACCGCCGCGGCGATTCCCATCTCGCTGAGGCACTTCGATCAGGTCCGGATGGTTCTTGGGAGGTCGCTCATGGGCCGCACATGTCTGTGGACGACAGGGGAGTCCTCGCCGTGTAGCCAGTGCGATTTCAGTGGGCGGATGTGCGCGAACCGACGCCTTGTCGCGTGTCATTGGTCCACGCCCAGATAGACGCGCGGCACAGCCGCAGAGGTGATCTCGGTCCAGCCGGCCGCCAACACCGCCGCGTCGGTGAACGCTGTGTGCACCGCACCGCTCATCGGCTCACCATTTCGTAGGGCCCTGTGGGCCTCCGCTACTGCTGCGGCCATGCGATCGACATAGACGCCGATCGACCCCACCCTGGCCGGACTGCATAGATGGTCGGCTGCCCACGCATCAATCGCCTCGATCAACTGCGCTCGGCGGCGAGCGACAACCTTGCGGCGCCGCGGGCACCGCCGCCGGTGCAGACGCGCCAAGCGGCACGCGCAAGCTGTGACCGGATGCTCACCGGCACTCCACGCGCTGAATGCCGCCATGAGCTCATGCCAGTCCGGTAAGTCCTCACTGCCCCGAACCAGGGCCGCGGTACTCATACCGCTTTCCTGGCGGACGACGCATCCGCGTGTTCCATGCACCTCAGCATTGGCGCGGCACAGGATATGCGGAACTGCAATATCACTGCAACGCACTGCAATTCCACTGCAATTCGACGTCGGCCGACTTCTGCGCGGGCCGCCGGTGGTGGAACACTGACGTCATGATGGAACTCAACGCTGCACCGGCCACAGCGGACGATCTCGCGCCCCTGGGCCTGGTCGGTTTCGGGCATTTCACCTCGATGCACGTCCGGAACGGCTCGGTTCGTGGCCTCGAACTGCATCTGGATCGGCTGGCCCGCGACTGCCGCACTGTGTTCGACGCCCTGTTGGACCCCGACCGCATCCGTGATGCGGTGCGCCATGCAATACGCGATGTCGATGTCGATGTCGTCGTGCGAGTGACCGTCTATGACCGGAAGCTGACGCTGGCTCGACCGGGAGATCCCGCCCACCCAGAGCTGCTGATCACCATGCGGGAAGCACCGTCGACGCCGCAGCCGCCGCTTCGCCTGCAATCGGTTGTGTATTCGCGCGATGTCCCCAAGGTCAAACACCTGGGTCTGTTCGGTGCGGAATACCAGCGTGCCTTGGCTCAACGCGCCGGATTCGACGATGTGCTGTTCACCGACAGAGATGGCTCGGTCAGCGAAATCGCCACCAGCAACATCGCTTTCATCACCGATGAAGGGCAGCTGGTCTGGCCTCGCGCCGAGGTTCTTGCCGGAACCACCATGCGGCTGATCAACCAGGTCCGCGACGAAGAAGTCCTGACCGAGCGGATCACGAACCCCGGGCTGGAGCGCTACGTCGGCGCGGTGGCGACCAACGCCGCGACAGGTGTGCGCACCGTGGCCTCCGTCGACGATGTTCGCTGGCCTGAACACGAACTGGTCGCAACTCTTCGGAAACAGTACGAATCCATTCCGCCGCAACGGATCTAGCTCACCAGCACCACTCGATTCGATTAGGCTGATACGCCACATCGGGAAAGGGCACCGCTGGAAATGACCATCAGCCTCGTTCGGCCGTGGACCGGAGTCGATGTGAAAGCGTTGCGCGAAGCGCGGCGCATGAGCCTGATCGACTTCGCCGGCCACCTCGGCGTGGCTGTGCGCACTGTATCCATTTGGGAAGCCGACGGCGAAGCCATCAAGCCGCGCCCGGTCAACCAACTTGCGCTTGACACCTCGCTGTCCCGGCTGAACCTCGACGAACAAGCGCGGTTCATCCAGTCCGTGCCAGCCGACGCTATCGGCGACGCACCGAACGGTGAACAGCTGGTACAGCCCGACCGCATCCGCCACCCCATCGACGGACGGTCGATGACTTGGATCCCCGAAGGTGTCTACCTGTCCGGACCGCTGGACCAGCCGGTTTGGCTGCCCGGGTACCACATCGACACTTACCCGGTAACAAACAGCGATTACAAGATGTTCGTGAATGCGGTCGGATATCCACCACCTCGTCACTGGGACGGCAGCAACCCGCCGGCCGAGATCGTCGGTCACCCCGTCGTATGGGTCACCCACGACGACGCGGACGCATACACGCGCTGGGCCAACAAAAAGCTGCCCAGCACGGCCCAATGGGAGAAGGCTGCCCGCGGCACCGTCGGCGCTACATGGCCGTGGGGTAACCAACCGACTCCAGCCAAATGCAACTGCAAGGTTCGCGACCGCAGCGGTGCCACCACACCGGTCGACCGATACAAGTCCGGCGCAAGCCCTTTCGGCGTTTTCGATCTCGCCGGAAACGTCTGGGAATGGCTCTCGACCACATCGGCACCCGGCAGATACGAACTCAAAGGATCGAGCTTCAACAGCCTCCTCGAAGCGGCCGTCCCCGCCGCTTTCAACGACGCCGACCACTCGATGAGCGACGATGACACCGGATTTCGATGCGTCACAACAGAATTGAATAGAGGGCCGCAGTAGTCGGCGGCGCGCGTGCCCGCTCGATGGTCCTCCAGTCAGACCCTCCAGCCGCGATGCCGCGATCATTTCAGCCCCACCGGAACGAACTCCGCGGCCCCGCCCCACGCTTTCAGTGATGGCCAGTAGCCCGCAGGCCTTAGCGTCCACACGCTTGCGTCTTGCCGGGCCGCGTCCAGCCAGCCAGTCAGATGTACGACTGTCGGCACAATCAACGTGGTGATATGCGAAGGCGCCAGCGTCGCCAGCAACAGCCCGAAGTGCGCATCACCATGCTCGATCGTGACGCCACGCAAATCGAACCCGTGCAGCATGGACAGGTCACGAATCTCATGAACGTCTTGTCCTGTGGTGTCCGTCGACAAGTCGCTCCGCACAATCCCGTACGCCCGCACCTGCGTCATATCGGCCTCCGAACAGTCGAGACCGGATCGAAGGCGTTCTTCTCGGTGAGCCCGATTTCAAAGCGGGTGACCGTCCCGCCGTCGGCAGCCTTCGACTGCTGGACACCCTCCGGCCCACAGATGGCGCGAGCCGTCTCACTGATCGGGTCCCCAGCATGGTCGTGGGTTTCACTGACCTGGATCATCAAGGACTCCGGTCGCCGAATCAGCTGCACCGTCAACTCGTTTGTCTGGCCTGGAACCAGTGTGTCTTCCACCCGCCGCACGGTCAGGTCACCCAGCAGATCGACCACGGCGTCGACCAGATACGCCAGGCCAGCGCGGTTCAAATACATCTGCGCGCTCAGTTTCGTAACCTCTGTCGCCAGACCGAACGCGCTCACCCTGAACTGGCCGATCTCGGTGCCGTCTAGCGGCGGCGCAGCTGCATCTCGCTGCCCCGGCTCCGCAGCGCTGGCACCGCCGTGGAGGTACGCCACACGCACGTTCATCGACGCAAGGCGTTGCAGCACAATGTGTCTGGGCTCGCCAAGATGGTCGAAATCATGGGGCGACGGCACGATGATCCAGCCACCACGAAGCCGATCGAGCTCAGCAACCAGCTCTCTCCAGCGCACAGGCGGCACCTGGCCGGCATCGACCACATCCCGCACATCGACGCCCTGAGCCCGCGCGTAGTCCGTCACCGCGGATACCAGATGCCCACTCGAGCGCCGATCCAGGCCCTGAATCAGGGTCCACAACATCGCCACTGGTGAGGCCGCCTCGTAATACACGTCCAATACCGAGCCCCCGCATGACTCTGCCCGTGCCTCGATAGCCTTGACCATCCCGGCTCGTTGCTCTCCGAGCAGCGGGTACCGCAGGTAACCGAAGATCACCGGCTCCGAGGCCGCTGTCTCCAATTCCCTTGCACCGCTACGGAAGAAACTCGCTGCATGCGGCCGTTCGAAGGTGTCCTCATCAGTGGCGTGCTTGGACAAGTCGCAGCGCGTGATCTCAAATGGGCGCACGGTCGACATATCCGACTCCTGCCTGTCTGAACCAAATTCACGACGAGACGCCAAATCGCTAATCGTCCTCAAGCTCCGCCGACAAAAGTGCGGCAGCTTGTGCCCACAACTCCGTCGATACGCTCGTAGGACGATTCAGGGCTGCCCGCGCAGTCACGGCGGTCAACGTCAGCTCGCTGGCGCTCAAACCGACTACAGACGCCGACGGATGTCCGAAGCCGTTGTGGTCGTCTGCCCAAGTAGTGTTCACGCGCCCGGCACCGCCCTCGCTGCGTCGTTTACGCAGTCGGCGTTTGGTGCATCGTGCTGCCGCCTCGACACTCAACCAGGACATGAGTCCAGCGTGGTCGTACCAAGGCGTTCCGGGAACGTAGCAACTCGTAGCATTCAGCAAACGAATCGGGCGTCCAGCAACCGACAACCCGCCGGTACCGTAGGGACATGATTGATCGGCCGCCGCGCACCACGGTCCATTCCGGAAAGGTCGTATATGACGGCCAACCATGGTTGTCGGTGGAGCGCCACCACATCACGACCCCCGATGGAGTCGACCGGCACCATCACGCGGTACGCCTGAACCCAGTCTCGACCGTCACCGCCATCGATGACCAAGGCCGGGCGCTACTGCTTCAACGTCACCGGTGGATTGTCGACACGATCGGCTACGAGTCGCCGGGCGGCATCCTGGAATCAGGCGAGGCCCCCGACGTGTGCGCGCACCGCGAGCTGCTCGAGGAAACAGGATTCTCGGTCGAGCAGCTCACTCTGGTAGCGGTATTGGAGCCGATGCCCGGTTTGGTGCAGACACCTCATTACATCTACCTCGGGCACGGTCCACGGCAGATCGGACCCCCTGCGGACGCCGAGGAGGCGGGGCGGCTCGTGTGGGTTCCGCTGGCCAGAACCGCCGAGTTGCTGGTCGGCGGTCAGCTTCTGGGAACAGGTACCGCGGTCGGAATGCTGGCTGCGGTGAGCCTAGCTGGCGGCCAAGAGCTTGTGGCTTCGGCGCTCGAGCAAGTGGTGCCGACGGCGCAGACGCCCTGATCCCAAGTCGCTGATGTGAGCTACCGAGTCGGACAGCAGTAACGCCGCTTCTTCTCCACGGCCGGCGTTGATCGCGGCTTGGGCGAGGTCGAGCTGTTGCGCGCAGCGTGCTCTGACGAAGTCCTCGGGAATGACCTGCATCGAGTCGCGAGTAAGGGTGGCAGCCGCCGGATCGCCCAGTCGCGCGAGAATATGACCGGCCCATCGGGAAAGGTGCGTTTCGTTGTGGGCGATGAACGGCATCTCGTCCTCGCACGATCTGTCGATCGGTAGCAGTGCCTCGGCAATAGCGAGCGCATCGCGCGCCGTCGCCCCCTGTTCAGGGCAATGGGTCGCTACCTGAGCAACGGTGGCTGAAAGCCAGGACCGCAGCAGCGGTGGCAAGCCCGCCGTCCTTTCCGCCTCAGCAACCTGGGCTAACGCCGCGGTTGCTCGTCCAGTCTCGGCGAGCATGACAGACTCTTCACCGACTGTATGGGCCAGCATGATCGGATCCTCTGCCCGAAGTGCAGCGGCGCGGGCTTGCTCGTAGTGCGTGGCGGCGGCGGTCGGATCTCCTACATCGAAATCCTGCCAGGCCGCCAGGGCCGCAGCATCTGCCTGCGCTCTGGCGATGATGACGCGGTCTGCACCTTTGCTGGCGTGCCACATCGCCTCCAGTGCAGTGACGTGCGCGGCTGTTTGCAGGCGAGCCGCCGGAGCGCCGAATCGTCGATCGAGCATGCGCAGGCTGTTGGTGTGGGTCAGTAGGACCTCGAACAGAGTGCCGCCGTGTGAAGGATCGACGGTTGTCGTCGGAAACTCGAGTACCTGCCTGAGCATGCGACTGTGCAGCCCGTCCGGCTTCATGTGCCCATTTTCCCAGCGCGACAACGCAACTCGCAGACTGTTGGCAGACATCAACGCGATTCCCTGCTGGCTGGCATGAGCGCGCAAGGCGCCCAACAGCTGCGCCTGCGACCAACCGCGTCGGGTGCGTGCTGACTTGATCTGCGTGCCGTCCATCGCCACCGCCTCCCTGAAGTCAGCTTCTCGCCCTGTGTGGCCGCTGGTGTCGTTGTTCAGGTAACCATAGGCTGATAATCAGAATTCAGGAACCGAATCGTTCATATCCGGATAACAGCTACGGTGGTGCTCATGGCTACGCGAACTGCCCGGGGACTGCTACTCGGGCGCGAGATCAACTACATGATTCGCGCCTCGGGCAAGAGTCAAACCGAGGCGGGGCACATCATCGAGGTCGGACAGTCGCGCATCAACAGCCTGATCGCGGGTACGGGCAGGATCGCGGCCGGGGACCTCCAGTTGCTGGCCAAGGAGTTGGGATTCACCGACGAGGACTACATCCAGAACCTGCTCGAACTGCGCAGAGACAAGTACCAGCGCGGCTTCTGGACGAGCGGGCACCGACGGGTGTACCTCGAAGAACTAAGGCTCCTCATCGACCTCGAAGAACAGGCCAACCGCCTGCGCATCGCAGAATCCGAGATCATCCCTGGCCTCCTGCAAAGCGAGTCCTACATCCGGGCCCTTCACGCGCACATGTCCGACCCCGGCAACGGTGTCACAGTCGAGGACTGGGTACAGGCACGTCTCGAGCGCCAACGCAATCTCGTGAAGGCGAATGCCCCCGAGTTCCACGCCGTCCTGTCGGAATCATGTCTGCGGCGTCTACACGGCAAACCCGAAGGTCAGGTCATGGTTGACCAACTCAAGCACCTCATAGAGCTCTCCCAGCGTCCCAACATCCTGATCCAGATCCTGCCGTTCAACACCCCAGTCGAGGGCGGCGGGATGGAAGACCGCTACACCCTCATCAGGGTTCCATCTCCAGGCGCAGCGGGAGATCTCGAACTGGCCGTGGTCGAAGCTCTTGGAGAAATTCGCTACATCATCGACAAATTTCCCGTCGGTACCCGCGAAACGCTCTTCGCTCGACTCAGCGCCGCGGCGCTGAGTGGCGAGGATTCCCGAGAGTTCATTGACGACCTCGCAATGACGGGCCAACGAACAGGATTATAGCGGTCGCAGTGAAGGAAACCGTTGGCCGAGAGCAGCTTTCGGTCCAGAGAGTAGCGAAATGAACATCCCGTGGCGGGTGCAAGGACTAAGCCGGGTCGGCCTTACTCACCGCCGAGCCGTCCGTACCCTTGCGCGATTCTGCGACGGACCTATCCTACGAACGCGCCGTCGGTCCCCTGGATGCTGCTAGCCGCTACCTGGACCCCTGAGCGTTACAGACCCCACGACTGGCGGCCCAAGGCCCCGTGAACGAGCCCGCCCCGCCCACCCATGTAACTTCGCGGTAGTCGGGTGACGAGCGTTAATCGCTGAAACCATGAAGGTAGAAGCGAGACAGGCTGACCCGAGTTGTATGCGAGAGGAATGAACGATGCCCCCGACCTTCACCGCCCGCGACTGCATCAAAGCAGCACGAAGCGCGGCTCAGAACTCGTGCGTGCGAATCGGCCGGAGGGAGGGGTGGACCGTGATCTGGGACGACAAGCTGGCCACGCCTGACGCCGATCAGGCCGCGATGCTGCCCCTCGACCAGTTGCTGATGTTTACCGACGATCAGTTCGATGCATTTCAGGAAGCCCTTCGCGATGGCAGCGCAGAGGAAGGCCAATGCGTGCAGATTGATCGATCGCCTACCGGTCGCTACACGTTCACGGCGCGACTCTCCACTCACCTTCCAGGTCAACAGACTGCTCTCCACTTCGATTTCGACGAATTCGAAGCCTTCATGGACGGCGTCCGCAATCGCGAGTTCGAACTCAACCAGTTCGCTACGGTCGCCCAATGATGGAGGAGGGTGGCCGCGAAGATCCCCCGCAGCTGCTCCGCAGCGGGCCAGGAGACTAATCTGCTCCGGCAGTGAGGCCTAGTTCTTGTTGCGGTGGAGTTGATGTCCGGAAGCGAGCTGGCGCACGACAGTGGGCAAAAGGATGTGCTCGGCGGCCAACACACGAGCTGCGAGGGTGTCGACGGTGTCGTCTGGGAGGACTGGGACTTCGGACTGGGCGATGATCTCACCGGTGTCGTATTCGTCATCGACGAGATGGACAGTCGGGCCGCTGATCTTGTCGCCGGAGTCGAGAACGGCCTGATGGACGCGGTTGCCGAAAAAGCCGACGCCTCCGAAGGCGGGCAACAATGCGGGGTGGATGTTGATGATTCGGCTCGAAAACGTTTCGCGCACAATAGGTCCCAGCTTGCGCATGAAGCCTGCTGTGACGACGAGATCGACGCCATGTTCGACCAGGGTCGCACGCATCGCGTTGTCGAGGGCCTTGGTATCGGGATGGGTGTGCCCGGACAGATGCCGTGTGGGCACACCGTGGTCGCGTGCGTAGGCCAGCGCACCGCTGCTGGAGTTGTTGGAGATCGTGACAGAGATGGTGAAGTCGGAGTCCGGCAGTAGCGACGCCTGGTGTAGCGCTGCCAGATTCGATCCGTTGTGCGAAGCCAGTACACCGAGTCGGAGCGTTCCCATGATCGAAAATTCTTCCACATCCAGAACGCACGCTCGCTGACGCCAAGCCTGCCCAGAGATAGTCGAGCAAATCGATCGCAGTCCCCGCAGGGCATCGCTGGCTCGAGTTGGCCGGCGATGGATGGTGTCGCTCGATCAGTGCGAAGCAGCTGTTGTGCGATGACCCTGTTCCCAGTCTGTTCGGATTGCCCGACCGGTCTGGTCCGGCTGAGATATCTTGGCAGGCGTGGGGATTGAGCATTTGCAGCAGTTGCACGAAATCGGGGTGCGGTGGCGGGTCGACCATCACGACGATCCGCAGCGGCTGGCGGTCCACTCCGCCGCATACGCGATGAACGCGAGCAATCTCACGCCGGCAGCGTTGACGATCCGCGAACGCGCATGGCGCGATGAAGCTACGCAAGCCGCGGCCTCTACCGCGCTGCCGGTCGGTCAACGTGTGATGGAAGGACCGGTTCGCTACGAGCTGCTGAGTTGGTTATCGACCAGCGGATATCTGTGTGAGCAAGAGCGAGAAGCCTACGGCGACATTCCCGCCGGTGCCCAGATCCAGGACGCAGTGGGCTGGTTCGAAGAACGCGGGTTCGTCTCGGTCTTCGTAGGCGAGTTCGTGCCCGGTCATTTCCTGACTGTGCTGATACATCCAGATGGGCTCATAGCCCAGCTGCAACGAAACCTCGACTCGACGCTGGAGTCTGCGGAGGTCTTCGCCGTGGTGGAACCGATCGACACCTACCCCCTCGTCCTGCTGGGCGGAAACATGACCTTCAAGACCACCGATCAGGCGCGGACGAGATGGGTGCGGATAGGAAGCCTCAATTACATGCCTTGGTCCTCTACCCAGGGCAGTCTGCGTGTCTACCTTGAGGCACTGCGCACATTCGGCCGTCCTGTGTTGCCCTGGCCGGGGGGTGAGTTCCCGGTGCTGGGTGGCGAGCCGCATCCCGGACTTCCCAGGCGTGCCTACATTGAAGCCACCGACAATCTGCTGCGATCCACACCGCAACTGAGCGCTCTGGGTGAGCACGCCTACGACAAGATGACCCACCTCGATCTCGCCTGCAACAAGTCGCGTGAAAATCCTGACAGGCAGTGCGAATTCGCGCGGGCACAGAATGTTGCACAGGCCATGGCGTACTGGGCTGAGAAGCGATGCGGGGTGCAGGGGGTACCCCGGTTCGCCTACGGCGACGCAGTGGGCGTCCTCGCGGGGGTCATCGACCGGCAAGCTCACGTCCAGGGCATCCATGCCTGCGCTGATATGGACCTGCGCCCGGTGCGGCTGACCGGGATATTAGTCGGTCTGCGTGCTGCCCGGCTCTCGGCGGCCGATCCGAGTATCGACACTGATCTGTGGCGTGAGATCTTCGGTGACGCAACGATTCTCGTCGACTATCCAGAACTGCGGGCGCGATGGGTGTCGGCCGTCGACTACGCCACCGCGATGATGCAGGCCCACACGGACGACACCGCCACCGGCGAGGACCCGGCCATCCTGACCGTCGCACACCGCTGGACCAGCATTCTCCCGAAAACGGCGGATTTGAGCAGGTAGTTCGGTTTCGAAAGCGAGATCGGTGTCAGTCAGGAAGGAGGCGGCATTGGCTTCGGTGGTGTGGATCAGGGTGTTGTCACAGAATCCTGGGCACGGCTTCCGGCTGGGGCATCGCGTCGGAGACCGCTAAGGTGATGAGCTGCTCGTCGTGGTGTCCGGTTCTGGAGATCCGGAGATGTCGTGGGAGTGCGGCGGGTGTGCGGTGGAGGGCGCTGAGCACGACGGCAGGGACCAGGTCGGGGTCGCCGGGGTGGGATATCGTCGCCTCGATGCGTAGACCGGGGGCGTGTAGTCGCATGACAGCGCGGTCGGGGAACAGGACAGCAGTCATCGAGGTGGCCCACGTGGATCGTGTTGGGGTGAGTAGCTTGTCGTCGAGCCATTCGTCGGCGTCGCGGATACTCCAACCGGGATCGGCGCGGCGCAATCGGATGTCGGCGGTCGATAGTGCGGTGTACCAGCCGATTTCGGTGTGTACGGCACTGTAATTGGGGACCTTGTGCTCGATGTCGATGAGCGCATACTCCTCACCGCTTGCCGCGGCGCGGGGTTGCGAGAGCCATGGCACGCGAATCACCACGGCGCGGGCGTCGCCGAGCGGATCGTCCTGCTGGATCCACAGCACGGTATCGCGGGCTGCGCCGTGAGTGCGTAATGGTTGCGGCCAACGCCATGACTGTGGTGCGCGCAGATACTGTCCGTGAAAAGCCGGGTGGGGGTTATAGGAGTGAAGGCGCACACTCACCCCTCCCACGACCAGTACGGCCCGGGTTTCGCTGCGGTCCTGTTCAGGGGTGTAGCTCACGGGCATGTCCGGATCATGTGCCCCGGCCAGGAATGTTGCCACCACGCCAGCGAAAGGGCCTTTACCCCAGGCGATTTCGAGCCCCCCACCAGTTGCGGTGTAATCGACTCGCAGGCCCCACAGCGGGCTGTAGGTTGTGTGGGAGGTCAACGCGATCCAGCCGGCTGCTCGTTGCATCTGGTCGGTGGTCGCGGATTCGGGCTGCTGGGTCACCGATGCCAGTGGTGGCTCGACGGGTGGGCTCGGTCGTGAGCATTCCATAAGGCTTGTCGGCGGTGTGTGCACGTCGTCGCCGACCTGCCACTGGGTGTTGTCGACTCCCAGTGCCTCGGCGACGGCGGTTTCGGCGGGATCGGTGGTCAGGACGATGATCCGAGCGACCCTGGCCGGTGGTTCGCGGTCGCGCAGTCGTACGGTGTACCCCTGCGCACTTGGGGAAACCGACGCGACTCGGCCCAGCGGCACCCGCAGTGAACCACTGGCGGCGCTGCTGGCATAGACCATGCACCCGGGCAGAAACCGCCAGCGCCGAACCGTATCGGCGTCGGCGATGAACCGGTCATTCGGTGCCAGGACGCCGGAGTGGTAGAGCGCCGACTCGCGCGCCCACGCGGCCTCGTCCTCACCGAAACAGATCTCGATGGGATCTTGCGGGCGCGATCCCCACGCGATCTGCGCTACCGCCAACTCGTGCAACGTAATCGGAGCAGTGTGCCGAAGGTGGCGGCAATGAGGGCAGTGCATCGTCGCCACGCCGTTCTGGTAGTCCAACTCGGCACGACATGCATCACGGTGACGCAGCACCGCATCGCGGAATTGCGGATCCGATTGCGATACCCCCTCCAATTCGAGCCGCGTGACCTCGCTCGCCGTGGCCCGCCACTCGGCTTCGAACCCGAAGCTCTTGGACCACGATCCATCCTGGATGCGCTGCATCAGCTCGACCATCTCCGCCAGCAGGGCCTGCCAGTCCTCGTCGGACCAAAAGTGCTCAGCCACGGTCCCTCCCTCACGTGCCGCACCGGAAAGCCGAGGGTACCCCGAAGTCCGGTCTGAAGGACGTCGGAAACCGCCAGTGCTGCAAAGAATTCCAGCGCATCGCCGGCCTGGCCCGGATCGGCGGCAGGTGTCGAGATGCTGCTGTCATCCAGTTCGGGCGACGGACTGGCGGGTGCTCGGCCACAGAATCCGATACCTGGGGCGACGGGGCGGTCATACCCTGCCGAAGCAGCGTCAGATCTCGATAGAGTGCACTCGGAAAAGATACCGAGTGCGCCGGAATCTGTTGAGGGGAAAGACAAATGGAGCCCTACTTCGTCGGTGACCGTGTCCGGCCGCAAGGCCAGGCGTCGCTGGAACTGTATGTAGTGCCCGACCCCGGTGCGGACACCGATCTGACGGCGTTGCTCGACCGCGCCACGGCCGTGCTTCAACGGTTCCCCGCGGTCGCGGTGACGCTGCCGCACATGACAATCCAGCCCATCACGCACCGCCCGGCCGCGCAGATCAGCGACCTCGAACGCGCTGAGCTGATTTCTGCTCTCGGCGAGACGATCTCGAACACCCCGGCGTTCGATGTCCTGGTGGGCCCGGCGTTCGCGAGCACGGTGGGTGTGCTGATGGACGTGTATCCCGAAGCGCCGGTCGAGTCGCTGATCCTCGACTTGCGGAAGGCGATCACGCAGGTCGCACCCCGCGCCGCAGTGGACTATGACGCCCGGCCCGCGCACATGACCGTCGGGTACGCGCGCCAGCACGCCGACAGCGGCGTGATCACCTCCGCGCTGCGCCGCGGTGTCCGACCCAGCCACGCTCGGCTGAGGGTCCACACACTCACCTTGGTAGAGGTGTGGCAAGACCTCGACCTGTGCCAATACATCTGGCGCACCCTGCGGACCTTCCCGCTCGGCGCACCCGGATCCACCACGGCGGTCGGAATCTGCGCGGGCACACCGTGATCCGAGCGCCGCAGCCGTGTGTGGTTGTGAAAACGGTTGCCGCCCTTGGGCCGGGCGGCCGATGCTCGGACGGTATATCGGCGGATCCCGGATAAATCTGAGACGCTGTCTGCATGACCGGAACCAACCCGCACGGCGGCGAGGGCGCGAGCGCGACCACACCGTGGAGTTCGGCCTACGTCTACGCGGCGGCCATGCGTGAGCTGTCGGAATCGCGTCATAACTCCGACGGCAGGGTGCCGGCGGCGTATTTCGATGTACCGACCATGCTGATCACCTACGCGCTCGCGTACTACGCCCGGCTCGAAAACCTCACCGTCACCGGACCTGCCGATCTCGGACATCTGTCAGGCATGCACTTGTGGGAGCGATTGACGACCAGTCAGGTGATCGACTCGTTGTCGAGAGTGTCGCCGTTCAACCACGCGGTCGTCCCTGCCAAAGGCGACCCGCTCTATGAGCAGTTCCATCGCATGATGGAGGACATCGACAGCCGCCGCAGCAGCGGTACAGCACTGCCGGGCCAGCGGTCGGCAACCACCGGTCCCAGAGGCGAGCGGGCCTGGTACGAGCGGGGCGAAGACGCTCAAGCCTTCGTTGCGCTGGCGCTGCTCACCCACGTTCCCCAGGCCGTCCGCGACGCCGGGTCCACCCCGTTGCGGTACATCCTCGAAGCAGGCTCGGGCACCCGCGAGCCCTTCCGGCCTGCGCGGGCGTATGAGCTGTCCGAATACATGGCCGCTGACTCCCCACGGCCCGGGCGCGGCGATCCGCAGTGGGCGGTGCGGGTCATGCAGGGAGATCTGGGCGGGCGGACTCTGCTGGCGCACTACCTGTGTTCGATCGACGATCGCGAACTCGATTTGCCCGATACCCTCGTGGCACCACGCGGGCCCGGGGAATCCGACACCGAATACTCCCAGCGCACCCAGCTGGCGAAGGACTTCGCCACCGCCCACGTGAGGCTCGCCGACTATTCGACCGATGTCGCCGACGAGTTGATGCACATCCGTCCCTCCGATGCCTCCGATGCGGTCGAGGCGATCGTCGCCATCGCCGCCGAGTGGTGGACCACCGCCACCGGCTATGAGGCCACGATCGGCGAGCTGCTCGCGGCGATGACGGTGTTGCTGGACGGACTGGTCGCCCCGGAGCGTCGCGCTGACGTGCAACGCGCACTCGACGTGGTCGCCTCCGGTGATATTCCGATCGACCGGGCGCGGCTGCGGATTCTGGGCGCAGCACGTGACCAACCCTATGAGGCACTACATCTGGCGGCGGCCTTCGCCGGGGCGCTCTACCAGATCCCCGCCTGCGTGCCCGACCAGCGCAGCGAGTTCCTGCACCTGGTCAATGCCAACTACAAGCTCGCGCAAGGCGACATCGCCGGCTTCGAAGCCGCCTCCCGCCGAGCCACGACCTCCCAGAAAGCCCCCGCACCGTCGGCAACGACGCGACAGGCTGACACTCGGAAGAAGAAGGCCCGCAAAGCATCCCGGCAAGCACGCAAGCAGGGACGCCGATAACGACCCAATTCCTGGCCGGGACAATCCGCGACCTGCGGGCATCAGGTCGATATGCTGCCGCCCCGTACGGCGCGCGAGCGGCGAACAGCCGCAATTTCTCGGCCAGGTGCTTTAAGGCTGCTGGTGGGTTTCTCGGTCCGGGGACGCCATTGGTGGACAGGATCATGGAGTGCCCGCGTAGTTTTGGTGGTGTGATGATCGTGGACTACGACCCTTCCTGGGCGTGGCGTGCGGAGCGGTTGTTGGCGCGTGTCCGTACGGCACTGTGGCCGTTGGATCACTCCGAGGTGTTCGTCTACGAGCACATCGGTTCGACCGCGGTGCCTGGTCTGGCGGCCAAGCCGATAGTCGATCTACAGGTGCGCATGCCCGTTCTGCCGCCGATGATGCAGCTCGCGGAAGTGTTGGCACCCACCGATTTCGAACCCGCTACAGGTGCGCGGCCCGATTCCCCGGGAGTACTTCGCGACATCCCCCGCCCCGGGAAGGTGGGTCGCGGCGAGTTGTTCGACAAGCGTCTGTTGCATTGCCGCGAGCAGGCCGCGATTCTGCATGTGCGTCGCAGCGATTCGCCGTTCGCGGAGTTCGTTGTGCTGGTGCGTGATTGGCTGCGCGCTCATCCCGAGGAAGCGGACCGCTACGGCGCGCACAAACGGGCCCTCGCTGCACGTCACGCAGCAGATCCGGACTACGACGACTACACCCGCGCGAAGTCCGCCTTCTACGACGAGATCGAGCCACGCATGCGCCAATGGGCGCACAACCAGGGCAGATGAGCGGGGGGCTCAATTCCCGTCGGGCACGCTGAGTTCGAGGATGTCGTGAAAGCTCTCGCCCCACATGGCCCATCGGCGGACTGCGTGGTCGTCGATCAGGCGAATCGCGTGGTCAGCGGCGAAGGCGGTGGCTGTGGGCGAGAACGTGCTGTTGGTGACGACCACCGGGATGTCGGCCCGATGGACTTGGCGTGCGGTGCCGTTGACCTCGTAGAGGACCTGCGGCCCGATCGGTCCGCGCTGGCGCAGTTTGCACTGGACGACTATCCGGAGCCCGTCGGGCATCACGGCAATGACATCCGCGCCTTGGTCGCGGGAGCCACCGCCTCGGCGTAACACGGTCATCCCGTCGCGGGCCAGCAGATCGGCGGTGAGGGCTTCCAACCCGGCGCCATCGCAGCGTTGCAAATCACGCTCGGTCCATCCTTGGCGCGAGGCGACGTAGGCCGCGCGGCGCTGCTCGAGTGTGCGAAGTTCGGCGACCTCGGCGTTGTAGCGCGGGATGCTATCGAAGTAGCCGTCGATCGCGGGCGTTTCGGACCTCCATGCCCGCCAGATCACATCGATCGGCGAGACCCGGGATTCGTCCGCGCGGAACAACAGCTCGGGGTCGTCACCGAAAGTGCTGTGCAGCACGGCGATCTCGGCGGTCGTGATGGCTTCGACGGTGTGTACGGCGTCGGCGGCAGCGTGGGCCTGGGACAGAAAGCGGGTCAGCATATCGACTGCTTCGCGGTGGGTGTGCTCGGGTGCGTATCCGAGGGGCCGTGGCGATGTCAGCCGGTTGCTCGCGTCCTCGATGCCGACGCGGATCGATTTCAGCTGCGCGGCACAGTCCTTCAGACTCTTACGTGCGAATTGAGCCTCAGCAACCTGAAGAAACGACGCCAGCAGTGTGTCGTCGTCGGCTATTCCGATGAGTGCGCCCATGTCTTGTCGCAGTTGTGAATCCAGGTACTTGCGCGGCCACACCGAGGACGTGCGGAGCACGGTCGACGATGTTTGGGGTGTTTCCGGTTCATTTGCCAGGAAGGCTTTTCGAGCGATTCTCACTGCGGCAATGTAGCGAAGCGAGGCTTAAAACAAAATTGGCCGATTGTGTTCAGGGCGACACTCAGAGACCCGCGATACTGAGTCGAAAGCTTATGTAGAGATGGATTTTTCATGTTGGAGAGTCTCGATTTTGCGGAACAGGGTGCCGCTCAAGGCAATTCGAACATATGTGCTATATATTTGCTGTGCTGCGCTTTTGTGTCGGCCGTCATCGGTGGTCCCGGAGTCATCCGTACTGGTTTCTGATCGATAGCTGAATTCGGCTGAGGGTGTGCGGGATTGTCGGGGATGTCTGTGAGACTCCTGCACCGTCCCACTGACTGCACGAAGGAGAACTCATGGCCAAGCGCAATACCGGATCGACTGTGATCGCTGCGGCGGCCTGTCCGTCCTGCGGTGACGATCTGGGAACAGCGTTCATTCAGCAACTTTCGGCACCGCATGTGGCCCGTGCGATGGAAGGTCGGGAGCAGGAGCTCATCGCTGTTGCGCGCGCCGAGGCCGCCGCCGAGATCGCGGCGCTGCAGGCTGCCGCCGATGAGGCGCAGGTGCAGTTGCTCTCGGAGCGGGAAGAAGCAGCGGCGGAGCGGGGGACGCTGCAGGAGAAGGTGAATCAGGCGCAGGCTGCGGAGAAGAAGGTTCGCCAGGAGCGGCGCAAGCTGCAGCTCGACCAAGATGCGTGGGAGGTCGAGCAGGAACGGGTGCGCGACGAGATCGCCAGTGAACAACGCAAACTCGCCGATAAGTACATCAAGGACCGGGTCGCGCAGCTGACCGCCAGCAGCGAGGTGAAACTGCAAACGCGGTTGCGTGAGCTTGAGGACCACAACAAGAGCCTGGCCCAGCAGCTGGAGGACGCGCACCGTAAATCCTCGATAGGGCCGCGCCCGCAGCAGGAAGGCGTCGCCTATCAGGAGGTTCTGGCCGCCGAACTACGCGCCCGGTTCCCCGAGGACGAGGTGATCGTTGTTCCGCGCGGCAAGCGCGGCTCCGATGTGGTGCAGAAGGTGCGGGAGAAGGGCCGCGAGTACGGGATCATCGTATGGGAGTGCAAGCAGGCCCAGCGCTTCGAGCCGAAGTGGATCACCAAACTGAGCGAGGACGTGGAGTTCCATTCCGCCGACATCGGTGTTCTGGTCAGCTCGGTTCTGCCGCGCGATATCGAAGGCTCCGGACAGATCGACGGCGTGCTGGTGTGCGAGACCACCCTCGCGGTCCATGTCGCGGTTCCCTTGCGCCAGTACGTCATCAGCCGGAAGCGATTCGCGTTGGCGAACGCCGCCCGCGAGGACCAGGCCGGCTGGGTGTACGACTACTTCACCGTCGGCGGATTCGGTCCCTGCATGGAGCACATTCTCAAGGCCGCGCGCACCGGTATGACGGAGATGGCCAAGTTGCGTGAGTACAGCCTGAAATTCTGGGCCAACTGGGAGAAGTCACAGCAAGACATGATCGACGGTGTGTTCACCATGATCGGTGAACTCGGCGAGGCCGGAGCCAAACTCCCTGCGCCCCTGCAGGCCGAGCTTCCCTCGGCCGAACGGCGCGCACTCGAATCCGGAACCGACTGACCCAGGCGGGATTCCGATCATCGCAGGGGGGCTCGGTGACAACGCCCCCCGGCCTCGCTGAAAGCGCGGATTCTGTTGCGTTGCGCCAGGCTGCGGCGTGCACGACAGCGTCGTGACAGGCGGGTGCCAGCGCTATCGGGTGCCTCGGTGTTCGGGTGCGATGGTGTATCCCAGGATGGCGAGGTAGGAGTCGCTGGCGGTGCGGATGTCGCCTTCCACCGGGGCCTGGTTGAGGGCCATGCTGTGGCCGGCCGACATCGCAGCGGCTAGGGAGTCGAACCCGTCGCGCCCACTCTTATAGCCGCTGTGGCGCGAATCCTCGCCGCGATGACCGCCGATCCGGAAGCGGCAGGCATAGGGCAGATTGCCGTATCCACAGTCGGTCAACTCGGTACCGAGCAAGTCCTCTAGGCATCGAGGGACGCCGATCTCCATCACGATTTCCCCACTGCCACACCGCAGATGCCGCGTCAGCGTTATCGCATCGACATCGATCTCGACGTGCGGAATCCGCCACGCACTGGGATCGAGCGGCTTGATCTGCGGCCCGCACGGCTGGTCGGTCATCGATATTCCTATTCGTCGAAGGACTCTGAACGATCGATCCGATTGGGGGCGCGGCGGCGGGCCGACGGGGCAGGCCGACGGGGCGGGCTCACCACAGTCCGTCCTCGGGTTGGGTCACCGGTACGAACTCGGGGAGCGCGGCGGTGTCGACGAGATCGTCCCAGCAAGGGGCGGCATCCTCGACAAGTCGGCACAACAGTCGCGCGGTGGCCACGGTGTCGTATCCGGCACGGTGATAGCCGTTGCCGTCGACTGCGCCCGGGTCCAGGCCGGCGTGGCCGATGAGCGTGTCCAGACCGTAGCGGGGCAGGCCGGGCCAGACGGCTTTGGCCAGTCGTAAGGTGTCGAGCACCAGCGCAGGCCGCCACGCCGGAAGGTGCGCCGTTAGGACCCGGTGTTCCACGGACGCGTTGTGCGCCACGAGAATGCGGTCGGACAGCAGCGTGGCGACCGAGGGCTCGACGGCTGACCATGGCGGGCAATCGGCGAGGTCGATATCACGGATTCCGTGAACTTTGCGCGTCACCAACGGCCTGATCGGACGCGGTGGGCGTACGAGCCAGGAACGGATGCTGTCGGCGTCCAGGGCCGGGTGGTCGAGAAGAAGGACAGCGATTTCGATGATGTCGTCGTAGCCGTTTCCTTCCACATCGACCACCGCAATGCGCTTGTCGCGCAGCACATCAGGAACCGAAAACGGTGCCGGGGTCATACGCTCGCCTCGGCCATCAGTGTTTCGAGGGTCCGGTGTGTGGCCAGGTAGTCGGTGATCGTGTCGCGAACGAGTTCGACGCCGAACTCCGAGAGGTGGATGCCATCGCTCCACAAGGAACGAGCAGCCTGCCATGCAGGCGATGGCGTGCTCGGATCCCAGCCCCAGCAGCGGGCGATGTCGTGAAACGGTGCCCACAAATCGATGAATCCCATCTCGTGCGTCGCCGTGACCGAGCGTGCGCGACGGTTGTAGGCGGTCAGCATCGCGTTGGCGGCGCGGACGTCGATGGCCGGGTCCCAGCCGATCGGCGGCTCACCGATGACCAGGACCTGCCGGGCATGAGTTCGCAAGAGCCGCAAGGCTGTGTCGATGTTGCGTTCGTAATCGTCGATGTCGACGGCTTCGTCCCGTCGGCCTTGGTGGTACCGCCAGACGATCTATAGCCCCGCGATCGCTGTTATCTGTTGTAGTGGTTGCCGTGAGCGCCGTAGAGGTGGGAGTCGCCCGGAGTCGTGCCGACGTGTGGCGGGTGTATCGGTATGAGCTGCAGCGCGATTGGGGTCCATTGCCGGATCTAGTCGCTGGCTTGGTGCCGGATCTGGATTCGTGGGTGGCTGCGAATGGAGGACGGGAGGGCGTGCGATTTCTACTCGGTCCGGACGGCTTCCCGGATCTCCGGGTGAATGCCTTCTTCGCATCGGCCAAGATGCGCAATCGGTCGGAGCTGACCAACCGCGATTATGCCCGCGGTGTCTGCCTGTGGCTCAACTTCCTCAACGTCCACGGGCGGCACTGGTGGGAGGCGTGCGAAGACGACGTCGAGGAATTTCAGTTCTGGCGAATGACTGATCCAGCGAACGCTGGACGGGTCCAGGCCACCACGTTCTCCAAGGATCTGGCAGCCTGCAAGAAGTTCTACAAGTGGGCGGCGACCCGCTATCGGGTGATCGACCCGTTCGCCGACGCCGAGGCGCCACGTGCGAAAAGACATGCGTCGGTGAAGTGGTTGGATCCG
Organism: Nocardia sp. NBC_01388; assembly: GCF_045040085.1. Lineage (NCBI taxonomy): Bacteria > Bacillati > Actinomycetota > Actinomycetes > Mycobacteriales > Nocardiaceae > Nocardia > Nocardia sp. NBC_01388. The sequence continues at coordinate 8,652,970 of NZ_CP109553.1, forward strand.
GCTGGCTTCGCTCGCTGGCGCGACCTCGGCTTGCGCGGATACGACCTGACAGCGGCGGTTGATCCGGCGTGGAAAGGTCGAAACGAACAACGCAACGCTGCCTTTGCAGACGGCCTGGCCGGCACCGGTCTACGCCTGTCGGAGTGGGCCAGCGTGATCGTTCCGGAACTGCCCCAGAACACCGCTGGCCGGGCGTACTTCACCTGCCGACTCGCCGACAGCTGCGGCAAGGGCGGCTACGGCCACAAGTACTGGATGCCCCGCAACATCCTCACCGCCACTCTCGCCTACATCGAGGGGGCACGCGCCAGCGCGATCCGGCGCGCCCAGGCAGCGGGTCGCTATGACACCGTCCCCGGACGCCAGATCGTGGCAGTCGACACGACGCGGGGCGGATCCGTCCGATCGACCGACAGGACCGGGCAGGCGAACCGGACGGCGTTCAACGACCTCGGCCCCGCTGCCCGACGTCGACTGTTCGTCGAAACCGGGCACGGCATAACGCCACTTTCGCTATGGCTCAACGAAGATGGGCTCCCCAGGGACGCTCACGGCTGGCACCACACCTTCACCGACGCCAATGAGCGGATCCACGCGATGGGCTTGGGCGGGTTCACGTGTTCGCCCCATATGGCCAGGCACTCGTTCGCGCTTCGGTGGTATTCGATCGGCAAGCTCGCCACCGCCGGCCGTCTCCACGACCTGACCGAGGACGAAGCCCGCGATTTTCGCGAACAGTTCGGCGACACATGGCATTTGGTGCAAACCATGCTTGGTCATCGATCGGTGGAGACCACGAAAAACGTGTACCTGGAACCGTTTCGCTCGCTCGATGTCGAACTGCTCCTCGCACACGCGGAAGGGTTCCCGATCAGCAAATTCATGGCCGAGGTATTCGCCAGCCATCCTCGGGTGCGCACCGACCCACTGGCGGTGAATCGATGAATCGACGCGGGCGCCACGCGGCGCTGCCATCCATTGAGGTTCCCAAGACCGAGCGCGGCATCTTGGCAAGCGAGGACAGGTTGATGGTCCGCGCCTATGCCCAAGACGGCGGTCATCGCGACTTCGGCTTTGGTGACCTGCCGGTGTCGGGCGAGATTCAAGCAGGGTTTGCGGCAGCGTTCGCCAAGCGGGTGGCGCCGGGCCAGGGACTGACATCGATGAGCCCCATGATCGGCAGCTTCCGAGCGATTGTCCGGTTCGCTCAGCATCTGTCCATGGTGACCCATCCGCCGATCCGGATGCGAGACATCGCGCCGGTCCACATCGACGGGTACCGAATGTCCCTGATGATCGGGACCGCCGGGCAGGAACTGGGCATCCTCAAGCAGACGCTGCGCCGGGCTGACGGCATCAGCGACGAGCTTGCGGGCAAGCTCAAGGAACGCAATCCGCGTCGCGCCGACCGCGCGGTCGCCAAGTGCAGTTACAGTCGCGACGAGTTGCGCCGGATCGCCGACGCCGCCCGGTCCGATCTGCGGGCGGCGACGGTGAGAATACGCGGTAACCGGGAGCTGCTGCGTCAGTTCCGAGCCGGTGATGTTGCGCCGCAACAACTTCGCCGATGCCAGCTGCTGGATTGGGTGGACCGGCATGGGGATGTGCCCCGGCGCGTCAGCGGTGACGGGAAGGAAGTTGTCCGCGAGTGGGTCACCCACAACTTCGGGCGAACCGACGACGTGGTGTGCTGGCTACACCTGTCGACGAAGGAGTGTCTGGCAGCGGCGATTCTGCTGACCGCGATGACCGGCCAAAACCCTAGTGTCATCCTCGGTACTCCGGCCGCGCATCATCGCGCCGACGGCCACACCGGCGCAACGGCGACCGCGATCGTTTCCGCGGTCAAACCGCGCCGTGGGTCTCGCGCACACATGAGCATCGCGCTCAGCGAGGTCCCCGACTGGATCAGCGTCCCCGAGAACCCCGGTGAGTTGTCGACCCGCGACAGGCTGCACACCCCCTTCGGGGTGTATGTGCTGCTGAACGAGTTGACCGCCCGCACTCGCGAGATGATCGACACCGACCGGCTGCTGGTCCGATGGGCCAGCAAGGCGGGCAGCACGATTCAAGGACAGCCCCGGTCCGGTCGCTCGTTCCGGCCGCTGACCGCCAACGCCCAGCAGATCCAGCAATGGGCGGCACAGCACGACCTGATCGCGGATTCCCCCCGACCCGATGCCGAGCCCAGTCGGCTGCATCTGACGCTGGAGCTGATACGCCTGACCTATCTGGAACTGCACCAGAAGCCGGTCGCACATACCGAGCAGACCCTGGCCACCGACTATCTCGCTCGCAATCGCGGCAATCTGCGCGAATACCAGCGCGTAGTGGCGGCGGCGCTGACCGAAGAAGTGGCCAAGGCCCGAACGCGGAGCGTGATGGCAACCCTGTCGGCAGCCCAGATCGAGGCAGCACGCATCGACCCGGAATCGATCGCTGCCCTTCACGGCGTGAATGCCCGAACGCTCGAGCGCATGATCGGCGGCCGGCTCGATACCGTGCTGGCTGCCTGCGCAGACAATACGAACAGTCCGCACTCGCCTGCCGGGCAGCCGTGCCGGGCCTCGTTCATGTTGTGCTTGGAATGTCCCTGTGCGCGGGCGCTGCCCCGGCACCTGCCTGTGCAGGTTCTCGTCCACGATCGCCTGACCGCACGCCGCAGTGAGATGACACCGCTGCGGTGGACTCAGCGCTTCGCCCGCCCCCACGCCCAACTCTCGGACCTGCTCGCCCAGCACGACAGCGCCGTGATCGCCACCGCGCGCGCCGCCGTCACCGACGCCGAGCGCGACCTGGTGAGCCGATTCCTGAGCAGAGAGCTCGATCTGCGATGACCACACACAATCCGCTGCCACTGACTGACACGAATGTGGCGCACCCGGAGCCATCCACGCTGGTGCTGGTGTCGCGTCCGCTGCGGCCAGGAACGAACACCGACCGACTGTCGCGGTTCGGGCAGGACCGATGGGACATCGACCCGGCGATCTTCGAGGACCATTTCTGCGCGCACAGCATCAACTTCGCGACAATCCCGCCGCCCTTGCGACACGAGGTGAAGATCTACTTCTGGCAGCTGCTCAACCACACCGGTGCCGCTCGGCTGCGCGGCGGGAATTCACGGCCGTCGGTGCGCACGGTCATGGCAGCGCTCGGCCTGCTGCGGCCGCTTCTTGCTTGGATGAACGAGCGAAGCCTGACCAGCTTCGGTCAGGTCACCAACCCGATGCTCGACGACTATCTACTTGCCCTCGCCGAGGAGCCGATTCGGCTGCAAATGAAGTACCAGCGGTTGATGGAAGTCAAGCGGTTGTGGTCCTACCGCACCGCTTTGCCGGAGGATATGCGGTTGCCGTCCTCCCCGCCGTGGGGTGGCGAGGAATCGTTCGAGATCTTCGGTCGCACAGTCAATTACATCGAGAACCGTACGCCGAGGATCGCCGAACTCACGATGCAGCATCTGCTGTGGTGGGCGATCCGGTTCGTCGATGACTTCGCCGCCGATATCCTCACCGCCTATTCCGAGCATCTGACGCTGCACGCGCAAGAACCCCAGGAACGAGCCCGTACCGGACGCAGCGCTCGCCCGCCACATGGCGATGTTCCCCGCCGGTTGGACGACTACGCCGCTCGGCTGCGGAACCACGGCGGATGCCTGCCGGGGACACTCGACGACAACGGCGACACAGTCGTGGACTGGCACCATATCGGCCTGATCATCGGCGCGGTCGGCGATACCCTGGGCAGGACCGCCGCCGGGCGCAGGGTCCTCGAGTTGGGGCTCGAGGTGTCCGACCAGGCCGACCTCGATACGCCGATCACCGCACTACTTGACGGTCAACCGTGGCGAGACCGCCCGATCAGCTATCACGAGGCACCGAAAATGGCGCAGCTGTTGAGCACCGCGTGCTTCGTCGTTATCGCCTACCTTTCGGGCGCCCGACCGGGCGAGGTCTTGAATCTGCAGCGCGAATGCCTGGAATACGACGCGGCGAATGATCTGTGGTTGATGCAGGGACTGTATTTCAAGAACGCCGTCGATACCGACGGCAACAAGTTGCCGGCAGGGCAGCAGCGCCGCGTTCCCTGGGTGGTCATCGACATCGTCGCCCACGCGATCGGGGTACTCGAACAGTTGCACCCGCAGCCTCTGCTGTTCCCGACGTGGCTGCAACCCGAGCGGCGGACCCACAACCTCAAACGCCAAGGCAAGGCCCGCACCTCGACCACCATCGCCCGCGACATCACCCGATTCGTCACCTGGGTCAACGACGAATGCCGCCGCCGCGGCCGAACCGATGCGATACCCGAGGACCCGAACGGAGGATTGAACGCCTCACGATTCCGCAGAACCCTCGCGTGGTTCATCCGCCGACGCCCCCGCGGCCTGATCGCCGCGTCGATTCAGTATGGTCACGCACATACCCGAATGTTGCAGGGCTACGCAGGAACCTACGAATCCGGGTTCCCCGACGACTACGCCTTCGAGGACTGGCTGTACCGGCTGGAGAATATCGCCGACGATCACCGCGCGCTCGATGCCAGCGAACACGTCAGCGGTCCGGCCGCCGACGCCTACCGTCAACGCGTCACCGCTGCCGACGGCCAGTTCACCGGACACGTACTGACCAACATTCGCCAAACCCGCGACCTGCTCGGAAACCCGCTGCTGCAAATCCACCACGGCGACGGCATGACCTGTGTATTCGACCCCGCACACGCCGCCTGCCAGATCCGCGGCACCGCCGGTGATCCGCTGGTCACTCCCGATCTTGACGACTGCCGACCCAAGTGCCGCAACATCGCCCGCACCGATCGAGATATCGAGGTGATCCAAGACCGCCACGACTCGCTCGCCGAGGTCCTCGCCGATCCGCTGGCTCCGCCGATCCGGCACGACCGCGAAAAGCACGAATTCCAGCGTCTGGCAAAGATTCTCGAGACACATCGACGATCCGCGAAAGACGAGACCCTGTGACCGATTCATCGACCAAGCACGACGAGGCGATCCGGGCAGCGATCATTGCGGCGATGGAGCGCCTCCTCGCGGGCACTCCGCTGCGAGCCACTGGGCGACTGAGCATCTCGCAGCTGGCCATCGAGGCAGGAGTCAAACGCTGGCAGTTGACCCATCGGCACCTCGACCTGAAAGAACTGTTCCAGGCCAGGGTGAAAGCCGCCACCCAGAAACCGGCGGCGACCTGCCGATGCGGCAGCGACCATCCCCGGTTGCGCGTCGAGCACGCGGTTCTGCTCGAACATGCCGCCGATCTCGAACAACGCCTTGAGCTGTACGCGACCGTGATCAATACCCTCGCCGCCGAGAACGCGATCCTCCTTGGCCGATCACGCGACAACGCTCAGGTCCTTGCACTGCCACGGCCGGGGAACTCTCCATAGTCGTCGTGACGTGGTCATCGACATCGTGCTTTCAGGCGTAGCCTGCGAGGGCGGTGCGCGGCTTGCGGGCCGAGGCCCGAGTGAGCCGCTGCGGGGGCCTATTCCACTTGCATTGAGCGCGGTGCCGTTTCCAGACTGATTCCGAACAGCCGGGCAAGCTCCTTGACGGTGGTTTCGGGGTCGACCGCGTGGACGGTGCCCATTCCCAATTGCCGTGCCGGCTCCAGATAGTGCGCGACATCGTCGACGAAGACGCACTGGGAGGGCTCGACACCGAGGCGGCCGGCGGTTAGCTCGAAGATGGCAGGCTCGGGCTTTCGGAGTCCGACCTCGTGGGACAGCACGACGACGTCGAAACGGGTTGCGAGATCGTAGGGCTGGTACGGGTCGTACCGTCCGGCACCCCAGGAATTCGACAGAACCGCGACACGAATTCCGTTGCGCCGCAGCTGTCCGATCGCTTGGACCACGGCATGCTCGAGGTCGAGGTCGGTCAGGATTCGTTCGAGCAGGCGGTCCGGTTCGACTCCGAGCAGCGGCGCGAGATGGTCGATGAACTGCTGCTGGGTCACCGCACCGCGCTCGAGGTCGGTCAGCAGTCCCTTCGCTCCTCCGTCGAGGGAGAACACACGCTCGAGCGCGTCGGGGGCCAGTACTTCCCTCACGCAGAAGCCGCGTAGCGCGCCGTGGAACGAGGTCGACACCACGCCACCGAAATCGGCTATCAGGGCACGGTATTGAGTCGGGGAGGTTGTCATCTCGCCATTGTTACTGCTGCTCTGGCGGCCAGTGCGTCGTTCCATAGGTCGAGGGCCTCTCGTGCTTTGGTGTGGCGGACCGATCGAGCGATGGTCAGTGCCCGATCCAGAGTGCCGGTGTGCCCGGTGGCGGCGACCAGGACCAGCGCGGCTCGGGTGTCGGCGCAGGCGGCGTCGATGCGGTGCGCATCGCGGTGGGCTTCGGCGCGGTCGATCAGGGCGGTGGCGCGGTGGCGGCGCAGGCTCGGATCCAGTTGTGCGAGAGCGGCATCGAGGAAGTTGACCGCCTTGTTGAATTCGCCCATACGCCGGTAATTGCTGCCCTCGTAGGCGGTGAGTTTGGCGGTGTCGAACGCCCCGATTCCGGAGTAGCGGATGGCCTCGACCGGTCCGGCGTCGAGGGCGATGCGGGCTTCGTCGAGCAGCGACAGGCTGACTCTGACCTCGCCCAGGTCCGCGTGTCGCTCGGAAGCGACCGCGGCGACCCAGCCCCGCGTGATCGGTGAGGCACCTTGTGCGGCAATGGCTCTGGCGGCCTCGGCGTAGTCCAAACCCAGTGCCAAGTCGCCCTCGGTGTTGTAGGCGGCCTGGAAGGCGTGACACGCCATCACCACCGCCTGGAGTTCGGTGTTGCCGCTCTCGCGGGCGGAGTGTTCGGCGACGCGCAGATACGGTGCGCAGTTTCGCCAATCGCCGAGGTCGAGACCGAGGATGATGCCGGCCATGGCCGCCATCTCCCCGACCGTGGTCAGTAGATGGGTGCGGACGGGTTCGGGTTGATCGCCGGGGCGCAGCGCCAGCGCCAGTTGCATGTGGCTGTGCGCGGATCCGAGCAGTTGCGCCGCGGGTGCCATCCGGTAGGCAGCGCGGTAGGTGGACGCTGTGGACCGCAGCCCCTCGGCCAGCCAGACCGGGACCTGTCCTGTGGAGGAAAGCCATTGGGAGGTCAGTGTGGCCGGGACAATGCCGATCCCCATGCCGAGCAGGAACCCTCGACGCCCCAGCGCCACCAGGTCGACCTCCTCCGCCGCGACACCGTCAATGCCGGGGTCCAGAGTAATGGTTTGATCATCATCGGCCAGGGCGTCACGGAACCGGTGACGCTCGTCGTCGGTGAGACCGGCCAGGGCCTGGTCCATCTTCTTCGCGTAGCGGCCCGACAATACGAATTTTTCACCGAGACGTTCGTATTTGCTGATGGTGAACGGTGACATGTCGACCCGTTGCGCGAAGTCGGTTTGGGTCAGCCGTAACGCGTTGTCGCGCAGCGCGAAGACGTGCCTGCCGGTCCAAACATTCTGGTGATCGTGCGACATAGGCTGCCCCTGCCCTCGCTCGCGTCGTGCAAGAAGGATACGACCAACGTGCAAGCCGTGTGCCTTCATTCCCGCAGGTCATCGAGCGATTCTGGAATCAGCACCTGACGCCGGCACCCCGATTGGGGAGAGGGTGATCGGGCCGGACACGACCACCGCGCCCAAGGGGACGTGTCACCCTTCGCGGGCCCGCGACCCCCTCGCCCGGCGTCAGGTGCTCCCGAACGATCGAACAAGGGAGCGTGTCATGGCGATCTCGGTGAGTACAGGCAAATACGACTGCATCGTCGCAGGTGGCGGCGTGGCCGGGCTGATGACAGCGGCACGGCTGAGCGAGCAAGGCATGTCGGTAGCGCTGGTGGAAGGCGCGCTACTCGGATCCGGATCGACGACCCGTAACCACGGCATGGTGCACAGCGGGGCTCTGTACGCACGCTGGCATCCGGAGGTGGTGGGTGCCTGTATGCAGGCGCAGACCGCCTACCGCTCGTCATTTCCGAAACTGCTCGCCGGAACCGAAACCTGCTGGTACATAGGGTCACCCGCGACAATGCACACCTACGACATGCTGTGGCGGCATCACGACATGGCCCAGCGTGAGGTGGATCCGCGCGAGCTTCGCGACGTGCTCGCGGTGCCGGATCCGCTGACGGTGTCGGCCATCGAAGGACACGAACTGCTCATCGATACTCACGGGTTGATCAGTGAATTGGCGGCCCGCTGCGTGAGCAGCGGCGTCGAGGTCATTGTCGGCACGAGGGTGCTGCGAGTCCTCACCCACGACGGTGTAGTCCGCGGGGTCGAGACCGCCGCCGGAGTCATCGACGCCGCGAATGTGGTGGTGTGCACCGGGATCGGCACGCGAGACGTTCTGGAGCGCTCAGGATCGGTGGTCGCGCCGGAGCTGAGTTCGCGGCTGGAAACGATGATGGCGTTCCCCGGGGAATTGCCATGCGCGATCGTCGGATTGGAGTTCGGGTGGCCCGCCCTCGCGCCGTGTGCGGCCGGTGGTTCGGTCCTGGCCTCGCGGTACGGTGCGCCGCAACGCTTCGTGCGCGGCCCAGCCCGCTGGCCGGTACCCGAGCGCGAGATCACCGAGCTGGCAGGTGAACTCAGCACCTGGTTGCGCCCTGGTCTGATAGACACCACCGCTGGGGTGGGCTGGGTGTGCAGCAAAACCGAGCACCTGCGCGGCAGTAGCGACCAATGGGGCACCGAACCCAACTACACGCTGATCGACCATGGTGACCGCGATGGCATCACCGGCTGGTGGACGGTGTTGCCCGGCAAGATGACTCTCGCCTTGCACGCCTCCCGGGCCACCGCCGCCGCGGTGACCGGTACCGAACCGCGTCTCGGGATGCGGCCCCACGACCGCGCAGCATTCGGAGAGGTCGCTGATCTGGTCGACGTCTCCCCGTGGACCGCGCACACCCAAGCGAGCACACGATGATCCCACCGTTCACCGCTGCACTGCCGAGCGAGGAAATCGGTGTTGTTCTCGCCGCCGCCGAGCGAATCCTGCGCTCGGGGCACTTCGTCCTCGGCCCGCACACCGAGGCGCTGGAAGCCGCGGTCGCGGCGATGGCCGGTACCCGGTATGCGATCGCGGTCAACTCCGGAGCGACGGCGCTGGAAATCATCTACCGGACACTGGATCTGCGCGGACGGACGGTGCTGGTGCCGACCAACACCAACTACGCCACCGCTGCCGCCGCACTCGCGGCCGGAGCGCGGGTCGAACTGTACGACGCGGGCCTCTACCCAGGGATGGCCGATCTCGAGCATCGGCTCACCGCCGAGGTCGGCGCGGTGGTGGTCGTCCATATTGGTGGGTACATCAGTCCCGACCTGCCCGCGATCATGGCGTGGTGCCAGCGGGCGGGGGTGCCGTTGATCGAAGACGCCGCCCACGCCCACGGATCCACCCTCGCCGACCGCCCGGCAGGAGGACTCGGGTATGCGGGTGCTTTTTCGTTCTTCGCCACCAAGGTGGTCACCACCGGCGAGGGCGGGGTCATCACCACCGACGACCCGGATCTGGACGCAATGGCACGCCTGTACCGCAACCAGGGCAAAGACAACCACGGCCGCCACGTTGTGACCGGCGGCAGTTGGCGGATGACCGAACTCGGTGCCGCGCTCGGGACCACGCAACTGGACCACCTCGACCGTGACCTGGACCGGCGGCGGGCTGTCATCGACCGCTACAGCGGCACCCTGTCCGGACCAGCGCTCACCTTCCCCGCCTTGCATGGTCAGGTGAGCGGGCACAAGGTCATCGCGCTCCTCACCCCCGGAATCGACCGGAAACAGCTGCGGGACAAGGTGTTCGCTGCCGGGGTCGAACTGGCACGCGGCGTCTACGAGCAGCCGCTGCACACCCAGCCCGTCTTTTCCGCGCTGAACGCGGCTGACCGATTCTCGGTCGCCGACGATTTCGCCGACCGCCATCTGTGCCTGCCGCTGTGGCGGGGCATGACCGACGACATGGTCACCCGGGTCATCGACACCCTCACCACCTGCCTCGAGAGGTGAATTGCGTTGCCCAACATCCTCATTACCGGAGCCGCCGGATTCATCGGCGTCAACCTGCTGCGCCGCATCCACTCCGACCCTGCTTTCGCCGATTACGAGCAGCTGATACTGGTCGATCCGCTGCTGTATGGGGTGCAGAAGATCCCACCGCCGGTCCTCGCTGATCCTCGGGTGCGGTTCGAGCGAACGTCGGTCTACATCCCTGGCGTGGTGTCGCGGCTGGCCGGGCCGGGTGACCTGGTGATCCACCTGGCCGCGGAGGTGAATACCGCCGCCCACCCGCAAAGCGGGGTCGCCGACGATCCGATCGGGTATCTGCGTGCACTCGTCGATGCTCGGATCGGCCGGTTGCTGTTCCTGTCGAGCGCCGATGTCTACGGCCTCAACGACTCCGATGATCTCCTCGAGTCCGACCCGGTCCGCCCGACCACCGTGTACGCCGCGGCGAAGGCGTCATTCGAGGCGTACCTCTCGGCATTCCACGCCAGCGAGGGGCTGCCCACGATCGTGTTCCGGCCGGTCACGATCTACGGGCCGCACCAGCACCCCGGTTGGTTGGTGCCGGTCGCGATCACCCGCGCACTCGCCGGGCAGCGCATCACCGTCTACGGCGACGGCAGCGCGCGCCGCGACTGGATCCACGTCGAGGATATCTGCGACCTGCTCGTCCGCGCGGCCCTGACCGACCGTGACGACGTGCACGGACAGGTGTTCAACGTCGGCACCGGCTCCGAGGACACTGTCGAAGCTCTGGTCAACCACATCATCGACACGATCGCCCACCCCGACACCGGCATCGACTTCGGCCCGGCCCGGCCCGGTGATCCGCCGCGCCAGCTCACCACCGCCCGCAAGGCCCGCGCCACCTTCGGGTGGGCTCCGAAGATCGGATTGCGCGAGGGCCTGGACCGCACCATCACCGCCTACCGCCAATCCGCCACCACCGGTCAGGAGTGACACCGGAATGTATGTGCTCGGGATTCATGGAACATTCGGTCGCGCCGACCACGACGCCGCCGCAGTACTGATCCACGACGACCGCATCGTCGCCGCCGCCGAGGAAGAACGGTTCGTGCGCTACAAGCACGCCGTGGGCCTCATGCCCGACTACGCGATCCGGTATGTGCTGCGCGAAGCAGGGATCAGCATGCGGGAGGTCGATGTGATCGCGTTCCCGCGCGCCACCTGGCTCGACTTCGCCCCCAGATTCGAGGCGTACCTGTGGTACCAGTTCGGGCACGCCCCCGACATCGAGTACGTCGATCACCACCTCGCCCACGCGGCCTCGGCCTACCTGATCTCCGGGTTCGACGAGTCCCTCGTCGTGACCGCCGATCAAGCAGGCGACGGCATCTGCGCGGCCGTATTCCGGGCCGCCGCAGGCAAACTCACCCCCGTCGAAACCGTCCCGTTCCCCGACTCCATCGGCCTGTACGCCGCCGCGATGACCCAATACCTCGGGTATCGCAGCAGCCACGACGAATACAAGGTCATGGGTTTGGCCGCGCACGGCACGCCCTACCCCCACCAATCGCTCATGACCCTCGATGCCGGGCTACCGCACCTGAACACGGCCCTGCTGCACCGTGAGGTCTTTCACCGTCACCCGCTGTTCCACACCGACCAGTTGCCCATGATCGCCTCCGACACCCTGCCCGGCTTCCCCGCTCGGCGCCTGCCCGGCGCCTCGCTGCACGCCGAGCACGCCAACGTGGCCGCCACCGCCCAGGCCGTCATCGAAACCGCCGTCCACGCGCTAGTCGAACGTCACCGCCAACCCGGCGACACGCACCTGTGCGTGGCCGGAGGCGTCATGGAGAACTCCGTCGCCGTCGGCAAACTCCTGACCCACGCAGGGTTCACCGACATCTACCCCGCACCGGCCTGCGGCGACGCCGGCACCGCCCTGGGCGCGGCCCTGGTGGTCGCCGCCGCCCACGGCCACCGGCCCGCGCGACTTGAGAACACCCAGCTTGGACCTGCCTTCACCGAGTCAGACATCGACACCGTCCTGCGGGACTGCGCGATCACCTCCACCGTGACCGACGACCCCGCCGACAGCGCCGCCGAACTCCTCACGCAGGGCCAGATCGTCGCCTGGTTCCAAGGACGGATGGAATACGGGCCACGCGCCCTCGGTGCCCGCTCGCTGCTGGCCGACCCCTCCACCGTCGCGATGAGAGAACGCGTCAATCGCATCAAGCGGCGCGAGGAGTTCCGCCCCTTCGGACCGTCGGTGCTGGCCGAACATGTCCACGAGTTGTTCGGCCGCACCGATATTCGCGCACCGTTCATGTCGTTCACCCTGCCCACCGCCGATCGCGACCCGATCATCGCGGCCACGCATGTCGACGGCACCAGTCGGCCGCAGACAGTGCCAGCGGGCCCCGGGGTGTACCGGCGGCTGATCGAACGGTTCCATGCGTGCACCGGTGTTCCCGCAGTACTGAACACCAGCCTGAACTCCGGGTGGGAACCGATCATCGCCGATCCGGCGCAGGCACTGGCGTTCTTCTTTTCCTGCCCCGCTGATGCCCTGGTGATCGGCTCGCGCATCATCACCAAACGCGACGGGCGGCGGTGACTCTCATGGCCGAGCCACTCGATCTGCTCGCCGAACAGATCGCCACTCACACGCAGTACTCCGAGCACCGATTCGATCTCAGCACCGACGTCCGAACCAGCTTGGCACTCACCGGGACAGAAAGAATCGTTGATATTGGTTGCGGCACAGGACGATTCCTGTGCACTCTCCGCGACGGCGGGCATCGTGGTGCCCTCTTCGGGACCGACATCCGCCCCGCCGCGGTCGCTGCGGTCACCGCGCTCGACGCCATGCACGCAGTCCACGCAGACGCTGCGCAACTGCCGTTCCCCGACGCCGAGTTCGATCGCGCGACCGCGATGCACCTGCTCTACTACCTGTCCGATCCGGCGGCGGGGCTGACGGAAATACATCGAGTAACCCGGACGGGCGGTCGGGTCGCGATCACCCTGAACCACACCGCCACCGCACCCGTGTTGCGGGCGCTGGTCACCGAACACGCTGCCCGGCACGGGTTCGCGGCACGACCGGCATCGCAGGTCTGGGCCGAGACCCCGAACACGACTGCACCACTGGATGTCGATGAGGCCACGGAGTTGATGCGCATCGAATTCGGGCACGCCACCGTGTGGCGGCGAGACAACGCCCTGGTCTTTCCCACCCCCGAAAGCGTGCTGCGGTACGCCGACGTACTCGCCCAGTTCGCGTGCGGTGTCCCCGAAGACTCACCCCACCGACAACGGATCGCGCGCAGCGTCGGCGCCGAGATATCGGACTGGTTCACCCGCCACGGCGGACCGTGGCGGGATTCGAAGGGCTACACGGTGTTGACCGCCACCACCTAGCGTGGGGTCGCCGCCGTGCCAACCTGGCTCCAGTCGAAGCCGAGCTCACCCTTGTCGGCGATGATCTGCTCCCACCAGGCGCGGTGTTCGACATACCAGGCGACGGTCTCGGCGATCCCGCTCGCGAAGTCGTGGGTGGGTGCCCAGCCCAGCTGGGACTCGATCTTGTCCGGGTTGATCAGGTACCGGCGATCGTGGTTCGGGCGGTCCGGGATGTGCTCTATCCACTCGTCCGGGTTCAGGTCGAGCGCGGTGACCACCCGGCGGGCGATATCGAGGTTGGTGACCTCCCAGCGAGCACTGATGTCGAAGATCGGCAACAGCCCCGGCTCGGTCGCCGCCGCGGCCGGGATCGGGTCCAGGTCCGCGTGCAGCACCCGGTGCACCGCGGCACAGTGATCCGCGACATGCAGCCAGTCCCGGCTCTGCAACCCGTCGCCGTAGACCGGGACCTTCTTCCCACGCAACACGTTCGTCACGGCCAGGGGGATCAGCTTCTCCGGCAGCTGGAAAGCCCCATAGTTGTTGGCGCAGTGCGTCATCCGGATATTCATCTCCGGGTAGGTCTGCATGTAGGCGCGCACCATCTGATCCCCGGCTGCCTTCGCCGCCGAGTAGGGTGTCTTCGCATTCAGGGGGGATCCCTCGGTGAACCATTTGTCCCCCTCGGCCAGTTCCCCGTACACCTCGATCGTGGACACGTGCACGTGCGAGCGGACCGGCACCAGACGGCTGCATTCGGCCATCACCTGCGCCCCGAGGGCGTTGCTGCGCATGAACGACGACGGACCCAGAATCGCGCGGTCGTTGTGCGATTCGGCCGCGAAATTCACCACGTAATCGGGCCGGTGCTGCCGATAGAGGGCTTCCATCACCTCGAGGTCGGCGATATCGGCTTTCTCGAAGGTGATGCGGTCGATCACCGAGTCCAGGTTCGCCAGGTTGCCGGCGAAGCCGATGTAGTCCACCGCCACCACCTGGGCGTCGGGCTCCCACTCCAGCAGGTGGTGTACATAGTTCGCGCCGATGAAACCCGCGGCGCCGGTCACGAGGTAGACGGACATGGCTGCCGAGCCTAGCCGAGACCCACGCGAAGATGAGAGTGAGCAGGTTGCAACCCGCAGCTCTACCGACCCGACGACCGAGGCGGCCGGTAAGGATCGTTGATGAGCGCGAGGCATTCAGCGCGATCGCCACAGCGCCGAGCCGATCGTCGGGCAGCTGCCGCAGCCAAAAAGATATCGAAGTCGAACGGCGTGGAGGGGCCACTGCGTTCGGCGACTTCCAGAGCCTCCTGCAACGCGCGCAGGCGAGTTTCACGGTCGTCGACACCAGGTGACCCGTGTTTCTCCACGACCCTGAGGTTACCGATTGCCAGGGATCGTGGCAGGTGCTGCGCCGGTTTCGCCGATCCTCACGAGAGGCTCCACAGCAGCTCCAGCCACGCAGTCCAGTTGAGGCCACACCTTCAGCACCAGCCCGCTGATCAGCTCGACACCCAGCTCAGAGGGATGCAGCCCGTCCGAGCACCACAGGCTATCCGCGACGGGGAGCGGGGACGACGGCTCCCACCCACTCAGCAGGCCGGCCGTCCTCACGAACGCCCGCCCCACATCGACAAACAGTGCCCCGACTCCGGCAGCCACTTCCGCAGCGGACTCGTTGTAGCGGACTATTTCCCGGTTCAAAGCGACGACATCCAGATCCTCACCGTCCGGAGCCCATCCGACAGGAGGCGAACCGATACACATCAGCGCGTTCACCCGATCGCGCAGGAACCCCAGAATCCGGCTGTAGTTAGCAGCGAACTCCGACACCGGAACAGCTTCGGCGGCACGTTGCTGCGCGACCCTGAGCGCGTCATTCGTGCCCATCTCGACCACCGCCACATCGATATCTCGCGTGGCGGTCTGCTCCACCGTGGCGAGCACCGTTCGGGAGTTCGCACCACCCTCACCGTGATTGAAGAACCGAAAGTCATTGTTTGGGTGACGAACTCGCAATGCAAGGGAAACCCTGTGCGCGTAACCACGGCACACCACATCATCGACAACGACCATCTCGCCGACCTGTGGCACACGCGCCGGGTCGGTCATGCGGGAACTCACCGCTTCACGATGCTCGGTCAAACTGGTGCCCCAGAATCCCACGACTACTCGCTTGCGGTCAGCGGCAACCCAATCCGCCGGATCCTCCCTCGCGGCCATAGGCTCATACTCCCGCATGAAGAGAGTCAGCAGGACCAGAACTGTTGCCCGGATCTCGACCTGGCCATCCACTGCGAGCAGCCACTACCCGCCGTCGGGCATCAGATGAACAACAGGTGAATTTCGCTAGAGAACACACGTCATTGATTCCGCAGCCGAGCACCGCGAGATCGGCGCGGGGCTGATCATTGATGGTGGCGTGAACGGCGGCAAGGACATCGCTGGATGTGGCGCCGCCTTGCCCGTAATTGCCGACCGTGAACTCGATGTCGGGAAACCGTGTCGATGCCCAGACGGTGACCGCGTGGACGTATCCGCGGCGACGCCACTGATCCACGGTGACGGTGGAACCGACCAGGGGAAGATCGGCTTGATCGACCAGGCGCGCAGAGAATGCTTCGAAGTGCTCCACCAAACTGGTACCGAACCAGGCGATCCGCAACGCTGTCCGGCCCGACGAGGACACCCCCGGCCGGCTCGAGAACGCACCGCCGACACGGGCGGCGTCGAACTCGGTGACGGAATCCGCCGCCCTCGACGGCACTGGCGTCGAGGGTCCGCAGGTGCGGGCGTGCGTGATGTCGGTGTGGATGCGGTCGACGATCACCTCCAACTCCCAGTCGGCGTCGATGCGGACCTCGTCGGCGAACGGCAACGGTTGCCACCCCCGAAACCACTGCGCCATTTGTTCGCCGGAGAACTCCGCAGCCTGAGGCCGCCCGGCGTGGCGGATCACCGTCTGCTCGAAGGACAGATCGAAACAGTAGTGCAGGGCATGGGCCGCCGAGGCGGTAAGTCGTTGCAGCATAGGGCTGTAACGGTCGGCGTCGAGGATACCTTCCACGATCACCACCAAGTCCCGGGACAACCCGAACATCGCGATCTGCTCGAGCAGATCGATGTTCCTCGCGGCTGGAACATCGAACTCGCGCAGCATCAGCCGCCGAACCGTATCTTGCGACACAACAAGGCATTGCGCGCGCGGGAAGCGTCGCTGGACCGCGCGGGCGGTGGTGGTCTTGCCCGAGGCAGAGTTGCCGCGGATCACGACCAGCACGCTCACCGGCACTGCTGTGGCAGCAGGACAGTGTCGAGTTTGCGAATGAACCGGGGCAGGTGAGGGTCGGTCTCTGGCAGACCATAGGGGTCCAGATCCCACCAGCGGCCCCCGTCGAACTCTGCGGGATCGAGCCGATACTCCCGAGCGCGGTCACCACGAATCGCGAACCACATCGAGATATCGGTGTGGACCGGTGTGGTGCGCACAGTGCCCACGGTCAGGAACAGCGGCCGGTCACCGGCCACATCGAAGACCGGGGTGATACCGAGTTCCTCGCCGGCCTCGCGATGCGCGGCGGCCCAGGGGTGCTCATCGCTCTCGACATGACCGCCATTGGGGAGTTGAAGTTGCGCCAGACGATGGTGTCCGAGGTAGATGCCGCGGGCTTCAGGATCGACCAGCACGACATAGACCGCCAGATGCGGCGACGGCGTTCCGGGCCGGTGTCGCCGGAAGATGTCGTCGGTGCTGTGGAGCCAATCCAAAGTTGTTGCGATGTGCTGTCGTTCGAGCTCGTCGTACGGTGTGATCCGGGTGACGAGGTCGGCGACGATCGCAGTGGCAGGCCGCATAGCGGCGAACCTTACCGCTGCCCTCCGACACATTCGGCGCCTCACACCCGAACCCCCGAACCCCCGGATCGCCGGGGCGCGGGGATATCGAAACGCCGGAAGGTCGGGGTACCCGCGGGGTGTTCAGAACGGCGAGTTCGAAGACATTGTGGGCGGTATCCTCTGCCGATGGCTGACGCTGAGAGCTTCGGGTCCGCGATGAGTACATGGCAGCAATGGCAGGAAGCGCCGTGGGGTCGGCTGCGGTACTCGATTGCCGAAGCAAACCTGGTCCGACACTTCGAATCAGCCGGGCCGGTGTCGTTGCGGGTACTCGATCTCGGCGGCGGCGACGGTGGTGACGCGCTACGGCTGGCCGCTCGCGGGCACCACGTCACGGTTGTCGATTTCGCCCCCGCGATGCTCGCGGCGGCCGCCGAACGTGCTGCGGCTCTTGGCCTCGGTGATCTCATCGCGTGTGTGCAGGCCGATGCGACCGCGCTCCCCGCCGAGATCGCCAGCGCGCAGTTCGATGCTGTCATCTGCCACAATGTGCTGCAGTACGTCGAGGACGTGCGAGGACTTCTTGCGGGCGCACTCGCGACACTCACGCCGGGCGGTGTGCTGTCGGTGATGGCAATCAACCGCCACTCGGAAGCATTGAGAATTGCTGTGCGCGAAGCGGATCCCACTGCCGCGCGGGCAGCCTTGACCACCGATCGTGCCCGCACGCAGATGTTCGGCTCACCGGTGAATCTGCACACCGCGGAGGAAATCACCGGCGTCCTTACCGATCTCGGCTGCCGGGACCTGGCCCACTACGGCATTCGAACGTTCTGCGATTACATGGCCGACGACCGCAAACAGGATCCAGAGTTCTTCGCCGAACTCGAACACCTCGAACTCGCCACCACCGCGCTGCCGCCGTACATCCACCTCGCGCGGCTGTTTCAGCTCATCGCCTGCAAAAGCCCTCCGCAATGACCGAGCGGGTCAGCTCCGGGCATATGCCTCACACCGGGGTGCGTGGCCTCCGCCCCACGCTAGCGGTCCTGTCGTCGAGCACTACGGTACCGAGGTAGTCAGCCGGTGCGGTCGAGGTCAGTCGAGCGCTTCGGCGTCGATGCGGGAGAAGACGAGTTCGGTTTCTGTCTCGATTCGACCGTGCCGGTGGCTGCGGATGGCGCAGCGCCGACGGGTAGCTGCGGGCGCGGTAGTCGGTGGGCAGCCGGTAGGTGTGAAAACCATTGACGCGCATGATGGTCAGCAGTTCGTCGACGTCGTCTCCGATGCGCCGCATCCGGTCGGGAGTGACCTCGACAACGATCTCCGCGTCGGGACGCAAGCGGTCCAGCAGCCCGGCCAGTCCCCGCATCACCCGGCCTTCGGACCCTTCGACGTCGATTTTGACCATTCGTGTCGCGGCGATCTCGGCGGGGGTGAGCAAGTCGGTCAGCGGGTGCGCATCCACGGTGAACACCGATTCGGCGGGACCGTCATAAGGCACCATGCTGGTGGCCCCCAGGTTGCTGGTGCTGGCCAAGATGAACGTCAGCACCTCGCGGCGGTCGGCCACAGCGATGTTCACCGCGCGCACGTTGGCGCACCCGTTGAGATCGGTGTGCTCGACGAGACGCGCGTGGAACTGCGGGGAGGCTTCCAGCGCCACGACCCGGCCGTGCTCACCCACCAGGGTCGAGGCCAGCAACGTGAAATATCCTATGTTCGCTCCCACGTCGATTAGGACATCGCCAGGACGCAATCGTGTGCGCACCCAAAAGCTCAGGTGCGGCTCCCACACACCGAACAGCGCGATATAACGTTGAATCAGGTCGCCGGAATCGGTGATGATGCGCTCCCCGGAGCGCGTGCGCGCCAGACGTTCCCGCGGCCGCGACCGAAGAACACGATTGACCCGCTCCGCGAGCAGTCCCGGCACCAGAATCGGCGGGGCATGGCGCACATACTCTCGCCCCAGCGTCCCCAGCACATCCGACAGCATCGCAGGAGCCGGTGTACTGCCGACTGTGCCGTCCACCGCCTGTCACCCCCCGGTCCGCACCCGCCGCCATTGGATTCCTGTGCAGCCTAACGGGTTTCGGGCCGAAAGGAGTCCGGAACTATGGAGGGGTTCGCCGAATTACACTGTGTTGATGAGAGATTCTCGCCGGGCGGCGCCCGGACCGGCCGACGCTGACGGCGTACGGCATGCCGTGGTCGCCGTTGCTGCGGCTGTGCTGTGTTTGCTGCCCGCTATAGTCACCCTGGTGTCAGCGCCGGGCACTGTGGGTGATCGACTGCTGTTGGTCGGTGTCTACGGCGTGTGCCTGGCCATGTTCGCCGTGATCGGTCTCGTGCTCATCGCTCGGTGGAGGCACGAGGACAGGGCGCGGACCCAGTAGTCCGTCGCGGCTCGCCAGCACCACGCCCCGGTGCGCCGCCCGCGGCCGGCCTCACACGGGATGTGGTTCGTTCACCGAGATGTGTTCAGCGGCTATGAGTTCGATGCGGAAACCGTGCTCGGATCCGAGGTTGACGGCGTACCGCGCGGGCGGTCCCGGTGCCATGTCCTGCCGATCATCGGGGGCGCGTTCGAAATCGGCGCCCTCCACGCGGCCCACGACACCGGCATGCGCGCCAGCGCTGACCTCGACCGTCGTACGCCGCGCGATACCGCCCCGCTGTGCTACCAGCGGCACTTCCACCGCCGCGCGCGCCCACCCGCACAGCACATCAATGGCCGGATCAGCCAGCCCGGGCGCGATCCCGCGGGTCATCCCGTCCCACCGAATCCCCGGCGCTGCCTGCGGATCCCACGTGCGCAACAGCCAATTCCACTGCCCTGCAACAGGATCAACGGCAACATCAGACCCGGCGGCGGCGTCGATCTCCAGATTGTGCCCCATGGCGGAGAGCGCCTGTGCTTGGGCGAGGAAATCCGCTCGATCCAGCAGCGGAACCAGAAGCCGGCTCAAGGCCACGTCGGGCACCGGCTGCTCGTCACGCCGTGCGAGGGCGTACAGCGTGATCGCCAGCATGCCCCGCACTCCGTAAAGATCCCAATCCTGGCGCTCGCCTTCCCCGGGGCCCTGCAACCCGAGTCCCGTCGCCGCCAACCCATCAGCACGGGCGACCGCCGCCGCCCACACTCGCTGTTCAGTACTCACCGGTCGAGTGTAGGACCCAGGTATGGGCGTGGCCCCGCGCGACCGGAAGCCGGTGAGCGCACCTCGTGCTGCTACCGGCATCGCCCTGGCCGGCGTAGAACCTCGGTGGCTGCTTGTCGGGTGGCCCGTAGGTGCCGACGCAATCGGAGAATGGGCTCGACTCCATCATGCGTGTGTAGCGTTCGGTACCTCGTCGTCAGCGACGAAATCGATTGGCGTCCAGGACAATAGGCCAAGACCGGCGTGATCGATCTATGGTGCCGAGCGCGTGCCGGTCGACCGGCGAGCACCTGGCGACTGACCGGACCAGCGCCGGTCGACCTCCGCGGCGGTTGTGGCTGCTCTGGGCCGGTCGGGGCAGTAGAGGATGAGCACATCCCGGCGAGGCGCTGGGGCCACGGTGTTGTCTGGATGTACAGCGAAAAGCCTTTTCCATCATTACGATTGGAGACCGTCGCCTTCATGGCGGGGAAGCGTTCGGGGAGGGGCGGGGTGAGGGATTTGCGCGAGAGGCACCTCGGAGGTCGCGTCGAGCCTCGCCACTACCACGGTGAGTTACCGCAGATGGAGTGGATCGAGTCGCATGCCGGATGAATTCGCCGCTGCCTGTGCAGCACTGGGAATCGAGACCACCTCCGAGTCGAGACAGGTCCACTACCACCGTGCCCGTGCGGTGAGTGGCGCCGTGGTGCAGGACTGGGATGTCGCGGACACGACGTTGCGGCTGCTGTGGCCGGTGCCCGGGGCGGAGGTGTCGATCCAGGAGGTCGCGGCGCTGACGTTCGCGGTCGATCATGTCGTGTCGGTCGACAGCACCGAGTTCGATCCGCAGCTGCGGCTGTTCACCGCCACCGGCGACCCGGCAGGGGCACCGACCTGGGCGCAGCTGGCCACAGTGATCGGGCGAATCCCGTACTGGCCGACCCGGTTGCGGGTGTTCGAGGTGATCCGGCACTGGAGACCAGGAGCGGTCGCCGCGACAGTGGCGCCGATCCCCGCCGTAGACCTCGCCCCCGCTGGGCGGCTCGCAGCGATCCTGCCCGCCGGGTCGCCCGCCCGCCGGGTTGTGGACCGGGTGATGGTGGAGGCCTTGGCCAGCGCCGCCGCCGACACTCGCGACGAGGTGAACCGCCTGTCCGCTGAGACCTGGGCGCGGGTGCTCGATATCGCCGCGATTCCCTTGGACATCTCCGGCGAGGCTCTACCGGAATCGGTTGCCTGGCAAGGATGGTGCGACATCATGGAACGCGCCGACGATCTGTCCGCGTCACTGGTACGCGAGGCCGGCTGGGTGTGGACGACGGCGTGGCGACCGTTCGAAGCGATCGACGATATCGATCCAGACAGCGTCACCGGTGCCGCGTGGGCCGAGCAGCTTGTCCCGGTCCGGCGCGAATGTCAGCCCGCGAAATTCGAGATGGTTCGCGATCCCGACCCGACCAACGAGGAAACCGAGCACCTGGTCGACCCCTACACCGGAGTCCCCGCAATCCGCTACCACAGCCGCCGACTGCGCTACGCCGCCCCGGCCTCGTTGCCGACGGACTCACCGCTGACCGAAGTGGTCCTCGATCATCAGCAAATCTGGATCCGCGACGGCAACGGTGTGCTGTACCCCGCGCCGCGCGTCGGTCCGGTGTGGGGGTTGCTCGGCTACGGCCACAAGGGCGGTCGTGCCCACACCCTCGCGGTCCTGCTGGACCGGCTCCTCACGGACATCGGCGCGCCGGGAGCATCGCCGAGCGACACCACCGAGGCTGCGTCGGCCGGGCTGCTGACCGTCACCGAAACCACCTGGCCTGACCGCACCGTGATCAGCCGCGCAAAACTGGAAACCGCGGCCGCCACACGAGGTGACTGAACCCCGCCCCATAGTCAACGACTGTGTCGGCCGCGGATGCAACCCTCCTCTGGTGGCGGGCTGTGACCGCGAGGGTCGGCTGAGCTGAACGTGCACAGCACACCAGGACTCCTTCCCTCCCGGGCGGCTCGACCGCCTTCTGGATCGTAACGGCCGCACCACGAAACCGAGTACGCCGAGATAAACGGGCGGACCCAAATGCTCTACCCGGCAACACTTCCGAGGAGCCGTTGGTGGCTCTTCGGCGAGTTGGCAGGGCCATCTGGTCGGCCGAAGCCAACAGCGCCCTCCAGGGCAAACGCGTTCGGTTTCGGCTACGCGTGGTGGTGACGGACCCGGACCTGTGGGACTTTCCGGCCGTCGCGGTCGACCTTTCGGATCTCGAATTCGCTTGTGGCGCTGATTAATCCGAGGTCGGTATCGTAGCCCCATCGCTCGGGCATCCACTCGCGGTCGGCTTGTCGCAGGGCGGCGACGACTTTCTTCAACTCCGCCCATCCGTCGGTGCCAGCACTGCGGGTGACCGCGGTGCGCAACTGGTCGAGCAGCGCAGTGTCCGCGAGCAGTGCGTGTCGGCCGTGGCAATGCCCGATTTTGGCCGCGACGACGCGACGGTTGAGGTCGCGGCGGGTGTCGACGGTTTCCGGGTGTGCCAGTTCCTCCGTCATCAGCGCAGCGATGCGGCAGGCCCGGCCATCATCGATCGCTGTGGCGTGTTCGTTTGCGGCAGTGAGTAGTTCGTGGATTCGCAACCATATGGTCCGGATGCCGGTGTGCAGGATCTCCGCGCCCACCAACTCCAGCTTCTCCGCGGCATCGAACCCCGGCAGGTCCGCGAATGCCGGTGCTATTGCCTTTTCAGCCAGGGTCTGCGGGACCAGCGCGGCATGCAGGAATCCAGGCTCGTCAGCCGAGTTGGCGAGGTTGGGCAGCGACGGTGCGGCCTCGAGCCAGCACATCGCGATGTCGAGCTTCTGTCGGCATGCGCCGGGCTCCCAGGTGAATCCGGGGAACGGGAGCTGGTCGACCGGTGCGATCCGCTGTTCGAGTAGTAGGTCCAGCACGAGCGTCAGTCGTAGTGCCTCCCACGCGGCGAACAGCACCGCCTCCATGTCGCGCGGATCAGTGGCCTTCACGCGGTCGAGCATCTCGCCGACGACGTCCAGTGCGGTCGAGTGTGGTGGGGTCGGGATCGTGGTGTCGCCCATGACCCGATCATCGCCCTGCGGCGACGGCGACTCACCGAGAACCGCTCGACCGGACATGGCAGGCAATGAGCTCCGGCGTGGAGGCGTCTATGCTCTGCCCTAACCGGTAAGTGTGGCTTCTGTCGATGCCACGGGCTCACTCCGGCACCCTCGAACAGCCGACCGACGGACTTGAGAATCTACGGTTGCGCGAGAAGCATTCAAACCATGGGCTATTCGTCTTCACGAGCCGTCGGAATCGGTGAACTGACGGACTATGGAATGCGGATCGTAGTCGGCAAAGATCGGTAAATGATCGCTGGCAGCGCGCGCGGTATCGGTGCTGACGACGCCGTAGGAGAGTAAGGCGGGCGCAAGGTCGGGTGTGGCGAGGATGGCGTCGATGCGCCGATCGACTTGATCGTGGTACCAGTGACCGGTGGTGGGCATCCACGGCGCCGTGGTGGCGACGGCGGCGTCGACAATTCCTGCGACAGTGAGTATTTCACCCGGATGGCGATCCACCGCGAAGACTCGCTGTCCGTGTTCGTCGGTGTGCCAGGTGCATTGATGGATGGTGTCGCGGTTGACCGGCTGTCCGGCGAAAGGGTCGGGGTCGTACCATGCACCGCCGGAGGCGCGGTGGGCGTAGGCGATGTTGCCGTCCAGACCCGCGATCGTGGGATACCCGTCGTGGGGGCGCAACATCACCGCGGCGAAGCGCTCGAATTCGTCCGCGCGAGCGAACTTCCCGAAAGGCCGGCCATGAAAAGCGATGTGCCCGACACGAGGACCACCGAAATCAAGGACAACTCGCCCGCAGCTATGCCAGAACTGTCGACCCGACCAGGCCCGCCAGGACATCGGCTCGATCCCCGGTTTCCACAGCAATCCGACATGGAAGCCGACATTGCCGAGCGCTACAGCGGCGCTGCCGTCGGGCAACTCACAGCTCAAGCCGGCGGCCTCACCGATCTCGCGCAGAAGGCCCGCAGCCCGGCCGGCTTGCTCGGGACCGTCGGCACGCAGCTCCTGTATCGCGACTACATCGGCGTCTATGGACCCGACAACGGCGTGGACACGTTCGCGGCGGTCGATCTCCTCGGGGGCGTCGGACAGCCCGTAGTCCAAGGTGTTGTAGGAGGCAAACCTGACCTGGTTCGAGTTCATGCGTTGTCCGCTCATATGGACCCTCCCCGGGCCGTGGTGCAGTGATGTTCGTGCTCGCGTGCGGTGTGCTCTGCAGATCATGGTCGGTTCGTGCGAGTTGTCGGATTGCTTCCTCGTAAATTGTTACGAAGCAGCACAATTCGTTCTTCTCAGGATTAAAGGGTGAATCGGCGCCCTTTGGCGGTCCACAGTGCGCGTCCCTGGTTGGTGAGGATCCAGCCGTGTTGGCTGGTGGTGGCCAGCCCGCGGGCACGCAGTTTGCCGACCACTCTGCGCACGGCGGCGGGCTGCAGGTGAACGCCCGGACCGGTAGGTGGGCTACGGCGTCGGCAAGCCGGTCGATGCTCACCGGGTCCTCGGCTCGGCGCATGGCTCCGAGAACCGCCATGTCCTCCAGATCCAGGGGTTTCATGCGAGCCACCCGTGCCGCTTGCCGAAGTAGCGGGCGAATGTGTCTCGGGGGGATGACGGTCTCGACGTCGCAGGTGTGCATCAGCCGGTCCAGTGTCAGCGCATCGATATGGCGCGCGGACGCGATGATCACAGCGTCCACCTGCGTGTCGCGGGCTTGATCGATCAGTGGGGATTCGGGTGTGGACCAGAGCAGTTCGTATCCCAGCCTGCGGGCGAGCCGGGCGACCTGCGCGTGATCCCATTGCGCCTGGCCGAGAGGACTTGGCGCAGGCTCGAAATGCCGCCGGGATGGAGACCGCCGGCCACGACGACATGCACGGCGGTGAGTACGAAATCTCGATCCTGCTGCACGCTGCACCCGAGCTGGTCCGACCCACCTACCGCGATGCCGACCACCGCGCACCCGACCGCGCGCACCTGCACCTACTCGGAACGGCCGCCTACACCAGCAACGGCATCATCGGACGTCCCTCCGCCGCCTCCGCTGCCAAAGGGAAAGCAGCACTGGATTCCCTCACCGGAGCCTTCGCGACCTACCTCGCTCTGATCGGCGACCCACCCGCTGAACAAATCGACACGTCGTCCATCCGGGACTGAGGAAGCAGCTGCCGCGGCTAGCCCTCGCGATCGGCGAGGCCGATTGCGTAGGCGCGCAGTTCGATTCGCGTGTCGGCGGCGGGCCACAGAGTCGCAGTGTCGTCGAGCGTTGGAACTTCACCGCCCGGCGGTCGGCAGGCGGAGCCCACCGACTCGATTACCCGGCTCGCCGCGCACGCGACCGTGCGCAGGGCAGCGGGTGTGGCGGATAACTCTTGGATATTCCGGGTCATATCCCCTAATGGGTTCATCTCACCCGGTGGCGGCCAATACGCGAAATCTGTGATGTCACCGCCGCCGAACAGAAGACCCTCGCCGAGCACGATCGCCGAAAGTGGCACCGAGCCGAGATCGGCAGGTATACAACAAACGTGAATACCCTTGTCGGCTGCCGCAACCTCAATGGCCGCGGTCACGAGGCCGGTAAGGCTGCGTCGGAACTGCACGGAGGATTTCGCGTGCTCCGGTTCGTGTCGCGCATGCCACTCGATGATATGGACCGCGTGCCAGTATGAGCCGACCCATAATTGCCATGACCCCGCCATCAGTGCATGGTACCTGTTGTCTGGATCCTTTGTGGGAGAGCGGATTCCGGGATGACTCCCGTCGATCTTGATCTGTCCGACGACGATCGCAACTGTGGCCTTCTCGTGGTGTTGCCCACGATTGGTCAAGGTCATGGACCGATAATGACGGCTTCCTTGCCGCTGTGCACAGAAGCCCGCGCAGCCGTCGTGTCTGTGAGATCTGCTCTGGTGCAACCGCTTCAGCGAGGCCCTGCGTCGGTGCCGATCACTCACGGCCCGGCGCACCCGCGGAATTGTCGCCGATCCCCGCTCCTGCCGCGAGCTCTGACGCTTCACACGGACGTCGGACCGCAGCGTAGCTGCGCGCACCGACAGTCGAGTTGGCTTGCGCTGGTACGGGGGTCGGTCGAATTCTGTGGCTGGCGGTTACAGATGCGCGGATGCAGAGTCTGCGATCCTCCGTGCGGCCTCGGCGGCGAATGCGCAACGGGCGTGCTGCCATGTGCGCTCGTCTGGGGCTATGAGTTCATTGGGTGCTACCGGGAGTGTGCAGGAGGGGCATTTCTTGCGGCCCCACTTGGCTGGGAGTGTCCGGCGAGCCATCGCGTATGCGGCCAAAAGCACTGGGCTGGCAGCGTTGTAGTCCTTGTCTCCCTCGCCATGGCCACAGTCCAGGCGGGCGGCGCGGCCGGTGAACTCGGCATCGACGAACCCGCATGTATCGCACCGGGTCCAGTAGTAGGGGCAATCCTGCCCGCCGTTCGGCGACAGCAGCAGCCATTGATCTTCACCGCCGACAGGCCCGTACTGGTCGAAGTTGGTTGGGTCGGGGATCCCGCCCAGGCAGATCAGCAACCGAGAGTCGGGATGGTCGGCCATGGACAGGTACGGATCGATGAGCGGTTCGTCCTCGGGCTCGTCCTCGGCATCCGCGTTCGCCTCGCACTGGGCGTCGAAGGCGTCCGCGAATGCTTTCCACGCTCGGATCGCACGTGAGTCATAGCCGGGCTCTGATCGGAAGTACAGATGCCGGGTGGGCATGTGGAAGGTGGGGACCCCGGGTGCGAGCCAGGACGGCGCGACGATCGCGTAGGACCAGTCGATGCCGACCATGTCGAAAACAAACGCCCATCGGGCATGGAGGACATCGCGGAAGGCCACGCCGCCATAGGTGGTGCCGATATTCACCGAACCTGCCTCCAATGCTGGTGACTGCGCATTTTCACGGCCACGATAACCGCAGATCCGCAGAAGTTCAGGGAGCTTTCGCGGCGTTGTGTCGTGAGCGCAGGATCGCGACACCCACAGCCCTGTTTCGGCGCCGGTCGCCGCGTGCACTTGCACACGCCGGACGCCGATTCTGTGGCGAGTGGTGCCCGTCCGCTCATGCGGCTTCCGGATCGGCCCGCCGCGCTCTACACCGACTCGCGGATATCGGCCTCGCATTGAGCGCTCTTCACAGCCCGACCGTCTGGGAAGCTACCGAGCACGGTCGGATCACCGTTTTCAGCAATCGGGGATATAAGGGCTATCTCGTCGTGCAGACACCAGAGTGCAGGCCCGAACGTCAAACTATCGCTATCCCGCTTCGCTCCATTCAGGAAGGAATGCTCATCTGATGCCCGAAAAGGTCACCAAGGAAAAGGTATTGGCCTACATCGTGCGTAACGGAGAACTGCTCGTCTTCCGGCACACCGACTACTCGTGGGAGGAGGTCGGCATACAAGTACCCGCCGGGAGTGTGAAGGCCGGCGAGTCACCCGAGGGCGCTGCCTTGCGTGAGGCACGGGAGGAGACCGGACTCACGGAGTTCGAGATTGTGCGCAAGCTCGGGGAAGACACGTACGACATCAGCCCCTGCCGTTTCGAGATCCAGCATCGACACGTCTTCGAACTCAAGATCGGTCAAGACACACATGAACGCTGGGATAGCCAGGAAGACCACGACGGCGAAGCCGAACCGACGCGCTTCGAATGCTTCTGGATACCACTCGAAGCCGCCCACATCCTGCAATCCGGGCAGGGCGCACTACTCAGCCGACTGTACGACTGAGCGACGAACTATCGCATGAAACCCGGGGCGGTTCAGGGTGCCACCGTGTTCGAGATCGCCTATGGCTACGTGATGCTGGGAACGCTGCCGTATCGCACGGGGATCGCTCGCCCCTGGTTCTGGTTGCAGATGTTCGTTGCGGTGTTCATGAGTATCTGGGGCAATACGTTTCTCGCGACGAAACCGGGCGCTATGGCCGATACGACCTCCGCGATCATCAGGATCGTGCCCACGGTGTGCCTGCTGCTGATCACGGTCAACACCGCCATGTTCCTCAGCGCAGCCGAGCCGAGGCGCCACAGTCTGGACCCAGACGAGACGCCCGCTTTGCAATCCACCAGCGAGGAAACAGATTCCGTCGAAGCATGAGGTCGAACTCCGTGGTGAGCTATTGCGGATCGAGTCCGCCGCGCTCATCAGAGCACCGGCCTCTAGCTGTCGGAGTCGGGCGCGGTGGAAGCATGCGGCCGAGGATCTTCTCGGTCCCCCGCCGATTCTTCTCGACCTCGGCAGAGGTCAGCTTCACGGCGACGGCGCGCCACGTTTCCTCAGTAAGCGCACTCATTGCTCATCCTCACTGGCATTTGCCACAGAGCCGCACCTTATCGCGGCCGAGGTGGACAGCGAGCATGGTCAGCGGGTCGTCGTCCTTGCAACTGGATAGGTGAGGAACGACGCGATCGCGGCCAGGTCGGGCTGGTAGCCGTTGCTGGTGTTCACCGTCAACGCGGGTACAGCGAGCCGGATCGGGTCGAACGCGTCGATGGGTGATCGGGTGTTCGTGGCGATCGAGGTGATCAGGGCGGTGTCGTCGTGGGCGTGGCGGTGAGGGTCGGCGTCGGCGCGGTGGGTGATGCGGTCGTGAATCACGGTGGTGGGTGCGGTGCAGTGGACGATGCGGATATCTGCGATCGTGGCGAGCGGGGCGAGGTTGGGTCGCCACAGCTTGTCCTGGAACGCGGCTTCGGCGACCGCAGTGACCCCGGCCGTGATCAGGCTGGTGAGGACCTCGAAGAATACTGCCAGTACAGGGAGATTGAGGTCGGCGTAGCCGTCGGCTGGTTCTCCACGACCGGTGAGCACCATGCCTTGTTTGATTTCGTCGCGGATAATCGCTGGGGTGCCGAGGTAGTTGGCCAGGGCGCGGGCGAGGGTGGTTTTGCCGGTGCCCGGGGGGCCGCTGATCACGGCCAGGACCGGCGACTGTGCGCGATCGCCTGCGCTGCCTGCGGTGTGGTTGGCGGCCATGCCGCATTTTGGCATTCGGCTCACCACAGAGGGTGTTCGGTGGGTGTGGTCGGGGTTTTGGTGAGCCGGTAGGCGATGAATCCGGGCCGGCAGCGCGGTGTAGCGTGAGTAGTCCCCAATTGTGTTGGGTACGTGCACGATCGAAGATCGGCCTCGGTTCAACTACCGGGGCCGATTTCGCCGGTGGGTCTAAACGATTGCGCGTCGTCCCACTTGCCGACCACATCACCGCAGTTCCAGGGCTTCCACCCAGTTGTGCAGAAGGTCCCAGCTCGGCTGGGCGCCGACCCACGATTTCGCGAGCTAGAGAAGGTGGCCCGGGCGAAGATCGTCGGACGATCAGGTGGAGACATCACGGTATCGCTGCCCTGAAAATCGCTGTACACGTGCGGGATTCATGGACCACGAAATGGCGGAAAGTCGCTTCTTGGGGGCAGAGGGTCGTTGGTCAGGATTCGGTCAGGGCCGCGAGTTTGTCGATGTATTTCTGCATCGAGGGGATCCACGCCACTAGCTTCGGCAGGTCAGCGGTGGCGACGCGCACTTCCTCGCCGTGGCGGATGCGCCGAGGGTCGGAGACCAGCGGCGACAGGTCGGTAGGGACGATGGTGTGGGGGATGCCCAAAATGCCCAGTTCGGCGGCGATTTCGTCGGCGGTGGCTTTGAATTCTCCGCAGCCGTTCTCGCGCCACATGGCCAGCCCCTGTTCGGACAGGACGCCGCAGGAGCGGATCAGGCCGCCGATCCGGCGTTGCGCCGCGCGCTCTTGCTCGGACATTCGCTGTCCTGCTACTCGTCCGGTGCCGGTGAGCGTGCCGCGGCGGCTGGTGAGCCGGGCCATTTCGTCGATGCCGTCGTTGCAGCACGGTCCGCAGAACAAGCGGATCCGTTTCGGTGTGCGCGGGTCGGGAATGTTGAACCGTGACTGCCCTGCGAGGCGCAGGTCGGTGCCGCAGTCGGCGCAGGTGAGTGCGTTGTGTCCATTGTCGAGCCAGTCAGTCGGCGGAGTCCACCGCATCATGGCCATCGCGCCGGGTGTCGGCTGGTAGTAGACGATGACCTGGCCGTTGGGTGTCATTGCTCGTAGTTCCAGTTCTGGCCGCTGAGCCGGTATTCGGCCACCGGGATCGGGTCGATGCCGGGCCGCATACGGGTGGTGTACAGGGCTCCGTCGAGGTGGTCGATTTCGTGCAGCAGTAGCCGGGCGAGGCCGTGGTGGTAGTCGGTGGTGACGAGTTCGCCGGTGAGCGTGGTGGTTTCGACGGTGATATGCAGTGGCCGGGGCACCAAGCCACGCACGTCGAAGAAGCTCAAACAGCCTTCGTACTGCTCGTCGGTCTCCTGCGATTCGGCGGTGACGCGCGGGTTGAGCAGGATGATCGCGGGGGCGTGCGGGTCGGCCGGGCGGACAACTGCGGCGTGGCGGTCGATACCGATCTGCGGGGCTGCGATTCCCATCCCCTTCGCGAAGGGGTGGATGCGCCCGATGCGGTCCATGGCGGTGAACAGGTCCTCGATGACGCCGGTAGCGGTGTCGGCGTCGGCGGGCAGGTCGAAGGTGCGGGTGGGCTGAGTGAGGATGTCGGCGCCGGCCTGCACGATGCCCAGTCCGGTCATCGTGGCCGATGGGGTGGTGTCGATCACGGTGTGTTCGCCTCCTGCGCTGTGGTTTCCGGGCGCGAACGGAACCGCCACTCCAGGCAGTAGCGGGTGTGCTGCGGTGGGCTGATCTGTGTGGAGCTACGGGCCTGGCCTGAACTCGTTCAGTCCTGGGCGCCGACGATCGGAAGCCACGGGACGGCGTTGGGGCGGAAACTCTGTCGCTCGGGTACCAAGCTGGTGTGGTCATCGAGGCTCATCATCGTGACGCCGACCAACCCCTCCTCGTCACCTTTGGACGCCATCGTCGATCCGCAGGACGGGCAGAACCCGCGGCAGATCTGCGGAAAGGTCTCGAACCAGGTCGGCTCCCCGCCTGGACCGGTCCACTCGAAACCTTCCGAGGGGAATGACACCCACGACATCACGGGGGCGCCCGAAAGTCGCTGGCAGTGCTCACACGAGCACAGGTGAGGGAAATCGGGGGCTCCGGTCGCCGAGAACCGGATATTGCCGCAGAGACAGCCGCCGTCCACTTGACTCCTAAGTTGTTGGGCACCAAGCACTGATGAGAGGAACTTGCCGTCCATCCTCGCCGATCCGGCGTCCGGGTTCGGGAGAACGGGGTATGCGGCAGCGAATGTATCGCCGGTGCTGTCGTCGAGTACCGGCGAAGGGGCCGGACTACCCTTGCTGCGCATGGCCACCAGGGAAATTGCAGTCACCGTGGACGAGGACGACTGGCTTGCAGTCATCGGGACCGTCGAGTCGTGACCGCGCCCCCGGCGCCGACCTGCGGAGTCATGTGAAGGTAGATGGCCCGGACGGTTACCGCAGGTAGTGCAGGTGATCGGCGAATTCCTGCACCGCCGGACGTCGGCGATAGGGAACCAGATCCCGCAGGAGCCCCGTCAGATGTCCGACACACCGGGCGGAGCTGGCCTGTCCCGACAACGCTGCCACCGCCGCACCCGCATGCGACAAGGCCCGGTCGACCTCCGGATCAGTCTGGCGCACATATGTTTTCGCCAGCAACGTGTTACGCAGCGCGCCCTCACGGATCGCGGCCGGGTCTTGAGTGCGAAGTGCTTCGCGCAGGTGGCGGCGCGCGTCGGTGTACTGTGCGAGCCGCAGATAGCAGTAGCCCGCCTGCCCGTGCGCCTGGGCACGGTCGAGCCAATACGCCCACGTCGGCGTGCCGGTGTGGGGGCGCTCCAGGCTGGTGAACGCCGCGTCGATCTCGGTGCGGCACATCGCGATCGCACCGGCCCCCGCGTGCGCTTCCGCTGCCCGCAGATGCAAGATCGCCGACACCCCGGCGCTCGTGCCACGGTATTCCGACAGCGCCGACTCGGCCAAGGTCACCGCATCCTGAGGGCGGCCGATGTCCTTGGCCTGACAGGAAAGAAACCCGATCGCGTTGGCGGAGAGCGCATGATCGCCTGCCGTGCGGGCGGTGTACACGGCGCTGGTCCAGTACCGCTGGGCGTGGGCGTGGTGCCCGTTGTCGAAGCTGACCCAACCTGCCAGGCGCAGCAGCTCGGCCGCCGTGGAATGCAGGCGCCGACCGAGGGGATCGGGGTAACTGCCCGATTCGATCAGGCCCACCACATCGTGCAGGTGGGCGCGGATGGACCACAACAGGATATCGCCCTGGCCGCCGTCGTCGAGCCGGCGCAGGCCCGCGGTGATCGCGTCCATCTCATCGACCACGTCTTCGCGCACGCGCCGCGCACGACCCAGCTGAGCCAGGTCGATCACCGGGCGCGCCCGCAGGCCGGTCATGGTCGCGCCGACGATCCTCACGAATCCACGCCGGTCCATGGGCTCCGCCTCCGTTGCCACCCGCATTGCGCCTCACGCCCGTCTGTGGTCCACGGTAGCCCCGCACCCGCCAGATCCGGAGTGCGAACAAGCGCACCCAAATCACTTGGGGCACTGCCCCGGACATACTCCGCGGCCCGGCTCGACGCGGCCCTAGGATCGATGCTCATGCCGACATCCAAGAAACGCAAACGTACGAAGTCGACTCCGGTGAACCCGCATCGCACCAATCCCGCACCAGCGCAGCAGGGGGTCGGGTTCCACGACGAGGATCTGATCGACATCATGACCGCCCGCCCGGCACACCTAGCGATCGAACGCACCCAGGCCGCCCACGCCGTACTCCCGGCCCCAGGGGGTTGAACGTCGCAGGATCATCGACCAGGAGATGGTTCATGGCGTCCTTCCACCCTCGCAGCCGCGGGAACCGAGCCCAGAACTCGCGGTCGATTGATGCGGCGTGGTGATTGCCGGCGCCAGAGCCGTAGGCGGCGAGATTTACATACATACGTGGAGGCCGTCCTGCCCTGGCGGCCGGATGCTGGTGCGGCCCCTCAGCCAGGTGCGTGCCGGCGAAGGAAGTTGCTCGGAAGCCGACGGGCCGGCCTGCAGGCGTGTTCCGGCCCGTCGCCTCGGCGTATCGAGGTGTAACGGAGGAACTGGTCGTTTGCTATGAACAATATGTGATGGTTGCGCAGAGTCGAGCAGCCGACGAACACGACGGCGACGAGCCGGCGTGCCGCCTCGCCGAACTGCGTGTGCTCCACGAACAAATCCTGCGCTGGCAGAACATGACCGCCATAGCGAGGTCGCTGAGCGAGCGATATCCCACCCTCGCTTTCCTCTCGGCCGAGCGGTCGAGCACCGACGCGGTCTATGCCGACATCCTGGTACGCCGGGAGCTGACCACTGAAGGCGAAACCTTCCGCCGCACCGCCGATTTCGACGCCGTCCCAGCGAGAATCAACCAACGCTGGCGCAACACTGCCGATGCCGAACTGGGCTTGGCTTACGTGCGATACGCCGCAGCCGGCATGGCTGTTGTCTACAGAGGCCCCAGCGATCTCACCGAGCTGCTCGCCGCGGATTAGCACCATGATGCGCACTCTTGGCCGAGTTGACCGCGACAATCCGACCCACGCGCTGACTGCCTGTTTCCGATCCCCACCCGGAGGCTGTGACGGTTAGCCGAACGGGTCTGCTGTTGGCGGTCAAGGGGTGTCGCGGCGCTTGTGGGCAGTCCCGGGTGGTTCGGATACTGGATGTATGCGGGAGCGTCCGTATCCATCGGATGCCAGCGACGCGGAGTGGCAGCTCATCGAGCCGCTGCTACCGGTGCCAGCGTGTAAAACCCCGACCGGCGGGCGGCCGGAGAAACATGATCGTCGCGATATCGTCGATGGGATCCGTTATCTGGTCCGGACGGGTTGCCATTGGCGAGCGATCCCAGCTGACCTGCCCCCGTGGCGCACGATTTATGGGTTCTTCGACCGCTGGCAACGAGCCGGGTGCTGGGCCGGATTCGGGACAAGCTGGTCCGGGCCATCCGTACTGCCAGCGGATATTGCCTGAATCCGGTCGCTTCGGTGATCGATTCGCAGAGCGCCCGGGCTGTCGACGGCACGGGCCGCGGCCGCGGTCGCGAAGTCCTCACGAGGGTGGAATCGGTCGCACCTTTGCCAATGATCAGCGGCGTCCGCCGCTGCTGTTCGAACGGTCGGCCCTGCGGAGACGTCGCTGTCAACAGAGGGATCTAGGGGTCATCCGTCCGACATATCGGCATTCAACCACTCCCACATCGCATCTCGCCTGAATGAGCGTCGATGTTCCGCTTCTACGTGCAAGTGCTGTTCGATACGCGCCGACGACTCGGCGCGTATCGGTGTTACATGGCAAGGAAGTGGTGTTCAGTCGAACTGGGTGGGCTGGCCGGGGTTCTTCCAGTGTTCGAACATCATCCGGATCTCGTGTTCCAGAATGCGGGTTGCGGACAGAGGCGGCAGGTCATCGAGGGGGAACCAACTGATTTGCAGGGTCTCCACCGGGCTCGGTTCACCAGACGCGTCCAGGATGTCACAGAGGTAGAACTGTTTGTAGACCGAGGACGGCAGTTTCGGGGTGTGCCCTTGGGTATCGCGGTCCAGGCAGGCGACCATCGTGTGTGCGCGCACGATGAGACCCGACTCCTCCTTGGCTTCCTTTTCCACGACCTGGCGTGGGGTATCGCCGAGGTCGGCCCACCCGCCTGGTGGGGTCCACAGCTCGTCGCTGCGATCCTGGATCAGAAGGATCCTGCCTTGCTGATCGAAGACGCCGGCGCGGACGTCCACTTTGGGTGTGGCGTAACCGATCTCAGCGGCCAGGATCTTTCGGAAGTCCTCGGCGGCGCCGGTCCCGATGAGCGCCATGAGCTCGGCGCTGATCGTGCGCACCTGTTCGTAGCGTTCGGCATCGAAGGGATCGCGAACGAAGGTGATGCCGTTCTGCGCGATCGCCGCCAACTGCAGTGCCAGCGTGTGCAGTTGTTCGGCCGTTCCACGATCATCACTCATTGATTCATTCCTCCAAGGATCGATTGAACCGATTCAGTGCGGTGCGAGCGGATGCGAAGGGCTGTCACGAGGACAGGCGGTAGGTGGTGGTGTCGCGCGGTCGGAATCCGCACCGCTCGTACATCTTTCGCGCGACCGTCCGGGACGGTCCACAGGTCAGATCGACGGGTCGGGCGTTGTGCTGTCTGGCGACGTCGATGGCGGTGCGGGTGAGTGCTTCACCGACACCGCGCCCGCGGGCACCGGTGTCGACGACGACGTCTTCGAGGCGGGCTCGCATTCCGCTGGCCAGCGTGGTGTCGGTCCTCTCCAGGTGACCTCCGGGTTGCAGAACGAGGCGAGGTGGTCGGAAAAGTCGATGAGCAGGATTTCGCTGTGGTTGCAGACCAGCAGCGCCCCGACAGTCACATGCATCGGCCAGGTACGCCGGAAGGCGAAATTCCGACCCGTCTACAGCAGGCGCATCGGCTCCGATAGCGCGGTGGCCTCGTCCGGGTAGCGCTGCAGGTAGGCCGAAAGCACGCCCGCCATATCCGAGTCACTGATTGCCATGGGTGTGGACAGGTCCCGCATGCGATATCCCCTCCGGTGTCGCGCCGAATCCGAATGATACGAAGCCCCGACGATTGAGATCAGCGAATACAACACCGGTCGCGGCGGGCTCGGTTCCAGTTGCGGCTGCGATGTCGTCGATCGCTCTTCGGCCGTCAACGGCTTGCAGGAGCATGGTGTCCTCCTGGCTGATCGGGCTGCGGTGCCCGGTTCGTGTCGAGGCATGGTGTCGAGGTGGTTGTGCCGCACCGTCGGCGCTTGCTGTGACTGTGGCGATTTCCAGTGCGTTGCTGAGGTACGGGATTAGTGCCCCTGGATTCTCCGCGGTCGAGATGTCGGCCTTGGTGATGCGAATGTCTTCGAGGTAGAGGGCATCGATGTTCGACCCGAGGAAGCAGTCGATCGCGTCGCCGGGCGTCTCCACCACGGGCTCTCCGCGGATATTGAACGAGGTGTTGAGTACCAAGGGGACACCTGTTGTGGCGTAGAAGGATTCGAGGACGCGCCGGAACCGGTCGCCACGATCGGCGTCGACGCTCTGGATCCGGCAGGTGCCGTCGACATGGCAGATGCTGGGCACCACTTCGCGGTAGGCCGTGCGAACTGTGGCCACGACGAGCATGAAGGGATCGCTGGCGGAGATATCGAAGTACTCCGGCACGTGCTCGGCGAGTACCGAGGCGGCGTAGGGGCGGAACGGTTCACGAAACTTCACGGCCTTGTTCAGGCGGTCCCGCATGGCGGGGTTCCGGGCATCGGCGAGGATGCTGCGATGGCCCAGTGCCCGCGGCCCGAATTCGCTTCCTCGTTCGAACCAGCCGACCACTTTTACTGCCGAAATGTCTTGTGCAGCAAGAGTAGCGGGATCTTCTACCCTGTTCCAGCGGAGTCGAGATTTGCGCTGGTCGATCGCCTGCGCGATGTCCGAGTCGCTGTATGTGCGGCCGTGATAGTCGTCGTGGGATTTCCAGCGAGGAACTGTGCCGGTCATTCGGTGGTGCCCGTACAGCGCGGCGCCGATCGCGACTCCGGCATCTCCGGCGGCCGGGGTGACGAACAGTCGCTTGAAGGGTGACTCGCGCAGAATTGTGCCGTTGACCACGCTGTTGAGAGCGACGCCGCCACTGATACAGAGGTTGTCCTGACCGGTGGTGCGGTGCAGCTGGTGGCAGAGGTGGAGCATCGCGCGTTCGAGTTCGGCTTGCACCTTGGCCGCGAGGTCACAGCTGACCTGATCGAGATGTGCCGGCTCGGGCGAGCGCGGGGGAAGCTTTGTGACCCAGTCGGTTCGGATTTCTAAGGCGTCGCCGCGGATATCGAGGAAGGGTTCCGGGAACGAGGAAGCGTCTCCGTACGGTGCCAGGCCCATGGTTTTTCCGGCGTGCTGCCAGTGGCCGAAAATGTACTGTGAGGCCATCGAGAACATGTGTCCAAGGCTGCCAAATCGGAAGTAGGGTGTGCTCGCCTGCCACAGCGCCCACCGCTTTCCCATGAGTTCGAGAGTCCCGT
Source organism: Nocardia sp. NBC_01388 (assembly GCF_045040085.1). Taxonomy (NCBI): domain Bacteria; kingdom Bacillati; phylum Actinomycetota; class Actinomycetes; order Mycobacteriales; family Nocardiaceae; genus Nocardia; species Nocardia sp. NBC_01388. The sequence continues at coordinate 8,690,450 of NZ_CP109553.1, forward strand.
TCTGTGCGAGGTAGGCCGATTCGGCTTCCTCCATCTCCGAATAGGGCGGTGGGTCACCCAGCAGGGGACTGGCGCGCCGTTGGTGTTCGCCGTAGCTGTAGCCGCTGCCGTCGACGATGAGGATTGCCGCGTCGGAGAACCCGGAGGCGACCCAGGCGTAGTAGGCGTGCAGGAGATGGTGTGACGGGTTGGTGATCAGCTCGCCTGCGAACCCGTGGTTGCGCAGATCGAGGGTGTGATCGGTGCGGGTTTGCTCATTGAGAACGAGGCAATCGACATCCTCGAGGCCGGCGAGCCCGCCCTCTTTCACACAGTATTCGACGGCGCGGGCAGGAAATCCGCCGTCGTGTTTGATGCGGGAGAGGCGTTCTTCCGATATCGCGGAGATGAGTGTGCCACCGGAGATCAAGCACGCCGAGGCGTCGTGAGCGGCATTGATTCCCAGGATGATGGGTGGGTTCGAAGTCATGGGTGCGGCCTCCGGAGCAGGGCAGTAGGGTGTGCACCGCGTCGCGTCGCGCGGGGCGGTGAGTGTCGACGAGGAATCGGAGTGCCATGCGGGGCGTCATCTTGGCCGGCGGAACGGGTAGCAGGCTTCGGCCGCTGACCCAGATCACCAACAAGCATTTGTTGCCGGTCTACGACAAGCCGATGGTCAGCTGGGCTGTGGAAGCGATGGTGTCGGCCGGGTTGACCGAGCTGATGATCGTGACCGGCGGAAACCACGCGGGCGAATTCCTGCGCCTGCTCGGCAACGGGCACGAGCACGGGGTGGAGCTGCTGACCTACGCCTACCAGGAGCAGGCCGGGGGCATCGGTGAAGCGCTCGGACTGGCCGAGCGTTTCGCCGACGGTGAACCGGTCGTGGTGTTGCTGGCGGACAACATCTTCGAGTTCTCCGTCGCCCCGGTGATCGAGCAATTCGCGGCCGACCCGGTTGGTGCACGGCTGCTGTTGTCGGAACTGAAGAACGAAGACCACCTGCGGCATCTGGGTGTGCCGGAGTTCGGGCCCGGCGGTGAGATCGTGCGAATCATCGAGAAGCCCTCCGATCCGCCGAGCACGTTCGCAGCGACCGGACTCTATTGCTACGACAACAGCGTGTTCGACAAACTGTGCACCCTCGAACCGTCCGCGCGGGGCGAACTCGAGATCACCGACGTGAACAACGCCTACATCACCGCAGGGCGGATGAAATACACCACCGCCGAAGGGTTTTGGGGCGACGCGGGCGAGAGCATCGACGCCTACTACGACGTCGTCGACCTGGTACGCGCGTCCGGAGCGAACAAGCCTGCTCACCGCTGAGCCCTGACAATGGTGGCGCCCGCGCGCCGATCCGGTCGCCGATCACCTGCTGCGGAGACGCCGGACTCCGCAACGGCCGCAGCCGCACGGCCGGTCCGGACAGCGGCGGGGCGCTTGCCCGGTGCTTGGTCCTGCCGACGCCGAATGTGCTCGACAAACCAATCCTGTCCGGTGGCATAGGCTTTCAGGTCGATATCGTGGTCGATGACCGGGGCTCTGCCGAACAGATACGCCCCGGCGAGGGCGGCGAAGATTCGGATCACGGCATCGGATCCCCGTTTCATCTGTGGTCCTTGATACAAGAAGTACGTGCACTCGGCCCACGCTGTGACCGCCCGCGGTTCGCCGGTCCCCGGTTCTTGGCTGGCAAGATGAGCCATCGCGGCCTTGAAGACGATCTCTCTGTCGGCATCGGCGCCGGTGACAGCGATCAAGTTGCTCAGATCGGCATGAAATTTGGGGGTATCGCCGCCGCGCCGTGCGACCCGTTCCCGGCCGCGCTGCGCCATCGCCGCGCCGCGGACGAGGAGATTCCCCTTGACCTGTGCGCCGCCGGGAAGGGTCACCATGTTCTGCAGCGTGTCGGTGCCCGGATCGGTGAATCTTGGCAGCGCCCACGCTCTGGCAGCCTGGGTGATCCTGCTGGCAGGTGTTTCTGTGCCGCCGTTCCACCTCTGCTCGGCTTCGCTCCACTGCGCGCCGGCGCGCAGCCACCCGGCGTCGCCGAGGATGTCGTGATTGGGCAGGCCACCGGTGATGGGAGTAATCGTCAGGAGCGGATCCCAGGACGTTCCGGTGCCGAGATTTCTCGCGGTGTGCGCCCGCGCTTCCTCGTAGCGCCATCGGGTGAGCCACTCGTAGACTTCGATCCACTCCCGTGCGGTCAGCGGCGTTCCGCGGGCAACCAGGTCGCTGATACCGGACCACGCCTGTGTGGCGGCCAGCGTCTGACGTGTCCCGAATGCGCGCCGCCGGGCCAGCACCACCTGGTCCCGTGGATGCAGGGGCCGGGAAAACGTGTCGGCGCGATCGGGCAATGGAAACGGTGCGAACACAACATCTTTCAGCGACCGGCGGCTATCTCTGTCGTCCACCTGTTCTCCTCCCCCGTGCCGGGCCGCCGTGACTGTGGTCGGTGAGGATCTGATCGGCGCGTCGGTACAGGTCGTCCAGGGTGGTGGCGTTGATCAGCTCCGCGTCGCAGTCGATGCCCGAGTACGAGGTTTCGGACTCGTGCGTGGTGTCCAGCGCGAACCCTGGCCGGGTGACCTTGACCAGGCGCAAACCGATGCGCCGAAATGCACTGGCTTCGTTGGGGAACCGGACATCGCTGATCACCACCGGTAGGCCGGCATCGAGCAGCGGCCCCACGGTGCGCAGGGCCAGCGCAATCCACACATCGTCGCCGAAGAGAGTGCGGGCGACGTCGGTACCGAGGGCCTGCATGAGCCGCCGAATGTCGGGGCTGGCGCTCTTTGCCCCCTCCCACCCGCGTTCGGTGACCAGATCGGCGATCCGGACGGCACCGTCGGGGGTGGCTACGAGGGGATTGAGCACGAGCAGAGCGTCTTTGATCGGATCTGCCATCGCGACGCGGGTATAGCCGTGCTGGGTTACTAGGTACTGTGCGATCGAGTCCTTGCCCGCCCGCGCATGCCCGACCAGCGCAATACTTCCCATCACAGAGTTCCTGCCTGCGTGACCGGGCCGGGTTGCCGCTCTCGCACCCGCGCCGTCACCGGGTGCCGCGCGGCCGGGGCGGTGCGAGCGACTTCGGTGTAGAGGTCGGCGAAGGTGTCGGCGATCCGGTGCCAGGAGTACGCGGCGGCGTCACCTGCCGCGTTGCTTCCACGTCGGGCGAGCTCGGCCGGGCTGGCGAGGGCGTCGATCAAATATTTGTCGAGGTGAGCGGGGTCGTCGGGATCGAACAGCCATCCGCTGTGCCCGTCGCGAACGTACATCGCCGGGCCCCCGGCAGCAGCGGCCAGGACCGGGACGGTGGCGGCCATCGCTTGCAGTGGCGCCAGCCCGAAGGGCTCGCGGGCGGAAGTGTTGACCAACAGGTCCGTGCACGACATCGCGACAGACAGATCCTCGTGTCCACGAAATCCGGTGAACAGCACCGTGTCCAGCCCCAACCGGCGTGCCTGGCTCACCGGGTGCTCGCCTTCCCATTCCCCGGGGAACCCGCCCCAGATCACCAATGTCGAAGGTGGCCTGCACGATTGGGTGCGGGCCCACGAGTCCAGGAGCCAGTCCATGCGTTTGAACGCCAAAAATCGCGTCACGGCCAGCACGAGGGTGCGCGCGGCGCCGGTCGGGATCAGGGCGTCGAGATCGGACTCGGTGTAGTGGACCGATCCGGGTCGGCCCGATTCGTCCCAGCCGAGCGGATCTGTGACCAGCCAGCGCCGCCACTGTGCGCGCCGCTCATCCTCGCTCAGCGGTTGCCTTGCGAATTCGGCGAGATCCACACCATTGGGAATGGTGTCGATGTCGTGCGGACTCACACGCAGGATCTCCGCGGCCGCGGTCGCGTCATCGGCGGAGACCGCGATCAGGCGCGCGACCCGCGGGACGTGGGCGCGGACGTAATCCACCCACATCGCCGCGTGCGGACCGCAGCGCTCGCCCTCCCTCAGACACTGGTGCAGGAACTTGAGCTCGGTGCCGTGTAGATGGGCGATCACCGGGCGCCCCGAATCCAGGCCCGCCCCGAGCTGGGGCGTGAGGTGATTGAGGTGAACCACATCCGCACCCCCGATACCAGCCTGCTGGAATTGGCGACCCCAAAACTGCTGCTGATGCGCCAGCATGCGTGGACCGGCAGCCGCGAAGAGCCGATCAGGCACCGCGCCACGGAATTCGTAACTGGCGTGGAACGGCACCGGCGCGAGCAGCGGATCGTCTCCGCGCTGGTAGCACCCCGCCGCAGCGGTGTAGTCCACCGTCCGGACGTCGGCCAGGTCGGCGAAGAACGATCCGGCGTGGCTGATCTCCCCAGCGGCACCGAGGCTTCCGGTGATCAGCCGCATCCGGGCCCGCTCCGCCGGCAGGTGCAAACCGAGGTATCGGGTGACATACGCGCTTCCGCCGCGCGGGAAGAAATAGAAGCCGCACAGTACATCAACAGGTCTCACCAGAGGTGCCTCTCTGCAACGACGGCTGACACCGCCGGCGGGTGTCAGTGCCTGCCTTCCCCGGCGGGTAGGCGAAGCGAATCAGCACCTTTCACCAGTGCACTGCGGTAATGGTCTGGTGGACCACATCAGGATGCGGGCACGCCAGCCAATCCCAGTCGCCGTTGCCGAGCGCGGTCGCGGTGACCCGGCGCAGGAACTGGCACGGCAGGTCGACGGTGACGTCGTATACCCAGTGCTCACCCCCCTGCGTGCGGTAGTAGAGGTAAGGCTGTTCACGCTCGGCCTGCTGTGCCAGGTCAGCGAAGGACTCGATCCGCCTGCCGGTCAAGCGTTCGTTGATCTGCCCGGAGATATCGACATCACCGACCGGCACACAGTGCAGATGCGCATGCGAGGTACACGAGCCGCCGGTGGCCTTCTCGCTCATAGGCCCGTGCTCGAACCAAATCACGTCGCCGAACTCGGCGCTCAGCTTGCCCGACAACGTGATCGCCACCGACTCGGCATACCGCGCCAGATCGGGCGAGACGTGCGCGAAGGACAGATAGTGCTCACGGGCCAGGACCATGGTGTGTCCCGGCGCCACAGGTCCGATCGTGGGCAGCACCACCACATTCGGGTCCTCGAAAATGGTCCAATTCGCGTGCCGCGCCGTGGCGTCGTCGAGGTAGACGCTGTTGGGATGGGTTGGGCCGAAACGGAATGCGGTGCAGAACGCGCAGTCGTCGTCGTAGCCGTGGGGGAAGGTCATGATCGTCGCTCCTATTGCAACAGGCGAGTATTTTGACGCTGGCGGGCGCGGGCTGAAGAGAGCGGCTCCGGATGCCCTGGAGATGACGGTGGTGAGTGCCGGTAGCTTCCTGGGTCGGCTGGAGCGCTTACGAAGGCAGCGTTCCAACTACCGGAGGTGGGCACGATCAGGTGGTCGCCGGTGTAGATGTCGGCGACTATCTGCACTGTCGGCGCGCACCCGCCCAGATGTGCGAGCGTCGGAGTGACGACCAGCTGCGCGTGAGACAGTGCGAGTGCGATCAGTAGCGGTCGCTCGAGATCGCCCGCGCCGGAACCGATTTCGAGCCGCTCACACCGCGTGGCACCGTGAGTAGCGGCCAGCGCGGGCAACTCGACATCGAATGCGGCCCGCGCCTCGGCGGTGATCAGCGACGGATCCACGATGTAGAGCGCGCCCCGTTGCGGCGGAATCGAATTCATCACAGCGAGCCCTTATTTCTCAGTTGTCCGGGTCAGCGCACTTCAGCGATGACGCCGTAGCATCCGGGCGGTTGTTGGCGGGGCAGCTGCGAGAATTGTTCGGCACGGGCGGCCCATTCGTGCAGCGGCATGATGCCCGGGTCGGTGAGGGTGTAGCCGGTCAGCATCTCGGCGAGCTCGTCGCGGTCACGCGGGTACAACTCGATGCCGGCCTGGGAGAACACCTCGCGCAGCAATCCGACCTCCGGACACAGGTCCGAGGCGAGATGGCTGATCACCAGCCGGGAACCCGGCGCGAGCAGCTCAGCCATCGCGGCAAGGACTTCGGCGGCGCCGGGCAGGAACTCGAGCACCGATTCGGCCACCAGCGCTACCGGTTTCGACAGGTCCAGGAACTCTCCGAGCTTGTTCGGTGCGCCCAGCCCGGCGGTATCGGTGATGTCGGCCCACACGAACGACACCGCCTCACAGGGCAGCATCAGGGCTCGGGTGTGCGCGCCGACGAGCAGATCGTTATCGAGATACACAATCCGCGCCTGCGGCGCCCACGCCAGGATCTCGGCGTGCAGGAACGGCTCGCGCGGATATCCCGTGCCCACGTCCACGAACTGTGTGATCCCCTCATCCACCAACCGCGCGACGGCCTCGCGGACGAACTGATTGGCCCGATGCAGGATCGCCGGCAATTGCGGGCACCGCTCGCGCAACCCGGCAGCCAGCTCGCGATCGACGTCGTAGTTGTCCTTGCCGCGAAACAAGTCGTCATAGACGCGGGCGGTAGTCGCGACATCAAGATTCAACGTGGGAAGTTCATTCATCGGCGTAGTCACTTCTGCGCCGATCGGCAATCAGGGCAAGAGCTTTCACGACATGATGGCCTACATTCCAAATCGCGCAGACCGGCCAGGACCCGGCGCAACCGCGCGGGGTCGCTTCCGCCCTCGCATTTGCGACTGATCCGCCGGACGTCCTCCATCACAGCCCGGTATTCGCGCTGGTGTTCTCGTTCGCCGTCGGGCTGCTCGGCGCGAGAGGGACCGGGCGTCCGCACGGGTAATGGTCTGGCGCTGGTGATCATGGATTCCCCTGAGAGGTCGATATGTCGTCTGTGCCGCCGGTACAGGTGCGGTGCTCGACCCAGGTGCTGGGTCGGCTGATGCTCGCTCGCCATCGCCGGACTCAGTCGCGTGGTTTCCACAGGCAGGCGGCGAGCACGACCACCGCAGGAATTGCTATCGCGACGAATAGCCCGAATTGCCAACACATCTGGCCTGCCCTTCTCCTGTTCTTCGTCGCATCTTCACCCCGGCCGGTACGAATCAGGGGGTACACCTTGCACCCCTTGTGAAGAAATTTCGCGGGTACCCTCCGAAGAGAGCACCTCATCCGTTGACGGGAACCCCCATGGACGACTACGAACTCGACTCCGGCCGGCGTATCGGCGACAACATCCGAGAACTGCGCGGCAAGGCATTGACCCGTCAAGAGCTGGCGGACAAATCCGGTGTGAGCTTCGATCTGCTCAAAAAACTCGAACAGCACAACCGCAACTCGACTTCGCTGGCCACACTGCGCAAGCTGGCGACCGCGCTCGACTGCGACGTGAGCGACATCGTCGGCAAGCGCAGCGGGCTTCCCGCCGCCACCGGCGAGAGCGCCGGTGTGAACGCGATCCGCCGCGCACTGACCAACGTCGATGAGCTGACCGGCACCGCAGAGCAGCAACCGCCGATCTCCCTCGGTGAAGCCCGACGCGCGGTCACCTATGCGTGGGGCTCCTACTGGGCCGGCCGGTATGAGAAGCTGGCCGCTGTCCTGCCCGTCGGCATCGCTGATCTGCGCGCCACCCAGCAAGCCGCCCAGGGCGCCGATATCGCTCCCGCCTCCGAGCTCTACGCCCGAATCCTGTGGGCGACCGCGTGCACCCTGGTGCACCTGGGCCACACCGATACCGCCTGGACCGCAATCAAGGACGCACACACCGCCTCGCGGCTCGGCAACGATCCACTGCTCGAGGCGACATTGCGCGGCTCGATCGGCTGGCAGCTGCTCGTCCAGGGCCGGCACGACGAATCCCGCGCCGTCGTTCTCAATGCGGCCCAAGCGATCACGCCGGTCGGCGACGTGTCCCCCGCACACCTGAGCGTGTACGGATCGCTGCTGTTGCAAGGCGCCACCGCCTCCGGTCGCGACCAGAAAGTCTCTCTCGCGCTCGATCTCGCCGACGAAGCTCGCTCGGTCGCCTCGCGGCTTCCCGGCGACACCAAGGACTACGAATGCAACTTCGGGCCCTCGCAGGTCGTGATGCAGCTGACCGATATCCACGTCTCCTCGGAGATGTACTCCGAGGCGCTGACCGCGGCCAAGAACATGCCCCTGGGCGGCACCGGGCTCACGCCGGTCTCCCAGGCACGCCACCTGCTCGACCGCGCTGCCGCACTGACCCGGCTGGGCCGCTACGAAGACGCATACACCCTGGTCGCGACCGCTGAAAAGGTAGGTGGTGACCAGTGGGCGCGGCACCAGTCCTTGTTTCGGGCTGTGGTTGCCGAACTTCTCGACAACGACCGCACGACCGGGCTCCGCGAGCTTGCGAGTCGCGTCGGCGTCCGCGGCTAGGGGCGTGAAATGCGTGAGGTCACGGTCGGCGAACTCTACGACCCTGCGCGCCGGCACTGGGCGCCGATCCCGATAGTGCGGATCACTCACGACGGCATCGAGCTGGCCCTCATGACTTCCAGCCCCACCGATGCCGAGGTCCGTGCTGTGCAGTCCGGCACGCCTCGGTTCGCGTGGATCGACGCACCCGCGGTGGCGCTGCTGGCCTGGACCTTCGGTGAGGATCTTCCGTGGACCGACGCCCCCTACAGCCCTCATCTGGAAAACCCCGGGGAACGGGCGGGGATCGGGCCACACACCGGCGCACCGGCCTCGGTGAGCGTGGTCCTCGTCGACGCGGACACCGGGCTGGTGCGCGTGGTGCGCACTATGCAGTGGTCGCCGGAATTCGTTGTGGCCGTGCGTGATTCCGTCGACCGAATGGCCACGCAACCGGTGAGCATGAGCGCCATCGACGCATCGGCGGCCGCGCTGTACATCACCTATCCCGACACCGCCGAACTTGTCGAGATGAAAGCCACGGCGATATGCGACGGCGGCAAGCTCAACGCCTGAGGACCGCTCCCGCTCCTGCGCAGTGACTTTGGCGTAGGCATTCGTGGGCACGTCCTCGACTACATCTCTTTGCAGTGTGGCGGGATCGGTTTCCCGCGCGACCGGCTTTCCGGGTGCGATTTCGGGATCGCGCTGTGGCAGATAGCTGATGATCACGAATCCTCGAAAAGTCGGTGACACGGCAGCAGTCGCATGGCCGCCGATACCGGCCCGCCCAGGCGCACCACCGCCCGCCTGTCCCATCGCGCCATATCTGTGATGAAGGTGCGCGCGGCGGACTCCTCCGCGCGATAGTGCAGCGGCGGGAGGCAGGGAAACTCGACAGTCACGTGCATCTGCATGTCCCTCACCTCGCCCGGCCGCCGCGCGCTCAGTCGTCCAAGGAATCGGAGTCGGAGACGTAGGCGTGGGCGGCTAGGTAGCGCGGGCACCCGTGTGCGTCGTGCTGCCACAACGCCGTGTACGCCTCACGCCAGGTGGCGAACCCGCCCGGATCGCTCGCGCAATCACGTTGGGCCTCTTCGCATAACGACAATTCCAGCGTCCGCATCGCTCGCCTCCTCAGATCTACATCGTCAATGCCCGGCGTCCGGCTGCGCCGGGAGTAGACCAAGGGTGCGCGTTGCAGATTGAGCAGTTCCAGTACAGAAGCGGGTAAAAGTGAGTAATTTTCCCTGCACATCGACCATGTGCAGGGGAGCCGATTTATGGTTGAGATCGCTTGGACACCGCTCGAGATTCAAGCGCTGCGGCAAGCTTTGAAACTGAGCCCCCGCGAGTTCGGCCTATGCATAGGTATGGGCGCGCGGTCCGTAACGGCTTGGGAGACAGGGCAGACCAAGCATCCGCGGGCGGCAAGCCTGCGACTGCTGGACGACCTTCTGGCCAGGGCTACCCCTGTGCAGGTTGCTCGGTTCGAGCTGGCGTCTGGCCACCGATCCGTACCCGATCTCGTTTCCCCGAAGCCGGTTACGCTGGCTAACGGCACCGGCGAGTTCTTGCGGACCGCGCGAAGTGTCGAAGACGTTGACCATGTCTGGGTGCCTGCCCGGACCGCCGATGGAGAGGTTGTTCTCGTGTCACTCCCCCGCCGCACCATCGTCGCCGGAATCGGGTTGGGCGGGCTGGCCGCAGCTGTCGGAGTCCTGCCCACCGCCGCGCTGGCAACCACGCCCGAGATCGACCAGGTCGAGCACTTCCACAAACTGCGTTTGGCTCTGATCGAGAGCGACAATCTGCACGGGGCGAGTTCGGTGACGTCGTTGATCGAACAGAGCATCGACAGGATGGGTCAGCTCCGCCGTGCCGGTATCGGCGATCCTGTTGGGATGCAACGTATGCGGATCCTGTACGCCGAGCTCGCGGCGTGGCTGCACCAAGACGGTCATGCTTGGGATCGAGCCCAGCATTGGACCGACCGCGCATTGACCTGGTCCCATCAGCTCGGTGACGACTACTCGATCGCGGCCACGCTGATCAGGAAAGCGCATATCGCGGCCGACCAGGGCGACGGAGCTGAAGCGCTCGAGCTGGCCGAGGCGGCCGAGCGCGCGGCGCCTGCGGGCACCCGGTTTGCTGCCGTCGCTGCCACATTCGCTGGGCATGGTTCGGCACTGATCGGCGATCGGGGCGCCAGTGAAGCATCTTTCGACCGAGCCAGGGAACTCGCTGATGATGCTGACGTCGATCCGTCGTGGGGGTTCTTCCTCGATCACGCCTATATCGACGTCCACCAGGCCCACGGACGGGTCGCGCTCGGAGACTACGAGAGTGCGATGGCACAGTTCGATGCAGCGATCCTCGACATACGCTCGGGCTATACGAGAGACCAGGCGGTGTATATCGCACGTCAGGCAATCGCCCACGCGAAGGCTGGTGATGTGGAGCCAGCCGCGAAGTTCGGGATCGCGGCAATGCAAGTCGGTGTCAGCACCGGTTCGGAGCGGATTCTGCACAACGTGCGAAAACTCGATGGGTTGCTCGATTCGAGCTGCCACGGTGAGGTTGCGGCATTCCGCGACGCCGGTCGACGTTGGACGGTTCTCGCGTGAGCACTCGCCCGTTCGTGCTGCTGTCGGTCGCAGTCAGTATCGACGGCTACATCGACGATGCCAGCGCTGAGCGGTTGTTGCTCTCGAATGCGGCAGACTTCGATCGTGTCGACCAAGTCCGGGCCGAATCGGACGCGATTCTCATCGGGGCCGGCACGATCCGCAGCGACAATCCGCGGCTGATTGTGAAAAGCGAAGTCCGGCAAGCGCAACGCACCGCCTCGGGTCGGCCATCGACGCCATTGAAAATCACAGTTACCGCGAGCGGAAGCCTCGACCCCGCCTCGAACTTCTGGCACCACGGCACGAGTGAGCAGCCGCCCGTCATCTATACGACCGACGACGGAGCGAAAAAGGCGTCTACACTGCTCGGTGACCTCGCCGAGGTCGTATCGCTCGGCGAGACAGTGGATTTCGGTGCCGTGCTAGATGATCTCGGCGCCCGCGCAGTCGGCTGCCTGATGGTCGAAGGCGGCAGTCAAATCCTCACGGAATTTCTTGCTGCGGGCCTCGTTGATGAGTTACAGATCGCGATCGGGCCGACACTGGTCGGCGATTCAGCGGCACCACGCTTTCTCAATCCTGCGACCTTCCCCGGCGGATCCACACACAGGATGCGTCTGCTGGAGGTAACCAGCATCGGGGATGTTGCTTTGTTGCGCTACCAACCATCGAAGGAGAGCTCCAGTGACTGAGCTGGACCACAAGTACTGGATGAACAGGGCGATCGACCTCGCCCGCGAGTGCCCTGTCGTTGAAGGCGCTTTCTCCGTGGGTGCGGTGATCGTGTCAGCGGACGGTCAAGAGATCTCGACCGGGTACTCCCGCGAGACCGATCCGAAGATTCATGCCGAAGAGTCCGCCCTCGACAAGCTGGCTCCCGACGATTCCAGGCTTACGGGTGCCACGATCTATAGCACGCTCGAACCGTGCTCGGAGCGATCCACGAAAACCCGGGTGCCGTGCACAGACCGCGTCCTGCAGGCGGGTATTCCGGTCGTGGTGATCGCGTGGCGCGAGCCGAGCACGTTCGTGGAGGACTGCATCGGTGTCGAGAAGCTCCGAGAGAACGGTGTGAAGGTGATCGAGCTGCCCGAGCTTGCCGAGGCTGCGATGTCGATGAACCGGCACCTCAATCTGTCCTAGGTCATACTCGGCCGGCGCTGTGCAACGCTGCGGCGCTGAACATCTCGAACAGCTTCACCCTCTGCGACAAGCTCGATTCGTCGCTGCACTTCGAGCCGAAGGCATCTGCAGCGGCATTCACTTCCCCGCCCGGCGTATCCAGCCGTATCTCCGACGCGAACATGCATCGCCCCGACCTGGACTTCCCCGCTGACACCGAATCGGAAAGGACCACCGAACCGGATGACCACGGCTACAGAGGGCACCCAGATCCTGCTCGTCAACGACCGCCAGCAGGTGCTGATGTACCTGCGCGATGACTTCCCGCACATCCCGTTCCCGAACATGTGGTCACTGCTCGGCGGCATGCTGGAAGCTGGCGAGACACCCGCCGAATGCATCGTGAGGGAGATCGAGGAAGAGATCGGCGTAGTGCTCGACCCGGCACAGGTCGATCACTACGCCACCCGCGATTGCAGTTTCGGCATCGAGCACACCTACCTGGCACGCGTTGGTGATCTCGACATCAGCACACTGACCCTCACCGAAGGCCAAGGGCTACAGTGGTTCAGCGAAAACGATGCATTGAAGCCCTTGGCGTACGCCGACAACGAGATACTCGGCCGCTGGTTCACTTCTCAACGCGCCACTGATCACAGACCCTGATGTAGAGACGATCCCCTCGTCCCGACGGGATCGTCTCTATCCGCAAGACCGATGCGATGTCGTTCTTCTTCCTGCCGCTTCGAAGACGATGGGAAATCAAGGCAATCAGAGACTCGGATATCTCGCGCGTGCTAACCGCCTACCTGAAGTCGCCATAGTATTCGGGGTCGCCGCCGTGGAACAGGCGCTGTCCTCACCGCGCTCGATCCGCACCATGCTGATGCGGGTGCGGGACCTGCTCGATTGTCTCGACTGCCTCGCCGAGTTGAAACGTCCACGCGTGAGGCGAGAGGTCGAGCGCGAACTCGGTCGAAGACGGCCACGGTTGCTCGGTCGCGGTGCTAGCGTGCCCGCCATGCTGATGTTCGCGATCGAGTCAGGTGAGATCGTCGAGTCCATTGAACGGCAAGCGAATTCCGCCGGAGTCCAACACGGAGCCATTGTGTCGCTGATCGGGGGAGTTGACGAGTTCACAGTCTCGACAATGGCCGCCGACGACGCGACCACGGACATCGTGTCGACCTATCGCATTCCGGGCGAGATGCACGGCGCTGGAGAAATCCGCGACGGCAAGGCCCATGTGCACGCCACCTTCGCCATCCAAGGCGACCGTGCCGTCGCAGGCCATGTGCACTCGGCCATCATCGGAACCTGGTTCGCTCGCGCGTACGTGATCCCGCTCGCCCAGGCATGATCGGCCATGGGTCACCGTAGTCGACTGTGTCACTTCGTCATCGACGTCACCGACCTGGACGAGGCGACCAGGTTCTGGAGTGCGGTTCTCGGCGCGGCCGAAGAGCCGGTCAATCCGTCGAGCCGCCATGTCTACCGACGCTTGCGGTTGCCGGACAACGAGATACGGGTGCTGCTGCAAGCGACCACCGATCTCAAATCGAGCAAGGAGCGGATGCATCTCGACATCGAGGCCGACGACGTAGAAGCCGAGGTCCGTCGCCTCGAATCGCTCGGTGCTGTGCGCTGGGATCATCAGCGCGAACGTGGTTACGACTTCTGGGTGCTGCGCGATCCCTGGGGGAACGAATTCTGTGTCCTGCAAACCGAATTCCCCGACCTGCTGGCCCAGCGGCCTGAATGGGACTGAGACGAACAACCTCGGACTTTGCTCTCGCGGCGGGGGAAATCGATGCGATCGAACACCCGCACCGGACCCTCTGCAAGGGGCCAGCATTGCCGGGGTTCTGTCACCTCGCGCGATCGCTGGGCTCGGGTGAAGGGTAGGAAAGCCGCCAAGAGCCATGCCCGGCAGTCCATCGGAGCTGACGTCCCAGGCGCTCGTTCCACAGATAGAGGACCGACTCGATTGCGTGGACGGCCAGTGTGAGCGCGTCCATCTCGTCGATGCCCTTGGCGTAGCTGTCACCGCCACCGGGGTCATCGGGTGCGCCGCCACTGATCCGGTACGGACAGGCGTACACCGAGCGGTCAGCTTCCTCCCAGTACCACGGCTGTGGTCGACCGATCTCGACCGTCACCGGACCCCGGCCCGACTGATCGTCGAGAACCCGAGTCGCAATCGGCTCGCCCAGCGCAGGCGGCGTCGCTGAAGTGGCGGTCATGGACAACCAGCCTAGGCCCCGACTTCCAAACCCACGCAGGTAACCGGATACGGATACTGGCCGATGAACAGGATCGTTGCGCCGTACACTTCCTGGCCGTCGTAGAACCCGCCCGCGCAGGTACAGATCGCCTTGCTCGAATCGTGAGGGTCCAGGTGGCCGACGACCTTGCCCGTGGATTCCTTTTCGCACTGCTCGGGCGTAACCGCCGACGCCGACCCGATCGTCAGCACAGCTGCCGATAAGCCGGTCACCACGAGCACAGCGAGACGAATTAGTTTGCGACGCATGGCATTGTCCCTTTCGATCAATCGAGGTCACCCGAGGTCGGCGGCGTGGAACCCCGGCAACGACGGTGCCGCAGCTGGGCAGTGCCGCGTGAAACGTTCTCTGTGACAACGGGATCCGCCACGTCGGGCGTTCGAGTCAATTCCGCCGATCCACTGTTCGGGTGCATCCACAAAGGTATGCTGACCTGGCCGGATGCTGAACTGACCTGGAGTACGAGTTACATCGACGCCAGGGCGTGAACGCAGAGGACAGCCCATGGGCACCCCCGTCGAAACACTGTCTGCGAGTCAGGGTTCGCGCTTCGGCGCGGTGTCCGGGTTCCTGCTGAAGCTGCTGCGCGAATCAGCTCGACTCACCCAGAACGAGTTCGCCGAACTTCTCGGTGTGGATCCGAGCACTGTCTACGGGTGGGAGAGTGGCCGCCGGCCGTTGGCCGCACTGCGCGCCGGGGACCTGACCCGCATCCGAATGTTGCTCACCCGCCACGGGGCGCGACCGGACGCCTGCGCGCTGCTCATCGAGGCACTCGAGGCCGACATCATCATCGGTGACACACTCGCCCTCGACCTGATCGATACCGACACGCATCCCCTCGCCGCCGGCGTGCACCAACGCACGCTCGCGAACCTGATCACCTGGCCGATCACCGGACGTCCACCACTGCAGCTCGTCGATCTGATCGGACGCCGGGGTCGCGGCCCACGCCCCGACCGCCCACCATTCCCCGCCGATGATCGACGACGTTTCTTCGACAATCTGCTGCTACTGGCAGACCGATGCCGCGGGCCCGCCGATGCCCTGTTGCGCCGTCAAGCGGTCTACTTGCTCGGAAACGACGCCCGCGCCGATTCCGCGGACTGGTTGACTGACGAACTCGGTCGCGCGGTGCGTTGCGCGAACAACGACGGCGCACCAGGCTGGTTGCGGGTCCGCTCGTCGGCGATCGCGCTGGCAGCAACCGGCGATCGAGAACCGCTGTGTGCCTACCTGACTCGCGCGCACGACGACGACACCCAGGAAATCACCAACCTCACCTACTACGCGTACTGGGTCGGTGAACTCGGGCCGGCGCCGGTGACCGACGACTACGCGATGATCCACGTCGCGCCCAGGCAGTGGTCCGGGCAGCAGCTGCTGCGGCATCTGGTCAACCGGCTGCGGCCGGGCGCCGAGCAGGCAGACCTCTACACCCGCACACTCGCCGACCTGATCGCAAGCCACCCGCACCTGCTCGCAGCCGATCCCACACTGCGGCGGACACTCTCCACGGTGGTCGAGCAGATGAGCGGGGACTGTGAGTTAATGCCGCAAGCCCGACGAGATCTGGCTAACGTGGCCTACGCACTACGCCTGGCACGCCAATGACGCGGAGGACGGAATGACGGACGCACACCAGCTCGACCCCGAGGCTGCCGCCGAGATCGCCGCCTTCGCGTACGAGCTGGGTGGTCTCAAACGCGAATCACGCAAGGGCTGGAACGACGCCCTCGTCGCCAACCCCGAATCGGTGGCCGATCACACCTGCCGCACCGCCCAGCTCGCGGCGTTGATCGCGGCGTTGGAAGGCGGCGATCCGGCCAAGGCTTCGCATATGGCGGTCTGGCATGACTCGCAGGAGGTGCGCACCCGAGACCTGAACAAGGCTGCCAAGCCATTCCTGCCCTCGGTCGACCATGTCGCCGTCACCGCCGCCCAGGTCGCCCACATGCCCGAGCTGCTGCGAAATTTGTTGCACGACACCGTCTCCGAATTCGAAGCCCAAGCGACCGTCGAAGCGGTCTGCGCGCGCGACGCCGACCGGCTCGAATGCCTGTTCCAGGCACTCGAATACCGCGCGGCCGGCAACGGCTTGATGCAGGAATGGATCGACGATTCCTATAGCAAACTCAAGACCACCAGCGCCATCCGGATCGCCGATGCCGCCCTGACCACCTCGCCCCTGAAATGGCGTCAGTAGCTGATCTAGCCGGTCACCGCGCGAAATGCTCGTCCACGGAACCGCATGCGAGAGTCGAAGTGCAGTACGAGGTGCTTGCACCGTAGATCTGCGAACGCGCCGGTGACATCTGATCCGACGGCCTTGTCGCTGACTGGTTATTCAGAGTGCGGCCGCTAGACGCTCCATGATCGGGACACTTCGATCCCCGGAGACCAGTACAGGTTTGGCGAACGGGAACGGCGCATCTTCACCAACGGTTTCGAGAATCGAAATCAAGGTGGCGTCAGCGGAGAGGAACAGGTCGCAGTCGACCAGGTAGGAGCTGTGCTGTTCGTCGGCTGGATTGCCCGGCGTCACTTTGCGGTCGTTCTGTACGATCTGGACCGCCCAGCGGACCCATTGCCGTCGTACTGCCTTGATCTCTACGTCTTCCAGCCAGAAACGTGTGAAATCAGCAGGATCCGTTCGTATGGCGGCCACGTCGAGGTAGGCACCCACCCAGTCGGCGAAGGTCCTGTCCTCACCGGTGAACGGAGACCAGTCGGTCGCCGATACCAGTGCGTACCAAAAGATTTCGCGTGAGTTCGTCCGCCATGCCTCCACTGGTTCACCGTTCCAGCCCGGCGCGCGCGTCGCGGCGCGCTCGGGTGTCGCCTTCTCCATCAGCGCAGTGAGGGGGCTGAGGTTGAACTTGCCGCGAAGCAACGATCTGCGGTTGTGCTTCTGGCGCAACACCTCGCTTGCTATCAGCGGTTGGGCATTGGTGGCTTGATAGTCGTGGATGCGTTGAGCGTCCTGTTGCGCCATCCGCCATACCCGCTTGGTCCAAAAGGCGTTCAGCGAGGCGACCTTGGCGGTATCGGGCATGGAGAGTAACCACTGCGGTCGCAGTCTGCGCGCTTCCGCGACGACCTCCGCGGATTCCAGCTGAGCTTCGGTCGGTAGCCGACCGCGTGGATAGCGTGCGAGTGCGCTGATGATGCGCTGCCTCACCTCTGGCACGGGATGCCGGCACACTTCCATGAGAGTGCTTGGCGGAGTGAGAACTTCCAGCGATCGTGCCTGGACGAAGACATCGAAACGCTGCGATGCGTGATCATCACCGATTGATGACCACAGGTTGGTATCGAGCATCACACGCCCACCAGTACTCATCCCCCAATCCTCGCCGACGACGCCTGGCCAAACTCGGCATCCGGTCGAAGTGTCCTGGAGTCGTGCAATGCCGCACGCTGGCTGTGCCGGATCGGCCGGCAAAGCTGAACCGACCAACGGCCATACCGGAATCGTCAGTGCGGTGGTCTGTGTCGAGTCGGCTCGGTCTCGCTCGAAGAAGTTCCACAAAGACCGGCGCGAGGCATACTGCGGGGCCATGCACGCGCACGCCTGCGAGCTGATCGGGCTCCCGCTGGACGAGGTCACCCGTCTCGCACTTCCCGCTCGATGCGCCGGCCGCCTAAGCTGGTACGCCGCAAATAGTCAGGAGCGTGTGGTGGTGGAGACGTTCGTGCCCGGGCGCTCCGCGACCCGCACCCACATGCGGCGTGTACTCGCTGGGGCCAGCACTGCGCCGGTCCCGGCGACGAGCGTCAGCGCCGCGCCACCGAGCACGAATCCGCGTGCGGGATGGGTGCCGAGTAGCGAGGGGATCACCGCCATGCCCACTGTCCCGGCCCCCCGCATGACCAGATGATTGATCGCCAGCAGGCGTAGCCGTGCCGCGGGCGCGAAGCCCGCCAGGTGTGTGCCCATGCTGATGCCGACCACGGGATTGGCCAGCCCGGTCAGCGTCGCGCACACCACCACCCCGGCGACCGAACCCGCTGCGCCGGTCGCCATTTGCAAGATTCCCACGGCCGTCCAGGCCGCGCAGAAACGGGTCGGGAACCGACCACTGGGCAGGCGCGAGGTCACGAGATTCCCCGCCAGCGCGGCGATTCCGGTCGCGGTCATGACCGCGCCGTACAGTGCTGGCCCTGCACCCAACTGGTGTGCCAGCAGCACCGGTAATCCGATGCCCGGCAACGCGTTCAGGAAAAACCCCGCACCCTGCACCACGAAAGCGACCGACAACGCTGGATTCTCGCGCAACAGCAGCCGTGCACGCGGGCGCGAGGGCGCTGGCTCCGGCGGGCCGCTCGTGGTCTGGGCACGTACGACAAGCACTGTGCGTCCCAACAGCGCCAGCGCCACCGTGGACACCGCGAACGTGGCCGCGTCCGCGACGAACAACGCTGTCATCGGCGCGACGGCTAGCAGCACGCCCACCAGTGCGGGCCCGCCGATCCGGGCCAGGCGTGCGGTGAGGTCCATCAACGCCACCAGCACCGGCCGCTGTGGCTCGTCGACGAGCTCGGGTACCAGCGCCGAGAGCGCAGGGTCGAACACCGCGCCCAGCACTCCGAGCGCAGCAACCACCGCGAGCATGGCCGGCGTCCCGGCCTCCATCCACGCGAACGGCAGCAGCACCGTCAACCCCGCACGCACCGCGTCGACTCCGGCCAGCCTCCGGAACGAGACGAATCGGCTTACGATCGGGTGACCGACCGCGCCTATCGCGATGTACGGCACCGATTCCGCGATGGCCACCAAGCCCATGGTCATCGGGCCAGAACGTTGCAGCGCCAGCCACATCACTGCCAGGGCGAAGAATCGGTCGCCGGTCACTGATAACAGCTGAGCGAGCCAGATTGCCAGTACTGGCCGGTGACGCAGCGGCGTGAATGAAGGCAGCAACGGCACAGCGAAGGACCCTAAGTGCTCACCGATCAGGTGTCGGCGCGCCACTGCGGGTGGGTGAGTTTCGCTCACCCGGGTCTGCACATCCTCCCGTGACTTTTCGCCAGTCCCGAAGTCTGCACGACAGCCGATTACGCGATGCTGCGGTGATTGCCGCTGACCATGGGGGTGGGTATAGCGGTCGCGGTGGACTTCACGCGCTTCCTCGCGGCTGTTCCACTTCGGAACGCGACCCCAACGGCATCAGATCACTGCGCATCAAACGCAGCGTTCGCCAGCCAGTTCGTGTTCGGGAGCCAAGTGACCTCTCCGTTCTGATGGGTGGCAACACAATGGCGGCCTGCGGGATCCGGAGGGAGGTTGCGTCAGCTAAGACGTGTTCCACGCTTGCCGCGAACGATCGATGCGGGGTCCACTGCTTCGGTCGGTGCGCTGTCGCCGCAGTACGGACCGCGTGGGTCCTCACTCCGGTCGTAGGGCTTGAGCCAGAAGATGCGGCGCGTAAACCTGCCATCCTCAGAACTCGGGGCGCTGCCTTGCGTGGTGTAGCCGATCATCCGGCCTGGCATCCAGCGCGGTCTCGACTTCCGATGAACGTGGTGGATCACTGATTCTGAACGTAAGGAAGCGAACTCGGATCCTCGAGCCACACAATCGATTCCTCGCTGCTCAGATCATCTCGGTGAACCGTCTTGGGCTGTGGATCAGCAGCTACGGACGTCAGCATGATAGTCATCAGATCCTGCAGATCGCTCAGCTCATCCTTGCCGACCCAGAAGAACTCTCGGCGCCGACGAACCCGCCGACCAGCCAGCGACCGATGAATAAGAAGCTCTCCAAACACGGCATCGTCCACCTCGTAGTAGAAGAGCACCCTGAACGGTGTGGCGACCGCCGAAGTGCGGGACAGCGCACGATTACGCGCTAGTACAGACCCTGCGGTCGTCCCGATTTTGACCTGGCGGGGCGTGCTGATGTTGCCGAAGACGTAGACCGCACCAGGTGTTGCCTGCTTCATGTAGCGAATGTACTTGCAGCCCCCCGACATTCCGTTCCGGTATGACCCGGTTTTCGACGTAAGAACCGACTGACTTCGCTGTCGTGGCTCGATGAGCCTGCTGGAGGCTTGAAGAGTGGACTGACCCTTTGGGATCGAACCGGCCGTCGAGAGTGAAGCCGCCTGGTTCTCTACGACTCTCGCACGCGCTCAGCCCTTTTCCATGGAACCGCGGTGGGCATTTAGTCGTCCAACCTGGTGTGGATTTCGATGAGGATGAGCGTCAGGCGCTTCTTGATGAAGGTGTTGATCCGGATGATCCGGAGGTGCAAGCATCCCAGCAGCGGATCTCTGATCTGTTGCGCTGCTACGGAATATGGCTCGCCAGCGGGGACTTCGGCTAGCTGGAGCGACGCTCGGATGCAAGCCCATGTAGCGCGGGCGAGACTGGCTGTCACAGATCGGCTCCGGGGCCTGTGGTATCCGTGCGGTCGAGAGTTTCGGGGCCGATATTGCGTGCGGGGAATTGGGATTCGATGCTGTCGGCGTCTGGGCGGAGATGCTGTTCTGCTTCTGTTTCGTCGGCGGTGAGGTGGGATCGCCGTTGCTGTTCGTGTTGTAGTTCGTCCAGTTCATCGATCAGCCAGTCGTTGTCGGGGCTCGAAGAAGTGTCGGGTTGGAGTTGGGCGGGCCCGTAGAGCAGCGCCTCGGTATCGGCGAGTGCGAGGCGGAGGGTGATGTCCTCGATGCGCTGAGCCAGTTCGGCGTCGGCAAGCACGCGGAGCGGATTTGCGGTGGCGGGATCCAGGGCGGTGGGACTCGAAGGGGTGATGGCATCGGTGAGGTGTTGGGTGACCCAGGTTTCGATCTGAGCGCGCAGGTCGGCGGTGGGCGCGCTGTACCAGTCGCGGCGCAGCATCGTCAACGCCGCAGAGGTGGGGTAGACGGCGACAATGTGTGCGCACCGGGCCGCAATATGGTCGCGTGGTTCGTGGTCGGGGATCGCGTGGGCGTCGTTGTCGCGGCACTCGCCGCACAACCCGTCGTCGCCGCGGCGGCCCGGGGGTGGGGTGGCGTCGAGGACGGCCCGCTCGAGACCGCAGTGCACGCAGCCGAATCCGCGGCTGTCGGGTACTGCGGCGAGGTCGTAGTCCAGGGGTTGCTGGGTCGGGCGAGGGTCGTGGGGTTTCGGGTTGTAGTAGCGGTGGGGTGCACCTTCGGGCAATGGCAGATGACGTGGTGCGGCATCGATATCGGCGCGTGTGTCGAGATATTCGGCGGTGCCACGGGCCGCGGCGATGTCGGCGGCGGTGGGCCGTACGCGCGGCGAGTTGTCATCGATGCGGGGTTCGTGGTCGCGGGCGGCGTGCTCGGTGCCGGCGACGGTGCGCGAGAGTGGGACCCCGAAGCCAGGGTTGTAGGTGTGCGGGTCGGTGGCGGGTGTTGCGGCTTCGATGAGCGCGCGGTGCTGGGGAAACTGTTCGGCGGCCCACCGCAGGCGAGCTTTGGCGACGGGGAAGCTGTTTTGGTAGAGCGTGGTCGCGACCCGTTGGAGCACATCGAGTTCGGTGTCGGTGGCGGTGCGGGACGCGGCGATGAGTGCGTCCTTGGCCTCGGCGATGCGCCCGGCGTGGAACAGGGCGGTGACGACGCGAAGCTCAGCGGTGATCGCATCGTCGTGATCGGTGTCGCGAGGATGGTCGTGTGAGTCGGCTGGACGTTGTTCCTCGGGCCTCGAGGGTGCGGTGCCGTCGTCGTGTTGGGGCATGGTGTCGTCCGAATCTGTTTCTGTGGTGCGGCTTTCGTCACGTTCTGTCGCGCTGACCGGTGATGGGGTGACCGGGTTCAGGAGGGCTTCGATGCGCCAGGCGAGTGCGGTGGCGTACTGGTCCGGTCGCGGTCCCGGGTCCTCGTGCACGGCAGCGGCGAGCAGTTCCTGGGCGGTGGTGAGCAACTCGCGTGGATCCCACCCTTCGGTGGTGCCGTGGTCGACCGCGGCGACCAGGCGCGGCCAGGCGGGGCTGGCAAGGACGGTGTCGGTGAGGTTGTCGCCGAGCACATCGTGAAGGTGAGGTGTCCAGTCGGGCCGTAGATGGGTGGCGTCGGTCGCGGTCTGCAGGGCGGAAGGGTCGAGTCCGAGCCGGAACCAGAGTGCGGCAGCGGGCATCTCGTCGGGCAGAGGCCGCGGGTTTGCGGCGTGGGTGAGTAGCGTGTCGATGTCGAGCCCGGTGCGGGCGGCGGCGTCGAGTTTGTCGGCCAGTTGCGGCCACCACGGGTCGTCGAGAACGCGCGCGTCGAGGCGTTTGGCTAGCGGTGACCACATGTCGATCGCGGTGTGAAGGTCGCCGAGTATGTCGGTGACCCGCGCATCGAGTAGCCGTTGATGGTCGTGCTCGCGGGCGGTGAAACCGGTTGGGCCCGTGGGCCGTAGGTCTGTGTCGATGGTGTGGCGGCTTGCCCGCCAGACGGCGAGCTCACCCAGTAGTGCGTCGTTGCCGAGCAATGGTCTCGCCCACACCGGTGCCGTCGTCGCTGTCCAGCCCGGGGTATCGGCGCGGATCTGGTCCGCGAGATGGGAAATCAGGTGTGCCCGGGCGCGCAGATGCTCGGCTACTAGGTCCCCTGGCAGATTCCGCGGCAGCCCCCGCACCCAGGAAAGCGGTTGACTCTCGCGAGGATAGGCATAGCTGGTGTCGAGGCGCCAGTGCAGCACGGCGGCAGGATCGGCGGCGGTGCCCAACTCCCGCGAAGCGAGCGCAGAAGCGAGCGCTTCGTGAGGGTTGCGCCCGGATAACGCGATGAGCGAGAGGACTTCGCGCAGCGCCGGGTAGGCGGGGGCGTCGGTGAGTCCCGGCCATAGGTGTTCGGCGTGGGCGTCGAGGGCGGTCAGTCGCTCGGTGCCGAGTGCGTCCTCGGCGGCGAGTGTGAGCGCGTCGTGGTAGGCATCGATGGCGTGGCCGAGACGTTGGTGCGGGTCGAGTGCGTCACGCAGCTCGGTGTGTGCGGACGCGTTGGTGTTGTCGCGGGCCAGGATTCGCTGCAGAACTTCGATGGCGGTCCGGGGAAACAGGCCGGGTTCGGTCCAGAAGGACGCTTCGCTCCCATCGATGGCGGTGGTGACGTAGACGGTGTTGGTGGTGGCGCCGCGGGTGAGGGCGACGTAGAGCTGGTTGCGCGATTCGGTGCCGGTGAGCACGACGTGGCAGGTGTCGGCGGTGATTCCTTGCGCGGAGTCGATGGTCATCGCGTATCCGAGCCGTACATGTTCGCGCACGTAGTCGGCGGGCAGCACCGTGGTCTCACCGGTGCGGCGGCCGGAACGCAGATGGGTGACGGTGAGAGCGCCGTCGGGATGAACATCGGTGACGGTCCACCGGTAGCCGTTGCGTACCCAGTCATGTTGTCCCAGGCGCAGTCTGGGGTTGTTGCGGCGGGTGCTGACGATGTCGCCGATCGATGCGTGCAGTCCGTCGGCAAGTTCGGTTTCCACACTGATCGTGTTGTCGCTGCGGGCGATGCGGTCGGCGCGGGCTTGGTCGTTGAGTGCGGTGACGATGTCGTTGGTGGCCGCCAGCATCACGGTGTCACGGCCGGCGAGCTGGTCGGCGATCCATCCGGCATAGGCTTGCTCGCGCACCGCGGCCGGTGACCCTGAACGGATGCGTTGGTGATCGAGGTAGAACCCGAGGGCGCTGGGATCTCCTTCGCGCAGTGCGAGACTGGCGGAGGCTTCGATGGTGGAGGCAAAGCGCACCACCTGAGTCATGGTCGAGGCACGCGCGGCATCAGCGGTGTCGGCGGCCGAGCCACTGGCTTCGATCGCGGGCAGCTGATGGTCGTCGCCGACGCACCGCACCGGCGCTTGGCGGTCGAGAAGGAACTCGAACAGCACCAGTCGTTTGTCGTCGCCGAGACGCACGTGCTCATCGACGATGACCAGTGTGCGCGCGTCGATCTCGAGCACCCACTGCGGCAGCGACGGCGGAAACGGTCGATCACCGTGGTCCGTGGCCACGGTAGTGGGGGAGTGTTTACGCAGGACGTCGAGGAGTTTGTCGACGGTTTCGGTGCGGGCTTCGATCGCTTCACCGAGCACCGCCGCAGCGGCGGCGGTCGGCGCTAGTCCGAGGACGGTGCCGCCGTCGGTGCGCCACGCGTCGGCCAGTACCCGCATCGCGGTGGTCTTCCCGGCGCCGGCGGGTGCGTTGGTGGTGGTGATGAACCAGGGCGAGCGGGCGAAATCGGTGATGACCGAGACCTGTCCGGCGTTGAGCCGCCGCCCGGCATTGGCCGGATCACGGTGGTAGGCACCGACCGCGGAATCGACATCGTCGGCTGCCAGGGTGTGGGCGCCGACGCGCAGCGACAATTCGATCAACCGTTGCGTGGTGCCCAAACGTTGCACGCTGGTGTAGGTCTGGGTGCCGGCGCTGGTGTAAACGCTGCTGCGGTCGGTGCGTTGGTAGAGGGGTGGAACGTCGGCGAGGACGGGTTCGTGGGCCAGGTCCGGATCACCGCGCGCGACCGCGTGCCGTGGTGAAAGCGCCTCGGCGACCACCGCGTCGACCGTGGTGGCCCACTCGTCTCGGCTCAATAGTCCGCGCAGCTGCCGTTCGGCTTCGGCGCGGACGTGATGCCACTGCCATCTCGCCCGCTCCGCGGACACCGTCGCCACAATGCGCCCCCCGATATCCGCGATCTGCGTGGAGGTGAGTCGGCGGCGCGGTGCGGGCCGACGCGACAGGATGGTCGATACCGTCTTCGACAGCAGTTCCGGTGAGCCGAGGACCGTTTCGGCTTGCCGGCGCCAGTCGGCGCGTTGTTCGGCCCACGAGCGTGATCGGTGCCGTGCCGGGCGGGTTTCGAGGGTGGCGCGCTCCATCAGCGCGAACATTTCCTTCGGCATCGGTTCGCGCCCGACTTCACGCTCGAACTTGGCTGCGAGCACACCGAGGCGTGCAGTGATCGCGGCATCACGACGGGACCAATACTCGATCAATACCACTGGCACACCATCGATTTCGCGGATCGGCCGCTTCGCTGGATCGGTGCCGGGGCGTTCACTGAACGACACCGCGAGGTCGTGTTCGAGGTGGTGTTCCAAGCGGGTGTTGTAGATCTCGCTGACGGTCACCATCAGCCGGTAGATCACGGCCGCGTCGAGTGTGAGCCAGCGGCCATCGAGGGTGCGGACCCGGTTGGCGATCAACAGGTGCGT
This sequence comes from Nocardia sp. NBC_01388, assembly GCF_045040085.1. Classification (NCBI taxonomy): domain Bacteria; kingdom Bacillati; phylum Actinomycetota; class Actinomycetes; order Mycobacteriales; family Nocardiaceae; genus Nocardia; species Nocardia sp. NBC_01388. The sequence goes on from NZ_CP109553.1 coordinate 8,715,890, forward strand.
GTGCAGATCGGGGTCCCCGCTGCGTGATTCGCGGTGCACGAACCGCGCGGCGATGATCCCCTCGACATCGACCTGCCGTATCCCGTTGGCCCCCAACCGGGAGTAGATCGCATGCTTCTCCAACCAGGTGACCGCATCATCGATCGCCTTGTCGTGCGCGGCGGATATCTTGTCCGAGACCGCTTTCGGGGCGATCGCCCACAGCGCGGACACGCTCTTGACCGGGCTGAAAGTGATATCGAATCCGGCGACTGCCGCCGAGTGCGGGCGCGAATTGCGGGCCACCCACCCTGACAACTCACGCGCGTCCAGAGGCGGCCGCCCGATCATCTCGGTGAACATCGTGGTGGCGACGCGGCTGCGGATCCGGGCACGGATCTCGTCGTCGATGGCTGCTGATCCGGGCAGGCCACCGGCGGTGTTGTGCTCGGCGAACGCGGCTGCGCAGCGCTCCCGGAATTCGTTGCCGCCCTGGTACACCCGGAACGGACGCCCCAGCCGGGTGGCCCTGTCCGCAGCGCGCAGGGCGTCTTTGGGCTTGGCGCCGGCGGTGATCTCGCGCTCGATGACCGCGGTCTCGATGGCGTCGGCGTTCGGGTGGCGTCCTTCCCCGAACAGGCTCTTCATCTGCGATTCGGTGACGACGTCCCCGCTGTCCAAGCCCAGCGAAGACAGGCCGCTGCCGTCCCACCGACCGGGTGATTCACCCCGCGCCGAGTAGTAGTCGGCGAGTGTCCCGGGGCCCCGGTCGGTGGAATCATCGGCGGCGACCTGCCGCAGGTAATACAGATAGCCGTTGCCGGCCAACACTTTGTGCAGCGTCGCTGTCACACATCCATCGAAACCCAGTGCAACAGTGCATGTCTAGGGTCGGAACTGATAAGGAAATTACGAGTTCGGCGATTTTGCCTGGTCGTAATCGAATTGTGTCCCGTTATGCAAGAGGTCTGAATTGCGCAAATAGGAGGAAGGAGGGGGATTGGGGTGTGGGAGAAGAAGAAAGAACAGGTGGGGAGGTGGAGTTGAGAAGTTGTGGGAGTGGGGGCGGTGAGGGAGGTGGGTGAGTTAGTGACGGTGAGAAATGGTGGGGTTCGGCAGGTAAGCAGAGTGGACTACTTACCTGCCGATATCGAACCTGGAGGCGGTCAGCGTGTTACATCGCGCGAGGCACGGGACTGCTTGTGGGACACGTGAGCTGGATCGGAGGGTTCAGATCGACGGGCAGCACGTGGATGAGGAGATACGCGACGCAGTAGAACGCGGTGAATACGAGGAGGTAGGTGACGGTGTACTTCGCGATCGTGGGCACAGAGAGCATGGGGCAGCTCCTTACTGATGTGGGACGGCGCGGGTGTGGTGGCCGGTCCGCCGCAGGCATGGGCACCGCGGCGGACCGGAGAACAAGCGGGCGGAAGGTCAGGCGGCGTGCTCGCGGCGGACGGGCACGTCAAGGCCGATCCAGACCAGGCACTGGGTGCAGAGGCTGTCGGTGTTGACGGCGGTGATGCGCGTGCACGCATCACAGCGGCCGGTGCGCTGACCGGCACCCAGGACCGGGCCGCGCCGACGCGGCTGCCGCTGCGCCGGAGCCAACGGCGGCTGCGGGTCCGGGTCGGCCGGTGCGCAGCCGGGAAGAGCTGCGGTGTAGAGGAATTCGTCGATGAGCGTGATCAGCCACTGCGGCGCACGCCCACGCACCTCCGACAGCAGGCCCCGCGCGGCGTCGGGATAGGTATCGGCGAAGAACCGGAAGTAGGTGCGGGCGAGATCGCGCGCGGTGAAACCGGCGGGCAGCGGCGGGAGCCCGGGCCGGTCATCAGCGCGGCACATGTCGCACAGTCCGTCGTCGCTGCGGAGCGCGCCAGCGCGGGCGTGGATCAGGTGCTGGTCGGTGTCGCTGCGTTCGATGAAGCAGGACACGCACCGCCATCCGCGCACCGGGGTCATGGCTTCGTGGTCGTAGTCCAGGCCGTTGCCCTGGAACGGAATTGCGGTGCGCCGGTCGGTGTAGCCGCGCAACGTGGTGCGGGTGGCGGCGTGGGTGAGGGCGTTGTCGTCGCTGATCGCGGACTTCCCGGCGAGGGCGAGTGCGTGCTGGTGTTGCTCGGCGACGTAGTGGACGTAGGCGTGATTCCACAGCGCGCGTGCTTCCTCGGCATCGAGGGGTAGCTTGTCGCCGGGAAAGCGCGGTGTCCACGAACCGGTTTCGGGGCGGGCGAGCAGCCCGCGTTCGCGGGCGCGGTTCTCCGCGGCGCGGGCGTCGGCAAGCTCGTTGTCGACCGTGTCGGTGAAGAGGTTCTCCGCGACGTATTTGGTGACGAGTTCGGGCTCGGTGATAACAGGGCGGCGCTTGCTGCGCTGGGCGGTACGGTACTTGATCTGCTCGGGGGCCCGCCGTGACTGTTCGGTGTCCCGGTTGGGAGCGAGGTAGGTGCGCGCGGGCGGGTTGCGCCATTGCCGCATCGGTGTGCGCGGCAACTCCGCGGACGGCAGCGCCACGTGCAGGGCGGAGTATTCCTCCTCGACACTGGTGTTGTTGCGCGCCGCGCGTGCCTGCATGTCCGCGACCCGGTCGGCGCGGTCGCGGATGAACAACTTCGGATCGGTGTCGGGTACCAGCGCGACCAAACGATGCTGGTTGTCCGGCTCGGCGGCGTACTGTGCGGCAAGGATTTTCATGGCCGACTCGAACGGGTGGAGGGTGAAGGTGTCCACGAGCCGATCCAGAAAAGTGTGGTCCTCGGCGGTGGCGAGGGTGAGAGCGTGCGGGAAGGCCCGGCGTGCGGCGCGCCGGTCGGTGGTGAAGGTGATGTCGAGTGCGGCGATGGCGTCGATGAATGCGCTGGTTTCGGTCACGAGCTTTTCCTGTCTGGACGGTGATGTCGGCGAGCACCCCGGCGCGTGAGCAACCTCGACAGCCGGGATGGCCGGCTGGTCCGGACGACCAGCCGAGGGCGTGAGACCGGGGCCGGGTGCGACGCGCGGCGGAGAACGCGCCAGGGCGTGCGGAACCGAATTGCTGTGCGCTGAGCAACGCGGCGGGCGCTGACAGAGGAAGATGCGCACGGGAATTCGGTTGCGCCGGGCGCGGGCTTCGTGGCGTGGCGCGGCCGGGGCCGGTAGCCCTCGAGATGGCTGGTCGTCCGGACCAGACGGACATCGCACCCACCCCCGTACCGGCCGATCGGGCCGGTACGGGAAGTGCCCGGGGAGCAGGGCACAGAAGGCGAGGCTGGTGGTCCTGTGCTGGGGGTGCGGCCCGGTGTGCGGACACTCAGGATGTGAACCCGAGAGTCTGTATGTCTGCCAGCAGAGGTGCGTAGAGCCGGTGGGAGCGTACCCAGGTGAGGAAGCCCGCCCAGGTCCTGCCGGACCGTCGAATCATTTCGGCGGTGTTCAGCTCGCTGGTGTAGTCGACCGACGCGGCCACGAACGCGAGCACGGTCTGAACCTGTTGGGGGTGAAGGGAACTGAGGGGGATGCGGATTTCGTAGACGTGGGCGGGATAGCTGATGACCGGATCGGACAACAGGCGTGTCAACCGTGCGCTTGTCGTGTGGTTCTCGTTGTCCGTCTTCTCGCTGGCATCGGCGTCGAATTGTGTCCACGTGCAGGTGCGCCGGGTGCGCTGGGCGGCCCGGAACTCGTTGCGGTAGACGAACTTCAACCACCGATAGAAGTGTTGCGGGTCGGTGAATCCGGAGCGGGACACGCGCACTCCGGTACCGGCGTCGGCCTTGATGAACGCCCCGGTCTCGCGCAGTTCCGCCAGCACGGTCCAGGGGAAGTTCGCGATCGCCCACGAGTAGGTCATGGGGTGGGTGACCAGTTGGAAACCGTAGTCCTCGTCGGTGCTCGACCGGTTCTCTCGCAGATACCCGAGGTCGCCGAGATTCTCGACGGCGATGTCGACGCAGCGATGCAACTTCGACGGGCCGGTTTCCACCGCGAGTTCCAACCCGAGATACATATCGCCGTCGCCGTGAAAAACCGGTGGGGGTGTGTAGGAGCAGTACTGGACGCGGTCATCGCGTCGGCGGTCGCGGCAGTCGCCGCACACTGTCCGGGAGCGCTCGGTCAGTTGCGAGCAGTCGCCGCACTTGTGGTAGTGCTGCCGGCAGTCCGAGCACAGACGAATCAGATCCGCGGTGTCGTGCAGGGACAGCGCACCACGGAAGCAGTCAAAACAAGTCTCGTAGTGGTCGCGCGCGCACTCGTCACAGGCGAAGCCGCCGTCGCTCGTCCGCGTCATCTGGAAGTGGGGGCCCTCGCTCTGGCATCGCTCGCACTGCCTCGTCATCTGTGCGCATGGGCCACAGATCAATTCACGACCTTTGTTGCGATCGTAGGGGGCGCGCTCACCACACGCGCCGCAGCGCGGCAGCCGTGCACATTCTCGACAGAGCAGATCAGGACGACGCTTCGTCGGGGTGTCAGCGGGAGCGGAATGGCATCGGGGACAGGTTGCGGCCGCACTGGTGGTGTGGGACAAGATGATTGTGTCCTTCGAACAAGGGGTTTTGGTGGCCTCGGCGGCCGCTTCGGGCGGGCGTGGTCTGTGCCGGTAGCTCCTGCGACAGCTGGTCGTGCAGACCAGCAGGACATCCACCCAGCCGCCCCCTGACTGGCCGGTGCGGCCAGTCGGGTAAGGACGGTGGGCAGGGGATTCAGAACGCGGGATCGTCGGTGAAACTGTTCGACCCGACCACCGCGAGTACCGGTGCACGCCACGGGTCTTGACCCCCGGCGGGCTGATCGGCACCGTCGGCGGGCTGACCGAACCCGTTCCCGGCTGCGGCACGTCGTGCCGGTACAGTGCCCTTGCCCGTCTGGTTCTTCGTGACCTTCGCGGTGGCGTATCGTAGCGAGGGGCCGACCTCCTCGACGTCGAGTTCGACGACGGTGCGTTTCTCGCCTTCTCGGGTTTCGTAGGAGCGTTGCTTCAATCGTCCGGAGACGATGACCCGTGCGCCGCGGGTCAGGCTTTCGGCAAGGTTTTCGGCGGCTTGTCGCCAAATACCGCAGCGCATGAACAATGCTTCGCTATCGCGCCACTCGCCGGTCTTCCGGTCGAAGTAGCGGGGTGTGGAAGCGACGGTGAAATTGGTGACCGCCTCTCCTGCGGGGGTGAATCGTAACTCGGGGTCACCGGTCAAATTCCCGATAACCGTAATGACGGTGTCCTGAGCCATAATTCGGCTCCCTTCCTCGAAAACAGTTGATACGCCGACGCTGTCGGCCGGGATCAGCGATGGACCGCGCCCAGAAATCGGTTCGGATGCGCGGCATATCGGTGGGTCAGGCAGCGGCGGCGGGGGCGGCAGCGTCGAGATTGACATCGGCGTCGATGTCGATGTCGTGAAAATCGATGAGCCCGGCGGCGGCTTGCTCGACATCGACGAGCTCGAACTCGAGCTGTTCGCCGACGGTGGCGAGGAATCGCAGATACCGCTGCAGGCCGCGGTCGTTGTAGCGCCAGGAGTCCTTACCAGCACGGGATTCGAACGCGCCGAGCACCATGCCGAGCACGATCACCCACGACCGGCTCGCTGTCGCGGACTGGATCGAAGCGACCAACTCGGTGGTGAATCCGGACACCCCGAGCAGGTTCAGTGCGGTCTTGGGCGCGTGGAAGGACCCCAGCAGGTCCGACTCCCAGGCCAGGGATTCGGCGACGAACTGACCGGCCTGTGGCGGCGGGGTACGCCGAGACAGCAACCGGCCCAGGAATTCCTCGCGCCGCTCCTTGGCCGCGAGACCACGCTTGTTGAGCTCCCGCACCCGCCGCCGTTCCAAACGGGCCGCGTCCCTGTCCGCGGCGGCCTTCGCGGCCTCGGCATGCAGTTGCTCGGCACGCTCGCTGCCCGCTGCCGCGTTGTTCTGGGAGAAAGTGCGCATACGCAACCCGGACTCGGCAAGGTGGTCGGCAGCAAGAAAGTACAGGGGAATCCAGCGGTCGCGGTATTCGACCGAATCAGCGTGACGGCGTCCCCGGGCGGGCTGGGATGCGGTGTTGTCCTGGGTGTCCCAGTCGACGTGGTCGGGGTCGACGAGTTCGCCGGTGAGGGTGTCGAGGAGTTGCCCGTTCTCCTCCACATCGACATACACCAGCCATCGGTGCGCGTACGCGGCGATCAGGTCTTCGGTGACCGGCCTGGAATCGACGGTCTCGAGCAGCTCTGCCGGAAGGATCTGCGGCTCGGTCGAGCTGGTGTCGGGTTCAGCGGTGAGGACACCGAATCCCAGGGCCGCGTACAACAGGGATGCCTCGAGGCGAGTGCGGGTTTCGCGGCGGTCGGCGGCGATCTGCTTGGCCCGGTAGCTGAAGCTCGACCGTGGCACCTGCACGAGGTACTCGACTGCTTCGGTGTCGCCGAGGGTTTCGTATTCGGCGATGACCGCGAGCTGATCGAGACTGTAGGAACTCGAGTCGACGAGTCCGCGCGCGGTTGGCGACGCGGCGATCGCGGCATTGTGCTTGACCTCGGAGCGTTTGCGCTGCAAGCCTTTCGCGACCCGGGTCACCGACGCACCGAGATCGAGCATCAAGGCGATGCCGTCGGCGCGGTCGGCTTCGACCATGGGCACGCGGCGGTCGTTGACGTTCATCTGCATCAACGTCCTGGAGATGCGGCGCTCGTTCTCCGGAATGGTCGGGTCGGCGTCGGTCACCCACACCGGAACCTTCTTGGTGCCGACATCGGCGGCGATGAGTGCGCGCAGTTGGCCTTCGGTGACATGCAGACTGCCGTCGGGCTGACGCTCGGCGAGGATCGGAATGCTGACGCCGAACTCCTTGATGGAATCCCGCACGTCGGGATGAGCGTCGAGATCGAAGGTTTTACGGACGTTCTCGGCGATCACCAACTCGGTCGGGCTGCGCCACAGCGCTTCGACATTCGGCAACGGCTCCGGGGCGGAGTCCGGCCCGATGTCGAAGGCCGTGGGAGCGACAACGATTTCGGCAGGCTCGACGATGTCGGCGTCGAGAACCGCTACGGCAGTGGGGGCGGGATCAGATTCCACGGGACAGACCTCCAGGTACAGGACTGGGACCCGATACGCCGCGGCGTATCGGGCCCCACAGGCAGAGATGGCAGATGGGTGGTGTGTGTCAGGCGGCGATCGGGCGGCGCTCGGCGCGGGCGACGTTGAGCGGGCGCAGCCGCAGCACGTCGCGGTCGTCGGCGATGAACCTCCAGTGCCGGCCACGCCAGTCGGGGTGCTCGGCGCGCCACCGATCCAGTACCGGGGCGGACTCGATCGCCGGCACGATTCCGGCACGGCCACGATGCACAAGCTGTTCGTACTCACCACGCGAGATGCTGTTGACAGCAAAGGATTTGACGGACATGAATGACCTCCGAGGATGTTGACAATCGGCAGCGGGAAGGGTGTGTGGTGACGCCGGACTGCGGTGGCTGCGCGCGAGTCGCAGCACCAACGCGAGGTATCGGGATCAGTGTTTGAGTAGGTCCAGGACGTCGTGGGCGTTGGTGACCAGCCGCGCGTGACCGGTGCGGATGAACTGGTGGCAGCCGCTGGAAGCGGCTGAGTCGACCGGCCCGGGTACGGCCATGACGGGGCGCCTGAGTTTGTTGCCCCAGCGCACGGTGTTCGCGGTACCACTACGGATCCCGGACTCGCACACCACAATTCCCGTCGCCAGAGCGGCCACTATGCGGTTGCGCCCGAGGAAAAGGTTGCGGTTGGGCTCGACACCCGGAGGGTATTCACTCACCAGCAGCCCGGTCTTCTCGACCTCGGCGAGCAACCCGGCGTTGCCCTGCGGGAAGCGCCGGTGCAGTCCGCACGGCAGGACCGCCACGGTGGGCTGCCCGGCCTCGAGAGCGGCCGCATGAGCAGTCGCGTCGATACCGAACGCGCCGCCACTGACGATGGTCCAGCCTTGTGCGGCGAGGTCCATGCCGACGTATCTGCTGACCTTCTCGCCATATGGGGTGCTCGCGCGTGCCCCGACGATGGCCACAGCCTGTTCGGTGAGCACGTTCAGCTGCGCTGGTCCGCGGGTCCACAATGCGATCGGGGTGGATGCGTCGATGGTGTCGAGGTCGGCGAGTGCGAGTGGCCAGCCCGGATCATCCCTGGTCAGCAGCCGTGCCCCGACGCGGTCCGCCCGCTCGAGGTCATTTTCGGCCATGACCCGGGTCTGCGGTCCGAACCGGGAGTGCACTCCTTCCGCGGTGATGCGTTCGGCCGCGCCGAGCGGTCCGTGCGCCGCGAGCAGGGTGCGCACCGTGTCCGGGGAAGCCAGGGCTGCCCGTGAGAGCAGTGCCCAGGCCAGCAGGCGCTCGTCGGGATTGGTCATGATCGAAGCTCCTTGACGTGTGACTTGGTGTGTGAATGGGGTTCTGTGGCACCGAGATCGATGCGCAGCGCCGCGGCGGTCTCGATCGCGGCGTCGGATATGCGGTGGAGTCGGTGGGGCGGCATGGCGGTTGAGAGGGCGATGTCGAGTAGCTGCGCCATGCGGTGTTCGGGGTCCGAATCGAGCGCGGCCTGTATCGCGATTGCTGCGAGGGTTCCGTCGCCGCGCAGGTAGGCACTGAAGCCCAGCAGGGTGGCCACTTCGGCGCGGTCCGGGTCCGGTAGCGCGCGTGTGAGAATCGTCCAGAGTTGTTCGGCGCGGTCGGCGTGGACACCGGCGGCGACGCCGAACATGACGTCGCGTACGTCCGTGTCGCGCAAGGCGACAGCCACGTTCGCCAATTCCCGCGGTGCGGGGACGGAGTTGGCGGAGAAGCCTTTGATGGTCTGCATCACCTGCCACACCGCTTGGCGGGTGTAGGAATCGGGGTCGCCGATGCGCACCGTGCGGGCCAACCGCCGCTGCGCGTCCGCGGCGGCGTCGGGCAGCAGTGCGGTGACGCGATCACGCAGCGCCAGATCGATATCCACGAAAGCGGCGAGTTCCTCGCGCGAGCGGTGGACAGGCCGACCAATAGCCTTGTGTCGTAGCGCGATCGGTGACCTAGCTGGGTTCGGGAGGCGCCCGTGCTGTCGGGGGTCGAAGGGGTTCCACCATGCGGCGTCCGTAGCGATGAAACGCGCACTCCAGGCGCCGCCGAGTTTCAGGCCCATCGACTCGAGATGCGTATCCAGGGCCTCGAGGACAGACCCGTACCGGTCATCGGTGGTGACCGGTACGGCAGGTCGAGCCTGGCGGTCATCGACCAGGACCGCCAGCACGGCGGACGCGTCCGCCTGGGTACACATCCGTGCCGTGAGGTGCGCGATCTCGGTGTCGGAGAGCCGCTCCTGCTCGAGCGGAGACGCTGTGCGCACTGCGAGCGGTACCGACAGCGCTCGGTCACAACCGGTTTCGCGTTTCAAGAACACCAGGACCAGTGACCGGTTCGGGATGAATTCGAGCATGGCGGGAACAGAAGCGATCAGGTCAGCGGGATCGACGATAGGCGACGGCGAGGGCATGCAGGGAACTCCTAATCGTGTGGCGGCGAGAAGATTTCGGTCGGCGGGTCGGGATCGCTCGGCGACACGCGTGTAGAGCGGGCACCTGAGTGCTCCGCTGGTGCGGCGCTGTGTGCTCACCGCCGGTGGCGGCGGGCGTGTGCAACGAATTGGCGAAGGTCTCGCAGTGTGTGGCCGGTGGTCGGTAGCGTGGGGTGCGCGAGGGACTGGCTGGGTTGTCGTGTACCTGTCAGGAGTTGTCAGTGATGACCGAAGATCCTCGCCCGCGTCGGGCTCGCTCTCGTGTCCCGGAGTCACCGGAACTTGTTGCACGCCTGCAACGCTCGCGTCAGCGCAGCCTGCAACGCCGCGCTGCGGCCACCGAGCGGGAGAAGACCATCACCGGCGCGGTGGGTGAGTACCTCGGTGCTTGGAACGCGATCACCCACGCACAGCAGCGCCGCGATAGTGAAGTCGAGCGGTTGCAAACGCAGATCGCTGCTGTGATCGCTGATGCGGCGGCCGAGATCGCGACCCACGAAGACGAACAAGCCGCAGCCGCAGCGGTGGTGCGCGCGCAAGTGCCCACCGACGAGGAAGTCGCCGACCTGCTCGAAATCACGGTCAAACGCGCTCGCCAACTTCTCGGCGGTGCCCGCGCGAGCACCTCACGCAAGTCCAGACGCAGGACACCATCGACAAACGTGAACACTGCGGATCCGCTGGCCGCCACTACGGTCCCACCAGCTCGACACCCGTCCACGAACAACGCCCTGGTCGGTAACGCCTCCGACCCGGCCCCAGACAGAGAGGAAACCCCCAGCGGGCCCCGGGGCGCCGCAGCCCTGCCCGCCAACGCGAACCCAGCCCCCACCCGCGGCATTGATTCCAGTGCGGCAACGAACTCTGCGGGTGTGACCTCGCCGCGGACCGCTCACACCGACACCGACACCGACACCCGGGAGCAGCGCCGGAAAGCCGAAAAGCCTTCCGAGGCTCCGTGATCGTGCGTGTCATCGCGGAGCTCGAACTGGCCACGCGGTACTTCAGGCAAGGGAGGCGATTCGCTGCGCGGCGTAGTCCAAGCCGTCAGTGATGGTGCGCTCGGCCTCGGCGTGGGTGAACCGTTCGATGCCGATGTGGGTTGCGGCTGCGTCGTAGAGGGCGGCCTGGGCGTCGTGCCGGGCGAGGATGCCCTGTCCGACAAGCCTTCCCAGGCTGTTGGCCGCCAGCAGCAGCGTCCGATGCCGTGTCCCCGGCGAGGCTGCGCGCACCCGGGCGGCTTGATTGGCCAACGCGGCCCGTACATAGGCATCGGGATGGTGTGGCCGGTTCTCGCCGCGAATCGGCTCGGTCGGCGGTGACGGTGTCATCAGCGCTGCGAGCCATCCGGGCAAGCCGATGGGCTCTCGTGGATCGAGCACCTGGTAGTGACCGTGCCGCAGCCGCGAGCCGGCCGCGACAACGTAGCCACCGCCTGCCCGGGTATCGAGCCGCTGTCCGAGAAGACCGATCGTGTTGCGTAACTGCGGAAATCGATCGGCTCGGTAATACAAGTGGTAGCCGCCCGAGGGCGTCGCCACACAGAAAGTCGGCACCGGTATTGACTGCCTGTGTCGAACTGCCAACTCTGCGAGCGAGTCTCGCCCCTCGCGGGCCGTGCGCGGTTCTGTCTCCGCATGCCGGGACGCAGCATCCAGGTCGAGCACGAGCAACCGGCTCGGCCCGCAGGCGACCGCGACGTTCAGGGCCGGGCCGCGAGTCCACCACGCACGGATCCGGTCGGGGTCCCGCGATGCCTCGTTCTCCCAGTCGGTGATCGCGGGAACCTTGGAGTAGGTGTGCAGAGGAAATATGTGGAAGCCGCGTTCGGCGTTGGCCAACGCAGCGGGCAGCATTCCCGCCGGTTGTCGGGAAGCCCGGTGCCCGCTGCGGGCGTCCGCCGATCGTGCCCGGGTCATAGACCGTCGGCGAGCCGGTGGAGATCCAGCGCCGCTGCCACCATGTCGAGCACCGTCGGCTCATTGTCGGGAGCGCCGCGTACTTTCCGTAGTCGCAGGATCGGCACCTTGCGCAGGCGGACACCGTACCCGGAGGGACTGGACCCGTCGCCGTCGGAATGGATGATCTCGTAGTCGCATGCGTCGATCAACGCGGAATACCACGGGTCGGCGGGTTTGCCCGCACGTTGGGCTTCTGCGGACTCGGGATCGGGCATGGTCCATTGGCGGCACTCGCAACCTGGGTCATCGCACGGGGTGATGCGCGCGGCCACGGCATTGGATCGGTAGGTCGGCATGCGCCCGCCCAGCATCGGGCATCCGTGTGTCGAGTAGGCGGCGCACGAGGGGTGCAGCCCTGGCTCGGGTGCGATGCCACGGAGCCAGTCCTGCGGCCGGATGAAGACCACGACCCGGTTGCCGGGCCCTTCGCCCTTCCCGAGCTCCTCTCCGCAGACTTGGCACAACCGCAGCCCGAGCACTACTGCGTAGCGTTCGGGGTCGATCGCGCCCCAGACCGGTGAGCGGCGTCCGCGGTGACACAGCGTCAGATACGGGATGGTCAAACCTTGCGCGGTCGGCGCGTTGTGCAGGTCGGCCAGGACGGGCGGTCGGGACGAATTCCCCGACGACGCATCGGAATTCACAGCTCTCTCCTCGGAACAGGGTGATTGCTCGCAGAAGCAACGGGGTCAGGACGCGGAGTCGTTGACAGTGATCGGGTGCGCGGACAAGACCACGACGATCGAGCGCGCCGGCCGGGCCGCGGACTCGACTCGGATGTGCACCACCGCCGAGACGGCGCCCGGGCCCGCCGGTTCCGCGAGCCAGGGACCGAACGCCGCAGGGGCGACCTCGGGCAGGGACGCCTCGATCCACGCCAGCAGAGCCTTGGCGTCGGTGATCACCACCGTGTGTGCCCGGTGTGCGGGTTGGCGTTGTGCACCGCGACCACGGTCGGTGCGAAAGGGACCTCGGCGCTCACCGACCGTGTCAGCACCGCCTGGTAGCCGCTGGCACTCCACGCCCCGGACGCGATGACGAAACCCCGTTCGGGGCAAGCATCGACAGGCAGTAGGTGCCACTGAATCCCGGAATCGCCGAAGGCTGCGAAATGGTTTTCTTCCCAGCGGATTTCGCTGCTGTCATCGGCGTGTGTGCCGAGGATGCGGGTGGCGCGTTCGACCGAGATCAATGCCATGCGTGGTGCGGTCGAGGTGGCGGTCGCTGCTGGGTTGATCGCGGCGAAGGCTGCTACCGGTGTTCCGCCGTCGGGTGCGGTGGCGAAGCTGGCGCGATAGCCGACGACGAGCACGCCGCCCGAGGGGGCCTCGGGGATCGCATCCTCGCAGCAGGGCATGATGCGCAGTCGGGCGGTATGGCTGTGCAGGTCAGTGACCACCGATATCACCGCCACCATGGTTGGGCAGCTGAGAACCGCTGCGCCGGTACGAGTTCAATGGAATGGACGAGACAATCACGCGGGGAACTCCGTTCTGTCGATGCGTGGCCGCGACTCTCGGTCGGTGTGGTCGGTGAGGGAGCGTTCCGGGCTGGCACGGTCAGGCGGCGTCGAAGTATGTGAGGTCGGCGTAGCGATCGGTGCCGGCGAGGAATTCGCAGTCGCAGTGCGGGAATTCGTGCCAGCAGTCCTCACAGAACCCGCACGCCATGCAGTGCGGTCCGGCACGTTCGATGTCGTATTGGCCGCAGTAGTCGCAGTAGTCGTAGAGGTAGCTACCGGGCTTGGCTGTGGTGCCGGGTGCACGCCACCGATACGAGTGGTTGGAGTACCAGATCCCGTCGCTGGACCAGTGCCCGTGGTGTTCGTTGAGCAGGTACGCGGTGTGCTTGTAGCGTGGGTCGACGGTCAAGATGATCATCTTGTCCCCGTTCAGCCAGTCCTCGAGCCCGGTGCGGCCAGTCCAGGAATCGATCGGCCCGAACGGCTCCCGGGGAAGGAAATCCTCAGCAGCGACCCGAGTGTCCGAACGCGGATCATCGACCCCGGGGTGCACTATCTCGGGCAGAACCCCGTTGTGCGCCAGCACCGTTCGCTCATCCCCGCCGAACGCGAAGGGATGACAGTTCTGCTCGCTGACATATCCGTGGGTCGCGAACCGGGAATGAAACAACGCCGGAGTATCAGGGAACACTGCTCGCACGCCAGCGAATTCGTTGATCACGGCGTCGGCGTCGAGCCCGCGGCCGACGAGGATACGGTCCTCGGCCACGATCGCGTAGCCGTGCCCGTGTGGGTTCGCGTCCGCCCCGTCGCGCAGCGTTTGGAGGTCAGGGGTGACGCCGGGTTTGTAGAAGCTCAAGATGCACACGAGAGGGCCTCCATTTCCGCCAGCAAGGGCAGGTAGATCGGGTGCGCTCGCACCCAGGTGACGAACGCGGTCCATTCCCAACCGCGGCGACGTGCCACGTCACCGGAGGTGAGAGAGCGGGTGTACTCCACCGACGCAGCGACGAAAGCCAGCGCGGCTTGGACCTGTTGCCGGTGCAGGGAACTGGCGAAGATCCGCACTTCGAAGGTCTCTTGCGGATAAACGTTGATAGCCTGGTAGCGGCCGTAGCCGAAGCGTTCACCCTTGGCGAATTTGGCGATGCCAGCGCGAGTTTCAGGTGTGAAGCTGGCCCAGTCGTCACTGCGGCGGCGAGCCAGGCGCACGGCGTGAGACTCGTTGCGGTAGAAGAATTTCATCCACCTGTACACGTGGGCCGGGGAGTCGAACCCGTCACGGGAGACGTGGACATGGATCCCGACCTCGTTGTCGATGTAGGCGCCACGAACACGCAGCTCCCGCAACACATTCCAGGGGAACTCCTCGATGGCCCAGGTGTAGCTCATCGGGTGGGTGACCAGTTCGAATCCGTTGCCGTAGCCGATGGATCCGTCCTCTTTGAGGTAGCCGATCCGCCCGAGATGGCCGGTGGCGATATCGACGCAGTCCTCGAGGGCACGGCTCGGTGTCTTGACCTCGAGTTCCAGCCCGAGGTAGACCGGGCCTTCGCCGTGGAAGACGGGGTCGGGTTTGTAGGTGTAGTCGTAGATCCGGTCATCGCGCTGGTTGGCATCGCAATAGGAGCAGTAGGTGCTACTGGTGAGGCGATCGCAGTCGAAGCATTCGCGGTATTGGTCCGCGCAGTCGCCGCAGACGTTTTCATCGTTGTCGAGCAGTCGTACGGAACGGGCGTATAAGCGGCAGTCCGAGCACCACCAGTAGTGGTAGTCGCGGCACCCGTCGCAGACGACGCCGTCGGTGACGGTGCGGTCCTCGGAAGAGGTGTAGAGCTCGCAGCATTCGCATTCGCGCCATCGCGCAGCACAGTCCGTGCACAACGTCCCGTCATCGACGGTGGTGTGAATCTGAGTGACCCGGTCACCGCAGTCGTCGCAGAACGGAAGACTCTCGCAGGCCGCGCACAGCGAACCGCGCTCGTGGCCAGGGGGATCGTCGGGAAGCGTTGCGGCGCAACGGGCGCAGGGGATGTGTGCTGTCAGCGTAGTGGGCATAGAGAGGCCTTTCTGGGCGATGAAGAAGGGCAGCCGGAATCGACGGCAAGGCGAGTGCTCGGCGTGCATGGCACTCGGGGTGTGCGAATCTCGCGAACACGTCACACGTCGTGCACGGAGGAAGGGGTGAATCGACGCCTGCCGATCAGGCGGATATGACTGGACCGGGACGGACCTGCGACCGGGCGGATAAAGTGCTCGCCCCGCAGAACTTGAAGACTGCGGATCAGCGGATGGTGTTGCGGTGCAGCGCAGCAGCGGGCGTGCTCGAGCGGTGGTCGCAATCGCAGTGGGGAAAGATGTTGGCGCAGTGGAAACACCAGCCGCAGCGGCCGCAGTACCGGCCGCGTCGGCTGAAGTCGACGTCACCGCAGGCTTCACACACATACAGCCACGCGCGTGAGCGCCGTAGCCCCGACCCCGTGTCAGGTCGATAGCCGGGGTTCGAGTACCAGATGCCGGCTTCCCAGATCCCTGCCGATTCGTTGAACACATACGCGTTCTCGTTGAAACTCGGATCGACGGTCAGGAGAACGAGTTTGCTGGTGCCGAGCCACGACTCGAGGCATCGCCGACCACGGATAGTGTCATAGGGGCCGAAAGGTTTTCGTGGAAGGTAGGTTTCGGCGGCGATCCGGGTATCTGAACGAGGGTCGTACGGTGCTGGCTGTACCCGGCGGGGGAGAATGCCGTTGTGTGCCAGTACTGTTCGATTGTCGCGGCCGAGCCGGAACGGGTGGCAGTTGTCGATGCTGACCGCGCCGTGGGTGGCGTAGCGGCTGTGAAACAGCGCCGGGTGGTGCGGATTCCGGCTTCGGACCGCACTGAAGTCATCGATTACTTGCTCGGCGTCCATGCCGCGGCCGACCAGGATGCCGGTGTCGGTGACCACGGCGAACCCGTGGCCGTCCCTGTTGACGCGAGCGCCGTTTCTCAGCGCCGCGATGTCGGGGTTGACGCCGCTGGGCAGAAAGGTCAGGAGGCACACGCGAGCACCTCCATCTCCGCGGCCAGGGGCGCGTATTCCTCGCGCTGGTTCACCCACGCGGTGAACTGATTCCAGTCCCAGCCGTGCTGCTGGATGACGTCGGTGGAGGTGAGGGTCCGGGTGTATTCGACGGTGGCCGCGGCGAACGCTAATGCTGCTTGAACCTGTTGCAGATCAAGGGATCCGGCGAAGACCCGCAATTCCAGGCTCTGGCGTGGGTGCGGATTGATGGCTTGGTACCGGTTCAACCCGTATCGGTGCATATCGTTTTTGGCGGTGTGCTTGACTCGCTCGCGTGCGGTGGTAGAGAACTCGGCGTATGTCGATCGTCGCCGGGCCAGGGCGACTGTTTGCGGTTCGTTGCGGTAGATCAGTTTGGCCCACCGGTAGATGTGTGCGGCCGAGTCGAACCCGTCACGCGAGACATGTACGTGGATACCGACGTTCTGATCCGAGCGGCACCCGAGATTCCTCAGACGCTCGAGCAGGTGCCAGGGAAACTGCTCCATCGCGAACCGGTAATCCATCGGATGGGTGACCAGTTCGAAGCCCAGCGGCTCGATCGACGAGTCGTACTTGAGATACGCCAAATCACGCACGTGGTCGCTGACTGTCGACGCGCACGCCTGGTAATTATGGGGCGGGACAACGATTTCCAGTTCCAAGCCGAGAAACACTGGGCCGTGGCCGAAGAATCGCGGATCGGGCTTGTAATTGTAGTTCCAGACCCGACCACCGGAATCGCAGCTGTCGCAGTCGGTGTGCTCGGGCATGAGCGTCCCGCAGTCCGCACACGAGCGGTAATTCTGTGCGCACCGCGAACATACGCGGAAGCCGCCAGAGACGTAGCGGCTATCGGCGGTATAGAGAGTGCACACCGTGCAGCGATCGAAGAACCGATTGACGCAGTGCGGGCAGACACGGGCACTGGTATCGGTGCGAAACGTGGTGGGCGCGTGGTACCGGCAGCGTGCGCATTCCGACCACCCCTGTGCACACGTGCGGCACAACCGCCCGAGTTCGACCGTGACTGCCAGCTGCCGACTGGGTTCGCGACACCGGTCGCAGCGCGGCAAGACGGACACGCACGGTGAGCAGACTGTCTCGGCATCTAAGGTTTCCGGTCGCCGACCGGAAACGACGGAATGACACACCGCGCACGACAGCGCCGGCGAAGTAGGTGCGGGCATAGCGGGATCGCCTTCCACTGGGTCGAGAAACGACAAACGCCGCGACGGAGGGAATTCCGTCACGGCGAAGAAGGATCGAGCATTCTGAGCAGAAGGAATGAAAGTACGGTCTGCCGCGGAGTGGTATCGGAGAGAGGCCGAGCCTGCGGTCAAACTCTCACCATGTGCAACGCATATGACCTCGGGGAGATCGCTACTCAGGCGACCTGAGGGATTACAACGCCACGCAGATCTAACTAATGTCGCCTAGTTTGTGCCCACTGCTCGGTGCTGCGAATTGTTGGACAGGCGTTCGTGACGGAGGGATAGGGCCGCCGAAATTTCGGCGCAACTATTCCAAAGTCGTGGGATTCAATGAGAGTGCACGATGTTGTCAGACGTACCCGGCACGGTCGTGCGGCCTGGATCCCCCAATGCCGTTAGAGGTTGGCGTAGCCGCCTACGCTCCAGACGATCCAACGGAAGTTCTCGGGAGAAAGAGGTTGCCGCGCTGGAACTCCGGGAGCGACGGGGTACGGCCAGAAGCAGTAGCCACACCGATGGCAGTAGCAGCCAGCGCTCCACACACTTCGAGCGGCGTAGCGGCCACGCAGAATTCGATTATTGCGACGGGTTCGACGCGCAGCCGCTGTGAACAGCAAGAGTGCAGGTGCTGCGACTGTCAATGAGAATCCGAAGCCAACGAGGATAAGCATCGGGAAGCTGACATCCCCATCTGGCTCACGGATCGCGAGAATGGAGAACAAGACAGCGAACAGCGCGGGTATCGACAGTACGAGGCCGAGCAGGACCAACTTGCCAGAACGGCGCTGTGTTGGCTCCGGTGCGAGCGACTGCGCAAGCCTGGTTGAGCGGGTCCGTTCAACTGTCGCGGAGCCGAATACGGGGACGAGACCACCGGTGCCGATGCCGACCCCGGAGTAGTAGTCGGATCCGTAGTACGTCGTTGTTCCCGATGCCCGGATGGCAGGCACTTTCTGTACCTGGTCGTCGTGTTGGCATGTGGGGCAGTTGAAGTCGTATCCCACGATGGCATCCTGTCCCACTGCGGTTGCGCCGTGATGGTGAAGGTTGCCGCGCAACAGCGCCTGTGCTGGTTCCCGGTGGTGCGATGGTGTGCTCCATCGAACACCGTTGCGGCGCGGCTGTCGAGCGGGAATTGTGTGGTCAGTCTCGGATGTCATCAACGGCTCCTTCGGGTCTGCCGGCTTATTCCTCGGCCTCGGTCGTGGTCCCAGTCCAGGCTGGCTGCGACGAGGTGGCGAGGGCACGCGACTGCGTCCTCCCCAGCACGGCAGGACATGGCCTTCTGGCTTGGGGCCCGATCATCGTGTGGAAGTGGGTATTTCGCGGCCCTTCGCCGTTGCGGAGACGAGTGGATGGGGCTCTCCGGTGAGGACGGAGAGCGCGCCGGCGATCTCTTGGACGTTGGATTTGGTGTAAGTGGTGGTGGTGGTGCCGCCGGCCTTGCCGTCGTGACCGGCAAGGCGCGCGTGACGGCGCCCGGCGACATTGCCCCCGATCGAGGATATTCAGCGTGCAACGGTCAATGTTCTTCGGGCGCACCCCGATCTAGTCAAGGGAGGCGGCAAACGAAGCGGAGCAGATTCATTCATGATCGCACTCGCATTGGCGCGAAATGGCACTGTTGTGTCTGAGGAGACACTTTCCGGAGACATATCGAAGCCAAGGATTTCGGACGTGTGCAAGGCGCTCAACGTTCCGGTCCTCAGGGCTACATCGAAGCGCAGGGTTGGACGTTCTAGGACAGCGGGGCCTATGACCAGCTCAGAGGCCCTACATGCTGTTCCTCCAGTGTTCCTCCAGTGTTCCTATACGTGCCGATATGGGCCGGACAGGGCGATACCAGACGGACGCGAAAAAGCCTCTGACCTGGTCAGGGCGGACGGCGCAGTACCCGCCGGACGGGTCGGCGCGGTTTTACACACCAGCGGTCGGGGGTTCGAAACCCTCTGTGCCCACCCAGAGAGAAAGTGCAGGTCAGAGGGCTTCGCCCTCCTTCTGCTCTGTTGCGTGAATGATGATTCGGCCCCAAGCTGCAGTAATTGCGCTGCGGCGATTCGAACCCCATAGCCTCCTTGGGGCTGAATCCGATTGCTGTTATCAGTGTGACGGGAGTGATTGGCGCGGGGGTTTGTCGGCTTCTGCTAGTGCTCTGACTGCTCGGGTTGGCAAGCCACGCCGGGTTCGGCCGTCGTTGACGGCGCGGATGTCGTCGGTCTTCTCCTTGGTAATGCTGATGATTGCCCGGCTGAGTTTCCGCAAGTCGGGAGGGTCTCTGAGTTCGCTGGTAACGACGATGTGATGTTCGCGTCTGGGCATGTCCGTCGCCGTGAGTGCTGGTTGGGGTGTTTTCGTGCAGCGTATACCCTCTTGTCGAGTCAATGTCAAACAAGCATGTAGTGATGAACTCTTGTAAGCTTGTTTGACATTGTTCTTTCAGGAGGTTAAGAAGTGGCCGCAGTGGGGCACGACATGCTTGCTCGGCTGCTGCCATTGCTGCGGCGAGCTGGAGTTACTGTCGTCGCGGGAACGCGGAACGAGCTGGTGTTGAGGATACCGGGGGACCTACCTGCCACCCGCGTAGTTATGAAGGCGGTGCGGCAGCGGCTCTCTCCGAGCATGACAAACCGCGGGATCGACGGCATACGGATGCTGTACGTGGCACCGTCGGCCGCACCCGACGTCATTGCTGCTGCCGTCGCCGGAGGTTTTGATCTGGTCACCGAGGATCCCGAACTGGTGATCGTCGGCGGGGAAGTCCTGCTGCAGCCGGAAGAGCGAAGGCGTCGTCCCGGTATCGGCAGACCAGCCTGGAGCCGAAGTGCGGTCTTGCGTGTGCTGGCCTTGACTTCCCGACCACTACAGCAGTCTGAACTCGCGGCGGCGGTCGGTGTCAGTCAACAGGCCATATCTCTTGCCCTGAGCAGGCTTTCGTCCATCGTGACTCGCGACGAGCATGGCTGGATCGCTCTCGACGGTGCACTCGAGTCTTGGGTGCATGACTATTCGGGCCCTGGGGGGACTGTCGGTTTCTGGTATGGCCTGGACGATCCCGCAACGCAAGCGAGTACCGCTCTGCAGTTACTCGACGAGTTGGAGTTGGACGCTGTGGTATCCGGCGATCTCGCCGCAGACACCTACGCGCCCTGGCAGCTGCCCACCACCGTGTACATGTACCTGCCCGAGATCATTGATTTCACTGTCGTTGGGTTCTCTCCGGCCGAGCCGAGGGACGCAACGATGATCATCGTCGTTCCCGAAGACCCCACGGTCGCGCACGTTGCCGCCACGTTCGGTGCCCGCTATCGTGGGCGGCACTTTCTCGCCGATGCCGCAATCACTTTGTGGGACTTGCTCAATACCAGCACCGCATCCACCGCGGGGGAAGCGGCCGATCGGCTTCGGGAAGTGATCCGTAATGGAGGGCTCGGTGCCTGATCATCGTCGTGCACAGCTGCATATCGTCTCCACATCAAACGCGGCCGATCGGAATCTGTCAAACGGGATGAGACAGGTCAGGCTGCCTGTTCTGTGGCGGTGTTCTCCTTCGGTGGCGGGTTGATCCAGGCGGTGTCGGGGAGCTCGGGCGGTGTCGGTGTGCCCCGGAAACGGCTCGGATTAGCGGCGTAGGCCGCGGTCAGAACCTGCGCTCGACGTGCCCGGATTTGGGTGGCGGTGCCGTCGTGCACCGAGGTGGGGGTGTGCAAACCGATACCGCTGTGGCGGTGTTCGGTGTTGTAGTAGTGAAAGAACTTGTCGCAGAACCACTTCGCCTCGGCGAGGGAAGCGAACCGGTCCGGGAATGCCGGACAATACTTCAGGGTTTTGAACCCGGCCTCGGAGTACGGATTGTCGTTACTGACGTGCGGGCGCGACAGACTCCGGGTGATATTGAGATCGACCAACAACTGGGCGACGTTCTTGCTGGTCATCGACGGTCCGTTGTCCGAATGCACGTGCGTGGGGAGGACACCGTTGTTCGCGGCGAACGCCTCACGCATGAAAACCCCCGCGGCCACCGCCGACTCCGGCACGAGTTTGTGGTGAATCACCTTGCGGGAGAAGATATCCAACATCACCATCAGGTCGTAGTAGAGGCCCTTGTGCGGGCCTTTCAACTTGGTGATATCCCAGCTGAACACCTGATTCGGGCCGGTCGCACCAACTCCGGTCGCGACCGGGGCGGGTGAGTGGCCTGGCGTCGGCGTTCACGAATCTCGTTGTTGGCACGCAGAATTCGATACATCGTGGAGATCGAGCACAGATAGGTCCCCTCGTCCAGGAGCACCGCCCACACGTGCGCGGGTGATTTGTCGATGAACCGGTGCTGGCGCAGCACCGCCAGGACGTGTTCGCGTTCGGAATCGGTCAACGCCGCCGGATGCGGTGCCGGTGCTCGTGCCGGGCCCTGGACCGGTGGTTTCGGGTTCTGGCGGCGATGGTGGGTGGCGCGGGATCTGCCGGTCAGCCGGCAGGCCGCCACGACACCGAGAAGGGGTTCGAGGTCGGTGACGACGACATCGATCAGGGGGTCTGCTTGGTGTCGTTGCCCGAGTTGTTGGATAGCAGCTCCAAGAACTCGGCAAGTTTTCCCAACACCTCGTTCGCCTGTTTGGCCTTGGCCAGCTCCGCGACCAGCCGGGCGTTCTCGACCTCGAGCTTCTCTGCCCGCCGTTCGGCCTCGGACTTGCCAGGCTTCGGGCCAGATCCCTTGGCGGCCAGGGCGTTCAACGCTCCCGCGTCGCGCTGGCGAGTCCAGTCGAGCACGTGCGAGTGATACAAGCCCTCGCGGCGCAGCAACGCGCCCTTGGCGCCCGTTTCGGTCGATTGCTCGTACTCGGTGACGATCGCTTGCTTGTATTCGGCGGTGAAAGTACGCCGCTTGGGTCGATCGGCCCGAGGGCCCTTCTTCTTGCTCGCCACCGCACCATCATCCCCGGCGGCCAGGTCGGTCACACTCAACGTCACGCTCAGAACATCCGATCTCGCCCATATCTTCAGAGAACTACGTGGTCACCACGTCTCACCGGAGTCTGGCAGATAGGGGATCGCGGTTTCCTGGCTCTTGCCGACCTTGCGGCCGCTGCCCAGGACCTTCCCGAGGCCAGTTATCGAGTCATCGGTGGGCACATGGTGCAACTGCTCCAGCACATTTACCCGTTGGAGGGCTGGCGGTTGCGTGGCACAGCCGATGCAGACGCCGGTATGGACAAAGAGGCCCTCGTTGCAGCGGAACGACAGTTGCACCAGCAGATGCTCGGCCTCGGCTATGAACTCGAATCGGGCAACCGCTACACCAGGGTCAGTGACAACGGACGGCTCGATGTGGATATCCTCGTCGCGACTTACGGAAGCGCAGGCCAGAGCGAGGTTGCCGGCCGTGCATTCGACTCAGCGCCCGGCCTGCATCTGGCCGTGGCTGGCGACGCGGTCATCGCAAACGCCCGCGTGAATCTGTTCGAGGGCGGAACCGTCGAATTCACTGTTCCAGTACCGGATGTCGAAGCGGCTGTGGTCCTCAAAGCTCTCGCTTGGCGAAAACGGCTCGCCGACAAGGACGTCATCGATCTGGCCACGCTGTTCGAGATCGTTCATCAGCACCGCACCGTGATCCGGACCTGGCGGCTGGCTGACACCGAGCTCATCGGTGCGCGCAGAGATGCAGTCGCCGCGCTCGCCCTGCTGATCTCGAACATCGATCAAGGCAAATGGCGAAACGCGTTCGCTCGTTCCGCGAACTCCGCCAGATTCACCGCCATCGTTCGTCGTAACGTCGGCACCTGAGCTCACGTTGCTGACGATCGCGCTGGTCGCGATCGACCCTGTCACGACCCGCATCGAGACGAGCGGCAATCCGATGTGAGGCGCGAGCGGGACCTGTCGGTGATCGCGCGACCGCGGGGCTGGACCTCCGTCTGGTCGTGACGGCGGACTGGGCCGAGCCGTGGAGATGCGAACAGGCAAGCGCCCCAGCGCCACTTCAGTTTCCGAGTTTGCGTGGGTCCGGGAATCCGAGTCCGGTGTATCCGGGTGCGCGTTTGCGTAGTGAGGAGGCGATCACGGGGGTGAGGATGTCGTGGTAGTCGTGAACGGTCGCGGTGGTCTTGCCCGGGTGGGTGCGGGTGATGCGTCCGGCGTACTGCACGAGGCGGCCTTTGAACGAGACGGGTGCGGCGAGGAAGAGTGTGTCGAGGGCGGGGCAGTCGAAGCCTTCGCCGATGTAGGAGCCGGTACCGACGAGCAGTAGGGGTGAATCACCGGCTGCATGTGTTGCGATCGATTCGGTGATTGCGTGGCGATCACGGGCTTTCATACCGCCGCGGAGAACGATGATGTCGTCGCAGCCGGCTGCGACGAGATGTTGGGCGAGTGCGTTGACGTGGTCGACCCAGGTCGTGAGGATCAGAATGTTGGCGCCCGCTCGATGCGCGTCGAGCACGTCGGCGACGATTTGCTTCAGGCGATCTTCATCGGCGACGAGTGCGCGGTAGATCTCGGCGATACCGCCAGGCTGGCTCGGGTCGGCGTCGCCGACGTACTCGAATCGGGTTGGGTGCACATGGAGAACGCGGTGCGGTGAGGGCGTGTCGCCGTTGGTCGGCAGGTGACCCGCTGTGGGTGCCTCGATGGTGTGGGTGCGTGAGCCGAGTTGGTGGTAGATGAGGTCGTCGAGTTGGTCTCGCCGGTAGGGGGTGGCGGTGAGACCAAGCCAGTATCGGGCGGGGATCTGGTTGAGGACGTCAGTGAAGGCGGAGGCGGCGATGTGGTGGCATTCGTCGACCACGACGAAGCCGTAGTTGCCGGTGAGTTCGTCGACGTTGGCGCGGCGGGCGAGGGTGGGCAGCAGCGCGACATCGATTACCCCTGTGGTTTTGGATCGGCCGCCGCCGATCTGGCCGCACTTGATGCCGAGGTGGTCGAGGATCCGGGACCGCCATTGGTCGGCGAGGGCTTTGCGGTCGACGAGGATCAATGCCGACCTGGCTCGGGAAGCGATTGCGGCGCAGGCGATCACGGTCTTTCCGGTGCCGGGCGGTGCGATCAGTACGCAAGTGTCCTCGGCTTCGATGGTGCGCAAAGCGGTTTGCTGTTCGGGCCGCAGTTCGCTCGACCAGGTGAATGTCTGCTCGCTACCGCCTACGCGGTTGTCATCGATACTCAGTGTGCTGTCGGCGGATTCGACAAGGGTGGTGAGCAGGGGCTGTAGTCCTCGGGGCAGGATTAGATCGCCTTCAAGGGTCTCGTCGTAGCTGTGCAGGAATCGCGGTGTGTCCCAGGTGCTTCGGCGTGCCCGCTGACGGGCATAGAACTCCGGGTTCGGGATGGAGGCGGCGTGCTTGACCGCCGAGATCATGGCCGGGCCGAGATCGGTTGTGCTCAGCTGGAGTCGGGCCGCTAGTATCGCCCGGATGATCGGTGCCGGGCGAGGCACAATTTTCGACGAGGTTGGCAGCTGAAGTCGGCGGACCTCGTGGCCGACCTTCGGCTCACCGAGCGTAGTTGCCAGTGCGTCAGCCTGTTTCGATGACAGCCGGGGGATGCTCGACAGATATGCCCACTGGTCGTCGAATGGTTCGAGGGTGGCCGGATCGAGGAACATCGTGGTTCCGTGTCGGCGCCGCGTACCGTTCAGCGGTGCGGCGATGAGGTTTCCCATGCCGCGGCCAGTATGGGTGTCCTGCGACGGGAACAGTCGATCATAGCTGGACAGATTCATGCTGCCGCGCAGTCGGATTGCTTCGGCGAGCAGACCGGTGGCGATCCGTCGTGCCGTGGCGGCTGGTGTGGCGTGGGCGAAGAAGATCCACACATGCGCACCGCGCCCGGACTGGGACACCTCGAGCGCTGCTGGAATGTCTTTGGCGCGAGCGGCTTTCAAGAATGCCAACGCATCGAGCATGGCTGCGCTCTTGTCGAAGTCCGCTGCCACCCACCAGCAGGTGTCGTCGTCGGTCAGTGGATACAGGCCGACGTGGTGCTCGCCGCGCAAGTGGCCGGCGATGACCGCGTCGGTGAGCGGCAGGTGGGGTGCCTCCGATCGAGGCATGCTGTTGCTCCATCGGCCTCGGATGGCGGGCATCCAGCCGGAGCGGCCGTCACGGCGGTTTTCCCAACGGACCGCGTAGACGTCGTCGCGGCAGCGGAAGAGGTCGAGATAGAACCGGACTTTGGCTTCCGGCGCGGACTGCATGTCGACCGGTGTCCCCACCGCCGTTTGATCCGGATCGGCGGCACGAGCCTGTTGTTCGGTCAGATCGAGCAATCGCCGCAGACGAGCGGTCTCCGCGCGCAGGGCTTCGAGCTCGCCGGGATAGCGTTCCACGAGCAACCAGTGTGCCGTGTCTTTGCGCCGCTCGTCGACGGTGCGAGTGAGACTGGGTGTTTCCGTGTGGTCATGGGACGTCGAAAGCCTGTGTGTTGCAGCAGCGTGGTGATGACCCATTCGATCCCAGGGCGGAGCTGCGCTTGCTGTCCCAGGCGTGCTTTGCAGGGACGCCGCTTGTTTGTTCAGGGTGCTTATCGTCGGAATCGTGTGCTGCCGTGGGGTTTCCAGCACATTGATCCTGGTCGTCGGTAGGGTGTGGAGGCGTCAGCGCCGTAACTCGAGGGTTAGGGGCAGCACTCTGATGGCGATCAAGAATTCCGGGCAGGCAGCAGCCGGAGCGCTCGACGATCTGATCGCTCGTGCCGGTGAGCTCAAGGCGGAACTGGTGGCGTTCGTACAGAGTTCGCGTTTCGACAGGCAATTGACCGCCAGGCTGATGGACGCCGCCGACGACCACGGCTATCTGGACGAGGGCCAGTTAGTCTGACCATTGATCATTTCGCGCTGCAGCATCGGCTGCCTGATGGTCGCACCGTTGTCGAACGATTTGTCGCGCAACATCGGCCGCCGCTGACCGACAGTGAGCGGGAGATGGTGTTGGGGTGGCGCGACGTCGTCGAAGGATGCTTCGAGGCGCAGCGCACCGATGGTGACGCGATCGTGCTGGACAATCTCATCGATGATCTGGTCTATCGGGTCTATTCGAATATGGGGGTTGTGCCGTTTGCGCGACTGCGGAAGGGCATGTTCGTCATCGGCAGGATTGTGCCGCTGCACGCTGGCGGGTGGCTGGTCAGCGGAAACCTCATGTTCCTCCCCGAATCCGCAGCGAGTCAGGTCGCGCAGGGTGCTGTGACCGCGCTGACCGCGCATCCAGAGTTGTTGCGCCGCAACCCTGATCTGCTTCGCCGCGCTTGGGAGATGCAGGCCGAGGACCGTGTGGACTTCATCGAACTGTTCGGTGCCGACCTGGTGGATTACCCGTGGTCGAGGTCCACGACAAGCTCCGTGAGCATTACCGGCGTCGCCAGTGCAAGGCACTTGCGGGTCTCGATGACAAGGCGGCCAAGCGTGTCGCCGCGGCCGGAACGACTCCCGATGTGCTGGCCGATATGCCCGAGAGTCTATGGGACGCCGAGACGGTCGGCGTGATCTACGACGAAGTCGAAGGGCTCAACTTCTACCGTGACTTCGGTCGGTTGGACGCCTTGTTCGCCGACCCGGCGCTCGCCGGCGATCGAACGTACCTCGCGGTGTTGCGCGGTTATCTGCGAGACGATTCCGTTTCCGCGCTTCCGATTCGTCGTTTGGCCGAGCGTCATCGCGATGGGGTCGATCCGGTGTTCCGCAAGTTGCTGGGCAAGCCCGGGTTCTGTTGGGAGCGAGACGGAGAGGATCTGCTGCGTCGTCGCAAGAAGGAGTTCTTCGATCGCGCGTCGACCCCCGGTATCTCCGTGGTCGGCGCGCGTCTGGCCGAACTTCTTCGTGGCGGCCGATAGGACCACGCGATGGATAGGCTCACAAGAGCGCAGTTGGCGGCCATGATCGAAGAAGCCACAGTGGACGCCTATGGCGACGAAGAACAGCTGGTCGGCTTCTGCACCATGATCGCTGACTACCTGGACATTCCTTTCGAGACGGAGGTCTTCGGGCTGAGGGTCACCGTCCGCTCGATCGACTTGCTACCCGGCAGCGGGATTGTCGCCGTATGCACCCATGGTCGGTTCCGTCAGGCGATCGGCATTCTCGATCTTCCCTTGCCTTCACCCGCTCCGAAGGGTGCCGAATGGATTGAGGCGTACCGGCACTGGGCGCCCTGAATCGTGTGGGTTCGAAATGCAGTGAACCATCGAGTTGCTGAACAGTTGGTTGCGCTACAGGCAGGACCGATGTGCGCCTGGGTGCGTCTCCACGCCGACCGGGAAGGGTTCAGCCGTCGGAGCGTGGGCGGCCAGCTGGCCGCATGGGGGTTCCGCGTTTGTTGAGGGCGCGGTTGATGCTGCTGGCGGGGAATCCGGTGAGCTTGGCGCATGCGGTGAGGGAGTTCCCGGCGAGGTAGAGCCGTTCAGCGCGCTCGATGTCGGTGTCGGTCACCGATTGGTACTGCCGCGGAACCCGGTGCTTGGTGAGCAGTGCGAGGACCGCGCTCTTGGAAGCGTGGTAGTGGCGGGCGAGTTCGGCGGCGGATGCGCCGTCGGGGACGACGAGGTCGACGGGAGCCCGTTGGTGTGTCCTGAACCTGAGATTTCGCTAGGGCTGCCTCGAGTTTCTGCAGGTCAGCGCGATTCGAATAACATCCCGCTAGGTCCACAATAAACCGGCAGGTACTGCAATGTGTCTGCCGGTTTTTTCATGCCTCACACGCCATTTCGTGGGCCAATGCGGGGCGGCCGGTACCTCCATGGTGAACCGTGATGTGTGCTGACCTCTCAGTGGCCCAGCCGGGCCGCTAGCCCGTCGAAGACGCAATCCAGGCCGAAGGCGAATTCGATGTCGGGGTCGGGGTCGTCGGCTTCATGGACGCGGCGGGCGAGCAGCGGGTGGTTGCCCGCTGCGATGACCTCGCGGATGTAGGGGCCGACGCTGCGTTGCCACTGCTCTTCGGTTAGGCCGGTGCGCTGCTCGGCGCGGCCGGAGGCCAGTTGGGCGGCGACCGAACCTAGGACGTAGGCGTGTACGGCGGTGAGGGCTCGTGAGGCGAGAGTGATGTCGGGGGTGAGGGCGACTGCGGCGCGGAGGGCGGACTCGGAGCGGCGCAAGGAGTTTGGGCCGAGGGCGGGTCGTCCTGTCAGTTCACCTGCCAGCCAGGGGTGGCGCAGTAGGGTTGCGCGCAATGCGTGGGCGACGGCTCCCAGGTCGGTGCGCCAGTCCGTGGTGGATTCGGGCAGTGGGTCTTCGCCCTGGGCCGCGTCGATCATCAGGTCGACGAGCTCGTCGCGGTTGGTGATGTAGCGGTAGAGCGAGGCTGTTCCGGAGCCGAGATCGCCTGCGACCCTTCGCATTGAGACCGCTGCCAATCCCTCCGCGTCCGCGACGGCGAGTGCGGCGGTTACGTACTGGTCCACGCCGGGAGCACGGCGACGCGGTTCGGGGCGCGGCCGGGTCCACACCGATGAGGCAGCGGGTTCGGTCATCGGGGCGGTTCCTTTCCTCGTTGCTCCGCATCCTACCTTCTGGATACAGTGTAGCCATGACGGAGACAACGTATCCAGAAGTGCCGGTGCTTGTGGTCGGAGGTGGCAGCGTCGGTCTGCTCACCGCGGCGCTGCTCACCCATCACGGCGTCCGGGCGGTGCTGGTCGAACGCCGGGCCGGTCCGTCGATTCACCCGCGCGCCACCGGAATTGGGGCGCGCACCGTCGAAATCCTGCGTGAACTAGGGCTTGACGCGGCGGTGGATGCCACCGCGGTCGACCTCCGGGGCGCTGTGGGCAAGGCGGTGGCGCGGACTGTCGTCGAGATGGGTGCGGGCGATGTCGTCGTCGTGCCCATGCCGACCCCGTCTGCCGACGAACTGGAGGTGACTCCGTTCAGGCTGCGTGGCGTCTGCGCTCAGGACCGGCTCGATGCCGTAGTGGCCGCGGATCTGACGCGCCGCGGAGCCGATCTGCGCTGGTCGACCCGCCTGATCGGCATCACGCAGGACGCGGACGGGGTCGATGTCGAATTGGAAGGACCCGATGGCCGCTATTCGCTGCGGTGCGTGCACGTGGTTGCCGCAGACGGCGCGCACAGCACCGTGCGGAATGCCCTCGGCGTGTGCACCTCCGGTCTCGGGGACCTCGGCAAGTCGATGATCAATATCCTGTTCCGCGCCGATCTCCGACCCCACCTGCGGGGCATGTCTTTCGCCACCTGCACCATCACCGTGCCGGAGGCGCCCGGCCTGCTGGTCACCGTGGACGGCGAGACGAACTGGGTCTTCCACGCGGCCTGCGATATCGACGCCGGCGAACGCCCCGAGGACTTCACGCCCGAGCGCTGCGCCGCGATCGTCCGGTCCGCGGTCGGCGATCCCGACCTCGATGTCGAGGTGCGCAGCGTGCTGCCCTGGAGGCCCCGCAGTGCCGCGGCCGAGAGATTCGCGGTCGGCCGGGTGTTCCTCGTCGGCGACGCCGCGCACACCGTGTCACCCCTGGGAGCGTTCGGCCTCAATACCGGCGTTGCCGACGCGCACAACCTCGCGTGGAAACTGGCTGCCGTCCACCACGGTGAGGCAGGTGCGGGCCTGCTCGAAACCTATGCGCACGAACGTGAACCGGTCGCCGCGGCGACGCTGGATCAGGCGCTGCGCCGGCTCGCCGATCCGCAGCTGCACTGGGGACGCGGACCCGAGGCCGATGCCGCCCGGGTGACGGCGGGGGTGTGGGCGGCGCCGGTCGTGCACCTCGGCCAGCGGTACGACTCGGCCGCCGTCGTCGACCCGCGGCCGGAACTCCCGTCCACAGTGGATCTCGCTGTGGCACTGGATGGTTCACCGGGTTCGCGGGTGCCGCACGCGTGGATAGACGGGGTATCGACCCTTGATCTGGTGGCGTCCAGATGGACCCTGCTGGTGGGCGCCGAGGGCGAACGCTGGCTCACCGCGGCGGTGGATGCCGGACTCCCCGCGCACCGCGTCGCGGTCCCGTGGCTCCCGTCCGACGGCGCCATGCTCGTCCGTCCGGACGGGATCGTCGCGATGCGCGCTAGGGCGTCGGCTCCGGACCCGGTGCGGTACCTCACCGAGGTCCTGGACCAGGTGCTGGCCAGGCCGGCGACGGTGCCGAGCGCCTGAACGGCCGCACAAAGCTGAAGGGCCACAAAGCTGAAGGGCCATAAGGATGAACGGCTGCACAAGGATGAAACGCCCTATTCGGTGACCAGTCTGCCCATCGAATGGATTTCGGCGATATCGCCGCCTGTAATGAAAGACCATGGCGCGGTGAAGAATCCATTGTCACCCCAACCGGGGCCCCAGGAGTTTTCGAGGGTGACGCCATTGGCGTCGTAGCCGACGATCGTGACTTCATGACCACCCAGAACCGCTTCGCCGGGTGCGGGGGAGTACCGGGAGTTGCCCGAGTTCAGGTTCATGAAGCTTTCCCTGGCATCGAAACCGATCGGAACGGGAAGCCCGGCCGCGATGGCCATCTTGATGTTGGCCACCTTATCCCCGGAGAACAGGTCTTTGGCCCCGGAGAGTTTGTAGTGGGCGGCGTTCGCGAACTCTTTGGCGTCCGGCTGGGTGGTGTAGTCGAAATCGCCCTGCCAGTAATCGGATTTGGTGTCGTTGCCCTCGCGCCATTCCATCGGCAGCGCGACCGAGGCGGAGGTGCCGTAGTCGTGACCCTTGGCGATCTGGGAGTAGATGAACATCGGAGCCATCGGCCCACCGCTGATATTCATTTCGTTCATCAGCACGCCGTACCCGGTGTAGCCGGTCGCCCACGCGACACAGGCGCCGACCTGCCCCTGGTCGCCGGCGGGCAGGGCGTATTGCCGGAGCGAGAATTCCGCCGGTGATTCGCTGATGGTGCTCAAGTGCAGAATAGGAAGTGCGTCGCCGACGCTGGTGTCCTTGTTCTGACTGGCCTTCGCTGCCTGGATATCGAGACCGAAGGCATGTCCGGGGGAGGGCTGCGGGGCAATGGGATCTGCGTCGGCGAAAGCTGCCGAGACGACTCCGATTCCCAGAACGAATGCGAGTGCAGCGGGTAAGCGCGAGTAAGACATGGATCTCCTATGCCGTTTTTCGCGGAGTTGATCGCAGATCTCGCGACGATCGTAATGGCGGCGGGCCGGGAGAATCCGCCCGACGCGCGGCGGGGTGCGCCGATTTCCAGCGGGGCACTGAAAAGTTATGGGCTAGATCGCCAGTAGTTCTCGGGCGATGGCGAGGGAGATTTTCTTCTGCTCGTCGGGGCTGGCTTCGAGGGTGTCGCCGAGTTGCTCGCCGGTGATCGGGCCGAAGATGATGGCCGCCACCGCGGTTCGGATTCGCATGCGGGTGTGCAGGTCGCAGTCGGCCGGTGTCATCAGGGTGATCACCTCGCCGATCAGGGCCTTGAGTTCGCCGACGTCGCGGACCTGCTTGTTCGCGGCATCGGCTGCCAGCGAGCGCAGGACGGGCTGATTCTGCTGGATGAGGCGGACCACGCGGTTGGCGTCACCGAAGAACAGGTCGGCGACGCGGTCGAGCATCTCGTCCTGGAAGTCGGGGGAGAAGGGCTGTTCGCGTCCCCAAGCGACCAGCTCGCTCATCGCGTCGAGGAGTTCGACGATCAGGCTGAGCAGGATCGCGTCCTTGGACTTGAAGTGGTAGTACAGCGCGGCTTTCGTGACATCGAGCTGCTCGGCGATCTCGCGCAGTGAGGTGCCGTCGTAGCCGCGTTCGGTGAACGACTCCAGGGCGACCTGACGAATCTTCTCCCGCATATTGCCGTCACTGGGCGCCATCCACCCACACTCCTGTCCGCTGCCGTGTGATTGACAAGCCGAATCCGAAGATTACTATACGGCAGGTAAGCAGCTGACCGGTCGGCAAGTAATGAGTGGGACATGACAGATCAATCGACGGCGGTCGAAACCGAAGGATTCCAGCGGCGAAGTCACCGCGAAATCATCACCGTGATGAGCGGGCTGATGATCGCGATGCTTCTCGCGATGCTCGACAACACCATCGTCGGTCCGGCACTGCCGACCATCGTCGGCGATCTCGGCGGATTGAAGCACCTGGCGTGGGTGCTGACCGCGTACACCTTGGCGACGGCGGTCTCCACGCCGCTGTGGGGCAAACTCGGCGATCTGTTCGGTCGCAAGCCGACCTTCCTCGCCTCGATCGTGCTCTTTCTGGCGGGCTCGGCGCTCACCGGAATGTCGCAGAACATGATGGAGCTCATCGGATTTCGCGGCGTGCAGGGTTTGGGCGCCGGCGGTCTGATCGTCGGTGTCATGTCGATCCTCGGCGAGCTGATTCCGCCCGCGGAACGTGGGAAGTATCAGGGTCTGTTCATGGCGGTGATGCCGCTGGCCATGCTCGGCGGCCCGCTCATCGGCGGCTGGATCACCGATAATGCGTCGTGGCGCTGGGCGTTCTACGTGAATCTGCCCCTGGGCGCTATCGCGCTGGTCACCGTGTGGTTCACGCTGCACGTACCGCGGCGCAGCACCGGTAAGGCGAAGATCGATTGGTGGGGCGCGGGCACACTCGCGCTGTGGGCGAGTGCGCTGGTACTGCTCGGCAGCTGGGCGGGATCCCAATATGCCTGGGGCTCATGGCAGATCATCGCGACCATTGTGGTGGCGATCGGCGGATTCGTGGCCTTCGTGGCCATCGAACGACGGGTCGCCGAGCCGATCATGCCCCTGCACGTTTTCACCAACCGCAACTTCTCGCTGGCGGGAGCGCTCGCCTTCATCATCGGTCTCGCGATGATGGGTTCGGCGGCCTACCTGCCGCAGTTCCAGCAGCTGGTACAGGGCGCGTCCGCAACCAACAGCGGACTTCTGTTGCTGCCCATGATGTTTCCGATGATGTTCGCGAGCGTGGCGATCGGCCAGATCACCTCCCGCACCGGTAAGGTCCGCATCTTCCCGATCATCGGGTCGGTCGTGCTCGTCGCCGGAATGGTGCTGCTGGCCCAGGTGCACACGGACACAACCAAACTCACCCTCGGACTGTTCATGGCCGTCCTCGGCCTGGGTGTCGGCGGCCTGATGCAGCCCTCGATGCTGATCGCGCAGAACAGCGTCGGCCTGCGCGATATGGGTGCGGCCATGGGCGCGAGCACCTTCCTGCGAACCATGGGAATGTCGCTCGGCACAGCGGTACTCGGCACCGTGTACACCACACGCCTGACCCACGAACTCTCCGCCAAGGCAGGCGACGCCGGCTCGAAACTGATCTCCGGCGGCGCCCAGCTACCCCCGTCCATGCTGCACACCCTCCCCAAGCCCCTGCTGGACGCACTGCGCGCCGCAGTCACCCACGGCATCGTCGGGGTGTTCTGGGCGGGCGCCGCCGCAGGCGTCGTCGGCCTGGTCGTCTCGTTCTTCATCAAGGACGTGAAGCTGGTCGGATTCGCCGATGAGCCGAAGGTCGAGGAAGCCGAAAAGGCCACTGCCGTTTAGCGATCAGCCGGGCGAGAACCCCCATGGAGCAGCCTCAGTAGTCGAGGGCGTGTTCTGGTTGGCAGACGTCCATGGGGGAGGGCAGGTAGCGGACGATGGCGTCCAGGAGTGGGGTGATGTCCTCGCTGCTGGGCGCTGCGCTGCATAGGACGGGGACGACGTCGCCAATGCGGGTGAGGCGGCGGATGCGGCGGTGTAGTTGTTCCAGGGAGATGTTGCGGAGGGCGGGGATCGGATCCGGGTCCGCGGTATCCATGAGGGTTTTCGCTAGCGTGCGATACCGGTGGATCGCGACTTGCCAATGGGCGCCGTAGAATTCGGCGGCCATCGGTTCGAGTGTCCACATCGGGGGTAAATCGATGGTGCCTTCGAAGACGGGGCCGGTGCCGAGGGGGATTTGGAGGGTCAGGGGTACTGCGCCGCGGGTGTCGGCGATCGTTCGGAGGCAGCGGTCGAAGTCGGCGCGGGGGTGATCCAGTCCGGTCAGCAGGCACAGCCGGGCGACCTGGTGGTCGTCGGCGACTCGTAATGTCGTTTCGAGTCGGGCCATGCTGTGTGCGGCCGCGTTGACGACGGCGATCACCCCGTCGGCCACGCGAATGGATCGCTCCAGTTCCGCGGCGGGGGTGCGGCTCGAGAGCTCGGTGAGGCGGATCGTGTGTTCGATACGGCTCGCCGACCAGTGCATGACGGTCTGCGGGCCGGGACCGGTCCGGCCGAGCAGGCGGTGGATCAGCGGCGTCGTCTCGTCGGGGTCGCCGACGATCGTGACATTGCGGATCGCCTGCGGGTCAATAGCTTTGGTGCCCATCGTGTCGAGGTACTCCAGATCGACTCGAGGATGTCAGGGCATCCTCAATTCGACCTCACCGTACCTCCGCTCGCGTGGCTCTGTGGCCGGTTTCCTTCCCAAAGTAGAACGTGTTCCTATACCGTCGGCTTTGTGCAGAAAGAACAACGGCCCGCCGTGGCAGACTGGTTCACTGCGGACGACGGTGTGGTGCGTCTGCAGGGAACTCGCTGCAATGATTGCGGCACACCGTATTTTCCGAAGAACACGCTGGCCTGCCGAAACCCGCAGTGCTCGGGCAAGAAGGACGGCTCCGAGCTCGCCGAGTACCTGTTTTCCACGCGCGGCCGGATCTGGTCGTACGCGGATGCTCGCTACAAGCCGCCGCCGCCCTATGTCTCGCCCGATCCGTTCGTGCCGTATGTCGTTGCGGCAGTGGAGCTCGAGGTCGAGCAGATGGTCGTGCTCGGGCAGGTCGTCCGCGGCCTCACCGTCGATGATCTGGCCGTCGGCATGGCGGTCGAATTGACCGCCGGCGTGCTGTACGAGGACGACGAGGCAGAGCACACGGTGTGGATGTGGAGGCCGGTCAATGACTGACAGCAATCGCGATATCGCCGTCCTCGGCGCGGGCATGCACCCGTGGGGTAAGTGGGGGCGTAATTTCGTCGAATACGGGCTGGTCGCCGCGCGTGCGGCGCTGGCCGATGCCGGCGTGGACCACCGCGATGTCGGGTATATCGCCGGGGCGGACACCATTCGAAACGGCTACCCCGGCTTCGTCTCCGGCGCGACCTTCGCCCAGGCGCTGGGCTGGTCGGGTGCGCAGATCTCCAGCAGCTACGCCGCCTGCGCCTCCGGTGCGCAGGCCATCGCCAATGCCCGCGCCCAGATTCTGGCCGGGCTGTGCGAGGTGGCGCTGGTGGTCGGCGCGGACACCACCCCGAAGGGTTTCTTCCAGCCGGTCGGCGGCGAACGCCGCGACGATCCGGACTGGTTGCGCTTCCATCTGCTCGGCGCGACCAACCCTATCTACTTCGCGCTCTACGCGCGCCGCCGGATGGCGCTGCACGGCGCCACGCTCGACGATTTCGCCGCGGTCAAGGTGAAGAACGCCAAGCACGGCCTGAACAACCCGAATGCCCGCTATCGCAAAGAGGTTTCGGTCGAGGAGATCGCCGCTTCGGCGATCGTCTCGGACCCGCTGCGGCTGCTCGATATCTGCGCGACCAGTGACGGCGGCGCCGCGCTGGTGCTGACCTCGATGGACTACGCCCGTCGCCACGGCATCGCGGATCCGGTGCGCATCAAGGCGCTGTCGACCGTCACGCCGACGTTTCCGAAAACCGTCCTCGATCTGCCGGATTTCTCGACGGACTCCTCCGTGGCCGTCGAGCCGCAGTCGCGGACCTTCCGCTCCGCCATCGCGCACGCCGCGTACGAGGAGGCCGGGATCGGGCCCTCGGACCTGTCCTTCGCGGAGGTCTACGACCTGTCGACCGCTCTGGAATTGGACTGGTACGAGGACATCGGTCTCTGCGAGACGGGCGGCGCCGAGGAGCTCTTGCGCAGCGGCGCAACAACATTGGGCGGACGCGTGCCGGTGAACCCCAGTGGCGGGCTGGCCTGTTTCGGTGAGGCGATCCCGGCGCAGGCCATCGCTCAGATCTGCGAGCTCACCTGGCAGCTGCGCGGCCAGGCCGACGGCCGTCAGGTGGAGGGCGCCAGCGCGGGTATTGCCGTGAATCAGGGCCTTTTCGGTCATGGATCGGCAATCATCGCCACTCGCTGAACAAGCTCTGCATTCCGAGCACCCGGGCTTTTGCCCGGGTGCTCGTGCTATTCGCCCGCGGCTATCGGGCACTGCGCCGCTCGGTCTTTGTCGTTCGGCCCGACGGCTATCTCGGATTCGCACAGCGCGCGTCGCACGAATCCGAAGTTGTCGAATACCTGAAATCGACATTCCGCTGACCGCCCGCACCCGCGGTTCTGTGCACATTGCCAATCGAACCTGCTGGTTCCTGTCGTTTTGTGGCTACCGGTAGTCGGGCGGCACTGGAATCGTTCATCCGCATGAACACCGTTGTTCTTTCGATGAACCGTGCCGCCGTGCGGCGCCGCTGGATCGGCGTGCTGGCGCTTGCCACCCTTGTCGCTACGACCTTCACCAGCGTGGGTCCGGCGGCCGCGGCTCCGGAGAGCGCGGCGTCGGATCGGCAGGAGCAGGAGTTGTCGGCGCGCAATGGAATCGTGGTGTCGTACGTCAGTCTCGCACTGCCGTTGCCCGCCGAGGCGCCGGCGCATCCGGCCGCGTGCGACCGTGTGGGGTTCGTGCGGTATCGATCCGCGGATGGTCCGCAGAACTCCGCCGATGCCGACCACGTGGTCATCCAGCAGCAGGGTTTGGGCGGTGGCACAGCCAATTCCGACAGTGTCGCGTTCAATACGGTCCAGTCGGCCCGGGCGATGGGGCAGCACATCGAATTCTGGGCGCTGGCGCGCCGCAGTGCCTGCCTGGATGAAATGACCGGATTCGATTACGCATTGCGGACCGGCAACTATCTCGATGCCGCCGACTACTACTTCAACGGCAAATCGATTGACGGGCAGACCTTTCCGGGGTTCAGGTCCTCCGCCGATCTGCCGGTGCTGGACTTCATGGGCCTGGAGCGGGTCGTGCGCGATCAGTACGCGATCATGCTGCACGAGATTCCCGATCAGGCGCGCCGCCAGCAGAAGTTCGTGTGCACCGGCATCTCTCTCGGCGGCCTGGTCACCGGATTCTTCTCGGATTGGGATTTCGACGGCGCATCAGGTGCCGACCAGTGCGCCGCCTTCGCCGCCCAGGACTCGATGATCAGCTCGGATCCGGTGGCGATCCAGAACACTCCGGTGCTGCATGCCCTGACCGATGCCATTGTCGGGCCCACGGATGGCATGGTGCAGGCGGGATTTCGTGCGGGAGTGATGCCTCGTATCTTCGGTCCGGTTCCGGTGCTGGGCACCAAGGCCTTCCTGCTGCTGCGGCTGGCCGGGCTGGCGGCGCATCTCGATCCGGACGGTGAGAGTCAGCTATTGGCGCATCTGCCACACGATTTCGAGATCGATTCGACGCTGAACTATCTTTTCGCTCCCACCTACGCGGCGTTCATGACCAATGGGGGCGATGGCAGCGGATCCATTCGCGACTACCGCTTCACCAATACCGCCCTGCTCGGTGTATTGATCGACAACAATTCGAGCAACTTCTCGCTCTTCCAACAGGGGGTGGGTGCGCTGGCCGGTGGGCCGGTGCAGGACAAGAGTTTCCCGAATCCGGGCGAGCTCACCCAGTTGCCGCTGCTGGGTAGCTATCTGCGGATCAGCGCCGGAAATCAGACTCGCGTCGCGCCGACCGATCGCACGGTGCTGTACACCTGGCGGAACTATGACGATGTGCGCGGTGTGCCCTTCACGAGCCCCAGTCGCGAAGTCGCCGATATACGTGACGTCGCAAGGCAATTGGCGACCGGCTCACCGAATGCATACTGGGAGACCTACTTTCCGCTGCGGCTGGTCGTCGATATCGGCGCGGGCTACGGGGGTGCCCGCAGTGGTGAGATGGCCGGTTTGAAATATCACGGCATGAGCCGCACCAAACCGAACTTCGTGGCCTTCGCGGGCGACAGTCCGGTGCAGGCCAGCGCCGGAACCCTGTTCCCGCCACCGGCTTCGGCCCGCGTGGTGACGCTGCCGGGCTATGACCACATCGATACGATCGGCGCCGCGGCCATCCAGAACGACGGTCAGCCGGACTACAGCGGTCAGCAGTTGGCACAGTTCGTCGGGAGTCTCGGATGATCGCGCGCCGCGCCGGAAGTCTGCTGGTGACAATGCTTGCGGGTATCGCCGCCGCTACGATGCCGTTCGCCTCGGCCGAGCCTGCCCGCCCCGGAGTTCCGGATCAGGAAATTGTCACGCCGATCACCGGCGATCCGGGGCTCGGGGACGATGTGCAGGCCACTTATGTCCGCCTGCACTATCCGAGCCCGTTCTCCACGATGGCTCATCCGGAGGCGTGCGACTGGATCTCCTATGTGCGATACCGGTCTACGACGGGACCGGCGGCAACCTCCGACGCCGACGCCGTGTTGACCGTTCAGCCCGGAACCTATTCCAGCGCGGCAAATCTCGATATCCAGGCACCTCAGGTGGTACGCAAGGCTGCCGCCCAGGGCAAACACGTCGAGTACATCGCGCTGGTCCGGCGCAGCAGCTGCGCCGAGGACCGCACCGGCTGGCAGGCCGCGCAGCAGGCCGGTGACTACCATGTCGCCGCCGACTACTACTTCCACGACAAGCCGGTGAACGGGCAGACCTACCACTATCAGACGCCGCAGGATCTGGCGTTCCTGGGCGAGTACGGGCTGTCGCTGGTGCTCGACGACTGGCGTGCGGTGATCGAACATCTGCTGCCCGATCCGGGGCAGCGGACCAAGATGTTCTGTGGCGGACACTCTTTGGGCGCGTTCCTCACCGGGCCGATGATGGCCTGGAACTTCGCGGGCGACCCGGCTGCCGCCGACTACGCCGGATTCAATCTGTGCGGCGGCGGCATCATTCCGGAGGACGGTTTCGCCATGACCGATCCGGCCGGGTTGTCCGGCACCGGTCTGCTCGACCAATTCGCCTCCGCCGCCGGGGGAGCGGTGAAGAACATGATCAATGCGGTACTGCAGGGCGGGCTTTCGGTCGCGCAGTTCCCGGTGCTGTCGGCGTCGGAGGTGCTGCATGCCTACGAGGTGGCCGCGATGGCCGCTGATCAGCAGCCGGATGCGGAAAGCGATCTGAAGACCGTCATACCGCGTGATCTGCGTACCGAACCCTGGATGCGCACGTTCTACGGCAAGGACTATCTGGACCTGTTCACCGGCGCCAATCTGCCGAGCGACTTCCGGCTGACGAATACCGCCGCTCTGGCAATGGATTTCGATCAGAACTCCGCCGAGTACGTCTTGCAGGCCGGTCTCGGGTTCTATGACTGCCCGGTGGCCGGGAAGACCTATCCCGTCCCGAACGGCCTTGCCTCCGTGCCGATTCTGGGTCCGACGCTGTTCGTCATCCCGATGCGGGTCGGCTACGGGCAGAACTACACGCCCGCCGCTCACGATCGGTTGTGCGGGTGGCGTAATTACGATCAGGTCTGGCCCTCCGGCATCGATGCACCCGGCATCGGTCACGGTCCGCCGACCGATAGTGATCACGAGGTCACCGACGTCCGGCAGTTCGCGCACGCGATGAATCCGGGATGGCAGCCGACCAGCTACTTCGAGGAGTACACCTCGTTCCGGCTCATCACCGATATGGTCTTCGCCCTCGGGCTGGGGCGCGATGGTGATCTCGCCAATCTGCAGTACCGCTCCGGCGGCATCCTGAACTTCCTGCTGCACGGTGACCGCTGGCAGAGCACTCCCGCCGGACGCCGGAACCTGACGCTGCTGTCGGGGGATTCGCCGGTCCAGAACGCCGGGCTCGGCGGTCTGCTCCCGTACAACGCGAAATACATTCCGGGATACCGGCATTACGACGTCGTCACCGCGGCCGAGAAGCAGAACAACGGTCTTCCGGAGCCCGCGAGTTCGTATATCGCCGCGTTCATGACCCAGCCCACGGGCTGAATTATTGTGCGCCGCAATATGGCCCGGAACCCTCACTCGCTTTCCCGATGGAGCAATTGATGCACACCAGGAGTCACGCCCTGCGCGCCGCCTCGGTCTTCGCGGTCACCGTTTCGGCGTGTGGCGCGATATCGATGGAACCTGCGGTGGCGCAGGACAATACAGCTACCTGGTATGTCGAGGCGGGCGCGGCTCCGGGTGGCGTCGGCAGTATGGACGCCCCGTTCGGCTCACTGGCCGCGGTATCGGCCGCCGCCGGCGCGGATGACACCATCCTGGTGCTGCCGGCGGCGGCGAACGTGCCGCCGCTCGATGGCGGAATCGTCTTGAAGCCCGGGCAGAAGCTCATCGGTGGTGGCCCCGCGGTGCAGGGCAGTGCGCCCGGTGCCGCCCTGCCGCGCCTGACCAATACCACCACCGCCGGAAACGGTGATGCCGTCGAATTGGCCCGTGGTAGCGAGGTGCGCAATCTTGTCATCACCGGTGCGCTGCGGGGCGGCATCTACGGTTCGAATGCCGTGGATTCGGTGGTCGCGGGCAATGATGTGGCCGCCACGAATCAGCGCTGTGCGGACGGCTTCATGATCGGACCGTTCACCCTGCCGCCCTCGATCGCGGTCGGGGTGACTGCGCCACCGCTGCCCGATTTCATCACGCTGAACAATGGCTGGGCGGCCATTATGACCGACTTCTCGACGGCGGCGGGCGCGGTGCGGATCGAGCACAACACCGTCCACGACACCGCCTGCGGTGACGGCATCGACGTGCGAGCCACCGGAACGAGCAAGCTGACCGCTCAGGTCGAGGGGAATGCACTGCGGGACATCAACCTCGGCCTGGCGAAGCTGTCGGTGCTCGCGATCGGTGTACAGGCCGCGGATTCGGCGGATCTGACCGCCGCGCTCGACGGCAATTCGCAGACCGATATCGCCTCGCCCGCGACGTCACCGCTCAATAGTCTCGCGGACAGCGAGGGGCTGTTCATCAACCCGCTGGGGCGGGCTCGGATGCGAGTCACCGTCTCCAACAACCAATTCCGCAATGGCGGCGGGCATTTCTCGGCCAACGGGCTGGAGTACGTCACCACCAGTGGCACGCCCGACAGTGAAGTCACGGTCACCGACAGCGATTTCGATACGGTCACCGGTGACGTCATCGAGAATTACAACCTCAGCACCGACGGCGCTCGCCACTCACTGAGTCTGGATCATGTCCGGGCGCTCAATTCGGTGTTCCCGGGGGCCGCGCTCAATCCGATCGTCCCGGCGAATCTCGGAACATGCCTGGTCACAACGAATTTCGGCCGAACCGGTCACACTCACCTCAGTGTCGCGAACTCCGACTTCGCGAATTGCAGTGCGGACGGCATCGGCCTGATCGCGTTCACTCCGCAAGGCTCCGAACCCTCCACTGCGGCATTGACGTTCGATATCCGCGACACATCGGTCAGCTCCACCGCTGCCAACGGCATCAACATTGCCAATGTCGGCGACACGGCGGTGCTGGAGGGGAGCGTCGCGCGAACCACCGTTGCCGGTGCGCAACAGGCGCTGGTGCGGGTCAGTAGTCGGGACGGGACGATCGGCAGCGCCGCAATCGATTTCGGAGGCGGCTCGCTGGGCGGTGCCGGGATGAACTGCTTCGCTGCGGGCGGTTCGCAAGTGACCGTGTCCGGCATGTCACTGGCTGCGCAGGACAATTGGTGGGGTCGCCCGGAGGGCCCGAACCGGCCGCAGGAGGCCGCCGACGCCGGTCACCCGCTGGCGGCTGCCCCGCGCGCGGGTTGCTGATTCAGCAGTGCACGGTGCCGTCCGCGCCGCGGTTCTCGCCTCCGATGCCGACGATGGCGAGGTGGACATCGGTCGGCACGTAGGTGCTGTCGGAACCGTCTGCCGGAGTGGTGTTTCCGGTGTACAGCGTGATCGAGACCTTATCGGGATCGGTCCAGGTCGGCTGGGTCTGGCGGACCGCGGCGGCGGCCGCGTCGGAATGGTAGACGACCGTATGGCATGAGCCGTTCGGGTACGCCGCGGTGGTATCGACGCCGTCATAGGCGCCGATTTGCTGGATATCGGCGGGCAGCAGCGCCGTGGCGGCCGCCAGCGCTCCCGCGGCATCCTGATGCGGGTTGAAGTAGACGTCGGCGCTGACTATCGACCCGTTCCAAGCATTCGCGATCGGGGCGATCGGATCCTGGGCGCAGGCGAGGGCCGCCCCCGGCAATCGCCAGGCGTCTTGCGAGTTCAGCTGGTTTTCGCCCTCTGCCACACAGTCATTCGAGGTGTCGGGAGCGAATGTCTGCCGCCAGTAGTCGACCGGGCTCAGGATTCCGCGCACCGCATTCGGCGCTGGTTGGGAGATCGCGGTCGCGGGGTCGGAGGTCGTCTGACTCGATGCGGGCACGGTGTCCGCATTCGTCGGCAGGGCAGCGGCCGTTGTCGAAGCGGTAGAAGGCGATTGACTGGAGGGCAGCATGATGACCGCGCCGATGAACATCAGCGAAGCGACTACCAGCAGCGCGACCGCTGCCTTCTTATCGTTGATTCGGAACGTTTTTATATGACCCTGAAACAGTGCGATGAACCCGACTACGAAAGCGAACATACTCACAATCACCAAAAGTGCACCAAGGATTGCCAATTCGGACTCCTTTCGCATCGCGTCCACCAGCTCGGAGCCGGCGCACTGCGGCACAGTATTGCGCATGGCCGGCGCCGTAGGTCGGCATAATCTGGTACGCGTCCGAGTTGTCGGGAATCCCGCATTGTGCGGGTCCTGCTGGAAGATTGCCGGTTTCGTGGCGACCTCGGTCAGCGCCTGACGAAATCGGCCGGGCGGCTGACCGTTCCGGCCTTCGGTATCGGCCGAACCGCGTTTCCGGCGTTCACTTTCAGCAGGTCGCGGCAGCGGCCACCGGATGACTCCGCTGGAAGGAAACGACAATGACCGAGTATGTGACGCTCGAGCACGGACGGCTGGCCTGCGATGTGGCTGGTGACGGGCCGCTGGTGGTGCTCTCGCACGGTATGGGCACCGTGCGGCAGGATTTCCGCCATCTCGTCGGCCCGCTGGTCGCCGCGGGCTACCGGGTGGTCAATGTGGATATGCGCGGGCACGGGGAGTCCAGTCTCGACTGGCCGTCGGTGACCGGGAAGGCCGCCATCAGCCGTACCGACGTGGCCGGGGATCTGCTGGGTGTGATCCGGCACTTCGGCGGTCCGGCGGTGATCCTGGGACATTCGCTGTCGGGTGGCTCGGCGACGATCGCGGCGGCGCAGGCTCCGGAACTGGTGAGCGCGATCGTCGAGATCGAACCCTTCACCCTCACCCAGAGTCTGCATATCGGAGCGCTTTTCGCCCGCCGCCGGTATCGCCGCGGCATGGTCCGCCTCGCGCTCACCGCAATGCTGAATTCGCCGGATTGGTGGCGGCGGTATCTGGACGTCGCCTATCCGACGAAGCCCGCCGACTTCGGCGAGTATCTCGCCGGACTCGAGAACACCCTGCGGCAGCCGGGGCGCTGGGCGGAATTCATGAAAACCCAAAAGACCACCCCTGCGGATGCGCAGGCCCGGCTGGCGGACGTCCGCTGTCCCGCCCTGGTGATCATGGGTTCGGCGGAGCCGGATTGGGCCGATCCCGAGGCCGAGGCGAATGCGATCGTGGCCGCCATGCCGGAGGGTGCGGGCCGGGTCGTGATGGTCGACAACGGCGGGCACTATCCGCACGCTCAGTTCGCGGATCGGATTGCCGCGGTGGTGATCCCATTCCTCGAACAGCATGCGGTGCGTGAGCAGACGGCCGTCACGATCATGCGCTGACCATGGCGGACATGCGGCCCGGCTGCGATGATGGCGGCATGCCCGCGCCGCGCACCATTGTTTTTGTCGCCTATCAGGGGATGCAACTGGTCGAATTGGCCGGGCCGATGGATGTTTTCGGGTTTGTCAACGCGCTCGCCGAGGATGAGGTGTACCGGCTCGTCACGGCCTCGCCGGCGGGCCGGTCGATCACGGCGGACGGCGGTTTGACCATTGCGGTCGAGCATTCGCTGCATGATCTGGCCGCCTCCGCCGAGGAGATCGACACCCTGCTGGTCGTCGGCGGCTGGATCACCGGGCCGGTGTCGGCGGAGGTGGTCCGCGAATTGCCCGCCCTGGCCCGCAAATCCCGCCGCGTGACCTCGGTGTGCTCCGGTGCGCTGCTGCTCGCCGCCGCCGGTCTGCTCGACGGCTACCGGGCCACCACCCACTGGGGCACAACGGATCGGCTGGCGCGCACCTATCCGCGCGTCACCGTAGAGCCCGACCGCATCTTCGTCCACGATCGCAATCGCTGGACCTCCGCCGGCGTCGCCGCGGGCATCGACCTGGCCCTGGCTCTCGTCGAGGACGATCACGGCCGTGAGAAGGCTCAGGAGATCGCCCGCGCCTTCGTCGTCTTCACCCGCCGCTCCGGCGGCCAAGCCCAATTCAGCGCCCAGATGCGCGCCCAG
Organism: Nocardia sp. NBC_01388; assembly: GCF_045040085.1. Classification (NCBI taxonomy): domain Bacteria; kingdom Bacillati; phylum Actinomycetota; class Actinomycetes; order Mycobacteriales; family Nocardiaceae; genus Nocardia; species Nocardia sp. NBC_01388. The sequence goes on from NZ_CP109553.1 coordinate 8,760,427, forward strand.
CCCGCCCGCACCCCCGCCATCCGCGCCGTCCAGCAGTGGCTCCCCGACCACCTGGCCGGCAACCTGGCAGTCTCCACCCTGGCCGCGCGCGCCGGCATGAGCGAACGCCACTTCGCCCGCGCCTTCCGCGCCGAAACCGGCACCACCCCAGCCACATTCGTCGAAGACCTCCGCATAGAAGCCGCCCGCCGCCTCCTAGAATCCACCGACCTGACCATCACCGCCATAGCCCGCACAGTCGGCTACCGCCACGCCGAAACCCTCCACCGCCTCTTCACGCGCCGCCTCTCCACCACCCCCGAGCGCTACCGCCGCCACTTCGCCACCGGCACAGCTCCCGGCGAGACGGCCTCATAAGCCAGACACACGACCGGCTTCACGCTCGCGAGCGCGCGCAGCGTGTCGGCGTGGGCTTCGTGGAGCGCCTCCGGATCAATCTCCCATCCGTCGTCGCCGACCAGTCCCCATGACCCATCCTGGTGTTGGAGAAGGCGTACGCCGTCGTCCGGAGCCAGCGCCATTATCCGAGCGTCCTCATCATCGTGTGGTGTGGGGATGTCCACGAGCCGCCCCTTCGGTAGTGCGGTTGGGGAGGACCCACCACCGGGGATCGAGCGGGGCACGGCAGCTACACGGCGATGGGGCCGAAAACAACGCTATCCGTGCGTGTTTGGCCCGGTAACCGCCTTGCCGTCCACAACCGTCCACAAGGACCACATCCCGCGCCTATCGTGTCTTTCATGAACCCCGGAGACCTGAACTCCGCGATCTCGGGTGCCCGGCTGCGGGCTGCCCGGGAGGCTGCGGGGCTTAGTTTGTCTGCCCTGGCGGCGCGCACGCACTACAGCAAGGCGCTGCTCGGGATGCTGGAAACGGGGCAGCGTCAGGTCTGGCCCGAGCATGTCAGTGCCTACGCCGATGCGCTGGGGATCGGGTGTGCTCTGTTCGTCGAACCCTCCGATGGCGAACAAGCAGCGGCCGAATGGATTGAGCGGGTTGCGTTGTCGGACATCGGAGGCGATGCGCTGGACCGCCTGGAGTTGGCGGTGGACGATCTGGCGGCAGCGTATCCAACGACTCCTCCGGGTGAATTGCTGGTTCGTATCCGGCAGCATCTCGGCTATGCCGGACGCCTGATGGACAGCCGCAAGACGCTGACCCAGCATCGCCGTCTGCTCGTCACGGTCGGCTGGCTCTCGCTGCTGGCGAGCACCTGCCATATCGACCTGGGGGAGTTGCCGGCCGCGGCGGCGCGCGGTCACCTGGCGTGGAAGCTCGCAGACGAAGCGGGGCATCGCGAGATAGCGGCGTGGTGCCTCGAAACACGGGCATGGCAACAGCTCACGAGAGGTGGCTTCGCGGTGGCGGCGGAACTGTCCCGCGCCGCGCAGGTCATTGCTCCCGACGACAGCTCGGCGTTCATACAGGCCACTGCTCAGGAGGGCCGCGCTCTGGCACGGCTCGGCGACCGCGAGGGCACATACGGTGCGTTGCGCAGAGTCGCCAGGCTGGTGTCCGGGCTGAACGTTCCGGATCGGCCAGAGCATCACTTCCGGTATGACCCCGCAAAGTCGGATGCCTACGTCGCCACCACGCTGGCGTGGCTCGGCGATCCTGCGGCCGAGTCCTACGCCCGGCATGTTCTCGCCGATCTCGCAGGCGCTGCGTTTGTACGTCCACGTCGAATCGCTTCGGCGAACCTGGATTTGGGCCTGGCCCTCGTGGTGGCGGACAAGCCCGACGAAGCCGCGGACGTGGCTCTGACTGCTGTGGAATCCGGACGTCTGGTTCCGTCGAACTACTGGCGGGTGGCCGAGGTGGTCTCCGGTATCGAAGGCCGCGGGGCAGCCGACGCGGCCATTGTTCGGGAAGCGTTCCGCGACATCTACCCGTCCACTTAGGGCGGGCCTGATATACCGGCCGCGCGGTTGTGTAACAGCAGGCTTGCCACGGCTCTGTCGGTCGTCGATATGTTTCGGCGACCGCGTGGGTGCGGATCATCGGCGGATTTCCGTTGTGAAATCTGTTGTGTCAGAGCGACTGTCGTGGCGTTCTACCATGGGTGAAGGGGTGTTGTGGACTGCCCCGTTGCTGGAATGGAGAGCAGTGTCATGCCGGATATGAACAAGCAGAATCTTGTGTACTTCGAAAACCCTTCCATGCGGGGGCTGTACGACAGCATGGAGGGATGGCAGCTGGCGAATAACAAGCGGTTGTTGTCTATCAGCGTGCAGCAGGATCGGGGGAATTACTGCTGTATCGCTCTGACCAATCCGACGGAGGTAGTGCTCACCAGCCCTGATGGGCACCACCATGCTGCTGTGAATCGGTTCGGGCAGTTGGCGGTGACTTCGGATTAGGCCGGGCGGCGCCTGAGGTAGCTGTGCAGCCCGTTTGGAGGGTTTCGGCCGGTCGGTATAGTCCGCTGGAAACTCGTGATGAGGACGGGAAACCGGTGTAAATCCGGTGCGGTCGCGCCACTGTGTCCAGTTTCGGCTGGGAGCCAGACCTCGCCTTGTCACGTCCCTACGTTCGGGGGCGCGGCTGCCCTGGAAGGTTTCAGCGACATATGGCTATCGAGCCCACGCCGGAATCCGGCACGACTCCCGCTGTCCGTGGGCGAATGCTGCGCCATGTCCTGCACGATTGGACCCGTCGGGACTGGGTCGAGGCGGGGGTGCTGCTCGGGGTGGTCGCCGTTATGCACGCGGTGGCGTTCGGGCTGCTGTTCGGGGCGATCGCACCGCACAGCTATCAGATCGGGACCCAGGTCTTCGGTGTCGGCCTGGGGCTGACCGCGTACACCTTCGGGCTGCGGCATGCCTTCGACGCCGACCATATCGCCGCGATCGACAACACCACCCGCAAGATGATGGGCGACGGTCACCGGCCCAAGGCGGTCGGATTCTGGTTCGCCATGGGGCATTCGACCATCGTGTTCGTGATGGCGGGGCTGGTGGTGGCGGGCGCGCGGGTGGTCGGCACGCTCGTCGAGGACGATTCGCCCACCCGGAAGAATCTGGGAATCGTGTCGACCCTGGCGTCCGGATCGTTCCTGTACCTGATCGGGCTGGTCAATATTGTTGCCCTGGTGGGGATCTGGCGGGTCTACCGTAGGACCCGCCAGGGCGAATTCGATCACGCGGAACTCGAAGCCGCGCTGCAGGCGCGCGGATTCCTGGCGCGTCTGCTCGGTCCGATCATGCGGGGGGTGAAGCGGCCGTTCCAGATGTACCCCGTCGGGGTGCTGTTCGGTCTCGGCTTCGATACCGCCACCGAGGTCGCACTGCTCGCTCTCGCCGGTTCGGGCGCCGCCGCCGGGCTGCCGTGGTACGCGATTCTGGTGCTGCCGCTGCTGTTCGCCTCGGGCATGAGCCTGATGGACACCATCGACGGCTTGTTCATGAATGTGGCCTACGACTGGGCCTTTGCCAATCCGATCCGCAAGATCTACTACAACCTGACCATCACCGGTCTGTCGATCGCGGTGGCCCTGCTCATCGGCTCCATCGAACTCATCACCGTCCTGCACGACGATGCGGGCTTCAGCAATCCCGTCACCGACGCCATCGCCGGAATCGATCTCAACAATGTCGGATTCGCCATAGTCGCGCTGTTCGTCCTGGCCTGGATCGCGGCCGTGGCCTACTGGCGCATCGCCAAGGTCGAACAGCGCTGGGCTCCAGCACCTATGGACTGAAGGGGTGGACCGCAGCCCGGTCCAGCCGAGCACGGCCTGAAAGGTGAGTTGGACAGCCTCGTGCGCAAACGCATCCGTGCCCTGCGTCACCCTCGCCCGCGCGCTGGACACCTCGCTCGACCAGCTGGTCGAGACCGCCACCGACGATGTGGTCTCCAAATCGAGCCCAATCAGTCGGCGGAATTTCCGACCATGCTGCCGCACGCCATCGGCGCCGAGGGCGGCCGGCCGTGCGAGTTCCTGGGGATCTTCGACCGCGATGCCCGCCGCGGCCACCAGCGCGGCGAGGACGCCGCAAATGTGACGTACCCGTCACAGTGACGGCAGGCGATGCCTCCCAAGGCAATTCGCCGATGATCGTGCGCGGCCGCGGCTGTTCGACCTCACAGCGGGGTAGCGGGGCTTTGTGACATCGCGCCGCTGGATAGCATCGAACTGTCGAACAGATCTAGGAAACCCCGAGGACGTGTGTTGACTAACGACCATCTTGACCGCTGGAACGCTCACGAAGCCTCGGCGGAGGCGATGATTCCGATTATCGGAAGGCTCTATCGCGAGAAGGGGGTGACCATCCTCCTGCACAGCCGGTCGCTGGTGAACAAATCGGTGATCAGCATTCTGCGGACGCACCGGTTCGCGCGCCAGATCGAGGGCGAGGAACTGTCGATCGACGAGACCCTGCCGATCCTCGAGGTGCTCAGCGGGCTGGATCTGGGTCCGTGCAAGATCGACCTCGGCCGCCTGGTCATGGCCTACCGCGCCGATGGCCGCGGGCTGTCGATTCCGGAGTTCACCGCCGCGGTGCTGGCCGATGTCACCGACGGCAACAAGGCGCAGTCGCAGGGTCCCCGGGATGTGGTGCTCTATGGCTTCGGGCGGATCGGCCGTCTGGTCACCCGCCTGCTCATCGAGAAGACCGGCTCCGGCAACGGGCTGAACCTGCGGGCCGTGGTGGTGCGCAAGGGCGGCGCCGACGATCTGGCCAAGCGCGCGTCGCTGCTGCGCCGGGATTCGGTGCACGGGCAGTTCAACGGAACGATCAAGGTCGACGCCGCCGATAACGCGATCATCGCGAACGGCAATGTCATCAAGTTCATCTACAGCGATGATCCGGCGACCATCGACTACACCGAATTCGGGATCGACAACGCCATCCTGATCGACAACACCGGTAAGTGGCGCGACCGTGCGGGCCTGGAGCAACACCTGCGCCCCGGTATCGCGAAAGTCCTTCTCACCGCGCCCGGTAAAGGCGACGTCCCGAATATCGTGCACGGCGTCAACCATCTCGCGCTGGATCTCTCCGAGCAGATCGTCTCCTGCGCCTCGTGCACAACCAATGCGATCGTGCCGCCGCTCAAGGCGATGGACGTCGAATACGGCATCGTCCGCGGCCACGTCGAGACGGTCCACTCGTTCACCAATGACCAGAACCTGCTGGACAACTACCACCCCGCCGACCGTCGCGGCCGCTCCGCCCCATTCAACCTGGTACTGACCGAAACCGGCGCCGCCTCCGCCGTCGCCAAGGCCATGCCGGACTTCAAAGCCAAGATCACCGGCAACTCGATTCGCGTTCCCACCCCCGATGTTTCGGTCGCGATCCTGAACCTGCAACTCGAGCGCGAAGTCACCAAAACCGAAGTACTCGACTACCTCCGCCAGGTTTCCCTCTCCGGCCCCCTGAGCCGCAACCTCGACTACACCGCCGCCACCGACGTGGTCTCGAGCGATTTCATCGGATCCCGCGCCGCCTCCATCGTCGACGCCAACGCCACCATCGTCGACGGCGACACCGCAATCCTCTACCTCTGGTACGACAACGAATTCGGCTATTCCTGCCAGGTTGTCCGGACGGTGCAGTACATCTCGGGCATCGAATACCCGACGTATCCGCAGATGGTCGCGCAGGCGGGCGATGTCCCGACGCCTGTGACAGCCGCCGCGGGATAGCTCGCGGTCCGAAAGATGCGCCGGTGCAGCCGCTGTGCTGCCCCGGCGGCGACCGGGTAGGTCGCAGGGTTGCGACGTCGGAGACCGTCGCAGGACGCCGGTGTGCGAAGTGGCAGGGCACGTAGCATTGCCGCATGGATTCCGCGCGTGATGAGACCGGCGAGAAGATCCTTGATGCCGCGTTGGCGCGGATATTGCAGGTGGGGATTCGGCGGAGCAGTTTGGATGATATCGCTCGGCGGGCCGGGGTCAATCGGATGACTATTTACCGGCGGTTCAGTAGTAAGGAGAAGCTGGTTGATGCGGTGCTGGTTCGGGAGAATCAGCGTGTACTGCAGGGGGTTTCGGAGATCGGAGCGGCTGTCGCGGGGATATCGGCTCAGATCGAGGAAACGGTGCTCTATGTCATCGAGCAGACTCGTAGTCATCCGCTGGTGAAGCAGTTGCTCGAGGTTGCGCCGGAGGAGATTCTCGAGTTCTACACGGTGCGTGGGGAAGTCGGTGTCGGGCTGGGGATCGATTACATCGCGGGGGCGCTCGCAGCGGCGCAGGAGCGCGGGGTGATCGCGCGGTACGATCCGCGGCCGGTGGCCGAATTGCTCGCCCGGTTCGCGCATTCGCTGCTGCTCACTCCGGTGGGCGGTTCGGATTTCTCGGATGCGCAGCAGGCGCGCGGGTTTGTGCGGGCCGCCATTGTTCCACTTGTGCTGCACGGGATTTCGCAATCCGCCGAGGATGAGCGCAGATAGGCGCATCGGATTCACGGTAGGTCGAACAGGTTCGGCCGGCCGGCGAACCAGCGGTCCCGATCCAGGGCGCGCGCTCCGTCGAACTCGGCAATGGAAACGTGCGGGAACAGCGCCGCGCGCGGGGCCGGGGAACCCGCGGCATCGAGCACCGCATTGGCCGCCATCCGCCCACCCTCATTGGCGCCCTCCATAGTGGCCAGATCGACATTGGTGCGCAGATAGTCCCCGGCCAGAAAGAGATTCGGGATTCCGGTGGCGCCGGTCGGGCGGTTGTCCCACGATCCGGCCGTATTCACCAGCAGCGGATCGTCATTGGAGTTGACGCCGGCCGCAGGGTCCCAGTGAATGCCCGGGTCCAGAAACCAGGAATGCAGATCGCTGTCATGCAGTGTGTCGGGCAGCAGCAATCGTCCGGACTGCGTCTTCATGATCTGAGCCCAAGTCTCCCTGGCGATTTCGTCTGGACTGCACTGTTTGGCGGGCTTGCCGTACAGCATGCCGGGGGCATCCCAGTCGGAGATGTCGACCGACAGGATGTCGCGGACCTGGCCGTCGCCGTAATCGCGTGCGATATCGCGGCCCTTCCAGAACTGTGCCTGGTTGATTCCGGTGAGCCGCCACGGTGATTCGATGAAACCGATATGCCCCGCCGAGATCGGATTGTCGGTGCGCAGATAGAACTGGATACCGGTCATCCAGTCCACGAACAGCTGACTGATCCGCTCCAGGTCCGGATCCAGCGCCAGCACTTCGGGACTCCACAGCCGGACCACCTGTTCGGCGGCCAGTGCGGCGACAAAATAGTCCGCCTCCACCCGCGATGCCGCCCCACCCGCCGAGCGCACGACCGCCGAACCGATCTGTCCGCCTTCGACTTCCAGTCCCTGCACCTCGCTGCCGACCTCGAACCGCACGCCGCGCTGTTTCAGGTACTCCACCCAGGGATCGATCCAGGCTTCATTGGTCGGCGCATTCAACACCCGGTCCGGCGCACCGTCGGAACCGCGGTCGATCAGTGTGAGCAGGAACGATTCGGCCACCTTGCAGATGGTGTTCGCGCTGGCCAGGTTCTCCTTCGCCGCGACCAGCGTGCGGGTGACGGTGGAGATCACGAACAGATAGTTCGGATTCGCACCCCGCGCTCGCGCGAAGTCGATGAACGCCATACGTTCCCACTGCCCGAGCCGCCGCTCGTCGCAACTGGTGAAATACGTCAGCAGCCGCTGCGCGAAGCCGAGCAGATCGAGATACGGCACCCGGGGTACGTAGGTGAGCCCGCCGAGCAGGGTGTCCAGCAGCAATTCCGGTGTGGCAACGGACTTTCCGATGGCTTCGAGGCTGAGCTCGAACGGCGCGGTCAGGTTCGGTCCGTCGATCGCCGCCGTTGCGGTGAGCACCGGCACGAAGTTGTCCCACACGCCATTCCTATTGCCCGGGAACGGTATTCGGCGCATGGTCTCCGGCACGTGGCGATAGAAGCCGGGGAAGAACCGGAACCCGTGCTCCCCGGGAAGCGGACGCCGGCCGTCGGTCACCGGCAGATCGGTGTCCATACTGCGCGCCTTCCCGCCCAGCATTCGACGCTCGTATACGGTCACCTCGAAGCCGCGCTCGATGAGCTCGTGGGCAGCGGTCAGGCCCGCGATTCCCCCGCCCAGCACCGCAACTCGCCGTCCCGGTGGGGCGGCGCCCGCCCGCCGGAACGAGGTATTCGCGACAACCGCACCCGCGGCCGCGCCGAGGAGGAGTGTCCGGCGGGAGAACTCTGAATCAGCCATATGGGTATCTCTCGCGATTCGCGAACGCGGTGTGCCGTTGTGCCACACGCTGTTCGGCTAGCAGCAGTGTGACAATGTCAGGGACATTGTCACAGTGAAAATAGCAGCCGCTCGAGAGGAGCGCCGAGAGAAAAGTGCGATTCTCGCCGGAATGGCGACTCGGGTTGCCGGTGGTTATCGCCCGGCGTTGTGCGGGCTGGGTTTCGGGTCGATGGCAGACGCCTGATGCGGGGCGCGGCAGGCGTCGACGATGATCCTGCGGGCCGCGCGTCCGTCGGGGGAGGGCATGAGGGCGTAGTTGTGGGGAAGTGCCCATCTGAGCGAGACCTTCCGGCGCACCTTCGGCCTCTCGCTGACCGCGGTGCTCAATTCGCGAGTAACGCTTGATATCCGATGATGTGAACGGGTCCGTAGCGAATGCCCGGCACCCCTTCAACCGTGCCCTCGCTTTGTGTATAGTTGGCGAAGGCAAGTAGTTGTATTCGCTAAGTAAATAAGTGGTAAAGAGAAGGGCCGATCATGGCGAATGTTGCCAGTGATCCCAGTGCTACGACCGAACTCGAGGGCGCCGATCTATTGGGCGCACAGCTGGTTCGGCTCATGCGGGCCATCGGCAGAACCAAGCACCGGGTGATCAAGAGCGGCCCCGACGGGCTCGAGCAACTCGCGTACGCGGTGCTGTTCTGCCTGGTCCACGACGGGCCGCAACGTACCGGGAAACTGGCCGAGTCATTGCACGCCGAGATCTCGACGATCAGCCGGCAGACCAGAACCCTGGTCGGCCACGGTCTGGTCGAACGCCGGGCCGATCCGATCGACGGCCGCGCGTGCGTGCTGAAGGCCACGGAGGAGGGGGAGCGTGTCTTCGCGGAGAACCGCCGATTGCGCAATGTCTGGCTCGCCGGATTCCTGGCGGACTGGTCCGCGGCCGACCGTTCGACGCTGACCCAACTGCTCGAGCGACTCGTGAGCGACATCGAAAGAACTACCACGACAACCGATCCGAAATAGGGCTTCGAAACATGACATCTGCGACTCTCGAGGCGTCGCCGGACGTGCAGGCGGCAGCCCCGCCGAAACTGTCGCACCGGCAGATCCTCACCATCCTGTCCGGTCTGCTGCTGGGGATGTTCCTGGCGGCGCTGGACCAGAACATCGTGAGCGTGGCGATCGTCAAGATCGCGAACAGTCTGCACGGTTTCGATCAGCAGGCGTGGGCTACGACGGCGTATCTGATCACCGCCACCATCAGCACCCCGCTGTACGGCAAGCTCGCCGATATCTACGGGCGGAAGCAGTTCTTCCTCACCGCGATCGCGCTGTTCGTCATCGGCTCGGCGGCGTGCACCTTCGCCACCTCCATGTACGAGCTGGCCGGATTCCGCGCATTCCAGGGCCTGGGCGCCGGCGGTCTGATGTCGCTGGCCATGACCATCATCGGCGATATCGTCCCGCCGCGTGAAAGGTCCCGGTATCAGGGCTATTTCATGATGGTCTTCGGTATCGCCACCGTACTCGGCCCGGTGCTGGGCGGCTGGCTGTCCGGCTTCGACCACCTCGGTGGCATCGAGGGCTGGCGCTGGGTGTTCCTGGTGAACGTGCCGGTCGGCATCATCGCGCTGATCGTGGTCGCCAAGGTGCTCAATCTGCCGCAGCAGCGCCGCCAGTTGAAGGTCGACTGGGGCGGCGCGGTGGCCTTGACCATCTGCGTGGTGCCGCTGCTGATCGTCGCCGAACAGGGTCGCGGCTGGGGCTGGGGTTCGGGCCGGGCGATTCTCTGCTACGTCATCGGTGTCATCGGCCTGGCGCTGTTCGTCTGGATCGAGCACGTGATGAAGGACGCGGCGCTGATTCCCTTGCGCCTGTTCAAGAATTCGACCTTCACCGTGTGCATCGTCGGCGGCTTCATCGTCGGTATCGCCATGTTCGGCGCGATCACCATGGTCCCGCTGTACCTGCAGGTGGTGCGTGGTTTCTCGCCGACCAAGGCGGGTCTGCTGATGCTGCCGCTGGTGGCGGGCATCATGATCGGCTCACTGACGTCCGGGCAGGTCACCAAGCGCACCGGCCGCTACAAGATTCTGCCGGTGGCGGGCACGTTCATCATCGCCTGCGGTGCGGCGCTGTACGCGACGGTGCACTACGACAGCGCGCTGTGGCAGCCGCTGCTCTTCAGCGGCATTGTCGGCCTCGGCCTCGGTGGCTGTATGCAGACGCTGATCATCGCCGTGCAGAATGCCGGTCCGCGTTCGGATATGGGTGTCTCGACCGCATCGGCGACGTTCTTCCGTCAGGTCGGCGGCACGCTGGGTGTCGCGGTCTTCCTGACGATTCTGTTCAACCTGCTGCCCAATAAGATCGTCGACGCCTTCGGCGGGCATCTGCCGCCCGGATTCGACGCGTCGAAGCTCAGCAGCGTGCAGTCCAATACCGCGGGCATCGCGGCGCTTCCGGCGCAGGTGCGTGATCCGATCCTGATCGGCTTCACCAATGCCATGCACGGCGTGTTCTGGGTTGCGGCCGGTGTGGCATTGCTGGCCTGCGTGGTGCTGCTGTTCATGAAGGAGATTCCGTTGCAGGATTCCGCGCCGGCCGCGCCCGTGCCCGCAGATCCCGAGCAGGCCGCCGAGGCGGAGTGGTCCGAGGAGCAGGTCTGGGAGGGCGCCGCACAGGCGATCTCGCAGCCCGAACCGGTGCTCGCGGCCGCGGGACGGCATACCGCCGACGGCTACGAGGCCGGTGCGCAGGTCAACGGCATCGCCGCCGCCGCGCCGATCGCCGGTACCAATGGTTATGGCGCACATCATGTTTCGGCCGGCGCCGCGACGGCGACCCTGCCGGTCGTCAGTGCCTCCACCGGCGGTCGTTCGATCGGCGGACGGGTGCAGCGCGAGGACGGCCGTCCCGTGCCCAATGCCGCGGTCACGCTGATCGACCAACGCGGGCAACAGGTTTCGCGCACCACCGGTGACAGTGGTGGCGCCTACGCCATCGAGCCGCCCGCGTCCGGCAGTTATGTGCTGATCGTCTCGGCGGGCGGGCATCTGCCCGCCGCGGTGAACGTCACGGTCGACAGCCGCCCGCAGCATCGCGATCTGGTCCTGCAGGGTTCGGGCGAATTGTCCGGCACCGTGCGCACGGCCGGTCGCGGAGAACCGTTGCCGGGCGCCACGATCACGCTGACCGATCCGCGCGGTGAAGTGGTCGGCGCGGCCGTCACCGGGCCCGATGGCGGATATGTCTGCCTCGGCGTGGTGTCGGGCGCCTACACGCTGGTCGCGGCGGCCGAGCATATGCGGCCGACCGCCGCCGCCCTGGTCGTGCCCGACAGCGGTCTGCTGCGCTACGACCTCGAACTGACCGCGATGGCCATGCTGACCGGCAAGGTGTGGGCACAGGGGAGACCGGTGCCGGACGCCTCGGTCACCGTGCTCGACGATGAGGGCACTGCGATCGGCACCGCCCGCACCGATGAGCAGGGCCGCTACACGGTGCCCGATCTGGTCGAGGGCGGGTACACCGTCGTCGCGCGCGGATATCCGCCGGTGACCAGCCGGGTGCGCCTGACCGGCGGCGAGATCGACCATGATGTCGAACTCGGTTATGACCACGATGCGCAGCTCGGCCGCGGTGACAATGCGCAGCTCGGCCGCGGTGACAATGCGCAGCTCGGCCGCGGTGCCGAGCAATCCGCTGCCGAACGGTCCACGGAGTTGTCATGAGTGGCCTGACCGCACAGATTCGCAGCGCGGAGGGTTGGCCGGTATCCGGTGCGGTGCTGACCGTCACCGATCTGACCGGGCAGCAGCTCGCCCGTGCGGTGGCCGGTGCGACCGGGGCGGCGGAGACCGATCCGCTGCCTCCGGGCATGCATACCGCGGTGATCACCGCGCCCGGTCACCAGCCGGTGGCGCAGCTCGCCCGCATCTCTGCGGCGGGCACGGGCACGCTGGGTGAGATCATGCTGGCGCCGGAGGCGAATGCGGTGACCGTGCCGCCGCCGGGGCCGTGGACGATCGATCCGATGCATTCGACGGTCATCGTCACCGCGCGGCATCTCGGCATCGCGGGCATCAAGGCCCGCTTCGCCGAGGTCGGCGGGCGACTCGATATCGCCGAAACCTTCGAGCAGTCAGCGGGTTACGCCGAGATCAAGGCGGCGACCGTCGACACCGGTATCGGTATGCGGGACGATCATCTGCGCTCGGCGGAGTTCCTGGACGTCGAGCGGTTTCCGGTGATCACGTTCACCGGCAAGCGTTTTCGCCGCACCGGCGCCGACACCTGGGTGATGCCGGGCGACCTGACCTTGCACGGTCATACCCGCCCGGTCGATCTCGCCGTCACCTACGGCGGTCACGGTCCCGATCCGTGGGGCGGGGTGCGCGCGGCATTCCATGCCGAAACCCTGCTGTACCGCGACGATTTCGCCATCGACTACAACGCTGTGGTCCGGGCGGGCATCGCCGCGGTGGGTACCACCGTGAAGGTCGAGCTCGACATCGAGCTGGTGCAAGGAGATCGACTGCCGGCGTTCTAGCCGCTCGTTGTCACGAAAAGCGGGGCCTGCCACCGGAATCGGTGACAGGCCCCGCTTTTGTGCGGTCTGTCAGGGGTGCTCGGCGACGTCCGCGAGCCAGTTGTGCAGCCACGCGGTCGCTGTCTCGCCATTGCCATCCACCGTGTAGCGCGGGTAGGACTGGTGAACACCGGAGGAGAGGAAATCCTGCACCTGGCGGGTCCATTGTTCGCCGGCGGGATCGTCGGGGGAGGCCGACAGGATGGCCGATCCGCCCGGCAGCAGCGCCTCGCCGAGAATCGACTGGACGGTCAGCACGTAGTTGCCGATCTGCAGCGGATCGGGTGCGGACAGCTGGGTGAGGAATCCGGCGAAGCGTCCGGCCAGATCATCGGTGGGCACTGAACAGTACAAATCGCCCGCCGCGCAGAAGGTTCGCACATTCTGGCTCAGGAACCCGAAGCCGCCGATCCGCGCCCCGCCCGCACCGGCGCCGGGCACCGGCGGGCCGATCAGCGCATCGGTGGGCCCGCGCCGCGGATCCGACAGCAGACCGACCGCCGCCACTCGCTCCGGCGGCACCACACCGTGTCCCGAGCCGATCTCCGCCGCCAGATCACCGGCCGCGTCCGCACCCTGGCTGTAGCCGACCAGTGCGAAACGCGTTGCGCTGCAGCGGGCCGCCATATCGGCGATCATGCCGCGGGCATTGGCGACGGCCTCCCGCTTCGAACGGCCGTAGACCTCCCCCTCCCAGGGCAGGGCGGTGGCCGCGTAGCTGACGTAGTCGGTGCGCACATTGCCGGGTAGTCCGCGAGTGACCTGGGACAGCATGCCGGGATGCGGATTGTCGCGGGAGGTTTCCCAGGTGCCCGGCACGGCGATCACATTGAGGTCCGGGCAATTACCCGGCGCCGCGACAGCCAACGGTGCGCCGGCCGTCGATAGCAAACCTGCCGCGACGGCCACGGTCGATGCGGCGGCAGCGCATACTGTTCTGAAAGACTGAGTTGTTCGAAATGACAAGGCCCACACTCCTTGCTCAGACCGTACCTAGGTTGGCAGTTCAGCAACTCGCGGTCACACCCCCGCACAGAGCTGCTGCCCGAGTTCTAGCCAATATCCGGCAAGCGGAGGAGAACCGCGCCGAACATACCAAGAAACTGCCCAGTCCTGTCGGCGCTTCGCCCGCAAGTCCGCAGACCCTCGCATTTCCGCATCTCACACCGCGTGTCTGTGAGCCGCCGTGCCGCTCTGGATGCCGGGCCGGATACCGCCGGAGCTAGTTCGTGCCGAGGGCTTGCGCAAACAGGGGCCACGACTTGTGGAGGTCGTCCTCCCAGTAGTGCCACGTATGGGTTCCGGCGGAGCGGAATTCGACCTGGGCGGGGATATTCAGGGCGTTCAGTCGATCGGCGAGTTGGTGGGTGCAGGAATTGGTCGCCGCTTCGATCAGGCCGCCGAGCAGAATCTGATTCGCCTTCGTGGCGGCCTGGCCGACGGTGAACGGGGGGACGATGGCCTCGGCGGGGCCTGGGAGGCCGCTGGAGCTGGAGAGATAGATTGCCTTGCCGCGCAGGCGATCCGCATTGAGCAGTGCGTCGTGATCGCGCCAGGCGGGGTCGCTGTCGCTGCCCCACATGTTCTTGGGGTCGGCGCCCGCGCGTGCCATCACCAGTTGGATATAGGTCCGGCCCGCCTGGTCGGAGGTGGAGGCGCAGCCGCTGTACGCGCCGACGGCGCGGTAGAGGTCCGGTGCGGTACCGGCCAGATCCAGGACCGAGGTGGCCGACATCGACACACCGGCAATCGCATTGACGCCCGAGGCGCCCAGGGCCGCATCCACGATCGGCGGCAGCTCGCGGGTCAGGAAGGTCTCCCACTGGTTGCGGCCGAGTTTCGGGTCGTCCCGCTGCCAATCGGTGTAGTACGAAAAGGCCCCTGCGGCAGGAGTAATGACGTTCACGTTCTTATCGGCGAAGAACTGCACGATATCGGTCTGGTTGTACCAGCTCGCGATGTCCTCGCCGCCGCCCGCGCCGTTCAGCAGATAGAGGGTGGGGCGCGGCGCGCTCGTATCGAAAGGTGTCAGCACCTGCAGCGGGATCACGCGGTCCATCGCGGCCGAATACACGTAAAAGGTTTGCTGCCGTTGCCCGGCGCGGTCTATGTGGTCCAGATGCGACACGGTCGGTTCGGCGTGGGCGGCAACCACGGAACCCGGCGCGCCGGACAACAGGGAGAGGGCGACTGCGGAAGCGGCGATCAGCACCGCATGTTTACGCGCGAGCAAGACATGGTCCTCGGGGGGAATGTTTCGATGGTGACGGAATTCCGGGCGGGTCCGCTCACCCCGGACTGTGGCCGGCGAAAAGCATTGCCGGCCACAGTCGGAGAGATCAGCTGCCGATCAGGTTCTTCAGCACTCCGGTGAGGAGGTCGCCGACCGAACCGGTGGAGCTGAGCTGGCCGTCGGAGGAGCCGAGGCCGTTATTGCCCAGGCTGCCCAGCAGCGATTCACCGGCATTGGCGCTGCGCGCGGTGAAGCATGCGGTCAGGTTCGGCAGGTTGTTGCTGACACCGACCGTGCCGGCCACGCCGATGCCACCGCTGGTGATCATCTGACCGGCCGAGACGCTGGCGGGCACCGCGTAGGTGATGGTCATGGTCACCGGGTTGCCCGAATTGACGAACCAGCCGGTGCTGGTGACCTTCCAGCCGCCCGCATTCGGCTCGGGGGTCACGT
The DNA here is from genome assembly GCF_045040085.1 of Nocardia sp. NBC_01388. Taxonomy (NCBI): domain Bacteria; kingdom Bacillati; phylum Actinomycetota; class Actinomycetes; order Mycobacteriales; family Nocardiaceae; genus Nocardia; species Nocardia sp. NBC_01388. The sequence continues at coordinate 8,775,872 of NZ_CP109553.1, forward strand.
CTTCGGTGGTCTGGCCTCCGATTGCGTGATACGCGGTGATGGTGGTCTTGATGGGCGCCGCGAAACCGGCCGGCGGGTAGTCGGTAATCGTATTCACATACGGATTACCGATACTCGTGGTGCCGACGACGATCGTGTAGGTGACGGTCGTGCCGACGCCGATGGAACCGGAGCTGACGGTCTTGTCGTACACGTGGGTGATGCCGACCGTGCTGATGTCGTTCTTGGTGGCATGGCTGGTCACCGAGCAGGCCGATGTATCGGCGGTCGCGACTCCGGTCGTCAGTGCAGTGCCGGCACCGGCGACGATCAGGGTGGAAGCCGCGATTCCCGCGAGCAATCGTGAAGTGTGGCGCATGTTTCCTTCCGGTGGTTCCAGGGCTTCCGGAACCGATTCCTCATCGATCGATGACCTGTCCCGCTCGGCGGTGACAGGTCATCTGGCGTATGAGTAAACGGCACCTACTGGACGCTTGTCTAAGGAATCGGAAAACTAGTGAAATGTTGTTATGTCACAAGTTGGAAAGCCTCGGAACGGTGATCGATCACCACGGTGGAGACATGGGGAAGCCCCGGGGACCAGCCTGCCCCGGGGCCTCGGTGTCCGCCCATTTGCAACACGCCGACACGTTTGAGAACGGACTCAGTCTGATGAACGCGGTGCTCTGCGATTGAGCTACGGCCCATTGGTGGCTGAGCCGGCGGGAGTTGAACCCGCAACCTCCACATTGACAATCCGTTCTCTCGATTCGACATTGGGAAGATCTCCTCGCTCGGCTTCTGCTGGGTGATCTCGACTCCTCGGCCTGCGCCGGATGCTTCTCCGTCGCTTCATCTTTCGTCTGGCCCTTCTGGGCTCAGGAGGAGTCGTGTCACTTCGGAGGCTTCTGAGTCTCGATGTACTCCTTGATGGCCGATAGGGGCACACCATCAGCGAAGTACGAAGGTGACCAGCAGTGCTCGGCCCACAGGTGCTGGTGGAGATGGTCGGTGCACTCCCTGCGTAGATAGTGCGTTGACACTCCTTTGAGGGAGCAGGCGGCCCTGCCGATCGGTCGCGCGGTCTTCGTCCACGAAGGCTCGATGCTCCTGGTCGTGGCGAACGCGCTGCGACTGCTCCGCTTCGGCCGCGTCGCCGAGCATGAAGGCATCGAACACGAGCCGTGCCCGTCGCAAGTGTGAGTGGTCAGACCGCTTCGGCCGATGCGCCGGTCTTCCAGCCGACGCTGGTCACCGACGGTTCCATGCTGAGGCGGCTGACCGCCGATTCCATCTGCCGGTCGTCGCGCCGCTCGCCGATCAGTTCGGCGCGGACCTCGACGCGGCCGGGAGTGCCGGTGTTCTCGCTGGCCACCGCGACCAGCCGGAAGTCGGTGCGGGTCAAGGCCTGTACCAGCAGTGCGCGCACATGGGCCTCGTTGTCGTCGTCGGTGACGGCGGCAAAAGCGTAGGCGACCGATTGTTCTTCCCCGGACTCCGGGCGTTTGTCGACGGCGTGCCCGACCGCGCGCAGCGCGATATTTGCCACGACGACCGCGAGGGTTCCGGCCACGGCGGTGACGTACATACCGGATCCGGCGAGGGCACCGACCGCCGCCGCGCACCACAGGGTGGCGGCGGTATTGAGGCCGCGCACATTCATCCCGTCGCGGATGATTACGCCCGCGCCGAGAAAGCCGATGCCCGAGACGATTTGGGCCGCCACGCGGGTGGGGTCGGCGGTGCCGCCGTTGAATCCGTGCGCGGACAGCAGTACGAACAGGGTCGCGCCCGCGGCGACCAGGGCATTGGTGCGCAGGCCCGCCATACGTGCGCGGTATTGGCGCTCGACGCCGATGAGCGCGCCCAGGCCGACGCCTGCTCCCAGTCGGAGCAACATCTCCCACGTTGTCATCGGTGCACTCCCAGAGGTTTCGGCGGCATACCTCGGGTTGCCGGTTAACGGGCAGGATAAGGGGCGCACTCGAGGATCTCGTGGTTGCTGGATGAACACTCGGCAAACCGCTCGGCCGGTGAGAGGTCCGCGGCGGTGCGCTCGGCGGGCTGCGGGTTAGGGTTGAAATACCTTGGTATGCAGCGCATTACCTCACTTTGGTGAGGCTCTCATTGCTGGAGAGCTGCTGCGGTTTTGGTTACGGTGACCGCTATGAGCGAAGAACTCGCCGAACACCTGCTTGTGCCGCATGAGTCCGAGCCGCATACGGGCAGCCTGGCGTCCCGGCTGAACTGGCTGCGTGCGGGGGTGCTCGGCGCGAACGACGGCATTGTGTCGGTCGCGGGCATTGTGATCGGCGTCGCGGCCGCCACCTCCGAGCGCACGCCGATTCTCACCGCGGGGATCGCGGGGCTGGCCGCCGGTGCGGTGTCGATGGCCCTGGGCGAATACGTCTCGGTCAGCACGCAGCGTGATAGTGAGCGTGCGCTGCTGGCCACCGAATGTCGCGAACTCACGGAGGAGCCCGAAGCCGAGCTTGCCGAACTCGCGGCGATCTACCGTGCGAAAGGGCTCACCGCGGCCACCGCGCAGACCGTCGCGGAAGAACTCACCGCACACGACACCTTCGCCGCGCACGCGGAAGCCGAACTCGGCATCGACCCCGACGATCTCACCAACCCCTGGCATGCCGCCCTGTCGTCGGCGGTGTCGTTCATCCTCGGAGCGCTACTGCCGCTGCTGGCGATTCTGATCCCGCCCGCCGCCGACCGACTACCGGTCACCTTCGCCGCGGTCATGATCGCGCTCATCCTGACCGGCAATATCAGTGCCCGCCTCGGCGGCGCCGCGCCGCTCCCGTCAACCATTCGCATAGCGATCGGCGGGGCGCTCGCCATGGCGGTGACCTACTGCATCGGCCACCTGGTCGGAATCGCGGTGTAGCGAGCCGACTTCCGGGGATCGCGAAAGCAAGTGGATGCCGGCGCGGTTCGCCGATCTGGACGGGTCGGCCACGGGTCGGCCTCGACCAGACCGGTGTGGCCCGGGTCGCTGACCGCGTAGGTCGAGCGGCTGGCGGAGTGAGGACGGAGCTGCTGACGGATATGGACTGAACCGCTGACTCGCGCGGGCCGGGTCGATGGCTTCGATCCGCGCGCAGGCTGTCGATCGTTGCTACTCCGCGCGTGAAAGCCGGGTCAATTCGACTGTGGCGGCGCGGAGTTCGCCGACCGAATCGAGGGGTGCGACGTAGCCGATGCGGGTGACGGCGATGCCGCGCGGGGTGGTGACGCGCAGGTCGAGGCCGTAGCGGTCGGCGCGTTCGCAGACGGCGGCGGTGGCGTCCGGGTAGCCGCCGCGCGCCTGGGCCATGGCGAGCAGGGCGTCGGCGTGATCGTCATTGAGGTGCGTGATGGCGCGGGCCGCCGCGGACACGACCGCGTCGGGGGCTGCGGCGTAATACTGTTCTGCGGTAGCGGAATCCATGCGGCCGTAGCCGCCGACCCAGCGGACCCGCTCCACGCGCATGACCCACAGCGTGAAATCGCTGAAGTCGATGTAGTACTTGGCGGCCGGAACCGCGGCCAGATGCGCCTCGCGAGCCGCAGCCGCTTCGTCACCCTGCGGCTGTTCGACTGTGCCCGCCACGGTGACTCGCGAACCCGCCAGCGGATCGGACGGCAGATCAGGGCTGACGATCGACAGGCTCGCCCGGGGATCGGCGGCGAGATTGCGGCCGTGCTCGGCCATCCGCGAGACGCACAGCACCGGCTGACCATCGAGTAGTCCGTAGGTGACGAAGGAGGCCCAGGGCGCACCGTCGGCCGTGAGACTCGCCAGCGTGGCGGTATTCGTAGCCGCCACAACGGTTCTGGCTTCCTCGGCGGGAGACGGCCGATCAGCATTGAGGACGGCTGTCAGCGGCGGGGGAGTGGACGGGGCATCGCCCGGGTCACCGTGATCGAGAGGCACGCCTCACAGGCTACGCGCCGATCGCACCGGCCCGGCCCGCCGCGATTCGCCGGAGTCGAGGCAGCGCGCGATCTGATGCCGGCGTCAGGGCCGGTCCCCGGACGTCGCGGACGGCGGCCGCTCCGGACAGCAGGCGGCTGTGACCGGCTCGCCGCGCAAGTGCTCGCCCGGGGTCCACGGCTGTCCCGGGTATTCGGCCCGCAACGGCCTCATCCGGATGCTGCCCAGGTCAGCAGTTTGTCCACCGGCCAGGTATTGACGATCCGCTCGGCGGGCACGCCGCAATCCAGCGCGCGCTGCGCGCCGTACCCGAGGAAATCGAGCTGGCCGGGAGCGTGCGCATCGGTATCGATGGAGAAATCGCAGCCGATATCGAGTGCCAGCCGCAAGAGCCGGGTCGGCGGATCACGGCGTTCCGGCCGGGAATTGATCTCGACGGCGGTGCCGTGGTCACGACAGGCGGTGAAGACCTGCTCGGCATCGAACGCCGACTCCGGCCGGGTGCCCCGATTGCCCTCGACGAGCCGGCCGGTGCAGTGCCCGAGGATGTCGGCCTGCCCGCCCGAGACCGCACGCACCATCCGCCTGGTCATCGCGGCGGAGTCCATCTCGAGCTTGGAGTGCACGCTGGCCACCACGATATCGAGTCGTTCGAGCAATTCGGGTTCCTGATCGAGCGAGCCGTCGTCGAGAATATCGACCTCGATACCGGTGAGAATGCGCATCGGCGAGAACTGTTCGCGGAGTTCGTCGATGACGTCGAGTTGCTGCCGTAGCCGGTCCGGCGACAGCCCATTGGCGACGGTCAATCGGGGCGAGTGGTCGGTGAGCGCACAGTACTCGTGCCCCAATTCCTTTGCCGCGCCCATCATCTCAGCGATCGGCGCGGACCCGTCCGACCAGTTCGAGTGCAGGTGCAGATCGCCCCGGAGCGCGGCCCGCAATGCCCCGCCACCCAGATCCTTTGCCGCGGCTCGCAATTCGACCAGGGCGTCGGGCTCGCGCCCGGACCAGGCTTGCGCGATCACGGCGGCCGTCTTCGGGCCGATGCCCGGCAGCGACTGCCAGCCGTTCGACTTCCCCAGCGTCGCCCGCCGCGCATCGTCGAGCCGCTCGACGATATCGGCGGCATTGCGATAGGCCATCACACGTCGCGAGTCCTCGCGGGCTCGGTCCTTGTAGTACGCGATCCGGCGCAGGGCGACCACGGGGTCCATCTCTCCAGTGTGCCCGGGGATCGCCGCCGAGCGGGCCTCGATCGCTCGCCGAGTCGCTCCTTGGCGGAACTGCTTGTACAATATACAATGATTGTTATGACTACAACTAATTCGAACTCCGATGGGGGTAAACGAGTACTCCTGATCGGCGCTTCTCGTGGCCTGGGCCTCGCACTGGCTCAGGAGTGGGCGAACAACGATTGGCAGGTCGTGGCCACCGTCCGCGGCTCGAGCCGGACCCCGCTGCACGATCTGGCCGAGAACTCCGCCGGGCGCATCGAAATCGAATCCGTCGACATCACCGAGCCCGCGCAGATCGCGGCGCTGCACGATCGGCTGGCGGACCGCATGTTCGACCTGCTGTTCGTGAACGCCGGTGTCACCAACGAGCCGGAAGGCACGGTCGCGGAGACCTCGACCGAGGAATTCAACCGGGTGATGGTCACCAATGCGCTCGGCCCACTGCGTGTCATCGAGGCGCTGCAGGACCGGGTCGAGCCCGCGGGCACGATCGGAGCGATGTCCTCGGGTCAGGGCAGTGTGGCCGATAACGTGCGCGGCGGGCACGAGGTGTACCGCGGCAGCAAGGCGGCGCTCAATACGTTCATGCGCAGCTATGCGGCACGGCAGGGTGGTCAGCGCGCGCTGGTCCTCATGGCTCCCGGCTGGGTGCGCACCGAACTCGGCGGGCCCGACGCGCGATACAGCATCGACGAGAGCATCCCGAACATCGTCAAAACAATCGAGTCCCTGCGCGGGGTGCCCGGTCTGCGGTACGTCGACTTCCTCGGCCGGACGGTGGCGTGGTGAACGTCTCCGCGCGATCTGCCGATCCGGTCCAACAGGCGTGGGTGCTCATGCACCGATTTGTCGAGGCCCACAATCGCCGGGGCGAACTCGCCGCGGCGCTCGGATTCCGGCTCGGTGGCGGCCGCGGCAAAATCCTCTTCCAGCTCCGCGAAGGACCGGCCACCCTGCGCGAACTCGCGGACGCCAATGGCGTCGACGCCCCCTACACGACCCTGATCGTCGACAAATTGGAGGCGCACGGCCTGGTCGAACGCCGTCCGCACCCCGATGACAGGCGTCGCAAACTGGTCACGCTCACGGCCGCCGGGCACGCCGCCATCGCAACCGCCGACACCATCCTGCTCCGCCCGCCCCCGGCGATCCGGGAACTCCCGGCCGAGGACCTCGGGCAGCTCACCGGCCTTCTCACGCGCCTTCTCGAGGCAGATGCCGCCGCACCCGAAGAACCGGAATTGTCCGCGCTGCCGCCGCTGGATTCCTGATCAACGCCGGGTAGAGCCGCCGATCAGTTCGCGGAGGATATCCGCCCGACACACCACGGTGTGGTACGAAATCTTGCGGTTCCGGCAAGATGGTCCCGTGAACCGTGCGACGGATGACCACGTGCTCGACGCGGTAGGGCCGCGACTGTGTGCGGGTCCACGTTGAGTCATCTCGGGCTACCTGGAATCGGGAAGGCGCACATGGGGTTCGAGGAGAATCGGACTGGCGGGCCGGTGCTGTGGGCGGTGGCGGCGTGGGCCGCGATCGCCGCGGTGCTGACGGCTCCGATCGCGGCGGCGCTCGTGGGGATCGTGTATCGGTTTCCGATCCCGTTCGGCGACAATGCGCGTGGTGCCGGGGATGCCCTCAATGCGGCGCTGGCCTCAGTGTTCTACCTGGTCATGGGTGAGGGTGTGGTGCTGGCGCTGCTCGGCGGCATTGCGGGGTATTTCATCGCGCGGGCGGTGGGGCCGGGTCTGTTCCGGCCCTTGGTGCTCGCCGTAGTGGCCGCGTTCGGCCTGACGCTGCTCGGCGCTCTCATTCTCGCGGCGTTCAGATAGTTCATTTGGTTTGTCGTGCAAGAGATTTCGGTTGCGTAGCGGATTCTTACACGCCTTTGCCGTTTGTCTGACCCGGCTTTGACATCGAGCGCGCGAAACTCGGGATCGACAAGGTGATTCCGTACGGGATCTCATACGGAACCTATCTGCTCCCGATCTACGCGCAGCGGCATCCCGGCCATGTGCAGTCGATCGTGCTGTCGGGCGCCTACCGGGCCGACCGCACCCGGGCCACCCCGGGATCGGGTCTGGGCCTGGCTATCGTGCACGACATCATCACCGCCCACTCCGGCTCGGTCTTCGCCGCCAACCGCCCCGGCGGCGGCGCGGAAGTGGGGTTCCAGCTCCCCGGCGAGCGCTGAGGACGCAGGTGCGGGCCGCATCCGCGCTGGGTGGCGATTGCCGCGTGCGGTAGAAAAGGTCCAGGCATTGTGAAGACCGACGTCTTCCCCGATGCTGCCGCCGGACCGGGTTCGTGCGGCCTCGCAACTACATCTGTCGAACGGAGAGAGGCTGTTTCATGGCGACCTCTACAGCGCGTGCCCAGATCGGCGTCACCGGCCTGGCGGTCATGGGTAGCAATATCGCCCGCAATTTCGCACGGCACGGCTACACGGTCGCGCTGCACAACCGCAGCATCGGCAAGACCGACGCGCTGCTCGAAGCGCACGGCGGCGACGGTGACTTCATCCGCACCGAGACCGTCGAGGAGTTCGTGGCCGCGCTGGAGAAGCCGCGCCGCGTGCTGATCATGGTCAAGGCCGGCGACCCCACCGATGCCGTCATCGAGGAACTGGCCGCGGCCATGGAGCCCGGCGACATCATCATCGACGGCGGCAATGCGCTGTACACCGACACCATCCGCCGTGAGGCCGCCATGGCCGCGCGCGGACTGAACTTCGTGGGTGCGGGCATCTCCGGTGGTGAGGAGGGCGCGCTCAACGGGCCCGCCATCATGCCCGGCGGCCCCAAGGAGTCCTACGAATCCCTGGGCCCGATGCTGGAATCCATTGCGGCGCAGGTCGACGGCACCCCGTGCTGCACCCACATCGGCCCGGACGGCTCCGGCCACTTCGTCAAGATGGTGCACAACGGCATCGAGTACGCCGATATGCAGCTGATCGGCGAGGCCTACAACCTGTTCCGCGATGCGCTCGGCTTCGACGCGAAGCAGATCGCTGATGTGTTCACCGACTGGAACTCCGGCGATCTGGAGAGCTACCTGGTCGAGATCACCGCCGAGGTGCTCAATCAGGTCGACGCCAAGACCGGCAAGCCGCTCGTGGACGTCATCGTCGATGCCGCCGAGCAGAAGGGCACCGGCCGCTGGACCGTCAAGTCCGCGCTCGATCTCGGAGTGCCGGTGACCGGTATCGCCGAGGCCGTATTCGCGCGCGCCCTGTCCGGTTCGCGGGCCCAGCGTAAGGCCGCGGTCGGCCTGGCTTCCGGTCAGCTGGCCGAAAAGCCCACCGACGTAGCGGAATTCACCGAGGCCATCCGGCAGGCGCTGTACGCGTCCAAGATCGTCGCGTACGCGCAGGGCTTCGATCAGATCGAGGCGGGCAGCGCCGAATACAACTGGAATCTGCACCCCGGCGATCTGGCGACCATCTGGCGCGGCGGCTGCATCATCCGGGCCCGCTTCCTGAACCGCATCAAGGAGGCCTACGACGAGAACCCGGCGCTGCCGAGCCTGATTCTGGCCCCGTACTTCCGCGAGGCCATCGAGACGGCCATCGACAGCTGGCGCCGGGTGGTGGCCACGGCCACGCTGCTCGGAATTCCGGTGCCCGCGTTCGCCTCCTCGCTGTCGTACTACGACGCCCTGCGCGCCGAGCGGCTCCCGGCGGCCCTCACCCAGGGGCAGCGCGACTTCTTCGGTGCGCACACCTATGAGCGCATCGACGCGGAAGGCAAGTACCACACGCTGTGGAGCGGCGACCGCAGCGAGATCTCCGCGGGGTAGTTCACAGCTGCCGTTCACCGGCTGCGTAGTTGACTGAGTGTTCCGAATCCCGCCGACCAGGGCGGAGCCTGTGCCGATCCGGCAGGCTCCGCCCTCTTTCTGTTCGCCGGCATAGCACAGGGCCGGCTCAGGGCTGCCTGAGAGGTTTCTGGGGATCGTCATGGAGTCTGCCGGGAATACCGCTGCGGGGCTCGGCAAAGTGCGTGGGCTGCAGTAGTTTTCGAATTGCTTCATTGGGAATGGATGGTTCGAGAGGTCGTCGGGACAGGTCTTCTAGCAGCTCTCTTTCTTGGTCTCTGCGCGGGCAGCGCCGCAGCCGCAGGCTCAGTCGGCGTTGCCGGCGCCGCGGCGGGGAATGTCTCCGATTCATTCTGATCATCGCGGTTGACCGGATTACTTCCGGGTTCGGTCGACCTGTGTGCGGATTGAATCGGTAGTGGCGTCCGAATCGGACTCGTCGTGCGGCCGTAGGGGGTTCAGCATGCCGGCCGATTCGGACGCCACTTTTTTTCGCCTGTAGATGTGTGGAGCGAGTTCCTCCTGTGTTTCCGAGGTTCGGAGAGCTAGCGTCGTCTCCATGGACTCGCTGGTACAGCGAATTGTGAGTTTTTCTCCGGTATGGACGTATCTGGCGGTCGCCCTGCTGGTATTCGCCGAGGAGGCGATGGTTTTCGGGCTGCTGGTGCCCGGGGATACGGCGGCGATCTTCGCGGGGGTGGCGGCCAGTCGAGGGCATTTGAATCTGCCGGCCGCGATGGCGCTGGTAGCTGTATCAGCGGTAGTCGGCGCCAGCGTCGGATTCGCGATCGGCAAGATTTACGGCGTGCGCGTGCTGGAGTGGTCGATTTTCGACAGGTATCGTACGAATCTCGAGAAGGCTGTGGACTTTCTGCACCGGCACGGCGGCTGGGCGATTGTTTTCGGCCGCTTCAGCACGTTCTTCCGAACCATGCTGCCGCAGTTGGTCGGCATGTCACCGATGTCCTACAGCCGGTTTCTGGTGGCCAGCTTCGGGGGCGCGGTTATCTGGGGTTCGGCGATGGTGCTGGCGGGATATCTGGTGGGTCAATCGTTCGCGGTAATCCTGAAGCAGATCGATTCCGATCTGGCGATCGTCATTCCGGTGCTGTTGATACTCGGCCTGGCCTATTGGAAATGGCGGCAGCATCGGCAGGCCGGCAAAGCCGTGCACTCCGATCCGGAGTGAAGGCCGGGCAACCCTGCTGGATCCGGTCGGGTCGCGGCGGGGCTGCCCCGGTAATTGGGGGCGGGAGGGATTCCCGGAACGAGGCTGCGGGGCCTTTGCGGGTTTGTACACTCGCGCTGGAGTGAATGACGAACACTTCAGTTCATGATTCGAGGATCTCATGCAATTCGGGAACAGCGCCCGGTGGATGTGTGCGGCCGCCCTGGCGATTGCCGCCTCGGTGAGCGGGGCCGGAGCGGCGGGAGCGGATGCCGCACCTGGCGGCAAAGCCGTTGTGGTGCTTGGTGATTCGTACAGTGCAAACAAGTGGGACTTCTTCTCCGAGAACGCCGAATGCGTACACGGCGACACCTCCTGGCCCACGCGGTTGGCCGGGCTCATGCACGGCTCCGACCTGCTCGACGGGTCGTGCCCGGGCGCCTCCATCGACACTCCGCCGGGGTACACCCTCGGTATCGAGACGAGGATGGCCGACCAGGCGGGAGCTTTCGGGCCGCGCACCAAACTGGTGACACTGCAGTTCGGACTGAACGATCATTGGGGTTCGAACGATGTGACCCTCTGGTCGGCACTGCAGAAATGCGTCTTCGATCTGGTCGACGGCTGTGGGCCGGAGGCGGTGGATCAGGACCGGATGCCCGACTACCACGGCGTTTCGGGTGCGATCTACGCACAGCGCATCAGCAATGCGGTGACCTACATCAAGTACTACGCGCCCAATGCGCGCATTGTGCTGGTCGGCTATCCGGAGCTGTTCCCCTCGGGGCAGGACGCCCTCTGCATCAGCGTGCTCGGCGTCGCCCCCTACATCCAGCCGCGCGGCCGGGCCCTCATCGAATTCCTCGACCGCATGGACCGGGCGCAGCGCGAGGCCGCCGGCCTGCTCGGCATCGACTTCCTGGACAACCGCACCCCGACCGCCGGTCACGGCCTGTGCTCGGATCAGCCCTGGCTCAACGGTTTCGGCGACTTCCGCGCGGATCCCGGCGGCCTCCCGTTCCATCCTTCGGCCAAGGGTGATTCGGTGGTCGCGGGCGCCCTCTACGACAGATATATGCAGTGACTCCCGTCATCCCGGCACGCTTTTGGCGGGGATCCACGACGGCCTGGTCAGCTCGGCTGTACGCCGATCATGGGAAGTATGGTGCGCCGGGCGAATTCGCGGGCGGCCTGTTCGTCGCCGAGCGGGATGAGCCCGTCCGGCGTCAGGGCCAGTGACTGACCCAGTCGCGCGAGAACTTCCGCCACCAGGTCGGCGTCGAAATCGCCCACGCTCCCGGATTCCTGTAGCCCGCGCAGCTTTTCGGCGAGATAGGTGCGGCCGACCGCGAGCACCGGACCGGCCTCGGTGGTGAGCCGGGGCAGGATCACATCGGGTTCGGTGCGCAGGAGTCGTTGCAGCAGTTTGTTGTTCGCCAGATTCGTGATGAAGGCGACGAAGATCTCGACCAGCTGATCCTCACCGGCCTGGCCGTTGTGCGACAGCTGCCGCACCCGCTGGTCGATCTCGGCGATGAACTGCTGCGCCTCGCGCACGCTCACGGCCTCGACCAGATCGTTCTTGGATTCGAAGCGGCGGTAGAGCGTGGCGGGGCTGATGCCGGCGCGACGTGCTATCTCTCCCATGCTGGTTCGCTTGATTCCGAAGTCGAGGAAGGCCGACAGCGCGCTCTCCAGGAGCTGTTCGCCTTCGGCCCGGGGCTTCTCCAGAATGCGTTGCAGGATGGCGGGCACGGACGGCATCGAGTCTCCAGTCGATCGGTTGACATCCGCGACGCTGCGGTGGGAACGCGTCATTATCGCATCGCGCGCGAAGTCCCGAATGTCGGCGGTCGACTGGTGTCCACTCAGTGGACGTTGAGTGCGGCCATCTCGCGTTCTATCGCATTGGCCGCGAAATCGATTCCATTGGAACGTAATTCGTGTACTCGGCGCTGCAGCGCCTCGATGCCCCCCGGCTGGTCCGCGATATCGGCCACGCTGATCCGCTGCCGGTGCATACCGTTCTGCTCGTACAACACCGTATGAAACCTCCTGCTAGCCACGAGCACGCGCCCGGCAGGCGGCGGCACAGCCCGGGCCGCCGGGAACGCTATGCCGAATGCTAACAGCGGACCATATGGTCGCTTGTTCAGTGTGGGAACTCTCACACACCCTCTCGAGTCACACCTCTTGACCGTTACGGTGCAGACTCGTGTTGTGCAGGTACACTGCGGCATTCAGCCGAATGCGATCCAACTCGGCTTCGCCCAGTTCGCGCCGCACCTTGCCCGGCACACCCGCCACCAGTGACCCCGGCGGAATCTGCGCCCCCTCCGGAATCAGCGCATTCGCGGCGATCAAACTGCCCGCACCGATCACCGCGCCATTGAGCACCGTCGCGCCCATGCCCACGAGCACATCGTCACCGATGGTGCACCCGTGCAGAATCGCATTGTGCCCCACCGAAACCCCCGCACCGACGGTGCACGGGAACCCGGGATCGGCATGCAGCACGGACCCGTCCTGAATATTGCTGCCCTGGCCGACACTGATGTCCTCGAGATCCCCGCGCAGCACCGCCGAGTACCAGACACTCACCTCCGCCGCCAGCCGCACCCGCCCGATCACCGTGGCATTCGGCGCAATCCACGCACTCTCGTCAATTTCCGGAGCATGCTCACCCAGCTGAATCCTCATACTCGAGAACCTATCGTCCGCGTCGCCCGCTGCGGCACCGCCCCGCGTCGCGAAGGCGACAACTGATCTCGTGAGCGTCGGGGTAACTCCCGGGGTACCCCCAGAACCCGCCCAGCACCTAACCGCCGGCACGGGTGCATGGCCGGTTGGGAACTCAGCCGCCCGCTGAAGTTCCGGAGAGGCGGAATTGCGTGCGGTGGGTTGCGGGGCTGGTGCCGAGTTGCCGGTGGAAGTGCTGGCGGAGGTTGACTGCGGTGCCCAGCCCCGCGTCGGCGGCAACGCGGTCCATGGTGTCGTCGGTGGATTCCAGCAGTAGGCGGGCGTGGTCGATGCGCTGATGCAACAGCCACTGCTGCGGGCTGGAACCGGTGCGGTCGCGGAAGCGGCGGGTGAAGGTGCGGCGCGACATGAGGGCGATGCGGGCCCAGGTATCCAGATCGACCGGTTCGCTGAGATGGGTACGCGCCCACACCATTGCGTGCTCGATGGGGTCGTTGTCGAGAGCCTCGGGAACGGCGACGGGAATGTACTGCGCCTGCGAACCACCCCGATGCGGGGCCAGTACCAGGGTGCGGGCCAATTCGGTGGCGGTGCGGCTGCCGAGATCGCTGCGCACCAGATGTAAGCAGCAGTCCAGAGCGGCGGCGACACCGGCGGAGGTGACCAGATCGCCGTGGTCGGACCAGAGGGTGTCGGCGCGCACCCGCACGGCCGGAAACGCGCGCGCCAACTCGGCTGCCGCGGACCAGTGCGTGGTGATCTCGCGGCCGTCGGCGAGACCGCTGCCGGCGACGGCCCAGGCGCCCAGGCACAGTCCGACAATGCGGCTCCCGCGCTGGTGCGCCCGCTGCAGTGCCGCGCGCGTGGGCTCGCTGAGTGGCTGGTGTCGTTTCCAGCTCGGAATGATCACCGTATCGGCGCGCTCCAGCACATCCAGGCCGTGCCGCACGACAATCTCGAATCCTGCGGGGGTAGAGAGGATTCCGGCCTGCTCGGCACAGATGTCGACGCGGTAGGGAGCATCCTTCTCGCCGCTCGTGCCGACCTGGCCGAACACCAGGCTGGGCACGGAGAGGTGGAAGGGACTGATCTGATCGAACGCGAGGACCGCCACCGAACGCATGGCCCGATTATATCGATAAGCGGCCTTCGGGCCACTGTTCGCCGGTGCGGGAGCCGGGCAAACTTCATGTCATGACGAACACGATCGATCGCACCGCTTCCACCACCGTCGACCTCCTGCACATCGGCGGCCCCACCGTGCGCTTCCGCTATGGCAACCTCACCTGGCTGACCGATCCGACGTTCGACGAGCCGGGCGACTACCCCTCCGGCCCCCTCGTCCTGCACAAGCTGACCGGCCCCGCCATCCCCGCCGATCAGGTCGGCCCGGTCGATGTGGTGCTGCTCTCGCACGATCAGCACTCCGACAATCTCGACCCCGCCGGCCGTGAATTCCTGACCACCGTCGAGCGGGTGCTGTCCACCCCCGACGCCGCCGGGCGCATGGAAGGCGTTCAGGGACTGCGGAACTGGGAATCGGTGACCATCGGTGACGTGACGGTCACCGGCGTGCCCGCGCTGCACGGCCCCGAGGGTGCGGAAGCGCTCTCGGGCGTGGTCACCGGTTTCGTCCTGCAGGCCGCCGAGCTGCCGACGATCTATGTCTCCGGCGACAATGCCTCCGTCGACCTCGTCGAGCAGATCGCGCAGCGCATCGGCCGCATCGATATCGCCCTCCTCTTCGTCGGCGCCGCGAATGTCGACCGCTTCGGCGACAGCGACGTCACCCTCAACGGCCGCAGCGCCGTCCGCGCCGCCGCTGCCCTCGGTGACGCCGTGATCGTCCCGGTGCACGGTGAAGGCTGGGGCCACTTCTCCGAAACCCTCGACTACCTCGCCCGCAATTTCGAATACGCGGGCCGCGCCGCCCAATTGGTCATCCCGATCCCCGGTGAAACCCTCGCGGTAGCCGCCCACTAGCCGTCACACGACTGTGCCCGGCATCCGGCCGGGCACAGTGACCGAGCGCGCACATGCCATCCCCGCCGTCGCCGGCATGTCATCTCTCGTCATCCCGGCATGCATTTCGGCCGGGGTCCACACCGGCGGTGCTCCTGCGGATTCGGTGAATTCCGGCTGGCATTCGCAGTCGAAGGCCCAGCTCTCGCCACAGAAGTCGAGCCGTGGCGGTGGTGGCGGCGGCCGGGTGAGTGGGACACCATGGCGGGTATGCGAATCGGTGTGCCACGGGAGGTCAAGGAACAGGAATTTCGGGTCGCGCTGACCCCCGCCGGGGCCGGGGAGTTGGTGCGGCAGGGGCATGAGGTGGTGATCGAGGCGTGTGCCGGCATCGGCTCCGGATTTGTGGATGCCGACTATGTCGCCGCCGGGGCGCGCATGCTGGCCACTCCCGATGAGGTGTGGGGTGCGGCCGAGCTGGTCTTGAAGGTGAAAGAGCCCATCGCTCAGGAGTATCCGCGGATGCGAGCGGGGCAGGTGCTGTTCACCTTCCTGCACCTGGCGGCCTCCCGCGAGTGCACCGAGGCGATTCTGCATTCCGGAATCACCGCCATCGCCTACGAGACCGTGCGTGCGGTGGACGGTTCGCTGCCGTTGCTGGCGCCCATGAGTGAGGTCGCCGGAAAGCTTGGCACCCAGGTCGGCGCGTATCAGCTGATGTCACCGCAGGGTGGGGAGGGCGTACTGCTGGGCGGGGTGCCCGGTGTGCGGCCCGCCGATGTGGTGGTGCTCGGCGGTGGGGTGGCGGGCAGTAATGCCGCCGGGGTCGCCGTGGGCATGGGTGCGCGAGTCACCGTGCTGGACACCAATATTCCGCGACTGCGCCAGCTCGACGCGCAGTTCGGCGGGCGGATCACCACTATCGGATCCAATGCCGTCGAGGTCGAAAAGTCGGTGCTGGCAGCGGATCTGGTGATCGGCTCGGTTCTCGTACCGGGTGCCCGGGCGCCGAAACTGGTACCCGACACCCTGGTCGCCCGCATGCGCCCGGGTTCCGTACTGGTGGATATCGCCATCGACCAGGGCGGGTGCTTCCAGAGCTCGCATCCGACCACGCATGCGAAACCCACCTTCCGCGTGGTGGATTCGCTGTTCTACTGCGTTGCCAATATGCCGGGGGCGGTGCCGCACACCGCCACGGTCGCGCTCACCAATGCCACGCTCCCGTATGCCCGCGCCATCGCAGACCTGGGCTGGCGAGTCGCGTGTGATGGCGATCCCGGTCTGGCGCAGGGGCTTACGGCCGATGCCGGGCAGCTGTATTCGCCGGAGGTCGCTGCGGCACACGGTCTGCACCCCGCCGGCCGGGCAGCGCACTGAGCGGGTAGCTCATCGGACGGACAGGCGGGTAGCTCATCGGACGGACAGGCGGGTAGCCCATCGGACGGACAGGCGGGTAGCTCATCGGACGGACAGGCGGGTAGCCCATCGGACGGACAGGCGGGTAGCCCAGCGCACAGACAGCGGGCCCGCCGCCGGATCGAATCCGGCGGCAGGCCCGCTGATCAGCGGATCAGCCGGCGTGCTCGCCCAGCGTCCAGTCGGCGTCGGCTTCGGTCGGAAGATTGTGCAGCTTATCGGGATTGCGCACCACATCGATATTGGTGATGCGGCCGTTGTCGATGGTGAACGAGAGCACGCCCAGGAATTTGCCGTCGAACACCACCAGGCCGGGGCGGCCGTTGACGAGCACCGAACGGCCCCATGCCCCACCGGTTTTCGTCATGAACTGCTGGAACTTCACCAGCGTGTCCGCGACCGCGCCCGAACCGTGCAGCGGATGCAGGAACGCCTGCACCTTGCCGCCGCCGTCGGAGGTGAAGGTGACGTTGGAATCCAGTACGCCCAGCAGGGCGCTCAGATCACCCGAGCGCCAGGCTACGGAGAAGGCCGATACCACCTGCTCGTGCTCGGCCGGATCGGCCGGGAAGCGCGGGGTGCCCGACTCCACATGCTTGCGCGCGCGAGATGCCAACTGGCGCACCGCCGCCGGGGTGCGGCCCACCACCTCGGCCACCTCCGGACCCGTCATGCCGAAGACATCCTGCAGCACGAACGCGGTGCGTTCGGCGGGGGAGAGCGATTCCAGCACCACGAGCAGTGCGGTGGTGACGCGCTCGTCCTGGGTGACGCGGTCGGCCGGATCATCCCAATTGGTGATCTCGGGTTCGGGCAGCCATTCGCCGACGTACTGTTCACGCCGGGCGCGCGCGGAGCCCAGATGGTCCAGCGCCAGGCGTCCGGTGACGGTGGTCAGCCAGGCGCGCAGATTCTCGATCTCGGCGCCGTCCGGGCCGGCCTCGTAGTAGCGCTGCAGCCGCAGCCACGCGTCCTGCACCACATCGTCGGCATCACTGAGACTGCCGAGCGTGCTGTAGGCGACCCGGCGCAGATATCCGCGATGCTCCTCGAATCGGCGCGCCAACTCGTCCTGACCGGGTGCACCGTGCCGTTCGTCGCTGCTCATTGTCGCCTCACCGTTCGTTTCCACTCGCCCGTCCGGACGATCACTCACCCAACCGACGAAACAGACGCGTCCACTGTGACATTGCCGCGTTGCGTTCCGAGTCCCGGGCCGGATTCAGCGGCGGGTGAATGCAACTGCTGCGGCGGCCAGCACGGTGGCGAGCTGCACGGCCTCGGAGAGCCGGACCGCGCGGCGCAGATCACGCACCCTGGGGGCAGGGCCGTCCCCGAGCGTGGGCCGCATTTCGATACCGTGCTGGTACTGCGTGAGCCCACCGAGCCGCACCCCGAGCGCACCGGCCATAGAGGCTTCCGCCACACCGGCATTCGGGCTGGGATGCTTGCCGCCATCGCGCCGCCACGCCCGCCACGCATCGGCGGGCCTGCCCCCGACCACCGGCGCAAGCACCGTAGTGACTACGCCCGCCACTCGCGCAGGCCCCAGATTGGCCACATCATCCGTGCGAGCCGCAGCCCACCCGAACCGCCTGTACCGCTCATTGCGATACCCGACCATCGCATCGAGCGTATTGATCGCGCGATAAGCCAGCAGCCCCGGCACCCCCGCCACCGCACCCCAGAACAGCGGCGCCACAGTCGCATCCGAGGTGTTCTCCGCAATCGACTCGAGCGCCGCCCGAGCCAGCCCGTCCGCATCGAGAAACTCCGGATCCCGCCCGCACAGCGAAGGCAGCAACTCCCGCGCCCCCGCCACATCCCCCGCCTCCAGCCGATCCGCCATCTCCCGCCCCGTCCGCGCCAGCGTGGTCCCGCCCAGCACAGTCCAGGTAGCCGCCGCCGTCAGCAGAATCTCGCCCACCGCCCGCCCAGCGCCACTCCTCCCGGAACCCGCCTCGGCATTCGGGCCGCCGCCGAGGGCCATCCCCGCCGTGTGAGACCGATCGAGCCCGGCCCGCCGCGGCTCGCGGACCGCCCGCCGAGCCCCGACCCCGAAGCCCGCGACCGCCCCGACCAGCAAGACTTCGTGCACCACCCCGGCCCCGCGCCCATCCCGATACGTGACCTTCTCCAAAGCCTGTGCCGCCGAACCGAACCCAGCCACCGGATGCCCGCGCCGCGGATCCCCGAACACCCGATCCAAGGCAGCCCCCACCACCAAACCGGCCGCAACAACACTCCCCGTACGCACCCGGCGAGGTTATCCACCGTGGGATGCGCGGTTGTGCTGGGGTCAGCGACGGGTGTCGCCGTAGCGGCTGGCCAGGCGGGCTTCGGTGGTCGGGGGTTTGGGTGCGGGAGGTGGGGTGGGGGTTTCGGGCGTGGGGGTGTTGGGGTCGCCGGTGGGGATTGGTTGGTCGGCGGGGGCGGACTCGGCGCGTTCGCGGCGGCGGGCGCGGATTTCGGCGAAGACGAAGTAGCCGAGGCCCAGTGGAGCCATGATGCCGAAGGCCAGCCATTGGAGGCCGTAGGAGAGGTAGGGGCCGGCGTCCAGTTGGGGGAGGTCTACAGGGGTGAAGGCGCCGGGCTGGTGCTCGTCGAGTTGGAGGTAGCCGCCTCGGGCGTTGGTGGGGAGGGGGGTCAGGGGGATGCCGAGAACGGTCGATTCCTGCTGGGTGTCGATCGAATAGACCTGGCGGTAGCCGTCTCCGGACATGGGGGGCTTGGAATCGATGATGCCTTCGGAGGCTCGGACGCGCGCTTCCAGATGCTGCGGTCCGGCGGGCGCGTCGGGTACCCGCGGTGTGCCGGAGCCGTTGACGGCGGCCAGCAGACCGCGGTCGATCAGGACGGTGCGGCCGTCGTCCAGCGTGAAGGCCGAGAGCACCGAGAACGCGGGCGCGGAGCCGAGATGCTGCAGGCGCACGAGCACTGTCGACTCGGGGACGTAACTGCCGCTGGCGGTGACCCGCCGCCATTCGGTGTCCTTGGTGGACCCGCTGAGCAGCGTGCCCACATCGATCGGCGCGGCGTGCACCGAATCGGCAATGCGCTGATTGCGCGCGGAGGTGGTGGTGTTCTTCCCCAGCTGCCACGGCGCGAGCACCGTGAAACACAGGTACGCGAATCCGGCGACCACCGCGGCGAGGATCAGCCAGCTCGGTCGCAGCAGGAAGGTGAAGCGGCGCAGCAGTGCGGTTTTCGAGCTCATGCGCGATCGCCCGCACCGAGCTGTGCGTGTACCCATTCCAGCAGTCCCGGCATTGCCGCCTCGATCTGTTCGCGCACCAGGACGAAATCGGACTGGTCGCCGTAGTAGGGATCGGGCACATCCGGCCCGTCGGCGTCCGGATCGAAACTGCGCAGCAGTCGCCTTCGTTCCAGCGGCACACCCAGGTGCGCCAGCGCCCGCTCGTGCCCGGAATCCAGCGCGACCAGCAGATCCGCGTCCAGATGATCGTCGCCGATCACCGCCGCGGCATGCCCGACCGGATAGCCGTGCGCCCGCAATTCGCCGGTCGTGCGCCGGTCCGCCTCGTCGCCGACATGCCAGCTCCCGGTCCCGGCGCTGCTCACCCGCACCCGATCGGCCAGACCCGCCCGCTCGAGATGCGCCGCGAAGATCTTCTCGGCCATCGGAGAACGGCAGATATTGCCCGTGCAGATGAATGTCACATGCAGCTCGCCCACGACAGCCATTCTGTCCGGTGACCCCCGAGCCCGGCCACGTAGGGTGTTCGCTGTGCCGCAGAACACGGCGGAAAGCCGCGACCCAGACCCCGCCGCGAGCCGTGCCCCGGCCCGCGCGACCGGTCTCGCCGCCGGCACCGCCCGGAACTCCGCGGACATGACCCCGGCCATCGCCGAGACCCTTGCGGCGGACACCGGTGCTCGCCGTGAGACCGCCGATGCCGTGGGCGGCGAGTTGGCATCCAGCCCTAGGGACAAATCGGACGGCGCTACGAGCATCGCCCCGATCGTCGCCGCGGCCTATTTGGTGGGAGGCGAGACGGTCTCTGCCTTTGGGCGAACATCGAACTCTCCCGCAAGCAGCGACCGGATCGTCACTGCGAATACGGCGCCCGTGGTGGGCGGCGCACTTGGGAGCGAACCGACGGTCGGGCTCGGTCATGACGAGAGTTCTGTCGACTACTCGAAGCTGCGGCATCACGGGGATGTCGAGGCGTATGCCGGGATGGTCGACTTCGCGGTGAATGTGCAGGGGAGTGCGCCGCCGGAGTGGTTGCGGGAGCGGCTGGCGGGGCGGCTCGGGGAGCTGGGGCGGTATCCGGATGCGGGGGAGGAGCGGGCTGCGCGGGGGGTGGTCGCGGCGCGGCACGGGCGGCGGGCAGAGGAGGTGCTGCTGCTGGCGGGTGCGGCGGAGGGGTTTGCGCTGCTGCCGCGATTGGGGTCGAAACTTGCCGCGGTGATTCATCCTTCGTTCACGGAGCCGGAACTGGCGCTGCGCGAGGCCGGGGTTCCGGTGGCCCGAGTGGTGCTCGAGGCGCCGTACACGCTGGATTCGGCGCAGGTGCCGGAGGCTGCGGATCTGGTGGTGCTGGGCAATCCGACCAATCCGACATCGGTGCTGCATCCGGCCGAGAGCCTGCGGGCGCTGCGGCGACCGGGGCGAATCGTGGTGGTGGACGAGGCATTCGCCGATGCCGTGCCGGGTGAGCCGGAATCCCTTGCGGGAGAATCATCTTCCGATGTGCTGGTACTGCGCAGCCTCACCAAGACCTGGGCGTTGGCGGGACTGCGGTGCGGATACCTGCTCGGCGAACCGGCACTGTTGGCGCGGTTGAATCACGGCCGCCCGCATTGGCCTTTGGGCACACTGCAATTGGAAGCGATCGCGGCCACCAGCCCGCCCGCGGCCGTCGCCGAATCACAGCGTCAGGCCGAGGCGATCGTCATGAACCGGCGTGCCATGATTCCCCGACTGCGCGAACTCGGTATCGACGTGCACGAACCGGCGCACGGCCCCTTCCTGCTGATTCGGGTCCCCGATGCCGAACTGTTGCGAAAGAAGCTTGCCGACAAGGGAATTGCGGTCCGCCGCGGTGATACGTTCCCCGGGTTGGAAACGGGATTCCTGCGATTGGCGGTACGCCCGGCCGGAGAAGTCGATCGGCTGGTGGCGGCCATTCGGGAAGTCGGTCTGTGAATCACCCGCACCGCGGGTGATATTGGTGAATGTGTCTCGGAGGAGGTTCGGTTGTGGTGACGGCGAGCGCGCAGACGGTACGACTTTCCGATGTCATGGCGGCGTTGGATGCGGCATATCCGCCGAGGCTCGCCGAATCGTGGGATTCGGTCGGGCTGGTCAGCGGTGATCCGGCCGATTCGGTGTCGCGCGTCCTGTTCGCCGTGGACGCCACCGCCGCGGTGGTGGACGAGGCGATCGCCTGGGGCGCACAGGCATTGGTCGTGCACCATCCGCTGCTGCTGCGCGGGGTGGACACGGTGGCGGCGAGCACCCCGAAAGGCGCACTGCTGCACCGGCTCATTCGCTCCGGGTGCGCGCTGTTCACCGCGCACACCAATGCGGACTCCGCCGATCCGGGCGTCTCGGATGCACTCGCGGCTGCCATCGGATTGACGGTGACCGGGCCGTTGGACCCGAAACCTCTTGCGGCTCTGGATACCTGGGTGGTGATGGTGCCGACGTCGCATGCAGAGTCGGTGCTGGACGCCCTCTTCGCCGCGGGTGCGGGCGCGACCGGGAACTATCGGGACAGCGCCTGGCGTGCGGAGGGCATCGGCCAGTTCCGTCCCATGGAGGGTGCGAATCCGACCCTCGGCGCGATCAGCGAACTGCACAGTTCCGAGGGTTACCGCCTCGAGGTCGTCGCGCCGCCCGCCCGGCGCGCGGCGGTGCTGGCTGCGCTGCGCGCCTCCCATCCGTACGAGGAACCGGCCTATGACGTGACCGAGCGCGCGAAGCTGCCGTCCACCCTGGGAATCGGGCGGGTGGGCGAGCTCGCTGCGCCGGAAACGTTGCGCGAGTTCACCGCTCGCGTCCGAGCGGGGTTGCCCCCGACCGCCTGGGGTGTGCGGGCCGCCGGTGATCCCGACCGGATCATTCGCACGGTGGCGGTGTGCGGCGGTGCGGGTGATTCGTTCCTGAATACCGTCGCGCGGCTCGGCGTCGACGCGTATGTCACCTCGGATCTGCGCCACCACCCGGCCGACGAACATTTGCGTGCCGGTGGGCCCGCGCTGATCGACGCTGCCCACTGGGCCACCGAATTCCCTTGGTGCACACAGGCTGAAGGAATTGTGCGTGCGGCGCTGCCAGGGGTGGAGACGCGGGTGTCGGGTGTGCGGACGGATCCCTGGAGTATCGGGTCTGCTGAGTGATACCGGCCTGAGCGGTCAAAGACCGCCGCAGACCGTCAATATTTGACGCCCTGCAGCGAAAATTGACCGCTCAGGCCGGATTTCACGCCTCCGCGACGATCGTCGGCTCGTGCCCCACCGGGAAATTCACCGAATTGGCGATGAAGCATTTCTTGTGCGCATCCACATGCAATCGCTCGGCGGTCTCGAGCATGCCGGGTTCGGTCACCGTGATGGCGGGGCGCAGTGTGACGCGCTGGAATCGCTCGTCGTCCATGGTCCCGATCGCGCTGTCGCGGTACTCGGTCACCACCACCCCGGCCTCGGCGCACAGGTGCAGATACCAGAGCATGTGACACTCCGACAGGGCCGCGACCAGCAGCTGTTCCGGATTCCACCGGCTCTTGTCGCCGCGGAATTTCGGGTCGGCTGTCCCGGGAATCGGCGGGCGACCCGCTGCCAGCACCTCATGGTCGCGTGAGTACGAGCGGTAGCCGGTGGTCGCGCCCGACCACGTGACCTCGACCTCATATGTGTGCTCTCCCATGGCTCGACACTGCCATATTCCCGCCGTCACGCGCCCGTGGATTTCCGGCCTTCACGATCGAATGTCCAGCTAGATGCGGGGTTGGCCGATCGGGCCTGTTCGGGCGGGTACGCTGGCAGTCTTGAACCGTCCATAGCGTCCAGGAGACACTCCGCGTTGAATGCCGAACCTTCGATCCAGTCCAAGCTGCTCGACCTCGCCGCTGTCGACGCCGAGCTGACCCGGATCGAGCATCGCCGCAAGGTGCTGCCCGAGGAGCAGGAGGTGCAGCGGCTGGAGACCGAGCGGACATCCCGCAAGGACGCGGCCGTGAAGGTGCAGATCCTCATCGACGATCTGGACCGCGATATCCGCAAGCTGGAGGGCGAGATCGACGCCGTCCGCAAGCGTGAGGACCGCGACCGCACCATGCTGACCTCCGGTTCGGTGGGCGCCAAGCAGCTTTCGGAGCTGCAGCACGAGCTCACCAGCCTGGAGCGCCGCCGCAAGGTGCTCGAGGACGACGAGATCGATGTGCTGGAGCGCCGCGAGGCCGCCGCCGCCGATCACGCGCACGCCGGCGCCAATCTCGACCAGGCCGAGACCGATCTGATCGACGCCCAGCGCCGCCGCGACGACGCCGTGGCCGACTTGGCCGTGGCCCAGCAGCGCTGCAATTCCGACCGCGAGGCGCTGTCCAAGTCCTTCCCCGCCGACCTGATCGCCGCCTACGAAAAGCAGCGCGCGTCCACCGGCATCGGCGCCGCCCTCCTGCAGGCCCGCCGCTGCGGCGCCTGCCGCATCGAAATCGACCGCGGCGAAATCTCCCGCATCACCCAGACCGCCCCCGACGTGGTCGTCCGCTGCCCCGAATGCAACGCAATCCTGGTGCGCACCAAGCACTCCGGCCTCTGATCGACGAAGGCCACCGCCAACCTGCCGCCAGGCCTCCGTCCGGACTCCACCGCACCCGGACATAACCCGCCTCGGCGATCAGCTGAGCCGAGTCATCCAGTTCGGTGCATCGCATGGTCGAAGGCGAGCCAGGTGCTCGATTCAGGACTCGAGCACCGGCGGGAGCTGTGCGGCATGGCGGTCACGTGTCTGACTGTGGGACGGGTGCGCCGAGGTCCTCGCGGCGCGACTCGGGCACCCGCCGGAGCCGCCGACCGACCTGCGACCCGTGGCGGTGGTCGATGCCGACTACGGTCGCTCGCAGAGATCACGGAACCGTCCGCAGCGGTGCTCGGCTCGTGCCGGGGGGCGGCGTGGGACAGTGCAGGGTGCGGCGATCGATTCGGGCATGCGGCTCGGCGGTGGTGTCGCGGTTGCGGTAGCGACTTCCAGACCTATGGAGGGTGTGTAGCGGTGGTGGACAAGGTGATCATCGAGGCGGATGGCGGGTCGCGGGGGAATCCGGGGCCGGCCGGGTACGGCGCGGTGGTGTGGGATGCCGATCGGCAGCGGGTGCTGGCCGAGCGGAAGGAATTCCTCGGGGTCGCCACCAATAATGTCGCCGAGTATCGGGGGTTGATCGCCGGGCTGGAGGCTGCCGCCGAGTTGGGGGCGCGTGAGGTTTCGGTGCGGATGGACTCCAAGCTGGTGGTGGAGCAGCTGTCCGGGCGCTGGAAGGTCAAGCACCCGGCCATGATTCCGCTGGCCGATCGTGCTCGCCGGCTGGTCGCCGGATTCGATCGGGTGAGTTTCGCGTGGATTCCACGGGCCGAGAATTCGCACGCCGACCGCCTCGCCAATGAGGCAATGGATGATGCGCCCACTGTCGACGAGGTGCGCACGGCACTGTTGTCGCCGGCCGACCTCGCCGTGGAATCGGCTCGCGCGGAAGCGTTCTCGTCGGCAGCCGATACCGCCGCGAGTCCCGCTCGAGCGGACGCGGGATCATCGGCCGCAGCCTCGGCCGCTGGGGGATCGTCGGCGGTGACCTCGGCTGACGCGGGATCGTCGGCTGTAACCTCGGCTGACGCGGGATCGTCGGCGGTGACCTCGGCTGACGCGGGATCGTCGGCTGTAGCCTCGGCTGACGCGGGATCGTCGGCGGTGACCTCGGCTGACGCGGGATCGTCGGCTGTAGCCTCGGCTGACGCGGGATCGTCGGCTGTAACCTCGGCTGACGCGGGATCGTCGGCTGTAGCCTCGGCTGACGCGGGATCGTCGGCTGTAACCTCGGCTGACGCGGGATCGTCGGCTGTAGCCTCGGCTGACGCGGGATCGTCGGCTGTAACCTCGGCCGATGGGGGATCATCGGCTGCAACCTCGGCTGACGCGGGATCGTCGGCTGTAACCTCGGCCGATGGGGGATCATCGGCTGCAACCTCGGCTGACGCCGGATCACCCTCCGCAGCCTCGTCCGATGCTGGATCGTCGGTCGGCGCGGGATCGGCATCGGGCGCTAAGGATTCGGCGCCCGGCTGGACCGGTGCGATGGGGAAGCCGACGCGCCTGCTACTGCTGCGGCATGGGCAGACGGAGTTGTCGGTGGAACGGCGTTATTCGGGCCGGGGTAATCCGCCGCTGACGGAGCTGGGGCGCGAGCAGGTAGCCGCTGCCGCGAAAATGCTTGCGACCAAGGGGAATATCGCGGCGATCGTGTCGTCACCACTGGGCCGGGCCCGGGAGACGGCCGAGGCGGCCGGACGGGCGCTCGGCCTGCCGGTGCGCGTCCTCGACGGCCTGATCGAGACGGATTTCGGTGCGTGGGAAGGCCTTACCTTCCCGGAGGCGGCCCGGCAGGATCCGGAACTGCACGCCCGCTGGCTCGGTGACCCGTCGGTGCCCCCGCCCGGCGGCGGCGAAAGCTTCGACCAGGTGCGCGAGCGCATCGAAGGCGTTCGCCGCGACCTCGTCGCCCTCTACCCGGGCGCGAATGTCCTTGTCGTCAGCCACGTCACGCCGATCAAAACCCTCCTGCAACTGGCCCTCGGCGTAGGCCCCTCGCTCCTGTACCGCCTGCATTTGGACCT
The DNA here is from genome assembly GCF_045040085.1 of Nocardia sp. NBC_01388. Lineage (NCBI taxonomy): Bacteria > Bacillati > Actinomycetota > Actinomycetes > Mycobacteriales > Nocardiaceae > Nocardia > Nocardia sp. NBC_01388. The sequence continues at coordinate 8,801,937 of NZ_CP109553.1, forward strand.
GGCATCCCTCTCGATCGCCGAGTTCTACCCCGACGGCGGCTCCTCCGTCCGCCTGGCCAACGACACCTCATACCTCTAGCGCTCCGGCGCTCTACGCCGCTACGGCACTGCCGGACCCCTCATTCCGGCGTGCTTTGGCCGGGATCCGCTGTGCCGGGGGAGATCCCGGCCGCAAGCATGCCGGGATGATGAGAGCAACTCATGCCGGGATGCCGTGAGATTCGGGCTGGGATGGCGACTGATGTATCGGCTCGGTCGTTCAGGGTCTCAGCACGGCGGTGAGGAATTCCGTTTGGTCGTAGACGGCCTTTTCGAACCAGTCGTCGAAGTAGATGTCGAAATGGCCGATCGGGTATTGCTTGACGACCGCGTGCTTGGTGCGTTCGGCCGCGCGCAGCGTGGGCCCGGCGGGCGCGACGCTGTCGTTCTCGCAGATCGCGTAGAACACCGGCGCTTTGATGTCTTTGGTGCGCCGGGCGGGAGCGTCGAACAGTGTCGACATACCAACCCGCGCGGGCACTTTCGGCCGGTAGTGGGTGCTCTCCTCGGCCAGCCGCCCGAACCCCTCCGGGACATCGGAGGCGCTCATCAGCGCCGACGAATGCCGCTTACCCGCCAGCCGCGCCGAGATCGGCCGCCGGATGATCGGGCTCACAATCAGATCCGTGAGGGCCAGCGTCCCCGTCTTCACCAGGCTGATCGGCCCCTTCGCCAGGGCGGAAGCCCAGCCGCTGGTGAACGGGCACTGCGCGACCACGGCGGCCAGGTAGTGGTCGTCCGGCGCTACGGACAGCGCGTGCCCGCCACCGAACGAACTGCCCCACAGCGCGATTCGCGTCGCATCGATACCGCGAATCGTGCGCGCGTAGGCGATTGCGGCATGCCAGTCGGCCCGCTGCTTACCGATATCGATGACCTGCCGGGGTTCACCCCCACTCGCACCGAAATGCCGATAATCAAAGGCCAGCACCGCGATTCCGGCCGCGGCGAAGCGCCGCGCATACCGATCGAGTCCCATTTCGCGATCCGCCCCGAGCCCGTGTCCCATAACGACCAGCGGTCGCGGCCGCATCGGCCCGTCCGGCATATACAGCCACCCCGCACACTGTTCACCACCAGAAGGGAACCCCACCTCGACACGCTCCATGACCCGTTACCGTACCCTGGTGCGCGCGGACGAGTCGGTCGGGCGGCCGCGGTGATGGGAACGGGCATGCGAATGCCGCCGCCCGTCGCCGAGGAAAGTCCGGACTCCACAGAGCAGGGCGGTTGTTAACGGCAACCCGGGGTGACCCGCGGGACAGTGCCACAGAAAACAAACCGCCGGCGGCGTGCTCGCGAGAGCGCGCTGCCGGTAAGGGTGAAACGGTGCGGTAAGAGCGCACCAGCGTGCCGGGTGACCGGCGCGGCTAGGTAAACCCCGCCCGGAGCAAGGTCGAAGGTCGCACTCGCGAGAGTGCGGCTGCGCAGGTGCCTGAGGGCTGCTCGCCCGAGCCTGCGGGTTGACTGCTCGAGGCACCCGGCAACGGTGTGTCCAGATGGATGGTCGCCACCCGGTGTTCGCACCGGGGACAGGATCCGGCTTACAGACCGACTCGTTCGCCCCTTTCGGTCATGATCGCGCGGTGCCATGATGGTGGTGGGCTGCGGCCGGATACCCGTGGCACGGTGGGAAATTGGCGCGCAATGGACGTTCTGTCTGTGCTGATCGCAGTGATCGCAATTCTGTTCGTGGTGACGGGGCTGGTGCTCGCCTCGGGGGTTCGGGTGATCGCCCAATACGAGAAAGGCGTGGTCTTCCGGCTGGGCCGGGTGCGCGCGGTGCGTGAACCCGGTATGCGAATGCTGATTCCGGGCGTGGATCGCATGCGCAAGATCTCTACGCAGGTCATCACCATGCCGGTGCCCGCGCAGGACGGGATCACTCGCGACAATGTGACCGTGCGGGTGGACGCGGTCGTCTACTTCCGGGTCGTCGACCCGCTGCGCGCGATTATCGAGGTGCAGAACTATCTGTTCGCCATCGGACAGGTGGCGCAGACCTCGCTGCGTTCGGTCATCGGCAAGAGTGATCTGGATGATCTGCTCTCCAATCGGGAAGAGCTCAACAAGGGCCTCGAGATCATGATCGACAATCCGGCGCTGGGCTGGGGTGTGCACATCGATCGGGTCGAGATCAAGGATGTGGCACTGCCGGATTCGATGAAACGCTCCATGTCCCGGCAGGCCGAAGCCGAGCGTGAACGCCGCGCCCGCATTATCTCCGCCGAGGGCGAACTGCAGGCCTCGCAGATGCTGACCGATGCCGCCACGAAGATGGCCGAGGCCCCGGGCGCACTGCAACTTCGCCTGCTGGAAACGGTTGTTCAGGTTGCTGCGGAAAAGAATTCGACACTGGTGCTGCCGTTCCCGGTGGAGCTACTGCGCTTCCTGGAGAGCAGCACCAAGGCCAATGAGCGTGCGGCGGCCGCGGACTCGGCCGCGAAAGACATCGGATCGCAACAATCGGCGATAGCCGATGGGAATGAGAAAGCGGCGCAACCGCGGGCAGACGGCCCCGGTGCGATCGAAGAAAAATGATGAGGAGCAAGACCATGTCCGTACTGATCCAGCCGTTGGCGGTAATCGTGCTGTTCGTGATCGCCTACCTGTTCAAACTGCTGTCCACCAGGTACCCGACCGGATTACGCAGCGAGTAGCCGCCGGGCGGGCGGGCGATAACCACCAGGCACGCAGGAGATAGCTGCTGTCGGGCACGGCAGAGCGGCGTGAGCCACACCGCTTTGCCGTACGGGTGCGAAAACCGCCGAGTTGGACAACAATGACAGCGCGTCGCATGGCGTGTATCGGCGCGGCTCGGCGTGTCGACTGGGTGATTGACCCGGGACTGGCACCAGACGTGATCGACGTCATAAAGTGTGCGCGTTGGAATGTTCCGTTGCGGCCATGCAGCGGAGCAAAGGGTGTTCAACAAACGTCGGAAAGCAGGTCTCGTCTATATGCGAATTGCTCGCAAACTGGCAGCCGGTGCGATTCTCGCCGCTGCCGCCTCCGTCTCGGTTGTGCTTGGCTCCGGTGCCGCTTCGGCTCTCGTGGTGACTCCGCTTCCGGGCGGGGTGCAGGTGGATCTCTCCCCGGCGGATACCGCCTGGGTCGCGAGTTCCCACATCGGTCAGGCGATTGCGGGCCTGCCGCATCCGTCGGCCGCGTCTTTCGGTGAGTCGCTGGATTCTGCCGCCGCATTGTCGACGGAGTACCCCAACGGCCGAGTGGTCTTCACTGTCTACGGTCCGTTCGATCAGTTGAACGGCACGATGCTGGCTCTGCAGTAGGGCTGGGCTGACAGACCCCACCCACCGCAGTGGAATTGCATCAGCGGATCGTGTCGGCGCCGGTCGATTTCGGCGCCGTCCGAACCGAATTCGGATTGGCCTCGGACTATCCGTCCGAGGCCGTCTCGGAAGCCCGCAGCGCGGTTGACGCGTTCGCGGGCGCTCGGGTCGATCGCCGGGATATCCCGCTGGTGACCATCGACCCGCCCGGCTCGATGGATCTGGACCAGGCGCTGGCCCTGCAGCGCACGCCGACCGGGTTTCTGCTCTACTACGCGATCGCCGATGTCGCCGCCTTCGTCGTTCCCGACGGGCCGCTGGCACGCGCATCCCTGGCTCGTGGCCAGACCTTCTACCTCCCCGACGGCACCGTGCCGCTGCATCCGCTCGTCCTGTCCGAGGGGCGGGCCAGCCTGCTGCCGGATCAGGATCGCCCGGCGGCGCTGTGGACCATCGAATGCGATGAAAACGCCGAGCCCCAGCGGTATTCGGTGACGCGCGCCCTGGTGCGCTCCCGTGCCCGCCTGGATTACGCCGGCGTGCAGAGTGATGCCGATGCCGGACGCCTGCACCCCTCGATTGCCGCGCTTCCGGAATTCGGCCGGTTGCGGATCGAAGCCGGTGTGCAGCGCGGCGCGATCTCGCTGCGACTGCCCGCCCAGAGCGTGATCCGCGACGGCTCCGAGGCCGACGGCCGCAATCACTGGCAACTGGTCATCGAACCGCGCACCGCCGCCGACGACTGGAACGAGCAGGTCTCACTGCTCACCGGCATGTGCGCCGCGCGAATCATGCTGGAATACCAGGGAACCGATCGCCTCGGCCTGCTGCGCACCATGCCGCCGCCCGCCGTCGCCACCGTCGAATCCATGCGCCGCACCGCCGCCGCCGTCAAAGTGCAGTGGCCCGCCGCCGAATCCGTCGGCCGCATGCTGGCGAGCCTGGATCCCAACACCCCCGCCGCCCTGGTCCTCATGTCCGAGGCCACCAGCCTGCTGCGCGGCGCCTCCTACACCCTGCTCGACCAGCAGCCCCCGGACACCCTGCAGCACAGCGGAATCGGGGCGGCCTACGCCCACGTCACCGCACCCCTGCGCCGGCTGCCCGACCGCTACGCCACCGAGATCTGCCTGGCCCACTGCGCCGGAACCGAAGTCCCCCAATGGGTCCGCGACGGCCTCGCCCCGGTCGTCGAATCCATGCGCCGCAGCGACGCCATCGTCGGCAAACTCGAACGCGCCTGCATAGACCTCACCGAGGCCACCCTCCTGGCCCCCCGCCTCGGCACCGACTTCGACGCCGTGGTCCTGCGCGAAACCAACGGCAACCGCACCGCCGAAATCTTCGTAGCCGACCCACCCGTCCTCGCCAAATGCACCGGCACCCCACCCGAGGGTCAGCACGTCACCGTCCGCCTCACCACCGCCGACCCCGCCACCCGCACGGTCACCTTCGCCTTCCCCGCCTTACCTGCACCCTCGGTGACATACTCGAAGTCATGACCGTCGAGCCGTTTCCGCAGTGGCTGCGTCCACCGACCGGGGGATTCGTCGCCTAGGATCTAGATCGCCTGCCCGGCCTGCCTCCGCACACCGAACTGATCGACGGGAGTCTCGCCTTCGTGAGCCCGCAGGCGAAGTTTCACGTCTTGGCAGTCAGCCTGTTGGAGAGTGGTCTGCGCGGGTCCACGCCGAAGTCGATGCGCACACGCCGCGGGATGACGGTGACGTGGAACGGAATCAGCGACCAGAACCTGATGTGCTCGTCGTGCACGCCGATCGGGATGGTGATCTCGACCTGACTTCCTATCGGGCGGAAGACGTCGTGCTGGTGGTTGAGGTCGTGTCCCCCGAATCACGCAGTCGCGATCGGGAGCGCAAACCGCAGCTCTACGGGAAGGCGGGCATTCCGCACTTCTGGCGAGTGGAAAACGCGGACGGTCGCCCGGTCGTGTACGTGTACGAGCTCGATCCCGCGACCAACTGCTACGCACTCTCGGGCATTCATCACGATCAGCTGCGATTGACCGTGCCGTTCGATATCGACATCGACCTCCGCGATATCGACAGCCTCTGACGCCCGTGCTCTAGAGCGCGTGGTGGTCGAGGAAGGCTGTGGTGGCGGGGTATTGGTCGAGGGCTTGGGCGGCGGCGGCTTCTTCGGCGGCGCGCAGGCGTTGGTAGCCGGGTTCCTGTTCGGCGGAGGCGTGGGTGTGCAGGGTTTCCAGGCCTTCGACGGCGTCTCGGTGATCGCCGAGGACGGTTTGGAGTTTTTTCGCGTTGCGGGCGAGGTCGGCGGCGGGATCGCCGAGGACGGCGGTCGCGGCTTCGGCGGAATAGCGTAATCGCTTGGCGGCCTTGCGGATATCGTGCAGATGCTCGATATGTTCGTTGCCCGTGATGTTCGGTTCGGTACGGACCAGGTCGCGTAGTGCGGCGAAATCGTGGTGCAGTACGTCGGTGAAGAGGTCGGCGGCGGGCTTGCCGGCCTTACCGCGCAGCGGGGGATCGGCGAGCAGCGCCGACAGATTGTCCAGCAGTGTCCGGTAGCGGGGAGTGTCGAACGCCTGCACCGCGATCTTGTGTGCCGCGGCGTACTTCTCGCGCTCCTCGGCCACCAGCTGTGTCCCGAAATCGACTATGGCAGTTGACTTCACAGTTGCCCGCGCGGCTTTCCCGCTGCCGTTCGCGGAACTCGGCCGCTTGCCCGCCGCTGCCGGTTTCTTCCCGGCGGCTGCCGCTGCGGACTTCTTGCTCGCGGCTGCCGCGGCGGTCTTCTTGCTCGCGGTCGGCGCTGCGGTCTTCTTGTCTGCGGACTTCTTGCCATCGGCAGCGAATCCGCCGTCCGCAGCGGACCCGTCATCGAAGAGCGCGCCGTTCGCGCCGAGCAGCGCCTCGAACTGGTCGGCGCGCACCTCGGCGTCGCGGGCAACGCCGAGCAGTCCTGCCAGCCAGCGCAATTCGTCGCTGAGCTCGGTGACGGGGCCGCGGGCGAAGGCGGGGCGATAGGAGCGCAGCAGGCTGCGCAGGCGCCGGGTGGCCACGCGCATCTGGTGGACCGAGTCCGGAAGGTCCTGGCGGACTTCGGGTTCGGCCACCCGCAGCCGGTCCACGTCGGCGGCGAGGGCGTCGACCAGGGCGGGACCGGCTGTGGTGTTCATTTACGTCCTATATTTATCGGTGGCCTCGACCAGATGGTGCGTGATGCCGGGTTCGGCGGCGGCGTGACCGGCATCGGGTACCAGGTGCAATTCCGAATTCGCCCAGGCCCGATGCAGATCCCAGGCGCTGACCGCCGGGCATACGACGTCGTGACGGCCCTGCACGATCACACCGGGAATGTGTGCGATGCGCTCGATATCGCGCAGGAGTTGACCCTCGTCGAGAAAACCGCGGTGGTGGAAGTAATGGTTCTCGATGCGTGCGAAGGCCAGCGCGAACCGCGGATCGGCGGTTTCGGCGACGCGATCCGGTTGCGGCAGTAGGGAACTCGTGGCGCCCTCCCAGGTGGACCAGGCGACGGCGGCGTCGGTGGCGATCTTCTCGTCAGGGGAGTGCAGCAGCCGGTGATAGACCCCGACCAGATCGTCGCCGCGATCGGACTCGGGCACCGGCGCCAGGAACTTCTCCCACTCATCGGGGTAGACGTACCCCGCAGCGCCATTGTAGTACCAATCGATTTCCTTGCGGCGCAACAGGAATATCCCGCGCAGCACCAGTTCGGTCACCCGATCCGGGTGCGTCTGCGCATACGCCAGCGCCAGCGTCGAACCCCAGGACCCGCCGAACACCTGCCAGCGCTCGACCCCGAGATGCGTGCGCAGCGCCTCGATATCGGCCACCAGATTCCAGGTGGTGTTGGACTCCAGGCTTGCCCCGTCCGCGATATGCGGCGTGGACTGCCCGCATCCGCGCTGATCGAACAGCACGATGCGATACGCGGCCGGATCGAAGAACTGCCGATGGAACGGCGCGGTGCCACCGCCGGGCCCGCCGTGCAGGAACACCACCGGCTTCCCGTCCGGGTTCCCGCTGACCTCCCAGTACAGCTGCTGACCGTCGCCGACATCGAGCATGCCCTGCTCGTACGGCTCGATCGGCGGGTACAGACTGCGCATCAGCCCACCAGCCCCGCAGCCAGATTCGGGATCTCCAGCGCCGAGATCGCCTGATCGCGAACATCGGAGCAGCTCTTGGTGGTGACCCGGTCGAGCACTTCCTTGTCACCGAGCACCTTGAGATTGATGCCGCCATTGCGCAGCGCCCACTCGTGCACGGAGGCATTGAGCGAGATCTTGCCCAGCGTCGGCCCCTGCACCCGCCAGTCCGACAGCTGCGGACGGAGCATGTCGCACAGCTGCTTTGCCGCGTCATCGGAGACGGTGACCTGCTCGCCCTGTGCCTGGGTGGTGGATGAGCTGGTGGTGGGCGCGCCCGATTTGGTGGTGAGCGGTGCGGAAGAACCCTGCGGCTGCGACGATCCGCTGGTCGTGCTGCCACCACAGGCGGCGGTCAATGCGAGGACCGCCGCCGTGATCACGAAAAGCGGCGCGCGCCGAACTAGGCGAGTGCTGGTCCAACGGCGATGCGACATGAAGTTCCCTTTGGTCGTTAGAGCTCGTTGTTTCCGAGTCTGCCACCAAAATGTGATGGTGGTCTGTGAAGACCGTAGGGAAATCCGGGCCGATAGCGATCTGCTATCAACCGGATCGTAGCCCGCCCCCGTCGTGGTTCACGGGGGCGAACCTCATGGCGCGGATCAGTAGCTGTGCTCCGGTCCGGGGAACACCCCGCGACGCACCTCGTCCGCGTAAGTGGCTGCGGCATTGCGCAATTCGCCACCCACATTGCCGAACTGCTTGACGAACCTGGCCGTCTTGCCGCTGGTGTACCCGACCATGTCCTGCCACACCAGCACCTGTGCGTCGCATTCCGCGCCGGCGCCGATGCCGACGGTCGGAATGGTCAGCTTGCGGGTGACCTGTCCGGCCAGATCCGCGGGCACCATCTCCATGACGACGGAGAACGCGCCGGCCTCCTGCACCGAAATGGCATCGGCGACAAGCTGCTCGGCGCCGTCACCGCGCCCCTGCACCCGGAAACCGCCGAGCGTATTGACACTCTGCGGAGTGAAGCCGATATGCGCCATCACCGGAATGCCGGCCGCGGTGATCTTGGCGATGGTGTCGGCCATGCGCTCGCCGCCCTCCAGCTTCACCGCGTGCGCACCGCCCTCCTTCATGAAGCGCACGGCCGTGGCCAGCGCTTGCTCGGGCGAGGACTCGTAACTGCCGAACGGCAGATCCGCGACCACCAGGGCGTGCGGCGCACCGCGCACCACGCCGCGCACCAGCGGAATCAATTCATCGATGGAGATGGCGACCGTGGTGTCGTAGCCGTACACCACATTGGCGGCCGAATCGCCGACCAGCAGCACCGGAATTCCGGCCTCTTCGAACAGCCGGGCGGTGGAGTAGTCGTAGGCGGTGAGCATGGACCAGCGCTCACCGGAGGCCTTGAGCTCCTGCAGGTGATGCACTCGCGTCTTCCGCTTGGCGGGGGTATGCGGTGCCGGTGCTGAGCCGTAAGCCATGGTTTCCGTCGCGTCTGATACGGACATCATCGTCCCTTTCGTCGTTTCCTCGAGGCCCTTGCGGGTCCCCGGGCTTTGCTGACGGCTCCAAGTCTGCCACCGCGCACGGCTCTACCCCGAATGCAATTCCTCACATCCCAGCCCCAGACACCCCGAACAACATCCACTCCAAGTTCGCGGCCCGCCCCGTTCTGGACTGAGCGAAGCGGAGGAGCGGAGGGAGGGAAGAACGGGGTAACAGGGCCGCGAACCCGCCGCAGCGAAGCGCAGGCAGAATACGCAGCATGGCGTTGATGCGAACCGGGCGGGTTGTGCTCTTGGCGACGGCCTTGGCAGTGACCGCGACCGCGTGTTCCACGGTGGTTGACGGGAAGCCGGTGGCGACGGCCCCGGCGGGCATGGGGCAGTACTACAACCAGGCGGTGCGGTGGGGGAGCTGTGCGGAGTTCGGGGATGAGGACATGCCGAAGAACGCGGAGTGCACCCGCGTCACGGTTCCGGTCGACTACGCCAATCCGGACGGCGCGACCGCCAAGATCGCGGTATCGCGAATCAAGGCCACCGGTAAGAAGATCGGTTCGCTGATGTTCAATCCGGGCGGCCCGGGCGTGCCCGGCATGTCGATCGTGAACATTGCCGACACCACCGCGCTGGCCGACAGCTTCGACCGCATCGGTTTCGATCCGCGGGGGATCGGCGCCTCGCAGCCGTCGATCAAATGTATGACCGCCGCGGAGAACGATGCCGAGCGCGCCGAACCCAACAAGGACAATTCGCCCGCTGGCATCGCTGCCTCGGAAGCGGAGAACAAGCAGTTCGCCGATAAGTGCGTGCAGCGCACGGGTAAGGATTTCCTCGCGCACGTCGGTACGCGGGAAGTCGTGCAGGACATGGACGTCATCCGGGCGGCGCTCGGTGATGCCAAGCTCACCTACCTGGGCTACTCCTACGGCACCCGCCTCGGTTACGCCTATGCCGAGAAGTTCCCGGACCACGTCCGCGCCCTGGTGCTCGACGGCGCGCTGGACCCGGAACAGGATCCGGTGAAGGAATCGGTGGCCCAGGCCGCCAGCTTCCAGAAGGCCTTCGACTCCTATGCCGCCGACTGCGCGTCCAAGCCGGACTGCCCGCTCGGCACTGACCCGGCGCAGTCCACCGCCCGTTTCCGGGCGCTGGTGAGCCCGTTGTGGGACAAGCCCGTTCCCACCGACGACCCGCGCGGCCTGCACTACGGCGATGCCATCACCGGTGTGCAGCAGACGCTGTACTCCAATCGGCTCTGGGGCGCGCTGACCAAGGGCCTGCGCGAATTGGCCGCCGGACACGGCGACACCCTGCTGGCCCTGGCCGATATGTACGACGGCAGGCACGACGACGGCAGCTACGACAACAGCTCCGATGCCTTCAATGCGATTCGCTGCGTGGATGATCCGCCGATCACCGACCGGGCCGTCGCCGCGCAGCAGGATGCCGACTACCGCCGCGTCGCCCCGTTCCTGGACGACGGGCACGGCAGCAATGCGGCTCCGCTGGAGATGTGCGCCATCTGGCCGGTGCCCAGTACGAGTACTCCGCACCGGCTTTCGATCCCCAATCTGCCCAAGACCGTGGTGATCTCCACCACCGAGGATCCGGCCACGCCGTATCAGGCCGGTGTGAATCTGGCCAATGAGTTGGGCGCGGCGCTCATCACCTACAAGGGCACCCGCCACACGGTGTCGCTGTCCGGGGTGCAGTGCGTCGACGACCCGGTCATCGCCTACCTCGTGAACCTGACGGTGCCCGCCCAGGGTCTCACCTGCTGAACGGCTTTTCGAAGACTCGAAACGAGGTCCCCCGAATGCACTCGGCAGCCGCAATCAACGGCTCGCCGAGGGCTCAGGGGCTGTTTTCGGAAGTTCGCGAGCCGCGTTTCCGGGCTTGCGCGAGTGGAGTCTCCGGGCTGTTTCCGGGGTTTGCGATGGCGTTTTCGGGCTATTTCCAGGGTTCGTGAGTGGCGTTCCGGGGGTTCGGGGCCGGAGTCTCCGCGTGTCTTCAGGGGGTCCGGGGGCGCGGTCCCTGGGAGTCTCCGAGAGTTGGAGTCATTCATGTAACACGGATTTAACTCCGGGTGCTTACGCTCGCGGTCATGGACCGTCAGAAGGAATTCGTCCTCCGCACGCTCGAAGAGCGCGATATTCGTTTCGTGCGCCTCTGGTTCACCGATGTCCTGGGCTATCTCAAGTCGGTGGCCATCGCGCCCGCCGAGCTCGAGGGCGCCTTCGAGGAGGGCATCGGCTTCGACGGTTCGGCCATCGAGGGGTTTGCCCGGGTATCCGAGGCGGACATGGTGGCACGACCGGATCCGTCGACCTTCCAGATCCTGCCGTGGTCCACCTCCAAGGGCCATCAGCATTCCGCGCGCATGTTCTGCGATATCGCCATGCCGGACGGTTCGCCGTCCTGGGCGGACCCGCGGCACGTGCTGCGCCGGCAGCTGAACAAGGCCGCTGACCTGGGCTTCAGCTGCTATGTGCACCCGGAGATCGAATTCTTCCTGCTCAAGAACGGCCCGATGGACGGCAGCATGCCGACGCCGGTCGATCAGGGCGGCTTCTTCGACCAGACCGTGCACGACGAGGCGCCGAACTTCCGCAGGCACGCCATCGACGCGCTGGAGTCGATGGGCATCTCCGTCGAGTTCAGCCATCACGAGGGCGCGCCCGGCCAGCAGGAGATCGACCTGCGGTACGCGGACGCACTGTCCATGGCCGACAACGTCATGACCTTCCGCTACCTGATCAAGGAGGTGGCGATCGACGAGGGCGTGCGGGCCACCTTCATGCCCAAGCCTTTCGCCGAGCACCCGGGTTCGGCCATGCACACGCATATGAGCCTGTTCGAGGGCGAGCAGAACGCCTTCCACGATCCCGACGACCCGATCAACCTGTCGGAGACCGCACGCGCGTTCATCGCGGGCATTCTCGAGCATGCGCACGAGATCAGCGCGGTGACCAACCAGTGGGTGAACTCCTACAAGCGGCTCATCCACGGTGGCGAGGCCCCGACCGCCGCGTCGTGGGGACGGTCGAATCGCTCGGCGCTCGTTCGCGTTCCGATGTACACGCCGAACAAGTCGTCCTCGCGCCGTGTCGAGGTCCGCAGCCCCGATAGCGCCTGCAACCCGTACCTGGCCTTCGCGGTGATCCTGGCCGCCGGTCTGCGCGGTATCGAGAAGGGCTACACGCTGCCCCCGGAGGCAGAGGACGACGTGTGGTCGCTGACCGCCGCCGAGCGTCGCGCCATGGGTTTCCGCGAGCTGCCCGCCAGCCTCGACGAGGCGCTCAAGAACATGGAGAAGTCCGAACTGGTCGCCGAAACCCTCGGCGAGCACGTCTTCGACTTCTTCCTGCGCAACAAGCGCCGCGAGTGGGCGGGCTACCGCAACCAGGTGACGCCTTACGAGCTGAAGGAATACCTCGGGCTGTAATATCTGCCTCCGCTTCGCTGCGGCGGGTTCGCGGCCCTGTTACCCGGGTCTTCCCTCCTCCGCTTCGCTCCCCCGCTCCGTCAGTCCAGACCCGGGCGGGCCGCGAACTTGGGGTGGGTGACGCTGCGCGGCGCGGGTAGTTGATTGGCTCGCTTCGGGGGCAGCTGGGTGGCGGGCTGGCAACAATGTCCGGTATCGGCGGGTTCGCCGGTACGCCGGTGGAACGTGACATGTAATTTGATGACATGGTCCGGCCACCGACTGCCCGTTCCGCTGTCCCAGGTGTTGGACGGCTCGGTTTGCTCGAGCCGTCGGCCGCCGACTCGCTTCGAGAGTTGGCGTGGGACAACGTCGAGAGTGTTCCGCTGCTGTGGGCGCTGTCGCGCTCGCCCGATGCCGATCTGGCGCTGCTGACGCTCATGCGTTTGCGGGAACAGCTCGGAAGCGATTGGGGTGAGCTGGATTCCGCATTGCGCGCGGAGACCGCACTGCGCGGGCGGCTGTTCGCGCTGATCGGGTCGTCGAGTGCGTTCGCCGATCATCTGGTGGCCGATCCGGTCGCCTGGCGATTGCTGCGGCGGCCCGAACTGCCCTCGCGCGAGGAAGTGCTGACCGAACTCCTCGAGGCGGTGCACGCGCAACCGGAGACGGGCGCAGACGCCGGACCCATGCTGTTCCGCGCCGGTATCGCGGGCCCGGAGGCAGTTGCCCTGCTGCGCAAGCGGTATCGCGATCAGCTCATGCTGCTGGCCGCCATCGACTTGGCCGCCACCGTGGAGAACGAACCGGTACTGCCGTACCAGCGGGTGGGCTGGCATCTCACCGATCTCGCCGATGCCGCGCTGACCGCCGCACTCGCGGTGGCCGTGGCGAGGGTGTGCGTCGATCGGGAGGTGCCGGTGCGGCTGGCCGTCATCGCCATGGGCAAATGTGGTGCGCGGGAACTGAATTACGTCTCCGACGTGGATGTCATCTTCGTCGCCGAGCCCGCCGATACCACCGCCACCCGCCTGGCCGCCGAAACGATGAGCGTGGGTGGGGCCGCCTTCTTCGAGGTCGATGCCGGACTGCGGCCCGAGGGCAAGGCGGGTGCGCTGGTGCGCACCCTCGAATCGCATATCGCCTACTACAAGCGCTGGGCGCGCACCTGGGAATTCCAGGCGCTGCTCAAAATGCGGCCCGCCACAGGCGATCTGGAGTTGGGGCGGCAGTATCAGGCTGCGCTCATGCCGATGGTGTGGGCGGCGTCCGAGCGCACCGACTTCGTCACCGATGTGCAGGCCATGCGCCGCCGCGTCGAGGATCTGGTGCCCGCCGATATGCGGGAGCGGGAACTCAAACTCGGGCACGGCAGCCTGCGGGACGTCGAATTCGCGGTGCAGCTGCTGCAATTGGTGCACGGCAAGGCGGACGAGACCCTGCATACCCAGGGCACCGTCGAATCGCTGGCGGCGCTGGCGGCGCGCGGCTATATCGGCCGTGACGATTCCGCGAATCTGACCGCCTCCTACGAATTCCTGCGCCTGCTCGAACATCGCCTGCAGTTGCAGCGGCTCAAGCGCACCCACACCCTGCCCGCCCCCGATGACGAGGAGGGCATGCGCTGGCTGGCGCGGGCCGCGCATATGCGGCCCGACGGCAGGCAGGACGCGGTCGGCGTGCTCAGCAGTGAGATCCGGCGCAATGCGGTGCGGGTGCGGCGATTGCACGCCAAACTCTTCTACCGCCCGCTGCTGGAATCGGTGGCGCGCCTGGACGCCGATTCACTGCGGTTGAGTCCGGCGGCGGCCGTACGGCAGTTGGCGGCACTGGGTTATGCCGCGCCGGAGAACGCGCTCGGGCATCTGAAGGCGCTCACCGGTGAGGTCGGGCGCAAGGGGCGGATTCAGGCGCTGCTGCTGCCGACCCTGCTCGAATGGCTCGGGGAGACACCGAATCCCGATGCCGGACTGCTCGCGTACCGGCGGGTGTCCGAGGGCCTCGACAATGAGATCTGGTTCCTGCGTGAGCTTCGCGACGAAGGGGCCATCGCACAGCGTTTGATGATCGTGCTCGGCTCCTCGGCGTACCTGCCGGACCTGCTCATCAACGCTCCCGAGACCATTCGCATGTACGCCGACGGACCGAACGGGCCGCTGCTGCTGGCCCCTGATGTCGGTGATGTCGCGCGCGGAATCCTCTCGGGCGCAGGTCGTTACGATGAACCCCGGCGTGCGGTGGCGACCGCGCGCTCACTGCGCAGACATGAACTGGCGCGTGTCGCCTCCGCCGATGTGCTCGGCATGCTCGATGTGCAGCAGGTGTGCAAGGCGCTGTCCTCGGTGTGGATCGCGACGCTGGAAGCCGCACTGCAGGCGGTGATTCGGGCCAGTGGACCGCAACCCGCCGACTTCGCGGTCATCGGTATGGGCCGGCTCGGCGGTAAGGAACTGGGCTACGGCTCCGACGCCGATGTGCTGTTCGTCTGCGATCCGCGGCCCGGCGTGGACGAGACCGTCGCCGTCAAATGGGCCATCGGCGTCGCCGAGCAGGTGCAGCGACTGCTGGGCGCGCCCAGCACCGATCCGCCGCTGCAGGTCGACGCCGGACTGCGGCCGGAGGGCCGCAATGGCGCGCTCGTGCGCACACTGGCGGCCTACTCCGCCTACTACCAGCAGTGGGCGCAGTCGTGGGAGGTCCAGGCACTGCTGCGGGCCCGCCAGGTGGCCGGTGATCCGGAGCTGGGTGTGCGCTTCCTGCACACGATCGACCCGGTGCGCTATCCGGCCGGGGGCATGTCGCCCGAGGGCGTGCGCGAAATCCGCCGCATCAAGGCGCGTGTCGACGCCGAGCGGCTACCGCGCGGGGCGAATCCGGCCACCCACACCAAACTCGGCCGCGGCGGCTTGGCCGATATCGAATGGACCGTGCAGCTGCTGCAGCTGCAGCACGCCCACGAGGTCCCCGCCCTGCACAACACCTCCACCCTCGAATCCCTGGACGTCATCGAGGCCGCCGAACTCATCGACGCCGCCGACGTGGCACTGCTGCGCGACGCCTGGCTCACCGCCACCAAGGCCCGCAACGCCCTGGTCCTGGTCCGCGGCAAACCCGCCGACCAACTCCCCGGCCCGGGCCTCCTACTATCGGCGGTAGCCCGCGTGGCCGGCTGGCCCAACGACGACGGCAGCGAATTCCTCGACCACTACATGCGCGTCACCCGCCGCGCGAAAACCGTGGTGGAGAGAGTGTTCGGCGGCTAGCCCGGCCCGCCCGCCACCGCGCCATCCCGCCGCGCGTGAATCGCGGTAGATTTCGTGCGCGCGGGACGGTTGGTGTGCGGGGACGGTTGGTGTGCGGCTGAACTCCGTGGGCGGCAGGTCATGTCGACATCGGCGCTGCCCCATTCGATCGCGTCACCGAGGATGCACTGCGGGCCGCGTTGTGGGACGTCGCGCAGGCTGTGTCCCGATCGAGCAGCTCGTATACGCAGTGTTCGATGCGTAGACGGGCTGTGTGGTTCGGGCTGGATGGTGGACGATCGGGATTTCAGGTGAGGGTGTCGGTGGGGGTGAGATCTGTTCGGGCTGCGGGGAAGTCGGCTCCCAGGACGGCGGGGACGGTTGGGGGTGGGGTGCCGAGGAGTTCCTGTTCGCGGTTTCGGATCAGCCATTCGGGGGTGCGGTGGGTGCTGTCGGCGTCGGAGGTGCCGCGGCTTGCGGGTGGGTACATGCCGGATATTCCGGCTGTGGGCGGTCCTGCTGGTCGGGTGAGAGTGCTGGAAAGTGTTGGTGTGGAGGGGATTCCGGAGTTGGGTGGAGCCGGGTAGCTGGTGCCGGGGCCGCCCGGGGTGGAGGAGCCGCCTGGGTAGCCTGGTGTTCCCGGTCGGTTCGGAACGATGTGCGCGAGTGGGGACAGGGGGCGGTCATCGATACTCGCGGCCTCGGTGGACAGATTCGCGGGTTCGGCAGCCAGGTCGGTATCGCGGATCGGGGAATCCTGCCTCGACGAAATCGGCGGGGCAGCCTGAACCGACTGTGCTCCAGTGTTATTCATGCCGTCGGTCCGGCTGTCTGCCCGCTGCCCGGACTGCTGGTTCGGGTTACGGGAGACCACTGAGTCGGCGGGGTTCGCTGCGGCGTCTGGTTTTCCGTTGCCGCCGGAGTTGACCGTGTCGTTTCGGAGTGCGGGCTTCTGGCTGACCGGCGCTGAGGCGTAGTTCGAGCGTATGGAGTTCTGACGCAGTGCACTCATGCCCGCGACAGGGACAGCATCGGAGACAACCCCGCCATCCGCTGTTCCATTCGATCCGAAGGCCGGGACACCCGACCCCGCAGGCGGATACGTCGGGATGTAGTTGGCTTCGAGCGCCGCGAGCGCCAGTTGGTGCTGCTCTTCGCAGACCGCCTCGAACTGGTGCGCGTCACCGGGTGCGGTAGTGCCGGTCATCAGTGCGATGTAGGGCGCGAGCCGGTCGGCGCCGTCGGACTGTGAGGGAACCGGCGGTGGGGGAACGCTTCTGCGCACGGCCTCGGCGCCGTAGGCGGCCGCCAGGATGCGATGCCCGGTGCTGTGCGCGATCTCGGTCACGTCCAGTGCCCACCGCACGAATTCCCTTGCCGCCGTATCGGCAGCCGCCGCCGTATGCCCCCGCATTCCATCCGCCAGCGCGCCCTGCACCGCGGTGTACAGGCCGTTCACCGCTCCCGAGAGGTTGTCCGCGATCCCCACCCACACCTCGGCATGCGCGTGCATGGCTCCCGGATCCATCGCCTGCACGCCTGCATAGATCTCCGCATGGGAGAACCCGGCGAAATCCTCCAAGTGCTGGATGTAGTCCGGATCGACCCCACCCTGCGAAATCCGCCGCCCTTCGTTTTGCGCCCCCTGCTGGGCTTGTTGCGCACTGCGGCGCAGCATATTCGGGTCCACCGGAGTCCTCCCCTCGCTCACCCGATTGGACGCACGAAGCGGGCCGCCGGTTCCCTCCGCGCTGCGGATCGGCTGCGCATCGACCAGGAACTGGTGGCGGCGGTTACTCGCGAAATGCCGCCACAGTTTCCTGGTGATCTTGATGCGGAGTGGGGTCCGTCGACTACCGGGGAGGTGTGCCGATGCGGAGGCGGTTGCTGTCCGGGTCGCGGAGTTCGATCTCGCGGCCCCAGGGAGCTTCCTCGGGGACAACGCCGAATTCCCTTGCCACCTCGTCCACATCGTGGACACGGAGGTAGACGAGGGTGTCGGGACGGGCGTCGCCGAGGTGTTCGGAGAGGAAGATGCGGACGGCGCTGCGGGCGATGCCGACGAAGGCGGGCAGGTGGGGTTCGAAGCGGTGCTCCGACTCCTTGACGAAGTCGAGGCGTTCATACCAGCGGACCGCGGCGGCGGCGTCGGCCACGCGCAGGATGGGGATGAGTTCTTCGTTCACCGAGGTTCCTTACGGGCTTGCAAGGTGTAGGACAGCGGTACGCGTTCGGGATGCTGGGTGAGCCGCCATTCGCCGCCCTCATCGCGAAACATGCGGCCGGGCAGCGCCTCCCAGGGCACGCTGTCGTGTTCGACCAGTTCGGTGAGGGTCAGGCCGGCGGTCAGCAGCGCTCCCACGATCTGACCGAGCCCATGATTCCACTCGTGTGTGACAGTGCTGGTGATCTCGCCAGGTGTCTCGACATAGGTGCCGGCTTCGGCGAAAACCATCGGCTCGGGGGTTTCGAAGTACGGATACCCGATGGTCAGATGGTCAGGCCGGGCCTCGTCGATCGACCACAGCACCGGATGGCCCTCGCGCAGGAACAGCCGTCCGCCGGGCCGCAGCAGCGCGGCGACGGTATCGGCCCAGCGCCGGATATCGGGCAGCCAGCACAGCGCGCCGACACCGGTGAAGACCAGATCGAATTGCCCGGCGCCCAGCACCTCCGCGGCATCGTAGACCTCGGCTTCGACGTATTCGATTGCGGTGCTGCTGGTCTCGGCCAGCGCCCGGGCCTCCGCCAGCGAGGCGGGGGAGAAGTCGAGGCCGGTCATATCCGCGCCGAGCCGGGCCAGCGAGAGGGTGTCGGTGCCGATATGGCATTGCAGGTGCACGCCGCGCAGGCCGCGGATGTCGCCGAGACGCGGCAGATCGAAGCGGACGACATCGCTGAGGAAGCTGGTATCGGTGCGGAAGCGGTTCAGTCCGTAGTCCGCGGAGGCGGCGTGCAACGGCGCACGGTCGTCCCAATTGTCCCGGTTGATTGTGCGATAGTCGGTCACGTCAACCGACTGTGCCACGGGTTGCCCCGTGACCGTCGGCTATTTTCTCCGCGTGGCTACGCCGGAATGTGCGCGTCGAGCCAGTTCACCAGGTCGGTGAGGACCTTGTCCTGTTCGGGCTCGTTGTAGATCTCGTGGAACAGGCCGGGGTAGCGGATGACGGTCTTGTCCTTGGACGCCGCATCGCGTTCGAGCAGATCGGCGCCGGTCGGGGAGGCCAGACCGTCGGCGGCGCCGTGCTGCACGAGCAGCGGGGCGGTCAGCCGGTCGAGGTGCGCCAGCACGAAGGTGCCCGCGCGCAGCATCTCACCGCCGGTGCGGGCGGGGACGCCGCCGTGATGGACCAGCGGATCGGCGTCGTAGGCCCGCACCACTTCCGGATCACGGCTCACCAGTGTCGAATCCAGTTTCAGCACAGGGAGATTCGGCAGGAATCGGGAGACGAACGGTGCGAGGGTCCGCTGTACCACATTGCCGGCGGGGATGACGATCGCCGGGCCCGAGAGCACCACGCCGGTCACGTCCAGGGGAGCGCGGGTCGCCAGGTAGGCGGTGGTGAGCCCGCCCATGCTGTGCCCGATGACGAAGTGCGGCAGCCCCGGATGCGCCGCGGTGGCCAGGTCGAGCAGCGTCTGCACATTGTCGGCGGCCCCGTCGAGCGAATCGACATTCCCATTGCCGCCGTCGGAACGGCCGTGCCCGATGTGGTCGAGTGCGTACGCCGCGATCCCGGCATCGTTCAACCGCTTCGCCACATGCGCATAGCGCCCCGAATGTTCGGCGTACCCGTGCACGATCACGGCCACGGCCCGCGGATCGCCCTCCGGCAGCCAGGCCTGCCAGAACACACGCCCGCCCTTGCCCTGGAATTCGCCGGTTTCGTTTCGGGTCATCGTCGCTCCCTCTCGATGGGGTGGGTGTCGTCACGCTGCCGGGCATCGGCACCGCACGATGCTCAGCCCGAATTGTCGCGTACCGGCCGAGCTATTCTCGCGCACCACCACCCCTCCCGTCGCCCCTCCTGCCGATTCGGGTCCCTTGCCGTCCGGCCCCCTAAGGCAACTCGGCGAACGCGTCCGCCGCTCATCCGCCCGGCTCATGCTCGCCGGTGCCACCTGGTTGAGGCGACCATCGCATCGGTCAGGATCGGGCGCGACGGTCGAGGCGACCATCGCAACTGGCCTCGACTGGGCTCGAGGCGACCGCCGCAGCCGTCAGGACTGGGCGAGGCGGTCGATGAGGCGGCGGTTGAAGGTGATCAGGCGGGCGTAGTTGGCGCGGGAGATGCGCTCGTCGGTGCCGTGAATACGCGCCAGATCGGCGGCGGTGAGGATGATGGGTGCGAAATTGCAGCGGGTGGCGGCGAGATCGTCGTAGTAGCGGGCGTCGGTGGCGCCGGGAACGATGCCGACGGTGACCGCGACGCCCGGTACCACCTCGCGCGTCAGGTCGGCGATGAGTTCGAAGGCGGGTCCGGCGGCGGGATCGGGGGAGGGTTCGGAGGCGGTGCCGGACAGCTCGACGGTGACGCCCTTGTCGCGGATCACCCGACGGCAGTGCGTCAGCACATCGGCGACCGAATCACCGGGCAGGATACGGAAATTCACGTACGCGTCGGCGCGCTGCGGCAGCACATTGGGTTTGACGCCGCCACTGATCATCGTCGGCGCGGTGGTGGTGCGCACCAGCGCCTCGGTGGTCGGCTGTGCCGCCAGCACCCGCGCCACCGCGGGCCCGGCCCAGCCCACCGCGCCGAGCAGCGTGCGCCGCGGCTCCGAGACGACACTCCGCAAACGCGCGAGCATGTCGAGCGTCACCGGCGTCAATCGCAGCGGAAACGGATGATCCTGAAGCCGCGCCACCGCCCGCGCCAACTGCCCGACCGCCGTCTGCCGCCCCGGCATCGACGAATGCCCACCCACCGCGCTGACCGACAGCCGCACCGTCGCAAAACCCTTCTCGCCCACCATGATCGTGGCCACCGGCTGCGCCACCCCGGCAGCCACCCCCGTGGTGATCACACCACCCTCATCGATCAGCAGCTCGGCCCGAACCCCCGCATCCCGCAGCCGCGCCGCCATCCGCCCGGCCCCGCCCTCCCCGAACACCTCTTCGTCATGCCCGAACGCCAGATACACCGTCCCCCTGGGCCGCACCCCCGCCTCCAGCGCCCCCTCGACCGCCTCGAGGATCGCCATCACCCGGCTCTTGTCATCGATAGCCCCACGCCCCCAGATGAATTCGTCATCCACCACCCCCGCGAACGGCGGATGCGTCCACCCCGCCTCATCGTCCACCGGCACCACATCCATATGCGCCAGCAGAATTGCGCTCACCCGCTCGGCGCCGCCCATCTCGACAGCATCCACAGCCGTCGCTGGGCGGTATTCGGAGATCGCCGCACCGTCCGCGGTCGCGCCTGAATCAGCGGGGGGCGTCGCCGTGTTGCCACCGGCCGGGGTATTGCGATTCGCGACCGCACCGCCGGAGTCGGCATCCGTTGCCGGACCGGTCCGGGTCGAGCCGTCGAAGGTGGTGACCGGTCCATCGGCGGCCCCGGTCCAGCGGTAGAGGCGGCTGTGGCCGAAGGTTTCGCAGTCGAGGTGGGTGTGCACCAGGGGGAAGCAGTGTTCGAGATGAGCGGTGAGACGGTCGAATTCGGCGGGGTCGGTCTCGGTGTGGTCCTCGCGGGAGACGGTGGCGCAGCGCAGGGCGGCGGCCAGGCGCTCGGCGGTGGCATCGTCCACGGTGGGTGCGGCGGCGGATACGGTGCGGGTCATGGGTCGCCTAGCCTGTCCGGGGCGGGAAGTCGACGGTCACAGTCGCATTGTTCAGCAGATCGGCGGGCAGCGGGACGGACTTCTCCCTATGCCACTTCGGGATGCCGTCGGAGACGCCGCCGGGCAGGTCGGGGGTGCGGATTCCGCTGAGCAGCGGCAGCTGCACCCGGGCCGAGTTCACGGTGACCTTGGTGAAAGCCGGCGGATGCGCCCAAATATCGTCGACCACATCGGTGATCCGGAACCCGATGCGATGCCCCGCGCTGAGCGGCCAATCCTGCGCCAGCAGGCGCAGTTGTGTATCGGCGGTCGCCGGTGCGATACCGCGCGTGATGACGGTGGCCAGCCCGTCCGGCGCGATGTCGTACATTTCCAGCGCCACCGTGGTCTGCGGCGGCGCATCGAGCGTCAGGGCCGCGGTGGTGATCCCCGCGAGATGCTGATCCTGCGCCAAAGGCTGACTGACAGACCAAATTTCGCGATCGGCCCCGGGCACCAGACCCCGGTCGGTGTAGATCCCGGTGCGCAGATCGACGGGCACCGGGCGGCTGTCGGCGGGCGGCCACGCCGTCTCCGAACGATACTTCCCGTCGAACTGCCCGACGGTGATCCGCGGCCCGGGCACCGGCGCCTCCTTGCCCGCCACCAGGTGATCGAAGAATCCGAGCAGCTCGGACATGAATTGCGGAGTACCGCAATGTGTTTCACACTTCCGGTGCCCCCACTGCCCGAACCACGCCTTGTGCTCGCCCGGCCCGAGCCCGTTCCAGAGCTGGAAGACCCGATCCGGCTTGGTGTTGTAGTCGATGAACCCCTGCCCGAGGAACAGTGGAATCGTGTTCCCGCGCAGCTTCGCCACCAGATCCCGGTCCTGCCAGAAGGCCGTTGCGTCATCATGATTGGTGATCTCTGCGATGTAATTCGCATAGCACGCGGGGTCGATGCTCACCGCATTCGCCTGGTACTCGGGTGAATCGTCCGGGCGTCCCGGTGTGGAGGCGATGAGCAGATGCTCGAATCCCGCGAGATCCGATGGCCGCACACCGGTTTCGGTCACCGGCTTACCGGAGAACTTCCACGCGATCCCCTGCATGTACAGATACGCGTTCGGATCGACCACCGGCTCGAACGCCGCCACCGCGGCCAGCCCCGCCGGCTTCTCGGCCAAACCCATCAATCCGGTCCACGCCTCGTACGAGGTGCCCACCAGTCCGACCTTGCCGGTGGACCAGGACTGCCCCGCCGCCCACTCGACGGCCGTCTTCACATCGGACCGCTCGCCCGGCCCGCCGAAATCCGGGCACCCGTTCGATCCGCCGAACCCGCGTAAATCCACGATCACATAGGTGTAACCCGCACCCAGGAAAGTCCCCACATCGAGATCCGCGATGGACGGCCCGCCCTCGAGCCGTGGCTCGCTGAGATACGCGAGGTGCGCCCGATACGGACTGACCGTCATGATCACCGGGGTCTTCACATCATCGGCGATACCCACCGGCCGCAGCACATCCGCGTGCAACCGGGTCCCATCAGGCGCGGTGATGTACTCCTGCCGCCACTGGAACGCCGGATCCGCCCCGGCCCCAGCCGGTATTGCCGCCACCCCCACCACCAGTAGCAGGCCGGCCAGGGCCCGCCACAACACCATCCGCATGATCACCATAGTGACCTTGCTGTGAATCGCCGCCGCGAACCAGCCCCAGGAAACGGGGTGCAGGCGCCGCCTCGCCAGCCGCGCGCCGGAGTGACCCCGCGCCGGGACGGCGGGTGACTCGCCGTTTACATGGGGCGCAGATCGATGATCTTGCGCAGGCGCGCGCGGTCGCGTTCGAGCCGGCGTGCCTCGTAGGCGATGGGGAAGTAGCGAATGCGCTCCGGCAGCACGGGAACGGTCCGGCCGATGATCCAGCCGAGGGCGCGCAGGGTGCGCTCATCGCTCTCGGTCCAGGTGAGGCCGAGCTTCTCGCGAATGATCTCGGGCGTGGTGCCGACGGTGAAGAAGTACTGCAGCTTCCCGATCGGGGTGGTCGCGGCCCGCCAGACCGGTCGCAGCGGCGCCGGAACCTGCTTGGGCGGCGCGATCTTTCGAATGACCCGCAGGTAGTCCTCGGCGACAGTGGTTGCCACCAGATGGTTTTCGACCTGATCCTGGAACCACGGCTCCCATTCGGCATAGGTCGCGGGAATCTCCTTGGGCGCCACCGAGAAATTGCGCATGAGCTGCACCACCTCCTGGTAGTACGACTCCTTGTCGGCCTCGGAGAGCTTCTCGGTGGAGAAGTACCGATTGCCCTCGGTGAACGCGTGGATCGCGGTGTGCAGCACCCACGCCCACGGCCCGGAGGACAGCGCCTGATGCTTCACCCCGTGCGCATCGGTGGTGTTGAGGCTCGCGTGCATGACGCGCAGCCGGTCGGCCTCGGCGAGGGCCTCGTCGCCGCCGTAGATCCACATCATGACCGAGGCGATGCTGCGGAAGGCGCGGCCGAGCGGGTCGGTGCGGAAGGTGGAGTGCTCGTCCACGACCGCGGCAATGCTCGGTTCCATGGTCTGCAGCAGGAAGGCCGAGCCGGCGGTCAGGGAGAAGGTGATGAGGCCGGTGTCCGCCCAGATGCGGGTGTCCGGGTCGAACGGTCGGCGCTCGGGGCGTGCTGCTCTGGACGCATGATCGATCGGCGCTACGGCGGCGGTCATGGTGATCTCCTTTGATCACGATCCTGTCCGGCCACCACCGCCCGACAGGATGAGAGAGTTACGATCGAATCGTCTCACCTTATCGGCTGGGTGGCAACCGTCACACGGGTAGTGGTCGCGATCTGCCGCCCGGCTGTCACATTCGGAGTAGGCGAGCGGTGACCGCGCACTCGAGGTGGAATTGCCCGGCCGAAAAGGATTCGTCAATCCGCTTGCGCGAATCTTGCGCGCCCGCAACATCTTCCGCTGCACGGTAGAGATTGGCGCCCTCGCGGCACCGAACGGAGATATCTTTGCGCGAATCCCCGCCCCGGTGCGGTGATATTCACGAGTAATTTACGGCCACCTGGGCTTTTGCTTGGAACAATGGCTTGCCAGGAGAAAGAAATTCACGAGGAGGAGTGCAATGAGCGCGGTATCGTCGGTCCTGCCGATCACATCGTCGGTGCCGGTGTTCGAGACGGTGCGCGTTCAGGTTCGGGAATTCGTTGCACGCCATAGTTTCACGGCCGATGAACGCACCGCCCGCCTGGTGGGTTGCACTCCGGTTGCCGTACTCGGCGCCGTGCACCACCGCCGGTAGGCCTCTCAGCTGGGGGTCGCGGCCGTTTTCGGTCGACGCGGCCGCGCCTCCCGCCGAAGCGCAAGTGCGCCAGAATTATTCGGTGCCCGGAAAGATTCGACGGCGTATGATCGGCCTCGATGGGCACCCGGGGGCAAGACGAGGCATTAGTAACTTCCGACTGGGACGCGTTTGTGCAGGCACTGGCGCGATGTCTGCAGGAATTACCCTCTCGCGCCACACTGGTCATAACGGCCGCCGGTAACCGATACGTTCAGTTCCAGCAGTTCGACATCAAACTTTCCGCCGAGCTCACCGGCAATTACTATCTGGCCGAACCGATTCCGGAGGCCGCCGCCCAGCGACTGCGCGAGCTCGGCTGGTCCGCCCCCGTGGTGCGGCACGAGATCGAGAATTGGCGCCGCTCCCTGCTCTGGCCCATCCCGCCCAGCCGCCTGATGGAGCTCGCCCGCTCCGCGGCGATCGGCCTGCACGACGCACTCGGCATCGGCTCACCGAACGAGCTGCGCGCCACCGGCTGGACCGAGGCCTCCGGCGACCTCGACCTGAGCCCCCTGGGTGCGATCGCCCGCCGGGGACTCGGCTAGACCCTTCTCGGCCTTGGGAAAGGTGGCTATCGCTGTGTCCTGAGTGGTGACAGTACTCATCTTCTTGACAGTAACTGTCACATCCGCAGATACTGTCACCGCGCGGCTGGTACCTGAGGACAAGCTCTCCCGTGTCCGCGCAGCAGTAGGAGGCAAGCCGATGTCACTACGTGAGCGGCAACGACGTCAGATTCGATCCGAGATCCAGCGGGCAGCCTTCGAGCTGTTCGCGGACAAGGGATTCGACGAGGTGACCACCGAGCAGATCGCCGCCGCCGCGGGTATCTCGCCGAGCACCTATTTCCGGCATGTGCGCAGTAAGGAGGATCTGCTGCTGGACCCGGTGCGCGAGGGCGGCGCGGGCATTGCCGCGCTGCTCGAGGAGCGACCCGGTGACGAAGCGGCCGATGTGGCGCTCGCACAGGCCATTCAGACCCGGTCCACCACGCTGTCGGCGACCGATCTCGAACAGTGGCGGGCCGCCTTCCGGACGGCGCCGCATCTGCTCGACCGCGTCGCGCTGATCACGCCGGAGCATCGCACCCGGCTGGTCGAGCTTGTCGCACAACGCATGTCACGTGATCCGGCCGCGGACAGCAATCCCGGCCTGCTCGTGCATCTGATGCTCGCGGCGGCGGAGTTCGGCTACCTGCAGTGGCTGCGCAATCCGAGTAATCGGGCGGCGTCGCTGCTGCTGTGCGTCGAAGGGGCGCTGAGTGCCGTGCTCGACGACCGCTGGCGCGCCGGTAGCTGACGCCACACCACTCTTTCAAAGGATTCGAAGAATATGCAGCACAACGACAATGCCGACACCTTCGACCTGATCGTCGTCGGCTCCGGTGCGGCGGGCATGGCGGCCGCTCTCACCGCCGCCCACCACGGCCTGTCCACCGTGATCATCGAAAAGTCCCGGTGCTGGGGTGGATCCACGGCCCGGTCCGGCGGGGGAGTGTGGATCCCCGGCAATGCGGTGCTCCGGCGACAGGCTCCGGCCGACGATATCGAGGCCGCCCGCACCTACCTGACCAGCATTGTCGGTGAATACGGCGATGCCGGGCGGATCGACACCTATATCGACCGCGGGCCCGAAGCCCTCGGCTTCCTCACGGCGCACTCGGCATTGGATCTGCAGTGGGTGCCGGGTTACTCCGACTATTACCCGGAGGCACCCGGCGGCCGGGCGCACGGCCGGTCCGTCGAGCCGAAACCGTTCGACGCCAAGGGACTCGGCGCGGAACTGGCCACACTCGAACCCGACTACGTGGCCGCGGCGAAGAACTTCGTCGCTACCCAGGCGGACTTCCGGCAGTTCCACCTGGGACTGCGCAATCCCCGTGCGCCGCTGCGCGTGCTTCGCATCGGTGCGCGCTGGGCGAAGGCGCAGGTGCTGCGGCAGCATCTGCTCGCGCGCGGTCAGGCGCTGAGTGCCATGCTGCGCGCCGGTCTGCTCGCGGCACAGGTGCCGCTGTGGCTCGATACTCCGCTGCTCGAGCTCCAGGCGCAGGACGGCAGGGTCACCGGGGTTGTGGTGCGGCGCAACGGCGTCGAGCAGGTGCTCACCGCCAGGCGCGGCGTTGTGATCGCGGCCGGTGGGTTCGAGAACAATGAGGCCATGCGCAAGCAGTACCAGCGCGATCCGATCACCACCGACTGGACCGTCGGCGCCGCGGCCAATACCGGTGACGGCATCCGTGCCGGTCAATCCATCGGCGCGGCAGTGCAATTCATGGATGACGCCTGGTGGGGGCCGTCGATTCCGCTACCCCGCCAGCCCTGGTTCTGTCTCGCCGAGCGCAATCTGCCCGGCAGCCTCATCGTCAACGACCGCGCCGAGCGCTTCATGAACGAATCCCTCCCGTACGTCGAGGCGACCCACCACATGTACGGCGGCGAGAACGGCCAGGGCGCCGGCCCCGCCGAAAACCTGCCCGCCTGGCTGATTTTCGACCAGCGCTACCGCAACAGGTACCTCTTCGCGGGCCTGCCGCCGCGCCAGCCGCTGCCCGGCCGCTGGTTCAAGGCCGGTGTCCTCGCCCGGGCGAACTCGCTCGCCGACCTGGCCGCGCAGATCGATATCCCCGCCGACAACCTGCAAGCCACGATCACGCGCTTCAACACCTTCGCCCACAGTGGCAAGGACGAAGACTTCGGGCGCGGCGAAAGCGCCTACGACCGCTACTACGGCGATCCCCGCCACCACCCGAACCCGAATCTCGGTGCCCTGGAACAGGGTCCGTACTACGCCGCCAAACTGGTCCCCGGCGACCTCGGCACCAAGGGCGGCCTCGTCACCGACACCGCCGCTCGCGTCCTGCGCGCGGACGGCTCGATCATCGAGGGCCTCTACGCCGCCGGAAACGCCAGCGCTCCCGTCATGGGCCACACCTACCCCGGCCCCGGCGGAACCATCGGACCCGGCCTGGTTTTCGGCTATCTGGCCGTGCTGGACGCCGCCGGCTCCTGATGATTCGGCACCGGATCCACGCGGGAGGGAAGGCGTAGATCCGGTCCAGAGTAATGCGAACAATCAGCCGTTCGGCCCCGGGCTCGGGCGGGGGAGTGGCGCGGTCCATATACCGGCCGTAGACCACATCGTGGAAATTCTCCCGGTCCTCGGTGATGTCCACCTTGCCGCGAATGCGCCGAGCCTCAGCGGCGGAACCTCCACCCGCAATGCGTGGGTGGCCGACAACGGGACCAACTTCGGCACCACCGCGATCACCGGCAGCACCATCACCATGAAATGGACCCCCACAACCACCGGCTACCACCACTTGACCGGCCAGTACGACACCGGCGCCACAGCCGCCTTCCCCGACGGCATCGTGCTGCCCGGCTATGCCGGTGAGATGTGGCTACCGGTGGCAGCCGCCGGCACCCAGCCCTGCGCATAACCCCCGGAACGGGCGAAGCCCCAGCTGCCGAGGCAGCTGGGGCTTCACGAGAACGCTTGTAGCTCAGACGATTTAGACGTCGTAGTAGAGCTCGAACTCGTACGGGTGCGGCCGCAGGTTGACCGGGGCGATTTCCTGGGTGCGCTTGATGTCGATCCAGGTCTCGATCAGGTCGGTGGTGAACACGCCACCCTCGGTGAGGTAGTCGTGGTCGTCCTCGAGGCGGTCGATGACCGACGCCAGGGAGGTGGGGGCCTGCGGGATGTTCTTGGCCTCCTCGGGCGGCAGCTCGTAGAGGTCCTTGTCGACCGGAGCCTGGGGCTCGATCTTCTTCTTGATGCCGTCCAGGCCGGCCATCATCATGGCGGCGAAGGCCAGGTACGGGTTACCCGAGGAGTCCGGCGCGCGGAACTCGATGCGCTTGGCCTTCGGGTTGGCGCCGGTGATCGGGATGCGGATCGCGGCCGAGCGGTTGCGCTGCGAGTACACCAGGTTGATGGGGGCCTCGTAGCCCGGCACCAGACGGTGGTAGGAGTTGACGGTCGGGTTGGTGAACGCCAGCAGCGACGGGGCGTGGTGCAGGATGCCGCCGATGTAGTGACGCGCCAGATCCGACAGGCCCGCGTAACCAGCCTCGTCGTGGAACAGCGGCTTGCCGTCCTTCCACAGCGACTGGTGGGCGTGCATGCCCGAGCCGTTGTCACCGAAGAGGGGCTTCGGCATGAAGGTGACAGACTTGCCTTCCTGCCACGCGGTGTTCTTCACGATGTACTTGAACAGCTGCAGATCATCAGCAGCGCCCAGCAGCGTGTTGAACTTGTAGTTGATCTCGGCCTGACCGGCGGTGCCGACCTCGTGGTGGCCGCGCTCGAGAATGAAGCCCGCGTTCTGCAGGTTCGTCGAGATCTTGTCGCGCAGGTCGACGTAGTGGTCGTACGGGGCAACCGGGAAGTAACCACCCTTGTTGCGCACCTTGTAACCGAGGTTCGGGGACCCGTCGGCGTTGCGCTCCTTGCCGGTGTTCCAGGAACCGGAGATCGAGTCGATCTCGTAGAAGGACCCGTTCATCTTCGAGTCGTAGCGGATCGAGTCGAAGATGTAGAACTCCGCCTCGGCACCGAAGAAGCAGGTGTCCGCGATGCCGGTGGAGGCCAGGTA
Organism: Nocardia sp. NBC_01388; assembly: GCF_045040085.1. Classification (NCBI taxonomy): domain Bacteria; kingdom Bacillati; phylum Actinomycetota; class Actinomycetes; order Mycobacteriales; family Nocardiaceae; genus Nocardia; species Nocardia sp. NBC_01388. Next base: position 8,831,257 of record NZ_CP109553.1, read on the forward strand.
CTGCTCGGCCTTGCGGGCAACGTTGCGGGGGTCGCGGGAGTACGCCTCGCGGGTGAACGGGTCGTGCACGAAGTGGTTCAGGTTCAGCGTCTTGGCGGCGCGGAACGGGTCCAGCTGCGCGGTGCTGAAATCGGGCAGCAGCAGCATGTCCGACTCGTCGATCGACTGGAAGCCGCGGACGGACGAGCCGTCGAACGCGAGGCCTTCCTCAGCCAGGTCGGCCGTGAAAGCCTTCGCCGGGATCGAGAAGTGCTGCTGCACACCGGGGAGGTCGGTGAAGCGAATATCGACGTATTCGACCTCCTCCTCCTTGATGTACTTGATGACCTCGTCGGCCGTGCTGAACGCCACTTAGTACTCCTTACGGATCGGTTCCCAGCCAGTTCTACTGCATGGGTTCGTCGCGACCAGACGGTATGGACGCGGTGTTTCCCCGCAATCAAGGCTGTGTTTCGCCAGTGTTACACGTACAGCTGGCCGGGGGTTCGTCGGTGTCCCGACATGTCGGAAACATCGGCTTCGCCCGCCGAGCGGCGTTCGACCAGCATCGATATCCTGCCACCGACCTCGGGTGCGGCGTTGTTAAGACTGCGAAAATATAGAGGTCTTACCGAGTCGTGACCGAGCGCCGTGAGAATCCTCACCGAGCTGCACAATCCCTCGGACGAATTGTGCGGGTAGCTTCGCACCGATCGCGCGCCGTCGCAATCCTGCGTGGCGAGGGCTGTGCGGAGCGGAAGGCCGGCGGCGAATAAGGTGGAGACATGGCACGCATCACCGGCTCCTGGCTGTCCGGACCGAACGCCGATCCCGGTGACGACCCCGCTGGTGACTACCAGGGCAAGGAACTGGGGCTGCCGAAATCCGGTGCGGGTGCGCTCGCGCCGATGACGCGCCGCATCGGCGCGCTGCTGTTCGACTGGTTCATCTCGATCGGTCTCGCGGCAATTCTGGTGCGGCCCAATGCCGATCAGCTCATCGCCAAGATGAAGCTGCCCGCGGGTGAGGCGCCGCCGCCGCACTTCGTGGTGGTGATGGGTTCGTTGTCCACGCCGACGCTGCTGGTGTGGTTCGTGCTCGGCGTGGTCGCGGTGACCCTGTTCGGGTTCACGCCCGGCCAGTACTTCATGAAGATCCGCGTGAGTCGCGTTGATACGGATGGGCCGGTCGGTTTCGTTCGTGCGCTGGCTCGCCAGGCCATCCTGGTCTTCGTGGTCCCCGCGCTTTTCACCGATTCCGACGGCCGTGGCATGCACGACCGGGCAACAGGCACTGCCCTGACCCACACCCGCTGAGGGTTGCCCGATATTTCCGGGTGATCGCGGTCGATCGCCTGCGGCTCGGTCGCTTGCTATGTGACTCGAGCATCTTTTCTGCGCGAGCAGATTCGAATCCTCACGCTTTCCTCATATGTCCGGTTCCATCATGTGATTGCTGGTCTGGCGTCTTCGCAGATGTAGCCCGTAGTTCACCGCGTGTTGCTTTCGATCGGTATGGTCGCAGGCGGTCTGGCGGGGCTGAGCATGCGAATGTGCGCCCCGGCGGATAGCTGTTGATGTGCTGATGGAGGATCCATGGATGAGGGCTACCGGGCTGCCGCGCGGAAATTCAGCCGGCGGTCGGTACTGGCATCCACGGGTCTGCTGGGTCTGGTCGCGGCCGGAGCGGCGGTGAGCGCGGGCGTGAACGCGGCTCCCGACGCCGACGGTGACCAGCGCGCGATGTACGGGGGTCCGATCGAGCGGACCGTGCTCGGCATCGAACCGGTGGTCAGAACCGATCGGGTGTACTCCACCGCGCGCGGGCGTGAGGTGGATGTGGTCACCATCCTGCCGCCGGGCGTGCCTGCCGACGGTCTGCCGATGTCGCTGCTGCTGCACGGTTTACACGGCAATGCCCGCAATGCCGCGGTCGGCAGGCTCGGCGACGTGCTTACCGCGGCAGTCTCGACCCGGCTCGTGCAGCCCTTCGGATTCATGGCCATCGACGGCGGCGACAACTATTGGCATCAGCACTTCTCCGGCGACGACCCGATGACCATGCTGCTCGACGAGGCCCCGCGCTGGCTGGCCGCGCGCGGACTCGCGGGCGCGAATGGTGAGCCGTTCGCCTGCACCGGCACCTCCATGGGCGGCTTCGGCGCACTGCTGTACTCGCGCCGCCGGGCCGAACGCGGGCGTCCGGCGAAGGCGATTGCCACCATGTCGCCGGGGCTCATCACCTCCTGGAACGAGATGAGCAAGCGCAATGCGTTCGCCAATGCCGACGATTGGGCCGCCCTCGATCCGCTGCAGAACATTGCGAAGCTGGGTCCGGCCCCGACCGGTGTGTGGGTCGGGGATCGGGACCGATTCATCGACGGCTGCCGGCAGTTCATGAGCCGGGCTCGCCTGGAGGTCGCGCTGGTGACTCCGGGTGCGCACACCGATGAGTACTGGTCCACGGTCACTCCCGATGTGGTCCGCTTCCTCGGCCGTCACGTCGGCTGAGGCCGGTTCGGTACATCGGTAGGGCGCGCTGTGCCCACGACTTCTCGCTGTCCGAATCGCCGGTTTTTCTGGCCGAACGCGGCGTAATCTGTCCCCAAGTGCAAGGCCGACGCCGCCCACGCTGTGACACCTGCCGTTCCGCCGGAAGGGATCGCATGAGTATCTTCTCGCCAGGTTTCCAAGGTCGTCCCCGGCCGCAGAGTGATCGAACACCGCCGGGGCAGTATCTGACCGAGGATTTTCCGGTGCTGTCCGCCGGACCCACCCCGCGCGTCGACCTGACCCGCTGGCAATTCTCCATCACCAATGAGACCGGGCGCCAATACAGTTGGAGCTGGCCGCAGTTCATGTCGCTGACGCAGGAACGCCCGCACGTCGATATCCACTGCGTGACAAGGTGGTCCAAACTCGACACCAACTGGCAGGGCGTCTCCCTGGACGACCTGCTCGAAACCGTCGAAACCCAAGCGGAATTCGCGCTGGTGAGCAGCTACGGCGGTTACACCACCAACCTTCCGCTGGAAGATCTCACCGGCGGCAAGGCGTGGATCGTGCACACCTACGGCGGTCAGGACCTGGATCCGGAACATGGCGGTCCCGCCCGGCTGCTCGTTCCGCACCTGTACTTCTGGAAATCAGCCAAGTGGGTCAAGGGAATTCGGCTCCTGGACTACGACGAGCCCGGCTTCTGGGAGAGCGCCGGCTATCACAGCTACGGTGACCCGTGGCGTGAGCAGCGGTATCAGGGCGACTGATGCGCTGGCAGCCCGCCGAACTCCTGGCCGCCCGATTCGAGACACCCTCGGCGCGCACCCTGACCCTGCGGGTGCCCGGCTGGCCCGGCCACCTGCCCGGCCAGCACGTGGACGTCCGGCTCACCGCGCCCGACGGCTACCAGGCCGAACGCAGCTATTCACTCGCCGCTCCGGCCGACGGAGACCGCATCCAACTCACCGTTCAGCGCGTCCCCGAGGGCGAAGTCTCCAGCTATCTGGTCGACGTACTTCCGGTCGGCGCGCTCATCGAGATCCGGGGCCCGGTCGGCGGCTGGTTCGTCTGGAATCCCGACAGCGGGGGAGCGGCCGTCCTGGTAGCGGGCGGCTCCGGCATAGTCCCCCTCGCCGCCATGCTCCGCGCTCGCCGAAATACCATGGCCGCCAAACCCTTCCGACTCATCTACACCCTTCGTGCCACAGAAGATCTCTACTACCGCGACGAACTCCTCGCCCCACCCGGCGAATTCGCTGGCGCATCCGACGAGCTCGCCGGGCCCCGCGACGACCTCACCGAGACTCGCGACGGAGTGCCCGGACCTGGCGGCAGACGGATCGGACTTCGTGACGGAAGTACCGGATCCCGCGGTGACCTGTCCGTTCGCCCGGGCGACCTCACTGTGCCCGGCGGATCCGAGGGCGACGTCGGCGTATTCCTCGCCTACAGCCGGCGTGCGCCCGTAGCTGATCCCCGCCCGGCAACTCGGCTCACCGCCGCGGAAATCGCGGTCCACGCCTTGCCGCCCGCGCCCGACGTCACCTGCTACGTCTGCGGCCCGACCCCGTTCGTCGAATTCGCTGCCACCGCACTGGTATCCGCCGGGCACGACCCGGCCATGATCAGAACCGAGCGCTTCGGACCGACAGGGAAGTAGCCATGACAAACGACGTGACCGGCACCTCCGAAGCGTTCTACCTGGACGGCAATGCTCTCGCCGGAGTCCTGTCCGAGATCTTCGCCGCCGATCTCACCGCCTGTGGATGCCGCTGCGGCACATGCGGAGTCGTCGAACCCCTGGCCCGCGCCCTCGTCTACTTCTGCTGTCCCGGCACGGTAGCCCGCTGCCCCCATTGCACTGCGGTGGTACTACGCATAACCACCACCCCCTCCGGCCGCTGGCTAGACCTGGGCGACGGCGCCGCGATCTGCCTCCCGGCGCCCGACGCCTAGCCCGCCTGGCCGGTCCGGTGGGCGGACTCGCTGACACCCGAGCGCCTTTCATGATCACCAGGAACTGATGGCGGTCGTCTCTCGGCCGATGCCGCCATCAGTTCCTGGTGATCAGCTGCCCAGTAACAGGCGATGGCGAAAAGGCGGGTCGTTTATCCGAAGATGGATCACTCGACCGGACGGTGCGTCATGCGGGCAGTGGGGACCGCATCACCGGTCGGGCCGACGGTGCACCGCTCTGCGGACTTCGCCTGAGAAAGCGCGAGGCCCGCGTCCGGTGGACGCGGGCCTCGGAGAGGAACGGGTGATTCAGCGGCGGCGCATGCTGCGCTGAACGCCGCGCATTTTCGCGCCGGCGGGCAGCGGGCCCTTGGGGAGCGCCGGGCCGCCGCGGGTGGCGAGCGCCGAGAGGCGGCCCTCGATGAGGTCCATCCGCTTCGCGTCGATATTGCGCGGCAGCTTGGTGAGGTAGCGCTGCAGATCCTTGATCGGCACCTGATCGCCCTCGTTGCCGACGACGATGTCGTAGATCGGGGTGTCGCCGACCAGGCGGGAGACCTTCTTCTTCTCCTGCGCCAGCAGCGACTTCACCCGCTGCGGGGAACCCTCGGCGACCAGCACCACGCCCGGCAGTCCGACCACGCGGTGCACGGCATCCATCTGGGTGGTGGCGGCGACACCCGGGGTGACACGCCACTTGCCCTGCAGATTGTCGAGCACCCATGCCGCGGCGCCCGCCTGCCCCTCGGCCTTGGCGTACACGCTCTTCTGCACACGCCGTCCGAAGAGGATGAATGCGGCCAGCGCACCCAGCAGCAGACCGATCGGCAGCAGGAACCACTGCAGGCCGAATATGAAGCCGATCACCAGGAACACCACTGTCACGCCGACCAGAGCGCCGATCATCAGCGGCAGCAGCAGCTTGTCTTCCTTGCGCTGCATCTGGAATGCCTGCCAGAGTTGCTGGCGGCGCTCCTTCGACGCCTGCTTGCGCGCCGCCTTCGCCGCGGCCTTCGCTTCCTTCGACGGGGTGTTGCCGCCCTTACCTGCTGCCATGGGATCAGGATAGTGGCCCGGTACCGATTGGTTCGCGACGGGATCAATCGGACGTCCGCGTGTGTTCCGCCAGCGCTGCCCGATGCCCCCCCCCATTGTGATCTGAAATGACTCAAAATTGGTAACCGCGCCTGGACCTGGTTCTGCTGGATCGTGACAACGATGGCGTGGCCCGCGAGTAGCAGGTCCGAACCTAACCGGCGCTCTTGGTCTTGTCGCGAATGGTGTCCGCCAGCTGGCTGGGCATGGCTTCGTGGCGGGTGTAGGTGCGGGTGAAGGTCGCCGCGCCGTGCGCGAGGGAGCGCAGATCCACGGCATAGCGACTGAGCTCGAGCTCGGGGACTTCGGCGCGGATTGCGGTGCGGCCCAGCCCCGCCGGTTCGGTGCCGAGCACGCGGCCGCGGCGACCGGAGAGGTCGACGAGAATAGGCCCCACGTAGTCGTCCGAGACCACCACGCGCACTTCGGCTATCGGCTCCAGCAAGCTGAGCCGAGCGGCCGCGGCAGCTTCGCGCAGGGCGAGCCCGCCCGCCATCTGGAACGCGGCGTCGGAGGAATCGACAGAGTGCGCCTTGCCCTCGAACAGCGTGACCCGCACGTCCACGAGCGGATATCCCGCCACCACGCCCCGCGCGGCCTGGGCCCGGACACCCTTCTCCACCGACGGAATGAACTGGCGCGGAACAACTCCGCCCACCACCCGGTCCACGAATTCGATCCCGGACCCACCCGGCAGCGGCGCCACCTCGATCTCGCAGATGGCGAACTGGCCGTGACCGCCGGATTGCTTCACATGCCGTCCGCGTCCACTCGCCGTTCCGGCGAAGGTCTCACGCAGCGCCACCTGGTGATCGATCACATCGACCTGCACGCCGAAACGGGAACGCAGGCGTTCGAGTGCGACATCGCGATGCGCTTCGCCCAGGCACCACAGCACCAGCTGATGGGTATCGGGATTCTGCTCGAGTCGTACCGTCGGATCCTCGGCGACCAATCGGCCGAGCCCGAGCGAAAGCTTGTCCTCATCGGCCTTGCTGTGCGCTTCGACGGCCACGGGCAGCAGCGGATCCGGCATCGACCACGGTTCGATCAGCAGCGGAGTGTCCTTGGCGGACAGGGTATCTCCGGTCTCGGCGCGGGTGAGTTTGGTGACGCACACGATGTCACCGGCAATCGCCTGACCCAGTGGCCGCTGCTGTTTACCGAACGGGGCGGAGACAGCGCCGATACGTTCATCCGAGTCGTGCTCGACCTCCACACCGCCCGTCCGATGCCCCCACACGTGCACGGTGTCATCGGCGCGCAGTGTCCCGGAGAACACTCGTACCAGCGACATTCGGCCCACGTACGGGTCGGAGGCGGTGCGGATGACCTCCGCCGCCAGCGGTGCTTTGGGATCGCAGACCAGCTGCTCGGACCTGCCCGCACTGGTCGCGGAGACGGGATGCTCTGCGGGCGTGGGAAATCCGCGCGTGATCAGATCCAGAATCTCCACCGTGCCCAGCCCCTGCCGCGCACCCTCCGGCGGCGGCGCGGCGATCAGCACCGGATGAAAACTGCTGCGCGCGACCGCTTTTTCGAGATCCTCCACCAGTGTGGCGAGGTCGATCTCCTCACCGCCGATGTACCGATCCATCAGCGTCTCGTCCTCGCTCTCGGCGATGATCCCCTCGATGAGCCGGTCCCGCGCATCCGCCATGAGCGGCAATTGCTCCTCGGAGGCGGGCGTTTCGGTGTGCTCCCCGGCGGAGTAGTCGTAAACGTGTTGCGACAGTAGATCGATCAGCCCGGTGACCGGCCGATGGCCGTCCGCACTCTTCGGCCCGTACACCGGAAGATGCAGCGGCAGCATGCTTTCCGCCCTGCCACCGCCCAGGATCTCCCGGCAGGTATCGGTCATTTCCTCGAAATCTGCTCGCGCCGTATCCAAATGGGTGAGCACAATGGCGCGCGGCATACCGACGCTCGCGCATTCCTCCCACAGGGCGAGGGTGGGCCCGCTGATCCCCTCCACCCCCGCCGCGGCCGAGAGCACAAAAAGGGCCGCATCCGCTGCCCGCAGACCGGCCCTGAGTTCCCCGACGAAATCGGCGTAGCCGGGGGTGTCCAATAGGTTGACCTTGGTACCGTCCCAGCCCATCGGTATCACCGATAATTGCACCGAACGATGTTGTCGCTGCTCGATATCGTCATAGTCCGAGACCGAGGTGCCGTCCTCCACCCGCCCGGCCCGGGGCACCGCCCCCGTCGCCAGGGCGAGAGCTTCCACCAGCGTGGTTTTTCCGGACCCGCTGTGGCCGACGAGCACCACATTGCGGATGTCCTCCGGCCGCTCGGCCGTGATCATCTTGCCGTTGGCGCCTACCGACGTCGTCGTTCGCTCGACCATATGGCTCGCTCCGGGGTCGATTCGTGCGGTACTTCGAGCTTCCCACCGGCGAGGTGCTCCCGTCCACGAATCGGACTATAAGACGTTCATCGCCATTTCACCGGCGTGTTCTTTCGCCGGAAACAGCAAGGTAGTCGGCCGAATACAACCAGTCCCGCAATAGTGAGTGCGGTGAGGCGATCGGTCCGGAGCGGGCGACGGACAGCCTCCGCCGACCGCCGCCATGGTCAGCTGGTCGGCGGCTGAGCGCGTTAGTCGAGGGCTGAGAACAGGGCGGCCGGAACTCATCGATGAGTTCCGGCCTGCTCGGGTCGGTCTGCCGAGGGTTCAGGAACCGAAGCGGGCGAGGACGCTGGTCGCTTCCTGCGATGCGGCGCCACCCTCGGCGAGATGTGCCATCTCCGGGGCGATTTCGCGGCCGTGATGCTTCATGGCCTGCGCGTAGAGGCGACCGGCGCGGTACGAGGAGCGGACCAGCGGCCCGGCCATCACACCGGCGAAGCCGATCTCATCGGCCATATCGGAGTGCTCGACGAACTCCTCCGGCTTGACCCAGCGATCGACCGGGTGATGCCGTGGGGAGGGCCGCAGGTACTGGGTGATGGTGAGGATGTCGCATCCGGCCTCGTGCAGATCGCGCATGGCCTGGGTGACCTCCTCTGGGGTCTCGCCCATACCGAGGATGAGGTTCGATTTGGTGACGAGCCCGGCTTCGCGGGCGGCGGTCAGCACCGACAGCGAACGGTCGTATTTGAACGCCGGGCGAATGCTCTTGAAGATGCGCGGCACCGTCTCCAGATTGTGCGCGAGCACCTCCGGGCGGGTCGAGAAGACCTCGGCCAACTGCTCCGGCACGGCATTGAAATCCGGGATGAGCAGTTCCACGCCGGTGTGCGGGTTCAGTTGCTTGATGGCGCGCACGGTTTCCGCGTACAGCCAGGCGCCGCCGTCGTCGAGGTCGTCGCGGGCGACGCCGGTGATGGTGGAGTACCGCAGCCCCATGGCCTGCACACTCTCGGCTACCCGTCGCGGCTCATCGCGGTCGAGCGCCGCGGGCTTGCCGGTGTCGATCTGGCAGAAGTCGCAGCGCCGCGTGCACTGTTCACCGCCGATGAGGAAGGTGGCCTCGCGGTCCTCCCAGCATTCGAAGATGTTGGGACAGCCGGCTTCCTCGCAGACCGTGTGCAGCCCTTCGCGTTTCACCAGCCCCTTGAGCTCGGTGTATTCCGGGCCCATGGTGGCTTTGGTGCGAATCCACTTGGGCTTGCGCTCGATCGGGGTCTCGGAGTTGCGAGCCTCGATGCGGAGCAGTTTCCGACCGGCGGGAGCGGACGCGGTTGCCGCGGTGTTCGGCCGGGCCCCAGTGGGTTCAGGGGTATTCGATGTCGGGGTATCGACGGAGGTCACTCAGTTCACCCTACGCTCGTGATCATTCGGCCTTGGCGGGCACCGGTGCGGCAACGGGGGCCGGGCGCGCGAAGCTGTGGTCGGTGACGGGCAGTTCGCCATTGAGTGCCCGGGTGATGGCATCGGCAACCAGCGGGCGCACCTGCTCGACGGTCACTTCGCGACCCAGTTCGCGGGTCAGCGTGGTGACGCCGGCATCGCGGATGCCGCACGGCACGATGGCCTGGAAACCGTCGAGGGTCGAATTGCAGTTCAGCGAGATGCCGTGCATGGCGACGCCGCGCTGCACCCGCACCCCGATGGCCGCGACCTTGCGCTCGGGCAGGAATTCGGTGGCGGGCAGCCAGACGCCCGAACGACCGTCCACGCGTCCGGTTTCCAGCCCGAGCCCGGCGCATACGGTGATCAGCGCCTCCTCCAGCCGGCGCACGTACGCGACCACATCCACAGGCTCGGCGAGCCGGATGATCGGGTAGCCGACAAGTTGCCCCGGACCGTGCCAGGTGATCTTGCCGCCGCGATCCACCTCGATCACCGGGCTGCCGTCCATCGGCAGATCCGCCGCTTCGGTGCGGCGGCCCGCGGTGAATACGAAGGGATGCTCCAGCAGCAGCAGCCGATCTTGACCGATGCCCTCGGCCCGCTCGCGGGCGATGCCGCGCTGCACTTCCAGGGCGTCGTTGTAGTCGATGAGGCCCAGATCTTCGACGAGCATGGGTGTGTCGTCGAGCCGAGCCGATGCCCCCCGGTGTGCCGGGGCGGCGGCCGTCTTGCTATCACTCACCGCTGCGACGCTACGCCATCGGGGAGCGTCAGCTGCATCAGCGTCAGATCCATCCAGCGCCCGAACTTGTGTCCCACTTCGGGCAGTTGTCCGACCACCTGGAATCCGAACTTCTCGTGCAGGGTGACGGAGATGGTGTTGGAGGATTCGATCGCCGCGATCATGGTGTGCACCCCGCCCCGGCGCGCCCGCAACAGCAGCTCCACCATGAGCGCCTTGGCCACTCCGCGCCGATGGAACCGTTCGGACACGTACACCGAATTCTCCACGGAGAACCGGTAACCCGACTTCGGCCGGAACTGCCCGTAACTGGCATATCCCGCGACCGCGCCGTCGATCTCGGCCACCAGCACCGGACATCCGGCCGCGGCCCGGGCCGCGAACCAGGCCTGCCGCTCGGCCAGATCGGCCAGTTCGGTATCCCAGATGGCCGTGGTCTCGGCGATGGCATGGTTGTGGATCGCCAGGATCTCCGGCAGATCGCTCTCGCGCGCATCCCGCACCAGCAGGCCGGCGGGCGCAAGCAGGGAGGGTTCATTGCTCACAGGTCATACGCTATCCCCGCAACCCTTGTGATCTGGATCGCGCCTGCCCCCGACATTGCGCCCGCAGGCCTGTGCCGCTCCTCGACCCGCCGGATTACCGTGCAGGATTCGCTGGGCGCGCACAGAATCGACAGCTGGCTCGCGAGTGGCGCGTCAACTTGTGCGTGGGACAACGAGCGTGTGCGCGGCAAAGCCACAGCGGATCGGGGGTCGCGCGAGCGACTCAGGAGCGGCCGACGGTGGCGGCCAGGGCGGCGCCGATGGTGGGGTGCCGGAAGGAATAGCCGGCGTCTTCCAGAGCGGTGGGTATTGCCCTGGGGCCGTGCAGGATTCCCTCATCGGCGAATTCGCCCACGGTCACGCGGAGCGCGAAGGCGGGCACCATCAGAGGAGTGGGGCGGTGCAGGGCGCGTCCCAGTGCGCGGGTGAATTCCGCATTGGTGACGGGCGCGGGGCCGACCATATTCACCGGACCCGAGAGCGCGTCATCGGTGAGGGCGAACAGAATTGCGCCGACCTCATCGTCGAGCGAGATCCACGGGACGTATTGCCGTCCGCTGCCGAGTCTGCCGCCCAGGCCGAGAAAGTAGAGGGGATAGAGCATTCCGAGCATGCCGCCGTGTCTCGCCAGGACAACAGCGCTGCGCAGCAGAATGGTGCGAACTCCGGCATCGGCGGCCGGTTGCGCGGCGGCTTCCCAATCCCGGCACAGCCCGGCCAGGAATCCTGTTCCGGCAGGCGAGGTTTCGGTCACGATGCGGTCGCCGCTGTCGCCGCCGTAGTAGTGCACACCGCTGGCATTCACCAGTGTTCGCACTCCCGCGGCGGCGGCCGCGGAGGCCAGGACATCGGTCGGGACGATGCGGCTGTCGCGCAGCTCCTGTTTGTAGCTGCCGTTCCAGCGCCGCCGCCCGATACCGGCGCCGCAGAGATTCACTACGGCGTCGGCACCGCGCAGCGCGCGTTCGTCCAGGTCGGCACGGGCCGGGTCCCAGCGGAATTCATCACGTGCATTCGCGGGACGGCGCACCAAACGGGTGACTTCATGCCCGTCGCGGCGCAGTGCCGCGACGAGCGCCGTCCCGATCAACCCGGACGACCCGGCGACCACGACCTTCATGCCGATTACTTACAGGCCGAGGTCGCCCTCGAAGGCCGCCTCTTCCAACCGGTGCCGGATGGTGGTGAGGAAGCGGCCCGCGTCGGCGCCGTCGATGAGGCGGTGATCGTAGGTCAGCGGCAGGTAGGCCATCGAGCGAATGCCGATGAACTCGCTGCCACTATCGGTGATCACCATGGGGCGCTTGACAATTGCGCCGGTGCCGAGCATGGCCGCCTGCGGCGGTACCAGGATCGGGGTGTCGAACAGCGCGCCCTGCGAACCGATATTCGTGACGGTGAAGGTGCCACCGGACAGCTCGTCCGGCTTGAGCCCACCATTGCGCGCACGGTTGGCGATATCGGCGATGGCACGCGCCAGCCCGGCCAGCGACAGGTCGTTGGCATTGTGGATGACCGGGGACAGCAGCCCCTGCTCGGTATCCACGGCGATGCCCAGGTTGACCACCGAGTGGTAGGTGATCTCCTTGGTGTCCTCGTTGTAGGAGGCGTTGACATTCGGGTGCACCCCGAGCGCCTCGATCGCCGCCTTCGCGAAGAACGGCAGGAACGTGATGTTCACGCCCTCGCGAGCCTTGAAGGCCTCCTTGGCCTTTGCGCGCAATGCCACGACCTTGGTCAGATCGACCTCGTGGACCTGAGTGAGCTGCGCGGTGGTCTGCAGCGACTCACGGGTCTTGGTGGCGGTGATCTGCCGGATCCGGCTGGCCTTCTGCACAGTGCCCGGCAGGTGTGCCAGGTTCGGACGCGCGGCCGCGGTGGCGGCGGGCGCGGCCGGAGCAGCGGCGGCAGCGGGAGCCGGGGCGGCGGCCGGAGCCGGAGCCTTCTTGGCTTCCGCGGCAGCCAGCACATCCTGCTTGCGGATGCGGCCGCCGACGCCGGAGCCCTGGAGGGTGCCCAGGTCGACGCCGTTTTCGGTGGCGAGCTTACGGACCAGCGGGGTCACGTAGGGGCCGCCGCCATTGGTGGAGGGCTCGTCGGCCGGGGTGGCCGCGGCGGGAACCGGAGCAGGCTTGGGAGCCGGGGCCGGGGCCGGGGCCGGGGCCGGGGCGGGGGCCGGGGCGGGCGCGGGGGCCGGAGCAGCGGCTGCGGGGGCTGGCGCGGGGGCCGGTGCCGGGGCCGGAGCGGGAGCCGGGGCAGGTGCCGGAGCGGCAGCCGGTGCGCCACTGCCGATTACACCGAGCTGGCCGCCGACGTTCACGACGTCGTCTTCCTGCGCGGTGATCTCCAGCAGGGTGCCGGCGACGGGCGACGGGATCTCGGTATCGACCTTGTCGGTGGAGACCTCGAGCAGCGGCTCGTCGACCGCGACCGAATCGCCGACCTGCTTCAGCCAGCGGGTGACGGTGCCTTCGGTGACGGACTCTCCGAGCTCGGGCATCTTCACCGAGGTGCCGGAGGCCGAGTTGCCGGAGGCGGCGGCCGGAGCGGGCGCGGCAGCGGCGGGTGCCGGTGCGGCGGCCTCGGGCTGCGGGGCCGGGGCGGGCTCGGGTGCGGGTGCCGGGGCAGGGGCGGCGGCAGGGGCCGGGGCGGCGGCAGGGGCCGGAGCCTCGCCGGCGTCGCCGATCACGCCGAGTTCGCCACCGACCTCGACCACATCGTCTTCCTGGGCGCTGATCTTGACCAGCACGCCCGCGGTGGGCGACGGGATCTCGGTGTCGACCTTGTCGGTGGAGACTTCGAGCAGCGGCTCGTCGACCTCGACCGTGTCGCCTTCCTGCTTCAGCCACCTGGTCACAGTGCCCTCGGTGACACTCTCACCAAGAGCCGGCATCTGGACGGAGAAGGCCATGTGCTTTGACTCCTCTAACTGCTCGTCGGGTTAAACAGTTCGTCCCCCGGCGGGCGTCCGCCGCTGGTCGCGACGAAAGCCCGTGCGGCCGCCAACCCTTCGGCAGCCCCGGAGACCCGTAGGTTGTTGTTCCGGTTCCCCATCCTTGCACTCGATCGCGTGCGGCGTGTCACAGGGCGGCCGTTCACCGGAACCACCAACCCGACAAAACCCCCCACGAGCCCGACCGACCCACGCCACGAGGCCTGCATCACAAGCCCCACGCGTGTCGCACCCCGAGTTCGCCCTACATTCGCTGACTGAGCCCAATGCTCAGTAGGCCGGTCAGTCCACTCCGGCCGATACCAGCGCGACGCTTTTCGGATCGAGAGCTGTCGTCGCCAGGACCTCATCAATCAGCGCCTGCGGCTGGATCGTTCGATCCTTGGCTATCAACGCGGTCGCGGATTCGCCCGGCCATCCAGGCCACACCAGTGCGACCTCGGAGCCGGATCGCAGTCGCAGCAGCAGCCAGTATCGGTCGCCCCCCTCGGGCTTCTCGAGCATCCGGCGCAGTGGTCCATTGATCGCGGGCCACGGAACATCGATTCGGGCTATGGGCTCATTGTCCGTGAACTGCCCGATCTCGGTCAGTGGGAGTTGCTGGAATCCAGCTGGCGGCCACGGTCGTCTTCCATCGAGCTCGCCGACGACGGCTTGGAAGAAGTCGCGCAGCTCGGACTCGGAATGGCCGGTGCCGACGAAGTTGTCGAGCTTCTCACCGGAGTCCAGTGCGGCCGAGAGGGCCTGGTATTCATCGTCCGGCGTGAGATTCCACAGCGGATTCGCCAATAGACCGGTCGAGATGCGGTCGACCTCCTCCGGTCCGAGCACCTTGGAAAACTGAATACCGTAGAGCACCGCGTTCATGACAGCACGCCAATCCTGGGCCATTGCGGCCGACGCGGCTCGGGTGGCAACGCACGGGACCGGCCACTCCGCAGGCGCGGGCGGAGGAGCGGCATTGCCGAAACTCGCTGTGGCTTCACCGGTTTCGTGGTTGTGGGCACCGGTCGTGATGAGGTCGGCGGTGGTCGAGGACGCGGTGATGAGGCGCTCCGATGCCGACAGGGCCAAGCCGGCAGCCTCGTTATAGGAGGCCGCCCACGATTGCCCGATGCTATCGCTGCCCGCCATGCCCGCACCGGAATCGAGCACCCCGAGCAGCGCGATGTGAGTGGTGGCCGCATCCTGCGCGAGCGTGCCGAATATCGCTGCGGCGGAATGATATTCGTCGGACCGGCACAGGATCAGCGGAACAGCCGGGGCGCTCACGGCCACATCCCGTGATTGGTCTCGCTGACTTTCGCATAGGCATCCCGCGCGATCCCGAGCTTGGCGCGCAACTCCCGCAGCGCCGTGCGCATTTCAGCGACTCCGATTATCCGCTGGTCGTGCGCCCGCCGATGCCCGCTCGCCGCCTCGCCCGACCAGCTCACGTGCAGCGCGTCCACACGTTCCTCGATAGCCGTCACCTGCTGTTCGATCGCGGACTCCAGCTTGGCGGTCGCATCGATCAGCTGTTGCAGCCCAACAAGATCCACCCGATAGTCGACCACCGCTCACACCCCGGGCAGATCGAGGCTCGACCCGGCGGCGTCGGTCGCATCGGCGCGGGACCGGTCATCCAACTCGTACTCATTGGCCGCCTGCCGCAGCATCCCCGCATCCGCGCGGAAGGACGCGATGGTGCGCCGAGCCCCGTCCTCCCAATCCGTCCATGGTTCTTCGTGCGAACCCGCCGCAGCGCCTGTCCATTCCGCGCCGACGAACCCGCGCACCGCACGCATATGCGAGTCGATGCGCTCACCCAGATCCCGTGCCGCGCCATCGAGCCAGTCAGCCGCACTGCGCAATTCGACGGCATACACCTCCACCCCAGTGCCCACGACGATGAGATTAGCGGGTACCGGCGACAAATCGGCAACTGCCATTCCGCAATTGTGAATAGGGGGTTTGTCGATATGCGGGATTCGGCCACTCGGTTGCCGTGAATTGCGCTAAATGTCGCGAATGACCATTTATGGAAATGGCCACCTCGAGGTAGCGCCGCGAGTAGCTCCCGGCAAACTGCTGCCCGGGCTGGAAGAAGTCGAGCGTTTCGGCCGGAATCGGCGCGGCCCCCGACGGCGCCCGAGGCCGGCTTGCATCGGTGCGGAGGAACCGTCCTCCAATCCCCTCGCACCAGCAGCGCATCCGCGGCTCGGCCGTCGTTACCCGCTCAAAGCCCCTCTCACACGCCATCTCCTGAGCCGCTCCTGAGGACTAGCTGAGGTATCCCTTCGGAATTGCCGCGAGACCCGCGCTTACCCCCGAAGAGCTGGCACTATCGAAGTACCGGCGGTGCGTAGTCGACCTCCGGGGAGGAGGTTACGACATGAGTTTCCTGGATTTTCTCGGCCGCAGCGTCGCCTCGAACCGAGGCGCGGACCCGGCCGATGCGGCCCACCTCGCGGAATGGACGCGAACCCACCGCGGCGTCGAGGCTTTCGTCGAACCACGCACCACGGTCACCGATGTGACAGTCGTGCTGGTGGCATTCGACGGTGAATGGACCCGCCGAGTCGTGGGTGAGCGCGGCGCACAGAAGCTCTCCACCACCTTGGGCATCCCCGTCTACGACGTGCGCAAGGTCGGCTACCCGCAGCGCATGCGCGACCACGACGCCCGGCTCCGGATCCTGCGGCGCCGGGCGCGCGAGGGTTACTGAAACCGGCCTGAGCGGTCAAAGACTGCCCTGAGCCGTCAATTTTTGACGCTCCAGGCGAATCTTTGACCGCTCAGGCCGGATCACACCTACTCGGCCGCGATGTCCTCGAGAGTCGAAATCAGCGTGCGCACCGGCACACCCGTCCCGCCCTTCCCGATGTACCCGAACGGCCCACCGGTGTTGTACGCCGGCCCCGCCACATCGAGATGCGCCCACTGCACACCCTCGGGCACGAATTCCTTCAAAAACAGCGCGGCCGAAAGCATTCCACCCCACCGATGCGGCGCGACATTGGCCAGATCGGCAACCCTGGAGTTGATATCCGCCCGCAGCTCGGCAGGAAGCGGCATGGCCCAGCCGTTTTCGCCGACCGCCTGCGAGATGCGCGCAACCCGATCCCGGAATTCGTCGGTACCCATCACACCGGGCGTCCGGGTGCCGAGGGCAACCATCTGCGCACCGGTCAATGTCGCGACATCGATGATGTAATCCGGATCATCTTCTCCCGCACGGACAATGGCGTCGGCAAGAATGAGCCGCCCCTCCGCATCGGTATTGATGACCTCGACGGTGGTCCCGCCGTACTGCGTGAGCACATCGCCCGGACGCTGTGCGGTGGACGAGGGCATGTTCTCCGCCATCGGCACGGTCGCCGTGACCGTGATCGGCAGGCTCAACCGCGCCGCCAGCAGCGTGGTGGCGATGACCGCGGCCGCACCACCCATATCGGAGGTCATGTTCTCCATGCCCTGAGCAGGCTTGATGGAGATGCCGCCGGTATCGAAGGTAATGCCCTTACCGATCAGCCCGACCTTGGTGTCGCCACCGGCATAGGTGATGCGAATCAGCCGGGGCGGCCGCGAGGACCCCTTGCCGACGCCGAGAATGCCGCCGTAACCGTCAGCGGCGAGCCCCTTCTCGTCGATGACCTCGACCAGCAGCCCGGCCGCCTTGGCCAACTCCGCTGCCCGGTCGGCGAATTCGGCCGGGTACAGGTGGCTCGGGGGAGTGTTCACGAAATCCCGTGCGGTAGCGATAGCTTCGGCCACCGCCTGAGCCCGGAAGAAGGCCTCCTCGCCGAATCCCGCATCGGGAACGAGGAATTCGACCCGCTGCACCGGCTGGTCACCGGGCTTCGGCGCGGACTTGCCGGACTTGAACTCACTGAACTGGTACGCGCCGAGGTAGAACCCCTCCGCCGCCGCCCCGAGATCCAGCCCCGAGAGAATGGTGACCGCGGTGCCGACGCCGGTCAGCGCCCGCCCCGCCACGCCCGCCGACTTGCGGATCTGTTCGGCATCGATCTTGTCTGCCGCGCCCAGCCCGACGGCGAGCACGCTGTCCACGCCGAGTCCCGCCGGTGCGGGAATCCGGGTCAGTTCCTCCGGCTTGCCCTTCGCGCCGACCGCGCGCAGTGCGGCCAGCAGCGTGTCCCGCGCATCGCTGTCGAGCACATCCTCGAAGGCATCCGCCGGCGCGATCGCAGGCCCATCATCGGAGGAGGTGAGTCCGACGACCAGCACATCGGCCTCGCCGATGCTCTCGGTACGTGCCAATTCCGGTCCGAGCGAACGATCTGCAACAGCTGTCATGCGCCCAGATTACTGGGAGCGCCGAGCGGCCACCTGTCCGGCGCGCCCCGCTGCTCGGCCGTCCGGCGCGCGTCTCCGCGGTGGTTCGAATGCGGTGCGACAGGGTCCGTGCCGGTCGTATGACGTATGCCGACAGAGGCATGTGCTTCTGCTGCGCGTGATCGTGGCCGGGAACACTCGCGAATTTCGCTTGCGCCGCGCTCGGGGATGCGCGACGGTATGCCGGGTATGAATGAAAAGGAAATCGTCCGCCTGTCCAAGCGCCTGTCGAGTTGGCTGCGGCATCGCCCGGAAGCCATCGGGCTGGACCCGGATTCGGCCGGCTGGGTGCGCGTAGACGACCTGCTGCGACTCTCGGCTGCCCGTGGTCACCGTTTCACCCGCGCGCACCTCGAGACAGTGGTGGAGCAGAACAGCAAGAAGCGCTTCGAATTCGACGACACCGGCGTCATGATCCGTGCGCGCCAAGGGCATTCGATTCCGGTCGATCTCGGCTACGAGCCCGCCGATCCGCCCGCCGTGCTCTATCACGGCACCGGTGAGCGAACGGTCCCGGTAATCCTGGCCGAGGGCTTGCTGCCGATGAATCGCCACGCCGTGCACCTGTCGGCGGACCTGGATACCGCGACGAACGTCGGCAGCAGGCACGGCCGCCCTGCGGTATTCACCGTCGACACCGCCGCCATGCGCCGAGACGGCCACATCTTCTACGTCACCGGAAACGGCGTCTGGCTCACCGGCGCGGTCGCACCCGGGTATCTCGAACTACGCACTCCCAGTTGATCTTCCGTCAACTCCGCTGGACGTCGTATTCCCGCATTTCCCCGACATCGCACCGCATTCGCGCCCTACGCTGGGAAGACACTGTCGTCGGGCCCGCCAGGCGGTGTCCACTCCGAGCCCCTGCCGCCCGCTTCGGATCGTAGCGCGCAGGAGGATTCCAGTGGCGAAGGCGAAATTCCAGCGAACCAAGCCGCACGTCAATGTCGGCACCATCGGTCATATCGATCACGGTAAAACCACCCTCACCGCGGCGATAACCAAAGTGCTGCACAGCAAATACCCCGATTTGAATCCCTTCACGCCGTTCGAGGCGATCGACAAGGCCCCGGAGGAGCGCCAGCGCGGGATCACCATTTCCATTGCGCACGTCGAGTATCAGACCGAGCACCGCCACTACGCACACGTCGACTGCCCCGGGCACGCCGACTACATCAAGAACATGATCACAGGCGCCGCGCAGATGGACGGCGCGATCCTGGTGGTCGCCGCCACCGACGGCCCCATGCCGCAGACCAAGGAGCATGTCATCCTGGCCCGCCAGGTCGGCGTCCCCAAAATGGTTGTGGCACTGAACAAGTGCGATATGGTCGATGATGAGGAGATTCTGGAGCTGGTCGAGATGGAGGTCAGCGACCTGCTCAGCGAGTACGACTTCGACGGCGACAACACCCCCGTGATCCGTGTCTCGGCGTTCAAGGCGCTGGAAAACCCCACCGGCGAATGGGGTTCCGGCATAACCGAACTCCTGAATGCCGTCGACGACTGGATCGACACTCCCATCCGCGATGTGGAGAAGCCGTTCCTGATGCCGATCGAGGATGTCTTCACCATTACCGGCCGCGGCACCGTGGTCACCGGCCGCATCGAACGCGGGGTATTGAAGGTCAATGCCGAGGTCGAGATCGTGGGCATCCGCCCGAAGACCACCAAAACCATCGTCACCGGCATAGAGATGTTCCGAAAGCTGTTGGACGAGGGCCAAGCCGGTGAGAACGTGGGCCTGCTGCTGCGCGGCATCAAGCGCGAGGACGTCGAACGCGGCCAATGCGTCATCAAGCCGGGCACAGTCACCCCGCACACCGAATTCGAGGGCCAGGCCTACATCCTGTCCAAGGAGGAGGGCGGCCGCCACACCCCGTTCTTCGTCAATTACCGTCCCCAATTCTATTTCCGCACAACGGATGTGACCGGAATGGTGACGCTCCCGAAGGAGGTCGAAATGGTCCTGCCCGGCGACAATGTCTTGATGAGCGTCGTCCTGATCCAGCCGATTGCCATGGAGGTGGGGCTGAAGTTCGCCATCCGCGAGGGCGGCCGCACGGTGGGCGCGGGGCAGATCACCAAGATCATCAAATAGCCGTCGTAGGCTCTGCGGAGACCGATGATTTTTGCCGGCGCGGTTCGTCTACCCAGCAACCGACCTAGCAAGGAGCCACCGATGTCCGAGATGAAGACCTACACCCTGGAAGCCCCCGGCGCCGTCATCACCTACGACGTACGGCAGGCCGAGAGCGGCACCGGCGACAAGCCCACGCTGCTGATCATCGGCTCGCCGATGGATGCCAGCGGCTTCGTCAGCCTGGCCGAACGCTTCTCGGACCGTACCGTCGTGACCTACGACCCCCGCGGCACCGCCCGCAGTACCAAGGCCGACCCCGCCAGCGAATCCACCCCCGACCAGCACGCCGATGACCTGCACCGGGTCATCGACGCGCTCGGCGGCGGCCCGGTCGACCTGTTCGGCAGCAGCGGCGGCGCGGTCAATGCCCTCGCCGTGGTGTCAAAGCATCCCGAGCAGATCCTCACCGTGGTGGTGCACGAACCGCCCGCCGTCCGCTACGGCGCGGACGCCGAACAGGCCCTCGCCGCCACCACGAACATCCACGAGACCTACGAGCGCGCCGGCTTCGGCCCCGCCATGGCCAAGTTCATCGCCCTGGTCTCGATGAAGGGCGAGATCCCCGCCGCTTTCGTCGACCAGCCGATGGATCCGGCCATATTCGGCCTGCCCACCGAAGACGACGGCACCCGCGGCGACCCCCTGCTCGGCCAGAACGTCGTCTCCTGTACCCACTACGAGGTCGACTTCGACGCTCTCCGCACCGCATCCACCCGGGTAGTCATCGCCATCGGGGTCGAGTCCGCAGGCGAATTGGCCTGCCGCAGCGCAGAAGCCATCGCGGCCAAACTGGGCACCGACCCCGTCGTCTTCCCGAGCAACCACGCCGGATTCCTCGGCGGCGAGTTCGGCCAACAGGGCGATCCGGACGGCTTCGCCGCCAAGCTGCACCAGGTCCTGGACAACTAACTCAGCGCACCGGCGTGTTGGGGTGCGAACCTTTCGAACCAGAAGCGCACCCCTCGGCAGGCTGTTTAGCTTCATCCATGAGACAGCGCAGCGTGACCACGCAGCTCAGCCCATCTCCTCCAAAGTTTTGCCCTTGGTTTCGGGAACCCACTTGAGCACGAAGGGAATCGAGAGCACGGCGAAGGCGGCGTAGATGACGTAGGTGCCGGACAGGTTCCAGTCGGCCAGGCTGGGGAAGCTGGCTGTGATGGCCCAGTTGGCGATCCACTGCGCGGAGGCCGCGACTCCGAGTGCGGCGGCGCGCAGCCGGTTGGGGAACATCTCGCCCAGCAGCACCCACACCACCACACCCCAGGACATGGCGAAGAACAGTACGAACACATGCGCCGAGACCAGCGCGACAACGCCCTGCAGGTGTGGCAGCGCCACACTGTCACCGGATCCGTGCTTGGCCGAGAACGCCCAGGCCTCCAGCGCCAGCGATATCGCCATGCCGCTGGATCCGATCAGCGCCAGCGGTTTCCGGCCGATCCGGTCGACCAGCACCATGGCGATCACGGTGCCGACGATATTGATGATGGAGGTGGTGAAGGAGTAGAAGAACGAACTGGAGGGATCGATCCCGACCGACTGCCACAGCGTCGCGGAGTAGTAGAACACCACATTGATGCCGACCAACTGCTGGAACATCGACAGCCCGATACCGATCCAGACCACCGGCAGGAAGCCGAATTTCGACCCGAGCAGATCCCGGAACGAGGCCTTGTGCTCACGGTGCATCGCCTGCTGAATCTCCGCGACTCGAGCATCCAGATCGGGGTTGTCACCCTCGACCTCTTCGAGCACCTTCTTGGCCCGATCGATCCGCCCGATCGAGATCAGGTACCGCGGCGACTCCGGAATGGCAAAGGAGAACAGCCCGTACAGCGTCGCCGGTATGACCATCACCCCGAGCATCCACTGCCAAGCCTCCAGCCCCCCGATATGCCCGCGCTGGTTGCCGTCCGCCATCTTCAGGATCGCGAAATTGACCAACTGCGAAATCGCGATGCCGAGCACGATCGCCGCCTGCTGAAACGAGGCGAGCCGCCCGCGATACGCCGGCGGCGAAACCTCGGCAATGTAGGCAGGCCCGATCACCGATGCCATGCCGATCCCGATGCCGCCCAGTACACGCCACATGGCCAGATCCCACAGCGCGAACGGCAGCGCCGACCCGATGGCACTGACGGTGAACAGCGCCGCGGCCATTCGCATGACCCAGATCCGCCCGATCCGATCCGCGATTCGCCCCGCGATGGCCGCACCGATCGCACAGCCGATCAGCGCGATGGCCACCACCTGCGCCAAGGTCGCCGACCCGATGTCGTACCGGTCGCGGATGGCCTCGACCGCGCCATTGATCACCGAACTGTCGTACCCGAACAGGAATCCGCCCATGGCGGCTGCCGCGGTAATGAAGATGACATACCCGAGGCTGTCCGCCCCCGATCCCGTCGACCTGTGCGCACCCACCGGTGAATTCACGCAGACTCCTCTGTCCCGGCCCGAGGCTCAGCAGGCCCGAGCCAACCGCGCGGCCTGATCAGCTCGAGCATTCCGCCTGTCGACGATCTCAAACATCGACGATTGTTGCTGAGGAGTTGCTTGTCAACGGGCCACGCAACGGAAGTCTCGGTGAAGTCAGCGCGGGGGAGCGGGCACTGTGCTCGCCGTCCTAGTCGGAGTCGGTGCTGCGCGGCCACCGCTGCAGCACCGCTCGCGCGAATTTGCGGGTCGAAGAATGCTGGATTCGATAGTACGAGTGCTGATTTCGCGGCGTCATCCGCAGACATTGGAAAACCCGCCACGAATCGTGCATCGAGCTGATTACCGGCGCTTCCTCGGGGTCCGGCCCGGGCCACTGGTACAGGTCGTTGTAGATTCCCATGGTCGCGCGGATCGGATCGCCGGTATCGGTCGCCAGTGCCAGCACCTGCAGCACAGTCATTTCGTCACGCGGTGACCGTGGCAGATGATCTGCGATATACCACCACAGCGCCACCGGATCCGCGAGCAGTCGAATACCGGTTTCGGTCAGTCGCACACGGTCGCCGCTCTCCTCGGTCAAACCGAAATAGGCTGCGGTGCCCCGCAATTCGTCGACCGGTACCGGCTCACCCCGTTCGTGCAGCCATCGCGCATTCAATTGAAGTTCGGCCAGCAGGGGTGAAAGAACCTGCGGCGGCAGTGTATTCGTGTCGGTCAGCGGAGTTCCATCGGCGCCGATATGCGCAAGCAACCGCAAATATGGCCGCATCGCATCGGCCGCCCCCACGGGATCGATCGTGACCGGTTGATTCACCATGGCCTGCCCCGTCAAATGCCGCAATCGCCGCAGTGACCTTCCCGGCGGACCGCCCAGCATCCGCACCAGTGCTTCGGGCAAACCCTCGGGGTTGATGGGCGACTCATCGGCCGGACCCTGCCCGAAGGTGCTCAGCTCCAGATTGACGGCTTCGACATCCACACCTTTGGGGCCTTCGAGACATACCGCGCGCGGGGAGTCGGCGTGAAATTCGCTCACGGCCTCGACACGGACGACCCGCTGCCATTCCTTCCGGGGCCCATTGCGATGGAACAGCTCATCCCCGGCCTCGACCAGCAGCTCATCGAGCCGCACCCGATCCAGCGGAACGCCCCGCCATCCCCGCTCGATTTCCCATGAGCACAGGTAATGCTGGGTGTCGTAATCCTTGTAGACCGCCGCCGAGCCGAAGTGCTTCCGCTGCTGGTATTCCCACCCCAGGGCGGTTTCCAGCAGATCCTGCAGTTCATCGAGGTACAGATCGGAGGCAACCTCGAGCCGCCGCCAAATCCGCCCGTTCGGCTTCACGGACTCGACCAGCACCCGGTAGGTGAGCGTGCTGCTGCGCCGCGGGCGCCGCGGCTCCTTCGGCGGGGGACGCTTCGTGGGTTCCCGCCTGGGACCGAAGTGCGCTTCGATGGTTTCCAGGGCTTTGCGAAGCGCCTCATCGCGGTCCGTAAAACCTTTGCGGAGCGCGTCATCTCTCTGCACTCGGCAAGTGTATTCGCTGCTCTGTCCTCGAAACCGTGCTTCGCCGCGAGGAACTCGGCCACTCGGCGCGTTATCCGCCGTGTCGCGAAGTTCGGTAACCGCCGATTCCCAGCTTTCCGTGTCGCGCCCCTCAGAGCAGCCCGAGTAACTAGGCTCGTGCCGACTGTCGTGACGGTCACGGTGATGAAGGGTGTTGAGTTGGTGGAGTTGCGTGGTGATGTGGTGCCCGGCGGGCGGGCACGTTCGACGGATATCGCTGCGCCCCAGAACGGTTTCGGCTGGGAGTTGCCCGGCAAGAACACCCGGGCTCTGGAATTCGACCGCCCTAAACGTGTCTGGGAACCGAACCCGGTCGCCGGCCGAGTCCGCCCCTATGTGGTCGCCACCTTCAACCTCAAGGGCGGCGTCGGAAAAACGACCACCACCGCTGCCCTGGCCGAAATACTGTCCGCAGAGTTCGGAAAACGAGTCCTGCTCATCGATCTCGACCCGCAGCGAAATCTGACCACCATGATGGTCGGGGAAACTCGTGCGGCGGAACTGGATTCGAATGATCAGACCCTCACCGCGGTATTCACCGCCGCGCTGAACCGAAAACGTTTGAAGGATGTCTCGGCGCTGGTCCAGCACGAGGTTTCCCCGATGCAGATGGTCACCTCGGTGGACCTGCTGCCGTCGTCGCCGAAACTCATTGCGCTGCAGGATGATATGACGCGCCTCGCGGGAATCGACCCGACCAGGGTCCTCGCTGATGCTCTCACCGCAGTCCTGGCAGGCTACGACTTCGTCCTCATCGACTGCCCGCCCAATCTCGGCATCATCACCCAGAACGGCCTCCGGATCTCCGACGGCTACCTGATCCCCACCATCCCCGACGTGATGTCCACCTATGGCATTCCTCCGGTGCAATCGCACATCCGTCACCTCTCCACGCGGTGGTCCACTCCTATAGAGGAGCTCGGCGTGGTGATCACGAAGTACCGCCGCTCCTCCGCGATCCATCGCCGCATCCTGGAGGACCTGCGCGAGAACCGCAGCCTGCCGCGCCTTTTCCCGACCCGGATCCCGGAGTCCAATCAGATCGCCGCCGCCGCCGAGTTCACCGACTTCGGCACCCTCCGCCAGAAGTACGGTTCCGGCGGCCAGTTCCTGGCGCTGCGCGAATTGACCGCCGACTTCCTCGCCACGACCCGCATAAAACTGGCCTGGGGGCGGTGACCAGCCCTTTTGCAGCCGATTTGACTTCGTTCGCTGCCGTCCGTAACTTAG